>NZ_LMDY01000013.1 GCF_001425905.1 Methylibium sp. Root1272
ATTACTCGATGATCTTGGCGACGACGCCTGCGCCGACGGTGCGGCCGCCCTCACGGATGGCGAAGCGCAGGCCTTCTTCCATCGCGATCGGGTTGATCAGCTTGACCGTGATGCTCACGTTGTCGCCCGGCATCACCATCTCCTTGTCCTTGGGCAGCTCCACCGCGCCCGTCACGTCCGTCGTGCGGAAGTAGAACTGGGGACGGTAGTTGTTGAAGAACGGCGTGTGACGGCCGCCCTCTTCCTTGCTCAGGACGTAGATCTCGGCGGTGAAGTGGGTGTGCGGCTTGACCGACCCGGGCTTGCACAGCACCTGGCCGCGCTGCACGTCTTCGCGCTTGGTGCCGCGCAGCAGGATGCCGACGTTGTCTCCGGCCTGGCCCTGGTCAAGCAGCTTGCGGAACATCTCGACGCCGGTGCAGGTGGTCTTCTGCGTGGCGCTGATGCCGACGATCTCGATTTCCTCGCCGACCTTGACGATGCCGCGCTCGACACGTCCGGTGACGACGGTGCCGCGACCGGAGATGGAGAACACGTCTTCCACCGGCATCAGGAAGGCACCGTCCACCGCGCGCTCGGGCGTGGGAATGTAGCTGTCGAGCGCTTCGGCCAGCTTCAGGATGGCCAGTTCGCCGAGTTCGCCCTTGTCGCCTTCGAGGGCGAGCTTGGCCGAGCCGTGCACGATGGGCGTGGCGTCACCGGGGAACTCGTACTTGTCGAGCAGTTCGCGCACTTCCATCTCCACCAGCTCGAGGAGCTCGGCGTCGTCGACCATGTCGCACTTGTTCAGGAAGACGATGATGTAGGGCACGCCCACCTGACGCGCCAGCAGGATGTGCTCGCGGGTCTGCGGCATCGGGCCGTCGGCGGCCGAGCACACCAGGATCGCGCCGTCCATCTGCGCCGCTCCGGTGATCATGTTCTTCACGTAGTCGGCGTGCCCGGGGCAGTCGACGTGCGCGTAGTGGCGGTTGGCAGTCTCGTATTCGACGTGCGCGGTGTTGATCGTGATGCCGCGCGCCTTCTCTTCGGGCGCCGCGTCGATCTGGTCGTACGCCTTGGCCTCGCCACCGAACTTCGCCGACAGAATGGTCGTGATCGCCGCCGTCAGCGTCGTCTTCCCATGGTCCACGTGTCCAATCGTCCCAACGTTCACGTGCGGCTTGGTCCGCTCAAATTTGCTCTTAGCCATNGTGATCGCCGCCGTCAGCGTCGTCTTCCCATGGTCCACGTGTCCAATCGTCCCAACGTTCACGTGCGGCTTGGTCCGCTCAAATTTGCTCTTAGCCATCTCGATCTCCTGAAGGTCGCGGGTGACAGTTGCTTGAGAGTGCCTGCGAAAGTGGTGCCCATGGCGCGGATCGAACGCGCGACCTCTCCCTTACCAAGGGAGTGCTCTACCACTGAGCCACATGGGCATCGATACTGGTCTGCGCCCGGCTCGCCAGAACCAAGGCACACATCACTACCGACCGCCGAACCTTCTCGCCGCCCGAAGGCCCGCAAACCCGAAGAACTGTGGAGCGGGAGACGGGAATCGAACCCGCGTCATTAGCTTGGAAGGCTAGGGTTCTACCATTGAACTACTCCCGCCCTGGGAGTCGCTGCCTCGACCGGCGCAGCCAGCGCATCACACGGTTTTGAAGCCCCGAAGGACCACGACACACTCAAACGAACGAACAGTTCGCCCTGGTGGAGGAGGCTGGATTCGAACCAGCGTAGGCGTAAGCCAACAGATTTACAGTCTGCCCCCTTTAGCCACTCGGGCACCCCTCCGGGACGAGCCCGCGACTATATCACGCCAACCGCGCCTCACAAGCTCGTCCCACCACCGATCAGGCCCGGGAATCCGCCGGCAGCGACCAGTCGATCGGCCGTCCGGCGGCGGCCAGAAAGTCCGCCGCCGCGGAGAAATGGCCGCAGCCGATGAAGGGCACCGGCGGCCGGCGCGCCGACAGCGGCGACGGATGGTTGGCCTTCCAGAGCCGATGCGGTCCACCGGCCGCCGCGATCAGGCCGGCCTTGGCCTGCGCATGCGCGCCCCACAGCAGGAATGCCACCGGCAAAGGCTGCGCGGCCACGGCTTCTATCAATTTGTCAGTGAGCGCTTCCCATCCGAATTTCCAATGGCTGGCTGGCATTCCGTCTTCAACAGACAGGCTGGTGTTGAGCAGCAGCACACCGCGCCGCGCCCACGGCACCAGGCTGCCGGACGCCGGTGGGGGCTGGCCGAGGTCGCGCTGCAGTTCCTTGAAGACGTTGGCCAGGCTCGGCGGCGGCCGGACGCCGGGCGGCACCGAGAACGCCAGGCCCTCGGCTTGCCCCGGGCCGTGATACGGGTCCTGTCCGAGGATCACGACCCGCACCGAAGCCAGCGGCGTCAACGCCAGCGCGCGCAGCGGCTCGGGCGGGTAGACCGTGGCGCCGGCCTGCACCCGGCCATCTACGCGCTCGATCAGCGCGCGGCCTGTCGCGCTGCCGCGGAACGACTCCGTGACAGGCCGCCAGTCGCCGCCGACAGCGTCGAAGGACTGCCCCAGCGGCAGCGTCAGGCGCGGAGCATCCGGCGCCGCCAACCGGGACCTCAGCCGAACAACGCGCCCAGCGCGGCGCCCGGATCAGGCGCGCGCATGAAGGCCTCGCCGACCAGGAAGGCGTGGACGTTCGCGTCGCGCATGCGCCGCACATCGGCCGGCGCGAGGATGCCGCTCTCGGTGATCAGCAGGCGATCGGGCGGCACCCGCGGCAGCAGGTCGAGCGTCGTGTCGAGCGTGACTTCGAAGCTGCGCAGGTTGCGGTTGTTGATGCCGACCAGCGGCGTCTTCAGTCGCAGCGCGCGGTCGAGCTCGACGCCGTCGTGCACCTCGACCAGCACCGCCATGCCGAGCGACTGCGCCACGGCCTCCAGGTCGGCCATCTGCGCATCGGCCAGGCAGGCGGCGATCAGCAGGATGCAGTCGGCGCCCATCTCGCGCGCCTCGAACACCTGGTAATCGTCGACCATGAAGTCCTTGCGCAGCACCGGCAGCGGGCAGGCGGTCCGGGCCTGCTGCAGGTAGGCGACCGCCCCCTGGAAGAAACGCTCGTCGGTCAGCACCGACAGGCAGGCTGCGCCGTGTCGCGCATAGCTGGCAGCGATCTCGGCCGGCACGAAATGCTCGCGCAGCACGCCCTTGCTGGGGCTGGCCTTCTTGACCTCGGCGATCACCGCGGCGCGGCCCGCGGCGATCCGGCCGCGCAGGCCCCCGGCGAAGTCGCGCAGGTCGGCCCGCCGTTCGGCCGACTCGGCATCGGCGCGCAGCGACGCCAGCGAGCGCCGGCCCTTCGCGGCCGCGATCTCCTCGCGCTTCACCGCGACGATCTTCTCCAGGATGTCGCCGCCGCTCACGCCACGGCCCCCTTGAGCCGGCGCGTCGTCGCGACGAAGCGCTCCAGCGTCTTCGCGGCGGCACCCGAGGCCACCGCCTCGCGCGCCCTCAGCACACCGTCGGCCACCGAGTCCGCGACATCGGCGGCATACAGCGCTGCTCCGGCATTGAGCAGCACGATGTCGCGCACCGGGCCGTCCTCGTTGGACAGCGCGCGGCGGATGCAGCCGACCGACTCGTCCTTGCTCGCGACCTTCAGCACCCGCGTGTCGTGGACCGGCAGGCCGAAGTCGCTGGGGTGCACGGTGTACTCGCGCACCTCGCCGTCCTTCAGCTCGCCGATCAGCGTCTCGCCGGACAGCGAGATCTCGTCCATGCCGTTCATGCCGTACACCACCAGCACGTGGCGCGAGCCCAGGCGCTGCAGCACGCGCACCTGGATGCCCACCAAGTCTGGGTGGAACACGCCCATCAACTGGTTCGGCGCACTCGCCGGATTGGTGAGCGGCCCGAGGATGTTGAAGATCGTGCGCACGCCGAGTTCCTTGCGCACCGGGCCGGCGTGCTTCATCGCCGGGTGGTGATTGGGCGCGAACATGAAGCCGATGCCGGTCTCGGCCAGGCACTCGGCCACCTGCTGCGGCGTGAGGTCGATGCTCGCGCCCAGCGCCTCCAGCACGTCGGCGCTGCCCGAGGTCGACGACACGCTGCGGCCGCCGTGCTTGGCCACACGCGCACCCGCCGCGGCCGCGACGAACATCGCCGTGGTGGAGATGTTGAAGGTGTGCGCCGCGTCGCCGCCGGTGCCGCACAGGTCGACCAGACCGGCGGTGTCGGCCACCGCCACCGGCGTCGCGAATTCGCGCATCACGGTGGCTGCCGCGACGATCTCGCCGATCGTCTCCTTCTTGACGCGCAGGCCCACGGCCAGCGCGGCGATCATCACCGGCGACATCTCGCCGTTCATGATGCGCCGCATCAGGTGCAGCATCTCGTCGTGGAAGATCTCGCGGTGCTCGATCGTCCGTTGCAGGGCGGCGGTGTCGGTGATCATGCGACCTCCCGCCGGGCCGTCCCAAGAGAGGTCGCCGCCCCAAGGGTCACGAAGGGGCCCGTGCGCAGCCCTTGGGGCAGCGAACGGCAGTGAGCGTGGGGGATGTTCATCTAGCGCGCTCCC
This sequence comes from Methylibium sp. Root1272, assembly GCF_001425905.1. GTDB lineage: Bacteria > Pseudomonadota > Gammaproteobacteria > Burkholderiales > Burkholderiaceae_C > Methylibium. Next base: position 4,546 of record NZ_LMDY01000013.1, read on the forward strand.
TCGAGGAAATTCTTCAGCATCGCGTGGCCGTGCTCGGTCAGGATCGATTCGGGATGGAACTGCACCCCCTCGATCGGCAGCGTGCGGTGGCGCACGCCCATGATCTCGCCGTCGGGCGTCGTCGCGCTCACCGCCAGCTCGGCCGGCAGCGTCTCGCGCTCGATCGCCAGAGAGTGGTAGCGGATCACGTTGAAGCGCTCCGGCAGGTTCGCGAACACGCCGTGCCGGTCGGTCGAGATCTCGCTCGCCTTGCCGTGCATCTGCACCTGAGCCCGCACGATGCGCCCACCCAGCGCCGCACCGATCGCCTGATGCCCCAGGCACACGCCCAGGATCGGCAACCTGCCCGCGAAGTGGCGGATCGATTCGACGCAGATGCCGGCCTCGGCCGGCGAGCAGGGCCCGGGCGACAGCACCAGGCGGTCGGGCCGCAGCGCCTCGATCTCGGCGAGCGAGATCTCGTCGTTGCGGAACACCTTCACCTCCTCGCCGAGCTCGGCGAAGTACTGCACCAGGTTGAAGGTGAAGCTGTCGTAGTTGTCGATCATCAGGAGCATGTCAGAAGCCCTCCTCGACCAGCTCCGCCGCGCGCAGCACCGCGCGCGCCTTGTGCTCGGTTTCCTTCCACTCCAGCTCGGGCACCGAGTCGGCCACGATGCCGGCCGCCGCCTGCACGTAGAGCACGTTGTCCTTGACGATGCCGGTGCGGATCGCGATCGCCACGTCCATGTCGCCGGCGAAGCTGAGGTAGCCGCAGGCGCCGCCGTAGATGCCGCGCTGCACCGGCTCGAGCTCGTCGATGATCTCCATCGCGCGGATCTTGGGCGCACCGCTCAGCGTGCCGGCCGGGAAGGTGGCGCGCAGCACGTCCATGTTGGTGGTGCCCGGCTTCAGCAGCCCTTCGACGTTGCTGACGATGTGCATCACGTGCGAGTAGCGCTCGACCGCGAACGCCTCGGTCACCTTGACCGAACCGGTCTGCGCGATGCGGCCGATGTCGTTGCGCGCCAGGTCGATCAGCATCAGGTGCTCGGCGCGCTCCTTCGGGTCGGCCAGCAGTTCGGCCTCGATTTCGAGGTCGCGCTCCGGCGTGGCGCCCCGCGGGCGGGTGCCGGCCAGGGGACGGATGGTCAGCTTCTGGCCTTCGGGCACCTGCTCGTGGCGCACCAGGATCTCCGGCGAGGCGCCGACGATCTGGAACTCGCCCATGTCGTAGAAGTACATGTAGGGCGAAGGATTCATCGAGCGCAGCGCGCGGTACAGCGACAGCGGGCTCTCGGTGTAGCGCTTGCGCAGGCGCTGGCCGAACACGATCTGCATGCAGTCGCCGGCCGCGATGTACTCCTTGCAGCGCAGCACCGCGGCCTCGTAGTCGACGCGCGCGAACTCGCGCTCCACCGCGTGCGAGGCGCCGCGCTTCACGGCCGGCGCGGTGACGCTGTAGCGCAGCTGGTCGTTCAGCTCGGCCAGCCGCTTCTTGCCGCGGAAGTAGGCCTCGGGCTGCGACGGGTCGGCGTAGACGATCAGGTAGAGCCGACCCGAGAGGTTGTCGATGACCGCCAGCTCTTCGCACTGCAGCAGCAGGATGTCGGGCGTGCCGATGCCGCCCTCGCGCCGCGCGCCGGCGAGCTTGGGCTCCATGAAGCGCACCGCCTCGTAGCCGAAGTAGCCGGCCAGCCCGCCGCAGAAGCGCGGCAGCCCGGGGCGCAGCGCCACCTTGAAGCGGCGCTGGTAGGCCTCGATGAAGTCGAGCGGGTTGCCGTGGTGCGTCTCGACCACCTGGCCGTCGGTCACCACCTCGCAGTGCTCGCCGGTGGCGCGCAGCAGCGTGCGCGCGGGCAGGCCGATGAAGGAGTAGCGCCCGAAGCGCTCACCGCCCACCACCGACTCGAGCAGGAAGCTCCGCGGCCGGCCGCCGGCCAGCTTGAGGTACAGCGACAGCGGGGTTTCCAGATCGGCGAGCGCCTCGCCGATCAACGGGATTCGGTTGTGGCCCTGCTCGGCCAGGCTCTTGAATTCGAGTTCGGTGATCACGTCGGGGCCCTCCGTGGCCCAGGCCCACCCGGGAGCGGGCGGCCGCGCAAACAAGACATCGGGTGGCTGCAGGGGCCGGCGTGAAACCACCGGTCAGGTGCAGCGTCGCGGGTCAGCTGGCCCGGCGACGCCAGGGCCAGGCTCCCCGGTCGTGAGACCCCGTGATGTGCTTGCGCGACATGAACATGAAGCCAGTCTAGCAGGCGCCACGCGCCGGAGTCCGGCCGCCGCGGGGCGCACGATCGAGCACCAGTTCATCGATCCGGTCGACATAGCCGTCCGCGTCGACACCGCGCACCGGTTCGCCGTGGTTGTAGCCGTAGGTCACCAGCACCACCGGACAGCCCGCCGCGCGCGCCGCCTGTGCGTCGTTGCTCGAATCCCCCAGCATCAGCGTCTGCGCCGGCGCCGTACCTAGCGCGGCGCAGGTGCGCAGCAGCGGCAACGGATCGGGTTTCTTGCGCTCGAAGGCATCGCCGCCGAAGACGTGCACGAAGTGGCGCGACAGGCCCTTGCGCTCGAGCAGCGCCTGGGCAAAGGCCTGCGGCTTGTTGGTCAGGCAGGCCAGGCGCAGGCCGGCGTCGCCCAGGCGTTGCAGGCCCTCGGCGGCGCCGGGATAGACCGCGGCGTGCTCACCGTTGATCGCCGCGTAATGGTGCTGATAGCGGGCCCAGGCACTCTCGTACAAGGCTGCGGCGGCGCCCACCTGCGCCAGCGTGCGGGCGATCAGGTGCTCCGACCCCTTGCCGACGGTGCGCTCCACGAAGCCACGGTCGACCCGCGGCGACGCCAGATCACCCAGCATGAGGTCGAGCGCCACGACGAAGTCACCGAGCGTGTCGACCAGGGTGCCGTCGAGGTCGACGATCGCGGCCTCGAGCCCCTCGGGCCTGGTATGAAGCGGTGGCAAGTGCAGCCTCGGAGAGAAAGTCGGGACGCCATTGTGCGGGCCGCTCCCCAGCGCCGTTGTCGGCCGACAACGCCCGGCCTTGCGGCGATGCACCTCTGCGGTGCTCTGGATCAGGACAACCCGGGTATTCCGCCCGGGAGTGTTTCATTGCGGCGCAGCATTGCTTTGTTGCATCGCAACATGGAGCAATCGCACTCCGTTTCCACAGGGTCTTCTCCAGCATGAGTAACAGGCGCCAACCCGGCACATTCGAAGCTCGAGCTTGAATCGTTCCGTTGGTCGTGTCGTCATGAGCGCAGAAACCGCCCTGTTGTTTCCCCCGATCGAAAAGCCCTATCTCGTGCTCCTCGAACCCGCGTCGGGGCGGGCCGCGGCCTATGACGCCCAGAACCGCCTGCTGACCGACAGCGCCAGCGAGCGGCTGGTGGCCTTCGCGCTGGAGCGCCACGTCCACAGCGAGTACTGGGACGACCTGAAAGACCTGGGCATGCCGCGCCAGCGGCCGAGCTGGGCGCCGGGCGACAACCTCAGCGGCTGCACGCTCTACTGGCTGCGCAACGGCTGGTCCAAGTTCCGCGACCTGCTCGACACGCCGGACGCCTGAGGCCCGCGGCGCCTGCCCCCGCGCCGGATCAGGCGGCGAGCCGCGCCCGCATCGCGTCGATCACTGCCTTGTAGTCCGGCTGGCCGAAGATCGCGCTGCCGGCGACGAAGGTGTCGGCTCCAGCCTCGGCCGCGGCACGGATGTTGTCGGTCTTGATGCCACCGTCCACCTCGAGGCGGATGTCGCGGCCGCTGGCATCGATCAGCTGGCGCACCTGAGCCAACTTCTTCAGCGTCGACGGGATGAAGCTCTGCCCGCCGAAGCCGGGGTTCACGCTCATCAGCAGCACCAGGTCGACCTTGTCGATCACCCACTCCAGCACGTCGAGCGAGGCCGCCGGGTTGAACACCAGGCCGGCCTGGCAGCCGGCGTCCCTGATCAACTGCAGCGTACGGTCCACGTGGGTGCTGGCGTCGGGGTGGAAGCTCACCACGTCGGCGCCGGCCTTCGCGAAGGCCTGCGCCAGCGCGTCGACCGGCTGCACCATCAGGTGCACGTCGATCGGCACGCGCACCCCGGCCGCCGTGACCGCGTGCTTGCGCAGCGCCTCGCAGACCATCGGCCCGAAGGTCAGGTTGGGCACGTAATGGTTGTCCATCACGTCGAAGTGGATCCAGTCGGCGCCGGCGGCGATGACGTCCTTCACCTCCTCGCCCAGGCGGGCGAAGTCGGCCGACAGCAGGCTCGGGGCGATACGGCAGGTGCGGTTCTGGGACATGGCGGCGGTCGGTCACGGGGGTCGGCGTGCGCCGATTCTAGGGAGCGCGGTCGCCAGCCCCGTGCCCGCGCGAATCGGCATCAGCCCGCATAGCCACACACCGTCCTGCTGGCTACGCTCCGTGGCGCTCCATCACACCGCCCATGCAACGCCCCGCCCTCCGCCCCGCTCGCGGCCCCAACCCGGCCGAGATGAACGCCGTGCTCGCGCATTGCCATGCCGGCCGCTGGCCGGAAGCCGAGGCCGCGGCCTCGCGGCTGCTGAAGAGCCATCCGCAGGACGTGGCCCTGCACAACCTGCACGGCACGGCCTGCTCGGAGCAGCTCAAGCTCGACGCGGCGGCGGCGAGCTTCCGCAAGGCCGCGGCGCTGGCGCCGCAATCGGCCGAGCTGCTGTTCAACCTCGCCGCCACCTGCGGGCGCCTGGGGCGGCTCGACGAGGCCGTGGCCGCCTACCGGCGTGCCGTCGCGCTGAAGCCCGACTTCACGGTCGCGCACTACAACCTCGGCACCGCGCTCAAGGACCTGCAGCGCCTCGACGAGGCCGCCGACAGCCTGGTCCGTGCCGTGACGCTGCAGCCGGGCTACGCGGCCGCGCACGCGAACCTCGGCGCCGTGCGCCAGGCCCAGGGCCATCTCGAAGACGCCGTCGCGTGCTATCGCACCGCGCTCGCGATCACCCCCACGGCCAGGGTGCACCTGAGCCTCGCCTCGGCGCTGCGTGCGCACGGCCTGCTCGACGCCGCGGCCGCCAGCCTGCGCGACGCGCTGGCGCTGGACCCGGCCTACGCCGACGCCCACAACAATCTCGGCGAGACGCTGTGGGACCAGGGCCGCGTCGACGACGCGCTGGCCAGCTACCGCGCCGCGCTCGGCCTGGCGGCCGCTCACCCCGAGGCCAACTACAACCTCGGCGTGCTGCTCCAGGCCGCAGGGCAATGGGGCGATGCCATCGCCTGCTTCGAGCGTTCAAGGCTGCGCGACTGGCAGGAGCGGCGCCTCTACTGCCTGTACAAGACCGAACGCTACGACGACTTCCGCACTGCGCTCGCGCCGATGCTGGCCGCGGGCCCGCACCGCTCGCCCTTCCTCGCCACGCTGTCGGCGCACCACGCTGCGAACTTTGCCGAGCCCGACCCCTACGGCTTCTGCCGCACGCCGCTCGATTTCGTGCGGCACGGACGCATCGACGCGCTGGCGGCGCCCGACAGCCCGCTCGTCGCCGCGCTGCTGCGCGACATCGAACATGCGGAGATCGCTGAACGCAAGCAGGGCCGCCTGCACCACGGCATCCAGTCGGCCGGCAACCTGTTCAAGCGCCCCGAGGACTCGTTCCGCCGCCTCGCGGCGCTGATCGGGCAGGCCGTCGTCGCCTACCGCGCGCAGTGGGCCGGCGCCGATTGCGAGTACGCGCGCGCCTTCCCCGCCGAGCCCGTGTTCAGCAGCTCGTGGTACGTGAAGATGCGCCAGGGCGGCCACCTCACCTCTCACATCCACGAGACCGGGTGGCTGAGCGGCGTGGTGTACCTGGCGCTCCCGCCGCGCGCCGAAGGCAGCGAGGACGGCTGCATCGAGTTCAGCACCGACGGCGATGGCTATCCGCGCCGGCACGAGCGCTTTCCCCGCCGCGTGCTCGCGCCGCAGGTCGGCGACATCGTGCTGTTCCCGTCGTCGCTGTTCCACCGCACCGTTCCCTTCAGCGCGGACGCCGACCGCGTCTGCATCGCCTTCGATATCGCGCCCGGACCCTGACACCGCCACTCGCGGCAGCCCGGTCCCTAGAATCCGTGGCATGGCACGCCCCGAGTTCACCGTCAGCGTCATCGCACGCTACCTGCCCGAGCAATCGGCCCCCGAGCAACAGGCCTACGCGTTCTCGTACTCGGTGACCATCGTCAACAGCGGCGATGTGTCCGCCCAGCTGATCGGCCGCCACTGGCTGATCACCGACGCGAGCGGCGCCCGGCAGGAAGTGCGCGGCCTGGGCGTGCTCGGCCAGCAGCCGCTGCTGCAGCCCGGTGAGCAGTTCGAGTACCAGAGCTGGGCCCGCATCGCCGCGCCGCGCGGCCAGATGCAGGGCAGCTACTACTGCATGAGCGCCGAGGCCCAGGCCTTCGAGGCCGCGATTCCGACGTTCGAGCTGTCGCAGCACTCGGCGCTGCATTGACGCGGCCGCGCTTGGACACGCCCCGCTTGCGGCGCAAGCCCACCGGCCGACGTGGCTGGGACCTCACCGCGCTGCTCAACGCGGCCGATCCGCGCGCCAGCCTGCCGGAGCGCCACCTGTGGCTGGTGCGCCTGGTCGAATGGCTGCGCCACCCGGCGCGCACGCGCGAGGAGCTGTCCGGCGACGCCGCCGAACCGGTCTCCGAGGTCACGCTGCTGCCGCTGCGGCGGCTGAAGCACCTGCTCAACGTGCTCGACCGCAACCCCGAGCCGCGTGCCGACGTGGTCGGGCTGCTGCGCGCCTTCCGCAGCGAGATCGACCTGGCTGCCTTGCTGGCCGACTTCGGCTTCGCGCAGCGGGTGGCCGTGTTCAGCGAGTTCGGCGACCGGATGCGCGCGCGCTTCCTGCCCGCCACGCCAGCCACCGCCGACCTCGCGCAGCTGTTCGGCCTGCTGTTCAGCGATCCGCGCGACACCGACTGGCTGGCCGCGATCGACGACGCCACGCTGGCGCGCCTGGCCGCCCTGTTCGCCGAAGCCCGGCCGGTGGCCGAGCCGCCGCTCGGCTGGCGCGCGCCGTTCTTCGACGCACTGCTGATCCTGGCCTCGCAGGTCGGCGCCACCGGCGCCACCGGCGCAGTGCGCCAGCGCATGAGCGCCGAGCTGCTGGTCGACAAGCCCTTCCGCCAGTTGCTGCGGGCGGCCGAGCGGCTGTGCGAGGCGGCCGAGACCGGCGACGAGGCGGCACTGTTGCGCGAGGCCCAGTACCTGCGCGCGCTGCTCGATGCCTGCCGCCGGGCCGCCGCCAGCGTGAGCCAGCACCTGGAGGAACACGGCGTGTCGGTCGACCTGGTGTTCCAGGTCGACCAGCTGCGCGCGCGCACCGTGCGCATCGAGGCGCTGCTGGCCTGTGCGCTGGCGCCGGCCGGCTCGCGCGAGCGCGAGCTGGTGCACCTGGTGGCCGGCCTGGCCCGCGTGGCGTCCGAGCGGCGCAGCATCCGCGCGCTGTTCGCGCGCCAGTACTCGATGCTGGCGCGCAAGGTCGCCGAGCGCAGCGCCGAGACCGGCGAGCATTACATCACCCGCACCCGCGGCGAGTGGTGGGCGATGCTGCGCAAGGCGCTCGGTGGCGGGGCGGTGCTGGCCGGCACCACCTTCCTGAAGTTCTTCGTGCTCGCGCTCGGGCTGTCGGCCTTCTGGGCCGGCTTCGGCGCAGGGCTCAACTACGCGGCGAGCTTCGTGCTCATCTACCTGCTGCACTGGACCGTGGCCACCAAGCAGCCGGCGATGACCGCACCGGCCATGGCCGCGAAGCTCGACGACGTCGGCAACGACGCGGCCCTGGAGGACTTCGTCGACGAGGTCGCGCACCTGATCCGCTCGCAGGCCGCCGGCATCGTGGGCAACCTGGCCATGGTGGCGCCGGTGGTGCTGGGCGTGCAGTGGCTCGCGAAGCAGGCCTTCGGCGCGCCGCTGGTCGGCGTGCTGGACGCCGAGCACGTGCTGAACAGCCTCACGCTGCTCGGGGCCACACCGTTCTACGCGGCCTTCACCGGCGTGCTGCTGTTCGCCTCCAGCCTGTTCGGCGGCTGGGCCGAGAACTGGTTCGTGCTGCACCAGCTCGACAGCGCGATCCGCTGGAACCCGCGCATCCTCTCGCGGCTGGGCGCGCCGCGCGCCGAGCGCTGGTCGCGCTGGTGGCGCGCCAACATCTCGGGCCTGGTGGCCAACATCTCGCTCGGCCTGATGCTCGGCATCGTGCCGGTGCTCGCCACCTTCTTCGCGCTGCCGCTGGACGTGCGCCACGTGACGCTGTCGACCGGGCAGATCGCCGCGGCGCTCGGTGCGCTCGGGATGCAGGCGCTGCAGGAGCCGGCGTTCTGGTGGTGCGTCGCCGCGATCCCGCTGACCGGTGCGCTGAACCTCGGCGTGAGCTTCTTCCTGGCGTTCAAGGTGGCGATGCGATCGCGCGGCATCCGCGTGGCCGACCGCTCGCGCATCTACGCCGCGCTGCGGCGCCGCCTGCGCACCCGCTTCATCAGTTTCCTGCTGCCACCCCGCGGCACCGCGCGGGCCGGCGAGCCTCGTGAAAACACGTGAGGGCGTGTGAGCCTCAGGCTGGCGGCGGCAGCGTGGGCGGATCGCCCGCCGATCGCGCTGGCGCTTCGTCTTCCGGCGGCGCGGTGCGCTCGCCGCCGCGGCGACCCGAGAACATCGTCCACCAGACGATGAAGACCAAGCAGGCCAGCGCGGCCAGTGCCTCCAGCAGAAGGAGTCCCATGTTCGTGAAGAAGATCCTGGCGCCACGGTGGCTGTTGGCCGGGATGGTAGGCGCACTGGCCGCCTGCAGCACGCCGCTGCCACCCGGCCCGAGCCCGGCCCCGACCTCGCCGCCGGCGGCACCGGTCCCGGCAGCCCCCGCTGGCACGGGTCTGCCGCCGGTGCTGCGCGAGAACGCGCGCTGGCAACCGGTGCCGTGGAGCGACCTGCCCGGCTGGGAGGCCGACGCCACGGTGCGCGCCTGGCCGGCGCTGCTGGCCGGCTGCGCGAAGCCGGCCCCCGGCTGGGCCGCCGCCTGCGCCAGCGCCAAGGCGCTCGACGCGCCCGACGACACCCGCGTGCGTGCCTGGCTGCAGCGCACGCTGACGCCCTACCGCGTCACCGCGCTCGACGGTCGCGGCGACGGCCTCGCGACCGGCTACTTCGAGCCGCTGGTCGCCGCTTCGCGCCAGCGCAGCAGGAGCCACGGCGTGCCGCTCTACGCCGCGCCGCCGAACCTGGCGCTGCGCAAGCCCTGGTACACGCGCGCCGAGATCGAGACGCTGCCGGCGGCGCGCGCCGCCCTGAAGGGACGCGAGATCGCCTGGGTCGCCGATCCGCTGGACGCGTTGCTGCTGCAGGTGCAGGGCTCGGGCCGGCTCGCGATCACCGAGCCCGACGGCCGCCGGCAGACCGTGCGGCTCGCCTACGGCGGCCACAACGACCAGCCCTACCAGTCGGTCGGCCGCTGGCTGGTCGAGCGCGGTGCGTTCACGCTGGAGCAGGCCTCGTGGCCGGCGATCAAGGCCTGGGCGAGAGCCAACCCCGGCCGCGTGTCCGAGATGCTGGCCGCGAACCCGCGCTACGTGTTCTTTCGCGAGGAGCCGCTGACCGATCCGTCGATCGGCGCGGTCGGCGCGCAGGGCGTGCCGCTGACGCCGGGCCGCTCGATCGCGGTCGATCCGCGGGCCATCCCCTACGGCACGCCGGTGTGGCTCGACACCACCGAGCCACAGCCCTGGAGCCCGACGCCGCCGCCGCCGCGGCCGCTGCAGCGCCTGGTGCTGGCCCAGGACACCGGCAGCGCCATCACCGGCGCGGTGCGCGCCGACTACTACTGGGGCTGGGCCGAGGGCGCCGAGGACCGCGCCGGCCGCATGAAGCAGCCGCTGCGGATGTGGGTGCTGTGGCCGCGGCCCTGAGCGGCCCGCGAGTGCCTCAGGACAGCATCGACTCCGCCATCGCCTCGTCGGCCCGGGCCGGTACCGACCGGCGCGCCTCGATCTGCTCGGCCAGGTAGAGCGCGTCGCGCGCCACGCCGGAGAAGCGGCCCGAGCCCCAGGTGTGCAGCCAGGGCAGGCCGATGAAGTAGAGCCCCGGCAGCGCGGTCACGCCGCGCACGTGGCCGGGCTGCCCGCGGCCGTTGAACACCGGCGCGTCGAGCCAGCTGAAGTCGGGCGAGAAACCGATGCACCAGATGACGGCACCGATGCCGGACTCGCGCAGCGACAACCGCGTGCGCTCGGCCGCCGGCTCCCACACCGGCCGGTAGGCCGACGGCGGCGGCGCGTCGAGGCCGGCCTTCTCGATGTGCTTGTCGATCGCGGCGTTGATGCCGTTGTAGATGCGGTCGGCGTGGTCGAGGTTGGCGCGCAGGTCGGGGTTGAAGTGCAGCGTGTCGCCCTCCAGGCCGTTCAGCAGCCCGTATAGCTCCATGCCCTCGCTGGCGAACTTGCGCAGATCGATGTCGCGCCCGCCGTCGCGGCCGGTGACGTAGTGGTTGGTGTTGTCGCGCACGCCCTCGCGCAGCGGGTGCTCGTGCACCGGCATGTCGTAGTAGCCCATGTCGGCCAGCCAGTCCACCACGTCCTTGCCGCGGTAGAAGCGCGCGCAGCGCGGCGCGTCGCCGGTCGCCATCACCACCTCGCGACCGGCCAGGTGCAGGTCCTCGGCGATCTGCGCGCCCGACTGGCCGTTACCCACCACCAGCACCTTGCCGGGCGGCAGCGCCTGCGCATTGCGGTACTGCTCGGAGTGGATCTGCAGCAGCTCGCGCGGCAGCCGCTCGGCCAGCCGCGGGATGATGGGCTGGTGGTAGCCGCCCGAGGCCACCACCACCTGGTCGGCGCTGTAGTGGCCCTGCGAGGTGGCGATCTCGAAACCGCCGCCGGCGCGCGGCGCGGCGCGCTGCACCGTCAGGCCGCTGCGCACCGGCGCGTCCACATGCTTCACGAAGCCGTCGAGGTACTCGATGATCTCGTCCTTCTTCATGAAGCCGTGCGGGTCGCTGCCGGCGTACTCCCAGCCTGGCAGCTTGCACTGCCAGTTGGGCGTGACGAGGCAGAAGCTGTCCCAGCGCTGCGTGCGCCAGGCGTGCAGCGGCGAGCGCTTCTCGAGCACGACGTGGTCGATGCCGCGCTGCTTCAGGTAGTAGCTCAGCGACAGGCCGGCCTGGCCGCCGCCGACGATGGCGACGCTGTGGTGTTCTGCGGTGGGGTTCATGGCGTGGGTCCTTCTTGCTCGGGTCAGGCTTCGTCGAAGCGCAGCACTTCCACCTCGGCCTGCGCGTCGAAGCGTTCGGCGGTGGCCTCGATCTGCGCCAGCTGGTCCATCGCCATCGAACAGGCGTAGCCGAACTTGGCACGCACGCGCTCGGAGGCGATGTGCAGCGCCTCGCGGCTGCGGGCCAGGAACTCCGGCAGCGGGTAGGCACTGCCGGGCACGAGGTAGTCCTTGATCACCAGCGACGGCGAGTAGCAGCGCGTCTCGCTGCGGTCGGGCCAGCGCAGGTGGAAATGCATCGCGGGCATGGGGCAAATCTCCAGGAAACGTGAGGTCAGGAAACGACAGGGGCGGCGTCCATCGCGGCCGGTTCGGTGGGCACCGCCGCGGCGAGCGGCAAGCCGTGGCCGACCAGCGCCCGCATCGCGCGGTACAGCGCGACGTGGCGCGCGGCGCTGGCCGTCCAGCTGTAGCGCCGGCAGACCTCGGGCACGGCCCGGGCCAACGCCTCGGCGCGCCCCGGTTCGCAGGACCGCGCCATCGCGTCGGCGATCGACAGCGGGTTCAGCGGGTCGGCCCAGCAGGCCTCGCCGTGCTGCTCGTCGGCCGGCAGGTATTCGGTGAACGGCGCCTGGCGCGACACCACCACCGGCGTGCCGCAGGCCAGCGCCTCCAGCACCACCAGGCCGAAGCCTTCGCGCAGCGAGGCCATCACCAGCACGTCGGCGGCGCGGAACAGCGCCGGCATCTCGTCGTCGGCGACGGTGCCGGTGATCACCACGTCGGCCCCCGGCCCGACGCGCAGGCCGCTGGCGGCCAGCGCCTCGGTGAACTCTCGCGCGTAGCGGTCGTGGTCGAGCAGGCTGGCACCGCCGGCGATGACCAGCTGCGCCTGGGGTTGCCGCGCGCGCAGGGCCGCGAAGGCCTGCAGCACACGCACCGTGTTCTTGCGCTCTTCGATGCCGCCCACCGCCAGATAGACCGGCGCGCCGTGGGAGGCGCCGGCGCGCAGCCCGTAGCGGCGCCGGACGCGCGCATCGGCGGCGCCGGGCTGGCGGCCATAGCGCCGCAGGTCGACGCCGTTGTGCACCAGCGCCGCCGCGACGCCGTGCTCGCGCTGCAGGATGTCGCACCAGGTCTGGCTGACGCACAACACCTGGCGCGCCTGCAGGAAGGCACGCTGCTGCCAGGCCATCACGCGCGCGTCGTCGAAGTGGTCGAGGTGGTGCACGGTGCGCACGAAGCCGTCGATCAGCCCGCGTTCCTGCAGCGTCGCCAGTGCATTGCCGCCGATGCCGTCCTGCGCATGCAGCACGTCGTAGCCGCGCGACGTCACCCGCGGCGCGAGATGGTCGATGCAGGCGTCGCGGCGCGACGCGACCATGCTCGCCAGGTCGGCCGGCGCCGGCGCCACCGGCACCAGTTCGACCGCGCAGCGCGGCGTGCGGAACAGCGCCTGCCCGGGCAGCGCCGGCGCCATCACCGTCACCTCGTGGCCTGCCTCGTGCAAGGCATCGGCCAGTTCCAGCGTGTGGATGACGCCACCGCGCGGATGGACCGAATGGGTCAGCAGGCCGATGCGCAGGCGACGGTTAGACATGGGCCGGCTCCCGCGGCCCGACGGCCCGCGCGCCGATGAAGGGCTGCGCCGTCAGGTCCCACAGCAGCGTGCTCGCCTCGCCGTCGCGCAGATGCAACTGCGGGTTCGCCGTGACCTCGCCGACCGCGGCGCAGGCGATGCCCTGCGACTCGAAATGCCGCGCCACCGCGGCCGCCTGCGCCGGCCGCACGCTGAACACGAAGCCGAAGCTCGGAAAGGACTGCAGCCAGCGCAGCAGCGGCACGCCGGGCGGGCGCGGGATCGCCTGCACGTCGATCACGCCGCCGACCCGCGAGCACTCCAGCAGCATCAGCGCCGTGCCCACGGCGCCGGCCATGCTGATGTCCTTGGCCGCGTCGCACAGGCCGCTCTCGGCCAACGCCGGCAGCAGCTCGATGTCGGCGCGCAGCCGCTCGGCCGGCGCGCCGGTCGACGCGTCCCAGTAGGGGTTGGGCTCCTGGTAGGCGCCGCGCAGGTCGATCGCCATCACCAGGGTGTCGCCGGGGCGGGCGTTGAAGCTCGTCAGCAGCGTCTTCGCGCGGCCCAGGATCGCCACGGCGAGCTGCCCGCCGGCCGCCTGGTTGTTGCTGTGCCCGCCGACGATCGGCACGCCGTAGCGCTGCGACGCGGCCGCCAGGCCCTCGAGCACCTGCCGGCCCGGCGCCATGCCGCGGCTCCACAGCGCGTCGACCACGGCGATCGGACGCCCGCCCATCGCACAGATGTCGCTCACGTTCACCATCACGCCGCAGTAGCCGGCGAACCAGGGCATGCGCTGCACGAAGTCGTCGACGAAGCCCTCGATCGCGAACAGCAGGTAGCCACCGTCGCCATCGGGGATCGCCGCGCAGTCGTCGCCGACGCCGACCGCCTGGCCCAGCGCCGCGGTGCCGCCGGGCAGCGCGGCCGACAGCGCGGACACCACGTCGCTGATGTCGCGCTTGTGCGCGAAGCCGCGCCCGCGCAGCAGCGCCGAGGCGAGCCCGTCGAGCCCGTCCTGGCCCCGCATTCCGTCGTCCATGCCGGCGTCCTCGTCAGGCGCGGGCCCGGCTCTGCGCCACGTAGCCGGTCAGCGGATCGTGGCAGGGCGGGTACTGCGCCAGGTCGGCCTGCATCAGGCAGTGCGGGCGGCCGTGCAGCGCCTCGTCCTTCAGCCAATGCCAGTGCAGCTTCTCGAACAGCGCGCGGTTCTGCGCCTGCACGTGCGCCAGGAAAAGCCGCGCGCCACGCGCGTGCGCGCTGCTCACCGCCAGCCGGATCAGCGTCGCACCGAGCCGGCCGTGGCTGCGGAAGGCCGGGTGCACCGCGAGGCGCGAGCCCCACCACACGCCGTCGTCGCCCTCGTTCAGGCCGGGGTGGATGCGCACGGTGCCGACCACCTGGTCGCTCATGCCGCCCACGCAGGACAGCGCCACCAGCGGCTGCGCATGCGCATCGATCGCGTCGATGTCATCGCCGCCGCCGAACAGGCCCTGCTCGATGCAGAACACCAGGCGGCGCAGGCGCCGCGCCTCGTTGATCTCCCAGGCGCCGTCGGCCCACTTGACGCGGAACTCGCAGGGGGTGAAGGCCAGCGGCAGGTCGCACACCACGTCCAGGGTCAGCATGACCACCTCCACTCACAAGCCCATCGCGCAAGCACGCCGGCCCCCGCCGGCAGCCGCCGCGGGTCCGGCTCCGCCGGTCCGCCAGCGGCGCCCCCTGGGGGGAGCGGCGCAGCCGCAACGGGGGGGTTCATGATTCGTACACGGAGAGAGACGAGCACGCCCCGCACTTGCCGCAACCCGCCTTGATGTCGCTCGAGCGCAGGCGCCCGGCGCTGACCATCGCGCCCAGCGGCTCCAGCACCGACTTCATGAACTCGGGGCTCGGCGCCGGGTGGTCCTCGAGCGGCGTGCCGCTGATCGGCACGAAGGGCACGACGAAGGGGTAGACACCCAGCGCCACCAGCTTCTCGGCGATCGAGAGGATGGCCTCGCGCGTGTCGCCCAGGCCGGCCAGGATGTAGGTCGACACCTGGCCGCGGCCGAACACGCCGACCGCCGCCTCGAAGCTCTCCAGGTAGCGCTCGACCGGCACCGTGGCCTTGCCCGGCATGATGCGTTCGCGCAGCTCGGGCGTCACCACCTCGAGGTGCATGCCCAGCGTGTCGATGCCGGCGGCCTTCATGCGCACGAACCACTGGTCGGTGTCCGGCGGCTCGCACTGCGCCTGGATCGGCAGGTCGACCGCCGCACGGATCGCGAAAGCGCTGTCGCACAGCACCTGCGCGCCGCGGTCGGGCGTGGGCGGGGTGCCGGTGGTCATGACCATGTGCTTCACGCCGTCGAGCAGCACCGCGGCGCGCGCCACCTCGGCGAGCTGCTCGGGCGTCTTGTGCGCCACCGTGCGGCCGGCCGCGAGGCTCTGGCCGATCGCGCAGAACTTGCAGGTCTTGCGGCGGCTCTCGTAGCGGATGCAAGTCTGCAGCACCGTGGTGGCCAGCACGTCCGAGCCGTGCAACGTGGCGATGTGCGGATAGGGCACGCCGTCGAAGGTCTGCAGCGCATAGAAGCGCGGCGCCTTCGGGAAGGCGATGCGCGCGATCGGGATGCTGCCGCGCGTCAGCCGGCTCGTGCCACTGGCGTCGGGCGCCTCGGCGACGAACGGGGAAGCCCAGGCGCCCTGGGTGTGCACCGGCACCATGATCGTGTGGCCATCGACCATGACCGCCTTGTGGTCCGACGGCCCCGCGCCGCCGCGACGGCTGGCCACGCCGGCATTCGGCGAGCCCGGATCAGCCAGCCGCAACCCGAAGGACTGCAGCTCGGTCATCAACTGGCGGCTCTCCGGCGACAAGGTCGGTGCGGGGCCGAGGGTCGTGGTGCTCATGGGCGGAACTCCGGAGGGCCGCGGTAACGGCGGGAATAGCGGGGGTGGCCGGCATCGGCATCGAGGTCGTGGCCGGACGGTCGTTGATCAGCAGGCTCAGCAGCTCGGGGCGCGCGTAGTGGCCCACCGAATCCATCATGCGTTTGCGCTTGGCGATCAGCGCCATGTCGAGGTCGGCATAGACGAGGCCCTCGCCCTCGGTCAGCGGGGTGCACAGGTCCTTGCCCTCGGGCGAGACGATCGCGGTGTGGCAGCCGCCGCGCAGTGCCTTCTGCAGGCCCGGGTCGGGCGTGATGGACGCGATCTGCGCGTCGGTCAGCCAGCCGGTGGCGTTGACGACGAAGCAGCCCGACTCCAGCGCGTGGTGGCGGATCGTCACCGCCATCTGGTCGGCGAAGATCTGCCCGACCATCGAGCCGGGGAACTGGGCGCAGTGGATCTCCTCGTGCTGTGTCATCAGCGCGTAGCGCGCCAGCGGGTTGTAGTGCTCCCAGCAGGCCAGCGCACCGATGCGGCCGACCGCGCTGTCGACCACCTTCAGGCCGGCGCCGTCGCCCTGGCCCCAGACCATGCGCTCGTGGTAGGTCGGGGTGATCTTGCGGCGCTTCAGGATCAGCGCGCCGTCGGCATCGAACACCAGCTGGGTGTTGTAGAGGCTGCCGTGGTCGAGCTCGTTGACGCCGAGCACGACGACGATGCCGCGTGCGCGGGCCCGCTCGGCGACCGCCTGCGTGACCGGGCCGGGCACCACCACCGCGTGCTCCATCAGCCGCAGGTGCGGCGCACCCTGCAGCACCGGCGGCAGCACGAACGAGAAGTAGGGGTAGTAGGGGACGAAGGTCTCGGGGAACACCACCAGCTGCGCCCCCTGCGCGGCCGCCTCGTCGACGGCCGCGAGCACGCGCTCGAGCGTGCCCGCGGGCCGCTCGAGGTCGGGCGCGATCTGGACCGCGGCAGCGCGGACGGTGCGAGGGGAACTCATCTCAGGATCTCCATGACGGTTCGACGAGAAGCCGGGCGCAGGCCGAGGCACGGCCCATCGCGCAGACGCCGCGGGTCCGGCTCTGCCGGCCCGCCAGCGTCGTCCCCTCGAGGGGGAGCGGCGCGGCCGCAACGGGGGTGGTCAAAGTGTCCAGGTGTCCAGGATGAAGGCGTTGGACTTGCGGTGCAGCAGGATGATGTCCAGCACGTCCAGCGGGCTGATCGGGCGGATGCCTTCGATCAGCGCGCCTTCGCCATGGCCGTACAGCGCCTGCAGCGCGAAGCGGCAGGCGTAGACCTTGCCGCCCTCGCTCATGAACTTGGCGATCTGGTTGTTGAAGTTCTGGTGGCCGGGGAAGGCCTCGTCGCCGAGCGTCGGGAAGCCGCGCTTGACGCCCAGCGTGACGCCCGGGCCGTAGAGCAGCACCGAGGTCTCGAAGCCCTTGCGCTGCAGGCGCGTGGCCTGCAGCAGGTTGACGAAGCCGATCGACCCTTCGAAGGCGACGGTGTGGAAGGTGACGAGCGCCTTCTCGCCGGGCTCGGCCTTCACGTCCTCGAAGACCTTCTCTTCGTAATCGACGAGGAACTCGCCTTTCTCGTTGGCGGGGCGGGTGACTTTGGGCATGGCGTACTCCGTTGGCAGTTGACGGGGATCCGTGAGGAAGACGGAAGAGCGAGCGGTGCTGCGCGCCCCGCTCTCTTTGCACGCGGTGTGCCACGCCGACCGCGCGGCGCGGCGCGTTGATGCGATCAAGTTGCGATCAAAGCGCAGGCATGCGGCCGCCGTTGCCGGCAACTTTTTTGCGACCCCGCCCGACGGTGGCGATGCCCCTTATCTGCTCCAGGGCATGCGCACCGGCGTGAGGCGGCGCGATGCGATCAATGCCTCCGATCAACGGGGCTCGGCGCACCGCCGCTGGGCGCCATCGGCGGTGCCGTGCGCCCCGGTGATGGCATGAACGATGCAATCAATGGCGGCAAGGGACTGCCTGCCCGTCCCTCGATGTCCTCCGGGTCTCCCCCTCCCATTTTTCCTCCCCTCCCCGCCCATGGCCACCGCCAAACCCATGCAGCACTGGCTGCGCCGACTCGAGGGCAGCGACCGGCCCGCCTACCTGCTGATCGCCGACCTGATCGCCGAGGATTTGCGAACCGGCCGGCTCGGCGCGCAGGAGCGCCTGCCGACGCTGCGCCAGCTGGCCGACAGCCTGCGGCTCAACTACACGACGGTGGCGCGCGCCTACGGCGAGGCGCGCAAGCGCGGGCTGATCGACTCGCGCCCCGGCATGGGCACCTACGTGCGCGGCCGCAGCCCGGCCGTGCCGCTGCGCGGCGGCAGCGGCGCGGAGATGACGATGAACCTGCCGCCCGAACCGGAGGACACGGCGCTGGTCGAGCGCCTGCGCGAGAGCGCCCGCGACCTGATGGCCCGCACCGACCTGTACGCGCTGATGCGCTACCAGGACTTCGGCGGCGCGCCCGAGGACAAGGACGCCGCGGTCCAGTGGCTGCGCCACCGTCTGCCGGACTGCAGCGCCGAGCGCGTGCTGGTCTGCCCCGGCATCCACAGCGCGCTGGCCGCGCTGGTGTCGCAGCTGGCACGGCCCGGCGAGCTGGTGTGCGTGGAGTCGCTCACCTACCCGGGCATCAAGGCGATCGCCACCCAGCTCGGTGTGCAGCTGCACGCGCTGGCGCTCGACGACGAGGGTCCGAGCGCGGCCGATTTCGAACAGGCCTGCAAGACCCTCAAGCCCAAGGCGCTGTACTGCAACCCGACGCTGCTGAACCCGACCACGTTGACGACCTCGAAGCGACGGCGCGAGGCGCTGGCCGACATCGCGCTGCGCTACAGCGTGCCGATCATCGAGGACGACGCCTACTCGATGCTGCCGCGCGAGGTACCGCCGCCGCTGGCGCTGCTGGCGCCGGAGCTCACCTACTACGTCACCGGTTTCAGCAAGTGCCTCGGCGCGGGCCTGCGCACCGCCTACGTCAGCGCGCCCAGCGAGCGCCAGGCGCAGCGGCTGGCCGGCGCACTGCGGGCCACCACGGTGATGGCGTCGCCGGTGACCAATGCGCTGGCCACCCGCTGGGTCGTCGACGGCAGCGCGCAGGCGATGCTGCAGGCGATCCGCAACGAGTCGATCGCCAGGCAGGCGATGGCGGCCCGCCACCTGGCGCGCCACGCGGTGCAGGCGCAGCCGGAAGGCTTCCACCTCTGGCTGCCGCTGTCGTCGTCGTGGAGCACGGTGGAGTTCGCGTCCTACCTGCGCACCCAGGGCGTCGGCGTGGTGGCCAGCGCCGCGTTCTCGACCGACGGGGACCCGCCGGACGCGGTGCGCATCTGCCTCGGCGGCCCACTGACGCGCGACGACTGCGACGCCGCGCTGCGGCTGATCGCCGACACCCTGGACCATCCGCTGCATCCGCATGCCACCGTGATGTAGGACGGCAGAGCGGCGCCCGGGGCGCTCCGCGTGGCGCCGTCACAATGCGGCCATGCCCGAGCTCCTCCGCTACTGGCTCGACGTAGGCCGCCGCGCCGCCCATTACTGGCTGGACAGCCAGGCCTTCGTCTACGCCGCGGCGCTGGCCTTCTTCACGGTGTTCTCGATCGCGCCGGTCGTCATCGTCGCGATCACCGTCATCGGCCTGGTGCTGGGCGAGCAGGCGGCACAGGGGCAGCTGATGGCGCAGCTCGAGTCGGTGATCGGCGCGCAGGCCGCCGGCTTCGTGCAGACCGCCGTGGCCGGCGCCCGCTTCGAGCGCAACGGCCTGTGGCCCACGCTGCTGGGCTTCGGCCTGATCCTGCTGGGCGCCACCACGGTGTTCGCGCAGTTGCAGAAGTCGCTCAACGCGATCTGGTCGGTCGCGCCCAGCCCGACGCGCAACACGGTGCTGCTGCTGGTCAAGAGCCGCGTGCTGTCGCTCGCGGTGGTGCTGGCGATCGGCTTCGTGCTGCTGGTCTCGCTGCTGCTCAGCGTGGCGGTGCGTGCGGTGATGGTGTTCGCCGAGACCTGGCTGCCGGTGCCGGCGTGGTCGCTGGGCCTGCTCGACATCGCCCTGTCGCTCGGGGTGGTGACGCTGCTGTTCGCCGCGATGTTCCGCATCCTGCCCGACGTGGTGCTGGCCTGGCGCGACGTGTGGATGGGCGCCGCCGTCACCGCGGGGCTGTTCACGGTCGGGCGCACGCTGATCGCGCTCTACCTCACCCACACCGCCACCGGCTCGGCCTACGGCGCGGCCGGCTCGCTGGTGCTGCTGCTGGTGTGGGTCAACTACTCGTCGCTGATCCTGCTGTTCGGCGCCGCGTTCACCCGGGCCCACCTCGAAGCGCGGGGGCGCCCGATCCTGCCGCGTGCCACGGCGATGGCGGTGCAGCGCGAGCTGGTCGCGCGCCCGCCCGGCGCGTAAGCTGCTTGGTGTGCGCCACTCGAACAGGAGCGACACATGACACCGAACCCGACGACCCCCAAGCGGCCCGCACGCCGTCGCGGCCGCACCGATGTCGCACGGCGCGCGCTGCTGCTCGCGGCATGCGCCGCCGCGCTGGCCCTGCCGGCGATCGCGCGCGCGCAGGCGCAGCAGCCCGCCGCGCCGAAGGTCGACCTCGAGACAGCGCGCGCCGCCGCGGCCGCGGGCCAGGCCTTGCTGATCGACATCCGCGAGCCCGACGAGCACGCGGCGACCGGCGTCGCGCCGGGCGCGCTGCGCCTGCCGCTGAGCCAGATCAAGGAGCGCCAGTCGGAGATCCCGCGCGACCCGGCCCGGCCGGTGCTGCTGATCTGCCGCACGCAGAACCGCTCCAGCAAGCTGGCCACGATGCTGCAGGCGCAGGGCTATACCAACGTGCGCTATGTGGACGGCGGCATGAAGGAGTGGACCGAGCGCCACTTCCCGACCGAGATGCCGCCCCGCTGAACGCGGGGCGTCCGCAGGCGACGCCGGTTCGTCAGAGACCCAGCTCGCTCAGCCCCGCGTGATCGTCGGGGCGCCGCCCGAGCGGCCACTTGAAGAGGCGCTGGCCCTCGGCGATCGGCAGGTCGTTGATGCTCGCGTAGCGGCGCGCCATCAGACCCTGCGGCGTGAACTCCCAGTTCTCGTTGCCGTAGCTGCGGAACCACTGGCCCGAGTCGTCGCGCCACTCGTAGGCGAAGCGCACCGCGATGCGCGGGCCGTCGCACGCCCATAGCTCCTTGATCAGCCGGTAGTCCAGCTCCCGGGCCCACTTTCGCTGCAGGAAGGCGCGCACCTGTTCGCGGCCGAACGGGAACTCGCTGCGGTTGCGCCAGCGCGTGTCCTCGGTGTAGACGCGCACCACGACATCGGGGTCGCGGGTGTTCCAGGCGTCCTCGGCCATGCGCACCTTCTGGCGTGCGGTCTCCACCGTGAACGGGGGGACGGGCGGGCGGGTCTCTGAAGTCATGAAGCAGATCCTGCCGTCAGTAGGTTTTATAGGGCAGGAACTTGCCGCTCATCGTGATGCTGACCCGGTCGCCGGCGGGGTGGGGCTCGCGCTGCAGGTCCATCTTGAAGTCGATCGCGCTCATGATGCCGTCGCCGAACTCCTCGTGGATCAGCTCCTTGAAGGTCGTGCCGTACACATTGACGAGTTCGTAGAAGCGGTAGATCAGCGGATCGCTCGGCACAGTGGTCGGCAGCGAGCCCTTGTAGGGCACCACCATCAGCCACTTCTGCTCGGCGTCGCTGAGGCCGAAGATCTCGCCGACGATGCCGGCCTGCTCCTTCGTCAGCGTCATCTGGCCGAGGCAGGCGGCCGTCGTCCATTCCTTGCTGAGGCCGACCTTGGCGGCGATATCGGACCACTTCAGGCCCTTGGCCACCTTGGTGGCGACGATCTTTTCGGTGACTTCGAGACGGCTCATGGCGTGCTCCGGTGGGGTGGGACAGAGGGAGGGGTGATCGAGGGCGTGCGTGGACGAGTGGATGACATCGCTCACACCACTCGCTGCAGCGGCACTCGGTTCGGCGAGGCCACGCCGGTGACCAGCGCGGCGGGTTCGGTATCGGCCTCCGGCGAGGCATCGACGCCCGGATGCACCTCGGGCGGAAACGCCGGCGCACGACCGTGCGCCAGGTCCTTCGAGCGCGCGACGAGGAAGTCGACCAGGTGGTTGCGGATACGGTAGTACTGCGGGTCGTGGTGCAACGTGGCGCGCTGGCGGTCGCGCGGCATGGTGTTGCGCACGATCTCCGCCACGCGCGCCTGCGGGCCGTTGCTCATCAGCAGGATCCTGTCGGCCAGCAGGATGGCCTCGTCGACGTCGTGCGTGATCATGAAGACGGTCTGGTGCGTCTCGGCGCAGATCTTCAGCAGTTCGTCCTGGATGCTGCCGCGCGTCAGCGCGTCGAGCGCACCGAAGGGTTCGTCGAGCAGCAGCATCTTGGGCTCGATCGCGAAGGCGCGCGCGATGCCCACGCGCTGCTTCATGCCGCCCGACAGCGCCGCCGGCTTCTTGTCGATGGCGTGCCCCAGGCCGACCATCGTCACGTACTTCTCGACCTGTGCGTCGACCTGGGGTGCGGTCCAGTCGGGCCACTTGCTGCGCACCGCGAAGGCAATGTTGCGGCGCACGCTGAGCCAGGGCATCAGCGCATGGCCCTGGAACACCACGCCACGCTCCAGGCTCGGTCCGGCGACCTCGCGGCCGTCCATGAACACATGGCCGGCGCTGGCCTGCTCCAGGCCTGCGAGCACGTTGAGGATGGTGGTCTTGCCGCAGCCGCTGTGGCCGATGATGCAGACGAACTCACCCTTCGCAATGCCGAAATTCACGCCGTCGAACACCGGTTCGGTGGACCCGGGGTAGGTCTTGGCCAGGCCCTCGATCTTGAGGAAGGGGGTGGGTGAGTTCATGGGCATGGGCCGGTCTTGCGCATCTGGCTTGCTTGCACCGAGCACGCAAGGGTGAGGCTGAGGCCGCGGTCGCTTCGCTGGGGTACCAGAGGCGCGCCCGCGGCCTCAGCCTCACCCTTGCCAGACGCACCGTGCGTTGCAGTGGTCGAATCCCTCGGCTGCATCCAGGCCCGAGGGCGGTGGCCTGCGCGGGCGCCTCTGCGCCGGCGAGCAGCGCAGTGCAGCGAGGGGCAGTCCGCCGCCGGGCGGCGGACCGGCGAGAAGGCTCTATGCCGTGCCGCGTCCAGCGGCGCGGCGGAGTCATCGCAGCCGCCCTCGCGGAGCGAGCAGCGCAGCGAACCTTCGCCGGCAGGCGAAGGCGGCGCAGTGAAGCTCGCGCAGGCCACCGCCCTCGGGCCGCACGCCGAAGCGGCCCGCGAACAACGAAGGAGGTCAATCCACATACGTCACCGCCTTCTGCGCCCGCGCGAACAGCAGATCCAGCAGCATGCCGACCACGCCGATCACCAGGATCGCGAAGATCACGTTGGTGAGCGACAGATTGTTCCACTCGTTCCACACGAAGTAGCCGATGCCGGTGCCGCCCACCAGCATCTCGGCGGCCACGATCACCAGCCAGGCGATGCCCATGCTGATGCGCATGCCCGTCAGGATGGTGGGCGCCGCGGCCGGGAGGATCACCTCGAAGGCCTTGCGCAGCGGGCTCACCTCCAGCGTCTTGGCCACGTTGAGCCATTCGCGCCGTACGCCGGCCACGCCGAAGGCGGTGTTGATCAGCATCGGCCAGACCGAGCAGATGAAGATCACGAAGATGCCGCTGATCGACGAGTCCTTGATCGTGTAGAGCGCCAGCGGCATCCAGGCCAGCGGCGAGATCGGCTTGAGCACCTGGATGAAGGGATCGAGCGCGCGATAGACCAGCGGGCTCATGCCGATCAGGAAGCCCAGCGGGATCGCGACCAGCGCCGCCAGCGCGAAGCCCAGCCCCACGCGACCCAGCGAATAGGCGAGCTGCAGGCCGATGCCCTTGTCGTTCGGGCCGTTGTCATAGAACGGATGCGACAGGTGCTCGACCACCTTGCTGCCCAGCTGGGCCGGCGTCGGGAAACCCGAGCGACCGGCGGTCGAGCCGGCCTTGGCGCCCGGGTCCTTGCCCAGCAGGCGGGCGTACTCGATCTGCTCGGCCGTCATCGCTGCGGCCGGCGCCTTGCTGCCCGCCGCCGGCCGCGTGGCGAGCTGCCACACGATCAGCAGCAGCGCGAGGATCAGCGCGGACAGCAGGCCGGCGCGCAGGTTGAGCGAACGAGCTCCGTTCATGGCCGTCCGGTCCGCTCAGGTGCGCTTGATCGCGAAGCTGCCGATGTAGGGCTCGGGCTGCTCGGGGTCGAACACCTTGCCCATGATGGTGAACTTCGGGTACGCGCCGTCGGGCACCTTCTGGTCGAGCTGCTTCATCGTCTTCCTGGCGTCGGTCAGCAGGAACACCTTCTCGGCGATCTGCCTGTAGTTCACGTCGCCCTTCACGTAACCCCAGCGCTTCATCTGCGTGAGCATCCACACCGCCATGCTCTGCCAGGGGATGGGGTCGAAGTCGGCGCGGTCGGGCACGTTCCTCACGTTGCCCAGGCCGTCGGCGAACTTGCCGGTCAGCACTTGCGTCACCACCGTCTCGGGCTGGTTCAGGTAGGCCTGCGGAGAGATCACCTTGGCGATCAGCTCGCGGTTCTCGGGCTTGCGCGCCATCGCCGCGGCGGTGAGCACCGCGCGGTACAGCGCCGCGAAGGTGTTGGGGTTCTGCTGGATGAACTCGGTGCTGGTGCCGAAGGCGCAGCAGGGGTGGCCGTTCCACAGCTCCTTGGTCAGCAGGTGCAGGAAGCCCACCTCCTCGAACACCGCACGCTGGTTGAAGGGGTCCGGGCCGAGGTAGCCGTCGATGTTGCCGGCGCGCAGGTTGGCCACCATCTCCGGCGGCGGCACCACGCGGATCTGGATGTCGCGGTCCGGGTCCAGCCCGGCCTCTGCCACGTAGTAGCGCAGCAGGAAGTTGTGCATCGAGTACTCGAACGGCACCGCGAACTTGAAGCCCTTCCACTGCTTCGGGTCGCGCTTGTCCTTGTGCTTGTTCGCCAGCGTGATGGCCTGGCCGTTGGTGTTCTGGATCGTCGCCACGTTCATCGGCGTGGCGTTGGAGCCCACGCCCATGCTGATGGCCAGCGGCATCGGGCTCAGGAAGTGCGTGGCGTCGTACTCCTTGTTGAGCATCTTGTCGCGGATCAGCGCCCAGCCGGCCGTCTTGACCACCTGCACGTTGAGGCCCTGCTTCGAATAGAAGCCCAGCGGGTGGGCCATGATCAGCGGTGTGGCGCAGGTGATCGGGATGAAGCCGATCTTCAGGTCCTTCTTCTCCGGCGCGCCGGCCGCCTGGGCCAGGGCCTGCAGCGGCGCGATCGGCAGCACGCTGGCGATCGCCGCCATGGCCGTACCCTTGCCCACGGCGCGCAGGAAGCGGCGCCGCACCGCGTCCTGCGGGAACAGCGCCTTCACCAGCGTGGCCTCGACGAAGGCATTCGAGTAGGCCTCGAATTCGGCCGTCTCGCTGCGACGGCGCAGCTCGGCGCCGGCATCCTCGGCCGCGTGCTCGGCGGCAGATCCGTGGCGGCCGCAACTGCACCGCATCAGCAGCGGCCGGTCGGCGTCGTACGGGTCGATATCGCGCGCGTCACTCATCAGGGCACCCCTTGCGTTGTGGCTCGGAACCGATGCTAGGGACGCCGCGCGCCGCGCGCGATCGTGCGCGGCGGGGATGTTTTGTAGGGGTGGCACTACACGGCAGGTCCCGCCACGGCGGACGCCGCAGCGGGCCTACTGCAGGCGCAACTCCAGGTAGGCCTGCTCGCGGAACACGGTCAGCGTCGTGCCGCTGACCGAGCGCCAGGCCAGCAGTGCCCGCGCCAGGTCACCGCTGTGCCCGATGGGTCGGCCGTTCATGCCAACGATGATGTCGCCCACCTGCAGGCCGATGCGCTCGGCCAGCGAGTCCAGGCCCACCACGCCGACGCGCGCGCCGGACGCATAGGCCCGGCGCGCGTCCAGCGCGACGAAGGGCGCCACGTCGTCGAACTCGGCGCCCAGCCGCGGCCGGGCGACCCGGCCCTGGTCGCGCAGCTCGCCGACGATCTGCATCACGATCTCGATCGGGATCGACAGGCTCACGCCGCCGGAGCCCTCGGAGCCGACGACGGTGCGGGTGTTCATGCCGACGATCGCGCCGCTGCTGTCGAGCAGCGGCCCGCCCGAGTTGCCCGGGTTGAGGGCGAGATCGCTCTGGATGAACAGCAGCTCCTGGTCCTCTGCGAAATGACGGTCGGTCCCGCCGACGATGCCGGCCACCACCGAGCGGTTCAGGCCATAGGGTTCGCCCACCGCGAGCACCCAGTCGCCCGGCCGCAGCGCCGCCGAACGGCCGTGCGGCGGCGGCTCCGGCAGCACGAGCGGCACGCGCAGCAGCGCGATGTCGGCCATCTCGTCCTCGCCCACCAGCGTGGCGGCGACGATGCGCCGGTCGGGCAGCCTGACCGCGATGCGCTCGCTGCCGGCCACCGCATGCGAGGCGGTGACGATCAGGCCCTCGGCGCCGGAGATGACGAACCCGGCCCCGATGCGATCGGCCACGCGCTCCGCGCCGACGCGGCGCCATGCCTCGGGCGTCTGCAGTTCGGCGGCCGAGTAGGCCAGGCCGACACCGAACACGCCCACCGCCGCTGACAGGCCTTGCCGCAGGGCCGGCGCAAAGCTCGCCGGCGCCAGGCGCGGCGGCTCCGTTGCGGGCGGCTTCAGGCTGGCACAGGCCGTCAACCCGACCGCGCAGGCCGCCGCGATCCCCGCCGCCCTGACGGGGCACCACCGGCTCGCCGCGCCAGTCACCGGGCGCGCGACCGTGGATCGCCGCCGCTCATGAACAGACCGCGCGCCCGGCATGCTGCGCATGCTCGTGCTCGCAATCCTCACAGCGGCCGGCCTGTGGCCGCTCGATCAGGCGCGCCGGCTCGATGGGCGCGCCGCATTCGACGCAATGGCCGTAGCGCCCGGTCTCGAACCGGGCGAGCGCCGCGCGCACCTCGCCGAGCACGACCGCATCGGGCCGCGGCGCGGCGGGCTCGGCGGCCGCCGCACCATCGCACAGGCGGGTGGTGATCGTCTCGGCCATGTCGACCAGACGGCGCTCCAGGTCGATCAGGCGGTGCCGCAGCAGGCTGCGTGTCGGTTCCCGGAGCCCGGCGGGGCCGACGCCGCGAGGCGCGCCGGAGCCAACCGTCCGAAGAGTCGTCAGCATCGGGCTCATGGTGTGTGCCTCCGAGAGCTTGCGCGCGCCCCGTGCGCGGCGTTCGGGCCACTCTAGCCAGCGCACCCGCACCACGGCTTGCGCTGGGTCAAGCACGCCGACGGGAGGCCGACGCGCTCTAGGGCCTGCGCAGCTCGGGCGCGAGCCCTCCGGTAGCGTTAACAGGCCCTAAGCCTCTCCGCTTGATCCTGGACAAGGCCGGGCGCTGGCGCGACTCCTAGACTGGAACGAACGCAGGGCTTCCGACCGAGGCACCCTCTCATGTTCAAGCACCTTCTGGTTCCCGTCGACGGCAGCGCGCTGTCCGACCGCGCGATGCAGGCGAGCATCGACTTCGCCCGCCAGCTCGGTGCGTCGATCACGGCCTTCATCGCCGAGCCGCCCGCACCGCCGGTGGGCTCGACCCACAGTGCGGCCCGCTACCTGCGCGAACTGGAGTCGCATGCCCAGGTCGCGGCCGAGCATGCGCGCGGCGTGCTGTCGGCGTTCGAGCGGCGCGCCAGCGACGCCGGCATCCCGTTCGAAGGCTTCTTCGCGCAGGCCCACGAGATCGACGCCGCCATCGCGGATGCCGCCCGCCAGCGCGGCTGCGACCTGATCGTGATGGTGACGCACGGACGCGGCCTGTTCGGCGAGTGGCTGTTCGGCTCGCAGACCCGGGGCGTCATGGTGCGCAGCAAGCTGCCGCTGCTGATGCTTCATTGAAACCCGAGGACCCTCCGCATGAACACCCGACCCTGCGCGGACCTCCGCGACGACCTGCTGGCCCGCGAGGCCCGGCTGCGTGACGAAGTACGGGCTCACCGCGCCCGACTGCTCGAGCCCGCCGCGGCCACCGGCAACACCTTCGTCGCCGGCAACGAAGGTGCGGCGGCCGACGCCGACGACGAGCTCGAGATCACGCTGATCAGCCACTGGCAGCGCGAACTCGACGAGGTGAGCGCCGCGCTGCAGCGGCTGAACACCGGCACCTACGGTCACTGCGAAGGCTGCGGCGAACCGATCGGTCTGCCGCGGCTGCGCGCGCTGCCCGAGGCCCGCCACTGCCTGGCCTGCCAGGAGCGGACCGACCGGGCGACCCATCGCAGCTGACGGGCTGCCGGCGGCTCACCACCACGCGACAGCCCAGGCGAGCGCCAGGCTGACGATCAGCGCCAGCGCGACGCGCAGCGCATAGGCGCGGCCCCCGGCCACCACCGCCACACCGCAGCGCGTCAGCGTGTTGGCGCTGACGGCGAGCAGCACGCCGTGCAGCAAGGTCTCGGTCGGCAGTTCGCCCGCCGCGTGCAGCGCGGCCAGCGACGCGACCGGCGCATGCGCATCGACCAGCGCAGCAAGCACCACGCTCAGCTCGAGGCCGACATCGCCGTAATGACGCTGCGCGTTGCCCACCAGCAGCGCGACGACGCCGAGCGTCAGTGCCACCGCGAGGGCTTCTCGCGGTCGCAGCGCGCTGCGCGGCGGGCCCGTCGGGGGTTCGTGCAGCGCCCCGGCCGTGCGCAGCGACAGCAGCCCGACCGCCAGCGCGCCCGCCGCGCCGGCCAGCGCGGGCAGCAGCAGGGCCGCCGCGGCCGGCGGCGACAGCAGGGCACTGATCAGCAGCGCCTGCAGCCAGGTGGCCACGCCGGACAGCGCCGCGCCACCGGCCAGCAACACCGCCTGCTCGGGCCGCTCACGAGCCCGTCCGCCGAGCGAGGCCACCGTGGCGGTGCTGGACACGAAGCCCGACACCAGCCCGGCCGCCAGCACGCCACCGCGCGGCCCCAGCGCGCGCAGCGCGACCTGTCCGGCGGCCTGCATCGCCAGGATCAGCAGCACCAGCGCGGCCAGCGGGCGGGGATCGATCCCGCCCAGCACATCGAGCGGGCGCGCCGGGATCAGGGGCAGCACGATCAGCGCCAGCGCCGTCAGCAGCAGGCCATCGTGCAGTTCCTGCTCGCTGAGCAGTTGGGTCGCGAAGCGGTGCAGGCGCTCGCGCGCCGCCAGCAGCACTGCCAGGCCGGCACCACAGGCCGCCCCGAGCGCCGGCGAGAGGACCGACTGGACGCCGATCAGGTAGGTGGTGAACAGCGCCAGCTCGGTGGTCAGGCCCGGGTCGCGAGAACGGCTCTTCGCATACGACAGCGCGGCCAGCCCGGCCACCAGCAAGGCGCCGGCGATCACCAGCCCCGGCACCGGCAACCACTGGGCCAGGCCCCCAGTGGCGGCCGCGACGGCAAAGCTGCGCAGGCCCGCGGCCTCGCGGTCGGCGCCACGGCCCTTGCGGCGCTCGCGTTCGATGCCGATCAGCAGGCCGGCGCCGAGCGCCACCGCGAGCCCGAGGGTGCCGTCCGGCAGCGTGACCCCGCTCACAGGTCCAGCGCCGCGCCGTGTTCCGGGACCGACACGCGCCAGCCCAGCTCGTCCTGGATGCGCAGCCGCAGCGTGTCGGCCGCCGCCGGCTCGCCGTGGACCACGAAACAGCGCTCAGGAGGCGACTCGAAGCCGCGCAGCCAGTCCATCAGCCCGTCGGCATCGGCATGGCCGGAGATGCCCTCGAGGTGGCTCACGGTGGCCTTCACCGCGATGTACTCGCCGTGGATCTTGACCTCGCGCGCACCGCCCACCAGCGCCGCGCCGCGCGTGCCGCCGACCTGGAAGCCGGGGAACACGATGTGGTTGCGCGGGTTCGGCGCCAGCGCCTTCAGGTGGTGCAGCACGCGCCCGCCGGTGGCCATGCCGCTGGCCGAGATGATGACCTTGGGCCAGCGCTGGCGCGTCAGGCGCTCGGACGCCTCGGGCCCGGCGACCAGCGTCACGTCGTCGGTCAGCGTGGCGGCCTCGCGGGGCGTGATGCGCAGCAGCTTGCGGTGGCGCTGGTAGAGCACGGTCGCGGTGGTCGCCATCGGGCTGTCCAGGAACACCGGCAGGTCGGCCGGCAGCTCGCCGGCCGCCTTGAGCCGCTGCAGCACGAGCAGCAGCGCCTGCGCACGGCCGACGGCGAACGAGGGCAGCAGTACGCTGCCGCCGCGCCGCACCGTGGCGCGGACGATCTCGCCCAGGTGCGCCTGCACGTCGTCGCGCGGATGGCGGCGGTTGCCGTAGGTCGACTCGATCAGCAGCACGTCGGCCTGCGCCACGCGGCCCGGCGCGGGCATCAGCAGGTCGTCGCCGCGACCGAGATCGCCCGAGAACACCAGCGTGCGGCCGTTCGCGCGCACGCTCACCGACATCGCCCCCAGCAGGTGGCCGGCGGGCGTGAACTCGATGCGGGCATCGCCGACGCGCACCCCGCGCCCGGCCGGGGCCACGCCGATGCGGGCGATGGCGCGCTTGGCGTCGGCCACGCCGTACAGCGGCAGGGCCGGCGCGTGGCGCGACCAGCCGCCGCGGTTGGCGCGGCGCGCGTCCTCCTCCTGCAGGTGGGCGCTGTCGAGCAGCAGCACCTCGGCGAGGTCGCGCGTGGCGGCAGAGGCGTACACCGGGCCCTTGAAGCCCTGCTTCACCAGCACCGGCAGCCAACCGCAGTGGTCGAGGTGGGCGTGGCTCAGCACGACCGCGTCGATCTGCGCCGGCAGCACCGCCAGCGGCGCCCAGTTGCGCTCGCGCAGCGTCTTGTAGCCCTGGAACAGGCCGCAGTCGAGCAGCACGCGCGCGCCGCCCATCTCGACCAGGTGCTTCGAGCCGGTGACGGTGTCGGCAGCGCCGAGGAAGGTGAGCTTCATGCGTGTCGGTGGCCCGCGGGCCGGTGCATCGGACACACTGCACTCTGGCACAGCCGGCGCGCAACGGCGCCACGACTCGCTGGCGGCTGACCTGGATCAAGCTCACGCTCCGTCGCCGGCCGCTCGGCCGCGCGCCGTCACACCTGCATCAGCTCCTGCCGCACCGCGTACAGCGCCAGCTCCACGTCGTTGCGCACGCCGGTCTTCTCGAGGATGCGGGCGCGGTAGGTGCTCACCGTGTTGGACGACAGCACCAGCTGCTCGGCGATCTCGCCGACGCTCTTGCCGGCGGCGAGCAGACCGAACACCTGGTACTCGCGGTGCGACAGGCGCTCGTGCAGCGGCGCTTCGTCGTCGCCGACGCCACCCTTCCTGCTGCCGATACCGGCCCCCACCGCGCCCGCCAGCTGCTCGGCGACGCTGGGCGTGATGAAGAGCTTGCCCTGCGCCACCCTGCGGATGGCGTCGATCATCTGCTCGCTGTCGGCGCTCTTGTTCAGGTAGCCGGCCGCGCCGAGCTTGAGGCTGCGCACCGCGTACTGCCGGTCGGGATAGGTGCTGAGCATGAGGACCGGCAGCCTGGGGAACTCGGCCTTCAGCGACTTCAGCACGTCGAGCCCGTCACGCTGCGGCATCGCGATGTCGAGCAGCACCACATCGGGCGGCGTGCCGGCGGCGGCGCCGGCACGCACCAGGGCCATCGCATCGGGGCCGTTGCCGGCCTCGCCGGCCAGCGCGATGTCGCCGGCGTCGGCCAGGATCTGCTTGATGCCCTGGCGCACGATCACATGGTCGTCGCAGATGACCACGCGGATCATGGCCGCTCCTCGAGCGCGAGCGGCATCACCAGCCGCACCAGCGTGCCCTGGCCGGGCGCACTGTCGATCGTGAGGCGCCCGCCGAAGTGCGCCGCGCGCTCGCGCATGCCCATCACGCCGTAGCTGCGCGGGTCGTTCAACGCCTCGGGGGTGGTGCCGACGCCGTCGTCGCGCACGTCGAGGTAGAGCACCGGCGCGGGCGGCGCATCGACCGCGATGCGGATGCCGACGCGCCGTGCCTTCGCGTGGCGCGCGATGTTCGACAGCAGCTCCTGGAAGATGCGGAACACCGCGATCGCCAGCCCGCCCTCGGGCGGCGCGACGCCGGCGGCCACGTGGACCTGGATGTCGGCCTCCAGCTCGGCGCTCTCCAGCCACTCCTGGGCCTGCCACTCCAGCGCGGCCCACAGGCCCTGGTGGTCGAGGATGCTGGGCCGCAGGTCGGTGATGATGCGACCGACCTTGTCGACCGCGGTGTCGATCAGCGCCCCCATGCCTTCGCACTTGGCGGCCAGCGGCAGGCGGTCGGTGACGCGCTTCTCGAGCCAGTTGACATCCATCTTCAGGGCCACCAGCAGCGAGCCGAGCTCGTCGTGGATCTCGCGCGCGATGCGGGTGCGCTCCTCTTCTCGCACCGTCTCCAGGTAGGCCGAGAGCTGGCGTCGCTGCGCGAGCGCGTCGCTCAGCGCGCGGGTGCGCTCGGCGACGCGCTGCTCCAGCCGGTCATTCGTGCGTTCGAGTTCGCGCTTGGCGCGCACCAGCTGCTCCTCGGCCTGCTTGCGCGCGGTGATGTCGACGAAGGTGACCACCGCACCCACCACCACGCCGGCCTCGACGATGGGATAGGACGAGTACTCGGCCTGGAAGGGGCTGCCGTCGGCGCGCCACAGCACCTCGTGGTCGATGCGGCACGGCAGCCCGCGACGGAAGGCGTTGAAGATCGGGCAGTCGGCCTCGGGGTAGTGCGCGCCGTCGCCGTGCGAGTGATGAATCAGCGCGTGCATGTTGCGGCCGAGCACCTCTTCGGTGCGGTAGCCCAGGGACTGGGCGGCGGCGCGGTTCACGAAGGTGCAGCAGCCGTCGATGTCGATGCCGAAGATGCCGTCGCCGGTCGATTCGAGCAGCAGCGTGAGACGGTCCTGCCACGGCGTGCCGTCGTGGCGCGGCACTGCCCGCGGCGACGCCGGGGCGGGCAGCAGGGCGGCAGGTTCGTGCGAACAGACGTGCATGCGCGACGTGGCGCAAGCCGTGTGCCACCGATCGAAGCGGGCCGCAAGGGTTTGCCCGCCTGCCCGCGCGGTGTTGCAAGAGCTTGCCGACAGGCGCCACGTCTGGGGCTATCCTCGATCGACGTGATGCTCCGGCCCCCGGCCGACCGTCGAGATGCCCGCTGTTCCTGCCGCCCGCGCCAAGAACGACGCCGATCGTGTGGCCCACCTGCGCCGCTTCGAGATCCTCGACAGCCTGCCCGAGGGCGCCTACGACGACATCGTGGCGCTGGCCTCGCAGCTTTGCGGCACGCCGATCGCGCTGATCTCGCTGGTCGACGCCGAGCGCCAGTGGTTCAAGGCCCGCGTCGGTCTCGACGCGCAGGAAACCCCGCGCGACCTGGCCTTCTGCGACCATGCCCTGCTGCAGCCGGACACGGTGTTCACGATCCCCGACGCCCACGCCGACCCGCGCTTCGCCGACAACCCACTGGTCACCGGGCCGCCGCACATCCGCTTCTATGCCGGTGCGCCCATCCTCGTGGAGGGCGGGCTGCCGATGGGCACGGTGTGCGTGATCGACACGCAGCCGCGCGTGCTGGCGCCGGCCCAGGCCACGGCGCTGCGGGCCCTGGCGCGGCAGACCGCGGCGCTGCTAGCGCTGCGCGAGCGCACGCGCGTGGCGCAGCAGCAGGCGATCGAACTGGCACAGGCCACCGCCGAGGCGCAGCGCGAGCGGCAGCGCAGCGCGGAGCTGCTGGACCTGGTGCTGCGCGGCGGCAACCTCGGCCTCTGGGACATGGACGTGCCCACCAGCGCCTGGACCGCGAACGCGCGCGAGCGCGAGATGCTGGGCCATGCCGCCGACGAGGCCGGGCCGCGCACCACCGACTGGCGCACGCTGATCCATCCCGACGACTGGCCCCAGGTGCTGGCCGCGCTGCAGGCCCACCTGGGCGGTAGCGCGCCGGCCTTCCAGTGCGAGCACCGCATGCGGCACCGCGCGGGCCACTGGATTTGGGTGCAGAGCCATGCGGTGGTCGTCGACCGCAGCGCGGCCGGGCATCCGCTGCGCGTGGTCGGCACGCACCGCGACGTGACACGCCGCAAGGAGGCCGAGGCCGAGATCGAGCTGGCCCATGCGCGGCTGCAGCAGCTGTCGACGACCGATGCGCTGACCGGGGTGGGCAATCGGCGCCACTTCGACGACTGCCTGGCACGCGAGTGGTCGCGCAGCGCGCGGGCGCGCCAGCCGCTGGCGCTGCTGATGATCGACATCGACCACTTCAAGCTCTACAACGACCGCTACGGCCACCCCGCCGGCGACGAGTGCCTGCGTCGCGTGGCCGAGGTCATCACCGCCTGCGTCCGGCGCGGCGGCGAGATCGTGGCACGCTACGGCGGCGAGGAGTTCGCGGTGCTGCTGCCGGGCACGCCGATCGACGGCGCGCGCGCCGTCGCGCAGCGCTGCCTGCAGGCGCTGAACAATGCCGCGATCGAGCACCTGGCCTCGCCGACGGCCGGCGTGGTGACGCTGAGCATCGGCGTGGCCGCGCGGGTGGCGGGCAAGTCGATCGAGCCCGGCACGCTCGCCGACGCGGCGGACGCCGCGCTCTACGAGG
This sequence comes from Methylibium sp. Root1272, assembly GCF_001425905.1. Classification (GTDB taxonomy): domain Bacteria; phylum Pseudomonadota; class Gammaproteobacteria; order Burkholderiales; family Burkholderiaceae_C; genus Methylibium. The sequence continues at coordinate 38,762 of NZ_LMDY01000013.1, forward strand.
CCAAGCGTGGCGGCCGGGCCCGGCTGGCCGTCGACACCGCGGGCTGAGCGCGGCGGGCCCATGCGATCAGGGCAGCGTGACGCGCATCTGCACCACGTAGCGCCGCTCGCGCGCGATCTCGGCGCTGGACAGCACGCCACGTTCACTGCGGCGCTCGCTGCCGCCGTCGCTGGCGACGGTGACCCACTCGCCGAGCGGCAGTTGCACCGTGGTCAGCAGGCCGGCGCGGTCGATGCTGCCCTCGGGCTGCGGCTGGCCCCGGAAGTCGTAGCGCGAGGACATGCCACCCGAAGCCAGCGCACTGGCCTCGGTGCGAACCTCCACCGTGACCGGTGAACCGCCGCCGGGCCAGCGCGGCCGCACCGCGACGCTGCGCCCGGTGTCGACATAGCTGCTGCCGGCGATCGCGCCGGGGCCGCCGGGCGTCCACACCACTTCCAGCCAGGTCAGCGGCACCGACGCGCCGACGTTCAGCAGGCCCTGCCCGCCGTTGAGCACGAGCAGCCGGTGCTGCGCGTCGCTCGATCTGTCGCCGCTGCGCGATTCGAGCGTGACGCCAGCGCGGCCGGACACCTGGCCGTCGGGCCCGACCGTCACCGCCCCCGAGCGCAGGCCGCCGCCACTGGCGGTGAAGCTGGACTCGTCGCCCTGGCGCACCTCGACCAGCAGGTTGCGCTGCGGCAGCGCGGCGGTCGGTGGCGCCGCGGCCACGATGCCGGGCCACGCCAGGGCGGCCAGGCCGAGCGCACACAGAAAGGCAGGCAGGGAACGAGACATGCCCAGAGCTTAGTACGCCATGGGCGAAGTGGTCCTCGCGCCTACCTGCTGCGCCGCGGCGCCGGGACCGCAGGCCGCGGTGCGTGGCGGGCGAGCAGCGCTGCCAGCGCCTCGGGATCGCTTTGCGCCAAGGCCTCGACAGCCGCCGACGCCGCCTCGCGCCGCTCCCGCCGCTGCCGGTCCTTGATCGTCTCCACCTCGGCGGCCAGCGTCCGCAGGCATTGCAGCGCGGCCTGCGCCTGCGCCGCGTGCTCGGGCGGGGCGTCGGGCTGCTGTCCGAGCACCACCTCGCTCAGCCAGCCGAGCTGCTTGCCGTAGCTGGCGACGTCGAACACCGCGCGCTCGATGTCGGCGTCGCCGGCCGTCGGGCGGATTCCGCTGAAGAGGTCCTGCGTGACCGCGCCGCTCAGCGGAAAGTGAAGTTGCGGTGCCCAGTGGAGCCAGAACCAGGGAAACATGGGCATCCTCCTCGATGGTCGTCGTCCGCGTGCGGGCGGGCGCCGCATCGGCGCCCGTTCAGGTCGGGGCGAGCTCGCACACCACCGCGTCGCCCAGGCGCAGCATGCCACCGACCAGCACCCGCGCGGTGACGCCGCCATGGCCCCGCACCGCGTTGTAGCCGCCGGGACCGAGGGCCTCCTCCATGCGCGAGCAGGGTTCGCACGGCCCGGAGACTTCGATCAACACGTCGGCGCCGATGCGCAGGCGCAGCGGCTGGTCGCGGAACAGCGTGCGCGCAGCCAGCAGGTTCAGGCCCGACACCACGAGGTTGCGGCGCAGCGCGTCCGCCGTCGTCACCGGCCGTCCCGCCAGTGCGGCGATGACCGGCAGGTGTTCGGCCTGCAGCAGCGTGACCTGGCGCTTGCCGCCGAGGCCGCGCCCCGCCGCGCTGCGATCACCCTGCAAACCGAGGCCGGCGAGCGCCTGCACGGACGCCACCGACTGCACCGTCGCGCGACGCTGCGGGCGCAGCAGGATGGCGTCGAGCCGTCCCGGTTGCGCGTGGCGTCGCGTCAGCTCGCGCAGCGACGGGGCCAGCGACGCCGCGGCCGCTTCGCTCACCGGCCGGCCAGCCACAGCAGCGCCAGCCCGACCGCCGCCGGCAGCGCCTGCACGTAGAGGATCTTGCGGCTGGCGGTGGCTGCGCCGTAAAGCCCCGCGACCAGCACGCACAGCAGGAAGAAGACCTTCACGCCGCTGCCGGCGGCGCCCAGGCTCAGGCCCCAGAACAGGCCGGCGGCGAGGAAGCCGTTGTAGAGCCCCTGGTTCGCGGCCAGCACCTTGGACGCCGCCGCCGCTTGCGGTGTCTGTCCGAAGGCGCGCCAGCCGGCCGGCTTGTCCCACAGGAACATCTCCAGCACGAGGATGTAGACGTGCAGCAGCGCGACAAGCGCCACCACGGTGTCGGCGAGCAGGGCCATGAGTGCGTCTCCTGAAGAAGGGTGGCAGACCGGTACGCCGGCCGGGGCCGCACGCGGCCCGATGATGCCGCGCGGCGGGCGCGCCGGCGATCGGCTCTCAAGGAAACGCCGGGCCGCCCCAAGTTTCCTTGAGAGCCGCGGGGGGCGGGCTGGGCGCAGCCCGGCCCTGGGGGTGCTCAGTGGCGCCCGGCGCGCTCCAGGTGCTGCAGCGGCAGCGCGGCGCCGGCCTTCACCTCGCCGAGCGAGAAGCTGGTGTGCAGGTCCTTGAAGTTGGGCAGGTTCAGCAGCGTCTCCAGCGCGAGCGCGGAGAAGGCGTCCAGGTCGGTCGTCATCACCTGCAGTTCGAAGGTGCCCGAGCCGCTGATGTAGTGGCAGGCGATGACCTGCGGGATGCGGCGGATCGCCTCCTCCAGCGCGCGCGTGGCCGCGGCGGTGTTGCGCTCGGCGTCGACGCGCACGAAGGCCAGCACGCCCAGGCCGATCTTGCGGCGGTCGATCTCGGCGCGGTAGCCGCGGATGTAGCCCTGCGTCTCCAGCCACTTCACGCGCCGCCAGGTCGGCGCGGTCGACAGGCCGATGCGCGCCGCCAGCTCGGCGTTCGACAGGCGCGCGTCCTGCTGCAGCGCGCCGAGGATCGCGACGTCGTAGCGGTCGAGCGCGGCGTGCGGCGCATCGCCGCTCGCCGGGTCCGCCAGGGCCTCCGCGGGCGCCGGCCGGGCCAGCGATCGGGCGATTCGGGTTTGCCCTGAAGTCGGCTTTTTCGATGCCATTTCTTTCTTTCTGAGCTTCTTTGAGCAACAACGTTGCCGCAAGCATGCCCCAGAGGGCACACAAAGAAAAGACATCCCCCCACGCTTTGCCTACACTGGCCGCAACGCCGCCGGTGACCGCGCCGGCAGCGGCGTGCGGCTCCGGGCGTCACGAGCGCCCGGGGCCGCAGCACCCTCCCCGCCGCCAGCTGGAGCCTCGACGCCATGAACGCGCCCCTTCCCGAGTCGATCCGTCTCGCCCTCGAGACGGTCACGCTCGACGACAAATACGCCCTCGAAACCGGGCAGGCCTTCATGAGCGGCGTGCAGGCGCTGGTGCGGCTGCCGATGCTGCAGCAGCAGCGCGATGCCGCCGCCGGACTGGACACCGCGGGCTTCGTCAGCGGCTACCGCGGCTCGCCGCTGGGCGGCTACGACCAGGCGCTGTGGGCGGCGAAGAAGCACCTCGCGGCCCACCAGGTGGTGTTCCAGCCGGGCGTCAACGAGGAACTGGCCGCGACCGCGGTGTGGGGCACCCAGCAACTCGCCCTGTACCCGCAGAGCAGGAAGCACGACGGCGTGTTCGGCATCTGGTACGGCAAGGGCCCGGGCGTGGACCGCTGCTCCGATGTCTTCAAGCACGCCAACATGGCGGGCACCGCGAAGCACGGCGGCGTGATCGCGATCGCCGGCGACGACCACATCGCCAAGAGCAGCACCGCCGCGCACCAGAGCGACCACATCTTCAAGGCCTGCGGGCTGCCGCTGTTCTTCCCGGCGAGCGTGCAGGAGATCCTCGACATGGGGCTGCACGCCTTCGCGATGAGCCGCTTCTCCGGTGTGTGGGCGGGCATGAAGACCATCCAGGAAGTGGTGGAGTCGTCCGCGTCGATCTCGGTCGACCCCGATCGCGTGAACATCGTGCTGCCGGAGGATTTCCCGATGCCCGCCGGCGGCCTGCACATCCGCTGGCCCGACGCGCCGCTGGAGCAGGAAGCGCGGCTGATGAACCACAAGTGGTACGCGGCGCTGGCCTACGTGCGCGCGAACCGGCTCAACCACACGGTGATCGACTCGCCGCACGCGCGGCTCGGGCTGATCGCCAGCGGCAAGGCCTACAACGACACGCGCCAGGCGCTGCACGACCTGGGCCTCGACGACGCGGCCTGCCGCCGCCTCGGCATCCGCCTGCACAAGGTGGGCGTGGTGTGGCCGCTGGAGGCCACGATCACGCGCGAGTTCGCCACCGGGCTGCAGGAGATCCTGGTGATCGAGGAGAAGCGCCAGGTCATCGAGTACCAGCTGAAGGAAGAGCTCTACAACTGGCGTGCCGACGTGCGGCCCAACGTGCTGGGCAAGTTCGACGAATCGGAGGGCGACCTGTCGGGCGGCGAGTGGAGCCAGCCCAACCCCAGCGGCAACTGGCTGCTGCGCGCCCAGGCCGACCTGACGCCGGCGATCATCGCCCGCGCGATCGGCAAGCGGCTGCTCAAGCTCGGCGGGCTCGATGGCGACACGCGCGCTCACGTCGAGGCGCGGCTGGCGCTGATCGACGCGAAGGAGCGCGCGCTGGCCGCGAACACGCAGGACACCGGCGATCGCGCACCGTGGTTCTGCAGCGGTTGCCCGCACAACACCAGCACGCGCGTGCCCGAGGGCTCGCGCGCGGTGGCCGGCATCGGCTGCCACTACATGACGGTGTGGATGGACCGCAGCACCACCACCTTCTCTCAGATGGGCGGCGAGGGCGTGAGCTGGGTCGGTCAGGCGCCGTTCACCACCGACCGCCACGTGTTCGCCAACCTCGGCGACGGCACCTACTACCACTCGGGCCTGCTGGCGGTGCGCCAGAGCATCGCGGCGAAGGTGAACATCACCTACAAGATCCTGTTCAACGACGCAGTCGCGATGACCGGCGGCCAGCCGGTCGACGGCACGCTGCACGTGCCCGAGATGACGCGCGAACTCGACGCCGAGGGCGCGAAGCGCATCGTCGTCGTGACCGACGAGCCGCGCAAGTACGACGGCGTCACCGGCCTCGCGCCGGGCGTGACGGTGAAGCACCGCGACGAGCTCGACGCGGTGCAGCGCGAGTTGCGCGAGCTGCCCGGCTGCACCATCCTCATCTACGACCAGACCTGCGCCACCGAGAAGCGGCGCCGCCGCAAGCGCGGCACGATGGCCACGCCGGCCGAGACGGTGGTGATCAACGAGCTGGTGTGCGAGGGCTGCGGCGACTGCTCGGTGCAGAGCAACTGCCTGTCGGTCGAGCCGGTGGAGACGCCGTTCGGCCGCAAGCGCCGCATCAACCAGAGCAGCTGCAACAAGGACTACTCCTGCCTGAAGGGCTTCTGCCCGAGCTTCGTGACGGTGACCGGCGGCACGCCGAAGAAGCCGCAGCGCGACGCCTCGCACGACCCGCACCGCGGCCCACCGCTGCCGGAGCCGGTGCTGCCGGTGGCCGAGACCGCCTGGGGCATCGTGGTCGCCGGCGTCGGCGGCACCGGTGTCATCACGATCGGCCAGCTGCTGGGCATGGCGGCCCACCTCGAAGGCAAGGGCATCGTGACGCAGGACGCCGCCGGGCTGGCGCAGAAGGGCGGCGCGACCTGGAGCCACATCCAGATCGCCAACCGGCCCGAGGCCATCTACTGCACCAGGGTCGGCACCGCCGAGGCCGACCTGGTGATCGCCTGCGACCCGATCGTCGCGGCCAAGAAGGACACGCTCGCAGTGATGCGCGAGGGCCGCACCCACGTGGCGCTGAACACCCACGGTGCGCCGACCGCCGCCTTCGTCGGCAACCCCGACTGGCAGTTCCAGGGCGGCCGCTGCGAGACGGTGATCGAGCAGGCCTGTGGCGGCGCCGCGCAGGTGGGCAGGTTCGACGCCGACCGGTTGGCGACCGCGTTGCTGGGCGATGCGATCTACACCAACCCGCTGATGCTGGGCTATGCGTGGCAGAAGGGCTGGGTGCCGCTGAGCCAGGCTGCGCTGCTGCGCGCGATCGAGCTCAACGGCGTGCAGGTCGAGCTGAACAAGGCCGCGTTCGCCTGGGGCCGGCGTGCCGCCCACGACCTGGCCGCGGTGCAGGCCCTCACCGCCACGGCGCAGGTGATCGCCTTCGTGAAGAAGCCCGCGCTGGACGAGCTGCTGGCCACGCGCGTCGACTTCCTCACCGGCTACCAGAACGCGGCCTACGCGCAGACCTACCGCGCCTTCGTCGACAAGGTGCGCGCCGCCGAGGCGCCGCTGAAGTCGACCCGGCTCGCCGAGACGGTGGCGCGCTACCTGTTCAAGCTGATGGCCTACAAGGACGAGTACGAGGTGGCGCGCCTGCACGTCGACCCGGCCTTCCACGCGAAGATCGCCGCGCAGTTCGACGGCGAGGTGAAGCTGGGCTACCACCTGGCGCCGCCGGGGCTGGCGAAGAAGAACGCCCGGGGCGAGCCGCTGAAGCGGCGCTACGGCCCGTGGATGCTGAGCGCCTTCCGGCTGCTCGCACGGCTCAAGGGCCTGCGCGGCACCGGTTTCGATCCCTTCGGCCGGACCGAGGAGCGCCGCACCGAGCGCGCGCTGATCGACGAGTACCGCGCCTGCATCGACGAGTTGCTGGCAACGCTGGACCCGCAGCGGCTCGCGCTGGCGGTCGAGATCGCGGCGATCCCGGAGGACATCCGCGGCTACGGCCACGTGAAGGCCCGGCACCTGGTAGCCGCACGGGCGAAGTGGAGCGGCCTGATGGTGCAGTGGCGTGCCGGGCCGGCGCAACGCACGGCGGCCTGAGCGCGCCAGAGGACTCGCGGGCATGTCGGTCCGGCCGCAGCCATTCGCGGCGATCGAAGACGCACAACGGCACGACGCGCACTCGCGCCTGCCCTTCCACCTGGGCGGTCAGCCGGTGGGCTCGGTGGCCCGCGGTGCGCTCGCGGCGCTGCAGGCGCAGGCACCCTGGCTGGAGGTGCACGACGGGCGGCTGAGCACCGCGCTGCGCGACGAGGCGCTCGACGCCGCGTTCGCCGTCACGCACGCGGCGCTGCGCGAGTGCGGCCTGGTCACCGGCTGGCGCGACGAGACCTACGCCATCGTGCCGGTCTACGGCGCGCCGGCGCTCGCGCTGATCGAGCGCGCGGCGGCGCGCTTCTGGGGCACGCTGACCTTCGGCGCGCATGCCAACGGCTACGTCGCCGGCCCCGATGGCCGCCCGAGCCACCTGTGGATCGCCCGGCGCTCGCCGCACAAGCCCACCGACGCAGGCAAGTTCGACAACCTGATCGGCGGTGGCGTGCCGCACGGCCAGACGCCGTTCGAGACGCTGGTGCGCGAAGGCTGGGAAGAAGCGGGCCTGGCCGCCGACCTCGTGCGCCGGGCCACGCGCGGCCGGGTCATCGACCTGCGGCGCACGCTGCCCGACTGCGCCGGCCACGGCCTGCAGCGCGAGCAGGTGTTCGTCTACGACCTGGCGCTGCCGGCCGGCCTGCAGCCGCGCAACCAGGACGGCGAGGTCGCCGAACTGCAGTTGCTGCCGGTGGCGGAGGCGCTGGAACTGGCGGCCGGCGACACGATGACGGTCGATGCCGCGCTGGTGACGCTGGATTTCGCGCTGCGCTGGAGGCTGGTCGACGCGCACGAGCATGCCGCGCTCACGGCGCGCGCGGCCGGGCTGTTCGGCGCGATGCCGGACTGAGCAGGCGCGGCGCGCTCTCAAGGAAACGTCGGGCCGCCCCAGGTTTCCTTGACCCCCGCGGGGGGCGGGCTGGGCGCAGACCGGCCCTGGGGGTGCTCAGAACTCGAACAGCGTGAGCCCCAGCCCGAGGCTGGTCTGGCGGAAGTTGTAGTCGAGCAGCGTCTCGCCGTAGCCGCTGAAGAGTTGCACGTACCAGCGCAGTGCGCGCGGGCTGGACGGGTCGACCGGGTAGGTCCAGTCGAGCTGCACCGCGCCGCGCTTGAAGTCGCGGAAGTTGGTGCGCCACAGCAGCGCGGTGGTGGCGCGCCCGGGTGTCCAGTTCAGCGTGATGTCGCCGCGGCCGCGGTAGCTGGTGAGGTCGGGGTTGTCGTCGTCGCTGGCGTCCTCGCTCACGCGGCGGTTCAGGCGCATCGTGATCGACACGTCGTCGCGCTCGAAACCCGCGCCGGCATAGAAGCGGTTCCAGCTGCGCGACAGGGGCACGGTCTGCCCGTTCGACTGGTGGGCGAAGGCGACCATGCCGTAGCGCCACTGCCAGCCCCAGGGCAGCGCACGCAGGCCCTCGGGCACCGGCACGACGTACATCACCTCCGGCTCGTAGTCGCTGCTGCGGAAGGGCGCGGAATCGCCCTTGTTGTAGAGCTGCCAGAGCGACTGCTGCGTGTAGCCGACCCAGAGGTCGGCGCCGGGCAGCAGCACGTTCTGCGCGACCTTGGTCCGCAGCGAAAGCTGGAACTTGGCCTCGATCTTCTTGTAGTCGGCCAGCTGCGCGCTGTGCCCCGGCGCCGGGCTGGTCGGGTGGGTGTTGATGCGGGTGGTCACGTGCACCGGCAGCAGGAAGTTAGGCCGGTAGCCGGTGAAGTTGAAGGTGCCACGCTTGTCGGCCTCGTCGAGTTCCCAGTACTTGGACAGGAAACTCGGCGACGGCGTCGGCGGGCCCTGCAGGCCGGTTCCGGCGATGGGCGCCGCCGGCCGCGACACGACGTCGGGCGTGCGACCCGCCGGCACCGCCGGCACCACTGCGGCATCGCGGCCCGCCAGGCGGTCGTAGCAGGCCAGGCGCAGGCCGTCGTCGGTGAGCGCCGCGCAGTCGGCCAGCGTCTGCGGCGCCTCGTCCTGTGCCAGCGCGGCAGCGCAGGTCAAGGCCGGCAGCAGGACGGTCAATGCGGTCAACTTCATCGGGGGTCGGCTTCGCGGTTCGGTTCGGGTCGGCAGGGCCGGCCGATTCTGCGGGACAGCCCTCGTCCCGGCGGTGCCGCGGGGCTTGCCGCATCAAACTCTTGCATTTTTTGAAGTATCGCGACAAGCCCTGTGAACTTGCGGGGCTCAAACACTCACTACAGTCCGTGCACTTCGACGCCCCGCTTCCCGCATGAGCACACCGACCGTCAGTCCCCGCTACACCGGCACCGCGATCGCCCTGCACTGGCTGCTGGCGCTGGCCATCCTGGGCAGCATGGGCTTCGGCTGGTACATGAGCGACCTGCCGTTCTCGCCGCAGCGCCTGAAGTTCTACAACTGGCACAAGTGGGCCGGCGTCACCATCCTCACGCTGTCCTTGCTGCGCCTGCTGTGGCGCCTGACTCACCGCCCCCCGGCGCTGCCGGCGACGATCGTCACCGCGATGCCGTCGTGGCAGCTGCGGGCCTATCACGCGACCCACCACCTGATGTACCTGCTGTTCTTCGCGGTGCCGCTGGTCGGCTGGGCGTACAGCTCGATGGCCGGCTTCCCGATCGTGTGGTTCGGCGTGCTGCCGCTGCCCGACTTCGTGCCGGTCGACAAGGAACTGGCCAAGCTGGTCAAGCCCTTCCACGCGATCCTGGCCTACACGCTGCTGGCGCTGGTGGTGCTGCACGTGGCGGCCGCACTGAAGCACCATTTCATCGACCGCGACGGCCTGCTGACCCGCATGCGGCCGGGCCGCGCCTGATGGACCGATCGATCGACCCCGAGGACCCTGCATGATCCGAAGCCGCTTTCCCCTCCCCCTGGTGGCGCTGGCCGCCGCCACCCTGGTGACCATGGCGCTCCCGGTGCGAGCCCAGACCCCCGTCGCGAAGCTGCTGCCCGCGCAGAGCGAGATCGGCTTCGTCAGCAAGCAGATGGGCGTGCCGGTGCAGGGCCAGTTCAAGAAGTTCGATGCCCAGGTCGCCTTCGATCCGAAGAAGCCCGAGACCGGCAAGATCGCCTTCGCGATCGACACCGGCAGCGCCACGATCGGCGACCGCGACACCGATGCCGAGATGAAGAAGGGCGACTGGTTCGACACGGCCAAGTTCCCGCAGGCGACCTTCCAGTCGTCCGCGATCAAGTCGCTGGGCGGCGGCAAGTTCGAGGTGGCCGGCAAGCTCGCGATCAAGGGCAGCAGCCGCGACGTGCTGGTGCCGGTCACGCTGACACAGGCCGGCGGCACCAGCACCGCCACCGGCGCCTTCGCCATCAAGCGCCTGGAATTCAAGATCGGCGCCGGCGACTGGGGCGACACCTCGATGGTCGCCGACGAAGTGCAGGTGAAGTTCAAGCTCGCGCTGACCGGCGTGGGCGCGCTGTGACCGGCGCGCCCTCCGCGTCCTCCTTTCCGACCGTTCCTCAACCCTCCCCTTTCAGGACCCCAGAATGAAGAAGCAACTTCTCGCCGCCGCCGCCACCGTCCTCGCCTGCTTCGCCGGTGCGGCCCAGGCCCAGAGCGCGAGCTACGCGATCGATCCCGGCCACACCTTCGTGACCTTCGAGGTGCTGCACTTCGGCACCTCCACCGCGCGCGGCCGCTTCGACAAGAAGGAAGGCACGGTGGCGTTCGACCGGGCCGGCAAGACCGGCAAGGTCGACATCACCATCGACATGGCCTCCATCAACACCGGCGTGGCGGGGTTCAACACCCACCTGAGCGGCAAGGACTTCTTCAACGCGGCCGAGTTCCCGACCGCGAAGTTCACGTCCGACAAGTTCAGCTTCGCCGGCGACAAGGTGAGCGAGGTGAGCGGCACGCTCACGCTGCTGGGCAAGAGCAACCCGGTCACGCTGAAGGCGGCCAACTTCAACTGCTACGAGAACCCGCGCCTCAAGCGCGAGGTCTGCGGCGGCGACTTCGAGACCACGATCCTGCGCAGCCAGTACGGCATGGGCTACGGCCTGCCGAACATCCCCGACAGCGTGCGCCTGACGGTGCAGATCGAGGCCGTCAAGCAGTAAGTAAGGTACGGCGGGGACCGCGCACGGCCCCCGCTCTTGCGCACAATCGGCGCATGCGTGTCCTGACCGCCGCTGTCGCCTGCTTCACCCTCCTGCTGGCGGGTCTGGCCCTCGTGGCCACGCCAGCGGCGGCCGAACCGGCGCGCTACACGCTCGACCCGGCGCACAGCTGGGTGCAGTTCGAGCTGTCGCACTTCGGCACCTCGACGATCCGCGGGCGGCTGGGGCCGGCCGAGGGCAGCGTCAGCCTCGACCGCAGCGCGGGCCGCGGCGAGATCGGCGTGACGATCCCGATGGCCGCGGTCAGCACCGGCCTCGCGATGTTCGACAGGCACCTGCGCGACGGCGAACTGCTGTCCACCACCGAGCACCCGACCGCCTGGTTCGTCTCGCGCGACCTGCGCTTCGACGCCGACCGGCTCACGGAGCTGCGCGGCGAGCTGACGCTGCGCGGCGTGAGCCGCGGCCTGACGCTCACCGCCGTCCGCTTCGCGTGCTACCGCCATCCGGTGCTGCAGCGCGAAGTCTGCGGCGGTGACTTCGAGGGTCGCTTGAGGCGCAGCGACTTCGGCATCGACTACGGCCTGCCCTTCGTGCGGGACGAGGTGACGCTGCGGGTGCAGGTGGAAGGCGTGCGCGGCGATCCGGCGCCCTGAATCGGGCCGGTCCTGCTGCAGGGCGCCCCCCTCGACGGTGGGAGGGCCAAAGTCGCACACTCGCGAGAACATCGCGACCGCGCCACGCACCCCGCGCCTGCGCCCTGCCCCTTGCGAGGATCTCCGCCATGACGACCCCAGCCACCCCCTGCCGCGGCCCGCGCCGGCGGCCCGTTCCGATCGCTGTCGCGCTGGTGCTGTGCAGCGTCGCAGCCGTCGCCCAGCAACCGCCCGCCAAGGGGCCGTCGAAGCCACCGGTCGCGCAGGCCTGGATCGACGTCGCCACCTTCAGCGGCATGGGGGCCGGTCTCGGCGGCATCGGCGCCGGCGGCGGCAACAACCCGTTGTCGGCGCTGGGCGGCCTGTTCGGTGTGGGCGGCGGCAGCAACGTGCCCTTCCTGTCGACGCAATCCGGCGGCAGCGGTGGCCGCTACGTGGACGTCACGCTCGCGACGCGCGCCAACCCGCAGCTGGCCGAGGGCACGCAGGCGGTCCCGCCCGGGCTGCAGATCGGTCCGGTGCTCAAGCTGCTGTCACCGAAGGACGCGAAGCCGGCGCCCGGCGACGATGGCGACGAGCGCGTCGAGGAGCCGTCCGAGAAGCCCAAGGGCCGGCTGCTGCTGTACTGGGGCTGTGGCGACACCGTGCGCGCCGGCCAGCCGCGCGTGCTCGACGTGGCCAAGCTCAAGCCCGAGGACGTGGCCAAGTTCTTCATCTCCCGCCGCGCCACGCAGCGCGGCGCGCACAGCGCCACCGGCCGGCCGCACTGGCCCAACCCGAGCGAGGGCAAGCGCGTGCCCGACGGCGGCTCGCTGGTCGGCGAGCACGAGTTCAAGGGCCAGGGTGTGCCCGAAGGCTTCAAGTTCGCGATCGCTGCCGCCACCGACCTGATGCCCGCACTCGCGCTGACCACCGCCGACAAGGCCGGCGCCACCGCCCTCGAATGGAATGCGCTGCCGACCGCGCGCGGCTACTTCGCCGGCGCCTTCGCCGGCAAGGGCGAGCAGGCCGACGGCGCCAGCGAGATGGTGATCTGGACCTCGAGCGAGCTGCCCGACACCGGCTTCGGCCTGTTCGACTACCAGACCAATTCGGCGGTCGAGCGCTGGGTCAAGGAACGCGTGCTGCTCGCGCCGTCGACCACCCGCTGCACCGTGCCCAAGGGCGTGCTGCCGGCCGAAGGCTCCTTCCTGCGGCTGATCGCCTACGGCCCCGAGCTCAACCTCGCGCACCCGCCGCGCCCGGCCGACCCCAAGGCGGTGTGGGAACCGCAGTGGGCGGTGAAGCTGCGCATCAAGTCGATGACCACCGCGATGCCGGGCATGCCCTCGATGGGCGACGTGATGAAGGGCGAGGGCGGCAGCACGCCCGCCTCGCCGCAACCGGCCGAGGACAAGAAGAAGCCCGGCGCGCTCGATCTGCTGCGCGGCGTGCTCGGCCGCTGAGCACCACCGTCAGAATGGGGCCATGGATGCCAACGCCCTTGCTCTCGACCCGGCGCGGCTGCGCGCGCTGATCACCCGGCTCGAACACGGCCTGCTCGAGCGCGAGGACGCGGTGCGGCTCGCGCTGCTGGCCGCCCTGGCCGGCGAGCACGTGCTGCTGATCGGCCCGCCCGGCACCGCGAAGAGCGCGTTGGCGCGGCGGTTGCAGCACGCCTTCGACGGTGCGCGCTGGTTCGAGCGGCTGCTGACGCGCTTCTCGGTGCCGGAAGAGCTGTTCGGCCCGCTGTCGTTGAAGGCGCTGGAGGACGACCGCTACGAGCGCCTGACCGAGGGTTACCTGCCGACCGCCGGCATCGCCTTCCTCGATGAGGTGTTCAAGGCCAACTCGGCGATCCTGAACGCGCTGCTGACGCTGCTGAACGAGCGCGAGTTCGACAACGGCCGCGAGCGCCTGCACACCCCACTGGTGTGCGTGGTCGGCGCGACCAACGAGGTGCCGGCCGAAGAATCGCTGCAGGCCTTCTACGACCGTTTCCTGCTGCGCGTGCCGGTGCGGCCGGTCAGCGATGCCGGCTTCGCTGCACTGCTGACGCTGGACGACGCCGTGCCGGACGCCGCCCGGCCGATCACGCCCGCCGAGCGCAAAGGCCTGGCCGTGGCGCGCGACGCGGTGGCGATGGAGAGCGAGGTGCTGGACGCGCTGGCGGAAGCTCGCCGCTTCGTGCGCGAGCAGGCGATCACGGTGTCGGACCGCCGTTGGCGCCAGACCGTCGGGCTGCTGAAAACCGCCGCGGCGAGCAGCGGACGCAGCGCGGTGTCGCGCATCGACCTGTGGCTGCTGCCGTACTGCCTGGCCGAGCAGCCGGCCCAGCTCGGCGCGCTGACCGACTGGGTGCACGCGACGCTGCTCGGCGCGCAGCCGCTCGAGGCCGCGTGGCTCACGCGTGCGATCGAGGCCTTCGAGCAGCAGTTCGGCATCGAGTGCCAGCCGCGCCAGGACGACGGCGAAAGCGGCAAGATGGCGCTGGCCCATGCGATCGGCGGCGTGGAACAGGGCCCCGGCGTGGCCCGGCTGGTGACGGCGTCGCTGGAGGCGCGGATGCAGCCGCGCTACGGTGCGCGCCACATCGCCGCCCGGGTGGCGCAGCTCGACGAGCTGCTGGCGCGCGCCGATGTCCACCTTCAGCCGCTGCGCACCCGCGCCGCGGCGATGGACGAGGCCCTGCGCCAGGCGCTGTGGCTGCCGCCGGCCCTGGCGGCACGGATCGCGGCGGCCCACGCGGCCTCGGTGCAGACGATGGACGTGCTGGTTGCACGGCTGCAGGCGGTGCGGGCCGACTTCGCGGCGCTGCCGGTCGATGACACCGCCGCCGGCGCGGCGCCTGCACCGGTGCGCTGGAGCGAAGCGGCCGCGGCCTGAGGATCCGAGGCCCGCATGGACCCGCGCCTCGCGGCCGTCGATCGGCCCTACGACCGGCTCGACGCCCTGCCGCGCGAGCTGTGGCTGCCGACGCTGATCAGCGCGGTGGGTCGCAGCGAGGCACGGCTGGAGCATGTGCACGGCTGGCTCTGCGCGCTGGAGGCCGGCGAGCTGCCCGCCGCCGCGCTCGATTTCGCCGATCCCGAGGCGCTGCGGCCGCTGCGGCAGGCGATCGGCGAGCTGGGCCTGCACGACCTGGCGCGTGGCGTGCCGGCCGCGGCCCAGCAGGTGCTGCGCACGGCGCTGTGGCATCTCGACCGGTTGATCGACCGGCCGGCCGACGCGCCGCGCGACGCCGCGATCGCCGAGATGGTGGAAGCCTTCCGCGCCGAGTGGACCCTGCTGCGCGCCGACTGGGAGCACCTGCTCGCGCTGCTGCAGGACCTGGGCGAGCTCGCGACACTGCGCCGGGACGCGCTGCACGGCCGGCTCGCGCGGCACGAGTGGCACGAGGCCCAGCAACTGGCGGCGCTGCTGACGCGCAACCCGGCGCTGGTGGCGCTGATCGCCGCGCTCGGCCGAGGCCTGCCGCGCGAGGCGCCGCCGCAGCCGGCACCCAGCGTGCCCGGCCGCGCGCGCGTGCTCGGCCACCTGGTCGAGACGCGCCTGCCCGACGCGCCGGGCGAGATCCTCGGCGTGCGCCCGGGGCGCAACCTGGCACGCATGCTGCCGTCCGAGGCGGCGCAGCTGCGCCACCCGCTGCTGCACAAGCTGTGGCGCGCGCGGCTGGCCGAGGCGCGGCTGATGGTGTGGGACGAAGAGGCCGTGCTGTTCGACCAGCGACCGGGCGGCGCCACGCCCCTGCGCGCGGCGCCGCAGGTCGAGCAGCCCCCGATGGAGCGCGGCCCGATGCTGGTGTGCATCGACACCTCGGGGTCGATGCGCGGCGCGCCGGAGCAACTGGCCAAGGCGGTGGTGCTGCAGGCGGCGCGCACCGCGCACCGCGAGCGGCGGCCCTGCCGGCTGATCGCCTTCGGCGGCGCCGGCGAGCTGCTGATGCACGAACTGGCGCTGACGCCGACCGGGCTGGACGCGCTGCTCGACTTCATCGGCCAGGCCTTCGACGGCGGCACCGACCTGGCCGCCCCTCTTGCACACGCGGTGACTGCGGTCCATCAGGCGCCATGGCGACAGGCCGACCTGCTGCTGGTCAGCGACGGCGAGTTCGGCTGCACGCCGGCCACGCTGGCGCTGCTCGACACCGCACGGCAGCACCACGGCCTGCGCGTGCAGGGCGTGCTGGTCGGCGACCGCGAGACCATGGGCCTGCTGGAGGTCTGCGACGCCATCCACTGGGTGCGCGACTGGCGCCGCTACGCGCCGGACCCGCGGAGCGCCTACGCCGACGGCCACTCGCCGGTGCACAGCAAGAGCCTCACGGCGCTCTACTTCCCCAACGCGCTGAGCGAACGCGCGAAGCGCAACCTGCAGGTCTGAGCCCGCCCGGAACGTGGTGCGGTTCACGCCGCTGCGGGCCGCATCGTGTCGCTTTGTAAAAGGCGCTGCACCCGCCCGGCTTCGGTCACGGAGGGCACACGCAGCCCCAACACACTGGTGCTCCGCATCGTGGCCGCTCGCGCGACCACGCCGATCACCACCGTGTCCTGGGGCGCCCATGTCCACACCCCGCTCACCGAGAGCGCGCCGCCTTGCCGTCCTCACCGCGCTGTGTGCCGCCACGGCCCTACTGGCTGCCTGCGGCGGCGGTGGTGGTGGTGGCAGCAGCAGCACCGATGACGGAGCGACCGGCGGCAGCGCCGCCCCACCCGTGCCGCCACCCTCCGGTGCGCCGGGCAACACGCCCACCACCACGCTGGATGCGACCCGACTCGCACACCAGGCCAGCTTCGGCCCGACCGAGGCGCTGGTGGCCGACATCCGCGCACGCGGCACGAGCAACTGGCTCGCCGCGCAGATGACCACGGCCAGCTCGCGCTACACGCGCGGCGGCAACGGCGACGTTCACCAGTGGACCGGCAGCGGCAACTACTGCGACGGCCGCAGCACCAACTGCTGGCGCGACAGCTTCTCGAGCCAGCCGCTGCTGTGGGACTTCTACCGCAACGCCGTCGGCGGCGCCGACCAGTTGCGCCAGCGGGTGGCCTTCGCGCTGCAGAAGATCGTGGTGGTGTCGAACCTGGAGGTCGAAGGGACCTACGGGATGCGCTACTACTACAACACGCTGCTCGACAACGCCTTCGGCAACTACCGGCAGGTGCTGAAGAAGGTCGCGCTGTCGCCCCTGATGGGCGACTACCTGAACAACGCCAACAACGACAAGGCGGCACCGAACGAGAACTTCGCGCGCGAGCTGCTGCAGCTGTTCGCGATCGGCACCTGCGAGCTCAACGCCAACGGCACGCTCAAGGGCGGCGCCTGCGCGCCGACCTACGGCAACGAGACGGTGCGCAACTACGCCTACGCGCTGACCGGCTGGACCTACCCGGCCGGCGGCAGCACCGCCTGGGGCTGCTGGCCGCAGAACACCCATTGCCGCTACTACGCCGGCGACATGGTGCCGGTGGCGCAGTACCACGACACGCTGGAGCGCGCGCTGCTGTCGGGCGTCACGGTGCCCGCGGGCAGCACCGCCGACCAGGCCCTCGAGGCGGTGCTCGACAGCCTGATGCAGCACCCGAACATGGCTCCGTTCATCGGCCGCCAGCTGATCCAGCAGCTGGTCGGCAGCAACCCGTCGGCGGCCTACGTGAGCCGCGTCGCGGCCGCCTTCAACGCCGGTCGCCACCAGGGCTTCGGCAGTGGCCAGCGCGGCGACCTCGCCGCCACCGTGGCCGCCGTGCTGCTGGACGCCGAGGCCCGCACGGAGGCCCCGGCCCGCAGCGCCGGCAAGTTGCGCGAGCCGGTGCTGCACTTCACCGGCGTGCTGCGCGCGCTGGGCGGCCGCACCGACGGCGACGCGCTGGGCTGGTGGTGGGGCGAGACGATGCGCCAGCACGTGTTCCGCCCGCCTTCGGTGTTCAACTACTTCCCGCCCGACTACCCGCTGCCCGGCGTGGCCGGCCTGAAGGCGCCGGAGTTCGGCATCCACAACGCCAACACCTCGCTGGAGCGGCTGAACTACCTGACCTACCTGCTGTGGTGGGGTGGCTCGGCGGCCAGTGCCGACGTGCCCGGCGCACTGGGAACCCGCGTCGACCTGCAGCCCTACACCAGCGACGCGGCCGATGCCGCGAAGCTGGTCGACCGCCTCTCGACGCTGGCGCTGGGCGCGCGACTGCCGAGCGCCGCGCGCGCGCAGGTGATCGCGGCGGTCGAGGCCTACACGAGCCAGAACGACTCGCAGAACTGGGCCACCAACCGCGTGCGCCAGGCCGCCTACCTGGTGTTCGGCTCGCCGAACTACCAGGTGCAACGCTGACGGCCCCTGGCCCTCGCCTCGGAGAACCTCGATGACAGATCACCCCAAGATCTCGATGGCGCGCCGCCGCTGGCTGCAGCGCTCGGCGCTCGGCGTGGCCGGCGCGTTCGGCACCGGCTCGCTGGTCAACCTGCTGTCGGCCACGCGGCCGGCCTTCGCGGCCGACTACAAGGCCCTGGTCTGCGTGTTCCTTTACGGCGGCAACGACGGGCTGAACATGGTGGTGCCGAGCGACGCCACCCGCCACGGCCAGTACAGCGCGGTGCGCGCCGGCCTGGCGCTGCCGCGTGGCAGCCTGGTCGAGCTGACCGGCAGCGACTACGGCCTGCACCCGGCGATGACGGCCCTGGCCCCGGCCTGGGCTGCAGGCCAGCTGGCGCCGGTGTTCAACGTCGGCCCGCTGGTGCAACCGCTGACCAAGGCGCAGTTCCGCGCGTTGCCCGACAGCTCACCGTCGCTGCCGGACAGCCTGTTCTCGCATTCCGACCAGCAGATCCTGTGGGAGACCGGCACCGGCGATGCGCTGACGCGCACCGGCTGGGGCGGCCGCGCCGCCGACGCGCTGGCCACCGCCAACCCGGTGATCTCGGTCGGCGGCAACGGCCGCTTCGGCTTGTCGGCATTGCAGGGCCCGCTGGTGCTGCCCGGTCCCGGCGCCACCTTCGGTGCCAACGGCCTGCAGCCGAGCGACCTGCAATGGGCACCGAACGCTGCGCGCAAGGCGGCCCTCGATGCGCTGTACGCGCCCACCGCGGTCGATGCGCTGGACAGCGACCTGGCCGGCAGCTACGCGCGCCAGCAGCGCGACGCCTTCGCGGTGTCGGCACGGCTGGGAACCATCGTCGCAGCACAACCCGGCGGCGGCTCGACCGCGATCGACGCGGGCTTCGCGCCGGTCATCGCCAGTGGTCGCGTCAGCGGCGGCCTGGCGCAGCAGCTCTACCAGGTGGCCAAGCTGATCGAGGCGAACGCCACCGTGCAGGGCAGCCGGCAGATCTTCTTCGCGCAGCTCGGCGGCTTCGACACCCACGGCAACCAGGTCGTCGGCGGCGACCCGCTGAGCGGCGACCACGCACGCCTGATGAAATCACTGGCCGACGCGCTGGCCGCCTTCAACGCGGCGATGAACAACCTGGGCATGGGCAGCCAGGTGACCACCTTCACGCAGAGCGATTTCGGCCGCACCTTCAAGCCGAACAACAGCCTCGGCACCGACCACGCCTGGGGCAACCACCACCTGGTGATGGGCGGTGCGGTGCGCGGCAACGCGACCTACGGCAGCTACCCGACACTGGCGCTGGGAGGGCCCGACGACGTGGGCCAGGACAGCTGGGAACTGCAGGGCCGCTGGATCCCGACCACGTCGGTCGACCAGTACGCCGCCACGCTGCTGAAGTGGTTCGACGCCACCGACGGCCAGCTCGACACCGTGCTGCCGAACCTGGCCAACTTCGGCAGCGCCCGCAACCTGGGCTTCGTCTGAGCTAGCGGGACGGTCGGCGTACGCCGGCCTGCTTGTCGAAGGCGGCCGGCGGCAGCGTGAGGTCCAGCCCCCAGGCGGTGCCGCAATCGGCCGGGTCCTCCGGCGGGCGAACGACGTGCTGCTCGGCGCGGGGCAGATGCCAGCGCAGCAACCATTGTTTCCACCAGCGAGCCAGGTTCATGCGCGCAGTCTGCGCGGCTGCCGCCCGAACCAGCGCCGGAATTGCAGGGCATAAACCGCCCTTTGCCGCGGGCACGGCCTGCGGTCGCGACGGGACGGCTTAGGCGTCGCGCTGCGGCTCGGCACGGCCGGCCTCGACGACGAAGGCCGCCTGGGTGTGCACGCGCGCATCGGCCGCCACCGGGAAGGCGGTGGCGCGCAGCTCGGCGTGCAGCCGCTGCGGCGTGAGGTCGAGCAGCATGTAGCCGCGCTCGTCGCTGCGCGCATGCAGCAGGTCGGGGTTGCTGCTGCGCATCAGCGCCGTCGCGGTGTCGGACAGGCCGCGCGAGGTGAGTGAGCTGGTGGCGAACTCGCTGGCGACCACCGCCGAGCGCGGATCGCCGAGGTCGGCGCGCAGGCGCGCGGCCACGTGGCGGTGCACGTCGCCGCCGAGGCAGACCACGTTGCCTTGCGGCTGCTCAGCGATCGCCCGCATCAGGCGTGCGCGCGCCTGCGGGTAGCCGTCCCAGCCGTCGCTGAAGAAGCTGCGGCCCAGCGGCGTGTCGATGCCACTGGGCGCGATCTGCGTGCCCTGGGCCAGCAGCCGCCAGCCGCGCCGGCTGGCGGCGAGCTGCTCGCCGATCCAGTGTTCCTGCGCCGCGCCGAACACCGTGGCCGACTCGTCGCCGAGCGACTCGCACTGCGTCAGGATGCGTCCGCCGGCGACGCCGGGCGGGTTGCAGGGCTGCAGCGAGCGGTACTGGCGGTTGTCCAGCGTCCACAGGTCGGCGAGCCGGCCCCAGCGGTAGTGCTCGTGGATGCGCATCTGCGCACCGACTGGCGCGCTGCGCGGCGACACCGGCATGTGCTCGAAATAGGCCTTGTAGGCGGCGGCGCGCAGTTGCAGGAAGTCCGCCGCGCTGCGCGCCGGGTCCCGTGAGGCGTCGGCGGCGTAGTCGTTCTCGACCTCGTGGTCGTCCCAGGTCAGCACCCAGGGATGGGCGGCATGCGCAGCGCGCAGTGCGGCGTCGAGCTTGTAGGTCACGTGGCGCTGGCGGAAGCCCTCCAGCGTGGTGGGTTGCGCCGCTTCGTGCGGTCTCAGCCGCAGGCGCGCGTTGCTCGATTCGTAGACGTAGTCGCCGACGAACAGCACCAGGTCGAGGTCGCGCGCGGCGATCTCGCGGTGCAGCGTGAACTCGCCCTGCTCGTAGTGCTGGCAGGACGCCAGCGCGATGCGCAGGCGGCCGACCTCGGCATCGGGCGCCGGCGCGGTGCGGGTGCGGCCGAGCGGGCTGGTCGCCTCGCCGGCGTGGAAGCGGTAGAAGTAGTGCCGGTCGCTCGGCAGCCCCGTCACCTCGAGATGCACGCTGTGCGCATGCTCGGGCCGGGCCCAGGTCACGCCGGTGCGCCGCTCGATCGAGAAGCCCTCGTCCTCGGCCAGTTCCCAGCGCACCGCGATCGGCGCGTCGGGAAGGCCCCCATCGGGTTCGCGCGGCCGAGGTGCCAGCCGGGTCCACAGCACCACGCCGTCGGGCGCCGGCATGCCACTGGCGACGCCGAGCGTGAAGGGATCGTCGCCACCGGTGAGCGTCTCGACGCGCTCGCCGCTGCGGCCGGCGCCGGGGCTGAACAGCGTGCCGAGCGCCAGCGCGGCCGCGTGGCGCCCGAGGCGATCGAGGAAGTCACGGCGCGACATGAGGCGGCCGATTGTGCCCAGCGTCCGTGAAATTCCGGTGGCAGTCCAGGCTGCGTTTCGTCACGACTTCCCTAACTTGGCGGCTTGGCCGCGACCGCCCGATCGCCTAACCTCGGCCCGCGGGCTGCGGCCCGCTTCATGCTTGTCGCATTCCGTCCTTCGACTCTCGCCATGACCCGCACCTCTCTGCAAGCCATCACCTGGGGCACGGTCAGCGCCGCCGTGGTCAGCGCGATGCTGCTCGCTGCAGCCGGCGACGACGCGTCCGAATGGCGCTTCGAGCCGCCGAGCGCGGGCGGGCGCCCGGCCTCGCTCGGTCGAAGTGGCGCGGCGGAGCGCCTGCAGCCGGCGCAGCCGCCGAACGAGCGTTCGTCGCAGGCCGTCGCGCCGCGCTGAGCGCCCGTCGGCTGCCGGCGCGCTCCTTCGTCAGCGATCCAGCGCCTGCGCGGCGCCGCGCGCCAGGGCCGCTCCCACCTCGTCCAGCCGCGCGGCGCGCACCGGCAAGCCGCTGTCGCCCCCCAGCTTCCACTGGTGCCAGTGCAGCGCCACCTCGATGCCGATGTCGGGTCGCAGGCACAGCAGTTCACCCTGCGCCAGCCGCTCGCGCACCTGCAGCTCCGGCACCACGCCAATGCCCCAACCCAGGGCGGCGGCCCGCACATAGGCCTCCGACGAGGGCACGAAGCGCTCTTCCAGCCGCGGCGAGCGCACACCGAAGGCCCGCGACACCCACTGTGTCTGCGTGTCGTCCTTTCGGTTGAACACCAGGAAGGGCACGCGAGCGAAATTGCCGCGGTGCAGGCCGTCGGCCGCGTCGCCGCCCAGCTCGCGTGCCACGAAGCCGGGGCTGGCCACCGCGATGTAGCGCATCACGCCGAGCGGCTCGACGCGGCAGCCGCGCAGCGCCTGCGGCACGGTCGACACGCAACCCAGCACCTGGCCCTGGCGCAACCACTCGTGGGTGAAGTCCTGGTCGTCGACGATCAGCTCCAGCCCGAAGCCATCCCTCAGGCCTTGCTGGACCAGCTCATCCAGTGCCGGCAGCACCCAGGTCGCCAGGCTGTCGGCATTGACCGCGATCGGCAGGCGGGCCTGCGACTGCATGCGCTCGCCGAGCTCGCGGGCGACGTCGGCGCGCATCGCCTGCAGCTGGCGCGCGAAGCGCAGCAGCACCTTGCCCGGCTCGGTCAGCCGCAACGGCCGGGCGCGGACCACCAGCAACTGGCCGACCTGGGATTCGAGCGCCCGCAGCCGCTGAGACACCGCCGACTGCGTGATCGACAGGCGCTGCGCCGCGCGCTCGAAGCTGCCGTCGTCGGCCAGCGCGGCCAGGCAATCGAGCGCAGCGGGGTCGAGATTCTGCATATCCTTGGCGCGGTCGTCGGATCAGTATTACTAATGTAATGCCAATAACTTGAATCACACTTCACCCTGAGGCAGGCGCTGGCCACAATCTCGGCATGCTGTCCACCGGCCTCCTGCTCGATCCTGCCGTGCCCGCCGCGCTGCTGCAGGGCGCGCTGATGATGGGTGGTCTGATCGTCGCGATCGGCGCGCAGAACGCGCTGGTGCTGCGCCAGGGCGTTCTGCGCGCACACGTGCTGCCGGTGGTGCTGCTGTGCACGCTGTCCGACTGGCTGCTGGTGGCGCTGGGGGTGTTCGGTCTCGGCGCGCTGATCGCCGCGCAGCCGCTGCTGCTGGAGGGCTTCCGCTACGGCGGCGCGGCCTTCCTCGCCGCCTACGGCTGGCGCGCCGCGCGCCAGGCCTGGCAAGGCACGGCCGCCGGGCTGCAGCTCGCGGGCAGCGGCGGCTCGCTCGGCGGCGCGCTGACGACCACGCTCGCGCTCACCTACCTGAATCCGCACGTCTATCTGGACACCGTGGTGCTGGTCGGCGGCGTCGGCGCACAGCATGCCGGCGCGGCTCGGCTGGGCTTCGTCGCCGGGGCCTGGCTGGCGTCGGCGGCGTGGTTCGCGCTGCTCGGTTTCGGGGCGGTCGGCGCGGCGCGCTTCTTGCGCCGGCCCGCCGCATGGCGAGCGATCGATGCGCTCGTCGCGGTGGTGATGTGGGCAGTCGCGGCGCAGCTGCTGCTGACGCCCCTGAAGCAGACTTGATGCATGAGGAGTTCGCCATGAAAGTCATCGTCCTGGGCGCCGGCATCATCGGCGTCAGCACCGCCTGGTACCTGCTCGAGCAGGGGCACGAGGTCACGGTCGTCGACCGCCAGCCCGACGCCGCGCTGGAGACCAGCTTCGCCAACGGTGCGCAGATCTCGGTCAGCTTCTGCGAGCCCTGGGCCAACGCCGACGCGCCGCTCAAGGTGCTGAAGTGGCTGGCGCGCGACGACTCGCCGCTGCTGTTCCGCCCCAAGCTGGATCCCTGGCAATGGCGCTGGGGCCTGAGCTTCCTGACGCAGTGCACCGATGGCGCTTTCGAGCGTAACGTGCAGCAGCTCGTCGCGCTGGGCCGCTACAGCCACGAGTCGCTGAAGGGCTTGGTGGCGCAGACCGGCATCGAGTACCACCGGCTCGAGCGCGGCATCCTGCACTTCTTCAGCAGCCAGAAGGACTTCGAGGGCGGTGCGACCGGCGCCGAGCTGATGCGCCGCCACGGCGTCGACCGCCGCGTGCTGTCGCGCGACGAGGTGCTGCGCATCGAACCGGCCCTGGCGACCTATGGCCCGCGCATCGCCGGCGGCACCTATACGCCGAGCGACGAATCGGGCGATGCGCGCGTGTTCACGCAGGAACTGGCGAAGCGCTGCGCCGCGCGCGGCGCGGTCTTCCTCTACGGCCAGGCGATCGACGGCCTGGACCGGGAAGGCGACCGGCTGAGCACAGTGCGCATCCGCGATCTCGCCTCGCAGCAGCCGCGCACGCTGAAGGCCGACGCCTTCGTCGCGGCGCTCGGCTCCTACACCGCGCCGCTGCTGCGCCCGCTCGGCGTGCACCTCAACATCTACCCGGCCAAGGGCTACTCGGCGACGCTGAAGCTGCGCCAGCCGGAGCGCGCCAGCGTGGTCAGCATGATCGACGACGCGCGCAAGATCGCCGTCTCACGGCTGGGCGACGAGGTCCGCATCGCCGGCACCGCCGAGCTGGCCGGCTACGACACCGGCCTCGACAGCCCCACCTCGCGCGTGCGCTGCCAGGCGCTGGTGCGGCGCTACGAAGAGCTGTTCCCCGGCGTGGCCGACCTGTCCGAACCGAACTTCTGGGCCGGCCTGCGGCCCAGCACGCCGACCAATATTCCCTACATCGGCCGCAGCCGCATCGCGAACCTGTGGGTCAACGCCGGTCACGGCACGCTGGGCTGGACGCATGGCGCGGGCTCGGGCCGTGCGCTGGCCGAGCTGATCAGCGGCAAGCGCCCCGCGCTCGAGTTCGGCTTCTACGGCGAGCGCGGCACCGGCATCGCCCGGGCCGGCACTCGCCGCGCCGCCACGGCGGCGCCTTCTCGAGCCTGACGCGCCGACCGCACCACGCGCCCGACCGCGGCGGCAGAATCGTGGTCCATGGTCAGCGTCACGTTCACGGCCCACCTGCAGCGGCATGTCGATTGCCCGCGGCACGTGCTGCGGGCCGCGACGCTGGCCGAAGCCCTCGAGCAGGTGTTCAAGACCAGCCCGCGGGCGCGCGGCTACCTGCTCGACGACCAGGGCGCCTTGCGCGCCCACGTCGCGGTGTTCATCGACGGGCAGCGGGCGCGGGATCGGCAGCACCTGAGCGACGCGCTGCGCCCCGATGCCGACGTGCACGTGCTGCAGGCGCTGACCGGCGGCTGAGCGTGCGCCGCGTTGGCTGATGACAAGGAGGGCTTCATGCCGTCGAACCGCCTCTGGGTCGCCACCCGCAAGGGTTTGCTGGGCTGGCACCGCGACGTCACCGGCGGGTGGCAGCCGAACGCCGCCCCGGCCTTCCTCGGCGACCCGGTCAGCCAGGTCCTGCACGACCCGCGCGACGGCGCGTTGTACGCGGCGCTGAACCTCGGCCATTTCGGCTGCAAGCTGCACCGCAGCGACGATGGCGGCAGCCGCTGGCAGGAACTGGCCGCACCCGCCTATCCGGCCAAGCCCGACGGCGACGACGACCCGGTGCCCTGGGATCTGAAACTGATCTGGAGCCTCGCCGCCGGCGGGCCTGAACAGCCCGGCGTGCTATGGGCCGGCACCATCCCGGGCGGCCTGTTCCGCTCCGAAGACCGGGGCGCGAGCTGGCGACTGGTCGAGTCGCTGTGGCAACGCCCCGAGCGCCGCGGCTGGTTCGGCGGCGGCTACGACCACCCGGGCATCCACAGCGTGCTGGTCGACCCGCGCGACAGCCGGCGCCTGCTGCTCGGGATCTCGTGCGGCGGCGTCTGGCGCAGCGATGACGAGGGCGCGAGCTGGACTCTGTCGGCGCAGGGCATGCGCGCGGCCTTCATGCCGCCCGACCAGGCCCATGAACAGAACATCCAGGACCCGCACCGCGTGGTGCTATGCCGCGCCGCACCGGACACGCTGTGGGCGCAGCATCACAACGGCATCTTCGTCAGCCACGACGGCGCGCGCAGCTGGCAGGAGATCGCAGAGGCCGGCCCGTCGGTGTTCGGCTTCGCGGTTGCCGTCCACCCGCTGCAACCCGCGACCGCCTGGTTCGTGCCGGCCGTGAAGGACGAGTGCCGGGTGCCGGTCGACGGCCGACTGGTGGTGACCCGCACCCGCGATGGCGGCGCGAGCTTCGAGACGCTGACGCGCGGGCTGCCGCCGCCGCCCGCCTACGACCTGGTCTACCGCCATGCGCTCGGGGTCGACGCCAGCGGCGAGCGCCTCGCGATGGCGTCCACCAGCGGCAACCTCTGGCTCAGCGAGAACGGCGGCGACGAGTGGCAATGCCTGTCCACCCACCTGCCGCCGGTGAGCGCGCTCGCGTTCGATTGAACGCAGCGGCTGGACCTCCCCCCGAACCCCTACGTTATGGGGATGGGTGTGCAATGCCGCGACTCCTACAGTTTCCCCACCCGCTGTCACACGGAACAAGGATGCGCGTGCCGGCGCCACAGCGATCACCCTTCGCGGCGCGGCACGGTCCAACAGTCCCAACGATGTCCTTTCCCAAGGACTTGCCAGCCCACCCTCCCCGGTGGGCTGTTTTTTTTCAGGGATCGAAACCCGGCGCCATCGCAGCGCGCAGGTGCTCGACCAGCGAGCGCACGGCCCGTGGCACCTGGGCGCTGAAGGGTCTCAGCGCATAGATCGCGTCGCCGAAGAAGCCGATCGGCCGCCACTCGGGCAGCACCTCGCGCAGCCGACCGGCCTTTACCGCCGCCGCGGCGCTGAAGTCGGGCAGCAGCGCGAGCCCCAGGCCGGCCAGCACCGCATCGCGCAGCACCTCGGAATTGTTGGCCCGCAGCGGGCCGGTCACGGTGACGCGAGCCCGTTCCGGCTCGCCGCGGCTGCTCCGCGCCGCGGCCTTCTCGAAGGCCCAGAGCGCCGGTCCGCTGCGCAGGTAGGGCAGGCAGTCGTGCCCCGCCAACTCGTCGGGATGGCGCGGCGTGCCGCGTCGCCGCAGGTAGGCCGGCGACGCCAGCAACAGCGTGCGCGACGCGCACAGCTTCCACGCCACGTGGCTGTCGGGCGGTGCGCTGGTGTGGCGCACCGCGAGGTCGAAGCCCTCGTGCGCGAGGTTGACCAGCCGGTCCGACAGATCGAGCTCGACGCGGATGCCAGGCCAGGCCCGCAGAAAGCTCTCGAGCTGCGGCTCGACGTGCTGGCGCCCCAGCGCGACCGGCGCCGTCAGCCGCACCAGGCCCTGCGGCTGCGAGGCGAGGTCGCGCACGCCGAGCAGGCTCTGCTCGATCTGCGCGAAGCTGGCGGCGGTCTCGTCGACCAGCTGCTTGCCGGCCTCGGTGAGCCGCACGCTGCGCGTCGTGCGCTGCAACAGCGGCACGCCGACCGCGCGCTCGAGTTCAGCGATGCGCTGGCTGACCGCCGCCTTCGACAGGCCGAGCCGCTGCGCCGCGAGCGTGAAACTGCCGCTCTGCGCGATCACGCCGAGGGCATGCACATGGGGCCACAGCGGCGCGTTGGGGGTCGTGCTCATGCCCTCATTGTTCACTCAAACGAACAATGTAGTCACGCAACGTGGCTGGTCAGACCCGCCTCGCCCACCTAAGCTGCAGGGATCGAACCATCGCCAGGAGACACGACATGGGCGCCCCCGAAGCTTTCACCGCCACCGCCGAGATCGGCCACTTCATCGGCGGACGCGCCGTGCCCAGCGCGAGCGGTCGCCGCCAGGCGGTCTACAACCCGGCCACCGGCGCGGTCGCGCGCCAGGTCGCGCTGGCCTCGGCCGACGAGGTGAACGCCGCGGTCGCCGCCGCCCAGGCCGCCTTCCCGGCCTGGGCCGACACGCCGCCGCTGCGCCGCGCCCGGGTGCTGAACAAGTTCCTGCAACTGCTCAACGAGCAGCGCGACACGCTGGCCGCGATGATCACCGCCGAGCACGGCAAGGTCTTCACCGACGCGCAGGGCGAGGTCACGCGCGGCATCGAGATCGTCGAGTTCGCCTGCGGCGCGCCCCAGTTGCTGAAGACGGACTTCACCGACCAGGTCGGCACCGGCATCGACAACTGGGTGCTGCGCCAGCCGCTGGGCGTGGTGGCCGGCATCACGCCGTTCAACTTCCCGGTGATGGTGCCGATGTGGATGTTCCCGATGGCCATCGCCACCGGCAACTGCTTCGTGCTCAAGCCCAGCGAGCGCGACCCCAGCCCCAGCCTCTTCCTCGCCGAACTGCTGAAGCAGGCCGGTCTGCCCGACGGCGTGTTCAACGTCGTGCAGGGCGACAAGCTGGCGGTCGACACGCTGCTGACCCACCCCGACGTGAAGGCGGTGAGCTTCGTCGGCTCGACGCCGATCGCGCAGTACATCTACGAGACCGGTGCAAAGCACGGCAAGCGCGTCCAGGCGCTGGGCGGCGCGAAGAACCACATGGTGGTGATGCCCGACGCCGACCTGGAGCAGAGCGTCGACGCGCTGATCGGCGCGGCCTACGGCTCGGCCGGTGAACGCTGCATGGCGATCTCGGTGGCGGTGCTGGTGGGCGACGTGGCCGACCAGATCGTGCCGAAGCTCGCCGAGCGTGCCAAGGCGCTGAAGGTGAAGAACGGCATGGAGCTCGACGCCGAGATGGGCCCGATCGTCACGCCGCAGGCGCTCGAGCGCATCGAGGGCTACATCGCCCACGGCGTCGACGAGGGCGCAAAGCTGGTGGTCGACGGCCGCGGCCTGAAGGTGCCCGGCCACGAGCAAGGCTTCTTCACCGGCGGCACGCTGTTCGACCACGTGACGCCCGAGATGAAGATCTACAAGGAAGAGATCTTCGGCCCGGTGCTGGCCTGCGTGCGCGTGCCCGACTTCGCCAGCGCGGTGGCGCTGGTCAACGCGCACGAGTTCGGCAACGGCGTGGCCTGCTTCACGCGCGACGGCCACGTGGCGCGTGAGTTCTCTCGCCGCATCCAGGTCGGCATGGTCGGCATCAACGTGCCGATCCCGGTGCCGATGGCCTGGCACGGCTTCGGCGGCTGGAAGAAGAGCCTGTTCGGCGACATGCACGCCTACGGCGAAGAGGGCGTGCGCTTCTACACGAAGCAGAAGTCGGTGATGCAGCGCTGGCCCGAGAGCACGCCCAAGGGCGCCGAGTTCGTGATGCCGACGTCGAAGTAGCCGGCGAGCGCCGTCAGGCGCCGGGCCAGCGCCAGTCGACCCGTGTCGGCGCGCTGCCCACCTGCACGGTCTTGCGCTGCAACTGGCCGCCCACCGTGGCCTCCATCGTGTAGCGACCCGGCGGCAGGCTGATCATCAGGATCGGGCCAGCGTTCAAGATGACCACCGGCTCGCCGCCACTGGCGTTCTGCAGTGTCACGCGCTCGGCCACCACGTACTGGCCGCCCTGCCCGCTGAAGACGTTGCGCAACGCGAAGTCCGGCGACAGGCGGTCGATCACCGCGCGGGCCTCTTCGCCCACACCCCCGTTCACGTAGCTCATGCCGCCGGCCCGCTCCACGCGCGGGGCTGGCGGCGCGTCGCCGGCCGGCTGCGCGATGGCGCCGGTCCACAGCGCGACCGTCATCGAGAGCGCGCCCGCCGTCGTGCGCAAGAGGTTGTTCATCGTCGTCTCCTCGATCGATTTCGATCACAAGAGCCTAGGACGCGCCTCTCGGCCTGACTGTCGGCCCACGGCACCACGCGCTGTCGGACGGCGCCGACAGCGACGTCGGGCCCTTCAGGTGCCGATCGCGCCGCCGTCGATGCGCCGGATCGCCACGGTGGCCGAGCGCGGCCGGCCGCCGCCGCCGGGCCAGGTGGAGCGCTTTCTTGCGGCGGCGGGATCGCCGGGGTCGTTGCCGCCCTCGCCGGGATGCTGGATATTGACGAACAGCGTGCGCAGGTCCGGCGTGCCGACCATGCCGGTGATCTCGCAGCCCACCGGCCCGGTGAGAAAGCGCCGCACCTCGCCGCTGCGCGGGTCGGCGGCCAGCAGCATGTTGTTGCCCAGGCGCGCATAGTCGCCCTGCCCCATCGCCGTCGGTGACGCGTCGGTCGCGATCCACAGCAAGCCGCGCGCATCGAACCACAAGCCGTCCGGGCTGCCGAACGGGTCGCCCTTCACGTTGCCCCGTGCCTCGGCGCGTTCGTTGGCCGGATCGCCGGCCAGGATGAAGTGGTCCCACAGGAAGCGCGTCGCGGCATGGCCTCCCACCTCGGTCCAGCGGATCACCTCGCCCATGGTGTTGCGCTCGCGTGGGTTCGCGGCGTCGACGGCCGGGTAGCCGTCGGTTCCGCGCCGGCTGTTGTTGGTGAGCGCGCAGTACATCGTCGCGGTGCGCGGGTCGCCGGCGATCCACTCGGGACGGTCCATTCTGGTCGCCCCGACCCTGTCGCTCGCCTGGCGCGACTTGACCAGCACCTCGCCCTGGTCGGCGAAACCGGCCTGCGCATCGAGCCCGTTGAGCCCGTGAACCAGCGCCAGCCATTCGCCCGAGCCGTCCGCGTCGAAGCGGGCCACGTACAGCGTACCGTGGTCCAGCACCTCGCGGTTGTTCGCATAGCCGCCGGTCTGCACCGGGTCGCGCGACACGAACTTGTAGAGGTATTCGAAGCGTGCGTCCTCGCCCATGTAGACAACCGCACGGCCGTCGGCCACCTGCGTGACGAAGGCGCCCTCGTGCGCCGCGCGGCCGAGCGCAGTGCGCTTGACCGGCGTGCTGCGCGGATCGAGCGGGTCGATCTCCACCACCCAGCCGAAGCGGTTGAACTCGTTCGGATGCAGCGTCGCGTTGAAGCGCGCGTCGTGTTCGTGCCAGCGCAGGCCGTAGCCGCCCGGCGTCAGGCCCCAGCGCTTCGCATGCGCATCCGGCTGCGCCGGGCCGTGGAAGTAGCCGACGAAGTTTTCCTCGCAGGCGAGGTAGGTGCCCCAGGGCGTGACGCCGTGCGCGCAGTTGTTGAAGGTGCCGATGACCTGCCGGCCGCCGGGATCGAATTCGGTCCGCATCAGCGCGTGTCCGGCGGCCGGGCCGCCGATCGACATCGGCGTGCGGGCGCTGATGCGCCGCGCATAGGCGGACGGACGCTGCACCGCCCAGCGTCCGTCCGCCGCCCGGACCAGCTCCACCACCGACACGCCGAGCGCCGCCTGCGACTTGCGCACTTTCTCGGCGCTCCAGTTCTGCATGCCGTCGGCA
Source organism: Methylibium sp. Root1272 (assembly GCF_001425905.1). GTDB lineage: Bacteria > Pseudomonadota > Gammaproteobacteria > Burkholderiales > Burkholderiaceae_C > Methylibium. The sequence goes on from NZ_LMDY01000013.1 coordinate 69,615, forward strand.
TGCAGCAGGCCTTCGTCGGTGTACTCGTGGTTCACCACCAGCAGGCCCCGATCGCCGTTGCCCGCGGAGAAGAAATGCATGCCGTCGTGGTGCATGCCGGCCTGCAGCTGCTGGTCCGCGGCGCTGTGGCGGCCGTCGCCGCGAAAGGCCGGCTGGCCGGCCGCGAGGCCGGGCGCACCGATCGCGTCGCCCCAGGCGTAGATCACCTCCGCCACGTAGCCGGGCGGCACCACCACGGCATCGGCGCTCGACACCGGCACCGAGCGAAACCCCAGCATGGAGCCTTGCTGCGCCTTGCCCGGCAGGCCGCACCCGGCCAGCGGCGCGAGCAATCCGCCGACGCTCGCGGCCAGCCCGCCGCGCAGAAGCACGCGCCGCGCCGGGTCGCTGAGCTGCTGGAGCGCAGGGTTGGCGGAGGGGTTGGAGTCCTCCATCGTCGAAAAGTCCTTGGGCATGTCGTGTTGCATCCGTCGTTCGGGCGATCGTGCGGCGGGCGGCTTGCGCTACCCTGGCGCCCATGAAACCCCTGCTGCTCATCACCGGCGCCAGCCGAGGCATCGGCGCCGCGACCGCGACGCTCGCCGCCCGGCAAGGCTGGGCCGTCGCCCTGAACTATGCACGCGACGACGCGGCCGCGCGCGCGCTGGTCGAACGCCTCCGCGGTGGCGGCGCAGAGGCCGAGGCCTTCCGGGCCGACGTGGCCGACGACGCGCAGGTGCGCGCGATGTTCACCGCGATCGATGCGCACTTCGGCGCGGGTCGGTTGCGCGGGCTGGTCAACAACGCCGGCGTCGTGGACGTGGCCGCGCGCGTCGATGCGATGTCGGTCGAGCGCGTGCAGCGCATGTTCGCGATCAACGTGTTCGGCAGCTTCTGGTGCGCCCGCGAGGCACTGCAGCGCATGAGTCAAGTCCACGGCGGCGCGGGCGGCGCCATCGTCAACGTGTCATCGGCCGCCACGCGCATCGGCTCGCCGGGACAGTACGTGGACTATGCGTCCGCCAAGGGCGCGATCGACACCTTCACGCTGGGCCTGGCGCGCGAGGTGGCGGCCGAAGGGGTGCGCGTGAACGCGGTGCGCCCAGGCATCATCGACACCGAGATCCACGCCTCCGGCGGCCAGCCGGACCGCGCCGCGCGCGCCGCGCCGCAGTTGCCGATGCAGCGGGCCGGCAGTGCCGACGAGGTGGCGCAGAGCATCGTGTGGCTGCTGTCCGATGCGGCCAGCTACGTCACCGGTGCGCTGCTCGACGTGTCGGGCGGGCGCTAGTGCGCCGGCTCAGCGTCGCTCGATGATCACCGGCACCAGCTGCAGGGCTTCGCGCACGCGCTGCGCGGCGCCCTGCGCCTCGTCGCGCGACGCATACGGGCCGGCCTGCAGTCGGTAGAGCGGCGCTTCGCTGAACACCGCCATCAGCGGCGCCAGCCAGTCCAGTTCGCTCGACACGCGCTGCTGGAAGGACTCGGCGCCGCCGCGCTCGCGGAACGCGCCGAGCTGCACCCAGTAGCCGCGCGCGCCGCTCGTCAGCGCCCGGCTCGGCGCGCCGCTGGCGACCGGCGATCCCGGCGGTTCCGACGCTTCGCCCGCCGGGCTTGCGTCCGGCACTGGCTCGCTCGGCGATGCGGGCGGTGGCATCGCTTCGGGCGCAGCCACCGCCGCCACGGCCGTCGGCGTCGTATCGCGCCGCCACGCGCCGGTGCGGATGTCCTCGTAGGTGATGCGCTCCACCTCGACCTGGCCCACGCCGCGCAGCAGGTCGAGCTTCAGCGCCGCCGTGTAGCTTAGGTCGATGACGCGCCCGGCCACGAAGGGCCCGCGGTCGTTGATGCGCACCACGATCTCGCGGCCGTTGGCCGGGTTGCGCACCCGCGCATAGCTCGGCAGCGGCATGGTCTTGTGCGCTGCCGTCATCGCGTGCATGTTGTAGATCTCGCCGCTCGCGGTCTTGCGGCCGTGGAACTTGCGGCCGTACCAGGAGGCCAGCCCCTTCTCCCTGATCGGTACGTCGCGGGTCTCGGGCGTGTAGTTGCGGCCCAGCACCTCGTAGGGCTTGTTCGGCCCGCCCGGGCGGATGGTCTCGAGCCGGGGCTCGGCATCCGGGGTACGGGCCAGATCGGCGGGGATCTCGGCGGCCGGGCCGTCGCGGCCGCTCGCGGCGCCGGGCCGCGTCGGCGCCGAACCGCACGCCACCAGCAATGAGGCGAGCGCGGCGCTCAGCGCCGCGCACAGAGGCCGCGTCCGTGCCAGGGCGCAGGGCGGGCGGGGCAGGCGGCGAACCGGCATGGCGCGAACCATACCCGAGCCAGTGCCCGCTCCGGGCATGGCTTTGTCGCAGCGTGCAAGCGTGGCGACGACTACGATATCGCTCGCAAGCCGCCCACCCCGGAGATCGACCCGCCATGAAGATCGTGCTGCGCGCCTTCTCGATGATCCATGCGGTGATGGCGCTGCTGTTCGCGCTGGCCTCGCTGCTGCTGATGGCGATCGCCGCGCGCACCGGCTGGGCCGCGGTGGCCGGCGGCATCGATCAGGGCGCCGCCCTGGGTCTGATCGAGGCCACCGGGCTGATGGCGGTGGCAGTGGTGGCGCTGCAGATCGCCCAGACCATCACCGAGGAAGAGGTGGTGCGCGAGGCCCATGTCAGCGGCCCGACCCGCGTGCGCCGTTTCCTGTCGCGCTTCCTGGTCGTGGTGGTGGTCGCGCTGGCGATCGAGGGCCTGATCGGCGTGTTCAAGGCCCTGCGCGAGAACCCCGAGCACTTGGGCGGCGCGGCGCTGCTGCTGGTGTCGGTGGGCGTGCTGCTGGCCGGCTGGGGCATCTTCATCCGGCTGAACACGGCGGCCGAGGCGCTGGAGCCCGAGGCCATGGAACAGGCCAAGCAAGAGGATCGCAAGCTCGACTGAGCTCAGCCCCTCACTGCGGGCCGTCGTTCAGCGCGCGGACGCCGTCGCCTGCCCGCCCTCGGTCAGCCCGGCGCCCAGCTTGATGCTGCCATCGGGCTGCGGCACGATCAGCGGCGCGACGACCACGCGCACGACACCCTTCTCGGTCATGTCGAGCTCCCGCGCCGTGCCGGGCGACAGATCGACGATGCGGCCATCGGCATAGGGACCGCGGTCGCGGATCTTCACGATCGCGCTGCGGCCGTTCTCGAGATTCGTCACCTTGGCCACGGTGCCCAGCGGCAGCGTCTTGCTGGCCGCGTTGTTCGACTCCGGGTCCATGCGTCCCCCGTCGGCCATCTTGCGTCCGGCGAAGCTGCGGTGGTAGTAGGACGCCTTGCCCTTGCGCACCTGTCCGCTGCGGTCGGGGGCGAGCGTGCGCTGGACGGCAATCGCCTCGGCATCGGTCAGTGCCGATGCCGGCATCGGCGCGGTGGCCAGCAGCGCGATCGCCGCGGCACAGCTCGCAAGCCAGGTCGGTGTGAAGGCGGGGTTCAGGTTCATGTCTCACCTCATCGAGGGCCACGCGAGGCGAGCGATGGCGGAAGGCCACCGTGCCTCGGAGCATGGAACCAGTGTCGGCAACCGCGCCGCCGGGAGCGATCGGCCGACGGCGTGTCGGCGTGTAGGACGATGGCCTCAGCTTTTCAGAGCGCGCGGCTCAGCGTGATGCTGCCGAACGAGGGCCGTTCCTGCTGCCCGCGGAACTGTCGGGTGCCGTAGTTGCGTGCCAGCGCGAGTTTCCAGTCGCCGCCGAGCACGGCGATGCCGACGGCCACGTCGGCCACCAGCGGCCGCTTGTGCACGTTGTGGCTGTCGCGGAAGCTGTTGCCGTCGAGCGTGATGTCACGCAGCACCAGGCGCGCGTCGGTGTTCACGAAGGCGTGCCACGACCAGCCGTCCGACGGCGCCGAGGCGCGCAGCGGCGCGGTGTTCTCGCCGGCCAGCCGCAGCGGACTGGAACCGAAGTCGTCGGGCAAGCGGTACCCGAATCGCAGCTCGAAGCCGACATTGGCGCCGGTCAGGAAGTTGCCGACCGTGCCGCCCCAGTGCGTGATCGCGTCCCAACGCAGGCTGTCGCTCGCGGACAGCAGCGTGTGGCTGCCCCAGCGCTGCGAGCGCTCGTGCAACAGCATGAACACCGGCTCGTTCTTCAACTGGTGATCCCAGCCGCGAAAGCGCTCCGAACCGAACACGCGGTGGAACAGCTTCTGCGTCTGCTCCGCGAAGGAGGCGGGACCGATCACGCCCAGCACGATCTGCGAAGCCCAGAGCGCGTCGCCGAGGCGCGCGTTGTAGCCGGCGCTCAACAGCAGCGCGCCGGCATAGGGCCGGTCGTCGACGATCAGATCGCTGCGCGCGGGGTCGTTGGGCGTGTAGATGGCCTGGCCGAGGCCGAACACCAGATTGCGCTGCTCATAGTGCTCCGGGCTCAGCCACTCCAGCCGGCGGTTGAGCCAGCGCGCCGGCTCCGACAGGCAGGCATCGCCGTCGCGTGGATCGAGGTTGGGCGTGACGGCCTTGATCTGCAGCCCGCTGCTGTAGCCCTGGTCCTGGCGGGCGATCACGTCGTTGTCGAGGCGCAGCACCAGCAGCGCAGGATTCAGCTCGCCCGGCACCACACGGCGACAGGCCGCCTCGTCGGCTGCCCGCGCAGACGCCACATGCCCCAGGAGCACGAGCACGGCCAGGCCGGCGAACAGCCTGTGCGCCGTGCCGACGGCGGCCGCGGCGACATCGCGAAAATTCATGGGCGCGGAGGGTAACAGCGCCGCGCGCGGCGTGTTCGTCACAGCCGTATGCAAGCGGCTGTTCTACGATGCACCATGGACCCCTACGACCACGACCTCGAACGCGGCCTGCGCAATCGCCGTGCCCTGCTGGGCGATGCCTGGGTGGACAAGTCGATCGCGAGCGCGAACACCTTCACCGCCGACTTCCAGAACTTCATCACCCGCTACGCCTGGCACGAGGTGTGGGGGCGGCCCGGGCTCGACGCGAAGACGCGCCGCATCATCGTGCTCGCGATCACCTGCGCGCTCGGCCGCTGGGAGGAGTTCGAGCTGCACCTGCGCGCCGCGCTGGTCGGCGGCTCGGGCGCGAGCCTCGGAGCCGGCGACGACGCGCCCACCGCCCTCACGCCCGACGAGGTGAAGGAGGTCCTGATGCAGGCCGCCATCTACGCCGGCGTGCCGGCCGCGAACACCGGCATGTCGATCGCGGTGAAGCTGCTGCGCGAACTGGGCCACGCGCTGCCGCCGCTGCCGGCCACCGAGGTGGCCCACACCGGCAGCGGCCGCTCCTTCCGAAGCGCCGGCACGCCCGCGCTGCACTACACCGTGCGCGAACCGCGCGCCGAGGCGCCGCCGCGCCGCACCGTGGTGCTGAGCCACGCACTGGGCTGCGACATGAGCCTGTGGGATGCGCTGGCCAATGCGCTGGCTGCCGAGCACCGCGTGATCTGCTACGACCACCGCGGCCATGGCGACTCCGATGCGCCGCCCGGGCCCTACTCGATGGCCGAGCTGGCCGACGACGCCGAGCGCCTGCTGGCCGAACTCGACGCCGGCCCGGTGGTGTGGATCGGCCTGTCGCTGGGCGGCATGGTCGGCCAGGAGCTGGCACTGCGCCATCCGCAGCGCGTCGAAGCCCTGGTGATCGCAAACTCGAGCGCCGGCTTCGACGAGGCCGGCCGCGCCGCCTGGCAGCAGCGCATCGACGCGATCGCGCAGGGCGGCGTCGACGCGGTGGCCGACGCCGCGATGCAGCGCTGGTTCACCGCAGACTTCCGCCGTGCGCAGCCAGCCACGGTGGCGCGCTGGCGCCGCCGGGTCGCCAGCACGCCGGAGCAGGGCTATGTGGCGGCGTTGCAGGCCGTGATGTGGCACGACACGGCCGCGCGCCTGCTGCAGATCAAGGCCCCCACGCTCGTGATCGCCGGCGCGCTGGATCCGAGCACGCCGGTGGCCATGTCGAAGGTGATCGCGGACGCTGTGCGCGGGGCGCGGCTGGTGGTGCTCGACGACGCGGCCCACCTGAGCGTGCTGGAGCAACCCGCTGCGTTCACCGCCGCGGTGCACGACTTCCTCGCCACCCTGGCCTGACGGCGGGGAACCGACGGAGGCAATCGGCCACCAACCGTGTCGCCGGTCATGCGGTTCACGCCGCTGCTTACGTTTTGTAGCCCGAACCGCGGCTCGGATGGTGGGAGGATAGCGGTGTGAATCAGTCCTTGCGCGCGCTCGCCGTGGCGGCGCTCGCGGCCCTCGGGATCGCGGGTTGCAGCACCTCCAAAACCGAGATCGGCGGTCCCTCCGACATGGCCATCGCCGACCAGGCCCCACCGCAAGAGGGCGGCGTGGGCCGCTGCGAGAAGCGACTCGGCACCGTGGCTATCACCGAATCGGAGGTCAACAGCCAGGCGCTGATGTCGGCTGGCCTGCCGCGTTCGATGGCGCCGCTGGTGCGCCACCTGCTGATCCGCAGCGGCTGTTTCAACGTGGTCGACCGCGGCGCGGCCTACTCGCTGCTCGAGGCCGAACGCAGGCTGCGCGAGCAGCTCGGCACCGACGCCAACGCGACGGTCGCCCGGCACCTGCAGCCGCTCGATTACATCCTGCGCGCCGAGATCGTGTTCGCCGAACAGATCGGCCAGAGCAAGGGTGTGCTCGGCGGCGTGTTCGGTGACGTGATCGGCGGCATCGGCGGCCAGTACAACAAGAAGGAAGCGGTGGTGCTGCTGAGCGTGGTGGACGCGCGCACCAGCGAGATCACGAGTTCCGTGTTCGGCCGCGGCACCAGCGATTCCGCCGGTCTCGGCAGCCTGGTGCTCAGCAGCGGCGTGTTCGCCATCGATGGCGGCTGGGCCGACACGCCGCAGGCGAAGACGGTGGCCGCGGCACTGGTCGACGCCTGGAACCGCACGCTGCCCAAGCTGCCGGCGGCCGACATTGCTCCGCCGCCGAAGGCCAAGCCGGCCGTGGCGCCGGTAGCACCGCCCGCTCCCGTGCCCTTGCCGCTGCCGCTCGAGCCGTCCGCGGCACCGCCGCCAGTGCCCGCCTCCGCGCCCGAGCGCGCGGCCAGCGCGCCGGCCTGAACCGGGCCGCCGGCGCGTCAGGCCTGCCGCCAGCCCAGGCCGGCGCTGGTCTCGCCGCGCGGCCGGTACTCGCAGCCGACCCAGCCGCCGTAGCCCAGCGCGTCGATCACGTCGAACAGGTAGGCCGCGTTCAGTTCGCCGATGTCGGGTTCCTGGCGCTCCGGCACGCCGGCCACCTGCAGATGGCCGACGCGGCCGGTCGGCAGATACTGCCGCAGCTTCATCGCCACGTCGCCCTCCACCACCTGGCAGTGGTACAGGTCCATCTGCACCTTCAGGTTGGGCGCGTTCACCAGCTGCACGATCTCGTGCGCGTGGTCCTGGCGGTTCAGGAAGTAGCCCGGCATGTCGCGCAGGTTGATCGGCTCGATCAGCAACTCGATGCCGGTTCCAGCCGCCTGCCGTGCGGCCCACGCCAGGTTCTCCACGAAGGTCGGCTGCAGCGCGGCGCGTTCGGTGCCGGCCGGCAGCCGGCCGGCCATCACGTGCAGGCGCGGGCATCGCACGGCGCTCGCATAGGCCAGCGCCGTGTCGATGGCGCGCCGGAAGTCGGCTTGGCGTCCCGGCAGCGCCGCGAGGCCGCGCTCGCCGGCCGCGGCGTCGCCGGGCGGTGCGTTCATCAGCACCAGCGGCAGGCCGCTGTCGGCCAGCCGCGCCGCGAACTCGGCGGCCGGGTGCTCGTAGGGAAACTGGCATTCCACGGCCTCGAAGCCGTCGCGCGCGGCGGCGGCGGCACGGTCGAGGAAGGCCTGCTCGGTGTAGAGCAGCGTCAGGTTGGCGGCGAATCGAGGCATGCGCACATGCTGCCAGCTTCTGCCGGCCTCGGCATCAAGGCCGGTGCCGCGGGCCGGCCTGCAGGTCGTCGAGGATCGGGCAGTCGGCGCGTTCGTCACCATGGCAGTGCTGCGCCAGCGCCTCCAGCGTGCGCTGCATCGCCTGCATCTCGTCGATGCGCCGCTGCAGGTCGGCGGCATGGCGCTGCGCCACCTGCTTCACCTCGCGGCTGGCACGGCCGCGGTCCTGCCACAGCGACAGCAGCACGCGGATCTCTTCCATGCCGAAGCCCAGCTCGCGCGCACGGCGGATGAAGCGCAGCGTGTGCACCTCGCGCATCGAGTAGCGCCGGTAGCCAGCCTCGCTGCGCGCCACCGGCGGCAGCAGGCCGAGGCTCTCGTAGTGCCGCACCCTCTTCGCCGACATGCCGCTGCGCTGGGCGGCCTCGCCGATGTTGAATGACAGCCCCTCCGGTGCCTGCGGCACCCGATCCCCCGAGGGGATGTCGGCCGGCTTGGGGCGGCCCGGCGTTCGGCCGGCTCTTGATGTCGCAGTCATCGGTCCTCCTCCGGCTTCCAGCGCTTGAGCAGCAGCGCATTGCCCAGCACGCTGACGCTGCTGAGCGCCATCGCCGCACCGGCGAACACCGGGCTCAGCAGGCCGAAGGCGGCGAGCGGCAGGCCCACCGCGTTGTAGACGAAAGCCCAGAACAGGTTCTGGCGGATCTTGCGCGTGGTGTGGCGCGAGATCGAGATCGCGTCGGCCACCAGGGCCGGATCGCCGCGCATCAGCGTGATGCCGGCCGCCTGCATCGCCACGTCGGTGCCGCCGCCACCGGGGTTGGCCATCGCGATGCCGACGTCGGCCGCGGCCAGCGCGGGCGCGTCGTTGACGCCGTCGCCGACCATCGCCACCGAGCCGCTCTCGCTGCGCAGGCCGGCGATCACCGCGGCCTTGTCGGCCGGCAGCACCTCGGCGCGCACCTCGTCGATACCGAGCGCCCGGGCCACCGCCTGCGCGGCGCCGGGCTGGTCGCCGGTGACGAGCACGGTGCGCAGGCCGAGGCGCTGCAGATGCCGCACCGCAGCCGCGGCCGTGGGCTTGAGCGTGTCGCCGAAGGCCAGCAGGGCCAGCAACGAGGGCGCAGCGGCGTCGCCCAGATCGGCCAGCCACGACACCGTGCGACCCTGGCGCTGGTGCTCGGCCGCCAGCGCTTCCAGCGGCGCGAGGTCGACGCCGAGCACGCGCATCCAGCGCGTGCTGCCGAGACCCAGCGGGCGGTCGCCGACCCGCGCCGCCACGCCGCGGCCGGCGACCGCCCGCACGTCCTGCGCCGCCGCAAGCGCGAGCGAGCGGGAGGCCGCCGCCGCCAGCACCGCGCGCGCCAGCGGGTGCTCGCTGCCGGCCTGCACGGCCGCGGCCAGCGCCAGCGTGGCGTCGTGCGCGCCGGTCGCCTTCAGCTCGACCAGCGTGGGCTGGCCGATGGTGAGCGTGCCGGTCTTGTCGAAGGCCACCACGCGCAGGCCGTGCGCCGCCTCCAGCGCTGTCGCGTCCTTGACGAGGATGCCGTGCTGCGCGGCCACGCCGGTACCGACCATCAGCGCCGCCGGCGTCGCCAGGCCCAGCGCACAGGGGCAGGCGATGACCAGCACCGCAACGGCGTTCAGCGTGGCCTGCGACCAGTCGCCGCCGGCCAGGCCCCAGCCGAGCAGCGTGAGCGCGGCGATCCCCAGCACCACCGGCACGAACACCGCGCTGACCCGGTCGACCAGTTGCTGGATCGGCGCCTTCTCGGCCTGCGCCGTCTCGACCAGCCGCACGATGCGCGCCAGCGTCGACTCGGCACCCAGCGCCGTGGCGCGCACGCGCAGCAGGCCTTCGCCGTTGAGCGACCCGCCGATCACGCGCTCGCCGGCGCCGCGCGCCACCGGCAGGCTCTCGCCGGTGAGCAGCGATTCGTCGAGGTGGCTCGCGCCCTCCTCGATGAGGCCGTCGACCGGCAGCCGCTCGCCGGGCCGCACGATGACGAGATCGCCGTGCACCAGCGCCGTCAGCGGCAGCTCGGCCTCGACCCCATCGCGCAGCACGCGCGCCGTCTCGGGCCGCAGCGCCTGCAGCGCGCGGATCGCCGCGGTGGTCTGGCGCTTGGCGCGGGCCTCCAGCCACTTGCCGAGCAGCACCAGCGTGATGACGACCGCCGACGCCTCGAAGTAGAGGTGGGGATCGCCATGGGCCGCATGGCCCCACAGCAACTGCCACACGCTCAGGCCATAGGCCGCCGACGTGCCCAGCGCCACCAGCAAGTCCATGTTGCCGCTGCCGGCGCGCAGCGCATGCCAGCCATTGCGGTAGAAGCGCGCGCCGAGCCAGAACTGCACCGGCGTCGCGAGCGCCCATTGCCAGGGGGCGGGCAGCATCGCGTGGCCCCCCCACAGCAGCGCGAGCATCGGCAGTGCCAGCGGCAGCGACAGCAGTGCCGCGACGGCGACCGGCCAGCCCCGTGCGGCCTCGCTGGGCCCCGCCGCCGGCGGCGGGCCGTCCGCAGGCGCGGCATGGGCCTCGTAGCCGGCCGCGTGCACCGCGGCCTCCAGCGCGCCGGGCAGTGTGCCCGGCGTGGCGCGCACCTGCGCGGTCTCGGTCGCCAGGTTCACCAAGGCCTCGGTGACGCCGGGCACCTTCTTCAGCGCCTTCTCCACGCGCAGCACGCACGACGCGCAGCTCATGCCTTCGATGCTCAGGATCAGCGGGGGCGATGCAGCGGTGTTCATCATGACGGCAGTCTCGACCTTCCCATCATGGCAAAGTCAAACGCGCCGGCATTGACCTCACGCAAGGCAGGGTGCCGGCCGCCGCTTGACCTTCCCACCGGGGCAACGTCGAAGATCGGTCCCTTGCATTGCCTGCCAGGAGATCGCGATGATCGAGTTCGAGATCAAGGACATGAGCTGCGGCCACTGCGTCGGCAGCATCACGAAGGCCATCACCGCGCTGGACCCCGGTGCCAAGGTGCTCGCCGAACTGCCGACGCACCGCGTGCGAGTGGAGAGCGGCGTGCCGCGCGCGCAGCTCGAGCACGCGCTGCGCGACGCCGGCTACCCGCCAACGCCGGTGCTTTGATCGATGCTGTCCTGTCTGTCGCGCGCGGCATCGCAACCCGACCGTCGGTGCGCATCCGAGCGCCCGACCGTGCTGACCGGCAGCCAGCCCCAACGCCCATCGTGCGGTTTCAGCGCGCCGGGCCCAGCACGCCGATCAGCGCCGTGGAGAAGGCCTCCGGGCTCTCGATGTGCGGGATGTGGCCCACACCCGGCAGCACGGTGAGCGTCGCTCCCGGCATCCAGCGTTGCAGCGCGCGGCCCTGGGCCAGCGGCGTGATGCGGTCTTCCTCGCCCCAGACCAACGCCACCGGCACGCCTTGTGCGGCCCAGCGGGTGAGCCGCTCGGGCCGCAGGCTGTCGGCCGGTTCGCAGGCGGCCTGCGAGAAGGCCGCGGCCCAGTCGCCGAGCCGCTGGCTGAACGCGGCGCGGGCGAACGGCAGGCGATAGGCCGGCAGCAGCGCGTCGGTCACCGCGTCCTGGCGGTGCACGAACCGGCGCAGCAGCGGACCGGTGAGCCCCGGCCAGGTGGCGGTGGCACTGACCAGCGTGGTGCGCAGCGCCTGGCTGCCCAGCAGCACGCCGGGCCCGGCGCCCGCCACGCAGTGCGGCGGCTCGCCGCCGGGGCCGAGGCCGAGCGCCGGATCGACCAGCACCAGCCGGCGCAGCGCCACCCCGCTCGAACCTGCGCCCGCCACGAGCGCCGCCTCCAGCGCCGGCCCGGCGCCGAAGGAGTGGCCCACCAGGGTGAGGTCGGACCCGAGCGTGCCGGCGAGCGCGATCAGGCGCCGCGCCTGCGCGGCGCGCGAGTAGTCGACCGCAAGGCCGTCACCGGGCGTCGTCGTCAGGCCGAACGGCGGCAGGTCGACGGCCACCACGCGCCACCCGGCCGCCGCCAGTGCGTCGGGCAGGCCGAACCAGGTGCCGCTCCACGCGCCGGTACCGTGGGTGAGCAGCAGCGCGGGGTCCGTGGGACGGCCCCATTCCTGCACGTAGAGCCGCGCGTCGCCGACGTCCACCCAGCGGCCCTGGCCGCCGGCCAGTGGCTCTGCGCTCTGCGTCTCGCGCATCGCCCGGGCGTGCTGGGTCCAGGCGATCCAGGCCGAGAGCGCGAGCGCCAGCACGGCCACCAGCAACAGCGCCGCAGCAACCAGGTGCCGGGCGATGCGCCCGGCGAGGCCCAAGCGGGCACGACGAGGCGGCCTGTCGTTCGCAGACGCGCGCATCCTCAGAAGTCGTAGACGTGTTCCACCACCACCTGCCCCGCCGAGGCCTGCGCGCGCCGGAGCTCGGCGGCCAGCCGCGCCACCGGCACCGCGAACACCACGCGCTTGCGCCCAGGCTGCGTCAGTACCGGCTGCTCGAACAGCGTGCGCACGCTGGCCGCCGACCAGCTGGCGGGCACCAGCACGCTCACCACCACCTCGCCGTCGTTGCCGGCGATCTGCCGGAAGTCGATGCCCTGGTCCGCCAGCCAGGTGCTGTAGGCGGTGAAGGCTTCGTAGCGCGGCACGGTCGCCAGCACCGGCGCGCCCGCCTCGGCCGCGGCCAGCGGCTGGTAGTCGGGGTGCTGAGGATCGGCCTGCGGCGCCGCGCTCAGCAGCACGGCGGTGACCGGCTTCGGCGCGTCGTAGAGGCTCTGGGTGCCGAGCTTGATGAGCCGCGCATAGCCCTCCTTCACCAGCAGCTCCGAGGTGAGCGCGAAGCGGCGCTCCCAGCGCCGCACGAGATTCGGCCCGCCGGTCGGCGCGGCCGACCACAGCGAGCGCAGCTGCTGCCAGAAGTCGAACTGATACCACGGCTCGACGCGGATGAAGTCGACGTAAGCCTGCGCATAGCGCGCCGCGAACTGCTCTTCCGGCACCGACTCGCCAGAACGCAGCGCCTCGGCGAGGCGGCCGATCGTGCGCTCGTACAGGCCCTTGAGGCCGTACTCGACCGTGGTGCTGACGCCGATCACCATCACCATCAGGTGATAGCCGCCGTTGAACGGGTATTTCTCGATCTCGCGGCTCACGCCCGCGTAGGACTGCCAGAACTGGCCGACGTGCGAGAACAGCGGGAAGCTGCTCGGGTGGCCACTGCGCGACAGGTAGGCCGCGTACTCGGCCGGGCTGTGCACCAGGTACCACTCGGGAAACGTGAGGAAGGTCTGGTCGGGCGTGCGCCGGTGTTCGGGTGGTGTGGCCGGCGCCGTGGCGGCCTCGCCCTGCGCCAGCGCCGCGGCGCACAGCAGTCCGGCCGCCGCCACGGCAGCTGCGAACCGGTGGCGCATCAAGGCCGCACCCCGCGGGCCTGCACCATCACCGCTGGGTCGCGCAGCGTCTGCGGATCGAGCCGGCGCACGAAGCAGAACAAGGTGTTGTCGGTCGGGTCGTTGTCCTGCAGCACCCGGTGCCCGGTGTCGTCGAAGCCCTGCGCCTGGAGCCGGTCGACCCAGGTCTTGGCCGACTCGAAATAGCGCAGCTCGGCCAGGTTGGTCTCCCAACTCTCGCCCAGCCCGGCATTGAAGACCGTGTGGGCCAGCGACACCAGCGCGCGCAGTTCGTCGCTGCGCACGTCGTGGTCGCGCACGATGAAGGCGCCGCCGGGGCGCAGCACGCGCCGCACCGACTGCAGGAAATAGCCCAGCCGCTCGGCCGTCATGTGGTGCAGGCCCACATAGCAGGTCACCAGGTCGAGGCTCGCGTCGGCGATGCCGGGCCCGAGCGGCGCGTAGTCGGACAGCGGCACGTGCAGGCCGAGCCGGCCGATCTGGCCGCGCTCCATGATGTCGACCGGCGAGAAGGTCTGCGCCTGCTCGTCGATGAAATAGCGCGGGCCGCGCAGTTCCAGCGCGGCGGCCAGCCCGCGGTAGTAGCGGCCCTTGGAGCCGATCTCCGCGTAGCCGTCGAACTTGCGGCGTCCACCCAGCACCTGCAGCGTCTGCCGTGTCATCTCGGCCTTCTGCCTGAACAGCGAGGGCAGCGCGTAGCGCAGGTCGGCCGTCGCCGGCTTGATGCCCTTGAGCTCGCGCTGGATGTAGCGGTAGATCGTCTCCTCGTCGGCGTGCAGCTTGCACGCTTCGCCGATGAGGTGGTGGAAGCGGTCTTCCGGCGCGATCCGGAACACGTTCTGCAGGAAGCGGTAGAAGGCGTCGGACAGCTCGACTTCACCGAACACCTGATGGAACTCGCTGGCCGGCGCTGGCGCCGCGGGCGGCGTGCCGCGGTCGAGCCACGCGCGGTAGTACTTGTCCCAGAGCACGTTGGTGAAGCGGAAGTTCGGGTCGACCTCCCACTTCAGCGCGAACAGGTGCGCCGCCTTCGGATAGGCGCGGTGGAACTGCTCCACCGTGCCGTGCGGCTGGTAGGGCAGGTAGTAGGTGCCGCCGACCGACAGCGCGGCGTCGATCAGCTCGCGCGTCCACACGCCGACCCGGCTGCGGGCGTTCTCGCGCGTGCGCTGCTTGTGGTACAGCACGAAGGCGAAGGTCTCGGTCGGCGCCCAGCCGAGCGCGGTGTCGGGATCGGGCATCGCGTGCCGGATCGAGATGTTCAGCGCGTTGACGCGGTGGCGGCTCAGCACCGCGGCCATCTTCGGCACGAACTCCAGCAACCGCTCGACCGGGATGAAGTACTCCTGCAGCACGTAGGTGCGCTGCGCCCGCGACGGCGGCTCGAGCTCGGCGACGTCGTAGCCGGCCTCGTAGTTGCGCCAGTGCACCTTCTTGCGCAGGTAGAGCAGCGGATCGACGATCTTCTCGCGCCGTTCCTTGCCGAACGGCGTCTCCGACACCGCCCACAGGAAGTACTGGTGCAGCGGATAGGCGGCGCGCAGCGGCTGCAGCCGGTCGGGCGTGGTGGCGGGCTCGTCGGTTTCCACCCAGGTCACGGCGCGCACGCTGCGGTAGTGCGGGCCGTAGAGGTCGGCGTTGTGGAACACCGCCTTCGGATTGCAGCGCACGGTGTCCTTGAAGTAGCCGCCATACGCCGACAGCGGCATCACCTTGTCGACGCGCTTGACGCGCCTGTTGTCGGCCAGATCGAGCTCGACCTCGACCACCACGCCCAGCGCACCGTAGCCGCCGATGGCGCCGAAGAACAGCTCGGGGTGCGCCGTGCGGCTGGCCACCACGGCGCGCCCATCGTGCAGCACGAGCTTGAGGCTGCGCACCGACAGCACCAGCGGACCCAGGCCCACGTAGCGGCCGTGGCAGTTGACGCCGAGCGCGCCGCCGACCGTGAAGTTGGCGTAGGTCTGCATGATCTTCACCGCCAGCCCGTGCGGATCGACGAAGCGCTGGATGTCGCACCAGCGCACGCCGGCCTGCACGAGGATGGTCTTGTTCTCGGGCGAGAACGCGACGATGCGGTTCATCGAGCGCATGTCGAAGTGCAGGCTGCCCGGACTGGCCGTCTGCCCGCCCATGCTGAAGCGCCCGCCACCGACCGACACCGGGCCGGAGGTGCGCCGCAGCGCCTCCTGCACGTCCTCGACGGTGCTCGGCGCGACGATGGCCATCACCCGCACCGGGTTCAGCTGCGTGACGTCGTTGACGATGTGGTGGTCGGTGTTCATGGCGCGCGCTCCATCCGCGGCGCGGCGCCGACGGTCACGTAGTCGGGACGCAGGTCTGCGGGCGCGCCGTAGCGGGACGCCGCCACGGACCCGCGCAGGCCACACTCGATCAACAGGTAGAGCGCCCCCAGCACGGGCAGCACCACCACCAGCAGCCACCACGCCGAGCGTCCGCGGTCATGCAGGCGCCGCCCCCAGACCGAGACCAGGAAGACGGTGGTCAGCAGGGCGGGCAGCACGTCGATGGGCTCGCCCAGCACCTGCGTGGCGGAAACACACAGGAACAGGGCCAGCGGCAGCGCGAGCAGGTGCCTCCCCCAGAAGCCGGCCCGGCTCAACCTGCCGGACGTCGAGAACTCGTCGACCCATCCCATCTGCAACCCTCCCGTTGGCCCCGCCGAAGGCCGCCGGAGCGGCCTGGCCGGAATCATTTCCCGCAAGCCTACCTTGCCCTCCGCGGCTTCCACAACCGATCTTCGGGGCGTGCCGCGCGGCCGTCGCGACACCGACAGGAGTAGCATCGCCCCTGTAGACATGCTCTGGATCGTCTCTCTGTAGGCTCTTTGCTGTTCCCTGTCGGCCCAGCCGACAGATTCCGGTCGAATCTCCCATCGGTGATTTTCTGGGTGTCTCTGCACTGCGTCGGCATGTGCTGCGCATCACTTGAAAGGAATCGACATGACGACTGAAACTGGAACCGTGAAGTGGTTCAACGAGGGCAAGGGCTTCGGGTTCATCGCGCCGGACGGCGGCGGCAAGGACCTGTTCGCGCACTTCAAGGAAATCAAGGGCGAGGGCTTCAAGACCCTGCTCGAGAACCAGCGCGTGGAGTTCGAGGTGACCCAGGGACAGAAGGGGCCGCAGGCCTCCAACATCCGCGTGGTGTCCTGAGCCACGGCGACGATGGCTCCGCGCGGAGCCGTCCAGGAAACCGCGGCCTCGGCCGCGGTTTTTTCTTTTGAGGGCCAGCCATGAAGAACCTGCAGGAAGCGACCGAGAAGATCTGCGATCTGAAGGGCAGCCTGGTGGCGCTCGATGCGCTCGTCACGGCCCTGCTGCACCAGATGCCGCTGCCGCTGCGCGCCGACCTGCTGCGCAGCTTCGAGGGCAATGCCGAGGTCGCGCGCACCGTGCTGCTGCACACCTCGATCTCGGAGCACACGATCACCGCCTTCGAGCGCGATGTCCGGCGGATGTCGGCGCTGATCGGCGTGCCCTGAGGGCGCCGGTCCGGGCGCGCCGGGTCAGGTGGCGCCGGCCGAGAACACCGACAGATCCTGCGGCCCGCCGCGCTCGATGGCACGCCGGTAGCCGTCTCGTTCGCGCAGCCGTGCGAGATACGCGCGCAGCGCCGGGAAGTCCTTCAGGCGACCGCGGCACTCGCTGAACTCCAACGACCAGCCCAGATTGACGTCGGCCGCGGAGAAGCCTGACTCGAGCAGGTGCTCCCTTTGCTCGAGCACGTTCTCGACGTAGCGATGGTTCTTCGCGATCTCGACGTCGAAGAAGCCCATCAACGCGGCATTGCCACCGCCGGTCCATGCATAGACCAGATCGACCAGCAGCCCCGGGAACAGCGTGCCCTCGGAGTAGGCCAGCCACTGCAGGTAGGCGCCGTATTCGGTCGACGCCGGAGCCCGACTCAGCCGACCGCCGCCGCAGACGTTGCAGAGGTACTCGATGATCGCGTCCGATTCGACGATCAACTGGCCGGCGTGCTCGATCGTCGGCGCCTTGCCGAGCGGATGGACCTGGTTGAGCGACTCGGGGGAGCGCTGTGTTTCGGGGTGCCGCTGGTGCTTGACCAGCCGGTACTCGATGCCGAGTTCCTCGCACAGCCACACGATGCGGTGCGAGCGCGAGTTGTTCAGGTGGTGAACTGTCAGCACGGTGGCGGTCTCCTGGTCGATGCCGGCCCGCGCCGAAGCCGCGCTGCCGTCGCTGTCGTTGTCGTTGCTGTCGTCGGAACTTCGATCGTCGATGACGACGGGATCCCGTGCGCAGCGTACTGCAGGCCGTCGCGCGCTGCTGGTGGCCGAGCCGCCGTTCGGTGGCGCGCACCGACGACGTACGATGCCCCGATGCGACCCGAGGACATCGACAGGGCAGCCGCATACCTGGCGCAGGCGGATGCGCTCGTCATTGCCGCCGGCGCCGGCATGGGCGTCGACAGCGGCCTGCCGGACTTCCGCGGCAACGCCGGCTTCTGGCAGGCCTATCCGGCACTGGGCCGGGCCGCGATGGACTTCACCGAGGTCGCCTCGCCCCGCACGTTCCGCACCGACCCGCGGCTCGCCTGGGGCTTCTATGGTCACCGCCTGGCGCTGTACCGGCAGACCGTTCCGCATGACGGCTTCGCGATCCTGCGCCGGTGGGCCGAGCGGCTGGCGCGGCGCGCCTTCGTCTTCACCAGCAACGTCGACGGCCAGTTCCAGCGCGCCGGCTTCGCCGAGGAGCACGTGTTCGAGTGCCACGGCTCCATCCACTGGCTCCAATGCACCGGCCCCTGCTCCGATCTCGTGTGGCACGCCGCCGGCGTGCTGCCCGAGATCGATGCCGCCGCGTGTCGGTGGCGGGGCGATGAACTGCCGCTTTGCCCGCGCTGCGGCGCGCTGGCCCGGCCCAATATCCTGATGTTCGGAGACGGCGCGTGGGTCGAGCATCGGGCCTCGCAACAGGAGGCACGGCTGGCCAGCTGGCTGCGCACGGCTGCGAGGCCCGTGGTGATCGAGCTCGGCGCGGGCACCGCCATCGCGTCGGTGCGTCGCTTCGGCGAGCACGTCGTCCACGCGCACGGCGGATCACTGGTGCGGATCAACCCGCGTGAAGCCGCGGTGTCGATGGAGAGAGCCGTCGGGCTGGAGGTCGGTGCGCGGGAGGGCCTGATGGCCATCGACGCCCGCCTGGGCGGCGGTTGAACCCGTGTGGTGCGCCCGGCTGGGATCGAACCAGCAACCCCTGCCTTCGGAGGGCAGTACTCTATCCATTGAGCTACGGACGCAACAGCTTCATTCTACCAGCGCCCCTGTCGCGGGCGACGTCCGGCAAGGCTCGCGACGGGGTGCCCTTGTATACTCCATGGGTTTTGCGAGCTGCGTTTCACCACGCCGCTCTGCTCCCCCAAAAGCTTCGAGGACCCCATGAGCGCAGCGCCCTCCCACGACGACGATCACGAGCCCAATCACGAAGGTCCGATCCGCACGCCCAAGCAGTTGGTGATCGCGGTGGTCTTCGCCTTCGTGGTGCCGATCGCCATCATCGTGCTGCTGGCCAGCTACGTGAGTTCGGCGCAGAAGCCGGCGGCCGGCAGCGATGGCCTGAAGGCCGAGGCCACCGCCGAGCGCATCGCGCCGGTCGGCAAGGTCGAGGTCAAGGACGCCTCGGACGTGAGCGCGCTGAAGGGCGGCGAGGACGTGTTCAAGGCGCAGTGCGCCGCCTGCCACGCCGCTGGCGTGGCCGGGGCGCCGAAGCTCGCCGACGCGGCCGCCTGGGGACCACGCATCACGGCCGGCTACGAGGCCTTGTTGACCTCGGCACTGAAGGGCAAGGGCGCGATGGGCGCACAGGGCGGCGGCGACTTCAGCGACGTGGAGATCGGCCGCGCGGTGGTCTACATGGCCAACGCCAGCGGAGCCAAGTTCGAAGAGCCCAAGCCGCCGGCACCGGCGGCCAGCGCAGCGCCCTGAGCGGCAGCGCCCCAACCCACCAGCCGGTCCGTGCGACCGGCTTTTTCTTGTCCGCCGGCGATCACGCCCCGGTGCGGGTCAGGCCCGACCGCTGCGGGCTGAGCACGTAGCCGAAGCTCACCGGCAATTCGGCGAAGGGCCGTTCGGCGGGCGCCCATCGCCCTTCGTTCACCGCATCGGCCGCGGCATCCATGTCGAGCGAGCGCACCAGACCGAAACCCAGCTCGGTGTCGAGAAAGAGCCGGCCGAGCTCGTCGAGCCAGACGCTCTTCACCTGCGCCACGTCGGCACCGGTGTGGGTCTGCACTCGATAGTCATCGGCGATGCGCTGCACGCCCAGCACCAGCGGGGCGGCTTCCAGCTCGACGTAGACGCGCTGCGGACCGTTCTGGAAGAACCAGGCGCCGTCGGCGTCGGCCTCGTAGTTGCGACCGATGAACTCGACCAGCTTCTGGTGCAGCAGGCGGCTGCCCTTGACCTGCGGGAACGGCCCTGCCGCCTGGACGCGGTCGTCGCGCATGTACCAGTCGCCCCGCGCGTCGAGCCCCAGCCAGCCGTGGCAGGCGGGCACCCGGGGCCACTTCTTCAGCGCGGCACGGACGATGTCATCCATCGCGGCATTGTGCGGCGCGGCTCAGGCCACCCCGGCGCCGTCCCGGACCCAGGCCATCACCGCCTCGGGCAGGCCCAGCACCTCGGCGGGAAAGGCCCCGCGCGGAAAGCCGACATGGCCGCCCCGTGCCGGTTGCCACAGCGTGACGTGGCGGCCCACATCGTGCGGCTGCGGCAGGCAGGCGGCCGGCACGAAGGGATCGTTGCGAGCGTTGAGCACGAGCGCCGGGATGCGGATGCGGGCGAGCTGCGGCTTGGCCGAGCCCCGGTCCCAGTAGTCATCGACATTGCGAAAGCCGTGCAGCGGGGCGGTGAACACGTCGTCGAAGGCATGGAGGTCGCGGGCGGCCAGCAGGCGCTCGCGGTCGAACAGGCCCGGATGCTGCGCCAGCTTGGCCAGCGCCTTCGGCTTCATCGAGCGCAGGAACATGCGGTTGTAGATCTGCCGGTTGAAGCCGCGGATGATGGCGTGGCCGCCGGCGGCGAGGTCGATCGGCGACGACACTGCACACACGGCCGCGGCCGTGGCTGCGGCGCTGTCCCCGGCCTCCTCGGCCCAGCGCAGCAGCGCATTGCCACCGAGCGAGACGCCGACGGCGATGACCGGCCGGGACTGCCCCTCGCGCAGTCGGCCGAGGATCCAGCCGATCTCCTCGAAGTCGCCCGAGTGGTAGGCCCGCGGCGCGCGGTTGAGCTCGCCGGAGCAGCCGCGAAAGTGCGGCAGCGCGAACGGCCAGCCGTGCGCCTGCGCCCACCCCGCGAAGGCCTGCGCGTAGTGGCTGGCCGACGAGCCCTCGAGGCCGTGGAACAGCACCAGCAACGGCGCCGCCGGCAGCTTCGCTTCGCCGGCCAGGTGGTC
This sequence comes from Methylibium sp. Root1272, assembly GCF_001425905.1. Classification (GTDB taxonomy): domain Bacteria; phylum Pseudomonadota; class Gammaproteobacteria; order Burkholderiales; family Burkholderiaceae_C; genus Methylibium. The sequence goes on from NZ_LMDY01000013.1 coordinate 90,240, forward strand.
GACATCGATGAAGTCGCCGTCGGGCGTGTCCCAGCGCTCGCGCCGCAGGCTCGGGGCCGGCCCGTGGAAGCGGCGCGCAAAAAGCGCCGGCCAGATGGTCTGCACATTGCCGCCCGGCAACCACCAGGGCACAGGCCAGTCGGCCGGGGGCAACGCGCGATCGGCGACGGCGGTCATGCGATGTGCGCGGGCCTTCAATGCAGCGTCGACGGCGCTTCGGAGATCTCCTGCAGTTCGCGCGCCATGCCGGGGCTGGCGTGGTGCAGCACCATGCGCCAGCCCTGAGGCCCGAGGACGTAGACGTTGGTGACGATCGCGTAGGCCTTCTGCACGCCCTCGTCGCCGAGCACCTGCACCCGTTCGAGCACGTGGTGCAGCGCCGTGCCGTTGACGTGGAGCCGGCGCACCTTCTCGGGGTGAACGTCGATCGCGCCGTTGGCGAAGATCGCCTCGAACGAGGCGCGGATCGCCGCGGCGCCGACGAGGCGGGGGCCGCCGGGATGCACGCATGCGGCCTCGTCGTCGTCCGACCACACGGCCATCAGGTTCTCGAGATCGGCCTGTTGCAGCGCCTCGTAGAACTGCGCCTCGACGTCGTCGGGCGACGAGGGCGGCGCCTTCGGCTTGGCGGGCATGCGGGTCCTCAGCGCGTCACTTGAAGACCACGGTCTTGTGGCCGTCGAGCAGCACGCGGTGCTCGGTGTGCCACTTGACCGCACGTGCCAGCACGACGCACTCGACATCGCGGCCGACGGCGGTGAAGTCCGCCGCGCCCAGCGAGTGGTCCACGCGCTGCACGTCCTGCTCGATGATCGGCCCCTCGTCGAGATCGGCGGTCACGTAGTGCGCGGTCGCGCCGATCAGCTTGACACCGCGCGCATGCGCCTGATCGTAGGGGCGCGCGCCCTTGAAGCTGGGCAGGAAGCTGTGGTGGATGTTGATCGCCCGGCCATCGAGGAAGCGGCAGAAGTCGGCCGACAGGATCTGCATGTAGCGCGCCAGCACCACCAGGTCGATGCGGTGCTGTTCGACCAGCGCCTCGATCCGCGACTCCTGCTCGCGCTTGACCGCCGCGCTGCTGCCGGTGGCCAGCGGCAGGTGATGGAAGGGCAGGCCGTAGCTCTCGCACAGCGCGGCGAAGTCGGGGTGGTTGGACACCACCGCCGGGATCTCCACCGGCAGCGAGCCGCTCTTCCAGCGGAACAGCAGGTCGTTCAGGCAGTGGCCGTGCTTGCTGACCAGCAGCAGCAGCCGCGGCTTGGTGGCCAGCGCATGGAAACGAGCCGTCATGCCGAACTCGCCGCGCACGTGCGCGAACAGCTTGTCGAGCGAGGCCTCGTCGGCCAGATGCCCGGGCGCGCTGAAATGCACGCGCATGAAGAACAGCCCGGTGCTGTCTGCGCCCTGCACGTCGCCGTACTGCTGGGAGTCGAGGATGTTGCAGCCGGCCTGGTACAGCAGGCCCGACACGGCGTAGACGATGCCCTTGGCATCCCGGCAAGACAGGGTGAGGACGAACTCTCGTGCAGTGGCTTCCATGGTGAGTCGATTGTAAGGATCGGGCCCTGACGGCCGACTCATACGGCTGAAAACGCCGACATGGCCGGCACCCGGCCTCTCTAGAATCCGCGCACGCATGGTCACCGCCCCCGAGGACTGGTCCGAACGCAGCCGCAGCATCGCGACCGCACTGGCGCGCGTCGCGCTGGGCGATCGCGCGGCATTTGCCACGCTTTACCAGCAGACCAGCGCGCATCTGCTGGGCGTCGTGCTGCGTATCCAGAAGGACCGAGCCCAGGCCGAGGACGTGCTGCAAGAGGTGTACGTGAACGTCTGGCGCGCGGCGCAGGGTTTCGACGCCGGCCGCAGCCAGCCACTCACCTGGCTGACCAGCATCGCCCGCAACCGGGCCATCGACAGCCTGCGCCGCCGCCAGAGCGAACCGCACACGGTCAGCACCTCGATGGGTTCGGACAGCGAGGACGATGAACACGACATGCTTCAGGATCTGGCATCCCCCGATGCCGGCCCGCTCGAACTGCTCGGGCAGGCCGCCGAGGCCCGCGCGCTGCGCGGCTGCATCGGTGCGCTCAGCGGCGAGCAGCAGCAAAGCCTGGCGCTGGCCTTCTACCAGGGCCTGTCGCACGCCGAGGTGGCCGACCAGCTCCGTCAGCCCCTGGGTACCGTGAAGAGCTGGCTGCGGCGTGCGCTGCAATCGCTGAAGACCTGCCTCGAGCGGGCCACCACCGGCTGAGGGCGCGATGGACTACAGCCGCCCCCTCCTTGCGGACCGCCTGGCGGCCGAATACGTGCTCGGCACCTTGCGCGGCGCGGCACGGCGCCGCTTCGAGGCGCTCCTGCCCGCGCACCCGGCGCTCGCCGCCGCCGTGGCCGGCTGGCAGGCGCGGCTGCTGCCGCTGTCGGCGGCGGTGACGCCGGTGCCGCCCTCAACCGGCGTCTGGTCACGGCTCGAGCGCCGGCTGTTCGCCGACGCTGCGGCGCCGGCACGCTGGTGGCAGCGGCTGGGGCTGTGGCAGGGCGTATCGGCCTTCGCCACGGTGGCCGCACTCGCGTTGGGTCTGGTGCTGTCGCAGCCGCAGCCGGTTCAGCCGCCGATCATCGTGGTGATCGCACCGAATCCGGAGGCCGCAGGCGTGCTGCAGGCCGGCTTCGCCGCGGGCCTGACGCGCGACGGCCGCGCGCTGGTGCTGCAGCCGATCCACCCGGTGGCCCCGGGCAGCGGCCGGGCCTTCGAGCTGTGGGCCGTGCCGCCGCAGGGGGCGCCGCGCTCGCTGGGGCTGGTGTCGGGCGAACAGGCCACCACGGTGCAGCGCGGGCTGCTGCTGCGCGACACGGCAGCGTTCGCGGTCAGCCTGGAGCCGAGCGGCGGCTCGCCGACCGGCGCACCGACCGGACCGATCCTGTCGGTCGGGAAGCTGCAGATCTGACCTGAAAATTCTGTCGGCGGCGCTGCATCTGCCGGCCCGCCGTCTCCGTAGTGCAGGGGTGAGGGGCAACCCCCGAACACCCACCCACCTACGGAGACCACCATGCGCCTGAACCTGATCACCGCCTGCGCCGCCCTCGCCCTGGGCGCCTGCGCCATGCAACCGATGACGTCCCCGAAGACCATCGACAACGCCAGCCTGCCCGAGTCGGTGCGCGTGCCGACCGGCGAAACGCAGAAGCTGTGGACCACCACCAGCGGCGGCGCCATCACCTACGAATGCCGAGAGAAGAAAGACGCCGCCGGACAGCACGAATGGGTGTTCGTCGGCCCGGTGGCCAGCCTGCAGGACGACGGCGGCAAGGCGATCGGCAAATACTACGGCCCGCCGGCCACCTGGGAGTCGAACGACGGCTCCAAGGTCACCGGCAAGCAGCTCGCGGTGGCCCCCAACCAGCCCGGCAGCATCCCGCTGCAACTGGTGAAGGCCGACCCGGCGACGGGCAGCGGCGCGATGCAGGGCGTGACCTACATCCAGCGCCTGAAGACGGTCGGCGGCGTGGCTCCGGCCATGGCGTGCGCGGCGGCGAACAAGGGCGAGAAGCAGGTCGTCACCTACGCGGCCGACTACGTGTTCTACGGCCGCTGAGCGCCCGGCGACGCGTCCGGATCGATCAGCCCGGCCGGGAGGCGCTGCTCGCCAGCGCCTCCTGCAGCGCCACATGCACGCGCTCCGGCGCGATGCCGGTCAGGCACTTCAGGTGCCCGAAGCGGCAATCGCGCGCGAAGCAGGGCTGGCAATCGAGATGCTCGACCCCACGCATCGTCTGCAACCACAGCACGCGCGCATGCCGGTTCAACGGCGGCATGTGCTGCGGGCTGGTGGAGCCGAACACGGCGGCCTGTGGCACGCCGAAGGCCGCCGCCACGTGCATCAGCCCCGAGTCGTTGCTGACCACGCCGCGCGCGCCCGCGATCAATGCCATGGCGTCCTCGAGCGTCCCCGGACCGGCCTGCACGCGGCAGTCCCCGCCGCGCGCCAGCTCGGCGATCTCCTCGCAGACCGGCACTTCCGGGCCGGAGCCCACCAGCCTTACAGGCTGCCGATGGCGCGCGTGAAGCTCCTCGGCCAGCGCGGCATACGCCGCGGCCGGCCAGCGTCGGGCGGCGCCCTGCTCCGTGCCGGGCGCGAGCACCCAGTAGCCCTGAAACCCGAGCCCGCTGCGCGCGAGCACGGCGTCGACGCGCCCGGGCGCCAGTTGCAGGCGGGGACGCGCGCGCGGCGGCAGGCCGCCGGCAAGCGCGCCGTAGAAGGCGACCAGCGGCGGCTCGCCGACCGGGTTGGGCAGGCGCTCGTTGAGCAGCCCGAGCCGCCCCTCGCCCTGGTAGCCGACACGACGCGGGATGCGCGCCAGCCACGGCAGCAACGCCGATTTCAGCGAGTTCGGCAGCACGTAGGCCACGTCGAAGCGCCCCTTGATCTGCCGTGCCTGCGCGCGCCGCGCCGACCAGTCGAGCCGCCCGTGCGCGAACGGCAGCGTGATCACCTCGGCCACCTGCGGCATCGCCTGGAACAGCGGCGCGACCGACGGCAACGCGGCCACCGTCAGCCGTTCTCCGCGGGCCGCCAGTGCGGCCAGCAGCGGCTCGGCCATCACGGCGTAGCCGATCCACTGCGGTGCGATGACCAGGGCGCGGGTCATCGCACCGCCGCGCGGTTCAGTGGGCGTGGAGCTTCTCACCGGCCTTCAGCCGGTAGACGGTGCCGCAATACGGGCATTTGCCCTCGGCGTGGGCCACGTCGATGAAGACGCGCGGGTGCGCACTCCACAGCGGCATCTTCGGGTTCGGGCAGAACACCACCCCCGGACCGTGCAGGTCCTGTGCGGTGACTTCGACGACGGCTTGCGGTTGGCTGCTCATGGAAGGGGGTCCGGCGGGGTGGAGAGGTTCAGACCGCAGCCAGCCACTCGCCGTACTTGGCGTTGCGACCGTTGACGATGTCGAAGAAGGCCGACTGGATCTTCTCGGTGATCGGGCCGCGCGAGCCGATGCCGATCTCGATGCGGTCGAGTTCGCGGATCGGCGTGACCTCGGCGGCGGTGCCGGTGAAGAAGGCCTCGTCGGCGATGTAGACCTCGTCGCGGGTGATGCGCTTCTCGACGATCTTCAGCCCCAGGTCGGCCGCGATGGAGAACACGGTGTTGCGCGTGATGCCGTTGAGCGCGCCGGCCGACAGGTCGGGCGTGTAGATCACGCCGTTCTTGATGACGAAGATGTTCTCTCCCGCGCCTTCGCTGACGAAGCCCGAGGCATCGAGCAGCAGCGCCTCGTCGTAGCCGTCGTCGGTGGCCTCCATGTTGGCGAGGATGGAGTTGCTGTAGTTGCTCACGGCCTTGGCCTGCGTCATCGTGATGTTGACGTGGTGGCGGGTGTAGCTGGAGGTCTTGACGCGGATGCCGCGCTTGAGCCCTTCCTCGCCGAGGTAGGCGCCCCACGGCCAGGCCGCGATCATCAGGTGGATGGTGTTGCCCTTGGGGCTGACGCCGAGCTTCTTGTCGCCGATCCAGGTCAGCGGCCGCAGGTAGCAGCTCTCCAGCTTGTTGACACGCACCACCTCGAGCTGCGCCTCCATCACCTGCTCCAGCGAGAACGGAATCTTCATGCGCAGGATCTTGGCGCTGTTGAAGAGCCGCTCGGTGTGCTCGCGCAGCCGGAAGATCGCCGTGCCCTTGACGGTGTTGTAAGCGCGTACTCCCTCGAACGCCCCGCAGCCGTAGTGCAGCGTATGGGTCAGCACGTGGATCTTGGCGTCGCGCCAGTCGACCAGTTGGCCGTCCATCCAGATCTTGCCGTCGCGGTCGGACATAGACATCGGAGTTCCTCGGTTCAGTGCGCAAGCAGAACCTCAAATTCTACGGGCGCGCGCGCCGCGCCCCGTCCGGTCGAAGGCGCGGGCCGGCCGCCCCCTGAACCGGGGGGAGACCCCCTTCCCGGGGTTGATGCCTCGAGCGCATCACGTTAATTTTGTGCTGTGCAGCAAATCATTGTCTTCACCGTTTTCTAGCCGAGATCCGGCCTTCCATGAACGCGCTCCTTAAGCCCCTGCTCGCCACCCTGACCCTGGCTGCCGTCGCCTACGGCAGCCACGCGCAGACCCAGTCCGTTCCCGCCGCCTGCCGCGGCGCCGACGCTTCGACTGCCTGCAGCGCGGAGCTCCCGCCGCGGTGGATGGGCGTCGATGCGGCCGGTGCCGGCGCGACACAGCGGCCTGCCGCGGAAGCAGCGCCGGCCGTGCGCGAATCGAACCGCACCTCCCCGGTCCAGCGCACATCGGCGAAGCAGCCGTCGCCGCCGGCGATCGCAGCGCCGGGCATCGCCGGCCCGTCGATGCTCGAAGCCGATCCAGGCATCGTGGCCGAGTCCCACACCGTCGCACTCATCCTGGCCGCACTGGGCGTCATCGGCCTGATCTCGCGTCGGCGCTTCGGCGCCTGACGCGATCGACCGCCCAACCGAGGCGCCTGCAGGCGCCTTTTCTTTTTCCTCGGCGGGGTGGAGCCGCTAGCGCTCGGTCGCCGCCGCGTCCTCGCGCTCGAGCTGCCAGGTCTGCAGACGCCCGCTCTTCAGGTGCACGCTCACGCTGGCCCCGCCCGCGTCACGCCAGCGATAGGTCTCGTCGGCCGTGTCGCCGACCACCGCGCCGAGACTGCCGGTCAACGGCAGGATCTCCAGCATCGTCATGCCGGGTCGCAGCTTCGCGTTCAGCATCACGGCGCTGCCGACCTGGCCGAGCGGCGCGCTGCCGGCCTTGCGCATCACGCGCATCGCGCGGCTGAACTGCAGCAGCAGCCAGAACACGATCGCCGTCGACGCAAGGGCCAGCCCCGGCAACCCATAGCCCCAGTAGCCCGCCACCACGGCCGCGACGGCCAGGCCCCAGCCGACGACGGGTCGGTTCATCATGCCGAGATCTCCTGCACGGACGGTCCTCCATAAGCGCGCTCGACGCGCGCGATCCGCAACTCGTAGTGCGCGTACCAACCCTGGCGGCCCCGTTCGCGCGCCACACGGTGTTCGGCATGCGCCTTCCACGCGGCGATGTCCTCGAGGCTGCGCCAGTAGGACACGGTGATGCCGAAGCCCTCCGCGTCGCGCGCGCTTTCCACGCCCAGGAAACCGGACTGCGTCGCAGCGACCTCCACCATATAGCCGGCCATCGCGTCGTAGCCGTCGTCGGTGCCCGGCGCCGTTGTCGCGCGGCGGCTGCTGAACACCACCGCGTAGTACGGCGGCGCGGGCAGCGCCGCGAAGGCCGCATCGCTCACGACAGCTCCCTCAGCACCTCGACGGCCTGCTCGACGCGCTCGACCGCGTGGATGCGGAGGCCCTCGATCGGCTTCTTCGGCGCGTTGGCCTTGGGCACCACCGCGACGCTGAAGCCCAGCTTGGCGGCCTCCTTCAGGCGCTCCTGGCCGCGCGGCGCGGGCCGCACCTCGCCGGCCAGGCCGACCTCGCCGAAGGCGATGAAACCGCGCGGCAGGGGACGGCCGCGCAGGGAGCTCTGGATCGCCAGCATGACCGCCAGGTCGGCCGCCGGCTCGCTGATGCGCACGCCACCGACCGCGTTGACGAACACGTCCTGGTCCATGCAGGCGATGCCGGCATGGCGGTGCAGCACTGCCAGCAGCATCGCGAGTCGGTCGCGCTCCAGGCCGACCGACAGGCGCCGCGGGCTGGGCCCGCCGCTGTCGACCAGCGCCTGGATCTCCACCAGCAGCGGCCGCGTGCCTTCGAGCGTGACCATCACGCACGAGCCCGGCACCGGCTCGCCGTGGGTCGACAGGAAGATCGCGCTCGGGTTCGCCACGCCCTTGAGGCCACGCTCGGTCATCGCGAACACGCCGATCTCGTTGACCGCGCCGAAGCGGTTCTTGATGGCACGCACCAGCCGGAAGCTGCTGTGCGTGTCGCCCTCGAAGTACAGCACGGTGTCGACGATGTGCTCCAGCACACGCGGTCCGGCGAGCGCACCCTCCTTCGTCACGTGACCGACCAGCACGATGGTGGTGCCGCCGGACTTGGCGGTGCGCGTCAGCTGCGCGGCGCACTCGCGCACCTGGGCCACCGAGCCCGGCGCGGAGGTGAGCTGCTCCGAGTAGACGGTCTGGATCGAGTCGATCACGCAGAAGGCAGGCTGCTCGGCGTCGATCGTGGCCTGGATCTTCTCGAGATTGATCTCGGCCAGCACGCGCACGCGGCTGCCGTCCAGGCCGAGCCGGCGCGAACGCAGCGCGAGCTGCGCGCCGCTTTCCTCGCCGCTGACATACAGCACCTTCATCTGCGCCGACAGCGCGTCGACCGCCTGCAGCAGCAGCGTCGACTTGCCGATGCCCGGGTCGCCGCCGATCAGCACCACGCCGCCGGCGACGATGCCGCCGCCGAGCACGCGGTCCAGTTCGTCGATGCCGGTGGGCGTGCGCGCGACGTCGGCCGCGTCGATCTCGCTGAGCGTGGCCACCGGCAGACTGCGCGCCAGCGACTGGAAGCGGTGCCGGGTGGCCGCGGGCGACTCGGCGACGGTTTCCTCCAGCGTGTTCCAGGCCCCGCAGGCTGGGCATTTGCCGAGCCACTTGGGGCTCGTGCCGCCGCATTCGCTGCAGGTGTAGTTCGTCTTGTCCTTGGCCATTCGCCGCATTGTGGCGCGGCTCGCCGGGCCACCCGAACCCGCGCTAGGGCCTGTTAACGCTACCGGAGGGCTCGCGCCCGAGCTGCGCAGGCCGCAGGGGTAGGCGCGAGGGAGGCCGCGTGCTGTTGCACGCAACGACTGAGCAACGCCGCCCTGCGGCCTGCGCAGCTCGGGCCCGAAGGGTGATCCCAGGAAACGGGCGCCCTCGGCGTTGCCCATGCTCGCCGGGGGGCCGACCCCGGCTGCGCTGGGTGCCTTGATGGCGCCCGTTTCCTGGGTCACGCGAGCCCTCCGGTAGCGTTAACAGGCCCTAGTCGATCGCCCGGCGGCGCAGCGCCTTGATCTGCCCGTCGCGCGCCTTGCTCTCCAGCCGCCGCTGCCTGGAGCCGAAGGTCGGCTTCGTCGCGATGCGCCGGCGCGGCGGCGTCGCCACGCTCGCCACCAGCTCCAGCAGGCGCTGCAGCGCGTCCTCGCGGTTGCGCGCCTGGGTGCGCTGCTCCTGGGCCTTGATGACGATCACGCCGTCGCCGCTGAGGCGCTGGTCGCTGAGCGCCAGCAGGCGCGCCTTGTGCGCCTCGGGCAGCGACGAGGCCGGCACGTCGAAGCGCAGGTGGATCGCACTCGACACCTTGTTGACGTTCTGGCCACCGGCGCCCTGCGCTCGCACCGCGGTGCACTCGGCCTCGCACGCCAGCAGCGCGGCCAGCGCCTCGCGGTTCACGCCGGGCTGCCCTTGATGTCGCGCAGCCGCGCGTCGAGCTCGCGGCGCAGCGCCTTGCGTTGCAGGGCCTCGCTGTGGCGCCGCATCTCGTCGGGCGTGGCGGGCTGCAGCGGCGGCACCGTCGTGGGCTTGCCGGCGTCGTCCACCGCCACCATCGTGAAGAAGCAGCTATTGGCATGGCGCACGACCTGCGTGCGGATGTTCTCGGCGACCACCTTGATGCCGATCTCCATCGACGAACTGCCGGTCAGGTTGACCGACGCGAGGAAGGTGACCAGTTCGCCGACGTGGATGGCCTCGCGAAACACCACCTGGTCGACCGACACGGTGACCACGTAGCGTCCCGCATAGCGGCTCGCGCAGGCGTAGGCCACCTGGTCGAGCAGCTTCAGGATGGTGCCGCCGTGGACATTGCCGGAGAAATTGGCCATGTCGGGCGTCATCAGCACGCTCATCATGAGCTGGTGCAGCGGCCGGTCGCTCATCAGTGCGTCGCCGTCGAATGCGGCAGGTCCGGCAGCAGCGGAGGCGCCGGCAGTTCGGGCAAGGCGGCGCGCACCTGCTGGCAATGCGCGAGGTGGCGGTCGCAGAGGCGCTTGAACATCCAGCCCGACAAGGCGGCCGACGCCACCTGACCGACCACCGGCGCGAACTTGGCCGCCTGCTGCACGCTGAGGCGCACGCCCAGCGCGCGCAGTGCGCCGAGCAGCACGCCCTGCGTCAGCGCGCGGCCGATCAGGTAGCTGCCGACCTCCAGCGCCAGATCGTCGACCCGGTTGCGCAGCGGCGCCGGCAGGCGCGCCACCTGGTCCGGACCGAGCCCATGCGCCTCGCTGATCTGACCGAGCGTGGAGGCGAGCATCTGGCCGTTGACGAACAGGTCGGCACCCGGCACCGGCAATGCCGACACGCCGGCCGCCTTCAGCGCCTGGCGCCGCACGAGGCGGCGGCAGTGCCGCTCAAGGGCCTGGTCGGCCGGCACCGCGACGCCCATGCGCTCAGGCCTTGGAAGAGTTCAACTTGCCGACGATGAACAGCAGCACCACCGCGCCGAGCACCGAGGCAATCCAGCCGGCCGGCTCGCCCACCGTGTACCAGCCCAGCGACTGACCGACGAAACCGGCGAGGAAGGACCCTGCGATGCCGAGCACGCAGGTCAGGATCCAGCCCATCTTCTGCTCGCCCGGCATCACGAAGCGCGCCAGCGCGCCGACGATCAGACCGACGATCAGGGTGGAAATGATGCCCATGGCGAGGATCTCCCGAGAGAAGAAGTTGAAGGGACAGCCGATGTTGGCACAACCGATGCGGGATCGGATGACGGCCCCCGCCGCCGGTCAGCGCCCGAAACGCAGCGCCGCGGCGCAGCCGGCGCCGGCAGCGGCGGCGGACACGAAGCTGCCCCAGGCGATGTCGGCCAACGTGACCTGCCACGACCAGCCGCGCAGCGTGGCCAGGTTCGTGAGGTCGTAGGTCATGTACGCGAAGAAACCGAACAACGCGCCCAGCATCAGGGCCCGCGTCACGGATTCCGCCGCGAGCGCCGGCGCCACCGCGAACACGACGACGCCGACGATGTACAGCAGGTAGAACGATGCCGCCACGCCGAAGCGCACCTGCTCGGCCATCAGGTGGCCGATCTGCCCGCGGTAGAAATCCTTGGCGACCGCACCGAGCCAGATCGCATCCAGCACGGCGAGCACCGCCAGCGCGGCGACATAGGCGACGAGGTAGCGTGGCATCGGTCGGCCCGGTGGTGAACGAGAGCCCGATGTTGCCTGCGGCGCCGACCGGCCGCTGTAGGACGGCGGCGCGTGCGGCCGGAAGCGCAGCGCGGTCGGGATCAGCTGCCGCCGTCCAGCCGCACCGGTACGCGCGCGGCCAGCGCGCACATCAGCTCGTAGCCCACCGTGCCGGCTGCGTGGGCGACCTCGTCGATCGGCAGCGTGGCCCCTGCCGAAGCCCGACCCCACAGCGTGACCTCGCTGCCGCGCACTGCATGCGGCAGCGCGCCCAGGTCGACCGTCACCATGTCCATCGACACCCGCCCGACCAGCCGCGTGCGCACACCGTCGACCAGCACCGGCGTGCCGCTCGGCGCATGGCGCGGGTAACCGTCGGCATAGCCGCAGGCCACCACGCCGATGCGCATCGGCGCCTCGGCCGTGAAGCGGCTGCCGTAGCCCACCGTGTCGCCGGCCTGCAGCTCCTGCGTGCCGATCAGCCGCGCGCGCAGCGTCATCGTCGGCCGCAGGTTCCAGTGCGCGATGTCGTGGGCAGGGAAATCGGGCGCGGAGCCGTACAGCATGATGCCGGCGCGCACCCAGTCGGCGCGCACCGCGGCGTCGTCGCCATGGCGCAGCGTGGCCGCGCTGTTGCAGAGGCTGCGCTCGCCCGGCAGGTCGCGCGTGGCATCGCCGAAGACCTGCATCGCCGCCGCGATGCCGCGGTCGCCGTCGGCGTCCGAGAAGTGACTCATCAGCGAGATCTCGTCGACCTGCGGCAGCGCATTGAGCCGCGTCCAGGCCGCGCGGAACGCCGTGGGCCGCAAGCCCAGCCGGTTCATGCCGCTGTTCATCTTCAGGAACACGCGGTGCGGCTGTTGGGTCTTGTGCATCGCCAGCCAGTCGATCTGCGCCTCGCAGTGCACCGTATGCCAGAGGTTCAGGCGCGAGCACAGCTCCAGGTCGCGCGGCTCGAACACGCCCTCGAGCAGCAGGATCGGGCCGCGCCATCCCAGGTCGCGCAGTTGCTGCGCCTCGGCCAGATCGAGCAGCGCGAAGCCGTCGGCGGCGCGCAGCGCCTCGAAGGCGCGTGCGATGCCGTGGCCATAGGCATTGGCCTTGACCACCGCCCAGACCCGCGCGTCGGGGACGGCTGCGCGGGCGCGGGCCAGGTTGTGCGTCAGGGCCTCGGCGTGGATCAGGGCTTCGATGGGGCGCGGCATGTCGCAAGTGTGCATGCGCCGGCGCGTCGGCATCGCCGCCCGCAGGCAAATTCAGGGTCCATCAGCCGCCCTGATACCCCGGTGCGGCACCCGGAGACTGCCGGGACCGCATGCTATAACCCGCGCCGCAGGGGGACAGTCTTGGCACCGGTCGATCCCGGGTGCCGCAGCCGACGAGCGGATGAAAAAAGGTTTCTACACCATCATGTCGGCGCAGTTCTTCAGCTCGCTGGCCGACAACGCCTTGTTCGTCGCCGCCGTCGAGTTGTTGAGGACCTCCGGTCAGCCCGAGTGGCAGCGCGCCGCGCTGGTGCCGATGTTCGCCCTGTTCTATGTGGTGCTGGCGCCCTTCGTCGGCGCATTCGCCGACGCTGTGCCCAAGGGCAAGGTGATGTTCATCTCGAACACCATCAAGGTCGTCGGCTGCCTGATGATGCTGTTCGGCTCGCACCCGCTCGTGGCGTTCGCGGTGGTCGGGCTCGGGGCCGCGGCCTATTCGCCGGCCAAGTACGGCATCCTGACCGAGCTGCTGCCGCCCTCGCAGCTGGTCAAGGCCAACGGCTGGATCGAAGGCCTGACGATCGGCTCCATCATCCTCGGCGTGCTGCTCGGTGGCCAGCTGGTAGGCCGCGCGGTCGCGCCGGCGCTGCTGGCGATCGATCTGCCGCTGTTCGACACCGGCATCGACACCGCGCCCGAGGCCGCCATCGCCGCGCTCACCTCGCTCTACGTGGTGGCCGCCGTGTTCAACCTCTACATCCCGCGCACCGAAGCTCCGCTGCAGCCGGCCGCGCACAGCATCGTCGCGCTGGTGCGCGATTTCTCGGCCTGCAACGCGCGGCTGTGGAACGACAAGCTGGGCCAGATCTCGCTGGCCACCACCACCCTGTTCTGGGGCGTTTCGGGCAACCTGCGCTACATCGTGCTGGCCTGGGCCGCCGCGGCGCTGGGCTATGGCACCACGCAGGCTTCGTCGCTGGTCGGCGTGGTCGCGATCGGCACCGCGGTCGGTGCGGTGCTGGCATCGGTGCGCATGCGGCTCGACCAGGCCACGCTCGTGATCCCGCTGGGCATCGCGATGGGCGTGCTGGTGATCGGCATGAACTTCATCTCCAACGTGTGGGTCGCAGCGCCCTTCCTGGTGCTGCTGGGCGGCCTGGGCGGCTTCCTCGTCGTGCCGATGAACGCGCTGCTGCAGCACCGCGGCCACAACCTGATGGGCGCGGGCCGCTCGATCGCGGTGCAGAACTTCAACGAGCAGGCCTGCATCCTCGGCCTCGGCGCCTTCTACACCGGCATGACGCGCTTCGGCCTGTCGGCCTTCGGCGCGATCACGATCTTCGGCGTGGTGGTCGCCGGATCGATGTGGCTGATCCAGCGCTGGCACCGGAACAATTGCGTGCGCCACAAGGACGAGGTCGATCACCTGATCGCACTGGCCCGCAGCGACCCGCAATGACCGGCGCTCCGCAGCAGGCCGGCGAACCGTCGGCCGTGCCGCTGCTGGCGGTGTTCGCGCTGATGCTCAACGCTTTCGTATGGGGCGTGTCGTGGTGGCCGTTCCGGCAGCTCCAGTCGTTCGGCCTGCATCCTCTGTGGGCCACCGCGCTGATCTATGGCCTGGCGGTCGCGGTGATCGCGCTGCGCTGGCCGCAGGCCCCCGGCCAGTTGCTGCGCACGCCCGTGCTGTGGGTGCTGGTGCTGGCCTCGGGCACCACCAATGCCGCCTTCAACTGGGCCGTGACGATCGGCGACGTGGTTCGCGTGGTGCTGCTGTTCTACCTGATGCCGCTGTGGACCGTGCTGCTTGCGCGCCTGCTGCTGCACGAGAGGCTCACGCGCTGGGCCTTGTTTCGCGTGCTGCTGGCGCTGGCCGGTGCCGCCATCGTGCTGAAGCCCACCGGCGCCGGCTGGCCGCTGCCGTCGGGTCTGGCGGACTTCCTGGGCATCGCTGGCGGCTTCAGCTTCGCGCTCAACAACGTGATGCTGCGGCGCGAGTCACGGCGGCCGCCGGAGGGCCGCGCGCTGTCGATGTTCCTCGGCGGCGTGCTGGTCGCCGGCGGGCTGGCGCTGGCCCTGACTGCGGCCGGCGGCGTGGCCTGGCCGCCGACACCCGAGCCATCGTGGCTGCTGCCGCTGGCGATGCTGTCGCTGGCCTTCCTCGCCGCCAACCTGGCGCTGCAGTACGGCGCCTCCCGGCTGCGGGCGAATGTGACCTCGGTCGTCATGCTGACCGAGATCGTGTTCGCCTCCGTCTCGGCGGTGCTGCTCGGTGACCAGGTGCTGAGCCCGCAGATGCTCGTCGGCGGCGCCTGCATCCTCGCCGCCGCGCTGCTGTCGGCGCTGGAGCCGGGACCGTCCCACCCTTAGGGCTCGCCGGGCCGCCGCCAGCGTGCGGGCCGTCACAAGCCGGGGCCCCGGCGTTGCACTTTGTCATCCCTCCCCCGCGGCGCCCCGGGCATGCTCGATGCGATGAACGCCACACCCAGCCTCGGTTCGTCGCCACCGCACCGTTGTCGCCCTCTCGCCGTGTGGCTGCTGCTGGGCCTGGCGGCCTGCGGTGGCGGCGGCGGCAACAGCAGCGAGGACGCTGCCGCGTCGCCCGGCGGCGCCAGCAGCCCGTCCACCCCGCTCGCCACCAGCACGGAGATCAGCTGTGGCTTCACCGACTTCCAGGCCGAGGCACTGCGCCTCGTCAATGCGCACCGCGCCGTGGGCGCCACCTGCGGGGCCCGCGGCAGCTTTGCCGCGGCGCCGGCTCTGGCCTGGGACACGCAGCTCGCGCAGGCCGCCTACCGCCACAGCCGCGACATGGCCGACCACGATCATTTCTCACACACCGGGACGGACGGCAGCACGCTCGGCGCCCGCGTCAGCGCGGCGGGCTACGCGTGGTCCAGCGTCGGCGAGAACATCGGTGCCGGCTACGGCTCGCTGCAGTCGGTGGTCGACGGCTGGATGGCCAGCGACGGCCACTGCGCCAACCTGGTGAGCCCGGGCTTCACGCAGCTCGGCCTCGCCTGCGCGCGCAACAGCGCCAGCAGCTACGGCCTGTACTGGACGCTGGATCTGGCGCGCCCGCAGTGAGACGGTCTCAGCCCGAGCCGGCGATCACGCCACCGCCGAGGCAGACCTCGCCGTCGTACAACACCGCCGACTGCCCCGGCGTCACCGCCCATTGCGGCGCGCCGAAGTCGAGGAGGAAGGCGCCGTTCGCGCCCGGCGCCAGCACGCAGGGCGCGTCGGTCTGGCGGTAGCGGGTCTTCGCCGCCAGCGGGCCCGAGGCCGGCGGCGCGCCGGCGATCCAGCTCGCGTCGTCGGCCTCCAGGCGGCACGACTGCAGCCACGGATGGTCGTGCCCCTGCACCACGTAGAGCGTGTTGCGCTCGAGGTCCTTGCGAGCGACGAACCACGGCTCGTGCGCGCCGCCGCCGCGCGGCGCGCCGCGCTCCTTCACCCCGCCGAGGCCGATGCCCTTGCGCTGGCCCAGCGTGTAGAACGACAGGCCCACGTGCTCGCCCAGCGTGCGTCCGCGGTCGTCCAGGATCGGACCCGGCGCATGGGCCAGGTAGCGATTCAGGAACTCGCGGAACGGCCGCTCGCCGATGAAGCAGATGCCGGTCGAGTCCTTCTTCGCCGCCACCGGCAGCCGGATCTCGGCGGCCAGACGGCGCACCTCGGTCTTCGGCAGCTCGCCCACCGGGAACAACGTGCGCGACAGCTGGGCCTGGCTCAACCGGTGCAGGAAGTAGCTCTGGTCCTTGCTCGCGTCCAGCCCCTTGAGCAGTTGGTGGCAGCCGCCGATCTCGCGCACCCGGGCATAGTGTCCGGTGGCGATCTTGGCGGCGCCCAGGCGCATCGCGTGGTCCAGGAAGGCCTTGAACTTGATCTCGGCGTTGCACAGCACGTCGGGGTTGGGCGTGCGGCCGGCCTCGTACTCGCGCAGGAACTCGGCGAACACGCGGTCCTTGTACTCGGCCGCGAAGTTGACGTGCTCGATCTCGATGCCGATCACGTCGGCCACGCTGGCGGCGTCGAGGAAGTCCTGGCGCGACGAGCAGTACTCGTCGTCATCGTCGTCTTCCCAGTTCTTCATGAACAGGCCCACCACCTCGTGGCCCTGCTGCTTGAGCAGCCAGGCACTGACCGCGGAATCGACACCGCCGCTCAGCCCGACCACCACCCTTTGCTTCTTTCCGCTCATCCTCAGGATTTTTCCACCGGGTCGTAGAGACCGGGGTCGACGAAGACCGTACCGAGCGGATGGCGAATGCCGGCCAGGTGGTCGTCGACATTGCGCTGCAGCGCCGGGCTGCGGTGGCGGTGGGCGTTGGCGCGGATCTCCTCGGGCGTCATCCACAGCGTGCGCAGGATGCCCTTGTCGAGCGCGCGGCCGGGCACGGGGTCACCGACGCTGCCGCAGTAGGAGAAGCGCAGGTAGGTCACGTCCTCGTTGCGGGCGCTGCGGATGAAGCGCGACATGTAGACGCCGAGCAGCGCCGTCGGGGTGAACACGCAGGCCGTTTCCTCGAGCACCTCGCGCACCACCGCCTCGAGCAGCGACTCCCCCGGATCGAGATGGCCGGCCGGCTGGTTGAGGCAGATGCCCTCGGGCGTCTGCTCCTCCACCAGCAGGAAGCGGCCCTGGTTTTCGATGACCGCAGCCACGGTCACGGCGGGTTTCCATCTTTGTTTCATGCACGATCGTAAGGGGGACGGTCTCCGGATTGTGTAAGCTCCGCCCCCAAACACAACAAGCCCTGAGGAGGCAGCACCATGCGCATAGGCGTGCCGCGCGAGACGGCTGCGGGAGAAACCCGCGTTGCCGCGACCCCCGAGACGGTCAAGAAGCTCAAGGCGCAGGGTCACACGCTGCAGGTGCAGGCGGGCGCCGGCCTGAGCGCCAGCGTCACCGACGAGGCCTACGCCGCCGCCGGTGCCGAGATCACCGACGCGGCCGGCGCCTTCGGCAGCCCGCTGGTGCTGAAGGTGAGGGCGCCGTCGGCGGCCGAGCGCGCGCTGATGCCGGCCTCGACCGCGCTGGTCGGCATGCTCAACCCCTTCGACCGCGACGGCCTGCAGGGCCTGACCGACGCCCGACTGACCGCCTTCGCCCTCGAGGCCGCGCCGCGCACCACGCGCGCGCAGAGCATGGACGTGCTGAGTTCGCAGGCCAACCTGGCCGGCTACAAGGCCGTGATGATCGGCGCCGACAAGTACCAGCGCATCTTCCCGATGCTGATGACCGCCGCCGGCACCGTGAAGGCCGCGCGCGTGGTGATCCTGGGCGTCGGCGTGGCCGGGCTGCAGGCCATCGCCACCGCCAAGCGCCTGGGCGCCGTCATCGAGGCCTCCGACGTGCGGCCCTCGGTGAAGGAGCAGGTCGAGTCGCTGGGCGCCAAGTTCATCGACGTGCCCTACGAGACCGCCGAGGAGAAGGAAGCCGCCGAGGGCGTGGGCGGCTACGCCCGCCCGATGCCGCCCTCCTGGCTGGAACGTCAGAAGGTCGAGGTCGCCAAGCGCGTGGCCGCGGCCGACATCGTGATCACCACCGCGCTGATCCCGGGCCGCCCGGCGCCGGTGCTGGTGACCGAGGACATGGTCAAGGCCATGAAGCCCGGCTCGGTGATCGTCGACATGGCCGCGCCCCAGGGCGGCAACTGCCCGCTGACCGAGGCCGGCCGCACGGTGGTGAAGCACGGCGTCACGCTGGTCGGCGAGACCAACCTGCCGG
This sequence comes from Methylibium sp. Root1272, assembly GCF_001425905.1. Taxonomy (GTDB): domain Bacteria; phylum Pseudomonadota; class Gammaproteobacteria; order Burkholderiales; family Burkholderiaceae_C; genus Methylibium. The sequence continues at coordinate 108,278 of NZ_LMDY01000013.1, forward strand.
CGCTGGTGGCGGCCGACGCATCGGCCCTGTATGCGCGCAACGTGCTCGACTTCCTGAAGCTGGTGCTCGAGAAGGACGCCGCCGCGCTGAAGATCGACCTCGAGGACGACATCGTCAAGGCCTGCCTGATGTGCCGCGACGGGCAGCTGCTCAGAACATGAATCGCCTGATGCTCCGCGCGAAGCTCCATCGCGCCACGGTCACCGAGGCCGACCTGCACTACGAGGGCTCGTGCGGCATCGATGCCGCGCTGCTCGAAGCCGCCGACATGCGCGAGTTCGAGCAGATCGAGCTCTACAACGTCAACAACGGCGAGCGCTTCTCCACCTACATCATCCCGGCGCCACCGGGCTCGGGCGTGATCTCGCTCAACGGCGCCGCGGCCCGCAAGGCCCACGTCGGCGACCTGCTGATCATCTGCACCTACGCGCCGATGAACGAGAACGAGGTCGCCGCCCACAAGCCCAAGGTCGTGCTGCTCGGAGCGGGCAACCGCATCGAGTCGGTCCGCAAGTTCTGATTGCCAGGAGACAACAAGATGGACATCGTCAGTCCCACCATCCTCAACCTGATCATCTTCGTGCTGGCCATCTACGTCGGCTACCACGTGGTGTGGACCGTCACGCCGGCGCTGCACACGCCGCTGATGGCGGTGACCAACGCCATCTCGGCCATCGTGATCGTCGGCGCGATGCTCGCCGCCGCGCTGACCGAGACCGGCCTGGGCAAGACCATGGGCGTGCTGGCGGTGGCGCTGGCTGCGGTGAACATCTTCGGCGGCTTCCTCGTCACGCGACGCATGCTGGAGATGTTCAAGAAGAAGGACAAGAAGCCCGCAGCGACGGCGCAGGGGAAATAAGCCATGAGCCTCAATCTCGTCACCCTGCTCTACCTGGTCGCCAGCATCTGCTTCATCCAGGCCTTGAAGGGCCTGAGCCACCCGACCACCTCGATCCGCGGCAACCTGTTCGGCATGGTCGGCATGGCGATCGCCACGCTGACCACCGCCGCGCTGATCGTGAAGCTGGCCGGCTCGGCCCTCGGGCTGGGCTGGGTCCTGGTCGGCCTGGTGGTCGGCGGCGGCTACGGCGCGTGGCGCGCCAAGACCGTCGAGATGACCAAGATGCCCGAGCTGGTGGCCTTCTTCCACAGCATGATCGGCCTGGCGGCGGTGTTCATCGCGGTCGCAGCGGCGGTCGAGCCCTGGGCCTTCGGCATCGTCGAGAAGGGCGGCGCGGTGCCGGTCGGCAACCGCGTCGAGCTGGCGCTGGGCGCGGCCATCGGCGCGATCACCTTCAGCGGTTCGGTGATCGCCTTCGGCAAGCTCTCGGGCAGCTACAAGTTCCGCCTGTTCCAGGGCGCGCCGGTGGTGTTCAAGGGCCAGCATGCACTGAACGCCGTGCTCGGCCTGGCGCTGCTGTTCTTCATCGTCGGCTACGCGATCAGCGAGTCCAAGCTGGACTTCGCGCTGCTGCTGGCGCTGGCCTTCGTGATCGGCGTGACCATCATCATCCCGATCGGCGGGGCCGACATGCCGGTGGTGGTGTCGATGCTCAACAGCTACTCGGGCTGGGCGGCCGCGGGCATCGGCTTCAGCCTGAACAACAGCATGCTGATCATCGCCGGCTCGCTGGTGGGCAGCTCGGGCGCGATCCTGAGCTACATCATGTGCAAGGCGATGAACCGCTCGTTCTTCAACGTGATCCTGGGCGGCTTCGGCGGCGATGCCACGGCCGCCACGGCCGGCAAGACCGAGGCCCGGCCCGTCAAGAGCGGCAGCGCCGACGACGCGGCCTTCGTGCTGGGCAATGCCGAGACGGTGGTGATCGTGCCGGGCTACGGCCTGGCGGTGGCGCGCGCGCAGCATGCGGTCAAGGAGCTGGCCGAGAAGCTCACGCACAAGGGCGTGACGGTCAAGTACGCGATCCATCCGGTGGCCGGGCGCATGCCGGGGCACATGAACGTGCTGCTGGCCGAGGCCGAGGTGCCCTACGACCAGGTGTTCGAGATGGAGGACATCAACGGCGAGTTCGGCCAGGCCGACGTGGCCATCATCCTGGGCGCCAACGACGTGGTGAACCCGGCGGCGATGACCAAGGGCAGCCCGATCTACGGCATGCCCATCCTCGAGGCCTACAAGGCCAAGACGATCATCGTCAACAAGCGCTCGATGGCCGCCGGCTACGCGGGCCTGGACAACGAGCTGTTCTACATGGACAAGACCATGATGGTCTTCGGCGATGCCAAGAAGGTCGTCGAGGACATGGTCAAGGCCATCGAGTGAGCCGCGGCCGCGGGGCCGCGCGGCCTCTCTCGAAGGGGTGGCGCCAACGGCCCTAGACAGCCCGCTCCAGCACGGGCTATCGCATTCCCTGAGAGGAGCCCTGTCAGCGCGAAGTCAGAATGACTTTTCGCGTATGGAGCTGCCCATGGACCCGATCTGGCTCAAGCACTACCCGGCCGGCGTGCCGCACGCCATCGACGTTGCGCAGTACCCGTCACTGGTCGCGCTGATCGACGACAGCTTCAAGAAGTTCAGCAGCCTGTCGGCCTACAAGTTCATGGGCAAGGCGTTCAGCTTCGCCCAGGTCGACGAGATGTCGCGCTCGTTCGCGGCCTACCTGCAGACGCTGGGCCTGGCCGCTGGCGACCGCGTCGCGGTGATGATGCCCAACGTGCCCCAGTACCCGGTCGCCGTGGCCGCCATCCTGCGTGCCGGCTACGTGGTGGTCAACGTCAACCCGCTGTACACGCCGCGCGAGCTGGAGCACCAGCTCAAGGATTCGGGCGCGAAGGCCATCGTGATCATCGAGAACTTCGCGCACGTGCTGCAGAAGGTGATGTCGGCGGTGCCGTCGAAGAAGGTGGTGGTCACGGCGCTCGGCGACCTGCTGGGCTTCCCGAAGTCGCTGATCGTCAACACCGTCGTGCGCAAGCTGAAGAAGATGGTGCCGGCGTTCGAGCTGCCCGGCGCGGTGCGCTTCAACGACGCGCTGGCCGCCGGCCGCGGCAAGTCGTACACGCCGGCCAGGGTGGGGCCGGACGACATCGCCGTGCTGCAGTACACCGGCGGCACCACCGGCGTGAGCAAGGGCGCCGTGCTGCTGCACCGTCACCTGGTCGCCAACATCCTGCAGTCCGAGGCCTGGTACCAGCCGGCCTTGAAGCACATCCCGGCCGGCGAGCAGATCAACACCGTGTGCGCGCTGCCGATCTATCACATCTTCGGCTTCAACACGAACATGATGCTGGGCCTGCGCATGGGCGGCTGCAACATCCTGATCGCCAACCCGCGCGACCTGCCGGCGATGTTCAAGCAGCTCAAGGGCCAGCGCATCCACAGCTTTCCGGCGGTGAACACGCTGTTCAACGCGATGGCGCATCACGCCGACTTCGGCAGCGTCGACTGGAGTCACCTGAAGATCTCGGTCGGCGGCGGCATGGCGGTGCAGAGCGCCACCGCCAAGCTGTGGCTCGAGAAGACCGGCTGCCCCATCGTCGAGGGCTACGGCCTGTCGGAGACCTCGCCGTCGGCGACCTGCAACCCGGTCGACAGCACCGCCTACAGCGGCAACATCGGCCTGCCGATGCCCAACACCGAGCTGAAGCTGATCGACGACGACGGCAACGAAGTGCCGCTGGGCACGCCGGGCGAGATCGCGATCAAGGGCCCGCAGGTGATGGCCGGCTACTGGCAGCGGCCGGACGAGACCGCGAAGGCGATGACGGCCGACGGCTACTTCCGCTCGGGCGACATCGGGGTGGTCGACGAGCGCGGCTACTTCAGGATCGTCGACCGCAAGAAGGACATGATCCTGGTGAGCGGCTTCAACGTCTACCCGAACGAGGTCGAGGAAGTGGTGACGCAGATGCCCGGCGTGCTGGAGTGCGCCGCGATCGGCGTGGCCGACGCCAAGTGCGGCGAGGCGGTCAAGCTCGTGATCGTGCGCAGCGATCCCGCGGTGACCGAGGCCCAGGTGCGCACCTACTGCGAGGCCAACCTGACCGGCTACAAGCGACCGAAGACCGTCGAGTTCCGCACCGAACTGCCCAAGACGCCGGTCGGCAAGATCCTGCGCCGCGAGCTGCGCGACAAGGCCTGAGCCCCGGCGCCACGGCGTGCGCCGTGTCACGAGCTCCGATCTTTTGCCACTCACCGCGGCACGCCAGCCGATGGCGGCCCGTACACTGCGCGCTGAATCGTATCGAGGCAGAGCAAGCTGTTGATGCACGATGGCCGATCGCTACACGAAGACTGAGACGGGCCGAGCCGAGATCCGCGCCCGCGTGCATGCGCTGACGCGCACCGCGCGCAATCTGCTGCTGATCATCGATCCCAGCAGGGACGGCGCGAACTGGGTGTCGATGGTGCAAGGTGCCAGCGCCGCAGACCTGCAGACGCTCGTCGATGCCGGCCTCGTGAGCCTGCTCGGTGGCCCGAGCGTCGCACCCAGCGTGCCGCCGGCCGAGCCCGAACCGTCCGCCACCTCCAGCGCGGCTCCCACCACCGGCTCGGGTGCGCTGGAGGCCTCGTCGCTGTCCTATTCGGACCTCTACGACCTGCTGCCCAGCCTGGCGAAGCAGCACCTCGGCCTGATGAAGGGCTACCGCTTCGTGCTGGCGATCGAGAAGGCCGACGGCCTGGCCGGCCTGCAATTGGTGGCCCGCGACCTGCTGGCCGAGATCGAGCGCGCCAAGGGGGCCGCGGTGGCGCGCTCCGCGCGGCGCGCCTTGCTGCTGCCCTGAACGGCGGCACGCACCGACAGGATCCCGCGATGGGGTTGCGCTTCGCTCTCGTCGCGGCCCTCGAAGAAGAGCTGCGCACGTTGCTCGCAGCGCTGCAATCGCCCGTGACGGAGCACCATGCCGGCCGGGCCTTCCACCGCGGCCGGCTCGACGGCCATGACGTGGTGCTGGTGCGTTCGGGCATCGGCAAGGTGGCCGCGGCCACCACCGCGCTGCTGCTGGCCGACCGCTACGGCGTCGATGCGCTGGTGTTCACCGGCGTGGCCGGTGCGTTGCAGCCCGGGGCGTCGATCGGTGACGTGGTCGTCGCGCGCGAGCTGCTGCAGCACGACATGGACGCCTCGCCGCTGTTTCCGCGCCACGAGGTGCCGCTGACCGGCCGCTCGCGCTTCCCGACCGATGCCGACCTGAGCGACGCACTGGCGCGGGCCGCGCGCGACGCGCTGGAGGTCGAGCGCATCGGGCTCGATTCCAGCTTCGCCGCGCTCGGCATCGATCGACCGCGCGTGCACGAGGGCCTGGTGGTCAGCGGCGACCGTTTCGTCGCCACCTCGCTCGAGCGCACCGCCCTGCGCACCGAGCTGCCGGATGCGTTGGCGGTGGAGATGGAAGGGGCGGCGGTGGCCCAGGTCTGCCACGACTGCGATCTGCCGTTCGCGGTGCTGCGCACGCTGTCCGATTGCGCCGACGACAGCGCGCACGTGGACTTCGGCCGTTTCGTCGCCGAAGTGGCCGGCCCGCTGGGCGCGGCCATCGTGCGCACCTGGCTGCGCCGCGTCGAACCGGCGTGAACCGCGCCCTAGCCCGGCTGGGGCGCGGCCTGCGCGCCGTCGCCGGCGTCCCGGTCGTGCTGCTGATCCTGTTCGAGGAGTGGGGCTGGCGTCCGCTGTCGCGCGCGCTCGGCCGCCTGGCGCGCTGGCCACCGATCGCGCGCCTGGAAGACCGCCTGCGGCAGGTGCCGCCGCCGATCGCGCTGGCCCTGTTCCTCACGCCGACGCTGGGACTGCTGCCCGTCAAGCTGCTCGCGCTGTGGCTCGTCCACGCCGGTCAGGCGGGGCTGGGCCTGGCGCTGATCGTCGCGGCCAAGCTGCTCGGGACCGCCCTGCTCGGCCGCCTGTTCGTGCTGACCGAGCCGCAGCTGCGCCACTACCGCTGGCTGGCGCACGCGCTCGACGCCTGGTCGGCCTACAAGCAGCGCGTCAAGGCCTGGTGGCGTTCGACGGCGGTCGCGCGGGCCGCCACGCGCGTCGCCGCCGCCTGGCGCCAGCTCTGGCGTCGCTGGCGGGCCCGCCGCTGCGGCTGAACGGACGGACGCGCCGTCAGCCCGGCAGCCAGCGCGCCAGCCACGGCAGCAGCAGCGCTCCGGCGATGCCGTGCAGGCCCATCGCCAGGCTGGCATAGGCGCCGGCGCGCGGATTGATCGACCAGGCGCGTGCCGTGCCGATGCCGTGCGCGGCGAGCCCGACCGCGAAGCCGCGCGCCGCCCAGTCGCGCACCCCCATCGCGTTGAGCAACGGCGTGACGATCAGCGCACCGACGATGCCGGTCGTCACCGCGAACACCGCCGCCAGCGTGGCCGAGCCGCCAATGCGCTCGGCAATGCCCATCGCGATCGGCGCCGTCACCGATTTCGGCAACAGCGACGCCAGGATCAGCTTCGATCCGCCCAGCGCCCAGGCCGTGCCGAGCGCCACCGCGATCGAAGCCGCGGCCCCCAGCAGCAGCGCGAGCAGCAAGGTCCCGGCGCGGGCCCGCAGCTCCGGCCACAGCCGCGCCAGCGGCACCGCCAGCGCGACCGTCGCGGTGCCGAGCAGGAAATGCACGAACTGCGCGCCCTCGAAGTAGCGCCGGTAGGGCGTTCCGGTCAGCGCGAGCACTGCGATGATCGCCAGCACCGACCACAGCACCGGATTGGCCAGCGGATGGCGCCCGCTGCGCGCCGACACGCGCTCGGCGATCACATAGGCGCCCAAGGTCAGCGTCAGCCCGAACAGCGGCGTCGCGGCCAGGTAGACCCACACCTCGGCCAGCGGCTCCAGCGCGCCGCTCAGGCCGACCGGCAGCGTCAGCGCACGAGGCTCGCTCATGGCGCCGGCGCCTTGTCGTCGGCGTCGTCCGACCCCAGCCGGCGCGACAGGAACCACGCCGTCACGGCGATGGCCGCGGCGGTGCTGGCCACCAGCGCCACCACCCACGCCAGACCCTCGCGCACCAGCGGCTCCCAGTACAGCATCACGCCGACGGCCGCCGGGATGAAGAAGATCGACAGATGGGCCAGCAGGCCGTCGGCGGCCTGCTCGAGCGGCGCCCAGGCCGGCTTGCGCAGGCGCTGACGCAGCAGCAGGCCGGCGAGCAGCAGCACCAGCCCGATCACCGGCCCGGGCACCGGCGCGTGCGTGAGCTGCGCGATCGCCTCGCCGAGCGACTGGAACAGCAACAGCGCGGCCAGGCCCTGGATCATGGTCGACCGCGGCGTGCGGGCCGGGATGGAGGAAACGAGGCCGCCGGAGGCTCCATGAGCTCAGGCGTCAGGGCCCGCGGGCAACGCCGCGATCACCTGCGCCACCGCGGCCGTGAGCCGCTTGCCGTAGCTCAGGTGCAGGAACTCGTTCGGGCCATGGGCGTTGCTTCGGGGCCCGAGCACGCCGCAGACCATCATCTGGGCCTTCGGGAAGCCCTGCTGCAGCAGGCTCATCAGCGGGATCGTGCCGCCCTGGCCGACATAGCCGCAGGGCGCGCCGTAGTGCGCACGCGAGGCGGACTGCAGCGCGTGCTCGAGCCAGGGCTCGATCGGCGGGGCGTTCCAGCCGCTGGCACCCCAGGCGCCGACCCGACCGTCCGGCGCGAACACCACCTTGGCGTTGTAGGGTGCGTTGTCTTCCAGCAGCGCCTTGAGCCGCACCGCCGCGTCGTGGCCGTCGACCAGCGGCGGCAGGCGCAGGCTCAGCTTGAAGGCGGTGACCGGCCGCAGCACGTTGCCGGCGTCGGCGATCGCCGGCAGGCCGGCCGCGCCGGTCACGCTGAGCGTCGGCCGCCAGGTGCGGTTCAGCAACGCCTCGGTGGCGTCGGTGGTCATCGGCAGCACCGGACCGCCGTCGGCGCCGCAGGCCCAGGGAAAGCGCTTCCAGACCTCGTCGCCGAGCACGCGTGCCGTCTCGGCCGCCTGGGCCACGCGCTCGGCCGGGATCTCGCAGTGCAGGCTCTGCGGCAGCAGGCGGCCGGTGGCGGCGTCCTCCAGCCGGTCGAGCAGCTGGCGCAGCACGCGCAGGCTCGACGGCACGATGCCGCTCGAGTCACCGGAGTGCACCCCTTCGCTCAGCACCTCGACCTTGAGCGTTCCCGTGACGTTCCCGCGCAGCGAGGTGGTGAGCCAGAGCTGGTCGTAGTTGCCCGCGCCGGAGTCGAGGCAGACCACCAGGCTCACGTCGCCGAGCCGCGGCTTGAGCGCATCGATGTAGGCCGGCAGATCCCCCGATCCCGACTCTTCGCAGGTCTCGATCAGCCCGATGCAGCGCGGCCGCGGCACGCCCTGCGCGTCGAGCGCCTGCAGCGCCGTGACGGCGGCATAGACCGCATAGCCGTCGTCGGCGCCGCCACGGCCGTAGAGCAGGCCGTCCTCGAGCTTCGGCGTCCACGGCCCCAGGTCGCCGCGCCAGCCGCTGAACTCGGGCTGCTTGTCGAGGTGGCCGTAGAGCAGCACGGTGGGCGCCCCGGCCGCGTTGCCGCCCGGCGTGGTAGCCGGCAGCTCGAAGAAGATCACCGGCGTGCGCGGCGTGCCGTCGGCCTCGCGCAGCGCGATGACTTCGAGCTTCAGACCGGCGAGTCGCTGCCGCTCGACCCAGGCCGCGGCACGCCGCACCACCTGGTCGATGTGGCCGTGCGTGGCCCAGTCCGCGTCGAACATCGGGCTCTTGGCGGGGATGGCGATGTAGTCGATCAGCTCGGGAACGATCTGCGCGTCCCAGGCCTGGTCGACGTGGCCCTGCAAGGCGCCGGCGTCGAGGCCGGGCAGGCGGTCGGGAGCATTCATGGCGGTGAGCGCTGGACGCGCGCGGTGGAGCGACGGGCCAGTATAGGCAGCGCCCTGACAGGGCATCCTGCCCGCGAGCGGGTCTGGCCGGAGACTTGCAAGCCGTCCTGCAATAGGCTTGCGGGCTTCGGGGGCATTTCACGGTCACCACTTGATGACCGTTGGGTCAGTAATATCCCCCTCCTGCACAAAAGACACGCGTCGAGTGATGGACGATCACCGAACGTGTGCGCCCCTCAGGGAGGACTTCGCACGGCTGTCGCGGAGGCCTCGATGCCTCATCACCTCTTTCTCCTAGGTGCTCTCATGCGTGACTCTGTTGCCTCCCCCGTTCCGTTCCGGCGTGCCGCCGTGCTGCTGATCGCCGCGTCGCTGGCCGCCGGCGTGCTGACGGCCTGCGGCGAGCGCGCCGAGGCGCAGGGCGGCCCGCCGCCGGCCCCGCCGGTGTCGGTGGCCCCGGCGGTGCAGAAGCCGATCGCCGACAGCGAGGAGTTCACCGGCCGCCTCGAGGCGCTCGAGACCGTCGACATCCGCCCGCGCATCGGCGGCACGATCGACCGCGTGCACTTCATCGACGGCGCCACCGTCAAGAAGGGCGCGCTGCTGTTCACGATCGATCCCCGCCCCTACCAGGCCGAGGTGGCGCGCGCCGAGTCGCAGCTCGCCGCCGCGCAGTCGCGCGCCGAACTGGCCAAGGCCGAACTGGCCCGCGCGCAGAAGCTGCTGGACGCCAAGGCCGTGTCGCGCCAGGAGTTCGACCAGCTCGGCTCCGGCGAGCGCACCTCGCTGGCCGACATCCGCGCCGCCGAGGCGGCCCTGCGCGTGGCGCGCCTCAACGTCGAGTACACCGCGGTGCGCGCGCCGATCGCCGGGCGCCTGTCGCGCGCCAACATCACGGCCGGCAACCTGGTCGACGACAAGACGGTGCTGACCACGCTGGTGGCCACGCACAAGGTCTACGCCTACTTCGACGGCAGCGAACAGACCTACCTGCGCCTGCGCAAGGCCAACGACGCCCAGCTGAACGTGAAGATGGGCCTGGCCAACGAGAGCGGCTTCCCGCACACCGGCAAGGTCGACTTCATCGACAACCGCCTCAACACGCAGACCGGCGCGATCCGCATCCGCGCGGTATTCGACAACGCCCAGGGCCAGTTCACGCCGGGCCTGTTCGCGCGGCTGCAGGTGGCGGGCAGCACCTCCTACGACGCAGTGCTGACGCCCGAGCGTGCGATCGGCACCGACCAGAGCAAGAAGTTCGTGTTCGTGGTCGGCGCCAACAACGTCGCCGAGTTCCGCGAGGTCAAGCTCGGCGCGCTGATCGACGGCATGCGCGTCGTCACCAGCGGCCTGAAGCCGGGCGAGCTGGTGGTCGTCAGCGGCCTGCAGCGGGTGCGCCCGGGCGCGCCGCTGGCGCCGGAGAAGCTCGATGTCGACGCCCGCGGCATGCCGGTAGAGAAGCCGGTCGCGCCGCCGCCGGGCGCCGGCGGCAAGAAGGACGAGAAGAAGGCCGCGCTGCGCGCGCCGGTGACGGCCGCGCGCGCCGCCTGACCCGGGAGCGGCTTCCATGAACCTGTCCCGCTTCTTCATCGACCGGCCGATCTTCGCGGCCGTGCTGTCGGTCTTCATCACGCTGGTCGGCGCGATCGCGATCTTCAAGCTGCCGATCTCCGAGTACCCCGAAGTCGCGCCGCCGCAGGTGGTGGTGCGCGCGCAGTTCCCCGGCGCCAACCCGCGCGTGATCGCCGAGACGGTGGCCACGCCGCTGGAGGAGCAGATCAACGGCATCGAGAACATGCTCTACATGGGCAGCCAGGCCTCGGCCGACGGCGCCCTGACGCTGACGATCAGCTTCAAGATCGGCACCAACCCGGAGGTGGCCGAGACCGCGGTGCAGAACCGCGTGAACCGCGCGCTGCCGCGCCTGCCCGAGGTGGTGCGCCAGATCGGCGTGACCACCGAGAAGAGCTCGCCGAACCTGACCATGGTGGTGCACATGGTCTCGCCGGACAACAAGTACGACGCGCTCTACCTGCGCAACTACGCCACGCTGAACGTGCGCGACCCGCTGCTGCGCATCCAGGGCATGGGCTCGGTGCAGACCTTCGGTTCGGGCGACTACGCGATGCGCATCTGGCTCGACCCGCAGAAGCTGTCGGCCCGCGGCCTGACCTCGGCCGACGTGGTGGGCGCGATCCGCGAGCAGAACGCGCAGGTCGCCGCCGGCGTCGTGGGCGCGCCGCCGTCACCGAACAACACCGAGTTCCAGCTCGCGATCAACACCCAGGGCCGGCTCAGCAGCGAGCAGGAGTTCGGCGACATCATCGTGCGGGCCGACACCGCCGACGGCTCGGTGATCCGCGTGCGCGACCTCGGTCGCGTGGAGCTCGGACCCAACACCTACTCGCTCGGCTCGCTGCTGAACAACAAGGAAGCGGCCGCGATCGGCATCTTCCAGGCGCCCAACTCCAATGCGCTGCAGCTGTCGAACGAGGTGCGCGCGACGATGGAGCGCCTGAAGGCCGACTTCCCGCCCGGCGTCGACTACGCCATCGTCTACGACCCGACGCGCTTCGTCGCCACCTCGATCGAGAAGGTGATCCACACGCTGGTCGAGGCGATCGCGCTGGTGGTGCTGGTGGTCATCGTCTTCCTGCAGACGTGGCGCGCGTCCATCATCCCGCTGCTGGCGGTGCCGGTGTCCATCGTCGGTACCTTCGCGGTGCTGCTGGCGCTGGGCTTCTCGATCAACACCCTCACGCTGTTCGGGCTGGTGCTGGCGATCGGCATCGTGGTCGACGACGCGATCGTGGTGGTGGAGAACGTGGAGCGCAACATCGAAGCCGGCCTGAGCCCGCGCGATGCGAGCGTGAAGGCGATGCAGGAGGTGTCGGGCCCGATCATCGCGATCGGCCTGGTGCTGTGCGCGGTGTTCGTGCCACTGGCCTTCGTGTCCGGCCTGTCCGGCCAGTTCTACAAGCAGTTCGCGGTGACCATCGCGATCTCCACGGTGATCTCGGCCTTCAACTCGCTGACCCTGTCGCCGGCACTCAGCGCGATCCTGCTGAAGCCGCACCACGCGAAGAAGGACTGGCTGACGCGCGGCATGGACAAGGTGTTCGGCCGCTTCTTCCGCTGGTTCAACCGCTTCTTCACGCGCAATGCCGACCGCTACAGCCGCGGCGTCACCGGCACGGTCGTCAAGCGCAAGTCGATCGCGCTGGTGATCTACGCCGTGCTGCTGGTGGCCACGGTGCTGCTGTTCAAGCTGGTCCCGCCGGGCTTCGTGCCGCAGCAGGACAAGCAGTACCTGATCGGCATCGCCCAGCTGCCCGATGGCGCGAGCCTCGAGCGCACCACCAAGGTGATCCGGCAACTGAGCGAGATCGCGCTGTCGGTCCCGGGCGTGAAGAGCTCGGTGGCCTTCCCCGGCCTGTCGATCAACGGCTTCACCGCGGCGCCGAATTCGGGCATCGTGTTCCTGAGCCTCGACGAGTTCGAGAACCGCACGGCGCCGGAGCAGAGCGCCGACGCGATCGTCGGGCAGGTCAACCAGCGGCTGGGCGCCATCCAGGACGCGTTTATGTTCGTGCTGTCGCCACCGCCGGTCAGCGGCCTGGGCAATGCCGGCGGCTTCAAGCTGCAGCTGCAGGACCGCGACTCGCTGGGCGAGGGCGCGCTCAACGGCGCGGTGCAGCAGCTGATGGGCCGCATCTACGGCAACCCCAACAGCACGATCACGCAGGCGTTCTCGAACTACCAGATCAACGTGCCGCAGCTGTTCGCCAACGTCGACCGCACCAAGGCCAAGCAGATGGGGGTCAAGCTCAGCGACATCTACGAGACGATGCAGACCTACCTGGGCTCGCTCTACGTCAACGACTTCAACCGCTTCGGCAAGACCTACCAGGTGATCGTGCAGGCCGACTCCGGCTACCGCGCCAAGGCCGAGGACATCGGCGCGCTGAAGGTCCGCAACGCCGCCGGCGAGATGGTGCCGCTGTCGGCCATGATGCGCATCGAGCCCACGTTCGGGCCGGGTTCGGTGGGCCGCTACAACGGCTTCTACACCGCCGACTTCAACGGCGCGGCCAAGCCGGGCTTCAGCTCGGGCGAGGCGCAGGCCGAGATGGAGAAGATCCTGAAGGAGACGCTGCCGCGCGGCATCAGCTACGAGTGGACCGAGCTGGTCTACCAGGAGAAGACCGCCGGCAACACGATGATCTACATCTTCCCGCTGTGCGTGCTGCTGGTGTTCCTGGTGCTGGCGGCCACCTACGAGAGCACCACGCTGCCGCTGGCGATCATCCTGATCGTGCCGATGTGCATCCTGAGCGCGATCACCGGCGTGTGGCTCAGCGGCTTCCTGGGCCAGCCGGCCGACAACAACATCTTCACGCAGATCGCCTTCGTGGTGCTGGTGGGGCTGGCCTGCAAGAACGCCATCCTGATCGTCGAGTTCGCCCGCGAGCTGGAGGACCACGGCCGCAGCACCGTCAAGGCGGTGGTCGAGGCCTGCCGGATGCGGTTGCGCCCGATCCTGATGACGTCGATCGCCTTCATCGCCGGCGTCATTCCGCTGGTGCTGTCCAGCGGCGCCGGCGCCGAGATGCGCCAGGCGATGGGCATCGCGGTGGCGAGCGGCATGCTCGGCGTCACGGTGTTCGGCCTGTTCCTGACGCCGGTGTTCTACGTGCTGCTGCGCAAGCTGGCCCCCAAGAAGCACCTGCCCACCGCCCATGCCGCGCCGCTGAAGCCGCGCGCCCCGACGGGAGACGACCATGCGTGATGCCCCTTTCCTCCGGCTGCCCTTCCGTCTCGGCGTCCTGGCCGCGGCCGCCCTGCTCGCCACCGGCTGCGCGGTCGGCCCCAACTACGAGCGACCCGCCAGCACGGTGGATGCCGAATTCATCAATGCCGGCGCGTCGGCCAGCAACACCCAGCCGGTGTCGGCCGACATCGCCAGCTTCTGGCGCGGCTTCGGCGACGAGGCGCTGAGCACGCTGGTCGACCGCGCGCTGGCCGCCAACGGCGACGTGCGCATCGCCCAGGCGCGGCTGCAGGAAGCGCGCGCCGATCTCGGCTTGGCCAACGCGCAGCTGCTGCCGGACATCGGTGTCAGCGCCGGCGCGACGCGCGGCGTCACGCCGATCACGCAGGCGCCGGGTCTGTCACGCAGCGACCGCACCGGCACGGTCTACGACGCCGGCTTCGTCGCGAACTGGGAGCTCGACTTCTTCGGCCGCAACCGCCGCGCCAGCGAGTCGGCCGCGGCGCTGGTCGCCGCCAGCGAGGCCGGCCTGCACGCGGCCCACACCGCGGTGGCCGCCGAGGTGGCGCGCAACTACCTGGAGCTGCGCGGCCTGCAGCAGCGGCTGCAGGTCGCCGACACCTCACTGGTCAACCAGCGCGAGTCGCTGCGCATCACCGAAGCCCGGCTCGACGCCGGCCGCGGCACCCAGCTCGACATCGCCAGGGCACGCACGCTGGTCGAGAACACCGAGGCCACGCGGCCCGCGCTGCAGGCCGCGATCGACCGCACGATCTACCGCCTGGCCACGCTGAGCGCCCAGCCGCCGCGCGCGCTGGCGGCCACGCTCGCGCCGGTGACGGCGCTGCCCGGACTGCCGGTGACCGACCTCGCGGCGCTGCCGCTGGGCACGACCGAGGCCTGGCTCGCGCGCCGGCCCGACCTGATCGCCGCCGAACGCCAGCTCGCCGCAGCCACCGCCAGCATCGGCGTCGCCAAGGCCGACCTCTATCCGCGCATCTCGCTGTCGGGCCTGCTGGGCCTGAACGCGGCCACACTCGGCGACCTGGGCCGCAGCGAATCGGCGATCTACTCGCTGGGCGCGGGCCTGAGCTGGAGCGTGCTGGACTTCGGCCGCGTGCGCTCGCGCATCGCCGCCAGCGAGGCGCGCGCCCAGGCCAGCCTCGCGAGCTACGAGCAGACGGTGGCGACCGCGCTGGAAGAAACCGAAGGCGCGCTGACGCAGTTCACCCGCAACGCGCAGCGTGCCGAACGCCTGGACCGCGCCGCGCGCAGCGCCGAGGAGGCCGCCGAGCTGGCCCGGCTGCGCTACGACGCCGGTGTGACCGACTTCCTGGTGGTGCTGGATGCCGAGCGCGAGGTGCTCGCCAGCCGCGACCAGCTGGTGCAGGCCCAGGTCGGCACGGCCACCGCGCTGGTCAGCGTCTACCGCGCGCTGGGCGGCGGCTGGACCGCCCCCGCCGATGCCGCCGCGGCGCCGGTGGCCGTCAGCAGCAACAGCCCCCGCTGAAAACACCACGGCCTCGCCGGGTTCGCACCCTGGCGAGGCCGTGAGCCCCTCCCGCGGGCGGGAGGGGCCGGTCATCTACCGCTTCAGGCCGCGCGCTTGCGCTCCTCCGGGTAGACCAGCGACAGCAGCTGGCCCGGGATGGTGGCGGCCTGCTCGGCGTTGAGCGAGTAGTCGAGCGTGAGCCGCATGTACTCGTAGCTCTTCAGCACGCGCGAGCGGATCAGCGACACGCCGCGCTGCGTCGGGTCGGTGCCCATGACCGAGCAGATGATCTCGAGCGCTTCCCAGGGATGGGTGTCGTCGTACTTGGCGTGCAGCTTCAGCCACTTCATGGCCTTGGCGCGCACGTCGAGCGGGAAGTTCTGCTCGTACACGTCGGACGAGCAGACCAGCGCCGACCAATCGCCGGTCACGCCCTCGATCGAGTAGTTGGTGGCGGCCATCGCGGCGGCCAGCGTGTCGCGTTCGCAGGTGTGCCAGCACCAGTGCGACAGCGCATGCGTCTCGGTCGGCACCTCGCCGTACAGCAGTTCGTCGCGGCTCACGCCGCTGGCGGTGGCCCACTCGACCCAGTGATCGGCATGGTTCTGCTCGACGCGGATGTTGCGGATCAGGTAGCGGCGCGCCAGGTCGTGCCCACGAGCGCGGCCGTACTGCAGCTTCAGCAGGTTCTGCGCCATGTACTGAGGGAACTGCTCGATCACCGGCCACACGCCGACCAGGAAGGTGCTGATCTGGTTGGCGTCGAGCTCGTTGTCGCGCATGCGATGGAAGAGTTCGTGCGAGGCGACCCGCTCTCGCGTCTCGGCACAGCTCTCGACCAGGTCTTGCGCCCACGCCGGATAGCTGCGGATGTCGGTCAGCTCCCCTTCCCGAATGAAGTCATCGCTCACGAATACGCTCCTCGTACTTGATTACGTTGAACCGACCGCCGTCCCGTTCGGCGACCCAGCACAGTCCGGACAATAAGCGAAATTGGTGACGGTGCGTGCATTGCTTCACAGCGGGTTGCAACATTCGCGCCACACCTCGGCTCCGTGTCGTTCGCATCCTGACGCCGCCTGCCACAGGCAGCCAACCGCACAAGCCTCCAGCGGCGGCAGGCGAAAGACCGAAAGTCCTGTACTGGAAACCACTACGGGCCGGGCGCCTTCTGCTCCCGCACGAACGCTGCAGGGCACAGCGGGAGCAGCGCGATGCGGCCGCCCGACGATGCTCAGGCGCGCTCGAACTTGAACAGCGCCGTGCCGGCCATCAGGTTGGGCCAGCGCCGCACAGCTTGACCGTTCTGCAGGCCGAAGCTGTCGAGCACGCGCAGGCCGTTCTTGCGCGCCAGCACCTCGAAATCGGCGAAGGTGCCGACGCGGATGTTGGGTGTGTCGTACCACTGGTAGGGCAGCACCTTGGTCACCGGCATGCGACCGCGCAGCACCGACACGCGGTTGGGCCAGTGCGCGAAGTTCGGGAAGCTGACGATGCCGAGCCGGCCCACGCGCACCGTCTCGATCAGCATCGCCTCGGTGTTGCGCAGGTTCTGCAGCGTGTCGAGCTGCAGAACCACGTCGAAGGCCTGGTCGGCGAAGATGGCCAGCCCCTCGTCGAGGTTGCGCTGGATCACGTTGACGCCGCGCTGGACGCATTCGTGCACCTTGGCGTCGTCGAGCTCGACACCGTAGCCGCTGCAGCCGCGGCTGTCGCGCAGCAGCGCCAGCAGCGCACCGTTGCCGCAGCCGAGGTCGAGCACGCGCGAGCCCTGCGGCACGAGCTGCGCGATCAGCTCCAGGTCCTTCCTTTCGCTCATACCGCGAACCTCTTGAGCCCGCCGGCCGGCGCGACGGGTTCGTCGGCAACGCGGGCGAAGTAGGCGCGCAGCACGTTGTGATAGCGCGTGTCGGTCATCAGGAAGGCATCGTGGCCGTGCGGTGCGTCGATCTCGGCGTAGCTCACGTCGCGCCGGTTGTCGACCAGCGCCTTGACGATCTCGCGCGAGCGCTCGGGCGAGAAGCGCCAGTCGGTGGTGAAGCTGATCACCAGGAACTTCGCCGTGGCGCCGGCCAGCGCCCGGCTCAGGTCGCCGTCGAACTCGCGCGCCGGGTCGAAGTAGTCGAGCGCGCGCGTGATCAGCAGGTAGGTGTTGGCGTCGAAGTAGTCGCTGAACTTGTCGCCCTGGTAGCGCAGGTAGCTCTCGATCTGGAACTCGATGTCCTGCGTGCTGTAGGCGAGCTCGGGGTTCAGCGTCTGGCGGCCGAACTTGCTCGCCATCACGTCGTCGCTGAGGTAGGTGATGTGGCCGACCATGCGCGCCACGCGCAGGCCGCGCTTGGGCACCACGCCGTGGGCGTAGTAGTGGCCGCCGTGGAAGTCGGGGTCGGTGACGATGGAGCGCCGCGCCACCTCGTTGAAGGCGATGTTCTGGGCCGACAGGTTGGGCGCCGAGGCCACCACGATGGCGTGCCGCACGCGCTGCGGGTGGCGCAGCGTCCAGCTCATCGCCTGCATGCCGCCCAGGCTGCCGCCGATCACGGCGGCCAGCTGTTCGATGCCCAGCGCGTCGAGCAAGCGGGCCTGGGCATCCACCCAGTCCTCGACGGTGACCACCGGGAAGTCGGCGCCATAGGGCCGGCCGGTCTTCGGGTCGGTGGAGGCCGGCCCGGTCGAGCCGAAGCACGAGCCCGGGTTGTTGACGCCGATGACGAAGAACCGGTCGGTGTCCAGCGGCTTGCCGGGCCCGATCAGGTTGTCCCACCAGCCCTCGCTCTTGTCCTGGCCCTCGTAGCGGCCGGCCACGTGGTGCGAGGCATTGAGCGCGTGGCACACCAGCACGGCATTGCTGCGCGTGGCATCGAGCGTGCCGTAGGTCTCGTAGACCAGGGTGCAGTCGTCGAGCACGGCGCCGCTGCGCAGCGGCAGCGGGGCGCTCAGGCGCAAGGACTGTGGAGTGACGATGCCGACCGAAGCCATCCCGATGTTCAACCCAAGAAAAAGACAACCCGGCGTCGCTGCGCTAGCGAGGCCGGGTGACGGTGGTGAACGGTCGAGGGCCCCTCTTTAGCTGCATTTGTTGAGCGCCCGCAATCCGGATCAAATCGGCGCTGTGGCCTGCAGTATAGCGAGGCCGATCCCGGCCCTAGTCCCCGCCCCACTGCGTGCTCGCCAGTGCCGCTGCGGCGGCGCGCGTCTCGACGCCGAGCTTCTCGAAGACGTGCTCGAGGTGCTTGTTCACGGTGCGCGGGCTCACGCCGAGGATGTCGCCGATGTCGCGGTTGGTCTTGCCCTTGGCCAGCCACGACAGCACCTCGGTCTCGCGCGGCGTCAGCGCCGCCGCGCTGAGCCGGGACGGCGAGGCGGCGCCGTCGCTGCCGTCGCCGCGCTGCAGTTCCAGCAGCCACATCGTCTCGCCCATGCCGGCCGGGCCGAGGCTGCGCAGCGTCAGGCGCTGAGGCAAGGGAGAACCGGGCATCTGGAACACGCGCTCGGTGCCGGCCTCGGCCGGTGCGATCACGTCGCCCGGGCCGTCCGGGCCGCAGGCCGCGAGCCAGCGTTCGGCCTGCGGCGAGCGCCAGGCGATGCGGCCGTGCGCATCGACCAGCAGCACGCCCAGCCCGGCCACGTCGACTGCCTCGCGCGCGAGCCGCGTGATGCGCGCATTGCGGGCGTGCGTGTGCAGCCGCGCCAGCACCTCGGGCGCGCGGATCGGCTTGACCACGTAGTCGACCCCACCGCACGCGAAGCCCTCGACCACGTGCGCGGTCTCCGACAGCCCGGTCATGAAGATCACCGGGATGTGCGTCAGCGCCGGGTCGGCCTTGAGGGCGCGGCAGGTCTCGAAACCCGACATCCCCGGCATCATCGCGTCGAGCAGGATCACGTCGGGCGCCACCAGGCGCAGGCGCTGCAGCGCCGCCTCGCCGTCGCGCGCGATCAGCACCGTGTAGCCGGCGTCTTCCAGCGTGTCGCACAGCATGCCCAGGCTGCTGGGGGCGTCGTCGACCACCAGCACCACCGGGCGCGCGGCCTCGGCCCGCGGCGGCTCAGGCCGGCTGTCCATCGGCGGCCTCCGTCAGGCAGGCCTGCAGGCCTTCGAGATCGAAGCTCGCGAGGCAGGCGCGCAGCCGCGCGCAGGCCGCGGCATGGCGGGCGTCCCCGGCCTCGATCGCGTCGAGCTGCCGCCGCAGGCCGTGCACGTGACCGATCTGCGCCAGCCGCAGCAGCTCGGCGCGCGCCTCGGCCGGCAGGCGGCGCAGGTCGGCCGGCGCCTCCGGCGGCAGCGGCGGCAGGGCCGGCGCGTGCGCGGCGATCCACTCGATGCCGAGGTGGCGCTGCAGCGTCGCGATCAGCTCCGACTCGATCACCGGCTTGCCGATGAAGGCCTGGCACTGCGCGGCCAGCAGGCGTTCGGGCTGGTTCTCGAACATGTTGGCCGACACGATCAGGATCGGCAGCGTGTAGCCGGCGTCGCGCACCAGCCGCGCGGTCTGCCAGCCGTCGAGGTAATCCATCGTGATGTCGAGCAGGATCGCGTCGGGCACCGCTTCTCGCAGACTATCGAGGCATTCGCTGCCGCTGGCCGCCTCGCGCAGCACGAAGCCCAGCGGCGCCAGCATGCCGGCCAGCATCTGGCGCTGCACCGGCTGGTCGTCCACGACCAGCAGCGTGCGCCGCGGGCCCACGTAGCCGCCCACCTGGCGCGGCGCCTCGGCCTGCGGGCCGGGGTCGCTGACCTCGCGCAGGTAAAGCCGCACGCTGAAGGTGCTGCCGCGCCCGGGCTCGCTGGCGAGGCTCAGCTCGCCGCCCATCAGCGAGGTGAGCAGCGCCGTGATGGTGAGGCCCAGCCCGGTGCCCGGTTCGCCGCGCCGGCGCCCCGCCGCGCCGCGCTCGAAGGGCATGAAGATGCGCTGCTGGTCCTGCCGCGCGATGCCGATGCCGGTGTCCACCACGTCGAAGCGCACCACCTCGCGCCGGCAGTCGACGTGCAGCGTCACCGTGCCCTCGTCGGTGAAGCGCACCGCGTTGCTCAACAGGTTGATCAGGATCTGCCGCAGCCGCTTGGCGTCGGCATGCACCCAGGCCGGCATGCGGCCGCTGTGGGTGTAGGCGAAGGTCAGGCGCTTGGCCTGCGCCTGCGGCTGCACCATGCGCACCAGCTCGTCCAGGAAGGCCGGCAGCGGCAGCGCAGCCGGCTCCAGCCGCAGCCGGCCGGCCTCGATGCGGGCCAGGTCGAGCAGGCCGTCGATCAGCCCCATCAGGTGCTCGCCGCTGCGACGGATGGTGTGCACCGCCTCGCGCGGCGCGGCGCTCAGCACGCCGTCCTTCAGCAGGATCTGCGCATAGCCCAGGATGCTGTTGAGCGGCGTGCGCAGCTCGTGCGTCATGCCGGCCACGTAGCGCGTCTTCGCCTGGTTGGCCGACTCGGCCACCTCCTTGGCCGCCTGCAGCGCCGCGTCGGTGCGCTGGTGCGCGTCGATCTCGCGCGTCAGCAGCTGGTTCTGGCGGTTCGACTCCTCCTGCGCGAGGTGGCGGCTCTCGCTGCCCAGCACCATCCACCAGGCGCCCACCGCCGCCACCAGCGCCAGCAGCGCGAACACCTTCAGGAACGGCCCCTGCAGCGCCAGCCCCTGCGCACCGCGCAGCGTGCTCTCCTGGTCGTAGACCACGCCGAAGATCACCGCCAGCAGCGCCAGCAGCGACACCACCGTCACCAGGTAGTGCGCGACGCGCGAGTTCACGTGCGAAGCCAGCGAGGCCGGCAGCACCACGCTGAGCGCCGCGCCCACCTGCTCGGCCGCGCGCGAGCCGCTCTTGCAGCGGTCGTGGCAGCGCGAGTCGAGCGTGCAGCACAGCGAGCAGATCGGTGCCTCGTAGGCCGGGCAGTGCGCCATGTCCTCGGACTCGAAGCGGTTGTCGCACACCGAGCAGGCCACCATCTGGCCGGGCGCCCACTCGGTGCGGCTCTCGCGCGCCACGTAGTAGCGCCCGCGCGTCAGCCAGGCCAGCAGCGGCGAAACCACCATCGCCGTCAGCAGCGCGATGAAGGGCGCGAAGGCCTCGGCCACCGGGCCCAGCACGCCGGCGTAGGCCACGATCGCCAAGGTGGCCGCGAACAGCATCGCGCCCAGCCCGACCGGGTTGATGTCGTAGAGGTGGGCGCGCTTGAATTCGATGTGCTTCGGGCTCCAGCCCAGCGGCTTGTTGATCACCAGGTCGGCCACCAGCGCGCCGACCCAGGCGATCGCCACGTTGCTGTAGAGGCCGAGCACGCGCTCGAGCGCCTCGAACACGCCCAGCGTCATCAGCAACATCGCGATCAGCACGTTGAACACCAGCCAGACCACGCGGCCCGGATGGCTGTGCGTCAGCCGGCCGAAGAAGTTGGACCACGCCAGCGAGCCGGCGTAGGCATTGGTCAGGTTGATCTTGACCTGCGACACGACGACGAACACCGTGGTGGCCAGCAGCACCCAGGTCGAGTTCTCGAACACGTAGGAGAAGCCCGCCAGGTACATCTGCGTCGGCTCGATCGCCTTGTCGGTCGGGATCTGGTGCTGCAGGGCGATGAAGGCGAGGAAGGCGCCGCCCAGCATCTTGATCGCGCCCGGCACGATCCAGCCGGGCCCGGCCACCAGCACCGCGGTCCACCAGCGCACCCGGTTCTTCTTCGTCTTCTCCGGCAGGAAGCGCAGGTAGTCGACCTGCTCGCCGATCTGCACCACCAGCGAGAACGCCACCGTGGCGGCCGCACCGAACATGAGCCAGCTGAAGCCGCTGCTGCCCGAGCTGCGGCCGGCCAGGCCGGTGAAGTCGGCGAAGGCCTCGGGGTTCTTCAGCAGGATCGCCACGTAGGGGCAGAAGAACAGCACGATCCACACCGGCTGCGTCCACAGCTGCAGCCGCGAGATCAGCGTGATGCCGTGCATGACCAGCGGGACGATGCCCAGCGACGACAGCAGGTAGCACAGCGCCAGCGGCCAGTCGAAGTACATCTGCAGCGCCAGCGCCAGGATGGCCGCCTCGAGCGCGAAGAAGATGAACGTGAAGCTGGCGTAGATCAGCGAGGTGAGCGTGGAGCCGAGGTAGCCGAAGCCGGCGCCGCGCGTCAGCAGGTCCATGTCGACGCCGTACTTCGCGGCGTAGTAGCTGATCGGCAGGCCGGTGAAGAAGGTCACCACGCACACCACCAGGATGGCCCACAGCGCGTTCGAGAAGCCGTAGTTCAGCGCCACCGACGCGCCGATGGCCTCGAGCGCCAGGAAGGAGGTGGCGCCGAACGCGGCGTTGCCGACGCGCCACTCCGACCACTTGCGAAAGCTGCGCGGCGTGAAGCGCAGCGCGTAGTCCTCCATGGACTCGTCGGCGACCCAGGCGTTGTAGTCACGCCGGATGCGAAAGATCTTCTGCGTAGCGATCGACACGGTGCACTTCCAGTTCTTCCCCGTGCTGGTGCAAGAACTGCGCCGGGCCGCACCAGGCACCGTTTGCGGGCCCTGCGCCGCATTTGCGGGCTACGTCGATTGACGTATTCGGCCTGCGCACGCTTGTCCGCACCATCGCTTCCGTCGCGGCTGCTTTCGCTTCATGCCGCCTCTTCCAACCACCGTCCGCAGGAGTCGCTAGCCATGTCCCAAGATCGTGATGACGCCCCGTTCTCCGTCGATCGCCGTCGCCTGCTGCAGGGCCTCGGCGCGCTGCCGCTGGCCGGCATGCCGGCCTGGGCGCTGGCCCAGCAGTTCCCGACCGCCAAGGTCAACACCACCAAGCTCGCCATCACCGACACCGAGGTGACGGTGGGCCAGCTGCACTCCAAGACCGGCACGATGGCCATCTCGGAGACCGGCTCGGTGCAGGCCGAGCAGCTCGCCATCGACCAGATCAACGCGATGGGCGGCATCCTCGGCCGCAAGATCAAGGTGATCTCCGAGGACGGCGCCTCCGACTGGCCGAACTTCGCCGAGAAGAGCAAGAAGCTGCTCGTCAACGACCGCGTCGCCACCGTGTTCGGCTGCTGGACCAGCGCCTCGCGCAAGGCGGTGCTGCCGGTGTTCGAGAAGGAGAACGGGCTGCTGTACTACCCGACCTTCTACGAGGGCCTGGAGCAGAGCAAGAACGTCATCTACACCGGCCAGGAAGCCACCCAGCAGATCATCTGGGGCCTGGACTGGGGCGCGAAGGAGAAGAAGGCCAAGACTTTCTTCCTGGTCGGCTCCGACTACATCTGGCCGCGCACCTCGATGAAGATCGCGCGCAAGCACATCGAGAACTTCCAGAAGGGCACGGTCAAGGGCGAGGAGTACTACCCGCTGGGCCACACCAACTTCAACTCGCTGATCAACAAGATCAAGGTCGCCAAGCCCGACTGCATCTTCGCGGCGGTGGTGGGCGGCTCCAACGTGGCCTTCTACAAGCAGCTCAAGGCCGCCGGCATCACCGGCGACAAGCAGTTCCTGCTGACGCTGTCGGTGACGGAAGACGAGATGACCGGTGTGGGCGGCGAGAACTTCGCCGGCTTCTACTCGTCGATGAAGTACTTCCAGTCGCTGACCAACGACAACAACAAGAAGTTCGTCGAGGCCTTCAAGGCCAAGTACGGCAAGGACGCCGTGATCGGCGACGTGACGCAGGCCGGCTACCTGGGCCCGTGGCTGTGGAAGGCGGCGGTCGAGAAGGCCGGCAGCTTCGACGTCGACAAGGTGGTCGCGGCCTCGCCCGGCATCGAGCTGAAGACCGCGCCCGAAGGCTACGTGAAGCTCGACGCCAACCACCACCTGTGGAGCAAGGCGCGCATCGGCCAGGGCCAGCCCGACGCCACCTTCAAGGTGGTGGCCGAGTCGCCCGAGCTGATCAAGCCCGATCCCTTCCCCAAGGGATATCAATAAGAGGCCGAGCCCTCACCCCAGCCCTCTCCCGCCCGCGGGAGAGGGGGCCGAAGACGCACACACCAGGACGCCGCGATGACCTTCTCCGACATGATGAACATCGGCCTGATGCAGGGCTTCGCGGGCCTGAGCCTGTTCGCGGTGCTGCTGCTGATGGGGCTGGGGCTGGCCATCATCTTCGGCCAGATGGGCGTCATCAACATGGCGCACGGCGAGTTCATGACGATCGGCGCCTACACCATCTTCCTGGGCTCCACGCTGACCGAGAAGTTCGCGCCGACGCTGGTGCCCTACTACTTCCCGGTCGCCATCGTGCTGGCCTTCGTGTTCGCCTTCATCGTCGGCTGGGGTGTCGAGTGGGGGCTGATCCGCCACCTGTACAAGCGCCCGCTCGACACGCTGCTTGCCACCTGGGGCGTGAGCCTGGGCCTGCAGCAGATCTTCCGCACCTTCATCGGCCCGAAGGAAGTGAGCCCGACGCTGCCCGACTGGCTGCTCGGCTCCTGGGCGCCGCACGAGGGGCTGGATATCCCGATCAACGGCATGTTCGTGCTGGGCCTGACTGCGCTGGTCACCACGCTGGTGCTGATCGCGCTGTACCGCAGCCGCTGGGGCCTGCGCGTGCGCGCCACCGTCAGCAACCGCACGATGGCCAACGCGATCGGCATCAACACGATGAAGACCGACCGCCTGACCTTCGCGATCGGCTGTGGCATCGCCGGCGTCGCCGGTGCGGCCTTCACGACCATCGGCTCCACCGGCCCGACCTCCGGCTCGCTCTACATCGTCGACGCCTTCCTGGTGGTCACCTTCGGCGGCGCGGCCAGCCTCTTCGGCACCGTGGTCTCGGCCTTCGGCATCGCGCAGACGCAGTCGATCTCCGAATTCTTCATGACCGGCTCGATGGCCAAGGTGCTGACGCTGTCGCTGATCGTGCTGATCCTGATGTTCCGCCCGCAAGGCCTGTTCGCCGTCAAGGTCCGGCGCTGACACCGTTTTCCGACGCAGAGGACCCCTTCCCATGAAATCGCTGCTCGCGTGGTCTAAGAACTCGGGGCTCGGCAGCCTGCTGCTGCTGATCCTGCTGCTCGCGGTCGTGCTGCCGCTCACGCTGGACATCTTCCGCCTCAACCTGGTCGGCAAGTACCTCACCTACGCCTTCGTCGCCGTCGGCCTGGTGATGGTGTGGGGCTACGGCGGCGTGCTGAGCCTGGGCCAGGGCGTGTTCTTCGGCCTCGGCGGCTACGCGATGGCGATGTTCCTGAAGCTCGAGGCGTCCGACCCGGTGACCACCAAGATCCAGACCACGCCGGGCATTCCCGACTTCATGGACTGGAACCAGATCACCGAGCTGCCGCTGATGTGGCTGCCGTTCAAGAGCCTGCCGCTGAGTCTGATCCTGGTGATCGCGGTGCCCACGCTGCTGGCCTGGATCATCAGCTTCGCGATGTTCAAGCGCCGCGTCGGCGGCGTGTACTTCGCGATCATCACGCAGGCGGTCGCGCTGATCCTCACGGTGCTGATCATCGGCCAGCAGGGCTACACCGGCGGCGTCAACGGCATGACCGACCTGAAGACCGTGCTGGGCTGGGACACGCGCACCGACAGCGCCAAGTACGTCCTCTACTACCTCTGCGTGGCGCTGCTGGTGGCCAGCATCCTGCTGTGCCGCTGGATCCAGACCAGCAAGCTCGGCACCCTGCTGCTGGCGATGCGCGACAAGGAAGACCGGGTGCGCTTCTCCGGCTACGACGTCGCCAACTTCAAGATCTTCACCTTCTGCCTGGCAGCGGCGCTGTCGGGCATCGGCGGCGCGCTGTTCTCGCTGCAGGTGGGCTTCATGTCACCCAGCTTCGTCGGCATCGTGCCGTCGATCGAGATGGTGATCTACGCCGCAGTCGGCGGGCGCATGAGCCTGATCGGCGCGGTCTACGGCACGCTGCTGGTCAATGCCGGCAAGACCTTCTTCTCGGAAAGCTTCCCGGACCTGTGGCTGTTCCTGATGGCCGCGCTGTTCATCGGCGTGACGCTGGCCTTCCCGATGGGGCTGGCCGGTCTGTGGGAGAGCCATGTGAAGCCGTGGTGGACGAAGCGCCAGGCCGACCGCCGATCGACCCGCGAACGCGTCGCCGCCGCGCACGCCGCCTACCCCGATGCGCCGCCCAAGCCGGCCCGCGCCACGCCGCCATCCGGCGACCCGAAGCTGCCCGGCGGCGTGAGCGGCCAGCGCGCCTGAACCGAGGACCCACGACATGAGCAACACGGATTTCGCGCTGGCAGTCGAGGACCTGACGGTCTCCTTCGATGGCTTCAAGGCCATCGACAAGCTCACGCTCTACATCGACAAGAACGAGCTGCGCGTGATCATCGGCCCGAACGGCGCCGGCAAGACCACGCTGCTCGACCTGATCTGCGGCAAGACCAAGGCGAGCCACGGCAGCATCCGCTTCCAGAACATCGAGCTCACGAAGATGGCCGAGCACAAGCGCGTGCGCCTGGGCATCGGCCGCAAGTTCCAGACGCCGTCGATCTACGAGAACCTGTCGGTGTTCAAGAACCTCGAGGTGTCGTTCCCCAGGGGCCGCTCGGTCACCGGGGCGCTGTTCTTCAAGTGCGACGACACCGTGAAGGCACGCGTGCAGGTGGTGGCCGAGGAGATCGGCCTCGCCACGCTGCTGGAGACCGAGGCCGGCCTGCTGAGCCACGGCCAGAAGCAGTGGCTCGAGATCGGCATGCTGCTGATGCAGGAGCCCGAGCTGCTGATGCTCGACGAGCCGATCGCGGGCATGAGCGCGCGCGAGCGCGAACTCACCGCCGAGCTGCTGCAGCGCATCTGCAAGAACCGCGCGGTCATCGTGATCGAGCACGACATGGACTTCGTGAAGCAGATCGCCCACAAGGTGACCGTGATGCACCAGGGAAAGATCCTCGCCGAAGGCTCGATGGACAAGGTGCAGAACGACCCCAAGGTTATCGACGTCTATCTCGGACATTGAGGAGATCGCCACCATGCTCAACGTCAAGAACCTGCACGTCGCCTACGGCCAGAGCGAGGCCCTGCACGGCATCGACTTCTCGGCCAAGAAGAACGAGACGGTCGCGATCATGGGCCGCAACGGCATGGGCAAGACCACGCTGTTCAAGTCGCTGATCGGCATCCTGCCGCTGAAGTCGGGAACGATCGAGATCGACGGCCACGACGTCTCCAAGGACGAGAGCTACCGCCGCGTCGCCAAGGGCATCGCCTACGTGCCGCAGGGCCGCATGATCTTCCCGACGCTCAGCGTCGAGGAGAACATCCAGACCGGCCTGGAGAACGCGAAGCACAAGGAGATCCCGGAAGAGATCTTCGCGCTGTTCCCGGTGCTGTTCGACATGCGCCGCCGCAAGGGCGGCAACCTGTCGGGCGGCCAGCAGCAGCAGCTCGCGATCGCCCGCGCGCTGGTCACCAACCCCAAGGTGCTGCTGCTCGACGAGCCGACCGAAGGCATCCAGCCTTCGATCATCAAGGACATCGCGAAGGCGCTCAACGAGATCCGCAAGATGCGCGAGATCACGATCGTGGTCTCCGAGCAGGTGCTGAGCTTCGCGATGGACGTGGCCGACCGGCTGTTCGTCATCGAGGGCGGCCGGCTCGTGCACGAGACCCCGCGCGCCAGCACCGACGTGGCCCACATCAAGCAGTACCTCTCCGTTTGACCCCCAAAGCGCCCCCGAGACAACCCCGCCCAAGGAGCCCCTCATGACCGACACCCTGATCAAGGTCGACCTGACGAAGTCGCCCACCGAGAACGAGCTGATCCACAACCGCTGGCACCCGGACATCCCGATGGCCTGCTGGGTCAAGCCGGGCGACGACTTCATCCTCGAGACCTTCGACTGGACCGGCGGCTTCATCAAGAACAACGACAGCGCCGACGACGTGCGCGACATCGACCTGACCACGGTGCACTACCTGTCGGGTCCGGTGGGCGTGAAGGGCGCCGAGCCCGGCGACCTGCTGGTGGTGGACCTGCTCGACATCGGCGCCAAGCCCGACAGCCTGTGGGGCTTCAACGGCTTCTTCAGCAAGAAGAACGGCGGCGGCTTCCTGACCGACCACTTCCCGCAGGCGCAGAAGTCGATCTGGGACTTCCACGGCATGTTCACCAGCTCGCGCCACGTGCCCGGCGTGCAGTTCGCCGGCCTGATCCACCCCGGGCTGATCGGCTGCCTGCCGGACAGGAAGATGCTCGACCTGTGGAACGAGCGCGAGACCGCCTTCATCGCGACCGACCCCGACCGCGTGCCCGCGCTGGCCTGCCCGCCGTTCGCGGCCACCGCCCACATGGGCAAGATGACCGGCGAGGCCAAGGCCAAGGCCGCCGCCGAGGGCGCGCGCACCGTGCCGCCGCGCGAGCACGGCGGCAACTGCGACATCAAGGACCTGTCGCGCGGCTCGAAGATCTACTTCCCGGTGTACGTGGACGGCGCCGGCCTCAGCGTGGGCGACCTGCACTTCAGCCAGGGCGACGGCGAGATCACCTTCTGCGGCGCGATCGAGATGGCCGGCTGGGTGCACATGAAGGTGAGCCTGATCAAGGGCGGCATGGCCAAGTACGGCATCAAGAATCCGATCTTCAAGCCCAGCCCGATCACGCCGCACTACAACGACTACATCATCTTCGAAGGCATCTCGGTCGACGAGCACGGCCAGCAGCACTACCTCGACGTGCACGTGGCCTACCGCCAGGCCTGCCTGAACGCCATCGAGTACCTGAAGAAGTTCGGCTACTCCGGCGCGCAGGCGCACTCCATCCTCGGCACGGCGCCGGTGCAGGGGCACATCAGCGGCGTGGTCGACATCCCGAACGCCTGCGCCACGCTGTGGCTGCCGACGCAGATCTTCGATTTCGACATCAACCCCAGCGCCGCCGGGCCGGTGAAGTACCTCGACGGCTCGATCGACATGCCGCTGTCGCCCGACCTCTGAGCCGTCACGCCACCGTCCGCGCTTCCTCTCTGGCTCCCTCACCCCGGCGGGGGAGAGGGCCGGGGTGAGGGGGCAGCTCCAGCCAACGCGCCATCGCCTCAGCCACCATGCCCACCTACGACTACGCCTGCCCCGACTGCGGCGGCTTCGACGCCTTCCGCACGCTGGCCGCCCGCAACGAGCCGGCCGCCTGCCCCGACTGCCAGCGCGAGTCGCCGCGCGTCTTCGTCAGCGCGCCGCGGCTGGCGCTGATGGCCGGCAGCACCCGCAGCGCGATCGAGGTCAACGAACGCGCGCGCCATGAACCCAAGAGCTCGCGCGACTACCAGCGCCTCAAGCACCCGTCCGGCTGCGGCTGCTGTTCCTCCGGCTCGTCCTCGCGGCGCGGCGCCACGGTGACCGCGGCCAACGGCGCCAAGGCCTTCCCGAGCAAGCGGCCCTGGATGATCAGCCACTGACGGACACGCCCTGCTACAGGGCCTGCGACCGGAGCGCGCAGAATCCGGTCGGCCGGCCTCTCCGCGGGACGCCGGCGCACCGTCCGCGAGGAGCGAGCCCATGCGCAAGACCACCGTCATCGCCGTTGCCCTGATCGCCTGCGCCGCCTCCGTGGCCGCAGAGGAACCGTCGAAGGTGAAGCAGGCCGCGAGCGCGACCGGCGAGGCCGTGTCGAACGCCGCCGCCAAGACCGGTGCGGCCGTCGAACGCGGCGCGAAGAAGACCGGCGCCGCCATCGAGCGCGGTGCCCGCTGGACCGGCGAGGCCGTCGAGACCGGCGCCGAGGCCACCGGCCGCGCGGTCCGCAAGGGCGTGCGCAAGACCGGCGAGGTGATCGAGAGCGGCGGGCAGAAGCTCAAGTCGGCCGGCAGCTAGGGCGCGTCCTCCTCGCCGACGTCCGCCCGATCGTCACGAGGGCTCAGGCGCAGGGCCGCGTGGCGGCCTTCGGCACCGCCGCACGGCGCCCACCGAGCGTCAGCCGCGTCAGCACCAGCGCGCACAGCGCCGCGGCGGCCATGCCGGCCACCATCGGCCGCGCGCTGCCGTCGGCGAAGCCGCTCATCACCGCGATCACCACCGCGCCCAGCACCAGTTGCAGCGTGCCCATCAGCGCCGACGCGGCGCCGGCGATCTCGCCGTGGTCGTCGAGCGCCATCACCGAGGTGGTGGGCACCACCAGGCCGAGGAAGCCGTAGCCGATGAGCATGACGACGATCATCACGTCGAGCCGGTCGATGCCGAGCAGGTTGAGCACCAGCAACGCGCCCAGCGACAGCGCGAAGCCGAGCACCGCCACCCGCACGATGCTCGCGAGGCCGTAGCGTGCCGTCAGCCGGCCGGCGAACTGCGACACGCCGATGAACGAGGCCGCGTTCACGCTGAACGCCAGGCTGTACTGCCGCGGCGTCAGCCCGTAGTGGCCGATGAACACGAAGGACGAGTTGGCCAGGAAGATGAAGAAGCTGGCCATGCCGAAGGCGCCGATCGCGGTGAGCCCGAGGAAGTGGCGGTCGCGCAGCAGCAGCGCGAAGGCGCGCAACGTGCTCGCCACGTCGCTCTGCGTGCGCTGCGCGGCGGGCCGCGTCTCCTCCAGCGTCAGCGCGACCAGCAGCAGGCCCACCACGCCGATGCCGGTGACCGCCCAGAAGATCGCGCGCCAGCCGGCGGCGTCGATCACGAAACTGCCGACCAGCGGCGCGAGGATGGGCGACACGCTGAACACCAGCAGCAGCAGCGACATCAGCCGCGTGGCCTCCACGCCGGTGTGCAGGTCGCGCACGATGGCGCGCGGCACCACGATCGGCGCGCCGCCGCCCAGGCCCTGCAGGAAGCGGAAGGCGATCAGCCAGCCGATGTCGGGC
Source organism: Methylibium sp. Root1272 (assembly GCF_001425905.1). Taxonomy (GTDB): domain Bacteria; phylum Pseudomonadota; class Gammaproteobacteria; order Burkholderiales; family Burkholderiaceae_C; genus Methylibium. Next base: position 139,036 of record NZ_LMDY01000013.1, read on the forward strand.
GCGAGCGCGCAGCCCACGCTGCCGACGATGAACAGCCCGATGCCCACGTACAGCGGCGGTTTGCGGCCGAACATGTCGGACGCCGGGCCGTAGACCAGCTGGCTGATCGCGAACGACACGAAGAAGGCCATCAGGCTCATCTGCACCGCGTGCACGTCGGCATGCAGCGCCACGCCGATGGCCGGCAGCGCGGGCAGGTACATGTCGATCGCGAACGGACCGATCGAGGACAGCAGGCCCAGCACCAGGGCCATGCGCAGGAAGTGCGAATTCATCGGGGACGGGAAAGGCGGTGGGCGCGGGCAATCGATCGGGCCGCCGATCATCCTCGAATCGCGGGCACCGCGTGCGCGCACGGACAAGCACACGCGCCCCCCAAGCCCTCTTGATCGCCGTCAAGGACAGCACCCCACCGGCGGCCCTAGCCTCCGGCGTTCCGATCCGCTTGCGCTCGCGCTACCCGCCCCCGATGCCTGCTGCCCGTCCCGACCTCGCGCCACCGTCCGCCGCCCCGAGCGCCATCCCCCACCGCAAGCGGATCCGCGCCTGGCTCGCACCGCTGTCTTCGCGCAGCACGCCCTACGCGCTCGCGCTGACGCTCGTCGACTTGCTGTTGCTGGGCGCCGCGCTGGCCGGCACCGTGATGTTCGAGACGCTGCCGATGAAGCTGCTGGCGGGCATGGCGGCCGGCTTCGTCATCGGCCGCCTGTTCATCCTCGGCCACGACGCCTGCCACCAGAGCCTCACGCCGCACCGTCGGCTGAACCGCTGGCTGGGCCGCCTGGTGTTCTTGCCCTCGCTCACGCCCTACAGCCTGTGGGAGGTGGGGCACAACGTGGTGCACCACGGCTACACCAACCTGAAGGGCTTCGATTTCGTCTGGGAGCCGCGCACGCTCGCGGCCTACCGCGCGCTGCCGCGCTGGCGGCGCGGGCTCGAGCGCCTGTACCGCAGCGGCTGGGCGCCCTGGCTCTACTACCTGGTGGAGATCTGGTGGAGCCGGCTGCTGTTCCCGAACCGGCGCACCATGCCGACGCGGCGCGCGGTGTTCTTCTGGGACGGCGTGCTCGTGGTCGCCGGCGCGGCGGCGTGGATCGCCGGCCTGGTGGCCGCCGCGGCCGCCACCGGCCAGTCGGCCGCGCTGCTGGTCGTCGCGGGCTTCGTGCTGCCCTTCCTGTTCTGGAACGGCATGATCGGCTTCGTGGTCTACGTGCACCACACGCACACCGGTGTGGCGTGGTACGAGGACAAGACGCGCTGGGCGGCGGCCCAGCCCTTCGTATCCACCACCGTCCACCTCACCTTCCGCTCCTTCATGGGCAGCGCGCTGCACCACATCATGGAGCACACCGCGCACCACGTGGACATGAGCGTGCCGCTGTACCGCCTGAAGCGCGCGCAGCGGCTGCTGGAAGAGCGGCTTGCAGGGCACATCGTCGTGCAGCCGTTCTCGTGGCGCTGGTACGCCGAAACCGCGCGGCGCTGCAAGCTCTACGACTTCGAGGCCGGCTGCTGGACCGATTTCTCGGGCCGCCGGACCAGTGCGCCGTTGGCTGCGGGGTAAAGCGTTTCCTTTGCGCATCGTCGATGTGCCAGGCGGCCAAGGCCATCGGGTGGCCGACTGCGCTCATGTCCCCCGGCCAGGCTACGCCTGGCCTCCTCCTCTACTTCGCTCCGTCGGCCACCCGACGTCCTTGGCAGACACAAAGGTGAGTTGCGACGGTCGAACACCAATGACGGTGGTCGATCAGGACGGTGGGGCGCTTTGCGGAGCGAAGTAGAGGAGGAGCGGTCGGCCCGCAGGGCTGGCCGCGGGGGACATGAGCGCAGCAGAGCGCCCTGCCGTCCTGATCTCGCGCCAGACGCTCACCCGTCTAGTCCGTTCGAAAGCAACCGTCTATCAAACCGGAAACTGCGTCGTCGACAGCACCTGCTTGAGCACCATGAACGAGCGGATCTGCCGCACCCCCGGCAGATGCAGAAGCTGCTCGGCGTGCAGGCGGTTGAAGCTGTCGTTGTCGCGCGTGCGCACCAGCATGAAGTAGTCGAACTCGCCGGTGACCACGTGGCACTCCATGCAGCCCGACACGCGGGCGGCGGCCTTCTCGAAATCGGCGAAGGAGTCCGGCGTCGAGCGGTCCAGCACCACACCGATCATCACCAGCATGCCGGCGTCCAGCGCGGCCGGGTTCAGCAGCGCGACGATGCCCTTGATCAGCCCCGCCTGCTTGAGCCGCTCGACGCGGCGCAGACAGGCCGGCGCGCTGAGGTTCACCTTCGCGGCCAGCGCCACGTTCGACACCGAGGCGTCGCGCTGCAGCGCCCGCAGGATGGCCTTGTCGGTGCGGTCCAGGGTCGCCGCGGGCGGTGGTGTCGGCGCACGAGTGGGCGCGGCACGTTGACGAACTTTTGTTGCGCACATGATCTATTTAAAGCAATCCAAGGCTTCTTTCAGGCTGATAAGCCTTTCTATGCTGCGCAAGAACGTCCTTCTTTGCAACCCTGATTTCAGGCGATTTTCCTAAGATGACGACCATCGTCTTCGCCATCGCAGGAACCCCGCCATGAACCTCCAGCGCTTCCCCCGCCACCCGCTGACCTTCGGCCCCACGCCCATCCAGCCGCTCGCGCGCCTGAGCGCGCACCTCGGCGGCCAGGTCGAGCTCTATGCGAAGCGCGAGGACTGCAACAGCGGCCTCGCCTTCGGCGGCAACAAGACCCGCAAGCTCGAGTACCTGATCCCCGAGGCGCTGGCCCAGGGCTGCGACACGCTGGTGTCGATCGGCGGCATCCAGTCCAACCAGACGCGCCAGGTCGCCGCCGTCGCGGCCCACCTCGGCATGAAGTGCGTGCTGGTGCAGGAGAACTGGGTCAACTACTCCGACGCGGTGTACGACCGCGTGGGCAACATCGAGATGTCGCGCATCCTCGGCGCCGACGTGCGGCTCGACGCCGCCGGCTTCGACATCGGCATCCGCCCGAGCTGGGAGCAGGCGATGGCCGACGTGCGGGCCGCTGGCGGCAAGCCCTTCCCCATCCCGGCCGGCTGCTCCGAGCACCGGCTCGGCGGCCTGGGCTTCGTCGGCTTCGCCGAGGAGGTGCGCGCGCAGGAGGCCGAGCTCGGCTTCAGGTTCGACTACATCGTGGTCTGCTCGGTGACCGGCAGCACGCAGGCCGGCATGGTGGTGGGCTTCGCGGCCGACGGCCGGGCCGAGCGCGTGATCGGCATCGACGCCTCGGCCAAGCCGGAGCAGACCCATGCGCAGATCCTGCGCATCGCGCAGAACACCGCCGAGCTGGTGGGCCTGGGCCGCGAGATCACCGCGCAGGACGTGGTGCTCGACACCCGCTACGGCGGCCCCGAGTACGGCCTGCCGAGCGAGGGCACGCTGGAGGCGATCCGCCTGTGCGCGCGCCAGGAAGGCATGCTCACCGACCCGGTGTACGAGGGCAAGTCGATGCACGGCATGATCGACAAGGTGAAGCGCGGCGAGTTTCCCGCCGGCTCCAAGGTGCTGTACGCCCACCTCGGCGGCGTGCCGGCACTCAACGCCTACAGCTTCCTGTTCCGCAACGGCTGAGCCGGCGCCGACGACGAGGCAGGCGCCGCGCCCGCCCCGTCGCCCTCCGCCTGCGGCGGAAAGATCGCCTTGCGGATCACCGCGTGCACGCCCCAGTTGCCGTCGGCGACCTGGGTCACGCCGAAGTCCACCGCCACCGACATCAGCGACAGCGCCTCGTCCTCGTCCAGGCCGTGGGCCTGCATCAGGTAGCGGCGCGCCTTGCGGAAGGCGTCGCGCATCGCCAGGTCCAGCGAGGACTTCTGGTAGACCTGGGTCTGCGCCTGCGGGCCCAGCTCGGCCAGGTGGTTGGCGAAGCTGAAGCCCTGCACCACCCAGGCGTCCTCGGCGTCGAGGAAGGGGTGGTTCAGGTCGGCGAGGAAGCCGTCGGCGATCTGCGCGCGCTTGTGCAGCACGAGCTGGAAGCTGCCGGTCAGCGAGCACTCGATCGCGGTGCCGCAGACCTCGCCGTCGCCCTGCGAGGCATGCGGGTCGCCCACCGAGAACAGCGCGCCCTCCACCGACACCGGCAGGAACAGCCGCGCGCCCTTGCCGGCGCGCCAGTTGTCGAGGTTGCCGCCGAAGTAGCCCGGCGGCACGGAGTCGATCAGCCCGCTCTCCTTCGGCGCCACCGCCAGCAGGCCGAAGTGCGGGCGGATCGGCACGCGCGCCTTCGCCAGCACGCCGTAGCGCCTGTCGACGCTGGCGGGGTCGACCGGCACGCCGGGGTAGTCGATGGTCTCGTGGCGCACGCCGTCGGGGTCGGTCTGCGGCGTCCAGCGGAAGCTGTAGACGGCCTTCGCATACGGCTCCGCCACGTCGGTCTGCAGCTCGTAGAGCGTGACCACCTCGCGCTTCTTCGGCTCGGTCAGCAGGTCGTGGTACTGGTAGCCCCACCAGGCCGCGGCATTGCTGCCGAACAGCTTGCCGCGGTGCTGCGGGTGGCAGCTCGGGCGCGCGCGGATGTCGAGGATGCGCACCTCCAGCACGTCGCCCGGCTCGGCGCCCCGCACGTGGACCGGCCCGGTGCAGATGTGCACGCCGAAGCCCTCGCCCGCGCCGCGGCCGAACACCGACGCATCCATCGGCCCGGCGCCGCGCCGCGCCACCGCCTTGCGCGTGGCGGTCCAGTGGAACACGCTCTCGGCGCCGGGGTCGCCGTCGATCATGCGTTCGCGGTCGTCGCTGGCGTGCTGGGTCAGCGTCTCGATCGTCACCACGTCGCCCGAGCGCACGCTGATCACCGGCTTCAGCGTGCGGCTCAGGTAGCCCCAGTGCACCGTCCGATCGGACACCGGGATGTAGTGGTACTCCGGCGCGTGCGCGGCGCCGGGCAGTGCCTCCGCGAGCACCGCCTCCGAAGCGTGCGGCACCGCGCGCTTCGGTGCGAGCGCCAGCGCCAGCGCGTAGCGCTCGTGATCCGTCAGCACCGCCTCGAACTGGCGGCGGCGCGCCTCGGGCGTGTCGGCCACCGCGGCCGCGCGTGCGGAGGTCGTGGTGGTCACGCCGGCCGCCGGCGCACCGCGCTGCGTGGGGCCCTGCGCCGGGTCGGCCGGCGGCGCGGCGCGGTAGGCCTTGGGCGAGACACCGAAGCGCGCGGTGAAGGCACGGCTGAAGTTGGCGGCATCGCCGAAGCCCCAGCGGAAGCACAGCTCGGCGATCGTGAAGTGCGCCAGCGCGCGGTTGGCCAGGTCGAGCCGGCAGCGCTCCAGGCGGCGCGCCTTCAGGTACTCGCCGAAGCTGGCCGACGCGGCCTTGAACAGCTTCTGGATGTAGCGCGGCGACAGCCCCTCCAGCGCCGCGATCGCCTCCAGCGTCAGCTCGGCATCGCCGAGCCGCGCCTCGACCGTGCGGCACACGCGCCGCAGGTGGCCGAGCTGCACCGAGGTGGAGTCGTCCGGTGATGCCGCGGCCCGCGCGTCCTCGTCGTCCACGTGCGACAGGCAGGTGACCAGCAGCTCCATCAGCGTCGCCTCGATCGGCAGCAGCTCGTGGCGGCCCAGCTGGTCCAGCTCGTCGGCGATCGAGCGCACCAGGTTCAGGCAGACCGCGCCCACGCCGGTCTTCGGCGAGATGGTGTTGAGGTCCTGCCCGCTGGTGCGCACCAGGCGCAGCACGAAGCTGGCCGATTCGAGCCGGATCACCACCGCGCGGAAATCGGTCACGAGCTCCACGCGCCAGGGCCGCGCCGGGTCGAGCAGCACGATGCCGCCGGCCGCCAGGGCCACCGACTCCTGCCCCTCCACCACCAGGCCGCTGCCCTCCAGCAGCGCCAGCATCAGCACCGTGTGGCCGCCGCGCCGGGCGTTGCCGGGGTGCGGCAGCCACACCTGCGGCGACGAGCTGAGCCGCGCGAACACCGAATCCAGCGCCGAGCTGCGCGCCGACACGTAGCCCGCCAGCGGCGGCGCCGCATAGGCCGGCGCGGCCGGGGCCATCAGCACCTTGGCCATGACCTCGGCCCAGGCGGCCGGGCGCAGGTCTTCCGGGAAGGCGTCGGTGGAGAAGCGGCGGAGGTCGTCGAGCATGGTGGCGGGCACTCCCGGTCGGGATGCCTCGCTTCATGCATGGAGCGCGCCCGCCCGCGTCGGCGGCGGCCGCCGACAAGGCGCCGACAAGTTTTTGGGCGCTGCACGACAAGCGCCGCCGGGGCCGCGGCCGACACACTGCCCCTCGTCGTCTCCATCCACGTCTTCACGAGGGTTCATCACCATGTACGAGCACATCTGCGGTCCCGGCTGCAACCACGGCCCCGCCACGCCCGAGGCCGAGGCCGAAGTCCGCGAGGAGTTCAAGGTCGCGCGCCGCAGCTTCCTGCGCGACGCGCTGGCGGTCGGCGGCGCTACCGTCTCGGCGGCCTCGCTGAACGTGGCGATGACGCCCAGCGCCTTCGCGCAGAGCGCCGCCAAGCCGGGCTCGGGGCTGACCTCGCACTACTACATCCCGGCCTCCGCCGGCACGGTGCTGTGGGGCTACTTCAGCAAGTCGGCCAAGCCGGTGGTGGAAGTGGAGTCGGGTGACTTCGTGACCATCGAGACGCTGACCCACCACGCCAACGACGACGCCGAACGCATGATCAAGGGCGACCCCGGCGCCGAGAGCGTGTTCCACTGGGACGCCAAGAAGAAGAACGTGAACCGCCGCGGCGCCGGCGCGATGGACGCCAAGGTGGGGGCCGGTGGCGGCGAAGGCGTGCACATCTGCACCGGGCCGGTGCGCATCAAGGGCGCGGAGCCGGGCGACATCCTGGAGGTGCGCATCGTCGACGTGGCCACCCGGCCCAGCGCCAACCCGGCCTACAAGGGCCGCGCCTTCGGCAGCAACGCCGCCGCGTGGTGGGGCTTCCACTACGGCGACACGATCACCGAGCCGAAGAAGCGCGAGGTGATCACCATCTACGAGGTCGACGCCACCGGCGAGCGCAACTGGGCACGCGCGGTCTACAACTTCAAGTGGACGCCGCAGACCGACCCCTTCGGCGTGGTGCACCCGACGATCGACTACCCCGGCGTGCCGGTCGACCACCGCACCATCACCAAGAACGAGAACGTGCTGAAGAACATCCGCATCCCGGTGCGGCCGCACTTCGGGACCATGGGCGTGGCGCCGGTCGAGGCCGAGATGGTGAACTCCATCCCGCCCAACTACACCGGCGGCAACATCGACAACTGGCGCATCGGCAAGGGCGCCACCGTCTACTACCCGGTGGCGGTGCCCGGCGCCATGTTCTCGGTGGGCGACCCGCACGCGTCGCAGGGCGACTCCGAGCTCTGCGGCACCGCCATCGAGTGCTCGCTGACCGGCACCTTCCAGCTCATCCTGCACAAGAAGAACAGCCTGCCCGGCACGCCGCTGGCCGAGCTGAAGTACCCGCTGCTCGAGACGCAGGACGAGTGGCTGCTGCACGGCTTCAGCTACGCCAACTACCTGGCCGAGCTGGGCCCCAATGCGCAGAACGACATCTACAGCAAGTCCTCGGTCGACAAGGCGCTGCGCGACGCGTATCACAAGATGCGCCACTTCCTGATGACCACGCAGGGCCTGGGCGAGGACGAGGCGATCTCTCTGATGTCGATCGCGGTCGACTTCGGCATCACGCAGGTGGTGGACGGCAACTGGGGCGTGCACGCGGTGGTGAAGAAGAGCATCTTCCCCGCGCGCGGCGGCTGAGCGCCTTGCCGAAACACCCCGTGACTCCCTCTCCCGCCAGCGGGAGAGGGTTGGGGTGAGGGTGCCCTCTCCCGCTTGCGGGAGAGGGAGAGCGCAGGCCGCTAACGCGGCAGTTGCGGCGGCAGCAGCCGGTCGAGCTTGTCGTCCACCTCACCCACGTAGGCCGACAGCGTGCGGGTGGACTCGGCGAGCTTCTCCTGCAACTGCAGTTCCAGCCGCTCGAGGCGTGCGCCCAGCTCACGCGTGGCCGCCGCGCCCTGCGCCTCCATCTTGCGCAGCTCGCCGTCGAGGAAGGCGCGCAGCTCGGTGAAGCGCGAGGCCTCGGCGGTGTCGGCCAGCTCGCGGTGCGACTTCAGCTCCTTCGCGTAGCGGCGCGCTTCCATGATCACGCCGGCCTGCTGGAACACGATGTAGACGAGGAACAGCGCCACCAGCACGCCGCTGGCCACCAGCATGATCAGGCCGAGCGGCGCGTTCACCTCCGCGAAGCCGAGGTTCAGCGCGGTCGGCGCGGTGAACGCCGGCCAGTTGAGCAGGGCGAACAGCCCCAGCGCGGCCACCACCACCGCGATCGCCAGTGCGCGAAAGTTCATCGTTGCTGCTCCTCAGGGATCTGGGTCGGAGGCCGACCATACACCGAGGCCGCCGCAACGACGGCGAACCCGCGCCGGGCCGCTCAGGCGTCGACGATCACCTGGAAGCCGCCGAAGATCATGCGCTGGCCGTCGAAGGGGCACTGATCCATGCCGTCCTTCAAGCGCGGGTCGGCCATGGCCTTCTCCATGCCGCTGTCGCGCGTCTTGCGGTCGGGCCAGGTGATCCACGAGAACACCACCGTCTCGTCGTCCTTGCGCTTCACCGCCATCGGGAACGACGTGAGCTTGCCTTCGGGCACGTCGTCGCCCCAGCACTCCACGACGCTCAGCGCGCCGTGGTCCTTGAACACCACCGAGGCCTTCTGGGCGATCTGGGTGTAGGCCTCACGCTTGGCGGTGGGCACGGCCAGCACGAATCCATCGACATAGTTCATCGCGGTTCTCCTCGAGGGGTTGATGTCCTGACACGACGATCCGGCGCCCGCGGAATCGACAGCGCCTGACCAACGCTTACATCCGAACGTCCCGGCGCCACGCCGGTGCGAAGCTTCACCCTAAGCCTTTCGAGATGTCCGACACGGCAGGTGCGACATGCGCCTACGATCGGCCGCGGCACTACCCAGGAGACCCCGTGGAGACCGACAAGCACCACGACGACAGCACCCCCCCGAACACCATCGCCCGCCTCGCCGCCGGCACGCTGGACGCCGCCACGCTGGCGGACGACACGCTGGCCCGCATCGACGCGCAGGAGGCCGCGCTGGGCGCCTTCACCGCGCTGCTGCCGCGCGACGTGGCCCGGCGCGAGGCCGCCGCGGCGCAGCGCGAACACCACGGCCCGCTGCACGGCCTGCCGGTCGCGGTGAAGGACATCGTGGACACCGCCGCGCTGCCCACCGCCTACGGCTCGCCCATTCACGCCGGCCACCGGCCGCGCAGCGACGCCGCGCTGGTGGGCGCGATCCGCCGCGCCGGCGGCGTGGTGATCGGCAAGACCACCAGCACCGAGTTCGCCTACCTGCACCCCACCGCCACGCGCAACCCGAACGCGGCGGGCCGCACGCCCGGCGGCTCGTCAGCCGGCTCGGCGGCCGCGGTGGCGGCCGGGCTGGTGGAGCTGGCCATCGGCACGCAGACCGGCGGCTCGGTGATCCGGCCCGCGTCGTACTGCGGCGCGGTGGGCTACAAGCCCAGCTTTGGCTGGCTGCCAACGGCCGGCGTGCGCTGCTTCTCATGGTCGCTCGACACCGTGGGGCTGTTCACCCACAGCGTGGCCGACGCGGCCTTCTTCGCACAGGCGCTGGCGGGACGGCGCTTCGCCGCAACGGCGCCCGCATCGACCACGGCCCCTCGCTTCGGCCTGGTGACCGAGTTCCCGTGGGGCGCGCTGTCACCGGCGATGGCTGCCGCGCTGCACGACGCCGCGGCGCGGCTGCGCGCGGCCGGCCACACGGTGAAAGAGGTGCGCCTGCCGCCCTGGGCCGCCGACGCCTTCGAGGCCCAGGCCACCGTGCAGGGCTGGGAGGCGGTGCGCAGCCTGCACACCGAGCTTGCGCAGCACGCCGACGCGCTGTCGCCGCTGCTGCGCGACTACCTGCGAGAGGCTGAGGAATCCATCAGCGATGCCGACTACGACGCGGCGCAGCGCACGGCCGCCGCGGCACGCGAGGCCCTGGCCGAGGACGGCCTGGCCGCGCACGGTGTGGATGTGTTGCTGACCCCCAGCGCGCCCGACGAAGCACCGCTGCTGAGCGAGCACAGCACCGGCGCGGCCAGCTACAACCGGCTGTGGACGCTGCTGGGCACGCCCTGTGTCAGCGTGCCGGGCCTGCGCGGCCCGCACGGCGCGCCGCTGGGCCTGCAGGTGACGGGCGCACGCGGCGCCGATGCCGGCTGCCTGCGTGCGGCGGCCGTGCTGGAGGCGCTGCTGCTGCCGCAGCGCTGAGGACCACGCCTACTTGCAGTCGCCGCCCACCGACACCGAGCCGTCCTTGCATTCGGTGAGCAGGGGCTCGCCGCGTGGCCGGGCCGGCGCTGCCGCAACGGCCGCCGCCGCCGTGCCCTCCTCGCCACGCGCGTAGACGATCTTCCTGGTGCCCAGCTCGCAGCTGCCCACCACCTTGGCGGCTGCGCCCACGGCGGCATCGGCATCCACCGTGGTGAGCGTGTAGTGCGTAGCGCCCGAGGCGCGTACCTTCGCGTCGATGCGCTCGAGCAACTGCTCGCAGCTCTGCGCAGCACCGGCCGCGCCGGTGAAACCACAGAGCAGCACCGCTGCGCCGGCGCAGAGGGAAAGGGAAGAGGTCTTGATCCGCATCGCGCGCCCGCCTTGAACAAAAAACCGAACGAAGGGCAGTCTAGCGGCGGGCCCTGTGACGAAACGTGAGGAACGGCGTCGTCAGTGTTTCGCGGGATGCGCCGCCACGGGGCTCTCGCCCGAGGGTCTGGCGGCAGGTTCGAGCAACGCGCCTCGGGCGTACCCGGGGTGTGCGCTCTCCAGCTCGACGATCAGGTCGTCGACCTGCGCGAGGAACTCCTCGCGGCCGGTGTGCGGGCCATGCAGGAACAGCTCCGACGAATGCTCGGCGAGCTGATGCTCGCCCGCCATGCGGGCCCAGCGCCGGACTTCACAGTACAGCAGCAAGGCCAGTCGGCCCAGGTCGCCGCTCCTGCGCGCGTGCCGGAGGTCTCCGAGAAGATCCTCCAGCCCGAGCTGCAGCCGCAGCGACGAGGCGCTCATGGCACGCTCTTGCCAGGAATCAACCGCGCTTGGTCTTGGCGGCCTTGATCACCGAACCGGTCACGGCGGCGTAGTTGGCTTCGGCGGTCTCGGCGGCCTGGCGGCCGGCCTTCTGCAGACCGTCGAAGGCGTTGTTCATGGTCGCCAGCGACGACTTGAACAGCGCGATGCCGTTGCCCGCACCTTCGGGCGCGTTCTTGCCGGCGGACTCGACCAGCGCGACGAACGAGCTCTGCGCCGCAGCGGCCTGCTCGGCAGCGAGCTTCTCCACGTCGGCCTTGAAGCCGGCGACGATGCCGTACACCTGCTTGCCGTAGGCGGTGGCCTTGTCGGCAGCGCTTTGCAGCGGGGCCGCTTGCAGCGCCAGCAGGGCTTGCGGGTCCTTGGCCGACAGCGCGGCCATACCGGTTTCAGCCACTTCGCCGAGGCCGGCCTTCACGACCTGCAGGTTGAGCGCGGTGAGCTGCTCGACGCCCTGGAAGGCCTTGGCGGTCAGGCCCATCATGGCCTCGAAGTTGGCCTTGTTGGTGGCGGCGAATTGTTCGGTGTTCAGCATGGGAAGCTCCAGTCGATTGATGTGAGAGGGGGACGCATATTGCTGCGCTGCAGCATGCGCTCATCTTACTGAAGAAATCCGCGAGTGGGGCATAGATTTGTTGCGTTGCAGCAATCTAGAGGGCAAGTTCTAGAACACCGCCACCGGCTTACCCTGCGGCCATGGACTCCCTGATCGCCGCCGCCGCACGCGCCCTCGCCGCCGGCGACGCACTGGGTGCGCTCAAGCGAGTGGCGCTTCGCGACGACCCGCCGGCGCTGGCGCTGCGCGGCATCGCGATGGCGCAGCTGGGCGAGCATGCGCGCGCCCGCGAGCTGCTGAAACGCGCCGCGCGCCGCTTCGGCAGCAGCCACGAGACCCTGGCCCACGCCCGCTGCGTGGTGGCCGAGGCCGAGGTGGCGCTCGCGATGCGCGACCTGCGCGGCGCGCCCGGCATGCTGGCCGCCGCGGCGGCGGCGCTGGCGGCGCGCGGCGACCGCGCCAATGCATTGCAGGCGCGGCTGATCGCGGTGCGCCGGCTGCTGCTGCTCGGCCGGCTGCAGGAGGCCGAGGCCGAACTGGGCCACCTCGACAACCCCCCACGCGGCGACCACAACGACGACCGCCTGCCCCCGGCGCTGCGAGCGGTGGCCGAGCTGGCCACCGCCGAGCTGGCGTGGCGCTCGCTGCACACCGCGCCGGCGCAGGCGGCCCTGGCCCGCGCTCACGCCGCGGCTCAGCGCTCCGGCGTACCGGCATTGCAGGCCGAGGTGGCCGAGGCGCGTGCTGCACTCGAGCGCCCTGCCGCGCGGCGCCTGCTGCCCGCGGGCCGCGAACAACCGCTGCGCCTGGCCGAGGTGGAAGCGCTGCTCGCCTCCGGCGCGCTGGTGGTCGACGCCTGCCGCCGCGGCCTGCACGGCGACGGCGCCACCTGGCTGCCGCTGGCGCGCCGGCCGCTGCTGTTCGCGCTGGCGCGCGCGCTGGCCGAGGCCTGGCCCGGCGACGCCGACCGCAATGCGCTGATCGCTCACGCCTTCCGCACCCGCCGCCCCGACGAGACGCACCGCGCCCGGCTGCGCGTGGAGATCGGCCGCCTTCGGAAGCTGGCCGCACCGCTGGCGCGCATCGAGGCCACGGAGCGCGGCTTCCTGCTCGTGCCGCGGGTTCATGAGGGTGATGCCGCCGCCGTGGCGGTGCTGGTGCCGCCGCTCGATGGCGACCGCGCCTCGCTGCTGGCGCTGCTGGCCGACTGCGCCGCGTGGTCCACCTCGGCGCTGGCGCTGGCGCTGGGCGCGAGCCAGCGCACGGTGCAGCGCGCGCTGGTGGAGCTGGAGGCGGCGGGCCGCGTGCGCGCCATCGGGCGGGCCCGCGCGCAGCGCTGGCTGGCACCGCCGCTGGCCGGATTCACGACGAACTTGTTACTCCCTGCCGCGCTGCCGCTCACGTAGATTGGGTTCCACCGCATCGGCAACGACGAACGCAAGGAACCTGAGCATGAGCAGCAACAGCAGCACCCTCCATACCACCCCACCGACGCGCACCGCCACCGCAGAGATCGTGCGCGAGTACGGCCCCTTCGACGGCGCCGAGCGCGTCCACGGCGTGACGCACGACGGCCAGCGCGTGTGGGCCGCCACCGGCGAGCGGCTGGTGGCCTTCGACCCCGCGAGCGGCGAGACCACGCGCACGCTGGCCTGCGCCGCCGACGCCGGCACCGCCTTCGACGGCAAGCACCTGTACCAGATCGCCGAGGCGCGCATCGACAAGATCGACCCGGCCACCGGCCAAGTGCTGGCGTCCATCCCCGCACCCGGTGAGGGCCGCGACTCGGGGCTCACCTGGGCCGAGGGCAGCCTGTGGGTGGGGCAGTACCTGGACCGCAAGATCCACCAGATCGACCCCTCCACCGGCAAGGTCCTGCGCACCATCGAATCCAACCGCCACGTGACCGGCGTGACCTGGGTGGACGGCGACCTGTGGCACGGCACGTGGGAAGGCGACGAGAGCGAACTGCGCCGCATCGACCCGGCGAGCGGTGACGTGCTGGAGCGGCTGGAAATGCCCACCGGCACCGGCGTGAGCGGGCTGGAGTCGGACGGGGCTGGGCTGCTGTATTGCGGCGGGGGGGCGAGTGGGAAGGTGCGGGTGGTGAGGAGACCGAGGCGGGTGGGCGCCTGACTACTGCGGATAAGCAGCCGGCGCCAATCACGGCACGAGTAGGATGGTGCGGCCATTGGATTGATGCCAGTCCTACTCGACAAAATGAGCACGAATACCAACGCACTGACTGCGCAATGCGAAGAGCATGACTGACCCACTCCGCGCCCTAGCAAAGCAGCTTGATCAGTTCGCCACGGACCGTGATTGGCAGCAGTTCCATTCACCAAAAAATCTTGCTTCGGCGCTGATTGTTGAAGCTGGCGAGCTGTTGGAGCACTTCCAATGGCTGACCGAAGAGCAAAGCCGCGCTCTGTCACCCGAAAAGCGCGACGCGGTGGGCGAGGAAGTGGCCGACGTGCTGCTGTACTTGATTCAGATTGCGGGCGCACTGGGCATCGACCCCATCGCCGCGGCGCAGGCCAAGCTCAAGCTCAACGAGCTGAAGTACCCGGTAGATCGGGCGCGCGGCACCAGCAAGAAGTACGACGAACTGTGAGTACATATCCACAGTGATCATCTACCAAGCCAGCAAGAGCCAGTTCCTGCATCACGCCCTGCGCGACGACATTGAGGATGTCGTGTCGCGGCATTATCGAAGCGCTACCGGCCACGGCGTCAGTCCGTCGGAGATGCAGGCCTGGAAGCACTCACTGTTAGAGATGGCCAAGGTGCTCTGCGACGAGGAAATCCCTGACGACGCGGGCATCGCGATCGAATACCAGTTGCCGCAGAGTTCCAAGCGCATCGATTTCGTGATTGCCGGCGAGGACGCCGCTGCGCGCACCAAGGTCATCATCGTCGAGCTCAAGCAGTGGTCGGAATCTCGTCGCAGCGAAAAGGACGCCATCGTCTGGGCACGCCGAGGCGGGCGCGCGAGTGAACGCGAAGGACCGCACCCGTCTTACCAAGCCTGGTCTTACGCCGCCTATCTGCAGGATTTCAACGCCGCAGTGCAAGACGGCGCGATGACACTGCAGCCCTGCGCCTACTTGCACAACCACCCGCGCGACGGCGAGATCGATCACCCGCACTACCGCTCCCATCTCGAACGCGCTCCGCTGTTCTTGGCGCAAGAACGCGCCAAGCTGCAAGCCTTCATCCGTGAACACGTGCGCCGCGGCGACCGAAAGGGCGCGCTGTACGCCATCGAGAACGGGCGTATCCGGCCGTCGAAACTGCTGATCGACAGCGTGGCCGGGCTGCTGCAAGGCAAGCCTGAGTTCGTGCTGATCGATGACCAGAAGGTGGCGCATGAGAGCATCTTGGAGGCCGACGCACGCGCAGAAGAGAAGAAGCAGGTTGTCATCGTTCAGGGCGGGCCGGGGACGGGAAAGTCGGTCATTGCCATCAACCTGCTCGGAACACTGATCGCACGCAAGCGCAATGTGCGCTACGTATCAAAGAACGCGGCGCCTCGCGCCGTGTACGAATCCAAGCTGGCCGGCACGTTCACGAAGACACGCATCAGCAATCTGTTCAGCGGCTCGGGAGCGTTCGTGAACGACGAAGCCGACAGCTACGACACCTTGATCGTTGACGAGGCGCACCGCCTCAACGAAAAGAGCGGCCTGTACCGCAATCTCGGCGACAACCAAGTGAAGGAGTTGATCCGGTCCGCACGCTGCACCGTGTTCTTCGTCGATGACGATCAGCGGGTCACATTGCTCGACATCGGCCACACCGAAGTGCTTCGGCGCCACGCACGCGAACTCGGAGCCGAGGTGACCGAACTAGAACTCTCCTCGCAGTTTCGATGCAACGGCTCGGACGGCTACCTCGCTTGGCTGGATCACACGCTAGACATTCGCGAGACCGCGAACCAGACCCTCGACACAGACGAGTACGACTTCCGCGTCTTCGACAACCCGGCCGAACTGCACGCACTGGTTGAGTTGAAGAACCGCGCCAACAACCGGTCACGCGTCGTTGCGGGCTACTGTTGGAAGTGGCCGAGCAAAAAGAACGCTCAGGCCTGGGACATCGAGCTGCCCGAGTTCGACTATCGGCGCCGCTGGAACCTCGACAAGGACGGCAGCCTGTGGATCGTGACGAAGGGATCGGTGGAGCAAGTGGGGTGCATCCACACCTGCCAGGGCCTGGAACTGGACTACGTGGGCGTCATCATCGGGCCAGATCTCGTTTACCGCGACGGGCACATCGTGACCGACGCAACGAAGCGTGCGTCGTCGGACCAGTCGGTCAAGGGTCTTAAAGCGATGCTTAAGGCAGAGCCTGCAGCCGCACGTGATCTAGCGGACGCCATCGTCAAGAATACCTATCGGACCCTCATGACTCGGGGCATGAAGGGATGCTACGTCTACTGCACCGATGCGCCCCTGGCGGCATACCTTCGGTCCCGATTGCGTGCTGGGCCCGTAATGGCCGGTACCGATGGCGAAAACACCGTCTCTCCTGCATCAGCCGGTAGGCCGTCGAATGTCGTCCCGTTGCGGCGGGTCACGAAGGAAGAGCGCGAGGCCGGCGCCGTGGCTGCGCCGGTCGTCGACCTGCAATTCGCTGCCGGCGCCTTTTCGGAAGCGCAGGCACTGGAGGACGGCGCTGACGATTGGGTGGCTTTACCGGATTGGGTACGGCCCCAGTCAGGCTTATTCGTGGCCCAAGTCATTGGCGAGTCGATGAACCGCCGCATTCCAAACGGTTCATGGTGCCTATTCCGCGCGAATCCGGCGGGGACGCGCGAGGGGAAAATTGTGGTGGTTCAACACCGCAGCATCTCAGATCCCGAGACCGGGGGACGGTACACCGTCAAGGTCTACGAGAGCGAGAAAGTGCCGACAGAGGACGGGGGCTGGCGGCACGAACGCATCACGCTACGACCAGACTCGGATCAGCCTGGGTTTGAATCTATCGAGATCAGCGTGCATGAAGGCCAAGAGGGCTTCCTCGTTGTCGCCGAGATGCTGATGGTCTTGGCGGGAGAGCCCGGCTGAAAAGAATGAGCGCGACGGGCAGTGATCGGCGGTCATCAACTCGTCGCGCAGAGCGTCGCGTCAGTTCGTGATGCTATGTTCAACGGAACCATCAGCTATTCGGCGCACGCCTGATAAGCCGCACGCTTCTATTCGATAGCTGACCTGCGCCGATGACGCTACTCAGCAATAGCTAGGTCGCGGTCGGACAAAGAATGCAGAGTCGCGCCGAGCGCGGGCCTGATCTCAATCCGCCGAGTCTCGCCCCCCGCCCTTGCCCTCAACTGCCCACACCCCCCCTCCACATCCTGCCCCGCTGACCTTCTCAGCTTGGTCAGCACGCCGCGCCGGTGCAGCGCGCCGGCCATCGCCACCGCGCGCTCCCAGGCCGGGCGCTGGAAAGCCAGCCCGTCTACGGTGTTGTAGGGGATGAGGTTCATCACCGCGTAGCGGCCGGCCAGCAGGCGCACGATGCCGTCGATCTCGTCGTCGCCGTCGTTCACGCCGTCGATCAGCGTCCACTGGTACTGCACCGGGTAGCCGGTGGCGCGGGCGTAGCGTTCGCCATAGGCCACCAGTTCCTCGGGGTCGATCCGCGGTGCGCGCGGCAGCAGTTGCGCGCGCAGCTCGCGCTTGGTGGTGTGCAGAGACAGCGCCAGTGCGGGCTTCACCGCGCCCTCGCCCAGGTTCTGCAGGCGCTCGAACACACGCTCGTCGCCCACGGTGGAGAACACTAGGTTCTTGTGGCCCACGCCGCCGGCGGTGCCCAGCAGGTCTATCGCTTCGAGCACGTTGTCCAGGTTGTGCGCGGGCTCGCCCATGCCCATGAACACCACCTTCTTCACCGCGCGCCCGCTGTGGTTGCCGAGGCCGCGCGCCAACGCCACCTGGGCCACGATCTCGGCGCTGCCCAGCTGGCGCAGCAGGCCGCTCTGGCCGGTCATGCAGAACACGCAGCCCACCGCGCAGCCCACCTGGGTGGACACGCACAAACCGTCGCGCGGCAGCAGCACGCTCTCCACCGTCTGGCCGTCGGCCAGCGCCACCAGCAAGCGGGCCGAGCCGTCTTCGGCCGGGTGCTCGGAGCGCAGTTGCGCCAGCCCCTGCAGCTCGGCCTCCAGCGCCGGCAGGGCCTCGCGCAGCGCGAGCGGCAGCACGTCTTCCCTCGCGCTGCGGCGCTGCTGCGGCAGCGCGCAGGCCCAGTGGCGCAGCACGCTCTGCTCGTGGCCGGGCCGCGCGCCCAGGGCGCGCAGGCGCTCGCGGAGGTGTTCGATGCGCATGGGGAAGGAAGGGGAAACGGAGGAGGAGGCTGTGGCGTGCGGCGGAACCTCAGTGTAGGCAAGGCCTTCGCGCCCCGGGCCATCGTCGCAACTTCACAATGCCGGCAGGCCCTGACGATGTGGGCCCACCCACCCCGGCTCCGGAGCCCCACGACCATGGACGACGTGACGATCCTGCAGTTTCCCGCCACCCGCGTGGCCTACCTGCGCCACGTGGGGCCGTACGGCAGCCCGGCCATCTCGCAGACGTGGCTGCGCTTCTCGGCCTGGGCCGCGCAGCGCGGGCTGTTCCAGCCGGACCGCCGCGTGCTGGGCGCGGCGCAAGACCGGCCGCCGTTCACCGCGCCCGAGCAATGCCGTTATGACTGCTGCGTGGAGGTGGATGCGGCCTTCCAGCCCGAAGCCGACGTGGCGGTGCAGGTGCTGCCCGGCGGCCCGTATGCCTGCGTGCGCTACAGCGGCGCCGGCATCGCAGCGCTGCACCAGGCCTGGAGCCGGCTGTTCCGCGAATGGCTGCCCGCCAGCGGCCGGCAGGCCACCGACGGCCCGGCGCTGGAGTGGTACGACCGGCCGATGGAGATCGACGTGAAGACCGGCTACCTCACCTGCCTGCTGTGCGTGCCGCTGCAGGCAATGTAGTCACCAGCGCCGCAGCGGCACACACGGTGGCCACCCGCCTTCACTGCCCCGCGGCGTGCGCGGTCACGGCCGCGACGGCCTGCGCCTCGCTGCGCGCCGCGTAGGCCCCGGCACCCTGCACGGCCGAAGGCGCCACCACGGCCAGGGCGCCGCGCGGGCACAGGCCCAGGCAGTTGGTGAGCACCACGCGCGGCCGCTGCGGCGCTTGCTTCAGCGCGGCTCGCAAGGCCGCGGCCACCGGCTTGGCCTTCAGCGCCTTCGGGCCGTTGCTGCGCTTCTGGCACTGGCGGCAGACCAGCACCACGTCGTGCCACGGCACGTCCAGGCGTTCGGGCAGGTCGTGCTCACGCAGCAGCGTGGGCAGTGGAGCGGGGCCGTGTTTCGTCACGAAGCCACCGTACGACACATCCGGCGCGGCCGGCCCGGCGGCAGCCGATAGACCGCGCACTGCGCTGCGGCTTTTGCTTTTCCGTGCCCGGGCCCCTACGTCGTTCAACGTATTCACCGGCCGGAGGGCATTTTCAAGAATGGGCTCGTTGTTGTTGTTCTTTCCTGTTTCTCACTGCGCGGCACTCGGGGGCTTTCCATGATCCATGGCGACATTTCCAGCAGCAAGGACACCGTGGGCGTGGCCGTCATCAACTACAAGATGCCGCGCCTGCACACGAAGGCCGAGGTGCTGGCCAACGCGAAGCAGATCGCCGACATGGTGGTGGGCATGAAGGCCGGGCTGCCGGGGCTGGACCTGGTGATCTTCCCGGAGTACAGCACCCACGGGATCATGTACGACAGCGCCGAGATGTACGCCAACGCAGCCACGGTGCCGGGCGCCGAGACGGAGATCTTCGCCGCCGCCTGCCGCAAGGCCAAGGTGTGGGGCGTGTTCTCGCTCACCGGCGAGCAGCACGAGGAGCACCCGAACAAGGCGCCGTACAACACGCTGATCCTGATGAACGACCAGGGCGAAATCGTCCAGAAGTACCGCAAGATCATGCCGTGGGTGCCCATCGAGGGCTGGTACCCGGGCAACTGCACCTACGTGAGCGAAGGCCCGAAGGGCCTGAAGGTCAGCCTCATCATCTGCGACGACGGCAACTACCCGGAGATCTGGCGCGACTGCGCGATGAAGGGCGCGGAGCTGATCGTGCGCTGCCAAGGCTACATGTACCCGGCCAAGGAGCAGCAGGTGCTGATCAGCAAGGCGATGGCCTTCGCCAACAACACCTACGTGGCGGTGGCCAACGCGGCCGGCTTCGACGGCGTGTACTCGTACTTCGGGCACAGCGCGATCATCGGCTTCGACGGCCGCACGCTGGGCGAGTGCGGCGAGGAGGAAATGGGCATCCAGTACGCGGCGCTCAGCAAGAGCCTGATCCGCGACTTCCGCCGCAACGGCCAGAGCGAGAACCATCTGTTCAAGCTGCTGCACCGGGGCTACACCGGCATGATCAATTCGCGCGAGGGCGACAAGGGCGTGGCCGCCTGCCCCTACGACTTCTATGCGCAGTGGATCGCCGACCCGGAGGCGATGCGCGAGAAGGTGGAGTCCTTCACCCGCAGCACGGTGGGCACCGACGAGGCCCCCATCGAGGGCCTGCCCCACCAGAGCAGCGTGGGCCACCGCTGAGGCGGGCGCGATCGACATGCTCGCGCCCACGCCCCGGGCGGCGCCCGCCGCGGCCGCCCTCATGCTGATGGACGCCTACCGCGTGGCGGCCGAGCCCTACTACCGCAGCGTCGGCGACGAGCTGGCGCTGTTCGAGGCGGCCTGCGCGCAGCGCCTGCCGGTCATGCTGAAGGGCCCCACCGGCTGCGGCAAGACGCGGCTGGTGGAGCGCATGGCCTGGGCGCTGCAGCGCCCGCTCATCACCGTGGCCTGCAACGACGACACCAGCGTGGGCGACCTGGTGGGCCGCCACCTGCTCGACGCCGACGGCACGCACTGGCAGGACGGCCCGCTGACGCTGGCGGTGCGGCACGGCGCCATCTGCTACCTCGACGAGGTGGTGGAGGCGCGGGCCGACACGCTGGCGGTGATCCACCCGCTCACCGACACGCGGCGCCTGCTGCCCATCGACCGCCGCAACGAGCTGCTGAAGGCGCACCCCGACTTCCAGCTGGTGGTGTCCTACAACCCCGGCACGCCGGGCGCGCCGCGCGAGCTGAAGGCTGCCACCCGGCAGCGCTTCTGCGCGCTGGACTGCAGCTACCCCGGCACCGAGGTGGAGGTGGAGATCGTGGCGCGCGAGTCCGGCATCCCCACCGACCTGGCCGCCAGCCTGGTGGCGCTGGGCGTGCGCACGCGCCGCCTGCAGGGCGAGGGCCTGGACGAAGGCGCGTCGACGCGCATGCTGGTGCGCGCCGCGCAGCTGATCGCCGGCGGCACCGCGCCGGCCGCGGCCTGCCGCATGGCGCTGGTGGCGCCGCTGTCCGACGACCCCGACCTCGGCGCCGCGCTGCGGGCGGCGGTGGACGCCAGCTTCTGATCGCCGCCCCGCGCATGGCCGCCCCGTTGCCGGCCCGCGCGGCCGCTGCCTCCTCCCCTGCTGCGGGCGCACCGCCGTGGCTGGCGCTGGCCGACATGCGCGCCGAGCTCGGCCCCTACCTGCGCACGCTGTGGCGCGCCGCGCCGGCACTGGCCGAGGCCGACGCGCCGCGGCCCTGGCTGTCGGCTCGCGGCGTGCACCTGCCGCCCACGGTGGCGCTGGCCGCGCACGATGCCGACGACGGCGCGGCGCGGCACTGGTACCGCGCCGCGGCCACCCACGCCGCCGCGCACCGCGCCTACGGCAGCCAGCCGCTGGCGCGCGGCCACAGCGGGCCGGTGGTGCGCGCGCTGGTCGGGCTGCTGGAGGACGCGCGGGTGGAGCACCTGGCCTGCCGCGAGCTGCCCGGACTGCGCCGGCTGTGGCTGCGCTTTCACACCGCCAGCCCGGCGCTGGGCGACGGCTTCGAGGCGCTGATGCAGCGGCTGGCGCGCAGCCTGCTCGACGCCGGCTACGGCGACCCGCACCCCTGGGTGGCGAAGGGCCGGCGGCTGTTCTTCCTGGACGACCACGGCCAGGTGCTCGCGGTACCGCACACCGCCGCGCTGCGCACGCTGGCCGCGCGGCTGGGCCACGACATCGGCCAGATGCGCGCCGGCTTCAACGACCGCGAGTACCTGGTGCAGCCGAGCTACCGCGACGACAACGCCTGGCTGTGGCTGCCCGAGCAGGCCGCGCCGGCGGCCGAGACCCCGGTGCCGCAGCCGCAGGCGGCCGGCGCGAGCGATGAACGACAACCGCCGCAGCCCGCGCAGGCACCACCCGAGGCCGCGCGCTACCGCTACCCCGAATGGGACCGGCTGATCGCGCGCCAGCGGCCCGCCTGGTGCACGGTGCTGGAGACGCGGCCGCTCGCCCTGCCGCGATCGGGGCGTGAGGCGGTGGCCGCCCGCACCGCGCGGCGCAGGCCGCCGCGCGTGCCGGTGACGCCGGCGTTCGCGCGCGGCGCACAGCACGACGGCGACGAGTTCGACCTCGACGCGCTGGGGCAGGCCGCCACCGCCGGCCGCGCCGGCCTGGCCCCCGACGCGCGCGTGCACCGCCGCCGCGCGCGGCAGGCCGAGCCGCGCGCCAGCCTGTGGCTGATCGATGCGTCGGCCTCCAGTGCGGGGCCGGTGCGCGGACACGACGGTGCGACCAGCCTGCTGCAGGCGGCGCGCCAGGCGGCCTGGCTGGCGGCCCGCAGCGCCCAGGGGCCGCGCCACGCCTGCGCGATCCACGGCTTCTGCTCCGAGGGCCGCGAGGCGGTGCACTACCGGCGGCTGAAGGACTTCGGCGACGCGCTGGACGCCGAAGCGGCGGCGCGCCTGGACGGGCTGGCCGCCGGCCTGTCGACCCGGCTGGGCGCGGCGCTGCGCCATGCCACCGCGCTGCTGGGCCGGCAACGCGCCACGCGGCGCACGCTGGTGCTGGTGAGCGACGGCGAGCCGCACGACATCGACACGCACGACACCCGCTACCTGGTGGAGGACGCGCGCCGCGCGGTGCAGGCTGCGGCGCGGCGTGGCATCACGGTGCGCTGCGTGGGGCTGGACCCGGCGGCGGCTCCGGCGCTGCGGCGCATCTTCGGCGCCGGCGGCTACTGCGTGCCGGCAAGGGCCGACGCGCTGCCGGCGCTGCTGGCGCGCGCGGCGCTGGCGAGCCCCGGGCGCTGAACGCCCCGCGCGGGCGGCGGGGCTTGGTTTGGCCGGCTGCCAGGGGCGGCGTGCTGCGGCATCATCGTGGGCCCCGCCCTCCCCGACCCCGACACAGGACCCTTCCCATGAGCTTCAACACCGAACCCCAGCCCGGCGTCTGCGAACAGGCCCCGGCCGCGACGAAGGGCTTCACGCTGAACCACAGCATGCTGCGCGTGAAGGACCCGAAGGTTGCGCTGGACTTCTACACACGCGTACTCGGCATGCGCCTGCTGCGCAAGCTGGACTTTCCGGAGATGAGCTTCTCGCTCTACTTCCTGGCGCAGGCCGAGGAGGCCGCCACGGCGCCGCAGGACGTGGGCGAGCGCACCGCCTGGACCTTCGCGCAGCGCGGCATCCTGGAGCTGACGCACAACTGGGGCACCGAGAACGACGCCGAGTTCAATTACCACGACGGCAACGCCAAGCCGCAGGGCTTCGGCCACATCTGCATCTCGGTGCCCGACCTCGACGCCGCGGTGCGCTGGTTCGACGAGAACGGCGTGACCTACGTGAAGCGGCCCGAGCAGGGCAAGATGAAGGACGTGGCCTTCATCAAGGACGCCGACGGC
The DNA here is from genome assembly GCF_001425905.1 of Methylibium sp. Root1272. Classification (GTDB taxonomy): domain Bacteria; phylum Pseudomonadota; class Gammaproteobacteria; order Burkholderiales; family Burkholderiaceae_C; genus Methylibium. The sequence goes on from NZ_LMDY01000013.1 coordinate 162,440, forward strand.
TACTGGATCGAGATCGTCGAGCCGGCGCGGCTGGCGAAGCTGGGACGCCCGGCTTGAGCGACGCCGCGGCGCCCGAGCGCTGGTCTGCCGACGCCGGCGAGCGCGACGTGGCCCGGCTGGAGATCCCGCCGCACGCGAGCCGCGAGCGGGGCTTCGAGATCTACTGCAGCCTGGCCGTGAAGGCGCAGGGCAGCGGCGAGGCCTGGCACGAGCTGCGGGTGCTGGTGGACGGCGCGCTGGCGTGGTCGCGCCGCGTGAGCACGCAGCCGGGCGGCCGCGATTCGCTCGACGTGCGGCTGCGCCGCCAGGTGCCGGCCGGCCAGCCGCTGCGGCTGACCGCGGTGGCGCAGACGCAGCGCGCCGCGCGGCTGGGGCTGGTGATCACCGCCGACGAGGAATGACGGCGCATCAACGGACAACGAACGGGGTGACGACGATGGGCAGCAGTTGGTTCGAAGGTTTCGAGAGCCGCACGTTCGACATCGACGGCGTGCCGCTGTTCGCCCGCTACGGCGGCCAGGCCGACGGGCCGCCGCTGCTGCTGCTGCACGGCTACCCGCAGACGCACGCGATCTGGCATCGCGCAGCGCAGCGGCTCGGTGAGCGCTACCGGCTGGTGATGCCCGACCTGCGCGGCTACGGCCGCTCGGCCAAGCCGCCGGGCACGCACGACCACGCCAACTACAGCAAGCGCGCGATGGCGGCCGACGTGCTGGGCGTGATGCGCGCACTGGGCCACGAGCGCTTCTTCGTGGCCGGCCACGACCGCGGCGGGCGCGTGGCGCACCGGCTGGCGCTGGACCATCCGAAGGCGGTGCGCAAGCTGTGCGTGCTGGACATCGTGCCGACGCTGACGATGTACGAGCGCACCGACATGGCTTTCGCGCAGGCCTACTACCACTGGTTCTACCTGATCCAGCCGGCGCCGCTGCCCGAGAAGCAGATCGGCGCCGACCCGGGCTGGTACCTGCGCCACACGCTGGGCGGCTGGGGCAGCAAGGGTATCGGCTACATCGAACCGGAGGCGCTGGCCGACTACGACCGCGGCTACTGCACCCCCGAGGGCGTGCACGGCGCGTGCGAGGACTACCGCGCGGCCGCCGGCATCGACCTCGAGCACGACCGCGCCAGCCGCAAGGCCGGCCAGCGCGTGGCCTGCGACCTGCACGTGCTGTGGGGGGCACGCGGCGTGGTGGCCAAACAGTTCCAGCCGATCGCCGACTGGCAGGCCGCGTGCAGCGGCGCGGTGAGCGGCTACGCGGTGCCGGCCGGGCACTTCATTCCCGAGGAGCTGCCAGCGCTGACGGCGACGGAGTTGCAGAACTTCTTCGGGGGCGACTGAGAAAGCTCGGATGGCCGCTGACACCCGGCCCGGCTAGCATCCGCCGGTCGCCGCGATCCGAGGAACCGTCATGCCCGCCTGGCTGTTGCGCCTGAACGAACACTTCCCGATCCGCTACTTCGTCTGGCTGGCCTGCGCGGTGGGGGCGCTGCTGAGCGCGTTGGTGTGGGTGGCGACCGGCAGCGGCGGCCTGCTGGTGCTGGTGTTCGTGGCGCTGGTGGGCACCGGCGTGCACGACGTACGGCAGTCGCGCCACTCGGTGCTGCGCAACTACCCGGTGATCGGCCACCTGCGCTTCTTCTTCGAGTTCATCCGCCCGGAGATGCGGCAGTACTTCATCGAGGGCGACAACGAGGCCGCGCCGTTCTCGCGCCAGCAGCGCTCGCTGGTCTACCAGCGCGCCAAGGGCGAGCCCGACAAGCGACCGTTCGGCACGCAGCACGATGTGGGCGCCGAGGGCTACGAATGGATCAACCATTCGATCGCACCCACCACGCTGTCCAGCCACGACTTCCGCATCACGGTGGGCGGTGAGCGCGCACAGCCGTACAGCGCGTCGATCTTCAACATCTCGGCGATGAGCTTCGGTGCGCTGAGCGCGAACGCCATCCTCGCGCTGAATGCCGGCGCCAAGCGCGGCGGCTTCGCGCACGACACCGGCGAAGGCTCGATCAGCCGCTACCACCGTGAGCACGGCGGCGACCTGATCTGGGAGATCGGCTCGGGCTACTTCGGCTGCCGCCACGACGACGGCTCGTTCAGCGAGGAGCGCTTCGCCGAGACCGCGCGCGATCCGCAGGTGAAGATGATCGAGCTCAAGCTGAGCCAGGGCGCCAAGCCCGGCCACGGCGGCGTGCTGCCGGGCCCGAAGGTGACGCCGGAGATCGCCGCGGCACGCGGCGTGGCGGTGGGCGTGGACTGCGTGTCGCCGTCGCGGCACGCCGCCTTCGACTCGCCGGTGGGCATGCTGCAGTTCATCGACAAGCTGCGCACGCTGTCGGGCGGCAAGCCGGTGGGCTTCAAGCTGTGCATCGGCCACCCGTGGGAGTGGTTCGCGATCGCCAAGGCGATGCGCGAGACCAAGCTGCTGCCGGACTTCATCGTCGTCGACGGCGCCGAGGGCGGCACCGGCGCGGCGCCGCTGGAGTTCACCGACCATGTGGGCGCGCCGCTGCAGGAAGGGCTGCTGCTGGTGCACAACACGCTGACCGGCATCGGCCTGCGCGATCGCATCCAGCTCGGCTGCGCCGGCAAGGTGGTGAGCGCCTTCGACATCGCGCGGCTGATGGCGCTGGGCGCCGACTGGTGCAACGCGGGGCGCGGCTTCATGTTCGCGCTGGGCTGCATCCAGGCCCAGGCCTGCCACACCGGCCACTGCCCGACCGGCGTGACCACGCAGGATCCGATGCGCCAGAAGGCGCTGGTGGTGCCGACCAAGGCCGACCGCGTGTTCATGTTCCACCAGGAGACGCTGCGCGCGCTGAAGGAACTGGTGCAGGCCGCCGGGCTGCAGCACCCGCGCGAGATCACTGCCGCGCACATCGTGCGGCGCGTGGCCGACCACGAGGTGAAGCTGCTGGCGACGCTGCTGCCGTTCGTGAAGCCGGGCGCGCTGCTGGCCGCCGAGCGCGGCGAGATCGACTGGCCGCACCAGGTGTTCCGGCTCTACTGGCCGCGCGCGAGTGCGCATTCCTTCTTGCACCAACCTGATCCGCTGGCGACAGCGGCGGCCTGAGCGACTAAGCTGACGGCAGGCGGCCCCCGAACGCCCCAGAGTAACGGTCCCCAGGAGACGACAAGCGTGCTGAAGGTTTATCTCGTCGAAGACGATCCGCTGGTGGCCCAGCATGTGCTGGACACGCTGAACGACGCGCCGGGCATCCGCTGCGTCGGCCACGCCAACCGGCTGGGCATCGCGCGCATCGACCTGCCGCAGTGCCGCCCCGACGTGCTGCTGTCCGACCTGGGCCTGCCCGACGGCGACGGCACCGAGCTGATCGGCGAGCTGAGCCACGCGCCCGCGATCGACGGCGTATGGCATCCGCACATCCTGGTGTTCTCGGTGTTCGGCGACGAGGCGCGCGTGATCCAGGCCATCGAGGCCGGCGCCGACGGCTACTTCCTGAAGGGCTGCACCTCGGAAGAGCTGGTGCGGGCCGTCGAGCAGGCCGCGCGCGGCGAGTCGCCCATCTCGCCGGCGATCGCACGCCACCTGCTCAAGCGCTTCCGCGAGGACGGCTTCAGCGACACGAGCTTTCGCGACTCGGGCTTCTCGGAGTTCGGCAACAGCGGCGGCGGGTCCGACACCGGCATGATGGATCTCGACGAGCCCTCGCGCCGTGACCACGAGGTCAGCGCGCGCGAGCACGAGGTGCTGCGGCTGGTGGCCCAGGGCTATGTCAGCGAGGAGATCGCCGAACGCCTGCTGACCACGCCGAGCGCCGTGGCCACCGCGGTGCGCAACGTCTACCGCAAGCTGCAGTTGGGGCAGCGCGCCCGCGCCACCGTGCAGGCGCAGTCCCGTCCCGGCTGGGCGTGAAGCCGGCCCGGCCCGCGCCAGGGCGTGCCGCCCGCTGCGCACCGCGCTGGCGGGAGCTGCTGGCGCTGGCTGCGAGCGGGCTGCTGGGCAGCGGCTGCAGCGCCGCGCCGCTGATCGCCGTGGACGCGAGCGGCCTGCGCAGCCCGTGGATCGCCGGCGCGGCCGGCGCGCTGGGCGTGCTGGCGCTGCTGCTGGCCGGCCGCGCGCGGCGCTCGGGCTATGGCTGGTTCGGTGCCGCGAGCCTGCTGTGGGCGCTGCGCGAGGCCACGCTGCCCGGCGGCCCGGGCGCCGACGCGATGCCTTCGACCGCGGTGCTGCACCAGGCCGGCTTCGCATGGATCGCGGTGCTGGGCGCGCTGTATGCGATGAACGTGGTGGGACGCGACACGCCGCGCACCCGCCTCGTGCTGGGCGGCTGGGCCGCGGTGGCGTTGGCGCTGGCGGCCGGCGCGGTGCTGCTGCCGGCGCCGATGCTCGGCACGCTGCTGCGGGCCGGCACGCTGGCGATGGCGATGGGCGTGCTGTGGGTGCTGGCGACCGCGGCGCGGCAGCAGCGCAGCACCCCCGCACTGCTGCTGACCGTGACCGCCGTGATCGGCCTGGCGATCGGCCTGCGCGACCTGTGGGTGTTCGGCCAGCCGGAGGTCGGCGACGCGGTGGTGGCCTGGAGCCGCTACACGGTGCTGCTGCTGATCGCGGTGGCGGCCTGGCTGCTGGTGGACGAGTTCACGCGCTCCAGCGCCGAGCTGCGCGCGCTGAACCGCGACCTGCTGGACCGCGTGGCGCAGAAGGAGCGCGACCTGCAGATGGCGTTCGAGGGCACGCGGCTGCGCGATCAGCAGCAGGCGGTGCTGGCCGAGCGCGACCGCATCCTGCGCGAGATGCACGACGGCCTGGGCGGCCGGCTGGTGGCGGCGATGGCGCTGACCTCGCAGGTGGAGCGCCAGTCGCTGCCACCGCCGGGCGGCGAGCCGCGCAGCGTCGACGAGCCGCTGCGCGACCTGAAGCTCACGCTCGACGACTGCCTGGTCGAGCTGCGGCTCGCGCTCGACTCGCTGGAGACCGACCAGCGCCCGCTGATCGAGGCGCTGGCCGAGCTGCGCTTCCGCGTCGAGCCCTCGCTGCGCGCGGCCGGCGTGCGGCTGGTCTGGCAGCTGGACGACGCGGCGAGCGAGGTGGAGCTGCCGGCCGCCGAGACGCTGCACGTGCTGCGCATCGTGCGCGAGGCGCTGACCAACGTGATCAAGCACGCCCACGCCACCGTGGTGTGGCTGCGCCTCGAGGCGCGCGGCACGCAGCGGCTGGCGCTGGCGGTGGTGGACAACGGCCTGCAGCAGCGCATGAGCGAGGCCCAGGTCGACATGCCGCTGTTCGTGCCGCCGTCCATCGTGCACGGCGGCCGCGGCCTGGCCAACATGCAGCGGCGCGCGACGGCGCTGTCGGCCCGGCTCGACAGCGGCCCGCACCCGGAGGGTTGGGCGGTGACGCTGGAGTTGCCGCTGCCGGGAGCGGCGGCGGGCTGAGCGGGGGCGAGGGCGCAAGCACCTCATCTCCGGCATTTCTCCCTCTCCCGCGGGCGGGAGAGGGCCGGGGTGAGGGCGCGGTTTCTCAGGCCACCGGCGGCGCCGTGTCGGCGAAGCTCTGCCGCTGGTTCAGCTTGTCGAGCAGCTTGGCCAGCGACGGGTGATCGTCGCGCCACGGGATCTGCGGGAAGCGGAACGACAGCCAGCCGAGCGCGCAGCCGACGGCGATGTCGGCCAGCGTGAAGTGGTTGCCGCCGCACCACGGGCGATCGCCCAGGCCCTGGCTCATCGCCTGCAGGCTGGCGTCGACCTTGGCCATCTGCCGGTCGATCCAGGCGTTGCTGCGTTCGGCCTCGCTGCGGCCGGCCCAGTGGCGCTCGAGGCGCGCCGAGATGGCTGCGTCGAGCAGGCCGTCGGCCAGCGCCTCCCAGGTGCGCACCTCGATGCGCTCGCGGCCCGACGGCGGGATGAGCTTGCCGACCGGCGACAGCATGTCGAGGTACTCGACGATGACGCGCGAGTCGAACACCGCCTCGCCGCCCTCCATCACGAGGCAGGGCACCTTGCCGAGCGGGTTGGATTCGGAGATCGTGGTCTCCGGTCCCCACACGTCGTCGAGCACGAACTTGTACTCGAGCTTTTTCTCGGCCATCACGACACGGACCTTGCGGACATAGGGGCTGGCGAGCGAACCGATGAGTTTCATGGGAGGTGGGGTGTGGGCTGCGAAACGATTCTAGCCAGCCGCCCCGGCCGGACCGCGGCCTTCCGAGAGGGTGTGGCGCGGACCCCCTCCTACAATTGCAAGCTCCCTGCCACGCCCCGTGGCGCGCCCGCACGACCGACCGCTCCCCATGGAACTGACCGCCCTCACCGCCCTCTCGCCGCTCGACGGCCGCTATGCCGCCAGGCTCGCCGCGCTGCGGCCGCTGCTCAGCGAGTTCGGGCTGATGCACCGTCGCGTGCAGGTGGAGGTGGAGTGGTTCATCGCGCTCAGCGACGCGGGCCTGCCTGAGCTGGCGCCGCTCGGCAGCGAAGCCCGCGCTCACCTGCGCGCGCTGGTCAGCGGCTTCGCGGAGGCCGACGCGCAGGCCATCAAGGACATCGAGAAGACCACCAACCACGACGTGAAGGCGGTCGAGTACTGGCTGAAGTCGAAGTTCGCCGGCCACGCGGAGCTGCAGGTGGCGGGCGAGTTCGTGCACTTCGCCTGCACCAGCGAGGACATCAACAACACCAGCCATGCGCTGATGCTGGGCGCGGCGCGCGAGGGCGTGGTGCTGCCGTCGCTCGACGGCCTGGTGGCCACCCTGACGCGCATGGCGAACCAGTTCGCCGACCTGCCGATGCTGAGCCGCACCCACGGCCAGACCGCCAGCCCCACCACCGTGGGCAAGGAGATCGCCAACGTGGTGGCGCGCCTGGCCACCGCGCGCCAGCGCATCGCCGCGGTGCCGCTGCTGGCCAAGATGAACGGCGCGGTGGGCAACTACAACGCCCACCTGTCGGCCTACCCCGACGTGGACTGGGAGGCCTTCAGCCGCCGCGTGGTGGAGCAGCAGCTCGGCCTGGCGTTCAACCCCTACACGATCCAGATCGAGCCGCACGACTACATGGCCGAGCTGTTCGACGCGGTGACGCGCACCAACACCATCCTGATCGACTGGTCGCGCGACGTCTGGGGCTACATCAGCCTGGGCTACTTCAAGCAGAAGCTCAAGGCCGGCGAGATCGGCTCGAGCACGATGCCGCACAAGGTCAACCCGATCGACTTCGAGAACGCCGAGGGCAACCTGGGCCTGGCCAACGCGCTGCTCGCGCACCTGAGCCAGAAGCTGCCGATCAGCCGCTGGCAGCGCGACCTGACCGACTCGACCGTGCTGCGCAACATGGGCGTGGCGCTGGGCTACGCGCTGCTGGGCTGGGACTCGCTGGCGCGCGGCCTGGGCAAGCTCGAGGTCAACGAGGCCGCGCTCGCGGCCGACCTCGACGCCGCCTGGGAGGTGCTGGCCGAGCCCATCCAGACGGTGATGCGCCGCCACGGCCTGCCCAATCCCTACGAACGGCTCAAGGAGCTGACGCGCGGCAAGGCGATCACGCGCGAGTCGATCACCGCCTTCATCGAGACGCTGGAGCTGCCCGAGGCCGAGAAGCAGCGCCTGCGCGCGCTGACGCCGGGCAACTACACCGGCAAGGCGGCCGAGCTGGCGCAGCGCATCGGCGGCTGAGGCGCGCACGACATGAGCTTTCGCGCCCGCCTGCTGGCCGCCGAGCGGCTGAACGATTCGCTGCTGTGCGTGGGGCTGGACCCCGAGCCGTCCAAGTTCCCGGCGCCGTGGACCGGCGACGCGGCGCGCATCTTCGACTTCTGCGCCCGCATCGTCGATGCCACCAAGGACCTGGTGATCGCCTTCAAGCCGCAGATCGCCTACTTCGCCGCGCACCGGGCCGAAGACCAGCTGGAGCGGCTGATGGCGCACATCCGCCGCGTGGCGCCCGACGTGCCGGTGATCCTGGACGCCAAGCGCGGCGACATCGGCAGCACCGCCGAGCAGTACGCGCGCGAGGCCTTCGAGCGCTACCAGGCCGACGCGGTGACGCTGTCGCCCTTCATGGGCTTCGACTCGGTCGAGCCCTACCTGCGCTGGCCCGGCAAGGGCGCGATCCTGCTGTGCCGCACCTCCAATCCCGGCGGCGGCGACCTGCAGAACCAGCGGCTGGCCGACGTGGACGGCAGCCCGCGGCTGTACGAGCACCTGGCGCAGCTCGCGCAGGGGCCATGGAACACCAACGGCCAGCTCGGCCTGGTGGTGGGCGCGACCTTCCCCGAGGAGCTGGCGCGCGTGCGCACGCTGGCGCCGACGCTGCCGCTGCTGATCCCCGGCGTCGGCGCGCAGGGCGGCGACGCGGCGGCCACGGTGAAGGCGGCCTGGCGCGGCGACAAGGCGGCGACGAGCGCGCCGATCATCGTGAACTCCTCGCGCGCGGTGCTGTACGCCGGCGGCGACGCCGAGTTCGCGAGCGCGGCGCGCCAGGTGGCGCTGGCCACGCGGGCAGCGCTGAACGCGGCGCGCTGAGGAAGCAGCAGCCCCCTCACCGAGCGCCTCTCAGCCCCGCAAGGGCAACACCCGCCGCCGCACCCCGGTCAACACGAACAGCGCATTCGCCACCGCCGGCGCGATCGGCGGCGTGCCGGGCTCGCCGACCCCGCCGGGGGGGTGCTCGCTGGCCATGAGGTAGGTCTCGATCCGCGGCGACTCGGCCAGCGTCAGCAGCGGCTGCTCGGGAAAATTCTTCTGCTGCACCACGCCGGCCACGATGTCGATGCCGCCATGCAGCGCCGCCGTCAGGCCGAACACGATGCCGCCCTCCATCTGCTGCCGCGCGATGCCGGGGTTGACCACGGTGCCGCAATCGACGGCGCAGACCACGCGGTGCACGCGCGGCACGCCGTCGGCCGCCAGCGACACCTCGGCCACCTGCGCGACGATGGAGCCGAAGCTCTCGTGCAGCGCGACACCGCGCGCCCGGCCGGACGGCAGCGGGCTTCCCCAACCGGCCTGCACGGCCGCGAGCTGCAGCACCGCCGCATGGCGCGGGCTGTCGGCCAGCAGCGCGAGCCGGTAGGCCACCGGGTTCTGCTGCGCCGCGTGCGCCAGCTCGTCGATGAAGCTCTCGATGAAGAAGGCATTGTGCGAATGGCCGACCGAGCGCCAGTAGCCGACCGGCACGCCGCTGCGCGTGGCGACGTGCGCGATGCGCTGGTGCGCGATGGCATAGGGCTGGTCGAACAGGCCCTCGGCGGTGGTCTTGTCGGGCAGGTCGACCGGGCCGGCCAGCCACGGCAGGCCGCGCTCCATCCAGCGCGGCGTGATGGCGTCGCCGGCGCTCGCGATGCGCAACGACAGCGGCCGGCCATCGGCTCCCAGCACCGCCTTCAGCGCCGCGGCCGCGGCCGGGCGGTAGTAGTCGTGCGTGGTGTCCTCCTCGCGCGACCACAGCAGCTGCACCGGCCGGCCGCCGGTCTCCTGCGCCACCGCGACGGCCTGCGCCACGAAGTCGGCATCGAGCCGGCGGCCGAAGCCGCCGCCCAGCAGCGTGACGTGCAGCGTCACCACGCTCTCGTCGACGCCGGCGGCGCGCGCCGCATGTGCGCGGGCGATGCCGGGCACCTGGGTCGGCGCCCACACGGTGACGTGGCCGTCGCGGACCTGCGCGGTGCAGTTGATCGGTTCGAGCGCGGCGTGCGCGAGGTAGGGCGCGCGGTAGAGCGCCTCGACGACCCGCGCGCCGGCCTCGCGCTCGGCCGCCGCCGCGTCGCCGCCACTGCGGTAGTAGGCGAGGCCGCCGTCCTGTGCGAGCGCGTCGCGCGCCGTGGCCTCCAGCGATGCGGCGATGGCCTTCGAATCGACCGTGCCGGCCGGCGGTGGTGCCCAGTCGATCGCCAGCGCCTCCACCGCCTGGCGCGCATGCCAGCTGCTGCGCGCCACCACGGCGACGCCGGCGGTCGCGCCGGCCCGCGGCGGCAGGCGCACCAGCCGCTGCACGCCGGGGCGGCGCAGCACCTCGTCCTCGTTGCCGACGCGCTGCGGCGCGCCGCCGAGCACCGGGCACATGCGCACCGCGGCGAACAGCAGGCCCTCGGGCCGAACGTCGAGGCCGTAGACCGCGCTGCCGTTGCTCTTGGCGACGACGTCGGTGCGCGGTGTGTCGCGGCCGATCAGCGTCCAGGCGGCGCGCGGCTTCAGCGTCACATCACCGGCCGGCGTGCCGGCGGCCGCGGTGGCGAGTTCGCCGAAGTGCGCACGCTTGCCGGAGGCGTGCGACACGACGCCGCCGTGCACCACGATCTCCTCCTTGGGCAGGCGCCAGCGCAGCGAGGCGGCACCGACCAGCTGGGCCCGCACGGTAGCCGCGGCCAGCCGCAGCGGCTCCCAGGCGTCGACGATGCTGGTCGACGCCCCCGTCATGTTGATGCCGAGCTCGCGCGCCAGCTTGGCGACGACCCACTCGCCGCCCTTCACGGCCGCCGTCCTGCGGCCCGGCTCGCTGTCGCGCGGGTGGAAGGGCAGCGACGCGACGAAGGTGGCCACGTTGCCGTAGACCGCGTCGGCGCCGGCTTGCACCAGGCGCACGCGGTCGAGGCCGATGTCGAGCTCCTCGGCCACCAGCATCGGCAGCGCGGTGTGCACGCCCTGGCCCATCTCGCTGCGGTTCATCGCCAGCGCCACGCCGCCGTCGGCGGCGATCTTGATCCAGCCGTTGAACGCCACCTCGCCGGCCTGCAGCGCCAGCAGCGCGCGATCGCCCAGCCGCGAGCGCGGCGGCAGCAGCGCCCAGCCGAGCAGCAGGCCGCCACCGGTGGCCGCCGCGCCGAGCAGCAGCGTGCGGCGCTTCATGGCGCGGGCTTCGATGGCGGCGGCGCCACGCGTGGCGCGGCCGGCGGGGCCAGCGCGGCCGCGGCACTGTGGATGGCGGCCCGCACGCGCGGGTAGGTGCCGCAGCGGCAGAGGTTGGTGATGGCCGCGTCGATGTCGGCATCGCTCGGCTTGGGCTGGCGTTCGAGCAGCGCCGCGGCGGCCATCAGCAGGCCGCTCTGGCAGTAGCCGCACTGCGGCACCTGGTGCTGCACCCAGGCGCGCTGCAACGCATGCGGCCGCTCGGCGCTGCCCAGGCCCTCGATGGTCTGGACCGCCTTGCCGCCGACGGCAGACAGCGGCGTGACGCAGGACCGCGCAGGCACGCCGTCGACGCGCACGGTGCAGGCGCCGCAGGCGCCGATGCCGCAACCGTACTTGCTGCCGGTGAGCTGCAGCACATCGCGCAGCACCCACAGCAGCGGCATCGCCGGATCGACGGCGTCGTCGGGCAGCGGCACGAAGCGGCCATTGATCAGCAGATCCATCGTGCGGTGGTCCTCTTCAGGCGTCGAGCGCCTGTCCGTCCTGGAACACCCGGAGCTCGCCGGGCGCGAAAGCCTGCCAGTCCTCGTCGGCCGTCAGCGGCTCGGTGACGACGACCGCGACGCGGTCGTTCGGCGTGGTGTGCTCGGCGAAGTTCACCGTCAGGTCCTGGTCCTGCAGCCGCGCGTGGCGGAACGGGTGCTGGCGCACCAGCCAGTGCAGCCGCGTCGCACCGTGCGCCCACAGCGCGTCGCCGTTGCTGAGCAGGAAGTTGAAGCTGCCGTGGCGCGCGACCGGCGCGGCCAGCTCGCGCAGCGTCTCGGTCAGGTCGCGCACGCTCGGCACCGACGCATGGTTCTTCGCCAGCTCCTGCAGCAGCCAGCAGAAGGCGCGCTCGCTGTCGGTGTCGCCGACCGGATGGAAGGCGGCGTGCAGCTTGGGGTGGAAGTCCTTCAGGTCGCCGTTGTGCGCGAACACCCAGTAGCGACCCCACAGCTCGCGCACGAAGGGGTGGGTGTTCTGCAGCGCCACGCCGCCCTGCGTGGCCTTGCGGATGTGCGAGATGACGTGCCGGCTGCGGATCGGGTAGCGGCGGACCATCTCGGCCACCGGCGAATCGCTGGCGCTGTGGTGGTCGACGAAGCAGCGCACGCCGGGGCCTTCGAAGAAGGCGATGCCGAAGCCGTCCTTGTGCTCGACCGCGCGCGTCGCGAAGCCGGTGAAGCTGAACACGATGTCGGTCGGCGTGTTGCCGTTCATGCCGAGCAGCTGGCACATGGGATGCGGAGGGAGGATGGAGTGGAGACGCGGACGGACAGTATCAGCCTCTGACGCCGCCGCGGCCACGGCCGCACCCGTTCGCGGGCCGCCGTGCAACAAATCGCTTCGGCGTGCAAGGCCATGCACAGCCGGCACCGAAAGCGCCGCTGCATGGCAGACTCGATCGAAGCGGCGCGCCTGCAGCCGCGGAGCCCTCCCCGATGACCGATGTGTCCGATCTGCCGCTGAAGCCCGCCGATGCCGGCCTGCCGACGCCGACGCCGCGCGTGACGCGCAGCTACCGCTGCCGCTGCGGCCGGCCGGTGTTCTTCCGCAACAGCCTGTGCCACGGCTGCGGCGCCGCGCTGGGCTACGAAGCGCTGCGCGGTCAGATGCTGGCCCTCGATCCCGGCCCCGAGGAGAACACCTGGCACGTGGACGGCGACGCGCAGACCCTGTACCGGCGCTGCGGCAACTTCGACACCATCGCCGGCTGCAACTGGCTGGTGCCGGCCTCGGCCGACGGCAGCTTCCAGCCGCTGTGCCAGGCCTGCCGGCTCAACCGCACCATCCCCGACCTGACGCAACCCGACCACGCCGAGCTGTGGCGCCGCATCGAGTTGGCCAAGCGGCGGCTGGTGTCGCAGCTGATCTCGCTGGGCCTGCCGGTCGCCTCGCGCGTGGCCGGCGACGACCAGGACGCCGAGCGCGGCCTGATGTTCGACGTGCTGGCCCCGCTGCCGGGTGCGCCCGCGGTGATGACGGGACATGCCTGCGGCTTGATCACGCTGAACCTCAACGAGGCCGACGACGCGGTGCGCGAACGCATCCGCGCCGCGATGCGCGAACCCTACCGCACGCTGCTGGGGCACTTCCGCCACGAGGTGGGCCACTACTACTGGGACCGGCTGGTGGCCGGCACCCCCTGGCTGGAAGGCTTCCGCGAGCTGTTCGGCGACGAGCGCGACGACTACGCGGCCGCGCTACAGCGCCACTATGCCAACGGCCCGGCGCCGGACTGGGCCCAGCGCCACGTGAGCAGCTACGCGAGCACCCACCCGTGGGAGGATTGGGCGGAGACCTGGGCGCACTACCTGCACGTGGTCGACACGCACGACACCGCGCTCAGCTTCGGCCTGGACGCACGTGCGGTGGCGATCGAGATCGAGCCCTTCGAGACCGACGTGCTGTGGCGCCCCGACGACCCCGGCGCCGCCCGCTTCGTGAGCTTCGTCAACGAGTGGGTCGCGCTGACCAGCGTGCTCAACGAGCTGTCGCGCAGCATGGGCCAGCACGACTTCTACCCCTTCGTGCTGCCGCGGCCGGTGGTGGCCAAGTTGCAATTCATGCACCTGGTGGTGCAGGCCGCCGCCGCCGAGCCGGACCGCGCAGCCCCGGCTGCGGCGGTTGATGCCGATGCCGATGCTGCCGAGGTGCCGGAGGCGCCCGCCGTCAGTGCAGCACCAGCGGCTGCTGCATCAGCGCCGCGTAGCGGCTGACATAGGCGTCGATCTCCTCTTCGGACGGCGAGGTCTCGATCAACGCGTCCACGCCCTCGCGGAAGCTCGCGGCCAGCGCACCCTCGAGGAAGATTTCCTTGCGCGCGAACTTGTCGACGATCTCGTAGCCGCCCCGCGTCAGCCCGGGCACGCCTTCGCGGACATCCGGCTCCTCGGACGCCACCTCGAACTGCACCACGGCAAAGCTGTCGGAGTTGTAGAGCATCTGCATGGACTTCCCCTTTGAGAGCCAGGTGGTGAGGCAGACGCAAATTTCAAGCCAGAGTCCACCTTGCTTGCAAGGTTCGATTCAATTCAAGCGCAGCAGTTCAAACGCGTCGCTGCTGCCGTCGGTGAGGCGGGCGCGCACCGGCAGGTACTGGCGGGCCGGGTCGAGCCAGAACTCGGCGCGCGTGTCCTGCGGGCCCTCGGGCTCGCGCAGGAAGCGCAGCGCGCGCACGCTGCCGCCCGGCGTGTCGACTGCCTGCAGGCCCTCGAAGCGCAACGACCAGACGTGTGAGTCGCCGCGCGCCCCGATCACCCGGATCAGGAAGTGTTCGCCAGCCGGCGGCGGCTTGGCCCAGGCGTTGGCGATGGCCGCGAGCTGCAGCATCACGCTCAGGCGGTCCTGCACGCCGGGCGTCATCGGCTGCTCCGGGCTCTGCCCCGAGAAGCTGATCACCCCGGCGCCGCGCTGGAAGCTGGCTGCCTGCTCGGCACGACGCAGTCGCTTGTCGGTGTAGCGCTCCGGGGCCAGGCCGGCGGCGTCGAAGCCGCCGCGGCTGGTCTGCGTGATCAGCGTGCCGACGATCGGCACGCGGCCCTCGAGCCGCAGCACGTAGCCGCCGCCCTGTGGCCGCCAGTCGATCTCGCCGCTGCCGGTGATGGCACCCCGGCTGAGGCGGTAGTCGACCTTGGCCGCGGCCGGGATGCGGGTGCGGTAGGTCGGCGGCACAGCGTCGCCACCGGTGGCCGCCGCGGCCGGTGCGGTGGTCGCAGCCGCCAGCAGCAGGTCGTCGGGCAGTGCGGCGGACGCGGCATCTTCTGCCACCTGCACCGCCGAGGATTCGGCATCGGCCCTGGCGCGACGGCGGGGCGCAGCAGCCGGCGCCACGTCGACAGGCCGGAGGCCGGGCAGCGGCGGCGCGGCCCGTGCCGCCGCCAGTGCCTCGAGCGCGGGCAGCGACACGGTGGTGTCGGCGCTGGCCAGCAGCACGGACGGTGCGAGCGGCGCCACGGCCGGCGAACCGAGCGCCCAGACCGATCGCACCGGGCCGGTTGCGGCCGACGGCGCTTCGGGACGCGCGACCCCGAGGTCATCGAGCACCCAGACGTGCAGCAACAGCACCGCCGCACCCAGGCCGGCAAGCCCCAGCGCGCTGTGCCGCCTCATCGGCCGCGCCTCGCGGGCCGGGCCACCGTGGGCGCCCGGCCGTCGCTCGCGCTCCCGAATTCGCGCGACAGCGCGGCCGCCGCCGATTGCGCGGCCTTGTCGATCGCCCCGCCGGCCCGACCGTCGAAGGCCGTGCTCGGGCCGAGCGTGACCAGGCCCAGCGTGAGGCGGCCCGCGGCATCGAACACCGGGTGGCACAGGGTCGCGACGCCGCGCTGCAGATCGCCATCGGCCGTGCCGGCCCCGCGCGCGCGGACCGCCGCGGCCCAGGCGGCCCAACCGGACGCGGTGGCGAGCCGCGCCAGAGGGCGCGGCGGCCTGGCGCCGAGTTCGCTCGCCAGCAAGGGCGCGGTCTGCTCACGCGGCAACCAGGCGGCGAAACAGCGGCCGGTCGCGGAACTCGACAAGGGCATCACGCTTCCCAAACGCAGGCCGGCGGTGAGCGGCTGACACGAAGGGGTCTCGCAGTGCACGATGATGGGACCGCGCTCGCTCCACACGGCCAGCGCCGTCGTGTGGCCGATCGCCTCGCACAGGCGTGCCGCCGCCGCACGCGCGACCGCCAGCCCGTCGAGCCGCGCCAGGCTGGCGAGCCCGAGGCGCCGCGCCATCGGACCGAGGTCGTAGCGGCTGGTCGCCGGATCCTGCACCACGAGCCCGACGCGCTGGAAACTCACGAGATAGCGGTGGGCCTTGGCCGCGCTCATCGCACAGACGGCGGACAGATCGCGCAGCATCATCGCGTCGGGTGTGGCCGCCAGCGCGTCGAGCAGGGCATAGCCGACCTCGACCGACTGGATGCCGGCCCGCCCGGGCATCATGGCCGCCTGCTGCGACGACGAGGCCGCTTCGACCGCGGCGGAAGGAGAGCGCGTGGACACGACGGCAAATTTACAATGACGAAACCGATTCACTGTATCGAAATTTCGCCAACGGGGCTGCGGTCCCGCCGAGGAGCCCGACCCCGATGAAACTCGCCACCTACAAGGACGGCTCGCGCGATGGCCAGCTGGTCGTCGTCTCGCACGACCTGACCACGGCCCATTATGCGAGCGGCATCGCCAGCCGCCTGCAGCAGGTGCTCGACGACTGGAACTTCCTGTCGCCGCAGCTGCAGGACCTGTACGAGACGCTGAACCAGGGCAAGACGCGCCACGCCTTCGCGTTCGAGCCGGCGCAGTGCATGGCACCGCTGCCGCGCGCCTGCCAGTGGGCCGACGGTTCGGCCTACATCAACCACGTGGAGCTGGTGCGCAAGGCGCGCGGCGCCGAGGTGCCCGAGAGCTTCTACACCGACCCGCTGATGTACCAGGGCGGCAGCGACGACCTGCTCGGCCCGCGCGACGACATCGTCGTGCCGAGCGAGAAGATGGGCATCGACTTCGAGAGCGAGGTCGCGGTGATCACCGGCGACCTGCCGATGGGCGTGTCGCCCGAAGCGGCGATCGACGGCATCCGCCTGCTGATGCTGGCCAACGACGTGAGCCTGCGCCACCTCATTCCCGCCGAGCTGGCCAAGGGCTTCGGCTTCCTGCAGAGCAAGCCGGCCACCGCCTTCAGCCCGGTCGCCGTCACTCCCGACGAGCTGGGCGCCGCCTGGCAGGGCGGCCGCGTGCACCTCACGCTGCAGACCCAGTGGAACGGCAGGAAGGTCGGGCTGTGCGAGGCCGGGCCCGAGATGACCTTCCATTTCGGCCAGCTGATCGCCCACCTCGCGAAGACGCGCCGGGTGCGCGCCGGCAGCATCGTCGGCAGCGGCACGGTCAGCAACAAGGACTGGTCCAAGGGCTACAGCTGCATCGCCGAGAAGCGCGCGATCGAGACCCTCGAAGGCGGCGCGCCGGTCACCGAGTTCATGCAGTACGGCGACACGGTGCGCATCGAGATGAAGGGCAGCGACGGCCTGAGCGTGTTCGGTGCGATCGAGCAGACGGTGGCGGCGCCGGGCTGATGCATCCACGCCGCGCATGACCGAGTTCCCCCGCACGCTGAAGATCGCCACCGTCTGGCTGCTGCTGGGCCTGGCGGTCTTCCTCGGCTTTCGTGCGCTGGAGGCGCAGCAGCAGCGCTCGCGCTTCTCGCACGAGGGCGGCGTGATCGAGATCCGACGCGGCGACGACGGCCATTACCACTGGCCGGCACGGCTGAACGGCCGCGAGGTCGACTTCCTGGTCGACACCGGCGCCACGCGCAGCGCGATCTCGGCGGCACTGGCCGACGAGCTCAAGCTCGAGGCGATCGGCCGCGTCGACTCCAGCACCGCCGGCGGCATGGTGCGCGGCCACGTCGCGCGGGCCGACCTGGTGCTCGACGGCGGCGTGCGCGTCGAGCGCCTGCCGCTGGTGGTGCTGCCCGCGCTCGGCGACAAGCCTCTGCTCGGGATGGACGTGCTGGGCCGGCTGCGCTGGCAGCAGCAGGGCGGCGTGCTGCGCATCGAGGCTGGCCCCTGAGGTCGTCGTCGTTCGCTTCGAGGCGGGTTCTTGCCTAGCGCGAACCGCGCACAAGCGCGGCGCGGCGCCGCACAATGGCTGGCCGCACCGACCACAACAACAGGAGACCGCCGATGAATGCCGCCACCCCCGACTTCGCGAAAATGGTTCCGGGCTTCGACTTCCTGCAGGGCCTGGTCAAGAACGCCGGTTCGGTGCTGCCCAACATCGGCCAGTGGGTCGCGCCGACGCTGAACCCCGAGGAGCTGGAGAAGCGCATCGAGGAGTTGCGCACGGTGCAGTTCTGGCTCGAACAGAACGCGCGCATGCTGGGTGCCACGATCCAGGCGCTGGAAGTGCAGCGCATGACGCTGTCGACGCTGAAGACCATGAACGTGCAGGTGGCCGACCTGCGCGAGTCGCTGCGCATCAAGCTGCCCGATGACGAACCCGCCGCAGCCGCGGCGCCCGACGTCGAGGACGATGACGACGACGAGCCGGCCGAGACACCGGCCGCGAAGAAGCCTGCCGCATCGCGCGCGAAGGCCAAACCGGCCGCCGCGCCGGTGACCGGTATCGTCGACCCGACCCAGTGGTGGGGTGCGCTGACCAAGCAGTTCACGCAACTGGCCGCCAGCACCATGAAGGACGTGGCGTCCGACTCCGCGAAGCAGCTCGCGGGCAACCTGGTGAAGCAGAGCTTCGATGCCGCCGAGCAGACCATCAAGGTCGGCATGGCGCCGGCCCGCAAGGCGGCCGAGATGGCCGGCGGCGTGGCCAACCGTGCCGCTCGCGCGGCCGCCTCCGGCAAGTCGGCCACCAAGCCCGCGGCGGCGAAGAAGAAGGCCGCCCCGGCACGCAAGGCGGCGGCCCGCCGGCGCTGATTCTTCCCGCGCCGGACTCGATGCAAGCCTTCGCCCACGCCCACGCCACCCACCCCGACGCCCGGCTGGCCCTCGGGCTGGTGTGCGCGCAACTCGACGCCCAGCTCGCCGACCGCCCCGCGCCGACGCTGGGCTGGTGTTACCTGACCGACCACCACGCACCGGCCGCCGAGGCCCTGCTGGCCGAGTTGCGCGAGCGCTATCCGGGCACCGCCTGGGTCGGCAGCGTCGGCATCGGCATCTGCGCGAGCGGTGTCGAGTACTTCGACGAGCCCGGGCTCGCGGTGATGCTGGCGGCGATGCCGCGCGAACAGTTCCGCGTGTTCTCCGGGCGCCGGCCGCTGCAGGGCGACGCCGGTTTCCAGCCGCACACGGCGCTGGTGCACGCCGACCCGTCGACGCCCGAGCTGTCGGAGCTGGTCGGCGAGCTGAGCGAGCGGGTCGACAGCGGCTACCTGTTCGGCGGCCTCGGCTCGGCGCGCAACCGCGTGCTGACGATCGCCGCCCCCGGCGGCGCGGATGCCGGCGAGGGCGGCGTGTTCACCGGCGGCCTGTCGGGCGTGGCGTTCACCGCCGATGTGGCGATCGTCTCGCGCATCACCCAGGGCTGCCAGCCGGTGGGCCCGGTGCGGGCGATCACGCGGATCGAGCGCAACGTGGTCTACGAGCTCGACGACCGTCCCGCGCTCGACTGCCTGCTGGGCGATCTGGCCGTCGACGAGCAGGCGCCGCGCGAGGCGCTGCCCCGCATGCGCAGCACGCTGGTCGGGCTGAGCGACACCGCGGCGCCGCGGCCGGGCGAGTTCGTCACTGCGGCGCGCGGCCATGCCTTCGGCACCGAGACGCGGGTGCGCCACCTGATCGGCATCGACCCGCAGCGCCGCGGCATCGCGATCGCCGACACCGCACTCGCCGGCCAGCAACTCGCCTTCTGCCATCGCGACACCGACGC
Organism: Methylibium sp. Root1272; assembly: GCF_001425905.1. Lineage (GTDB taxonomy): Bacteria > Pseudomonadota > Gammaproteobacteria > Burkholderiales > Burkholderiaceae_C > Methylibium. Next base: position 181,663 of record NZ_LMDY01000013.1, read on the forward strand.
GGCCCGGCGCGACCTGGTGCGCATCGCCACCGAGATCCGCAGCGCGCTCGAACCCGACGACCTGCCGGACGGCGGCGCGGCCGTGACCGGTGGGCGACAGATCGTCGGCGCGCTCTACGTGAGCTGCACCGGCCGCGGCGGCCCGCACTTCGGCGCGCCGTCGGCCGAGCTGCAGCTGCTGCGCCATGCGCTCGGCGACGTGCCGCTGGTCGGCTTCTTCGCCGCGGGCGAGATCGGCCACCGCCATCTCTACGGCTACACCGGCGTGCTGACGGTGTTCACCGCGCCGGCGTGATGACATACATGCCAGAAGCGCTGCCGGGCCTCGCGGCCACCGCCACGGCTCGGGGAACCGGCGGACAACGGCGCGGTCTGACCGCCATGCGCGTCCTTCCGCTTCCGACCGTCGCGGGCCTGATGGCGCTGGCCCTGCACGCGTCGGCGCCTGCCCAGCCGACCCCGGCCGCCACGCCGGCGTCGGCGGCCTCGGCCGCAGCACCCGCGGCGCCTGCTGCGCGCGAGATCGTGCAGCAGCGCCTGCCCGACGGGCGCGTGATCTTCACCGACCGGCCGCAGCCGGGCGCGAAGACCGAACGCCGCTGGACCACGACGCCCGAAGACCCGGCCGAGGCCGACGCGCGCCGCGCCGCGTCGCAGCGCGAATCGGCCGCGGTCAGCGAACGCATCGGACGCCAGATCGAGCAGCAGCGAGAGCGCGACCAGGAGGTCGAGCTGGCCCGCGCGAAGGCGGCGCAGGCCGAGGCCGAGCGCGAGGCGGCCCGCGCACGCGTCGAGGCGGAAGCGCCGCCACCGGTGGTGGTGATCCCGCACCGGCCGGTGCGCCCGCGCCCGCCGCCGACGGTGCGCCCGCCCGAGCCCCGCCCACCGGAGCGGCCCGGCCCCAAGGTCCCGCCCCGTCCGGGCGCCACGCCGCCGCCGGGCACCTTGGTCGAGCACTGAAGACCCTCACCCCGGCCCTCTCCCGCAAAGCGGGAGAGGGCCGGGGGCCTTGCTCCCTCTCCACCGGCCACGGGGGAGAGGGCCGGGGTGAGGGGGTCGGGTCCAGCGCGCGCCACCCCCCTTCGCGACACGCCCATTGCCCTCGTCCGCGTCAAAACCGCCAGAACCCGAGCGCATGGCCGGCGGGGTCGCCAGCGCTTAAGCTCACGCGTTGAGTGCGGCCGTCGCCATCCGTGGGGATCGGCGGCCACGCCAGGAGACATCGATGAACGCACCCCTCGCCGCGACCGCGCTGCCTGCCGCCCTGTCCCGCGAAGAACGCAGCCGCCGCCAGGCCGAGGTCGTGGCCGCGCTGGCGCCGCTGTTGCCGGCCCATGCGCTGCTGTGGCATCGCGAGGACACCATCCCCTATGAGTGCGACGGCCTGACCGCCTACCGCGCGATGCCGCTGGTCGTCGCGCTGCCGGAGACCGAGGCCCAGGTCGCCGCGGTGCTGAAGGCCTGCCACCGCCTCGCGGTGCCAGTGGTGGCGCGCGGCGCCGGCACCGGCCTGTCGGGCGGCGCGATGCCGCACGAGCTGGGCGTGACGCTCTCGCTCGCCAAGTTCAACAGGATCCTGAAGGTCGATCCGCTCAGCCGCACCGCCGTCGTGCAGACCGGCGTGCGCAACGCGGCGATCAGCGAGGCAGCCTCGCCGCACGGCCTGTACTACGCGCCCGATCCGAGCAGCAAGATCGCCTGCACGATCGGCGGCAACGTGGCCGAGAACTCCGGCGGCATGCACTGCCTGAAGTACGGCCTGACGATCCACAACGTGCTGCGGGTGCGCGGATTCTCCGTCGAGGGCGAGCCGGTCGAGTTCGGCTCCGAGGCGCTCGACGCGCCGGGCCTGGACCTGCTGTCGGCGGTGATCGGCTCCGAGGGCATGCTCGCGGTGACGCTCGAGGTCACGGTGAAGCTGGTGCCCAAGCCGCTGCTGGCGCGCGCCATCCTGGCCAGCTTCGACGACGTGCGCAAGGCCGGCAACGCGGTGGCCGCGCTGATCGGCGCCGGCATCATCCCGGCCGGCCTGGAGATGATGGACAAGCCGATGACCGCCGCGGTCGAGGACTTCGTGCACGCCGGCTACGACCTCGACGCATACGCCATCCTGATCTGCGAGAGCGATGGCACGCCCGAGGAGGTGGAGGAGGAGATCGCGCGCATGGTGGCGGTGATGGAGGGCGCCGGCGCGACGCGCTTCGACATCAGCACCAGCGAGGCCGAACGGCTGAAGTTCTGGAGCGGGCGCATGAACGCCTTTCCGGCCAGCGGCCGCATCAGCCCCGACTACATGTGCATGGACTCGACCATCCCGCGCAAGAAGCTGGCCGAGATCTTGACCCGCATCACCGAGATGGAGACGAAGTACGGCCTGCGCTGCTGCAACGTCTTCCATGCCGGCGACGGCAACCTGCACCCGCTGATCCTGTTCGACGCCAACGACCCCGACCAGCTGCACCGTGCCGAGCTGTTCGGCGCCGACATCCTGGAGACCAGCGTGATGCTCGGTGGCACCGTGACCGGCGAACACGGCGTGGGCATCGAGAAGCTCAGCTCGATGTGCGTGCAGTTCACGCCGGCCGAGCGCGAGCAGATGCTGGGCCTCAAGCGCGCCTTCGACGCGGCCGGCCTGCTGAACCCCGGCAAGGTGATCCCGACGCTGCACCGCTGCGCCGAGTACGGAAAGATGCACGTGAAGAAGGGCCTGCTGCCCTTCCCCGACCTGCCGCGGTTCTGACGCCGGCCTGTCCTCCATTCGTTCGAGAAGAAGAGCCACGACGATGACCCCTCCCGACGACGACCCCGCATTGCGCGCGCTCGTGGAACGCGTGCGCGCCGCGCAGGCCGACGGCAGCGCGCTCGAGATCGCCGGCCACGGCTCCAAGGCCTTCTACGGCGGCCCGCGCCACGGCGAGGCGCTGTACACCACCGGGCTCACCGGCATCTCCAGCTACGAGCCCACCGAGCTGGTGGTGAGCGCGCGCGCCGGCACGCCGATCGCCGAGCTGGAGGCGGCACTCGCCGAGCAGGGCCAGTGCCTGCCATTCGAGCCGCCGCGCTTTCGCATCGGCTCGGTCGCCAAGGGCACGGTGGGCGGGCTGGTCGCGGCCGGCCTGAGCGGGCCCAGTCGCGCCAGCGTGGGCGCGGTGCGCGACCACGTGCTCGGCGCCACGCTGCTGAACGGTCGCGCCGAGGTGCTGAGCTTCGGCGGCCAGGTGATGAAGAACGTGGCCGGCTACGACGTGTCGCGCCTGCTGTGCGGCTCGATGGGCGTGCTGGGCATCGTGCTCGAGGTGTCGCTGAAGGTGCTGCCGGTGCAGCCGGCCACGGCCACGCTGCGCTTCGAGCTCGACGAGGCCGCGGCGCTGGCGCAGCTCAACGCCTGGGGCGGCCAGCCGTTGCCGATCAGCGCCAGCGCGTGGTGGTCCGGCATGCTGCTGCTGCGGCTGCGCGGCGCACGCGCCGCGGTCAACGCCGCCGTCGACACCCTGCTCACCAAGCACCGCGGCGAGGGCGTCGACGACGGCATGGCCACGCCGTTCTGGGACGGCCTGCGCGACCACGAGGACGAGTTCTTCATCAAGGCCCGCACCGCGGTCGAGTCGAACACCGGCGCCGCCCTGTGGCGCCTGTCGGTGCCGCAGACCGCCGCGCCGGTCTCGCTGCCCGGCGAGCAGCTGATCGAATGGGGCGGCGCGCAGCGCTGGTGGTGCACCGCCGCCAGTGCGGCCACGGTCCGCGAAGCGGCCCAGCGCGCCGGCGGCCACGCCACGCTGTTCCGCGGCGGCGACAAGGCGGCCGGCGTGTTCACGCCGCTGAGTGCGCCGCTGACACGCATCCAGCGCGAGCTCAAGCGCGAGTTCGACCCGGCCGGCGTGTTCAACCGCGGCCGCCTCTACCCCGATCTGTGAGCTGACCCCGCACGATGCAAACCACCCTTGCCCCCGAATACCAGGGCAGCGCCGACGGCGCCGACGCCGAAGCGATCCTGCGCAAGTGCGTGCACTGCGGCTTCTGCACCGCCACCTGCCCGACCTACCAGCTGCTGGGCGACGAGCTCGACGGCCCGCGCGGCCGCATCTACCTGATCAAGCAGGTGCTCGAGGGCGCCGAGCCGACGCGCAAGACCCAGCTGCACCTGGATCGCTGCCTGACCTGCCGCAACTGCGAGACCACCTGCCCGTCGGGCGTGCAGTACGGCGCGCTGGTCGACATCGGCCGCCGTGTGGTCGATGCCAAGGTCGAGCGCCCGGCCGGCGAGCGCGCCGCTCGCACGGCGCTGAAGGAAGGCCTGACCTCGCCGCTGTTCGCGCCGGCGATGAAGCTCGGCCAGCTGTTCCGTCCGCTGGTGCCCGCGTCGCTGAAGGCCAAGGTGCCGCCGAAGGCACCCGCCAGCGCCCACCGCTGGCCCACCCGCAGCCACCCGCGCAAGGTGCTGATGCTGCTGGGCTGCGTGCAGCCGGCGATGGCGCCGAACATCAACAGCGCCACCGCGCGCGTGCTCGACGCCGCCGGCATCCAGACCCTGGTGGCCGACGACGCCGGCTGCTGCGGTGCCATCCGCGACCACCTCGGCGACCACGACGGTGGTCTGGCCGACATGCGCCGCAACGTTGACGCCTGGTGGCCGCTGGTCGAGGGCCTGACCGGCCAGGGCGCCGTCGAGGCGATCGTGATGAACGCCTCCGGCTGCGGCGTGACCGTCAAGGACTACGCCCGCCACCTGAAGCACGACCCGGCGTATGCCGAGCGCGCAGCCAAGATCTCGGCACTGACCCGGGACCTGAGCGAACTGCTGCCCGACCTGGTGCCCAGACTCAAGCCGCGGCTGCGTGGCAAGACACCCAAGCTCGCCTTCCACCCGCCCTGCACGCTGCAGCACGGCCAGCAGTTGCGCGGCGGCGTCGAGGGTGGCCTGCGCGAACTCGGCTTCGACGTCACGCTGACACCGACCGACAGCCACCTGTGCTGCGGCTCGGCCGGCACCTACTCGGTGCTGCAGCCGACGCTGGCCTACCAGCTGCGCGACCGCAAGCTCGCCGCGCTCGCGCCGGTGGGCGCGCAGGCCATCGTGTCGGCCAACATCGGCTGCATCCAGCACCTGCAGAGCGGCACGCCGACGCCGGTGAAGCACTGGGTGGAGGTGCTGGACGAGGCGCTGGGCTGAGGTCCTTGCCGCGCTTGTTCTCTCGCAGATTGCTGACTAGCATACCGGCGACTGCAAGGGGGGACCATGGGAGTTCATGACGGGCGCGGCCGTTGGCGCGCACGCGGTGCCGGCCTGTTCGCGCTGATCGCGGTTGGCGAGGTGCTGGCCGGGCCCTTCACCCCCGTGACGGGCCAGGAGTACCGCGAGGTGATCGACCCCCCGACGCAGGTGCAGGGCCAGGCGGTGGTGGGCACGGCCCTGGTCGGCGTGCAGTCGCAGATCGGCGCGCAATTCCTGTACGCCCGCGCCAAGGCGCCGTTCAGCGGGCAGGTGCGCGTGAGCCTCACCACCGCCGATGGCCGGTTGCGCGGCGACGGCGCCTTCCAGGGTGAGGCCCACGAGGGCGAATGGATCGAGCTGGAGCTGGAGCCGAAGGACGGCAAGCGCCTGCGCCCCAATCCGCTGGCGCCCGAGCGCGTCGCGGTGTCGGTGCGCTATGTCGAGAACGGCTCGTCGGTCGAACAGCCGATGGTCGCGGCCTGGGAGGTCCCGTCCGCAACAGCGACGGCCGCGACGCTGCGGCTGTATGTCAACAGCCGGCGCGCACCGGAGATGCTGGTGATGGTGAAGGGCAGGCAACCCCAGCTGTGCCGGCGTGCGCCCGACAAGTCGACGGTGCGCTTCGACATGCTGTGCGAGCTGCCGCTGTCCAGCGTCGTCGGCAGCAAGGGCAAGGTCACACTGGTGCGTCGCGACGGCTTCGACGAGCTGGAGCAGCCGGTGGTCGTCGGCTGGTGACGGCAGGCGCACGATGAGACATTTCGTCTCTCACGTCGCAACGATGCTGGTGCTCGCGCTGCTGGCGGCCGCCATCGCACTGCCGCTCAGCCTGCGCACCGCGAAGGACACCGCATTCACGCTGACCGCGAACACCGACGTCCTGTCGGTCGAGCCGCTGTGCGACCAGGAACTGGTCTGGGACCTCGGCAGGGCCGAGGCCGTGGCGCTCGGGGCCGGCGCGACACCGCCGGCGCGAGCAGCCAGCGCCACCAGCGTGCACCTGCGCGGCGGCGCGCGCGCGGTGCTGGAGCGTCGCCCCGACGGCTTGTGGCGCATCGACCTGACCCGTGGGCCGCTGCACGCGCGCTGCATCGCGCAGACCGGCCAGCCTGCGGTGGTGGTGACGGTCGACGACCAGCATCTGGAGCTGCCGACGGATCCCGGGAAGGGTCCTCGCGCGCTGAGCGTACGGACGACGCGCCCTGCCGCCGCAGGCAAGGGCCAGGACGCGGACGACAAGCCGTCCGGCACCGTGCTGCTGCTGAGCGGCCGCGTGGTGCTGGGGGAACTGCTGCGCCATGGCGGCGGCTGGCAGCAGACCACCTCGCCGCTGCTGCGCGAGGGCAAGCTCGAGGCGCGCACCCGCGAACCCTTCACCGACCGCAGCGTGCCGGTGATCGAGGAGACCCTGGACGCCGGCAGCCGCGTCGACACGCATGCCTGCCTGGCTCATGCCGAGGCGCCCGCGCAGCTCGCCTGCCTGGGCACCGCCCCGGTGAGCGCCTCCGGCATCGTCTACGACAACAAGGATCGCGCGCTCGACGTGAAGCTGCACGTGACGACTGCGCGCATCGGCATCGCGCAGCACGGCGGCGAACAACGCGCCGTCGCCGTCACCTGGTGGAACCGCTTCGTCTCGCTGCAGTTCGTGCAGATGTTCGCGGCCACCCTCCTGCTGCTCGGCACGCTGGCGCAGACGGTCGTTGCGTTGCCCGCGCTGTTTCGGCCCTCCCCGTCCTCATGACGATTTGCCTCCCACCCACGATGCCGCGCCCTTCGATCGCCCGACTGCTTTGCTTGTTGGCTCCGGCCCTGCTCTCCACTGCCGGCGCCGAACCGGTCGACATCCGCCAGGGCGACTCGAACGGCTCGGGCTACGGCTTTCGCCGCGGCGAGCGCTGCCTGATCGTGACCGCCGGACACGTGGTGTCGGAAGCCGGCGCGGACATCACCGTCACCGACCGCAGCGGCGGCAAGGCCACCGGACAGCGCATCTACTACAACCCGTCGCGCACCGAAGACCTGGCGCTGATCGAGCTGCCGGCTCGCTCCGTCGTGGCCTGCAACGATCGCTGGCCCGACGCGGCGGAGGTGGCGCCCGCCGCCACGGCCGCGAACACGCCCTTCGAGGTGGTGCGGCACTACCCCGGCGGACGCGAAACCATCGTGCGGTTGCGCGCGGCCGGCGGCACCTCGCAGTGGCACACGCTGGCCTTCGAGGACAAGCTGCGCATCATCCAGTCCGACAGCGGCTCGATCGTGCGCTCGAACGGCCGATACGCCGGCATCGTGGTGAGCGTGCGCGAGGCCGACGACCGCGTGGACGTGCTGCGTTTCGACGTGATCGATCGCCTGGTCGGCGACCGCTTCCGCACCGCCACGCGCGGCGTGCCGGTCGCGCTCGAGGGTGTGAAGCAGCGCGGCCGCAACAACGCCAACTGGACCACCTATGTCGCCTCGTGGCTGGGCGAGTCGGGCGGCCACCCGGTCGTGCCGGCGCAGGATGCCAGCGCACGCTGCCGCATCGGCGTCGACGTCATCGAGTGGGCACGCTCGCGGGTCGACAACCCCGAATACGACCGGCTCGAGGCTGCGCTGCGGTCCTGCTCGAAGGGCCTGTCGCTGGGCGGCGTGCCGCTCGGGTTGAAGCTGCCGGGCGTGGACCGCGCCAGCTGCGAACGCCAGGTCCGTGAGCAGATGCGCGGCATACCGCGCGTGCTGCCGTCGCACAAGCTGACGCTCAACGTCACCATGACGCCGCGCCAGCGCGCCCCCGTGAGCAAGCTGCAGACGACCGAGCACGTCGAGGACGGCGGCAAGGGCAACCCCCGCGCCGAGGTCGAGCTCACTGTGCTGCAGCAATCGTTCGCGCAGGTGGCGGGCGAGTTGTTCAGCGCAGGCGCCTGCGAGTAACGACCTCGACGTCGCGATCCCACGGCGGCACGCCGGCGAAGGCCTCGGCCAGGAAGTCGATCATCACGCGCACCTTGGCGCTGAGCTGGCGCCGGCTCGGGTAGAGCGCCAGCACGTCGATGTCGCCCATGCGGTAGCCCGGCAGCAGCGGCACGAGCCGGCCGTCGCGCAGGTCCTCGCCGATCAGGAAGCTGGGCTGCCAGATCACGCCCATGCCGGCCAGGGCGGCGGCGCGCGCGGTGTCGCCGTTGTTGGTGTGCATCACGCAGTTCACCTTGACGGCGTGGGGTTCGCCGCGCTCGTCGACGAAACGCCACTCGTCGGCGGTCGCCGCATAGGTGTAGCCGACGCAGGCGTGCGCGGCCAGGTCGGCCGGCACGCGCGGCCGGCCGTGCTTGCGCAGGTAGCCGGGTGAGGCGCAGACGATGTTGCGCGAGGCGGCGAGCTTGCGCGCCGCGTGCGCGGTGGAGCCGGTGCGCGAGATGCGGATCGCGAGGTCGTAGCCCTCTTCGACGATATCGACCACGCGGTCGATCAGCGCCACGTCGAGCTCGACCTCCGGGTGGCGCTGGCGGAACTGCGGCCACAGGGGCGCAAGATGCAGGATGCCGAAGCTCAGCGGTGCATTGATGCGCAGGCGCCCGCGCGGTTGCATCGTGGCGGTCGACGCCAGCGCCTCGGCCTCGGCCACGTCGTCGAGCACGGTCCGGGCACGCTCGTACAGCGCCTCGCCGCTCTCGGTCAGCGACAGCTTGCGCGAGTGGCGGTTCAGCAGCCGCGCGCCGAGATGCGCCTCCAGCTCGGCGATGTAGCGCGTGACATTGGCCGGTGAGGTGTCGAGCGCCTCCGCGGCGCGGGCGAAGCCCTGCTTCGACACCACGGCGACGAACACCTCGAAGGCACGCAGGCGGTCCATCGGCATCCTTGGTTCAGTAAAGCTGAACACATTGTGAATCTTCAGCCTCTGTTCGACATGAAAAATGAATCCTAAATTGCAGTCATCGGTGGCGCCGCCATCGCAACCCGCACACCCCCGAAGGAGCCCTCGATGAACACCTCCCTGCCAACCTCCCGCCGCACGGTCCTCGGCCTCGCCCTGGGCGCCGGCACCGCCGTCGCGGCCGCCGCATTGCCGATCGCCGCTGCTGCTGCCGCCAAGAGCCCGGCGGCGCTGCCCGCCGGCTTCACCGAGCGCCGCGTGCCGGTCAACGGTGTGCAGCTGAACGTCCGTGTCGGTGGCCAGGGCAGCGCGGTGCTGCTGCTGCACGGCTACACGCAGACCGGCCACATGTGGCGGCCGCTGATGGCCGAGCTGGCGAAACGCCACACGGTCATCGTCCCCGACCTGCGCGGCGCCGGCGCGTCCGACAAGCCGGCCGGCGGCTACGACAAGAAGACGCTCGCGCAGGACGTGCATGCGCTGCTGCGGTCGCTCGGCCACGAGCGCGCCACTGTCGTGGGCCACGACATCGGCCTGATGGTCGCGTACGCCTACGCGGCGCAGTTCCCGCAGGCCACCGAGCGCGTGCTGCTGATGGACGCCTTCCTGCCCGGCATCGGCAACTGGAAGGACGTGTGGCTGCTGCGCGACCTGTGGCACTTCCACTTCCATGGCGAGGTGCCGCTGGCGCTGGTGGCCGGGCGCGAGCGCATCTACTTCGAGCACTTCTGGAACGACTTCGCGGCCGACCCGGCGCGCTCGGTGCCCGAGGCCGACCGCCGCGTCTATGCCGCCGCCTATGCGCAGCCGGGCGGCATGCGGGCCGGCTTCGAGTACTTCAAGAGCTTCGAGCAGGACGCGAAGGACTTTGCCGCCTTCTCCGCCACGAAGCTGACGATGCCGTTGTCGGTGCTGACCGGCGAGAAGGCTTCGGGCAACTTCCTGATCGAGCAGGCCCGGCTGGTGGCCACCGATGTGCGCGGCCAAGTCGTCGCCGGCTCGGGCCACTGGCTCATGGAAGAGGCGCCGCAGACGGTGATCCCGGCGATCACCGCGTTCATCGGCTGAGGCGACAACGCCAGCGGCCCGGGCCTGCGGCGGGCGCTGCTCGCGCTCAGGCCGCGTGCGCCTCGGCCGCCAGCGGCTCGGGGCGCACGCGCAGCGCCCACATCACGCCGGCGATCAGCAGCGCGACGCCGGCGAGCGTGAGCGGGCCGGGCCATTCGTGGCGCAGCGCATAGGCATAGGCCAGCGCCGACAGCGTCTCGAACACGATCAGCTGGCCGACCAGCGAGGTCGGCAGGCGCTGGCTGGCCTCGTTCCAGCACAGCGTGCCCAGCCAGGAGGCGAACAGGCCGACCGCGAGCATCAGCAGCACGAAGCGCTCGGGTTGCGGACCGAAGGGCATGGCGAAGGCCTGGCCGCTCGCTGCGTTCCACACCCAGAAGCCTACGAAACCCAGCGCCGCCAGCGGCAGTGTCGCCACGCCCTGCGCGGTGGCCCAGGTGCGCGGGCTGCGGTCGGCGTGCGCGCGCAGCCAGTCGGCGTTGCGCAGCGGATACCACGTCCAGCACGCCACCGCGCCCACGGCCAGCAGCGCGCCCACCGCGTAGCGACCCAGGTCGGCCTGCGGGTCGGCGCGCAGCGCGGCGATCTCGGCCTGGTTGACACAGCCGATGCCGGCCGCGATCAGGGCCAGCGAGGGCGTCAGCCGGCCCCAGGGCAGCCGGCCGTCGCGCGCGGCGTCGCGCAGGTTCGAGGTGATCGCGATCACCACCGGCAGCGTGCCGATGATCATCGTCGGCAGCGGCCCGCCGGCACGCTGGATGGCTGCGGCGAGGCACAGGTAGTACAGCAGATTGCCGACCAGCGACAGGCGCAGCGCCTCGCGCCAGTCGGCGCGCGTGAACTGCCGGAGGCGCGCGCGGTCCAGCCACGCCAGCGGCAGCGCGATCAGCCCGAAAGCGAGATAACGCGCGAACGACAGCAGGGCCGCCGGGTAGTCGGCCAGCAAGGTCGGCGCGATGAACACCAGGCCCCACATCAGGCCGGCGGCCAGCGCGAAAAGCGTTCCGATCCACATGATTCCGCGAGCGTAGTCGCCCGCGACCCCGGCCGTCTTGTACCGGCTTGCGCTGCCGTCGCGGAACCTCCGCGCTGCGGCCCGCGCGCCTTGCCCCTGCTTGCGACGCATGAATGGGCAGGCGTATAAGGAAATCGTCGACCCCCGCGGGGTGCATCCCGGCGGGAACTCAAGGAGGGTGCCATGCGCAGACGCATCTATTGGCTGCTACCCGATCTGACGAGTGCCAGGCGGACCATGAACGACCTGTTGCTCGCCCGCATCGGCGAGGCCCATATCCACTTCGTCGCGCGCGAGAACGCCGACATGTCCGGGCTGCATGCCGCCAACATCCTGCAGACCTCCGACGTGCTGCGCTCGGCGCAGGCCGGGCTGGTGATCGGCGGACTGGGCGGGGCGGTGATCGGTGTGCTGGCCGCGATGTTCTTCCCGATCGTCGGCGATTCGGAGTCTGGCCTGTCGGCCTTGCGCGCCGTGTTCTCGTCGCCGAGCTGGAGTGGTGCCGAGCTGCGATCGGCGCTCGATTCACCACAGTGGGCGATGGCGGCGGTGCTCGCCGTGCTGGGCGGCCTGCTGGGCGCCTGGTCGTCGAGCATGATCGGCATCGCCGCGCCGAGCGGCCGGCTGCGCCGCTTCGAGGGCGCGATCGCGCAGGGCCAGATCCTGCTGATGCTGGACGTGCCGCGCTCGCGCGTGCAGGAGATCGAGTCGCTGTTGCAGTCCACCCATCCGGAAGCGCATTTCGAGGGCATCGAGCCGGACGTGCCAGCCTTCCCCTGAGCGGCACCGCGCAGCGTCCGCCGCCCGCGACCGGTTACTGCCGCCGCACCTGCCGCTGGTAGCGCGCTGGCGTGACGCCGTAGCGGCGCGCGAAGGCGCGTGTCAGGTGCGCCTGATCGACCAGACCGGTGGCCGCGGCGACTTGCGCCGCCGGGTCGCCGGCGGCCAGCAGGCGCTTGGCCTCGAACAGCCGAAGTGCCATCAGCATCTGCTGCGGCGTCACGTGGTACTGCGCGTTGAAGCGGCGCAGGAAATGGAAGGGGCTGAGGCCGGCCACCGCCGCCAGTTCGTCGAGCGTGAGGCGGCGGTCCAGATAAGCGCGCAGGTAGTCGACCACCGGCGCGAAGCGCAACGCGCCTTCGGCAGGCCTCTCGCGCGCCACGCGGGCATGGGTGCGAAACTCGGCCAGCAGCGTGTGCAGCAGGCTGTCGAAGGCCAGCGGCTCGTCGGCCTGCCAGAGCCGCTCGAGCAGCGCGCCGACACGGCGCGCCCGCGGCGCGTCGTGGCCCACCGCCTCGCCGAAATCCCAGCCGCGCTCGCCGCTGACGCGCTCCACGACCTCGGCATCGAGGTAGACCATGCGGTAGCGCCAGCCGCCGTCGGTCTCGGCCCGTCCGGTGTGCAGTTCGTCGGGATTCATCAACACCAGCGAGTCGGGCGGTGCCAGGTGGTCGCTGCCGCGGTAGCGGAAGCGCTCGACGCCCGACTCGATCGCGCCGAGGCCGAAGGCCTCGTGGGTGTGCGGCTCGAAGGCGTGGCGCACGATGTGCGCGCGGTACAGCTCGATGCCCTCGCGGTGCGCCGGGCGGCGGAACTCCACGGCGTCGAGCGGGTGATCGAAATGCGAGGGAACGCCGTCCATCGCAGGATCATGGCATGCGGAGAAATGCCTGGCCCCTCCGCGCCGCTGCTGTTACTGTGGAGGCCCGCTCCTGGAGAACCTTATCGCCCTCCAACGCCCTTCGACGCCCAAGCGGCGCTCCCTTCCGGCGGCCGCCCGCCCCGATCCGCGGCGCGAGATGCTGCGCGATGGCCTGCGGCAGACCGTCGATCACCTGAAGCAGCGGCGCGCCGACCTGATCGACGCCGGCACCATCGCCGACTATGTGGCCCTGAACTGGCTCGAGTGGCACGGTGGCAGCCTGCGGCTGACCATCGTCGGCGGCAACGTCTGCAAGCAGATGGCGCCCGCGGCACCGACTTCCTAGCGCCCGGCCGCGCCTCCGGCCTCAAAGGCCCGACAGCGGCGGCGGCCGGCCCTCGGCCACCGCGCCACCTGTCGCCGCCCAGCCGTCGAGTCCGCCGGCCAGCGGCCGAACTCGCTGCAGCCCGGCCGCCCGCAGCGCCTGCGCGGCCGTCGCCGCCGAAGCCTCGTTAGGACAATTGCAGTACAGCACGATCTCGCGGTCGCGCGGCAAGCGTGGCGCGTGGTCCGCGACCTCGCTCAGCTCCACCAGCCGCGCGCCGGGGATGTGACGCACGTCGAGCCCGGCGGCGGCGCTGGAGCGCACATCGAGGATCACCGGCGCCGCGCCCTCGTCGATCAGCGCGTGCAGTTCGGCCTGCGTGATGCGAGGCATCGCCGCGGCGTCGCGGAAGCGCCGCCGCCGCAGGTAGCGCCACAGCACGAAGCCGGCGATGCCCAGCACCAGCAAGCCGGTCGCGGCCGCGCCGGCCCGGGCCAGCGCGTCGAGCAGTTCCTGGATCTGTAGGCTGAACACCGCGCCCAGGCCCAGGAACACCAGCGACCACACGGCACCGCCCAGCGCGTCATAACCGACGAAACGCGCCACGCTCATGCCCACCGCACCGGCCATCGGCGCGGCGACGACCGAGACGCCCGGCACGAACTTGGCCGCCACCAGCGAGCTGCCGCCCCAGCGCAGGATCAGCGCCTCGCTCTGGCGCACGCAGGAATCGGGCGACAACGAGATGCGGCACAGCAGGCCGAGCACCCGGTGACCGTAGCGCCGCCCGGCGGCGAACCACACAGCATCGCCCAGCACGTTGGCGACGACCGCGACCGCCAGCAACGCCGGCAGCGACAGCGCGCCTCCCACCGCCAGGCCTCCGGCCACCACCAGCAGCGGCGCGGCCGGCACGGGCACGCCGATGCGCGCCGCCAGCGTGGTAGCGAACACGATGATCAGGCCATGCTGGACGACAAGGGCGATGAGGTCCTGCACGCGGTGCGTTCCGGAGGAGAGGGACAGTCGGCATTCGAGCACAGCGCGTGCCTGCGCGCCGGCGCAGGGCCAGCCGCTAAGCTGCGCGCCCATGCCCAGCACCCTGACCACCGTCGTCCACAGCGAACTGCTGATCCGCAAGAGCCGCTTCATCGGCTGCGTCGAGCCGGTGGCCGACCGCGCCGCGGCGCTGGTGCGCGTGGCCGCGTTGCGGGCGCTGCACCCCGGCGCCGCGCACGTGTGCTGGGCGCTGCTGGCCGGTGGCGCCTCGGCCGCGGTCGACGACGGCGAACCCGGCGGCACCGCGGGCCGGCCGATGCTGGAGGTGCTGCGCCACCAGGATCTCGACGGCGTGCTGGCCACCGTGGTGCGCTACTTCGGCGGCGTGAAGCTCGGCGCCGGTGGCCTGGTGCGCGCCTACACCGACGCGGTAGCCCAGGCCCTGCTCGGCGCCGACAAGCGGCCGCTGCAGCGGCTGCAGACCTTGCGCTGCGTGCTGCCCTATGCGCTCGAGGGCTGGCTGCGCCGCGAGCTCGACGCCGCCGGCGCCGGTGCGCTGCAGGTCAGCCACGGCATGCATGTGGAGCTGCAGTTCAGCCTGCCCGAGAGCGAGGCGGCGGCGCTGCGGCGGCGGCTCGACGACGGTGGGCAGGGCCGGCTGGTGTGGGTGGCGCCACAGGACTGACCCGCCCTCCGGCCGGGGGACGCCGGGCATGGACAATCGCCCCTCCCGGGCCGTGCCGCCCGATGCTTCAGCAGAAAGAGGATTGCCTTGTTCAAGAACCTGACCGTGTACCGCATCGGCCCCGAGTGGTCGGGCAGCGCGACGCAGATCGAGGAGCGCCTCGCCACGGCGCGTTTCGCCGAATGCGGCGCCACGCAGGCCCTGTCGGCCGGCTGGGTGCCGCCGCGCGGGCATGCGCATGGCGCGCTGGTCGAGTCGGTCGCGGGCCAGTGGCTGGCGACGCTGATGGTCGAGCAGAAGCTGCTGCCGTCCTCCGTGGTGAAGCGCCGCACCGACGAACTGGCGCAGCGCGCCGAGCACGACACCGGCCGCAAACCGGGCCGCAAGCACCTGAAGGAGCTGAAGGAGCAGGCCGCCCTGGAGCTGCTGCCGATGGCCTTCACGAAACGCGCGACGTTCCGCGTCTGGCTGGACCCGCAGCGGCGGCTGCTGATCGTCGACGCCGGCAGCCCGGCGCGCGCCGGCGACGTCGTGACGCACCTGGTCAAGGTGCTCGACGGCCTGCCGGTCGCGCCGCTGCAGACCGCGCTGTCGGCCGCCACCGCGATGGCCGGCTGGCTGGCCGATGGCGAGCCGCCACCGGCCTTCTCGGTGGACCGCGAGTGCGAGTTGAAATCGGACGACGAGCAGAAGTCGGTGGTGCGCTACGCCCGCCACCGGCTCGACACCGACGAGGTGCGCCAGCACATCGGTGACGGCAAGCGACCGACGCGGCTGGCATTGACCTGGCAGGGCCGCGTGTCCTTCGTGCTGACCGACGCGGGCCAGATCAAGAAGCTCGATTTCCTCGACGGCGTGTTCGACGCCCATCCCGGCCGCGCCGACGCCGACGCAGCCTTCGATGCCGATGTCGCCATCGCCACCGGTGAGCTGGTACAGCTCATTCCCGACCTGGTCGACGCGCTCGGTGGCGAGGCCGATCCCACCGCCGGCGCGTCAGAGCGGCCTGAGCCGCTGCCGGAACTGAAGGCGGCCTGAGCACCGCCGCCGCGGGCGCCTCAGCCGCGGAACATCGCGTTGATTTCGCCGAACGGCACCGCGGCCTCGGCGTAGGTGAAGGTGCCGTCGGCACGGATCTCGTGCGCCGCGCGCAGGAAGGCCCCGTAGGCGGCGCGCGCCAGCGACGAGCCGACGCTGATGCGCTTGACGCCCAGGCGCTGGAGCTCGTCGAACGACAGCGCCGCGCCCGCCAGTCCCATCACCACGTTGACGGGCCGCGGCGCGACCGCCTTCACCACCGCGGCGATGTCCTGCGCCGTCTTGAGCCCCGGCGCGTACAGCACGTCGGCACCGGCTTCGGCGTAGGCCTCGAGCCGGCGGATCGTGTCAGCGAGGTCGATGCGGCCGTGCAGCAGGTTCTCCGCGCGCGCGGTCAGCACGAACGGGAACGGCAGCGTTCGCGCCGTGCTCACCGCGGCCCGGACACGGTCGACGGCCAATTCGAAGGGATAGATCGGCGCGGCGCGGCGGCCGCTGGCGTCCTCGATCGAGCCGCCCACCAGGCCGGCCCGCGCGGCCATGCGCACGGTCTCGGCGCAGGAGGCCGGATCGTCGCCGAAGCCGTTCTCCAGGTCGGCCGACACCGGCAGCTCGGTGGCCTCGACGATCGCGCGGGCGTTGGCGAAGGTCTCGTCGCGCGTGACCGCGCCCTCCATGTCCGGCCGGCCGATCGAGAACGCGTAGCCGGCGCTGGTGGTGGCCAGCGCCTCGAAGCCCATCGCGGCGAGCAGCTTCGCCGAACCGGCGTCCCAGGGGTTGGGGATCACGAACGCGCCGTCGCGCTCGTGCAGCGCGCGCAGGCGGCGTGCCCGCTCGGCCTGCGCCGCGGCCGCTTCGGATTCGCTCGGGGTCATCGTCGTCACCTCCTGCGCCTTCGTGGATCTTGTGGGCGGGCCACCGCCTCAGCCCGACTTGCCGGCGAGTATCGGGCGCACGCCCAGCACCGCGCCCCTCGACAGCGGCTGCACCAGCGCGCCGTACATGTGCAGCCAACCATAGCGGCCGCTCGGCACCGGCGGCGTGAAACCCTCGAGCCGGCGGGCGATCTCGTCGGCCGGCACGACCAACTCGATGCGGCGCGCCGTCAGGTCGATCTCGATCGCGTCGCCGTCGCGCACCGCCGCCAGCGGGCCGCCCTCGGCCGCCTCCGGCATCACCTGCCCGATCGTGATGCCGCTGTTCAGGCCCGACAACTCGCCGTCGGTCACCACCGCCACCTCGCTGCCCAGCCCGGCGCCGACCAGTGCGGCCATGAAGCTGGCCGCGAACACGGTCCCCGGTCCGCCCTTGGGGCCCAGCATGCGCAGCACGATCACCTGGCCCGGGCGCACCGCGCCGGTCTTCAGGCCCTCGATCGCCAGCGCCTCGTCCTCGAACACCTTCGCCTCGCCACGGAAGCGGCGGATCGCCGCCGGCACCGCGGCCAGCTTCACCAGCGCGCCATCGGGCGCAAGCGAGCCGCGGATGATCATCAGCCCCGGCTCGTGCGCGAACGGCTCCTCCAGCGGCCGGATGCAGGCCGCGTCGGGCGCCGGTGTCTCGTCGATCAGCGCGCCCATCCGCCGGCCCGTGGCGGTGAGCACGTCGCGGTCGAGTTGCGCGGACAGCTGCTTCAACACGCCGCGCACGCCGCCGGCGGCCTCGAAGGTCTCGATGCGGTCCGGGCCGTTGGGCCGGATGCGCGTGAGCATCGGCACCTCGTCGGCGGCGAGCTCGAATTCCGCGATCACGTCGACCGGGCACTCGGACTCGATCGCGATGGCGATGAGATGGCGCATCACGTTGACCGAGCAGCCGGTCGCCACCGCGAAGCGCACTGCGTTGCGGAAGGCACCGGGCGTGAGGATGGCGCGCGGCCGCAGGTCCTGCTGCACCATCTCGACGATGCGCGCTCCGGCCTCGGCGGCCATTGCGTGCAGGCGTGGCCCGTCGGCGCGGATCGGCGCGTTGCCGGGCAGCGCCATGCCCAGCGCCTCGGCCAGGCAGTGCATCGAGTTGGCGGTGGCAAGGCCGGCGCACACGCCGGGACCGTCGATCGCGACGCGGCACATGCCCTGCAGCTCGTCGAGTCCCATCTGGCCGGCCTTGACGGTACCGACCGCCTTGTAGACCTCCTCGATGTCGACGTGGTGCTCGCCGCACTGACGGCCGAGCTGGTAGCCGCACGCCAGCACCAGGCTGGGCACGTCCAGGCGGCCGGCGGCCATCAAGTGGGCCGGCGTGGTCTTGTCGCAGCTCGACAGCAGCAGCATGCCGTCGAGTTCGGCACCCTCGACCTGCACCTCGATGTCGTTGACGATCAGGTCGCGCGTGGGCATCAGGTAGCGGCCCTGGCGCCCTGCGCTGGTGACGAAGTCGGAGGGCGCGGCGGTGCGGATCTCCAACGGCAGGCCGCCGGCGGCCCGGATCGCCTCGGCCACGCGCCGGGCGATGCCGTCGAGGTGCTGGAAGCACACCGACAGGCCGCTGGAGGTGTTGACGACGGCGATCTTGGGCTTGTCGAAGTCGGCTTCGGCGATGCCCATCGCGCTCCATTGGGCGTGACGCACCGCCCAGCGGGTGGAGCCGGGCTCGAAGTTGCTGCGGAAGGAACGGGCCATGGTGTCAGGTGCTCGATTCGTCGGTTGCGCCGGGGCCAGGCCCCGGGCGGTCAAGAAAAAGACGGCGGCGGCCGGGCGGTCCTCATCCAGCCGCCGCCGGGTCGGCGCTCAGTCGTCCAGGCGCGCGCCCTGCCGGTTCAGCAGTTCGCGGATCACGCTGCCCGGAATGGCCCGCACCGGCGTGCGCTCGCGCAGCGCCACGGTGGCGGCCACGCCCAGCGCGTGGCCATAGGAGAAGCATTGCGCGGTGACGCGTGCCGAGGCCACGGCCTCGTGTTCGGCCGACAGGCAGCGCCCGCCGAACAGCAGGCCCTCGCCGCGCTCGGGCACGAAGCAGCCCCAGGGCACCTCGTACCAGTCGTTCAGCAGCCACTGCACGCGCGGCTTGCTGCCGGCATGCAGCTCGATGGGCCAGGGCGAGCGCGCGACGCCGTCGGAGAACTTGCTGCCCCGCACCACGTCCTCGTTGCGCAGCGTCGCCAGGCCGCGTGCCTGGCGGGTCTGGCGCACGCCCACCTGCACCGCGGTGTCGTTGACCCAGCTCGCCTCGCAGCCGGCCAGCTGGTCCTTGAAGAAGCGGGCGTACTCGCGCACCTGGCGCCGGCCCTCGACCTCGGCCTCGGTGAAATCGTCGCCGTCGATGCAGTTGAGCTCGCGCCCGTCGGCGCCGCGCACGCGCGTGCAGTTGCACAGCAGTTCGCCGGGACGCGTGGTCTCGAACAGCCAGATCTTCTGGCGCGGCAAGGCGTAACCGGCGTCGGCCGCGGCGGCGATCAGCGCCGTGACCTCGGGCGGCATGATGGTGTCGCTGCCGTAGGCCGCCTTGAAACGCGCCACGTCGACGCCCTGCAGGCGGAAGATCATCGTCGGGTTCTGCACCACGCCGTCGGCACCGCAGTAGGTCTCGAGGCCGGCCATCGCCACCAGGTCGGCATCGCCGCTGGCGTCGATGGTGAGGCCGGCGCGCACGTCGAGCAGGCCGCCCTTGGTCCACACCGTCGCGCCGTCGATGCGGTCGCCGTCGCGGTGCACGCCGATCGCCAGCGCGTGGTACGCGAGCTTCACGCCGGCCGTGGCCAGCAGCGCATCGGCCGATTCGCGCCACGCCAGCGGCTCGTGCACCCGGGTCCAGGTCTTGCCGTATAGCACCGGCTCGGCCAGTCCGCCGCGTTGCTCCATCGCGGCGATGAAGTCGTCGACGAAGCCGTGCACGATCTGCTTCGGTCGCCGCGGCGCCTCCTCGGCTTCGTAAAGTCCGCAGACGGTGCCCGACAGGCCCGCCACCGCGCCGCCGCCGCAGAAGCCGTAGCGCTCCACCAGCAAGGTCTTCAGCCCGGCGCGGGCCGCGACGGTTGCCGCGGCCACGCCGGTGGCGCCGCCGCCGACGACCAGCAGGTCCACGTCGACGCGCCGCGTCGGCCTTGCATCCATCGCCATCACCTCATCTGCATCGCGACGCTCGGCAGCCAGGTCACGAGCTGCGGCCACATCAGCGTGCAGGCCAGCGTGACGATCTGCAACGCGATGAAGGGAATCATTCCCCAGTACATGTGCCGCATCGTGATCTCCGGCGGTGCCACGGCACGCAGGTAGAAGATGGCCGGCGCCATCGGCGGCGTCAGGTAGCTGGTCTGGATCATGATCAGGAACAGGATGCAGAACCACACCGGATCGAAGCCCGCCGCAGTGACCAGCGGCGTGAAGATCGGCAGGAAGATCAGCACGATCGAGATCCAGTCGAGGAAGAAGCCGGCGATGAACAGGATGAACAGCATCATCCCCAGCAGCGCCCACGGCGACAGGTCCAGGTGCGTGATCATCGAGCTGGCGAGGTTGATGCCGCCGCCGCCGATGAAGACGCCGGTGAACAGCGTGCCGCCCAGCAGCACGAACATGATCATCGCGGTGACGCGCAGCGTCTTCAGCAGCGATTCGTAGAGCCCTGGCCAGGTGAAGCGGCCGTAGAGCACGGTCAGCCCGACCGAGCAGAGCGCGCCGATGGCGGCGGCCTCGGTCGGAGATGCCAGGCCCAGCAGGATGGAGCCGAGCACCGCGACGATCATGCCCAGCGGCGGCACCAGGTTGCGGGTGGTGATCGCGAGCTTCTGCATGAAGGTGGGATCGCCGGGCTCGGGCGGGATGCGCCGTCCCATCTCCGGCTTCACGATGCACAGCACGAAGATGTAGACGAGATACAGCCCGGCCATCAGGAAGCCCGGCAGCACCATGCCGTACATCAGGTCGCCGACCGACAGGTTGGCCAGCGGGCCCATCACGACCACCACGACCGACGGCGGAATGATGGTGCCCAGCGAGCCGCCGGCGCAGATGGTGCCGCTGATCAGGCTCTTGTTGTAGCCGTAGCGCAGCATGATCGGGATCGTGAGCAGGCCCACCACCGACTCGGTCGCGCCGATCACGCCACTCGACGCCGCGAACACGATGCACATCAGCACCGTGGCGATCGCCAGGCCGCCGGGCAGGCGGCGCGTCCAGATGTGGATGGCCTCGAACAGGCGGTCGGCGATGCCCGACTTCTCGAGCATCGCGCCCATGAAGACGAACAGCGGCACCGCGGCGAACACGAAGTTCGACGACAGGTCGTCGATCTTCTCGACGAACTGGTGGATGACGTTGGGGCCGAAGATGGCCAGCCCGAAGGCGGCCGCGGTCAGCATCATCGCGAACGCGACCTGCACGCCGAGGAACATCAGCGTGAAGGCCAGCGGCAGCATGAAGAAGGGCAGGTAATCGCTCATGACGGCTGAACCTCTTGATCGTTCTTCGGGGCCATCAGGGACTTCAGCAGTTCGCAGAACACCTGCAACGAGAACATCGTGAACGACAGGACGAAGACCGCACGGAACGGCCACACCGGCATGTTCAGCGCCGACTGCCCGGAGGTCTCGCCGCGCGTGTAGCCGGCCATGAAGTAGTTGAAGAGCGCCACGCTCAGCCACACCAGCAGCGGCAGCACGACGGCGTAGGCGGCCGCGTCGATGCGACGCCGGGTGGACGGCGCCATGTGGGCGCTGAGCACGTCGATGCGGATGTGCTCACCCTGGCGCAGCGTGTAGGCCAGGCCCAGCAGGAAGTGCGAGCCGGTCAGCAGATAGCCGACCTCGTAGGCCCAGATGGTGGGCGCGCCGAACGCGTAGCGCGCGACGACCTCCCAGGTGGTGGCGAGCACCAGCGGGACGAGCAGCATCGCGGCGGCGATGCCGACCGCCACGACCAGGCGCTCCAGCAAGACGATGAGGCGGTTCAATCGCGACTCCAGTGGATAACGGGGCGGGCCCGCCTTGCAGGCGGGCCCTTCCAGCCTGACGGCACCCGGATCAGGCGCGCTTGACCTTGACCTTGCGCCAGTCGTCGGCGTCCTTCCAGGCCGCGTCGAACTCGACCTGGCTCTTGTGCACGCGCGCGAACCACTTGTGCTTGTTCTCCTTGGCCGTGGCCTCGGCCCACTCGAGGCCGATCTTGCGGGCCGTGTACTGGACCTCGTCGTCCAGGTGCACCAGCGTCACGCCCTGCTTCTTGTAGAACTCCATCGCCTTCGCGTCTTCGGCGCCGATGCGCAGGTAGGTCTCCATCGTCACCATCTTGGCGACCACCTCGATCAGCTTCTTGTCGTTGGGGCTCAACTTGGCCCACACGTCCTTGTTGATCACCAGTTCGAACGGAGCGGTGGGCTGGTGCACGCCGGGATAGCTCAGGTACTTGGCGACCTTGTAGAAGCCCGGCGACACGTTCTCCCACGGGGTGCCCCACTCGGTAGCGTCGATCGCGCCGCGCTCGAGCATCGGGAACACGTCGCCCGCGGCGGTGGTGACCGGTGCGGCGCCGAGATCCTTGGACATCTCCAGCCAGGCGCCGGCGGTGCGCAGCTTCAGGCCCTTCAGGTCGGCCAGGCTCTTGACCGGCTTGCGCGAGTGCAGAAAGACCTCTGCGGTGCGGATGAACAGCGGCATCGAGATCACGCCGTCGGTGTCCTCGCGGAACTGACGTTGCAGGTCGGCGCCACCGGACTCGTAGAGCCAGTGCAGCATGCGCTCGGTGTCGAAGGTGCCGGCATAGCCGCCGAACAGCACCGTCGTCGGGTCCTTGCCCCAGTCGTAGCCCATCCAGGTGTGGCCGCACTCGGCCAGGCCGTTCTTCACCGTCTCGGGCACCTTGAGCGCATTGCCGAGGCCCCCACCCGGGAAGGTCTGGATCTTGAAGCGCCCGCCCGAGAAGAACTCCATGCGCTCGGCGAAGGCCTTGGCCCCGATGTCCATGATCGGGCCACCGGCCCAGCCGGTGGCCATCTTCCAGTTGTAGCTCGGGCCGGCGGTCTGAGCGAGCGCGCCGGCCGCGGCGAACAGGCCGGCGCTGCCCAGGGTGGCGTTGACGAAATTGCGACGCTTCATGGCTTGTCTCCGTGGGGTTGGATCGCTGGCTCTGGCGGCCTGGATCGGGTGCGGTGGTGAGAGAAGAACGGCGCCTTTCGACGCCATCGGCAAGGCGGTGCAGCCTGGTGCCGCGGGCTTCGCACCGGTTTTTGAATACGACTGATGTATTAGTTAAATCCTAGTAATCTCTTTGATGCATGTCAACGCGGGTTTTCCGCGGTCATGGCGGCCGCGAGCCGCGCCGGTTCGGCGCTCAGCACGTTGTGCCCGACGCCGGGCAGCGGCAGCCAGTGCGAGCCGGCCACCGCGTCCGCCAGCGCACGACCGTGCGAGAGCGGGCACTGGTCGTCGGTCTCGCCGTGCACCACCAGCGTGGGCCGCTGGATGCGCGCGGCCCCGGCCGCCAGATCCAGGCCGCGCGCCGACTGCCACGACCACGCCACCGCCTCGGCGTCGGCCACCTGCGTCAGGCCCAGCCGTTCGGCGCGTTGCTGCGCCTCGGTGCGCAGCGCTTCGATGTCGGCGGCGTGGAACCAGGTCGCCTCGGGCGGGCCGGCGCGCATCGTGCCCGACACCAGCACCAGCCGCTCGACCGCATCGAGGCCATGCAGCGCCGCCATGCGCAGGATCACGCTGACGCCCATGCTCCAGCCGGCCAGCGCGACCGGCTGGCCGATCGCCTGCAGCAGCTCGTGCAGCAGGTCCGCGTAGTGGTCGAGGTGGTAGTAGCGCTCGATCGGCCCGTCGTCGGCCGTGCGCCAGCGCGGCGAGGCGGCGCGGCCCGGCAGGTTGGGCAGCACGCAACGATGGGTGGCGGCGAGCCGCTGCGCGACCGGCATCCAGGCTTCGGCCGTGCCCTGGATGCCATGCAGCAGCACCAGCGGCCGGCCTCGGCCGAACACCCGGCAGTCGAGACTGCCGAGCGGTGACGAGGACGACGTGGGCATGGTGTCTCCTATTGATATATTAGTAATGTCTTACTAGTATTGCACAGCGTTTTTCCCGCGTCACCCGCCCCTCGCGGCCGGTGACGGGATCTGCGCCAGCCGACCGACGAGCCCAGCCGATGCACACCCCACCAGTCAGCGCCGACGAGACCCTCTACTTCTGCACGCCGTCGCGCGTGCTGCTGGCCGCCGGCGCACGCCACCGCGTCGCCGCGTTGTGCGCCGCCCAGCGCTGGCGCTGCGCGCTGATCGTCACCGACCGTCACTTCTCGAGCCGCACGACGGTCGTCGACGAGCTGGTGCGCTCGCTGCAGGCCGAGGGCCTGGGGGCTCTGGTGTTCGATGGCGGCGAGCCCGATCCGTCGACCGAGCTGTGCGACAGCGCGACCGACGAGCTGCTGGCACGCGAGGGCGCCGCGCGCATCGACCACGTCATCGCGCTCGGCGGCGGCAGCAACATCGACCTCGCCAAGGCGCTGTGCCTCACGCTGCCATTCCGCCGACCGGTCGCGAGCTTCGTCGGCACGACGCGCTTCCCCGGCAACCCGCTGCCGATGCTGGCGATGCCCACCACCTCGGGCACCGGCTCGGAGATCACGCCCGGCGCGATCCTGCTCCAGCACAGCAGCGCCACCAAGGTGGCCGTGATGGGCAACGCGCTGCGGCCGGCGATCGCCGTCATCGACCCGGAGCTCACGCTGAGCTGCCCGCCGAAGGTCACCGCCGACGCCGGGCTCGATGCGCTGACGCACGCGATCGAGTCCTATCTGACGATGGACGCCACGCGCTTCGACACCGGCGGCGACGCCGACCCGTCGTACAGCGGCCGCAACCGGCTGACGACGATGTTCGCTCGCGAAGCGATCACGCTGTGCTTCCAGCACCTGCGCCGCGCCTACCTCGTGCCCGACGATCTGCAGGCGCGCACCGGCATGGCCTACGCGAGCCTGTTCGCCGCGATGTCCTATGCGTCGGCCGGGCTGAACGCGGTACACGGCCTCGCCTATGCGCTGGCCGGGCTCACGCACGCCTCGCACGGCAGCACCAACGCCGCGCTCCTGCCCTATGTGATGGACGCGCTGCGGCCCTCGCGCCGCGAAGAGCTGGCCGACATCGCCGCGATGGCCGGCGTGCCGCGCGCCGACAGCGACGCGATGGCGCGTCAGGCCTCCGTCAAGACGCGCGAGCTGGTCCGGGAGCTCGGTGTGCCGGTCGATCTGGCCGCTTTCGGCGTACCGGAACGCGCGCTCGACCAGCTGGTGCACGACGGCCTTGCGGTGGCGCGGCTGGCCAAGGCCTTTCCTCAACAACCCCCCGACGCCGACTACGCGGCCATCGTCCGGCGCGCTTATGCTGGCGAACTGTCGGGAATCGAGACTCCATGAAGAAGACTGCGGCCAGGAAGACCCCCAAGACGACGACGGCCCGACCGCGCGCCGCGGCCAACACTTCTGGCGCCATCGTCAAGCCGCGCAGCCTGACCGCCACCGCCTACGAGATGATCGAGGAGATGATCGTCAAGCTCGAGCTGCTGCCGGGCGCCGCGATCTCCGAGGCCGAATTGTCCGCACGGCTGCAGATCGGGCGCACGCCGGTGCGAGAGGCGCTGCAGCGGCTGGCGCGCGAGCACCTGGTGTCCATCCTGCCGCAGCGCGGCGTGCTGGTGTCGGAGATCGACATCAAGCGCCAGCTGCGGCTGCTGGAGACGCGCCGCGAGGTCGAGCGCCTCGTGGTGCGCTGCGCCGCACGGCGTGCCACCGAAGCCGAGCGGGCGCGCTTCGAGGAACTGGCCACGGAGTTCGACGTGGCCGGCAAGCAGAACGACGAGACGCGCTTCATCCGCGCCGACAAGGAGTTCAACGACCTGTCGCTGCGCGCCTCGCGCAACGAGTTCGCGGCCGGCGCGATGGGCCTGATGCACGGCCTGTCGCGGCGCTTCTGGTACCTGCACTACCGCCAGGCGGCGGACACGCCGCTGATGGCGAAGCTGCACGGTGCGCTGGCGCGCGCGATCTCGCAGCGCGACGAGGCCGCGGCGGCCCAGGCCATGGAAGCTCTGATCGACCACAACGAAGCCTTCACGAAGGCGACGGTCAGCACCGATTTCTAGCGCCCGTCCGGGGGAACCCGCCTAGGGTTTGCGCTGAACTTCTCTCCCGGTCAAGCCGGGTTGCGCGCTGAGCCTAGGCCTTCGACGGTGGCGTCGCTATCGTCCCGTCTCGGGGATCGACCGATCCCGCCTTGCCACGCCGACCCGCAGCGACCGGACCCGCCCGGCCCGCTGCAGGTCCCGCAGCCACCCGCAGGAGACGAGACATGCTGAAGCCGAAGATCAAGGAAGAGTACGTACAGATGGACCAGGTGGACTGGAAGCCGTTTCCCGCGGCGTTCTCCACCGGCGGCATCCGCTGGAAGCTGCTGCACGTCTCCCCCGAGATGGGTTCGTGGACGGCGATCTTCGACTGTCCGGCCGGCTCGTCCTTCGCGCCGCATTTCCACGTCGGCCCCGGCGAGTACTTCCTGACCAAGGGCAAGATGGACCTGCGCGGCGGCAAGGACGCCGGTGGCGAGACCGCCGTCGCGCCGGGCTACGGCTACGAGTCGGCCAACGCGCGCCACGACAAGACCGAGTTCCCGGTGCCGAGCGAGTTCTACATGAGCTTCCTCGGGCCGCTCACCTTCATCAAGCCCGACGGCTCGCCGATCGCCGTGATCGGCTGGGAGGACGCGCAGGGCGCCTGGGCGGCGTGAGCCGAACCGTGCCGGGATGCCGCGTTTCACGCGCGGCCCCCCCGGACTTGTACCGAGAGCCGGCTCGCACGTCACCTTGGCGACGCGCGCGGTCCGCACGCAAGCCTAAGCTGCTTCGCCCTGCGCGGGCCGGATCGCCCGCCGGCCGGCACCCGATGCTCCAGAAGAAATCAACGGAGGAGACCCCCGTGATCCCGAAGCTCGACGTTCTGCGAACGAGATCGATCGCCGGCCTGGCCGTCGCCGCCGCCCTGCTGCTCTGCGCCGGCGTCGGCCGCGCCGAGGAGGCCGGCAAGAACTGGCCCGACTACCACGGCGACTGGCGCGGCTGGCGCTACAGCCCGCTCGACCAGGTCAACAAGAAGAATGTCAAGAAGCTGAAGGTGGCCTGGATCCACCAGCCCGGCGAGATCGCGCAGGGACTGCAGGCCACGCCGATCGCGCTCGACGGCGTGCTGTACTACAGCGCATCGAACAACCGCAGCTTCGCGCTCGACGCGGCCACCGGCAGGCAGCTCTGGGAGTACATCCCCGAGCTCGACGCGGTGCAGGAGAAGTCGGTGTTCGGCTTCTACAACCGCGGCGTGACGGTGGGTCGCGGCAAGGTCTTCATCGGCGCGTCGGACGGCCACCTGATCGCGCTCGACCAGAAGACCGGCAAGGAGCTGTGGAAGGTGAAGCTCACCGACCCCAAGACCTGCCACGGCTGCAACTTCACCTCGCCGCCCATCCTGGCCGGCGACGTGCTGATCGCCGGCCCGACCGGCGGCGACCTGGCGCAGCGCTCGAAGCTCTATGCGCTGAAGGCCGACACCGGCGAGCGCGCCTGGACGATGGAGCTGCTGAAGGACGACCCGAAGAGCTGGCCCGGCGACACCATCAAGGTCGGCGGCGGCGGCGCCTGGCTGCCCGGACAGTACGACGCGAAGAACGACACCTTCTTCATCGGCACCTCGAACCCGGCGCCAGACTTCAACGCCGAGCTGCGCTCGGGCGACAACCTCTACACCGCGACGGTGCTCGCGCTCGAACCGTCCACCGGCCGCATCAAGTGGCACCACCAGGAGGTGCCGAACGACGCCTGGGACTTCGACTCGGCCTACGAGTTCGTGATGTTCGAGAAGAACGGCCAGGAACTGATGATGCACCTCAACAAGGGCGGCTTCGTCACGGTCTACGACCGCAAGACCGGTGCGATCCAGGACGTCTGGCGGATCGCCGAGGAGCTGAACTGGATCCAGGGCGTGGACCGCAAGACCGGCGCGCTGATCGGCCGCAACCCGCCGAAGTCCGGGCAGAGTGAGGTGTTCTGCCCCAGCGCGCTGGGTGTTCGCAGCTGGAATGCAGGCGCCTACAGCCCGAAGACCAAGCTCTGGTACACGAACGCCTACGAGATCTGCAACCGCGTCGTGATGAAGCAGCAGCCGATCGACCAGTTGGCGTTCTCGCAGGGCTACTACGACGTGGCCGAGCTGGAGATCATCCCGCCGCCAGGCAAGAAGGCGACGGCGCGGCTGGTGGCCCATGACCCGGTGACCGGCAAGCAGGCGTGGAAGCTCGACTTCGAGGCGCCGGGCCTGGCGCACGTGCTCGCCACCGGCGGCGGCCTGATCTTCAACGGCGACCCGCGCGGCATCCTGTCGGCCTACGACGACCAGACCGGCAAGACGCTGTGGTCCTTCAACGTCGGCTCCGGCATGCGCGGCGGCATCGTCAGCTACTCGGCTGGCGGCAAGCAGTACATCGTCGCGGCGACCGGCTTCGGTTCGCTGTTCCCGGGCTTCGCATCGATTCCCTGGCCGGAGTTCAAGAACGTGCGCGGCGGTGCGGCGCTGATCGCCTTCACGCTGGAATAGCGCGAATGGACAGGACCTGCCGATGACGAACGCGCGAGCTCCTGCCGCCGCCGGCCGGTGCTGGCGGATCGCCGCCTTGGCCTTGCTGCTCGCCGGCCTGCCGGCCGTGCAGGCCCAGGAAGCGGCGGCCGTTCCCAGCGCCGAGGACCTGCGCAATCCGGAGTGGGTGCAGGCCGGCCGCGAGAAGTTCGGCCAGACCTGCGCCTACTGCCACGGCAAGGAAGGCGACTCCGGCAAGAACCGGCCCTTCCGCGAGCGCATCGACTGGGACCCGGTGCAGATCCACGACGTGATCACCAACGGCCGCAAGCGCGGTGCGAACGTGATGCCGGCCTGGAAGGGCTCGCTGTCCGACGACGACATCTGGCGCATCACGGCCTTCATCCGCTCGCTGGGTGGCCAGCCGCGCGCCCAGCCCTAGGACCTGCTAGCGCTGCCGGAGGACTCGCGCCCCATGGGTTTCCCTCTCATGCCGCGGCCGGAATCTCACTACGCTGCGCCGGAGCACCCTCGAACGGGCCCGTCCGCCGGATCGGGATCGAAGGGGGCGACGCGCCTACCGGCCCGTCGCCGCGCCAGGAGACCCGACATGGAAGCGAGCGCCTCGCCGGCCGTCCCCGCCTCGTTGCCCGAACCGCCCTGGTGGTCGACCGCGGACGTCGCCCTGGCCGACCGCACCGACGCCTGGGAGGCCGCGCTCAGCGACAACTACCGCCGCTGGCAGGTGCCGGACCGCGTGGCGCCGGAGTTCAACGCGCGCCTGCGGCACCGCGACGTCGCCGGGCTGCGCGTGGTCGAGTGCCTCTGCGACCCCTGCGGCGGGCGCCGGCTGCCGCGCCATGTGAGCCAGGAAGGCGCCGCCTACATCGGCGTGCAGATCACGCGCTCGGGGCGCGAGTCGCTGCGCGCCGGCGACGAACGCGTGGCCGTCGGGCCGGGCGACCTGGTGATCTGGACCAGCGACCAGCCGATGGAGTTCACGGTGACCGAGCGGCTGCACAAGGTTTCGCTGATCCTGCCGTGGGACGACGTGAAGGAACGGCTGCCGCGCGCCGAACGCTTCCGCGGCACGGTGCTCGACAGCCGCTCGGGCATCGGCGCGGTGCTGTACTCGCACATCGAGTCGCTGGCCTCGCAGCTCGAGGAGCTGGAGGCGGGCGAACTCAACGCGGTGCGGCGCGCCACCGTCGAGCTGCTGACGGCGGCGATGTCCTGCCGCCTCGACCCGGCTCCGCGCGGCCTCTCGCTGCAGCAGCTCAAGCGGGTGCAGGACTACATCCTCGATCACCTGCAGGACGAGAGCCTCACGCCGGGCAGCATCGCGCAGGCGCACCACATCTCGCCGCGTTACCTGCACCTGCTGTTCGGCAAGACCGGTCAGAGCGTGTCGGCCTACATCCGCCAGCAGCGCCTGGAGCGCTGCGGCGAGGCGCTGACCAACCCGTCCTACCGCGAGCACAGCGTGGCCGACATCGCCTACCAGTGGGGCTTCACCGACCCGGCGCATTTCAGCCGCGTCTTCAAGCAGCATTTCGGCCATCCGCCGGGACACTGCCGCCGCTGAACTGCGAGCGCCGCGCGGCGCGGCCTGTGCTCCCCGTCCTACACGCCGACGGGAGCGCCGCCGGCAGGCAGAGCCGGGAGCACCCGGCACCATCTTTCCATCGGTCGCTCGCCCGGCATTCCGCGGGGCGCAGCCGGCCGGATTGTCTTGAATGGAAGGATTCGCCAATGAACTCCGATCAACTGAAGGGCCGCATCGAGCAGGCCAAGGGCAAGGTCAAGGAAGCCACCGGCAAGGTCGTCGGCAGCGAGAAGCTCAAGACCGAGGGGCGCGTGGACCAGGTCACCGGCAAGACCCAGGCGAGCTATGGCGACGCCAAGGAAGACCCCAAGAACCTGATCGACAAGACCTGAACGCGGCGGTGCGCGCACGATGAACCTCTACGCCCTGCATCCTCACGCGCCGCTGCAGTGCGACGTCACGCTCGACGGCGTGACGACAGTGCGAGCGTCCACCCCGCGCCTGGCGTTGACGCCGTTCCGCACGGCACATCGGACCGCGCACCGCTCCTTGCGGCGCGCGGAGATCCCTTCGCCGCCCGCGTCGCAGCCGCCCCCTCCGGAAGTGACACCGCCCGCGCCACCGCGCCCGGACGTGCAGCCGCCGGAGATCACCGATCCGCCACCCTCCGACGTGCCGCTGCCGGTGCGCGAACCCCCAGGCATGCCGCCACCGATGGCCGCTGCAGCCTGAGGCTGCGCGACGCGTTACCAGGTCCTCAGGGCCTCAGGCGCTGCCGCGCGCAGCGAACCATGCCGCCACGGTCGCGCGTTGGCCGGCATCGAGATGCAGCCCCAGCTTCGAGCGCCGCCACAGCACGTCGTCGGCCGTCAGGGCCCACTCTTCGCGCTGCAGATGGACCAGCTCCGCGGCGTGCAGCCCGGGGGTGATCTCGGGCCCCAGGTCGTCCAGACAGCGCGCGTCCGCGAGCCAGCTCGCCGCGCGCGTGCCGTAAGCGCGCGCCAGCCGGTGCGCCAGCGGCGGCGGCAGCCAGGCATGCCGACGTTCCAGCGCCCCCACGAAGCGCTCGAAGTCCTCGGCCGGCGTGCCCGGCGGCATGCCGGTCCAGGCCGACAGGTCCCCGCCGGGCAGCACCGCCGACGCGGTCCACGCGGCGCGTCCGTCGCCGAGCAGGCGCCCGATGGCGCCTGCCGCCTCCTCGGCCAGCTTGCGAAAGGTGGTGATCTTGCCGCCCCAGACCGTGAGCAGCGGCGCGCCGTCGGCGTGCGTCTCGAGCAGGTAGTCACGCGTCACCGCACTCGCGTCGTCGCCGTCGGCCTCGTCGAGCAGGGGTCGCACACCGGCATAGGACCAGCGCACGTCGGTCGGCACGACCGGCCGCGCGAAGTAGCGGCTGACCTGCTCGCACAGGTAGGCGATCTCGGCCTCGCTGGCGACGGCGTCGCCGGGTTCGCCATGCAGTTCGACGTCGGTGGTGCCGATCAGCGTGAAGTCGCGCTCGTAGGGGATCGCGAAGACGATGCGGCGGTCCGGGTTCTGGAACAGGTAAGCCTGCGAGTGGTCGAACAGCCGCGGCACGACGATGTGGCTGCCCTTCACCAGCCGCAGCTGGCGCGTGGCGAGCGATTCGCCGTGCGACGACACGGCCACGTCGCGCAGGAAGCTCGCGGCCCAGGGCCCGGCCGCGTTGACCAGCGCGCGGGCCTGCCACGCCACCGCTGCCCCGCCCGCGTGCTGCAGCGTGACGCGCCAGCCGTCCGCGTGGCGCTGCGCACGGGTGCAGGCGCAGCGCGTCAGCACCGTCGCGCCACGGTCGCGGGCGTCGATCGCGGCCAGCACCACCAGCCGCGCGTCGTCGACCCAGCCGTCGCTGTAGACGAAGCCACGCTGCAGCCGCGGCTGCAGCGGCACGCCGGCCGGGTGGCGGCGCAGGTCGATGCCGCGCGAGCCGGGCAGCCAGTCGCGGCGCGCGAGGTGGTCGTAGAGGAACAGGCCGGCGCGGATCATCCAGGCCGGCCGCATCGCCGCGTCGTGCGGCATCACGAAGGACAGCGGCCACATGATGTGCGGGGCGCTGCGCAGCAGCTGCTCGCGCTCCTGCAGCGCCTTGCGCACCAGTGCGAACTCGCCATGCTCGAGGTAGCGCAGGCCGCCGTGGATCAGCTTGGTGGAGGCCGACGAGGTGTGTGCCGCCAGGTCGTCGCGCTCGCACAGCACGACGCGCCAGCCGCGGCCCGCCAGATCGCGCGCGATGCCCGCTCCATTGATGCCGCCGCCGACCACGAGCACGTCGCAGTGCAGCGGCTCACGGGACGGGTCGGGCCTGGGTTGTTCCACTGCTGCCATTCTGCGGGGCTTCGCTTAGGCTGGCGAGGTCGACTCCCCGGACGCCGCCGATGACCTATCTGCTCGCCCTCGACCAGGGCACCTCCAGCTCGCGCAGCATCGTGTTCGACCGCGACGGCCGCATCCGCGCGATGGCGCAGCGCGAGTTCCGCCAGATCTACCCGCAGCCGGGCTGGGTGGAGCACGACCCGCTGGAGATCTGGGAGACCCAGCTCGCCACGGCCCGCGAGGCGCTGGCCCAGGCAGGCCTGGCCGCATCCGAGCTCGCGGCCATCGGCATCACCAACCAGCGCGAGACCACGTTGCTGTGGGAACGCGCGAGCGGCCGGCCGATCGCCAACGCCATCGTCTGGCAGGACCGCCGCACCGAGCCGCTGTGCGCCCGATGGCGCGAACAGGGCCTGGCCGACGCGGTGCGCGACGCGACCGGCCTGGTGATCGACCCCTACTTCTCGGCCAGCAAGATCGCCTGGCTGCTCGACCACGTGCCGGGCGCCCGCGCGCAGGCCGAACGTGGCGAGCTGGCCTTCGGCACGGTGGACAGCTGGCTGCTGTGGCAGCTGACCGGCGGGCGCGTGCACGCTACCGACACCACCAACGCCTCGCGCACGATGGTGTTCGACATCGACCGCGGCGCCTGGAGCGAGCCGCTGCTGGCGGCGCTGGACATCCCGCGCGCGCTGCTGCCGACGGTGCAGCCATCGGCCTCGCATTTCGGCGCCACCGAGCCCGCACTGCTGGGTGGCGCGGTGCCGGTGTGCGGCATCGCCGGTGACCAGCAGGCCGCGCTGTTCGGTCAGGCCGGTTTCCAGGCCGGGCTGGCGAAGAACACCTACGGCACCGGCTGCTTCCTGCTGATGCACACCGGCGCGCAGCGCCAGACCTCGACCCACGGCCTGATCACCACCGCGGCGGCGCATCTAAGTGGCGGCGCGCCGCGCCAGTACGCGCTGGAAGGCAGCGTGTTCATCGGCGGCGCGGTGGTGCAGTGGCTGCGCGACGGCTTGCATGCGATCCGCGGCAGCGGCGAGGTGCAGGCGCTGGCCGAGAGCGTGCCCGACGCCGGCGGCGTGGTGGTGGTGCCCGCCTTCACCGGCCTGGGCGCGCCCTACTGGCGGCCCGAGGCCAGCGGCGCGATCGTCGGCCTGACGCGCGGCAGCACGGCGGCCCACATCGCGCGCGCGGCGCTGGAGAGCATCGCGTTCCAGAGCGCGGCGCTGCTCGATGCGATGAGCCGCGACGCGGTGGCCGCCGGGGGACAACCGGTCAGCGAGCTGCGCGTCGACGGCGGTGCCTGCGTCAACGACCTGCTGATGCAGTTCCAGGCCGACCTGCTGGGCATTCCGGTCGTGCGGCCGCAGGTGATCGAGACCACGGCGCTCGGCGCGGCCTGCCTGGCCGGACTGGGCTGCGGCCTCTACGCCGGCACCGACGAACTGGCGGCGCAGTGGCAGGCCGAGCGGCGTTTCCTGCCGACACTGCCGCGCGAGCGCGCGGCGGAGCGGATGGCACGCTGGGAACGCGCGGTGCGCCAGGCTGTGGCCCCCTGACGCGGGCCGCGGCCGGCTTCGGGTTTTGCAGGAGATCGCGCCGCAGGGTCGTCGCGCAAGATGCCGTCTCGCTCGCCCCGCATCCGCCTTGCCCGCGAGCCCACCACCGAGCCCCACCGACATGAGCAGCAGCAGCCACAGCACGCCCCGCGTCGTCAGCGAAGTCGCCCTCGACAACAGCTTCCAGGGCGACACCATCCAGACCTGCGTGGTCACCCGCGACATGCAGCGCACGCTGGCCGGCATGGCGAAGCTGGGCATCGGCCCGTGGCGCATCTACGAGTTCGGGCCGGAGACCTGCAGCGACATGACCTACCACGGCCAGCCGGGCCGCTACAGCATGAAGCTCGCGCTGGCGTTCTCGGGCACGATGATGTGGGAGGTGATCGAGCCGATCACCGGGCCGAACATCTACGAGGACTTCCTGCGCGAGCACGGTGAAGGCATCCACCACGTGGCGCAGGGCTGCAACGGCCTGCCCTATGCCGAGCGCGTGGCCACCTACCTGGCGCGCGGCCTGGAGCTGATCCAGTCGGGCACCTGGCAGGGCCGCGTGCCCTACGCCTACTTCGGCACCGAGGGGCTGATCACGACCACGATCGAGATCTTCGACATCCCGGCCGACTTCGTGCTGCCCGAGCCGCTGGCCTGGTATCCGGCGCGGCCCTGAGTCACCGTGGAAGCGGTGTGACGGCCTCACGGGCTTCGGCCGTGCGCACCCTGCTCCGGCTGCTGCACCTGCTCGGCGGCGTCGGCTTCGCCGGCGCGCTGGCGGCGCAGCTCGCAATCGCCTCGGTGGCCGCCGACACGCCGCCGCGCCTGCTGGCGGCGCGCGACATCGCCCTGTCGGTGTCGTCCAACGTCGTGCTGCCGGCGCTCGGTCTGATGGTGCTGAGCGGCCTGCTGCTGCTCGCGCTGCGGCCCGCACTGATCGAGCAGCGCTGGTTGATCGGCAAGTTGCTGATCGGCATCGCGGTCTGCGGCATCGCGCTCGCGCAGGTGCACGGTGCGGCACGGCAGGCCCGCACGCTGGCCGTGCAGGCACTGACCAGCCCCACCGACGCCACGGCCGCCGCGCTGGCGACCGTGCTGCGCAGCGAGCGCCTTGGTGCGTGGTCGGCCCTGGCGCTCGCCGTCGCCGCCGTCTCGCTGGCGCTGTGGCGGCCCCGCCTCGGTCGGC
Source organism: Methylibium sp. Root1272 (assembly GCF_001425905.1). Classification (GTDB taxonomy): domain Bacteria; phylum Pseudomonadota; class Gammaproteobacteria; order Burkholderiales; family Burkholderiaceae_C; genus Methylibium. Next base: position 216,667 of record NZ_LMDY01000013.1, read on the forward strand.
GCGCCGAGCCCCCGACGCCGCCACCCTGAGGCTTGCCGCCGCTGCGAGCGTGGGCTCGCAGCCCTCAGCGGATCGCGACCGGATTGACGAGGCTCTGCACGCCGCCGGTGACGCGCACCGCGCTCAGCACGAACATGAATTCCCAGGCGCGGTCGCGGGCCAGTTCGGCGGTGTTCATGTTCTCGAGGATGTAGATGCCGTTCTTCGCCAGCAGGATCTGGTGCACCTCGAACACGCCGGCCTCCTTCTCGAACGGGATGGTCTCCAGCCCCCAGGTGTCGGCGCCGATCGCGAGCACCTGCTTGCTCGCGAGGTAGGCCGCGCCCTCGCGGCCCAGCCCCGGCTCGCCGGCGAGGAAGCGCTTGTCGTCCTTGCCCACCAGCGACAGCCAGCCGGTGTGGAACAGCACCACGTCGCCGGTGCGGATCTCGATGCCCTGGCGCTTGGCCTGCTCGTCGATCTCCTTGCGGTTGAAGGCCGTGCCCTCGGGCACGACGTCGCGGCCGTAGTAGGCCGTCATGTCGAGCACGACGCCGCGCGTCACGAACGGCGGGATCTTCTCGACGCCGAGCTTGCGCAGGCCGTCGACCTGCACGAACTCGCTGTTCTTGAAGCAGTTGTAGTAGACGTTGTCGATGCCGACATGGCCCAGCCCGTCGATCTGGCTGCCCACGCCCACCCAGCCGGCGTAGATGTCGTCGTTGTAGCTGGTCTTGGACGGCCCGAGGGTCGCACCGCCGGCCTGACCCGGAGACGTGACCGTGAGCGACCAGCCGCGCGGCGGATAGGCGGGCGACTTGGCGTTGGTCTCGGCGCCGAGCCGGTAGGTCTTGCCGGTCTTCACCAGCTTCGCGGCGTCGAGCGCGAGCTGCGGACTCAGCAGGTTGGCGGCGCCGATCTCGTCGGCCGGGCCGTACTTCGACTTGCACCACTCTTCGGCGTGGGCGAAGGCCTGGCTCGCGCAGGTGGCCAGGCCGAGGGCGAGGGACAGTGCGACCGTTCCGCGCCGCAGCGCCTTGTGCTCAACCATGGAGTCTCCTTGCGTGGTGTCGCGGCGCTCGAAGGGCGCCGTCCGGATGCCCGCGGACGATAGCCCGTCCGGCCAGGCCTTGCACGCGCCGCCAAGGATGTGCCGTGGTGCGACAGCTGGCGCTGCGCGCTCAGGGGTTGCCTGTCAGCGAGGGCAGCTGCTTCACCACCGCGTCCTTCTCGCGCGTGCAGCTGCCACCCAGCGCGGCGCCGAGCAGACGACCGTCGGCAGCGCGGTAGTAGCCCCGCATGCCCGTGTCTTCCCGCTCGACATGCCACTTGCCGCCGCCCGGCTGCAGCGGCGGAAAGAACACCGCCGGCCAGGCCGGCGTCTTGAGCACCACCGGCATGGCCGGGTAGACGACCGCCGTGCGCTCGCCGTTCAGCGTGCGTGCGAGGGCCCGCGCCGCATGCATGATGGGCATGATGAACGGCAGCAGCAGCCCGTCGACCTCGGCGCAGTCGCCCAGCGCGTAGACGTGCTCGTCGTTCGTCTGCAGATGACGGTCGACGACGATGCCGCGGTTCACCGTCAGGCCGGCCTGCACGGCGAGCGACGTGTTCGCCGCCAGGCCGATGGCCGACAGCACCGTGTCGGCCTCCAGCGTGCGGCCGCTCTCCAGCGTGATCCGCAGGCCGCCCGGGGCAGTGTCGATGCGCTCGACCGCCTCGGACAGATGCCAGCGCACGCCGGCCGCGGCCAGCCGCGCCTGGAACTCGATCGCCATCGGGTCCGGCCAGAAGCGCGGCAGTGCACGCGGCGCGATGTCGATCACGTCGACGGCATGGCCGGCCGCCGCCAGGTCGTTGGCGAACTCACAGCCGACCAGGCCCGCGCCGAGGATGGCCACGCGCGGATGGCTCTCCAGGTGCCGGCGGAAGTGCTGGTAGTCGGCCAGGTGGTTGACGCTCAGCACGCGGTCGGCGGCATCGCCGGCCAGCCGAAGCCGGACAGGCCACCCTCCGACAGCCAGCACCAGGCGGTCGTAGGCGAGCTTGCGGCCCGCCACCTCGATCGCGCGCGCCGCCCGGTCGATGCGGGTGACCGCATGGCCGGCGAGGATCTCGATGCCGTAGTCGCCGGCCAGTTGGGAGGCGGCGGCCGTGGCCAGCGCCGCCGGCGCCTTCTTCAGAGCGAAGGCGTTCGACAGCATGGGCTTCGAGTAGAACGCGCCGTCGTCCTCGGTGACGAGCGTGACCGCCACCTCCCGGTCGAGCTTGCGCAGTTCCTTGGCCACTGTGTAGCCGGCCAGTCCACTTCCGATCACGACGATGGGGTTCATTGCAGGCGTCCGTTGGCGCGAAGTGAGAGTGAGGGCGGGCGATCACCGGCATCGCCGGCGGGCGGCCCGGGGCCGTCGGCATTCAGACCGTGCTCGCCACCAGTTCCGACGGAACGTTGAACGCGGCGACGTCGCGCTGCGGCCGGTAGCCGAGACGGGCGGAGATCTGCTGAGCCACGCTCACCACGGTCGGCGCCAGCAGCTTCAGGTTGCGCGGCTTGAAGCGGTCGGACGGACCGGAGACGCCGATCGCCGCGCACACATGGCCGCCAGCGTTCCAGATCGGCGCCGCGATGCCGCACACGCCGTCGCGCCATTCGCCGCGGTTGACGGCATAGCCGAGCTGGCGCTGCTTCTCGAGCTCGTTGCGCAGTTCGTTCGGCGTGGTGATCGTGTAGGGCGTGAACGGCTTGAGCTCGAGCGAAATCTGGTCGATCAGCGAAGCCGAGGCATGGGACAGCAGCGCCTTGCCGGTGGCCACGCAGTACGCCGGGGCCCGACCGCCGACCCGCGAATAGGCCCGCACCGGGTGCGGGCTGTCGACCTTGTCGAGGTAGATCACCTCCGTGCCTTCGAGCACCGACAGGTGAACCGTTTCACCGGACAACTGGCACAGGCGCTCCATGTACTCGACCGCCACCGTCTTCAGGTCGAGCCGACCCACCACCGCGGCGCCCAGCTCCCACAACTTCAGCGTCAGCTCGTACTTGCCGCTCTGCTCGAGGTTGCGGACATAGCCACAGGCCACCAGCGTCTGCAGCAGGCGGTGCGCATTGCTCTTGGTCAGCCCCAGGTGCTTCGCCAGCTCCGTCACGCCCGTCAGGGTGGGGTGCGTCGCCAGCGCCTCGATCACCTGGAGGCCCTTCACGAAAGTGGTGTCCATGCTTTGGTGCTTACGTGTTCTGAATATTGATACTTTGTGCCGTGAGCTTAGGTCTGTGCCCTGGGACTGTCAAGAACCCGAACCGGTTTGACGCGCCGGATCGACAGAACGACCGGTCCGGAATTCGCGAGTTTTGCCCGGCAAATCGCGCTCAGAAAGTCGGATTGATGGATCGCCATTCGCGTATATCCGGATGCCGACCGATGTTGACAACGCGTCAGGCACTGCTAGCATTGTTCCAATAATTCGAAACAGCGTTCTGTTATTTGGAACAACATCGCCGGCATCGATCGGCAGTGCGTCCGGCCGATCGAGCCTCCTGCACTCTTCCGTGGAGACCCAAGTGAAAGAGACCCTGATCCGAAACCTCTGGTACGTCGCCGGAACCAGCGACGAATTTGCGCCCGGCCAGCTGGTCGGCCAGACGATCGTCGGCCTGCCGCTGGTGCTGTGGCGCCCGGAAGCGGGCGGCGAGGTCGTGGCCTTCGACGGCCGCTGCTGCCACAAGCGCATGCCGCTCGCCGCGGGCAAGCTGCTCGCCGACGGCACGCTCGAATGCGCCTACCACGGCCTGTGCTTCGACAGCGCCGGCAAGTGCGTGAAGATCCCGTCGCAGCCGGGCCGCGCGATCCCGAGCCGCGCCAAGCTGCGGCCCTATCCGATCGTCGAGCAGGACGGCATGGTCTGGATCTGGATGGGCGAGGAAGCGAATCCGGCGCTGCGCCCGCCGCGCATCCCCGAGCTCGCCAGCCCCGAGTGGGAAACCGTCCGCGTGCAGAACGCCGAGGTGCCCACGAACTACCTGCTGCTGATCGAGAACCTGCTCGACATCAGCCACTTCTACCCGCTGCACGACGGCAACATCGGCGACATCGCCAACAGCGAGATCCCGGTCGAGTTCTCCCACGAAGGCGTCCAGGGCAACCGTTCGGTGACCTCGGTGCGCAAGGCCGAGTCCTACCGCCACCCTCCCTACCTGGAAGACTTCTTCGGCTACGAACTGGTCGACCGCCACCACACCCACAGCATGATCTCGCCGGCGGCGATCCGCGTGGACCTGCGCTGCGCGCCGCCCGGACGGCTGCAGACCGAGGACGAGCGCGGCTACATCCTCACGCACCTGATCACGCCGGTCGACGAACGCCACCACCGCTGGCGCGTCATCGCCGCCTGCCGGGCCGGCCACCGCTGGCCGTCCGATCCGAGCGTGTCGACCGTCGCGCGCGTGGCCGAGAAGTTCCCCGGCGTGATCGCCCAGGACCTGTGGGCGCTGACCGAGCAGCAGAAGATGCTCGACCTGGCCGACACGCACTATCTCGGCGAGATGCATCTGCGCGCGGACACCGGCATCCTCAAGGCTCGCGAGATCGTGCGCGACATGGTGGCCGCCGAATCTCAACCGACATCGCAACCGGCGTCGCAGGCGGTTGCTGCATGAACTCCCTGAAGTGGCGCTGCGTGCTGTGCGGCTTCGTCTACGACGAGGCCGCCGGCCTGCCCGAGGAAGGCATCGCGCCCGGTACCGCCTGGGCCGACGTGCCCGACAGCTGGAGCTGCCCCGACTGCGGGGCCAGCAAGGACGAGTTCGAGATGGTGCCCGCAGAGTGATCGAGGCGCCGCGCACGCGGCGTCAAGCGGTCGGCCGGAGTCGGCCGATCAATGGCTGACATCGCTGCACCGGGCCGACAGAGCCCGGGCAGGTCTGTCGGTGGTTTTCCCGAAAGGAGATCGAGGTGACAAACAAGCGACCTATCGCGTTCGACGCAACCCCCGACACGACGCGCCGGGGCCTCGTGCTTTCCGCCGCGGCCGCGAGCGGGCTGTGCCTGCTGCCCGGCGCGATGCGCGACGCGCGAGCGCAGAGCTTCCCGCCGCTCGGCAACTTTCCGGCCGGAACGGAGGGCAGCTCGGTGTTCATCGGCGTATCGGTGCCACTGACCGGGGCCTACTCCGCCGAGGGCAAGGACCAGCAGCTCGGCTTCGAGCTGGCGTTCGAGCACCTGAATTCGGGCAAGCTGGCCGGCAAGATTCCCGAGCTCAAGGGCAAGGGCGTGCTGGGCAAGACCATCACCTTCGGCGTGATCGACGACGAGAGCAAGGCCGAGTCGGCGATCCAGGGCCAGACGCGCTTCATCCGCAACAACAAGGCGATCCTGATGACCGGCTGCTACAGCAGCGCGGTGACGGTCGCGCTCGGCAAGCTGGCGCAGCGCGAGAAGGTGCTCTACATGGCCGGCCCGGCCGGTTCGGACGACGTGACCGGCAAGGACTGCCAGCGCTACAGCTTCCGCTCGCAGCCGAGCACGACGATGGCCTCGCGCGCGCTGGCGCCGGTGATGGCCGAGCGCCTGGGCAAGAACAAGAAGGTGGCCTACCTGGTGCCCGACTACACCTTCGGCCACACGCAGTTCGAATCGATGGCGCGACTGACCGAGCCGATGGGCTGGAAGACGGTGTCCAAGCAGGTCTGTCCGATCGGCACCGCCGACTTCAGCACCTACCTGCTCAACATCGCCAACAGCGGCGCCGACGTGTTCGTGAACTGCACCGTCGGCAACGACTGCTCGGTCTCGATCAAGCAGGCCCAGAACTTCGGTGTCATGAAGAACGCCGCGCTGGTGGTCCCGACGCTGCAGCCCTTCCTCGCGCAGCAGCTCGGCCCCGAGGTGACGCAGAACATGCTCGGCGTGATGGACTTCTGGTGGTCGCTGGCCGAAAGCAACGAGCTCGCGAAGATCTTCGTCGACGACTTCCAGGCCAAGCACAAGTACAAGCCGTACTGGCCCGCGCACATCGCCTACTCGCAGATGATGATCTGGGCCGTGGCGGTGGAGCGTGCCAAGACCTTCTACCCGCCGGAGGTCATCAAGGCGCTCGAGTCGAAGCTGCCGATCAAGTCCTCGCTGGGCGACGTGATGTACCGGCCGGAGGATCACCAGCTGGTCCGCCCGGTCCCGGTGATGCGCGGCAAGAAGCCCTCCGAGATGAAGTCCAAGGACGACTACTACGAGGTGATCAAGATGATCCCCGGTGCCGACGCGGTGACGCCGCTCGATCAGGGCACCTGCAAGATGGGCGAACTCACCTGACGATCCCGGCAGCGTGGACGCATTCGAGTCCCGAAGGCCCGCTGCCGATCCGCCCGCTCAATCCGACCTGCCCGCCGCCGCTCGCGCGGCGGGCCCATGGAGGCTCGAATGCCACCTCTCCCTCTCGTCATATCGCAGGTGTTCCACGGCCTGGTGCTCGGCGGCACGCTGGCGCTCGTCGGCTGCGGCCTGACCATCATCCTCGGGACGCTCGGCCTCGTGAACTTCGCGCACGGCGCGTTCTTCGCGATCGGCGCCTACGCCGGCTGGCTGGCGTTCGAATGGACCGGCTCCTACCTCGCCGCCGTGGTGATCGGGGCCGCCGTGACCTGCGCTTTCGGCTTCGTCATCGAGCGCGGGCTGATCAGCCGCTTCTACCAGCGGCCCCACGAGGACCAGATCCTGCTGACCTTCGGCCTGGGCATCGTCATCGTGGAAGCCCTGCGCGCCGTCTTCGGCGGTGTCGGCCGCGCCATGCCGGCGCCCGAATGGGCCGCCGGCGCCGTCTCGATCGGCCCGGTGATCTACCCGGAGTACCGGCTGGTGGTGTTCGGCATCGCCGCGCTCTCGCTGCTGGTGTTCTACCTGCTGCTCTATCACTCCCGGCTCGGCCTGATCGTGCGCGCCGCCATCGAGGACACGCTGATGGTCCGCATCCTGGGCCTGCGTGCGGCGCAGATCAAGGCGGTGGTGTTCGCGATCGGCGTGCTGGCCGTCGGACTGGCCGGCGTGGTGATGGCGCCGATCGTCTCGATCAACCCCGACGTCGGCGCGCGCTTCATGGTGCAGTCCTTCGTCGTCGTCGTGATCGGTGGCCTGGGATCCTTCCCCGGCGCCATCATCGGCGGCTTCATCGCCGGCCAGATCCAGACGCTGACGGCGATCTTCGAGGCCGCCTACAGCGACGTGGCCCTGTTCATGACCATGGTGGCGATCCTGGCGATCCGTCCGCGCGGCCTGATGGGCGTGGAGGGACGGAAATGACGGCGCAACAACTGGCCGCCCGCGCGGGTGGCATGCGTCGGCTGGCCGTCTCGCTGCCGACCGAATGCTGGATCGTCCTGGCGCTCGCGCTGATGCCCTTCCTGCTGCTCGCGGGTGGCGGTTCGGTCGACACCGCGATCCGCATCCTGCTGTGGGGCATCTTCGGCCTGGGCTTCGACATCCTGTTCGGCTACGCCGGCATGCTGTCGTTCGGCCAGGCGGCGTTCTTCGGCACCGGCAGCTTCGTGACCGCCTACCTGCTGGTCAGCGGCCTCGTGACCAACTTCCTGCTGGCGATCGGTGCCGGCGTGCTGGCTTCGATGCTGTTCAGCGTGCTGGTCGGGATGGTGGCGCTCAAGCGCGTGGGCATCTACTTCTCGATGATCACCTTCGCGATCGGCGAGCTGTGCTTCTTCATCCAGCACTCGGTGCTGTCGCGCTGGACCGGCGGCGACAACGGCCTGCCCGGCGTGCCGCACCCGGTGTTCCAGTTCGGCGACAAGACCTTCGAGCTGACCTCGGGCTGGGGCATGTACGCGGTGATCGCGGCGATCTTCGTCGCCACGTTCTGGTTCGCGCGGCGCGTGGTCACCTCGCCGTTCGGGCGCGTGCTCAATGCCACGCGCATCAACCCCGAGCGCACGCTGGCCGTCGGGCACGACGTGCAGCGCTACAAGATGGCGGCCTTCGTCGTCGCGGCCGGCTACGCTGGTCTGGCGGGCACGATGATGGGCATCTTCCAGAGCTATGTCGGCCCCGATGCGTTCGCGCTCGACACCTCGGGCCAGGTGGTGATGCAGACCGTCGTCGGTGGCGTGCGCACGCTGATCGGCCCGCTGGTCGGCGCGGCGGTGTGGATCTACCTGCGCGACATCCTGCAGCAGATCCCCGGCATCGGCGGCATGTGGAAGCTGATCCTCGGCGCGCTGTTCATCCTGGCCGTCACGACGATGCGGCGCGGCATCGTCGGCGAGATCCAGCACTACTTCCACAAGCGCCGGCTCGCCGTGGCGAAGGCCGCTGCCGCCGCCAGCGAGAAGCTGGCCGCCTTCGCACCGGCGATGACGCCCGCCGACTTCCTGGCGGCTGCGCCGCGCACGACCTCCGCCGAAGAGCGCGCGGCGCGTGTCCAGGCGGGTGCCGAGGGTGTGCCCGCCATCGAGGCGCGCCACATCCGCAAGCAGTTCGGCGGCCTGGTGGCGCTGGAGGATGTATGCCTGTCGGTGCGCGAGGGCGAGATCATGGGCCTGATCGGCCCGAACGGCGCGGGCAAGAGCACGCTGTTCCGCATCCTCACCGGCGAGATGCCGGCCACCAGCGGCGAAGTGCATTTCCGCGGCAGGAACATCACCGGCGTGGGCGTGCGCGAGGCCTGCGCGATGGGCATCAGCAAGAGCTACCAGATCGTGCAGGTCTACCCCGAGCTGAGCCTGCGCGAGAACCTGCTGGTGCCGCTGCTGGCACGCCAGCGCGGCGCGTTCCGCTTCGACGTGATGGCCTCGGTCAAGCGCGACGGCGAGCTGATGAAGGACGCCGACCGGTTGCTGGCGATGATGGGCCTGTCCGACCGACTGGGTGGCCCGGTGTCCGATCTGTCCTACGGCGAGAAGCGTCGGCTCGAGATCGGCATCGCGCTGGCCACCCAGCCCGACGTGCTGCTGCTGGACGAGCCCCTGGCCGGCCTCAGCCCCGAGGAGCGCGTGCAGGTGGTGGGCGTCATCAAGGCGGCCAGCGTCGGGCGCACCACACTCGTGGTCGAGCACGACATGGACGCGCTGTTCGGTCTGGCCGACCGCATCGCGGTGCTGCACATGGGCCGCAACCTCGCGGTCGGGCCGCCGGCGGAGATCCGCGAGAACCCGATCGTCCACACCGCCTACATGGGAGGCCGCGATGACGACTGACCTGCTTTCGCTGCGCGACGTGAACTCCTGCTACGGCGAATCGCATGTACTGCACGACATCAACCTGCGCGTCGCCGAGGGCGAGGTCGTCGCGCTGCTCGGCCGCAACGGCTCGGGCAAGACGACCACGCTGAAGACCGTGATGGGCCTGCTGGAGCCGAAGTCCGGCGTCGTCGAGTACGCCGGTCGTGCATTGCGCGACGCCTCGCCGGAAGGGCGTGCCCGCGCCGGCATCCAACTGGTGCCGGAAGACCGCCGCGTGTTCGCCGGCCTGACGGTGGAGGAGAACCTGGTCCTCGCCGCGATGGGCTGCGCCAAGCCGCTGACCATCGACGCGATGTACGAGGTGTTCCCGCGGCTGGGCGAGCGCAAGAAGTCGCACGGCCGGCATCTGTCGGGCGGCGAGCAGCAGATGCTGTCGATCGCGCGGGCCCTGATCCAGTCGCCACGCCTGCTGATGCTCGACGAGCCGTTCGAGGGGCTGGCACCGATCATCGTGCGCGCACTGATGGAAGTCGTCGGCCGACTGGCGAAGGAAGGCCAGACGATCGTGATCGTCGAGCAGAACGTCAAGGCCTGCCTGACGCTGGCGGACCGCGTCTACCTGCTCAGCAACGGCCTGGTGGTCCACGAAGGCTCGGCCAAGGCGCTGATGGACGACAAGGAAACGCAGAAGCGCCACCTGTCGGTCTAGTGGCGAGCCCGGCCCGCCGCCCCGGCCAGTGACCCGACGACCAGCGAAAGATGTTTGATTCAGTAGGAGCGGATATGTCAGTTGAATCCTTTCGACCCCTCGCGGGCCTCAAGGTGCTCGAGTTCGGCCAGATCGTCACCGTGCCGTTCTGCGGGATGCTGCTCGCGGACCTGGGCGCCGACGTGGTGAAGGTCGAGAACACCGACGGCGGCGACGGCATGCGCCAGTGGCCGCCGCTGATGCGCGCCGAACCCGACGCCGAAGCCTACAGCGGCAACTTCGCCTCGCTGAACCGCAACAAGCGCAGCATCGCGGCCAACCTCAAGGATCCGGCCGACGTGGCCCGCGTGCGCGATCTCTGCGCGGTGGCCGACATCGTGCTCGAGAACTTCCGTCCGGGCGTGATGCAACGCCTCGGGCTCGGCTACGAGGCGCTGCGCGAACGCCGCCCGCAACTGGTCTACTGCTCGGTCACCGGCTACGGCCAGGCCGGCCCCTATGCCAAGAAGGGCGCCTTCGACGTCACCGTGCAGGCCATCAGCGGGCTGATGAGCGTGACCGGCGAGAACGACAGCATCCCGGTGAAGTGCGGCGTGCCGGTGGCCGACTTCACCGCCGGGCTCTATGCGGCCTATTCCATCCTCGCCGCCATCATGGAAGTGCGTCGCACCGGCGTCGGTACGCAGATCGACTGCTCGATGCTCGGTTGCATGCTGGGCATCTCGGCGCTGCAGATCAGCGAGTACTTCGGCACCGGCCGGGCGCCGCAGCGGCTCGGATCGGCCCACCCGCGCAATGCGCCCTACCAGGCCTTCGAGGGCAGCGACAAGCCCTTCGTGATCGCCGCCGGCAACGACAAGCTGTGGGGCGAGGTCTGCGCGGCGGTGGACCAGCCGCAACTCGAGGCCGACCCGCGTTTCGTCACGCAGACCCTGCGCGCGGCCAACCAGCGCGAGCTCGCCGCGCTGCTGCAGCCGCACTTCGCGCGCCGCAGCGCGGCCGACTGGCTGGCCGAGTTCGACCGGCGCGGCGTGCCCTGCGCACCGATCAACGACTTCGCCGACATCCTGGCCGACCCGCACGTCAAGGAGCGCGGCTGGGTCGCCGAGCTCGAGCTGCCCAATGGCCTGAAGACGCCGACGATCGGCTTTCCGGTGCACATCGCAGGCTACGAGTTCTCGGTCGACGCCCGCCCGCCGCGTCTGGGCGAGCACACCGAGGCGGTGGCCCGGGAGTGGCTGCGATGAGCGAGTTCGCGCTGCTGTCGCCGCCCTCCGCCGAGGGCGTGCGCACGCTGCGCCTCAATCGCCCGGACAAGGCCAATGCGCTGTCGGCGGCGCTGGTCGATCACCTGCACGCCAGCCTCGACGCGATCGGCCCCGAGACGCTGGCGCTGGTGATCCGCGGCGAGGGCCGGAACTTCTGCGCGGGCTTCGATTTCACCGGCTACGAGCAGTTGTCCGAAGGCGACCTGCTGCTGCGCTTCGTGCGCATCAACGAATTGCTCGCGCGACTGCGCCAGGCGCGCTTCCTCACCATCGCCTGGGTGGCCGGTGCGGCCTACGGCGCCGGCGCCGACATCGCCTGCTCGTGCGCCGTGCGCATCGGCACGCCGGCGGCGCGGTTCCGGTTTCCCGGCTTCCAGTTCGGCGTCGCGCTCGGCACGCGGCGTCTCGCGACGATCACCGGCGCCGAGCGCGCACGCGCCATCCTGCTGCACAACGAGGAGCTGGATGCCGCGGCGGCGCTGCGCTGCGGGCTGCTCACCGAACTCGTGGACGCCGAAGGACCGGAGGCACGGGTCGACGCCCTGGTGGAATCGACCCGCAAGCTCGATGCGGCCAGCCTGCGCACGCTGTTCGCGCTGACCGATGCCGACACCGCCGACGCCGACCTCGCGGACCTGGTGCGCAGCGTCGGACGGCGCGGCCTGCATGCGCGGGTGGCCGCCTATCGTCGCGCCTGAGGCCACGCGGCGGCCCTTGTCCCCATCGCGGCGCGGCACCGGCCGCGGCTCCTAAACTGCCGCCATGCCGCTTTCACACCTCCTGCTCGCCCTGGCCGTGGTCGCGGTCTGGGGCACCAACTTCGTCGTGATCAAGTGGGGCCTGGCCGAGCTGCCGCCGCTGCTGTTCACGACATTGCGCTTCGCGCTGTCGGCGTTCCCGCTGCTGCTGTTCATCAAGCGGCCGGCCGTGCCCTGGCACAAGCTGGCCGGCTTCGGTGCGCTGCACGGCCTGGGCCTGTTCGGGCTGATGCTGTATGCGATGCGTGCCGACATCTCGCCGGGTCTGGCCTCGCTGGTGATCCAGACGCAGGTGTTCTTCACCATCGTGCTGGCGATGCTGCTCGACGGCGAGCGGCCCCGGCCGCTGCAGGCGCTGGCGCTCGGACTGGCGGTCGCCGGCATGGCGCTGATCGCCGGCCACATCGACCAGCACAGCATCACCGTGCTGGGCCTGATGCTGGTGCTCACCGCCGCCTTGTGCTGGGCCGGCGCCAACATGGTCGCCCGGTCGGTCGGCCGGGTCGACATGCTGGGCTTCATGGTCTGGATCAGCGTGTTCGCTGCGCCGGCGCTGGCCGTGCTGAGCCTGCTGATCGAGGGCCCGGCCCGCATCGCCACGAGCCTGTCGCAGGCGAGCGCGGGGGCCTGGGCCGCGGTGGCCTGGCAGGCGCTGGGCAACACGCTGTTCGGCTACGGCGCCTGGAACTGGCTGCTGGCGCGCCACCCGGCCGCGACGGTGGCGCCGGCCGCGCTGCTGGTGCCGGTGTTCGGCATGGCGGCCTCGTCGCTGCTGCTCGGCGAGAGTCTGCCCGGCTGGAAGCTGGGCGCGACCGCGCTGGTGCTGGGCGGCCTGGCGCTCAACACGCTGGCCAGCCGGGCCTCGCGCACCGCGATCGCGACCCGGCGCTTCACCGAGACCGTCTCCTGAGCCTGCAACGATGATCGAACTCCACCACGCGCCCAGCACCGCGGCGATGGCGCCGCACATCCTGCTGACCGAGATCGGCGTGCCCTTCGTGCTGCGGCCGGTCGATACCGCGGCGCAGGCGCACCGCTCGCCGGCCTACCTGGCGCTCAACCCGAACGGCCGCGTGCCGGTGCTGGTCGACGGCGACCTGGTGCTGTACGAGAGCGCGGCGATCTGTCTGCACCTGGTCGACCGCCATCCGCAGGCGGCTCTGGCGCCACCGCCGGGCAGCGACGAGCGGGCGCACTTCTACAAGTGGCTGGTGTGGCTGACGAACACGCTGCAGGCCACGCTGATGGTGTTCTTCTACCCGGAGCGCTGGCTCACCGACGGCAACGACGCCGGCGCGGCCGAGCTCAAGAGCTGCGCCGAAGGCCGCACCGGCGCGCTGCTCGATCTGCTCGAGGCCGAACTGCAGCGCCATGGCGGGCCGTGGCTGCTGGGCGCGCGCTACAGCGCGGTCGATGCCTATGCGCTGATGCTGTGCCGCTGGACGCGCCATTTCGCGCATCCGGCGCGCGCGCAACCGGCTCTGGGCGCCTACCTCCAGCGGGTGCTCGATCGGCCTGCGGTGCGGCAGGTGTTCGAGCGCGAGGGGCTGGCGACGCCCTGGGTCTGAGCGGCGCGGGCCGGGGGCTCAGCCACCCGGCGTTCCGTCGCCCGCCAGCGCCTCGTCCCAGAACGAGGCCTCGATCTTGTGGCCGTCGAGATCGCGCACGAAGCAGCCGTAGTAGGGCGCGCCGTAGTGCGGGCGCGGGCCGGGCGGGCCATCGCCTCGTGCGCCCGCCGCCACCGCCGCCGCATAGAAGGCATCGACCTGCGCACGGCTCGCCGCCAGGAAGCCCACGTGGCTGCCGTTGCCCACCGAGGCCGGCGCACCGTCGATCGGTGTCTGCAGCCAGAACTCGGGGTAGACCTTGCCGTAGGCGGCCGCACCGGGATGCTCCATCAGGCGCCGCACGCCGAGCGTGGCGAGCACGGCGTCGTAGAAGTCGCGCGCCGACTCGAAACGGTTGCTGCCGATCGAGACGTGAGAGATCGCACTCGGGTTGTCGTCGCTCATCGCAGCCTCCTTCGGCGCCGGGCCGTCTGCGTTCAGTCGCCCAGCACCGCGGCCATCGCCTCGGCCACGGTCTGCACGTTGCCGGTGTTGAGCCCGGCCACGCACACGCGACCGGAACGCACCAGGTAGACGGCATGCCGCTCGCGCAGCAGGTCGACCTGGGCCGCACTCAGGCCGGTGTAGCTGAACATGCCGCGCTGGCTGAGGAAGTAGCCGAAGTCGCGCCCCGGCAAGCGGGCCGTGAGCGCGGCGTGCAGCGCACGGCGCATCGCCAGGATGCGTTCGCGCATCGCGGCGAGTTCGCCTTCCCACTGGGTTCGCAGCGCGGGCTCGGCGAGCACCAGTGCGGCCAGCTGGCCGCCGTGGATCGGCGGGCTGGAGTAGTTGCGGCGCACCGTGGCACGGAGTTGCCCGAGCACGTTCTCCGCCTGCGCCGCATCGGGGCAGACGACACTCAGCGCGCCGACCCGCTCGCCATAGAGGCTCATGCTCTTGCTGAAGGAGTTGGCGACGAAGAAGCTCAGGCCGGCCGAAGCCAGCGCCCGCACCGCGTGGGCATCGGCCTCGATGCCGTCGCCGAAGCCCTGGTAGGCCAGGTCCAGGTAGGGCAGCAGCTGCCGCTCGCGCAGCACCGGGATCAGCGCCTCCCACTGCGCGGCGCTCAGGTCGACGCCGGTCGGGTTGTGGCAGCAGGCATGCAGCAGCACGATGCTCCGGGGCGGCAGCCCGCGCAGTGCGGTGAGCATGGCATCGAACTTCAGCCCCCCGGTCGCCGGGTCGTAGTAGGGGTAGGTGTTCACCGTCAGGCCCGCGCCCTCGAACATCGCGCGGTGGTTGTCCCAGGTCGGATCGCTGACCCAGACCGCGCTGCCGGGGAAGTAGCGCACGATGAAGTCGGCGCCGACCTTGAGCCCGCCGCTGGAGCCGACCGACTGGATCGTCGCGATGCGCCGGCCGGTCACGGCCTCGTGCCCGGCGCCGAACAGCAGGGCCTGCACGGCCGTGCGCAGGTTGGTGGCGCCCTCGATCGGCAGGTAGGACTTGGTGCCGCCGCGCGCCAGCAGCTCGGCCTCGGCGCGCTGCACCGAGCCCAGCACCGGGATGCGACCGGCGTCGTCGAAGTAGATGCCGATGCTGAGGTTGACCTTGCCCGCGCGCGGATCCTTCTGGAAGTCTTCGTTGAGGCTGAGGATCGGGTCGCCGGGATAGGCGTCGACGTGCTGGAACATGGCGGCAGGCGGTCAGGTCGGAGGAGGCAGGATTATCGAGGCTAGCCCGAACGATCGAAACCCGCCGGAGGCAACATCATCACCTCGCTTCGGCGTGGAACACGCCCGCGCCTCAGGCCGCGAGCGCGGCCTCGATGTCGCGCTTCAGGCTCTCGGGCTTGTCGGTCGGGGCATAGCGCCCGAGGACCCGGCCATCGCGCCCGACCAGGAACTTCGTGAAGTTCCACTTGATCGCCCGCGTACCGAGCAGGCCCTTGGCCTCGTCGGTCAGCCACCGGTAGAGCGGGTGGGCGCCGGCGCCGTTGACCTCGACCTTCGCCATCATCGGGAAGCTGACGCCGTAGTTCAGCTGGCAGAAGCTGGCGATCTCGTCGTTGCTGCCGGGATCCTGGCCGCCGAACTCGTTGCTCGGGAAGCCCAGCACCGCCAGCCCGCGCCCGCCGTAGTCCTGCCACAGCGACTGCAGGCCGGCGAACTGCGGCGTGAAGCCGCAGGCGCTGGCGGTGTTGACGATCAGCAGCACCTTGCCGCGGTAGTCGGCCAGCGAGACGGCCCGGCCATCGATGGCCCTGGCCTCGAAATCGTAGATCGTCGTGGTGGTCATGCAGGAATCCCCGGAAGCCTCGCGGCGGTGGCCCCACCGATGCTAGGCCCAGTCGCTGCGCGCCGACATGCGGCACTGCGCTCGGCGTGGGATTGACGCGCCCGCCAGCGCAGCGGAGCATGCGATCCATGCGCGAACCGCTCCGCCTCCCATGCCCCAACCCGTCGTGACCCCGCGGTACCGCGTGGCACTGGTGGGATTCAGTGCCTTCGAGCAGCAGGCGCTCGAAAGCTACTTCCGGCTGGCGGCGGGCCAGACGCCTGCCTTCGAGCCGGCCGCCTCGCTCGCCGACAGCGATTTCTGCGTGGTCGATGGCGACCGGCCGGCCGCCGTCGAGGAAGTGCGCGCCGCCGCCCGCATGGCTGCTGCCGTGTTCATCGGCCAGCAGGTGCCGGCCGGCGCGGTGATGCACCTGCACCGCCCGATCGACGCGCGACAGGTGGCGCGCGCACTCGAGACGCTGCTGCTCGCGCGCCAGGCGGTGGCCGACCCCTACGCGCCGAAGACGGCGGCCGCGCGCCCCGCCAGGCGCCCGCGCGCGGTGGACGAGACGCGCTTCGACATCGACGTGCTGGTGGTCGACGACATCGATATCGCGCGCCGTCTCCTGCAGGTGCAGCTGCAGAAACTGGGCTGCCGCGTCACGACGGCGGAGAGCGGCGCGGACGCGATCGAGCGTCTCCAGGCGTCGCACTTCCGCGTCGTCTTCAGCGACGTGGAGATGAAGGACATGGACGGCCTGGCGCTGTGCCAGCAGATCAAGCAGCGCCGCAAGGGGGCACCGACGGTGGTGCTGGTCAGCGCCCGGTCGACGCCCAGCGACCGCGTGCGCGCGACGATCGCCGGCGCCGACGGCTTCCTCGGCAAGCCGATCGACGCCGCCGAGCTGGTGACGGTGCTGCGCACCTGCAGCAACCGGCGGCGGCGCGCCCGCTAGACCGCCGGGCTAGCGCCCGCGCAGCTGCCGCATCAGCGCCACGCCGGTGCCACGGTTCACGAAGTGCGTGGTCGCCACGCGGTCCAGATCGACCTCGCCAGCCCGGTACAGCCCGGCGCGGACCATCTTGTCGTGGAAATCGCGGATGCGCTCCGGCTTCATCGCACCGATGCCCAGCGTCTGCGCATCGCCCGAGTCGACGACGCCCAGCTCCTTCATCAGGCCCACCGAGCGGGCGATAGTCTCGGCCCGCATGTCCGGGTTGTCGCGCAGGATCAGCGCGTCGCCCGCGCGGCGGTCGCCGTACAGGTAGGTGACCCAGCCGACGATCGACGCATCGACGAAGCGCCGCACCAGCTCGGGCTTGCGCGCCACCGTCTCGGCCGTGGTCTCGATCAGCGTCGAGTAGGTCGAGAAGCCGTGGTCGGCCAGCAGGAAGGTGAGCGGCCTGAAGCCGCCCTGCTTCTCGATCGAGACCGGCTCCTCGACCGCGTAGCCCTGCTGGATGCTCTGCGGGTTGGCAAGGAAGGGGCCGAGGTTGTAGGCATAGGGGCGCAGCTGCTCGTCGCGGAAGCCGTGCTCGCTCTTGAGCCAGGCCCACCACGTGAACTGCGCGTCCTTCGCGATCCAGGCCACCGGCGCCTTCTTCAGGTCGTCGAAGCCGCGCACGCCTTGGCCGGGGTGGGCGAACAGCGCCTGCGGATCCTTCTGGAACATCGCGGCCACCACCACGGTGGGCACGCCGTTCTTCACGTTGTCGAAGCTGTGCAGCAGGTTGCCGGTCATCAGGAAGTCGATCCGGCCGGCCGGCAGCAGCGGCCGGTTGTTGACCTGGGGACCGCCCGGGCGGATCTGCACGTCGAGACCGTACTTCGCGTAGGTGCCGTCGGCCAGTGCCTGGTAGAAGCCGCCGTGCGCAGCCTGCGCCTTCCAGTTGGTGGCGAACACCACCTTGTCGGCGGCCCGCACGGGTGCGGCGGTCGCGCACAGCGCCGCCAGCAACAGGGAGCGGCGTTTCATCGGAACGGACATTCGGCGGCGGATGGAGGTCGGCGGGGACCGCTATCGTGCCAGTACCGGGTGCGCCGCGCCGGCGCTCGTGTTTCCTCGACCCAGCGGCGTCGGGACGGGATCAGGAGCGGTTCAGGCGTCGCCGAGCCGGGCAACGCTGGCGGCCACGGCTTCGTGTAGCAGCGCAGCGTCGAGGCCGGCCAGCGGCCCGAGCGCCGTGCTGGCGCGGGCCAGCATGTCGTCGCCCTGGCCTTCGAGCGCCGCGTCGACGGCCGCTCCCAGCGCGAGCAGGCGCTGCACCGACAGCGGTTCGGTCAGCCACGGCGCCGCGAAGTCTTCGCCCTCCGGTGCGACCAGGCTGCGCAGTGCCATCGGCCGCAGCCGCACGCTGGCCGCCACGTCGCCGGCCAGGCCCCAGGCCTGGCACAGCGCGCCGCCCAGGGCGGCATGGTTCAGGCCGTAGGACAGGACCTCGGCCTCGAGCTGCACCAGCGGATTCGGGGTCGTCGCCACCAGGGCCTCGTAGCCCGGCGCGTCATGGCCCACCAGCGCCGCCTGGCCGCTTTCGGCGAACAGGCCCGCGGTGTGCGCGAGCCAGGGATCGATGTCGAGCGAGGGCGCTGCGCGCCCCATCGCCAGCCCCCGGCGGCCGGCGCGCGCCCACAGCGCGGTCAGCAGCGGGCTGGGCGGGAAGGCGCCGCGCAGGCCGATCTCGAAGGTCAGCGCCGCGACCTCGCGGGTGCCGAGGTAGCGGACCGCCTCGGGCACCGACTCGACCCGCCGCAGCAGGCCGAACAGCGCCGAATTGACGGTGCGGACGACGGCCGAGGCGAGCGCCATGTCGGTCTCGATCAGTCCGCCGATGGACTGCAGGTTCGCGTCTTCATCGTGCATCAGCAGCGACAGCTGCACCAGGATCTGCGGGCAGGCCGGCAGGTCGATGTCGAGGGCGCGCAGGGCGTTGTCGATGGCCATGTGCGCGATCCTAGGCGCAAGCACGAATCCAGTAAGCCTGCAGCAGCGCGCCTTTTGCAGTGCTTCTAGAGTGCACGCAACTTGTTCCGTGAAGGATTTGCACATGACCCGCCTGTTTGATCCGATCCGCCTCGGCGACATCGAGCTCCGCAACCGCATCGCGATGGCGCCGCTGACGCGCAACCGCGCCGTTGCCGGGCGCGTGCCGTCGCCGCTGGCCGTCGAGTACTACCGCCAGCGCGCCGACGCCGGCCTGATCGTCACCGAGGCCACGCAGATCTCGCCGCTGGGCCAGGGCTACCTCGACACGCCGGGGATCTACAGCCGCGAGCAGGTCGAGGGTTGGAAGGCGGTGACGCGCGCGGTGCATGAGCGCGGCGGCAAGATCGTGGTGCAGCTCTGGCATGTCGGACGGATCTCGCACGTCTCGCTGCTGCCCGAGGGCGAGGTGCCGGTCGCGCCGTCGGCGATCCCCGCCAAGAGCAAGACCTTCACCCGCAACGGTTTCGAGGACGTGTCGGCGCCGCGCGCGCTGGCGCTCGATGAACTGCCCGGCATCGTCGAGGAGTACCGCGTGGCGGCGCGCAACGCCATCGAGGCCGGCTTCGATGGCGTGGAGGTGCATGGCGCCAATGGCTATCTGCTCGAGCAATTCCTGCGCGACAGCACCAACCACCGCACCGACGCCTACGGCGGCTCGATCGAGAACCGCGCGCGCCTGCTGCTCGAGGTAATGCGCGCCGTGACCGCCGAGATCGGCGCCGGCCGCACCGGGCTGCGCCTGTCGCCGGTGACGCCCGCCAACGACGCCGCGCTCGATTCCGATCCGCAGGCGCTGTTCAACCATGTGGCCGAGCAGCTGGCGCCGCTGAAGCTGGCCTTCCTGCACGTGATCGAGGGCGCGACCGGCGGCCCGCGCGACGTGGCGCCGTTCGACTATGCCGCCTTGCGCGCCCGGGTGAAGGCCCCGTGGATCGTGAACAACGGCTACGACCGCGACATGGCGATCGAGGCGGTGGCTTCCGGCCAGGCCGACGTCGTGGCCTTCGGCCGGCCCTTCATCAGCAACCCCGACCTGGTGCAGCGGCTGCGCGTGGGCGCGCCGTTCGCGCCGCTCGACCGAGACACGCTGTACGGCGGAGGTGCCAAGGGCTACACCGACTACCCGGCGCTCCAGGCCGCGTGAGGCAGCACTCCGGGACGGCGGCGGCGGGCCGCTGCTCCGGAGGCCGACGAGGATCCCCGACCCAGCCCCCTGCGGCCGGGTCGGCCGCCTTGGGATATTCCACGCGTCGGGCGTGACTTAGGATCGGTGCACCTTGTCCACGTCGCAGCTCGCTCGATGCCGCCATGCCTGAACTGGGCGCCCTCATCCGCCAGCTGCAATCGCAATTCGTCCGCAGTGCCGAGCCGCACCGCGTGTTCGACGCCTTGCTGCCGGAGCTGCTTCGGCTCGGCGAGAGCGAGTACGGGTTCATCGCCGAGGTCTGGCGTCAGCCCGACGGCGCGCCCTACCTGAAGATCTTCACGCTGAGCAACATCGCCTGGGACACCGCCTCGCGCGAACGGGTCGAGCGCGAGCGCGTCGACGGCATGGAGTTCCATAACCTGAAGACGCTGTTCGGCGCGGCCCTGGTGACCGGCGCGCCCGTGATCGCCAACGACGCGCCGAACGATCCACGCCGCGGCGGTGGACTGCCGCACGGTCATCTGGCACTGAACACCTTCCTCGGCGTGCCGCTGCACTACGGCAGCGAACTGGTCGGCATGATCGGGCTCGCGAACCGGCAGCCGGGCTACGACGCGGCCTTGCTGGACACGCTCGATCCGCTGTTCCAGAGCATGGCCGGCATCATCGCGTCGGTGCAGCTCGACCGCCAGCGGCGCGCCGCCGAGTCCGCGTTGCGCGCCAGCGAAGAGCGCTGGCGGCACAGCTTCGAGATGGCCGGCGCCGGCATCGCCCAGACCGGCGCCGACGGCCGGCTGCTCGAGGTCAATGCACGCTTCTGCGAAATCGTGGGGCGCTCGCGCGAGGCGCTGTTCGTCGCCAGCTTCCGCGAGCTGACGCACCCCGATGACCTTGCCGACGACGAGGCGCTGCTGCGCCGCCTGGTGGCCGGGCAGGTGCTGCGCGAGAACCGCGAGAAGCGCTACCTGCGGCCCGATGGCACGGCCCTGTGGGCGCAGCTCACCGTCACGGCGGTGTTCGACGCGCAGGGGCGCTTCCAGCACACCGTCACCGTGGCGCTCGACATCGACCAGCGCCGCCGTGCCGAAGCCGCGCTGCGGGAGCGAGAGGCGCTGTTCACGAAGCTGGCCGATCGGGTGCCGGGCGTGCTGCTGCAGTTCAACGTCGACGTGCAGGGCGTCGCGCGGGTGCCGTATGCGAGCCGCGGCCTGCGCGATCTGTTCGAACTCGACCCCGACGGCGCCGTGCGCGACGACGCGCGGCTGATGATCGAACGCGTGGCCAAGGGCCAGCGCAAGCGGGTGTGGGAAACGCTCGAGCGTGCCGGCCAGCGGCTCGAATCCTGGGCGATCGAGTTCGAGGTCGATCTGCCGTCCCGGGGCCGACGCTCGGTCGAAGCTCAGGGCTCGCCCGAACGGCTGCCCGACGGCAGCACGACCTGGCACGGCTACATCAGCGACATCACCGATCGCAAGCAGGCCGACGCCGCGCTGATGAACGCCCAGGCGGCGGCGCGTGCGAACGAGGCCAAGACCGAGTTCCTGTCGCGCATGAGCCACGAGTTGCGCACACCGCTCAACGCGGTGCTCGGCTTCACGCAGTTGCTGCTGGGAGATCCTTCGGCGCCGCTGCAGGACAGCCAGCGGGGGCGCCTCGGCCACATCGAGCGCGCCGGCCAGCACCTGCTGGCAATGATCGGCGACGTGCTCGACCTGTCGCGGATCGAGACCGGCAGCCTGCCGCTGGCGCCGCAGGCGATCGATCTGGCCGCGCTGATCGACGAGTCCTTCGCGCTGGTGCTGCCGACGGCACGCGCCGGGGGCGTGGCGCTGGTGCAGCGCGCCGGCGGCGACCTGCACGTGCAGGCCGATCCGGTGCGGCTGCGCCAGGTGCTGGTCAACCTGCTGAGCAATGCAGTCAAGTACAACCGTTCGGGCGGCCAGGTGGTGGTGGAGACCGCGGGCGTCGACGAGCACGCCGTGCGCATCGCCGTGACCGACACGGGCGTGGGCCTGACGCCGGCGCAGCAACTGCACCTGTTCGAACCCTTCAACCGGCTCGGTGCGGAGCGCAGCAGCATCGAGGGCACCGGGCTGGGCCTGGCGATCACGCTGCGGCTGGTGGAGCTGATGGACGGTCGCATCAGCGTGCACAGCCAGCCCGGCAGCGGTTCGACCTTCAACGTCGAGTTGCGCCGGGCGCCCGCGCCGCCCGCCCGTCCGGCTGCCGCGGGCCAGGCGCTGCCGGACGCCGCCGCGCCGGCGTCCGGCAGTGCGCCGCACAGCGTGCTCTACGCCGAGGACAACCGGCTCAACATCGAACTGGTGCAGCAACTGCTGCTGCTGCGCAGCGGCTGCGAGCTGCGGGTCGCGTACACCGGGCGCGAGGCCATCGAGAGTGCGCGCCGTCAGCCGCCCGACCTGCTGCTGATCGACATGCACCTGGGCGACATGAGCGGAATCGAGGTGCTGGACGCCCTGCGCGACGACGAGGCGCTGGAACAGGTGCCCCGCATCGCGCTGTCGGCCGACGCGCAGCCGCAGGTCGTGCGCGCCGCGCTCGAACGCGGCTTCGACGAGTACCTCACCAAGCCGGTCGACGTGGCCGAACTGCTGCGCTGCCTCGATCGCCATCTGGCGACCCGGCGGCCTGCGCGCTGACCACGCCGGCCGGCGCAGCGATGCGCTGCGGCGTCTGCGTCGAGGGGATGGAAAAAGAAAGGGGGCGGGACGTGGTGGTCAGGGGCTCGCTCTCATCCACCCCGACCCGCCCGCCCCCTCTTGGACGTCAACCGGTCCGCAACCTTTGACGTGCCGGTGCTGCCGGCACCACGCCCCAGGGCAGCGTGAGCTGACCGGGCGCGTTGCGGGCAGACAGCACCGGCCCCCGACCGGGTCGCTCGGCGCTGGTGGCGATGTCACGCGATCCGCTGTAGGCAGCGGTTGCGGCAAGCTTGAAGCGCGGGGCGATCATGGCGGGGTGATGGTGTGTTTTGCTGTGAACGATCTCGGCTCAGCGAGCGCTGCGCCACTCACTGGGTGCGCAATCGCCGCCAGCCAGCACCGCGTGCAGCGGCCGGGCACCGCTGCCGGGGCCACCGGCACGCAGAGCGCGCGTCAATCCCAGCAGCCAGGCCGGCGCGTTGCCGTGGGTCTGGCGCTCGCGCGCCGCGAGGCGAAGGAGCGAGGACACCGCGCCGAACGCAACGCCGCGCGCCGGGCTGGGACGAAGCCTTGTTTTGATGCTCAGGGTCATGCCGGACTCCTCCTGCTGTATGGAGGTCGGCAACGCATCTAGCGTGCCAGCCGCGGTGCTGTGCGATGGACGGCCGCGGCCGTGCAAATCATCACGCGCCATCGCCGGCCCACCCAGCGCGGCGCTTCAACGCAGTTACACGGCCGACGCTTTTGGTCGATCGGTCGGCGCGGGTCGTCACTGCCGGCGCCGGCACGCCGCCGCACTCAGGCCACCGCCGCGCCCTGGTAGCCGCGCGGGATCGCGCCCAGCAGCCGCTGCGTGTAGGCCTCGCGCGGTGCGCCGAGCAGGGCCTCGACGGCGTTGCGCTCCACCACCTCACCGTCCTTCATCACCAGCACCTCGTCGGCCATGAAGCGCACCACCGCGAGATCGTGGCTGATGAAGACGTAAGCCAGGCCCAGTTCGTCCTGCAGGTCGCGCAGCAGGTTCAACACCTGGGCCTGCACCGACACATCGAGCGCCGACACCGCCTCGTCGAGCACCAGCACCTCGGGGTCCACGGTCAGGCAGCGCGCGATCGCGATGCGCTGGCGCTGGCCGCCGGAGAACTCGTGCGGGTACTTACCCCAGGCGCCGGCGTCGAGGCCGACCTTGGCGAGCAGCGCATGCGCCCGGGCCTCGCGCGCCGCGTCGTCGCGCTCGAGGCCGTGGATGGCCATCGGCTCGACCAGCGTCTGCCCGATCGTGAAGCGCGGGTTCAGCGAGGCATAGGGGTTCTGGAACACCACCTGCAGGCGCCGGCGCATCGGCAGCCATTCGGCCTTGCCGAGCTGCAGCAGTTCGTGCGTGCCGCCACCCTTCGCGCTGCGGAACACCGCCCGGCCGCCGGTCGGCCCGCCGCTCGCCTCGTGCAGGCGCAGCAACGCCAGGCCGGCGGTGGTCTTGCCCGACCCCGATTCGCCGACGATGCCCAGCGTGTGGCCGCGCCGCAGCTCGAAGCTCACTTCCTTGACGGCAGGAAAGGCCTTGCGGCCGAACAGGCCCGAGCGCAGCCAGAAGCTCTTGCTCAGCGCCTCGACCTGCAGCACGACCGGCGCGTCCGGGTCCTTCGCCACCGCGGTGCGGGCGCCTCCGGCGGCCGGGCCGGCCAGGTGGTCGTCGATCACCGCCAGGCGCGCCGGCGGCGCTGCCAGCGTCGGCCGGCAGGCCAGCAGCGCCTGCGTGTAGGGGTCCTCCGGCGCGGTAAACAGGCGCGCGACCGGGGCCTGCTCGCGCACCGTGCCCTGGCGCATCACCACCACGTGATCGGCGATCTCGCCGACCACGCCGAGGTCGTGGCTGATGAACAGCATGCTCATGCGATGCCGCTCCTTCAGCCCGGCCAGCAGCTCGAGGATCTGGCGCTGGATGGTGACGTCGAGCGCGGTGGTCGGCTCGTCGGCGATCAGCAGCCGGGGTTCGCAGGCGATCGCCATCGCGATCATCACGCGCTGCTGCTGGCCGCCCGACAGCTCGTGCGGATAGGCGTCGAGCCGGCGCTTCGGGTCGGGCAGGCCGACCTCGTTCAGCAGCGCCTCGGCGCGCGCCCGCGCGGCACGCCGGCCGAGCCCGAGGTGCAGCACCAGCGGCTCGACAAGCTGCTGGCCGACCGTGAACACCGGGTTCAGCGAGCTCATCGGGTCCTGGAATACGCAGGCGATCTCTCGGCCGCGCAGCGTGCGCAGTTCGGCCGGCCCGGCGCTGAGCAGTTCGCGGTCGCGGAAGCGGATGGAGCCGCGGCGCTCGGCGTTCTCGGGCAGCAGGTTCAGCACCGCCATCGCGGTGACGCTCTTGCCCGAGCCCGATTCGCCGACCAGCGCGACCGTGGTGTTCTCGGGGATCTGGAAGCTCACGCCCTGCTCGCCGCGACCGACCGCCTCGATGCGGCTGGCCGCCTCGCCGCGGCCGAGACGGAAGCTCACGCGCAGCTGGTCGATGCTCAGCAGGACACTCATTCGGCGCCTCGCAGCTTCGGGTCGAGCGCATCGCGCAGCGCATCGGTCAGCAGCGAGAACGCCGTGACGAACACCGCCATGAAGCCGGTCGCCGCTGCCAGCTGCCACCAGTGGCCGAGCAGCAGTTCGCCCTGCGCCTCGGCCAGCATCGTGCCCCAGCTGACCTGGTCGACGCTGACGCCCAGGCCCAGGTAGCTGAGGATCACCTCGGCCTTGATGAAGCCCACCACGTGGATCGACAGCTGCACCAGCACCACGTGGCTGACGTTGGGCAGGATGTGGCGGAACATGCGCGACGCGGTGGAGGCCCCGATCGCCTCGGCCGCGCGCACGTATTCGCGCACCGCGTGCTTCAGGAACTCGGCCCGTACCAGCCGGTAGATGCCGGTCCAGCCGGTCAGCCCGAGGATCAGCACCACCGAGGTCACGCCGCGGCCGGTGACCGCCGCGAAGGCGAACACCAGCAGGATGCCGGGGATGGACGTGAAGACGTTGTAGACCCACTCCAGCAGGTCGCCGACCTTGCCGCCGAAGAAACCGCCGAGCGCACCGAGCACGGTGCCGATCAGCGTGGCCAGCAGCGCCGCCGAGACCCCCACCAGAATGGAGACCTCGGCGCCCTTGATGGCCTTGGCCAGCACATTGCGGCCCAGGCGGTCGGCGCCGAACGGCAGCGTCTCGGCGCGCGGCGTCGCGACGCTGCTGAACTGCTTGGCGCGCTCGGCCCATTCGGCGTAGCGCGGTGCCAGCGGGTCGACGTCGGACAGGTCCAGCACCGGTCCGGTCGGCACCGCGATCGCCGTCTCGGCCACCTTCGGCGCCGCGCCCAGGAAGGAGGGCGGCGCATTGGGCACGCCGACCTCGGCCTGCCACGCCGTCGCGACCAGGCCCACCCCGGCCAGCAGCACCATCAGCAGGAAGGCCGCGACCACCGCCAGCGACACCATGCCGACGCGGTCGCCGCGCAGGCGACGCCAGGCCGCGGCCCACACCCCCTCGGAGCGTGCCACGCCGGAGGCAGCGACGGACAGCGCGTCGATCGGCAGTGCGCTCATTTCAGCACCACCCGCGGGTCGGCCAGCTTGTAGAGCACGTCGGTCGCCAGGTTGACCAGCATCGTGATGACGGCGATGTAGATCGTGACGGCCTGGATGACGGGATAGTCGCTGCGGTTCACCGCCAGCAGCACCTCGCGGCCCAGGCCGGGGATGGAGAAGAAGGTCTCGATCAGGAAGGAGCCGACGAAGATGCCCGGCAGCGCGACCGCGACGTTGGTCAGGATGGGGATCAGCGCGTTGCGGAGCACGTGCTTGAGCAGGATGCGCGTCTCGGTCAGGCCCTTCGCCCGCGCGGTGCGCACGTAGTCCTGGCCGATCTCGTCGAGGAAGAAGCTGCGGTAGAGCCGCGTCTGCGGCGAGATGCCGACCATCACCGCCAGCAGCACCGGCAGCGGCGCGTAGACCGCGAGGTTGGTCCACACGCTGTCGCTCCAGCCCTGGACCGGAAACCAGCCGAGCCGGAACGCGAACAGGTACTGGCCGACGATCACGTAGACCAGGAAGCTGATCGACAGCGCGATGGTGGTGACGACCATGATCGCGCGGTCGGTCAGCGAGCCGCGCACGTAGGCGACGGCCAGCGCGAACGGGATCGCCAGCAGCACGTCGAGCAGCAGGATCGGCGTCATCACCGTCAGCGTGGCCGGCAGACGGCTCGCGAACAGCGAGCTGACCGCCTCGTTGGTGGCCCAGCTCTTGCCCCAGTCGAAGGTGACGATCTGCTGCACGAAGATCCACAGCTGCTGCCACACCGGCTTGTTCAGGCCGAGCTGCTCGCGGATCGCGTCGACCTGCTCGGCGCTGGCGTTCAGGCCGCCGAGGATCTCGGCCGGGTCGCCCCCGAAGGTCTTGAACAGGAAGAACACCAGCAGCACGACCCCGACCAACGTCGGGATCATTTGCCACAGGCGCCGGATCAGGTAGGCCGCCATCGCCGAAGCACTCCAGGAAACGGATCGAAGCGGCCGCGCTGCGCGGTCCCGCCGACGGGTGTGTGCAGGCGCGAGTCTAGAGCCTGATCGCAGAACTCCACCGCTGCCGGGACAAGGCCGAGCGCGCGATAGCATGCAGCTCACGCCGACCGGAAGCCGCCCGCCCCGCCCCATGAGCCTCCCCCGACCCTTGCGTGCGCTGCTCCTCGCGGCGCTGACCTGCTGCGCGGCGGCCGGTGCCGCCGCGGCCGAGACCAAGGTCCTGCGCTACGCCTTCCCGGTGGCCGAGACCGGCTTCGATCCGGTGCAGGTGAGCGACCTCTACTCGCGCATCATCACCGCACACATCTTCGAGCCGCCGCTGGGTTACGACCATCTGGCGCGGCCGTTCAAGCTGCGGCCCTCGACCGCGGCAGCGATGCCCGAGGTGTCGGATGATTTCCGCAGCTTCACCTTCCGCATCAAGCCGGGCCTCTACTTCGCCGACGATCCGGCCTTCAAGGGCAAGCCGCGCGAGCTGACGGCGCAGGACTACGTCTACGCGGTCAAGCGCATCTTCGACCCCAAGCTCAAGAGCCCGGCCCAGCCCGGGCTCGAGGAAGAGAAGATCATCGGCCTTGCCGAGTTGCGCGAGGCGGCACTGAAGGGCCAGCCGTTCGACTACGACCGCGAGGTCGAGGGCCTGAAGGCGCTGGACCGCTACACCTTCCGCGTGCAGCTGCGCGAGCCGCGGCCGCGACATGTGTATGGCTGGGCGTCCGACGTGGTCGGCGCGGTGGCGCGCGAGGTGGTCGAGGCCTACGGCGACAAGATCATGGAGCACCCGGTCGGCACCGGGCCGTTCCGGCTCGCCGAATGGCGGCGCAGCTCGCGCATGGTGCTCGAACGCAACCCGCGCTTTCGCGAGGTGATCTACGACGCGCAGCCGAACGCCGACGACGCCGAGGGCCAGGCACTGCTGCAGCGCTTCAAGGGCCGGCGCCTGCCGATGGTCGACCGCGTCGAGATCGCCGTCATCGAGGAGTCGCAGCCGCGCTGGCTGGCTTTCCTGAACGGCGAGCAGGACGTGCTGGAACGGCTGCCCAACGAGTTCGTCGACCAGGCCGTGCCGGGCGGCGTGCTGGCGCCCAACCTGGCCAAGCGCGGCCTGCAGATGTTCCGCGTGCCCGGCGCCGATGTGACGCTGACCGTCTTCAACATGGAAGATCCGCTGGTCGGTGGCTACACGCCGGAGAAGGTGGCGCTGCGCCGCGCGATGGCGCTCGGCACCGACATCGGCCGCGAGATCCAGCTGGTGCGGCGCGGCCAGGCGATCCCGGCGCAATCGATCATGCCGCCGTTGACCAGCGGCTACCGCAGCGAGCTGCGTACCGAGATGAGCGCTTTCGACCTGCCGCGCGCGAAGGCGCTGCTCGAGCTCTACGGCTATGTCGACCGCAACGGCGACGGCTGGCGCGAACGGCCCGACGGCCAGCCGCTGGTTCTGGAGATGAAGACGCAGTCGGACCAGGCCTCGCGCCAGCTCGACGAGCTGTGGAAGAAGAACATGGACGCGCTGGGGCTGCGCGCCGTGCTGAAGACGGCGCAGTGGCCCGAGAACCTGAAGTCGGCGCGCTCGGGGCGCTTCATGCTGTGGCGCGTCGGCTCCAGCGCGGGCTCGCCCGACGGTCAGGGCTCGCTGGAGCGCGCCTATGGAGCATCGGTCGGCAAGGGCAATCTCGCGCGCTTTTCACTGCCGGCGTTCGACCGGGTCTACGAGCAGCTCAACGCACTGCCCGACGGGCCCGAGCGCCAGGCCCTGTTCGACCAGGCCACCAAGCTGCTGGTGGCGTACGCGCCCTACCGCGTGCACGTGCATCGCATCCTCACCGACCTCGCCTATCCGTGGGTCGTCGGTTACCGGCGCGCACCCTTCTGGCTCGACTGGTGGCAGTACGTCGACATCGATCCGGCCCAGCGTCCCGCCGCGCATTGACGGCGCGGCGCGTGACTTGTTCACGCGCACCCGGCTCAAGTCCTCGAAAGCGACTTTCGCTCCCCCTGAACCACGGGGGGCCTCACCCGCGAAGAGGGGGCTGTCGCCGAGCGCCCTGCCGGACAGACTCTCGTTCAACGACTACGCAACGGCGTCGGTCGACCCCACAGCGAGAGACACACCCAATGAACAAGGCCCTCCAGACTCTGATCGTCACGACTGCCCTGCTGATGACCGGCGCAGCCAGCGCAGGCACCGAGGCGATCCACGCCGGCGTCGCCACGCAGACGACCGCGGTCGAGGCCGCCCAGGCGCTGTCCGATCGCTCCACGGCGCAGGAGTCGGCCGACCTGGCCGCGCTGCCGGAGCCGGGCACCTACATGCAGCTGCTCGCGGCCTTCCTGGTGATGGGCTTCGTGGTCACCCGCCGTACCCGCCGCAACTGAACTCCGCTCGCATCCCGCAAAGGCCCGCTTCGGCGGGCCTTGTCGTTTGTCGGTGGCGCCCCGCACCCGTCGCTCAGAGCGGCAGCTCGCTGAAATAGCGCCCGCCGTGGAAGATCAAGGGCGTCGCGCCAGCGGTCACGCTGCAGCGTTCGACTTCGCCGACGAAGATGACGTGGTCGCCCTCCTCGTACTGGCTGCGGTTGAAACACTCGAACACCGCGGCTGCGCCGTCGATCAGCGGGGCGCCGCTGCCGCCCTCTCGCCACGCCACGCCGGCGAAGCGATCGGCGGTCTTGCTCGCAAAGCGCTCGGCCAGTTCGCGCTGGTCGGCCGCCAGGATGTTGATGGCGTAATGCGAGCCGCGCGCGAAGGCCGGCATCGTGCCGGCGCTGCGCCCCAGGCTCCACAGCACCAGCGGCGGCGCCAGCGACACCGAGTTGAAGGAATTGGCCGTCAGGCCCACGCGCTGGCCTTCGACGGTGCGCGCCGTCACGATAGTCACGCCGGTCGCGAACATGCCCAGCGCGGCGCGGAAATGCGCCGCCGTGAAACTCGGTGCCTGGGCGCGCGGCGTGCTCATGACGCGGTGTCGGCGCGGCGGCGGAACATGTTCCAGCCTTCCATCACCAGCACCACCTCGTCACGCTGGTTCAGCGCCTCCCAGCGCGTGCGCACCAGGCCGATGTGCGGCTTGCTCGTCATCGGACGCGCGTCGGTCACCGTCATGCGCACGCGCAGCGTGTCGCCCATCAGCACGGGCTTGAGCCACTTCAGCTGCTCGAGCCCGGGCGAGCCGAGGCTGGAGGAGTCGAGCAGGTAGTCGTCGCACATCATGCGCATCACCAGCGCGCAGGTGTGCCAGCCACTGGCGGCCAGGCCACCGAACAACGACTGCTTGCCGGCCTCCTCGTCGAGGTGGAAGGGTTGCGGATCGAACTCGCTGGCGAAGCGCACGATCTCGTCGCGGCCGAGCGTGTGAGTGCCGAACTCGCGCACGCTGCCGATGGCGAAGTCTTCCCAGAAGTAGCGGGGCTGAGGTTTCATGGTCATCGGAGGAATTATCGAGAAGCTTCAGGCCGGAACGGTGCGGGAGCGCGCCTTCGCCGCGCCGGGCGCCGCGAACAGTGCTCGGCAGGTGGCCTGCTGCGGATCGGCCGGCGGCAAGGCGGCGCACAGCGTGTCGCGCTGCGCGCGCAAGGGCCCGAGCACCGCGGCGCCACGGACCGGCGGCCGCCGGCTCCAGTCCAGCAGCTTGCCGCTCATGCGCTCCAGCGACCGGGCGTTGCGTTCGTAGAACGCATCCGGTTGCCCCTGCAGCTCTCCCAGTACCCGGCGGGCGGCGTCGGTGATGCGCGCGGAGTCGTCGGGGCTCAGTTCGATCAGCGCGCCGACGTAGATCGCGCCCCATTGCACGCGTGTCGCGGGCCCCTGCGCAGCGGCATAGGCGCGTTCGTACCAGCCGAGTGCGGCCGACGTGTGACCGCGCTGCTTCGCATGGGCGGCCAGCGACAACATCGCGTAGTACGGGCTGTGCGAGCGTTTCAGTTCCGCCTCGAGCAGCCGGTCGGCCTCGTCGAGCAAGCCGGCCTGCGCCAGCGCCTCGGCGGCGCCCGGAATCACCGACTGGCGCTCGTCGTCGTCGCTCACCTCGCGATCCGCCCGTGCCGTTTCGCGCTGCACGTGCTCGATCAGCACGCTGCTGAGGGCCGCCGGCTGCTCGGCCGACGCGCCCGGCCGCCCGAGCCGGGCGAGCGCGATGCGCGAGACCAGCGCCGTCATGCGATCGCCCTGGGACAACCGCGCATCCGCGGTCAGGCGATCCAGCGTCGCAGCCCAGAGGGCGGACATCCTCTCTCGCTCCGGCGTGCCGGCGGCCGTCAGCAGCTGCGTGATCTCGCCGGCGTAACCGGTCACCAGGTCGAGGTTCTCGCGCACCAGGTGCTCGTCGGCCAGGACAGCAAGCACCTCGTCGCGCGACGCGGCAAGATCCGGCGCACGTCGCGCCATGGGGCGCGGCGCGGCATCGGTCCGCGCCACTAGAGACTTCAGCAACAGCCGGCTGCAGGTCGCGGCCTGGTCCGCGGGGCAGGTGCGTGCAAGCCTCGCCAGCGTCGTGGCTCGCTGTGCCGCCGGCAACACCTGCTGCTCGTCGGTGTCCCACGCGTAGTACGCCAGCAACCGCCACGCATCGGCATCCAACTGCATCGGCGCCGATCGCGCCTGCGCCAACAACTGCTTCACCGGCTGCGGGGCCTGCAGCCCCAACTCGAGCACCTGCAGGTACTTCCGGGCGTCGACCTCGCCCGGCAGCCGCGTCAGTTCGGTCCCGTCGGGCCGGAACAGGATCATCGTCGGGTAGCCCCGCACCTTGAAGCGCGCCGCCAGCTTCTGGGCGCCGGGCAGGTCACCGTCGAGGTAGACCGGAACGAAGCGCTGGCTCAGGGCAATGAAGTCGGGGCGGGCGAAGAGCGTCGCCTTCACCTGGTTGCAGGGCGGACACCACGCCGCGCCCCAGTACGCGAACAACGGCAGGTTCTTCTCGCGAGCCTCGGCAAATGCGCTCGTCACATCGGCCTCGGAATGCAGCCGGTTCCAGCGCACACCCGGTGACGGATGCGTACTGCCGGCACCGATCGCGGCGGCAACGGCCGGCGTCACGGCCTGCTCGATCGCTGTGGCGACGCTGGGCGCCTCGGTGTTCGCATCGCCTTGCGGGCGCGAACAGGCCGACGCCAGCAGCGCGATCACCACGATCCAGAGCCCCGCCCTGAACGGCGGCCGAAACAACAAGTCGGGAACAGTCCGGGCTGACACCTGAGGAGTGTCTCAGAGCCTCGCCGCCCTGGCGCAGTCGCGCGTATCACAAAGCGACTCGAGGGTAGCGGTGCGACTGGTCAGTACAGCTTCGGGAGCGGACTCCTACAATTCCGCCATGGCGAGAAGTGCGTTCCGTGAACAGATGCTGCGCGCGCGCGAGGACGCGATCGTGTCCTCGGTCAACCGTCTGCTGGCCGAGAAGGGCTTCGAAGCGATGACGGTGGACGAGGTGGCGGCGGATGTGGGCATCGCCAAGGCCAGCCTCTACAAGCACTTCACGTCCAAGGAAGAACTGGCCGCGGCCGCGATGATTCGCGTCCTGGAGCGGGCGCTCGCTTTCACGGAGAAGCTCGCCGCTGATGAGAACCTCAAGTCGATCGCCCGCCTGGAGGCGGTCGCGCGCTGGACTCTCGAGGTCCAGCTGGCCGGCGAGATGCCGTCGCTGCCGGCGCAGAACTCGACCTTGCGCAATGCCCTGATGGCGAATCGTGGCTACCTCGACCGGCTGTTCGAAGTCAGCGACCGGCTGGGGGCCTGGATCACGGCCGCGCAGGCCGACGGCGAGATCGACCGCCAACTGCCGGCCGAAGTGGTGCTCTACACGCTGTTCGCACGGGCCTGCGACCCGGTCCTCGGTCTGCTGAAGGCCGGAGGCCAGCACAGCGACGAGCAGATCGTCGAGTGGCTGCTGCGCACCTGCTTTCGCGGCCTCGTCGGCGCGCAAGCCTGAGCGAGCGCGCTCAGCGGATCAGCAGCGCCGGGGTCCGGCAGGAGGCCAGCACCTTGGTGGTGATCGAGCCCATCACCATGCCGGCCAGCGCGCCGTGGCCGTGGGAGCCGAGCATCAGCAAGTCGAACTTGCCGGCCTCGGCCGTCTTGCCGATCACCTCGGCTGCGTGGCCGGTCTTGCGCACGAAGGTGGCGGTCACGCCCTGCTTGGCGAAGAAGGCGCGGATCGGCTTGAACACCTTCTCCGCCTCGTCGTCGTAATAGGACTGGATCGTTTCACGATCGAGTGCCGACGCCGCGCGCGGCGGCACCGGCGCACTGACGGTGAGCACGGTGATGTCGTGCCCGGCGACCAGCCATTCGGCATGCGCCGTCAGGTAGCCGAGCATGCGCTTCGTGTAGCTGCTGCCATCGACGGCGGCCAGGATCTTCATCGTTCGCTCCTCGTGCAGGATGAAGCCGTCAGTGTGCCGCAAGCAACGGCGTTCAAACCTTGATGCACAGCAAACCGTCATGCCCCGCCGCCTCGCCCTTGCGGGCGTGGCCGCGCGCGTTGCTGACGACGCGGGTCGAGGCCCGCGGCATGCCGGGCGGATGCTCGACGGTGTAGTCGTGCCGGCAGTGCAGGTGCCCGTGCAGCCACAGGTCTGCGAACGGCAGCAGATCGTCGTCTGCGTTGCAGAAGCTCGCCGACCCGGGCTGGCCGCCGTAGCGCGGGTCGGCACTGCGCAGACTCGGGCCGTAGTGCGTGATCACGACCGTCGCATCGGTGTCTCCGGGTTCCGCCAGTGCCTGCTGCAGCCAGACCCGGCAGGCCAGCGCCTCGTCGCGCACGGCGGCCGCGTCGAACAGCCGGCCGTCGCAGCTGGCCCGCATGACGTGCATGAAGTAGCCCGCGGCCCGCATCGCCCGTTCGCGGCCCGCGGCACCGAACAGGTCGAAATCGCACCAGCGTGTCGTCGCGACGAAGCGGATGCGGCGACCTGCCTTGTCGACGCGGATGTGCTGCTCGCGCTCCAGCAGCGTGATGCCGAGCGACTCGCAGTGCGCGCGCAGCGCCGGCCAGGCACTGCGCAGCTCGCGCCGATCGAACTCATGGTTTCCGGCCACGAACAGCACCGGCACCGGCCAGCGCGCGAAGCGCTCCAGCCCGGCCCAGCTGCTGTCCACATCGCCCGCCAGCACCAGCAGCTCGGCGTCCGCGGCCGGCTCGGGCGTGTAGGCCTCGGTCTCGAGATGCAGGTCCGACAGCAATTGCAGTCGCACGGACCGGCCTTTCAGTGCGCCCGGCCGCGGCCGTCTTGCCGCCGCGGGCTCACGCGTCGCGGCCGTGGCACTGCTTGAACTTCTTGCCGCTGCCGCAAGGACAGGGGTCGTTGCGGCCCACCTTGGGGCCGGCGCGCCGCACGGTCTCGACCTTGAGCCGCTCGCCGCGGGCCAGATCGGCCAGCGCCACCACGTTGGATACCAGATCCTCGATCGCCTCGTCCATGCCGCGCAGCGGGTGTTCGTCGTCGAGCGCCTTCTTGAACGCCGCCTCGTCGCCGGTCTGCTCGGGCAGATGACGGCGCACGCAGGCCAGCAGATCCGGCAGGTCCGGGTGGTTCAGCGATTCGAGCGCGTCGAACTGGTTCAGCGCGTGCTCGAACCCGATCGCCCAGGGGGCGAAGGCCGGGCCGATCGCCGCGGCACCCTCGAGCGGGCGCCCCTGGTCGTCGTCGGGCTGCATCACCAGCGGGTCGAACCACGCATCCTCGCGCAGTTGGCGCTCCAGCACCGCGTGATGGCGCATCACCAGCGCGAGCAGGCGCTCGTGCTTCGCGGCATGCCAGCCGGCGGTATCGGCCGTCAGTTCGGAACCGTTGCCCGGATGCTCGGGATCGCCGAAATTCCAGTCGAACACCGGCGGTAGCCAGTGCGCCGGGTCGATCAGCTCGGGCTGGGCGATCACGCCGCACAGATAGCCGTCGAGCATCACGGCATCGAGCGGTTCGAACGGTTCGGGGATCGCGGCCAGCAGATCGTCGAGCTCGGTGATCTCGGGGTCGCTCAGGGGAGCGGAAGAGGGGGAGGCAGCCATGGCCACCATTGTCCTATGCCGGTCGGCTGCCACGCTTTGCCGCGGCACGTCGGCAAAGGCGACCTTGTCGATCGCACGGACTAAGGGTTTTCCCTATAATCCCGTCATTGGCTTCGGCCGAACGAACGGAAAGGTTCAAGTCATGAGCACCATCAGCATCCAAGCCGTCGCCCCGCGCAAGGCGCCTCGTGGCGCCGAACCCCTGGCCCGCGCCGCCGCCGCGGTGTGGCAATGGGCGGTTGGCCGTCTGGCGCAGCGTCGGCAGCCCCATGATCCCCGGCAAGACTTGCCGCAGTTGTGGGCACTCGCTGACAAATATCAGAGCGTCGACCCCGGTCTGGCCGCCGACCTGCGCGGCGCGGCCCTGCGCTGGGAACGCGAAACCCAGCAGTCCTGATATGGGCCATGCGGACGGCCCGCCGCCCGCATGCAGCAACGGCATTTGGAAATTCAGGGTTAACCCTTAATATTGAAGACATCGGCGGCGCAGTCCGTCATTCACCTTGAGGTTTCTCGTGAACATCTATCAAGTGCTCGGCACCGCGATCGCCGAGTCGGTCGGGTCGGTCGGCACGGCTTTCCAAATGTTCAATGGCAGCGCGCCGCGCCAAGCGGCGGGCGGCGCCCGGTCAGGATGGCTCGACCAGTTCAGCGACGCATCGCTGAACCAGCGCGCGGCCCGTCGCACCGTCGACGCGCTGTACCGCGGCGCCACCGTGCGGCTCTGAGCACGCCTTTCGCGCCCCATGACAAAGGCCGCCCTCGGGCGGCCTTTTCATTGGAACGACAAGACCGCGTCGGTCCGGTCAGGCGGCGAGCCGCTGCTCGATCTTCGCCTTGGTGGCCGGCAGCTCGGCCGGCAGATGGTGGGCCAGCTGGGCGAACAGTTCTTCATGCAGCTGCAACTCCTGCTGCCACGCGGACCGGTCAACGCCGATCACGCTGCCGAACTGTTCCGGGGTGAAGTCCAGCCCCTTCCACGCGAGATCTTCGTAGCGCGGGCTGACCCCGAACACGTTCTCCGTGCCCTGCGCGCTGCCCTGCACCCGCTCGAGCATCCACTTCAGCACGCGCATGTTTTCGCCGTAGCCCGGCCAGACGAACTTGCCGTCGGCCCCCTTGCGGAACCAGTTGACGCAGTAGATCTTCGGCAGCTTGGCGCCGGAGGCCTGCAGCTTGCGACCGAGCGTCAGCCAGTGCTGGAAGTAGTCGCTCATGTTGTAGCCCATGAAGGGCAGCATGGCGAACGGGTCGCGACGCACCACCCCCTGCTGGCCGGCGGCCGCGGCGGTGGTTTCCGAGCCCATGGTCGCGGCCATGTAGACACCTTCGACCCAGTCGCGCGCCTCGGTCACCAGCGGCACGGTGGTCGAGCGGCGGCCGCCGAAGATGAAGGCGTCGATCGCCACGCCGGCCGGGTTGTCCCAGTTCTCGTCGAGCACCGGGTTGTTGGTGGCCCCGACGGTGAAGCGCGCGTTGGGGTGCGCGGCCTTCGCGCCGGTCTCCTTGGCCAGCGCCGGGGTCCAGTCCTTGCCCTGCCAGTCCACCAGATGGGCCGGCGCAGCGGCGGTCATGCCCTCCCACCAGACGTCGCCGTCGTCGGTCAGCGCGACGTTCGTGAAGATCACGTCGCGTCGCAGCGAAGCCATGCAGTTGGGGTTGGTCTGGTCGTTGGTGCCGGGGGCGACGCCGAAGTAGCCCGCCTCGGGGTTGATCGCATAGAGCCGGCCATCGGCGCCGGGCTTGATCCAGGCGATGTCGTCGCCAATCGTTGTCACCTCCCAGCCCTCGAAGCCGGCGGGCGGGATCAGCATCGCGAAGTTGGTCTTGCCGCAGGCGCTGGGGAACGCGGCGGCCACGTGGAATTTCTGCCCTTGCGGGTTCTTCACGCCCAGCACCAGCATGTGCTCGGCCAGCCAGCCCTGGTCGCGACCCATCGTCGAGGCGATGCGCAGCGCGAAGCATTTCTTGCCCAGCAGCGCGTTGCCGCCGTAGCCCGAGCCATAGCTCCAGATCTCGCGCGTTTCAGGGTAGTGGACGATGTACTTGGTCTTGTTGCACGGCCAGGCCACGTCCTTCTGGCCCGGGACCAGCGGCGCGCCGACGGTGTGCATGCACGGCACGAAGTCGCCGTCGCTGCCCAGCACCTCCAGCACCGGCTTGCCCATGCGCGTCATCATCTTCATGTTGACGGCGACGTAGGGCGAGTCGGACAGTTCGACACCGATGTGTGCGATCGGCGAGCCCAGCGGGCCCATCGAGAACGGCACGACGTACATCGTGCGACCGCGCATGCAGCCGGCAAACAGCGCAGGCGTGCCATCGGCCCGGCCGGTCTGCAGCAGGGCGCGCATCTCTTCCGGCGCGGTCCAGTTGTTGGTCGGGCCGGCGTCTTCCTTCTTCTCGGAGCAGATGAAGGTGCGGTCCTCGACACGCGCCACGTCGCTCGGATCGCTCCACGCCAGGTAGCTGTTCGGCCGCTTGGCCTCATCGAGCTTGCGGAAGGTGCCGGCCTCGACGAGCTGGCCGCACAGGCGGTCGTACTCGGCCTGCGAGCCGTCGCACCAGTGGATCGCCGCGGGCTGGGCCAGCGCGGCCATTTCGGCCACCCAGGCGATCAGGCGGGCATTCTTCACATGGGCAGGCGCTTCGACGCGCAGCCCTTGCATGGCGGGGTGATTCATCGTGTCTCCGGGAAGGAATGGATCTCGTCAGTGCCTGCAAAACCGCAGGAGGGGGCGGGCACTGGCGGCATCGATCCCACCCTGGTCGGGACTGCTCTGGAGATGCTGAAAGAAAGTGTAGGGGTGTGACTTCAGCGTGACAGGAGCGTGATATGCACTTTGTGCATGACCACATGCGCGGGCTTTCTGGGCGCGTCGGCCCCACCACCGAAGGCCGCTTCTCGAACACCGAAGCCGCGCCGTCAGCCGGAGGCTGAGCCGATCTTGCCGCCCGCTTCGGCCGCCGGCATCCCCTGTCCACGGCGGCTCCCCCCTTAACATGGGGTGATGCAAGCCCCTGTGTTCGATCGGCGACGACGCGCTGCCCTGGGCGCCCTGGCGGCGGCACTGGTCGGGCCCGTCCGGGCCCAGCGCAGCCCGGACCGCCTGATCACGGTAGGGGTCGAAGCCGACCTGCAGGCCTCCGGCCTCGCCGCGCGCTTGCGCACCGCGGTCGCGCGCGACACCGGACTGGCGATCGACTGGCGCCCCGGCCCCAGCGGCCTGCTGCTGCCGCAGCTCGAACGCGGAGAACTGGACGCCGCGCTGACGCAGGCGCCCGAGCTCGAACTGGCGCTGGAACGACAGAACCTGGTGCACGACCGCCGTCTTATCGCCTCGAGCGATTTCGTGCTGGTCGGGCCCGCGCCGCTGAAGGCCACCAAGAAGCTTCCCGCCCGAGGCGACCCGGCCGGCATCGCCGGCGAACGCGACGCCGCCGCCGCCCTCGGCCGCATCGTCGCGGCCGGCGAGCGGGGCGAGACCGCCTTCGTGACCGCAAGCGAGCCGAGCGGCGCCCGCGCGCTGGAGCAGAAACTGTGGAAGGCAGCCGGACCGCAGCCGGTCGGCCCCTGGTTGCGCACTGCCGGACCCGGACCCACCGCCGTGCTGGCCCTGGCGCGCGAAACCGGCGGCTACGCCTTCGTCGAACGCGGCCTGTGGTCGGCGCTCGGGGCCGGCAGCGGGCTGGCGGTGCTGGTCGAAGGCGACCCACGCCTGCAAGTCAGCTACCACGTGATGCGTTCGTTCCGCGTCAACCACCCCGGCGGCAAGCTGCTGGTGAACTGGCTCGCCGGCCCGAACGGCCGCCGCGTCGTGGCCGGCTTCGGACGCGGCTACCGCCGGCCGGCTTGACCCCGGCCATGCGGCGCGCGCGACGACCGGCCGGCCTCTTCGACGGTCCGCAGGAACCCACGATGCCCTTGCGACGACGCCGGCTGGCCGCGCTGCTGTTCGCGATCCCGGCCGCGCTGTTCGGTCCGGCGAACGCCGGCGCGGCCGATGACGAGGTGGTGGTCTTCGCCGCCGCCCGCCTGACCGACGTGCTGCAGGCGATCGCACGGCAGGGCGGCTTCACGCAGGTGAAGTTCTCGTTCGCGGCCGGAGACGGCCGAGGCCGTGACGCGCCTGCTGCGCTACGGACCGGCGCCGGCCCTGCCGCGCGGCGCTTCCACGACCACCTGTTCAGCGCCGACGCGCGGGCGCTGCTGACGGCCGCCGGCTTTTCGGCCCCTTGAGCAGGGCCTCGACCTCGACAACCGCGCCGATGCCCTGCGCGTCGTAACCCGGCAGCTGGTCGACCGCCGCACGGAACGGCTCGCTGCGCAGCAGCACGAGCATCTGCTGCAGCCGCGGTCCCGGCAGCGCCTGCGCATCGCACAGCAGCAGGTAGCGCTCGGTCTCCAGCGGAATGAACTCCAGCCCGAAGCGCCGGGCCGGCGGCTCCACGCCGAAGCCGACGTCGGCCATGCCGCTGGCCACGTAGGCCGCGACGGCGGCGTGCGTGTACTCGACGCGCTCGTAGCCGTCGATGCGCCGCGCATCGACTCCGTCTCGCTGCAGCATCAGGTCGAACAGGAAGCGCGTTCCGGAGGCTGGCTGCCGGTTGATGAAGCGCACGTTGGGTCGCATCAGGTCGGCCGGCGTGTAGAGCTTCTTGGGGTTCCCCGGCGCGACCATCAGGCCCTGCTTGCGCGTGGCCACGTGCACCACCGCCTGCTCGCGCGGCTTGAACCAGCGCGCGTAGTGCGCCAGCGCCAGTGACTCGAAGGCACCGAGCGGCATGTGGAAGCCCGCCACGTCGCAACTGCCGGCCGCCAGCGACGCCACGGCCTCCTGGCTGCCGCAGTACTTCAGCTCGACCGGCACCTGATCGGCGCGCAGGAACTCGTCGAGCTTCTCGATCGCGAAGCCATGGCTGGCGTGGATGCGCAGCATCGCGCCCTGCGGGCTGACCACCCGCCCCAGCTCGACCTCCAGTTCGGAGGCCAGCGTGTGCAGCAACGGCGACAGGCGTGCGGCGATGCGGCGGTCCGCCCACAGCAGCTTCTCGGCCAACACCGTGAGCTTCGAGCCCTGGCCACGTTCGGTGCGGATCAGCGCCTGGCCGAGCGCGGCTTCTGCTTCGCGCAGCAGCTGCCAGGCATGGCGGTAGGAGCCGCCGTTGACCTCGCAGGCACGCAGCAGGCTGCCGTGCTCATGGATCTCGCCGAGCAGCTGGATCAGCCGCACCGGCAGCTCCGGCTGACCGGCGCGGCGGATGCTCCATTGCGGCTGGATCGAGACTTCGAGCATGGCTTCTTTCGGCGCTCCAGAGCATATGGGTTCGGCCTATCGGCTCATATTGAACCGCGCGAACACTCACCATACAGTGAAGCGCGCTGTCGAATCCATATGCTTGAGACCACATATGCTCTGTTGCTTCCTTCTCCGCCTTCCCTGCCACTCCCGTCCGGCGCCGCTGCTGCCGGCGGCGCAATGAGCGGGGTCGGTCCGGCCACCGCGGGCGTCGTCGCGCCGCAGGCCACCGTACGGGCGGTCCTCGCTCGCCGGGCCGACGAGCCGGGCGCGCTGCTGCCGATCCTGCACGAGGTCCAGGACCTGCTGGGCTGCATCCCGGCCGACGTGGTGGCGGAGATCGCCAGCGCACTGAACCTGTCGCGCGCCGAGGTGCACGGCGTCATCACCTACTACCACCACTTCCGCAGCGAGCCGGCCGGACGCCATGTGATCCAGGTGTGCCGCGCCGAAGCCTGCCAGGCGCTGGGTGCCGATGCGCTGCTGGCGCACGCCGAGCGCCGCCTCGGCTGCCGCAGCCAGGCCACCAGCGCCGATGGCCGCTACACGCTGGAGCCGGTGTTCTGCCTGGGGCTGTGCGCGTCGTCGCCGGCGATCGTGATCGACGAGCGCCTGCATGCGCGCGTCAGCCCGGCGGCGTTCGATCGCCTGATCGGCGCGCTGGAAGAAGACACCGTGGAGGCCGCGCGATGAGCGCCGCCATCACCGTCCACGTCCCGCGCGATTCGGCCGCGCTCGCGGTCGGCGCCGACGCGGTGGCCGCCACGCTGCAGGCCGAGTGCGCGCGGCGCGGCCTGGCGCTGAACCTGGTGCGCAACGGCTCGCGAGGGCTGTTCTGGCTGGAGACGCTGGTCGAGGTGAGTACCGCCTCCGGCCGCGTGGCCTACGGCCCGGTGACGCCCGAGGACGTGCCGGGCTTGCTCGACGCCGGCCTGCTGCAGGGCGCACCGCACGCACTGGGCCACGGGCCGACCGAGCAGATCCCCTTCCTGGCCCGCCAGGAACGACTGTGCTTCGCCCGCATGGGCCTCACCGATCCGCTGTCGCTGACGGACTACGAGGCGCACGAAGGCTGGGCCGGCCTGCGCCGTGCGCTGGCGATGGCCGATGCGGCCGTCGTCGACGAGGTGCTGCAGTCCGGCCTGCGCGGCCGTGGCGGCGCAGCCTTCCCGACCGGCATCAAGTGGAAGACGGTGATGAACACGCCGTCGGCGCAGAAGTACATCGTCTGCAACGCCGACGAGGGCGACTCGGGCACCTACTCCGACCGCATGACGATGGAGGGCGACCCGTACATGCTGATCGAGGGCATGACGATCGCCGCACTGGCCGTCGGCGCGACCCGGGGCTACCTCTACGTGCGCTCCGAGTACCCGCACGCAATCGCCACGCTGAACGAGGCGATCGCACGCGCCGAGGCCGCCGGCTTCCTGGGCAACGACGTGCTTGGCTCGGGCCGCGCCTTCCACCTGCAGGTGCGCAAGGCCGCCGGCGCCTACGTGTGCGGAGAGGAGACGGCGCTGCTGGAAAGCCTGGAAGGCAGGCGCGGCATCGTGCGTGCGAAGCCGCCGCTGCCGGCGATCGAAGGCCTGTTCGGCCAGCCGACCGTCATCAACAACGTGATCAGCTTCGCGTCGGTGCCGCTGATCCTGGCGCGCGGCGCGGCGCACTATCGCGAATACGGCGTCGGCCGTTCGATGGGCACGCTGCCGATCCAGCTGGCCGGCAACGTGAAGCACGGCGGCCTGGTCGAGAAGGCCTTCGGAGTGACGCTGCGCGAGCTGCTGTACGACTTCGGCGGCGGCACCGCGTCGGGCCGGCCGATCAAGGCAGTGCAGGTCGGCGGCCCGCTCGGCACCTATGTGCCCGAGTCGAAGTGGGACGTGCCGCTCGACTACGAGGCCTATGCCGCCTTCGGCGGCGTGGTCGGCCACGGCGGCATCGTGGTGCACGACGACACCGCTGACATGGCGAAGCTGGCGCGCTACGCGATGGAGTTCTGCGCGATCGAGTCCTGCGGCAAGTGCACGCCCTGCCGCATCGGCTCGACACGCGGCGTGGAGGTCATCGACCGCATCACCGCCAACGTGAACCGTCCTGCACAGGTGAAGCTGCCGAACGATCGACTGCAGCAGGTCGCCCTGCTGCGGGACCTGTGCGACACGATGCTCGCCGGCAGCCTGTGCGCGATGGGCGGCATGACGCCCTACCCGGTGCTGTCGGCACTGGACCATTACCCGGAAGACTTCGGCCTGGCGGCTCCCGACCGCCAAGCCGCCTGAGGAGCCCACGATGCTCGATCACCTGAGAGAAACCGACCACGGCACACCGCTGCGCGAGTCGACCGAGCAAGTCACGCTCGAGATCGACGGCGAACAGGTCACCGTGCCCAAGGGCACGTCGCTGATGCGTGCTGCCGTCGACGCCGGCATCCAGGTGCCCAAGCTGTGCGCGACTGACAGCCTGGAGCCCTTCGGCTCGTGCCGCCTGTGTCTGGTCGAGATCGAAGGACGCCGCGGCTTCCCCGCCTCGTGCACCACGCCCGCCGAGCCCGGCATGAAGGTGCGCACGCAGACGCCGAAGCTGCAGGAACTGCGCAAGGGCGTGATGGAGCTCTACATCTCCGACCACCCGCTCGACTGCCTGACCTGCAGCGCCAACGGCAACTGCGAGCTGCAGGACATGGCGGGCGTCACCGGCCTGCGCGAGGTGCGCTACGGCTTCGAGGGCGCCAACCACCTGAAAAGCGCGAAGGATGAGTCCAACCCGTACTTCACCTACGACCCGAGCAAGTGCATCGTCTGCAACCGCTGCGTGCGCGCCTGCGAGGAGACGCAGGGCACGTTCGCCTTGACGATCAGCGGCCGCGGCTTCGAGTCGCGCGTGTCGCCGGGCCAGGACCAGCCCTTCATGGACAGCGAGTGCGTGAGCTGCGGCGCCTGCGTCGAGGCCTGCCCGACCGCCACGCTGCAGGAGAAGTCGGTGATCTGGCTGGGCCAGGGCGAGCACAGCGTCACCACCACCTGCGCCTACTGCGGCGTGGGCTGCGGCTTCAAGGCCGAGATGAAGGGCAACGAGGTCGTGCGCATGGTGCCGTGGAAGGACGGCAAGGCCAACGAGGGCCATTCCTGCGTCAAGGGCCGCTTCGCCTGGGGCTATGCGACGCACAAGGACCGCATCACCACGCCGATGATC
Source organism: Methylibium sp. Root1272 (assembly GCF_001425905.1). Taxonomy (GTDB): domain Bacteria; phylum Pseudomonadota; class Gammaproteobacteria; order Burkholderiales; family Burkholderiaceae_C; genus Methylibium. Next base: position 260,240 of record NZ_LMDY01000013.1, read on the forward strand.
CGCAAGAGCATCGCCGACCCGTGGCAGGAAGTGAGCTGGGACGAGGCCATCGGCTACGCGGCCAGCGAGTTCAGGCGCATCCAGGCCACCTACGGCCGCGACTCGATCGGCGGCATCGTCTCCTCGCGCTGCACCAACGAGGAGGGCTACCTGGTCCAGAAGCTGGTGCGCGCGGCCTTCGGCAACAACAACGTCGACACCTGCGCGCGCGTGTGCCATTCACCGACCGGCTATGGCCTGAAGCAGACGCTGGGCGAATCGGCCGGCACGCAGACCTTCAAGTCGGTGGAGAAGTCCGACGTGATCATGGTCATCGGCGCCAACCCGACCGACGGCCACCCGGTGTTCGCCTCGCGCATGAAGAAGCGGCTGCGCGAAGGCGCGAAGCTGATCGTCGTCGACCCGCGCAAGATCGACCTGGTGAAGTCGCCGCACGTGAAGGCCGACCACCACCTGCAGCTGCGCCCCGGCACCAACGTCGCGGTGATCACTGCGCTGGCCCACGTGGTCGTCACCGAGGGCCTGCTCGACGAGGCCTACATCGCCGCGCGCTGCGAGGACAAGGCCTTCCGCGAGTGGCGCGAGTTCGTGGCGCGCGACGCCCACTCCCCCGAGGCGACCGCCGCCGTCACCGGCGTGCCGGCCACCGAGTTGCGCGCCGCCGCCCGGCTGTTCGCCACCGGCCGCTCGGACGGCACGGCTGCCACGCTCCAGGCCCGCGGGGCGCGGCCCAACGCGGCCATCTACTACGGCCTGGGCGTGACCGAGCACAGCCAGGGCTCGACGATGGTGATGGGCATCGCCAACCTCGCGATGGCCACCGGCAACGTCGGCCGCGAGGGCGTGGGCGTGAACCCGCTGCGCGGCCAGAACAACGTGCAGGGCTCGTGCGACATCGGCTCCTTCCCGCACGAGATGCCGGGCTACCGCCACGTGTCGGACAGCACCACGCGGGCGCTGTTCGAACAGGCCTGGAACGTCGAGCTGCAGGCCGAGCCGGGGCTGCGCATCCCCAATATGTTCGACGCCGCGCTGTCGGGCAGCTTCATGGGCCTGTATTGCGAGGGCGAGGACATCGTGCAGTCCGACCCGGACACGCAGCATGTCGCGCATGCGTTGTCTTCGATGGAGTGCATCGTCGTGCAGGACCTGTTCCTGAACGAGACCGCGAAGTACGCGCACGTCTTCCTGCCCGGTTCGTCATTCCTCGAGAAGGACGGCACCTTCACGAATGCCGAGCGCCGCATCTCGCGCGTGCGCAAGGTCATGCCGCCGAAGGCCGGCCTGGGCGACTGGGAAGTGACGGTGAAGCTGTCGAACGCGCTCGGCTATCCGATGGACTACACCCATCCGGAGCAGATCATGGCCGAGATCGCGGCGCTGACGCCCACCTTCGCCGGTGTCAGCTACGAGAAGATCGACCGCCTCGGCAGCGTGCAGTGGCCGTGCAACGACGCGGCCCCCGAAGGCACGCCGACGATGCACATCGGCGGCTTCGTGCGCGGCAAGGGCAAGTTCTTCATCACGCAGTACGTCGCGACCGACGAGAAGGTGACGCGCAGGTTCCCGCTGCTGCTGACCACGGGGCGCATCCTGTCGCAGTACAACGTCGGCGCGCAGACGCGGCGCACCGAGAACAACCGCTGGCACAGCGAGGACCGGCTGGAGCTGCACCCGCACGACGCCGAGGAGCGCGGCATCAAGGACGGCGACTGGGTCGGCATCGAGAGCCGCGCCGGCCAGACGGTGCTGCGCGCCGTGGTCAGCGAGCGCATGCAGCCGGGCGTGGTCTACACCACCTTCCACTTCCCCGAATCGGGCGCCAACGTCATCACCACCGACAGTTCCGACTGGGCCACCAACTGCCCCGAGTACAAGGTGACCGCGGTGCAGGTGCTGCCGGTGATGCAGCCGTCGGAGTGGCAGCGCGAGCACACCCGCTTCAGCGAGGTGCAGGCGCGGCTGCTGGCCGAGCGCCGCAAGGCCGATCCCGTTCCCGCCGGCCTCCCCGGCGCAAGGACCTGAGCCGATGAAGATGCCCGACGGCCCGCTGCACGCCACCGGCGGTGCGCTGCTGCGTCCGGTGGCCGGCGTGCGGCACGGTGCCGCCTTCGAGGGCCCCGACTGGGTGGCCGAGGAGCGGCCGGTGGCGCTGGAGTTCAACGGCATCGCGCAGGCCGTGATGCTGGCGACGCCGCTGGACCTGGAGGACTTCGCGCTCGGCTTCGCCTTGGGCGAGGGCCTGCTCGACGTGCCCGGCGAGCTGCACGGCCTTGAAACCGTCGAATCGCGCGAGGGCATCACGCTGAAGCTGCGGATCGCCGCCCGCTGCATGGCCCGGCTGAAGGAGCGCCGCCGCGCGCTGGCCGGCCGCACCGGCTGCGGCCTGTGCGGCATCGAGAGCCTGGCCCAGTTGGACCGGCCGCTGGCACCGCTGCCGCCCGGCCCGGCCGTGCCGCGTGCCGCGCTTGCGCGCGCGCAGGCCGAGTTGCGCGGCCTGCAGGCGCTGCAGCACGCCACCGGCGCGGTGCACGCGGCCGCCTGGTGCGGCAGCGACGGCAGCGTGCGGCTGTTGCGCGAGGACGTGGGGCGCCACAACGCGCTCGACAAGCTGGTGGGCGCACTGGCGCGGGCCGGTGCGCTGGCCGGCCCCCGGGCGGCACACTGCACCGACGGCTTCTTCGCGGTGACCAGCCGTGCCAGCTACGAGATGCTGCACAAGACCGCGGCGGCCCGCGTGCCGCTGCTGGTCGCGGTATCGGCGGCGACGACGCTGGCGATCGATCTGGCCGCGCAGCTGTCGGTCGGCCTGGTGGGCTTTGCCCGCGGACAGGACCTGGTGGTCTACGCCGGGCGGGAACGGATCGACCTGGGAACGGAGCACGACGATGGACGCTGACAACCTGGTGCGCATGGCCAACCGCATCGGCCAGTTCTTCGAGGCCATGCCCGACGCGACCGAAGCGGCCGAGAACGTGGCGCAGCACCTGAAGAAATTCTGGGACCCGCGCATGCGGCGCGCGCTGCTGGCCCACGTCGACCGCCACGGCGTCGACGGGCTGAATGCGATGGTCGAGGTCGCGCTCGAGCGGCATCGAGCCGTGCTGGACTGACGCCGCCTCGGCACACCGCTGCTCATCGACGCCCCGCCCGCATGCGGCGAGACTCGGCCCTGCTTCGCCGCTCCGCCTTCCCCAACGACTCCGAACGGAAAGACCCCTCATGTCTTCGCTGCGCCGCCGCCTGACCCCCTTCTTCGCCGCGGCCCTGGCCGCCTGGCTGCTCGCGGCCCCGCCCGCCGCCCGCGCGGCCGACGACGAGGTGGTGGTGTTCGCCGCCGCGAGCCTGACCGACGTGCTGCAGGCGATCGCGCGGCAGGGCGGCTTCACCGGCATCCGGTTCTCGTTCGCGTCGAGTTCGACGCTGGCGCGGCAGATCGAGCAGGGCGCCACCGCGCAGATCTTCGTCAGCGCCGACGAGCCCTGGATGGACGCCGTCGGCAAGGCCGGCCGCATCCTGCCCGGCACGCGGCGCGACTGGGTCGGCAACCGGCTGGCGCTGGTGGCGCCGGGCGGCGCCGAGCCCACGGCCCCGCCGGAGACGGCCGAGGCGGTGACCCGCCTGCTGCGCGCCGCGTTGGCCGGCCAGGACAGCCGCATCGCCACCGGCGACCCGGCCCACGTGCCGGCCGGCAAGTACGCGCAGGCCGCGCTCGGCACGCTCGGCCTCTGGGCCGAGACCGAGCCCCGCCTCGCGCGCGCCGACAACGTGCGTTCCGCGCTCGCCTTCGTGGAACGCGGCGAGGCCCCGCTCGGCATCACCTACCGCACCGACGCGTTGGCCTCGCGCAAGGTACAGGTCGTCGCGCTGTTCCCCGCCGACAGCCATCCGCCGATCCGCTACCCCGCCGCGCTGCTGACCGGCGCCGGGCCGGCTGCCCAGCGCTTCTACGAGCACCTGTTCGGCGCCGAAGCGCGCACGCTGCTGAAGGCCGCCGGCTTCTCGGCGCCCTGATCGCGGCGCCCTGGGGAACGCGCCGGTCTGGCACAGTCGAGGCCCGTTCCGACTGCCCCCGCCCACGCCGGCGGCGACCCGTTGACCCCGCTCGAACTCCAGGCCCTGTGGCTCAGCCTGCAGGTCGCGGCCAGCGCGACCGCGCTGACGCTGCCCGTGGCGCTGCTGCTCGCGCTCGCGCTGGCGCGTGGCCGCTGGCGCGGCAAGGCGCTGCTCGAGGCCGCGGTGAACCTGCCGCTGGTGCTGCCGCCGGTGGTGATCGGCTACGCGCTGCTGGTGGGCCTCGGCCGGCACGGGCCGCTCGGCCGCTGGCTCAACGACTGGTTCGGCATCACCTTCGTGTTCACCTTCCGCGGCGCCGTGCTGGCCGCCGCGGTGATGGCGCTGCCGCTGATGGTGCGCGCCGTGCGGCAGGCGCTCGAAGCGGTGGATCGCGGCCTCGAGGACGCCGCACGCACGCTCGGCGCCTCGCGGCTCGACGCCTTCGCGAGCGTGACGCTGCCGCTGGCGGCGCCGGGGCTGCTGTCGGGCGCGGTGCTGGGCTTCGCGGCCTCGCTGGGCGAGTTCGGCGCCACCATCACCTTCGTCTCCAACGTGCCGGGGCAGACACAGACACTGCCGCTGGCAATCTACAGCGCGCTGCAGAGCGCCGACGGCGAGGCCGCCGCGCTGCGCCTGGTGGCCTGCTCGGTGCTGCTGGCGCTCGCCGCGCTGGCGCTGGCGCAGTGGGGTCACCGGCGGGTCGCCGGCTGGCTGGGGCAGCGATGAGCCTGCTGATCGACGTGAGCGTGGCGCGCGGCGACAACGGCGTGGCGGCACGCATCGACGTGCCGCCCCAGGGCATCACGGCGCTGATCGGACGCAGCGGCGCCGGCAAGAGCACGCTGCTGCAGGCGGCCGCCGGGCTGCTGCGGCCATCGACCGGGCGCGTCGCGATCGACGGGGCGACGCTGTTCGATGCCGCGTCCGGCACCGATCTGGCCCCCGGGGCACGGCGTCTCGGCGTCGTGTTCCAGGACGGTCGCCTGTTCCCGCACCGCGACGTGCGCGCCAACCTGCTCTACGGCGCCAAGCGCGCGCCGGCCAGCGCCAACGGACCGGCGCTCGACGAGGTGGTCGCGCTGCTCGGCCTCGCGCCGCTGCTGGCGCGGCGCCCCCACCAGCTCTCGGGCGGCGAGCGCCAGCGCGTCGCGCTCGGTCGCGCGCTGCTCGGCAAACCCCGCGCGCTGCTGATGGACGAGCCGCTCGCCTCGCTCGACCCGCCGCGCCGGCAAGAACTGCTCGGCTACCTGGCCGCGCTGCCGGCGCGGCTGAACCTGCCCATCCTCTACGTCACGCACCAGATGGACGAGGTGATGCGGCTGGCCGACCGCGTGGTGCTGCTGGCCGACGGCCGGGTGGCCGCCGAGGGGCCGGCGCTCGAGCTGCTGTCGGACCTGACACTGGGCCCGCTGGTCGGTCGTTTCGAGGCCGGCAGCGTGCTGGCCGGCACCGTGGCCGAGCAACTGGAGGACTGGCAGCTCACCACCGTGATGGTCGCCGGCCAGCGCGTGACGGTGCCGCAGGTGGCCGCCACGCCCGGCGCCGCGGTGCGGCTGCGCATCCGCGCGCGCGACGTGGCGCTGCAGCGCGAGGTGCTGGCGTCGAGCGCCAGCAACCAGCTCGCCGGCACGGTGCTGCGCGTGATCGAGCGCGAGGCGCCCTACGCGGCGGTGGAGCTCGCGCTGAGCATGGGCGCCGCGCCGGGCGAGCGGCTGTGGGCGCTGGTGACGCAGCGCTCGGTGCATGCCCTTGCGGTGGCGCCGGGGCAGCCGATGGTGGCAAGCTTCAAGGCGGTGGCGGTCGAAGGGCGCGCCGCCGCGGTCCACACGGAAAGGGAGTCCCCGGTCTCATGAGCAGCGCCCTGCGGGTCCTGAGCGTCAACGTCGCGACGACGCGCGTGCTGGAGGTCGGCGAGAACCGCCGCGTCATGAGCGCGATCGGCAAGCGCGGCGTGAGCGGCGAGGTGACCGTCGGCCGGCTCGGGCTCGCCGGCGACGAGCAGGCCGACCCCACCGTGCATGGCGGCATCGACAAGGCCGTCTACGCCTACCCGAGCGAGCACTACGCGTTCTGGCAGACGGTGCGTGCGCAAGCCCGCGTCGCGCCGTGGGACGAGCCGCTGCCGCACGGCTTCATGGGCGAGAACCTCACGCTCGCTGGCCTGCTGGAAGGCCAGGTGTGGATCGGCGACGTGCTGCGCTTCCCGCATTGCGAGCTGGCGGTCGCCGCGCCGCGCCAGCCCTGCTACAAATTCAACGCGGTGATGGGCTTCAACCAGGCCACGAAGATGATGCTGCAGTCGGGCTACTGCGGTTACTACCTCGCGGTGCGCGTGCCGGGCACGATCGCCGCCGGCGAGGTGGGCGAGTTGCAGCCGGGTCCGCGCGAGGTCGGCATTCCCGAGCTGTTCCGCGCGGTGATGGGAAAGCACCGCCGCGGCTGACGCGCGAAGGCGCGTCGCCCGGCGCGCGACAATCGGGTCATGCTCGCCTACCGACACGCCTTCCATGCGGGCAACCATGCCGACGTCCTGAAACACAGCGTGCTGACGCAGGTGCTGCGCCACATGGCGCAGAAGGACAAGCCCTACCGCCTGATCGACACCCATGCCGGTGCCGGCGGCTACTCGCTGGGCACGCCCGAGGCGCTGAAGAAGGGCGAGTTCGAGCACGGCATCGCGCGCCTGATGGACCGCAGCGATCTGCCGCCGCTGGTGGCCGACTACGTGCAGCTGGTGCGCGACTTCAACCCCGACGGCGGCCTGGGCCGCTACCCCGGCTCGCCCGAGTTCGAACGCCGGCTGCTGCGTCCGCACGACGAGCTGCGCCTGTTCGAACTGCACCCCGCCGACCTGCGCACACTCGCCGCCCATCACGCCGACCGGCCGCACACCGAGGTGCACCACGAAGATGGCTTCACCGGCCTGCGCGGCCAGCTGCCACCGCCTTCGCGCCGAGCAGTGGTGCTGATCGATCCGTCCTACGAGCTGAAGGCCGACTACGGCCGGCTCGTCGCCACCGTGCGCGAGGCGCTGCAACGCTTCGCGGAAGCCGTGATCCTGGTCTGGTACCCGCAGGTCAGCCGGCTGGAGGCCGCGCAGCTGCCCAAGCGCCTGCAGAACCTGGCGCCCAAGGGCTGGCTGCATGCGCGGCTCACTGTGCAACCGCTCGACGTGCAGGGCTTCGGCCTGGCCGGCAGCGGCATGGTGGTGATCAACCCGCCCTGGACGCTGCACGCTCAGCTGCGCGACACGCTGCCCTACCTGGCCCAGGCGCTGGCGCAGGTCGACACCCCGAGCCACCTGCTCGAACAGCGCGCGGCCTGAGCGCCGTCGCGCGGTCGTTGCGCCGATCGCCGCCAGCGGGCGGCGGCAGAGACCGGCAATGCCGTCGAAGTCTCTTGAATAATGCGAATGATTCGCATTAAAATGGCGTGTTCAGACTTCGGCACCCCCGCCGAGGCTTCAGCGCACCGGCTCCGCCCGAGGCGCCTTTTCTCCGGTCCTGCGGGCCACAAGACTTCTCATGAGCGCTGGTTTTCCTCCTATGCCGAACGGCGTCGCGCCCCCACCGCTGCCTACCGCCTCGTCGGAGGGCCTGACGCCGGGCGCTCGGCGCGGTCTGGTGCTGGGCGTGCTGGCGGCGCACGTCGCCGGCGGCTGGGGCCTGCTGCAGATCGATTCGGTGCGCGAGGCGGTGCAGGCGGCCGCGCCGATCATGGTCGACCTGATCGCGCCGCCGGCCCCGCCGGTGCCGATCCCGCCGCCACCCCCCCCGCCGCCGCCGCGGCCGATCCCCAAGACGCCGCCCCCGCCCGCGCCGATCATCGTCAGCGAACGGGTGCCGACGCCGGAACCGCCGGTGTTCGTCGCGCCCCCGCCGCCGCCCGAGCCGCCCGTCATCGTGGCGGTCGAACCGCCGCCGGCCCCGCCCGCGCCACCGGCCCCGCCGCCGCAACCGCGCACCGTGGCGATCACGCAGGTCGAGTACCTGACGCCACCGAATCTGGTCTACCCGACCGCATCGAAGCGGCTCAACGAGTCGGGCCGCGTGCATGTGCGCGTGCTGGTCGACGACCAGGGCCTGCCGCGCCAGATGATCCTGCAGCGCGCCTCGGGCTTCTCGCGCCTCGACGACGCCGCGATCGCCACCGTGAAGGCGACGCGCTTCAAGCCCTACACCGAAAACGGCGTGGCCCAGCCTTTCTGGGTCGTGATGCCCCTGGTCTTTGAAATGGAGAGATGACCGTGACCGACGTGAACACTTCGATGGGCTTCGCCCACTTCATCGCGCAGAGCGACATCGTCGGCAAGTCGCTGCTGGCCATCCTGGTGGCCATGTCGGCGATCTCCTGGACGCTGATCGTCGTCAAGGGCCTGGGCCAGCTGCTGCGCACGCGCCGCAGCGAGAAGTTCCTGAACTTCTTCTGGAATGCGCGCTCGCTCGAGGAGGTGAGCGCCGAGATCACGACCCATGGCGTGCAGGAGCCGTTCGCGCACCTGACCGCGCACGCGATGAACGCGCAGGCCCATCACGCCAAGTACGGCGCGGCCAAGCTGGAGGAAGCGGGCACCGCGCAGGACTTCGTCACCCGCACCATCAAGAAGGTGCTCGACGAGGAGACCACGCGGCTCGAGAACGGTCTGACCTGGCTCGCGACGATCGGCGCCACTGCGCCCTTCGTCGGCCTGTTCGGCACGGTCTGGGGCGTGTACCACGCGCTGGTGGCGATCGGCATGAGCGGCTCGGGCACGCTCGACAAGGTGGCCGGCCCGGTGGGCGAGGCGCTCATCATGACCGGCATCGGTCTCGCGGTCGCGATCCCCGCGGTGATGGCCTACAACGCCATCACGCGCAGCAACCGCGTGCTCAATGCCAAGCTCGACGCCTTCGCCTTCGAGCTGATGACTTTCCTGTCGATGGGTTCGCCGCTGGCCGATGCCGCGAAGAACGGCAGCGACAACGTGCGCACCATGCCCGGCAAGCTGACGCCGGCCACGCGCGGCGCCTGAGCCGCCTCTTCCCGTTCATTCACGCAGGAGCAAGCCCGCCATGGCCTTTGCCAGCTTCGACCGCAAGTCCTCGTCCGCCCCGGTGTCCGAGATCAACATGGTGCCGCTGATCGACGTGATGCTGGTGCTGCTGGTGATCTTCATCGTCACCGCGCCGCTGCTCACCCATGCCGTCAAGCTCGACCTGCCGAAGGCGAGCAGCCAGGTCAACGAGCTCAAGCCCGACAAGATCGAGTTCGCGATCGACGGCGCCGGCGTCCGTTTCTGGAACGGCGAGACGGTGACCCGCGAGGAAGCCGCGCAGCGCTTCGCCGATGCGGGCCAGAAGCAGCCGCAGCCCGAGGTGCACCTGCGCGCCGACCAGGCCGTGGCCTACCGCTACGTCGCGGAGACGCTGGCGGATGCTTCGAAGGCCGGGCTCAGCAAGGTCGGCTTCGTCAGCGAGCCCGACGCGCGCTGACGGCGCAGCGCGATCGCCCGAGAACGAAGGCCGCCGCGTGCGGCCTTCGTCACGTCGGGGGCCGCGATCGTCCTTGGCCGACGACGTGCGCCGCCGACACCCGCCTCGGCTTTACAAAGCGGCCACAATCGCGCCCCATTGCTTAACCGACCTGCCTGCAGACTAGCGGCTCGTTCGCCACCGGCACGCGCCGGACGCGGCACAGACACCTCACGACCCCGGCCCGCCTTCCCATGACCGCCTCCCCCGACACCGCATCGCGCCCCCGCTGGCGCCGCTTTCTCGCGAACCGAGCCGTGTGGGCGCTGCTGGCGCTGCTGCTGATCATCGGCGGCGGCTACATGGTCTGGCGTCTGGTCTATGGCCAGCCGAGCCTGCGCGAGCAGTACCAGTTCGCGACGGTGCAGCGCGCCGACATCCAGGATCTGGTGACGGCGACCGGCACCGTGCAACCGCGCGACTATGTCGACGTCGGCGCACAGGTCTCCGGACAGTTGAAACGGCTGCACGTCGAGGTCGGTTCGATCGTGAAGGCCGGCGACCTGCTGGCCGAGATCGACCCGACGGTGCTGACCGCCACCGTCGACGCGCGCCGCGCCGGCCTGCGCAACCAGCGCGCGACGCTGGCGGAGCGTGAATCGCAGTACGCGCTGGCGCAGCTGCTGCTGAGCCGGCAGCGCAACCTGATGAAGGACGACGCGACCACCACCGAGTCGCTGCAGCAGGCCGAAGCGACGTCGCGTGCCGCGAAGGCGCAGATCGACGCGATCAAGGCCACCATCGAGCAGACCGAGTCGACGCTGCGGGCCGACGAGGCCAACCTCAACTACGCCAAGATCTACGCGCCGCTGGCCGGCACGGTGGTGAGCGTCACCGCGCGCCAGGGCCAGACCCTCAACGCCAACCAGTCGGCACCGACCATCCTGCGCATCGCCGACCTGTCGACGATGACGGTACAGACCCAGGTGTCGGAGGCCGACGTCAGCAAGCTGCGGCAGGACATGACGGTCTATTTCACGACGCTGGGCAGCCAGGGCCGGCGCTGGTACGGCACGCTGCGCAAGGTGGAGCCGACGCCGACCGTGACCAACAACGTGGTGCTCTACAACGCGCTGTTCGACGTGCCCAACAACAACCAGGCGCTGATGACCAACATGACCGCGCAGGTCTTCTTCATCGCGGCCGAAGCCAAGGACGCGCTGGTCGTGCCGGTCGCGGCGATCGGCAGCAGCAGCGGCGGTGCCGGACGGGCCGGTGGGGCGCGCCGCGAGCGCGGCGAGACGGAGCGCGCCGCTTCGGCGCCGGCTGAAGGCGCCAGCGTCGGCGAGCGCGGCGCCTCGAGCACGAGTGCCCCGATGACCCGCGCCGCCGAGACCGCAGAGGCGTCCCGCTCGGCACCGTCGCGCGGCGGTCCGCTGCCCGAGCGTTTCGCCAACATGAGCCGCGAAGAACGCCGTGCCGCTTTCGAGGCGATGTCCCCCGAAGAACGTCAGGCCCTGCGCGAACAACGGCAAGCGACGGGCGGACGGGCCGGCGGCGACGCCGCGCGTGCACCGGCTGCGGCCGCATCGGCCGCGCCATCGTCCGCTGTCCGCGCCGCGGTGCCCAGGGTGCCATCGGCGGCCCGCGCCGCGTCCGCTGCGGCCCCCTCCGCTGCCAGCGGCCCGACCATCCCCGCCACCGGCGGCTTCGCGACGATCGAACGGCCGCGCGGCACGCGCCGCTCGACCGTCAAGGTGCTGACGCCCGCCGGCACGCTGGAAGAACGCAGCGTCGAGCTCGGCGTGAGCAACCGCGTGCAGGTGCAGGTGCTGTCCGGCCTGAACGAGGGCGAGCAGGTGGTCGCGGGCATCAAGCAACAGCAAACGTCGGCTTCGACGCAGCGCGCCGCGGGGCAGCAAGGCGGTGGCCTGCAGCAGGCGCCGGCCGGCATGCCGCCGGGCATGGGACAGGCGCCGCGAGGCCGCTGATGCAGCGCGACCCCGAACCTGCCGTCGCCACCGCCGGTCTGCGCGCCGGCGAGACACCGCTGATCGAGCTGCGCGGCGTCACCAAGACCTACCGCAACGGCGACCTCGCGGTGCAGGTGCTGCACGGCATCGACCTGACGATCTACGAGGGCGAGTTCGTCGCCATCATGGGCGCGTCGGGCTCGGGCAAGTCGACGCTGATGAACATCCTGGGCTGCCTCGACAAGCCCACCACCGGCAGCTACCGCTTCCTCGGCCGCGACGTCTCCTCGCTGGACCGCGACGAGCTCGCGCTGCTGCGGCGCGACGACTTCGGCTTCGTGTTCCAGAGCTACAACCTGATCGCGACCGCCAACGCAGCCGAGAACGTCGAGGTGCCGGCCATGTACTCCGGGCTGCCGCCGGCGCAGCGGCACGAGCGTGCGAAGGCGCTGCTCGGCGAGCTGGGCCTGGCCGACCGCCTGGAACACCGGCCCAACCAGCTGTCGGGCGGGCAGCAGCAGCGCGTGTCGATCTCGCGCGCGCTGATGAACGGCGGCCGCATCATCCTCGCCGACGAGCCGACCGGCGCGCTCGACAGCAAGAGCGGCGCCGACGTGATGAAGCTGCTGGCCGACCTGTCGGCACGTGGTCACACGGTGCTGCTGATCACGCACGCGAAGGAAGTGGCCGACCACGCCGACCGGCTGATCGAGATCAAGGACGGCCGCATCGTCGCCGACCCCGGCTCGGCGCCGCCGTCGCCGGAGCAGGCCGACTACGCGCCGCCGACGGTCACGCACGAAGGCTCGCACCTGGCCGACGTGGTGGAGGCCGCGAAGATGGCGCTGCGATCGCTGCGCGCCAACCTGTTCCGCTCGGTGCTCACGCTGCTGGGCATCGTGATCGGCGTCGGCTCGGTGATCGCGATGCTGGCGATCGGCGACGGCGCGAAGCAGGAGGTCATCAACCGCATCAGCGCGATGGGCTCGAACCTGATGCTGGTGCGCCCCGGTGCGCCCAACCAGCGCGGCTTCAACAGCACCGCGACGCTGGTGGTCGCCGACGTGGCCGCGATCGACCAGGTCCCCAACGTGCTGGCCGCCGTGCCCGAGCAGAACAGCAGCGCGACGCTGCGCTACAGCGGCGCCGACTACAGCACCAGCATCAACGGCACCTCGTCGAAGTTCCCGCTGGCACGGCAATGGCCGGTGGCCCAGGGCAGCTTCTTCAGCGCCGAGGACGAGGCGAGCTATGCCACCGTGGCGGTGCTGGGCCAGACCGTCGCGAAGGCGCTGTTCCCCGACGGCGGCGATCCGGTGGGCCAGTACGTGCTGGTCAACAACCTGCTGTTCCAGGTGGTCGGCGTGATGACGGCGCGCGGTGCGTCGCCGATGGGCTCGGACCAGGACGACATCGTGTTCGTGCCGTACGCGACCAGCAGCCTGCGGCTGTCGGGCCAGCGCTTCCTGCGCAACGTGACGGTGGCGGTCGAGGACGTGGGGCGCATCGACGAGACCCAGGAGGCCGTGGAGTCGCTGCTGCTCGACCGCCATGGCGTGATCGACTTCCAGATCCGCAACATGGCCTCGATCATCGAGGCCACCGAGCAGACGCAGAACACGCTGACCATCCTGCTCGGCTCGATCGCGGCGATCTCGCTGCTGGTGGGCGGCATCGGCGTGATGAACATCATGCTGGTGTCGGTGACCGAGCGCACCCGCGAGATCGGCATCCGCATGGCCACCGGCGCGCGCGAACGCAACATCATGCAGCAGTTCCTGATCGAGGCGATGGTGGTGTCGGCGATCGGCGGTGCGGTCGGCGTGGTCGGCGGGCTGGCCACGGCCGCAACGATCGGCGCCTTCGGCACGCCCATCCAGTACTCGCTCGCGCCGGTGCTGCTGGCCTTCGGTTGTGCCTTCGGCACCGGCCTGGTGTTCGGCTGGTTGCCCGCGCGCAAGGCCGCGCAGCTCGACCCGGTGGTCGCGCTGGCCGCCGAATGAACACCCTCTCCCGCCCCATGTCCACGATCCTTTCCCGACCCGCGCCGCGCGTGCGCGCCACCGCCCTGCTGATCGCACTGGCGCTCGCCGGCTGCGCCACGGCGATCGACACCACGCGGCCCACGCTGGACCTGCCGCCGCAGTGGAACGAGGCCACGACCGCCGCCGGCGCGCAGTTGCAGCGCGACTGGTGGCGCGGCTTCCAGTCCGACGAGCTGGCGCAGCTGATCGACGCCGCCCAGGCCGGCAGCCCGACGCTGGCGATCGCCGCCGAGCGCGTGCAACAGGCCGAGATCGCGGTGCGCAGTGCCGGCGCGACGCTGTTCCCGTCGGTCAGCGTCAGCGGCAGTTCCGGCGCCCGGCGTTCCGACCCCGGCCCGGGGTTCGACGCGAGCACCGCCAAGTCGTCGAGCGTGTCGCTCGGCGTCAGCTACGAGATCGACCTGTGGGGCCGGCTCGCCGCGGGCGTGAAGGGCGCCGAGGCCTCGCTGGCGGCCAGCCGCTACGACCTCGAGACCGCCCGGCTGTCGCTGACCACCGGCGTGGCCAGCGCCTATTTCCAGGTGCTCGCGCTGCGCATGCGCCTGGAGATCGCGCGCGACAACCTGGCCATCGCCGAGCGCGTGTTCGGCATCGTCGAGTCCCGCTACCGCAATGGCGCGGCCTCCGCGCTGGACGTGAGCCGCCAGCGCATCACGGTGCTGTCGCAGCGCGCGACGCTGGAGCCGCTGGAAGTGCAGGAGCGCCAGACCGTCACCGCACTGGCCATCCTGCTCGGCCGCCCGCCGCAGGCGCTGCAGGTCGAGGCCCGCAGCTTCGAGCGCTTCACGATCCCCGAGGTCGGCGCCGGCCTGCCGTCCGAGCTGCTGGTGCGCCGCCCCGACCTGGCCAGCGCTGAGGCGCAGCTCGCCGCGGCCGATGCCGATGTCGCGGCCGCCCGTGCCGCATTGCTGCCCAGCGTGTCGCTGTCGGGCTCGGCCGGATTGGCCAGCACGGCGCTGCTGTCACTGGCCAACCCGTCCTCCAGCATCGGACTGAGCGCTTCGATCGTCCAGACGCTGTTCGACGGCGGGCGCCTGCGCAACCAGGTGGCGCTCGGCGAATCGGCGCGCCGTCAACTCGTCGAGAGCTACCGCGGCGCGATCTACACCTCGCTGAAGGAGGTGGAGGACGCGCTCGGCAACGCGGTGCGCAACCGCGGCCAGGAGCAGGCCCAGCTGGCGATCCGCGACGAGGCGCAGCGGTCGCTGCGCCTGGCCGAGCTGCGCTACCGGGAGGGTGCCGACGACCTGACCAGCGTGCTGGACGCGCAACGCACGCTGTTCTCGTCGATCGACCAGCTGGCGCAACTGCGGCTGGCGCGGCTGACTTCGGCGCTGGATCTGTTCAAGGCGCTGGGGGGTGGGTGGTCCATGAGTGATCGCCAACTTACAGAATGAAACTCTGAAAGTGGCCTCTGCGGCTCGACTCGACGCTGTTGCATCACCGTCACACGCCGTGACCAAAGTTGACAAATCTTAATACGAATAATTATCATCACTGACTGAGCCCTGTCGATTTCTGACAGCCCCCCGGTCAGCCATCTGCTTCTCCTCGCGTCGAAACGCGGTCGGGATTGCCGCAGAGAGCCAGCCTCTGCGCCCGTTTCGCCGTTTCGAACCACACCGAGGAGAACCCATGGCCTACATCCAGGCTCGCAAGCACGCCCATCCCCCCCGACGGACCGCTTCGGCCGCCGCCGCCTTCGCTGCGCTGGCCATTCCAGCCGCCGTGCACGCCCAGCAGGCCGCGGCGCCCGCCGACGCCGCTTCGGCGCCCGCCAGCACGCAGGTGTTGCCGGAGATCAAGGCCAAGTCGACGGTGGAGACGCCCTACAAGGCAGAGGCCATGTCGTCGCCGAAGTTCACCCAGCCGCTGGTGGACACGCCGCAGACCATCACCGTGATCAAGAAGGAGCTGCTGCGCGAGCAGGGCGCGACGACCCTCAGTGAAGCGCTGCGCAACACCCCCGGCGTCACGATGCTGATGGGCGAGAACGGCAACACTTCGAGCGGCGACTCGATCTTCATGCGCGGCTTCGACACCTCGGGCAGCATCTTCGTCGATGGCATCCGCGACCTGGGATTCATCTCGCGCGACGTCTTCAACATCGAGCAGGTCGAAGTGGTGAAGGGCCCGTCGGGCGCCGACAACGGCCGCGGCGCCTCCTCGGGCTACGTGAACCTGTCGAGCAAGGTGCCGTTCGCCGAGAACTTCAATGCCGCCAGCCTCAGCCTCGGCACCTCGAGCCGCAAGCGTGCCACGGCGGACCTGAACCGACCGCTGGACATCGGCGTTCCCGGCACCGCCGTGCGACTGAACCTGATGGTGCAGGACTCCGGGGTGCCGGGTCGCGACGAAGTCGAGAAGAAGAGCTACGGCTTCGCGCCCTCGATCGCCTTCGGCCTGAACACTCCGACGCGCGCCTACTTCTACCTGCTGCACAGCAAGCAGGACAACCTGCCGGACGGTGGTGTGCCGACCTACGGCGTGGGCAACTACAAGCTTCCGACGACGGCCCCGGCCGGCGTGCCGACCCCGACCCCGGTGGACTCGGAGAACTTCTACGGCTCCCGGTCCGACTACGAGAAGATCGACATCGACATGTTCACGGCGCGCGTCGAGCACGATGTGGCGCCCGGCATCACGCTGCGCAACACCTCGCGCTACGGCCGCTCCACACAGGACAGCGTGCTGACCGGCGTGAATGCGGTCAACTTCGTCACGCCCGCCGATCCGTCGACCTACACGGTGAACCGCTCGCGCCAGCGCAAGTACCAGCAGAACGAGATCCTCACGAACCAGAGCAACATCACGGCCGAACTCGGTAGCGGCGCGGTCAAGCACTCGGTCACCGGCGGCGTGGAGTTCACCTACGAGAAGCAGTCGCTGCCGACCTTCGCCCTGCCGACCGGCGTGACGCAGGATCCTGCGAACCTCTACGACCCGAGCCTCGGTGACGTCTTCCAGACGCCGGTGCGCAACGGCGCCTACGCCAAAGGCAACACGCTGACCGCTGCGGTCTATGCCTTCGACACCTTGAAGGTTGGCGAGCAGTGGCAGTTCACCGGCGGGGTGCGTTGGGAGAAGTACCGGACCGAGTTCAACTCGATGACGCTGACCGACGGTGTCCTGGTGCCGCTGGCGCTCGACGCCAGTGGCAACCTGCTGAGCTGGAAGCTCGGCGCCCTGTTCAAGCCGGCGCCGAACGGCAGTGTCTACGTGTCGGTCGCGAGCTCCGAATTGCCGCCCGGAGGCGCCAACCACACGCTCAGCGCCAACGCCAACAACGTCAACCAGCCCAATCTCGATCCGCAGGAGGGCAGCAACATCGAGGTCGGTACCAAGTGGGAGTTCCTCGGCGGCAAGCTCGCCATCGCCGGCGCGATCTTCCGCAGCGAGAACAAGAACGAGCTGGTGCAGGACCCGATCGACACGACGGTCTACACACAGGTAGGCAAACGCCGCGTCCAGGGCATCGAGCTGAGCGTGGTGGGGCAGCTGACCAACGAGCTGCACCTGAGCGCCGGGCTGGCGCGCATGGATCCGGAGATCGAGCGTGCCGCCGCTGCGACGCAGGGCGGGCTGATCCAGTGGTCACCGGAGCTCACCTTCACCTCGTGGCTGACCTACAAGCTGCCGTTCGGCCTGACGCTGGGCGGTGGGGCCCGCTACGTCGACAATGCGACGACGACCAGCAACGTCGACACCTCGACGGTCACGGGCCTGACCGAAATGCCCAGCTACTGGGTGGCCGATGCGCTGGTGGGTTACGAGTTCAGCAAGAACTTCAACCTGCAGCTGAACGTGTACAACCTGTTCGACAAGGAGTACCTGTCCGCCGTCAACAGCGGACGTTCACGCTACTTCCCGGGCGTGCCGCGCTCGGCGCTGCTCACCGCCAACGTGCAGTTCTGACGGCACATGCGTGAGCAGGCCCCTCGCGCGAGCGAGGGGTCTTTTGTCATCTGGAGACGATCGAATCATGATGCTGCACGTGCCCGAGGTCCTGACGCGCGAACAGGTCGCCGACATCCGCGCGCGGCTCGACGCCACCGACTGGGTCGATGGCCGCGCGACCGTGGGGCCGCAGGGCGCCCAGGTCAAGCAGAACCGACAGCTGCCCGAGCTGTCGCCGGTGGGCCGCGAACTCGGCGAGATCATCCTGAAGGCGCTGCTGGTCCACCCGCTGTTCCTCTCGGCAGCGCTGCCGCTGCGCACCGTGCCGCCGCTGTTCAACCGCTACGAGGGCGGCGAGCACTACGGCCTGCACATCGACGGCGCGGTGCGCTCGGTGCCGGGCACCCACCTGCGCCTGCGCACCGACCTGTCGAGCACGCTGTTCCTCAGCGACCCGGACGACTACGACGGCGGCGAGCTGGTGGTGGTCGACACCTACGGCACGCACGAGGTCAAGCTGCCGGCCGGTGACCTGATCCTCTACCCGTCGACCAGCCTGCACCGCGTCGAGCCGGTGACGCGTGGCGCGCGCGTGTGCTCGTTCTTCTGGACGCAGAGCATGGTGCGCGACGACTGGCAGCGCCATCTGCTGTTCGAGCTCGACCAGGACATCCAGAAACTGCGCGAGAAGCTCGGCGACTGCCCCGAAGTGCTGAGCCTCACCGGCCACTATCACAACCTGCTGCGCCAGTGGGCCGAGGTGTGACGCGGCCGGCGGCCGCTCTCGGGCCCCGCCGGGACACGCTCAGTACACGTCGCGCCGCAGGCGGCCGGTTTCGATGAGCCGGTCGACGCCGTTGCGGCCGAGCACGTCGACCAGCGCGGCTTCCACGCCCGCGGCCATGCCGACCAGGCTGCCGCACACGTAGAGCGCGGCGCCGCGCGCGACCCAGTCGCCCAGCGTGTCGGCCTGCTCCCGCAGGCGGTCCTGCACATAGCGCTTGCCGGGCTGGTCGCGCGAGAACACGAGGTCGGCGCGCTCGAGCACGCCGCCGGCCTGCCAGGCGGCGATCTCGTCGCGGTAGTAGGCGTCGTGCGCGGCGTGGCGCTCGCCGAACACCAGCCAGTTCGCGCCCTGGCCCGCCGCAGCGCGGGCCTTGAGGTGGGCGCGCAGGCCGGCCAGGCCGGTGCCGTTGCCGATCAGGATCAACGGCCGGCCGGCGTTGTCGCCGAGGCGGAAGTTGCCGTGGGCGCGCAGTCGCAGCGCGATCTCGTCGCCGACGGCGGCGCGCTCGGTGAGCCAGCCGGAGGCCAGGCCCGGGGTGCCGTCGGCATGCCGCTCCTGGCGCACCAGCAGGTGCACGCGGCCGTCGGTGGGCAGCGAGGCGATCGAGTACTCGCGCGGGCGTTCGCCGTCGCCGGGCGGCAGCACCTGCACCAGGTCGCCGGCCTGCCAGTCCGGGCTCGGTGCCGCGCCGGCCGGGGCCTCGAGCTCCAGGTGAAAGCAGGGGCCGCCGGCGCTGCCGGGGTTGAGCAACCGGCGATGCGCCAGCCGCCACGGCTCGAATGCCGCCGCGAGCTGCCAGTCCGGCAGGTCGCTGGTGCCCGCCACGCGCGCCACCTGGTGCTGCCACTGCTGCAGCGCCTCGGCATCGCCCCCGTCGACGTCGATGCGCTCGAACATCGCCTGCGCCCCCTGCCGGCGCAACCAGGTGTCGAGCGTGCGGCCGAAACCGCAGAAGTGCTGGTACTCGCGATCCCCGAGCGCCAGCACGGCGCAATGCAGGCCGCCGAGCGCGAGCGGCGCCTCGGCGGCCTGGGCCATGACGCGGCGCACGAACGGCGCCGCCGCGTCGGGCGGATCGCCTTCGCCGTAGGTGCTGACGATGAACAGCGCCCGCTCCGCCGCCGCCAGTTCGTCGGCCTGCAGCTGCGACAGGCTGGCGATGCGCGCCGGCACGCCGGCCGTGTGCAGGGCCTGCGCGGTCTGCCACGCCAGCTGTTCGGCGTTGCCGGTCTGGCTGGCGTGCGCCACCAGCACCGGCCGTATGCCTGCCGCGGCCGGCGCCAGGGCTGCTGCCGCGAGCGCCACCCGGGCCTCGCGCGCCCGGTGCGCGCGCCAGGTGCCGGCGCACAGCGCCGCATAGGACAGCACGGTCCCGCCCGCGGCGAGCGCCCGCAGCGCGTCATCGGACAGCAACGTCATGCCAGCAGCGCTTCGAACCCGGCCGTCGGGCGGGCCTCGTGGCCGCCGTCCGCGCCGCGGCGGATGAACAGCACGGCCAGCCGCTCTCGCTCGGCATAGGCCCAGCCTTCATCGGGGCCCAGCACCGTCAGCGCCGTGGCCAGCGCGTCGGCGTGCATGCATTGCGCGTGCACGACCGTCACCGACGCCAGCGCGTGCCGCACCGGCCGGCCGGTGCGCGGGTCGATGGTGTGGGAATAGCGCGCGCCGTCGTCGGCCGCGAAGCAGCGGAAGTCGTCGCCGGAGGTCGCGACCGCCAGCCCCTTGAGCGCGAGCACCGGACCGGCTTCGCCCTGTTCCAGCCCGGGCAGGCGGACCGCCACGCGCCACGGCTGCCCGTCAGGCCGGCGGCCCATGCCGAGCAGCTCGCCACCGACCTCGACGAGCGCATGGCCGCAGCCCAGGCGCTGCAGCGCGCGCGCGACGGCGTCGACGGCGTAGCCCTTGGCGATCGACGACAGGTCGACATAGGTGCCGCCGACCTGACGTGCGCGGCGCTGCTCGGCGTCGAGCTGCACGCGCTGCCAGCCGATGCGGCGGCGCGCCGCTTCCAGATCGGCCGCCTCCGGCGCGTTGCGGCGGGCCGGATCGGGGCCGAAGCCCCAGAGGTTGACCGCAGGGCCGACGGTCGGGTCATAGGCCCCCCCAGTGGCACGCGCCAGTTCGAGCGCATGCCGCAGCACCGTGAAGAAGGGCTCGGGCAACTTCTGCCAGCGGCCCGGCGCCGCGCGGTTGTAGCGGCTCAGGTCGGAGTCTTCCTCCCAGGTGCTCATCTGGCGCACCACGAGGTCCAGCGCCGTCTCGATCGCCTCGCGGACCTCACGGCGGGCCGGTCCGGGCGTGGCCGGCGCGTGCCAGTACTTCACGCTCCAGCGGGTGCCCATCGTCGGCCCGCCCAGCTCCTGCACGGCGGCCGTCAACAGACGCGGCGCGGCCCCGCCGTCGTAGCGATAGCTCAGCGGGGGCGGTTCGGCGAAGGACACGCGCGTCATGCGGCAGCCGCGCTTTTCAGCGGCCCTCTCGTCACTGCGGCAGCACTTCCAGCACGGCGGCATAGACCAGCCGGCGCTCCTTGGCCTGCTTCAGCGTGGTCTTGTCGTCCTTGGTGCTGACCTCCAGGCGGTAGAGCCCGGGCTGCGGCCAGTTCACCTTGACCTGGCCCTTCGCGTCGGTCTTCAGCACGATCTCGCCGATCTTGTCGCGGTAGCGGGTGCCGCCGAAGATGATCTCGACCTCCAGGTCCACGGCCGGCTTGCCGTCGAGCAGGAAACCGAAGGTCGCCGCCTCGCCGGTGAACAGGTCGTTGGGGTGCGTGACCGGCACGAACTCCAGGCCCTTGCCGACCGGCTGGATCGCGCTGGGCTTGCCGACGGTGATGAAGGTCTCGAGGCGGCTGATGCCTTCGTTGACCGTCAGCTCGGGCGCATTGGCCGGCACGTCCTTGGCGAAGTTCTCGGCCGTGCCACGGAAGCCCTTGTTCTGGCCGGTGGCCGCGTCCTTGTAGCGCGCCGTCACGCCGCTGAAGCCGTTGGCCACGCGGTAGGTGCCGGTCTGCGTGAGGTTCAGGTCGAACACGCTGCGCAGCTTGCCGACCACCACGTTCTCCGGCGCCACGGCGCTGCCGTCCGGCGCGGTGACCGACAGCCCGTCGAGCCGCAGCGGCGCGTGGTTGAAGTAGAAGATGTCGTTGCCGGATGCGCCGTCGATCGTGACCCATTGCGGCTTGGACAGCACGGTCGACGAGGGCACCAGGAAGCTGCTGTGGGCGCGAGCCAGCGGCACCGACAGACCAAAGGCGAGCGCCGTCGTGACGACGAGCGCAAAACGGGAACGGGACATGGGGATCTCCTGGACGGGGTGAGGGGGCCGACGGCGGTTCAGGGCTTGAGCTCGAGCGTGACTTCACCGAGCTCGCTGCTGCCCTGGGCACTCAACTGCTGCGCCTTGGCCGGGGGCCACTGGAAGGGGATGCTCAGCAGCTCGCGGCCGCCGGACTCGCGCGCCGCCTCGATCACGAGCTTGTAGTCGCCGGGCGGCAGCTTGCCGAGCGGCTTGGCGCTGTCGTTGAAGCTGAGCTTGTGCTTGCCGGCCGGACGCGTGGCGCTGGTCAGGCCGTCGGCCGGCACCTGCAGTTCGC
Source organism: Methylibium sp. Root1272 (assembly GCF_001425905.1). Taxonomy (GTDB): domain Bacteria; phylum Pseudomonadota; class Gammaproteobacteria; order Burkholderiales; family Burkholderiaceae_C; genus Methylibium. The sequence continues at coordinate 282,043 of NZ_LMDY01000013.1, forward strand.
GGCCGCTGCGGCGCCACCACTGGCGCATGTCCTTCAGCCACTTCGCTCCCTCGCCGTCCTTCTTGGCGGTGGCGTACCAGACCGCGAGGTTGGCGGCGACGCCCTGGTCGGCGCGCTCGACCCACATCGCGACATAGGGGCGGTGGTATTCGGCGACGGTCAGTCGGGGCACCTCGACGCCGACCGCCAGGTCGGCCGCCAGAGCCGGGACACCGAGCGCCGCGGCGCTCAGCGCGATGGAGTAACGCACGTGCATGGCAGAGCCTTCTTCTTCAGTGGATGAACAGCAGGGCGAGCAGCAGCGGGATCACCAGCCCGAGACCGACGATCGGCCAGGTGGTCGGCCGGTTGGCCGCGTGCAGCTTCAGGATGAACAGGCCGGTGAGGCAGAACACCAGGCAGGCGACCGCGAACACGTCGATGAACCACGACCACGCCACGCCGGTGTGGCGCCCCTTGTGCAGGTCGTTGAGGTAGGAGATCCAGCCGCGGTCGGTGCGCTCGTACTCCGCTGCGCCGCTCTCGCGGTCGATGCGCAGCCAGGCGTCGCCGCCGGGGCGCGGCAGCGAGACATACAGCTCCTCGTCGGACCACTCGGCATCACGTCCGCGCACGTCGACCGCCAGCTGCGTGTCGACCCAGTCGGCCAGCCGCGCGGGCAAGGGCGCGCGCGGCGACGACGGCGACGACGCATCCGGCGCCACCAGGGCCTTCAGCTCCGGTGGCAGCTGCAGTTCGCGGGCGGTCACGGCCGGCCGGCTCTCGATCTGCGAGGCATGGTTGAGCGTGATGCCGGTGACGCTGAACAGCAGCATGCCCAGCAGGCAGACCGCCGAGCTGATCCAGTGCCATTGATGCAGCGTCTTCAGCCAGTAGGCCCGCTGGGTGTTGTCGGTCTTGCGCATGCCTTCGCGTCTCTTCGCGCCCGGGCACGCAGCCTCGCGGACTGCAACGCGCCCTCCTCAAAAGTTGCGCCTTAGTGTAAGCTACTAAATGCGAATCACTATCAATAACGCAACGTAAAGACCACCCCAGCGCTTGGGAAACCGGCGGGGGTCGAGCGCCCCCTGAGATAGCCGAGGAGTCACCGCAAGCCCGTCGCCAGCGGTCCCGTGTTCGACACGACCAAAGGAACGATGAATGCTTGCCACCTCTCGCGTGGGCGCACTTGCCTGCGCCCTGTTGACCTGTGCTCCGTGGGCTCCGGCCCAGGAGGCCCCAGCCCCTGCCGCGCCGCCGGCGACGACGCCCCCCGACGGGGCCGGCACCACACTGCCGGAAGTGAAGGCCACGACGCAGGCCGAGAAGGCGACCGGCCCGGTATCGGGCTACACCGCCCGGCGCAGCGCCACGGCGACCAAGACCGACACGCCGCTCAACGAAGTGCCGCAGTCGATCACCGTGATCGGCGCCGAGCAGGTGCGTGACCAGAACTCGCTGACGATGCAGGAGGTGCTGCGCTACACGGCGGGCGTGCGCGCCGAGCTGTACGGCCTCGACAACCGCGGCGACTACTACGCGATGCGCGGCGGCAGCGAGGGCTCGACGCTGCTCGACGGCCTGCGGCTGCCCATCACCGGCTACTGGGGCAGCGTGCGCAACGAGCCCTATGCCTTCGAGCGCATCGAGGTGCTGCGCGGCCCGGCCTCGCTGATGGCCGGCCAGAACGGGCCCGGCGGCGTGGTCAACCTGGTGTCCAAGCGGCCGTCCGCCGAGGCGCAGCGGGAAGTGCAGGTGCAACTCGGCAACGACGACCACAAGCAGGTCGCGGCCGACCTGGGCGGCGCGCTGGTCGAGGACGGCCGCCTCGCCTACCGCGTGATCGCCTTGCGCAGGGACAGCGGCAGCCAGGTCAAGTACGCCGACCAGGAGCGCACGCTGTTCGCACCGTCGATCGGCTGGAAGCCGCTGGCCGGGACGGCACTGACGGTCTACGGCGAGTACCAGAAGGACAAGAGCCTCAACCAGAACGGCTTCTTCCCCATCGCCGGCACGCTCAACAAGGCGCCGAACGGCCGCCGCATCGACCCCGAGGTCTTCGTCGGCGAGCCCGACTGGGACACTTACGGCGGAACGCGCAAGCGCTTCGGCTGGGAACTCGAGCAGCAGTTGAACGAGCAGTGGACGCTGCGCCACCACCTGCGGCGCGACAACGTGACCGGCCATCTCGCCACCGCCTACGCCGACTGGAGCCAGTACGTCGGCGCGGACGGCGTGGTGGATACGGTCGATCCGGCGAACAACACCTACCTGAACCGCTACGGCTACGTGGCCGACGACCGCTCGCGCATCAACAACGCCGACCTGCTGCTGCAGGGCAAGATCGCGCTCGGCCGCACGACGCACACGCTGCTGACCGGCGTCGACTACATGTCGCACCGCATGCTGCACATCGACCGCGGCGGCTTCCTGATGACGCCGCTGGATCCCTTCGATCCGGTCTACGGCACTTCTCCCTTGCCGGCGCTCGACCCCGCGCAGACCTTCGTCATCGACTCGCGCGTGCGCAACGTCGGCCTGCTGATCCAGGACCAGGTCAAGTTCGACGACCGCTGGGTGGTCACCGCCGGCCTGCGGCACGACAAGGCGAAGACCGATGACGCCAAGGACTCGGCCAATTCGAAGAACCTGGGCGTCGTCTACCTGGCCGACGGCGGCTGGTCGCCCTACGCCGGCTACTCCGAATCGTTCCAGCCGGTGGCCGGGACCACCAGCCCGGCGCGCGGCGGCAGGCCGTTCGAGCCCTCGCGCGGCCGGCAGCTGGAAACCGGCGTCAAGTGGATGCCGGCGGATTCGCCGGTGAGTGCGTCGGCGGCCGTCTACCGGCTGAAGGAGACCAACCGGCTCGCCAACGAACCGGCTGACGTGAACTACTCGATCCAGGTCGGCGAGGCCACGGTCGACGGCCTCGAGCTCGACGCGAACGCGACGTTCACCGCCTGGCAGCTGCTGGCCAACTATTCGTACACCCGCGCCCGCCTGACCGGCGAGATCGACACGAACCGCGGCGAGCAGCTCAGCAGCATCCCGAAGCACGCGGCCTCGCTGTGGGCGGTGCATCGCTTCGGAGCCGCGGGCCTGCCCGGCCTGCGGGCCGGTGGCGGCGTGCGCTATGCCGGTCCGTCCTGGGATGGATCGGGCAACAACCGCGTTCCGTCCGTCACGCTGCTGGACCTGCTGGTCAGCTACGACACCGGCCCCTGGGCGCTGTCGCTGAACGTCAACAACCTGACCGACAAGACCTACATCGCCACCTGCCTGGAGCGCGGCGATTGCTGGTTCGGCACCCAGCGGCGCGCCGTGGTGAGCTTGGCCTACCGTTGGTGATCCCGGCCCGGGGCCGGGCGGCGGCGCACGGCCGCAGCCGTTAAGCTGCGGCACGCCACCGCCCGACCCGGAGCCCGCTTGAGCGACGACCCCACCTCCTCGCATCCACCGAACCAGTTCGCGCTGCTGACGCAGCGGCGCTTCGCGCCCTTCTTCTGGACCCAGTTCCTCGGCGCCGGCAACGACAACCTGTTCAAGTTCGCGTTCACCGTGCTGGTCACCTACCAGCTGCAGGTGAGCTGGCTGCCGCCGGCGCTGGCCGGGCTGGCGATCGGTGCGCTGTTCATCCTGCCCTTCCTGCTGTTCTCGGCCACTTCGGGACAGCTGGCCGACAAGTTCGACAAGACGCGCGTGATCCGCTTCGTGAAGACGCTGGAGATCGCCATCATGGGCCTGGCCGGCCTGGGCTTCTGGACCGCCAGCGTGCCGCTGCTGCTGGCCTGCGTGTTCCTGATGGGGCTGCACTCCACGCTGTTCGGCCCGGTCAAGTTCTCCTACCTGCCGCAGCACCTGAGCGAACGCGAGCTGACCGGCGGCAATGGCATGGTCGAGATGGGCACCTTCGTTGCCATCCTGCTCGGGCAGGTGGCCGGCGGCCTGCTGGTGGCGGTGCCCGACGTGGGCCGGCACTACGTGGCCTTCGCCTGCCTCGGCGTGGCGTTGCTCGGCCGCGCGACCGCGCAGCTCGTGCCGGCCTCTCCGCCCACCGACCCGGCGCTGGTGATCAACTGGAACCCGGTCAGCGAGACCTGGCGCAACCTGAAGCTCGCGCACGGCAACCTGGTGGTGTTCCGTTCGCTGCTCGGCATCTCGTGGATGTGGTTCTTCGGCGCGGTGTTCCTGTCGATGTTCCCGGCCTTCGCGAAGGAGGTGCTGGGCGGCGACGAGCAGGTGGCCTCGCTGCTGCTGGTGGTGTTCTCGGTGGGCATCGGCATCGGCTCGCTGCTGTGCGAGATGCTGAGCCGGCGCCACGTGGAGATCGGGCTGGTGCCGTTCGGCGCGATCGGCATGAGCGTGTTCGCGATCGATCTCTACTTCGCGACGCGCGGCCATGCGCCCGGCGTCGGCATCGCCGGTCTGGGCGATTTCGTGCGCCAGCCCGGGCACTGGCGCGTGATGGCCGACCTGGCGCTGCTCGCGCTGTTCGCCGGCCTCTACAGCGTGCCGATGTACGCGCTGATCCAGCTGCGCTCGCCGGCCTCGCACCGCGCCCGCATCATCGCGGCCAACAACATCCTCAACGCCCTGTTTATGATCGTCAGCGCCGTGATGGCCGGGGCGCTGCTGAAGGCCGGCCTGACGATCCCGCAGATCTTCCTGGTGACGGGGCTGCTGAACGCGGTGGTGGCCGCCTACATCTTCCTGCTGGTGCCGGAGTACCTGCTGCGCTTCATCGCGCTGATCGCGACGCGCCTGGTCTACCGCTTTCGCGTGCAGGGCGACGAGCACATCCCCACCACCGGGGCCGCCGTGCTGGTGTGCAACCACGTGAGCTTCGTCGACCCGATCCTGCTGATGGCCGCGAGCCCGCGGCCGATCCGCTTCATCATGGACCACCGCATCTTCGCGACGCCCGTGCTGGGCTGGCTGTTCCGGCTGGCCAAGGCGATCCCGGTCGCCCCGCAGAAGGACGATCCCGCCACCTACGAGCGCGCCTTCGCCGAGGCCCGCAAGGTGCTGGACGAGGGCGAGCTGCTGTGCATCTTCCCGGAAGGCGCGATCACCCGCGATGGCACCCTGCAGCCCTTCAAGGGCGGCGTGATGAAGATCCTGGAAACCCACCCGGTGCCGGTGGTCCCGCTGGCGCTGCGCGACCTGTGGGGCTCGTTCTTCTCGCGCGCCAGCGGCGCCGCGATGACGCAGCCGTTCCGGCGCGGACTGTGGAGCCGCGTCGGCCTGCGCGCCGGCGCGCCGCTGGCCGCGGCCGAGGTCACGCCGGATCGTCTGCGCGAACGCGTGGCGGCGATGCTGGCGGCGTGAACGCGCGGGGTCTCAGACGCCGCGCGCGCGGTCGGCCCTGAACTGCGCGCGAAACGCCTCGAAGCGCCCGGCATCGAGCGCCTCGCGCACCTCACGCATCAGGTTCACGTAGTAGTGCAGGTTGTGGATGCTGGTGAGCATCGGGCCCAGCATCTCGCCGCATCTGTCGAGGTGGTGCAGGTAGGCGCGGCTGAAGCCGGCGCAAGCGGTGCAGGCGCAGCTCTCGTCGATCGGCCGCTCGTCGGTCTTGTAGCGCGCATTGCGCAGCCGCAGGTCGCCGTGGCGGGTGAACAGGTGGCCGTTGCGGGCGTTGCGCGTGGGCATCACGCAGTCGAACATGTCGACGCCCTGGGCCACGCCCTCGACCAGGTCTTCCGGCGTGCCCACGCCCATCAGGTAGCGCGGCTTGTGCGCCGGCAGCCGGTGCGGCGTGTGCGCCATGATGCGCAGCATCTCGTCCTTCGGTTCGCCGACGCTGACACCGCCGACCGCGTAGCCGGGGAAGTCCATCGCCACCAGTGCGTCGAGCGACTCCTGGCGCAGCGGCTCGAACATGCCGCCCTGCACGATGCCGAACAGCGCGTTGGGGTTCTCGAGCCGCGCGAACTCGGTCTTGCAGCGCGCCGCCCAGCGCAGGCTCAGCTCCATCGACGCGCGCGCTTCCTGCTCGGTCGTCAGGTGGCCCGCGGTCTCGTAGGGCGTGCATTCGTCGAACTGCATCACGATGTCGGAGTTCAGCACCGCCTGGATCTGCATGCTGGTCTCGGGCGTGAGGAAGAGCTTGTCGCCGTTGACCGGTGACGCGAACTTCACGCCCTCCTCGCTGATCTTGCGCATCGCGCCGAGCGACCAGACCTGGAAGCCGCCGCTGTCGGTCAGGATGGGCTTGGGCCAGTGCTCGAAGCGATGCAGACCGCCGAACTGGCGCAGCACGTCGAGCCCGGGGCGCAGCCACAGGTGGAAGGTGTTGCCGAGGATGATCTGCGCGCCCATCGCCTCCAGCGAGGCCGGCATCACGCCCTTGACGGTGCCGTAGGTGCCGACCGGCATGAAGATCGGCGTCTCGACAACGCCGTGGTTGAGCGTGAGGCGGCCACGGCGAGCATGGCCTTCGGTGTGCAGCAGATCGAAGCGAAGCATGCCGGATTGTCGCAGCGGCCCGCGCGCCGGCTAAGCTCGCGCGCATGCTGCCGATCGTCCAACGCGTGTTCCGCCGCCTGACCCGCCAGGCCGTCACCGACCGCAGCCTCAGCGTGCTGACGCTGCTGCTGCTCGCCGAGGTGGTGCTGCTGCCACCGCTGGTCGAGGTGGGCTGGCTCAACCGGCACCTCGCCGACGCCGGCTTCCTGGCGATGCTGGCGCTCGGTGTGTGGATGCTGTCCGACCACACGCTCGCGGGCCGCTGGTTCATCGCCACCGCCTTCGGCAGCCTCGTGATCCGCGTCGCCAACCTGTGGCTGCCCGACAGCGAGCTGCGCGGCGCCGACGCGCTGTTCGCGATGTTCAACCTGGTGGTGCTGGGCTGGCTGACGCTGGCCTACACGCTGGCCGCCGGCCGCATCAACGTGCACCGCGTGCTGGGCGCGATCGCCGCCTTCCTGCTGATCGGCCTGGCGTTCGCGCAGGCGCACCGGCTGGTGGCCATCTATGCCGGCGACGGCGCCTACTTCATGTTCGGCCAGCCGGTGGACTATGCCGCGCTGGTGGCGCGGCTCAACTACTTCTCCTTCGTCACGCTCACCTCGCTGGGCTACGGCGACATCACGCCGGTGCATGCCGCGGCGCGCTCGCTGTGCATCCTGCAGGTGCTGATCGGCGTGCTCTATCCGGTGGCACTGCTGGGCTGGCTGGTGTCGCTGTTCGCGCACCAGAACCAGCAGCCGCCCGCCGCCTGAGCGCGAGCGGTGGTCAGCGTCGATCGAGCAACATCGCGTCGCCGTAGCTGAAGAAGCGGTAGCGCTCGCGGATCGCGTGGGCGTACAGCGCACGGATGTGCGCGTGGCCGGCAAAGGCGCTGACCAGCATCATCAAGGTGCTGCGCGGCAGGTGGAAGTTGGTCAGCAGCCGGTCGACCACGCGGAACGCGAAGCCCGGGGTGATGAAGATGTCGGTGTCGCGCGCGCCGGCCTGCAGGCCGCGGTCCCCGCGCGCCGCCGACTCCAGCGCGCGCAGCGTGGTGGTGCCGACCGCGACCACGCGCCCGCCCGCCGCGCGGGTGCGCGCGATCGCGTCGACGGTGGCCTGCGGCAGCTCGAACCATTCGCTGTGCATGCGGTGCTCGGTGAGGTGCTCGACGCGCACGGGCTGGAAGGTGCCGGCGCCGACGTGCAGCGTCACGCTCGCACGCGCGACCCCCTGCGCTTCCAGCGCCGCCAGCACGTCGGCGTCGAAATGCAGTGCTGCGGTGGGTGCGGCGACCGCGCCGGGCGACCGCGCGAACACGGTCTGGTAGCGGCGCTCGTCGTCGGCATCGTCGCCATGCTCGATGTAGGGCGGCAGCGGCACGTGGCCATGGCGCTCGAGCAGCGCGAACGGCTCACCCGGCAGCAGCAGGTGGAACAGCGAGCCGTCGGGCCCGCAACGGCCCAGCACCTCGGCCTCGAAGGCGATCGTGTCGCCGTCGCGCCCGGCGAAATGCACACGGCTGCCCGGCCGCGGCGACTTGCTGGCGCGCAGGTGGGCCCACACCTCGTGCGTGCCGGGCAGCACGCGCTCGACCAGCGCCTCGACGCCGCCGCCACTGGCCTTGCGGCCGTACAGCCGGGCCTTGATGACGCGCGTGTCGTTGAACACCAGCAGATCGCCGGGCGCCAGCAGCGACGGCAGCTCGCGGAACCGACGGTCGAGCGGCACGTCGCCGCGACCGTCGAGCAGGCGCGAGCCGCTGCGCTCCGCGGCGGGATGCTGGGCGATCAGCTCCGGCGGCAACGCGAAATCGAAATCGGCGACGGTGAAGGGATGAGCGGGTGCGGCGGACATGGCGTGCAGGCTGGACCGGCCTGACGAGGGCAGAAGGCAGAATTGTTCCATGCCCCAGGCCTCGCGCTCCGCACCGCCCACTGCCGCCGCCCCGGCGAAGTCGGGCCCGGCACGGGCGATGGAGAAGCTCGGTCTGGTGCGCGACATCGATCTCGCGCTGCACCTGCCGCTGCGCTACGAGGACGAGACGCGCGTCACGCCGATCGCCGCGGCGCACGAGGGCGAGACGGTGCAGGTCGAAGGCCACGTGCGAGACAGCCGCGTCGAGCTGCGCCCGCGCCGCCAGCTCATCGTGCGGCTGGTCGACGGCAGCGACGAGCTGGTGCTGCGCTTCCTGCACTTCTACCCCTCGCACCAGAAGACGCTGGCGGTGGGGGCACGCCTGCGCGTACGCGGCGAGTTGCGCGGTGGTTTCCTCGGCCGCGAGATGGTGCACCCCACCTTCAAGGCGGTCGGCGACGACACCCCGCTGGCCACCGCGCTGACGCCGGTCTACCCGGCCAGCGCGCAGCTGCCGCAGGCCTATCTGCGCAAGGCCGTGAGCTCGGCGCTGACGCGCGCACCGCTCGATGAGCTGCTGCCGGCCGGCAGTGTGCCGGCCGGTTTGCCGAGCCTGAAACAGGCCCTGCTGTTCCTGCACCATCCGGCGCCCGAGGTGATGCTGGCGACGCTGGAAGACCACAGCCACCCGGCCTGGCAGCGGCTGAAGTTCGACGAACTGCTGGCCCAGCAGCTGTCGCAGCTGCAGGCACAGCGCGAGCGCGCCGCATTGCGCGCACCGCCGCTGAGGGCGGGCACCGGCGGCCTGCACGAGCAGTTGCTCGCGGCGCTGCCGTTCCGACTGACCGGCGCGCAGCACCGTGTGGCCGAGGAGATCGCGCGCGATCTGGCTCGCCCGCAGCCGACCCACCGGCTGCTGCAGGGCGACGTGGGCTCCGGCAAGACGGTGGTCGCGGCGCTGGCGGCCACGGTGGCGATCGATGCCGGCTGGCAGTGCGCGCTGATGGCGCCCACCGAGATCCTGGCCGAGCAGCATTTCCGCAAGCTGGTCGGCTGGCTCGAGCCGCTGGGCGTGCAGATCGCCTGGCTCACCGGCAGCCAGAAGGGCAAGGCGCGCACGCGCATGCTGGAGCGCGTGGCCAGCGGCGAGGCGCGGCTGGTGGTCGGCACGCATGCGGTGATCCAGGACCGCGTGGTGTTCGAGCGCCTCGGCCTGGCCGTCATCGACGAGCAGCACCGTTTCGGCGTCGCTCAGCGGCTGCAGCTCAAGCGCAAGCTCGAGGGCACGCCGCTGGAGCCGCACCTGCTGATGATGTCGGCCACGCCGATCCCGCGCACGCTGGCGATGACCTACTTCGCCGACCTCGACGTGAGCACCATCGACGAGCTGCCGCCGGGCCGCACGCCCATCGTCACCAAGGTCTTCGCCGACGGCCGCCGCGACAGCGTGATCGCGCGCATCCGCGACGAGGTGGCGAAGGGCCGCCAGGTCTACTGGGTGTGCCCGCTGATCGAGGAGAGCGAGACGCTGGACCTGCAGAACGCCACCGAGACCCACGCGCGGCTCGGCGAGGCGCTGCCGGGCGTGCAGGTCGGCCTGCTGCATGGCCGCATGCCGGCGGCGGAAAAGGCGGCGGTGATGGCGCGCTTCACCGGCGGCGAGATGGCGGTGCTGGTGTCGACCACGGTGATCGAGGTCGGCGTCGACGTGCCCAACGCGAGCCTGATGGTGATCGAGCACGCCGAGCGCTTCGGGCTGTCGCAGCTGCACCAGCTGCGCGGGCGCGTCGGCCGCGGCAGCGTGGCCAGCGTGTGCGTGCTGCTGTACACGCCGCCGCTGTCGGACACCGGCAAGGCGCGCCTGCGCGCGATGGCCGAGACGAACGACGGCTTCGAGATCGCGCGCCGCGACCTCGACATCCGCGGCCCCGGCGAGTTCATGGGCGCCCGCCAGAGCGGCGCGGCACTGCTGCGCTTCGCCGACCTGGCCGAGGACAGCGCGCTGCTGGCCCAGGCGCGACAGCTTGCGCCGCAACTGCTCGAGCACCATCCGCGCGCGGCCGAGGCCCACGTGAACCGCTGGCTCGGCAGCAAGGCCGAGTACCTGAAGGCCTGACGGTCGGGATCAGGTCGGCCGCGTGTTCACGTGCGCCAGCAGCTGGCGCACCAGCAGCGTCACATCGCCGGTCTTCTGCAGCAGCGCCTCGGCCCCGGCCTCGCGCAGCGTGGCCACACGCTCGGGGTCGACGTCGGCCGACATCACGACGATCGCCGGCAGCCCCGTCCCCGCGCGGGCGCGCACGGCCGCGATCACGTCCTGCGCGTCGCCGTCACCGAGATTCAGATCGGTCAGCACCACGTCGAAGGGCGGCCCCGGCGCCGCCAGCGCGGCCTGCGCCTCCGCCAGCGAACCGGCGACCCGCACCGTGTAGCCCTGGGCCCCGAGCGCACGCTCCACCAGCATCGCGTAGACATCGGCATCCTCGACCAGCAGCAGCCGGCGCGGCGCGTCCGCGGCCAGGGGCGCGGGGCCGGTGGCCTCGGTCTCGACGTCGGCCGTCCAGCGCAGCAGCGCGGTGGTGCCGCGCCCGGGTGTGCTCTCGAGGTGCAGCGCGCCGCCCATCAACGCGGCAAGGTCGCGGCACAGCGACAGCCCGAGCCCGGTGCCGCTGCGCGCCGCGGTCCGGCCGCCGGCGGTGTAGTAGCGCTCGAACAGCCGCGCCTGGTCGGCCTCGGCGATGCCCGGGCCCTGGTCGCGCACGCGCAGTTCGATCACGCAGCGCGACGCCTCGTCGCCCGCCTGCGGCGTGCAGCGGGCCTCGATCAGGATCTCGCCGCGGTGGCTGTACTTGATCGCGTTGGCGACCAGGTTTCGCGCGATCTGCTCGACCCGCAGCGCATCGACGCGCAGCAGCGGGTCGGGCGTCGGCGCGGTGCAGTTCAGCGTGAGCTGCCGGGCCCGTGCGGCCGGCAGCATCTCCGCGCGCACACCGCGCAGCAGCGGCCCGAGCTGCACGGGCTCCAGGTGCAGGCTCAGCCGGCCCGCGTCCAGCCGGTTTCGGTCGAGCAGGTTGTTCAGCAGGTTCAGCGTCGAGCGCGCGGAATCACCCAGCGAACCGGCCACCGACGCCGGCACCTCGCGCCCGCTGCGCAGGAGTTCGGCCCCGGCGATCACCGAATGCAGCGAGTTGCGTACCTCGTGGGCCAGGAAGGTCGTGAAGCGCTCGCTCGCACCGCGGGCCCGTTCGGCCTGACGCTGCGCGCCGAGCGTGCGCTGCATCTCGCGCCGCAGGCCGCGGCTGTGCCACCACCACGCCGCGATCAGCAGGGCGAACACTGCAGCGACCCACGGCAGGTAGCGCCGCAGCAGTTCGCGCACGATGTGCGCCGGTGTCGGACGCGTCAGCCAGCGGCGCTTGAGTTCGAGCAGGTCGTCGGCCACGGTCGCATCCAGCGCCCGCTGCAGCAGCGGCAGCAGCGCCACGTGGCGAGACGAGACCGCGATGCCGTGCTCCTGCCGCAGGCCGCCCGCCGTGCCGGTGATCTGCACGTCGCTGCGCGGCGACTCGGCCAGCAGCACCGCCGCGGTGACGACGTCGGCCAGGGCCGCGTCGGCGCCGCCGCTCGCGACGCGCTCGACGCAGCTCGGCAGCGGATCGCAGGCCACCAGCTCGATGCCGGGATAGCGCGCCGCGATCAAAGGCCGCGCGAAATGCGCGGGCGGCAGCGCGAGGCGACGGCCGACGAGCTGGTCCAGTCCCCAGGCGCTGCCGCCCGGTCGGCCCAGCAGCACCATCGGGTGCTCGATGTAGGGGCCGATGACGTGCACCGCATGGCCGGGCGTCGCCACCGCCGACAGGCCGAGCGCGAGATCGACCTCGCCGCGCTGCAGCGCCGCCAGCGCATCGGCCGCCGTGCTCGCACGCCAGGCGCCAAGGGCGAGGCCGAGGCGCCCGAGCACCGCGCGCAGCACGTCGACCGACAGGCCCTGCGGCCGGCCGTCGGCGTCGAGCACCGCGAACGGCAGCCGCCCGTCCACCACGGCGACGTTCAGCGGCCGTTGCGCCGCGAGCAGCGCGCGCTCGGGGTCGTCGAGGCGCAGCGGCTCGGCGCGCCGCGCGAAGTGCGGTTCCGCACGCCAGCGGCCGATGATGAACTCGCGCGTCTCGGCGCCCATGCCCGCCAACGCTGCCGACAGCGAATCGAGTTGCGCCGCGCCGGCCTTGGGCGCCGCGAAATGCAGCGCACCGCTCGGCAACGCCAGCGTGCGCACCAGCCGCAGGCCGGCGAGGCGCTCGCGCTCGATGCTGCCGATGAGCACCGGCTGCGCCTCGACCATCACGTCGGCACGCCCCTGCTGCACCGCCCGCAGGCCGTCGGCGATGCTGGCCACCGGCACCCGCTGCGCCAGCGGGAACAGCTCGCGCGCATTGGCCTCGGCGGCGTAGCCGGCCACGGTGGCCAGACGCCGGCCGTTCAGATCGGCGACCAGCGAGCCCGTGGGCTCGCTCGCTCGCGTGACGACTGCCTGCTCGACCAGCGCATACGGCAGCGAGAACGCCAGCACCTGCTCGCGCGCAGCGTTGCGGGCCATCGACGAGGCGAGGTCGAGCCGGCCGGCGCGCAGGTCGCGCTCGAGCGCCACGAAGTCGGTGTAGCGCACCGGTTCCACCCGCGCACCGAGCGCGGGCGCAAGGCGGCGCAGTATTTCCAGGTCGGCGCCCCCCGGCTCGCTGCCCTCGGGCCAGATCTGGAACGGCGGGAAATCGGCCAGCATCCCGTAGCGCAGCACCGACGGCGGCGCGGCGCCGCAGGCGAGCGCCCACAGGCCGAGCGCCAAACCGGCCAGCCATCGCTGCGCCCGCGGCAAGCCGCTACGCATCTTCGTCCCGGAGCGTCAAAGGCAGCCCTCCCTGGGTCGCTCTCGAATCGACGTTAGCACGGCCTACGTGGCAACGCGCAGGCCGCCGGGCTCGAAATGCCCGCAGAATCCGAACGAAGGCTGAGAACCCGGACATGACACTGACCGAACTGCGCTACATCGTGGCCGTCGCCCGCGAACGCCATTTCGGCCGCGCGGCCGAGGCCTGCTTCGTCTCGCAGCCGACGCTCAGCGTCGCGATCAAGAAGCTCGAAGACGAGCTCGACGTCAAGATCTTCGAGCGCGGCAGCAACGAGATCTCCACCACGCCGCTGGGCGAGGAGATCGTGCGCCAGGCGCAGGCGGTGATCGAGCAGGCCGCAGCGATCAAGGAGATCGCCAAGCGCGGCCAGGACCCGCTGGCCGGCGCGCTGCGGCTGGGCATCATCTACACGATCGGTCCCTACCTGCTGCCCGACCTGGTGAAGCACGCGATCGATATGTTCCCGCAGATGCCGTTGATGCTGCAGGAGAACTTCACCGTCAAGCTGCTCGACATGCTGCGCACCGGCGAGCTCGACGCCGCCATCATGGCCGAGCCCTTCCCCGACACCGGCCTGGCGATCGCGCCGCTCTACGACGAGCCCTTCGTCGTCGCCTGCCCGGCCACCCATCCGCTCGCCAGGCGCGAGAGCGTGTCGTCGGAAGAACTGAAGAAGGAGACGATGCTGCTGCTCGGGACCGGCCACTGCTTCCGCGACCATGTGCTCGAGGTGTGTCCGGAGTTCGCGCGCTTCTCGAGCGACGCCGAAGGCATCCGCAAGAGCTTCGAGGGCTCGTCGCTCGAGACCATCAAGCACATGGTCGCCTCCGGCATGGGCGTGACCGTGGTGCCGCAGCTCAGCGTGCCGAAGGAGCAGCAGCCGCACCTGCGCTACGTACCCTTCAGCGCGCCGCTGCCGACGCGGCGCGTGGTGCTCGCGTGGCGGCGCACCTTCACCCGCTACGAAGCCATCGCTGCGCTGCGCAACGCCGTCTACGCCTGCGAGTTGTCCGGCGTCACCCGCCTGACCGCCTGAACGCCGCTGGGCCTGTGCAGCCCCGCGGCTATCGCCGCCATTGCCGCACCGTCATTGATCGGGTGGGGCGCCCCTCCTAAACTGCCCCCGACGCATCGTGGACAACCTCTGGAGACTGACATGGCGACCGAATCGAAGTGCCCGTTCAACCACGCCGCAGGCGGCGGCACGACCAACAAGGACTGGTGGCCCACTCAGTTGCGGCTGGAGCTGCTGAGCCAGCACTCGAGCAAGTCCGACCCGCTGGGTGCCGGCTTCGATTACGCCGAGGAGTTCAAGAAGCTCGACTACTTCGCGCTCAAGAAGGACCTGCTGGCGCTGATGACCGATTCGCAGGACTGGTGGCCGGCCGACTTCGGCCACTACGGCCCTCAGTTCGTCCGCATGGCCTGGCATGCCGCCGGCACCTACCGCACGGCCGACGGCCGTGGCGGCGGCGGTCGCGGACAGCAACGCTTCGCGCCGCTCAACAGCTGGCCCGACAACGTGAACATCGACAAGTCGCGCCGCCTGCTGTGGCCGATCAAGCAGAAGTACGGACTGCGCATCAGCTGGGCCGACCTGCTGATCCTGACCGGCAACGTGGCGCTGGAATCGATGGGCTTCCGTACCTTCGGCTTCGCCGGCGGCCGCGAGGACGTGTGGGAGCCCGACAACGACGTCAACTGGGGCAACGAGACCACCTGGCTGGCCACCGACAAGCGCTTCACCGGCGACCGTGATCTCGACCAGCCGCTGGCCGCCACCCACATGGGCCTGATCTACGTCAACCCCGAGGGGCCCAACGCCAGCGGCGACCCGGTGGCCGCCGCCAAGGACATCCGCGCGACCTTCGGCCGCATGGCGATGGACGACGAGGAGATCGTGGCGCTGATCGCCGGCGGCCACACCTTCGGCAAGGCGCACGGCGCCGCGCCCGAATCGCACAAGGGCCCCGAGCCCGAGGGCGCGGCGCTCGAGGCGCAGGGCCTGGGCTGGAACAGCAGCTTCGGCAGCGGCCACGGCAAGGACACCGTCTCCAGCGGCCTCGAGGTCACCTGGACCACCACGCCGGCGCGCTGGAGCAACGACTTCTTCGACCACCTGTTCAAGTTCGAGTGGGAGCTGACGCAATCGCCCGCCGGCGCCAAGCAGTGGGTGGCCAAGGATGCGCCCGAGATCATTCCCGACGCACACGTCCCCGGCAAGAAGCTCAAGCCGACGATGCTGACCACCGATCTCACGCTGCGCCTCGACCCCGAGTTCGAGAAGATCTCGCGCCGATTCCTCGACAACCCGCAGGCCTTCGCCGAGGCCTTTGCGCGGGCCTGGTTCAAGCTCACCCACCGCGACATGGGCCCGAAGGTGCGCTACCTCGGCCCCGAGGTGCCGAAGGAAGACCTGAGCTGGCAGGACCCGCTGCCCCCGGCCACGCTGCCGGCGCCGAACGCCGCCGACATCGCCGACCTGAAGGCGAAGATCGCCGCGTCGGGCCTGACGGTCGCGCAGCTCGTGGCCACCGCCTGGGCCTCGGCCTCCACCTTCCGGGGCGGCGACAAGCGCGGCGGCGCGAACGGCGCGCGCCTGCGCCTGGCGCCGCAGAAGGCCTGGGAGGCCAACACGCCGGGCGAACTGGCCAAGGTGCTGGCGACGCTGGAGGCGATCCAGCAGGCCTCGGGCAGGTTCTCGCTGGCCGACGTGATCGTGCTGGCCGGCGGCGTGGGCGTGGAGCAGGCCGCCAAGGCGGCGGGAGTCGGCGTCGAGGTGCCGTTCGCTCCCGGCCGCGTCGACGCCACGCAGGACCAGACCGATGTCGAGTCCTTCGCCTTCCTCGAGCCGGTGGCCGACGGTTTCCGCAACTACTTCAAGGGTCCGGCCAGCGTGCCCGTCGAGCACCTGCTGGTCGACAAGGCGCAGCTGCTCACGCTGACCGCTCCCGAGATGACCGTGCTGGTCGGCGGGCTGCGCGTGCTGGGCGCCAACGCCGGCGGCAGCCGGCACGGCGTGTTCACCGACCGACCGGGCGTGCTGACCCCCGACTTCTTCGTCAACCTGCTCGACATGCGCACGACGTGGCAGCCGGCCAATGGCGTGTACGAGGGCAAGGACCGCCAGACCGGCCAGCTGAAGTGGACCGCGACGCGCGCCGACCTGGCGTTCGGCTCCAACGCCGTGCTGCGCGCGCTGGCCGAGGTGTACGCCAGCGCCGACGCCCCGACCAAGTTCGTGCACGACTTCGTGGCCGCGTGGGCCAAGGTCATGAACCTGGACCGCTACGACCTGGCCTGAACCGACGGCTACAGTTCCAGCCATTCCCCCATGACCCAGGAGTGATCTCGATGGCCAAGACCAGGACCACCACGCCGCCGGTGAACATCGGCATCTCGGAGAAGGACCGCGCCGCGATCGCCAAGGGGCTCAACGCCCTGCTGGCGGACACCTACACGCTCTACCTCACGACCCACAACTTCCACTGGAACGTGACGGGGCCGATGTTCAACACGCTGCACACCATGTTCATGACGCAGTACACCGAGCTGTGGAACGCGGTCGATCCGGTGGCCGAGCGCATCCGCGCGCTGGGCTTCCCGGCCGCCGGCAGCTACGGCCAGTTCGGCAAGCTGAGTTCGCTGAAGGACGCGCCGGCCGAGCCGCCGAAGGCCATGGACATGGTGCGCATCCTGGTCGAAGGCCACGAAGCCGTGGCCCGCACCGCGCGTGGCATCTTCCCGCTGGCCGACAAGGCCTCGGACGAGCCCACCGCCGACCTGCTGACGCAGCGCCTCACGGTGCACGAGCAGGCGGCGTGGATGCTGCGCTCGCTGCTCGAAGAGTAAGGAACCGGCACCGACGGCGGGGGCGCTACAGCAGTCCGTCGATCGGCAGCCACGTCAGCAGCCACACCCACACCCGCGTGAGCCAGCCGGCGTCGGGCTCCTCGGTCAGCTCGATCGGCTGGCCTTCGGGCGTGAGGCCCTGCCAGCGCAGTGCGGTGGGGCCGCGGTCGGGGTCGCGCGTCACGCGCCAGGCCTGACGCGGCAGCTCGGTGTCGAACGCCTGGCCGATGCGCTGCGCGAGGCCCGGGTGCTCGAGCAGCACGCCGATCTCGGTGTTGAGCCACGCCGAGCGCGGGTCGAAGTTGAAGGAGCCGATGAACACGCGCTCGCCGTCGACGGCGAAGGTCTTGGCGTGCAGGCTCGCGCGCGACGAGCCCAGGCCCAGCAGCCGCCCGCGCGCGCGGCCTTCCGGCGCCGGCACCGCCCGCAGTTCGTAGAGCTCCACGCCGCCGTCGAGCAGCGCCGGGCGATGCGGTGCATAGCCGGCGTGCACCGCCGAGACATCGGTCGCGGCCAGCGAGTTGGTCAGCACGCGCAGCCGCACGCCGCGGTCGTGCAGCGCGGTGAACGCGGCCACGCCGTCGTCGGTCGGCACGAAGTAGGGCGACACGATGTCGATGCTGCGATCGGCGTTGCCCAGCGTGCGTGCCAGCCGCGGCAGCATCAGCTCGCTCTCGCCGGCCTGCTTCAGCACCTTGTCGGGCGGATCGACGAACAGCGTCGAGCGGCCCCAGGCGAAGTCGGCCGCCTGTGGCCCGCGCTCGCGCCAGCGCTCGACGCGCGGACGTTCGCGCAGGTCCTTCGCGTAGGCGCTGGCCTCCTCGAGCGCGGTCTGCTGCTCCGGCGTCAGCGGTCGGTCGTTGCCGGGCAACAGCAGCACCTGCCGCGGATAGGCCGAGGCGCTGTTCCAGTAGGCGTCGAAGGAGGCCGAGACCTCGCCGACGATGGGGCCGACCGCGAGCACGTCGAGGTCGGCGAACTCCATGTCGGCCGCCGCGCCGAAGTACTCGTCACCGACGTTGCGGCCGCCGAGGATGGTGGCCACGCCGTCGGCACTGAACGTCTTGTTGTGCATGCGCCGGTGCAGGCGCGAGAAGTCGGTGGCCAGGTCCCACGCGCGGCCGAAGCCGCGGTGGGGATACGGGTTGAAGAAGCGCACCTCGGCCCCCGGGTGGGCGTCGAGCTGCGACAGCAAACCGTCGAGCGTCGGGCTGCCGTTGCCGTCGTCGAGCAGCAGGCGCACCCGCACGCCGCGCTCGGCCGCGGCCTGCAGGCGCGTCAGCAGCCAGCGGCCGGTGCGGTCGCTGCGCCAGATGTAGGTCTGGATATCGAGGCTGCGGCTCGCGCGGTCGACCAGCCACACGCGCCCGGCGAAGGCGTCGAGCCCGCTGTCGAGCGGCACGAAACCGGAGCGCCCCGGATGCGCCTGGACCAGCGGCGCGACCTGCGTGGCCAGCGCGCCCGCCGTGGCCGCCGGCAGCGCGGCCTCGTCCGGCAAAGGCGGCCGCGACGGCAGCGAGGAACAGCCGGTTAGCACCGGCAAGGCCTGCAACACCCACAGCAGCAGCGCCGCCAGCAAGAGGGGGTGACGGTGGCGCGAGCGTGGCAGGTCGGGCGCGGGAGAGGGCATGGCGGCGGCTTCGCGCCGATGGTGCCATGCCGGCGCCCTACACTCGCGCCCGATGTCCGCTGCGCCCGCTCACCCGCGCCCGCCCTCACGCCTGGCGCTCTACCGTCAACTGATCCGCTGGGACCGGCCGGCCGGCTGGCTGCTGCTGCTGTGGCCGACGCTCGGCGCGCTGTGGCTCGCCGCGGGCGGCTTCCCCGGCTGGCACCTGCTCACCGTGTTCACGCTCGGCACCGTGCTGATGCGCAGCGCCGGCTGCTGCATCAACGACGTCGCCGACCGCGAGTTCGACCGCCACGTGAAGCGCACCGCCGAGCGGCCGGTGACCCGCGGCGCGGTGTCGGTGAAGGAGGCGCTGGCGGTCGGCGCCGTGCTCGCGCTCGCCGCGTTCGCGCTGGTGCTGACCACCAACGCGCCGACCATCGCGCTGTCCTTTCCGGCGCTGGCCATTGCCGTGGCCTACCCGTACGCGAAGCGCTTCGTGTCGATGCCGCAGGCGGTGCTGGGCGTGGCCTTCAGCTTCGGCATCCCGATGGCTTTCACGGCGGTGCGCGGCGGCGGCACGTGGGACCTGGCCGCGCTGAACGCCGCCGTGCCCTGGTGGGCCTGGGGCCTGCTGATCGGCAACCTGTTCTGGGTGCTGGCCTACGACACCGAGTACGCGATGGTCGACCGCGATGACGACCTCCGCATCGGCATCCAGACCTCCGCCATCACGCTGGGCCGCCACGACGTGGCGGCCGTGATGAGCTTCTACCAGCTCTACCTGCTGGTCTGGGGCGCCATCGGCTTCTGGCAGGGACTCGGCGTGCCCTTCGCCGTCGGCTTGGCCGCGGCGGCGGTGCAGGTGGCCTGGCACCACACGCTGATCAAGGACCGCAGCCGCGACGGCTGCTTCAAGGCCTTCCGGCTGAACCACTGGGTGGGGTTCGCGGTGTTCGCGGGGATCGTCGCCGACCTGGGCCTGCGGGGTTGAACCCGCAGGCCCACGGCAACTCAGGGATAGAGCCCGCGCTCCTCACGCGCGATCAGGATGCGCTCGCAGGCCACCGCGAAGGTCGCGGTGCGCAGCGTGATCTTGTGCAGGTCGGCGGTGTCCCAGATGCGCCGCAGCGCGTCGACCATGATCTTGTCGAGCCGCACGTTGATCTCGTCCTCGGTCCAGAAGAACGACGAGAAGTCCTGCACCCACTCGAAGTAGCTGACGGTCACGCCGCCGGCGTTGCAGATCACGTCGGGCACCACCAGCACCCCGCGGTCGCGCAGGATGTCGTCGGCCTCGGGCACGGTCGGGCCGTTGGCGCCTTCGAGCACGAGCTTGGCCTTGATGCGACGCGCGCGCTCCGCGCTGATCACACCTTCCAGCGCGGCCGGGATCAGGATCTCGGCCTGCACGTCCCAGAACGATTCGCCGTCCATCGCCTCCGCGCCCTTGAAGCCGCCCACGCCACCCACCTGCTTCACGTAGGGCACCAGCTCGGCGAGGTCGAGCCCCTTGTCGTTGTAGATGGTGCCGGTGTGGTCCTGCGCCGCGACGATCTTGGCGCCGGCCTGCGCGAACAGTTCCGCGGCGGAGCCGCCCACGTTGCCGAAGCCCTGCACCGCCACGCGCGCGCCGTCGAGGCTCAGGCCCAGCCGGCGCGCCGCCTCGCGGCCGGTGACGAACACGCCGCGGCCGGTGGCCTTCACGCGGCCCAGCGAGCCGCCCAGGTGGATGGGCTTGCCGGTGACGACGCCGGTCGCGGTGGCGCCGGTGTTCTGCGAGTAGGTGTCCATCATCCAGGCCATGATCTGGCCGTTGGTGTTGACGTCGGGCGCCGGGATGTCGCGCTGCGGGCCGATGATGATGCCGATCTCGCTGGTGTAGCGGCGGGTCATCTTCTCCAGCTCCTTCAGCGACAGCTGCTTGGGGTCGACGCGGATGCCGCCCTTGGCGCCGCCGTAGGGCAGGTTCACCGCGGCGCACTTCACCGTCATCCAGGCCGACAGCGCCATCACCTCTTCCAGCGTCACGTCGGGGTGGTAGCGCACGCCGCCCTTGCCGGGACCGCGGCTCAGGTTGTGCTGCACGCGGAAGCCCTCGAAGTGGCGCACCGAGCCGTCGTCCATCTCGATCGGCACGTCGACGATCAGCGCGCGCTTGGGTCGCTTCAGCGTCTCGGCCCATTTGCCGAGGTGTCCCAGGTAGGGGATCACGCGGTCGACCTGCGACAGGTAGGTCCCCCAGGGGCTGGTGGGCGACGGCGTGACGTAGGAGAGGTAGCTGCTCAGCTGCGTGGGATCGATCTTGGCGCTCATGCGGTGTCCTTGTGGGGTCGGGATGACGCCGCGTTCGTGGCGCGGCCACGAGACTTTAGGCGCCACCGCACCGCTGCGCCTACCGGGTTGATGCCGGGTTTGCATGCCCGCCGCGGGCGCCGTTCATCGACGCCCGCCCCCTCACCCCGGCCCTCTCCCCCGGCGGCCGGTGGAGAGGGGGCGACACCGGCTCAGCCGCCGAACTCGTCGCCCAGCTCGACCGCGCGGCGCTGCGCCGCGCGAACGGCGCGCACGATCGCCGCGGGCACACCGTCCGCCTGCATCGCGACGAGCGCGGCGTGCGTGGTGCCGCCGCGCGAGGTGACGCGCTCGCGCAGCACCGACGGCGGCTCGGCGCTCTGCGCGGCCAGCGCGGTGGCGCCGGAGAAGGTGCCGAGCGCCAGCGCCCGGCCCTGCTCGGGGGTCAGGCCCATGTCGCGCGCGGCCTCCATCAGCGCCTCGATGAACAGGAACACATAGGCCGGGCCGGAGCCCGACAGTGCCGTCACCGCGTCGAGGTCGGCCTCGCGGTCGACCCACAGCGTCGCGCCGGTCGGCGCCAGCAGTGCCTCCACGCTGCTGCGCTGGCCGGCGTCGACCTCGGGCCGCGCATACAGCCCGGCGATGCCCTGGCCGATCAGCGCCGGCGTGTTGGGCATCGCCCGCACCACGCAGCGGTTGCCGGTGGCGGCGACGATGGCGTCGGTGCGGATGCCCGCCATGACGCTGAGCTGGGCGGCCTCGCCCACGTGCGGCGCGCAGGGCGCAGCGGCCTCCCGGAAGAGCTGGGGCTTGACGGCCCAGACCACCAGGCCGGCATCGGCCAGCGCCGGCGTCGCCTGCTCGGTGGCGACGATGCCGAACTCCTGCTTCAGCCGCTCGCGCTGCTCGGCCCAGGGTTCGACGACCAGCACCTCGTGCGCATGCACACCGCTGCGCAGCAGGCCGCCGATCAGCGCGCTGGCCATGTTGCCGCCACCGATGAAGGCAATGGGAGAGGACAGGTGGTTCATCGGCAACTCCATCAACGAAAAAGGCGCGGGAAACGTCCCGGCCGCGACCGGCGCCCGGGGACTGGACAGGCAGCGTTCGAGTCTAGCCAGACGCCGGACGTTCCCCCACGGCTCAGTGTGCGCCGGCCAGCAGCGCGGCGTTGCCGCCGGCCGCCGCGGTGTTGACCGTCACCACCTGCTCGGCACAGAAGCGGTACAGGTAGAGCGGCCCGCCGGCCTTCGGGCCGGTGCCGCTGAGGCCTTCGCCGCCGAAGGGCTGCACGCCGACCACCGCGCCGATCATGTTGCGGTTGACGTAGACGTTGCCGACGCGCGCCGCATGCGCGATGCGCTGCGCGCGCGAGTCGATGCGCGTCTGCACGCCGAGCGTGAGGCCGTAGCCCAGCGCGTTGATCTGCCCGATGAGCGCCTCGACATCGGCCGCGCCGCCGCGCGCGGCCGTGCCCGGGCCCCAGCGCACGATGTGCAGCACCGGGCCGAACACCTCCTGCCGCAGGTCGGCGATGCGCGCGATCTCGTAGGCGCTGGGCGCGATGTGCCGAGCGCCGGCCGGCCCGTCGGGCGCGGCGCGGCGCGCCAGCAGCGTGGCGTCGCGGTCGAGCCGCTCGAGGTGGCGGGTGATGCCGGAATGGGCCTCGGCGTCGATCACCGGCCCGACGTCGGTGGCGATGTCCGCCGGGTCGCCGACGGCCAGCTCCTGCAGCGCACCGCCGATCATCGCGATCACGCCGTCGGCTATTGCCTCGTGCACGCACAGCAGGCGCAGCGCCGAGCAGCGCTGGCCGGCCGATCGGAAGGCGCTCTGCACCACCGCGTCGACCACCTGCTCGGGCAGCGCGCTGCTGTCGACCACCATCGCGTTGAGGCCGCCGGTCTCGGCGATCAGCGGGACGATGGCGCCGTCCTTCGCGGCCAGCGCGCGCTGGATGAGCTTGGCCACCTGCGTCGAGCCGGTGAAGCACACGCCCGCGGTCAGCGGGTGCGCCACCAGCGCGGCGCCCACCGTCTCGCCCGAGCCGTGCAGCAGGACCAGCGCGTCCTGCGGCACGCCGGCCGCGTGCAGCAGCTCGACGAAGCGCCGCGCGACGGCCGGCGTCTGCTCGGCCGGCTTGGCGGCCACACTGTTGCCGGCCACCAGCGCGGCGACCACCTGGCCCGCGAAGATGGCGAGCGGAAAGTTCCACGGGCTGATGCAGACGAACACGCCACGGCCGTGCAGGTGCAGCGTGTTCGATTCGCCGGTCGGCCCCGGCAGCTCGCGCGGGCCGAGCGTGTCGCGCGCCTGCAGCGCGTAGTAGCGACAGAAGTCGACCGCCTCGCGCAGCTCGGCCACGCAGTCGCCCAGCGTCTTGTGCGCCTCCTTCACCAGCAGGCCGCAGCAGGCGGGCAGCTCGGTCTCCAGCCGGTCGGCGGCGCGCAGCAGCACGGCGGCGCGCTCGGTCAGCGGCGTGCCGTTCCACGCCACCTGGCCGGCATGCAGGCGGCGCATCGTCGCGTCGATCTCCGACACCGGCGTCTCGGCCACCTCGGGCACGCGGGTGGCCGCCGCCGCGGCCAGCAGCGGCGCGCGCTCGGCGGCGATGCTCAGGTCGACGCCCAGCGCGTTGCGTCGCGCGCTGCCGTAGAGCAGCAGCGGCGACGGCTGGCCCGGATCGGGTGCGGCCTGCAGCGGTGACGCGAGCAGCGCGTCGACATCGACCTGCGGGTCGGCCAGCTGGTGCACGAAGGAGGAGTTGGCGCCGTTCTCCAGCAGGCGGCGCACCAGGTAGGCCAGCAGGTCGCGGTGCTCGCCGACCGGCGCGTAGATGCGCACCGGCAGCCGTGCCGTCAGGCCCCCCGCTGGAGCGGGGGGAGTGGTCGCCAGTTCACCCGCAGGGGGCTGCCGCGACACCTCGCGGTAGACCCCCTCCCCCATGCCGTGCAGTCTCTGCAACTCGAACGGCGCCTGGCGCTCCCGCGCCATCTGCACGATGGCGGCGATGGTGCCGGCGTTGTGGGTGGCGAACTGCGGGTAGATGACGTCGGCGTGGTCGAGCAGCGCCTTCGCGCAGGCGAGGTAGGAGATGTCGGTGTGGTGCTTGTGCGTGAACACCGGGTAGGCGGCCAGGCCCAGCTCCTGTGCGCGCTTGATCTCGCCGTCCCAGTAGGCGCCCTTGACCAGCCGAACCATGAAGCGCAGCCCGTGGGCGCGGGCGATGCGCGCGACCTCGTGCACGCACTCCTCGGCACGCGTCTGGTAGGCCTGGATCGCCAGGCCGAAGCCGCGCCAGTGCGGGTGGCGCGCGGCGATGTGCGCGGCGGCGGCGTCGATCAGTTCGAGCGAGAGTTCGAGCCGGTCGCTCTCTTCGGCGTCGACCGTGAGGTTGATGTCGGCCGCCGCCGCGTCGTCGATCAGGCCCAGCACGCGCGGCAGCAGTTCGGCGAAGACGCGCGCGCGCTGCGAGTCCTCATAGCGCGGGAACAGCGCCGACAGCTTGATCGAGATGCCGTCGTTGGCCTCCGGGCCGGCGCCGGCCACGGCGGTCGCGGCGATGGCGGCGATCGCGTCGCGGTAGGACTGCAGGTAGCGCTGCGCGTCGGGCCCGGTGCGCGCGCCCTCGCCCAGCATGTCGAAGCTGAAGCGCAGTTGCGGTTGGGCGGTGCGCTGGCCGCGGGCCTCGTCCAGCGCCTCGGCGATCGACTGGCCGAGCACGAACTGCCGGCCCAGCAACTGGATCGCGCGCACCGTTGCCGCCACCACGGTCTGCGCGCCCAGGCGTTGCAGCAGGCCGGGCGGGTGCTCGCCCTCGGGCAGGAACTTCTTCGACAGCGCGATCGCGCTGGCCGACAGGCTGGCCAGCATCTTGTGCGGGCCGTCGCCGCCGGTCGCGGTGTCGAAATCGGCGCGGCCCAGCTGGTCGGCGGTCAGCGCGATCGCAGTGGTGGCGTCGGGCACGCGCAGCAGCGCCTCGGCCAGCCGCATCAGCGCCAGGCCTTCGGCGCTGGAGATCGGGTACTCGCGCAGCAATGACTCCATGGCCCAGAACGGCGCGGGCTCGTCGCGCACCGCCTGCACCCAGGGACGCGCCAGCGCCTGCACGCCGGCCCAGTCGAGCGCACCGGCCAGCGCCGCCAGCCGGGCCTGGAGGACGGGCGCCTCGTCGCGCAGCGGCGACGGCAGGCGGGCGGCGGGCGTGGCGGTGGGCAGCGGCATGGCAGACCTCGATCGGGATGAAGGGGCCGCCCCTTCGGCAGCCGTTCCTGTTAGCGTAAGCGGGTCTTCACCGAATGATTCACCAAGCTCATGCCTTCCGGCCGAACAAAATCCAGCACGAGGCCCAAGGCCGCCCGCGCGGTGGCAGCGGTCGCCGAGCCGCCGCCACCGCGCGCCATCGAGGGCCTGGACCGCACCGACCAGCGCATCCTGCGCGTGCTGCAGCGCGACGGCCGCATCACCAACCTGGAGCTCGCGCAGCAGGTGCACCTGTCACCGACGGCCGTGCTGGAGCGTGTGAAGCGGCTCACGCGCGACGGCGTCATCCTCGGCTACGAGGCACGCCTGAATCCGGCGCGGCTGGGCGCCGCGATGCTGGTGTTCATCGAGGTGATGCTGGACCGCACCGCGCCCGACGTGATGGAGAGCTTTCGCGCCGCAGTGCAGGTGCGGCCCGAGATCCTGGAATGCCACCTGGTGGCCGGTGGCTTCGACTACCTGATCAAGACGCGCGTGGCCGACATGGCGGCCTATCGCGAGATGCTGGCCAGCGTGATCTGGGCGCTGCCTGGCGTGCGCGAGACGCGCACCTACGCGGTGATGGAGGAGGTGAAGAACACCACGGCGCTGGCGATCTGATCGCGCCGACCCGGACCGGCGCCGTCAACGGCAGGGGCCAACCGGCGTGGCGGTGACGCGCTGGAAGAAGGTCATGTTCTTGCCGCCGAGCCGCACGTTCATCCGGCCGACGAGCCCGCCGTCCGCACCGAACTGCCAGCGCGCGTCGCCGGTGGTGCCGTGCCCGCCGCTGCACCGCAGCTGGTAGGCGTCGTCGCTGAGCTTGTCGAGCGTGCAGTCCTGCAGCGACACGTCCTGCAGCATCCAGAACACGGTCGACAGGTCGTCCGGCGCGAGGCAGCGCTGCTCCCTGCGCACCGCGTAGCGGAGGTTCTCGTCGAGGTGCGGCATGCCGGTCTCGGTGCGCAGGTCGTACAGCCGGCGCGGAGCGGCGTCGGGATTGGCATGGGCATCGATATCGGCGGCGCACGCGGTCGTGCCGAACAGCCAGAGGCCGGCAAGGCCGGCCCAACGCCATCGAGGCGATCGTGTCGTCATGGATCGCTGCTCCTCGTCGGGAAGAACGGGGCCCGCGCTCAGGCCGCGCACCGGAACGTGAGGTTGATGCGGCAGCGCCCGGTCGCCGCGTGTTCACCGTCCTTGAGCGCCAGCACGCCGTGGTAGCGCAGCCGCGACGGCCCGCCCCAGATCGCCACGTCGCCATGCCGCAGCAGCACCCGCGTCGTCGGGTCGCTGCGCTGGCCGCCGCCGAACAGGAAGACCGCCGGCAGGCCCAGCGACACCGACACGATGGGCGCGCGGAAGTCGCGCTCGTTGCGGTCCTGGTGCAGGCTCAGTCGCGCACCGGGCTCGTAGCGGTTGACCAGGCAGGCATCGGGCCGGAAGCCGGGGTAGCCGGCCTGCGCGGCGGCGCGCGCGGCGAGGTCGACGAAGGACGGCGGCATGGCCGGCCAGGCGCGGTCGCTGTCGGGATCGATGGCGTCGTAGCGGTAGCCGCGGGTGTCGCTGACCCAGCCGAGCGCGCCGCAGTTCGTCATCGCCACCGACATGCGGAAGCCGCCGGGCGTGACGAGGTGCCGGAACGGAGCAGCGCCGAGCACCTGCTGCAGATCGGCGAGCAGGTCGGCCGAACACGACGCCGCGCCTCCGCGCCAGACGATCGCGCCGGGCGCGAGCGCTTCGATAGCCGGCGCACGCGCGGCATCGTCGGCCGCAAACAGGTCCGCGGTCGGCTGCATCGCGCGGGCTCCGGCTCGGCTCGGCATCTCAGGCCGCGTCGTGGAAGATGATGCCGGCCGCGTGGCGCCGGCCCGTGCGCAGCCGGCTGACGCCGTGCCGCAGGTTCACGCGCACCGTGCCGCGCGCACCGTGCACCGGGCGCTGGTGCACCGCGATCACCGCCGCGTCGCCCTGGCGCAGCGGCAGCACCATCGGCCGCGACTGCTGGCGTGGGCGCTGCTCGGTCATCACGAACTCGCCGCCCTCGAAATCGCGCCCCGGTTCGGAGAGCAGCAGGACCAGCTGCAAGGGGAAGACCTGCTCGCCGTAGAGATCCTGGTGCAGGCAGTTGTAGTCGCCTTCGCCGTACTGCAGCAGCAAGGGCGTAGGGCGCCGCTGTCCCGCCGCATGGCAGCGCACGATGAACTCGGCGTGCTGCGCCGGGAAGCGCGTCGCCTGCCCCAGTGCCTCTTGCCAGCGATTGGCGATCGGCACCAGCCGCGAGTAGACGGCCTCGCGCAGCCCGGCGACCAGGTTCGGCAAGGGATGGTCGAAATAGCGATATTCACCCCGGCCGAAGCCGTGGCGCGCCATCACCACGCGGCTGCGGAACCCCCGCTCCTGCGCATACAGCGCCGCCAGTGCCCGGCATTCGTCCGGGGTGACGAGGCGCTCGATCACGGCGGCGCCCTGGGCATCGAGTTCGCCGTCGATCCGCGGCCAGTCCAGCGCGGCGATCCGGCGCGCGATGCCGCCGCCGCCGCCCTCGTCGCGCGCATTCATGTCTGCGCTTCCCGCTCCAGCAGCGTGCGCTTGCGCTCCACGCCCCAACGGTAGCCCGACAGCGCGCCATCGCTGCGCACCACGCGGTGGCAAGGGATGGCCACCGCCAGCGCGTTGGCGGCACAGGCCTGCGCGACGGCGCGCACCGCTGTCGGCGCACCGATGCGCGCGGCGATCTCGGTGTAGCTCGCGGTCCGGCCGGCGGGGATGTCGCGCAAGGCCTGCCAGACACGCTGCTGGAAGGCGGTACCACGTACATCGAGCGGCAGGTCGAGGCCGATGCGCGGCGCCTCGACGAAGCCGACCACCCGGGCGACGAGCCGTTCGAAGGCCCGGTCACCACCGATCAACTGCGCCTTCGGGAAGCGGTCCTGCAGTTCGTGGGCCAGCGTATCCGGATCGTCGCCGATCAGGATCGCGCAGACGCCGCGGTCGCTCTGCGCCACGAGGATGGCGCCGAGCGAACACTGGCCGATGGCGAAGCGGATCTGCGTGCCCGCGCCGCCGGCGCGGTAGCGGCTGGCGGTCATGCCCAGCACTCCGTCCGCCTCGTCGTAGAAGCGACCGCCGGAGTTGTAGCCGGCGTCGTAGATCGCATCGGTGACCGTGCTGCCGCGGCGGCCGAGCGCCTCGCGCAGGCGCCGGGCGCGGTGCGCGGTGGCATAGGCCTTCGGCGTGAGGCCGGTGACCGCCTTGAACACGCGGTGCAGGTGGTAGCTGCTGAGGCCGGCGCGCCGTGCCAGCTCATCGAGCGTCGGCGCCGGATCGGCGGCCTCGATGTAGCGGCACAGATCGGCGACCTTGGCTGCCTGCAGCGCGGCCGCCGGCAACTGATCGGGCTTGCAGCGCAGACAGGGCCGGAAGCCGGCCGCGCGGGCCGCTGCCTCGGTGTCATGAAAGGCCACGTTCTCGGGTCGGGCGGGGCGGGCCGCGCAGCTCGGCCGGCAGTAGATGCCGGTCGTGCGCACCGAGTAGAAGAACCGTCCGTCGGCCGCGGGGTCGCGCGCCACGACGACGGCCCAGCGCGGGTCAGCCACCGTGGCCGCGGCTCGCCGTTCGGTCTGGTTGCTCATGTTCATGGTGGTCCGTCATCGTGTGCGTGGGTCGATGAGGGCACTTTAGGCATCGTTCCTCGTCACGACACTCCGTGTCTTGCTGCTGAATTGGATACTTTCTTCGATCCCCGCGTGCGGACGAGGCCGTTGGTCGCGCAGGTGACAAGGCCGTGACGACGACGCACCGGCCTGGGGCTGCCGAGGCCACGCGAACAGGCAACCGTTGCGCAAACCCACTTAAGGGGAACCCCGCCTATTGCAGCGCAGCAGCGCTGCTTAGAGTGCGAAGCCCTGCCTCCCTGTCCCTGCATGAGCGACATCATTCTCCAGACGCGCGAGTTGACGAAGGACTTCAAGGGGTTCACGGCGGTGGACCGCGTGGACCTTGCGGTGCAGCGAGGGCACATCCACGCGCTGATCGGGCCCAACGGGGCGGGCAAGACCACCTGCTTCAACCTGCTCACGAAGTTCCTCGCGCCCAGCCGCGGCACGATCCACTTCAACGGCCACGACATCACCGCCGAGAAGCCCGCGCAGATCGCCCGCCGCGGCGTCATCCGCTCCTTCCAGATCTCCGCCGTCTTCCCCCACCTGAGCGTGCTGGAGAACGTGCGCATCGGCCTGCAGCGYTTCACCGGCACGTCCTTCCACTTCTGGAAGGGYCTCTCGGGCCTGCGCGCGCTSGATGCCCGCGTGCTCGAACTGCTCGAGCTGGTGGACCTGCGCGAGATGGCCCCGCTGAAGGCCGCCGACCTGCCCTACGGGCGCAAGCGCGCGCTGGAGATCGCCACCACCATGGCCATGAGCCCCGAGCTCATGCTGCTCGACGAGCCCACCCAGGGCATGGGCCACGAGGACGTCGAACGCGTCACCGCCCTCATCAAGCGGGTGGCCGAAGGCCGCACCGTGCTGATGGTGGAGCACAACATGAAGGTGGTGGCCAGCATCGCCGACCGCATCACCGTGCTGGCGCGCGGCGCCGTGCTCGCCGAGGGCGACTACGCCAGCGTCTCCCGGCACCCGGCGGTGCTGGAGGCCTACATGGGCAGCGAGGCCGCCGARCTGCAGGGGGCGCAYTGATGGAGCCCCTGGCACTGGAGATCAAGGGCCTGCACGCCTGGTACGGCGAGAGCCACATCCTGCACGGCATCGACCTGGCGGTGCCGCGCGGGCAGGTGGTCACGCTGCTSGGGCGCAACGGCGCCGGGCGCACCACCACGCTGCGCGCCATCATGGGCCTGACGGGCAGCCGCAAGGGCTCGATCAAGGTGCACGGCCAGGAGGCCATCGCGCTGCCCACCCACCGCATCGCCCACCTCGGGCTGGGCTACTGCCCGGAGGAGCGCGGCATCTTCGCCTCGCTGAGTGCCGAGGAGAACCTGCTGCTGCCCCCGCGCCTGAAGGCCGGGCGCGGCAAGGCGATGGGCGAGGCCGAGATCTACGCGATGTTCCCCAACCTGGCCGAGCGGCGCGCCAGCCCGGGCACGCGGCTCTCGGGGGGTGAACAGCAGATGCTGGCGGTGGCGCGCATCCTGCGCACCGGGGCCGACATCCTGCTGCTCGACGAGATCAGCGAGGGSCTGGCGCCGGTGATCGTGCAGGCSCTSGCKCGCATGATCACCGCGCTCAAGGCGCAGGGCTTCACCATCGTGATGGTGGAGCAGAACTTCCGCTTCGCCGCCCGCCTGGCCGACCAGTTCCACGTCATCGAGCACGGCCAGCTCGCCCTCTCCTTCCCCGCCTCCGAGCTCTCAGCCCACCAGGCCAGGCTCGATGAACTGCTCAGCGTCTGACCGCGACGCCCTTCCCGCTTCCTCTCACCATCCCTTCAGGAGCACCGCATGACCTTCGCCCGCTCGCGCATCGCACTCGCTGCCGCCGCCACCGTCGGCCTCCTCACCCTCGGCGGCACGCCGGCGCAGGCCCAGATCTCCGGGGACACGGTCAAGATCGGCTTCATCACCGACATGTCGGGTCTGTACGCCGACATCGACGGCCCCGGCGGCGTCGAAGCCATCAAGATGGCGATCGGCGATTTGAAGGGCACGATCGCCGGCAAGAAGATCGAGTTCGTCTACGCCGATCACCAGAACAAGGCCGACGTGGCCGCCAGCAAGGCCCGCGAATGGTTCGACACCCAGGGTGTCGACATGCTCATCGGCGGCACGAACTCCGGCACCGCGCTGGCGATGACCAAGGTCGCGGCCGAGAAGAAGAAGCCCTTCATCGCCATCGGCGGCGGCACGTCGCGCCTCTCGAACGAAGACTGCACGCCCTACTCGATCCACTACGCCTACGACACCGTGGCACTGGCCAACGGCACCGGCAGCGCGGTCACCAAGGCCGGCGGCAAGACCTGGTACTTCCTGACGGCCGATTACGCCTTCGGCCAGTCGCTGCAGAACGACACGAGCACGGTGGTGACGAAGTCGGGCGGCCAGGTGCTCGGCAGTGTCAAGCACCCGCTGTCGGCCAGCGACTTCTCGTCCTTCCTGCTACAGGCGCAGTCGAGCAAGGCGCAGATCCTGGGACTGGCCAACGCGGGCGGCGACACCATCAACGCGATCAAGGCCGCCAACGAGTTCGGCGTCACGAAGACGATGAAGCTGGCCGGCCTGCTGATGTTCATCAACGACATCCATTCGCTGGGTCTGAACGCGACCCAGGGCATGTACATGACCGACAGCTGGTACTGGAACCAGAGCCCGGAGGCGCGCGCGTGGAGCCGCCGCTTCTTCGAGAAGATGAAGCGCATGCCCTCGTCGATCCAGGCGGCCGACTACTCGGCGGCGATGCATTTCCTGAAGGCCGTCGAGGCCGCCAAGACCGACGACGGCGACAAGGTCATCGCACAGATGAAGGCCATGCCGATCAACGACTTCTATGCCAAGGGCAGCATCCGCAAGGAAGACGGCCGGGGCATCCACGACATGTTCCTGCTGCAGGTGAAGTCGCAGAAGGAATCGACCGAGCCCTGGGACTACTTCAAGGTGGTCGAGAAGATCCCCGGCGAGCAGGCCTTCACGAAGCTGGCCGACAGCAAGTGCCCGCTGGTGAAGAAGTGAGCGCTGCGCGCCGCCACCGCCGAGGGGCCGACTTTCCATGAGTGATCTCTTCGGCATTCCCCTGCCCGCGTTGCTGGGCCAGCTGCTGCTGGGRCTGGTGAACGGCTCGTTCTACGCGATGCTGTCGCTGGGGCTGGCGGTGATCTTCGGCATGCTCAACATCATCAACTTCGCCCACGGGGCGCTGTACATGATGGGGGCCTTCCTGGCCTGGATGGGGCTGGAGTACCTGGGCCTGAACTACTGGGTCATGCTGCTGGCCGCSCCGCTGCTGGTGGGCGTGCTGGGCATCCTGATCGAGCGGCTGCTGCTGCAGTGGCTCTACAAGCTCGACCACCTCTACGGCCTGCTGCTGACCTTCGGCATCACCCTGGTGGCCGAAGGCATCTTCCGCTCCTTCTACGGCGTCTCCGGCCAGCCCTACCCGGTGCCCGAGGCCCTCTCCGGGGCCACCAACCTGGGCTTCATGATCCTGCCCAACTACCGCGCCTGGGTCGTCGCCGCCTCGYTGGTGGTCTGCCTGGCCGTGTGGGCCCTGATCGAGAAGACCTCGCTGGGCGCCACCCTGCGCGCGGGCACCGARAACCCGCGCCTGGTGCAGGCCTTCGGCATCAACGTGCCGCGCCTGGTCACGCTCACCTACGCCGGCGGCGTGGCGCTGGCGGCCTTCGCCGGCGTGCTGGCCGCCCCCATCATCCAGGTCTCCCCGCTGATGGGCTCCAACCTCATCATCACCGTCTTCGCCGTGGTGGTGATCGGCGGCATGGGCTCCATCCTGGGCTCCATCGTCACCGGNCCAGGTCTCCCCGCTGATGGGCTCCAACCTCATCATCACCGTCTTCGCCGTGGTGGTGATCGGCGGCATGGGCTCCATCCTGGGCTCCATCGTCACCGGYCTGGGCCTGGGTCTCGTCGAGGGCCTCACCAAGGTGGTCTACCCCGAGGCCTCCAGCACCGTGGTGTTCGTCATCATGGCCATCGTGCTGCTGATCCGRCCGGCCGGCCTGTTCGGAAAAGAGAAATGACGACCACCCCCGTTGCGGCTGCGCCGCTCCCCCTCGAAGGGGGCGACGCTGGCGGGCCGGCGAAGCCGGACCCGCGGCGTCTGCTCGATGCGTCCCGTTCGTGCCACGCGTCCTTCGCGTCGGAGTCTGTGAGATGACAACCCAACGATCCCCGCTGCTCGGCTACGCCGCGCTGTTCATCGCGATCGCGCTGCTGCCGGCGCTGGGCGCCTACCCGATCTTCGTGATGAAGGTGCTGNATGACTGCCCAACGATCCCCGCTGCTCGGCTACGCCGCGCTGTTCATCGCGATCGCGCTGCTGCCGGCGCTGGGCGCCTACCCGATCTTCGTGATGAAGGTGCTGTGCTATGCCCTCTTCGCCTGCGCCTTCAACCTGCTGATCGGCTTCACCGGGCTGCTCTCCTTCGGCCATGCGGCCTTCCTGGGGGCGGCSGCCTAYGGTGCGGGCCATGCGCTCAAGGTCTGGGGCTTCCCGGCGCCKCTSGGGCTGCTGTTCGGKGCGGCGGTGGCGGCGCTGGCCGGGCTGGCCTTCGGCTGGCTGGCGATCCGGCGCTCGGGGATCTACTTCTCGATGATCACGCTGGCGCTCTCGCAGATGCTGTTCTTCTTCTTCCTGCAGGCGCCCTTCACCGGCGGGGAGGACGGGCTGCAGTCGGTGCCGCGCGGGCGCTTCCTGGGGCTGGACCTGGGCAGCGACCTGACGCTGTACTACGTGGTGCTGGCGATCTTCATCGCCGGGTTCTGGCTGATCTACCGCACGGTGCATTCGCCGTTCGGGCAGGTGCTGACCTCGATCCGGGAGAACGAGGCGCGGGCGGTCTCGCTGGGCTACGACGTGGAGCGCTTCAAGCTGGTGGCCTTCGTGCTGTCGGCTGCGCTGGCGGGGCTGGCGGGGGCCACCAAGACGCTGGTGCTGGGGTTCGCGACGCTGACCGACGCGGTGTGGACGACTTCGGGGGCGGTGATCCTGATGACGCTGGTGGGCGGCATGGGCACGATGGTGGGGCCGATGGTGGGCGCGCTGGTGATCGTGGCGCTGGAGAACAAGATCGGCGATGTCGGCCGGGTGCTGGCCGAACTCACCGGCATCGCCTGGTTCAACGGCCTGGGCGAGGCCGTCACCCTCGTCACCGGCCTCATCTTCATCGTCTGCGTCCTCGCCTTCCGCAGGGGACTCGTCGGCGAGGCTGGGGCGCTGCTGGCGCGCTTCAGGCACCGGCCGCGCGAGTAGACCNGCCTGGTTCAACGGCCTGGGCGAGGCCGTCACCCTCGTCACCGGCCTCATCTTCATCGTCTGCGTCCTCGCCTTCCGCAGGGGACTCGTCGGCGAGGCTAGGGCGCTGCTGGCGCGCTGGCGCCGGGCCTGAGCCCCGTTCACCCGCCGGATCGCGCCGCTTCCGCCGGTGGGCGCCCGCCGAAGATCGCGGTGCCGACCCGCACGAGGGTCGCGCCCTCCAACACCGCGGCCTCCAGATCGGCCGTCATGCCCATCGACAGTGTGTCGAGCGTCGGCCCTCCTGTCTTGTTGAGCCGCTCCAGCAGCTCGCGCAGCTCGCGGTGCGGTCGGCGCTGGGCGACCAGATCGCCGGCCGGTTCAGGAATCGCCATCAGCCCGCGCAGCCGCAGCCGGGGCAGTGCCGACACTGCACGCGCCACCGCCTCCACTTCGGTCGGCGCCAGACCGCTCTTGCTGGCCTCGCCGCTGATGTTGACCTGCAGGCAGACCTGCAAGGGTGGCAGCGACGCCGGGCGCTGCTCGGACAGCCGCTGGGCGATCTTCAGCCGATCGACCGAATGCACCCAGTCGAAGGACTCCGCCACCACGCGCGTCTTGTTGCTCTGCAGCGGGCCGATCAGGTGCCATTCGAGCCGGGCGCGGGCATCGGCCAGCGCGGCCATCTTGTCGAGCGCTTCCTGCACGTAGTTCTCGCCGAACCGCGTCTGCCCGGCGGCCAGCGCTTCGCGCACCGTGTCGGCGCCGAACGTCTTGCTGACCGCCAGCAGCGTGACGCTTGCCACGGGACGGCCCGCCGCGTCACAGGCGCGTGCGATGCGCCTGCTCACTTCTTGTATCTTGCTCGCTATCGTCGCCATAATCCCTCGACCCTCTGCCGCCCGGTGAGCGCTGCGCTCTCCACACCATCCCATGGACATCACCCAACTGCTGGCGTTCTCGGTCAAGAACAAGGCCTCGGACCTGCACTTGTCCGCCGGCTTGCCGCCGATGATCCGGGTGCACGGCGACGTGCGGCGCATCAACGTGGATCCGCTGGACCACAAGAACGTGCACGACATGGTGTACGACATCATGAACGATGCGCAGCGCAAGGCCTACGAGGAGACGCTGGAATGCGACTTCTCGTTCGAGATCCAGGGCCTGGCGCGCTTTCGGGTCAACGCCTTCAACCAGAACCGCGGCGCGGGCGCCGTGTTCCGCACCATCCCGAGCAAGATCCTGACGCTCGAGCAGCTGAACGCTCCGAAGATCTTCGCCGACCTGTCGCTCAAGCCGCGCGGCCTGGTGCTGGTGACCGGCCCGACCGGATCGGGCAAGAGCACCACGCTGGCCGGCATGGTCAACCACCTCAACGAGAACGAGTACGGTCACATCCTCACGGTCGAGGACCCGATCGAGTTCGTACACGATTCCAAGCGCTGCCTGATCAACCAGCGCGAGGTCGGGCCGCACACACTGAGCTTCAGCAATGCGCTGCGTTCGGCGCTGCGCGAGGATCCGGACGCGATCCTGGTGGGTGAAATGCGCGACCTGGAGACCATCCGTCTCGCGCTCACCGCGGCCGAAACCGGCCACCTGGTGTTCGGCACGCTGCACACCAGCAGCGCGGCCAAGACGATCGACCGCGTGATCGACGTCTTTCCGGCCGCCGAGAAGGACATGGTGCGCGCGATGCTGTCGGAATCGCTGATCGGCGTGATCTCGCAGACGCTCTGCAAGCTCAAGGACGGCTCCGGCCGGGTCGCCGCGCACGAGATCATGCTGGGCACGCCGGCCATCCGCAACCTGATCCGCGAGGCCAAGGTTGCGCAGATGTACAGCTCGATCCAGACCGGCAACAGCATGGGCATGCAGACGCTGGACCAGAACCTGACGGACCTGGTCCGCCGCAACCTCATCACGCCGGCCGAGGCGCGCGGCAAGGCCAAGCTGCCCGAGAATTTCCCGGGTTGAGCCCGGGCACCGCCCCGCCGTCACCAGAGCGCTCACCGTGAAGAAGCAGCTCGATCGGGCGGGGGGCGAGGCGACGACTGCCGAAGGCGGCCTCGCCTCGGCGCGGACCGACGACGGCGAGGAGCGCGCGGCCGAGACGGTCGGTTGGGACGCCCGGGCCCGGCAGGCC
Source organism: Methylibium sp. Root1272 (assembly GCF_001425905.1). Classification (GTDB taxonomy): domain Bacteria; phylum Pseudomonadota; class Gammaproteobacteria; order Burkholderiales; family Burkholderiaceae_C; genus Methylibium. Next base: position 318,301 of record NZ_LMDY01000013.1, read on the forward strand.
CGAGCGCAAGCTTTCGACGAGGGCCGTGCCTCCGATCTCTTCGTGCAACTGTGGCAGGCCGACACGCACGTGGTCGACCTGAGCGCCGCCGAACTGGGCCGCATCGCTGCGCACTTCCGCTACTTCACGGTGCCGGCCAGCCAGGAAGTGATCGGGCAGGACGAGCAGGGCAACTACCTGCTGGTGGTCCTGGAAGGACGCGTCGGCGTCGAGCGCGTGCAACCCGGTGGCGGCCGGGCCCGCCTGGCCGAAGCCCGCGCCGGCGACATGCTGGGCGAGATGTCGGTGCTGGACGCCGGCTCGCGCTTCTCCGCCTGCACCACGCTCACGCCCTGCGTCGTGGCCGTGCTCGACGCCCAGCGGCTCGACGAGATGATGGCGGCCGAGCCACGGCTCGCCATGGCACTGCTGGCCTCGCTTGCGCGGCGCCTTTCGCTGCGACTGCGCCAGGTCAGCGCGCGGCTCTCTGCTTTGTTGTCCGGTGGCTGAGCAGCGACCGCTGCGGCCTTCGTAAGTCCCAAGGGAGGAACTCATGGAACGCGATCAAGCGTCGAAATTCGTCAACGACCTGCTGCGCCTGCTGGTCGCCCGCAACGGCTCAGACCTGTTCCTGACGGCCGACTTTCCGCCGGCGGTCAAGGTCGACGGCCGCGTCACCAAGGTGTCGCCGCAGCCGCTGACGCCCCAGCACACGATGGCACTGGCGCGCGCGATCATGAACGACAAGCAGGCGGCCGAGTTCGAGCGCACCAAGGAGTGCAACTTCGCGATCGCGCCGACCGGCATCGGCCGCTTCCGCGTCAACGCCTTCGTGCAACAGGGCTGCGTGGGCCTGGTGCTGCGGACCATCCCGCAGATCCTGCCGACGATCGACTCGCTAGGCCTGCCCCAGGTGCTGAAGGACGTGGCATCGACCAAGCGCGGGCTGGTGATCTTCGTCGGCGCCACCGGCTCGGGCAAGAGCACCTCGCTGGCGGCGATGGTGGACTACCGCAACGAGAACTCCTACGGCCACATCATCACCATCGAGGATCCGGTGGAGTTCGTGCACCCGCACAAGAACTGCATCGTGACGCAACGCGAGGTCGGCATCGACACCGAGGACTGGGCTCCGGCGCTGAAGAACACGCTGCGTCAGGCTCCCGACGTGATCCTGATGGGCGAGATCCGCGACCGCGAGACGATGGAGCATGCGGTCGCCTTCGCCGAGACCGGCCACCTGTGCATGGCGACGCTGCACGCCAACAGCGCCAACCAGGCGCTCGACCGCATCATCAACTTCTTCCCCGAGGAGCGGCGCGCGCAGCTGCTGATGGACCTGTCGCTGAACCTCAAGGCGCTGGTGTCGCAGCGCCTGCTGGCGCGCCAGGAAGGCCGTGGTCGCGTCGCGGCGATCGAGATCCTGCTGAACACGCCGCTGATCTCCGACCTGATCTTCAAGGGCGAGGTGGCCGAGATCAAGGAGATCATGAAGAAGAGCCGCGAGCTCGGCATGCAGACCTTCGACCAGAGCCTGTTCGACCTCTACGAAAGCCAGTTGGTCACCTACGAGGACGCCCTGCGCAACGCCGATTCGGTCAACGACCTGCGGCTACAGATCAAGCTCAACAGCAACCGGGCGCGCAATTCCGACCTGGCCTCGGGCACCGAGCACCTGACCATCGTCTGAGTAACCCGCGGCCTGCCCGGCCGCGGTGGTTTGAGCGATCATTGCGGCGTAGAACGGCCTCGTTTGGAGGCCGTTGCCTTTTCGGAGACGCTCGATGACCAGCAAGACCTACGATCCGGTTCCCTCGCAGCGCGTGGCCTTCCTCGGCCTGGGTGTGATGGGGCATCCCATGGCAGGCCACCTGGCGCGCGCCGGCCACAGCGTGTGCGTCTACAACCGCACCGCGGCCAAGGCACAGGCCTGGGTGAGCGAATACGGCGGCCGCTCGGCGCCGACGCCCAGCGCCGCGGCGCAGGATGCCGACATCGTGTTCGCCTGCGTCGGCAACGACGCCGACCTCCGTTCGGTGACGACCGGCCCCGACGGCGCTTTCCAGGCCATGAAGCCCGGCGCCGTGTTCGTGGACCACACCACCGCGTCGGCCGACATCGCGCGCGAGCTGGCCGCAGCGGCGCGCGCGCGCGGCCTGGGCTTTGTCGACGCCCCGGTCTCGGGTGGCAACCTCGGCGCGATCAATGGCGCGCTCACGGTGATGTGCGGCGGCGATGCGGCCGCCTTCGCGAAGATCCAACCGGTGGCGATGGCCTTCTCGAAGGCGGTCACGCTGCTCGGCGATGCCGGCGCCGGCCAGCTGGCGAAGATGGTGAACCAGATCGCGATCGCCGGCCTGGTGCAGGGCCTCAGCGAGGCGATCGCCTTCGGTCAGAAAGCCGGGCTGGACATGAAGGCCGTGCTCGGCGTGATCGGCAAGGGCGCGGCGCAGAGTTGGCAGATGGACAATCGCGGCCCGACGATGGTGGACGGCAAGTTCGACTTCGGTTTCGCGGTCGACTGGATGCGCAAGGACCTCGGGCTGTGCCTGGACGAGGCGAAGCGCAACGGCGCCCGCCTGCCGGTGACGGCGCTGGTCGACCAGTTCTATGCGGACGTGCAGGCCGATGACGGTGGCCGGCGCGACACCTCGAGCCTGATCCAGCGCCTGAAATAGTCGACGGGGAGAGCGGCCGCGCAGCGGCCGCTCCGCGATCTCAGGGGGCGGGGGACGAGGCCGCCGGCGCCGACGAGTTCTTCGGCACCGTCTGCGCGAGTTCGGCCTCCGAGATGATCTCGAAGGCCTTGACGACTTTCACGACCCCGGACACGCCCCGGGCGATCGCCACGCCGCGGTCGGCCTCGCGCTCGGTGACGCGACCCATCAGGTAGACGATGCCGCGGTCGGTGACCACCTTGTAGGCATTGGCGAAGATGTCGCGCGCATCGACGTAGCTCGCCTTCACCTTGCTCGTGATCAGCGCATCGTTCGAGCGGTCGACCAACGAGGTCGCCGGGCCCACGGCCAGTTCGTTCAGCAGGGAGCGGACGTTCTCGAGCTTCGAGACCGCGGCCTCGACCGCCGCCTTGTCGGCCTCGGTCGGCACCTCGCCGGTCAGCAGCACCGTGCGGTTGAAGCTGGTCAGGCTGACCCGACCCCGCTCGCCGATGGCTTCCTTGACGCGCGCCGCACCCTTCAGTTCGATGCCCTGGTCTTCGAGTTGCGCCCCCGACGTGCGGCGGTCGCTGTAGACCAGCGCGCTGCCGACGGCCGCACCGCCGATCAGCAGCGCACAGCCGCTCAAGGCGCCCGACAGCGAGGCGCAGGCCAGGACCGCCAGCGCAACGCGCCGGACCGTGCGGGGCGATCCGGTCGCCGCCTTGTCAGGCAAAAGAGAGGTTCGTGAGGTCATGTAAGGTCCTGTTCACCGAGCAGTTGCACGTCGACCGCGTCGCACAGACAGTGGATCGCGAGGATGTGCACTTCCTGAATGCGCGCCGTGCGCTCGTGCGGCACGCAGATGTGTACGTCGGTCTCGGTCAGGCGAGCGCCGAGCTTGCCGCCGCCCCGCCCGGTGAGGGCGATGACGGTCATGTCCTTGTCGTGGGCCGCGTCCACCGCAGCCACCACGTTGGCCGAGTTACCGCTGGTCGTGATGGCCAGCAGCACGTCACCGGGATTGCCCAGCGCCTGCACCTGCTTGGCGTAGATCGCGGAGAAATCGTAGTCGTTGCCGAGCGCGGTGATGATGGAGGTGTCGGTGTTCAGCGCGATCGCGGCCAGGCCGGGGCGCTCGCGCTCGAAACGGCCGACGAACTCGGCCGCGAAATGCTGCGCGTCGCTGGCGGAGCCCCCGTTGCCGCAGGCCAGCACCTTGCCGCCGGCGGTGATGCAACCGAGCACGGCCTGAACCGCATCGGCAATCGGCTTGCTCAACACCTCGGCCGCCTGATTCTTCAGGTCGGCACTGTCGAAGAAGTGCCGCTGGATTCGTTGTTCAAGCATGCCCATGATGATATGACACGCTTTCGCGGGCCCGGGTTCCGCGAGCCGCCTCGTGCAGTTCGGTCGAGGGCGTCAGGAAGCGTCGAAAGCCGCGTGCAGCCACTCGATGTGCTCCCCTTCGATCGCCACCACGTCGAAGCGGCAGGGCGGCGGCGAGGCAAAGCGCATCAGGTAGTGGCGCGCGGCGCGCACGAGCCGTTGCTGCTTCACGGCGGACACGGTGGCCGCGGCACCGCCGTGCGAACGGGCGGCTCGTGTACGCACCTCGACGAACACCAGCGTGCCGTCGCGATCCCTCAGCACGAGGTCGATCTCGCCGCCTCGCACGCGCGGGCCGCCGGCGACTCGATAATTGCGCTCCACCAGCCTGAGTCCGGCGCGCAGCAGGTGAGCCAGCGCCCGGTCCTCGCCTCCATCCCCCACCGCCTTGGTCGTGACCATCGACGCCCCGTTGATCCAGCAAGCTGCCGCCAGCGCGGCCGGTGCGCAGCAGTATCCCAAAGCCACGCTCTATGTCGTGGCCACGCCCATCGGCAACCTCGCCGACCTGACGCTGCGTGCGATCCATGCGCTCGGACTGGTCGACGCGGTGGCCTGCGAAGACACGCGCGTCACCGCGCCGCTGTTGCGTCACCTGGGGCTCGACAAGCCGCTGATCGCGCTGCACGAGCACAACGAGACCCAGGCCGCCGGCGCGGTGATCGAGCGGCTGGCGCGCGGCGAGCGCGTCGCCTACGCCAGCGATGCCGGCACGCCGGCCGTCAGCGACCCCGGCGCACGGCTGGTGGCCGCGGTGCGCGCTGCCGGCCACCGTGTGCTGCCGCTGCCGGGGCCCAGCAGCGTCACCACTGCGCTCAGCGCGGCCGGCGACACACAGGGCCAGGGCTTCCGCTTCGTCGGCTTCCTGTCCAGCAAGGCCGTCGAGCGCGCGGCCCAGTTGCGCGAACTGGCCACCCGCTCGGAGACGACCGTGCTGTTCGAGGCACCTCACCGCATCACCGCGCTGGCCGGCGCCCTGGCCGAAGCGATGCCGGCACGCTCGCTGAGCCTGTGTCGCGAGTTGACCAAGCAGTTCGAGCACGTCGAGACCCTGGACGCCGCGGCCTTGCCGAACTGGCTGGCGGCCGACCCGCACCGCATCCGCGGCGAGTTCGTGCTGGTGCTGCACGCCCTGCCGGCCACGGCCGGCGAGGACGGCCCGATGAACGCCGGCGCCGAGCGACTGTTGCGCACCCTGGTCGCGGCACTGCCGCTGAAGCAGGCCGTGGCACTGACGGCAGAGGCCACAGGCGCGCCCCGCAATGCCCTCTACGAGCGGGCGTTGCAGCTGAAGTCCGGAGCGCCGACCGAAGACGACGCGGCTTGATCCCGGCTTTAGCCCTTGGGCGGGACGGCCTGGCGATCGTGCTTCTGGTGCCGGATATCGCGGCTCGCTCGGTTCTGCAGCTTCGTCAGGCGCTTGCGTTCGCCGGGTCTCACGTCGCCGTCGGCCTTCGCCCGGGTTTCCGCCTTGTCGATGTGGGCCTGTTCCTTTTCGAGCCGGACCGTCTCCCGGGGCGTCAGCGCGCCGGAACCCACGCCCTGCTGGATGCGCTGCTCCGGGCGCTGCTCGCGCTGGTCGATGCGCGGCGTGGCGGTCACGCCTTGCGCAAAGCTGGCGCCGACGGCAGCCAGCAGGACGGCACTCAACAGGACGGGAATGGCTTTCATCACAATTGCTCCTCGCTCGGACAAAGGTGGGAAGATGCCCACTCCCTCCCAACGCCGAGGCTGCAAGGCCGTGCACCCATCCGCCGAACGAATCGGTAAAGTTTGGTGAAGCGGGCGTCATCTCCTGCTGCCTAGAATCGAATCACCATGATCTCGCGCGAACCCACCCTCGAACGCCTGGCGGTCGCCCGCCAGGTGTTGCTCGAACCCTTCGGCCTCGACGAAGCCAAGCTCGCCAACGCGCTGCGCGTGATCGGCGAGCACCGCATCGACGATGCCGACCTCTACTTTCAGTACACGCGCAGCGAGGGCTGGAGTCTCGAGGAGGGCATCGTCAAGAGCGGCAGCTTCGGCATCGACCAGGGCGTCGGCGTGCGCGCCGTGGCCGGCGAGAAGACCGCCTTCGCCTACAGCGACGACATCTCGGAAGCCGCGCTGCTGGACGCGGCGCGCACCGTGCGCACCATCGCGGCCTCGGGGACGAGCCGCTCGGTCAAGGTCGGCGGCGCGCCGAAGATCGCGGGCAGTCGCGTGCTGTACGCGCCGATGGACCCGATCGCCACGCTCGACAGCACCCAGAAGGTGGCCTTGCTGGAGCGGGTGGAAAAACTGGCACGCGCGCGCGACCCGCGCGTGGTGCAGGTGATGGCCGGCCTGGCCGGCGAGTACGACGTGGTGCTGGTGGCGCGCGCCGATGGCACCGTCGCGGCCGACGTGCGCCCGCTGGTGCGTCTGAGCCTCACCGTGATCGCCGAACAGAACGGCCGCCGCGAGATGGGCTCGGGCGGCGGGGGCGGGCGCTTCGGGCTCGGCTATTTCCGCGATGACGTGATCGCCGGCTACGTGGACCAGGCCGTCAATGCCGCGTTGACGAACCTCGAGAGTCGCCCCGCACCGGCTGGCGAGATGACCGTGGTGCTGGGCCCGGGCTGGCCCGGCATCCTGCTGCACGAGGCCATCGGCCACGGACTCGAGGGCGACTTCAACCGCAAGGGCTCCAGCGCCTTCAGCGGCAAGATCGGCAAGCGCGTTGCGGCCAAGGGAGTGACCGTGCTCGACGACGGCACGCTGCCCGATCGGCGCGGTTCGCTGAACGTCGACGACGAGGGCAACCCCAGCCAGCGCAACGTGCTGATCGAGGACGGCATCCTGAAGGGCTACATCCAGGATTCGATGAACGCGCGGCTGATGAAGGTCAAGCCGACCGGCAACGGCCGGCGCGAGAGCTACGCGCACGTGCCGATGCCACGCATGACCAACACCTACATGTTGGGTGGCGACAAGAGCAGGGACGAGATCGTCGCCAGCATGAAGAAGGGCCTGTACGCCACCAACTTCGGCGGCGGCCAGGTCGACATCACGAGCGGCAAGTTCGTGTTCTCGGCCAGCGAGGCCTTCTGGGTCGAGAACGGCCGGATCCAGTACCCGGTCAAGGGTGCGACCATCATCGGCAACGGCCCGGACGCACTGACGCGCGTGAAGATGATCGGCAACGACCTGCAGCTCGATACCGGCGTGGGCACCTGCGGCAAGGAAGGCCAGAGCGTGCCGGTCGGCGTCGGCCAGCCGACGCTGCGCATCGACGGGCTCACCGTCGGGGGCACTGCTTGACCTCAGCCGAGTCGCCGGCGACGGTGACCCTGGCGGACGTCGAGGCCGCCGCGCGGCGGCTTGCCGGACAGGTGCTAGACACACCGTGCGTCGAGTCGAAGACGCTGTCCGAGATCACCGGCGCCCAGGTCTTCCTGAAGTTCGAGAACCTGCAGTTCACCGCCTCCTTCAAGGAGCGCGGCGCACTGAACAAGCTGCTGGCGCTGGTCGCCGCGCGCGACGACGGCACCGCCGCGCTGAAGGGCGTGATCGCCGCGTCGGCCGGCAACCACGCGCAGGGCGTCGCGCACCACGCGCAGCGCCTGGGCCTGCGTGCGGTCATCGTGATGCCTCGGCACACGCCCACGGTGAAGGTCGAGCGCACACGCGGCTTCGGCGCCGAGGTGCTGCTGCACGGCGAGAGCTTCGACGAGGCTCGCGCGCACGCGCTGGAGGTGGCCGAGGCGCAGGGGCTGAGTTTCGTCCACCCGTTCGACGACCCGCTGGTGATCGCCGGCCAGGGCACGATCGGCCTGGAGATGCTGCGCGCGCAACCAACGCTCGACACTCTGGTCATCGCCGTCGGCGGCGGTGGGCTGATCTCCGGGATCGCGACCGTCGCCCGGGCCTTGAAACCCGGGCTGGAGATCGTCGGGGTGCAGACGGCGCGCTTTCCGGCGATGGTGAACCTCGTCAAGGGCAGCACCCATCCACAAGGCACCAGCACGATCGCCGAGGGCATTGCCGTCGGCGAGCCCGGCCGGATCACGAGGGCAATCGTTCGCGACTTCGTCGACGACATGGTGCTGGTCGACGAGGCGGACATCGAGCATGCCCTGGTGATGCTGCTGGAGATCGAGAAGACGCTGGTCGAAGGGGCCGGCGCCGCGGGCCTGGCCGCGCTGCTGAAGGAGCCCGGGCGCTACGCCGGGCGCCGCGTGGGCCTGGTGCTGTGCGGCGGCAACATCGATCCGCTGCTGCTGTCGGCGATCATCGAGCGCGGCATGGTGCGGGCCGGGCGGCTGGCACGCATCCGAGTCGACGCGCGCGACGCACCCGGCGCGCTGGCACGCATCACCGCCACCGTGGCCGAGGCCGGCGCGAACATCGAGGAAGTGCATCACCAGCGGGCATTCACCACGCTGTCGGCGCAGAACGCCGAGGTGGAGCTGGTGCTGCAGACGCGCAATCACGCCCACATCGGCGCGGTGATCGCGGCCCTGGTGGCACAGGGTTTCGAGGCCAAGGCCTACTGATCCAGGCCAGACGGCCGTTGGGCGTCGCTTGCGGCCGACCCTCGGCGTCGTGCTACATTTCGCCCCTATGCGCTTCAACGCCTACTTTTTTGCGTACTTTTGGTTCTCGCACCGCCCCGGCGGAGGAGAGGCCCGCGCATCAGCGTAAAAGCAGCGCAAGCCGAATCTCAAACCGCCGGGCCCAACCCGGCGGTTTTTTTTCGGCCGCGCGCCCCCCGTCAGACCGCCCAGGAGAAACATCGATGAATGCCCTGTCCGCCAACGTTCCCGAGGGTTGGGCCGCGCCCGCCGACAAGACCAGCCAGACCGATGACGAACGGATCGAGGACGTGATGCCGCTGCCGCCGCCCGAGCACCTGATCCGCTTCTTCCCGGTGCGTGGCACGCCCGTCGAGGAACTGGTGTCCAGCACCCGCCGCCGCATCCGCGAGATCATGCGCGGCAGCGACGATCGCCTGTTGGTCATCATGGGCCCGTGCTCGATCCACGACCCGGTGGCGGCGGTGGACTACGCACGCAAGCTGAAGGCCCAGCGCGACAAGTACGCCGACACGCTGGAGATCGTGATGCGCGTGTACTTCGAGAAGCCGCGCACCACGGTCGGCTGGAAGGGCCTGATCAACGACCCCTACCTCGACGAGAGCTTCCGCATCGACGAAGGCCTGCGCATCGCGCGCCAGTTGCTGCTGGAGATCGGCCGCCTGGGGCTGCCCGCCGGCAGCGAGTTCCTCGACGTGATCTCGCCGCAGTACATCGGCGACCTGATTTCCTGGGGCGCCATCGGTGCGCGCACCACCGAAAGCCAGGTCCACCGCGAGCTCGCCTCGGGCATCAGCGCGCCGATCGGCTTCAAGAACGGCACCGACGGCAACATCAAGATCGCCACCGATGCGATCCAGTCGGCCAGCCGGCCACACCACTTCCTGTCGGTGCACAAGAACGGCCAGGTCGCGATCGTCGAGACCCGCGGCAACGCCGACTGCCACGTCATCCTGCGCGGCGGCAAGGCGCCGAACTACGACGCCAGCAGTGTCGGGGCGGCCTGCGCCGAACTCGGCAAGGCCGGTCTGCCGGCCTCGCTGATGGTCGACTGCTCGCACGCCAACAGCAGCAAGCAGCACCAGAAGCAGATCGACGTGGCGCGCGACATCGCCGACCAACTGGCCGGCGGCAGCCGCCAGGTCTTCGGCGTGATGGTCGAGAGCCACCTGAACGCCGGCGCCCAGAAGTTCAGCGCCGGCAAGGACGACCCGGCGAAACTCGCCTACGGCCAGAGCATCACCGACGCCTGCATCGGTTGGGACGATTCGCTGGAGGTGCTGGGCGTGCTCAGCGCGGCGGTGGCGGCCCGACGCGGACGGGGCTGAACAACTCCGCGAGACAACTGGGTTACATCACACGAGCCACAGCAACAAAGTGAGCGCATGCAAACGAGAGTAAGCACTGCCGCCGTCAGGTAACGGAGGCAAGCTGCCGCAAGAGTGCTGGCCGGAGAACTCGGTTGGCGCTTGAATGGAGATTCTCAGAACTTCCTGCAAAGGAGACCTCCATGAATCGCTCTCGCTTCACCCCCTCCATCCAGACCCAGGCGCGCCAAATCATCGAGATCACGGTGATCGGTCTGGCGCTCGCCGGCACCGTGGGCTTCGCCAACCTGGCTCAGGCGCAGACGGCACCGACCGACAAGTCGAGCGATGTGACGGCCCAGCAGGCTTTCAAGCGCGCTGACGTCGACACCGACAACAAGCTGAGTTCCGCCGAGGCAGCGAAGCTACCCGCGATCGCCCAGCGCTTCAAGTCGCTCGATACCGACCGGGACGGCTTCCTCAGCGCCGAGGAGTTCATGGCCGGCAGCAAGGCCCCGCAGTGAGGGCGCGAGCCGGTTGAGCGGGCGGCGTCAGTCCGAGGCTTCGAGCTTCGGGCTGCGCCAGTAAACGTCGTCGCCGCCCAGGCCGTCGAGGTTGGCCCGATTGAGCACGCGGGCCAGCACGAACAGCAGATCGCTCAGCCGATTCAGGTACTGGCGGGGCGCCGAGCGCACTGCGCCCGGCTCGGCGTTGGCAAGCGCCACCACGGCTCGCTCCGCCCGGCGCGCCACGGTGCGGCCGAGATGGGCGATCGAGGCGCTGCGTGTGCCGGCCGGCAGGATGAACTCCTTCAGCCGTGGCAGGGCGGCGTTGTGCTCGGCCAATGCGTCGTCCAGCGCCGCCACCGCCTCGTCCTTCAACAATGTGTAGCCGGGAATCGACAACTCACCGCCCAGATTGAACAGTTCGTGCTGCACCGCCACCAGCAGCCCGCGCAGCGCGTCGGGCAAGGGCTCGCACAGCAACAGGCCGAGCAGCGAATTGAGTTCGTCGACGTCGCCCATGGCCTGCACGCGCAGGTGGTCCTTGGCCACGCGGGTGCCGTCGCCGAGCCCGGTGGTTCCATCGTCGCCGGTGCGTGTTGCGATCTGTGTCAGTCGGTTGCCCATCTCGCGATGCTAGCGGACTCCGGCCCGCAGCAGCCTGGCCTCCTTGTTCCTAGAATGGTTCACGGCACCGAGCCGCCGCGAGGAGACACGATGAACGCCCCGATCGACCTTATGCCCCGAATCGCACGGCGGCCCATGCCGGCGGCGATGCTCGCCGCGCTGAAGGCGCACTTCGGCGAGCGCTTTTCCACGGCGCAGGCCATCCGAGAGCAACACGGTCGCGACGAATCGCCGTTCGACGTGCCGGCACCCGATGCCGTCGTGTTCGCGACGAGCAACGAGGACGTGGTGGCCCTGGTGGAGCTGGCGCAGTCGCATGGCGTGCCGGTGATCCCGTTCGGCGTCGGCTCCTCGCTGGAAGGCCACCTGCTGGCGGTGCAGGGCGGTGTCAGCGTCGACCTGTCGCGCATGAACCGTGTGCTGCGTGTGAACGCGGAAGACCTGACCGTCACCGTGCAGGCCGGCGTGACCCGCAAGCAGCTCAACGAAGCGCTGCGCCACGACGGGCTGTTCTTCCCGATCGACCCCGGCGCCGACGCCACGCTCGGTGGCATGTGCGCCACGCGCGCCAGCGGCACGAACGCGGTGCGCTACGGCACGATGCGGGAAAACGTGCTCGGCCTCACCGTGGTCACGGCGAGCGGCGAGCTGATCCACACCGGCTCGCGGGCCCGCAAGTCGTCGGCCGGCTACGACCTGACGCGCCTGTTCGTCGGCAGCGAGGGAACGCTCGGCGTGATCACCGAGATCACGCTGAAGCTCTATCCGTTGCCGGAAGCCGTCAGCGCGGCGGTCTGCCATTTCCCGAGCATCGACGCCGCGGTGCGCAGCACCATCCAGGTCATCCAGATGGGCGTGCCGATCGCGCGCTGCGAGTTGCTCGACGTGCACGCGGTGCGCGCCGTCAACGCACACGACCACCTGGGGCTGCGCGAGGCGCCGATGCTGCTGATGGAGTTCCACGGCAGCCCTGCGGGCGTGCAGGAGCAGGCGGAGACGGTGCAGGCCCTCACGACCGACCTCGGCGGCGAGGACTTCCAGTGGGCCACCACGCCGGAAGAGCGCACGCGCCTGTGGACCGCCCGCCACCATGCCTACTTCTCGGCGCTGCAGACCCGGCCCGGCTGCCGTGCCGTGACGACCGATACCTGCGTGCCGATCTCGCGCCTGGCCGAATGCATCAACGAGACGGTTGCCGAGGCCGACGAGAGCGGCATCCCCTATTTCATCGTCGGTCACGTCGGCGACGGCAACTTCCACGTCGGCTACCTGATCGATCCGACGGCGCCGGGCGAGCGCGCCGAGGCGGAGCGCCTGAACCAGTTGCTGGTGGCGCGAGCGCTGCGGCTCGAGGGCACCTGCACAGGCGAACACGGCATCGGCCTGCACAAGATGGGTTTCCTGCTCGATGAGGCCGGCGCCGGTGGCGTGGCGCTGATGCGGCAGATCAAGCACGCGCTGGACCCCGGCAACATCATGAACCCCGGGAAGATCTTCACGTGGTGAGACGCGCCGACGGCAACACCGGCTTGCGAAGCTGCATCCCTGCGCCGATGCTGCCAAGGCGCGCCGAGGCATGAACACCTCGGCCTTCATCGCGCTGGCCCTCACGCGCCCCGGGCTCGTGGGGGCGGTCGCACCGTCCTCGCGACGGCTGGCACGGGCCATGGCGTCGCAGATCGGCGATGCCGGCGCCCTGATCGAGCTCGGCGCGGGCACCGGCGCCGTGACTTCGGCGCTGCGGCACGCCGCACCGGGAACCCCGCTGCTGGCCGTCGAGCTGCAGTCCGATCTCGCCAGTGGCCTGCAGCGACGCTTCCCCGATATCGAGGTGGCCTGCGCTCCCGCGCACGAGGTGCTGGCGCGGCACTCGCACGCACCCGTCGACACGATGCTGGTCTCGTCGCTGCCGTTCCGCAGCCTGCCCGAGCCGCTGCGCACGACCACACTGGAGGCGCTGCTCCAGTTCATCGAGGCCCACCCGGCGCGCCGCATGGTCCAGTACACCTACCAGCCGCGCGCTCCTTTCGAGCTGCCGGCTCACAGCCCGCTGCGCTGGTCGCTGCGCGACGTGGTGTGGGGCAACCTGCCGCCGGCGGGCGTCTGGGTGCTGGGCGGCGGCGCCTGAAGCGCGACGGGCCGATCGACCGCACCGCCGGCGAAGGTCACGTCAGGCACAGCTCCACGCAGTCGCGACCCTGCGCCTTGGCGTGCGTGAGGCCGCGATGGGCGCGCCGCGTCAACGCGATCGGCTCGATGTCGGCCGCGTGCACCGCCACCGCGACGCCGATGCTCGCCGTCAACGGCTCGACCGCCCAGGGCACCGCCGCCAATGCGCTGCGCATGCGCTCGGCCGCCGCCATCGCACCGCCCGGATCGGTCGATGGCAGCAGCACGCTGAACTCGCCGGCCCCGCAATGCGCGAGCACGTCGTGGCCGCGCAGACTGCCTTCGAGGCCCCGCGCCGCCTGCCGCAGCGCCTCGTCGCCGACCGGGTGACCGTGGAGATCGTTGAAGTGCTTGAAGTGATCCAGATCGACGGCCAGCAATGCGAGGTCACCGCCATGTCGGCCCCAGCGCGCCCATTCCTGTGCGAGCCGGCGCTCGAAGGCCGTGCGGTTCCACAGCCCGGTCACCTCGTCGGTATTGCCTTGCAGATCCAGCAAGGCGCTGGCACGACGCAGCTCGAGCTGGGCCACCGCCTGTTCGGCCAGCAGGCGCAGCGCATGCTGCTGGCGCGACGACAGGCTGCGCGCGGTCCGGTCCAGCACGCACAGCGTGCCGACAGCCCAGCCCTGCGGCGTGACGAGCGGCGCACCGGCATAGGTGTGCCATCCGCCGGCGGCACCGAGCGCCGGGTGGGCGGCAAAGCGAGGATCGCCGGCCGGGTCGGCCAGCAGGAGTCTGTCGTCAGCCTGTTCGATGGCCTGCGCGCAAGGTGCGTGGGTGCGTGGTGCACTGTCGCCCTCGAAGCCGGTCTGCGCCTTGAACCAGAGGCGGTCCCGATCGACCAGCGAGATCAGCGACGCCTGCGTGCCGCAGATGCAGGCCGCGAGCTCCGTGATCGCATCGAAGGCCGGCTCCGCGCCGGTCTCGAGGACCCCGTAGCGATAGAGTGCCGCGAGGCGCTGCGACTCCGCTTCAGTCGGCGACATCGCGGCACCCGACCACGCGCCCGCGACCGCCGTTCCAGAGGACACCTGGGCCATGAGACTCTCCTCGCACGCTCGCGCCACCGCCACGGCGGCAACGCTGCCTTCACGCGACGCCGGCCGATGCGCGGCGTCTACCCGGACCGCCCCAACGCGGCCTGCTGCGTGAATGTGTGCCGCGCCGTTCAGTTCGGCGGCGCCGGCACCGTCCACTTTCTGGTGATCTCGCCGGCACCGTCTGCGCTCTCGAGGTGCACGTCGAAGCCCCAGAGCCGGGCGACGTGCTTGAGCACCTCGGTCGTCTGCTCGTTCAGCGGACGATCGTTGTGCTGGGTGTGACGCAGCACCAGCGAGCGGTCGCCGCGCAGGTTGACGTTCCAGACCTGGATGTTGGGCTCGCGCTGGCCGAGGTCGTACTGGTGCGACAGCGCCTCACGCAGACGTCGATAGCCGGATTCGTCGTGGATCGCGGAAATCTCGAGTTCGGATTCCTTCTCGTCGTCGAGCACCGCGAACAGTCGCAGCTCGCGCATCAGCCGTGGCGAGAGGTACTGGCCGATGAAGCTCTCGTCCTTGAAGTTGCGCATCGCATGATCGAGCGTGACCAGCCAGTCGGCGCCGGCGATCTCCGGGAACCATTGCCGGTCTTCGTCGTCGGGCGATTCGCAGATGCGCTTGAGATCGGTGTACATCGCGAAACCGAGCGCATAGGGGTTGATGCCGCTGTAGGCCGGGTGGCCGACCGGTGGCTGGTAGATCACGTTGGTGTGTGACTTCAGCCACTCGACCATCATGCCGTCGGCCAGGTGGCCGTTGTCGTACATCGTGTTGAGCAGACGGTGGTGCCAGAAAGTGGCCCACCCTTCGTTCATCACCTGGGTCTGACGCTGCGGATAGAAATACTGCGCCACCTTGCGCACGATGCGCACCACCTCGCGCTGCCAGGGCTCGAGCAGCGGCGCGTTCTTCTCGATGAAATACAGCAGGTTCTCCTGCGGCTCGGCCGGGTAGCGTTGTGCATTGGCTTCCTCGGCGGCCGGTTCGGCGCGCCGCGGCAGCGTGCGCCACATGTCGTTGACCTGCTGCTGCGCATAGGCCTCGCGCTCGGCACGGCGCGTCTGTTCCTGCGCCAGCGACAGCTTGGTCGGACGGCGGTAGCGGTCCACGCCGTGGTTCATCAAGGCATGGCAGCTGTCGAGCAGATCCTCCACCGCGTCGAGCCCGCGCCGCTCCTCGCACTCGGCGATGTAGTTCTTGGCGTAGACCAGGTAGTCGATGATCGACGACGCGTCGGTCCACATGCGGAACAGGTAGTTGCCCTTGAAGAAACTGTTGTGCCCGTAGGCGGCGTGCGCGATCACCAGCGCCTGCATCGCCAGCGAGTTCTCCTCCATCAGGTAGCTGATGCAGGGGTTGGAATTGATGACGATCTCGTAGGCCAGGCCCATGTGGCCGCGGCGGTAGTTCTTCTCGGTGGCGATGAATTCCTTGCCGTAGCTCCAGTGCCGGTAGTTCACCGGCATGCCCACCGACGCGTAGGCATCCATCATCTGCTCGGCCGTGATGATCTCGAGCTGGTTGGGATAGGTGTCCAGGCCGTAGCCCCTGGCCGTCTCGCGGATCACGTCGTGGTATTGGTCGATCAGCTCGAAGGTCCAGTCGCTCGAGTTCGGCAGATGCGCCTTGGCCCGCGGACGCGCGACGATCTCGCTCGCGGCGCGGACGCGCGCCGCCGCAGGCACGTCGGACTCGGTGAACAGGTCGGGCGTCGCGACCGACGCCGCCTCTCGCTTGCGTGTCATGACGACTCCTTGCACTGCCGACCGTTCATGTCGCGCCTTCCTTCTTGAACAGCTCGCGAAAGACAGGATAGATCTGCGAGGGCTCGAGCACCTTGCGCATCGCGAAGTGCGGCTGCGTCTGGGCCACCTGAGCGTACTCTTCCCAGAGGTTCTGCTCGGGTTCGGCCACCTGCACGTAAGCGAAGTAGCGACACAGCGGCAGCAACTGCGTGGACACGATCTCGCGGCAGCGGCCGCTGTCGTGATGCCAGTTGTCCCCGTCACTGGCCTGGGCGCCGTAGATGTTCCACTCGCTGGTCGGGTAGCGCGCCCGGACGATCTCCTCCATCAGCACCAGGGCGCTCGAGACCACCGTGCCGCCGGTTTCGGTCGAGTGGAAGAAGCCTTCCTCGTCGACCTCCTGCGCCTGCGTGTGATGGCGGATGAAGACCACGTCGATCTTCTCGTAGTGGCGCGTCAGGAACAGATACAGCAGGATGAAGAAGCGCTTCGACAGGTCCTTGCGTGACTCGTCCATCGAGCCGGACACGTCCATCAGGCAGAACATCACCGCCTTGGTGGTGGGGACCGGCACCTTGACGCGGCTGCGAAAACGCAGGTCGATCGGGTCGAGGAAGGGGATGCGTGCGACCTTCTGGCGCAGCAGCTCGATACGACTCTCCAGGTCCTTGATCTCGCGCTGCCGCAGAGCGTGGCCCGGATCGAGGTCGACGCCGCCGGTGTCGAGACGCGCGCGCTGCTTCAGGCTCGCGAGCTGGGCCTCCAGGTGCCGCAGCTCGCGCCGCGCATCGGCACCGAGCGCGATGCGCCGGCCGATCGCGCCGCGCATCGAACGCACCACGTGCAGATTGCTCTGCGTGCCATCGCTGGTGAAGCCGGCACGCTGGTTCTTGTACTCCGGCGTTTCGGCCAGCTGGGTCTTCACGAGGTTGGGCAGTGCCAGGTCATCGAAGAAGACCTGCATGAACTCTTCCTTGCTCAGGTGGAAGACGAAATCGTCCTCACCCTCACCCGAGTCGCTGGCCTGCGACCCGCCACCCTGCCCGCCGCCACCCTCGGGCCGCTTGATGCGGTCGCCGCGCACGTACTCCTTGTTGCCCGGGTGCACCATCTCGCGCTTGCCGCCGGTGCCATGGCCGAACAGCGGCTCGGACACGTCGCGCTTGGGCAGGGTGATGTCCTCGCCCTGTTCGATGTCGCGGATGCCGCGGCCACTGACCGCCTTGCGCACGGCCTCGCGGATCTGCGTCTTGTGGCGGCGCAGGAAACGCTCTCGGTTGCCGATCGACTTGTTCTTGCCCGCGAGCCTGCGATCGATGATCTGCTGAAGCGCCATGCGTTGTCCTCGAAGTGGCGGTCGCGGTCAGCGCCTGGGGCAACGACGCCGCTCGCGTTTCGCAACCATCGTCAGGAACTCTTTCTCACGCGCAGGTACCACTCGCACAGCAGGCGCACCTGCTTGGGCGTGTAGCCCTTCTGCACCATCCGGTTCACGAAGTCCTCGTGCTTCTTCGCCTCGTCGGCGCTGGCCTTGGCGTTGAAGCTGATCACCGGCAGCAGCTCCTCGGTGTTCGAGAACATCTTCTTCTCGATCACCGTGCGCAGCTTCTCGTAGCTCGTCCACAGCGGGTTGTTGCCGGCGTTGTTGGCGCGGGCGCGCAGCACGAAGTTGACGATCTCGTTGCGGAAGTCCTTCGGGTTGGCGATGCCGGCCGGCTTCTCGATCTTCTCGAGTTCGGCGTTCAACGAGCCCCGGTCGAACACCTCGCCGGTGTCGGTATCGCGGTACTCCTGGTCCTGGATCCAGTAGTCGGCGTAGGTGACGTAGCGGTCGAAGATGTTCTGACCATACTCGGAGTAGCTCTCCAGGTAAGCCGTCTGAATCTCCTTGCCGATGAACTCGGCATAGCGCGCCGCCAGGAACTCCTTGATGAAACCGAGGTACTTCTGCTCGGTCTCGGTGGGGAACTGCTCGCGCTCGATCTGCTGCTCCAGCACGTACATCAGGTGCACCGGGTTCGCGGCGACTTCCGACGAATCGAAGTTGAACACCTTGGACAGGATCTTGAAGGCGAAGCGCGTCGAGATACCGCTCATGCCCTCATCGACGCCGGCGTAGTCGCGGTACTCCTGGTAGCTCTTGGCCTTGGGATCGGTGTCCTTGAGGCTCTCGCCGTCATAGACCAGCGCCTTGCTGAACAGCGAGGAGTTCTCCGGCTCCTTCAGCCGCGACAGCACCGCGAACTGCGCCATCATCTTCAGCGTGCCGGGCGCGCACTTCGCATCGCTGAGCGAGGAGCCGCGGATCAGCTTGTCGTAGATCTTCACCTCCTCGCCGATGCGCAGGCAGTACGGCACCTTGACGATGTAGATGCGGTCGAGGAAGGCCTCGTTGTTCTTGTTGTTGCGGAAAGTCTTCCACTCGCTCTCGTTGCTGTGCGCGAGGATGATGCCGTCGAAGGGGATCGCGCCGAAGCCCTCGGTGCCCTTGTAGTTGCCTTCCTGGGTCGCCGTGAGCAGCGGGTGCAGCACCTTGATCGGCGCCTTGAACATCTCGACGAACTCGAGCAGGCCCTGGTTGGCCAGGCACAGGCCGCCGGAGTAGCTGTAGGCGTCCGGATCGTCCTGGGCGTAGGTCTCGAGCTTGCGGATGTCGACCTTGCCGACCAGCGAGCTGATGTCCTGGTTGTTCTCGTCGCCCGGCTCGGTCTTGGCCACGCCGACCTGCTTCAGGATCGACGGATAGCGCTTCACGACCCGGAACTGGCGGATGTCGCCACCGTACTCGTCGAGCCGCTTCACGGCCCAGGGCGACAGGACGCGGTTCAGGTAGCGCCGCGGGATGCCGTATTCCTTCTCCAGGATGGGGCCGTCCTCGTCCATGTCGAACAGGCCGAGCGGCGACTCGTTCACCGGCGAGCCCTTGATGGCGTAGAACGGCACTTCCTGCATCAGGTGCTTGAGCCGCTCGGCGATCGAGCTCTTGCCGCCGCCCACCGGTCCCAGCAGATAGAGGATCTGCTTCTTCTCCTCGAGCCCCTGTGCCGCGTGGCGGAAGTAAGAGACGACCTGCTCGATCGAGTCTTCCATGCCGTAGAACTCGGCGAACGCCGGGTAGCGCTTGATCACCTTGTTCGCGAACAGGCGCGACATGCGTGGATCGTTGCGCGTGTCCACGAGTTCGGGCTCGCCGATGGCCTTGAGCATGCGCTCGGCCGCCGTGGCATAGGCCACCGGCTCGCGCCGGCAGATGTCGAGGTACTCCTCGAGCGTGAACTCTTCCTCGCGGCTGCGCTCGTAGCGCGCCGCAAAGCTGCTGATCACATCCATCACGTCCTCCGTTCCAGATTCGGGAGGCGGCGTCGCCACGTGGTCGGCCTGTTACCGGAGAGATCTCGGCTGGCCACTGTGCAGCGCTGCCTGCGGTTATCGATCAAGCGGTCTCGACGATCATGCATCCTTGCCCCGTGCGACGACAACAATACAAGGCACTTTTCGGGTCAATTGCAGGAATCGAGCCCTGCCACCGACTGTGCAAATAGCATGCCCCTTTCCGCCGCAATCCGCCAGTCATGGCGTGGGAGCCCTGCAGCAGGTGAGTGGTTCCCCCGGACGAAGGTGATGGCGCACGCCCGTTCAACGCCCGAGTGCACGCAACGGTTCACCGTGCGCGGCGCGGGCGCAAGACGCCCGCAAGCACACGCCAGCGGCAGCCCTCAGCCGGCAGCCGGACCGCGCAACTTGTCGAGCAGTCCCGACAACTCGTCGAGCGAGCCGAAGGCGATGGCCACCTCGCCCTGCTCGCCGCGCTTGCTGCGCTTCTTGACGCGGATCTCGACCGCCGCCGTCAGAAGGTCGGCCAGCTCTTCCTCCAGACGCACGATATCGCGCGACTTGGCCTGCTGGCCGCGCAACAGCTGCGTCTGCCGGCCACCGGCCGTGGCGCGGGCCACCAGCTTCTCGGCATCGCGCACCGTCAGCTTCTTCGCGGCGATCTCGTGGGCTGCGGTGACCTGCTGCGCCCGCTCGAGCACCAGCAGAGCCCGTGCATGCCCCATGTCGAGGTCGCCGGCCATCAGCATCTGCTGCACCGGCTCGGCCAGGTTCAGTAACCGCAACAGGTTGCTCGCGGCGCTGCGCGAGCGGCCGACCGCCTGCGCCGCCTGCTCGTGCGTCAGGCCGAATTCTTCGGTCAGGCGCCGCAGGCCCTGCGCCTCCTCGAGCGGGTTCAGGTCCTCGCGCTGCATGTTCTCGATCAGCGCCATGACCGCGGCCGATTCGTCGGACACGTCCTTCACGAGCACCGGCACCTCGCTCAGACCGGCCAGCTTGGCGGCCCGGCTGCGGCGTTCGCCGGCGATGATCTCGTAGCGGCCGAGCGCGGCGTCGCCGACCGGGCGAACGAGGATCGGCTGCATCACGCCTTGGCTCCGGATGCTTTCGGCCAGCTCATAGAGCGAGCCCTCGTCCATGCGCGTGCGCGGCTGGTATTTACCGGTCTGCAGCTGGCTCAGCTTCAGTGTCGTGGGCAGGCCGTTGCCGGCCGCCTGCGCCGGTGTGTCCTGTGCCTTGGGCCCGAGCAGGGCTTCGAGGCCGAGGCCGAGGCCTTTGGGTTTCTTGGTGACCATGACGGTCATTCTCACCGAGCCGACCGCCACCGGTGCATCGAACGCGCCACGACGCTCAGGCCGTGCGCAGTGCGATCAGCAGCTGATGACCCACGTCCCAGTCGCCCAGGCCCGATTCGCTGTTGAGGTGACCGAGCGACCCGGCCACGACCAGGGTCGCGCCCCAGTCCTGCGCCATCGCGCCGGCGCGCTGCGCAGCGCAATAGGGATCGTCGGTACTGATCACCACCGTCGCCGGAAACGGCAGGCGCTGGCGCACCACCGGTCGCCAGGAGTGCAGTTGCGGCGGCATGTCCTCGCGCTCGGTGTCGGGCGGGCCGACGAGCAGCGCGCCACGCACGCGATCGGCGTGCCGCGTGTGCGCGGCCCAGGCAGCGACCAGTTGGCAGCCGAGGCTGTGAGCCACCAGCCAGCACGGCTGCGGGGCCGCCAGCAGCACCTCCTCGAGACGCGCCATCCAGTCGCCGCGGCGCGGCCAGTGCCAGTCGTCCTGTTCGACGCGACGGTAGCCATGGCGCTGCTCCCACCGCGTCTGCCAATGGGCGGCGTCGGAGTTCTGCCAACCGGGCAGCACCAGCACGGGGGACGGAGAGCCGTTCATGTTCGTCGCTGCTCAGCGCATGCCGGCGAGGCGCTTCACCATCTCGTTGGCGAACTGCACGAAGGCCAGGGCGCCCTTCGACTGGCCGTCGAACACCACGCCCGGCAGGCCGTAGCTCGGCGCTTCGGCGAGGCGCACGTTGCGCGGGATCACGGTGTCGAACACCTTGTCGCCGAAGTGCGCCTTGAGCTGCTCGCTCACCTGCTGCTGCAGGGTGATGCGTGGATCGAACATCACGCGCAGCAGGCCGATGATCTGCAGCGCCGGGTTGAGGTTGGCATGCACCTGCTTGATGGTGTTCACCAGGTCGGACAGGCCTTCGAGCGCGAAGTACTCGCATTGCATCGGCACCACCACGCCGTGCGCCGAACACAGTCCGTTGAGCGTGAGCAGGCTCAGCGACGGCGGGCAGTCGATCAGCACGAAGTCATATTCGCCATCGACCGCAGCGAGCGCGGTCTTGAGGCGCTGGTCGCGGCGCTCGAGCGCGACCAGCTCGACCTCGGCGCCCGCCAGCTCGCGGTTGGAGCCAAGGACGTCGTAACCGCCTTTTTCGGAACGGCGGCGCGCCTCGGCGATCGACGCCGATTCGAGCAGCACGTCATAGACCGACAGCTCCAGCGCGCGCTTGTCGATGCCCGAGCCCATGGTGGCATTGCCTTGGGGGTCGAGGTCGACCACCAGCGTACGCTGGCCGATCAGCGCCAAGCCGGCGGCCAGGTTGACGGTGGTCGTCGTCTTGCCGACGCCGCCCTTTTGATTCGCGATGCAGAAGATCTTGGCCATGGCTCAGTCGCCGAGTGCGACAGGAACGCCCACCGCGCGGGCTGCGCGGCTGAGGGCGGGGTCCAGCGTCGCAAGCGGCAGGCCGCGACGCTGGGCAAGGTCGAGGTAGAGCGCATCACAGGTGCTGAGGCCACGGTCTCGCGCCAATTCCAGTACCTCGTGCCGCATGCGCTGGGGCACGCCAGCTTCGGTTTCGATCGGCAACTCGTCCAGCAGCGCGACGATCTCGGCGACTCGCCCCATCGTGGTGCGGCCACGCCGCTCGGCGAGCAGCAGGAGCTGCGTCACCTCGGCATGCCAGATTTCCGGCACCACCGCGCCATGGCGCGCCACCTCGTGCGCGAGCTCGCGCGAGGCCGGGGTCTGTTCATCGGACGACAGCCACGACAACGCGGCCGATGCATCGAGCACCACGGCTGCCATCAGCGCTGCCCTTCTCCGCGCGAGGCCCGCCAGTCCAGGCCGAGCGCCTGATCCTGGCCAATCTGCAGCAGGCGCTCCACGGCCGCCTGCGCGTCGGCGGCGGAGCGAGCGATCGGCACCAGCCTTGCCACCGGGTGGCCGTGGCGGGTGATCACGATCTCCTCGCCGCGTTCGACACGCTCTAGCAGTGCCGACAAGTGAGTCTTCGCCTCGAATGCGCCGACCGTGGTGGATAGCATTTCTAGAATTTAAACCAGTTTTTAGACTGGTTTTATTTTCGAGGCTGCCGACGGAAGCGTCAAGCGCGGTCGACCGCGACGCTCGCATGCAGTATCAGGGTGCAGCCGGCGCCGTCTGGCGATGCCGTTCGAGCCGCGCCAGATCGAATCCCTGAGTTTGCAGGGTGGCACGCACCACCCGGTCGTCGTCGTCTGAGAGCGATGGCGTCCGGGACAGCACCCAGAGGTACTCGCGTGTCGGTTCGCTCACCAGCGCGTAGCGCCCTTCGGGGCCCAGCGCCAGCACCCAGTAATCACCCCAGCCGACAGGCAACCACCGGATCAGCGCCGGCAGAAAGCTCACCCGCAGTTGCGCCGGGATCAACTGCCCTTCGACAACGCTGCCCACTGCTTGCGCGACCCCGCGGATCGATTCGATGCGCCCCTCGGCATTCCGACACTGGTTCGCCACCTCGACCTCTCCCTGTTCCAGCAGGCGGTAGGTGGCGCGGGTGTCGCTGACACACTGTCGCTGAAAGCGGTTCGGATACCAGGCAACCTGGTACCAGGTACCCATGTAGGCCGACACGTCCAAGCTCGGCAGCGACTGGAGCGCCGGCAACGATTGCTGCGGCGCGCCGCCCCCCGCGTACGTACTGTTCAGGGTCAAACCAAGAATCAGAATGCCGAGCCGGCGATGAACGTGCATTTCAGCCCCTTCGCCGCATCCAGACGATGCAGCGCTCGGCATCCAGTCCGGGCACCCGCAATGGTTCCACGTGAAACATCTCGATCGTCGACGGCAAAGCCGCTATTTCCTCTTGTGGAATCTGCCCCTTCATCGCCATCCATACGCCGCCCGGTGCTAGCGCGGTGTCCGTGAGCGCGGCGAAGTCGGCCAACGACGCAAAGGCCCGCGAGGTGATCACGTCGAAGTTCCCGGCCGTCAACGACTCCACTCGCGCATGCAGCGCGCTGAAGTGATCCAGGCCCAGTTCGGCGCCCACTTGCCGGATGAAGCTCGCCTTCTTCGCCACCGTATCGATACAACTGACACGGATCTCCGGGCACGCCACGGCGATCGCCACGCCCGGCAGCCCTGCGCCGCTGCCGACATCGAGCAACGTGGTCGCCGCCTGCTGTGTGTGTCTGCGCAAAGGTCTGACAACGGTCAGGCTGTCGAGCACGTGCTGGGTCAGCATCTGCACGGGCTCACGCACCGCGGTGAGGTTGTAGACCCGGTTCCAGCGCACGATCAGCGCCAAGTGCTGCAGCAACTGCTGCTGCTGCGTCGCACTCAGATCGAGTCCGAGCGCTTGCGCGCCCTGCCCCAGACCGTGCGCCAGCGCCGCTTCATCGAACCGGTCTGGCGTCATGCGGCCGCGCTGTCCGGCTCGGCAGCGGCGGCGCCGAAGCTGCGATGGCGACCCTTCTTCAGATGGATCAGCAGCAGGGAGATCGCCGCCGGCGTTACGCCCGAGACGCGTGCGGCCTGCCCCAGCGTCTCGGGACGCAGCGTCTGGAGCTTCTGGCGAACTTCGTGGCTCAGCGCCGAGACCTGTCGGTAGTCCAGCGAGTCGGGCAGCTTGAGATCCTCATACTGCGCAGCCCGTTCGACCTGTTCGTTCTGCTTGTCGATGTAGCCGGCGTACTTGGTCGCAATCTCCAGCTGCTGGATCACGGCATCTGCCAGCGCATCGCCCCATTCGGCCCGCAGTGCGGCCCGCGACCAAGCCACGACAGATACATCCGCGTCCTGACGCCCTTCGGCGCGCTTCGCCTGGGCGATCTGAGCCACCTCTGCAACCGCGTCGAAATCGACGCCCGGCCGGCGCAGCAGGTCAACCAGGGCGTACTCGTGTTCCAGCGCCTTGCCCACCAGACGCTCCGCATCTGCAGCCGGCAGGAGCGCCGCGTTCACCCAGGTCGACTTGAGGCGCTCTGTTTCACGTGAAACAGCATCGCGCTTCCGATTGAATGCCGCCCATCGCCCATCGTCGATCAGCCCCAGCTCGCGCCCGGCATCGGTCAATCGCAGGTCGGCGTTGTCTTCCCGCAGCTGCAGTCGAAACTCCGCCCGGCTGGTGAACATGCGGTAGGGCTCCGTCACGCCCTTCGTGATCAGGTCGTCCACCAGCACACCCAGGTAAGCTTGGTCGCGCCGTGGCAGCCAGGCTTCACGGTCACGCGCCTGCCGTGCGGCGTTCACGCCGGCGAACAGCCCCTGTGCCGCCGCCTCCTCGTAGCCGGTCGTGCCATTGATCTGACCGGCGAAGAACAGGCCCCCGATCGCCTTGGTCTCGAAGCTCGACGTCAGCCCGCGCGGATCGAAGTAGTCGTACTCGATCGCATACCCGGGCCTCAGGATGTGCGCTTGTTCCAGCCCGGACATCGATCGCAGCGCTGCGAGCTGGATGTCGAACGGCAGCGAGGTCGAGATGCCGTTCGGGTAGAACTCGTGCGTCGTCAGCCCCTCGGGCTCCAGGAAGATCTGGTGCGAGGTCTTGTCGGCGAAGCGGTTCACCTTGTCCTCGATGCTGGGGCAGTAGCGCGGCCCCACCCCCTCGATCACGCCAGTGAACATCGGGCTGCGGTCGAAGCCGCTGCGGATGATCTCGTGGGTGCGCTCGCTGGTGTGGGTGATCCAGCACGGCAGCTGGCGAGGGTGCATCGCCGCATCGCCCATGTAGCTGAACACCGGCATCGGGTCCGCATCGCCGGGCTGCTCCACCAGTTTCGCAAAGTCGATGGTCCGGCCGTCGATGCGCGGCGGTGTACCGGTCTTCAGCCGTCCTTGCGGAAGCCGCAGCTCCTTCAGGCGCGCCGACAGGCTCTGCGCCGGCGGGTCGCCGGCGCGCCCAGCCGGGTAGTTCTGCAGCCCGACGTGGATGCGCCCGTCAAGAAAGGTCCCGGCCGTCAGCACGACGGTTTTGCCACGAAAGCGGACACCCACTTGCGTCACAGCCCCGACGACACGGTCACCCTCGACCATCAAGTCGTCGACCGCCTGCTGGAACAGCCACAGCCGCGGCTGGTTCTCGAGCCGTCGGCGGATCGCCGCCTTGTAGAGCACGCGGTCCGCCTGCGCGCGGGTAGCGCGCACCGCCGGGCCCTTGGAGCCGTTCAGGATGCGGAACTGGATGCCGGCCTCGTCGGTCGCCAGCGCCATCGCGCCGCCGAGCGCGTCGATCTCCTTGACCAGATGACCCTTGCCGATGCCGCCGATCGACGGGTTGCAGCTCATCTGCCCCAGCGTCTCGATGTTGTGCGTGAGCAGCAGCGTTGCACAACCCATCCGCGCCGCGGCGAGCGCCGCCTCGGTTCCGGCATGGCCGCCACCGACGACGATCACGTCGAATTCCTGGGGATAGAGCATCGGGGGCTTTCGGGGCCGGAGTCGGCCGGAAAAGCCTCAATTTTAAGCAGTCCGCCCCTGCCCGTCACGCCGTGGGGACGCCTGCCCACTCATGCCGACGACAATCCATCGATGGACTGCCGCCCCGCTTGCGCCGCCTGCTGCATCGCGCCGTCGATCTCGACCCCGCTGCCCGGCCACCCCCAGGGCAAGCCGGCCGGCGTGGCCTGCGCGCAGCTTGACGCCGACCTGCGCTGCCGGCTGTTCGGCCGGCCCGAGCGCCCGGCGGTGTGCGGCTCGCTGCAGCCGTCGGCCGAGATGTGCGGCACGCGCCGCGAGCAGGCGATGCACTGGCTGACATGGCTGGAAAGGGAAACGGCCGCGACGCGCTGAGAAGCGCCAACGCCGAGGCGCCGCTCCGTCAGGCTGCAGCCGGCACCACGGGATGCGCGCGACGACTGGCTCGCCAGGCCTTCCAGCGCGGCGAGTCCCAGGCCTTGTCGAAGAAGTAATGCGCCACCGTGTTCACCAGCGGCTCGACGAAGGTGATGGCGCCGGCAATCGCCACGTTGCCCGTCAAGGCATAGCTCACACCAAAGGCAATGCCGAGGTGCATCACGCCGAAGCTTGCGGTCTTTGCCATATCTTTACTCTATCGGTGAATATTTTCGATAGTCAAAGATACTCCGATGTCGGCCGCCTGCCAATCGCCCGGCTCGATCGCCGGGATAGCACGGCTCACTCGGGCGCGCGTTCGGCGTCCTGCAAGGCCTGCAGGAAATGGCGCCGCCAGCGGTGCACGTCGTGCTCGCGCACGCCCGCCAGCAAGGCCTGATGCCGCTCCACCCGCTCGGCCAGTGGCATCCGCAGCGCACGTTGCACCGCGCCCGCGGTCGCGCCGATGTCGTACGGATTGACCAGCAGGGCCGCGTGCATTTGCTCGGCTGCGCCCGCGAAGCGCGACAGCACCAGCACGCCCGGATCCTTCGCGTCCTGCGCCGCGACGAACTCCTTGGCCACGAGGTTCATGCCGTCGCGCAGCGGCGTCACCAGGGCGACGCGCCCGGCCCGGTAGAGCCCCGGCAGCCGCCGCCGCGCTAGCGTACGGTGGATGTAGCGCACCGGCATCCAGTCGAGTTCGCCGTACTCGCCGTTGATCTGCCCCGACAGGCCCTCTAGCTCGTTGCGAATGTCCTCGTAGCTCTCCACGCCCTCGCGCGTCGGTGTCGCCACCTGGATCAGCGTGGCGCTGTTGCGGTTCTCGGGGTAGTCCGCCAGCAGCCGGTGAAAGGCCCGCAGTCGCTGCGGCAGGCCCTTCGAATAATCGAGCCGGTCGACCCCGATCAACAGCTGCCGCAGCGGGTACTGGCTGCGTAACGTCTCGCGCGTCTCGATCGATTCCGGGGTCTGGGCCAGCGCCTGGAACTCGTCGACGTCGATGCCGATCGGGAAGGCCCGCGCGCAGACCTGCTGACCGAAGGCGCGGTAATGGTCCTTGCCCAGCGGCTCCGCGCCGGCCTCTATCGCGACATAGCGCGAGAAGTGGTCCACGTCGGCCTGGCTCTGCAGTCCGATCAGGTCGTAGGCGAACAGCGAACGCATCAGCGAGTCGTGCGCCGGGATCGCCGCCATCACCAGCGGCGGTGGCATCGGGATGTGCAGGAAGAAACCGATGCGCTGCCGGCACCCCAACGCCCGCAGCTCAGCCGCCAGCGGGATCAGGTGGTAGTCGTGCACCCAGATGATGTCGTCCGGCTTCAGCAGCGTGCTCAGCTTGCGCGCGAACAGTCGGTTGACGCGCTGGTAGCCTTCGAAATAGCCGTCGTCGAACTGCGCCAGGTCGAGCCGATAGTGGAATACCGGCCACAGCACGCGGTTCGAGTAGCCGGCGTAATAGGCCGCGTGGTCGTCGCTGCTGAGGTCGAGCGTCGCCAGCGTGACCTTGCCCGACGGCTGCAGGTGCACATCGCCCTCGCCGCGTGCGCCGCCGGCCACCACCTTGCCGCTCCAGCCGAACCACAGGCCACCGGTTTCCGACAGCGAGTCGCCCAAAGCGACGGCCAGCCCGCCGGCGGCCGCCTTGCGCGGGTCGCCGATCCGGTTGGACACCACCACCAGCCGAGACGTCATAGCGTGGACCCGGTTCGCATCAGATCACCGTGTCCCAGGGCACCGACAGCCGCATCGCGGCGTTGATGATGCCGACCATCGAATAGGTCTGCGGGAAGTTGCCCCACAGTTCGCCAGTGCGCGGGTCGGTGTCCTCGGACAGCAAGCCCAGCGCATTGCGCGACGCGAGCATGGCCTCGAAGATCTGCCGGGCCTGCTCGCGTCGGCCGATGCGCACCAGCGCGTCAATGCGCCAGAACGCGCAGATGTTGAAGGCCGTCTCCGGTTTGCCGAAGTCGTCGGCCGCCTCGTAGCGGCGCATGTAGGGGCCGTCGCACAGGTGCGTCTCCAGTGCGTCGACCGTGGCGACGAAACGCGGGTCCATCGGGTCGATGAAGCCCACCTCGGCCATCAACAGCACGCTGGCGTCGAGATCCTCGCCGCCCAGGCTCTCGGCGAAGGCCTGACGCTTCTCGCTCCAGGCTTCGCTCAGCACGCGCTCGCGGATCGCCGCGGCCCGGCCGCGCCAGTGCGCGTCGCGCTCGGGCAGGCCCAGGCGGGTGGCGATCTTCGCCAGCCGGTCGCAGGCCGCCCAGCACATCAGCGCCGACGAAGTGTGCACCCGCGCGCGCGTGCGCAGCTCCCACATGCCCGCATCAGGCTGGTCGTGCACCAGCCAGGCCTGCTCGCCCACCGCCTCGAGCCGCGCGAAGTCGTCGGCATCGGCGCGGCGGAACAGCCGCAGGTCGTGGAAGGACTGCGACGCCCCGAGCAACACGTTGCCGTACACGTCGTGCTGTGCGTGCGTGTGCGCCTGGTTGCCGCGCCGCACGGGGCCCATGCCGCGGTAGCCGCGCAGATGCGGGAGCTCTTCCTCGGGCAAGTCTTTCTCGAGACCCAGGCCGTACAGCGGCTGGATGAAGCCGCCGCGTGCGTCGCGCACCACGTTGTGCAGCCAGCGCAGGTAGTCCTCCATCGTCTCCAGTTCGGACAGGCTGTTGAGCGCCCGCACCACGAAGAAGGCGTCACGCAACCAACAGTACCGGTAATCCCAGTTGCGGCCGCTGCCCGGCGCCTCGGGCAGGCTGGTGGTCATCGCCGCGACGATCGCGCCGGTCTCGTCGAACAGGCACAGCTTGAGCGTGATCGCAGCGCGGATGACGGCCGCCTGCCACTCCAGCGGCAGGGCCAGCCGGCGGGTCCAGGTGCGCCAGTAGAGCGAGGTGAGCTCCTCGAAATCACGCGCCACCTCGGCGGCACCGCGCTCCAGGGTCTCGTCCGGGCCGAGCAGCAGGTTCAGCGGCGCCGCCAGCGAGAACCAGGTCTCGTCCTGCACATAGGTGATGGGCGCATCGGTGGTCAGCCGCAGCGTGCCGGTCGGGCCGGCGTACCGCAGGTGATGGCTGCCCCGCGCGACCTCGGGCGCGATGCGCCCCCAGTCGGCTCGTGGCCGGAGGCTGATGCGCACGCGCGGATGCCCTTGCAGCGGGTGCACCCGCCGCACCAGCATCGCCGGCCGGAAGGTGCGGTCCCGGCTGAGGAAGCGCGGCGCGAAGTCGGTGATCTCGATCGCATCGCCGTCGGCGCTGTACAGCCGCGTGCGCAGGATCGCCGTGCCTTCGTCGTAGGCCTGCTCGCTGCGCTCGAAGTTCTCGATCTCGATGCACCAGCTGCCGTCGGCCGGCCACGCGTCGGGCGTGTCGATCAGCGCATGGAAGGTCGGGTCGCCATCGAAGCGCGGCAGGCAGCACCAGACGATGCGGGCCTCGCGATCGATCAGCGCGCTGATCGCGCAGTTGCCGATCAAGCCCAGTTCGAGCGAGGCCGCGGCAGCACTCACCGGGTGACCTCCAGTGCGACGGGATGCGCCGGCGACGGCAGCGCGGCTTGCAGCCACAGCCGCACCGCCTCGGGGCCGCCCAGGCGGTACTGGGCGCCGCTCGGCCCGTCGCCCACCTTGATGCCGATGCCGCCGACCGCCTGCACGGCGGCGAAGCCGTCCTCGTCGGTCGCATCGTCGCCGATGAACACGGGCTGCCGGCCGGCGAACGCCGGGCGCGCCAGGAATTCGCGCACCGCGTTGGCCTTGGTCGCGCCGCGCGGCTTGACCTCGACCACGCACTTGCCGAGCAGCACGGTCAGCTCGGGATGCGGCCGCGCGGCCGCCAGCATCATGCGTGCGCACATGTCGCCCAGGTGCGGCGCGTCGCGGTAGTGCAGGGCCAGCGCACCCGGCTTGCGCTCGAGCCGCAGGTCGGGCGTGCGCGCCACCAGGCGCTCGACGCGGTGGACCAGGGCGTCCGGCAGGCCACCGGCGAGCCGGCGCGTGGGCCCGTCGCCGTCGCGACGCTCGACGCCGTGCACGCCCGCCGCCGGCAACCGCAGCGGCGCGAGCCAGGCATCGAGTTCGCTGAGCGGGCGCCCGCTGACGAGAGCCAGCGCCCCGCCGAGCATCGCGTGCAACTGCTGCAGCGTCGGCACCAGCCAGGCGCCGACCTCGATGCCGTCCGGCCGCGGGGCGATCGGCACCAGGGTTCCGTCGAAGTCGAGGAACAGGGCGGCGTGCGGATCGAGCGCCGGGGGACGCAGGGTGTCTTCCATGGCAAAGCGTACCCTAGCAAAGTCGCGGCCCGGCGCGGCCGGCCGCAGCCCAGAGCCGCAGCGGCCTGCTGCGGCTTTCGGTCAGTTGCCCGGCTCGGACTGCTGCATGCTCGGCACGCTGCGCAGATCCTGCGCGACGCGCCCTTGCTGAAGCACGATCACGCGGGCCGCGGCCGCGATGGTCTCCGGCCGATGGGCGACGATCACGCGCGTGATGTCCAGCCCGCGGATGGCCTGGTTGACCTGCCGCTCCCGCTCGACGTCGAGCGCGCTCGTCGCCTCGTCGAGGAACAGGATGCGCGGTCGCTTGTACAGCGCACGGGCCAGCAGGATGCGCTGCCGCTGTCCGCCGGACAGGCTGGCGCCCATGTCGCCGATCAGCGTGTGGTAGCCCATCGGCAGCGCGTCGATCTCCTCGTTCACGCAGGCCAGCCGGGCGCACTGCTCGATCCAGGTGGCATCGGCATCCACGTCGAAGAAGGAGATGTTGTCGGCGATCGATCCGGCGAACAGCTGGTCGTCCTGCATCACCGTGCCGATCATGGCGCGCCAGCGGCCCAACCCCAGCTGCGACAGCGGCAGGCCCCCGATGCGGATCTCGCCGGCGGCGGGTGCGTGGATGCCGAGCATCAGCTTGAGCAGCGTGGTCTTGCCGCAGCCCGACGGCCCGACGATCGCCACCGCCTCGCCGGGCTCGATGTGCAGGCTGCAGCCCTTCAGCACGTCGGGCTCCGTGTCGGCATAACGGAAGCTCACGTCGCGCAACTCGATGCGCGGCGCGAGGTCGCGCGCCGCGTGCAGGCCCTCGCCCTGCGCCTCGGGTGCCGCCAGCACGATGTCGGCCAGACGCTCGCCCTGCAAGCGCAACATCTTCAGCTCGATCGCCTTGTCGATCAGCCCGCTGACGCGCTGCGCGAACTGCTCCTTGAAGGCCAGGAACGCGAACAGCATGCCCACGGTGAACTGTTGATCCATCACCAGCAGCGCACCGACGCCGATGACGGCGATGCGCTCGACGCCGAACACCAGCTTGTTGAGCACGGCAAAGGCGAGCTCGAGCTTCTTGATCGCGATGTCGGCGTTCATCGCGTCGACCACCAGGTTCATGAAGCGGGCGCGGCGCTCGTCCTGGCGATTGAACAGCTTGATCGCCTGCACGCCGCGCAGCGATTCGAGGAAATGCGTCGAGCGCTTCGCGTCGTGCACGATCGCCTCTTCGGTTGCGTCGCGCAGCGGCGTGAAGAACGCCCAGCGCAGCAGCGCGTAGAGCACCACCGCACCGATCGCGATGGCCGTCAGCGTGCCGCTGTAGACCCACATCATCGCCAGCGTCGCGACCACCAGCAGCCCGTCGAGCATCGCCTCGATGAAGCTGGTGGTCAGCGTCTGCTGGATCTTCTGGACCGCACCGAAGCGCGACATCACATCGCCGGCATGGCGCTTCTCGAACCACTCGACCGGCAGGCGCATCAGATGTGCGAACACGTTGCCCAGCCACTGCAGGTTGAGCGTGCTCGACAGGTAGAGCACCGCCCAGGATCGCAGGGCGCCGGTGGCGACCTGGATCACCACGAGCAGGCCGAAGCCGATCACCAGCGTGAGCAACAGGTCGCGATCCGAACTGAGCAGCGCGCCATCGACCACCCACTGCAGGAAGAACGGCGCCAGCAGCATGAAGACCTCGAGCGCCAGCGCAAGCACGAACACCTGGGCCAGCGAACGCTTCAGGCCGCGCACCGGGCCGAGCAGCTGCCTCAGACTGACGTGCTGGCGCTCGGTGCGCGGCTCGAAGCCGGTGCCGGGCATCAGCTCCAGCACCACGCCGGTGAAGTGACGCGAGACCTCGGCCAGCGGCAGTCGCCGCACCCCGTGCGCCGGATCGTGGATGACGGCGACACCGCGTTGCACCTTCGCCAGCACGACGAAGTGGCTCAGATCCCAGTGCAGGATGCAAGGGAGCTGCAGTTGCGAAAGATGCTCGAGCTCGGCGCGCAAGGGTCGCGCATTGAGCTGCAGCTGCCCCGCCATCGCCACCAGGTCGGCCAGCGTCACGCCCTTCAACGACAGCGAGAAGCGCTGCCGCAGCGTCGGCAGGTCGCTGCGAAGGCCGTGGTGAGAGGCCACCATGGCGAGGCAGGCCAGGCCGCACTCCGCTGCCTCTGTCTGCAGAATCATCGGCAGGCGCGGCGCGCCGAAGCCCATGCGCAAGGCGTTCGACATCGGTTCTGAACGATCAGGAGCGGCCGGCCGCCACCCGGCCGGTGAGACCGAGCAGCGGTTCGAACAGCCATTCGATCAGGCGGCGCCGGTCGAGCTGCACGTCAGCCTCCAGTTGCATGCCGGCCGACAAGGCCTGCAGCTGCCCGTAGGCCGGCACGCTCTGCCGGTCGAGCGCGACGGTGATGCGGTACAGCGGCTCGCCGCTGACGGTGGAATAGTTCGCCACGCCGGCCAGCGGGACACCGGCGAGCTCCGCCGACTGCAGCGGCGTGCGCGATACCTGCAGCACATGGCCCGTCTGGTGGCCGAACTTCTGGTAAGGGTAGGCTTGGTAGCGCAGCAGGACGGTCTGGTCCGGCCTTACGAAGCCGAGGGCGCTGGATGGCGCATACAGATGGGCCTGCAGTCGCGCATCCGACGGCACCAGGCTCGCCAGCGCCGCGGCGGGCGACACGGACTGTCCCGGATCGGCCAGCACCGCCCCCAGCACGCCGTCCGACGGCGCGCGCACGACGATACGTTGCCGTGCCTCCGTCTCAGCTGCCTCTTGCGCCACGGTGGCGAGGTCTCGCTCTAGCTCGCCGGTCGCCACCTGGGCGCGCAACGGCAGCTCACGTCGCTGCACTTCCAGCGCACCGATCTCGCGCAACTGGGTCGCGCGTTGCCGCTCCAGGCCCTGCAACTGCGCCTGCACTGCCAGCACCTCTTCCGACTTGGCCTGCACCTGGGCCGAGGAGATGAAGTTGTCGGCCCGCAGCGACTCGAGCCGGGCCATCGCCTGCTCGGCCAGCACCAGTCGCTGGCGATGCAACTGCGTCTCGACCTGCAGCTGGGCGAGCTCGCCACGGCGGTCGACGATCTGCCGCTCCAGCGCGATCCGCTGCGCATCGAGCAGGGCCGCCTGCTGCTGCACGGCACCCTGCAGACTGCGCTCCTTGACCGCCAGACTGCGTTGCACGGAGGCCTGGGCATCACCGCTGGTGGTCGAGCGATCGACCGACAGGACGAACAGCGTGTCGCCTCGCCGCACCGATTGCCCCTCCTGCGCATGGCGCTCGAGCACCGTCGCCGACTCTGGGGGCAGCAGGCGGATCACGCCCTGATCGGGCACCAGCACCCCTGCGACCCGTGCCTTGCGGGTGTACTCACCGACAAAGAGGTAAGCGACCACTGTCGCCGCAACGCCGACGGCACAGACCGTCAACACGGAAAGAGACAGTGGTCGGATCAGCTGGATGCCGCCCAGCCAGGCATGCTGGTGGGCGTCAACCGCTTCGGAACGAAAGAGGGGTGGCATGCGTCGCTAGCCTGCCATCGGAGCAGGCGGATTTCGCATACCCCTCACGCTTGCGACAGCCGTCGGGCATCGCAAGCGGCCATCATCACCAGGTGTTCTTCGGCGCGGGCACGCGCGCGCCCCCGCTGATCTGGCGCAGCTGGCCGGCATCCAGCGGCTGCGGAGCGGTCTGCGGCTCTGCCGACTTCTGCTGGGCACGCTTGGCGGCCTTGACACGTGAAAAGCGCTCGGTGAACTGGCGGACGATCTGCATGGCTGCTCCTGGCTGGACCGATAAGCACCGCCACAGCGGTGGGTTGTCCAGATTGAAGCAGCCCCCACGAACAAGGGATACTGAAAACTCTTACAGGGTAAAGGGCAAACCCTAGCAGCGAATTGCCACACCCCTCAGCGGAGCAACCCGAGGCGCAAGGCCTTGAGCACGGCCTGATGCTTGTTCGTGCAAGCCAGCTTGTGCATGGCGGTGTTGATGTGCAGCACCGCCGTCCGCTCCGAGATGCCCATGATGGCCCCGACCTCCCAGGCCGTCTTGCCGTCCATCGTCCAGCGCAGGCTGTCCAGCTCGCGGGGCGTCAGCTTCGGCCTCTCGAGTTGCAGGCGCTCCGGCACCAGCACCCGCATCGCGGTGTCCTGCGCATGCACGGCGAACAGCTGCAGGTCGGCAACGATGCGCGTCACTTCGCCACGGTCCTTCGGCAAGGCCTGATCGCGGTCCACGCCGATCACGAAGTGCCGGCCTTCGGGCATGTGCAGCGCAAGACAGATCCCCGTACGGAAGCCGAATCGGGCCTGAGCCTCCCACATGCTCCCCTGCCCGGCAGAAACATAGGTGCTCTGATCCCAGATGATCGGCACGCTCTGGCGCTTGCAGTGCTGCATCACCGGGTCGAGCTGACCGGCCTTGGGATCTTCGATGGCGTCCTTGTACGCGTCCGGCGCGTTGTCGATCGCAACGAACTCCGTATCGCCCACCGGGTGGTCGACCACCGTGATGGCCGATACCGTCTCGAAGCCGAGCAGCTTGGCGAAGCGAACGACCTCCCCGCGAAATTCATCGCGGTTGCGCGCCTCGAGCACTGACTGATAGCTGCCTAGCAGCATCCTGTTGTCTATCCCGGTTCTGTCATGAACGGCTCGTGAAGGAATCGATGTTCCTTCGTTCCATGCGAGCGTCCCTGACAAGGTTTACAGCTGCCAACGATCGCCCTGGTCTACACACTTCCGACCTCTGAAGCAGTTGCCGGGTGCAAGCCCGTTCTTATCATGATTCCTGCATGGACCGTCAACGCGTGGCCGTCTGCATTGTGGCAGCCCGGCCGCGATGCGCCGCTGCACTTTGTGCACCTTGGCACGCATGTGTCGACTCGACTGAACAAGGATTGGCCCAGCATGGGTCAGACCGTCTGGGGCGGTCGTGCGGGCGACAGCGCCGCGGGCATCTCCTGGGACTGGATCGAGGTGTCCGAAGGCATCGTCGCGATCGCCGACCCGATGATGATGACCACCAACCTGCGCCTGCTCGGCGCCGAGGGCGAGGTGCTCACCGCACACGAGGTGGCCCCGCACCTCAACAGCCTGGTGCACCGCCTGCCCTGGCAGGCCGAGGTGAGCCGGGCCCTCGAGCAGGCGCAGCACCAGCCGCCCAGGCCGCCGGCGCTCTTTACGAGCGTGACCTCGAGATCGCTGTCGGCAGGCGTGAGCGGCTGGCTGAGCTGACGTTCGCCGCCGCTGCGTCTCAGCCGCGACGCAGCATCTCGACGTGCGGCATGTCGTCCTCGAGGTAAGGCTCGCCGACGCAGACGAAGCCCGCTTCCGCGTAGAAGCGCTCGAGCCGCAGCTGCGCCGAAATGCGCAGGCCCTGCCCCGGAAACACCGCGGTCGCGTGTTCGACGGCGCGCCGCACGAGCACGCGGCCCACGCCCGTGCCGCGCGCCGCCGCCGTCGTCAGCACCCGGCCGATCGACGGCTCGGCGTACTTGACGCCGGGGTCGACGAGGCGCGCGTAAGCGAGCAGCACGCCGTCCTCGCGCCAGGCAGCGAGATGGGCCGACTGCTCGTCGACCTCGTCGGCGTCCTGGAACACGCAGTCCTGCTCGACGGCGAACACCTGCTGGCGAGCGATGTGAATGCGCTGCAGTTCGAGCGACGACAGTTCAGGGAGGCGCGCGCAGCGCCAGACGATTTCGGGGAGCGCTGGCTTTTGCATCGCCGCCGATGATGCCGCAGGCGCGCCTGCTGCCCTCAGCGCACCGCCGCCGCGCGGAGCCGCCGCGCGATGTAGCCCAGGCACACGCCGGTCAGCAGCACGCCCACGGCCAGCGGCGCCAGCACGTCCGTCGCCGACAGGCTCTCGCCGCGCAGCACCCGGTTCATCAGCGTGTGCTGGGCCAGGGCCGGAAGCCACACGAACCAGGGCTTCTCGCCGCCCTGGTTGAACAGGGTCAGCAGCGGCAGCAGCGACACCGCCAGGATGACCACCGTGTTGTTGGCCTGCGCCTCCTTGAAGCTCCTGCACCGGATCGCCACGGCCATCATCAGGGCCGACAGCGACGCGGCCAACGGCAGCAGCACGACCACGAAACCGAGCGCCTCGCGCGGGCCGAACAGGAACAGCGAGCGCAGTGTCTCGCTGCGGATCAGCCACTGGGCGGGCAGGAAGCTCAGCACGCTGAGCAATGCGATCAGCATGCTCACGGCGGCCACCGCTCCCCACTTGCCGATCACCAGCGCCAGCGGCGCGGCCGGGTTCGTCAACAGCGGCTCGAGCGAACCACGTTCACGCTCGCCGGCTGTCGTGTCCAGCGCCGCATTCAACGCACCGTAGAGCACGGCCATGATCACGAAGAACGGCAGCAGGCTGGTGAACTGCGCCGCGCGACTGCGCGTGCTCGCCAGATCGCGCTCCTCGACGTCGATAGCCTGCAGCAAGGACCCCGGCACGCCCCTCAAGGCCAGCACCAGCGTGCCGCGCTCGCGGCTGAACGCATCGAGCAGCCGGGCCAACCGTCCCGTACCGGCCTCGGCCTGCCGGTTGCTGCTGTCGCTGACCAGCAGCACTTCGGGCGCGTCGCCGGCCGCCAGTTGGCGCTCGAACTCCTTGCCGATCACCAGCACCGGATCGCCGAGCTGGGCGTCGCGCAGGCGCGCCTCGTAGTCCGGCGGCGCCGCTTCGACGCGGAAGGTCTGGCGCTCGATGAAGTTGCGCAGCGTCGGCGCGTGCTCGATGCCCTGCACCACCACCACGCGTTGCTCGGCCCGCGATTCCAGCGACGCGACCAGGCTCGACAGCAGCAGCAGCACCAGCGGACCCATCAGCACCGAGCTGAGCAGCACCGTCGCCAGCGTGCGCCGGTCCCGCAAGGCATCGACCAGTTCCTTGCGAAACACCGCTGCGGCTCCGGACGGGCTCGCGGGCCCGAGATGACGGCGCGTCATGCGCGGACCTCCTGCAGCTCCTGCGCGAAGGCCAGCTTCACGAAGGCTTCCTCGAAATCGCGCTCACCGGCGCGTTCGCAGAGCTGCGCGACTGTGCCCACCGCCACGGTGCGGCCGTGCGCGACGACCACCACCTCGTCGCACAACCGCTCCACCTCCTGCATGATGTGGCTCGACAGCACGATGCACTTGCCGCCACCGGCGGGGCTGCACAGGTGCCTGAGCGCCTCGCGCAGCGCGCGGGTGGCCAGCACGTCGAGTCCGTTGGTCGGCTCGTCGAGGATGATGTTGGCCGGATCGTGCACCAGCGCGCGCGCCAATGCCGTCTTCATGCGCTCGCCCTGGCTGAAGCCATCGGTGCGCCGGTCGAGCAGCGGCTTCATGTCGAGCATCTGCGCCAGCGCATCGACACGCGCGTGCGCGGCGTCGCGCTCCAGCCCATGCAATGCCGCGTAGTAGACGATGTTCTCGCGCGCGCTCAGGCGGGGATAAAGGCCGCGCGCGTCGCTCAGCACCCCCATGCGGCGCAAGGCCTGCCGCGGCGCCTGCAGCACGTCGATGCCATCGACCTCGATCGCGCCCGCGTCGGGCACGACCAGGCCGGCCACCATGCGCAGCGTCGTCGTCTTGCCGGCCCCGTTGGGGCCCAACAGGCCGGTGATGCGGCCGTCGACCGCGGTGAAGCCCACCTGTTCCACCGCCACGACCGGCGCCGGCCGGTCCCGCGCGAGCCAGCGGCGCGTCGGCACGGCGAAGCGCTTGTGCAGGGCATCGACTCGGATCATCGCGCGGCTCCTGATGGCGGCGGCGCGGGCCGCGGCGGCTCGAAGGCGGGCGGACGCGGCAGCCGCGCCAGGCACCCGGCGTCGACCGCCAGCGCCTGCGCCTCGTCCTCGGCATCGATGAAGCGGTGCGTCACCTCGCGCGTGCAGCCGATCGCCATCACACCGTGGCCGGCATTCGGCACCACCACGTGGCGCGCGCGCGGCCCGAGCGCCTTCACCACGCGCTCGCCATGGCGCGGTGGCGTCACCGGGTCGAGCGTGCCGCTGAAAGCCAGCACCGGCACCGGGCTGGTCGGCAGGTCGCGGAAGGCCGGCGACACGCTGCCACGCGGCCAGTCGCGGCACAGCGCCGCATAAGGCCGCTGGTAGACGGCGCCCAGCCCCGACGTCGGCGAAGCCGACGGATCCGGCGCATCTTCCGCACACACCACCGAGAAATGCATGCCCTCGAACAGCCGCACCGCCCGTGCCCCACCGCCCAGCGCCCCGGCCAGACCGACCAGGGCCGAATAGCGCCCCGCCGCGGCCTCGTCGATCGCGAACGGCAACGCCGCCGCCAGGCCCGGTGCATACAGCGGCCCGCGCACCGCGGTGGCCAGCAGGTCGGCGTCGATGCTCACCTCGGTCGGTTGACCGTCCAGCGGATCCACCACGCTCGCGCGCCGCGGCGCACCGCCCAGCAGCTCCTGCCAATGCATCCGCAGCCGCGGGTGGCGCGTGCTGCAGGCGGGCTCCCGCTCGCAGTCGGCGAAGAGTCGCGCCAGCGCGGCCTCCACGTCCTGGCCCATGCTGACCGGCAACATCATGTCGGGCGGTGCGACGCCGTCGAGCACGACCCGCCGCACACGCGACGGGAACTGCCGCAGGTAGTCCAGCGCCGCCCGCGTGCCATAGGAGCCGCCCACCAGGTTGATCTGCGGCGCGCCCAGCGCGGCCCGCACCGCATCGGCATCGGCCATCGCGATGCTCGTCGTGTACTGGCGCAGATCGCCGTGCGGCAGCTCGCGCAGCGAAGCCAGGCAGGCGGTGAGCCGCGCGAGGCCCCGCTTGGCGTCGAGGCGCTGCGCCAGCGGCAGGCCATCCTCGGCGTCGCAGGCCAGCGGCGCCGAGCGCCCGGTGCCGCGCTGGTCGATGAAGACCAGGTCGCGCCGGTGGTTCAGGCGCTGGAACAGCGGCAGCACCGAACCGGCCAGCGCGATGGCGCTCTGCCCCGGGCCACCGGCAAAGAAGAACACGGGGTCGGCCCGCTTGTAGCGCGCCGCGGCCGGCACGACCACGTAGTGCACCGCGATCGTCGTGCCCCCGGGCTGCGCCGGGTCCAAGGCCCGCGTCACGTGGCCGCACAGCACCTCGTGCTTCAGGCCCTTGACGCGACAGGCCGCCGGCGCCGCGTCCTCCGCAGCGCCGGCGGTGGCCGCGCTCGCCAGCCACAGCGCCGGCAGCCAGGCCGCCCAGCGGAGGATTCGGCTTCTTCTCATGCGCCGCGATTCTGCGCGAGGCCGGCGGCGCCGCACGGCTCAGCGCAGGAACGCGTCGTAGCCCGTCTTCGCAATGAGCAGCGAGACGACGACGATGAAGACACCGCGCACGAAGCCCGCGCCGTGCCGCAGCGCGAGCCGCGTGCCCAGCAGGCTGCCCGCCACGTTGGCCACGGCCATCACCAGCGCGACATGCCACCAAACGTGGCCGGTCCACGCGAAGGCCGCCAGCGCCGACAGGTTGGTCGCCGTGTTCAGGAGCTTGGCACTCGCGCTGGCGTGCAGGAAGTCGTAGCCGAGCAAGCGCACGAACAGGAACACGAAGAAGCTGCCGGTGCCCGGGCCGAAGAAGCCGTCGTAGAAGCCCACCACGGCGCCGATGCCGCTGGCCCAGGCCGCCTCGCGGCGGCCTCGGTGCTGCGGCTGGTGGGTCCGGCCCAGGTCCTTGCGGGCCAGCGTGTACAACAGGACGCCCAGCAGGATGAAGGGCAGGGCACGCCGCAGGCCGTCGGCCGACACCTGCATCACCGCCCAGGCCCCCGCAAAGCTGCCCAGCAGCGCCGCGCCGGCCGCCGGCAGCAGCGCATGCCAGGACAGCGTGACCCGCTTCGCGTACTGGGCCGTGGCCCAGGCCGTCCCCCACACCGCCGCGCCCTTGTTGGTGCCGAACAGCGTGGCCGGGGCCGTGTTCGGGAACACGCTGAACAGCGCCGGCACCAGGATCAGTCCGCCCCCGCCGACGATGGCATCGACGAAACCGGCGAACAGCGAGGCAAGAGTGACGGTGGCGAGATCGAGCATGGGACGGGCAGGCAGCGGTGTTGCGCGGGGCGCCGCGCATGATGCCTGCTCACCGTCAGACACCGCCCGGCGCAACGACAACGAGCGCCGCAAATAAAAAGAGCGCCGGGGGTACCGGCGCTCTTGGCGCGTAGCGGATGGGCCCGCGCTGTCGTCTCCTGGATGCTGGCGGTCGTCCACTCCGCCGCAGTCTTCGCTTGTCTCCTCGAACCCCCGCCTGACGGGACTGGCCCGCCGCGAGTGAGCGCACTATAGGGAGCCCCTCAGGGCACCGCATCGGGGTTTTCCGCAGCATGTTGGTGCGGCCATCGCACCCAGCCGTCAGCGCCGGTGGCCGTGATCGGCCCGGATCCACTGGGCCGCCTTCTCCGCGATCATCAGCGTCGGGCTGTTGGTGTTGCCGCTGGTGATCGTCGGCATCACGCTCGCATCGACCACCCGCAGTCCGGCCACGCCCCTCACGCGCAGGCGTGCATCGACGACGGCCTGGGGATCGTCGTCACGCCCCATTCGGCAGGT
Organism: Methylibium sp. Root1272; assembly: GCF_001425905.1. Classification (GTDB taxonomy): domain Bacteria; phylum Pseudomonadota; class Gammaproteobacteria; order Burkholderiales; family Burkholderiaceae_C; genus Methylibium. Next base: position 359,529 of record NZ_LMDY01000013.1, read on the forward strand.
GCCCACCGGGTGGAAGATCGTGGTGCCGATGTCGCCGGCCAGCCGCGCCAGCTCGGCGTCGGTCTGGAACTGCAGGCCGGGCTTCACCTCCTCGGGCCGATACTTGGCCAACGCCGGCTGCGCCGCGATGCGCCGCGTCACCCGCAGGCTGTCGGCGGCCACTTGGCGATCCGCCTCGGTGGACAGGTAGCGCGGCGCGATGAGCGGCGCGTCCTCGAACCGCGGGCTGCGGATGCGGATCGCGCCGCGGCTGGTCGGGTTGAGGTTGCAGACGCTCGCGGTGAAGGCATCGAAGCGGTGCAGCGGCTCGCCGAACGCCTCCAGGCTCAGCGGCTGCACGTGGTACTCGAGGTTGGGCCACACGTGCGCTGGCGACGAGCGCGTGAAGGCGCCGAGCTGCGATGGCGCCATGCTCATCGGCCCGGTGCGCTTGAACGCGTATTCAAGCCCGATGCGGGCCTTGCCCCACCACGACGCCGACAGCGTGTTCAGCGTCGGCACGCCCTGCAGCTTGAACACGGCGCGGATCTGCAGGTGGTCCTGCAGGTTCTCGCCGACGCCGGGCAGGTCGTGCTCCACCGGGATGCCATGCTGCTGCAGCAACGCCGCCGGCCCGAGACCCGACAGCTGCAGCAGCTGCGGCGAACCCACCGCGCCGGCGCTCAGCAGCACCTCGGCGCTGGCCCGCACGGTCTCGGGACCGTGGGGCGTCTGGACCTCGCAGCCGGTGCAGCGCAAGGCGCCGCCGGCGCCGCGCTCGACGAGCAGGCGCGTCACCTGCACGCCGGTCCACATCTCGAAGTTCGGCCGGCCGTAGCAGGTCGGCCGCAGGAAGGCCTTGGCCGTGTTCCAGCGCCAGCCGGCGCGCTGGTTGACCTCGAAGTAGCCCACGCCCTCGTTGTTGCCGCGGTTGAAGTCGGCGCTCGCCGGGATGCCGGCCTGCTGCGCGGCCTGCGCGAACGCCTCCAGCACGTCCCAGCGCAGGCGCTGCTTCTCGACGCGCCATTCGCCGCCGGCACCATGCATCTCGTCGGCGCCGCCGTGGTGGTCCTCGTGCTGCTTGAAGACCGGCAGGCAGGCGTCCCAGCGCCAGCCGTCGTCGCCGGTCACCGCTGCCCAGTGGTCGTAGTCGCGCGACTGGCCGCGCATGTAGATCATGCCGTTGATGCTCGAACAGCCGCCGAGCACCTTGCCGCGCGGGTAGCGCAGCGAGCGGCCGTTCAGCCCCGGATCGGGCTCGGTCTGGTAGAGCCAGTCGGTGCGCGGGTTGCCGATGCAGTGCAGGTAACCGACCGGGATGTGGATCCAGTGGTAGTCGTCGCGGCCGCCGGCCTCGAGCAACAGCACTCGCTTGGCCGGATCGGCGCTCAGGCGGTTGGCCAGCAGGCAGCCGGCCGTGCCGCCGCCGATGATCACGTAATCGAAGGTGGGGGTGTCGTCGTCGTTCATCGCGGAATCGCCGATGCGAGCACCGGGAACAGTTTGGCCAGCCCTTCGGCCATGATCTCCACCGCCATCGCCGCCAGGATCAGGCCCATCAGCCGCGTCATCACGTTGATGCCGGTCTTGCCCAGCACGCGCGCGATGCGGCCCGAGGCCATGAAGGCGAGGTAGACCGCCGCGCCGATCACCACCCCGTAGAGCACCAGCGTGCCCAGTTGCCACCAGTGGCGCGTGCGCTCGGCGTAGATGACCATCGTCGAGATCGTCGCGGGGCCGGTCAGCAGCGGGATCGTCAGCGGCACGACCGCGATGCTGGCGCCGGCGTCGGCCTTCTCGGCACCCTCGCTCATGTCTTCCTTGCTGGTGTCGGCCGGCTGGGCGTTGAGCATCTGCAGCGAGCTGATCAGCAGCAGCGTGCCGCCACCCACTTGGAAAGACGCGATGCTGATGCCGAAGAACTCGATGATCTTCAGCCCCGCCACCGCGCTGATCGCGATCACGAGGAAGGCGCTGAAAGCGCTCACCCGAATGGTGCGCTGGCGCTGCTGCCGGTTGAAACCACTGGTGAAGGTGATGAAGAACGGAATGGCGCCGATCGGATTGACGATGGCCAGGAGAGCGATCAGGGGTTTCAGATCCATCGCGGGATTCTCAGCCCCCGGCCATTCGCTTGTCGACCGAAGGCGTGTCCGGCCGCCACTCGAGGGGCCGCCAGGCCGCATGTTTGCTCGACTCCGATACAACACTCGGGTGGCCCACTACACCGAAAGTCACCTCTTCACACATAATGGGCTTTCGTGTTTGGATGCGGCGCCTTCTCTGGATCGGTTCCGGCGGGTTGAGGCTCCACATATTGTTCGGTACCGCTGTACCGGTTTTCAGAGGAAGAAAGGCGCTCTCCCATGGGCAACAAGCTGTATGTGGGCAACCTTGCCTACAGTGTGCGCGACGACGATCTGCAACAGGCGTTCGGCGAGTTCGGCGCCGTCACCTCGGCCAAGGTCATGATGGACCGGGACACCGGCCGCTCGAAGGGCTTCGGCTTCGTCGAGATGGGCTCCGACGCTGAGGCTCAGGCCGCGATCGAGGGCATGAACGGTCAGTCCCTGTCCGGTCGCGCGATCGTCGTCAACGAAGCGCGTCCCCGTGAAGAGCGGCCGGGCGGCTTCCGTGGTCCCTACGGCGGCGGTGGCGCCGGCGGTGGTGGCGGCGGCTACGGCGGTGGCGGCGGTGGTGGTGGCCGCAGCGGCGGTGGTGGCGGCTACGGCGGTAGCGGCGGTGGTGGTGGCTATGGCGGCGGCGGCGGTGGTCGCAGCGGTGGTGGCGGCGGCTACGGCGGTGGCGGCGGTGGTCGCAGCGGCGGTGGTGGTGGCTACGGCGGCGGCGGTGGTGGCCGCGGCGGCTACTGAGTCCACGTTGCACGAGCCGGTCGATGCCGGCTCCAGGGATACATCAAAGGCGGTGGTGCTTCGGCCCACCGCCTTTTGCCTTGCCGGACGGCGCGCTGCCTGCCGCGCCGGGCGCGTCAACCGGCCCTATTCGCCCTGGCGCTTCTTGCGGCCCCGCCCCACCAGCACCCGGTCCAGCACCGCGTTGGGCAACAGCCGCAACAGCTTGGCGACAAGCCCCATCTGCCACGGGATCACCCGGTAGCTGACCCCGGCCCGGATCGCCGCCACGGCCCGCTCGGCGAAGGCCTCGGGCGTCATCAGGAAGGGCATGCCGTAGCGGTTGCCGGCGGTCAGCGGCGTCGCCACGTAGCCGGGCACCAGCGTCACCACCCGGATGCCGAAGGCGCGGCACTCGCCGCGCAGGCTCTCGCAGTAGCTCACCACGCCCGCCTTGCTCGCGCAGTAGGCGCCGTGGCCCGGCAGGCCGCGGATCGCGGCGACGCTCGCCACACCGACCAGCGTGCCCGCACGCCGCTCGCGCATTGGCTTCAGGAAGGGCTGGAAGGTGGCGGCCATGCCGAGGTTGTTGGTCTCGAAGGTGGCTCGGATCACCTCCAGGTCCTCGTACTCCGCGGTATCCACACCGACGCTGATGCCGGCGTTGGCCACCACCACGTCGGGCAGGCCCTGGCGCTGCAGGCAGTCGCGTCCGGCCGCGGTGATGCCGGCGACATCGCGCACATCGGCCGCATAGACCGCCCAACGTTCGGGCGGCCACCCCTGGGCACGGCACCAGGCCTCGATCTCGTGGGCGCGGCGCGCCACCAGTGCGAGGCGGTAGCCGGCGTGCGCAAAGCGCGCCGCCAGCGCCTGACCGATGCCGCTGGACGCCCCGGTGATGAAGACCAGCGGCGCGGCGGCGCTCACGGCGCCGCCTGCGGCGTGGCGAGCAGCTCGCCGGTGACACGCCCGCTCAACTGGCCGATGCGGTCGAGGTGGCTGTAGTCGAGGCTGCCGGCGCGCATCTCGCCGCGCCCGGTGAACAGCGTCACCGGCAGGTGCGAGCGCACCCGTTCGGTCTCGGTGAACAACTCGAGGAATTCGCCGCGGATCTCGAGTCGCGCCGACGGGCCTTCGCCCGGACCCGGCTCGCGGATCACGCGCGCACCGCCGGTCAGCCGCACCTGGGTCGCGTCGCCGTTGCTCAGCGCCCGCTGCGCGCTGCCCAGCGTGACGCGGCCCGTCTCGTCGACCGCCCGCAGGCGCACGCCCTCGACCTCGATCGTGTCGGTGTCCGGGTAGTGCTGCATCACGTCGCCCTCGAGCCGCGAGCGCAACTGGCCGCTCGGCGTGTAGCTCACGACGGAAAAGCCGCGCATCGTGTAGTCCGGCTCGTGCCGCAGCGCCTGGGCCGCCTTGGTGTCGCCCGGCACCGGGGTGTTCTTCACCAGCCACCAGCTCAGCGCCGCCAGCGCGCCCATCAGCAGCACCGGCAGGTAGCGCAGCACGTGATCGAGCGCGCGCGCGGTCCACGGGCCGCCGACCGCCTCACGCACGCTGCCCTGCGGGGCCAGCGGCAGGAGCTCGGCGAACGGCGGTTCGGGGCTGTCGCCGCGATCGGTCATGGCGTGGACGCTGCCGCCGGCGTCCCGCCGTCCAGCGTGGTGAGATGGCCCTGCAGCAGGTCGGCGTAGCGCCCGCTGGCCACCAGCAGCAGGTCGCAGAACTCGCGCGCCGCACCGTGGCCGCCGGTCGCCGCCGTCACATGGTCGACCAACACGCGCACCTCGGCATGCGCATTGGCCGGCGCCGCTGCGAAGCCGGCCCGCACCAGCAGCGGCAGGTCGGGCCAGTCGTCGCCGATCGCCGCCACCCGCGGCCAGTCCAGCCCCAGCGTCGCCAGCAGCGCGCTCGCGGCCGCCAGCTTGTCGTGCGCGCCGTAGACCGCGTGCGCGATGCCCAGGTCGGCCACGCGCCGGCGCGCCGCCGGCGAGTCGCGGCCGGTGATCACCAACGGCGCGATACCGCCCTGGGCCAGCAGCTTGAGGCCATGGCCGTCGAGCGAGTTGAAGGCCTTGACGGTCTCGCCGTGCTCGCCGATGTACAGCCGCCCGTCGGTCAGTACGCCGTCGACGTCGAAGATCGCCGCACGCAGGCCTTGCGCCTTCAGCAGCAGCGACGGCGCGAACTGCAGCGTCGCGCGGAGTTCGCGCCGGGTGTCCTCGCGCATCAGATGACCTTCGCGCGCAGCAGGTCGTTGATGTTCAGCGCACCCACCAGCGCGCCCTGCGCGTCGACCACCAGCACGCTGGTGATGCGGTGCGTCTCCATCAGGTCGGCGGCGTCGACGGCCAGCGCGTCGTCACGCACCGTGCGCGGGGCCGGGTGCATCACCTCGGCGGCCGTCAGCGCGCGCAGGTCGCCGCCCTTCTCGATCAGGCGGCGCAGGTCGCCGTCGGTGAAGATACCCTGCACCCGGCCGGCGCCATCGACGATCGCGGTGGCGCCCAGCCCCTTGGCGCTCATCTCGCGCATCAGGTCGGTAAACACTGTCGCCGGCCCCACGCTCGGCACCGCGTCGCCGCCGCGCATCACGTCGCGCACGTGCGTCAGCAGCTTGCGCCCCAGCGAGCCACCCGGATGCGAGCGCGCGAAGTCTTCCTCCTTGAAGCCGCGCGCGTCGAGCAGCGCCACGGCGAGCGCGTCGCCCAGCGCCATCTGCGCGGTGGTGCTGGCCGTCGGCGCCAGGTTCAGCGGGCAGGCCTCCTGCGCGACCGCGCTGTCGAGCACCAGCTCGGCGTGCCGCGCGAGGTTGGAGTCGGCCCGGCCGGTGATCGCGATCAGCATCACGCCCAGGCGCTTGAGAACCGGCAGGATGGCAGCCAGCTCGTCGCTCTCGCCGGAGTTCGAGATCGCCAGCACGATGTCGGACAGGGTCACCATGCCCAGATCGCCGTGGCTCGCCTCGGCGGGGTGCACGAACATCGCCGGTGTGCCGGTCGAGGCCAGCGTCGCGGCGATCTTGCGGCCCACGTGGCCGCTCTTGCCCATGCCCATCACGACCACGCGACCGCGGCAGTCCAACATGGCCGCGACGGCCCGCGCGAACGCGTCGGCCATCGGCCCGGCGATGCGCTGCTGCAGCGCATCCAGCGCCTGCGTCTCGACCGCCAGCGCCTGCGCGCCCATCTCGACGCTGCGCTGCGGGGAATAGGAGGAGAAAGAAGAAGCGGAGGGTGGCGTCACAGGGTGCACCCCGGGCTCGCGCCGCAGGGCCTTGGGTAGCATCGGACCATTCTAGGCGCCGCCTCTCGCGCGGGTCGCCGCCCGCGGCACCGATCCTGCAAGCCCCCAACGGATGGCCTCCTCCCTCGAACTCGCCCTGCTCTACCTGGTGGCCGCGGTGCTCAGCGTCGCGGCCTGCCGCTCCCTGAAGTTGCCGCCGATGCTCGGCTACCTGGCCGCCGGCGTGCTCATCGGCCCGAACGCGCTGGCGCTGGCGCGCGACTCCGGCGGCGTGCAGTACCTCGCCGAGTTCGGCGTCGTGTTCCTGATGTTCGTGATCGGGCTGGAGTTCAACCTGCCCAAGCTGCGCAGCATGCGCACGCTGGTGTTCGGCCTCGGCCTGTCTCAGGTGTCGCTGACCATCGCCGCCGCCGTGGCCGGCAACGCGCTGCTGGCCTGGGGCCTCGCGCTCGCCGGCAAGCCCTGGGGGCTGGGCTGGCAAAGCGCGATCGCGCTGGGCGCGGCGCTCGCGATGAGCAGCACCGCCATCGTCGTCAAGATGATGGCCGAGCGCATCGAACTCGAGACGCCGCACGGTCGCCGCGTGATGGGCGTGCTGCTGTTCCAGGATCTGGCCGTGGTGCCGCTGCTGGTGCTGATCCCGGCGCTCGGCGAATCGGCCGGCGACATGACGCGCGCGCTGCTGTTTGCCGCGCTCAAGGCCGCGGTGCTGCTGACGCTGCTGCTGGTAGGCGGACAGCGGGTGATGCGCTGGTGGCTCACGCTGGTCGCGCGCGGTCGCAGCGAGGAGCTGTTCATCCTCAACCTGCTGCTCGTCACGCTGGGTCTGGCCTGGCTGACCGAGCACGCCGGCCTGTCGCTCGCGCTCGGCGCCTTCATCGCCGGCATGCTGATCGCCGAGACCGAATACAAGCACCAGGTCGAGACCGACATCCGGCCCTTCCACGACGTGCTGCTCGGCCTGTTCTTCATCACCATCGGCATGAAGCTCGACTGGCGCGCCATCTGGGACCAGTGGATGGTGGTGGCCGCGCTGACGGTGCTGCCGGTGTTGTTCAAGTTCGGCCTCGTCACGCTGCTGGCACGCGTCTTCGGCGCGCCGGCCGGCGTGGCGCTGCGCACCGGGCTCTACCTCGCACAGGCCGGCGAATTCGGCTTCGTGCTGCTGGCGCTGGCCACGCAGAACCAGCTGCTGCCCGCGCGCCTGCAGAGCCCGGTGCTGGCGTCGATGGTGTTGTCGATGCTCGCCACGCCCTTGCTCATCCTCTACAGCAACCGCATCGTGATGCGGCTCGCGGCCAGCGACTGGTTGCTGCAGTCGGTGGCGCTGACCAGCATCGCCACCAAGGCGATCCACGCCGAGGCCCACGTGATCATCTGCGGCTACGGCCGCAGCGGCCAGAACCTGGCGCAGCTGCTGAGTTCCGAGCACATCCCCTACATGGCGCTCGACCTCGACCCCGACCGCGTGCGCCAGGCCGCCGCCGCCGGCCAGAACGTGGTGTTCGGCGACGCGGCCCGGCTGCAAAGCCTGATGGCCGCCGGCCTGGCGCGCGCGACGGCGGTGGTGATCAGCTACCACGACACCCCGTCGGCGCTGAAGATCCTGCGTCTGGTGCGAGAGCACGCCCCCACGGTGCCGGTGATCGTGCGCACCCTCGACGACAGCGACCTCGAGCCGCTGCAGGCCGCCGGCGCGACCGAGGTGGTGCCCGAGGCGATCGAGGGCTCGCTGATGATGGCCTCGCACGTGCTGGCGCTGGTCGGCGTGCCGATGCGGCGCGTGATCCGTCTCGTGCAGGACCAGCGCGACGCACGCTACGGCCTGCTGCGCGGCTACTTCCACGGCGCCGACGACGACACCGTCGAGGAGTTGCAGCAGCGGCGCCTGCAGAGCATCACGCTGTCCGAGAGCAGCGCCAGCCTCGGCCGCACGATCATCGAACAGGCGCTCGACGAACTGCAGGTGCAGGTCGTCTCGCTGCGCCGCGCCCGCGGCAACGTGGTGCACCCCGACGAGACGCTGGTGCTCGCCGCCGGCGACACGCTGGTGCTGTCGGGTCGGCCCGAAACGCTGGCTCGCGCCGAGGCGCGGCTGCTGCGCGGCTGAGCGGTGGTCTCACCATGCTGCTGTCGCGCCGCTCGCTGCTGCTGAACGCCACGCTGGTGACCGCCGCGCCCGCCGGCCTGTCGTTCCACCGGTCGGCCGCAGGCGCGGAGCTGCTCGCCGCGCCGGATCTGGCGCAGGCGCTGCGGGCCGGCGCCGTGGTGGCCGCGTTCCGCCATGCCTACGCCCCCGGCACGTTCGACCCGCCGGGCTTCACGCTCGAGCAATGCACGACCCAGCGCAACCTCGATGACGCCGGGCGAGCCCAGGCTCGCCGGATCGGTGCGTGGTTCGCGGCGCAAAGCCTGCAGCCGTCGGCCGTGAGATCGAGCCCGTGGTGCCGCTGCATCGAGACCGCCACGCTCGCGTTCGGCACGGTGGAACGCTGGGACGCGCTCGGCTCGGTGCGCACAGGAACCGACGCCGCTTCGTCACAGGTCGCCGCGCTACGGCAGGCGCTCGCGAAAGTGCCCCCGGGCAGTTTCGAGGTGTGGGTCAGCCACCAGTTCACGCTGAGCGCGCTGCTCGGCGAGAGCACCGCGTCGGGCGAAGGTCTGGTGCTGCGCGCGGCGTCAGGCGGCGGGCCACCAGTGCTGCTCGGCCGCTTGCCGCCGGCCTGACACGGCCCGCTCGTCGGTCGGGCTGCCGATAATGGCCGGCCTCGCTACGCGCTTCAACTCACCGGCACGCCACCCGCATGGACGACCGCAGCCTGATCCGCCAGACCATCCGCACCGTGCCCGACTGGCCGTCGCCGGGCGTGCAGTTCCGCGACATCACGCCGCTGCTGCAGAACCCGAAGGTGTTCCGCGTGCTGATCGACCAGTTCGTGCACCGCTATTTCGACCTGCGGCCCGATGCGATCGCCGGGCTGGATGCGCGCGGATTCATCATCGGCTCGGTGCTGGCCTACGAGCTCAACATCGGCTTCGTGCCGATCCGCAAGAAAGGCAAGCTGCCCTACACCACCGTCGAGGAAAGCTACGAGCTCGAGTACGGCTCGGCCGCGGTGGAGATCCACACCGACGCGGTGAAGGCCGGCGACCGCGTGCTGCTGATCGACGACCTGATCGCCACCGGCGGCACCATGATGGCCGGCAAGCGCCTGCTCGAAAGGCTCGGCGCCACCGTGATCGAGGGCGCGGCGATCGTCGATCTGCCGGAACTCGGCGGCGCCGCCAAGCTGCGCGCCGCCGGCCTGTCTCTGTTCACGCTGGTGTCGTTCGACGGGCACTGAGCCTCATCACCAGGCGGTTTCTCACCGCGCAGCAAGACCAAGGGCCGCGAATGCGGCCCTCGTCGACATTCCTCACCGCAGCGAACCGCTTACGTGATCGGCGTCTGCCGCGCGATGTTGCCGCGCATCCTCAGCGCCATCACCGAACCCGCCGCGCGCAGCACCTCGAGCGCGATCACCGGCACGCGGGCGCACAGCTCCTCGAAACGCGGCAGGCGCAGCGCCCACACCACGCTGGCCGTCATCGCCTCGACCGAGGCGGTGCGCTCGCCGTCGGCGAACAGACCGGGCTCGCCGCACATCGCGCCGGGCCGCAGGATCGCGATCTTGTTCGTCGTGCCGCCGGTCGCATACACCTGCAGCGAACCTTGGCCCAGGAAATAGAGCGTGCGGTCCTGCTCTCCCTGCTTGAGCAGCAGCTCGCCGGAGCGGATCTCGTGGCGCGTCAGGTACTGCGTGAAGGTGCGCCATTGCTGTGGGTCGAGCCGCGGGCGGAACGCGTCTTCGGCGTTCAGCGACTGGATCGCGTGGATCAGTTCGTCGGTGGTCATGGCGGTGTCTGGTTCGAAGCCCTGGCGGGAACCGATTATCGGCAGGTCGGCCATGCACGCCAAACGCGTGCTTCGGGGAGGGTCGCGGTGCCGAACGTGAAGTGCGTCACTTGCCGATGCAGAACCTGCTGAAGATGTCTCCCAGCAGGTCGTCCGGCGTGTAACGGCCGGTGATCACGCCGAGCGCATCGTGCGCCAGCCGCAGCTCCTCGGCCAGCAGGTCGAGCGCGGCGTCGGCGCGGGCCGCCAGCTGCTGTGCGCGAACCAGGTGCTCGGCCGTCGCCTGCAGCGCCTGCAGGTGCCGCGTGCGGGCGATGAACACGCCCTCGCTGCCGGCCTGCCAGCCGGCCAGCTGCAGCAGCCGGCGGCGCAGTGGGTCCAGGCCCTCGCCGGTGCGCGCCGACAGCCGCAGCGCCTGCGGTGGCAGCGTAGCGGCGCTGTCCGCTGCCGCATCGGCCTTGTTGTGCACGTCGAGCACCTGCACGCCGGCCGGCAGGCGTTGCGAGATGTCGCGCTCCGCGGCGTCGTAGCCCGGATCGCCGGCACGCGTGAGGTCGTGCAGGAAGATCACCGCATCGGCCTCGCCGATCGCACCCCAGCTGCGCTGCATGCCGATGCGCTCGACCTCGTCACGCGCATCGTCCTCGGCGCGCAGGCCGGCCGTGTCGACCACATGCAGCGGCACGCCTTCGATCTGGATGGTCTCGGCCACCTTGTCGCGCGTGGTGCCGGCGATCGGCGTCACGATCGCCAGCTCGGCGCCGGCCAGCGCATTCAGCAACGAGCTCTTGCCGACGTTGGGCTGCCCGGCCAGCACCACGCGCAAGCCCTCGCGCAGCAGCGCGCCTTGCTTCGCCCGCGCCCGCACCGCGTCCAGCGCGTCGGCGATGCGGGCGAGCCGGCCGCGTGCGTCGGCCTTTTCCAGGAAGTCGATCTCCTCCTCGGGGAAGTCGAGCGTGGCCTCGACCAGCATGCGCAACTCGATCAGCCGGTCGCGCAGCGTGTCGACCTGCTGCGAGAAGGCACCGGCCAGCGCCCGGCCGGCCGAGCGAGCCGCAGCTTCGGTGCTGGCGTCGATCAGGTCGGCCACCGCCTCGGCCTGGGCCAGGTCGAGCTTGTCGTTCAGGAAGGCGCGCTCGGTGAATTCGCCGGGCTCGGCCACGCGCAGGCCGCGCAGGCGCGGCAAGCCGCTGCGCGCATCGGGCTGCGCGGCGGCCTCCAGGCAGCGCGCCAGCAGCAGTTGCAGCAGCACCGGGCCACCGTGCGCCTGCAGCTCCAGCACCTCCTCGCCGGTGTAGCTGTGCGGCGCCGGGAAGTGCAGCGCCAGGCCCTGGTCGATGGCCTCGCCCTGCGCGTCGAGGAAGGGGCCGTAGTGGGCGTGGCGCGGCTTCAGCGCGCGTCCGCACACCGCTTCGATCAGCGCCCCGAGGCCGCGCCCGGACACGCGCACGATGCCCACGGCGCCGCGCCCGGGCGCCGTCGCGATCGCGACGATGGGGTCGTGGTGGCGGGGCAGCTGCATGCGCGCGATTGTCGGCCCGGAAAGCAAGACGCCCCGCGAGCGGGGCGTCGTGACGGATCGGCCGGGGCGGGCCGACGACGCCTGGAATCAGTTCACGCCCAGCCGTCGGTTGATCACCCACTGCTGCGCGATCGACAGCAGGTTGTTGGTGATCCAGTACAGCACCAGGCCGGCCGGGAAGAAGAAGAACATCACCGAGAACACCAGCGGCATGATCCACATCATCTTGGCCTGCATCGGATCCGGCGGCGTCGGGTTCAGCCAGGTCTGCAGCAGCGTGGTGCCGGTCATCACCACCGGCAGGATGAACAGCGGGTCGCGCACCGACAGGTCGGTGATCCAGCCCAGCCACGGCGCATTGCGCATCTCCACGCTCGACAGCAGCACCCAGTACAGCGCGATGAACACCGGCATCTGCACCAGGATCGGCAGGCAGCCGCCCAGCGGGTTGACCTTCTCCTCCTTGTAGATGCGCATCATCTCCTGCTGCATCTGCTGCGGCTTGTCCTTCAGCCGCTCGCGCATCTCCATGATCTTCGGGTTGATGGCCTTCATCTTCGCCATCGACGCATAGGCCTTGGCGTTGAGCCAGTAGAACGCCGCCTTCAGCAGCACCACCAGTGCCACGATCGCCCAGCCCCAGTTGCCGATCAGCTTGTGCAGCTGGTCGAGCAGCCAGAACAGCGGCTTCGCGATGATCGTGAACCAGCCGTAGTCCTTCACCAGCTCCAGGCCGGGGGACAGCGCCTCGAGCTTCTTCTCTTCCTGCGGGCCGACGAACAGCACGCTGTCGAACTGCTTGCTCGCGCCCGGGGCGATCTCGCCCAGCGGGAACAGCTGGCCCACCGCGTACAGGTTGACGTCGATCTTGCGCGTGTAGAACTCGCGCGGCGCCTTGTCGTTGTGCAGCCAGGCCGAGAAGAAGTAGTGCTGCACCATCGCGACCCAGCCGTTGTCGGCGGTCTTGTCGTGCTCGGCGTTGCCCTTCTCGATCGACTTGAAGTCGACCTTGTGGAACTTGCTGGCGTCGGTGTAGACCACCGGGCCGGTGAAGGTGCTGTAGAAGCTCGATTCCCCAGGGGGCGCATTGCCGTCGCGAACCAGTTGCACGTACAGCTGCGGCGAGATCGCGGCCGCGCCCGTGTTGACCAGCTCGTGGCGCACCTGCACCGCATAGTTGCCGCGCTGCAGGGTCAGCGTCTTCTTCAGCTTCACGCCGCCCTGCTCGGGCGACTCGAACACCACCTCCAGCGCGTCCTTGCCGGCGGCCAGGCTGGTCTCGCCGGGCACCAGCGTATAGGCCGTCAGGTGGTTGGGCAGGTTGGGCGCGCCCACCAGACCGGTCTGAGCGAGGTAGACGCGCTCCTTGGAGCGGTCGAACAGCACCACGTTGCGGGTGCGGTCGTTCTGATCCACCTGCGTCAGCAGTTCGGCGTGCACCACGTCGCCACCGCGCGCGTCGAGCGTGAGCTTCAGCACGTCGGTGCTCACGGTCACGGTCGGCGCGGTGGCCGCTGGTGCCACCAGGGCCGGCGGCGTGCTGCCGCCGTCAGCCGCGCCGAAAGCGGGCGCCGCCGCCGTGGCCGACGGCAGCGCGGCAGAGGCCGGCGGCGTCGCCCCGGGTGCACTGCCGGCCGCGACCGGCCGTGTCGCGGGGGAGAACATCGAAGGCTGGCCGGTGTGCTTGTTCCACGCGTCCCACAACAGGACGAGCGACATCGTGAACACCACCCACAGCAGGGTGCGGCGCATATCGGTCATGACGAGATCTCGCAGGGAGCGCGCGGTGCCGATGCGGCCACCTCGCTGGAAGAGGAAGAAGAAGACGATTCAGCGGCACGGTGGCCGGTGAGCCAGCCGGGCGGCCGACCGGGAACCGGGTCGTGGCCGCCGTCGCAGCCAGGATGGCAGCGCAGCAGGCGTCGCGTGGTCAGGTAGCTGCCGCTCAGCGCGCCGTGGCGTTCCAGCGCCTCGATCGCGTAGACGGAGCAGGTGGGCGTGAAGCGGCAGCCACTGCCGAGCCAGGCACTGAAGAACAGGCGATAGCCCTGCACCGCCCCGATCAGAAGCCGCTGCGGCAGGCGGCCCAGCCAGGCCGCCGCACCCGGCGCGGCCCTCATCGCCGTGCCCCGGAAGCCGCCGCGAGGAACAGCGCGGCCAGCTCGCCGTGCACGGCCGTGCGCAGTGCGTTCGATGCAGCACTGGGGAACTGGGCCACCGGGAACGGGCTGCGCAGGCGCAGCACCCAGTCGCCCGCGCGCAAGGCGGCCGCGCCGCGCTGGAAGGCGTTGCGCCCTTGTCGCTTGATCAGGCTGCGCGTCACGGCGCGGCGCGCATGGCGCTTGGGGATCACCAGGCCGAAACGCAGCGGTTCATCCACAAGCCCATCGGGCACGCTGCTCGCCGGTGTTGACAACTCGCCGGCGGCGCCCTCTTTCGTGGCGGACAGGTGGTGAAGCACGAAGTGTTCGGTCCGGGCACAGGGCCGCTGGGCGAGCACCCGCTCGAAATCGGCAGCGCGCAACCCCGCAGGGGCGGTGGTGCGGCTCACGCCTCGCGAGCGGAAGCGGCTGGATCAGAGACCCAGGCGCTTGCGGCCCTTGGCGCGGCGTGCGTTCAGCACCCGGCGGCCGCCGCGCGTCTTCATGCGCACGAGGAAGCCATGGGTGCGGGCGCGGCGGGTCTTCGAAGGTTGGTAGGTGCGTTTCATGTGAGCCTCTGGCCCCTGGACGGGCAATGCGGGGGCATAGGGAACGTCAGCGTGCCGAGGGGCCGGACTCGCGGGAAGGCCGGGTTCAGGCAATGCTGCAGTGAGCCTGCAGCGGCCCGAGCACCTTGCCCGAACCAGCCGCGTACCCGATGCGGGGAACCCAGGATTACATCAAAAATCCCCTTTTCGGTCAACGACTTGCACCGAGAGGTGGTGTCTCAGTTTGAGATGTAACGGTCGCTGCGGGTGCTCCGGTTGGCCTCTCCAGTCGCAGTGGGGTTTTTGCTAAGTCGTCAACATATAACGTGGTTGTCCACACTATCCACAAGCACTTATGCCTACATTCAAAGCGTCCAACAGGTGGCCGCCGGCCGCCGGTTCATCAGGAGAAATGACATGGCAACTTCTGGCGTGACTTCACGTCGAGGGAAAAGCGCGTCCTCCGCTGGTGCAGTTCGGGATGATGGTCGGAGGCTAACCGACCCAGACGTAGCTGGTCGGGTTGATCGGCTGCAAGAGCGGCTGACTAGCAATCCATCGAGGGCGATGGACTACCTAAAGCAAAGCGGGTTCGTCACCGCGCACGGGAACACTCCGAAGAAGTATGGCGGCTAAGCCGCCAACCGCTCGACCAGCGCCACCGGAGTGGCCTGAATACAAGCGAATGCCAGGTCTTGTGCTCGGTTTTCACGGCTGCGACCGCAGCCATGGAGAAGCCGTGCTTAGTTCTGGCAAGCATCTGCGTACCAGTAGCAACTCGCACGACTGGCTCGGCGAAGGTATCTATTTCTGGGAGAACGATCCGTGGCGAGCCCACGATTGGGCTTGGGAAGCAAAACTGAAGCCCGCGCAGGTCGCAGGTTCGATTGACGAACCCTTTGTTGTCGGCGCAATCATCGACTTGGGACACTGCTGCAATCTGCTCGACTTGGAGCGAAGTGAAGAACTTGAGCGCGCCTTCAATTTCATCAGCCAGATTTACGCTGCAGCGGGGCGTCCGATGCCGGAAAATGATCTTGGCCCGGATCGGGTTCGGCGTTATCGCGACAGGATAGTCGTCAAAGCCATGCACGACCTTCGGCGAGAAGAAGGACTCACGCCCTTTCAGTCGGTCCGCGCGGCCTTCTTCGAAGGCCCGGAACTCTATGAAAATGCCGGCTTCCGAAAGAAGAACCACATTCAGATTGCTGTGTGCGATCCGAACTGCATCAAAGGCTACTTTCGTCTTCCGGGCCTGTAGTTGGCGGTTAGTCTGCCAGCGCTGCAATCTCCTCAAGCGACCAAACATGATCGCTGACGCCGGACGCCATCGCTGGCGTGACGCGCAGCGTCTTGTGGATGCGCGCGAAGTTGTAGTGCATGAAGTGCAGCGAGACTGCGTGCTCTAGGTTCTGTACCTTCTTGCTGAAGCCGTTGGTCAGCCGCGTAAAGCGGCGCATCCCCATGCGCATGGTCAGGTTCTGACGCTCGACAAAGCTGGTCGAAATCTTCGCGTCGTCAGGGTTGCCAACCATGACGCGCTTCTCAGCGGAAACGAACTCGGCCGGGCTGTAGCGGCGCTGACCCTCCATCGGCGAGCCATAGACCTTCTTGAGCATCCCGTAGTCGACATCGCCAGCGAAGGCCATATCCACCGCCTTGACGTAGGCGTGGTGGCCGTCCGTGGACAGTTGAATGCGGCTTGACAAGCGCGACGCCAGATCGGCGATGAACGGGCCGGCGTAGGTCACATCGCGCTTGCCGATCATGTACGACACGATCAGCTTGGTATCGGCGCACAGGGCCGTCCAGGTCCACACGTCGCCGACGCCCAGCCCGTCCAGTTCGGCGCCGCGCGCGTTCTTCTGCTTCTTGCCGCAGAAGGCCCAGATTTCATCGCACTGAACCGACTTGCACGGCAGGTTCACGAGCGTCTGCGCTTGGTAGAAGTTGCAGGCCATGCCCACATCTTCCAGCAACTTCGTGACGGTGTTGATCGAGACGCCGGTGATCCGGGTCACGGCCCGCATCGACATGCCCTCGACCAGCAGACCAATGATCTGGGCGCGCTTCTCGATGGGGAGTCGGTTCATGTTCAGGCCTCGTTTGAACTGAACTATAAACCAGAGCAAATTACACGTCAACAGCAGGCGACGTGTAGTTGCGTCACGGCGTGACGGATGCCATAATCGGCGCGAGCTGGTGGGGACCGGCTTCGTAGGATGGTTGCGATGGCTGACTCTGGCACGTCAAAGATCAAGTTCAAACTCGGCGAGCATGAGTTCGAGTTCGAGGGGCGCCCAGAGGATGCGGCGGAAGCGTACAAAGCCTTCCTCGCGGCGGTCGGTGGTATTGGGAAGATCGCTCCTGCAGCGCCGCCTGTGGCACCCACTCCTGCCCCGGCTGCCGCCTCTTTTGCACCAACTCCTGCGCCTGCCCCGAGCGGCGACGGCGACGATCCATCGAAGTTGGCCGCGACGCCTGCAGCACCACCATCGCAGCCTGGCGTGGAAACGGTGAGTATGCGTCGGGTCTTTGCCGAGAAGAACGCCATCGTCTCGCTGCTGGCGCTGCCGAAGACGGCTAGCGAGGCACTTCTACTGCTGCTGTATGGCTACCAGGAGTTGAAGGCGTCCGAGTATCCCGTGACAGGCGTTCGCCTCATGCAGGCCGCAAAACAATCCGGGCTTCATCAGTTGGATCGCGTGGACCGAGCGATGACACCGAACGCTGCTTATGTGCTGACGGCGGGGTCACACCGCGGGCGCCGCTACCAGTTGAACAACCAAGGTATCGCTAAGGCGCAGGAGATCATGAATGCGATCTTCAAGTAGCGCACAAAGGCGAACGGCCACGTTGGGGACCGTGGCCGTTCTATCCTTCAGCGGCATCTTGGTTGCGACGGCGCGTGTAAGCGTCATGCGCCGGAAGGACGTCCGTATTCTAGCCAAGAATCATGGAGGAACCATGTCCGCAACGTAGGGCGGAAAGTAAAACGCCCCGGGGTAGGAGCCGAGGCGCTTTTGGCGTTGGTTAGGGCTCGCGCCACCCACCACCAGTTCGGATAGAACACCCCAGATTTTAAGCGGTCTGGAGCGGTGATGGGACGAAATTTGCCCTCAATCCTTGAGGACAAACCATGCACTTCTGCATGTACCCCAAGGGCGTTCATGTGCGCGCTTACGTCCGCTTCCGGTTCGGCCGGTGGGAAAACGTCTGCGAGCATTGCCGCTCACACCCCGATCAGATGGACTTGTTCCACTGATCACTTCTTAACCAGACCCGCCCCGGCCTCACCCGCCGGGGCCTTTTTCCGCGCGGCGACGCCCTTTGCTGACAACGCCTTGCGCTCGGCCTCCGTCATCGACTCCGTGCGCTTCTGACCGCCCACAAGACCCCCCTTGCGGGACGCCGCTCGGCGCGCATCCATGTACTTCGCCTCGTCGCCGACGGCCTGGTCGACGATGGACTTAGCAAGCTGGTTCAGATCCTTCTTGGGCATACGCTGAGCTTCTCTGGCAGCCACACCGGACGGCTAGTCCGGTGAGCTAGGGTGAATCCATGCACAGCCTCGACGGCTGACGGGGTCGGCAAGTGGACAAACACTATCACAGGCGTCCGTCAAGTGGGTTTTTCTTACTTTCAAACTGAGACACTACCCACCGAGAACCCTGGGCTCACGGCCGGTTCGTCAGACGCAAAACGACTGTGGATAACCTCTTCCCAGCCGCTCTTCGACCGCTAGAATCGTTCGGCTGAAGAAAGAATTGTCCACAAGAAAGATGAGCGCCGACGTCTGGTCCCAAGGCTGCGAACGCCTGGCGACCGAGCTGCCCGAGCAGCAGTTCAACACCTGGATCCGTCCTCTCCCCGCGGCCGAACTCGTCGACCGCGGTGATTCGGCCGTGGCCACGCTGCGGGTGCCCAACCGCTTCAAGCTCGACTGGATCCGCAACCAGTACGCCGCGCGCATCGAATCCGTGCTCAGCGACCTGGCCGGCAAGCCGGTGCGCCTGGACCTGCAACTCGCCGCCCGCGAAGCCCCACCGCGGCCGTCGTCCGAGGCGCCGCGCAGCAACGGCCATCCGCAGGCCGCCGGCCAGTGGCTCGGTGCCCCCTCGTCATCGAACGCCGGGGCCTACGCGCAGGCCGCCGCACCGACGCCGCAGCACCGGCTCAACACCGCCCTGACCTTCGACACCCTGGTGCCGGGCCGGGCCAACCAGATGGCGCGCACCGCGGCGCTGCACGTGGCCGGCGCGCCGGGCGTCATGTACAACCCGCTGTTCATCTACGGCGGCGTGGGCCTGGGCAAGACGCACCTCATCCACGCGGTGGGCAACGCGCTGCTGCGCGACAAGCCCGATGCCCGCATCCTCTACCTGCACGCCGAGCAGTTCATCACCGACGTGGTGAAGAACTACCAGCGCAAGACCTTCGACGAGCTGAAGGCCAAGTACCACTCGCTCGACCTGCTGCTGATCGACGACGTGCAGTTCTTCGCCGGCAAGGAGCGCACCCAGGAGGAGTTCTTCAACGCCTTCGAGGCGCTGCTGGCCAAGCGCGCGCACATCATCATGACCAGCGACACCTACCCCAAGGGGCTGGCCGACATCGACGAGCGCCTCACCTCGCGCTTCGACGCCGGGCTCACGGTGGCCATCGAGCCGCCCGAGCTGGAGATGCGTGTCGCGATCCTGATGAAGAAGTCCGACGTCGAAGGCACGCCGATGCCCGAGGACGTGGCCTTCTTCGTGGCCAAGAACGTGCGCGCCAACGTGCGCGAGCTCGAGGGCGCACTGCGCAAGGTGCTGGCCTATGCGCGCTTCAGCCAGAAGGACATCAACATCGCGCTGGCCCGCGAGGCGCTGAAGGACCTGCTGTCGATCCAGAACCGCCAGGTGGGTGTGGAGAACATCCAGAAGACCGTGGCCGACTTCTACAAGATCAAGGTCGCCGACATGTACTCGAAGAAGCGCCCCGCCAGCATCGCCCGGCCGCGCCAGATCGCGATGTACCTCGCCAAGGAACTGACGCAGAAGAGCCTGCCCGAGATCGGCGAGCTGTTCGGTGGCCGGGACCACACCACGGTGCTGCACGCGGTGCGCAAGATCGGCGGCGAGCGCGGCAAGAACACCGAACTGAACCAGCAGCTCCACGTGCTGGAACAGACTCTCAAGGGTTGAAGCATGCGCAAGCCGATGCCGTCAAGTGACAAGCCTGGGGACAAGTTCGGAACAAGCATCGAGTCATCCACAGCCCGAGGCCGACCGCCAGAGTTGTTGTCGGCGGCTCCCGCGCAAACCGAGCCACGGCCCACAGGGTTGAAGCCAAGCTAAGTGATTGCCGGAACAAGCGAAAATGGCCTTGTCCACACGAAGTGCCGGCCCCTACTAAAACGACTATCTGAAGAGGTTTAAATGATTGTCTTGAAGAGCCCGCAGGAAAAATTTCTGGGTGCACTGCAAGCCGTCGCCGGCATCGTCGAGCGGCGCCACACCTTGCCGGTGCTGGCCAACGTGCTGATGCGCAAGACCGGCAACGCGATCGAGTTCACCACCAGCGACCTCGAGATCCAGGTCCGCACCCAGGCCGAGTTCGACGGCGATGCCGGCAACTTCAGCACCACCGTCGGTGCGCGCAAGCTGATCGACATCCTGCGCACCCTGCCGGCCGACCAGAACGTGACGCTCAGCAGCGCGCAGAGCAAGCTCACGCTCACCGGCGGTAAGAGCCGCTTCACGTTGCAGACGTTGCCCGCCGAAGACTTCCCGCTGGTGCAGGAGGCGGCCGATTTCGGTCCGGCCTTCAGCGTGCCACAGAAGAGCCTGAAGGCACTGATCGCCCAGGTGCACTTCGCGATGGCGGTGCACGACATCCGCTACTACCTCAACGGCATCCTGTTCGTCGCCGAAGGCAAGAGCCTCACGCTGGTGGCCACCGACGGCCACCGCCTTGCGCTGGCCCAGGCCACGCTCGATGTGGAGATGCCCAAGCAGGAGGTCATCCTGCCGCGCAAGACGGTGCTGGAACTGCAGCGCCTGCTGAAGGACGAAGACGCCGCCATCGAGATGCGCTTCGCCGGCAACCAGGCCAAGTTCGCGTTCTCGGGCATGGAGTTCGTGACCAAGCTGGTCGAGGGCAAGTTCCCCGACTACAACCGCGTGATCCCCAAGAACCACAAGAACCACGTCACGCTGGGCCGTGCGCCGCTGCTGGCCAGCCTGCAGCGCGCCGCCATCCTGACCAGCGAGAAGTTCAAGGGCGTGCGCCTGAACTTCGACCCCGGCACGCTGCGCATCGCCTCCAGCAACGCCGAGCAGGAAGAGGCCAAGGAAGAGCTCGAGATCGACTACGGCGGCGACGCCATCGAGATCGGCTTCAACGTCACCTACCTGATGGACGTGCTGGCCAACATGGGCCAGGAGATGGTCACCTTGTCGCTGCAGGACTCCAACAGCTCGGCCCTCGTCACCGTGCCCGAGCAAGGCGGCTTCAAGTACGTGGTGATGCCGATGCGCATCTAGCGCGCCACGCTGCCGACACCAGCACAGCGGGCCGAGAGCCCGCTGCAGCGTTTTTGAAGGGGCCGGTCCACCGGCCCCGTGATGGAAAAGAGCCCCCATGAGCGACCCCAAGACCCCGCAACACGACGCCCAGAGCGGCGTCACGCAGCAACCCGTGCCGTCGGCAGAAGGCCATGCCATCTCCGTGGGGTCGGACGCGTCGGTGGCCTATGGCGAGGGCTCCATCCAGATCCTGGAAGGCCTGGAGGCGGTGCGCAAGCGGCCCGGCATGTACATCGGCGACACGTCCGACGGCACCGGCCTGCACCACCTGGTGTTCGAGGTGGTCGACAACTCCATCGACGAGGCACTGGCCGGCCACTGCGACGACATCGTGGTCACCATCCACTCCGACAACTCCATCAGCGTCACCGACAACGGCCGCGGCATCCCCACCGGCGTGAAGATGGACGACAAGCACGAGCCCAAGCGCAGTGCCGCCGAGATTGCGCTGACCGAGCTGCATGCCGGCGGCAAGTTCAACCAGAACAGCTACAAGGTCTCGGGCGGCCTGCACGGCGTGGGCGTGAGCTGCGTGAACGCGCTCTCCAAGTGGCTGCGACTCACCGTGCGCCGCGAGGGCAAGGTGCACCTCATGGAGTTCCGCCGCGGCTTCCCGCAGGACCGCGTGCTGGAGATGCGCAACGGCTTCGAGATCTCGCCGATGGCCATCGTGGGCGACACCGAGAAGCGCGGCACCGAGGTGCACTTCCTGCCCGACGAAGAGATCTTCACCAACATCGACTTCCACTACGACGTGCTGGCCAAGCGCCTGCGCGAGCTGAGCTTCCTGAACAACGGCGTGAAGATACGCCTGGTGGACGAGCGCAACGCCAAGGAAGACAACTTCGCCTACGCCGGCGGCGTGAAGGGTTTCGTGGAGTTCATCAACACCGGCAAGAAGGTGCTGCACGGCAACATCTTCCACGCGCTGGGCGACAAGATGAGCGAGTTCAACACCAACATCGGTGTCGAAGTGGCGATGCAGTGGAACGACGGCTACAGCGAGCAGGTGCTGTGCTTCACCAACAACATCCCGCAGCGTGACGGCGGCACCCACCTCACCGGCCTGCGCGCCGCCATGACGCGGGTGATCAACAAGTACATCGAGGACAACGAGCTCGCCAAGAAGGCCAAAGTCGAGATCGCTGGCGACGACATGCGCGAAGGCCTGGCCTGCGTGGTGAGCGTGAAGGTGCCCGAGCCCAAGTTCAGCAGCCAGACCAAGGACAAGCTGGTGTCCAGCGAAGTGCGCGGCCCGGTGGAAGAGATCGTGGGCAAGCTGCTCACCGACTACCTGCTCGAGAACCCGATCGACGCCAAGATCATCTGCGGCAAGATCGTGGAGGCCGCGCGTGCCCGCGAGGCCGCGCGCAAGGCCCGCGAAATGACGCGCCGCAAGGGCGTGCTCGACGGCATGGGCCTGCCCGGCAAGCTGGCCGACTGCCAGGAGAAGGACCCGGCGCTCTGCGAGATCTACATCGTGGAGGGCGACTCCGCCGGCGGCTCCGCCAAGCAGGGCCGCGACCGCAAGTTCCAGGCGATCCTGCCGCTGCGCGGCAAGATCCTGAACGTGGAGCGCGCCCGCTTCGAGAAGCTGCTCACCAGCAACGAGATCCTCACGCTCATCACCGCGCTGGGCACCAGCATCGGCAAGGACGAGTACAACCCCGACAAGCTGCGCTACCACCGCATCATCATCATGACTGATGCCGACGTGGACGGCGCCCACATCCGCACGCTGCTGCTCACCTTCTTCTACCGCCAGATGCCCGAGCTGGTGGAGCGCGGCCACATCTACATCGCCCAGCCGCCGCTCTACAAGGTGAAGCTCGGCAAGGAAGAGCAGTACCTGAAGGACGGCACCGAACTCGACGCCTACCTGCTGCGCGTGGCGCTGCGCGACGCGCGGCTGGAAACCGGCGTGGGCGGCACCGTGCTGCTGGGCGAAGCGCTCGAATCGCTGGCGCGCCAGTACGTGCTGGCCAACAACGTGACCGCCCGCCTGGCCAACTGGATGGACGTGGAGGCGCTGCGCACCATCGCCGCCGGCCTGGTGCTCAACCTGGACACCCTGGCCGACGCCGAGACCTCCGCCGCCGCGCTGAAGGCGGCGCTGCACGACGCCGACGTGAGCGCCGAGTTCGACGCCCGTGTCGACAAGCACCTGCTGCGCATCAGCCGCCGCCACCACGGCAACACCAAGAGCAGCGTGATTACCGCCGACTTCGTGCACGGCGCCGACTACGAGGCGCTCAGCACCGCCGGCCTGGCCTTCAAGGGCCTGGTGTCGGCCGACGCCGTGGTGAAGAAGGGCGAAGGCGAGAAGCAGAAAGAAGCCAAGGTGACCGACTTCCGCGAGGCCATGGCCTGGCTGATGCTGCAGGCCGAGAACAGCGTGGGCCGCCAGCGCTACAAGGGCCTGGGCGAGATGAACCCCTCACAGCTCTGGGAAACCACCATGGATCCCACGGTGCGCCGCCTGCTGCGCGTGCAGATCGACGACGCCATCGAGGCCGACCGCGTGTTCACCATGCTGATGGGCGACGAGGTGGAGCCGCGGCGCGACTTCATCGAGACGAATGCGTTGAGGGCAGCGAATATCGACGTGTGAGCGGTCTCGACGAACAGGGATAACCTCGAGACCGTGCCCGCAAGTCTTCACGACGCTTGACCAGCAGTCGGGACAGCTTACCGCGCAGTCGTTTGATGAATGATCGAACCGTTCTGCAAGCCGGTTCCGTGGAGCGCCCAAAGGGGTGGAAGACATTCTGCTCATTCCAGAACAAGGCGCGCGTCCTGTACCGCGGCGTTTCGCCTGCAGACACCGTTTACCGGTACATGCGGCTTGAACAGCTTCGCGAACTATTCACGACCAAGAGCTTGGTTCTGAAATCGCCGCGAATGTGGATTGCTGCTGACCCCTACGAGGGTTGGTGGTGCGACCAGTTGTTCGGCGTCGACGGGCCAATGAACTCAACACAAGCCTACGCTTCGTGCTGGACCTTCAACTTTGCGGACGAACCATTCTGGCGGCTCTACACCTGCCGGTGCCACGGTCAGCCGGCCCCACTCCCAGCTGTTCGAATTGCGGTCAAGGTGGGCAGTCTGTTAGACGTCGCGACAGATGCTGTTCAAGCGAAGCGCGGCAAGGCATATGTCGGACACGTAAGTTATGCAAAGAGCAGCCGAGAACCCATCGAGTTTGCTGCCAGCTACCGCGCGCGAGCTATTGCCGCCAAAAACAGCACGGCAGCTACAGCGCTTTGCATGAAGCGTCGGGCCTATCAGTTTGAGAACGAGGTTCGCTTCTTGTGGGTTGGCAAGGACCAACCGCAAGAAGAGATCGAAGTCGCCGTACAACCGCTAAAGCTAATTGAGGCGGTCATGATCGGGCCGACGACCGACATCGAGCACCAAGATCAACTGCGTAAGCTCGTACGAGAGTTGGGCGTGCCTGAAAATCGCATCATCCAGTCGCTGCACTATCAGCCGCCCTACGCTTGATTCTGAAGTGCGATAGCGCAATCGGCTTCGTGGTGAACCATTGAAGCCGCACCGAAAGTCGCTGGCGATCTAACAACACTTCAGGGCCGACAAAGGTGTACGAAATCAACCAGAACGAAGTCCCCTCCTCGTTCATCGCCCTCTTCATCCCCCGCGGCGCCACGCGCCCGAGCGAGAGCCGCGAGGTCATCGCCGCGCGCTACGAGCTGTGTGAAGACCTGGCGCAGATGCTGACCGAGCACGCCGTGGCGACGCGCGCCGACCTGGGCGTCACCGAGCTCGACGTGCTGGGGCAGTTGCTTCGCGGCCTGCAGACAGCCGATTCGGTCGTCATGCCCGGTGAGGCGCACTGGGTGGTGCGCCGGCTGGCGGAGCTGCTGGAGTGGCCGGCGCTCGCGCCGTAGGGGGACAAGCGGCTCAGCCGCTGGCCGATGATCGTCCCCCGCTGTGCTGTGCTGTGCGCGCTGCCGTCAGGGATTGGCAGCGCGGTAGGCCGCGCGCTTCGCGCTGTGCGCGGCCACCCGTTCCGCGGCGCCCGCGAGGCCGCGCTTGGCATCGCGCGTGGCGCGCTTGAGTCGATCGCGGAGCACGTGGAGCTTGGTACGGTGCTTGTGGGCTGCAGTGGCTTTGGACACGGGTCGGTCGCTTTCGTCCTGGTTGTAGGAATGCCGTGTCTACGCGCCCTGCGCCGGTTTGTCCGTGCGCTGCCCCACACAGCCGGCCGGCCGCTCAGCCCATCCGTCAATCAGTCAGTCACCCGAGGCCGATCCCCGCGGACACGCCGCGCAGCACGCCCACCACGTCGGGCGCAAACCGGAAGGCCCCCAACAGGTCATCGACCCGGTACCCCGGCAGCCGCCGCTGCAGCTCGGCGCTCACCGCGCGCGCTTCGTCGCCGCGCCCTGCCAGCGCCAGGCAGTGCGCCGCAATGGCCAGGATGTGCGCGTGCGCGTTCGGCCGGGCCACGGCCTTCAGGCTCCACTCGGCGGCCTCGGCATGGCGGCCCAGGCGCATCAGCGCCATCGCGCGCGTGGCCTGCATGGCAAACAGCAGCGGGTCGTAGGGGCTGAGTTCGCGCGAGTGATCGGCCTCGCGCAGGGCGGTCGCGGCATCGCCCGACTGCGAGTGGATGAAGCCCAGCGTGTAGTGGCCGTGTGCGAAGTTGGGGCTCAGCGCCACCGAGGTGTCCAGTTCGGCCAGCGATTCGCCGATTCGCCCGCGCAGCCACAGCGCACGGCCCAGCGCCCAGTGCACGGCCGGGTCGCGCTCGTCGGTCATCAGCCCCTGTGAAGCGATGCGGTAGGCCTGCTCCACCGCGGGCTCGCGCTCGCCCCAGCCGAGAAAGGCATTCTGGAAGTGCGTGAACGACAGGCCGGCATAGGGCCGCGCGAAGGTCGGGTCGAGCCGGATCGCGGCCTCGAACCAGTGGCGTGCCTGGTCGTTGTCCTCGCGGTTGAAGCGCACCATGTGCCACAGGCCTCGGTGGTGGGCCTCCCACGCGTCCAGTGAACTCGGGGGCTTGAGGATGGCGCGGTTGCGCTCGGCCGCCTCGATCTGCTGGTCGATCGCGGCGACGATGCGGTTGCCGATCTGCTCGATCACCTCGAAGGTCTGCGCGCCATCTCGTGCGGTGAACTCGTCCGCCCAAACGATGCGCGCGCTGCGGGTCTCGGTCAGTTGCACGCTCACGCTGAAGCCGCGGTGCGGCCCCGTGCCACCAATCCCACGCCGCTGCAGCTGCCCGCTGGCCACGTAGTCCACGTTGAGCGCGCGGCCGGCCTCGTCGGGGCCCACGCGCTGCGCGTCCAGCGCGAACACCGTGCCCTGGGCGATGACGAACAGGCTGCGCAGCTTGGCCAGCCGCGTGATCACGTCGTGCACCAGCCCGTCGGCCAGGCCGCCGCGCAGCATGCCGGGGGCGCCGTTGCTGCCGTGCTCGGAGAACGGCAACACGGCCACCGAGGCGCGCCGTGGGGTGGGCTCGGTGGCCGCCGGGGGCGGCGCGGCCTCGCTGCCGGTGAGCCGCAGCCATGCTGCATCGGCGCCCACCGGGCTGGCGGGGGCACGCGCCGGCGGTGCGCTCGCCGCCGCCATGGCGTGGCGCGCCTTCGCGGCCTGCCAGGCCCGGCCGATCGGCGCCCAGTCCTGCCCTTCGGCCTCGAAGCGGCGCGCGGTGGCGTCCAGGTGCTCGTCGCCCTCGTGCAGCCGGCCGCCGCGGGCCAGCGCGTCGAGCAGGCCTTCGTGCGCGCGCCGGTCGAAAGGCGCCAGTGCCAGCCATTGCTCCAGGCGAGCAATGACCCGGGCCTCTGCCTCCGGCCCCGGCGGCTGATCGCCGTGCACAAGTTGGTCCAGGATGGCCACGTGCGCGGCCCGCAGCCGCCGGCGCTGCGCCAGCAGCCAGGCGCTGTAGGGGGCGCTGCGCTCGATCTCCAGGCCCTGCAGGAAATCGCCGCCCACCCACAGCGCCTCCAGCGCCATCAGGCGCTCGGGCTCGAGCGTGGCCACGCCGGCCTGCACCGCGGCCAGGATCTCCGCCGCGTCCACGCGCAGCGCGCGGATGTCCAGCCGCACCGTGTCGCCCTCGGTCAGCAGGCGTGGGTGGCCCGGCTCGTCGAGCAGCGCGCGCGCCTTGCTGAGGCACCAGCGCAACTCGCCGCGCGGGTCGTTCGGAAGGTCCCACAGCAGCTCGCACAGCGCGTCGCGCGCCAGCGGGCGCGCGGCCAGCGCCAGGTAGGCGATCAACGCACGCACCTTGCGAGAGGACGGCAGGGCCAGCGGCACGCCGTCGCGCTCGATCGCCATCGGCCCCAGCAGGCGCAACTGCGGAGTGAGGGGGAGCCGGGGGTCGACGAGCGATTCCACGTTGATTTCCACGCCTGCTTCCACGCCGGGGCCGGACAGTGCCTGCGAGCGCCCCGGCAGCGGGCCGCTCACCGACGGTCCCGATGCCGAGCTGCCGACCTATCCACTACTGGAGCCCCACCATGAATTCATTGTCCACCCTGATCGACACGCCCCCCACCACCACCACGCCGCCCACACCCGACTTCGCCGCCATCAAGACGCGCCAGCGCGCCGCCTGGTCCTCGGGCGACTACGCCGTGGTCGGCACCACGCTGCAGATCGTGGGTGAGTCGCTGTGCGAGGCGGTCGACCTGCACGCCGGCGCCCGCGTGCTCGACGTGGCCGCCGGCAACGGCAACGCCTCGCTCGCGGCCGCGCGCCGCTGGGGCGAGGTGGTGTCCACCGACTACGTGCCCGAGCTGCTGGCGCGCGGCCGCGAGCGGGCCACCGCCGAGCGGCTGCCCATCACCTTCCAGGAGGCCGACGTGGAGGCTCTGCCGTTCGACGACGGCCGCTTCGACGTGGTGCTCTCCACCTTCGGCGTGATGTTCGCGCCCAACCCGCGCCGCAGCGCCGCCGAGATGCTGCGCGTGTGCCGCTCCGGGGGCCGCATCGGCCTGGCCAACTGGACGCCCGACGGCTTCATCGGCCAGCTCTTCAAGACTATCGGCAAGCACGTGCCGCCGCCGGCGGGCATCGAGTCGCCGGCGCTGTGGGGCACCACCGCGCGCATCGACGAGCTGTTCGCCGCGCAGGCCTCGCACATCCGCGCCGAGCCGCGCCACTTCGTGTTCCGCTACCGCTCGCCGGCGCACTGGCTGGAGGTGTTCCGCAGCTGGTACGGCCCGGTGCTCAAGGCCTTTGCCGCACTCGAGCCCGCGGCGCAGGCCCGGCTGGAAGCCGACCTGATGGCGCTGATGGGCCGCTACAACCGCGCCGAGGACGGCACGATGGTCGCACCCAGCGAGTACCTGGAGATCGTGGTCACCAAGCGGTGAGGGCGTGGCGCTGCGCGCTGGCGATCCGGTCCAGAATCGAAGCGCGCTTCGGCCCTCCCGGCCCGCCTTGTCTCGTCGAAGCGCCCGCAGGAGGCGACGACGACGATGAGCGCAGCAGACGACGTGCCGATTCACGCAGATCTCTCGCCCGGCAGCGCCAGCGGCGGCAACAACCGCCGCCACCAGATGTTCCCGGTGCTGAGCGACACCGAGATCGCGCGCATCAGCCGCTTCGGCAGCGTGCGCCGCTACGCGCGCGGCGAGCGGTTGTTCACATCGGGCGAAGTGGGGCCGGGCATGTTCGTGCTGCTGGCCGGCGTGGTGTCGGTCACGCACCGCGACGGCCTCGGCCACGTGCTGCCGCTGGTGCGCCAGGGGCCGGGTGAGTTCCTGGCCGAGGTGGGGCAGCTCTCGGGCCGCCCGGCGCTGGTGGACGGCACGGCCGAAGAGGCGGTGGAGGCCTTGCTGGTGCCGCCCGGTCAATTGCGCGCACTGCTGGTCGCCGAGGCCGAGCTGGGCGAGCGCATCACCCGCGCGCTGATCCTGCGGCGCGTGTCGCTCATCGAGTCCGGCGCCAATGGCCCGGTGCTGATCGGCCCGTCGACCGCGCCCGACATGCTGCGCCTGCAGGCCTTCCTGCGCCGCAACGGCCAGCCCTACCAGATGGTCTGCGCGCGCAAGGACGCCGACGCGGCGGCACTGATCGCGCAGTACGGCGCGGCCGCGGACGAGGTGGTGGTGGTCTGCCCGGACGGCTCGGTGCTGCTCAACCCCGGCGAGGACGCGCTGGCGCGCTGCATCGGCATGGTCGACACGGCCGAGCGCGACGAGCTGTTCGACGTGGTGGTGGTCGGTGCCGGCCCGGCGGGCCTGGCCACCGCGGTCTACGCGGCCTCGGAAGGCCTGAGCGTGGTGGTGCTCGACTGCCGCGCCTACGGCGGCCAGGCGGGCGCCAGCGCGCGCATCGAGAACTACCTCGGCTTCCCCACCGGCATCTCCGGGCAGGCGCTGGCCGGGCGGGCCTTCGTGCAGGCGCAGAAGTTCGGCGCCGAGATGCTGATCCCGGCGCAGGCCGTCGGTCTGGACTGCAGCCGCGCGAAAGACGGACCGGCTGCCGAGTTGCAGGTGAAGCTCGCCGACGGGCGGCGGCTGCGAGCACGCAGCGTCGTCGTGGCCAGCGGCGCCCGCTACCGCCGCCCGGCCGTGCCGCGCCTGGCCGAGTTCGAGGGCCGGGGTGTCTGGTACTGGGCCTCGGCCGTCGAGGCGCGCCTGTGCGCGCAGGCCGAGGTGGCGCTGATCGGCGGCGGCAACTCGGCGGGCCAGGCCGCGGTGTTCCTGGCCCAGCACGCCGTGGCCGTGCACATGCTGGTGCGCAGCCCTGGACTCGCGGCCAGCATGTCGCGCTACCTCATCGACCGCATCGAGGCCACGCCCAACATCCACCTGCGCCCGCACACCGAGCTGTCGCGGCTGGACGGCTGCACCGCCGAGGGCCTGGAGGGCCTGGCCTGGCGCGACCACCGCAGCGGCGCCGAGGAGGCGCGCCGCATCCGCCACCTGTTCCTGTTCGTCGGCGCCGATCCGGAGGCGGCCTGGCTGCAGGGTTGCGGCGTGGCGGTCGACGCGCACGGCTTCGTACGCACCGGGCAGGCGATCGAAGGTGAGGCCGGCGACGGCTACCGGCCGGCCGCGCTGGAGTCCAACGTGCCCGGCGTGTTCGCGGTGGGCGACGTGCGCTCGGGCTCCGTCAAGCGCGTCGGCGGTGCCATCGGCGAGGGCGCCGCGGCAGTGGCGATGATTCATCAGTTCCTGGCGGCACGCGCGCCGGTCGCCGCCTAGCGTCGCGACCGACCGCCCCGCACGGCGGGCCTGCGCCACCGGCGCAAACGCCCTTGCGCGAGCGCGTGGTGCGTGGTCTATTGATCCGAAGCAGGCGCGCCGAGTCTCTCTTCGCCTGCGGTCCGAGGAGGACACCACCATGACCCTGTGCCCCATCGCCGTCGCCGTCGGCTGCAAGAAGTGCCCGGCCTTCTCGGTCTGCCCGCTGAAGAGCGTGATCGGGGACGTCAAGAAGCCCGACGACGCCGCGGCCGGCAGCAAACCGGCGCACCGCGACCCGGCGAAGAAATAGTCACAGGACGCCGCGCACGCCGGGCTTCGGCCGGCGGGCCCTCAGCCGTTTTGAACGATGCCTTCACGTCCGGCCACTCCCGGCGCGCCTCGGCGCGCCTAAGCTTCCTGCATCGAGAAACCCGTTCCCCGGCCCGTGTGGCCAGCGCAGTGAGGAGCCGGTTTCGAAGCCGAACCGCATCTTTGCAACCTCACGGAGAAATTCTCATGCTCGACACCTTCAAATCCCCCCTGGCCCTGGTCGGCCGCATCCTGCTGGCGCTGATGTTCGTGCTGGCCGGCGCCGGCAAGCTCGGCGACATCTCGGGCACCGCGGGCTACATCGCCAGCGGCGGCGTGCCGTTCGCCTCGGCGGTCGCGGTCGCCGTGGGCCTGTTCGAGCTGATCGCCGGGCTGGCGCTGGCGGTGGGCTTCCAGGCGCGCTGGGCGGCGCTGGCGCTGGCGGGTTTCACCCTCTTGGCCAGCGTGCTGTTCCACCCCTTCTGGTCGCTGCCGGCCGACCAGGCCTTCGTGCAGCAACTGCTGTTCATGAAGAACGTGTCGGTCGCCGGCGGCCTGCTGCTGGTGGCGGCGCTCGGGACCGGCAGCATCGGCTTCGACGGGCGCCGCGCGGCCGGTCCGCTGGTTCGCGCCTGAGCGGGCGAGCCGCCGGCTGCAATTGACCCTGGTCAACGGGCGGCCTCGTCAGGCGCCTAGGATGGTTCTTCACCCATCCTGGGCGCTTGGCCCCGCGGCCTCGCGTCCCCACGGCAAGGAGCACTGCATGGACTCGACCACCACTTCCACCCCCGAGCACGCCACCCGCGAACGGCTGGCCCACGGCCTGCAGCAGATGGTCGACGAAGCCAATCACCTGCTGAAGGACGCGCAGCGTGCCGGCAGCGAGCAGATCGGCAGCACCCGCGAGAAGCTCGAGGCGCAACTGCGCCGCGCGCGCCGGGAGCTGGGCCGCCTGGAAGACGAGGCGCTGTACCGTGGCCGGCGCGCCGCACGCAAGGCCGACCACGCGGTGCATGAGCACCCCTACGTGGCGATCGGCGTGGCTGCCGGCGTGGGCCTGCTGCTCGGGTTGCTGATCGCGCGGCGCGATTAGAGGCGGTTGCCTCAGCGCCGTGCGGGCCCGCGTGCCGGGGGCTTGCGACGCACCGGCGCAGCGGGCAGCACCACCACGCGGCGCAGCTTGCCGCTCGCACGCTGGCGCAGCGGCTCGGCCGCGCTCATCGAGATGCGGGTACCGCTCACGCCGTGGTGCGCCAGGAAGGCGGCGAGCGCACGCCGCGATTGCGTGAACGCCGCGCGCGCGTCGCCGACCGAGGCCTCGAAGCGCAGTTCGATCGAATCACCGTTGCTGCCGCACAGCGCCTGGAATTGCGTGACGTGCGCGCCCTCCTCGATCGCGGTCTCCAGCGCCAGCGGCAGGATGGTCACCGGCCGGTGCTGCGCGTCGCGCAGCCGCAGCGTGTCGTCGGCGCGGCCCTGCACCTCGATCAGCGGGAAGGCGCTGCCGCAGCTGCAGCGCTCCGCCACGCGGCGCACCCGGTCGCCGAGCTGGTAGCGCAGCAGCGGCTGCGTCAGGTTGGCCAGGTTGGTGAGCAGCGTGCTGTGCGACATCTCGCCCATCGGCAGCGGCTGCAGCTGCTCGTCCACCGGCTCCAGCACCAGCCAGTCGTCGTTCAGGTGCAGCTCGCCGTGGGCGCACTCCCAGGCGATGGTGAAGAACTCGGAGGCGCCGTAGTTGTTGCGCACCGGGCAGCCGAAGGCGGCCTGGATCTGCTCGCGCTGCTCGGCCGAGAGCTGCTCGCCGCCCATCCAGACCTCCTTCAGGGTCAGCCGCAGCTGGGCGCTGCCCTCCGGCCGCTGCTGCAACTGCGCCAGCGCGGCGGCGCAGCTCGGGTAGGTGATCAGCACGCTGGGTTGCAGGGCCTGCAGCGCCTGCGCCACGTCGCGCAGCGGCTCGAGCACCGAGAGCACGCGGATCTCCGGCGCCAGCGCGGCCGGCACCAGGCGGCGCAGCCGTTCCATGCTCACCAGTCCGGCGAAGTGGCCGCCGGTGGCGCCGACGAAAGCGAAGCGCTGGCGCGCACCCCAGCTGCCCAGCGAGGCCTGGCCGGGTCCCGCGCCGCGCAGCCGCAGCGCGTCGATCGCGTCGTAGGCCGCCAGGCTGCGCGCGTCCTGCACGAACACACCCGGCTCGCCGCTCGTGCCGGAGCTGGTCCACAGCAGGTAGTCGCCGAGCCAGGCGTCGGCGATGCACTGCGGGTCGGCCACGAAGGCCTGCGCGGCGGCGCGGTTGATGCGCCGGTCGGTGGCCCAGTCGTCGAAGTGCGCCATCAGCTCGGCCTTGCTCACCGGCCGGAAGTCGGCGAGTTCGCGCGCGTCGGGGTGGCGCCGGCGATAGAACGGCGAGCCGCGCAGCGTGGCGTCGATCAGCCGCGACAGCCGCTGCCCGTGCAGGCGCTGCCCCGCGCCCGCCGGGTCGAGCCCGGCGCACCAGGTCTCGCTCCACGCCTGCATCCACAGCCAGGTGTCGAAGGGTGGCGAGGGATGTTGCGCGGTCATGGCGGGGCGACGGGCATGCGGTCGATTATGGGCAGCCGCCGTGTGCCCTGGTTGATGGATATCAAGCCGTGCCGGGCGATCGTGGCCTACGGTGTCGGGAGGGCGGGCATGAGGAGCATGGCGATGAGCAACGATCTGACATCGATCCTGGTTCATCTGGACGACGACGCCGACGGCTGCGCGCGGCGGTTGCAGGCGGCGCAGCGCGTGGCCGCCGCGCACGGGGCCCGGCTCGACACGCTGTACGCGGTGACGCCGTCGGTGCTGCAGAACCCGTATGCCTTCACCGTCGAGACAGGCGCGGCCTCGCTGCTGATCGGCGCGGAGGCCGCGCAGCGCGAACGCGCGCGCAGCGTGTTCGAGCACGCCCGGGCCCGCGCCGGCGGCCTGCCCGGGGTGAGCTGGCACGAGGCGCGCGGCGAACCGGTAGCTGCCATCGTCCGCCGCGGCTGGGCGTCCGACCTGCTGGTGCTGGGTCAGCACGATCCGGACGCCGAGGGCCGGAGCGGCGCGCCGCCCCACTTCGCCACCTCGGTGCTGGTCGACAGCGGCAAGCCGGCGCTCGTGCTGCCTTACGTGGACACCGGCGCAGCGCTCGGCGACACCGTGCTCGTGGCGTGGAAGCCCACGCGCGAGTCGGCGCGTGCCGTCACCGCGGCGCTGCCGCTGCTGCGGCGGGCGCGCCAGGTGCACGTAATCGCCTGGGACGAATGGGAAGACCCCGATGCGCGCACGCCGCTGGAGATCGAATCCTTCCTGCAGCACCACGACATCGCGGCCACGCTGCACCGCGGCGTGCGGCCGAGCGGTGGGCTGGGCGAACTGCTGTTGTCGCAGGCGGCGGACCTGCAGGCCGACCTGCTGGTGATGGGCTGCTACGGCCACGGCCGGGCGCGCGAGTGGGTGCTGGGCGGCGTGACGCGCACGGTGCTGCGCTCGATGACGCTGCCGGTGCTGATGGTGCACTGAGCATGCAGACCCGCGTGCCCCGCCGGCACCGCGCATGAGCGACCTGTACGGGCTCGACGCCTACGCGCCGAAGGAGATCGCCGCGCGCGTCAGCGAGATCGGCGTCGCCAAGGCGCGGCTGCCGGGGCTGTCGCTGGCGCTGCTGGGCGTGCTCGCCGGGGCCTACATCGGCCTGGGCGCCATGATGTCCACGCTGGTGGCGAGCGATGCCACGCTGGGTTTCGCGGTGTCGCGCCTGCTCGGCGGGCTGGTGTTCTCGCTCGGCCTGATGCTGGTGGTGGTGGCGGGTGCGGAGCTGTTCACCGGCAACAACCTGCTCGTGATGGCCTGGGCCGGCGGGCGCATCGGCGGTCTCGAGCTGCTGCGCCACTGGGCGCTGGTGGGCGCGGCCAATCTGGTCGGTGCGGCTGGCCTGGCGCTGCTGGTCTGGCTGTCGGGCCACGGCGCGCTGCAGCAGGGAGAGGTGGGCCGCACCGTGGTCCGTATCGCGACCGCGAAGGCGCAGCTGCCACTGGCCGAGGCCTTCTTCCGTGGCGTGCTGTGCAATGTGCTGGTCTGCATGGCGGTGTGGATGGCGCTGGCCGGGCACAGCGTGACCGACAAGCTGCTGGCCATCGTGTTCCCGGTCACCGCCTTCGTCGCCGCCGGCTTCGAGCACTCGATCGCCAACCTGTACTTCTTTCCGCTGGCGCTGCTGCTGGGCGCGCCGCTCGCCGCAGCCGACATCGCAAGCAATCTGCTCGCGGTGATCGCCGGCAACCTGGTCGGCGGCGGCGTGCTGGTGGCGCTGGTCTACTGGGTGATCTACCTGCGGCCGGCGTCGCGCGACTGAGCGGCCCGGTCCAGCAGCAGCTCGCGCTCGCGCGCATTGCGCGTCAGCCCTGCCGCCCGCTCGAACTCCGCGTGCGCCTCGTCGTGACGGCCCAGCTTGGCCAGCAGGTCGCCGCGCACGCTGGGCAGCCAGTGGTAGCCGGCGAGCGCCGGGCTCGATGCGATCGCATCGACGATCTCCAGCCCCGCTGCCGGTCCGAAGGCCATGCCGACCGCGACCGCGCGGTTGAGCTCGATCACCGGAGACGGCGCCACCTGCGCCAGCGCGTCGTACAGCGCCACGATCAGCGGCCAGTCGGTGTCGGCGGCCTTCGCCGCGCGCGCATGGCAGGCCGCGAGTGCCGCCTGCAGCGCATACGGCCCGCGCAGGCCGCCCAGCGCCGTGGCGCGCTCCAGCGCGGCCAGGCCGCGGCGGATCAGCAGCGGGTCCCAGCGCGCGCGGTCCTGGTCGAGCAGCAGCACCGGCCGCCCTCGCACATCGGTGCGGGCCGCGGTGCGCGAGGCCTGGATCTCCATCAGCGCCACCAGGCCGTGCACCTCGGGCTCGTCGGGCGCCAGCCCGGCCAGCACGCGGCCCAGGCGCAGCGCCTCGTCGCACAACGCCGGGCGCATCCAGTCGTCGCCCGCGGTGGCCGCGTAGCCCTCGTTGAAGATCAGGTAGACCACCTCCAGCACCGAGGCGAGGCGAGGCGCGCGCTCCTGGGCCTGCGGCACCTCGAAGGGCACGCGGGCCGCGCTCAGCGTGCGCTTGGCGCGCACGATGCGCTGCGCGATCGTCGCCTCCGGCGCCAGGAAGGCGCGCGCGATCTCGTCGGTGCTCAGCCCGCCCAGCAGGCGCAGCGTGAGCGCCACGCGCGCCTCGGTGCCGAGCACCGGATGGCAGGCGGTGAAGATCAGGCGCAGCAGGTCGTCGCCGATGTCGTCCTGGCGCGCCGCGTCGAGCGCATCGACGAAGTCCGGCACCACGCTGGCCTGCAGCGCGTCGAGGTCTGCGCCGAGTTCCTGCTGCTTGCGCGCGTGCAGCGCGTCCTGCCGCAGCCGGTCGAGCGCGCGGTGCTTGGCGGTGGTCATCAGCCAGGCCCCGGGGTTGTCGGGCAGGCCGTCGACGGGCCAGTGCTCGAGCGCCGCAACGAGCGCGTCCTGCGCCAGCTCCTCGGCCACGCCGACGTCGCGCACCATGCGCGCCACGACGGCGACGATCCTGGCCGATTCGATGCGCCAGACGGCATCGATCGCGCGCTGCGTGTCGGTCGTCGCCACCGGCCGCTTGCCGTTCAGGCCGCGCCCGCGGCCGAGGGATCGCCGCTCATGTGCACCAGCTCCCAGATGTGGCCGTCGAGGTCCTCGTAGCCGTGACCGTACATGAAGCCGTGGTCCTGCGGTGGCCGCGGCACCGTGGCGCCGGCGGCCAGCGCCTTGGCGACCAGTGCGTCCACCTCGGCGCGGCTCTCGCACGACAGGCACACCAGCACCTCGGTGGTCTGCCTCGCATCGGCGATCGGCTTGTCGGTGAAGCCCTTGAAGAAGGGCTCGGTGAGCAGCATCGCATAGAGGTTCGGCGCCAGCACCAGGCACGCGGCCAGGTCGTTGGTGAAGTTCGCATCGAAGCCGTAACCCAGGGCCTTGAAGAAGGCCATCGAGCGCGGCAAGTCCTTGACGGGCAGGTTGACGAAGATCTGTTGGTGCATGGCGGGCCTCGCGGAGACGGTGGGTGGAAAAGGGGAGAGAGGCAGCGCGGTGGAGTGCGGCGCTCAGCGCGCCTCGGCCGCGGTCTTCAGGTTCACGAGGCCGGCCTCGAAATCGGTGCCGACCATGCGGTCCATGTCGAAGAACACGCCCATCAACTTCGACATGAAATTGGCGGGACCGTGCATCGCCCAGGTGACCTGGGTCCCGCCGCCGTCGGGGCGCAGCGTGAACTCGGCGGTGTTGTGGGCGGTGAAGGGCTGCTCGAAGTCGAGCGCGATCGTCACGCGGGTCGGCGCCTGCACCTCGGTGATCTTCATGCTGCCGACGCCGACCTCCTTGCTCTCCCACGCGTAGAAGGCGCCGGGGCCGCGGGTGACATCGCCGTAGCGCTGCTTCATCGCCGGGTCCTTGCGCACGTAGGGGTTCCAGGTGTTGAAGCCCTTCAGGTCCTCGATCAGCGCGAACACCCGCTCGGGCGGCGCCTCGATGCGCAGGCTGCGCTCGACGCGGAACTGGTCGGGCCGTGTGGCGGCATAGAGGAGCAGCACGATCAGCGCTGCCAGCACCGCGAGGCCGAGGGTCTTGAGCATGGTGAGTCCTTTCGGGAGATCCGGGGTCGAGGCGGCGCCTCAGCCCTGCGAAGCCTGCAGCGCGCGGAAGCGCTCCAGCGCCGCGCCGGGTGGGAGCTCATCGAGCTCGTAGAGCTGCCGCACCTCCACCTCGCCATCGGCCAGCGCGCCCATCGGCGCCGGGAAGCGCCGCGCCCACTCCACGGCCTCCTCGCGCGAGCGGGTCTGGATCAGCGTGTAGCCGGCGATCAGCTCCTTGCTCTCGGCGAAGGGCCCGTCGGTCACCGTGCGCCGGCCTCCGGCATAGCGGATGCGCCATCCGGCGCGGCTGGGCTGCAGGCCCGCGGCGTCGAGCAGCACGCCCGCCTGCGCCAGGGCCTCGTGGTAGGCCACCATCGCGGCCATCAGGCTGTCGTCGGGCATCGCGCCCGCCTCGGTGTCGGACGTGGCCTTCACCATGATCATGAATCGCATCGAAGTTCTCCCGGTCGTGACGGTGAGCGCCTTGCGCGGGCTCTCAGGGGTACGACGAACGAAGACGGGCCGGATCGACAGCGGCCGCTGCAGGACATGCAGAAAATTGCGGCGGGGCGCGGGAGAGGTCAGGCCGCCGACTCGAAGCACGGCCCGACCTGCCGCACCTCCACCGTGCACCACTCGGCGGCCGGGCAGGCGGCGGCGATCGCCAGCGCTTCGTCGCGCGTGGCCACGTTCAGCAGGAAGAAGCCGCCGACCATCTCCTTGGCCTCGGCGAACGGGCCGTCGGTCAGCTGGGGACGGCCGTCGCGCACCTGCAGCCGCACGGCCTCGCGGGTGGAGGCCAGCGAGTTGCTGGCTTCCAGCACCCCGCGCGCCTGCAGGCCGGCGCCGAACTGCAGCATGCGTTCATAGGCCAGTTTGCCGGCCTCGACGCCGCGCTCGCGGCGCTGGCCGGTCGGTTCGACGATCAGCAGCATGTAGGACATATCGGCTCCCGGTCACCGGCTCGCGCGCCCGATGGGGTGCGACGGCGTGACCCGGTGCCGATTCTGCGTCGGGCAGGAAAGCCCGACCGTCAGCGTCCCGGAACGCGCCGCGCGCCGCTCAGCCGGCGCACCACCGCGACGAAGCGGTCCACTTCCTCGCAGGTGTTGTAGAACGCCAGCGAGGGCCGCACCGTGGTCTCGAGCCCGAAGCGGCGCAGGATCGGCTGGGCGCAGTGGTGGCCGGTGCGCACCGCGATGCCTTCCTCGTTGAGTGCCCTGCCCACCTCGTCGGTCGTGTAGCCGTCGAGCACGAAGGACAGCACGCTGGCCTTGTCGCGCGCGGTGCCCACCAGCCGCACGCCGGCGATCGGGCGCAGCGCGTGCGTCGCGTAGTCCAGCAGGTCGTGTTCGTAGCGCGCGATGTTCTCGATGCCCACGCGCTCCACGTAGTCGAGCGCCGCGCCCAGACCCACCGCGTCGGCGATGTTGCCGGTGCCGGCCTCGAAGCGCGTCGGCGGCCCGTGGTAGACGGTCTTCTCGAAGGTCACGTCGGCGATCATGTTGCCGCCGCCCTGCCACGGGGGCATGTCCTCGAGCACCTCGCGCTTGCCGTACACCACGCCGATGCCGGTCGGGCCGAAGATCTTGTGGCCGGAGAAGACGAAGAAGTCGGCGTCGAGCGTCTGCACGTTCACCCGCATGTGCGAGACCGACTGCGCACCGTCGACCAGCGCCTTCGCGCCCGCACGGTGCGCCAGCTCGACGATCTCCTTCACCGGCACCACGGTGCCCAGCGCGTTGGACACCTGCGTCACCGAGACGATCTTCGTGCGGTCGTTGAGCAGCTTGCGGTACTCGTCGAGCAGCACCTGGCCGCTGTCGTCGACCGGAATCACGCGCAGCGTCGCGCCCTTCTCGGCGGCGAGCTGCTGCCACGGCACGATGTTGGCGTGGTGCTCGAGGTGCGAGACCACGATCTCGTCGCCGGCGCCGATGTTCTGCGCGCCCCAGCTCTTGGCCACCAGGTTGATAGCCTCGGTGGTGCCGCGCACGAACACGATCTCGTCGACCGAGCCGGCGCCGATGAAGCGGCGCACCTTCTCACGTGCCCCTTCGTAGGCGTCGGTGGCGCGCGCTGCCAGCTCGTGGGCGGCGCGGTGGATGTTGGAGTTCTCGTGCGCGTAGAAATAGGCGATGCGGTCGATCACCGACTGCGGCTTGTGCGTCGTCGCGGCGTTGTCGAACCACACGAGCTGGCGACCGTTGACGCGCTCCTGCAGGATCGGGAAATCGCGCCGGACCGACTGCACGTCGAACGGTGGATGGGCCGAGGCCGCCGCGTTCGGGACGGCGCCGGCAGGGCTGCCGTGCGGGCCGGGATGGCGCTGAGCGTCGAGAAAGTAGAACGCGCCCGGCGAGGCCGCCGCGGGGGCGCCGCCGGCCGCCGGCGTGTCGCTGCGCAGCAGCGAGCGCAGGTCCGCGTCCTGCGGCAGGCCGGTCGGCGCGCTGCCGAGCGGCGCGATGCGCGCCTCGGTCGCGCCCGGCCCGGGCGTCGCGTGCGACAGGAAGTAGAACGGTGAGGGGGCGTCGGCTGCGGGCGCTGTGGGCGCGCCGCCGGCCGGCGGGTGCGACGGCAGCCCGCCGAGCGGCGATGCGGCCGGCACGACCTGCGGCACGCCGAGCGCGTGACTGCCGAGGCGGCCGTCGAGCGTCGGCGGGACGGTGGCTGCGTGCTCGGGCAGCCCGTTCGGCGCGGCCGCATGCGGCACCAGCGCCGGGGTCGAGGCGCCATGCGCCGCGGCGTGCTGGGGTGCGCTCGGCACGAGATTGGCGCCGGGTGCCGCGGCACCGAGCGGCAGCACATTGGGCGTGGCCGGACCGCCGGACAGGACGCTGGGCAAGGACAGGCCGGGCGGAGCCGGCTGCGCTGGCAGCGGCACACCGCCGCGGGCGCCACCCTCGCCCGGCAGCGCGGCGAAGAACTCACCCGCCAGCCGCGCGAGCGTGGCGGGGTCGGGCAGGCCGGGCGGCAACGCAGGCTGCGCCGCCGCGACCGGGCCGCTCAGGGCATCGGACGTGGACATCGCGGCGCCTTCTTACTTGTAGGTGTCCGGATAGTCGTGGTACTTGCCGATCTCCACGTCCTCCAGCACGGCCAGCGCGTCGGGCGTCTGCACCGCCAGCGAGCAGTACAGCGAGATCAGGTAGGACGCGATCGCGTTGCGGTTGATGCCCATGAAGCGCACCGACAGCCCCGGGCTCTGCTCGCCCGCGAGGCCCGGCTGGTACAGACCGACCACGCCCTGGCGCTTGTCGCCCACGCGCAGCAGCAGGATCTTGGTCTTGCCGTCGGCGATCGGCAGCTTGTCGCTCGGGATCAGCGGCACGCCGCGCCAGGTGAGGAACTGCGAACCGAACAGGCTCACGGTCGGCGGCGGCACGCCGCGGCGCGTGCACTCGCGGCCGAAGGCGGCGATGGCCAGCGGGTGGGTCAGGAAGAAGGCCGGCTCCTTCCACACCTTGGTCAGCAGCTCGTCGAGGTCGTCGGGCGTGGGCGCGCCGGTCAGCGGGAACACGCGCTGCGCATCGGCCACGCTCGCCAGCAGGCCGTAGTCGGGGTTGTTGATCAGCTCGCTTTCCTGGCGTTCCTTGATCGTCTCGATCGTCAGGCGCAGCTGCTCCTTGATCTGGTCGTGCGGGCTGCTGTAGAGGTCGGACACGCGGGTGTGCACGTCCAGCACCGTGCTGACGGCATTGAGGAAGTACTCGCGCGGCTGCTCCTCGTAGTCGACGAAGGTGGTCGGCAGCTCGGCCTCGTCGCGCTGGGTGCAGGCGACCAGCACGTCCTGCGGGTTCTTGACCTGGTTCAGGCGGTAGATGCCCGCCTCCACGGGAATCCACTGCAGCAGGTGCGTCAGCCAGCGCGGGCTGATGGTCGAGAGCTGCGGGACGGTCTTGGTGGCGTTGGCAAGCTGCCGCGCCGCGTTGTCACCGAGGGCCAGCTGAGCCGGCTGGTTCTTAGCCATGGAGGAACTCCTGATCGAGCGAACGAGAGAATTGGTAATAAGGAAATGCGCCGAACGAATATCGCCGCGTTGCGGTGCAGCATCAACCGGCTATAGCCACCAATCGCGCCGCGACAGGACCGTTTCGGCCGCCTCGGCCTAGCTGGCAACAACCCCTTGGGCCTGCGGCTCCTGCTCGCAGCGCGCCAGCAGGCTGGACAGCCGCACGTCGAGCGCCGTGGCCAGCTTGCTCATCGTCGAGAGCGACGGCACCGCATCTCCGCGCTCGACCTCGCCGAGATAGCTGCGGTTGATCTCCGCGCGATGCGCCAGCAGCTCCTGCGACCAGCGCCGCTGCTCGCGGTGCTGCCGCACGACACGGCCGAAATGGGTGGTCAGCGAGCTCATGCGCGGCCCTCGCCGGACACTTCGTTCTGCGCGTTGGCCTGCGTCACGTTGCTGCCCGGCGGCACGCTGCGCGTGAGCCACACGTTGCCGCCGATCGTCGAGCCGCGGCCGATGGTGATGCGGCCGAGGATCGTGGCGCCCGCATAGACCACCACGTCGTCCTCGACGATCGGGTGGCGCGGCAGGCCCTTCTGCAGGTCGCCCTTCTCGTCGGTCGGAAAGCGCTTGGCGCCCAGCGTCACCGCCTGGTAGACCCGCACGCGCTCGCCGATCACCGCGGTCTCGCCGATCACGACGCCGGTGCCGTGGTCGATGAAGAAGCCCGGCCCGATCTCGGCGCCGGGGTGGATGTCGATGCCGGTCTTGCCGTGCGCCAGCTCGGCGACGATGCGCGCCAGCAGCGGCACGCCCAGCTGGTACAGCCGGTGAGCGATGCGGTGGTGGATCATCGCCTCGATGCCGGGGTAGCACAGCAGCACCTCGTCGACGCTGCGCGCCGCCGGGTCGCCGCGGAACGAGGCCTGCACGTCGCTGTCGAGCAGGCTGCGAATCTGCGGCAGCGCCGCGGCGAACTCGCGCACCTTCGCCAGCGCCTGGGCATAGCTGTCGAGGTCGGGGCGGCCGTGCTGGCGCGCGTCGTGACGCAACTCCAGCCGCAACTGGCCGAGCAGCGCGTTGAGCGCCGTGTCGAGCGTGTGGCCGACGTAGTAGTCCTCGCTCTCCTGGCGCAGGTCGGGCGGGCCCAGGCGCATCGGGAACAGCGCGCCGCGCAGACCCTGCACGATGTCCTCCAGCGCCTCGCGCGACGGCAGCTCGCGACCGCCGGGCTCGCGCGGCCGCTGTTGCCCGGTGCGCCAGCGCTCGCGCGCGGCGCGCAGCTGCGCGACGACGGCGCCCAGGTCGAAGCTCGGTGCGGCGTCGACCTGCAGCACGCCCGCTGCGGTGCTGCTCAATCCTGCACCCATGGCAGGCCGTGGTGGCGCCAGCCGTCGGCATGGCCACGCTGCTGCGCGGCGTCGAGTTCGCCCTCGAAGCCCTCGAGCACGTTGAAGGCCAGCGTGAAGCCGGCCCTGGCCGCGGCTTCGGCGGCCAGCGCCGAGCGCTTGCCGCTGCGGCACAGCAGCAGCACGACCTGGTCCTTGCCGACCTTGGCCTCGAGCTCGCGAGCGAAGCGCGGGTTGCGCGTCAGAGAGGTGCCGGTGGCCCAGGCCACGTGCACGCTGTCAGGCACGTGGCCGACGAACTTGCGCTCCTCGGCCGAGCGCACGTCGACCAGCACCGCGTGGCCCTGCTGCACCAGCGCCCAGGCATCGCGCGGCGTCACGCCGCCTGCATAGGGGAGGTCGGCCTCATCGGCCTGCCGGCGAGCGGCGGCCAGCACCGGCAGCCCGGACAGAACATCTTCGAGAACAGCGGACATGGCGTTCACGCGGACCCGCCGTGGCGGCACGGCGGCGATCGCTTGGGTGGTCATGGACAGGAACGCCAGCGTACGGAGACGCCGCG
Source organism: Methylibium sp. Root1272 (assembly GCF_001425905.1). Classification (GTDB taxonomy): domain Bacteria; phylum Pseudomonadota; class Gammaproteobacteria; order Burkholderiales; family Burkholderiaceae_C; genus Methylibium. The sequence goes on from NZ_LMDY01000013.1 coordinate 402,261, forward strand.
CGAACCGGAACCAATCAAAGCGCGCTTGCTTATGCGCGAAGCAAGCATGCCCGGCCAGGCCGCCGGGCGTCGACGCTCAGGGCGCTTCGCAGACCGAGGTCGCCGCCCACAGCCGCTCGATCGGGCCGGCCGCCGGAGCGTCGGGGTTCTCGACGCCGACGATCTGGTCCTTGCACCAGCGCGCGGCCAGGTCCAGGTCCCAGATGTCGATGTTGCGGGTGTCGCGCGGCGAGTGGCACACCTTGACCTTGGGCTTGAGCGGCTGGTCGTCGTTCTGGGCCACCACCACCGCCAGCAGCCCGGAGTCCAGCCGCACCAGCGTGCCCATCGGGTACAGGCCCACGGTCTGCACGAAGGCCTGGAACACCACCGGGTCGAACTGGCCCTTCCACTGCGCCATCTGGCGCAGCGTCTCGCCCGGATCCCAGCAGTCCTTGTAGGGGCGGTGCGAGGTCAGCGCGTCGTACACGTCGCACACCGAGGCCATGCGCGCGAACAGCGAGATCTCGAGGCCCTCGAGCTGGTTCGGGTAGCCGCGGCCGTCCATGCGCTCGTGGTGCTGCAGGCAGACGGCCAGCACCATCGGCGGCAGCCGGCCGGCGCTGTGCGTCAGCACCTCGTGGCCGCGCGCGGCGTGGGTGCGGATGATGTCGTACTCGGCCGCCGACAGCTGGTCCGGCTTGTCGAGGATGTGCGAGGGAATGAAGGCCTTGCCGATGTCGTGCAACAGGCCCGCCAGCCCGGCCTGGTGCGTCTGTCGCGGGTTGAAGCCCATCTTGCGCGCCAGCGACAGCATCAGCGCGCACACCGACACCAGGTGCACGAAGGTGCACTCGGTCTGGCGGTGGGCACGCGCCACGCTGATCAACGCGCCCGGGTCCTGCACCACCGAGGCGTCGATGTCGTGCACGAGCTGGATGCAGTCGGCGTAGTCGGGCTCGCGGCCCAGGCGCACGTCGTGGAACAACGCACGCAGCACCGCCTGGCCGTGCAGACACAGCGCCGTGGCGCGCTGCAGGTTGAGCGGCGGACGGGTCGCGGTGCGGGGCTCGACGGGCGGGGCCGGCGGGGCGGCCTGCCAGTCCAGTCGCATCATCGGCAGGGGCTCGGAGGCCGGGCCCGGCGCGGACGGCGGCGGGTCGATCAGCGGCAGCGGCGCCGTCACCGCGAAGAACAGCTCCAGCTCCACCGCCTGCTGCACCGCCTCGCGCGTCTGACCGCCCGGCGCGTCGAGACCCTGGCTCTCGTCGATCCAGACCTCGGCCACGCCGCTGTCCAAGATCATCTGCACGTGATCGCCTTCGAGCAGGAACTCGTTGCGCCACAGCGGGTGATCGCGGCGCGAGTCGTTCAGCGCGTGCAGGAACATGCCGGGCTTGAGCTGCGCGACGGGAATGAGCTTGATCATGAGGCGGTCCCCGGAAGGCGGACACGGAAGCGTGTCGTACGCTTTTGTTAACGGCATCGCGCCCGGGCGGCCGAAGACGGCCGCCCACGCGACCCGCTGGCGGCGCATACCGCCTGCGGGTGCAGGGGATTCACCTACACGCGCGCCAGCGCCTGCTCCAGGTCGGCCAGCAGGTCGTCGAGGTGCTCGATGCCCACCGACAGCCGCACCGTGTCCTCGCCGACGCCGGCCTTCACCAGCTCCTCCGGCGAGAGTTGCCGGTGGGTGGTCGAGGCCGGGTGTGTGGCCAGCGATTTCGCGTCGCCGATGTTCACCAGCCGCGTGAACAGCCCCAGCGCGTCGAGGAAGCGCGCGCCGGCCTCGCGGCCGCCGCCGGCCGGGCTCTTGATGCCGAAGGTCAGCAGGCCCGAGGCCTTGCCCGACAGGTACTTCTGCACCAGCGCGTGGTCGGGGTGGTCCTCGAGCCCGGCGTAGTTGACCCAGCCCACCTTGGCGTGGCGCTGCAGGTACTGCGCCACCGCCAGCGCGTTGCTGCAGATGCGGTCCATGCGCAGCGCCAGCGTCTCGATGCCCTGCAGGATCAGGAAGGCGTTGAACGGCGAGATCGCCGCGCCGGTGTTGCGCAGCGGCACCACTCGCGCGCGGCCGATGTAGGCCGCCGGGCCCAGCGCGTCGGTGTAGACCACGCCGTGGTAGCTGACGTCGGGCTCGTTCAGGCGCCTGAAGCGTTCCTTGTGCTGCGCCCAGGGGAACTTGCCGGAGTCGACGATCGCGCCGCCCACGCTGTTGCCGTGGCCGCCCAGGTACTTGGTGAGCGAGTGCACCACGATGTCGGCGCCGTGCTCGAAGGGCCGGCTCAGGTAGGGCGAGGGCACGGTGTTGTCCACGATCAGCGGCACCCCGTGGCGGTGCGCCACCTCGGCGATCTTCGCGATGTCGGTGATGTTGCCCTGCGGGTTGCCGAGCGACTCGACGAACACCGCCTTCGTCTTGCCGTCGATCAGCGGCTCGAACGAGGCCGGGTCGCGGTAGTCGGCGAAGCGCGTCGTGATGCCGTACTGCGGCAGCGTGTGCGCCAGCAGGTTGTAGGTGCCGCCGTACAGCGCGCTCGAGGCCACGATGTTGTCGCCGGCCTCGGCGATGGTGAGGATGGCGTACGTGACCGCGGCCTGGCCCGAGGCCAGCGCCAGCGCGGCGATGCCGCCTTCGAGCGCCGCGACGCGCTGCTCCAGCACGTCCTGCGTCGGATTCATGATCCGCGTGTAGATGTTGCCCGGCACCTTCAGGTCGAACAGGTCGGCGCCGTGCTGCGCGCTGTCGAAGGCGTAGGCGACGGTCTGGTAGATCGGCACCGCGACCGCCTTGGTGGTCGGGTCGGGCTTGTAGCCGCCGTGCACGGCCAGGGTCTCGAACTTCAGCGGAGGGCGGTCGCTCATCGGGCGGCTCCAGGGGGTGGCGGGAGCCGGGAGCCTAGGCGGTCGGGGGCGGATTGGGAACTATGGTTAGTGCATAGGCCTGCTCGGCGCGGGAGGACGGGCCCCACCCCCTCGTTCGAGAAGAAAGGCGCTCAGCGGAACGAGCGACGCCGCGGCGGCTTCCTCCTGCGGGAGATGGCCCACGTCGGGCAGCGAGACCAGGCGACTGTCCGGCACGACTTTCAGATAGTCGGCTGCGTTCGCGAACGGGATCATCGCGTCGCGTTCGCCCCAGATCAGCAGCGTCGGAGCCCGGATGGCAGCGAGCAGCGGACCCGGGTCGACCAGCACCGTCTGCCGCAGCCGCGCGAGCAAGGCCAGCCGCGTGCCGGGCCCCAGCATGAGGTCGTGGTAGCGGGTGGTGAGTTCGTCGGTCAGCGCGTTCGGGTCGGCGTAGGCCGGCTGCAGGTTCATGCGAAGCAGCGGCCTGGGCAGCACCCAGCGCATGAGCCCGAGCGCGGCCGGCACCGTGGCCGGCGTGCCGTACGCGAAGCCCGGGCTCGCGAATCCGTCCGGCGACACGAGCACGAGCCGGTCCACGCGCTCGGGATATCGGGCGGCGAAGGTCCAGGCAATGCGCCCGCCGATCGAGTGCCCCACGAGGTGGGTGCGTTGCAGGCCGAGGTGGTCCATCAGCGCCAACAGCAGTTCGATGCTGCGTGCGTCGGTGTAGTCGCCGGTGGGGTCCGGCGCGCTCAGGCCGCTGCCGGGCAGATCGAAGCGGATCACCCGGTGCGTGGTGCTCAGGCCGTGGGCCCACGGCTCCCAGGTGTGCAGGCTCGCGCCGAAGCCATGGACGAGGATGACGGCGGGCGCCTCGCGTGGGCCGGTGTCGCGCACATGGAGCCGCCAGCCGGCCAGCGGGATCAGGTCGCCGGGCTCGGCGAGGTACCTGGACTCGAGCTGGCTTCGTTCCTTGTCGGGCGTCCAGAGCGCGTAGGCGCACAGCGCCACGGCCAACAACAGAACGAACAGCAGGACCGACTTCATGGTGCGCCTTGTCGAGGGCCACGGGGAAGCCGGACCCTAACCCGGTTGCGGGCCTCGCCGCGACTCAGCGGTAGAACGCCTCCACCTTGCCCTTGAGCTTGATCATCAGCGGCTTGCCCTTGCGGTCCAGCGTGCGGCCGGCCGGCACCTTGACCCAGCCTTCGCTGAGGCAGTACTCCTCGACGTCGAAGCGCTCCTTGTCGTTCAGGCGGATGCCGATCTCGTGTTCGAACACGGCCGCGACATGGTGCGGACTGGACGGGTCGACGGACAGCCGGTCGGGCAAGGCGGGCGTGGCAGGGGCTTCGGTCATGGGCAGCCTCGGAAGGGTGGCAAGGGAGAGTCCTCGATTGTCGAGGACGGGGCTCACCCGCGTCGGGCCCTAGCCGACGCTGAGGTTGCAGTCGCAGCCGCGCCCGGCGGAGATCGAGCGCCGGGCCCAGCGCCCGAGCGCCGGGGCGAGCCAGCGCACCGCCTTCGGCAGAAAGCGGGACGGCTGCTCGATCAGTCCGCAGCGGTAGAGCCCGCCGCCGACGTCGCCGTCACCGGCCTCGCGCCACAGCAGTGCGGCGCAGGCGCCCCGGGTGCGGCGGCTCACCAGCACGCCGGCTGGGCAAGGCTCGCTGGCGCAGCAGACGCCGCAGCCGTTGCAGGGCTGGCCGGCGGCCGGCTTCGGCGGCGCGTCGACGTGGAGCTGGATGACTGCGTGCATCGGTCCATGTTCGCCGCGATCGCGCCGCGGCGATGGCCGGAACAGCGCGGTGGGTCGGGGTCATTCACGGCCGGGCGGTTGGCGATGCTGCCCCCGAGGTACTTTGCGCATGCAGCTCGACTGCGGCGCGTCGGCCATGGGTTGAAGTCCGCAGAGGTCTGCTTTCGTGCCGCGCGCGCGCGTCGCGGCAGGCGCTGCCCGCTGGGGGCTCAGGCTGGGGCGGTCGGCCTTGCAGGCCGACTGCACTGCGATGCTCGCGCCAGGGTCGTGCCGCAGAACTCACTGCGCGCCCTGCGGGCGCTCCGTTCAGACAACTGCGGCAAGTCAGTTCACGAAGCGCGCTGGCGCGCGCCGACCCTGACGCTGTGCTTCTCGTCGCCCCAGACATCGCCCCAAGCGGGCAGCGCCTGCCGCGACCACCACCACCGGTGGCCTGCGGGTCGAACACCACTGCGGCTCAGCAAAGGCCGCCTGCCCGGGCTCGCCTTTGCCGCACCGATACCGGCGCCGCGAAGAGCTCCGGAAGAGCTTCTTCAGCGGCATCCGAACAGGGCTCAGTTCGCGAGCTGCTTTGAAGGGGACTCCATCCGTGCGCCAGTCTCTCTCGTCTGGTGGCGCCGATTGCGCGCCAGGCGTCGTCGACGCTTCGTGCGCCCGGGAAGTTACTGGTCTCCTATCCGAGTCGGGTGTCGCAGGTGGCGATGGTGTGAGGCCTTTCACCGGCCCCGGAATGGGTGCGGAGATATCGATCGAGGTTGCCGTCGACGGCAGCGAGTTGAGATATGCCGCACTCAGTGCGCGGACGGCTCCCGCCACTCCACCGCCCCGAAGCCATCGGCGCCGAGCAGCGTGTAGTAGAGGCCCACGGTGCCCAGCGTCTGCGTGCGGTCGCCGACGCCGGGGTAGTTGGCGTCGCGGTGCGACCAGACGTACTTCACGCCCACGGCGTGCCGCTTGTGGAGGCGCCAGTTGAAGGCGGTGTCGACGCGGGTGATGTCGTCGCGCCCGGCCGCGCGGTTGGCGATGCTGCCGAGGAAGTACTTCTGCGCCTGCAGGTCGACCGAGGCGCGGTCACCGGCGATCAGCCGCAGCGCGAGGCTCAGGCGCGGCGCCATGCCGTAGTGGTAGTCGCGGTCCTCGGTGGTGCGGCGCAGCGTGCTGGCGGCCGAGTAGCCCAGGCCCGCGAGCACCGTGCCCTGCAGCGCCAGCCGCTCGGAGGCCCACCACTGCCCGGTCGTGCCGAGCGACAGCGCGGTGGTCGAGAGATTGAAGATCTGCGGCGCCAGGTAGTCGTAGCTGCCGTACAGGCCCCACAGGCCACGGACGTTGTCGCCGATCGCGTAGTCGGTGCCGAACAGCAGGCCGCGGGTGGCCAGCGTCTCCACGCCGTTGGCGCTGGAGGCGGCGGCGTGGAAGCTGAAGTAGTCGAACGGGCGGCGGTAGGTGTAGCCGTCCTTGCCGGGCAAGCCGTAGTCGAGCGCGAAGTCGATCACCGCCTCGTCGCGTTCCAGGTCGCGCGAGCTGCCCAGGTTGTCCTGCGCCGCGCGGGCGACGCCGAGGCGCAGCCGGCTGTAGTAGACCGGGTCGTTGTCGACGAAGGCGCCTTCGAAGCGCGAGCCGAAGGTGAGGCGCGTGAAGCCCAGCGAGGGCGAGATGCCGGCGGCGATCGCCTCGCGCCAGGGGCGCGACAGGCCGCCCGGGCCGTTGAGCACCAGATGGGCCATGCGGAACAGCGGTTCGCCCAGGAAGCTGCCGGCGATGCCGCTGGCGATCTGGTCGTTGTACGACGGCGGCGTCTGCTCGCCGAGAATCTCCCAGCCCACGCTGCCGGCGAAGGTGTAGCCGGCGGCTTCCCAATAGCTCAGGCCGCTCGCGCGGGCCGCCCCGTGGTACAGCGAGCCCTGGTAGGGGTGGGCGAACTGGTTGATGTCGAACGGGTCGTTGTCGACCACCCACGGCCCGCGCAGGTTGCGGCGGATCGACGCGCGGCTGACGTCGTAATCGGACGTGCCGCTGAAGCGCCGGTTGTAGCGGTTCAGCAGGAAGTCGAAGCCGATGATCTGCAGCGCCGGGATGACGTAGCTTTTGTCGGGTGCGCTGGCGGCGCTGGCGGCGCTGGCAGCAGGTTCAGGCGCTGGCGGTTCGGTCGTGCGATCGCGCAACTCGGCACCGGCTCCGTCGGGAGCGTCTGCTGCGCCGAAGGACGGTGCGGTGAGCAGGAGGCCGAGCGCGGCGATGACGCACGGCCAGGTTCGAGGCGGTCGCGTGGGAAGGATGGGGAAACAGGGCATGGGCGCATGCTCTCCGGCGGCCGCCGCACGGTCTGTCGGACGACGCGCCCGGCGCGTGTCGGACGGCGCTCGCTGCGGCGGCCGACAATCGCTGCCATGGCGAAACCCATCCCCCGTCTGACCGCCGCGGAAATCCAGCGCGTGATCGCCACCGCATGGGACGACCGGCCGCCGTTCAGCGCGGTGCTGCGCGAGCACGGCCTGTCGCACGGCGAGCTGGTTCAGCTGCTCAAGCGCGAGCTCACGCCCAATGCCTACAAGGTCTGGGTCGCGCGGACCAAGGCGGCACCGGCCCGCTCGGCTGCGCCAGCACGCCGCGCGCCGCCGAAGGCCGCGCGCTGAGCCGGTCTCAGCGGCCCGGCCGGCCGGGCCCGGGCGGCCGGCGGCGCGCGCCGGAAGGCCGTGCGCCGCGCGGATCGCGATCGCCCCGCGCGGCGTCGCCCGGCTGCGGTCGCTGCTGGGGCGGCCGTTGCGGTTGCGGCTGCGAGGCGCGCCGGTCCCGCTCTTCGCGCGCCAGGGCGAGCCCGGCGTCGAGGTCCGTTTCCGTGAGCCCCTTGAGCGCGCAGAAGTTGGCCCGCGTCAGCGTGCTGGTTTCGTAGGCCCGCAACAGCGCCGCGCGCTCGCGCTGCGCCGCCTCGGCCGCGCTGTGAGCCTGCCGGGCTTCGTCGTGTGCCGCGCGCTGCGCCTGGCGCTCCGCCGCGCGGCGTGCGTCGTGTAGCGCGCGGCGGCGTTCCAGCTCGCCGGTGGCGGCCGTGCGGTGCAGATCGGCCACGTCGCCGGCCGGCTGGCCGTCGAGGTCGACGCGCTGCGCGGCGCCCACCAGCGCCTTCAGGTAGGCGGTGCTGGTCGTGTGCCGGTGCAGGAAGGCCGACAGCGACTTCTTGGTGAACACGCCCGGAGCCCGCTGCTGGATGTCGGCCTGGATGCCGAGCTTCAGCGGCAGGAACACGCCGGGGCCGAAGGCGGCCGGAAACAAGGGGGCGAGTTGCGCGGCCGTCGCGGCGGGCGAAGCGGTCGGCGTGCTTGCGGCCGGTGCGGCCGGTGTCTCGTCCGTCGGGGCGGCAGCAGGGGCATCGCTCTCGGTGGGCGGCAGGGGGTGATCGGACACGGTGAGGCGGCGGGGCAGGGTCGGTGGCGGATTGTCGCTGCAGCGGCGAGCGCCGCGCTGCAGGCCGCCGCGACCGGCGAGGCGGGTCATGGCCCTGCCGCGATGCGGGAGAAACGGATTGAATATGATGACCGTCATATGAAAGCGCAGTCCAAGCCGTCCGCCCGTCGCAGCAGCCCGCCGTCGACCGAGCCGTCGCGCAAGGACCTCACGCGCGAGCGCATCGTCGGCACGGCCGCGCGCGCCATCCGCCGCAGTGGCTACGACGGCACCGGCGTGGCCGATCTGATGAAGGAAGCCGGCCTGACGCACGGCGGCTTCTACGCCCACTTCGCGTCGCGCACCGCGTTGCTGGCGGAGGCGGCCGACCGGGCCGGAGCCGACAGCGCCGCACATCTGCGGGGCGTGGTCGCAGGCCTGCCGCCGGCGCAGGCGCTGGACGCGCTGATCGACCACTACCTGTCCGACGCGCACCTGAAGTCGGCCGAGCTGGGCTGTCCGCTGGCGGCGCTGGCCTGCGAGACACCGCGCCAGGCGCCCGAAGTGCGTGCTGCCGCGACGCGCCGCCTGAAGGAGACGATCGACCTGGTGGCGCAGTTGCTGCCAGGGCGCAGCGCGCCCGAGGCCCGTGCCGAGGCGATGGCCGTGGTCGGCAGCCTGGTCGGCGCCATGTCGCTGGCGCGCGCCGTCGACGATCCGCGTCTGTCGCGGGCGTTGCGAGAGGCCTGCCGGCAGTCCCTGAAACACCGCCGGGGTTGACCGCCGATCTGCAGGCGGCGCAACCCGGCTTTCGTCCGACGCATGACGGTCGTCATGCGAATTCACCCGCTCATCTCCTGGAAGGACACCTCATGAAGATCAAGGACTCCGTCGCGCTGGTCACCGGCGCCAACCGCGGCCTCGGCCGTGCCTTCGCCGCCGCGCTGCTGGCCGGTGGCGCCCGCAAGGTCTACGCCGCTGCGCGCGATCCGGCCAGCGTCACGCTTGCCGGCGTCACGCCGGTCAAGCTGGATGTGACGAACGCGCAGCAGGCCGTGGCGCTGGCCCGCGAGCTCGGCGACGTGTCGCTGCTGATCAACAACGCCGGCATCCTGCGCGGCGCCGGCTTGCTGGAAGCCGGCTCGGTGGAGGCGGCGCGTGCCGAGATGGAAACGCACTTCTTCGGCCCGCTGCAACTGAGCCAGGCCTTCGCGCCGGTGCTCGCGCGCAACGGCGGCGGCGCCATCCTCAACGTGCTGTCGGTGCTGAGCTGGATCAGCATGCCGGGCGTCAGCACCTACTGTGCGTCGAAGGCGGCCGAATGGTCGCTGACCAACGGCCTGCGCAACGAGCTGCGCGCGCAGGGCACGCAGGTCGTCGGCCTGCACGTGGGCTACATGGACACCGACATGGTCCGCGGCGTCGACGCCGCGAAGTCCGCGCCCGAGGACGTGGTGCGCCAGGCCTTCGCGGTGCTCGAGTCCGGCGGCTACGAGGTACTGGCCGACGAGATCAGCCGTCAGGTGCGCCAGGGCCTGTCGGCCGAGCCGGCGGTCTACGCGGGGAGTTGACGCACGACGGCGAGCGAGTGCGCGAGCACGACGCTCGTCCGCAATCGCGTTCGCCGCAGATCGACACGCGGTTTCCTTCGTTGGCGCGCCGCGGCGGGCCGCAGAGACTGAGATCCCGTCTCTGCCGTCCGCCGTGCGCTCATGACCCAGGTTCTTCCACTGCAACGCCGCGCGCCGGCCGCACGCCTCCCGAGTGACGAACCTGCCGCGTACGACATCGTCGCGGCCACCGAGACGCTCGCGCAGCAGCTCGCGGCCACCGCCGTCGAGCGCGACCGCCGTGGCGGTCACGCTGCGCACGAGCGCGAGCTGATCCGCGCCAGCGGCCTGCTCGCGCTCACCATCCCGCGCGAGCTGGGCGGGCTCGGCGCCGACTGGCCGGTGTACTACCGCAGCCTGCGCCGGCTGGCGCAGGCCGACAGCGCGCTCGCGCACCTGTTCGGCTTCCATCACCTGCAGGTCGCCGGCCTGCTGCTCTACGGTAGCGCGGCGCAGCAGCAGCGCGTGCTGAAGGAGACCACGGCCGGCTCGCTGTTCTGGGGCAATGCGCTGAATCCGGCCGACAAGCGCGCGCTGGCCACGCCCACCGACGGCGGCTGGCGCCTGAACGGCCCCAAGAGCTTCTGCTCGGGCGCGGTGGGATCGGACCGTCTGACGGTCTCGGGCTGGCACGCCGAGACGCAGAGCCTGCTGATCGCGGTGCTGCCCACGCAGCGCGAGGGCGTCGCCGTGCTCAGCGACTGGGACGCCTTCGGCCAGAAGCAGACCGACAGCGGCACGGTCGAGTTCGACGACGTCTTCGTGCCGCACGATGACGTGCTGGTCGCGCCCGGCACGGTGCAGACGCCGCGCGCGACGCTGCGCTCGCAGGTAGCGCAACTGATCATGGCCAATCTCTACCTGGGCATCGCCCTCGGTGCCTATGACGAGGCGCGGCGCTACACGCGCGAACAGTCGCAGCCGTGGTTCGCGTCCGGCGTGGCCGCCGCCGCCGACGACCCCTATGTGCAGCACCGCTACGGCGAGCTGTGGCTGCTGGTGCGCCCGGCGGTGGCCGTGGCCGACGCCGCCGCCGCGCGGCTCGATCTCGCACTGCGCCAGGGCGAGTCGCTCGGCGCCGCCGACCGCGGCGAGGTGGCCATCGCCGTGGCCGAGGCCAAGGTGCTGTCGCACCGCGCCGCCATCGAGGTGAGCTCGCAGCTGTTCGAGCTGACCGGCGCGCGCTCCACCTCGGCGCGCCACGGGCTCGACCGCTATTGGCGCAACGCGCGGGTGCACACGCTGCACGACCCGGTCGACTACAAGCTGCGCGACCTCGGCCGCCACCAGCTCGACGGCCGCGTGCCGGACCCGACCTCGTACTCGTGAGCGCCATGTCGCGGCCGATCCGCTTCAACGCCTTCCAGATGAACACGGTCGGGCACCAGTCGCCCGGGCTGTGGACGCATCCGCGCGACGCGGCGCACCGCTACACCGACCCTGAGCACTGGATCGAGCTGGCGCGACTGCTGGAGCGCGGCCGCTTCGACGGCATCTTCCTGGCCGACGTGCTGGGCGTCTACGACGTCTACCAGGGCGCCGCCGATGCCGCGCTGCGCCATGGCGTGCAGGTGCCGCTGAACGATCCGCTCGCGCTGGTGCCCTTGATGGCCGGCGTGACCGAACACCTGGGCTTCGGCGTCACCTGCGCGCTGACCTACGAGCACCCTTATCCGTTCGCGCGCCGCATCAGCACGCTGGACCACCTGACGCGCGGGCGCATCGGCTGGAACATCGTCACCGGCTACCTCGACAGCGCGGCGCGCAACCTGGGGCTCGCGCAGCAGCTCGCACACGACGAGCGCTACGACCTGGCCGACGAATACCTCGACGTGGTCTACAAGCTGTGGGAACACAGCTGGGAGGACGGCGCGGTGCGGCGCGACAAGGCCGACCGCGTGTTCACCGACCCGGCCAAGGTGCACCCCATCCGCCACCACGGTCCGCACTACCAGGTGCCCGGCATCCACCTGTGCGAGCCCTCGCCGCAGCGCACGCCGGTGCTGTACCAGGCCGGCAGCTCGTCGCGCGGCCTGGGCTTCGCCGCGAAGCACGCCGAGTGCGTGTTCATCAGCGGGCCGAGCGAGGCGGCGGTGCGGCGTTCGGCACAGGGCCTGCGCGGCGCGCTGGTCGCGGCCGGCCGGCCGGCCGACGACGTACTGATCTACGCGCAGGCGCTGGTGATCACCGGCGAGACCGAGGCCGACGCGCAAGTCAAGCACGCCGGGTACCGCGAGCACATCGACATCGAAGCCTCGCTGGCGCTGCTGTCGGGCTGGACCGGCGTCGACTTCGCGCGCCATGCGCCGGATTCGACGATCGAGTACCTCGACACCGAGGCCGGCCGCGGCGCGCTCGCCGCCTTCAGCCAGGCCGACCCGGCGCGGCGCTGGACGGTGCGCGACGCGGCCGAGTTCATCGGCCTCGGCGGTCGCGGTCCGGTGATCGTCGGCGGCCCGCAGCAGGTGGCCGACGAGCTGGAGCGCTGGGTCGACGCGACCGGCATCGACGGCTTCAACCTCACCTACGCGCTGGCCCACGAGACGATGCGCGACGTGGTCGAGCTCGTGGTGCCCGAGCTGCAGCGGCGCGGTCGCTACGTCACCGAGTACACCCCGGGCCCCTTGCGCCACAAGCTGTTCGGCCGCGGCGCGCGGCTCGCGCCGCAGCACGCCGCGCGCCACCTGCGGCTGTCGCCCGAGGCCGCGGCGGCCTGAGGCCGGCGCCGGCCGCTCACTTCGTCTTCCTGCTTTCGTTTCCCGAGGATTGCCATGACCCGATCGACATCGACCCCCTCCCGCCGTGCGCTGCTCGAAGGCGCGCTGAAGCTCGGCCTGGCCGTCGGCACCGCCGCGATCGGCCGGGGCGCTCACGCCGCCGAGCCCAAGCTGCTGCGCATCGGCTACCAGAAGTTCAACACGCTCAACATCCTGAAGGGCGCGGGCAGCCTCGAGGCCGCACTGAAGCCGCTGGGCTACGGCGTGCAGTGGTTCGAATTCGCGACCGGGCCGGTGCTGCTGGAGGCGCTGAACGCCGGCTCGATCGACTTCGGCCACGCGGCCGACACGCCCTCGGTTTTCGCGCAGGCGGCTGGTGTCAACGCGGTCTACCTGGCGGCGGAGCAGCCCTACCCGCAGGGCATCGCGATCCTGGTGCCGAAGGACTCGCCGCTGAAGAGCGTGGCCGAGCTGAAGGGCAAGAAGGTCGCTATCGGGCGCGGCTGGAACGTGCAGTACCTGCTGGTGCGCGCACTGGAGGACGCCGGCCTGAGCTTCGACGACATCCAGCCCGCCTGGGTCAACAACGCCGCCGACGCGCGCACCGCGTTCGAGTCGGGCAAGGTCGACGCGGTCGGCCTGTGGGACCCCTTCCTGGCCGGCGCCCAGCTCGCCTCGAACCCGCGCGTGCTGCGCAATGGCGAGGGGCTGTCGAACAACCGCACCTTCTACATCGCCAACCCGCAGTACGCGGCCGCGCACGGGCCGGCGTTGCGCACCGTGTTCGCCGAGCTGCGCAAGACCAACGACTGGGCCGACAAGAACCCGCAGGCCGTGGCCGACCAGCTGGCGCCGCAGCTCGGCGTGCCGCCGGCCGTGCTGCGCCTGGCGACCGAGCGGCGCCGCTACACCGCGGTGCCGGTCGACGCCGGCATCGTGGCCGAGCAGCAGCGCATCGCCGACACCTTCTACAAGCTCAAGCTCATCCCGCGCACCGTCCAGGTCCGCGACGCCGTGTTCAAGGACGTGCTGCTGTGAGCCGCCGCCCCTCACCCTTCGGAGACCTCGCCCCCATGAAACGCCGCCAGCTGCTGCAATGGACCGGAGCCGGCGCTGCCGGTCTGGCCGTCCCCACCCTGCTGCCGGGCCTGGCCCGCGCGGCCGAGCCGCTGAAGGAGCTGCGCCTCGACTACGCCTACTACTCGCCGTCCAGCCTGGTGCTGCGCCGCTTCGGCTGGCTCGAGGAGGACTTCAAGCGCGACGGCACCGGCGTCAAGTGGGTGCTCAGTGCCGGCAGCAACCGCGCGCTCGAGTACCTGAACGGCAACAGCATCGACATCGGCTCGTCGGCCGGCCTGGCAGCGCTGCTGGCCAAGGCCAACGGCAACCCGATCACCGCGCCCTATATCTACTCGCGCCCCGAATGGACCGCGCTGGTGGTGAGCAAGGACTCGCCGATCAAGTCGCTGGCCGATCTGAAGGGCAAGAAGATCGCCGCCACCAAGGGCACCGACCCCTACCTCTTCCTGTTGCGCGCGCTGCAGACCGTGAAGCTCAAGCGCAGCGACATCGAGCACGTGGCGCTGCAGCACGCCGACGGCCGTGCCGCGCTGGAGCAGGGCCGCGTCGACGCCTGGGCCGGGCTGGACCCGCACATTGCCGCCAGCGAGCTCGACAGCGGCACGCGGCTGATCTACCGCAACATCGCCTTCAACACCTACGGCTTCCTCAACGTGCGCGAGGACTTCCTGGCGCAGCGCCCGAGCGAGGTCAGGCGCGTGATCGCCGGCTACGAGCGGGCGCGGCAGTGGATCCTGGCCAACACCACCGAGGCGGCGAAGATCCTGTCGGAGGAGGCCAAGGTCAGCCTGCAGGTCGCGCTGCTGCAGATCAAGCTGCGCACCGACCTGAGCCACCCGCTGCCGACTGCCGAGCACGTGAAGGCGCTGCAGGCGGCCGCGCCGATCCTGCTCGAGGAGCAGCTCGTGAAGCCGGGCACCGACCTGAACAAGGCGATCGCGAGCCTGGTGGACACGCGCTTCGCGCAGGGCCTGCTGCGGGCCTGAACGGAGGCGAACGATGTCGGTCGATCCCCGGGCACTGGGGCAGCTCGTGGAGCCGGGCGCACCGGCCGTGGCCGCAGCGCCGGTCACGGCCGCCCGGCCCCGGCGCGTACCGCTGCCGCTGCTGGGCCTGATCCTGCCGCTGGGGGTGTTGGTGCTGGGCGAGGTGGCGGTGCGCCAGGGCTGGATCAGCCCCAACCTGCTGCCCGCGCCCAGCGACGTGCTGCGCACGCTGCTCGAACTGGGCGCGCAGGGCCTGGCCACGCACGTGCTGGCCAGCAGCGCGCGGGTGGCGGCCGGCTTCGCGATCGGCGGCGGCCTCGCGCTGGCGGTGGGCGCGGCGGTCGGGCTGTCGCGCCGCGTCGAGGCCCTGCTCGATCCGAGCTTCCAGGCGCTACGCGCCATTCCCTCGCTGGCCTGGGTGCCGCTGCTGTTGCTGTGGCTGGGCATCGACGAAGCGTCCAAGGTGGTGCTGATCGCCATCGGCGCCTTCTTCCCCGTGTACATGGGCGTGGCCTCGGGCTTCCGCGACGTCGACCGCAAGCTGGTCGAGGTGGCGCGCATGCACCGGTTGTCGCAGGCCGCGCTGGTGCGGCGCGTGCTGCTGCCGGCCGCGCTGCCGGCGGTGCTGACCGGGCTGCGCAACGGCCTGAGCCTGGCGTGGATGTTCATGGTGGCTGCCGAGCTGATCGCCGCCAGCCAGGGCCTGGGCTACCTGCTCACCGACGGCCGCGAGACCAGCCGCGCCGACATCGTGCTCGCCGCGATCGTGCTGCTGGCCGTGCTGGGCAAGGCGAGCGACACCGCAATGCAGGCGCTGGAGCGCCGCCTGCTGGCCTGGCGCGACAGCTTCGACAACACCCGCGCCTGAACGGCAAGAAAGGACCCGCGCGATGGCTTCTTCACCCCCTGCGCTGCTCGATGTGCGCGTGCGCGCCAAGCACTTCGGGCCTCGTCACGTGCTGGATGCGCTGCAACTGCAGCTGCGGGCCGGCGAGATCGTCAGCCTGGTCGGTGCCAGCGGCTGCGGCAAGAGCACGCTGCTGCGGCTGATCGCCGGCCTGGACCGCGACTTCCGCGGCACGGTCCGGCTCGACGGCCGCGTGCTCGACGAGCCGGTGCGCGACATCGGCTTCATCTTCCAGGAGCCGCGCCTGTTCCCATGGTGCACGGTCGCCGAGAACGTGAGCTTCGACCTCGGCCGCGGCGGCCGGGGCCATGCCCGCGTCGCGCCGCTGCTGGCCGAGGTGGGGCTGGCCGGCTACGAGGCGGCCCTGCCGAAGCAGCTCTCGGGCGGCCAGGCGCAGCGTGTCGCGCTGGCGCGCGGGCTGTTCACCCAGCCGCGCGTGCTGCTGCTCGACGAGCCGTTCTCGGCGGTCGACGCCTTCACGCGCATCAAGCTGCAGGAGCTGCTGGTCGACGTGGCGCGGCGCCACGGCATCACGGTGCTGCTGGTCACGCACGACATCGAGGAAGCGGTGCTGCTCAGCGACCGCGTGCTGGTGCTCGAGGCCCAGCCGGGCCGGCTCAGCGAGGACATCGCGGTGCCGCTGCCGCGCCCGCGTGAGCGCAACGGCGCGTCGCTCGCCGCGCTGCGCGCGCAGGTGTTCGATGCGCTGCACGCGGTGCAGGCGCTCTGACGGCGGCCGTCGGCCCTAGAAGAACCCGGCCTTGCCAGCCGCCGCCACCGCGGACTTCACCAGCTCGGCCACCTGCGCGTTGGCGTCGTCGTCGCTCGGTGCACGGGTCTTGGCGGTCCACATCAGGCGCGCGCTGGCCACGTCGGTGAGCTGGCTGTTGGCGCCGTAGGCGGTGCTGGTCTTGCCGCCACCGATCGGCAGCGAGATGCCGAGCCCGCCGCCCACCGAGCGGCCGAAGCCGCCCAGCCCGACACCGATCGACGGACCGGGCTGCACCAGCGTGGCGTCGGGGCCGACCGCGGTCAGCCACACGGCCTTCGCGCCGGCGGCGCGCGCGGCGGCCAGGTAGGGCTCGGCGGCCGAGCTGCGGGCCGTGCCGGGCGGGACCGGCGCCTGCGTCACCGGCGAGGCGCCGTAGGCCACCAGCTCGGCCGATGCGCGGTCCAGGCAGTTGCGCTGCAGCGACTCGTCGGCGGCCTCGCACACCACCAGCAGCTTGCTGCCGCGCAGGGACTGGCCGGCGAACTGCGGCTCGATCCACTGCGAATCGACCGGGTTGGAGGCGCAGCCGCCGACCAGCAGCGCTGCCGCGAGGGCCATCGGGGCGGGGCGCAGCGCGTGCGGTGCTGCAGAGACATGAAACCACATGGTCGGGGATCCTTTCCTGGGCCGGTGAGGCCGGGTCAGCGCGGCGGGGGCCGGGCGGCGCGACGCTCATCCAGCGTGTCGGGTCAGCTTACTCCTCGGCGCGGTCCGCACCGCCGTGTGGGCCCATGCGGCGGCAGGGCTTGCGCGCGCGAGCCGCGGCGGTTTGTTAGGCTGGCGGCCATGAAGGCCTGTCACGATTGCGATGCGCTGCAACAGGAGGTAGCGCTGGAGCCCGGCGGCGTGGCCCGATGCTGGCGCTGCGACGCGGTGCTCTACCGCGGTCGCCACCACGCGATGGACCGCACGCTGGCGCTGACGCTGGCGGCCGCGGCGCTGTTCGTGCTGGCGCTGTCCTTCCCGCTCGTCGAGCTCGACATGCAGGGCCAGCACCACAGCACCACGCTGTGGGGCGCGGTCGTCACGCTGTGGCGGCAGGACGCCGAGCTGGTGGCCATGCTGGTCGCGGTGACCACGGTGCTGATGCCGACGCTGGAGCTCGGCGCCATGCTGTGGCTGCTGCTGCCGCTGGCGCTGTGCGAGCGGCCGGTGGGCGGCGTGTGGGTGCTGCGCGCGCTGCTGCTGCTGCGGCCCTGGGGCATGGTCGAGGTGTTCGTGCTCGGCGTGCTGGTGGCGCTGGTGAAGCTGGCACACATCGCCAGCGTGATCCCCGGCATCTCGCTGTGGTCCTTCGGCGGCCTGATCTGCGTGTTCGCCGCCGCCGCCGCCAACTTCGACGCGCAGCAGGCCTGGGACCAGATGGACGAAGCGGAGGCGCCGGCATGACGGCCCCGTCGGGCGAAGGGCCGCCGCGGGACGAGCGCCGGGCCGCTCCCAAGCCGGCCCGCAGCCCCTCGGGGGATCGCCCGGCGTACCCGTCGGGCGAGGGGCCGTCAGCCCTCACCGCCGCCGGCGCCGGCCTGCGGGTCTGCCACACCTGCAGGCAGATCAGCCGCCCGGCGCCGCCGCCGCTGCAATCGCACTGTCCGCGTTGCGACAGCGAGCTGCACCTGCGCCAGCCGGCCAGCCTGGCGCGCACCTGGGCCTTCCTGATCGCGGCCTTCATCCTCTACGTGCCGGCCAACACGCTGCCGGTGATGCGCTCGAGCTCGCTGTTCGGCGCGCAGCAGGACACCATCTGGTCCGGCATCGTGTTCCTGTGGCTCGACGGCTCGTGGTTCCTCGCGGTGCTGGTGTTCGTGGCCAGCATCATGGTGCCGCTGGCCAAGCTGCTGGTGCTGAGCTTCCTGGCCGTCTCGGTGCAGCTCGGCAGCACGGCCCGGCCCCGGTTGCGCACCCGCCTGTACCGCGGCATCGAGTTCGTCGGCCGCTGGTCGATGCTCGACATCTACGTGGTCACGTTGCTCGTCGGCCTGGTGCAGCTGCAGTCGGTCGCCGCCATTTCCGCCGGGCCCGGTGCGGTGGCCTTCGGCGCCGTCGTGGTGTTGACGATGCTGGCCTCGCTGAGCTTCGATCCGCGGCTGATCTGGGACGCGGCCGACCGGCCGGCGGAGGACGCGCGGCGCCAGCCGCATCTCGACCGAGAATGGAGCGCATGAGCGACACGCCGCCGCCCCCGCCGTCCTCCGCGCCGCTGCCGTCGGCCGCCGAGTTGCCCGACGCGGTGGCCGTGCCGCGCCGCCGCAGCCACGGCTATGCGGTGTGGCTGATCCCCATCCTCGCGGCACTGATCGGCCTGACGCTGGGTGCGCGCGCCTGGCTCGCGACCGGACCCACGATCACGATCACGTTCAAGACCGCCGAGGACATCGAGCCGGGCAAGACCAAGATCAAGTACAAGAACGTCGACATCGGCGACGTGAAGTCGGTCGCGCTCGCCCCCGACGGCAAGGGTGTGGTCGTCACCGCCGAGATGACGCAGGGCGCGCAGAAGCTGCTGCTCGACGACACGCGCTTCTGGGTGGTGCGGGCGCGCGTCGCCGGCAGCGGCATCACCGGCCTGTCGACACTGCTGTCGGGTGCCTACATCGGCATCGACATCGGCACCTCGGCCGAGTCGCGCCGCGAGTTCGTCGGCCTTGACGTGCCGCCCAGCGTCACCGCCGACGAGCCTGGGCGCGAGTTCATCCTGCGCAGCGAGGACCTCGGTTCGGTGGACATCGGCTCGCCGGTCTACTTCCGCCGGGTGCAGGTCGGCAAGGTCACCGCGACGCGGCTCGACGCCGATGGTCGCGGGGTCACGCTGCGCGTGTTCGTGTCGGCACCGCACGAGCGGCACGTGACCGAGAACACGCGCTTCTGGCATGCCAGCGGCCTGGACGTCGCGCTCGACGCCGGTGGCATCAAGCTGCAGACGCAGTCGCTGATCTCCATCGTGCTCGGCGGCATCGCCTTCGGCGCGCCGGAGTCCGGCGCGCCGGGCGCGGCGGCCGAGGCGGAGCACAGCTTCGCGCTGTTCGAGAACCAGGCCCTGGCGATGAAGCGCACCAGCACCGAGGTGACGCCGATGGTGGCCCATTTCACCGAGTCGCTGCGCGGCCTGGCGCCGGGCGCGCAGGTCGACTTCCGCGGCGTGGTGGTCGGCGAGGTCACGTCGATCGACGTCAGCTACGACCGCGAGCGCAAGGAGTTCAGCTTCCCGGTCGGCATGGTGCTGTACAGCGACCGGCTCGGCTCCAAGGTGAGCGCCGCGATCGAGCGGGCGCAGGTCGACCCGACGGTGCTGATGCGCCGCTCCATCGATCGCGGCCTGCGGGCGCAGCTGCGCACCGCCAACCTGCTGACCGGCCAGCGCTATGTAGCGCTCGACTTCTTTCCCGGCGCGCGGCCGGTCAAGCCGGCGGCCGCGCCGGCTGCCGAAGCATCGGCCGGCGGCGGCGAGGCTCCGGTGCTCGAGATCCCCACGATCTCCGGCAGCCTCGAGGATCTGCAGGCCACGCTGACCAGCATCGCCAAGCGCATCGAGAACGTGCCCTTCGACGAGATCGCTGCCGACCTGCGCACCGCGCTGCAATCGCTCGATCGCACGCTGAAGAACACCGACGGGCTGATCGGCCGGTTGGACGGCCAGCTCGGCGAACTGGTGCCCGAGTTGAAGGCGGCGATCGCCGACACGCGGCGCACCATGAAGTCGGCCGACAACCTGCTCGCCAGCGACACGCCGACGCAGCAGGAGCTGCGCGAGGCGCTGCGCGAGGTGTCGCGCGCCGCGCAGTCGATGCGCGAACTGACGGACTACGTGCAACGCCGCCCGGAATCCCTGCTGCGCGGCAAACCCGGCGAGCCCGAGGAAGGCGGCAAGCGATGACGATGAAACAGCCCGGGCCGCGCGGCGGCGGCGCGAAGCCGGTGGGTGCGCGTGGTGGCCCGCGGCGGCGCACGCTGGCGCTCGTTGTTGCCGCCCTCGCGCTGGTGCAGCTCGCCGCGGGCTGCGCCAGCGCGCCGCCCGATCGCTTCTACCGCCTGGCGGTCGCGCCATCGACCGCGGTGCCGGTCATGGCGGCGGCCGGCGACGGCCCGGTCGTCACTGTGGGCGCCGTGACGCTGCCCGCACTGGTGGACCGGCCGCAGATCGTCACGCTGGCCGCAGGCAGCCGCGTCGAGGTCTCGGAGGCGCATCGCTGGGCCGAGCCGCTGCGCTTCGCGCTCGGGCGCGTGGTCGCCGAGCAGCTCGCCGCTGCGCTCGGCACGCCGCTCGTCTATGCCTACCCGCAGCTGGCGGTGGCCGACGTGGCCTTTCGCGTCACGCTGAACGTGCAGCGCTTCGACGCGACGCGCGGCGTCGCCGTCGACGACGAGCTGCTGTGGACCGTGCGGCGCGTGGCCGACGGCCAGCTGCGCTCCGGACGCAGCAGCGGTCGCGCGGTGCCGGCGGACGCCAGCTACGACGCGCTGGCCGCGGCCCACGTCGAGGCGCTGGCGGCAGTGTCCGGCGACATCGCCCGCGCGATCGGCGAGCTGGCGACGCGCTGAGACGCGGCGCGGTGCCAGCTCGCCGCCGTCATGGCGTGCCGGCGCCGGCGAACTTCGGGGTGGCATCGTGCGACATCGCGCGCAGCAGCACCGCGCACAGCAGCACCACACAGGCCACGACATAGAGCCACACCAGCAGGATCGCCACCGAGCCGGCGGCACCGAAGGTCGACACCACCGCGCTGTGGCCGAGGTAGAAGCTGACTCCTCCCTTGGCGGCCTCGAAGGCCAGCGCGCCGAACACCGCCACGCCGCCCAGCCGCCGACGCGGCAGCCGCACCGGCAGCATCACGCGCAGCAGCAGCGCCACCATCGTCACCGTGACGGCGAAGGACACCAGCCACGGCAGCACCAGCAGCCAGCCGGCCTGCAACAGTCCACCGGCCAGCACCGGTGCGAACGAGCCGCCCAGCGAGACCAGCAGCGAGTTCACCACCAGCGACGCGAGCAGCACGAAGCCGATGCCGATCACCACCGCCACGCCGCGCAGCCGGGCCTTGACCAGCGCCGTCAGCAGCCGGCCGAGCGGCAGATCCGGCGTGCCGTCGCGTCGCCACAGCTGCTCGAAGGCGGCGCGCAGCTCGGCGAACACCGCACTGGCGCCGAACAGCGTGGCGCCTACCGCGGCGAGCGTGGCCCAGCCCCCGCTCGCCGAGCGGTAGGCGTTGGCGATCATTTCCTGCAGCAAACGGCCGCCCTCGGCACCGAGGACGCTCGAGAGCTGTGCAACCAGATCACCCTGCACCGCCTCGCGACCCCACACCGCGCCCGCCACGGCCGTGGCGATCACGAGGATGGGCGCGAGCGAGAACAGCGTGTAGAACGCCAGCGCGGCGGCGGTGCGGCCGATGCGTTGCTCGGCCCACAGTGTCCACGCGCGGATCGCCACGCGGTCCCAGCGCGGCAGCCTCACCGTCGTGGCTCAGTGGGTGGTGGCGAGCGGCGGCCGCCGGGCGGCGGGCTCGGCAGGCCGCACCGTCCCGCCCTCCTCTTCCCAGGTGCGGACCGCCTCGCGGTCGATCTGCGCGTCGCGCTGCGCCTTGCGGCGCGACAGGCCGCGAACCAGCTGGACGGCCAGGCCGGACGTGAGGGTGAACACGAGGATCTTGCGCAGCATGAGCGGCTCCTTGCGCACGGGCCGGGGCGCGGATGCGCCGGCCGCGCGTGCGCGCGTCATGAGGCAAGGATAGGAGGGGGGTGGTGTCGCGTCCGTCGGGCGGGAGCGCGAGCGCGTGTCGGTAACGTCCGACACGGCGCGGGGACTGCGGCGTGCGCCGCGCTCCCCGCGTCGGGTGTTCGTTCAGTCGCCGAAGAACAGGCGGAACACTTCGGGCTCGTGCACCTCACGGGTGTGCAGGCCCTGGAAGGCTTCGCGGAAGGGTTCCGACGGGGGCAGCAGGTCGAGGCCGGCGGCCATCGTCTCGACCCACGGCGGCGATGCGGCGTCGATGCGTTCGCCCAGCGGGCGCTGACCGAGCACGACGAGCCGCTGGGTCAGCGAGTCGGCGAACGAGGGCAGCTCCTCCCATTCGATCGCATCGCGGCTGCGCAGGGCATGCAGCGAGGAAGGATGGCGGGCGGTGTTGGTGTATGCGTAGCTCATGGTGTGTGCTGACGTCGATGGGACTGGTACGAAGCTTATCGGCCGCGCACCCCCGACATGAAGGGGAAAAGCAGGCTTTCGCCGGGCCAGTTCTCCATCCGCTGTGTGCGAACGTGACATCCGACGCGTGCTTTGGAAGCGCGCTGACTTGACGCGACAATCGATCCATGCCACGCATCAGCGCGAACGCCCCCACCGTCGAAACCCGCGCCGTCCCGTCGCGCGTCAAGGGCGTGCCGGCCGACCCGCAGAAGTTCGCCGTCAGCGTGCTGCCCAGCCGCATCGACGGCCAGGGCGCGTTCGCCGCCGAGGCCATTCCGGCGCGCCGCAAGATCGGTGAGATCCGCGGCGAATCGATCAGCGTGCGCGAGGCGCGCCGCCGCGCCAGGGGACAGGCCCGCATCATGATCGTCGAGGTGTCCGAGCGGCGGGCGATCGATGCCTCTCAGTCGGCCGATCCGCTGCGCTTCACCAACCACTCCTGTGCACCGAACGCCTCGCTGCGCATCCGCCAGGGGCGCGTGGAGTTCTACGCCATGCGCGACATCGCGGTGGGCGAGGAACTCAGCGTCGACTACGGCGAGAGCCACCACGAAGGCCGGCTGCGCTGCCGCTGCGGTGCGCCGAATTGCACGGGTCGTCTTTGATTCAGCGCTGGGCCGCCAGCCGGCGCGCCTTCAGCTCCATCGCCACGTAGGCCAGCGTCGCCACAGCCAGCGGCGTCAAGTAATAGAGCGCACGGTAGGCCAGCAGTGCACCGAGCAGCTCGTTCTTGGGCAGCTCGTGCGACAGCAGCGCCACGAACACCGCCTCCAGCACGCCCAGGCCGGCCGGCACGTGCGTCACGACGCCGGCAATCGCGGCGACCAGCAGCACGCCCAGCACCGTGGGGAAGTCGATGCGCTGCTGCAGCAATACGAACACCAGCGTGGCCATCAGCAGCCAGTTGGCGCTGGACATCGCCAGCTGCAGCAGCGCGAAGCGGCCCGAGGGCAGTTCGAGCGAATGGCCGCGCAGTGTCCAGGTGCGCCGCGGAGAGAACGCGCACAGCGCCACGTAGGCGATCGCCACCGCGAACAGCACTCCACCCAGCACCTTCAATGCCCGGCCATCGAGCTTCCAGTCGGGTGGTGGCGCCAGCGGCCACAGCACGAACACCGTGCCGGCGAGCAGCAGGTAGCCGAGCCAGTTGGTCAGCATGCTGATCGACAGCACGCGCGTGATCACCTCGTTGTCCAGCCCCAGCCTCGCGTACAGGCGGTAGCGGAAGGCCACGCCGCCGACCAGCGAACCCAGGTTCAGGTTGAAGGCATAGCTGACGAAATTGACGCCCATCACCGTGCGGGGCCCGAGCGGGTGGCCGGTGCTGTGGCGGCCCAGCAGGTCGAAGCAGCTGTAGAGCGCGTAGCTGGCCGCGGCCAGCGCCGCGGCGATCCACAGGCTGGCGGCGGGCAGCTTCTTGACCGACGCCGTCACCTCGCCCCACTCCACCGTGCGGGCCTGGGTCACCAGCAGGTAGCTGACGAATGCGAAGAAGGCCAAGGTCAGGCCGCGTTTCGCCCACGGCCACCAGGGCCGCGACGTGAGGCCGCGCCGCCCGCCCGTCGCGCGGTCCGGCCGGCCTGCGGTGCGCCGCGCCATCGTTGCGGAGGCCGGCCCGGCCGCCATCGCCGTCAGCTCCGGGCCGGCTCGGTGAGCCGGTCGGTGCCGGCGGCCGGCGCGTGCGACACCGAGGTGAGCCGCGGTGCATGCGCCGGCAGCCAGCCGGCCCACGCCGGATAGCGGCGCAGGAAGTGGAAGACGAAGAAACTGCGCACCAGCCGCCACAGGCTGGATTCCTGCAGGTCGGTCGCCTCGATGCGCTTGCAGCAGTGGGCCATCAGGTGCTCCAGCCGCTCGCTCAGCTGGCGGTTGAAGGCGCGGTCGCGGATCATCACGTTGGCCTCGAGGTTCAGCGACAGGCTCAGCGGATCGAGGTTGCTGGAGCCCACGGTGGACCACTCGTCGTCGGCCACTGCCACCTTGCCGTGCAGCGGGCGTTCGCAGTACTCGTAGATACGCACGCCGGCGCGCAGCAGGTGGTGGTACAGCATCTCCGCGGCGCTCTTGACGATGGCCATGTCGGGCTCGCCCTGCAGGATCAGCGTGACTTCCACGCCGCGCCGCGCCGCCTGGCGCAGCTCCTTCAGCAGCCGGTAGCCGGGAAAGAAGTAGGCGTTGGCGATCACCAGTCGGTGGCGCGCCGCGCGGATCACCGCGCGGTAGTGGCGCTCGATGTCCTGCGGGTGCTCGCGGTTGTCGCGCGTGACGAACATCGCCTGCGCATCGCCGACGGCGGCCTGCGACGGCAGCGCCGCCTGCGGTGCGCGGCGGCGGAACCAGCGGCGCTCCGAAGGCCGGCCCGGGCGGCCCTGGACGATGGCCTCCTGCGCGAAGCGCTGGATGTGCGCCACCAGCGGGCCCTCCAGCTCCACCGCGTAGTCCTGCTTCGCCTCGGGGCCGAAGTCGGCCAGATGATCGGCGGAGTAGTTGATGCCGCCGACGAAGGCGCGCTCGCCGTCCACGACCACGATCTTGCGGTGCATGCGACGGAACAGGTTGGTGCGCCAGCCGAACAGCCGCGTGCCGGGGTCGAAGACGTGCACGCGCACGCCGGCCTCGGTGAGCGCGCCGATGAAGGCCGGCGAGAGGTCGGGCGAGCCGAAGCCGTCGATCGTGATGTCGACCCGGGCGCCGTTGCGCGCCGCTGCCAGCAGCGCGGCATGCAGCTCGAGCCCGACCTTGTCCTCGAACAGGATGAAGGTCTCCAGCAGCACCTCGTGGCGCGCCGCGGCGATGGCCTGGAACACGCGCGGGAAGTAGGCCTCGCCGTTCTCCAGCAGCGTGAAGCGGTTGCCGTCGACCCAGCGTGCGGCGCTCACAGCGAGATCTCCGCGGCCAGCGGCGCATGGTCCGACAGGTGCGACCACGGCCGGCGCGGCAGCACCATCGGCGCGTGAACCGCCGCGTTGCGCACGTAGATGCGGTCGAGCTGCAGCATCGGAAAGCGCGCCGGGAAGGTGCGGGCAGACGTGCCGCCCGAGTGCAGGAACACCTCTCGCAGGCCGGCGCGGTGCTCCAGCACGCGGTGCGCGCTGCGCCGCCAGTCGTTGAAGTCGCCGGCCACCACCAGCGGTGCGTCGGCCGGCACCTCGCGCTCGACCAGCTCGCACAGCAGCGCGAGCTGGCGGCTGCGGTGCGACTCCTGCAGGCCCAGGTGCACGCACACCGCATGCACGTTGGCGGTGCGGCCCGGCAGCTGCAGCACGCAATGCAACAGGCCGCGCCGCTCGGGCCCGCTGATCGACACGTCGAGATTCGCGTGCCGAAGGATCGGGAACTTCGACAGCACCGCGTTGCCGTGGTGGCCGTGCGGATAGACCGCGTTGCGGCCGTAGGCGAACTGCGGCCAGATCGAATCGGCCAGGAACTCGTAGTGCGGCACCGCCGGCCAGTTGGCGAGGCGGGCGGTGTGGCGCTCGTGCGTGCCTTGCACTTCCTGCAGGAACACCACGTCGGCGCCGACGGTGCGCACGGCGTCGCGCAGCTCGTGCAGCATGAACTTGCGGTTGAAGGAGGTGAAGCCCTTGTGGGTGTTCACGGTGAGCACCTTGAAGGAGAACGGGGATGCGGCAGCAGCAGAACTCATGGCGGGAACGAAAAGACGACGTTCGGTTGTACCGAGCGCCGCGCGCCGGCGCTGTAGGAGGAAGGCGCGTGCCGCCGACGGACGGCGGCGCTGGCGCCGGTTCCGGCGACACTCGCGGCTGCCACCGCATGGAAACCATCGCCGTCATCGACTTCGAAACCACCGGCATCTCGCCCGGCCAGGGCGCGCGCGCCACCGAGATCGCCGCGGTGCTGGTGCGCGGCGGGCAGATCGTCGGCCGCTACCAGAGCCTGATGAACAGCGGCGCCTGGGTGCCGCCGTTCATCGAGCAGCTCACCGGCATCAGCAACCGCATGCTGGAGCGCGCGCCGCCGGCCGAGCGGGTGATGCGCGAGGTGCTCGACTTCACCGCCGGCTGCCCGCTGGTGGCGCACAACGCCGCCTTCGACCGCGGCTTCTGGCAGGCCGAGCGCGCCCGCGCCGGCCGCGACGAGGACCGGGCCCATGCGTTTGCCTGCACCCTGCTGCTGGCGCGCCGCCTCTACCCCGAGGCGCCGAACCACCGGCTGGGCACGCTCGCGAAGCTGCACGCGCTGCCCGACGGCGGCCGCGCCCACCGCGCGCTCGCCGATGCCGAGACCACCGCCCACCTGCTGCTGCGCATGCAGGACGACCTGCGCGCCCGCTTTGCCGCCGAGCTGGCCGAGCGTGCGGTGAGCCATGCGCTGCTGGCCCGCCTGCAGCGGGCGCAGCGCAGCGCCCTGCGGCGCTGCCTGGTGGAGAGCGGCCCGTGAAGCCCCGCAAGCCGGGGCCTCAAGTTCCTGCACCCGCGGCCGACAACACGGCCATGAGTCCCTCCACCGCCGACGCCGCGGCCACCGTGCGCAACGAGCAGTTGCACGAGCACGGCGCGCTGGTGCGCCGCATCGCCAAGCGCATGCGCGCGCGGCTGCCGGCCAACGTGGAGATGGACGACCTGCTGCAGGCCGGCCTGATCGGCCTGAACGAGGCCATCACCCGCTTCGAGGAAAGCTTCGGCGCCAGCTTCGACACCTATGCCTCGCGCCGCATCGAGGGCGCGATGCTCGACAGCCTGCGCGCCGCCGACACCCTGTCGCGCGATGCGCGCGCCCACCAGCGCGCCATCCGCACGGCGGTGCAGGCGCTCGAGCACCGCCTGCTGCGCCCGCCGCGCGCCATGGAAGTGGCCAGCGAGCTCGGCTGGTCGCTGGCCCGCCTGCACCAGCGTCTGGTCGACGCCGGCGCCGCCGGCCAGCGCGCCGGCGACGCGCCGCTCGACGGCCTTGCCGACGAGGCCTCGGCCCACGGCGCCGAGGACGACCTGCACGCCACCGCGGACGACCACGCCGACCCGCTGGCCGCCCTGCAACGCCGCCAGCGCACGTCGGCCCTCAACGCCGCCTTCGACACGCTCGAAGAGCGCGAGCAGCTGATGATGAAGATGATCTACGAGCGCGGCCTGGACCACCAGGACGCCGCCGAGTCGCTGGGCGTCAGCCCCTCGCGCGTGTCGCAGATGCACGCGGTGGTGGTGCAGAAGCTCAAGCGGCGGTTGAAGGACTGGTAGATCGCCCGCGGGGCGAGCGCCTCTGCCGCCTCAGGCCTTGCGCAACCCCCGCCCCATCCAGCGCGAGCGGCACAACGCGACGAACTCCACCGCCCCCCACAACAGCGCGCTGCCGAGGGCGCGCGCCGGAAGGCCGAAAGGCTGGCGTCGAGTGCGACCGTTGTTCATGGGAACTCCCTGCGTTGCGCGAGACCCGGGACGGGCCCGTGTCGATGCACGCTAGCGACGACATGTGACACCTTGATGGCATCACGATGAAGCCCGCCGCGGCGCGTGAAGAAGGCCGCGCCGACGGACCTGCGCCGCTATCCTGGGGCCCCTGATGCCGGACCGTGCCGCGTGATGCCTCCCGAGCTGGCCGAACTCGCCGAACTGCAGCGCATCG
This sequence comes from Methylibium sp. Root1272, assembly GCF_001425905.1. Classification (GTDB taxonomy): domain Bacteria; phylum Pseudomonadota; class Gammaproteobacteria; order Burkholderiales; family Burkholderiaceae_C; genus Methylibium. The sequence goes on from NZ_LMDY01000013.1 coordinate 430,057, forward strand.
TCGAGCAAGGCGGGGCGCACCTGCAGCAGCGTGTGGTGTGCGAGGTGAGCGTCGGCGAACGACGCTTCCCGGTCCACGCCATCACGCTGGGCAACCCCGATCCGGCGCTGCCGGCGGTCGGCTTCTTCGGCGGCGTGCACGGGCTCGAGCGCATCGGTGCCGAGGTGGTGCTGGCCTGCCTGCGCAGCGTGGTGAACCGCCTGTCGTGGGACGTGCTGCTGCACCGCCAGCTCGACATGCTGCGCCTGGTTTTCATGCCGCTGGTCAACCCCGGCGGCCTGTGGCGCGGAACGCGCGCCAACCCGCAAGGCGTGGACCTGATGCGCAATGCGCCGGTCGACGCCGACGACCGAGCGCCCTTCCTGGTCGGCGGCCAGCGGCTCAGCGCCGGCCTGCCGTGGTACCGCGGCGCGCTGGGAGCGGCGATGGAGGCCGAGAGCCAGGCGCTGTGTCGCGTGGTGGAGGAGGAGCTGCTGACGCGACGCTTCAGCGTTGCGGTCGACTGCCACTCGGGCTTCGGGCTGCACGACCGCATCTGGTTTCCTTATGCGCACACCGCACGGCCGATTCCGCACCTGCCGGAGATGCATGCGCTGAACGCCCTGCTCGACCACGCTCACACCCACCACCGCTACGTGTTCGAGCCGCAGAGCCGCCAGTACCTGGCGCACGGCGACCTGTGGGATCACCTCTACCTGCGCGCCGGCGAGCAGCATCCCGAGCGCGTCTTCCTGCCGCTGACGCTGGAGATGGGCTCGTGGCTGTGGGTCAAGAAGAACCCGCGCCAGTTGTTCACGCGGCACGGCCTGTTCAACCCGCTGATCCAGCACCGCCAGCAGCGCGTGCTGCGGCGGCACGTGGCCTGGCTGGACTTCATCGCCCGCGCGGCCTGCGGCCACGCCGCCTGGCTGCCGCAGGGTGCAGCGCGCGAGCAGCACCAGGAGCAGGCGCTGGCACGCTGGTACCGGGGGCTGCGGCGGTGAGTCTTGATGACACCCTGCCGTGGGTGCTGCTGCGCGGACTGACGCGCGAGACGCGGCACTGGGGGGACTTTCCGGCACAGTTGCGCGCGGTGCAGCCCGGCGCGCCGGTCATCGCGCTAGACCTGCCGGGCAACGGTGCGTTGCATGCGCAGCGCAGCCCGGCCAGCGTGCCGGCGATGGCGGCGCACTGCCGCGCCGCGCTGCAGGCCCTGGACGTGGCGCCGCCCTACCGCGTGCTGGCGATGTCGCTCGGGGCGATGGTGGCCGTGGCCTGGGCCCACGCGCAGCCGCGCGAGCTGGCCGCGGCCGTGCTGATCAACACCAGCCTGCGGCCCTTCGGCGCCTTTCACCAGCGGCTGCGTCCGTCGAGGTACGCGACGCTGCTGCGGCTGGCGCTGAGCGACCCCGGCGCGGCCGAATGGGAGCGCAGCATCCTGGCGCTGACCAGCCGGCGCCGGTTCGGCACGGCGGAACGCGACGCGCTGCTGGGTGCGTGGACGGCGTGGCGGCGCCAGTGTCCTGTGTCTCGCGCCAATGCGCTGCGGCAACTGCTCGCCGCCGCACGCTTTCGTGCGCCGCCGCCCCGCCCTCCGGTGCCCTTGCTGGTGCTCGCGAGCACACGCGATGCGCTGGTCGATCCGCAGTGCTCGCGCCGGCTGGCGCAGGCGTGGGCGCTGCCGATCGCCGAGCATCCGACCGCGGGCCATGACTTGCCGCTCGACGACGGCGCATGGGTCGCTCGGCAGGTCGAGCGTTGGGTGTGCACCTCGAAGGCGCCCTAGCGTCGCACTCTGGTGCGCGTCCGACAGCGACGCGGCGTGCCGTCTCACAACGCCTTGCGTCATTTACTGCGGTGAGCGCGCTGCATGCGGCGCACACTCGACCGACAGGCGCTCGATCTCCCGGCGTCCCTTCCTCAGGAGCCACGCCGTGCTGATCAAGATCGGGTTCGACATCGAGCTGTCCGTCGCGTCGCCGATGGCGCTCATCCACCTGCTGCATGTGCACCCGACGCGGCGCGATGACCTGGTGACGCCCGAGAACTTCTGGATCACGCCCTTCTTCGGCAACGACGAATACATCGACAGCTACGGCAACCACTGCGGGCGCGTCAACGTGCCGCCGGGCGTGGGCTCGGTGCGCTTCACCAACGACGCGGTGGTGCGCGACTCCGGCCTGCCCGACCCGGTGGCCTACGGCGCCTGGCAGCACGACCCGCGCGACCTGCCGGTGGCGACGCTGCAGTTCCTGCTGCCCAGCCGCTACTGCGAGGTCGACAGCGAGCTGCTGAACTTCGCGTGGAACCAGTTCGGCCACACGCCGCTGGGCTGGGCCCGCGTGCAGGCGATCTGCGATTTCGTGCACGGGCACATCCGCTTCGACTACCAGCGCGCGCGCGCCAACCGCACCGCGCTCGAGGGCTACCGCGAAGGCACCGGCGTGTGCCGCGACTTCGCCCACTTGGCCGTCACGCTGTGCCGCTGCATGAACATCCCGGCGCGCTACGTCACCGGCTACCTCGGCGACATCGGCATTCCGCCGGTGCCCTATCCGATGGATTTCAGCGCCTGGTTCGAGGTCTACCTCGGCGAGCAGTGGTACACCTTCGACGCCCGCCACAACCAGCCGCGCATCGGCCGCATCGTGATGGGCCGCGGCCGCGACGCCGGCGACGTGCCGATCACGATGGCCTTCGGGCAGAACCAGCTGCTGCGCTTCGAGGTGACGACCGAAGAGGTGTTCTGACCGGCGCATCAACCGCCGCCGCCGCGCGGCCTCAGGCCAGCACGCGCAGCAGCCAGCGGTTCAGGTCGACGATCTCCTCCGGGCACACCGAGTGCGGCATCGGGTACTCGTGCCACTCCACCGCATAGCCCAGCGCCTGCAGCGCGTCGCGCGAGGCGGTGGCGCGCTGCAGCGGGATCACCGGGTCCACGCGGCCGTGGGCCAGGAAGATCGGCACGTCGGCATTGGCCGCGCTGCGCTCGGCGGCGGTGGTCGGCGCCAGCGGCAGGTAGCCCGAGAGGCCGGCCAGGCCGGCGAGGCGCTCGCCGTGACGCAGGCCGCTCAGCAGCGTCATCGCGCAGCCCTGCGAGAAGCCGGCCAGCACGATGCGCGAGCTGGGGATGCCGCGCGCGTTCTCGCGTTCGATCAATGCGCGCACCAGCTCCAGCGATGCGCGCAGCCCGGCCTCGTCCTCGCGGTGCGGCCCGTCGGTGCCGAGGATGTCGTACCAGGCGCGCATCACGTAGCCGCCGTTGATCGTGACCGGCCGGGTCGGCGCGTGCGGGAAGACGAAGCGCGCGCCGCCGATGGCATCGAGGTCGAGCTCCTCGCAGATCGGCACGAAGTCGTTGCCGTCGGCGCCCAGGCCATGCAGCACGATGACGCTGGCGGTCGGTTGGTCGGTGGTCTGGATCTCGACGCAGTCTAGGGTCGTCATCGGGGGCTTTCGGTGGGTTCGCGGTGATCCTAACCGTGGCACGCAGGCGGCCGACGCTGCGTTACGCTCGCGCGCAACCACCGGAGCCCGTCATGCTCGTTCTGATCCTCGGCCTTGTTCTCTTTCTCGGCACGCACTCGGTGCGCATCTTTGCGGAGCCCTGGCGCACGCGCACGCTGGCACGCGCGGGTGAGGCGCGCTGGAAGGGCGTGTATGCGGTGGTGTCGCTGATCGGCTTCGTGCTGCTGGCGTGGGGCTACGGCCTGGCCCGGCAGCAGCCGGTGCTGCTGTGGACGCCGCCGGTCGCGATGCGCCACATCGCCGCGCTGCTGACGCTGCTGTCCTTCGTGCTGCTGGCCGCCGCCTACGTGCCGGGTAACGGCCTCAAGGCGAAGCTGCACCATCCGATGGTGCTGAGCGTCAAGGTCTGGGCCTTCGCCCACCTGCTGGCCAACGGCACGCTGGCCGACGTGCTGCTGTTCGGCGGCTTCCTGGTCTGGGCCGCGCTGAGCTTCCGCGCCGCCCGCGGCCGAGACCGCGCCGCGGGGGTGTCCTACCCGCCCGGCCGTGCCAGCGCGACGGCGATCACCGTGGTGGTCGGTACCGTGGCGTGGGCGGTGTTCGCGTTCTGGGCCCACGGCGCGTTGATCGGCGTGCGGCCGTTCGGCTGACGCGGCGCGGTGGGAGGCCTCGGTGAGGCGCCCACAAAAAAGCCCGGCCGGAGCCGGGCTTCCGATGCGGTCACGAGGACCGGCAGCTCACTTGAGGTGGCTGTTGACGAGCTTGGTCATCTCGAACATGTCGGCCTTGGCCTTGCCGAAGACTTCCTTCAGCTTGGCATCGGCGACGATCACGCGCTTCTGAACGGCGTCCTGCAGCTTGTGCTTCTTGATGTATTCCCAGATCTTCTTGGTCACATCGGTGCGCGGCAGCGGCTTGTCGCCGACGATCGCGGCCAGCGCAGCGCTGGGCGTCAGGGCCTTCATGAAGGCGGCGTTCGGCGTGCGCTTCTTGGCCGGAGCGGCCTTCTTCGCAGGAGCCTTCTTGGCGGGTGCCGCTTTCTTGGCCGGAGCGGCCTTCTTTGCCGGTGCCGCCTTCTTGGCCGGAGCGGCCTTCTTTGCCGGCGCCTTCTTGGCGGCGGCCTTCTTCGCAGTTGCCATTTGAATCACTCCATCAAAAGTTGTTGATGTGCTGGGCCCCGGGCGATAGCCGCATGAGCTCTCATTCTCACAGCGACCCTGCGGCGCGGATGGTACTGCGCGTGTGCTGCATTGAGAAGCAGTTTGTCCATTGAAAACGCGCATTGCTGCGGCTCTGCGGGCCGTTCTGTCGCTGCAGGGCATCACTTGGGACGCTGCGAGCCATGATGCAACGCCGCATCGACCGCGCGGAACGAGGCCCTTTCACCGCTGGGAGAAGCCCCTTTTAAGACTGTTGGCAATTGTATTGTGTGCAATTCAATTGAGAGATCGGCGCTAAAGTTCGTCCATGGTCACGAACCGTTCCCCGTCAAGACCGCTGCTCGACAGCGCGGCGCGCGCGACCGCCCGGCGGCCGGTGCGGCGCGCGCGCTCCGCGCCGGCGCCGGCCGGGCCCGCGCTGGCGCTCGACGCGCAACTGTGCTTCGCGCTCTACTCCGCCTCGCTGGCGATGACCAAGCGCTACCGGCCGATGCTCGGCTCCCTGGGGCTCACCTACCCGCAGTACCTGGTGATGCTGGCGCTGTGGGAGCACGACGGATCGAGCGTCTCCTCGCTCGGCGAACGCCTGTTCCTCGACTCCGGCACGCTGACGCCGCTGCTCAAGCGGCTGCAGGCCGCCGGGTTGCTGACGCGCGAGCGCGCCACCGACGACGAGCGCCGTGTCGTCGTCACGCTGACACCTGCCGGCCGCACGCTGCGACGGCGCGCGCTCGGCGTCCCGGCTGCGCTGGCCGAGGCCACCGCCAGCTCGCCCGGCGAGCTGGCGGCGCTGACCGCGACGCTGCTACAACTGCGCGCGGCACTCCATGACGACACCGAAGTTTCCGCCGCGGCCTGAACGACAGAAGGCCGCATTCCACCCTCCGCTCCTGAAAGGACTGACCATGAACAAGATCGAGAACGTGCTCTACCGTGCCCAGGCCACCGCCACCGGCGGCCGCGAAGGCCGCGCCGTGTCGTCGGACAAGGTGCTCGACATCCAGCTGTCCACGCCGAAGGAACTGGGCGGTGGCGGCGGCCCGGGCACCAACCCCGAACAGCTGTTCGCTGCCGGCTACTCGGCCTGCTTCCTCGGTGCGATGAAGTTCGTGGCCGGCCAGAAGAAGCAGACACTGCCGGCCGACACCACGGTGACCGGCAAGGTCGGCATCGGCCTGATCCCGCAGGGCTTCGGCATCGAGGTCGACCTGGCGATCAGCATCCCCGGCATGGCCAAGGCCGACGCCGAGGCGCTGGTCGAGGCGGCGCACGGCGTGTGCCCGTATTCGAATGCCACGCGCGGCAACATCGAGGTGCGGCTGAGCGTGGTCTGACGCGGACGGCATCCGCGCAGGGTCCCCGGCTCGCCGTGTATCCTGCGCGCCATGAAGATCCTCGTCCGATGGCTGCTGCTGGCGGCCGCGCTGCTGCTGGTGGCCCATCTCTACCCGGGCGTGGTGGTGCAGAGCTTCGGCGCCGCGATGATCGCGGCGCTGGTGCTCGGCCTGTTCAACGCCGTGCTGCGCCCGCTGCTGGTGCTGCTGACCCTGCCGGTCACGCTGCTGACGCTCGGGTTGTTCCTGTTCGTCATCAACGCGCTGATGTTCTATTTCGCCGCCAGCGTGCTCGACGGCTTCAGCGTGCGCGGCTTCGGTGCCGCCCTGGTCGGCTCGCTGATCTACAGCGTGTGCGGACTGGTGATCGATGCGGCGATGGAGCGGCTGTTCAGCCGCTGAGGCGCCGATGGGGCGTGCCGCTCCGACTTGCCGGCCTCAAAGCTCGCCGCGCTCCTCGGCAATGATCTGCCGGCGCTGCAGCTCGAGCTCGCGCAGCCGAGACTCGAGCACTGACGCTTCGATGAAGTCGCTGCCGGTCGCCGTGCGGGCCAGTTTCTGCGCGGCGCGCAGCCGCTCGACGGCGCCTTGCACGTCGCCGACCACGGCGCGCGACTCGGCGTCAGCGCGCACCGCCCGCAGGCGCTGACCCAGCCGTTCCCACAGTTGCGCGGCGCTGCCCCAGGCCAGCGCGTCCTGCCGGTGGACAGCCACCCAGGTCTGCAAACGGTCGACGGCCGCACGCTGCATCTCGGGCGTGCTGCCCGGCAGCAGCGCGCGTTGCGCCTGCGCAAGCAGCAGCGTGCGTGAGTCCTGCCCTCCCGGTGCGGCGAGCAGGCTGCCGAGCACGGCGTCGGCGCGCATGCCATCGCTGCGCACCAGCAGGCCTTGCAGCGTCAACAGCGCCAAGGCGTTCGTGGCGTCCCTGTCGCCGTCCGCCAAGAGCCGCGCGGCGCTCAGCGCCGCGTCGGCACGCGAGAAATCGCGCCGCAGGATCGACGCCAGCGCGCTGCCGTACAGCACACCCAGCCGGTCGGCGGAAGTGGCCACGGTGGCCAGGGCACGCTCGGTGTCGAAGTCCTGGGCGCGCTGGAGCGCACTGTCGCGCGTGTCCATCAGCACCCTGGCGCGGGCCTGCATCAACACGTGCAGCAGCGGCCTGGGTGGCGGCGCGGCATTGGCCACGCCGAGGCGCGAGCGGGCTTCGCCGATGCGCTCGGTGGTCAGCGGGTGGCTGCGCAGGTAGGGGTAGTTCTGGCTGTCGTTCAGGCGCGAGGCCTGCAGCAGCTTCTCGAACATCGCCGGCATGCCGGCCGGCGAGTAGCCGGCGCCGGTCAGCACGTTGAAGCCGACCCGGTCGGCCTCGCGCTCGGCGTCGCGCGAGTAGTTCAATTGCCCCTGCACGGCCACGGCCTGCCCGCCGGTGATCAGCGCGTTGGCAGCCTCCGGGCTGCGGCTGGCCGCGAGCACGCCGAGGATCAGCCCGGCGATTCCCGCCAGCGAGGTGAGCTTGTTCGCGCCCACGCTGCGCGCGATGTGGCGCTGCGTCACGTGCGACAGCTCGTGTGCCAGCACCGACGCCAGTTCGGCGGGCGTCGCCGTGATGGCCATCAGGCCCAGGTGCACGCCCATGTAGCCGCCCGGCAGCGCGAAGGCGTTCACCGTGCGGTCGCGCACGAGGAAGGCCTCCCATGCGAAGCGCTCGTCCAGCTCGGTCGGGATGTTGCCGCGCTCGCGCGACGACACGATCAGCGCGCTCATCATCGTCTGCACATACTCGAGCAGGATCGGGTCGTCGAGGTAATCCGCATCGCGACGGATGTCGCGCATGATGCGGTCGCCGATGCGCCGCTCGTTCGGCACGGAGATGTCGTCGGACGCACTGTCGCCCAGGGCCGGCAAGTTGTTGCGCGAGCCAGGACTGCCCTGCTGCGCCAGGGCGGCGGGCGCCAGGCCTTGTGCGGCAAGGGCCAGGCTCAAGGCCAGCGGCAGGGCGCGCGGCCAGCGGCGGTGGCGTTCAGAAGCCATCGAAAGGCGCGTAGCCCACCAGTTCGCCGCTGCCGGCGTCGAGTAATGCGACCCAGTCGGTACGGCGCGCGAACAGGGGCAGGAACTTCAGTTGCTCGTCGCTGCGGCCGGTCGCCGCGATGTAGGGCTGTAGTTCCGCGGCGCGCGCTCCCAGGCGATGCTGAAGCACCATGAGTGGTTTGGCACCTTGGAGCAAGGCGGCCTTGGTCTCGGTGGCAGGTTGCCAGAACTGGGGCCGCATGCCGATATCGATGCCTTGCAACCCCAGGGTGATTGCTTCGAATTTTTCGTCGGCATGCGGTAGCCGAGCGGCCAGTACCTGCTGTCCCCAGAATGGAAGCTTCCGCCATTCTGGCGGGGCCTTCGCGAGCTCGGTGCCGTCCAGGTCGATCGCTCGCACGACACGCAGGCGATCCACCTCGAGCGCCAGCACGACCGGTCGGGCTTCGTAGACCGTGTGCAGGCCGTACAACAAGCCGCCTAGCTGCAGCAGGGCCACGATGGCCAAGTCTCTTCGCAGTTCGCGCCAAGGCTTGCGCCGATCGAATACGGCTAACGTGATCAGCGGGCCCAGGACCACGTCGACGGCCACGACGATGAAGAACAATTCGCGGCCCCCGGAGATCTCGCGGAACGGCGTCGGATACCAGAGCCCGAACACCAGCGCGGCCGCCAAGGCCGCCACCAATGCGCTCAGCCCGGCGTGAATGCCGGCCGCGCGCAATCGGGAGCCGAATGCGATGCCGCGCGCTGGAGGAGGCGGCGAAGCGGGAGAAGGGAAAGTCTGATCCATCGGGCAGGTGGGAGGCGGGTCCCGGGTGTGACTCTCGCGCAGCAAGGCAGTTCAGCAAGCGTGCGTCTATGATGCCGCAGCCTTGTTTCCCATTGTTGCCGCAGCCATGAGCGTCACCCCCGAGTCATCTTCACCGGCCAGCGGGCTGACCCACTTCGACGCACAGGGCCAGGCTCATATGGTCGACGTGTCCGCCAAGGCGGCGACGCATCGAATGGCGGTGGCCGAGGGCTGGATCCGCATGCTGCCGACCACGCTGCAGGTCATCGCGCAGGGCGGCGCCAAGAAGGGCGACGTGATCGGCATCGCGCGCATCGCGGCCATCCAGGCGGCGAAGCGCACGGCGGAACTGATCCCGCTGTGTCATCCGCTGCCGCTGACGCGTGTGGCCGCAGAGTTCGAGATCGATGAGACCGCCACTCGCATCGCCTGCCGCGTGACGGCCGAGACGCTTGGGCCCACCGGCGTGGAGATGGAGGCGTTGACGGCCGTGCAAATCGGTCTGCTGACCATCTACGACATGTGCAAGGCCATCGACCGGGGCATGGTGATCGAGGGGGTGAGGCTGCTCGAGAAGCATGGGGGCAAGTCGGGTTCGTTCGTTGCCGATGCCGCGGGCTGACGGGTGACGTCGGCTCACGGCTCCAGGTCGCGCCAGGTCAAGGCCACCGGCTCGGTGCGGCACTGGAATGGCGGCGCCGGGTTGTCGGCGGTGCACTCCTTGAAGTAGGCCTGAGCGTCGTCGCGCCGGAACTCCCGCAGCCGCTGGGCCGCGTACAGCGCCTCGGCGTCATGGCCATTGGCCTTCAGGGCCTCGATGTAGGCGACGAGCAGGCGCGCGTCGACCAGGTGGTGCAACGGACGGCGAAAGCTCGCAAGCGCCTGATCTTTCGGCTCGTTGGTCACGGCAGCGTAGTCGGCGTGGTGGCCGAACAGCACGCTCTCGCGTCCGGCGGCGATGCGTTCCGCCAACGAGCCTGCACCGGCCGGCGGCGCGAAGATCACCTCGACGCGGCGGTGATCCCACGCGGCATACGCGGCGCCGATGATCATCAACGCACCGGCTGCACGCAGAGGGAAGGTCGACCATCGCGCCACGGTGGCGGCCACCGGGCTCGCCGGTGCATGGAGATTGGAGGCAGGCTCCTTCGTCGGCGCCGACCCGAGAAACACGCCCAGCGCCCAGGCCGCCGGCAGCAGGAAATAGGCGTACCAGAGCGGATACTCGAGCAGGCTGTGAACGCCCAATACCGCGAGCATCACGAACACCGCGCGCGCCGGATGGCCCGGCTGTTCACCCGCCACCCGCCAGGCGCCACGCGCCCGCCATAACGCCCAGCCGAACAGCCCCAGCACCAAAGCCGTGGCGGGCAGGCCGATCTCGACCGCCAGTTGCAGGGGCAGGTTGTGCGTGTGGTCGAAGAACGCGACAGGCCGGTCCGGGAAGGGCGTGAAGGTCCAGGCGAAGTTGAAATTGCCCCAGCCGACGCCGGCCCACGGGTTCTGTGCGATCAGCGTCAGCGCGTTGCGCCAGATCGCGAAGCGCGAGCTGCTGATGTCGCCGTTGGCCTGCAGGCGTTCTGCAGCGTAGAAGTGGGCGTGCTGCCACGCGGCGTACTCGGCCAGGCCGGCCCAACAGAGGAGATAGGCCACAGGTGCCAGCGCGAGCGTCCATCGCGCGGCGCGTGGCAGCGTGCGATCGACCACGGCCCACAGCAGCAGCACGCCGAGCGACAGCGCGCCGGTCCGCGAGGCGCTGAGCGCCACCGCCAGCACCATGGCGAAGAGCGAGACGGCAGCCCAGGGTGCGCGCAGGCGGCCGGCGTGCCAGAGCCACGTGGTCATGACGATCGCGCACAACAGGGCGGTGGCCAGATGATTGGGCTGGCGCATGTTGCCGACGGAGCGGCCGGCGGCACCCGCGGGTGCCACGAACCAGCCGTCGGCCATCGAGGGGGCGAAGTACTGAACCATCGCCACAAGCACGCAGGCCAGTCCGGCAAGCAGCCAGGCCCATGCCATAGCGGGTACGCCGTGCCGCCCGAGCTTTCCGCTCGACGCCCACAGCACGGCGACCGACGCGCACAGCACCAGTGCGGGCGCGCCCTGGCCGTGGTCGAGGCGAAGCAACGCGAACACAGGACACAGGGCGAGGGCCGCCGTTGCAGCAAGCAGGGTCGGTCTGGCACTCTTGGCTTGCGAATCCGTTCCCATTGCCGTCCAGGGCATCGATAACAGCCATAGACCCCAGCCTGTGGCGGCAAGCACTTGGTTGTAGAAGACCGAGTCGGGAACGGTGGCAGTGGCCGACAACAGCGGCAGGAAGATGGCAAGCAACGAAATCGCGGCCATGGTCGAATCCGTTCGTGCCATCACGAGGAAGTTGTTGGCGAGGCACGAATGCTAACGACGTATGTGTTCGCCGAGATTTGGCATCAGGGTGAGCCGCACTGAAAGCTGCATTGTTTGATGGCAGTGCCATCAGGCAAGTCCTGCCGCTATGCTCGCGTGTCAAGCGACATTGATGCGACGGAAGAGATGCCATGGGGATGATCGGGAGCTTGTTGCGCAACCTCAGGCCCGGTAGCCGAAGTCGGCAGCGGTGGACTCCCGCCGAGGTCAGGGAACTGATCTCTCGCGGCAGATTGCGGGAGGCGTCCGACGCGGCCAACCTGCTGGTGGAGTCGACCCCGCAACGCGAACTCATCGCTATGTGCCTCAAGGGTGAGATCGCTTTTCATGAGCATCGCGATGCCGACGCGGAAGCGATGTTTCGCCAAGCCTTGGAGCAGGCCCCGGGGCTGGCCGATGCTCAATATGGGTTGTCGCTGGTGCTCGGCGAACGAGGCCAGCACGAACTGGCTGTCCTTCACGCCCAGTTTGCCGTGAACGGGGGCTCCGAGCCGCGGTTCAGCGCGCAACTCGGCTTGTGTCACATACGGCGCGGCAGCTTTGCCATGGCAACTGCAGCCCTCGCTCGGGCCACGCGGCTCGATCCGCTGGATAAGGCATCCTGGAACAATCTTGGCATCGTTGCGAGAGCGCGGCGCGATGTTCCAGCTGCACGCACGGCCTTCAAGCGGGCATTGGAGATCGACCCACAGTTCGACAGCGCACGAAGCAACCTTGCTCTTCTGGAGCAGGATATCGCCGACCACGGTGGCGTGAGTACGCCGACTGAATCCGACAGGGTGAGCGGAAATCCTCGCCTGGATGTTGTGCATTCGCTCTACCATGCTGAAGGTCTTGCCCGGGCCATCGACGCCTGTGAAGAACTGTGCATCTGCGAACCCGATGAAGGTCTCTTTGTCATCGAACTCTTCAGGCTGTACAAGGAGCAAGGAGACACGCAGACCGGGATCGACGCACTGCAGGCATTTCATTCGCGCAACCCGACTGACATGGCTGTCGTTTCGGAGCTAGGTTGCGCACTCGTCAAGGAGCGGGAGCTTCGTCTGGCAAAGCCGTTCGTCGAGACCGCATTGGCCGCGCGCCCGGGCGACGTGAATCTGCTGCTGGCGATGGCCGATATTCGAGAGGAGCAGGATCGCTTTGCAGAAGCGGGTGAGTTGGTCGATCGTGCCTATGCGCTTGATCCCAGCCCCAATATCAAGGGGCGATACATCGCCAGTCTGGTGACGCGGTACCGGTATCAGGAGGCGCTGGATCGGATCGATGAGATCTTGGAAGAGTTTCCCGGAGCGGCCGACGAGTTCCTCGCATTGCGCGTCTATGCACTGACGAATGTCGGGCGTCACGATGAGGCCCTGCCGATCCTGGACAAGGCGGTGGCCGATTATCCTCACGAGCCCATTCGTCGCTTTCCCCGCGCGACTATTCATCTCCTGAATGAGCGCTACGCGGAGGGATGGGATGACTATGCTTTGCGGACCCTCAGTTCGGTCAAGCATCTAAGGATGCTGCCGTTCCCGATGTGGAGCGGTGAACGCCTGGAAGGCAAGACCATTCTCCTGTTGGCCGAGCAGGGGCTTGGCGATCAGGTGATGTTCGCGTCCTGCCTTCCCGATCTGCTTGAACTGGGTCCAGCTCGAACGATCGTGGAAGTCGTTGATAGGGTTGCACCGACGATTGCCAGAGCGTTTCCGCAATGTCAGATCATTCCGACGCGGCAGGACAATTCGTTCGACTGGGTCCGCGGCCTGGGTGCTATTGACTACTTTGCACCAATCGGCGATCTGCCGCGAGTTTTTCGCCGCAGCCATGCGGATTTTCCGGCGCACCGGGGATATCTCTGCGCAGAGCCCGCGCGCGTCCAGCATTGGCGCAACCAGCTGGAACGAGCAGGACAAGGCCCATACATCGGCTTGTCGTGGCGAGGCGGCATCGAGTCCACCCGTCGGGGCTTGCGAACGCTCGACGTCGAGCGGCTGGCGCCGCTCGCCGAGCGTTGCACTGCCACCTGGGTCTGTCTGCAATATGGTGAAGTGGGGGCTGACCTCGCGAAGGCCAACGAAGCCGGACTGACATTGCAGTATTGGCCCGAATCGATCAAGGATCTCGATGATTTCGCGGCGCTGATCACGGCGCTCGATCTTGTGATAACGGTTTGCAATACTACGGTGCACTACGCAGGCGCTCTGGATCGCCCCGTGTGGGTCATGGCACCCAAAGTGCCAGAGTGGCGGTACGGCCTTCATTCGAAGGTACTTCCCTGGTATCCGAGTTCGCGCATCTTTCGTCAGACCGAGGCCGAGAACTGGCCGTCCGTACTAGAAGTGGTGAGTGAAGAGCTCGCGAGATTCACGCAGGACGACTGAAGTTATATATGAAACTCGGACTGCGACAAATTTTGTCGCAGAGCTTGACGGCACGGCAATTGCTGAATTAACGACTGCGTCAGGTTTCTGACAGTCACTTTCTGAGGAGCCCCTACATGAAGAGATCTCTCCAACAAGGCTTCACGCTCATCGAGCTGATGATCGTGGTGGCCATCATCGGTATCCTGGCGGCGGTCGCGCTGCCGGCGTATCAGGACTACACGATCCGCGCTCGCGTGTCAGAGATCATCCTCGGGGCATCGTCTGCCCGTACATCAATCACAGAGCATTGCCAGAATGCCAATAGCTGCGGCGGCCTGAATACCGCGGCCATCGTGATCTCAACAACCAAGTACATCGGCAGTGCGGCGATCTCGGCTGCAGGCGTCATCAACGTGTCGGGCCGCACGGCCGTTGGCACGACGGGCGTGTCGGTTGCACTGACCCCGAGCTGGAACGGCAACACCGCGGATTGGAGCTGCACGGGCGCTCCGCTACGTCTGATGCCGGCGACCTGCCGCGGTACCTGACAGGCCCTCGCTGTCTCGTACCCGACAAGAGGCGCTTCGGCGCCTCTTTTTGTTGGTGATCCAGCCAAGCCGAAGGTCGAATCCGGCATCTATTAGGTGACGCACAGGGTCAACGTGGGCCGTCGTTCCGAACTCTGGATGTGATGACTTTCACACCCGGTAACGCGGCAGCGACGTTTCCTGTCACTTTCAGCGTCGGCACGATGCTTGCGCCAGCAGCTCTGCGTACTTTCTCATTCCGCTTAGGAGCCCCTGCATGAAGAGATCCCTCCAACAAGGCTTCACGCTCATCGAACTGATGATCGTGGTGGCCATCATCGGTATCCTGGCGGCGGTCGCGCTGCCAGCGTATCAAGACTACACGATCCGTGCTCGCGTTTCGGAGATCATCCTCGGGGCTTCGTCCGCCCGTACGTCGATCACCGAGCATTGTCAGAACGCCAACAGCTGTGGTGGTCTGAACACTGCAGCTATCGTCATCAGCACGACGAAGTACATTGCTAGCTCGGCGATCTCGGCTGCCGGCATCATCAATGTCTCCGGTACCACGGCCGTCGGCACCACTGGTGTTTCGGTCGCGCTGACCCCGAGCTGGAACGGCAACACAGCGGACTGGAGCTGTACGGGCGCTCCGCTGCGTCTGATGCCGGCGACGTGCCGCGGTACCTGACAGGCCCTCGCTGTCTCGTACCCTACAAGAGGCGCTTCGGCGCCTCTTGTTTTTTCGGCACACTGTCACTATCGCGTTCAGGTGACCTCATGGGACTTTTCTCAGCACTTCGATCCAATTCTCCGGTGACGGCATTTGCCAGATCACTAGCCCAAGACATCGGCAAGCGCTATCCGCCTGCTCTGGACCAGCAATCGGGCAAGCGTCCCTCCGTCAATCGGTTGACCCGAATCATGGAGGATGCCTGCCAGAAGGCCGTGGAGTTCCAGGTCGCCAACAGACTGGGGTGGCTGGGAAAGGCCAAGCTCGGGAACAGCTTTCGCTGGGAGCTGACTGAAATGGGGTACCAAAAAGATTTTGTCGATTTTGCGACCGAGGCCGTGATCGTCCACGTGAGTCGAAAAGCACCGAAAGCCTAGGCCTGCCGTCCTCAGGAGTCGATGTGCTGCCGGCGAAGTGTCGAAATTAGCTGGGCAAGATCGACCGTGATGGTGGCCTCGAATGGCAGGGTCATGGCCGAACGGCCGCTCGGAGCGCACTCTAGCCAGCTGAGCTCATGCTCGCAAGCAGTAGCCAACGAATCGAACCGTCGGTCGGTGACGCTTCGCATGGTGACTTGATCGGCGAGTGCCACGATCTTCGCGCCAGGAGGAGCGAAGATCATCGCGGCGAGGCCTGATCCTGCCGCTGAAACGATGTAGCCGGCCGTAACAATCCGTCGGATCTGCTCGGATAGGCCAAGACTGTCCATCCGGATAATTTCGTAGCCCCACGAGGTCAATAGCTCCACCAAGAGTGTTTCGTTCGCGATTTGGCAACCCTTCAGAGACCCCCCCAGAAAGCAGATCCTGCTAGGAGGCGCGTCGCGCGACAGCGCCGGAGCGAGTCGCTGTCGGCACCATCGCGGCAGAAGAGGATCTACCCAACCCCCAGCAGACACGGCCTTCGATGGCACCCAGAGTTCGGCAAATCGAACGGGTTGCTCTGGCTTGACTTGAATACGGCTCGCCTCGGGTTTGCCGAGCATCGTGAGCAGCTCGTTTTGCTGCGGCGTCAGATCGCCATTGACCACCAGTGGCAACTCAGCCGAAGCCTCCAGGGTCTCGGCGATGGCCAGTGCCCCAAGACTATCGAGGAGAAAGCCGTCGTAGTCCGGCGCGCCCCCGACCAGCAATGCGGGCGTGTCGATCAGGGGCAGTTCGCGCGGCATGCGCAATTCCGTCCGACGACCTGCGCGATTCAGCAGGAATGGACTGCCTGCAAGTTCATGGTCCAACAAAGGTCGGCGCGTGCCGAAGCCGTCGAGAATGACTTTCTCCTCGTCGAGCAGAGGAATCCAGCCAAGTGTGGGCATGACCGCGACGCGAGCTAGCTTGGCAAGCAAGGGCCTGCGGCCGGGCTTGCCAAGCTCCACGGCTCGCCGGCACGGGATGTCCGAGCGGCTGCACCACTGAAGCATCGACAGCCATGCGGCACTCACGTCGCGCGATCCGCTAGGGCACGGCTGTACCGCTTCCAGATGCCTGCGGGCGTAGGACTGAAGGGCCTTGAACTGATACAAATGCTGGGCAATCTCTTGCCGCATGGGTGCCGTCGCTGCATGAGCAGTCGGCAATTCTTCTAGCTTCCTGGAAACAAATTGGAGTTCGCCGAGGGGAGGGTCGACCGGCCCGGCATGGACCTTCGCGAAGGCCTGCACGAAAGCGAGCAGGGCCGCGGCGCTCGGCCGCGGCACCAGGAAGACGAGCTTGCGACGATAAGAAAGCTCATCCTCTGGGCGCTGCAGAAGTCTGAACAGGACGGCGCACGCCTTCCAAACCTGCGGGTCTTCAGGAAAATGCTTCTCGGCCCGAGCGAGCCATTGCGCCGCTTCGTCCAGTTGTGCTTCGGCAATACAGATGCGCCCGAGAGTCACCAGCGTAGCCGGAATTCGAGCCGATTCGGTATGCGGCACAAGCAACCGCCGAGCATCCTCTACACGTCCCTGATCGAACTCAACCCGGGCGGCGGCCGAAGCCTCGAGCTCCTCGGAGCTGGCTTGCACCAGACCGGGTGTCTGCTTCCAGCGAGGCGTCGCATCGGTCGAGACTGACACGGTCTTACCGGCCGATCCTTGCACGAATTGCTGCTCAATTTTCTTCATTGGCGATGGGATGGTTCGGGTAAAAATCGGGAAGCTGATCAAGTGCTTCTACGAACGCGAAACTCGGAACCCAGTTCCCTACATCCGCGCCGGAGTGGGCTGGCGACGAACTATTGCATCGTCCGCAGCGATTTGTCCATTTGCAAAAATTAGTGCGGAGCCCCGCCGCAAGAAGCGAAAGTTCGTGGCGGCGGCCCGAGCGGCCGCCGACGCGGGTGCGAGCCGTTTTCGCGGCTTGCTTACGCAGAAATCTAGCGCCTGTCCTGAGCCTGCGCTGGATCGACGGATGACAGCTAAACTGGCTTGTGAACCGTGGCACTACTGAAGAGGTTTGGCATGTTGATTACCGACCAGTATCGAGCCGAGCAGGCTGCACTACACGCGAAGGGCAACTACGGTACGGCCGCCCTACAGTACGGTCAACTTGTCTGGGGCCTGTTGAACAGCACGGGTGCCACGTCCATTCTCGATTACGGGTGCGGCAGCAAGCGCAGCCTGCTTCAGGCCCTTAACCCGCCGGAGACGATTGCGTACGAAGGTTATGACCCGGCCATTCCGGACTACGCAGGTGCTCCGCTCCCTGCTGAGTTGGTTTGCTGTATCGATGTGCTGGAACACATAGAACCGACGTTGCTGGACAACGTGCTGGACCATCTGGCCGAGTTGTGCGACCCGTACGGATTCTTCACGGTGCACTCCGGACCGGCCGTGAAGGTGCTGTCTGATGGGCGAAACGCGCACCTCACCCAGCAAGGGCCGGACTGGTGGCTGCCACGGTTCAAGCAGCGGTTCGAGGTGTACGACATGCAGCCGATCCAGAGCGGCTTCGTCGTTGTCGTTCGGTCGTTGCAGTCTTCAACTCAGTTGCCGCGCCCATCGAAGCTGAGGGCATTGATCGCACCCGAGTCGTCGAAGAGCGCCTCGACCGCGGTGATAGGAAAGGACTCGTCCAACGCAGGCCCGCCCCAGATGGTGCTCAAGTACCAGGGGAAGCGGATCGTGTTCAATACGCCGAACACAATGACAGCCTGGCGGGTGAAGACCTTGTTCGAGAAGGAGCCCGACACGATCCGCTGGATCGAACAGATGGTGCCGGGCAGTACTTTGGTGGACATCGGCGCCAACGTCGGCATGTACAGCGTGTTCTCGGCGATCGTACGCAACATAAAGGTCTTCGCCTTCGAACCAGAGTCGCAGAACTACGCGTTACTGAACGCCAACATCGCCGACAACGGTTTGTCGGAGCAAGTTCTGGCGTTTCCGCTGGCGTTGTCGGACAGCATGCAACTCGACAGGTTGTATTTGTCCGAGTTCTCGGGCGGCGGTTCGTGCCACTCGTTTGCCGATAAGGTGGGCTTCGATCTCAAGCCTCGAAAGTCGGCTTTTGCTCAAGGCGCGTTCAGCGTCACGCTGGATCAGCTGGTGGACAGTGGCGCGATCCCGGTTCCGGATTACATCAAGCTCGATGTCGATGGAATCGAGCACAAGGTGCTGGCGGGTGCCCGCAAGACACTTGCAAATGTCGGTGTTAAGGGGCTTATTGTCGAATTGAACACCCACTTGGAAGAGCACAACGCCGTGATTGAGATGCTGCAATCAGTCGGCTTCACGTTCGATCCCTTGCAAGTTCGGGGTGCTCTGCGAAAGGATGGGCTGTTTGAGGGCGTTGGCGAGTTCGTCTTCAGCCGCCGATCGACGAATACGATCGACTTCAACAAGACGTTCAAGATTGGCGTTCCTCGACAGCAGCAGGGCCGGCTCGTGATGAATCATGTCTTGGGCAGAGTGGCTCAAGCCGTCACGACGGAACAGCCTTTTCCGTACTTGGTGGTCGACGACGTGTTCCCGTCAGACTACTACGCAGAGATGCTCGAGCACTTTCCGACCCCGGACAGTTTGCGTCCGATTGGTGACACCAAGCGTGTGCCGGTTGACGCATATCGCGAACGCAACGTCGTGTTGTTCACCGACGAGGAGTTCTCCCGCATAACGCCCGATCAGCAGCGTTTTTGGCGTGAGTTTGCCGGGTGGATGTACAGCGACCAGTTTCTGAATTTTTTCGTGCAGAAGTTTGCGTTGTACCTCGAGCCGCGACTCGATCGCATCATGGCTGCCGATGGCGTGCTCAAGGCACGTGGCGACGCTCTTCTGGTGAACGACCAGACCAATTACGCGATCGGCCCACACACGGATGCGCCGCACAGACTGGTGACTTTTCTGTTCTACCTGCCAAAGGACGCGTCCATGCGCGAGTTGGGTACTTCGGTCTATCGACCCAAGGATCCCGCATTCACTTGCTGGGGTGGCCCTCACCATGCGAGGGAATTTTTCGATCGAGTCAACACGATCGAGTTTCTTCCGAATCGGCTGCTTTCATTTCCGAAGACAGAGCGATCGTTTCATGGTGTAGAGCAGATCATGCGTGCCAATGTGAATCGGCCGCTACTGATCAACAATATTCGAGTGCTCAATTCCGTGACTCATTGAGTGCGAATCGCCGGCTTACACGATGGGCAAAATCAGGTGAGCGCTTTCGGTGGTCGTTGGTCGACACTCAGCATGGCGTCCCGCTCCGCGAACCACTCCGCCGCATGCTCGCATGCGGCGTACTCTTTGAAATAGGGCCCACCGATGGTGAAATGCACGTTGAATGCGTCTGCCTCTGGCGCGTCGTAGCCCACAAGGTGGTTCCATCCGTGAGGAAGTGCTCCGATCAAGTCGTCGCTGGCAAGCCACTTGAACTGATGCAACTCAAGGCCGGTCGCTGTGTTGACGAACTCCGGAGTCAGCGCGCGACATCGAGCGTTGTTGAACAGCATGACGCTCGACCAATTCTTCTTGCCGTACGCCGTCTGGGGCTTGTCGAGAAACTTGGTGTTTTCGGACGGGCGGTGGTCGTGCTTGACGCACATCACTGCATAGCGGTCATCGCGTAGCGCCCAGAGATTGGCAACGTCCTTGCGCATCAGCATGTCGCAATCCATGAACAGCGACCAACCCTCGTAGCTGCTCAGGTGAGGCGTGAGGAAGCGGGTGAACGAGAAGTCGGTCGACTGCAGCGCTGTTGGTTCGCGCCAGAACACGTTCTTCAGGTTGCCCAGCGCCAGCGGGGTGATGCTCACGGGCTCCGATGATCTGGCCAAGATGCTGTGCGACAGCACGTGCCATGCAACCGTCTCTCGAGCGTCGAAGCCGATGAACACTCGGATCATGTTGGCGTTGATTTCGCGGCGGGCCGGGCGGGAAACTCGCTGAACAGCTGGCGGTAGTACGGCGTCGTGTACAAGCTCAAAGCAATCGCTGCGTCCAGCACGGCACAGCTGATGAGAAACAACTCCGGCCAAGGCAGCCAGTAATCCGACTTTAGCAGTAGGTTCACCGTCCAGCCGATGTTCGCTGCCGCCGTCAGCGCCACGATCTCACGCCCGCGGCGCCACAGCATTCGGGTCGGTGTTCCGGCGGAGGGCTGTCGGTGGAAGGCGGCCAGGGCCAGCAGCACGATGGGGATTTCCATGCTCAGCGCAACCCAAGGCACGCCCCCGTCGCCGAGCAGCAGCACTGACGACCCTTCGCGGCGAGCAGAAACGACGATCAACACAAGCAGTACCCAGTGACGCGCGAGAAGCGCCAGTGCAACCCATAGCAATCCGGGGACGCGCAGAACGCCGTGGCGGTCAATCTGGAACGCCACCTCGTGCGGTGAGAGCTTGTCGGCCATGGAGAGAGGTGCCAGCTTGTGCTTGGTCTACAACGGCGATTCAGCGCGTGCAGCTGATCTTGAAGGGCAAGATGCTACAGCGTGAACACCAACCCCTTCACCAACGGCTCCACCCGGTGTGCTGTGTCGATTGCCCGGATCTGCGCCACCACCGCCGCCACCTCGCCGGGCTTGGGGTGGGTGATGTGCACCGGCACGCTGCCGTCCAGCTGGGCCAGCTCGGTGGCCAGGCTGCTCGGCGCGAGGTGGCCGCTCAGATCGGCGAGCCAGCGCTCATCGTCGCCGAAGGCGGTCTCGATGATCAGGTGGGCGATGCGCCGGCCCTTCAGGGCTGCCCACAGCGCGGGGTTGGGGCCGGTGTCGCCGCTGTAGACCCACCAGCCTTCGTCGCTGTCGACGGCGAAGCCGCAGGCCGGCACGGTGTGCGATGCGGGCAACACCTCCACGCGCCGCTCGGCATCGCCGTGGCCGAAGCGCAGCGTGTCACCGATGGCAAAGGGCAGCAACCGGAGGATCGGATAAGCCGCGCTCGGGATGCTGGTGAAGTCGGGCCAGAGCTGGCCGTTGAAGAGGTGGGCGCGCAGCGCCGCCAGCGTCTCGGGCAGGCCGTGCACGCGGATCGGTCCGCGCTCGGGCTGGGCGAGACGCAGCTTCATCACGCTGTCGGCGAGCAGCGGGATCGCCAGCACGTGATCGAGATGGGAGTGCGAGACCAGGATGTCGTCGACGCGGGCCATCGCGTCGAGGGCCATGTCGCCGACGCCGGTGCCGGCGTCGATCAGCACGTTGTCGTCGAGCAGGAAGGCAGTGGTGCGGCTGCCCGAGGCGATGGAGCCGGAGCAGCCGAGCACCTGCAGGCGCACCGGGGGGCGGCTCATGGGTTCGGCACCGGCAACGCCGCGGTGGCAAGGATCTGGAAAACGAGGAACGTCACACTCGCATGGTGCCGCCGGGCCGATTGGCGGGCAAGCGCCTGGCTGTGCGATGCCTCACGGGCCGGCAGCCGGCGCGACGGGGCGCGTCGCAAAGCGGGTGCGCGGCGGCATTAATGCCTGCAGCGGCATCTCGGGCAGCCGAGGCGCCGAGGCCTTTCGCGTTCAGTTCTGCACGAATTGCATTTGCGTGCCGGCGAGTTCGATCACGTCACCATTCTTCAAGTGCACGGGGTCGCTGCCGACCTCGCTGCCGTTGACGGTGGGGCGGCTGCCACCCTCGACGTGGGCGAACACGTAGCCGCCCGGGCGCTTGGTGATCGAGGCGACCTGCACGCCGGGCTTGCCGACAGTCGTGACCACCTTGGTCAGCGCGACCTCGCGGCCGACCGCCGCTCCGTTGAGCACCTTGATCAAGGCCGAACTGGTGCCCGTCAACGCTGCGAAGTTGGTGTTGCTCATCGGCGCCGTGTGCTGGAAGTTCGGCGCGGTGGCCGCCGCACCCGGCTTGATGATCATGGTCTTCTCGTAGTCCGAGCTTTCGACGCTCAGGTACTTGATCTTGTACTTGCCGATCTCGACGGTGTCGTTGTGCTGCAGCAGCTGCTTCTTCACGGCCTTCCCGTTGATGTAGGTGCCGTTGGTGCTGTTGAGGTCTTCGATGAAGACGTCCTGGCCCACCATCTGCAGCACCGCGTGCTCGCCGCTGACGGCCAGGTTGTCGATCACGATGTCGTTGTAGGGCCGGCGACCGAGTGTCGTCTTGTCCTTGGTGAGCTGGACTTCCTTGATGACGACCCCGTCCAGCGATACGACCAGCTTGCCCATGCGTGACCCCGTGCGTCTGACTTCTGATGTGGTGGAACCCGACGACCTGCTGCGCGCCTGAATGTCCGGGCGCTGCCCCTCAGCGGCGGAACGGCCACCAGGCCCGCGATACCGGCGCGGTGCCCGAAGCGCGCACCAGAATGACCGAGATGTTATCCCGTCCGCCAGCGTCATTGGCAGCCTGCACCAGCGCCTGAGCGGCCTGTGGCAAAGAGTCGTGCTGGCGCAACACGGCGGCGATCTGCTCGTCGTCGATCATGTCCGACAGCCCGTCCGAACAGAGCAGGATCCAGTCGCCGGGTTGGGTCTGGTGCAGATGGGTTTCCAGCAGCACGGTGTCCTCGACGCCGACCGCTCGGGTGACCAGGTTCTTGTTGTTCGAGGCGGCCGCCTGTTCGGGCGTGATCAGACCGGCATCGAGCTGCTCCTGCAGCAGGGAATGGTCGCGGGTGACCTGCGACAGCTCGCCCTCGCGCCAGCGGTAGCCGCGCGAATCGCCGATGTGTCCGAGCAGCAGTCGTGAGTCCCTGAGCACGGCCACCACGAGCGTGGTGCCCATGCCGGCGTACTGCGGGTTGGAGTTGGCGGCGTTGAAGATCGCGCGATTGGCGTTGTCGACGCAGATGTCCATGGCGCGCCGCACGTCGGTATCGGTGGCCTGGGCGCTGGCCTCGCTGAGCCAGCGGCCGAGTTCGGCCTTGATGAAGCTGGTGGCCATGCTGCTGGCCACCTCGCCGGCGTTGTAGCCGCCCATGCCGTCGGCCAGGACCGCCAGGCAGGCGGCCTCGTCGATCACCACCGCGTCTTCGTTGTTGTTGCGCGATCGGCCGGTGTCCGTGGCACTGACGAACTCGAAACGCAGGGCGGGGGGGGTCGGGAGCGTGGGCATCGGAAAGCAACTGAGCGCGCCAGTGCGCGTGAACACTAGGGATTGTGCCCGGCTTCTGGCGCTGCGGGCGCCGGGCCGGCACCGCCGGAAGCCACGTCAGCGCCAGCTGCCGCCGGCTCCCGTGCCTGTTCCCGCAGCTGGGCCAGCACCGCATGCAGGTCGGTGGCCATCGCGTCGCCGTCGGCGTAGCGGATCTCCGGGCGCTTCTCCAGCGCCAGGGCCACGATGTCGGCCAGCGCCGCGGGCAGCTCGGGGCGCAGCGTGCGCACGTCGGGCGCCACGTCGTTGGCGATCGATCGGATCAGTTCGGCCATCGACTCCGGTCGGTGCGGCAGCGTGCCGGTCAGCAGCTGGAACAGTGTGACGCCGAGGGCATAGAGGTCGCTGCGTCCGTCGACGCGGGCGCCCGCCATCTGCTCCGGCGACATGAACGACGGCGTTCCCAGCACGATCCCGGTCCGCGTCTGCGTCGAGTCGATGATGCGGGCGATGCCGAAGTCGGTGACCTTGACCATGCCGCTCTTGAGCTCGACCATGATGTTGGCCGGCTTGATGTCGCGATGGGTCACGCCCTGGCGGTGTGCGTGAGCCAGCGCCTGAGCCACGCGGGCGATGATGCCCAGCACAGCCGGTACCGGCAGCAGCCGGCTGGGCTGGGTGAACTCGCTGAGATCGCGGCCGCTCAGCAGCTCCATCGCGATGTAGGCGGTACCGTCCTGCTCGCCGGCCTCGCGGACCGACACGATGTCGGGGTGGTGCAGCCGGCCGGCCATCTCGGCTTCGCGGAAGAAACGCTCGCGGGCGTCCTTCAGCGCGTCGCCGTGGAATTCGCGGCCGAGCGCCATGGTCTTCAGTGCCACCGCCTCGCCGGTGCGCTCGTCACGGCACCGCAGCACGGCGCCCATCGCGCCGTGGCCGATGTCGCGCTCGACCACGTACGGCCCGATGCGGCGCTGTTGTGCGTCCAGGACGCGCGGGTCGAGCACGGTATCGGCCACCGTGTCGAGCTGGGTGCTGACGAAGTTGAAGCCCGGCGCCCGATCCGACCGGCGTTGCGCCGGTGCCTTGCGTTGCCGGTAGCGCCAAGCCCACAGCAGGCCGGCCGCGGCCGCCGCACCCAGCGCCAGCCCCATCCAGAAGAGGTCAGTCATGCCGCCCGTGCCGCCGCGGCAGGCGCCCGGCAGGCTGATTTCAGGCAGCCGCCCGGTGCGCGGTGGGGGAAACGAGGCGTCTCAGCGGGGGGAATGGTCAGTGCCATCCCCGAACGTTAGCAGGCCCCGCGCCGCTTCAGGCGCTCGGCGCCGGCGTGCGGCCGCGCGCCACCCACTTGCCGATCGCCAGCACCAGCAGCGCGCCGGAGAGGCCGGCGGCGTACTTGAGGGTGTCGGTCTGCGCGATCAGGTGCGTCACGGCGGGGTCGGTGACCGCCATGGTCCCCGCGATCCAGCCCAGCAGCATGCCGCCGACCGTGATGATGATCGGGAAGCGGTCCATCAGCTTGAGCACCAGCTGGCTGCCCCAGACGATGATGGGGATGCTGACCAGCAGGCCGAAGATCACCAGCGGCATCTTGTGATCGCCGCCGGCGCTTTCGGCGGCCCCGGCAATCGCGATGACGTTGTCGATGCTCATCACCAGGTCGGCGACGATCACGGTCTTGACGGCGCTCCACAGCTTGTCGCTGCCCTGGATGTTGCCGTGGCCGTCCTCATGATCCGGCGCGAGCAGCTTCACGCCGATCCACACCAGCAGCGCAGCCCCCACCAGCTTGAGATAGGGGATCGCCAGCAGCGTCAGCGCGAAGAAGATCAGGATGACGCGCAGGATGATGGCGCCGGCGGTGCCCCACAGGATGCCCTTGGTCCGCTGCGCCGGCGGCAGCTGCCGGCAGGCCAGCGCGATGACCACGGCGTTGTCGCCGCCGAGCACGATGTCGATCAGGATGATCTGCCCCACCGCGACCCAGAAGTCGGGGGTCATGAACTGTTCCATCTGGCTTCCTTCTGATGCGCTGTGCGGGCAGAGCCCACGAACCTCGGGCAGTGTAGAGGCCCGCCACCCCAGCTTGGCTTGCGGAGACTACGCATTCGACGGCCGGCCGTTGCTGAACGAACAAGGCCGCCCGAGGGCGGCCTTGTGGCTGGGTCGGCGCGCCACGGCGCGCCGGGTCGTGGGGTCAGAGCAGCCCCTTGAGCAGCTTGCCCATCTCCGACGGATTGCGCGTGACCGTGAAGCCGCACTCCTCCATGATCGCCAGCTTGGCGTCGGCCGTGTCGGCGCCGCCCGAGATCAGCGCGCCGGCATGGCCCATGCGCTTGCCGGGGGGCGCGGTGACGCCGGCGATGAAGCCGACGATGGGCTTCTTCATGTTCGCCTTGCACCAGCGGGCCGCTTCGGCCTCGTCCGGGCCGCCGATCTCGCCGATCATGATCACCGCATCGGTGTCCGGATCGTCGTTGAAGGCCCTCATGATGTCGATGTGCTTCAGGCCGTTGATCGGGTCGCCGCCGATGCCGACCGCGCTCGACTGGCCGAGACCCAGTTCGGTGAGTTGCGCGACCGCCTCATAGGTCAGCGTGCCGGAGCGGCTGACGACGCCGATGCGGCCCTTGCGGTGAATGTGGCCCGGCATGATGCCGATCTTGATCTCGTCGGGCGTGATCAGCCCCGGACAATTGGGGCCCAGCAGCAGCGTCTTCTTGCCGCCGGCGGTCTCCTTGGCCTTCATCTTGTTGCGTACCTCGAGCATGTCCTTGACCGGAATGCCCTCGGTGATCGCGATCACCAGGTCGAGGTCGGCCTCGACGGCCTCCCAGATCGCCGCGGCAGCGCCCGCCGGCGGCACATAGACCACGCTCACGGTCGCGCCGGTGTTCCGGGCCGCGTCCTGCACGCTGGCGAAGATCGGGATGCCCTCGAAATCTTCCCCGGCCTTCTTCGGGTTCACGCCGGCGACGAAGCAATTCTTGCCGTTGGCATAGTCACGGCAGCCGCGGGTGTGGAACTGGCCCGTCTTACCGGTGATGCCCTGCGTGATGACCTTGGTGTCCTTGTTGATCAGGATGCTCATGATGCGGTTCTTCCTCGGCTCACTGCTTCTTGATGGCGGCGACCACGGCGGTCGCGGCCTCGGCCATGGTGTCGGCGGCGATGATGGGCAGGCCGCTGTCGGCCAGCATCTTCTTGCCGATCTGCTCGTTGGTGCCCTTCATCCGCACCACCAGCGGCACGTTCAGGTTGACCGCCTTGCAGGCCGTGATCACGCCCTCGGCGATGGTGTCGCAGCGCATGATGCCGCCGAAGATGTTGACCAGGATGGCCTTCACCTCGGGGTTCTTCAGCATGATCTTGAAGGCCTCGGTCACCTTCTCGGCGGTCGCGCCGCCGCCCACGTCGAGGAAGTTGGCCGGCGAACCGCCGAACAGCTTGATGGTGTCCATGGTTGCCATCGCCAGTCCGGCGCCGTTGACCAGGCAGCCGATGTTGCCGTCGAGCTGGATGTAGGCGAGATCGAACTTGCTGGCCTCGATCTCGGCGGGATCTTCCTCGTCGAGGTCGCGGTAGGCGACGATCTCGGGATGGCGGAACAGCGCATTGGCGTCGAAGTTGAACTTCGCGTCGAGCGCCTTGATGTTGCCGTTGCCTTCGAGGATCAGCGGGTTGATCTCGGCCAGCGACGAATCAGTGGCCATGTAGCACTGGTAGAGCTTCCTGAACACGTCGATCGCCTGAGCCTGGCTGGCCGCCGGCACGCCGATGCCCTGGGCCAGCTCGACGCCTTGCGCCTCGGTCAGGCCGGTCGCCGGGTCGACGAAGACCTTGATGATCTTCTCGGGCGTCGCGTGCGCGACCTCCTCGATGTCCATGCCCCCTTCGGAGCTGGCCATGATGGCGACCTTCTGCGTCGCGCGGTCGGTGACGGCGGCGACGTAGTATTCCTTCTTGATGTCGGCGCCTTCCTCGATCAGCAGGCGACGCACCTTCTGGCCGTCCGGGCCGGTCTGGTGGGTCTTGAGCTGCATGCCGAGGATCTCGCCGGACAGCGCCTTGACGTCGTCGAGGCTGCGGCCGAGCTTCACGCCACCGCCCTTGCCGCGGCCGCCTGCGTGAATCTGCGCCTTCACGACCCACACCGGGCCGCCGAGCTTCTGGGCGGCCTCGACGGCCTCCTGCACAGTGAACGCCGGATAGCCGCGAGGCACCGGGACGCCGAACTGGCGCAGGATCTCTTTGCCTTGGTATTCGTGGATCTTCATGGTCGCGCTGTGTTCGAAGGTGGGTGGTTCGAGTCGAAGAAGTCGGACGGATCGGCGCCCGCCCGCGGGCGGTACGGCGCGGGTGGCACGCCGGCAAAAGCCAATCGACTTTAGCATGCTGCATTGCACCAAGAACCCCACGGGAACCCTTGATGACATGCAGCTGACGCCCGGCGTTGCTACCATCGATGTTCCTCTTCCCGTCCTTTCTTCCACACCATGAGCACCCGCCCGGCCCGCATCTTCATCGACGGCGAAGCCGGCACAACCGGGCTGGGTATCCGCGAACGACTGGCCGGGACGGGCGGGATCGAGCTCGTCAGCATCGACCCCGCTCGCCGCAAGGATGCGGGCGCGAAACGCGAGCTGATGGCCGGCGTGGACCTGGTGGTGCTGTGCCTGCACGACGACGCCGCGCGCGAATCGGTGGCCCTGGCAGACAGTCTGCCGGGCGGGGGGCCGAAGATCGTCGACGCCAGCACGGCCCATCGCGTGGCGCCTGGCTGGGCCTATGGATTTCCGGAGTTGGTGCCGGAGCAGGCATCGGCCGTGGCGGCGTCACGCCGCGTTGCCAATCCCGGCTGCTATCCGACCGGTGGCATCGCGTTGCTGCGCCCCTTGGTCGATGCGGGTTTGCTGCCGTCAGACTATCCGGTGGCAGTGCACGCTGTAAGTGGTTACTCCGGTGGCGGTAGAGCGATGATCGAGGCTTACGAAGCGGGCAGTGCGCCGTCCTTCGAGCTCTACGGCCTCGGTCTCGAACACAAGCACTTGCCCGAACTGCAGCAGTACAGCCGTCTGGATCGTCGGCCGATCTTCGTGCCGAGCGTCGGTAATTTCCGCCAAGGCATGCTGGTGCAGGTGGCGCTGCACCTCGATCTGCTGAACGGGCACCCGAAGCCAGCCGATCTGGAGGCGGCGCTGCAGTCACGCTATGCCGGGCAGCAGTGGGTTCAGGTAGTGACGGCGGAGCCGGGCGGCAAGATCGAGGCCGAAGCGCTCAACGACAGCAACCGGCTGGAGTTGCGGGTCTACGGCAACCAGGATCGCGGCCAAGCCGTGCTCGTGGCGCGGCTCGACAACCTGGGCAAGGGCGCGTCGGGGGCTGCGGTGCAGAACATCGGGCTCATGCTCGGCCTGTGATCTGCGAGACGCCACGCCGCAAGTGAGCGGCTCAGTCGTCCATCCCAGCCGTCCGCACCACGCGACGCACGGTTTCCGAGCTGAAGCCGCGGGCGCTCAGAAAGCGCATCTGCCGCGCCCGATCGGCGGCATCGACGGCCGGGGTGCCGAAACGCTTGGCCCACACGGCGCGGGCGCGCGCGAGCTCGCTGTCCTTGAGCCGTTGCGCTGTCTCTGCGTCGAGAGCCATGCCGTGCTGCGCGAGCTCCTGGTGGATGCGCAGGTTGCCGAAGCGAATCTCACGGGCGCTCACGCGGGTCTCGACGAAGCGGTCGGCGCTGAGCAGGTCCTTCGCAGCGAGCCAGTCGAGCAGTTCGTCGACCTCCTGCTCGGTCGGCAGCGCCGATGCCGGCGCGGCGGCCGACAACGGGGATGACGCAGCCGCCCTGCGCTGGCGATCGATGTGGGACAGCAACTTGCGTCGCAGCTCGATGCGGCTGTGTTCGCGCTGCGCAAGATAGGTCAGCGCCTTGGCCTTGAGGGAGAGCGCGGAACGGGCCACGAGGCGCCTCCGTCCGCCCCGAGCCCGCGGAGCCTCCCGCGCCTCAGGCGCCGGCGGCCGTCTGCTTGTTGCCCTTGGGGACTTCGACCTCGATGCTGGGCAGCAGGGCCACGCCCAGCGATGCACGGATCTTGTTCTCGATCTCGTGGGCCAGTTCGGGGTTCTCGCGCAGGAACTCGCGGCTGTTGTCCTTGCCCTGGCCGATCTTCTCGCCGTTGTAGGCGTACCAGGCCCCCGACTTGTCGATCACCTTGGCGATGACGCCCAGGTCGATGATCTCGCCCTCGCGCGACACGCCTTCGCCGAACAGGATGTCGAACTCGGCGGTCTTGAACGGCGGGGCGACCTTGTTCTTGACGACCTTGACCTTGGTCTCGTTGCCGATGACCTCTTCGCCGCGCTTGATGCTGCCGATGCGGCGGATGTCGAGCCGCACCGAGGCGTAGAACTTCAGCGCGTTGCCGCCGGTGGTGGTCTCCGGCGAGCCGAACATCACGCCGATCTTCATGCGGATCTGGTTGATGAAGATCACCATGCAGTTCGACTTCTTGATCGTCGCGGTGAGCTTGCGCAGCGCCTGGCTCATCAGGCGCGCCTGCAGACCAGGCAGCGAGTCACCCATCTCGCCCTCGAGTTCGGCCTTGGGCGTGAGCGCGGCGACCGAATCGACGACGATCAAGTCGACCGAACCGGAACGCACCAGCGCATCGACGATCTCGAGCGCCTGCTCGCCGGTGTCGGGCTGGGAGATCAGCAATTCCTGCAGGCTCACGCCCAGTTTCTGGGCGTACTGGGAGTCGAGCGCGTGCTCGGCGTCGATGAAGGCGCAGGTGCCGGCCAGCTTCTGCATTTCGGCGATGACCTGCAGCGTCAGTGTGGTCTTGCCCGAGGACTCGGGGCCGTAGATCTCGATGACGCGTCCGCGCGGCAGGCCGCCGACGCCGAGCGCGATGTCCAGGCCCAGCGAGCCGGTGGACACCACCTCGATGTCGTCGATGACCTCGCCTTCGCCGAGGCGCATGATCGTGCCCTTGCCGAACTGCTTCTCGATCTGCGCGAGCGCAGCCTGCAGGGCCTTGGCCTTTTCGGTGTTCAATGTCTTGACGCTTGCATCCATGCTGAGCCTCCGGGTTGGTCGGGATTATGGTCGAAACTGGTTATTTGTACAGTAGTTTGTGGGCGTTCCAAAGGCTCTCCCTACAATGAAGCCGGCGTCGACGACAACGAAACCCAGGACGCCGCCGAGGGAGACACGTCCATGAGGATCCTCATCGCCGAAGACGACCAGGTGCTGGCCGATGGCCTGCTGCGCACCCTGCGCAAGGGCGGCTATGCGGTCGACCAGGTCGGCAGCGGCAGCGAAGCCGATGCGGCACTGGCCGACCACGAGTTCGATCTGGTGATCCTCGATCTCGGCCTGCCCAAGCTGCACGGACTGGAGGTGCTGCGCAAGATGCGCGCACGCGGCACCGTCACGCCGGTGCTGATCCTGACGGCGGCCGATAGCGTGGAACAGCGCGTGAAGGGTCTGGACCTGGGCGCCGACGACTACATGGCCAAGCCCTTCGCGCTGCAGGAGCTGGAGGCGCGCGTGCGGGCCTTGACGCGGCGCGGCCTCGGCACCGCCTCGGCCATCATCAAGCACGGCCCGCTGTCCTTCGACGC
Source organism: Methylibium sp. Root1272 (assembly GCF_001425905.1). Lineage (GTDB taxonomy): Bacteria > Pseudomonadota > Gammaproteobacteria > Burkholderiales > Burkholderiaceae_C > Methylibium. The sequence goes on from NZ_LMDY01000013.1 coordinate 460,912, forward strand.
GACCGGCCGTGTGGCCTACCTGAACGACCAGATGATCGAGCTGTCGGCGCGCGAGCTTTCGCTGCTCGAGGTGCTGCTGCAGCGCGCCGGCCGGCTGGTCAGCAAGGACCAGCTGGTCGAGCGCCTGTGCGAGTGGGGCGACGAGGTCAGCAACAACGCGATCGAGGTCTACATCCACCGGCTGCGCAAGAAGATCGAGCAGGGCCCGGTGCGCATCGCCACCGTGCGTGGCCTGGGCTACTGTCTCGAGAAGATCGCGGGCTGACCCGGCATGCTGCGCGGCGCGCGCCCCCGGGCATGAACACGCTGCGCGGTCAACGCTCGCTGTTCGGCGAGATCCTCGACTGGATGCTCGCGCCGCTGCTGTTGCTGTGGCCGATGAGCGTCGCGCTGACCTGGCTGGTGGCGCAGAACATCGCCAACCGTCCCTACGACCGGGCGCTGGGCGAGATGGCGCGGGCGCTGTCGCAGCAGGTCAGCGTCGACCAGGGCCGCGTCACCTTCTCGCTGCTGCCCGGCGCTGACCAGGTGCTGCGGGCCGACGAAGCCGATCAGATCTATTTCCAGGTGCTGGGCGCGCGCGGCGAGTACGTCGGCGGCGATCACACGCTGCCGGTCCCGCGCGAAGACGACGTGCCCGCGGTCGGCGATGTGCGCTACCGCGACGACGAGGTGCACAACGAGGCCGTGCGCGTGGCCTATCTGTGGGTCGCGATGCCTGGCGTGCCGCTGAATCCGGGCGCCGCATCGCCGGCGTTGGTGCAGGTGGCCGAGACGCTGGGCAAGCGCTCGCAGCTGGCCACCGAGATCATCAAGGGCGTAATCCTGCCGCAGTTCGTGATCCTGCCGCTCGCGGTGCTGCTGGTGTGGCTGGCGCTGGCGCGCGGCATCGCGCCGCTCAACGAGCTGCAGCAGCGCATCCGCCGCCGCGCGGCCGACGACCTGAGCCCCATCGACGAAATGGAGGCGCCGGAGGAGGTGTCGCCGCTGGTGCGCGCGATCAACGACCTGCTGGAGCGGCTCGATCGCTCGCTGGCGACCCAGCGGCGTTTTCTGGCTGATGCGGCCCACCAGCTCAAGACGCCGCTGGCCGGCCTGCGCACCCAGGCCGAGATCGCGCAGCGCGAGATCGATGCGGGTGAGCGCGAACCGGAGGCCCTGAAGCGCTCGTTGCAGCAGATCGCGCTGGCGAGTCAGCGTGCCGCGCACATGGTCAACCAGTTGCTGGCGATGGCGCGTGCCGAAGACCGCGAACTGGCCGCCCGCGTCGCCGAGGTCCGGCTGGCGCGCCTGGCGACGGAGACCGTGCGCGACTTCGTGCCGCGCGCGCTGGAGAAGCGAATCGACCTCGGCTACGAGGGGCCGGGCGCCGACGGAGAGACGACCGAGCCGCAGCGCAGCAGCGTGCTCGGTCACGCGCTGCTGCTGCGCGAGATGATCCGCAACCTGGTCGACAACGCCTTGCACTACACGCCGGCCGGCGGCACGGTGACGGTGCGAGTGGTCGGCGACCCCTTCGGCCAGGTGGTGGTGCTGCAGGTCGAGGATTCCGGTCCCGGCATCCCTGCGGCCGAGCGCGAACTGGTGTTCCAGCCCTTCTACCGCGCCCTGGGGACCAATGTCGACGGCTCCGGGCTGGGCCTGGCGATCGTCGCCGAGATCGCACGCCAGCATGGCGCCTCGCTGACGCTGGGCGACACCCGCGAAGGCCCCGTGTCCGAAGGCGGCAGTCCCGGCGCACGCTTCACGGTGCGCTTCGCCGCCTGGCCGACCGACCGCCAGCCGCACGCGGGCCCCGTCGCCACCGAGTTCTCCGGCCCGACCTAGCGGCCGAAGCCCGGAAGGGTTGTTTGCTGCAATGCAGCATTCATGGAGGCTCCGGCGTAGACTGGCCCTCAGCCGGGAGATGCCATGCCAGAGACTCCGTCACACCCGAAAGCCCGCCCGTCGGTCGCGCCGCGCCGTGTCGATCTTGCACTGCAGGGCGGAGGGTCCCACGGCGCCTTCACCTGGGGCGTGCTCGATCGCCTGCTCGAGGACGATGCCGTCGAGATTTCCGCGATCTCGGGCACCAGTGCCGGCGCGCTCAACGCCGCCGTGCTGGCGACCGGGCATGCCCGTGGCGGACGCGCCGGCGCGCGCGCGGCGCTCACGGCCTTCTGGCACGACGTCAGCACCAGCAGCCAGATCTTCTCGCCGTTCTCGCTGAGCCAGACCAGCGCGGCCGGCAGCAGCTTCAACTTCGACAAGCTGCCGAGCTACCAGTGGCTCAACAGCTTCTTTCGTGCCTTCAGTCCCTACGAGTTCAACCCGCTGAACCTGAACCCGCTGCGCGACGTGGCCCGGCGGCATGTCGACGAGGACGCGCTGCGCCGCTGCGACATCCCGCTGTTCATCACGGCCACCAGCGTGCGCAGCGGCCAGGCGCACGTCTTCACCGGCAAGGACCTGTCGATCGATGCGCTGCTGGCCTCGGCCTGCCTGCCGTTCATCTTCCAGGCCGTGACGATCGACGGCGAGGCCTACTGGGACGGCGGCTACACCGGCAACCCGGCGATCTACCCGCTGATCTACAACACCGAAACGCTCGACATCCTGCTGGTGAAGATCAACCCGCTGCAGCACGAGGGCACTCCGACCCGCAGCGTCGAGATCATCGACCGCCTGTCCGAGATCACCTTCAACGCCAGCCTGGTGGCCGAGATGCGCGCGATCGCCTTCGTGTCGCGGCTGGTCCGCGAAGGCCGGCTGGATGCCGGCCGCTACAAGGACCTGCGCCTGCACATGATCGCCGACGACGAAGGCCTGGCGCCGTTCAACGCGAGCAGCAAGTTCAACACCGACCGGGTATTTCTCGACGGCCTGTTCGAGCTCGGGCGCCAAGCCGCCGCCCAGTGGCTGAAGAAGCACCGCGACGACATCGGCGTGCGCTCGACGCTTGACGTGGAGCGCAGCTTCCTCGAGAAACCGACCCGCAATGGTCAGCGGCGAACTGCGCGAGCGCGCGCTGCGCATCCCCCCGCCGACGCGGCGCCGGTGCTCTTGGTCGACGAGTCGGTGGCGACAGCCGAGGCATTGCCGGACGCGCTGCCATCGGTGCCCGCACCGTCCACCGCGGCGCGGCGCCGGTTGCCGTCTCTTCTGTCGCGCTGGATGAAGCGCTCGCGCCACCGCGATCCGCCGCGCTGAGCCGGCCGTCTTCCGTTCAGCTCTGCATCAGCCGCTTGCTGCGTGCCACCGACATCAGGATGCCCAGTGCGAGGCCCAGCGTGACCATCGCCGTGCCGCCGTAGCTGATGAAGGGCAGCGGGATACCGACCACCGGCAGGATGCCGGTCACCATGCCCATGTTCACCATGCCATAGGTGAAGAAGCTCAGCGTGATCGCGCCGGCCAGCAGCCGCGAGAACAGCGTCGGCGCGTCCGACGCGATCATCAGGCCGCGGAAGATCAGGAAGGTGAAGCCCAGCAGCAGCGCGATGCAGCCGGCCAGGCCGAACTCCTCCGAGAAGGCCGCGAAGATGAAGTCGGTGGTGCGTTCGGGGATGAACTCCAGATGGGTCTGGGTGCCGTTCATGAAGCCCTTGCCGGTGACGCCGCCGGAGCCGATGGCGATCATGCCCTGGATGATGTGGAAGCCCTTGCCCAGGGGGTCGGTCGTCGGGTCGAGCAGCGTGCACACGCGGTGCTTCTGGTACTCGTGCAGCAGCACCCAGTCGACGCCGGGCTCGCAGATCTGCGTCTGGAACCACACCAGTCCTGCGACGCCCATGGCCCCCAGCCCCAACACTGGCAGGATCAGTGCCCAGCTCAGGCCCGCGAAGAACATCACGTACAGCCCGCCGGACAGCACCAGGATCGCGGTCCCCAGGTCGGGCTGCTTGACGATCAGCGCCACCGGCACCACCAGCAGCACGAAGGCCACCACGAAGTCCGGCGCCTGCAACTGGCCCTCGCGGCGCTGGAACCACCACGCCAGCATCAGCGGCGTGGCGATCTTCAGGAGCTCGCTGGGCTGGATCACCAGCACCTGCAGGTCGAGCCAGCGCGTGGCGCCCTTCTTCGTCACGCCGAACAGCTCGACGCCGATCAGCAGCGCAACGCCCAGCACGTAGAGCGGCACCGCCAGCTGGGCCAGGCGCTGCGGCGAGAGCTGCGCCACGACGAACATCACGCCGGCGGCCAGCAGCATGTTGCGGCCGTGGTCGACGAAGCGCGTCCCGTGGTCGTAACCGGCCGAGTACATGGTCAGCAGGCCGGCGGCCGCCAGCAGCACGATGGCCAGCGCGAGCGGCCCGTCGAAGCCCATGAACACGGTGGCGGCACGTTGCCACCACGGGCGCTTGTCGAACACGGTGCTCATCGATTCGCGGCTTCGGTCGGTGCCGCCGGCGCCGGCGCCTGGGCGATCTTCGCGGGCGGGGCCGCCGTCGCGCCCCCGGGCGCTGACGCCGCCGGAGCGGGCTGGGAGGCAGGGGCGGCAGGGGCGGCAGGCGCTGCGGCGGCGTCGCCCGCGGTCGTGACGGCGCCGGGAGTGAACGGCATCAGCGGCACTTCGGCGGCGAGCCGCGGCGTGCCGACCGGCGGACCGGCCTGGCCCTTCTGCACGAGCGCGATGTCCTCGGCATTCGGATAGCGTCCCGTCAGCACGAAGTCGAGCACGCGCCGCGCGATCGGTGCGGCCGCCTCGGCACCGAAGCCGGAGTTCTCGACGATGACCGCCAGCGCCACCTGCGGGTTGTCGACCGGCGCGAAGGCGGTGTAGAGCGAATGGTCGCGCAGGTAGTCGGCCATCTTGCTCTTGTCGTATTTCTGGTCCTGGCGGATGCCGACGGCCTGCGCCGTCCCGGTCTTGCCGCCGCTCGGGTAGCTCGCGCCGAGGAAGACGCGCGTCGAGGTGCCTTCCTGCGTCACGCCGTGCAGCGCCTTGCGGACCACCTCCACGTGATCGGGCTGCAGTGGCAGCGGGCTCAGCGCCTCGGCCGATACCAGCCGGGTCTCGCGGGTCGCCACGTCCTCGATCTCGCGCACCAGCCGCGGCACGTAGCGCTGCCCGCCCGACACCAGCGTAGCCGTGGCGGCGGCGAGCTGCAGCATCGTGAAATTGTTGTAGCCTTGGCCGATGCCGAGCGAGATGGTCTCGCCGGCGTACCACTTCTGCAGCTCCGGCTTCTTGTAGTACTTGCGCTTCCACTCGGTCGAGGGCAGCACGCCGGAGACCTCGCCGTTGATGTCGATGCCGGTCCGGCGGCCGAAGCCGAAGGGCTCGAGCTGCTCGTGGATCAGATCCACGCCCATGTCGGCGGCCAGCTGGTAGTAGTAGACGTTGCTCGACTTGACGATCGAGCGGTTCATGTCGACCACGCCCAGCCCGCCGTCGCCATGGCTGCGGAAGCGGTGGTTGCCGAACATGAAGACCCCGTTGTCATAGGTGGTCTGCTGCGGCGTGCGCTTGCCGGATTCCAGCGCCGCGATCGCCATGAAGGGCTTGAAGGTCGAACCCGGCGGGTAGGTGCCGCGCAGCGCGCGGTTCAGCAGCGGCTTGTCGAGCGACTCGTTGAGCTCCTTCCAGCTCTCCGAATCGATGCCGTCGACGAACAGGTTCGGGTCGAAGGTCGGCTTGCTGACGAAGGCCAGCACCTCGCCGGAGCGCGGGTCGATCGCGACCAGCGCGCCGCGCCGGTCGCCGAACAGCTGCTCGACCATCGCCTGCAGCTTGATGTCGATGGACAGCCGGACCGTGTTGCCCGGCGTCGGCGGGCTGGCCCGCAGGCGCCGCACCGCGCGGCCCGAGGCGCTGGTCTCGACCTCCTCGAATCCGGTGGCGCCGTGCAGCTCCGCCTCGTACTTCTGCTCGATGCCGAGTTTGCCGATGTAGTCGGTGCCCTTGTAGTTGGCCGCGTCGTCGGTCTCGTCGATCGCGTCCTTCTCGGCCTGGTTGATGCGGCCGATGTAGCCCAGCACATGGCTGCCGAGCTCGCCGTAGGGGTAGTTGCGGAACAGCCGCGCCTTGATGTCGACGCCAGGGAAGCGGAAGCGCTGCGCGGTGAAGCGCGCCACCTCCTCGTCGCTGAGCTTGGTGCGGATCGGCAGAGACTCGAAGCTCTTGGCGTCGTCCATCATGCGCTTGAAGCGGCGACGGTCGCGTGTCGTGATGTCCATCACTTCCTGCAGGGCGTCGATGGTGCCTTCCAGGTCGTCGATCTTCGACGGCGTGAGTTCCAGCGTGTAGGCCGAGTAGTTGTTCGCCAGCACGACGCCGTTGCGGTCGAGGATCAGGCCGCGGTTCGGCGTGATCGGCAGCACGGTGATGCGGTTGCTCTCGGCGCGCGTCGACAGCTCGTCGTGGCGCAGCACCTGCAGGGTGACCAGGCGCGCAGTCACCAGCCCGAAGCCGAACAGCACCAGCGCGCCGGCGGCAATCAGGCGCAGCCGGAAGCGTCCCAGCTCCTGATCGACGTTCTTGAGTTCGGTCACGGTCCTGTCCGGCGATGCCGCGCTGCGGTCACAGCGGCCGATTCTCGTCCCGGTCCGGCGCGCGGCGCTGCGGTGCCAGCAGCAGCACGGCGGCCACCGGCCACAGCAGCGCTTCGATCACCGGGGCGAACACCAGGTTCCATCCGGGAAACACGCCGCCGGCCGCCAGCCTCACCAGCACCGAGACCGCGTGCGCCGCGACGAACAGCGGCAGCACCTGCAGCGCCTGCCCGAGCACCGAAAACCACAGCAGACGGCGGTGGATGGTGGTGGCGAAGAAGCTCAGCAGGGTGTAGGCCAGCGCGTGCTGGCCCAGCAGCGCGCCCTGGTGCACGTCCATCAGCAGGCCGAACACGAAGGCCGCGCCGATGCCCACACGGCGTGGTTGGTGCACGTTCCAGAACACCAGCGCCAGCGCCAGCACGTCGGGCATCGCGTTGACGCGACCGAAGGGGATGAGATTGAAGGTGAGGGCCAGCAGCAGCGAACCCCACATGAACACCGGGTTGACCGGCAGCAGCAGCTGGTCGGAACTGCGCGGCATGATCATCGGCGCGCTCCCGGCCGGCGGCGTGACGCGGCTTCGCTGGCCGCCGGCTCCGTGGGGCGGGGCGGCAGTTGCAGGCCGAGCGGCTGCAGTACCAGCACGTGGCGCACGCTGTCGGGCCGTGCCGCCGGTGCCAGCGTGACCTTCGCGAAGGTGGTGCCGGCGCGCCGGTCGACCGAGACGACCTTCGCCACCGACAGGCCGGGCGGGTAGACGCCATCGACGCCCGAGGTGTTCAGCACGTCGCCCGGCTCGATGTCGGCATTGCTGGCGAGGAAGCGCAGCTCCATGCCGGCGCCGGCGGCCACGGTGGACGGATCGCCGTAGGCGGCCGCGCGGGCCTGTGTGCGGACGTTCAGCACCGGGATCGCGGCGTCCTTGTCGGTCAGCAGCGTCACCTCGGATGCGAGCGGGTAGACGCGCGTGACCTGGCCCAACACGCCGGCGGCGTCGATCACCGGCGAGGCAGGTGCCACGCCGTGTGTCGCGCCGCGGTCGATGACGATCTTGCGCGTGTAAGGGTCGGCGGCCTCGTACAGCACCTCGGCCGCCTCGGTGTTCACCGTGAACTGCGGGCGCAGCGCCAGCAGTTCGCGCAGTCGCTGGTTTTCCTCGGTCAGCGGGCCGACGCGCGCCGCCACTTCGGCCTGGGCGGCCAGCCGCACCAGCGCTGCCGTCTCGCGCTCGCGCGCGTCGGCGATGCCGGTGAAGTAGTCGTGCACCGTGTCCCAGGCACGGACCGGCACCAGCAGCACGCGCTCGACCGGGTGCAGCGCGGTGGCCAGTGCCGCCCGCAGCGGCAGCGTGAGCTTGAAGCGCGTGTCGGCCACCATCAGGAACAGGGCGAACGCGGAGAAGAACACCAGCTTCGTCAGGGCCGACATGCCCTGCTTGAAGAACGGCGGCGGGGTGCGATCGAGGGTGCCTAGAGGCATGGCGCTCGGCGGTGAACGAAGAAGCCGGCCACGTGGGGCACGCGCCGGCTTCGGGACTGCATCGGTGACGCGAGCCGGGGCGGGATCACTCGGAGGTGAAGATGCTGCCCAGGCGCTCCATGCGCTCCAGTGCCATGCCGCAACCGCGCACCACGCAGGTCAGCGGGTCCTCGGCCACCAGCACGGGCAGGCCGGTCTCCTCGGCCAGCAGGCGATCCAGGTCGCGCAGCAGCGCGCCGCCGCCGGTCAACATCATGCCGCGCTCGGAGATGTCGGCGCCGAGTTCCGGCGGTGTCTGTTCCAGTGCGTTCTTGACGCTGGAGACGATGTTGTTCAGCGGGTCGGTCAGCGCCTCGAGGATCTCGTTGCTGCTGATCGTGAAGCTGCGCGGCACGCCTTCGCTGAGATTGCGGCCCTTGACCTCCATCTCGCGCACCTCGGAGCCCGGGAAGGCCGAGCCGATCTGCTTCTTGATGGCCTCGGCGGTCGGGTCGCCGATCAGCATGCCGTAGTTGCGGCGGATGTAGTTGATGATGGATTCGTCAAACTTGTCGCCGCCGACCCGGATGCTGCCTTTGTAGACCATGCCGCCGAGCGAGATCACGCCGACCTCGGTGGTGCCGCCGCCGATGTCGACCACCATCGAGCCGGTGGCCTCGCTGACCGGCAGGCCCGCGCCGATGGCCGCGGCCATCGGTTCCTCGATCAGGTAGACCTCGGAGGCGCCGGCGCCGAGCGCCGACTCGCGGATCGCGCGGCGCTCCACCTGCGTCGAGCCGCAGGGCACGCAGATGATGATGCGCGGGCTCGGCTTGAGCACCGAGCGCGGATGCACCATCTTGATGAACTGCTTGAGCATCTGCTCGGTGACGGTGAAGTCGGCGATCACGCCGTCCTTCATCGGGCGGATGGCCTCGATGTTGCCCGGCACCTTGCCGAGCATGGCCTTGGCCTCGGCACCGACGGCCTGGATGGTCTTCTTGCCGTTGGGGCCGCCTTCGTGGCGGATCGCGACGACGGAGGGCTCGTCGAGCACGATGCCCTTGCCACGCACGTAGATCAGCGTGTTGGCGGTGCCGAGGTCGATCGCGAGGTCGGTGGAGAAATAGCGTCGCAGGGAGGCGAACATGTCTTGGCGTTTCTGCAGGGCGCCGCAGCAAGGAAGCCGGGGGCTACGAGGGCTGCGCCGCCTGGGTATGGGGAGGGGCGGTGTTCGAGGCGATCTGGGCCAGCAGGCCGGTCGTGATGTCTGCGCCCACACTGCGCTTGTCGCGTAGTGAACGCCTCCATCCCGTCCGGGTGAGGAACTCCGAAGATAATACCGCACGGTCCCAGCGCGGCACCTGCGAAAAGCGGTGCCGAAACGCGGCAGTTCTCGGGCGCAGAGCCGTTGCGCCCCCTCCATTTCGCCCCTCCCATGGCCCTGACCCCCACCGACGTGAGCCGCATCGCCCTGCTGGCCCGGCTCGAACTCAGCGAGGCGGAGCAGTCCGCGATGCTCAGCCAGCTGAACGGCTTCTTCGACATCGTCGAGCGCATGCGCGCCGTCGACACCACCGGCGTCGCGCCGCTGTACACGCCGCTGTCGGCGGTGCAGGAGGTCGCGCTGCGCCTGCGCGAGGACGCGGTCACCGAGGTCGACCAGCGCCAGGCCAACCAGTGCAGCGCGCCGGCTGTCGAGGCCGGGCTGTACCTCGTTCCCAAGGTGATCGAATGAGCGCTGAGTTGCATCAGCTCGGCGTGGCCGACCTGTCGACCCTGCTCGCCGCCAAGGCGGTATCGAGCGCGGAAGTCACGTCACACCTGCTTGCGCGCGTTGCCGCGCATGAACACCTGGGGGCGTTCCTGTGCACCGACGCCGAGCTGGCGCTGCAGCAGGCCCGCGCGGCCGACGAGCGGCGCGCCCGCGGCGAGGCGCTCGGCGCGCTCGACGGCGTGCCGCTGGCCCACAAGGACATCTTCGTCACGACCGACTTTCCCAGCACCGCGGCCTCGAAGATGCTGGCCGGCTACCGCTCGCCCTTCGATGCGACGGTCGTCGCGAAGCTCAAAGCGGCCGGCACCGTGACCTTGGGCAAGCTCAACTGCGACGAGTTCGCGATGGGCGGCAGCAACGAGAACTCGGCGATCCGGCCGGTCCGCAACCCCTGGGACACGGAGCGCATCCCGGGCGGGTCGTCGGGCGGCTCGGCGGTGGCGGTGGCGGCGCGGCTGGTGCCCGCGACCACCGGCACCGATACCGGCGGCTCGGTGCGCCAGCCGGCCTCGCTGTCCGGCGTGACCGGCATCAAGCCGACCTACGGGCGCTGCTCGCGCTACGGGATGATCGCCTTCGCATCCAGCCTCGACCAGGCCGGCCCGATCGCCAAGAGTGCCGAGGACTGCGCGCTGCTGCTGGGTGCGATGAGCGGCTTCGACGAGCGCGACGCCACCTCGGCGCAGCAGCCGGTGCCCGACTTCGCCGCGCTGCTGAGGGCCCCGCGCGACGGTGCAAGTGCCGGCCGGCCTTTGAACGGCGTGCGCATCGGCCTGCCGCGGGAGTTCTTCGGCGCCGGCGTGGCCGGCGACGTGACGCAGGCGGTGCGTGCCGCGCTGGCCGAGGTCGAGAAGCTCGGCGCCACGCTGGTCGACGTGAGCCTGCCGCGCACCGAGCTGTCGATCCCGGTCTACTACATCATCGCCCCCGCCGAGGCGAGTTCCAACCTGGGGCGCTTCGACGGCGTGCGCTACGGGCACCGCGCCGCGCAGTACGGCGACCTGCTCGACATGTACCGCAAGAGCCGCAGCGAAGGCTTCGGCGCCGAGGTCAAGCGCCGCATCATGATCGGCACCTACGTGCTGAGCCATGGCTACTACGACGCCTACTACCTGCAGGCGCAGAAGCTGCGCCGGATGATCGCCGACGACTTCCAGGCCGCGTTCGCCCACTGCGACCTGATCGCCGGCCCGGTGGCGCCGACCGTCGCGCGCCGGCTGGGCTCGCAGACCGATCCGGTCGCCGAGTACCTGGCCGACATCTTCACGCTGCCGGCCAGCCTGGCGGGCCTGCCAGGCATGAGCCTGCCGGCCGGCTTCGCTTACACCGACAACGTCGGCGGCCTGCCGGTCGGCCTTCAGCTGATCGGCAACTACTGGCAGGAGGCGCAGTTGCTGCACGCCGCCCACAGCTTCCAGCAGGCCACCGATTTCCACCTCCGCACGCCGGAGGGCTACGCATGACGACCCCCACGCTCACGTTGTTCGCTGCCCCCCAAGGGGGCGCAGACCTCCCTTGGGGCGGCCCGGCGGGAGGTCTGACATGAACGTCGCTCCCGCGCTGATCCGCGGCTACGAAGTCGTCATCGGCCTCGAGACCCACACCCAGCTGTCCACCGCGTCGAAGATCTTCTCCGGCGCTCCCACCGCCTTCGGTGCGGCGCCGAACACCCAGGCCTGCGCGGTCGATCTGGCGCTGCCCGGCAGCCTGCCGGTGATGAACCGCGGCGCGGTCGAGCGCGCGATCCGTTTCGGCCTGGCCGTGGGTGGCCAGATCGCGCCGCTGTCGATCTTCGCGCGCAAGAACTACTTCTATCCCGACCTGCCCAAGGGCTACCAGATCAGCCAGTACGAGCTGCCGGTGGTCCAGGGCGGCACGGTGGAGTTCTATCTGGCCGACGTGCCCCACCAGGTGCGGCTGACGCGGGCCCATCTTGAGGAAGACGCCGGCAAGTCGGTGCACGATGCCTTCGACGGTCTGAGCGGCATCGACCTCAACCGGGCTGGCACGCCGCTGCTGGAGATCGTGTCGGAGCCCGACATGCGCTCCAGCAAGGAGGCGGTCGAGTACGCGAAGGCGCTGCACGCGCTGGTAGTGTGGCTGGGCATCTGCGACGGCAACATGCAGGAAGGCAGTTTCCGCTGTGACGCCAACGTCTCGGTGCGCCGGCCCGGCGCGCCGTTCGGCACGCGGCGCGAGATCAAGAACCTCAACAGCTTTCGCTTCCTGCAGCAGGCGATCGACTACGAGATCCAGTGGCAGATCGACCAGGTCGAAGACGGGCTCGCGATTCGGCAGGCCACCGTGCTGTTCGATGCAGACAGCGGCGAGACGCGAGCGATGCGCACGAAGGAAGATGCGCACGATTACCGCTACTTCCCCGACCCCGACCTGCCGCCGCTGGTGATCGCGCCGGAGTGGATCGCGCGCGTGACGGGCGAGATGCCGGAGCTGCCGCGCGTGATGGCGGCACGCTTCGAGCGCGACGATGGCCTGGCCCCTTACGACGCCTCGATGATGACGCAGAGCCTGGCGGTGGCGCGTTTCTACGAGGCCACGAAGGCGGCCGGTGCGCCGGCCAAGCTGGCGGCGAACTGGCTGATGGGCGAGCTGTCGCGGCGGCTCAACGCCGAGGAGCGCGGCATCGACGCGAGCCCGGTGAGCCCGGCGACGCTGGCAGCGCTGATCGCCCGCATCGCCGACGGCACGATCTCCAACAACGGCGCGAAGCAGGTGTTCGATGCGCTGTGGAGCGGCGAGACGGATGTCGACGCGGTCATCGCCGCCAAGGGCCTGAAGCAGATGTCCGACAGCGGTGAACTCTCCGCCATCGTCGACGCCGTGCTCGCCGCGAATCCGAAGTCGGTGGACGAGTACCGCGCCGGCAAGGACAAGGCCTTCAACGCGCTGGTCGGGCAGGCCATGAAGGCGAGCAAGGGCAAGGCGAACCCCACGCAGCTCAGCGAGCTGCTGAAGAAGAAGCTCGGTTGACGGCAATCGGCGGCCGGGGGCCGCCGCGGCTCAGGGCTTGGGCGGCGGCGCGGCCTGACCGGCCAGCGCCGACTGCGGCAGCGGGCCGAGCGACCCCGGATCGGCGCCGCCCCACAGCCGCTTGAGCCGGGCCAGTTCGGCGTCGAACAGCGCCGTGACGCGCCCGACCTCGGCCTGCTGGTTGACGATCAGCGCGCGCTGCGCCTCGATGCTCACGTCGACCGACTCGATCTGGCCCTTGAGCTTGCCCGGCAGGTTCTTGCCCTTGTAGAACTCCGCCTCGTCGAGCAGCGGCTTGCGTTCCTTCTGCAGGTCGGCCAGGCGCTGCTCCGACGTCTGGATGCCGCTGCGCGTCGCGTTCAGGGCGGCGTCCCGGGCCTTGTTGTGCGCGGCCTCGTTCGGGAAGCGCGCCAGCAGGTTGCGGTCGCGACGGATCGCTTCCTGCTTGTTCGCGCGTTCCTGCGCCTTGCGGCGGTCGGCTTCTTCCTGCGCTGCGCGTTCGTCGGACGTGAGGCTGGGCTGCAGCACGGTGCGCAGCGAACCATCGCTGTTGAGGACGCGCTGTTCGCGGTCCAGGCATTCGGCGATCGGGCGGTCGCGGGTGAGCGTGCGACCGGCGGCGTTGGTGCAGGTGTAGATGGCACTCCCCTGCTTGACCTCCTGCGAAGAGGCGTTCACCGGCAGCGACCCCAGCACGCCGAGCAGCAGGGCCGCATTCAGTCCGCGCACATGACAGATCCTCATCCCGCCCGCTCCCCGTTCCTTCATGTCTCAGACGCCGTAGCGATCCCGGTAGGCCTGCACCCGTGGCAGATGCTGGGCCAGCGCCGGGTCGGCCTGGCGCGCCAGATACTGCAGCAAGTCCGACAGCGTCGCAATCGCACAGACCTCCAGTCCGAGCTCGCGCTGCACGAACTGCACCGCGGAGTGATCGGCATCGCGGACGCCGTCTTGAGTGGTTTCGGTGGCCCGCTCCTGGCGGTCGAGCGCGATGGCCACGCCGCACGGCTCGGCACCGGCGGCCCGGATCATCGCGACCGACTCGCGCACCGAGGTGCCGGCCGAAATCACGTCGTCGATGATCACAACGCGGCCGTGCAGCTTTGCGCCGACAAGGTTGCCGCCCTCACCGTGATCCTTGGCTTCCTTGCGGTTGTACGCATACGGCAGGTTGCGGCCGAGCCGAGCCAGCTCGATCGCCACGGCGGCGGCCAGCGTGATGCCCTTGTAGGCCGGGCCGAAGATCATGTCGAACGCCAGACCGGACGCCTGCATCCGGCGTGCATAGAATTCGGCGAGGCGGCCCAGCTTGGCGCCGTCGTCGAACAGCCCGGCGTTGAAGAAATACGGGGACAGGCGCCCGGCCTTGGTCTTGAACTCGCCGAAGCGCAGCACGCCGGCCTCGACCGCGAAGGCCACGAAGTCCTGTGCGAGGTCGTCTCGCGCCGCAGTGCTCGGGCCGCCGATCGTGCTCATCTGGACATCTGGAATAGGAAGGTGCGTCGTGTTGCGTCTGGTCTCGCTCAATCTCAACGGCATCCGTTCCGCGGCCAACAAGGGCTGGGTCGAATGGGCCGAGAAAAGCGCCGTCGATTGTATGGGCGTGCAGGAGCTCAAGGCCCAGGCGGCCGACCTGGGCGGGCGCTTCGACCAGGTGGCCGGCCTTCAAGGCCACTTCCACTACGCCGACAAGAAGGGCTACTCCGGTGTCGGCTTGTACACGCGCCGCACGCCGAGCGACGTGATCACCGGCATCGGCGAGCCCGAGTTCGATGCCGAAGGGCGCTATGTCGAGGCCCGCTTCGACACGCCGCAGCGCAAGCTGTCGATCATCAGTTGCTACTTCCCCAGCGGCTCCAGCTCCGACGAGCGGCAGCAGGCCAAATTCCGTTTCCTGGCCTTGTTCTACCCCTACCTCGAGCTGCTGAAGGCCACCCGCGAGTTCATCCTGGTGGGCGACGTGAACATCGCACACCGGGAAATCGACCTGAAGAACTGGAAGAGCAACCAGAAGAACAGCGGCTTCCTGCCCGAGGAGCGTGCGTGGATGAGCCGGGCGCTCGACGAGCTGGGCCTGGTCGACGTGCACCGCATGCTGCGGCCCGACGACACCGGCGAGGCCTACACCTGGTGGAGCAACCGCGGCCAGGCCTGGGCCAACAACGTCGGCTGGCGCATCGACTACCACCTGGCGACCCCGGCGCTCGCCGCGCTGGCGCGCACGGCGTCGGTCTACAAGGCGCAGCGCTTTTCCGACCACGCTCCGTTGACCGTCGAATACGAACTTTCGCTGTGAGCTTGCACGGCGTTTTCCCAGGAGATTGCTCATGCGCACCACTGCCCTGATCGTCGGCGTTCTGTTGCTCGTGGCGGGCGGGCTGATCTCGGCCGGCATCCTGAGCTTCGACAGGGAGGAAACCGTGGCCAAGCTCGGCCCGCTGGAGATCACCACCACCGACCACAAGAAGCCTGCGCCGGTGGTGGGTTACCTGCTGCTCGGCGTGGGCGGGCTGGTGCTCGTGGCTGGTCTGGTCGGCAGGAAGTGAGAGCCGACGCGGCATGCTGCGCTACCTCACCGTCCCCGTCACCGCCTTCCAGCAGAACTGCTCCATCGTGTGGTGCGACGCCACGCGCCGCGCGGCCATCATCGATCCCGGCGGCGAGCTGCCGCGGCTGCGGGCCGAGGTGCAGCGACTGGGGCTCGCGCTCGAGGCGATCTGGCTGACCCATGCGCACATCGACCATGCGGGCGGCACCGCGCAGCTCGCCCGCGAGGACGCGCTGCCGATCATCGGGCCGCACGTGGCCGACCAATTCTGGATCGACGGGTTGGCGCAGCAGAGCCGGATGTTCGGTTTTCCCCCCAGCGAGCCGTTCACGCCGACCCGCTGGCTCTGCCCCGACGGCGCGGACGACCGCGTGACGCTGGGTGACTGCGAGTTCGAGGTGCGGCACTGTCCCGGCCACACGCCGGGACACGTGGTGTTCGTCTCGCGCGAGGCGCAGCGGGCCTTCGTCGGCGACGTGCTGTTCGCCGGCGGCATCGGGCGCACCGATTTTCCGCAGGGCGACCACGACACGCTGGTGGCTGCGATCCGCACGCAGCTCTGGCCTTTCGGCGACGACGTGGTATTCATCCCCGGCCACGGGCCGGAGAGCAGCTTCGGCCGCGAGCGGCGCCACAACCCCTACGTGCGCGACGTCTGAGCGCCCGCGGTCGGGCCCCTGCGCTCAGCGCGACTGCTCGCGCGGCGGCGTGGCGGGCTTGGTCGCCTTGCGGTCGCCACTGTCGGTCAGGCCGGCGTCCCAGCGTTGCGAGGGCTTGGGCGCGCGTTCGTACAGCGGCAGCACCTTCGGCAGGTTGACCTCGATGTCGCGGATGCGGGTCGGCCCCTGCGGGTGGGTGGAGCCGTACTCGGCCAGCTTGTTGCCGCCGCCACCACCGCCACCGCCGGTAGCCTGGCCCATCTTGGTCCACAGGCTCACGCCGGAGCGCGGGTCGTAGCCGGCGCGTGCGGCCAGTTCCATGCCCACCAGGTCGGCTTCGGACTCGTCGTCGCGGCTGAACTTGAGCTGCAGCAGCTGCGCGCCCATGCCGGCGATGGTGCGGCTGGCATTGCCCAGCCCGAGCAGCGCCGCGCCGATTTCCAGGCCGATGTTGGTGGCGGTCGACTTGCCCATGCGCTCGCGGGCATGCTCGCGCAGCGCGTGCGCCACCTCGTGGCCCATCACCATCGAGACCTCGTCGTCGGTCAGCTTGAGCTGCTCGATCAGGCCCGTGTAGAAGGCGATCTTGCCGCCCGGCATGCAGAAGGCATTGATCTGCTTGCTGGCCAGCAGGTTCACTTCCCATTTCCAGCCGGGCGCGCGCCCGTTCCATTCGGGCGTGAACGGGATGATGCGCCGCGCGATGGCGCGCAGTCGCACCGTCTGCGTGTCGTCGGCGCCCACCAGCGCGTTCTTGTTGCGGGCCTCCTGCAGCAGTTGCGCGTACTGCTGCGTCGCGGCCTGCTCGACCTGCTCGGCCGGCACCAGCTTCGAGAAGCTCGACTGCTTGCCCACATCCACGCCCTCGCGCGCGCCGGCGGCCGGCAGCAGCAGCGCGGCGCCGGCGCCGGCCAGCGCGGCGTTGAAGCGGCGACGCCCGGGGCGGGGCGGGGCGGTGTCCACGGCGTCCTCCGGCGCGCTCAGCCTCGCGAAGGCGGCGCACAGGCTGCAGTGGTAGCGGGGGGGCGAGATGAACGGGCTCATGGCACTGAGACTCCGGGGGCCGCTTCGCGTTCCAGCATCCGGCGCACCGACGGCAACAGCAGGTAGGCCGGGAACGACAGCCAGAACGTCAGGAAGAAATAGACGGCATACCCCAGCTCCTGGGCTCCGATGCCGCCGGCCCAGCCGGCCACCGCGCGGCTGAAGGCGAAGATGCTCGACAGGATGGCGTACTCCGTGGTCGCGCGCGCCTTGCTGGTGATGCCCATCAGGAAGGCCAGGAAGGCGCCGGTGCCCAGCCCGCCGGTGAAGCTCTCGAGCGCACTGGCCGAGTAGACGATGGCCTGGTGCAGCGGCTCGACACCGATCGTCGCCGCCGCACCCGGTGTCAGCAGCGGCACCGCCCAGGCGGCGCCGGCGTAGCCGAGGTTGGACAGTGCCTGCCACAGACCCAGCACCCACAGGCCGCGGAAGATGCCGCGCTTGTCGACATACCACCCGCCGACCAGCCCGCCGGCGATCGACAGCGCCAGCCCGAGATTCACGCTCACGAAGCCGATCTGCCCGGCCGTGAAGCCTGCGTCGACCCAGAACGGCTTGACCATGAAGCCCATCGCCGCGTCGCCGAGCTTGAAGAGCAGGATGAAGGCCAGCACCGCCACCATGCCGGGCCGCAGCAGCAGCTCGACCCAGGCGCCGAACACCGGCCCGTCGCGCAGCGCCAGCGCCTGCGGCGCGCGCGCCGCGCGCACCAGCAACGCCGAGCCGGCGAACATCAGTCCGACCGGCAGCGCGCCGCGGAACCACCAGGTCGCGCTCACCGCTTCCACGGCGCTCCACTGCAGCGCCCGGGACAGCGGCCCCAGCACCGGCCAGAGCAGGCCGATGAGCACCAACGCCAGCGCGACCAGGAAACCCGGTTGGGTGCGCAGCAGGCCGAGCTCCTTGCCGACGCTGCTGGGCGGCGCGCCGACGCGCGGCCGCTCCGCCGGGGCCAGCAGCGCCATGCCGGCGTTGAGGCCGAACACGACCGCCCCGAGCGCATAGGCCGCACTCCAGCCGAGCGCGCCCGACACCATCAGCAGCACCCCGGCCGTCAGCATGCCGGCGCGGTAGAAGCCGATGCGCAGGCCGTTCGCCAGGCCGTACTCGCGCTGATCCAGCAGCTCGATCGTGTAGCCGTCGGTCGCGATGTCGTTGGTGGCCGACAGCACCGTGAAGCAGCCGATCGCCACCCACACCCACGGCCCGAGCGCGAGCCCGAACACGGCGAAGGTGGTCATCACGGCGGCCATGCCGAGGTTGGCGGCAGCGACCCACCAGCGGTGCCGGCGCGCCCAGTCGACCATCGGCGCCCACAGGAACTTCACCGTCCAGGCCAGGCCCAGCAGCGACAGCAGTCCGATGTCGGCGAGATTCACGCCCTGCTGGCGGAAGTAGACCGGGAACAGATCGAAGAACACCCCCAGCGGCAGGCCTTCGCTGAAGTACAGCAGGGCCACCCAGAACAGTTTGCGCCGGTAGGCAGGGCGGGCCGTCGTCGAAACGGGCGCAACGGGAGGCACGGCGGTCATTGCGGGCATTCTAGGGAGGACCCCTGCCGTGCCGTCTCCCGGCTGTCGGCACGGATACCACGGCAGGACTAAAGTGCCGGCAGGCCTCGACCGTGGCCTATTGCTCATTCAAAGGAGACCCGACGATGAAGAAGCTGCTCCCCCTGGTGCTGGTCATCGCGGCCGGTGCCGCCATGGCCCACAATTGTCCGAACGAGATGAAGGCGATCGACGCCAAGCTCGCCAGTTCACCGAAGCTCGGCGAGGCCGACCTCGCCAAGGTCAAGGCGCTGCGCAGTGACGGCGAGGCCGCACACAAGGCCGGCAAGCACGACGAATCGATGAAGGCGCTGGGCGACGCGAAGAAGATTCTCGGCATCTGAGCGCGGCGCGATCCTTGCGTCGCGTCTCGAGCGGGCCGTGCCTTGCGGTACGGCCCGTTTGTTTTTCGTGGAACCTCGCACCGGCGCCGCTCGATCGATCCTCACCTGCTCCTCGATGACATTCGCATACGCTTCCTGGCACTGGCTCACCCGATTCGGCGAATCCGGCATCGTGATTCCGATGGCGCTGCTGGCCGCGGCGTGGTGGTGGTGGGCGACGCCGAGCCGGCGGCCCTTGTTCGCGTGGCTGCTGCTGCTGGGCTCCGCGGCCTTTCTGACTCTGGTGACCAAGGTCGCGTTCATGGGATGGGGTCTGGGCATCGTGGCCCTCGACTTCACCGGCCTGTCGGGGCATGCGATGCTGGCCGCCGCGATCTACCCGGTGCTGGCGCGCACGCTGGCCAGCCCGGCCGCAGTGCCGCCCCGCTGGGCGATCGCCGCTGGCTATGCGCTGGCCGTGGTGATCTCGCTGTCGCGGGTCGTCATCGGCGCGCACTCGGTGTCCGAGGTCGTGCTGGGGTTTGCGGTGGGTGGGGCGGCGAGCGCGGTCGCGTTGATGCTCGAGACCCGCCATCCGCCGCCGCTGCCGAAGCACTGGTTGGTGCTGGCGCTGGCCGGCTGGCTCACGCTGATGCCGGTGGTCGCCGCGCCTTCGGGGACGCATGGCATGGTGCAGCGGCTGGCCAAGGCGCTGTCGGATCGCGACGCCCTCTACACCCGGGCCGATCTGCACCGGCTGCGGCAGCCCGGCTGAGCGGGTCAGGGCCCGTCAGCGCGGCAGCTGCAGCGCGCGCCGCGACTGCAGCGCCCGTTCGCGCACGTGGCAGCCGTCGAGGTGGTCGTTGACCAGCCCCATCGCTTGCATGAACGCGTAGACCGTGGTCGGGCCGACGAAGCTCCAGCCGCGCCGCTTCAGGTCCTTGCTCATCGCCACCGATTCGGGCGAGGTGGTCTGCGTCTTCAGCGCCTCGAGCGTCATGCGGCGGGGGCGCGAGGCGGGTGCCGGTTCGTGGCGCCAGGCATAGGCCGCCAGTGAACCGAACTCGGCCCGCAGTTCGATCACGCGGCGGGCGTTGTTGAGGGTCGACTCGATCTTGCCGCGGTGGCGCACGATGCCGGCGTCGCCCAGCAACCGCTCGACATCGCGCTCGGTGTAAAGAGACAACCGCTCGGCGTCGAAGTCGGCGAACGCGGCGCGGAAGTTCTCGCGCTTGTTCAAGATGGTGAGCCAGCTCAGGCCGGCCTGGAAGCCTTCGAGGCAGAGCTTCTCGAACAGCCGCCGGTCGTCGATGACCGGGAAGCCCCATTCGTGGTCGTGGTAGTGCTGGTAGGCCGGCGTGGCCGCGCACCAGGTGCAGCGCGGCGCGCCGTCGGTCGCGGTGTCGAACAGGCCGGCGGGAAGCGATGGACTCATGCGATGAACTCCTCGGCGCGCATCATGCCTGTCGGGGGGCCGTCCGGCGCCTTCAGTGCAACCACACCGCGACGGCCAGTGCCACCGTCGCGCCGTCTTCCAGGCCGCCGTGCTCGGTGACCGCGAGGCCGCGCCGCAACTCGTAGCTCGAATCGAACCAGCCGCAGGCCGGCAGGCCATCCTCGGCGGCCGTTGCACCGTCGTCCTCGAGCGCGGCGCGGCGCGCCCGCACCAGGGCCAGCGCCGAGGTCTTGCGGGCGAACAGGCGGGGGGTGAAGTTGAAGCTGAGCATCATGAAGGCCTCCGTTGAGCGTGTGCCTTCAATGTCGTCGCGGCCGGGCGCAGCGACCATCGCCCCGAGGTCGGCCCCGCGGGGGCACCGGGCCGAGGGCCCCCGTGGGGCGAGACCGGAGCCGTGACGCGGCGTGAAGAGGCCCTAAGCCGCGCCGTCCAGCACGGCGTCGAGCCCGGCCAGCACCTGCGCCACGTCGATCGGCTTGGTCCAGTAATCGTCGAAGCCGGCGCGGCGCGCTGCCACGATCTGCTCGTTCATGGCGTCGGCCGACAGTGCGATGCAGCGCAGCGCCCGCGTCGACGGATCGGCGCGCAGCGCCTGCACCAACGCCAGGCCGTTGGTGTCGGGCAGGTTCATGTCGATCAGCATCAGGTGCGGCGAGAGCTCGCGCGCCAGCCGCAGGCCGCTGGCGCCGTCGTCGGCGATGTGCAGCTGCCAGTCCGGGCGGGCGCGGAACACCTCCTGCAGCAGCACCTGGTTGAGCAGCTCGTCCTCGATGTAGACCACCTGCCGCTGCGTGCGCCGCGGCGCGGGCGGCTCATGCAGCAGCGCCGCGGGCTGCGTGGCGAGGTAGGCGCTGCCGCTCGGTTCCTCTGCCTCGGGCAATTGCAAGGTGAAGGTCGATCCGGCACCCGGCACGCTGACGACATCGATGCGGCCGCCCATCGCCTCGGCCAACTGGCGTGCGATCACCAGGCCGAGGCCGCTGCCCTCGATGCGGCGCCGTTCGGCGCCCAGTCGGTCGAAAGGCTGGAACAGCCGCGCCTGCTGCTCGGTCGTCAGGCCGACGCCCCGGTCGCGCACCGCGATGCTCACTGTCCCGTCCCGGCGCTGCAGGCCCAACACCACCGGGCTCTGTTCGCCGCTGTACTTGATGGCGTTGGACAGCAGGTTCACCAGCACCTGCTCGAGCGCGCGTTCGTCGCCGCTGACCCACATCCCGCTCGGCGGCGTCGGCTCGATGGTGATCGAACGCCCGCGCGCCAGCGACTGCACCAGGCTCAGGCTGGCGTGCAGCGCGGCGTCGAGATCGACCGCCAGCGTACGCACTGCGACCTCGGCGCTTTCGATGCGGCTGATCTCCAGCACGTCGTTGATCAGGTTCAGCAGCCGGTTGCCGGCGCGCTGCACGCTCGCGAGGCGCTGCGCCTGCGGGGCCGCCAGCGGGTGGTCCTCGTCCAGTGCCATCAGCTGCGTGAAGCCGAGGATGCCGTTCAGCGGCGTGCGCAGTTCGTGGCTCACCCGCGACAGGAATTCGCTCTTGGCGCGGCTCGCCCGTTCGGCCTCCTGCATGCCGCGCGACAACTCGTCGGCCAGCTGCTGCTCGTGCACGTCGCGGCAGGTGCCGATGACGCCGGTCGGTGCGCCGGCCTCGTCGCGCGTGGCACGCACCACGAACTCGAGCCAGCGCACGCTGCCGTCGGGCCGGCGGATCCGGTAACGGCCCTCGAAGGGCCGTTCGCCGGCCAGCGCCTCGCCGATGCCGGCCATCACGGCGTCGCGATCGGCGGGATCAATCTGTGCCATCCAGTCGTCGAGCGTCACCCGGCCGTGCGGGAACGGAAGGCCGTGATTGACGCAGGCGCGGCGATCGAGGCTGACGAGGCCGGTGGCCAGCACGAACTCGGCGATGCCGATGCGCGCCGCGTCGGCGGCGATCTGCCAGCGCTCCTCATGTGCCTGCAGCGCTTCCTCGATCGCCTTGCGCGCAGTCACGTCGGCGGTGAAGCCGTGCCACAGCGTGCCGCCGTCACCCAGGCGCGTCGGCGCCGCACGCATCTCGAACCAGCGCAGCGAGCCATCGGGCAAGGCCATCCGGAAGCTGTGCTCCAACCGTGTCAGCCGCGCCGCGCCCTCGGCCAGGGCCTTGCCGAGCGGCGCGAGATCAGGCGGGTGAACGTGGCGGAAGAAGGTCAGCGCATCGGCCTGCAGTGTCGCTGCCGGCATGCCCAGCACGCGTTCGGCGCCGTCGCTGACGAAGGGGTAGCCGGCCCGGCCGTCGGGATGTTCCTCGAAGGTGAACAGCATGCCCGGCACCTGCGCCGCCAGCTCGCGCAGCGTCACCTCGCCGCGGCGTGCCTCATTGGCAGCGGCCAGCGTCGACGTGACGTCGCGCACCGTGCCGCGATAGCCCTCGAAGCGGCCAGCCGTGTCGAACACCGGCACCGCGCTGCGCGACAGGTAGAGCAGCCCGCGCGGAGTGTGCTTGGCGGTCAGCACCCGTGCGAACGGCTCCTGGCGGCCGAGCAGCGCCCGGTAGTACTGCGCCGGGACCCGCGGGCTGCCGTCGGCGTCGAGCAACTGGGCATCGGTGATCGGTTCACCGAGCTGCTGGCGCGGGTCGATGCCGGTGATCGGCTGGAAGGCTTCGGACAGCCAGCGGTAGCGATGCTGCGCATCGCTCTCCCACATCCAGTCACCGCCGGCGCGCGCGAAGTCGAACAGGCGCTCGCGCAGTCGAGAGGCGTCTCGCAGGCGCTGCTGCGACTGCAGCAGTTCGACCGCGGCACGGCCCAGCTGCGCCAGTGCTTCGCGTTCGCCGGCGCCGAGCGTGCGGGGCTGCAGATCGAGCACGCACAGCGTGCCGACCGCCAGCCCGTCGATGGTCAAAGGCTGCCCGGCGTAGAAGCGCACGCGCGGGCCGTCGGTGACCAGTGGGCTGTCGCGAAAGCGTGGGTCGCGGGCCAGGTCCGGCACGGTGAACAGGCCCTCGCCGAGGATCGCGTGCGAGCAGAAGCCCTGGCTGCGCGGGATCTGGGCGAGCTCGAAGCCGCTGCGTGACAGGAACCACTGCGCGTCTTCGTCGACCAGCGAGATCGCTGCCAGCGGCGCTCCGGTGAGCCGCGCCGCGCAAGCGGTCAGCGCGTCGAGGCCGGCACCTGCCGGGCTGCCGAGCACCCCGAGCTCGCGCAGCAGCGCCAGGCGCTGCGCCTCTCGGGGATGGAAGGGGATCGGCATGGTGTCGCGGGGCGGGCCCGCGTATTGTGGCGTCGTCGCCGCAGCTTCGGCCGTCGGCGCGGCGTTCAGCCGGCCTTCAGCCGCCGCTCGAAGAAATCGAGCCGGTCCTGGCCCCAGAAGATCTCGCCCTGCACCACGTAGCTCGGCGCGCCGAACACGCCTGCATCGACCGCCGCCTGCGAATCGGCCTCGTAGCGCTCCTGCACCGCCTGCGAGTGAGCGGCTTCGAGCCGCGCCGCGGGCAGTTCGCGCTCGACCAGCAGCGACGCGAGCACCGCCTCGTCGGCGATGTTGCGGTCGTGGACCCACACCGCGCGCAGGATGCTGTCGGCGATGGCCATCGCGGCATCGGCGCCGTCGTGCAGGTCGACCGCGATGATCAGCCGAGCCGCATCGTCACCGTTGACCGGAAAGTACTTCGGCTCCAGGTTCATCGGTGCATGCAGCCACTCGCTGAAGCGCTTGAGCTCCACCAGCCGGTAGGCCTGACGCTGCGGCGCGCGCTTGCCCAGCGGCAGGCCGCCCGAGACCGGGAACACCTTGCCGCCCAGGTCGACCGGCATCACGCGGATCGTTGCGCCGGCCTTGCGGGCAATGTCCCAGAAGCGCAGGTGGCCGAGGTAGGTGTACGGCGACTGCGGCGCCAGGTAGTAGTCGATGGTGGGGCGCATGGGGGTCTCCGCTCGAGAAGGAATGGGCCGGCGCTCGGGCGCCTGTGGTTCGAGTCTAGAGGCAGCCTCGGATCCCTGCGGAGGGATGTGCGAGTGGCCCTTCGTCGCGGTGTTGCCGTTTGCGGGATTCTGGGCGTCGCGCAGGGCGTGTCACCTTCGCTTCTTAGAATCGCGCGTCGCTCAACAACTTACACGCAAGGCAGGACGAACATGTTCGATCAAGAAGACGAAGGCACGCGCATCGGCGTCTGGACGGCCCTGGCCGTGGTGTTCCTGGTGGTGGCCGGCCTGATCGGCGGGCTGTCGATCCGGGCGATGAATGCCGCCGCGGGCGGCGGCAGCGTGCAAGCCGGTGCGACGGCGGGCGCGGAAGCGCTGACCTTCGTCGACGGCCCGCTCGAAGGCGACGTGGTCGGCACGGTCTATTTCGCGGTGGGCCAGTCGGTGCTGCCGGATGGCGCGCTCGTCGCACTGGACAAGGCGATCCAGGCCGTGAAGGACGAGCCGAAGCGCCGCGTCGTGCTGTCGGGCTTCCATGACGCGAGCGGTGCCGCGGCACTGAACGCCGAGCTCGCCAAGGAGCGTGCGAAGACCGTGCGTGCGGCGCTGGTGGCCGAGGGCGTGGACGCCGCGCGCATCGCGCTGCGCAAGCCCGACGTGACCTTGGGCGACGGTGCCGCGCCGGAGGCGCGTCGCGTGGAGATCCGGTTGGTGGAGTGATTCTGGGGAGACCCTCACCCCGGCCCTCTCCCGCGTGCAGGAGAGGGGGCCGCATACGGAGCGCTATTCGCCCAGCAGCGGCCGCAGGTAGCGCCCGGTGTGGCTCGCCGGGTTGGCGGCCACCTCCTCGGGCGTGCCCACCGCGACCACCTGGCCGCCGCCGGCACCGCCTTCGGGGCCCATGTCGATCAGCCAGTCGGCGGTCTTGATGACGTCGAGGTTGTGCTCGATCACGACGATGGTGTTGCCGGCGTCGCGCAGCTGGTGCAGCACCTTCAGCAGCAGGTCGATGTCGGCGAAGTGCAGGCCGGTGGTCGGCTCGTCGAGGATGTAGAGCGTGCGGCCGGTGTCGCGCTTGCTCAGCTCGAGCGCGAGCTTCACCCGCTGGGCCTCGCCGCCCGACAGCGTGGTGGCACTCTGGCCCAGCGTGATGTAGCCCAGGCCCACGTCGAGCAGCGTCTGCAGCTTGCGCGCGATGCTCGGCACGGCGCTGAAGTAGGCGTGCGCGTCCTCCACCGTGAGGTTCAGCACCTCGGTGATGTTCTTGCCCTTGTAGAGCACCTCGAGCGTCTCTCGGTTGTAGCGCTTGCCATGGCAGACATCGCAGGGCACGTAGACGTCGGGCAGGAAGTGCATCTCGACCTTCAGCACGCCGTCGCCCTGGCAGGCCTCGCAGCGCCCGCCGGCCACGTTGAAGCTGAAGCGGCCCGGTCCGTAGCCGCGCTCGCGCGCCGCCGGCACCTCGGCGAACAGTTCGCGGATCGGCGTGAACAGGCCGGTGTAGGTGGCCGGGTTGGAGCGCGGCGTGCGGCCGATCGGGCTCTGGTCGACGTTGATCACCTTGTCGAAGTGCTCGATGCCGTCGATCTCGTCGTGCGGTGCCGGGTCGAGGTGGCTCTGGTAGAGCTTGCGCGCCACCGCGGCGTACAGCGTGTCGTTGACCAGCGTGCTCTTGCCGGAACCCGACACGCCGGTCACGCAGGTCAGCAGGCCGACCGGGATCTCGACGCTCACGCCCCGGAGGTTGTTGCCGCGCGCGCCGGCGATGCGCAGCGCGGTGATCGCGCCACGCTCGGCCCAGGCGCGCTGGCCGGGCGTGGGTTCATTCTTGCCGGCCTTGCGTGGCGGCACGCCAGGCGCGGCGGCGTCGCCGTCGGTGCGCGGTGCCGCGTCGCTGCGCCATGGCGTGCGATGCCGCGGCACCGCGATGCGCAGCGCGCGGCCGAGGTACTGGCCGGTCAGCGATTCCGGCGCCGCGCACACGTCGGCGAAGCGGCCTTGCGCGATCACGCGCCCGCCGTGCACGCCGGCGCCGGGGCCCATGTCGATCACGTGGTCGGCGGCGCGGATCATGTCCTCGTCGTGCTCGACCACCAGCACGCTGTTGCCGATGTCGCGCAGGTGCTTCAGCGTTGCGATCAGCCGGTCGTTGTCGCGCTGGTGCAGGCCGATGCTGGGCTCGTCGAGCACGTACATCACGCCGGTCAGGCCGGAGCCGATCTGGCTGGCCAGGCGGATGCGCTGCGCCTCGCCGCCCGACAGCGTGTCGGCGCTGCGGTCCAGGCTCAGGTAGTTGAGCCCCACGTCGTTCAGGAACTTGAGCCGCGACGAGATCTCGCGCACCACCTTGTCGGCGATCTCGGCCTTGGCGCCCTGCAGCCGCAGGCCGTCGAACACCTGCTGCGCCTCGCGCAGCGTCGCGTGCGCGATCTCGTAGATCGGCCGCGCCGTGCCGCTCGCCACGTCGACCAGCTTCACGTGGCGCGCTTCGCGCCGCAGCCGGGTGCCGTGGCAGTCGGGGCAGGGCTTGGCGGCCTGGTAGCGCGCCAGGTCCTCGCGCACCGCGACCGAATCGGTCTCGCGGTAGCGCCGCTCGAAGCTCGGGATGATGCCTTCGAACGGATGCGAGCGCTTCACGCTGCGCTTCTTGCCGCTCGCGGCCTCGCTGGCGTAGACGAAGGCGATCTCGGTCTCGCCCGAGCCGTGCAGCAGCACTTGCCGATGCTCGGCCGACAGCTGCTCGAATGGCGTGTCGGTGTCGAAGCCGTAGTGCCGCGCCACGCTCTCCAGGATCGAGTGCGTGTAGGCGTTGCGCCGGTCCCAGCCCTTGATCGCGCCGCTGGCGAGGCTGAGCGACGGGAAGGCGACCACGCGCTCCGGGTCGAACACCGTCACCTCGCCGAGGCCGTCGCAGCTCGGGCAGGCGCCGACCGGCGAGTTGAACGAGAACAGCCGCGGCTCCAGCTCGGCCAGCGAGTAGCTGCAGATCGGGCAGGCGAACTTGGCGGAGAACAGATGCTCCTGGCCAGAGTCCATCTCCCACGCGATCGCTCGCCCGTCGGCGAAGCGCAGCGCCGCCTCGAAGCTCTCGGCCAGGCGCTGCCCCATCTCGGGCCGCACCTTGAGCCGGTCGATCACCACGTCGATGTCGTGCTTCTCGTTCTTCTTCAGCTTGGGCAGGTCGGTGATCTCGTGCACCGTGCCGTCGATCCGGAAGCGCACGTAGCCGCGCGCCTGCATGTCCTCGAACAGCTCGCCGTGCTCGCCCTTGCGCTCGCGCAGCACCGGCGCCAGGATCATCAGCCGCGTGTCCGCGGGCAGCGCGAGCACCGCGTCGACCATCTGGCTCACGCTCTGGGCCTGCAGCGGCAGCTCGTGGTCGGGGCAGAACGGCGTGCCGGCGCGGGCGTACAGCAGGCGCAGGTAGTCGTGGATCTCGGTGACGGTGCCGACGGTGGAGCGCGGGTTGTGCGATGTGGCCTTCTGCTCGATGCTGATGGCCGGCGACAAGCCCTCGATCACGTCGACATCGGGCTTGTCCATCAGTTGCAGGAACTGCCGCGCGTAGGCGCTGAGGCTCTCGACGTAGCGGCGCTGGCCCTCGGCATACAGCGTATCGAACGCCAGGCTCGACTTGCCCGAGCCCGACAGGCCGGTGATCACCACCAGCTGCAGTCGCGGGATGTCGAGGTCGATGTTCTTCAGGTTGTGCGTGCGTGCGCCGCGCACGCGGATCATCGCGGCCGGCTCGGCGGCCGGCAGGCGGCGCGACGGGGCCTCGTGCTCGTCGGCGGCTGAGGCTGCGGCAGCGCGATCGGGTGGGGGCGTGTCCAGCATGGTGGGTTAGGGCCTGTTAACGCTACCGGAGGGCTCGCGCCCGTGCTGCGCAGGCCGCAGGGGTAGGCGCGAAGGAGGCGGCGTGCTGTTGCACGCAACGACTGAGCAACGCCTCCCTGCGGTCTGCGCAGCACGGGCCCGAAGGGTGATCCCAGGAAACGGGCGCCCTCGGCGTTGCCCACGCTCGCCGGGGGCCGACCCCGGCTGCGCTGTGCGCCTTGATGGCGTCCGTTTCATGGGTCACGCGAGCCCTCCGGTAGCGTTAACAGGCCCTAGCCCCGCAGGCGTGCAGGGCAACCCGCCATTATGCGGGGCCGACCGTTCGCGCGCAGGCGCTCAGGGTCGGGGCGGCAGCCGGTCCAGGGCGCCCGAGGTCAGCGCCTCGCCCAGGCGTTGCGCCGCGCTGCCGGCCGGCAGCGGCGCCCGCCAGGTGCGGCCGTCCTCGCCGGCGGGCTGCCACCACAGCGCGCCGTCCAGGATCGCCACGAGGCCCAGCGGGTGGCCGTCGGCCGATAGCGCCTCGGTCCAGGCCGCCGGCCGGGCCGCCGACGTGTCGGCGGTCACCGGACGCCACTGGCCGCGCGTCAGTGCCTGCGCTTCGCCGAACCACGCGAGGGCGCTCGGTAGCACCGCTGCCGCGGACGACGGCGCCGCCGCGTCGGCCTCGGCGCGGCGCGCCAGCCGTGCCGGCGCACCTGCGCCGCTGCTGCCGCGCAGCGCGGCGATCGGCGCAGCCAGCGGATCGTGTTCGGGCGCCGCGGTGGAGAGCCGCCGCTCGTCGGCGGCCCCGCGTTCTGCGGCGGCACCCCCGGCCGGCGCGGCCGCCTGGTTCTGCGCCGTGGCGCGAGCCCGGTCCGAGGGCGCGGTGGGTGCGGCTGCCGGTGCCGCGATCGAAGGTGCCGGCGGCGCGACGGGGGGCGGGGGGCCGGCCACTTCGGCCGTCGCCTTCGCGGCGGGGGCGACGGCCGGTCTGGGGGCCGTCGCGCGCGGCCGTGGAGGGGCCGCCTCGCGCCGGGCCTCGTCGTCGCGCCGGGCCGCTGCGGCCGATGCGTCGCGGGCTTCCGCTGTCGGCTCAGCGGGCGGCGCGACGGCGTGCGCCTGGGAGGCCGGCGATTCGGTCGACGGCGCCGCAGGGGCGGCTCTGTCGTGGACCGGTTCGATCTCGGACGGCGGGCCGTCGCGCCACATCACGCCGATCACGGTGGCGAGCATCAGGCTCGCGAACGCCGCCGTCGCGCCCGGATGGCGCAGCCCTTCGATGCCGGAGGCCAGCCAGGCGCGCGCACGCGCCCACGAGCCGGTGGCCGGTCGCGCCGTCGTCTTCGCCGAGGACAGCGCGGCGGCCCGCGCGGCGTCGAGGATGCGCCGGCTCAGCTCGGCCGGCGGGCGGGCGTCGCGGTCCGGCGCATGCCGCAGGGCCGCGCGCAGGTGGGCGTCGCGCGCCAGGTCGTCGTCGTGGCCGGCCGGCTCGGGCGGATGCGGGTGGTTCATGCGCTCCCCTCGCGCACGGTCACTGCGCCGACGCCGGCACCGGGCAGGTAGGCGCCCATGCAGGTGCGCAGCTTGCTCATCGCGTAGCGCAGCCGGCTCTTGGCGGTCTCGAAGCCCAGCTCCAGCGCTGCGGCGAGTTCGGCCAACGACAGACCGTCCTCGTGGTGCAGCAGGAACACCGCCTTCTGCGCGGCCGGCAGACCGTCCAGGCAGTCCAGCAGGCGTTGGCCGGCGGCGCGCCAGAAGGCCAGTTCGTCGACGCCCTGTGCGTCGGCACCATGGGCGGCCGGCCAGCGGGTCCAGGGCTCGCCCTCGGGTTCCCAAGGGTCGGGCCCCGGCGCATCGACCGACACCTCGCGGCCGCTCTTGCGCAGGCAGTCGATCGCGCGGTGGTGGCCCAGCGTGAACAGCCAGGTGCGAAAGCTCGCACCCCGCGGGGCCCAGCGGGTGCGCGCATCGATCACGCGCAGCCAGGTGTCCTGGAACACCTCGTCGGTCTGCGCCGCGCAGGCGCCGCCGAGCAGCCGGCGCACGAAGCGGTAGAGCGCGACGTGGTGGCGCGCGTACAGCCGCTCGAAGGCGCGCGCGTCGCCGCCGGCGAAGGCCTGCATCAGCGTGTCGTCGGAGGGCTCGGGCGTGGGGTCGGACATGGGCCTGCTCAGTCTGCCATCGCGGCGGGTGGGGCTTCTACGTGCGACGGGACCGAACGGGGTTGAACGGTCGGCTCGATCCCTTTCGTTGACCCCGTTCGCGCGGCTCGGCCGTATCAGCCAGCCTGGGTGCGCGACGGATCGCGGGCCTCTTTCTGTTCACCGACTGGAGTCGTCGATGTTCCTGCTTTCCACTTTCTACCCGGGCTGGCTGCGGCCGGCCGGTCTGGCCGCCGTCAGCCTGCTGAGCGCCTGCAGCGTCGGCTGGAGCGAGGCGCACGACTGGGTGTCGCCCGCGCCGGCGCGCTCCGAGGTTGTGCGTCCGCTGCCCCGACCGACCGGCCCCGGCTGGGCCTCCGCGCTGTGGGCCGGCCCGCAGTCCGGGCCACCGGCGAGCCCGGACGCGCGCGACTGCGACCGCTCGCCGCAGGCGATCGAGCTCGACGGCCCGGGCGACGGCCAGGCCGCCCGCCGCGAGCGGCGCGAGCGCTACCGCGGCGACGCGGAGCGCGACGACAGCGACCGCCGAGCCGACCGCCATGGCGCCGCCAAGTCCGCGGCCGAATCGGCGGCGGCGACCGGCGGTGCGCCTTCGGAGAGCGTGGCGGCGGTGCGCAACAGCGCGCCGGCCACGCCGCCGGTGGCGCAGGCCGACGAGCGTTCGCCGGCCGGACCCACGCCGCGTCGGCCGCGCGACGAGCCGGTCTCGGCCGGCGTCGTCGACGACAACGCCGATTTCGGCGCCTACCTCGCCTACCGCGCGCGCAACGAGCACCTGCCGGTGCGCGCCCGCGACGTGCAGGAGCGCTACCGGCTCACGGTGCACGACGCCGCCGGCCGGCCGGTCGCCGATGCGCAGGTCAGCCTGCACGCCGACGGCCGCTCGCTGCCGCTGTGGGCCCGCACCGACGCCGGTGGCCAGGTGTGGCTGCATCCGGGCGTGATGCAGGGCGGCGCGCCGTCGCTGATGGAAGTGCAGGTGCGCAAGGGCGGCACCGTGGGCCGCGCGCTGCTCCAGCGCGGCCAGCGCGATGCGCTGCAGGTGCGGCTGGACCGCGACCTGCCGGTGCAGCGCGCCCGTCTCGACCTCGTGTTCCTGGTCGACGCCACCGGCTCGATGGCCGACGAGATCGACAAGCTCAAGCGCTCGATGCGGTCGATGGCCGACCAGATCGCCCGCCTGCCGAGCCGCCCCGACACCTGCTTCGCGCTGGTGGCCTACCGCGACCGCGGCGACGCGTTCTTCGTGCGCGCGCACGACTTCGGCAAGGACCTCGACGCCTTCCAGCGCAGCCTCGGTGCCTTGCAGGCCGGTGGCGGTGGCGACTACCCCGAGGCGCTGAACGAGGCGCTGCACACCACCGTGCACCGGTTGTCCTGGCGCGGCGACGGTGCCACGCGGCTGGTGGTGCTGGTGGCCGACGCGCCGCCCCACCTCGACCACGGCGCACCCTGGTATGACGACGACATGCAGGGCGCGCTGGCGCGCGGCATCAAGCTGTTCGCGGTCGGCGCCAGCGGCCTCGACCCGACCGGCGAGTACGTGTTCCGCCAGGCTGCGCAGTACACCGGCGGTCGCTTCGTGTTCCTCACCTATGCGAAGGCCGACGAACCGTCCAGCGGCCCGGGCCGCGAGACGGCGCACGACGTGGGCAACTACTCTGTCGAGTCGCTCGACCGGCTGGTGGTGCGGCTGGTGCGGGAAGAGCTGGCGCGGCGGCCGGCCGCTTGACGACGGACGCCCGACGACCCTTCGGGTTGATCGGCTCCGGGCCTCGCGCTAGGCTGCGGCATGGTCTCCTTCCTCTCGGCGTGTGCGAGGCGCCGCGCCGCCGCCCTGCTCGCGGTCCTGGCGCTCGCCGGTTGCGGCGGCAGCGTCTCGCTGGGCTTCGGTTTCGGCGACGACGATCGGCCCAGCGCATCGCTGGCCGTGTCGCCCACCAGCGCGTCGCCCGGCGACACGCTGCGGCTGGTGGCCGCGGCGAGTGACGACTACGGCGTCGATTTGGTCGAGTTCTACCGGATCGACGGCAGCGGTTCCACGCTGCTGGGCTTCGACGGCCTGCCGCCCTACCAGCTCGACACGACGGTGCCCGCCAATGCCGCGGGCAGCGTGCAGTACTTCGCCCGCGCGGTCGACGGCGGCGGACAGCGTGGCGACAGCGCGGTCGTGACGGTCAGCATCGGCCCCTGAGCGGGGCGCGGCTGTCGGGAGGTGGCCCTCACCCCGGCCCTCTCCCGCAGGCGGGAGAGGGGGACGGCGCTGCGCGGTGTCGATGGGCTGGCTCCCTCTCCACCGGCCACGGGGGGAGAGGGCGGGGGTGAGGGGGGACACGCGGGACGTGGGATGGGGCGGCGACCCGGTTCGGCGCACGATCGCTGCGCGGCTGCGCCGCAGGGAGACCACTGCATGCCAGATCCCGCAACGGCTCCGCAAGAGCCCCGGCCGCTGGCCGACACCGAGCGCGTGCTGCTGCAGCGCCGCCGCGTGCTGGCCGGCGTGCCGGACGACGCGCCGACCGTCGGGCTCGCGCTGTCGGGCGGCGGCGTGCGCAGCGCGACCTTCGGCCTCGGCCTGCTGCGCGGCCTGGCGCAGCGCGGTCAGCTGCCGCGCGTCGACTATCTGTCCACGGTGTCCGGCGGGGGCTACATCGGCGCGATGTTCGGCCGGCTGGTGGCGATGGTCGGCATCGCGCGCGCCCAGGCGCTGCTGAGCGCCAACGACTCGCCGGTGCTGGCCTGGCTGCGCCGCAACGGCCGCTACCTCACGCCGTCGGGCTCGCGCGACATCGGCATCGCGGTGGTGACCTACCTGCGCGCCTTCCTCGCGATCCACGGCGAGTTCGTGGCGGTGAGCCTGCCATTCGCGCTGCTGGTGATCGGCCCGCACCTGTGGCACACCGTCAGCACGCTGTCGGCCGGCAGCGACGGCGCCGCGAGCGCGACCGCATGGCGGCCCTGGGGCACGCTGTGGTGGCCGCTCGCCGCGGCGTGGTGGGCGGCCACCGCGCCCGGCCTGATGACCGGCTACTGGGTCGCGCGCGAGAGCGCCGACCCCGGCGAGAAGCGCGTGCCGGTGCCGTGGCGCGACATCGTCTTCGTGCTGCTGCTGTGCGCGGTGGTCGCACTGATGTGGCTGGTGGCCCGCCCGCCCCTGCCGGGGTTGACGGCGTCGCTGAAGGCCTCGGTGCTGGCGCTGCTGGCGTTCTCTTCCTGTGCCGCGGGTCTGGCCTGGGCTCACGTGCGGCTGGTCACGACGCGCGAGACGCGCTCGCTGGCGGTGGCGCGGCTGCGCCACCGCTATACCTTCACGCTGCGGATCGTCACGCTGGCGGCCGCGGGCGGCTTGCTGCTCGGTGCGCTCGACCTGCTGAGCTGGTGGCTGCTGGTCGAGATCCAGAGCGGCGAGCGCTGGGTGCTCGGCGGCATCGGACTCGGCGGCCTGGTCGTGCTGGTGCTGCGCAGCTTCGCGCAACCGCTGTTGCAGCTGTCGCAGCGCACGCAGCCGGGCTCGGTCAGCGCGATCGGGCCGAAGCTGCTGAACGCCGCCGGGCTGTTCGGCGTCGCCGCGCTGCTGACGGCCTGGGTGGTGGGCGTGCAGTGGCTGGTGTTCACGCCGGCGCCGGTGGGCGGCTTCGACCAGCTCACGCCGGGCGCGCGCGCCGCCTGCCTGCTGGGCCTCAGCATCGTGTGGCTGCTGCTGACAGCCGGCAACGCGCCGATGGCCAATGCCTCGTCTCTGCACAGCTTCTACCGCGCCCGGCTCACGCGCGCCTACCTGGCGGTCGGCAACCCCGATCGCAAGCTGGCCGATCCCGCGCCCGACGGCGTCTACGACGTGACCACCGTGGTGGCCGGCGACGACACCGGCCTGCGCAGCTACCAGCCCGAGCTCGCCGGCGGCCCCATCCACCTGATCAACGCCTGCCTGAACCAGACCCGCGACGATGCCTCGGGGCTCTACAACGCCGACCGCAAGGGCACGCTGGTCACTGCCAGCGCGCGCGGCTTCGAGATCGGCGCGCGCGGCTGGTCGCCGATGCGCGAGGACAGCGACGCGGGCACGCTGGGCCGCTGGATCGCCGTGTCCGGCGCGGCCGCCGCACCGGGCGCCGGCGCCTACACCTCGCGCGGCTGGGCGCTGATGCTGTACTTCCTGGGCGTGCGCCTGGGCCACTGGATGCGCACGCCGCTGCCACCGCCGACGCTGACGCCGTTGCGTCGCTGGCTGTGGCGTTCGGCCATCAAGCCGGTGATGCTGTGGAGCGAGGGCACGGCCACCTTCTTCGGTTCGGCGCGGCCCTGGTGGTACCTGTCGGACGGCGGCCACTTCGAGAACACCGGCGTGTATGCGCTGCTCAAGCGCCGGGTCGACTTCATCGTCTGCGCCGACTGCGGCGCCGACAGGGACTACGACTTCGGCGACATCGAGAACCTGGTGCGCAAGGCGCGCATCGACCTCGGCGCGGAGATCGAGTTCTACACCCGCGAGGAAGCCGCGCGGCTGTTCACGCTGGCCGGCACCGAGCTCACGGTGCTGTCGCCCGAGGACATGGACGACAACCACTCGTCGCGCGGCGTGCTGCTCGCGCGCATCCGCTACCGCGTCGAGCCGGGCACCGGCGGGGCGGCGGCGCGGCACGAGGCCACGCTGCTCGTCATCAAGCCCAACCTGCACGACGCGCTCGACGTCGACCTGCTGGCGTATGCGCAACGCAAGGTGTCCTTCCCCCACGAGAGCACCGGCGACCAGGACTTCGACGAGGCCCAGTGGGAGAGCTACCACCGCCTCGGCGAGGACTTCGGCCGCCAGCTGCACGAGCCGTGGATGAGCCAGTTGCCGGGCTGGCGGCGCCGTGAACGCCATCCGCTCAGCGTCGCCGCGCGGCTGCGTGGCGGCCTCGTCAAGGACGTGCCCGAACAACTGCCGTGGTGGCGCCGCACCGCGCGCGCGACCGCCATCAGCGCGTCGATCGGCCTCGGTGCGGGCGGCACGCTGCTGCTGTCGCTGTGGCAGTTGCAGGAGCAGATCAACACCAACCGCAACAACGAGCGCACGGAAGTGCGGCGCCTGTTCACCGAGGTGTCGAACGAGCTCAAGACGCTGGACGGCAGCTGTCCCAGGCTGGCCGACCACGCTGCTACGCAGTTGCTGCTGCTGTTCGACCTGCGCGACAGCCCGGCGCTGCTGCCGATCGAGCGCGACGGCGTGAAGGCCCTGCTCGGCCGCGTGCGCGACGAATGCGCCAGGCCGGTGCAGGCGGGCGCCGAGTGCGCGGCGGCAGCCGAGCGCGCGCAGAACGGCGTGTGCGCGACGATCAACAAGCAGAACGTCGGTGACCGCGCGCTCAGCTACTGGGCCCCGGTGCCGGCCGGCCGCAGTCTGGCGCAGCTGGTGGCCGACTGGCGCACCGGCGGTGCCTCGGCTTCAGGCACGGACACTGGCGACCCCGGCGCGCTGCCAGCGCCCGGGCCGTCCGTCACGCCGGGGCCCGACGCGGCCGGGGGGCCGGTCGTGACGGCGGCCGACCCGGACCCCGGCCTGCCGGGCGCCTGCAGCGCGTCCGACGGCCGGCCGCTGCAGCTCTACACCCAGGTCTACGACGAGGATTCGCGCCAGCAGGCTCGCACGCTGCGGCGCGAGCTGCAGGCGGCGACGGGCGATGGCCTGCAGGTCGCGCCGGTCGAGAACGTGGTGCGCTCGGCCGCGCTGCGCGGCACGCGCCGGCCGGTGCCCTGGCCCCAGCCCACCTTCGTGCTGCACGACCGCCGCGAGCGACCCTGCGCCGAGGCGCTGCTGCCGCTGATCGCACGCGCCTGGACAGTGCCCGGCGCCCCGCCGGTCGAGGTGTGGATCCGCCAGCTGCCGGCCGATCAAGTGCGGCAGGAGCGCGTGCTGGAGCTGTGGTTGCCGGCGCGCGTGGACGCGGCGAACCGCAACGCCGAGTTCTGGTGAGCGCCGGCCTCGCGCCGAGGCTCAGCGGCCGGCGTCCAGCACCCGCAGGATCTCGCGCCCGTAGGCCTCGAGCTTCTTTGCCCCCACGCCGCTGATCTCGCCCAGCTCCCCCAGCGTGGCCGGCGCGCGGCGCGCCATCTCGGCCAGCGTGGCGTTCGAGAAGATGATGTAGGTGGGCAGGTTGTGCTCGCGCGCCACCTCGCCGCGCCAGGCGCGCAGTGCCTCGAAGCGGGCCTGCGCGGTGGCGTCCAGGTCGGCGGGCGCGCCGCTGCCCTTCGCGCCGCGGCCGGCGCTGCCGCCACCGCGCGCGATGCGGCCGCGCTTCGGCGTGTCGTTCGGCACACGCAGCAGCAACTGCACTTCGCCCTTGAGCACCGCGCGCGCGCCGTCGGTCAGCGCCAGCGTGTTGTATTCGCCCTCGGACACCACGTGGCCCAGCGCGACCAGCTGGCGCAGCACGCCGCGCCATTGCTGCTCGGACAGGTCGGCACCGAGGCCGAAGGTCGACAGGCCGTCGTGGCCGTACTGCGCGACCTTGTCGGTGGCCTTGCCGCGCAGCACGTCGATCAGGTGGCCGGCGCCGAAGCTGCGCGGGCCGCGGCCGTGCTGCCCGAAGCGGTAGATGCAGGACAGCAGCTTGCGCGCCGCCTCGGTGGCGTCCCACACCGCCGGCGGGTTCAGGCAGTTGTCGCAGTTGCCGCAATGGACGGTCCCCACGCTCCCCTCGGTCGCTGCCTCCCGCGGGGGCGCTGCGCGGACCGGGAAACCCGGATCCGCTCCGGGCTCGCGATAGGCCTCGCCGAAATAATCGAGCAGTCGCACGCGGCGGCAGTCGTGCGCCTCGGCCAGCGCCAGCAGCGCGTCGAGCTTGCCGCGCTGCGCACGCTTGAACTCCTCGCCGGCCGGGCCGTCGTCGATCATGCGGCGCTGGTTCACCACGTCGGCCAGGCCGTAGGCCATCCAGGCTTCGGCGGGCTCGCCGTCGCGACCGGCACGACCGGTCTCCTGGTAGTAGCTCTCGATGTTCTTCGGCAGGTCGAGGTGGGCGACGAAGCGCACGTCGGGCTTGTCGATGCCCATGCCGAACGCGATGGTCGCGACCATCACGATGCCGTCCTCGCGCAGGAAGCGGTTCTGGTGCCGCTGCCGCACCGCGGCGTCGAGTCCGGCGTGGTAGGGCAGCGCAGTGATGCCCTCGGTCTCGAGCCAGGCCGCGGTCTCGTCGACCTTCTTGCGCGACTGGCAGTACACGATGCCGGCCTCGCTCTCGTGCTCGTCGCCGATGAAGCGCAGCAGCTGCTTGCGCGGCTCGTCCTTCTCGACCACCCGATAGCGGATGTTCGGCCGGTCGAAACTGCTGACGAACAGGCGCGCGTCCTCGAGCTGCAGGCGCGACACGATGTCGGCGCGGGTGTGCTCGTCGGCCGTGGCGGTGAGCGCGATGCGCGGCACGTCGGCATAGCGCTCGTGCAGCACGTGGAGGCCCAGGTAGTCCTCGCGGAAGTCGTGGCCCCACTGGCTCACGCAGTGCGCCTCGTCGATCGCGAACAGGCTCAGCAGGCCGCGCTCGTGCAGCGAATCCAGCTGCGCCAGCATGCGCGGCGTGGTCAGCCGCTCCGGTGCGGCATACAGCAGGACCAGGCGGCCGCTCATCATCTCGCGCTCGATGCGCTGCACGTCGGCGAGTTCGAGCGAGGAGTTCAGGAAGGCCGCATGCACGCCGGCCTCCTCGAGCGCGCCCACCTGGTCGTGCATCAGCGCGATCAGCGGGCTCACCACCACCGTCACGCCGAGGCCGGCACGGTGGCGTGCGATGGCCGGCACCTGGTAGCACAGGCTCTTGCCGCCGCCGGTGGGCATCAGCACCAGCGCGTCGCCACCGGCGCTCACGTGGTCGACGATCTCGGCCTGGTGGCCGCGGAAGGCGGTGTAGCCGAACACCTCCTGCAGCACGTTCAGCGGGTCGGTGGCGGGCAGGGTCGGGTCGGATCGCGGCGGGGTCACGGGGCGGATGCTAGCGGAGCGCCCGCGCATCCCGCCCGGGCGCAGCGGTCAGGGCCGAGTGGGGGTCGAGTCCTGGAACGAAGTGGTGGTGGCGGGGCCCGGGTCCGGCGGCATCGTCGACGGCACGGCCGGCAGGCGCCGCAGCTGCAGCTCGGCCAGCTCGGCATACAGCGGCCGGCTCAGCAGCCGCGAGAGGCCGCTGGCGCCCAGCGCCGCGGCCATCAGGCTCAGCACCATCGCGTGGCCGTCGACCATCTCCATCACGATGATGAAGGCCGTGATCGGCGCCTGCGTCACGGCCGCCAGGAAGCCGGCCATGCCGATGGCGATCAGCGCCGCGCCGGCCGGCGAGCCGGTGAGCTGCGCGATGTCGGCGCCGATGCCCGCGCCGACCGACAGCGAGGGCGCGAAGATGCCGCCCGGCACGCCGCTCCACGCCGACAGCCAGGTGCTGATGAACTTGAGCAGCACGAACAGCACCGGCAGGCCGGCGTCGCCGTTCAGCAGGCCCTTGGTTTCGTCGTAGCCGCTGCCGTAGGTGAGCCCGCCGCTGACGATGCCGATCAGCGCCACCACGAAGCCGCAGCCGGCCGCGAAGCGCACCGGGTGGCGTCGCCGCAGCGCGCAGAAGCGATCGGGCGCGCCGACCACCGACACGATCAGCAATCGGGAGAACAGCCCGCCCAGCAGGCCCGCGCACAGCACCACCAGCAGGCCGGGCAGCAACAGGCCGCTGTCGAGCCGGCCGACGCGGATGACGCCGAAGTAGGTCGAGTTGCCGAAGGCCGAGACCGCCACCAGGCCGGCCAGCACGATGGCCGTGATGATGAGCCCGCTGTTGCGGTTCTCGATCTTGCGCGACAGCTCCTCGATCGCGAACACCACGCCGGCCAGTGGCGCGTTGAAGGCTGCCGCGATGCCGGCGGCGCCGCCGGCGATCAGCAGGCCGTGGTCGGTGACGCTCGAGCGGGCCGGCAGCCAGCGCCTCGCATGCAGCATCACGCCGGCCGCCACCTGCACCGACGGGCCTTCGCGTCCGGCCGACAGCCCGGCCAGCAGGGCACCCGACGCCAGCACCAGCTTGGCCACGCTCAGCCGCAGCGACACGAACAGGCCGCGCTGCGACGGCGAGGTGCGCGTGTCCAGCGCTGCCAGTACCTGCGGGATCCCGGAACCCGCGGCGCCCGGCACCCAGCGCAGCGTGAACCACACCAGCGCCGCGGTGAGGGCCGGCATCCAGACCAGCGGCAGCAGCGGGTGCAGGCCGCGCAGGGCGCCGAAGCCCTCGAGCGCCAGCTCGCTCAGCATCGTGAAGCCGACCACCGCGAGCCCCGCCGCGACCGCGTACGCCAGGACCACGGCGCGATCGCGCCAGGAGCGCCAGTCGACCAGTTCCTGGCGAACGGCCTGGGTGAAGTCGGGTTGCTTCTTCAAGAGTTCGGGACGGTGCGGCGGTGCGTGGGCGGCGGCCGCCCACGCACCGATGATGCCTGGGCCGGCTCATGCAAGAACCGGGCGCAGGGCCATCGGGGTGGCGGGCATAATCGTCGGCCGCCCCCGGATTCCCGGGCCGCGGACCCCTCCGAATCCCTTCTTTCTCCTTACTGCGCGGGAGCAGCGGCATGGCCTCCATCAACAAAGTCATCCTGATCGGCAACCTGGGCCGCGACCCCGAGGTGCGCTACACGCCCAGCGGTTCGGCCGTGTGCAACATCAGCCTCGCGACCACCCGCAACTGGAAGAACAAGGACAGCGGCGACAAGGTCGAGGAGACCGAGTGGCACCGCGTGGTGTTCTACGACCGCCTGGCCGAGATCGCCGGCGAGTACCTGAAGAAGGGCCGCCCGGTCTACGTCGAAGGCCGGCTGAAGACCCGCAAGTGGCAGGACAAGGACGGCGTCGAGAAGTACACCACCGAGATCATTGCCGAGCAGATGCAGTTGCTCGGGGGCCGTGAAGGCATGGGTGGCGGCGACGACGGCGGTGGTGGCGGCTATTCCCGCGGCGACGAAGGCGGCGGCGAGGCCCCGCAGCGCGCGGCGCGCCCACCTCAGCGCCCTGCGGCCTCGCGCCAGGCGCCTGCCGCGGCGCCGCAGAAGTCGGCCACCGGCTTCGACGACATGGACGACGACATCCCGTTCTGACGCGTCCCGAGGCGTCGTCAAGCAGGGCCTGCAACCCGAGGTTGCCGGCCCTTTTTCAATGCGGCCGCGCGCGGCCGTATCCCCACGGTATTCGGCAACGGCAGGAGAGCAGGCATGGCGGTCGAGGCGGCAGGCAACGAACAACTGGTCCGTGTGGTGGTGCTGCTGGCCGCCGGCGTGGTGGCCGTGCCGCTGTTCAAGCGCCTCGGGCTCGGCTCGGTGCTCGGCTACCTGGCCGCCGGGCTGGCGATCGGGCCGTTCGGCCTGGGGCTGATCGCCGACGCGCAGACGATCCTGCACGTGGCCGAGCTCGGTGTCGTGATGTTCCTGTTCGTGATCGGGCTGGAGATGCAGCCCAAGCGCCTGTGGAGCCTGCGCCACGAGATCTTCGGCCTGGGCCTGGCGCAGGTGCTGGCGTGCGGCGCGCTGCTCACCGGCGTCGGCATGCTCGCGGGGCTGTCTGCCGCCGTGGCCTTCGTGGCCGCGATGGGCTTCGTGATGACCTCCACCGCCACGGTCATGCTGATCCTCGACGAGCGCGGCGAAACGGCCACCTCGCGCGGCCAGCGCGTGGTCTCCATCCTGCTGCTCGAGGACCTGGCGATCGTGCCGCTGCTGGCCATCGTGGCCTTCCTCGCGCCGGCGCAGGCCGACGTCGACAGTTCCATCTGGCGGGCGCTGCTGCTGGCGCTGGTGGCGGTGGGC
Source organism: Methylibium sp. Root1272 (assembly GCF_001425905.1). Taxonomy (GTDB): domain Bacteria; phylum Pseudomonadota; class Gammaproteobacteria; order Burkholderiales; family Burkholderiaceae_C; genus Methylibium. The sequence continues at coordinate 501,888 of NZ_LMDY01000013.1, forward strand.
AGCGTCACGATCGCGGGGCGCTGGCTGCTGAACCCGATGTTCCGGCTGCTGGCGGCGGCGCGTGCGCGGGAGGTCATGACCGCCGCCGCGCTGCTGGTGGTGCTGGGCGCCGCGCTGCTGATGCAGTTCGGCGGCCTGTCGATGGCGATGGGCGCCTTCCTCGCCGGCGTGATGCTGTCGGAATCGAGCTTCCGGCACCAGCTGGAGGCCGACATCGAGCCGTTCCGCGGCATCCTGCTCGGCCTGTTCTTCCTGAGCGTCGGCATGTCGCTCGACCTCACGGTGTTCGCCAGCCACTGGCCCCAGGTGCTGGGCGGCGTGGTGGTGTTCATGCTGGTGAAGGCGGCCGGCATCTACGCCGTCGCTCGTGTGCTGGGCGCGCCGCACGGCGATGCGCTCCACCGCATGGTGCTGATGGCCCAGGGCGGCGAGTTCGCGTTCGTGCTGTACTCGGCCGGCGTCAGCGCCGGGCTGCTGGAGGGCCCGATGCATGCGGTACTCACCGCGATCGTGATCCTGTCGATGGCCCTGACGCCGCTGGCGGTCGGTGCGCTGCGCTGGATGCTGCCGCGCGGCGCCGCGTCGCTCGAGGGCGTGGACCGGGCCGACGGCCTCAGCGGCAGCGTGCTGATGATCGGCTTCGGCCGCTTCGGCCAGGTCGCCAGCCAGGCCCTGCTGGCGCGCGGGGTCGACGTGGCGATCATCGACTCGGACACCGAGATGATCCAGAGCGCCGACGGCTTCGGCTTCAAGGTGTACTACGGTGACGGCACACGGCTCGACGTGCTGCACGCCTCCGGCGCCGCCACGGCCGAGGCGATCGCCGTCTGCGTGGACGACAAGGCTGCGGCGCTGAAGATCGTCGAGCTGGTGAAGCATTCGTTCCCGCAGGCCCGCCTGCTGGTGCGCTCCTTCGATCGCGAGCATGCGCTGAAGCTCATCGCCGCGGGCGTGGACTACCAGGTGCGCGAGACCTTCGAGTCGGCCAGCGCATTCGGCGAGGCCGCACTGCGGGCCCTCGGCGCCTCGCCCGACGAGGCCGCGCAGGTGGCCGCCGAGGTGCGCCGCCGCGATGGCGAGCGCTTGCAGATCCAGATCACCGGTGGCCTGCGGGCAGGGGTGGGAATGATGCACAGCAACCGCATGAAGCCCACGCCGCTCACCAAGCCGTCGCGCGCCGGCCAGCCGCTGAGCGACGAGACGGCGTCGGTCACGGCCAACGCGCCTTAGGGCCTGTCGACGCCACCCCTCGGCGCGCTTATGCGCCGGGCCGCTATCGACCACCGGAAAGCTTCGTTGGCCGCTGCGGCGAGTCTCCCTATCGTGCGGGCACTGCATCCCCGCACGGAGCCGCCTTGTCACTCTTCCGCTGTCCGGCCTGAACCTCTTCCCCGATCGCGACCCCTTTGACGCGGGGGCGGTTGCAGGCTGCGTCTCCTTCGCTTGTCTCCGCTTTTCTGGCCTGGTTCATCGGCCGCCCCCGTCCTTTCTTTCCTCGTTGATGCGCGCGACGACGTTCGCCGCGCCCACGAACTGGAGTTCCCCATGAGCCATTCGGATTCTTCTTCCTCGTCCCGCTGGAGCCGGCTACCGCAGTCGGCCCGTCGCCGCCTGCTGCAGGCCTTCGGCGCGGCCGCCGGTGCGGCCGCGCTCGGTACTTGGCCGCTGGCCCGTGCGCAGTCCTCGGGCGCGGCGCGCGAGCCGCTGCGTGTGGGCTACCAGAAGTCGGCCAGCCTGTTCGTGCTGCAGAAGGCGCAGGGCTCGCTGGAGAAGAAGCTCGCGCCGCTGGGTGTGGGCGTGAAGTGGGTCGAGTTCCCGGCCGGGCCGCAGTTGCTCGAAGGGCTGAATGTCGGCTCGGTCGATATCGGCCACGTCGGCGAGGCGCCGCCGATCTTCGCGCAGGCGGCCGGCGCCGACTTCGTCTACATCGGCCACGACCCGGCCGCGCCGGAGGCCGAGGCCATCGTGGTGCCGCAGGGTTCGGCGATCAAGAGCGTGGCCGAGCTCAAGGGCAAGAAGGTCGCGCTGAACAAGGGCTCGAACGTGCACTACCTGCTGGTGCGCGCGCTCGAGAAGGCCGGCGTCAAGTACAGCGAGATCCAGCCGATCTTCCTGCCGCCGGCCGATGCGCGTGCCGCCTTCGAGAAGGGTGCGGTCGATGCCTGGGCGATCTGGGATCCCTTCCTCGCCGCAGTCGAGAAGCAGACCGGCGCGCGCGTGCTGGTCGACGGCCGCAACGGCGTCGCCAACAACTACCTGTTCTACCTGGCCGAGCGCAAGTTCGTGCAGAAGAACGGCGACGTGATCCAGGCGCTGTTCGCCGATTCGCAGGAGCAGGGCCGCTGGCTGAAGGCCGACTTGAAGCGCGCCGCGGCGATCATCGCGCCGCTGCAGGGACTGGACCCGGAGATCGTCGAGCTCGCGCTGCGCCGCTACAACTTCAACGTCACGCCGCTCAGCGAGCAGGTCGCCGCGCAGCAGCAGCAGATCGCCGACGTGTTCCACGAGCTCAAGCTGATCCCCAAGCCGATCCGCGTGGCCGACGCGCTGCCCGCGGTGCGCGTCGCGCAGAAGCAGCCCTGAGGTGATGGTGATGAGCTTCCAACGATACGCCTTGTTCACCGGCGTCCTGGCACTGGTGGCCGGGCTGCTGTTCTTTGCGCCCGACGGGCACAGCCAGCCGGCCGCGCCGAAGGAGATCCGCATCGGCTTCCAGAAGAGCGCGGTCAACCTCGTGATCCTCAAGCAGCAGGGTGCGCTGGAGAAACGGTTCCCGGACAGCAAGGTGTCGTGGATCGAGTTTCCGGCCGGACCGCAGCTGCTGGAGGCGCTGGCGGTCGGCAGCCTGGAGATCGGCCTGACCGGCGACTCGCCGCCGGTGTTCGCGCAGGCGGCCGGCAAGGACCTGCGCTACGTCGGCGCCGAGCCGCCCAAGCCGCAGAGTTCGGCCCTCCTCGTGAAACCCGACTCGTCGCTGCGCACGCTGGCCGACCTGAAGGGCAAGAAGGTCGCCTTCCAGAAGGGCTCCAGCGCGCACTACCTCGTGGTGCGCGCGCTGGCGCAGGCCGGGCTGCAGTGGAGCGACATCACGCCGATCTACCTGCCGCCGTCGGACGCGCGCGCCGCCTTCGAGCGCGGCAGCGTCGACGCCTGGGCCATCTGGGACCCGTACTACGCTGCGACCGAGCTCGACATCAAGCCGCGCGTGCTGAGCAATGGCGTGGGCCTGTCGGGCAACAACTCCTTCTACCTGGCATCGACCGCGTTCACGCAGAACCACCCGCAGGCGGTGCAGGTCCTGCTCGACGAGCTGACGCGGGCCGATGCCTACGTGCAGTCGCACCGCAAGGAGTCCGCGCAGTTCATCGCCGACTTCAGCGGCCTGAGCCTGGCGACGGTGCACCTGTTCATCTCGCGCCGCCCGCCGTCGCCGGTGAAGCCGCTGTCGCCGGCGCTGGTGGCCGACCAGCAGCGAGTGGCCGATGCCTTCCAGCAGCTCGGACTGATCCCCAAGCCGGTGGCGGTGGCCGAGATCGTGTGGCAGCCCGGCGCCACGGGCGCGGCGCGCCTCGCGAACGCCGCCCGCTGAGACAACAAGAACGACCCGACCGAAGACGAAGGAGAGACGAGCGATGAAACTGCTCTGGTTCATCCCCACCCACGGCGACTCGCGCTACCTCGGCAGCGCGCAAGGCGCGCGCGCCGCGGACTACAACTACTTCCGCCAGGTCGCGATCGCGGCCGACAGCCTGGGCTACGAGGGCGTGCTGATCCCGACCGGTCGCTCCTGCGAGGACCCGTGGGTCGTGGCGTCCAGCCTGATCGGCGAGACGCGGCGCCTGAAGTTCCTGGTCGCCTTGCGGCCGGGGCTGGTGGCGCCGTCGCAATCGGCGCGCATGGCCGCCACCTTCGACCGGCTCTCCGGCGGGCGCCTGCTGGTGAACCTGGTGACCGGCGGCGATGCCGAGGAGCTGGCCGGCGACGGCCAGTTCCTGAGCCACGCCGAACGCTACGAGCAGTCGGTCGAGTTCATGAAGATCTGGCGCGAGGTGATCGCGCGCTCGCACGAGCCGCAGAACGCGGTCGACTTCGATGGCAAGCACCTGCAGGTGCAGGGTGCGAAGCTGCTCTACCCGCCGATCGCGAAGCCCTATCCACCGCTGTTCTTCGGCGGCTCGTCGGAGGCGGCGCACGAACTGGCGGCCGAGCAGTTCGATACCTACCTCACCTGGGGCGAGCCGCCGGCCGCGGTGGCCGAGAAGGTGGCCGACATCCGGCAGCGCGCGGCGAAGCACGGCCGCACGCTGAGCTTCGGCATCCGCCTGCACGTGATCGTGCGCGAGACCGAAGACGAGGCCTGGCGCGCCGCCGGCGAGCTGCTCTCGCACCTGGACGACGCCACCATCGCCGCCGCGCAGCAGCGCTTCGGCCAGATGGATTCGGTGGGCCAGCGCCGCATGGCCGAGCTCAACAAGGGCCAATTCAACCGCGCCGATATCCGCGAGGGCCTGGAGATCTCGCCCAACCTGTGGGCCGGCGTAGGCCTGGTGCGCGGTGGGGCCGGCACGGCGCTGGTCGGCAGCCCGGAGCAGGTGGCCGCGCGCATCAAGGAGTACGCGGCGCTCGGGCTCGATCACTTCATCCTGTCCGGCTACCCGCACCTGGAAGAGGCGCACCGCGTGGCGGAGCTGGTGTTCCCGCTGCTGCCGCTGCAGCGCGAGACGGGCGCGGCGGCGACCCACGTGCTCAGCGGGCCGTTCGGCGAGATCGTCGCCAACAGCTTCGTGCCGCCGCCGGCCGCCGCGCCGGTGCGCGTGAGCGCCAGCTGATCGATGACCGGAAGGGAGCCCACCATGTCCGTCATCGATGCCGCCGAGCCCGTACCGACGAGCGGTGCCGCGCCGGCCCGACCCGCGCTGCGACCGGCCTCCGGGGCCGCGCTGCGCCGCCTGCTGCCCTGGCTGCTGCCGCTCGCGCTGATGAGCGGCTGGCAGCTGGCGTCGCAGCTGGGCTGGCTGTCGACCCGCATCCTGCCCGAGCCCTGGGCGGTGCTGAAGGCCTTCTGGACGCTGGCCGCGTCGGGCGAGATGTGGCAGCACGTGGCCACCAGCACCTGGCGCGCCTTCGCCGGCCTGGCGATCGGCGGCGGCCTGGGCCTGGTGCTCGGCCTCGCGACCGGCACCTTCCGCACGCTCGAGACCGCGCTCGACTCGACGCTGCAGATGGTGCGCAACATCCCGCCGTTGGCGATGATCCCGCTGGTCATCCTGTGGTTCGGCATCGACGAGGGCGCCAAGCTCTTCCTGGTCGCCTTCGGCGTGTTTTTTCCGGTCTACCTGAACACCTTCCACGGCATCCGCGCGGTCGACCCGGCGCTGATCGAGATGGCGCGCAGCTACGGGCTGTCGGGCTTCGCGCTGTACCGGCAGGTCATCCTGCCGGGTGCGCTGCCGAACATCCTGGTGGGGCTGCGCTTCGCGCTCGGCCTGATGTGGGTGCTGCTGATCGTGGCCGAGACGATCTCGGCGCAGGCCGGCATCGGCTACATGACCATGAATGCGCGCGAGTTCCTGCAGACCGACGTGGTGCTGGTCGGCATCCTGCTCTACGCGCTGCTCGGCAAGCTGGCCGACCTGGCGGCCAAGGCACTCGAGCGCTGGTGGCTGCGTTGGCATCCCGGCTACCGGTCGGTGCCGTGACATCTCCCCTTCCTCCTCCGCTGCGACGCCGACCATGCACCACCTCGAACTCGAACTGAACGAACTCGCGGTCGCGACGGCACCCGAGTTCGCGTGGGCCGGCTCGCGCCGGACCGATGCGCGCAGTGCCCCGGCCGCCGCCGAGGCGCCGGCCATCGTGCGCAGCGCGAACGACACACCGCGCGGCACCGCACTGCGGCTCGACCGCGTCGGCAAGCAGTTCGGCGACCGCGTGGTGCTCGACGCGATCGACCTGCGCATCGAACCCGGCGAGTTCGTCGCCATCGTCGGCCGCAGCGGCTGCGGCAAGAGCACGCTGCTGAGGCTCGTGGCCGGGCTCGAGACCGCGAGCCACGGCACGATCGCGCTCGACGGCGCGGGCGAGTCGCTTGCCCAGCGGCGCGACTTGCGCGTGATGTTCCAGGATGCACGCCTGCTGCCCTGGAAGCGCGTGCTGGACAACGTGGCGCTCGGCCTCGAGGGGCGCGACGCGAAGGAGCGGGCCCGCGAGGCGCTCGCGCAGGTCGGCCTGGCCGAGCGCGCCGACGAATGGCCGGCCGTGCTGTCGGGCGGCCAGCGCCAGCGCGTGGCCCTGGCGCGCGCGCTGGTGCATGCACCGCGGCTGCTGCTGCTCGACGAGCCGCTGGGCGCGCTGGACGCGTTGACGCGCATCGAGATGCAGCGCCTGATCGAGAGCCTGTGGCGTCGTCACGGCTTCACCGCGCTGCTGGTGACGCACGACGTGGCCGAGGCGGTGGCGCTGGCCGATCGCGTGCTGCTGATCGAGGACCACCGGGTGGTGCTCGACGAGCGCATCGCGCTGGCCCGGCCGCGCTCGCGCGGCGAAGCCGGCTTCGCCGCGCGCGAGGAAGCCATCCTGCAGCGCGTGCTGCAGCAGCCGGCGAGTGAGCCGGCGGTCGCGGAGGTGTTGCCGGACCCTTACCGAGCCCACCGGCTGCGGTGGGCGGTCTGAGGGGCGGCGCCCTGCCCATTCCCCCACCGCCCCGCACATCGCAGCCGCGCGGGCACACTGCCGGCATGACGACGAGCGCGCAGGGTGGCAACGAAGACGACTGGCTGGTGGCCTGCCTGTGCGCACAGTGGTGCGGCACCTGCCGCGACTACCGCGCGGTCTTCGAGGCGCTGGCGCGCGAGCAGCCGGCGCTGCGCTGTGTGTGGGTGGACATCGAGGACGACAGCGATGCGCTCGCGCCGCTCGACCTCGACATCGAGAACTTCCCGACCGTGCTGGTGGCGCGCGGCGCCGAGCTGCGCTTCTTCGGCACGCTGCTGCCGCATGCCACCACGCTGGCGCGCACGCTCGAGGCCGCGCGCGGCGCGGCGCTGGTGGCGCTGCCGGCGGCGCAGGCCGATGCGCTGGTGACGACGGTACGCGCGATGGGACAGACAGTGAACGGCTGAACGCGGCTCCCCGCCTTCATGCGGTTTGCGCATGTGGGCAGGCGAAGAGCTTCGTTGGTTGCAGAAGCGGCGGGGGCTACCTTCAGGTTTTGCACTGAAAAGGAAGTCCCCGCATGAGCATCACCGCCATCAACGTCCGCAACCAGTTCCGCGGCAAGGTCAAGGAAATCATCGAAGGGCCGGTGGTGTCGGAGATCGACGTCGAGACCCCGGCCGGCCTGATCGTGACCTCGGTCATCACCACGCGCTCGGTCAAGGAACTGCAGCTCGTGCCCGGCAAGGAAGTGATCGCGCTGGTCAAGTCGACCGAAGTGTCGATCGCCACGCTGTAGGCCGCACGCCATGAGCGCCGCGTTCCAGGCGCCTCGTTTGCTGGTGGTGCCCGGCCTGAACGACAGCGGGCCGGTGCACTGGCAGACCTGGCTGCAGTCGCAGTACCGCGACGCCGAGCGCGTGGTGCAGCGCGACTGGTCCGAGCCGCAGCTCGAGCGCTGGGCCGCTCGCATCGACGCGACGCTGGAGCGCGTGGCCGGGCGCAGCCATGGCGAGAAGCCGGCGTTCATCGCGGTCGCGCACAGCTTCGGCTGCCTCGCGCTGGCCCGCCATCTGGCGCAGCGGCCCGACTCGCCGGTGCGCGCCGCGCTGTTCGTCGCGCCGGCCGATCCCGACAAGTTCGGCGTCGCAGGACTGCTGCCTCAGCAGCGCCTCGCGGTGCCGAGCACCGTGGTGGCCAGCGACACCGATCCCTGGATGACGGCTGCCAGCAGCCGCCGCTGGGCCCAGCGATGGGGCAGTGCGTGGCTGACGCTCGGCGATGCCGGGCACATCAACGCCGAGGCCGGCTTCGGGCCGCTGCCGCTGGCGCGGCGCTGGGTCACCGCGATGAGTGCGCGTCTCGCACGCGAGCAGCGGCCGGCACGCGCGACGCTGGCCGAATGGTCGTTCGCGGTCTGAGGCGCGCCGTCGCGGTTGCTTGGTTGTAAAACGCATAAGCGTCCTTGCTTTCATTCGTTCCGCGTTGAAGCGGCGCTTTCTAGCATCCACCCATTCGTCTCTTCCCACCTTGATTCCGTGATCCCGAGGACCTTCATGACCCGTTTCGCTTCCGTCCGTGGCGCGCTCGCCGCCGCCATCCTTGTCCTGGCCGCCGGCGCTGCCGCCGCCAAGGACGTGACGCTGCTCAATGTTTCCTACGACCCGACGCGCGAGCTCTACGTCGAGTACAACGCCGCGTTCGCCAAGTACTGGAAGGGCAAGACCGGCGACAACGTGACCGTCAAGCAGTCGCACGGCGGCTCGGGCAAGCAGGCCCGCTCGGTGATCGACGGCATCGACGCCGACGTCGTGACGCTGGCGCTGGCCTACGACATCGACGAGATCGGCGAGAAGGCCAAGCTGCTGCCGACCGACTGGCAGAAGCGCCTGAAGCACAACAGCGCGCCCTACACCTCGACCTACATCTTCCTGGTGCGCAAGGGCAACCCGAAGGGCATCAAGAACTGGGACGACCTGGTGAAGCCGGGCGTGTCGGTGATCACCGCGAACCCCAAGACCTCGGGCGGCGCGCGCTGGGGCTATCTGGCGGCCTATGGCTTCGCACTCAAGCAGCCTGGCGGCGACGACGCCAAGGCGCGCGAGTTCGTCGGCAACCTGTTCAAGAACGTGCCGGTGCTGGATTCCGGCGCCCGCGGCTCGACGGTGACCTTCGCCGAGCGCGGCATCGGCGACGTGCTGCTGGCCTGGGAGAACGAGGCTCACCTGTCGTTGAAGGAGTTCGGCACCGACAAGTTCGACATCGTCTACCCGCCGCTGAGCATCCTGGCCGAACCGCCGGTGACCGTGGTCGACAAGGTGGTCGACAAGAAGGGCACCCGTGACGTCGCCCAGGCCTACCTCGAGTACCTGTACACCGTGGAAGGCCAGGAGATCGCCGCGCGCAACTTCTACCGTCCGATCGACGAGAAGGTCGGCGCGAAGTACGCGAAGAACTTCCCGAAGGTCAATCTGTTCACCATCGACGAGGTGTTCGGCGGCTGGGCCAAGGCGCAGAAGACGCACTTCGCCGACGGCGGCGTCTTCGATCAGATCTACACGAAGAAGTAGTCGCAGCGTATTCGTCGAGAGCAGGCGCTCACTTGTGGGCGCCTGTCGGCGTTTTCATTACGCCATTTTTCTCATAAGCATTCGCCAAAACTGTCGTTTGTGTTTTAAGCGGCGGTTTGTAGCATCCGCGCTCATTGACCTCTCCGCGGGTGTTCCGGCGCCTGCCTCACCATGTCCCTCATTCCTTCGTCGCTGCGCCGCGCGCTGCTCGTTTCTCCCTTGTTGCTGGCCACCGGCTGGGCCACGGCCGCCGGGCCGACGCTGCTGAACGTCAGCTACGACGTGGCGCGCGAGTTCTTCAAGGAGATCAACCCGGCCTTCCAGAAGCAGTGGAAGCAGGCCAGCGGCGAGGATCTGACGATCAACCAGTCCCACGGCGGATCGAGCAAGCAGGCCCGCGCGGTGATCGACGGCCTGGAGGCCGACGTCGTGACGATGAACCAGTCGAGCGACATCGACGCCATCGCCACGCGCGGCAAGCTGATCCCGGAAGACTGGGCGAAGCGCCTGCCGAACAACGCCGCGCCGACCACCTCGGTCACGGTGATCCTGGTGCGCAAGGGCAACCCGAAGAAGATCGCCGACTGGCCTGATCTCGCCAAGCCCGGCGTCAGCGTCGTGATCCCGAATCCCAAGGTCACCGGCAACGGCCGCTACAGCTATGTGGCCGCCTGGGGCTCGGCGATCAAGGCCGGCGGCACGCCGGCGCAGGCGCGCGATCTGGTGCAGAAGATCTTCGCCAACGTGCCGGTGTTCGACGGCGGCGGCCGAGCGGCGACCACCACCTTCGCGCAGCGCAACATCGGCGACGCGCTGGCGACCTTCGAGTCCGAGGTGAACCTGATCAAGGCCGAGTTCGGCGACAACTTCGACGTGGTCTACCCCAAGTCGACCATCCTGGCCGAGAACCCGGTGAGCGTGATCGACACCGTGGTCGACAAGAAGGGCACGCGCAAGCAGGCCGAGGCCTACCTCAAGTTCCTGTGGTCCGACGAAGCGCAGGAGATCGCCGCGAAGCACCAGCTACGCCCGCGCTCGGCTGCGCTGTTGAGCAAGTACGCGAAGGACTTCCCCAAGGTCAACACCTTCACCATCGATGAGGTCTTCGGCGGCTGGAGCAAGGCGCAGAAGGAGCACTTCGACGACGGCGGAATCTACGACCAGATCCTCGCAGCGCGCAAATGAACGCCATGCAGACGCGCGCGGGCCGAGCGCCGGGCCACCCTAAGCCGGCCCGCATCCCCTTGGGGGAGCGACGGACGACCTCGTTCGGCGAGGGGTAGTCATGTTCCTCTCCCGCACCCTGCTGCGGCGGCACAGCGTGCTGCCCGGCTTCGACCTCGCGCTCGGTTTCACGCTGCTCTACCTGAGCCTGATCGTCCTCGTGCCGCTGAGCGCGGCCTTTCTCAAGACTTTCACGCTGACCTGGCCGGCGTTCTGGGACGCGGTCACGTCGCCGCGGGTGGTCGCGTCCTACCGGCTGACCTTCGGCGCCTCGCTGGCCGGCGCGCTGCTGAACGCGGTGTTCGGCCTGGTGATCGCCTGGGTGCTGGTGCGCTACGAGTTCCCGTTCAAGCGCATCATCGATGCGTTGGTCGATCTGCCGTTCGCGCTGCCCACCGCGGTGGCCGGCATCGCGCTGACGGCGATCTATTCGCAGAACGGCTGGATCGGGCAGTACCTGCCGTTCAAGGTGAGCTTCACGCCGGTGGGCGTGTTCGTCGCGCTCACCTTCATCGGCCTGCCGTTCGTGGTGCGCACGCTGCAGCCGGTGCTCGAGGACCTGAGCAAGGAGATCGAGGAAGCGGCCGCCACCCTGGGCGCGAGCCGGGCGCAGACCTTCCGGCTGGTGATCTTCCCGATCCTGATCCCGGCGCTGCTGACCGGCTTCGCGCTCGCGTTCGCGCGCGCGCTGGGCGAGTACGGCTCGGTGATCTTCATCGCCGGCAACCTGCCACTGGTCAGCGAGATCACGCCGCTGCTCATCATCACCAAGCTCGAGCAGTACGACTACGCCGGCGCCACCGCGATCGCGGTGGTGATGCTGGTCTCGAGCTTCGTGCTGCTGCTGGGCATCAACCTGCTGCAGGCCTGGTCGCGCCGCCGGCAAGGGGGGAACTGACATGTCGACCGGTGCCACCCTGGCTCTGCAACCTGCCGCACCCGGCGCAGCGATCACACCGACGAACCTGCGCAACGCGACGACCGAGGCGCCCTGGGTGCGCCGCACGCTGATCGGCATCGCGCTGGTGTTCCTGGCGGTGTTCCTGTTCGTGCCGCTGTTCGCGGTGTTCTACGAGGCACTGAAGAAGGGCTGGGACGTCTACCTCGCGGCGATCGTCGAGCCCGATGCGGTGTCGGCCATCAAGCTCACGCTGCTGGCGGCAGCGGTGTCGCTGCCGCTGAACCTGGTGTTCGGCGTGGCGGCGGCCTGGTGCATCGCCAAGTTCGACTTCCGCGGCAAGAACATCCTGCTGACGCTGATCGACCTGCCGTTCTCGGTGAGCCCGGTGATCGCCGGCCTGATCTTCGTGCTGGTTTTCGGTCTGCAGGGCTGGCTGGGCGGTTGGCTGCGCGAGCACGACCTGAAGATCATCTTCGCGCTGCCCGGCATCGTGCTGGCCACGGTGTTCATCACCTTTCCGTTCATCGCGCGCGAACTGATCCCGCTGATGCAGGCGCAGGGCATCGAGCAGGAAGAGGCGGCGCGCGTGCTGGGCGCCTCGGGCTGGCAGATCTTCTGGCGCGTGACGCTGCCCAACATCAAGTGGGCGCTGCTGTACGGCGTGATCCTGTGCAACGCGCGGGCGATGGGCGAGTTCGGCGCGGTGTCGGTGGTCTCGGGCCACATCCGCGGCCAGACCAACACGATGCCGCTGCACATCGAGATCCTCTACAACGAGTACCAGTTCGCGGCCTCGTTCGCGGTGGCTTCGCTGCTGGCCGGGCTGGCGCTGGTGACGCTGGTGTTGAAGTACCTGGTCGAGCGGCGCGTGAGAAACCAGATCAAGGGCGCCACGAGCGCGCAGGAGTCCGCATGAGCATCGAAGTTCGCAACCTCAACAAGCGCTTCGGCCAGACCGTCGTCTGCGACAACGTCTCGATCGACATTCCTTCGGGTGAACTGGTGGCGCTGCTCGGCCCGTCGGGCTCGGGCAAGACCACGCTGCTGCGCATCATCGCGGGTCTGGAAGTGCCCGACAGCGGCAGCGTGCTGTTCCACGGCGAAGACGCGACCGGCACCGACGTGCGCGAGCGCCAGGTCGGTTTCGTGTTCCAGCATTACGCGCTGTTCGCGCACATGACGATCTTCGAGAACGTGGCCTTCGGCCTGCGCGTGCGGCCCAAGGCCACCCGACCGAGCGATGCCGAGATCCGCAGCAAGGTCACCGCCTTGCTGAAGCTGGTGCAGCTCGACTGGATCGCCGACCGCTTCCCGCACCAGCTGTCGGGCGGCCAGCGCCAGCGCATCGCGCTCGCGCGCGCGCTGGCGGTGGAGCCGAAGGTGCTGCTGCTCGACGAACCCTTCGGCGCGCTCGACGCGAAGGTGCGCAAGGAACTGCGCCGCTGGCTGCGCCGCCTGCACGACGAGGTGCATGTGACGAGCGTGTTCGTCACCCACGATCAGGAGGAGGCGATGGAAGTCGCCGACCGCATCGTCGTGATGAACCAGGGCCGTGTCGAGCAGGACGGCGCACCGGACCATGTGTACGACCACCCCGCGTCGCCCTTCGTGCTGCAGTTCCTCGGCGACGTGAACCTGTTCCACGGCCGCTTCGGCGCGGGCCGGGGCGATGCGAAGGGCGGCGAGGTCAGCTACGTGCGCCCGCACGAACTGGCGATCCTCGCCTCACCGGCCGAGGGCTCGCTGCCGGTGACGCTGTCGCAGGCGCTCACCGTGGGCCCGAACACGCGGGTGGAGTTCAAGCGCGTGGACGACGGCAGCTACATCGACGTCGAACTGCCGCGTTCGGAGTTCCATGCGCTGCGCGAGCGTTTCCCGCTCGAACCCGGCGCCACCGTGCACCTGCTGCCGCGCCGCGTGACGCGCTTCGAGCAGGAGTCGGAGACCGACCCGGCCGCGATGATCTGATCGGGTCCCGGTCGGGCCGTGGCGCTCGACCGAGATCGCGCACGGCTCAGAGTTCGTCGACCTTGCCGCCGTCGAGCGCGCGCTGCACCACCTTGCGCGTCAGCGACGGCGCGAAGCTCTCGATGAAATCGTAGACATAGGCGCGCAGGTAGCTGCCACGCTTGAGCGCCAGGCGCGTCATGTTCACGGCGAACAGGTGGCGCGCATCGAGCGCGCGCAGGTGGCGGTCGCGCTCGTCGTCGTAGGCGATCGAGGCGACGATGCCGACGCCGAGGCCCAGTTCCACGTAGGTCTTGATCACGTCGGCGTCCATCGCGGTCAGTGCCAGCGTGGGCGCGAGGCCCTCGCGCTCGAAGGCCTCGTCGATGTGCGAGCGGCCGGTGTAGCCGGCGTCGTAGGTGATCAGCGGGTACGCCGCGAGCCGCTGCAGCGTGAGCGCGGCGCCGTCGAGCAGCGGATGGTCGGGCGGCACCAGCACCGCGTGCGTCCAGCGGTAGCAGGGCAGCGCCACCAGATCGGGGTACTGTGCCAGCGCCTCGGTGGCGATGCCGATGTCGGCCTCGCCGTCGAGCAGCATCTGGGCCACCTGCTTCGGCGAGCCCTGGTGCAGCTGGAGCTGCACGCCCGGATGGCTGCCGCGGAAGTCGCGCACGGCCGGCGGCAGGGCATAGCGCGCCTGCGAGTGGGTGGCGGCGATCGACAGTGGGCCGTGGTCCTGCTGGGCGTAGTCGGCGCCGGCGCGCTTGAGGTTGTCGGCGTCGTGCAGCAGCCGCTCGACGATCGGCAGCACCGCCTCTCCGGGCGCGGTGAGGCCGGTCAGGCGCTTGCCGGCGCGCACGAAGATGTCCACCCCGAGCTCGTCCTCGAGCTCGCGGATCTGCCGGCTCACGCCGGGCTGCGAGGTGTGCAGCGCCTCGGCCACATCGGTGAGGTTGAAGCCGAGCCGCACCGCCTCGCGGACGGAGCGCAGTTGCTGGAAGTTCATCGGGTCAGCCGGGAAAACGAAAGTTTTCGAGTGTCCGGGCTGGCGGCGCAGCGGGGAACGACCGTTTCGTTGTTTGCTTTCGCGCCGTCGGCATAAGGCCGCCGGCGTGCGCGGCTTACTCAGTCCGCGGCCGTGGGCCCGGCCGCCGGCTGGGCGGCCTTCGCCGCGAACGCCGCCCGCAGCGCCTTCAGCTTCTCGCGCGGATCTTCCTTCACGCGGCCTTCCTCCAGCTTCATCTCGGCAATGAAGCGGCTGGGCGCGCCGGCCACGGTCTCGCGGCCGCGCTTGCGACGCTTGAGCCAGCTGACCGCCAGCGTGCTGCGGGCGCGCGTGATACCCACGTACATCAGCCGCCGCTCCTCCTCCAGCCGCTGGGCCAGCGAGGCCGCGGTGAGCGATTCGTCGTCGGTCTTGAACGGCAGCAGGCCCTCGTTGACGCCGGCCAGCACCACGTGCGGCCACTCCAGTCCCTTGGCGGCGTGCAGCGTCGACAGCGTCAGCACGTTCTGGTCGTCGCCGCGCTCGGCCAGGCTGATGATCACCGCGATGGTCTGCGCGACCTCGAGCACGCTGCGGCGCTCGGTCGCGAGGCCGCTGCCGTCGTCGGCCGTCTCGCCGCCGCAGCGCTTGGCGATCCAGTCGACGAAGTCGAGCACGTTCGACCAGCGCGCGGCGGCCAGCTTCTCGCTGTCCTCGCCGTCGTGCAGGTGCTGCTCGTAGCCGATGTCCTTCAGCCAGCCCATCAGCAGCGCGCGCGCGTCCTCCGCGCCACTGGTCTGGCGCGCGCGGTACTCGAGGTCGTTGACGCAGCGGCCGAACTCGTGGAGCGAGCCGACCGCCTTGGTGTTCAACACCGTGCCGAGCGACTCCGCGAACAGCGCCTCGTAGAGCGAGACCTTCCAGCGGCCGGCGAACTCGCCCAGGCTGGCCAGCGTCTGGTGGCCGATGCCGCGCTTGGGCGTGGTGACCGCGCGCAGGAAGGCCGGGTCGTCATCCTGGTTGACCAGCAGGCGCAGCCAGGCGCACAGGTCCTTGATCTCGGCGCGCTCGAAGTAGCTCTGGCCGCCCGACACCTTGTACGGGATCTGCGCCTTGCGCAGCGCCTGCTCGAACACGCGCGCCTGGTGGTTGGCGCGGTAGAGGATGGCGAAGTCCTTCCACTCGATGCCCTGGCCGCCCACCGCGCCGGCCGCCGCACCGCCCTGGCCGCGCAGCGCCTGGATGCGCGCGACCGCGCGCTCGGCCTCGTGTTCCTCGCTGTCGCTCTCGACCACGCGCACCGGCTCGCCGTCGCCGAACTCGCTCCAGAGCTTCTTGTCGAAGATCTTCGGGTTCGCCGCGATCACGTGGTTGGCGGCGCGCAGGATGTTGCCGGTCGAGCGGTAGTTCTGCTCCAGCGGGATCACCTGCAGGTCCGGGTAGTCCTGCGGCAGGCGCTTGAGGTTGTCGATCGTCGCGCCGCGCCAGCCGTAGATGCTCTGGTCGTCGTCGCCGACGGCGGTGAACATCGCCGGCCGATCGCGTCCGCCCTGGCCGTCGCCGACCAGCAGCTTGAGCAGCTCGTACTGCTGCGCGTTGGTGTCCTGGTACTCGTCGACCAGCACGTGGCGCAGCGCGGCCTGCCACTTCGCGCGCACCTCGTCGTGCCGCTGCAGCAGCGCGACCGGCAGGCCGATCAGGTCGTCGAAGTCCACCGCCTGGTAGGCCGCCAGCCGCTCCTGGTAGCGCGTCATCACGCGTGCGGCCTGCACCTCGTCGGGGTTCTTCGCCTCGGCCTCGGCCTGTGCCGGCGTCAGGCCCTGGTTCTTCCAGAGGCTGATGGCCCACTGCCAGCGCCGCGCGGTCTTGGCGTCGGTGGTGCCGCCGGCATCGCGCAGGATGCCCAGCACGTCGTCGCTGTCGAGGATCGAGAACTGCGGCTTCAGCCCCAGCGCCGCGCCGTCCTCGCGCAGCAGCCGCACGCCGAGCGAGTGGAAGGTGCTGATCAACAAACCCTTGGCCGGCCGCGCCCCCACCAGCGCCTTGGCGCGATCGCGCATCTCGGCGGCCGCCTTGTTGGTGAAGGTGATCGCGGCGATCTGCGACGGCGCCAGCCCGGCCTGCAGCAGGCGCGCGATCTTGTGCGTGATCACGCGCGTCTTGCCCGAGCCGGCACCGGCCAGCACCAGGCAGGGACCGGCCAGATGGTGAACCGCCTGCATCTGGGCGGTGTTGAGCGAGGCAGGCGCGGACAAGGGGGACGGAGCGGAGAAGACGGGACGGGAGCGGAGCGGACGGCGGGGCGCGCGATGATAGCCAGCCGATCCCGGCCGAGGCCGCGCCGCGCGCCCTGACATACTGCCGGCCCGATGCAAGCGATCCTGTCGGTCACGGTGCCGTTCTTCGCGCTCGTGCTGTGCGGCTACCTGGCGGCGCGCACGCGCGTGATGCCGGAGGCTGCGATTCCCGGCCTCAACGCCTTCGTGCTGTTCTTCGCCCTGCCGTGCATGCTGTTCCGCTTCGGCGCGAGCACGCCGATCGGCAACCTGCTGAACCCGACGATGCTGGCGATCTACACGGTCGCGGGCCTCGGCATCGTGGCGCTGACGATCGTGCTCACTCTCGGTGCACACGTGCACCTCAAGGATGCGGCCTTCGGCGCGCTCGTCGCCGCTTTCCCGAACAGCGGCTTCATGGGCATGCCCATGATGACCGCGCTGATCGGCGCGGCTGCGGCCGGTCCGGTGATGGTCACGCTGCTGGTCGACATGTTCATCGTCAGCTCGGTCTGCCTCGCGCTGGCGCAGATGCATGGCGCCTCGCACCTGCCGCTCGGCGCGCGCCTGCGCAACGCGCTGCGCGGGCCGCTGGCCAACCCGCAGCCGTGGGCCATCGCGCTCGGGGCGCTGTTCTCTGCCGCGGGACTGGTGCTGCCGGGGCCGCTGGCGCGCATCGTCGAACTGCTGGCCGCCGCCGCGACGCCGGTCGCGCTGTTCACCATCGGCGCCGTGCTGTGGCGGGCCGGCGAGCACGCACGCCTGGACGCGGCCACCAGCGACGGCGCGCGGCGTGCGCCCCTCGTCGCGGTGCTGCCGCTCGCGCTGATCAAGCTGTGCGTGCACCCTGCGCTGCTGTTCGCGATCGGCAGTGCGGCCATCGCGATGGGCGCCGCGCTGACACCTTTCAACCTGATGGTGCTGACGCTGACCGCCGCACTGCCGTCGGCCAGCGGTGTGTCGCTGCTCGCGGAGCGGCACGGTGCCGATACCGGGCGAGTGGCCCGCGTGATCATGGCGTCGACCGTGCTCGCCTTCGTCAGTTTCTCGGCCCTGGCGTGGTGGTTCGGCGTGCAGGGCGGTTGAGTTTTCGCGCGCCCTGAAGCGGTGCGCGGTTCGTCCGGCGTGCGATTAGTCGCGTCGGCGACAGCCTCGGGGGCCGGATGGCGGGTGTTGCGTGAATGCGTCATAAGCGCGGTTCTCGCGCCTGTTGCAGATCGTAAATGGTGGCTCCGGGCAGCGGCTTCACTAAACTTTCACAAGGCACCAACCGGTCCGCGTCTTCGATCAAGACGTTGGTTGTTCCGCCCCGCCAACCCTCCACGAAAGAGAGATTCCTGATGAAGAAACTCGCCCTCGCCGCCGCCCTGTGCGCGGCATTCACCGGCAGCGCGTTCGCACAGAGCAGCGTCACGCTGTACGGCCGCCTGAACACCTCCATTGAGTTCCAGGACAACGACGTGTCCGATGCGACCGTGATGAAGAACAACGCTTCGCGTTGGGGTCTTCGCGGTACGGAAGACCTCGGCGGGGGAGCAAGCGCGTTCTTCCAGCTCGAATCCGGCTTCGGTTCGGACGACGGCACCGGCACCGGTGGCTTTGGCCGTGATGCCTACGTCGGCTTGAAGAGCGCAACGCTTGGTCAGATCAAGCTCGGCAAGATCGCGCTGGGCGCCCTGTACGGCAGCACGATCGATTACATCGGTGTCTTCAATCACGACACTGGCACGACCTCGGAAGACAACATCTACTCGTTGCGTGTCGGCTTCAGCAACGCCGTTGAGTACACCAGCCCGAATTTCGGTCCGGTTTCGTTCGCGGTTACGGTGGCTGCTGGCGAAGGCACGGGCCCGAAGACCTATGAAGGCGTCGTGAACTATGACGTCGACGGTCTCCATATCGGTGCCGGCTACAGCAAGAGCGAAGACCAGTTCGGCAACGACACGATTAAGGGTTTCTCAGCTGGCGCGGCCTACACGATGGGTCCGTTCCTCCTGGGTCTGGCCTATGAAAACTCCGATGACGTTGTCCTCGGCAAGCGCAACCAAGTGACGGGCACCGTTCAGTACACCGTCGGCGCCAGTGAGTTCCACGTGTCGGTCGGCTGGGCGGATGAGTGGGATAACTTGGCCGATTCCGATGCCATCCAATACACGCTGGGCTACAACTACAACCTGTCCAAGCGCACCAAGGTGTACGCGTTCTACTACGCGATCGACAACAACTCGTTCCCGTACGGCGGTTCTGGTACGGCCACCTTGCCGGTGCTGGCAGACAACAAGTTCTCGTCGATCGGTCTCGGCATCCGCCACAACTTCTAAGTCTCTCGGACTCAGTTCGAAAGCGGCCTCCGGGCCGCTTTTTTGCATCAGCAATCCGGTGACAATTGGCCACCGCCGATCTGTCACCATCGATTCCGGAACCCCCACGAGGACCCCGCATGAAGTTCACGACCCGCCAGTTTCTGAAGACCGCCGGCCTGTTCGGTGCCGGCCTGCTGCTCGCCGCCTGCGGCAAGAAGGAAGAGCCCGCGCCCGCCGCTGCCCCCGCTGCCGCGCCCACCCCGGTGGCCTCCGCTCCCGCGCCCGAGCCTGCCAAGGTCTATGTCGTCGGCACCGATGCCGCCTACGCGCCGTTCGAGTTCCAGAACGAGAAGGGCGAGATCGTCGGCTTCAGCATCGACCTGCTGCAGGCCGTCGCGGCCAAGGGCGGCTTCGAGGTGAAGTTCGTCAACACGCCGTGGGAAGGCATCTTCAACGCGCTGCAACAGGGTGACCGCGACCTGCTGATCTCGTCGATCACGATCACCGACGAGCGCAAGCAGACGATGGACTTCTCCACTCCCTACTTCGACGCCTACCAGCTGATCGCGGTGAAGGCCACCTCCAAGGTCGCGAAGTTCGACGACCTGAAGAAGCTCAAGGTCGGCGTGCAGACCGGCACCACGGGCGACGAGGTCGTGACCAAGCTGCAGGGCAAGAACAGCGCCAACGTCAAGCGCTTCGAGTCCACGCCGCTCGCGCTGAAGGAGCTCGAGGCCGGTGGCGTCGATGCCGTCGTGGCCGACAACGGCGTGATCATCAACTACGTCACCAACAACGCGGCCGCCAACTTCAAGACCGTCAGCGACAGCGCCTTCGCCCCCGAGCAGTACGGCATTGCCGTCAAGAAGGGCAACGCCGAGCTGCTGGAGAAGGTGAACAAGGGCATCGCGGCGATCAAGGCCGACGGCAGCTACGACCAGGTCTACGCCAAGACCTTCGGTGCAGCCGCTCCCGCGGCGGCGGCTTCCAAGTAAGCAGCAGCCCCATCAGCACTCCGAGGATCTCCCATGGACTTTCGCTGGGAGATCCTGGCCGGCTACGGACCGCTGTTCCTGGCCGGCGTGCTGATGACGATCAAGCTGACGGTCGTCGCGATCGTCGCCGGTCTCGCGCTCGGGCTGGTGCTGGGCCTGATCAGCAGCACGCGCTATGCGCCCAAGCCGAGGTCGCCGCTGGCGGCCGCGCTGCTGAAGCCGGCGCAGTGGCTGACGATCGCCTACGTCACCTTCTTCCGCGGCACGCCGCTGTTCGTGCAGATCCTGCTGGTGCACTTCGCGCTGATGCCGGCGCTGATCCATCCCGACACCGGCCTGCTGCTCGCCGGCGAGGCCGCGCGTGATTTCCGCCAGAACTACGGTGCCTTCTTTTCCGGCGCGCTGGCGCTGACGCTGAACGCCGGCGCCTACATCTCCGAGATCTTCCGCGCCGGCATCCAGAGCATCCACGGCGGCCAGACGCAGGCGGCCTACAGCCTGGGTCTGACGCACGTGCAGAGCATGCGCCACGTGATCCTGCCGCAGGCGGTGCGGCGCATGGTGCCGCCGCTGGTCAACGAGGCGGTCACGCTGATCAAGGATTCTTCGCTGGTCTCGGCCATCGGCCTGGCCGAACTGGCGCTGGCAGCGCGCACCGTGGCCGGGGCCTACTCGCGCTACTGGGAGCCCTACCTCGCGATCTCGGCCGTCTACCTGCTGCTCACCTGGCTGCTGTCCACGCTGGCCAAGCGGCTCGAATCGCCCGACCACCTGCGCGGGCGCTAGCCAAGCCTAGATCGCCAGCGGGTCCACGTCGACGGCCCAGCGCAACAGCCCCTTCTGCTCCGGCCGCTTGTGCCGCAGCGTGGCGTCCCAGGCCGCGAGGAAGCGCTGCAGCGCCGGCCGCGAGGCCGACTCCACCAGCAATTGCGCCCGCTCCATGTCGGCCACGCGCTGCACGCTCAGCGGCACCGGCGGGTAGAGCGCCACCTGGTGCTGCTCGGCGAGTTCGCGGGCCTCGTCGCTCACCACCCGCAGCCAGGCCTGCGCTACCGCCTGCTCGCGTGCATCGGCGCGCAGCAGCGCCAGATGGGTGTGGGGCGGCAGGCCCGCCGAGCGCCGCTCGGCGAGCTGCGCCTGCGCGAAGGCCGCGTAGTCGTGCGTGCGCAGCGCCGCGTACAGCGCGTGCTGCGGGTGCCAGGTCTGCACCCACATCTCCGCGCGATCGGCCTGCTCCGCCGCGCGGCCGGCGCGGCCGGCGGCCTGCATCAGCAGCGAGAACTGGCGCTCCGGCGCGCGGAAGTCGCTGCTGAACAGCGCCGCGTCGGGGTTCACCGCCGCCACCAATGTCATGCGCCGGAAGTCGTGGCCCTTGGCGATCATCTGCGTGCCCACCAGCACGTCCACCTCGCCGGCATGCACGCGGGCCAGCTCGGCCTCCAGCGCGCCGCTGCGCCGCGTGGTGTCGGCGTCGATGCGGCCGACGCGCGCGCCCGGCAGCGCCAGCG
Organism: Methylibium sp. Root1272; assembly: GCF_001425905.1. GTDB lineage: Bacteria > Pseudomonadota > Gammaproteobacteria > Burkholderiales > Burkholderiaceae_C > Methylibium. The sequence continues at coordinate 523,251 of NZ_LMDY01000013.1, forward strand.
CCAGCTGCTCCTCCAGGCGTTCGGTGCCGCGGCCGGTCGGCTGGATGTCGGCATTGCCGCAATCCGGGCAGGCGCGCGGCACGCGCTCGGTGAGCCCGCAGTGATGGCAGCGCAGCGTGCGGTCGAGCTTGTGGAACACCCGCCAGGCGCTGCAGTGCGCGCAGGCACTCTTCCAGCCGCATTCGGTGCAATGCAGCACCGGCGCGTAGCCGCGGCGGTTCAGCAGCACCAGGCTCTGCTCGCCGCGCGCCAGCCGCTCGCGCAGCGCGCCCAGCAGCGCGGGCGACAGCGCGCTGTCGCGCAGCACCTCCTTCGGTAGCCGGCTCATGTCGACCAGCCGCACCGCGGGCAGCACGCCACCGCCGATGCGTGCGGCCATCGTCAGGCGGGCGTAGCGGCCGGCGCCGCCCTCGGCCACCGGCAGCGCGTTGTGCCAGCTCTCCAGCGAGGGTGTGGCCGAGCCCAGCAGCACCGGCACCCCCTCGATGCGGCCACGCACCACCGCCAGGTCGCGGGCCGAGTAGCGCGCGCCCTCCTGCTGCTTGTAGGACGGGTCGTGCTCCTCGTCGACGATCACCAGTCCCAGCCGCGGCAGCGGCGCGAACACCGCCAGGCGCGTGCCGAGCACCAGGTCGGCCTCGCCCAGCAGCACCATCAGCCAGTGCTTCAGGCGGCGCGCCGGCGTCAGCCCGCTGTGCAGTGACACCACCCGGCGGCCCGGGAAGCGGGCCAGGAAGCGCTCTTCGAGCTGCGGCGTGAGGTTGATCTCCGGCACCAGCACCAGCGCCTGGCGGCCGGCCTCGACCACGCGCTGCGCCTCGCGCAGATAGATCTCGGTCTTGCCGCTGCCGGTGCTGCCGTGCAGGAGCGTCACGCTGGCGTTTGCGGCGGTCCCGGCCAGTGCCTGCAGCACCTGCGCCTGCTCGGCGCTGGGGTCCGGCAGGGCACTGTGTTCGCCGCTGGGTGGCAGCAGCCTGGCGCGCAGCCGTTTGAGCCGGCGGTCCAGCTGCGTGGCGCTGAGCGTGCGCAGCTCGGGCGGCAGCACCGCCAGCGCCACCTCGCCCGGGCTGCGCTGGTAGTACGACGCGGCGAAGTCCACCAGCTCCCGCCACGCGGCCGGCAGCGGCGGCAGCGCGTCGAACACCGCCGCCACCTCGCGCAGCATCACGCCTTCCGGCACCGCCGAGCCCTCCCCGGGCCTCGCGTCCCAGGCCACGCCCAGCACCTCGCGGCGGCCCAGCGGCACACGCAGCAGCGTGCCCGGCAGGAGCGGGCGCTCGCTCAAGTAATCGAGCGCCGCCTTCAACCCGCTGTACTGCGGCGCATCGATCACCACCGGCACGACGACCCGCTCCGAGACCGGGGCGAGGGGCTCAGCGCCCGCCGCCGGTGCCGACGCGGCGACCGCCTGCGATGAGGATGACTTGCCCAAGGAATCTCAAGTTCTTATCAAGGAAAGCGGCCAAGCTATTGATTCGTTTGGGGTTTTCGAGCTATCCACGTGCCCTGTGGAAAACTTTGTGGGAAACCTGCGCAAACGCGAGCTAACTGATTGATAGCACAGGCCGAGGCTTGCGCTGATGCTTTCGAAGGCAGAAAAATGTCTATATAAGAATCAACGACTTAGCGCGTTCCACGGTCGAAAGGCTGTTGCGATGCAGCAGTCTCATCGCGGTGCGGGGCTTGACACGATTCTGGGGATAAGTCAGGCCTCGCGGGCGCCGTTCACGGGTAAACCCGGCTTGCCGGGCGCGCCCAGCGGCGTCTCGACCACCCGGTCAGCCGGCGGCCCCGCGCTGCTGGCGTGAATACGAATGGACCGCATCCACCAGCACGCTCACGCTGTCGGGCGGGGTGTGCTGGCTGATGCCGTGGCCGAGGTTGAACACATGGCCGCTGCCGGCCGACGGCGGGCCGAAACTCTCCAGCGTGCGCGCCACCTCGGCGCGGATCTGCTCGGGGTCGGCGAACAGCACGTTCGGGTCCAGGTTGCCTTGCAGGGCCACGCGGTCGCCCACGCGCGCGCGCGCCGCGCCCAGGTTCATGGTCCAGTCCAGGCCCACCACGTCGCAGCCGCTGTCGGCAATGGCTTCGAGCCACAGCCCGCCGCCCTTGGTGAACACGATCTGCGGCACGCGATAGCCGTCGTGTTTCTTCTTCAACTGGCGCAGCACGCGCTCGGTGTAGGTCAGGCTGAAGCGCTGGAAGGCGCCGTCGGCCAGCACGCCGCCCCAGCTGTCGAAGATCATCACCGCCTGCGCACCGGCCTCGATCTGCGCGTTCAGGTAGGCGGCCACCGCGTCGGCGTTCACCTCGAGGATGCGGTGCATCAGGTCGGGCCGGCGGTAGAGCATGGTCTTCACCAGCCGGTAGTCGTCGCTGCCCGCGCCCTCGACCATGTAGCAGGCCAGCGTCCACGGGCTGCCCGAGAAGCCGATCAGCGGCACCCGGCCCGGCGCGCCGCCCGGCGCCAGCGCTCGCCGGATCGACGCCACCGCGTCGAACACGTAGCGCAGCTTGTCCATGTCGGGCACCTGCAGCTTCGCCACGTCGGCCTCGTCGCGCAGCGGGTGCGCGAAGCGCGGGCCCTCGCCCTGCGCGAAGCTCAGGCCCAGGCCCATGGCGTCGGGCACGGTGAGGATGTCGCTGAACAGGATGGCCGCGTCGAGCGGGTAGCGGTCCAGCGGCTGCAGCGTCACCTCGGTGGCGTACTGCGGGTTGGTGGCCAGGCCCATGAAGCTGCCGGCCTTGGCGCGCGTGTCGCGGTACTCGCTCAGGTAGCGGCCGGCCTGGCGCATCAGCCACACCGGCGTCACGTCGGTGGGCAGGCGCAGGCAGGCGCGCAGGAAGCGGTCGTTCGCCAGCGGCGGCAGGGGGATGGAGGTGGCGGCAGTCATCGGACGATTATCACGGCCCTATCATCGGCGCCGACCATGGCCCGCGCGCAGATCCTGATCGTCGAAGACGAACCCGGCATCGCCGACACGCTGAGCTACGCCCTGCGCACCGAAGGCTTCGAGCCGCTGTGGTGCGCCACCGGCGAGGCGGCGCTGCAGCATCTGCCGCCGCAGGCGCCCGCCCCGGCGCTGGTGATCCTGGACGTGGGCCTGCCCGACCTCAACGGCTTCGAGCTCTTCAAGCGCATCCGCGAGCGCGCGGCCGATCTGCCCGTCGTCTTCCTCACCGCGCGCAGCGACGAGATCGACCGCGTGGTGGGCCTCGAACTCGGCGCCGACGACTACGTGGCCAAGCCCTTCTCGCCGCGCGAGCTGGTGGCGCGCGTGCGCACCGTGCTGCGCCGCACGGCACGCGCCTCTGCTTCGCCGCCGCCCACCACCGTGGCCGGCGCCTTGCCGCCGGCAGCGGCCACCAGCGCCCCCACGCCGATCGACGTGGACGACGGCCGCCGCCGCATCCGCTACTACGGCCGGCCGCTGGAGCTGTCGCGCTACGAGTACGGCCTGCTCAAGACCCTGGCCGAGCGCCCGGGCCACGTCTACACCCGCGACGTGCTCCTGGAAAAGGTGTGGGACGACCCCGGCGACAGCTTCGACCGCACCGTGGACGCCCACGTGAAGACGCTGCGTGCCAAGCTCAAGGCGGTGGCGCCCACGCTGGAGCCCATACGCACGCACCGCGGCAGCGGCTACGCGCTGGCCGAAGACCTACCGGCTTCGCTGCCCGCCGCGTGATGAGCCGGCGCCGGGCCGCCCCCAAGCCGGCGAGCGCCCCCGCGGGGGGCAGGCCCGCAGGGCCGTGGGGGCTCCATTGACCAAGCGCAACCGCATCTTCATCGGCATCCTGCTCGCCTACGCGCTGGGCGTGGCGCTGCTGCTGTGGCGGCTGGTGGGCGACATCGACCCGCGCTACCGCGAATCGGCCGAGGAATCGCTGGTGGAAACGGCGCACCTGATGGCCAGCTGGATCGAGTCGCGCTCCAGCGAGGAGGGCATTGCCATCGACGCGCTGCGCCCGGTGTTCCGCGCGCTCTACGCACGCGAGTTCAAGGCAAACATCTTTGGCTTCGAGAAGACCCGCGTGGAGCTGCGCACCACCGTGGTCGACCGCTCCGGGCTCGTGCTGTTCGACTCCCTGGCCCGGCACGAGGGCGAGGACCACTCGGCCTGGCGTGACGTGCGGCTGGCGCTGGCCGGCGAGTACGGCGCGCGCACCTCGGCCGACGTGGACGGCGACCCCCACACCTCGGTGATGTACGTGGCCGCGCCCATCGTCGTGGGCAATGAGATCGTGGGCGCCGTGTCGGTGGGCAAGCCGGTGCAGAGCTTCGGCCAGTTCGTGGAAAAAGCGCGCCGCCGCACGCTGCTGGTGGGCGCCACCTCGGTGGCCGCGGTGCTGCTGCTGGTGTTGATCGTGTCGGTGTGGCTGGTTCGGCCTTTCGGCCTGGTGAGCGACCTGTGGCGCTACGTGCGCACCCAGCGCAGCCTGAGCCTGCGGCGGCTGGGCCGCCGCACCGTGGGCGCGCTGGGCGCCGCCTTCGACGAGATGCGCGACGCACTGGCCGGCCGCAACTACGTGGCCGACTACGTGCAGACGCTCACCCACGAGCTGAAGAGCCCGCTGTCGGCCATCCGCGGCGCGGCCGAGCTGCTGAACGACGAGCCCGCCATGCCGGAGGCCGACCGCCAGCGCTTCCTGGGCAACATCCAGCGCGAGACGCTGCGCATCCAGGAACTGGTGGACCGCATGATGGAGCTGGCCGCGCTGGAGTCACGCCGCCAGATCGAGCACCCCGAGGCCGTGGCCCTGCGCCCGCTGCTCGAGGAACTGGCCGCCAGCGCGCAGCCGGTGGCCGCGGCGCGGCGCATCGAGGTGGTGGTGGTGCTGCCGGGCGGCGAAGGCGATGAGGGCGGTGCGGGCGAAGAGGCCATCGTGGAAGGCGACGCGCTGCTGCTGCGCCGCGCCATCGGCAACCTGCTCGACAACGCCATCGACTTCTCACCCACCGGCGGCCGCGTGACGCTGCAACTCGCGGTCAACGGCCAACGCGGCGGCAGCGTCGACATCATCGTGCGCGACCAGGGCCCCGGCATCCCCGACTACGCCGACGACAAGGTGTTCGAACGCTTCTACTCGCTGGCGCGGCCGCACTCGCAGAAGAAGAGCACGGGGCTGGGGCTGGCGTTCGTGAAGGAGATTGCGGAGCTGCACCGGGGAAGGGTGAGTCTGCGGAACGCGGGGGATGGGGTGGGGGCGGTGGCGGTGTTGTCGTTGCCGATGGTGGCGCCGGGCTGAACCGGGCTTTCGCTCGTTGGTCTGCTAACGACCGATTGCAGGCAATCGGACAACAAGGAAGCGGTCAATCGCCGAATCATGCTATTCAGCTATTCAGCTATTCAGCTATTCAGCTATTGCGCATAGCGCGTTGTGCCGAGTGAGCCGCGAGCGGCACCGGGCAGCCTGAACACCTTGGCGTTAGGCTACTACCTTGTAGAAACGCTAGCCGCCGTGCGGAAGATCGCGTCAACGAGGCGGCTGCCCGCGCCAACAACCTTCGTCAGCACACGGAGCTGCTCGCGGCATGCGACGTTGTCGGTGGGGTTCGGGTAGTTCAGGGTGTGGTCGACCTCTCCCCATATCTCCTCGAAGAGAGTGCGCACCTGAATCTCGCAGCAGTGCGGCGAGTCCGCACGCGGCCGCACCAGGTAATGAACGCTGGTGTAAAAGCTGTCCTTCACCTGAACCTCTAGTCCCATGTTGGCAAAGAAGCCCTGTGCCTCAGGGTCCCAGGTGTAGGCTCTCGGCGGCTCGTTGAACACCCAATCTCGCTGGTTCTCCACCTTGTCGATGATCGCGGCGTGGATGGCCTGTGATTGCTCTTGGTACAAGTGCAGCACGCGGACGCCGGCGAGGTCGGTGACGCGGGTGAATAAGTTCTCGGCGGTGATGGGATCGCCGCCCGCCTGCTTTCTGACGATCTTGTCCTTCAGGTGACCCGAGTCCTTGAGCCGCGACTTGACTGAATGCACGGTGGACGTGGAGCCGCCCGTCAGCTTCGGGTGGCTCGCGAACCAGCCCTCGACCCCTTTCATGAAAATCGAGAGCTCATGACGGCGCTCCTCGTACGCGGTGAGAGCGAGGTCGACGGTGTGCTGCTCAGGCATGGCCTCGCCCTCACTTCAAGGAGTTCAGGCGGTTCAAGAGGTCTTTCGCGAAGGCGTGATACAGCTCCTGTGTTGCCTGGTAAAGACCACGGTTGCCGCTGACCGTAGAGGTGTCCTCATGTTCCAGTAGAGCGCTGGGTACCTTCCACATCGGGCGGTGGTACTTTTGCGCCATGGCGGGCATGGTGTTGTGCGTGTGCATGATGGCGGTGTCGCCGATTGGATGAGACCACACCGACGGGTCGAGATGGTCACGCACCGCCTCGGGAATGAATTCGGCGATCGCTTGCGGAATCTGCGTTGCGTAGTTGAAGTGAGCCTGGGCCAAGTCCCACTTGGACGCGCCCGAATACCGCTTCGCGTTGTAGATGGTGAAGCCGAGCAGGCGCACGAAGTTTTCGGGAAACAGCGCGCGCTTTTCGTTGGACAGCAGGTGGTAGATGGTGTCGAACTGCTTCTTCCAGACCGCAAGCGCGTTACCGATGTTGCGGATGCCGTACAGGGAGAACATGTCCGGCATGCAGGGGATCAAGAAGCCGTCGGTGGTCGAGATGACAAGTCGGTTCAAGGTGCCCAGGCTGGGCGACGTGTCCATGATCACGAAGTCGTAGCCGAACTGCTTCGCGTAGGCGATAGCCAGCTCCCGTGGCCGGGTTGCCGTTCTGACCGCCAGGGGGTCACCTTGGTAGACCTCGCTCCAGCGGCGAGCGACAGCGTCCTCGTAGAGGTGCATGGTCAGTCGTCCTGGAATCAAGTCCAGGTTGTTCGCCAGCTTGCGAGGTGGCGGGAGGCTAGGCAGGTCATCGATGCCGTCCTCGACAGGTTTAAGCAGGAAGTGGATGGAACGCGTCTGAGCGATCAGATTGTTGAACTCGTTCGCGGTCAACTTTTGCTGGGCCGACTTGAAGTCAGCCACGAACGCGTCCTCTTCCCTCCAGACGTCATGCAGCGCGTCCTGGTCCATGCCGTAGATGGTCAGGTTGCACTGGGGGTCGAGGTCAATCAGGAGCGCGCGGTGGCCTAGCTCCGCGAGGGCATGCGCAAGGTGGAAGGTCAAGGTGGTCTTGCCCACGCCTCCCTTGTTGTTAAACACTGAGATGGTCTTCACGTCGCGCTCCTGCGGTTCAGGGGAGAAGCATAGCTTCAGCGACCGGGATGCCTGTGGCACGCGATCGGGCTTCTTCTTTCCGCTTATGCCCAGCACAGAATTTCAGGCGAGCCGAGCGCATGCACTCCCTCAGAGCATCGTCGATCAATTCCGAACGACCGCTTGTGGGTCCCTGGTCTAGGGTCCGCCTCTGGCCGATTGCAGCCCTTCCCCGCATTGATTGAGTGCAAGTCAGCGTGGCAGTAGCGACTCTTCCGCCTTCACCCCGACTTCACGCCCCCTTCACACACCCACTCCCCGACTTCCTAGTTCTTTCTCACCCCCCGCGGAAGCTCCTCCCCGTGCCCACCTCGCGGCACGTCGCCTCAGGAGCCCGCCATGTTCTTCCCCTCCCTGCGTCCGCGCGCCGTCGTCCCGCTGCGCCCCCTGTCGCGCCCGGGCCGGCTGTGGGCCGTGGTCCTGGCGCTCGCCTGCCTGGCGAGCCTGCTGCTCGTCGCGCTGCCGGCGCAGGCCGACGATGCCGACGCGCGGCGCGCCGAGAGCCCCTACTTCTTCGTCAAGAGCGACGACCCGAGCGTTGACCGCCTGCCGCTGAAGGCCACCGAGGTCGACGCGCGCATCGCCGGGCCGATCGCCGACGTCACGGTGACCCAGCGCTACCGCAACGAGGGCCAGCGGCCCATCGAGGCGCGCTATGTCTTCCCCGGCTCCACGCAGGCCGCGGTGCACGCCATGGCGGTGCGCATCGGCAATCGTGTGATCGTCGCCGACATCCGCGAGAAGCAGCGCGCCCGCATCGAGTTCGAGGCCGCCAAGCGCGAGGGCAAGACCGCCGCGCTGCTGGAGCAGGAGCGGCCCAACGTGTTCTCGATGAACGTGGCCAACATCCTGCCGGGCGACGAGGTGGCGGTGGAGCTGCGCTACACCGAGCTGCTGCCGCCCACCGAGGGGCGCTACCAGTTCGTGTTCCCCACCGTGGTGGGCCCGCGCTATCGCTCCCCCGCCAACAAGGCCGCAACCACTGAAGAACAAGCAAACGGCACGGCAGCGCCATCCGGCAGCTTCCCCGCCGTGCCCTACCTGCCGGCCGGCGAGGCGTCTGAAACCCGCTTCGACCTGCGTGTGGCCTTCGCCTCGCCGCTGCCGGTGAGCGGCCTGCGCTCCAGCTCGCACGAAATCGAGGTCGAAGGCGAGGGCACCCGCGGCGCGCGCGTCGCGCTGGGCGGTGAGGCCGCGGCCAGCCGCCACCACGGCAACCGCGATTTCATCCTCGACTACCGCCTGGCCGGCGAAGGCATCGCCTCGGGCCTCACGCTCTTCCCCGGCGCGCCCGGCGAGGAGAACTTCTTCCTCGCGATGGTGGAGCCGCCCCAGGCCATCGCCACCACGCAGATCAACCCGCGCGACTACGTCTTCGTGGTCGACATCTCGGGCTCCATGCACGGCTACCCGCTCGACACGGCCAAGACGCTGCTGCGCCACCTGATCGGCGGGCTGCGCCCCAGCGACACCTTCAACGTGCTGCTGTTCTCGGGCAGCAACCGCATGCTCAACGAAACCTCGGTGCCGGCCACGCAGGCCAACATCGAGCAGGCGCTGCGCACCATCAAGCAGATGGGCGGCAGCGGCAGCACCGAGATCGTGCCGGCCCTGAAGCGCGTGGCCGTGCTGCCCAAGGCGCCGGATGTCTCGCGCAGCGTGATCGTGGTGACCGACGGCTACGTCACGGTGGAGAGCGAGGTGTTCCAGCTCATCCGCAAGAACCTCGGCCAGACCAACGTGTTCGCCTTCGGCATCGGCAGCTCGGTCAACCGCCATCTCATCGAAGGCATCGCGCGTGCCGGCCAGGGCGAGCCCTTCATCGTCACCCGGCCGGAGCAGGCCGCCGCGCAGGCCGAGCGCCTGCGCCGCATGATCGACGCGCCGGTGCTCACGCAGGTGAAGGCGCGCTTCGAAGGCCTGGACACCTACGACGTGGAACCCGAGCGCCTGCCCGACGTGCTGGGCGGCCGCCCGGTGCTGGTGTTCGGCAAGTGGCGCGGCGAGCCGCGCGGCCAGCTCGTCGTCGAAGGCCAGGCAGCCCATGGCGCGTGGCAGGCGATGCTGCCGGTCGGCACGCCCGATGCGCAGTCGGTCGCGCTGCGCCACCTGTGGGCGCGCCACCGCATCCAGTCGCTGTCGGACCAGGAGGCGCTGCAGGGCGGCGACACGCAGCGCGAGGCCATCACGGCGCTGGGCCTGCGCTACAGCCTGCTCACGCAGTACACCAGCTTCATCGCGGTCGACCGTGTGGTGCGCAACCCGGCCGGCGGCAGCACGCCGGTGGACCAGCCCTCGCCCATGCCGCAGGGCGTGAGCAACCTCGCCATTGGCGCCGAGGTGCCCAGCACGCCGGAGCCTTCGGCGTGGATCGCGCTGGGCGTGGTGCTGGTGCTGCTGGGCGCGGCGGCCTGGCACCGCGGCGGCTCGAGCGCCAAGCGCCTGTGGCGCAAGCCGCGGCGCCTGGTGCGGTGAGCGGGAGCCGCAGCATGCAAGCCCAAGCTCCCTATCGCCTGCGTCTCACCGGCGCGCCCGGCCTGGCTGCGCTGCCCGCCGGCGCCTGGCTGGCGCTGCAGGCCGCCGCGCTGTGGCCGCACGGCCGCTGGGCGGCGGGCCGGCTGCTCGACGGCTCGGACGATCCGCTCGGCCTGGCCGCGCTGGCGATGCTGGGCGTCGTGCTCGTGCGCCTGGCGCCGCGGTTGCGCGCGTCGCCGCGGCCGGGCTGGTTCGCCGCGAGCGCAGGGGTCACCGCGGCGGCGACGCTCGCACTGTGGGCGCTGCCGCCGCTGGCGGCGGCGGTGCTGGCCGTCGCGGCGCTGAGCCTGGCCTTCGCCGCCTGGCGCCCGGATGGTGCGCCGTGGCTGCCGTTCGCCGGCCTGGCGCTGCTGGCGTTGCCGCTGGTGGCGTCGCTGCAGTTCTATGCCGGCTACCCGCTGCGGCTGCTGACGGCGCAGCTCAGCACCTGGGCGCTGCAGCTCGCCGGCCTGGACGCGGCGCGCAGCGGTGCGGCGATGACGGTGCAGGGCCAGCTGGTGATCGTCGACGCGCCGTGCTCCGGCGTGCAACTGGTCTGGCTGGGCTACTTCTGCGCCTGCGCGGCGGCCGCGTGGGTCGGGCTGCGCGACGCGGTGCTGCTGCGCCGGCTGCCGGTGGTCGGCCTGCTGGTGCTGTGCGGCAACGTGCTGCGCAACACGCTGCTGGTCGCGCTGGAGGCGCGGCCCCAGGGGCTGGGCGAAGCGGCGCACCAGGCCATCGGCCTGGGGGTCACGGCCGCGGTGTGCGCGGCGGTGCTGGTGTGGACCACGCGTGATCAGGAGAAGGAGTTGCGCCATGCAGACCGTCGTTGAGTGCCGGCCCGACGAGCCGCTGGCGCGCTGGGGCGCGGCGTTGCGGCGCCGAGCCGCGCCGCTCGGCGGCCTGGTGCGGCTGGGTGCCGCGGCGCTGCTCGCGGCCTGCGCGCTGGCGCCGCTGGCGCGCGACGCGAGTCCGGCCGAGGGGGCGTTGCGCGCGGTCGAATGGCCGCGGCAGTTCGACGGCCGCACGCTGCGCCCGCTGGCGCTGAGCCCGGTGGAGCAGCGCTTCGCCAATGCGTTCCCCGGCGCGATCGGCCGCTTCAGCGACGGCGAGCGCCTGCTGGTGCTGCGCGACGTGCAGCGCCCCACGCGCATGCTGCACCCGGCGGCCGACTGCTACCGCGGCCTCGGCTACAGCATCGCCGCCGCGCGCCTGGAGCGCGACGCGCAGCAGCGGCTGTGGCGCTGCTTCGAGGCCGAGCGCGGTGCGCAGCGGCTGCGCGTGTGCGAGCGCATCGCCGACGCGGAAGGCCAGGCCTACACCGACACCTCGGCGTGGTTCTGGGCCGCAGCGCTGGGCCGCTCGACCGGGCCCTGGCAGGCGGTGACGACGGTGGCGGTGGTGGATGGTGGAGAGATGCGATGAAGAACTTCGGCTCGCATGTCGGCCCTCACCCCAACCCTCTTCCGCGAGCGGGAGAGGGAGTGAATTCCGGCTCCCTCTCCCCCGCCCGCGGGGGAGAGGGCTGGGGTGAGGGGGTCGTGCGCCGCTGCACCCTCATCACCCTCACCCTCCTCGCCACCCTCCTCACGCTGACGGCGGCACTCTTCGCCGTGGCCTGCCACGCGCTCGCGCCGCAGCCCGGCGAGTGGTCGCACACGCTGCGCATCGGCCCGCGCGGCTGGCAGTTCGAGCGCCCGGTCAGCGTGCCGGCGCTGCTGCGCGTGGCGACGCACCCGCTCGGGCTGGCGCTGCTCGATGGCCGCAGCACCGAGACGCCGCTCGGCCGCTGGACCTGGCAGCGCGTGGCGCCCGACCGCCTGGCCGGCCGCTGTGCGCCGTGCCGTCTGCCCTTCGACGCGCTCGGGCCGCAGCCGCTGGTGCTGCCGCAGGCCGAGCTGCAACTGCAGCGCGTGGCGCAGGAGCGCTACCGCGGCACGCTGACGCTCGGCGAGGGCGAGCAGGCGGTGGTGCTGAAGGGCCGCGCGCAGCTCACGAGCACCGGGCTGGTGATCGACGCCGAGCTGGCCGACACCGCGCTGGCCGATGTGTACGCGGCCTTCGGGCCCGCGGCGATTCCCGAACTGCGGCGCGCGCACATCGACGGCCGCGTGGCCGCGAAGCTGAACCTGCGCCTGCCCGAGCGGCGCCTGGTGGTGCAGCCGCGCATCGACGGCTTCGAGGTGAGCGGCCTGGGCACCGAGGCCCTGCTCGACGCCGAGCCGGCGATGGCCTGCACGGCCCACCCATGGCGCCAGACGGCCGGCGATGCCAGCACGCGCGTGATCGGCTGGCTGCCGCGCGCGGTGGTGGCGGCCGAGGACCAGCGCTTCGCCGAGCACGCCGGCTACGACCTGCCGCAACTGCTGGCCGCGTGGTCCGCCAACCAGAAGCAGCCGCCGTCGGCATTGGGCGGCGCGCGGCCGCAGGGCGCCAGCACGCTGACGCAGCAGCTTGCCAAGCTGGTCTACACCGGCGACGAGCGTTCGGCGGTGCGCAAGCTGCGCGAGCTGCTCTACGCGGTGGAGATGGAGCGCACGCTCGGCAAGGGCCGCATCCTGCAGCTCTACCTGGCGATCGCGCCCTGGGGCGAGGGCGTGTGCGGTGCCGAGGCGGCCGCGCGCCACTACCTGCGCAAGAGCAGCGCGCGGCTCACGCCGCTGGAGGCTGCGTGGTTGGCGAGCCTGCTGCGCGCCGCGCCGGCGCCAGGCGCATTGACGGCCATCGACACCGAGCGTGTGGGCTGGGTGCTGACCAGCCTGCGCGGGCCGCTGCCGGCAGAGCGGAGGGCGGAGCAGATGGAGGTGCTGCGCAGCGGCTGGCAGCCGCCGGCGAGGCGTTGAACGACTCCCTCTCCCCGCGGGCGGGGAGAGGGCCGGGGGGAGGGGCCGTCGTGCGCCTCGATCCCACCCTCACCCCAGCCCTCTCCCGCGGTGCGAGAGAGGGAGCAGCGTGCGGAGGACGTTGCGGCGCTTACCCCGGCGCTGGCTCGCCGGGTGGGAGAGGGAGTGTCGCGTCGCCGTGCAGCCAGACTCGCACCACCGGTTCCGGTCCCTCCTTCTGCGCCGCCGCCCACAGCAGCGGGGCCGCGGCGACGCGTGTGCCCGGCGCGGCATCGCGCCATTGCCGCAGCACCTCGAACACGAAGGCCGCCACCGCGCCGGCGCGCAGCGGCCGCTCCTGCTGCGGGATCATGTAGCGCAGCTGCGAGAGCATCCAGCGCGCCAGCCGCTGCGGCCAGGTGGTCAGGGTGACGGCCACGGCGTCCTGCGTCGGCCGCACGAACAGCAGCCGCTCGAAGCCGAGCGCGGCGACCGCCTGCTCGTCGAGGTTGGCCAGGCCGTGCTGCAGGGCCTGCGGCAGCAGCGCCGGGGCGATGGGACACACGACCACGAGTGTGTGCACGCCGCTGGCGCGCAGGCGCGTCGCCAGCGCCGGCAGCGCCTGCGGCTCGGGCAGGTGGTAGGCCTCGTCGCGGCCGTAGTGGTCGCGGCCGCGGTCGAACACCACCACGGCGATGTCGTTCGCCGGCAGGTCCGCGCCGTCACCGAAGGGCACCGCGCGCAGCCGGCGCACGCCCGCCTGCAGCGGGGCGCGTGTCAGCACGCCCACGCTGGCATAGCGGCCGTGGGCGAGCGCCTCCTTCAGCACCTCGCGCCCGAGTGGGCCCCCGGCGCCGGCCACCAGCAGGCGGGGCGGCGGGGCGTTCGGCGCCCGCGGGCGGGCGGCGGCCTGCAAGGCGGTGGTCGGATCGAGTGCGAAAGATGAGGCCACAGTGGTTAGGATGCTAAGCGCCGCTTGAACCCGGCGCAGCCGTCGGCATCTGCGCAACACCGGTGCCGAAGACTGCCGCGCGCCGCCCCGAGTTCGCCCAGAAAGGACCCACCCCATGCTCCGACGCCTTCTCACCGCCCTGACGCTGCTCGCCACGCTGGCGCTCGGCGGCTGCGGCTACAACGACTTCCAGCGCCTCGACGAGGCCACCAAGAGCGCCTGGGCCGAGGTGCTGAACCAGTACCAGCGCCGTGCCGACCTGATCCCCAACGTGGTGGCCACCGTCAAGGGCGAGGCCAACTTCGAGCAGGAGACGTTGACCAAGGTGGTCGAGGCGCGCGCCAAGGCCACCAGCATCCAGGCCACGCCGGAGCTGATCAACAACCCCGAGGCCTTCCAGAAGTTCCAGGCCGCGCAGGGCGAGCTGAGCGGCGCGCTGTCGCGGCTGCTGGTGGTGACCGAGAACTACCCGAACCTGAAGGCCAACCAGGGCTTCCAGGACCTGCGCGTGCAGCTCGAGGGCACCGAGAACCGCATCACCGTGGCGCGCAACCGCTACATCAAGGCGGTGCAGGACTACAACGTGCTCGCGCGCAGCTTCCCGAGCAACCTGACCGCGATGGTGTTCGGCTACGCGGCCAAGCCCAACTTCACGGTGCAGAACGAGGCGCAGATCTCGGCGCCGCCGGCGGTGAGTTTCGAGAAGCCGGCCTCGAAGTGAGACCTTGATGCGACACGGCTGGCGGCGCTGGCTCGCAAGCCTGGCGCTGGCGTTGCTGGGGGTGGGTCCGTGGAGCGCGAGCAGCGCCCAGGACCTGCGGCCGGTGCCGGTGCTCAGCGCCAGCGTGATCGACCAGACCGGCACGCTGACGCGCGCGCAGGTCAGCGCGCTGGAGGCCAAGCTCGCGGCCTTCGAGCGCGAGGCCGGCTCGCAGCTGGTGGTGCTGGTCGTCGCGACCACCCAGCCCGAGGACATCGCCGCCTACGCGCAGCGCGTCGGCGAGAGCTGGAAGATCGGCCGGCGCGAGGTCGGCGACGGCCTGATCGTGCTGGTGGCCAAGGACGACCGCAAGGTCCGCATCGAGGTGGCCAAGGCGCTCGAGGGCGCGGTGCCCGACCTGGCGGCCAAACAGATCATCGACCGTGCGCTGACGCCGGCCTTCCGGGCCGGCGATTTCGCGGGCGGTCTGAACGCGGCGGTCGACCAGCTCGCGGCGCGCATCCGCGGCGAGGCGCTGCCGGCGCCCGGCTCCGGGCCCAGGGCGGCCGAGTCCGGCGCGCAATGGCAGGACTTCGCGATGTTCTTCCTGCTCGCGGTGCCGATCGCCGGCGCCGTGCTGACCGGTGTGCTGGGCCGCAAGCTCGGCACGCTGGCCACCAGCGCCGGGGCCGGCGGCCTGGCCTGGGCGGTGTCGGCCAGCCTGCTGATCGGCGGCGCGGCCGCGTTGGTGGCGCTGGTGCTGGTGGGGGTGCTGGGGCTCGGTGCGGCGCGGCGGCGCGGCCTCGACACCGGCGGCCATGGCGTGCCACCCATCATCTGGGGCGGCGGGGGCAGTGGCGGCGGTTGGGGCGGTGGCGGCGGCGGTGGTTTCTCGTCCGGCGGCGGCGGTGATTTCGGCGGCGGCGGCGCGTCGGGGGACTGGTGATGATGAACCGGCTGACCCGTCTGCTGCGCCACTGCTGGCTCGACGAGGACGACGCGCGCCGCGCGCTCGGTCCGGTGGCGCTGGAGCGCATCGAGCAGCGCGTGCGCGCCAGCGAGGCGGCGCACAGCGGCGAGATCCGCGTCTGCGTGGAGGCGGGGCTGCCGCTGGGCTACCTGTGGCGCGACGTCGACGCCCACGATCGTGCGCTGTCGCTGTTCGGCAAGCTGCGCGTGTGGGACACCGAGCACAACAACGGCGTGCTGATCTACCTGCTGCTGGCCGATCACCGCATCGAGATCGTGGCCGACCGCGGCCTCACGCGGCACGTCGATGCCGCGGGGTGGCAGGCCATCGTCGACGGCATGGGCGCGGCCTTCCGCGAGCAGCGCTTCGAGGACGGGCTGCACGCCGCGATCGACGCCGTGGATGCCGTGCTGCGCGAGCACTTCCCGGTGGCGCCGGGGGGTGGCAATCCGAACGAATTGCCGGACACTCCGGTCCTGCGTTGACCGACGCCCGCACGACCTCCGACCGAAAGACCCCCACGATGCGTTCCTACTTCGCCTGGATCGCGGCCGCCCTGCTGGCCGCGCCGGCCGTCGCGGCCGACCACCCCTGGCTCAGCTCGCCGCTGCGCACCCAGCAGCCCGAGACCTACTTCACCAACCTGCGCGACGGCGACAGCATCGAGACGCCCTTCGTGCTGAAGTTCGGCCTGTCGCGCTACGGGCTGGCGCCGATCGTGAAGCCGGTCGACGGCGCCGGGCACCACCACCTGCTGGTCAACCGCGACCTGCCGCTCGACTTCACCAAGCCGCTGCCCTTCAACGACCAGTACATCCACTTCGGCAAGGGCCAGATGGAGACGGTGCTCACCTTCGTGCCCGGCACCTACACGCTGCGGCTGCTGCTGGCGGACCACAAGCACATCCCCTACTTCGTCTACAGCAAGCCGATGAAGATCACGGTGACGAAGAAGAACGAGGACGTCGACCCGAAGACGCTGATCCAGCCGGGCGTCGCGATCCTCGAGCCGCGCAGCGGCGAGCCGCAGCGCCCGCCGTTCCGGGTGCGGCTGCATGCGTCGGGCCTGAACGTGGGCCACGTCGACATCCAGGACAAGGGCGTGGGCCACTTCCGCCTGATCGCCGAGCGGGCCGGCGCGCCGACCGAGCGCATCGACCTCGTCAAGGGGCTGACCGAGGTCTGGCTCGCGCCGCCGCCGGGCAACTACAAGCTCAAGGTCGAGCTGGTGCAGAACGCCGACCAGCAGGTGATGGCCACGTCGGCGCCGATCGACCTCGAAGTGCCGCGCTGAGGCCGGCGCTCCGGCGCGCCTCAGCCCGGCTCGCGCATCGAGCCGGCCACGAGGTCGAAGCGGAACAGCCGGCATTCGATCGGGCCGTTCCACATCGGCACGCGCCGGCTCTCCTTCAGGCGCATCGACTGCGGCAGTTTCATGTCGGGGCTGAGCACCCACGCGGTCCAGCCCGGGTAGGCGCGCTTCCAGTGGCTGGCGAGGCGGGCGAAGAACTCGTTGGCCGAGGCGCCGTCCTCGAAGCCCTCGCGCGCGACGGTCGGCGGCGCGCGCCGCCCGGTGCCGTCGCCGCGCGAGCCCTTGGGGTCGATGCGCTCGCCATAGGGCGGGTTGAGCATCAGCGTGCCGGCGGCGGCCGGGGCGCTGCGTTGCAGCGCGTCGACCGTCTTCAACTCGATCGCGGCCGCGACGCCGGCGCGCTGGGCGTTGCGCGCTGCGAAGTCGGTCATGCGGAAGGCCACGTCGCCGGCGAAGATCGGTACCGCGCTGGCATGCACGGCGGCGCGCGCGGCCTCGCGCAGCTCGCGCCACAGGCGCTGGCTGCCGGCATCGCGAAACGGTCCGAGTCGCTCGAACGCGAAGCGCCGCAGCGAGCCGGGCGCGATGCCGCAGGCGATCTGCGCCGCCTCGATCGCGATCGTGCCGGAACCGCACACCGGGTCGAGCAGCGGTCCGTCGGCCTCGCGGCCCTGCCAGCCGGCCGCGGCCAGCATCGCGGCGGCCAGCGTCTCCTTCAGCGGCGCCTCGCCCTGGTCTTCACGCCAGCCGCGCTTGAACAGCGCCTCGCCCGAGGTGTCGACATACAGCGTGGCGTGTTCGGGCGCCAGGTGCAGCAGCAGGGGCAGGTCGGGGCGGCGGGTGTCGACGCTGGGGCGCGCGCCGAGCGCGTCGCGCATCGCATCGCACACGCCGTCCTTGATGCGCAGCGCGGCGAAGTTCAGGCTCTTGAGCGGCGCGCGCTGGGCCGTCACGTCGACCTTCAGGGTCTGCGTCGGGGTGATCCAGTCGGGCCAGCGCGGGCTGCGGGCCAGCGCGTACAGGTCGTCCTCGCTGCGGTAGGGCGCGTCGGCCACCTGCCACAGCACGCGCTGGGCGAGCCGGCTGCCGAGGTTGAGCGCCATCGCCTCGCGCGGGCCGCCGCGCACCATCACGCCGCCGCGCTGCGTCTGCGCCGCGGCACCGGGCAGCAGCCGGGCCACCTCGTCGGCCAGCAGCGCTTCGACGCCGGCGGCGCAGGGCAGGAACAGGGAGGACGGCGGGGCGTCGGGCGGAAGGGCGGCGTTCATGCGTGCAGAGGGGTTCGAGGGTTGCGCTTGCGCCTCGGTGGACGCCGGGCGGGGCGCTGGGTCTTGTGGCCGGTTCGGGCCCGAGACCTCGGCCTCACATCATCGTGCGCCGCAGGTTGGCCGGCGCGATCTTCAGCGCCTCGCGGTACTTCGCCACCGTGCGGCGCGCCACCTGGATGCCCTGCTCCTCCAGCATGCTGCTGAGCTGGCTGTCCGACAGCGGCTTCTTCGCGTCTTCGGCACTGACCAGCTGCTTGATCAGCGCGCGCACCGCGGTGCTCGACGCGTTGCCGCCAGCCTCGGTGTTGAGCGAGGAGCCGAAGAAGTACTTCAGCTCGAAGGTGCCGTAGGGCGTGGACATGTACTTGGCCGTGGTCACGCGCGAGATGGTCGACTCGTGCAGGCCCAGCTCGTCGGCGATCTCGCGCAGCACCAGCGGCTTCATCGCGATCGCGCCGTGGCTGAAGAAGGCCTTCTGCCGCTCGACGATGGCCTGCGAGACACGCTGGATGGTGTCGAAGCGCTGCAGGATGTTCTTCATGAACCAGCGCGCCTCCTGCAGCCGCGAGCTCAGGCCCGCGCCCGATTCGGTGCGCGCGCCGCGCTGCTGCTTGATCGCCTGCGCGTAGAGGTCATTGATGCGCAGCTTGGGCATCACGTCGGGATTGAGCACGACGCGCCAGCCGCGGCCGGCCTTCTGCACGATCACGTCGGGCACGATGATGTTGGCCTCGGCCTTGGTGAAGGGCCGGCCGGGCTTGGGCTCGCAGCGCACGATCAGCGCCTGCGCGGCCTTCAGCAGCTCCTCGTCGGCGCCGGTGGCGGCCATCAGCTTCTTGCCGTCGCGCCGGGCCAGCAGCTCGAGGTGGTACTTGCAGATCAGGATCGCGATCATCTGCGCCTCGCAGCGCGGCCCGGCCCGCAACTGCAGCGTCAGGCACTCCGACAGGTCGCGCGCACCGACGCCCAGCGGCTCCAGGTTGTGCAGCCACTTCAGCGCGCAGCGCAGGCGGTCGAGCAGTTCCTCGACCGCGATGTCGTCCTCGTCGCCGGCCAGGCGTTGGGCGATCTCTTCCAGAGGGTCGGCCAGGTAGCCGTCCTCGTCGAGCGACTCGATCAGCACCATCACCGCGCCGCGGTCCTCGTCGCTCAGTCGCATGCCGCGCAACTGGTCGCGCAGATGGTCCTGCAGGCTGACCCCGGCGCTGCTGCGCTCCATGGGGTCGAACTCGTCGCTGTCGTTGTTGCTGGCCTTGCCGGGCGTCTCACGGATGCCGTCGAAGTCCTCGCGCTCGGTGCCGTTCTCCCAGTCCTCGCGCTCGGTGGTGCCGAAATCGGCCGCGTCCACCGCCACGGGCTCGGGGTCGGCGGCCACCTCGGACCCCGAGCCCTCCCAGGCTTCGTCGGCCTGGCGCTCGGTGACCGTGGCGCGCTCCACCGGTGCGTCGAACGGGGTCGGCGCGTCTTCCTCCACTTCGAGGAAGGGGTTCTGCTCCAGCATCTGCTCGACTTCCTGGTGAAGCTCGAGCGTGGACAGCTGCAGCAGCCGGATCGACTGCTGCAGCTGCGGCGTCAGCGCCAGATGCTGCGAAAAACGGACCTGCAGGGAAGGCTTCATTACATCCTGAAGTGCTCGCCGAGGTAGACCTTGCGGACGTCGGGGTTCTCGACGATCTGCTCGGGGGTGCCTTCGGCCAGCACGCGTCCTTCACTGATGATGTAGGCGCGGTGGCAGATGCCCAGGGTCTCGCGCACGTTGTGGTCGGTGATCAGCACGCCGATGCCGCGGCTCTTGAGGAAACCGATGATTCGCTGGATCTCGATCACCGCGATCGGATCGACGCCGGCGAACGGCTCGTCGAGCAGGATGAAGCGCGGCTGCGTGGCCAGCGCGCGGGCGATCTCGACGCGCCGCCGCTCGCCGCCCGACAGCGCCGGGGCCGGGCTGTCGCGCAGCTTGTCGATCGACAGGTCGTGCAGCAGGCCGTCGAGCAGCTCGTCGATGCGGGCCTTGGTGTAGGCCTTGCCGCGCTCGTCGAACTGCAGCTCCAGCACCGCGCGGATGTTCTCCTCGACGGTGAGCTTGCGGAAGATCGAGGCCTCCTGCGGCAGGTAGGACAGCCCGAGGCGCGAGCGCTGGTGGATCGGCAGGCGCTCGATCGGCGCGCCGTCGATGCGGATCTCGCCGGCGTCGGCGCGCACCAGGCCCACGATCATGTAGAAGCTGGTGGTCTTGCCGGCGCCGTTCGGGCCGAGCAAGCCCACCACCTCGCCGGCCGCGACCGCCAGATGCACGTCCTTGACGACCTTGCGGGCGCCGTAGCTCTTCTGCAGTCCGCGAGCCTCCAGGCGGCTCGCCGTCGCCGTGTTCATGGCCGCGCCCCTGCCCCGGAGTTGGGCGCCGAGGCCGGGTTCTCGCGCGGCGTCAGCACACCGCGCACCCGGCCCGGTGCGGCCGCGGAGGCCGGGCCGCCGAGCACCTGGAACACCTCGGTCACGTTGTCGTAGGAGATGGTGTTGCCGGCCACCTCGTCGGCCAGCGTGCTGCCGCGAAAGCGCCGCAGCACGGCCTGGTTCACGAGCCGCACGGTGTCGCCGCGGCCGTCGTACTCGAGCCGCTCGGCCTCGCCCTCGATGTACTCGTCGTTGCTGCCGCGCTTCTGGCGGAAGTAGGCGCGCTTGTTCGGCCAGCCGGTGGCGACCGCAGACTGGTAGCCCTCGGGGCTCTGGCGCACCTCGACCCGATCGGCGCGGATGACGATGCTGCCCTTGGTGATCTCGACGTTGCCCGACAGGATGTTGAGCTGCTTGACCTCATCGACCCGCGCCGAATCGGCGGTGAAGGCCAGCGGCTGGCTGCGGTCACTCTTGTCGGCCGCGAAGGCCGGCAGCACGGCCAGCCCCAGCACCGCCAGGAAGGCCCGGCAAAGGGGCTGCGTCAGCTTGGTGCGCTGCAATGCAGGGTAGGGGGTCGGAGAAGACATGAAGGGAATCGGCATGAATCTTGCTGCCGATTCTAGGGTGAGTTCGACCGCTTGCCACGGCCGGCGGCCGCTCCGACGGCCGCTGTCGCGTCGACGCCAAACGAGGGTCAGCCGCTCTTGCGAATCTGGGCGATCAGGTGGTCGGTGATTGCCAGCGCGCGGTCGTTGCTGCCGGCCAGCGAACCCGAGGTGTAGTAGGCCCCGTTGATGCCGATCGCCGGCGTGCCGTCGATCTTGTAGCCGGCCGACAGCGCCGCGGCCTGGCGGGCCTTGGTCTGCACCGCGAACGAGTTCATCACGTCGAGGAACTTGGCCTTGTCGACCCCATTCTTGGCCACGAAGTCGCCGATCGCCTCGGGGGTGTTCAGCGGATTGCGTTCCACGTGCATCGCGGTGAAGACCTTGCGGTGCAGCGTGTCGACCAGCCCCTGGGCCTCGATCGCGAAGTACAGCTTCTGGTGCAGCACGAACGGCACTTCGCGGAAGGCGACCGGCAGGCGCCGGAAGTTGATGTCCGGCGGGAGCTTCTTGACCCAGGCCTCGAGCATCGGCTCGAAGGCGTGGCAGTGCGGGCAGCCATACCAGAAGAACTCCACGACCTCGAGTTTCTTCGGATCCTGCGTCGGCTGGCGCTGCGACAGCTTCACGTAGTCCTTGCCCTCGACCGGGCCGCCCTGGGCATGGCCGAGAGCGGGCAGCAGTCCGGCGCAGGTGGTGGCCAGCGACAGGGTCGTGAAGTCACGACGGTTCATGAGCATCCTTTCAGCGATCAGACAGACGCAGCGGTGGAGTCATCCCCGCGCCGCGAAGTTCATTTCTGCACCCGCACCAGCGCCGACACGGTGCCGGCACCGTCCAGCGTTTCCTTCACCTTCTCGGCCTCGGCACGCTGTACGAACGGGCCGACGCGCACACGGTACATCGTCCGGCCCGATTGCTCGCGCTCGGTGATCTTGGACTCGAAGCCCTGGATCGCCAGCTTGGCGCGCTGCGCCTCGGCCTCCTCGGTGCGCGCGTAGGCGCCGGCCTGCACGAAATAGACAAACGCTTCGGAGGCTCCGGTGGTGGACAGGTCGGGCCCGGGCCGGGCCGGGCCGCCGCCGCCGAGGATCGCGGCTGGATCGCGACCATCGGGCGCGGGCCGTGCCGCGCCGGTGGCCGGGCCCGAGGCGGCAGGAGCGGTCGGCGTGCCGGCACCGGAGGCGGCTCCCGCCGGCTTCTTGCCATGCAGCGGCGTGTTGGGATCCCAGTTGCGGTTGCGTTCGGCCTCGGCCGCGTCCTGCTCCGCGGTGCGCTGCGGGACCTTGTTGATGAACGGGATCGGCACCTTGGTGACGTACAGCGCGACGCCCAGCGCGAGCGCCAGGCCGATCAGCAGGCCGACGATCAGGCCGACGATGAAGCCACCGTGCTGCGACGAGCGGCGAGGGAAGGGGAAGAAGGGCATGGCAGCTCCGGTCACATCCTGTCGGGGGCGCTGACGCCGAGCACCGCCAGGCCGTTGCGCAGTACCTGCGCGGTGGCGGCGAGCAGCGCCAGCCGGGCGCGGCTCAGCGCCGGGTCGTCGGTGAGAAAGCGCTCGGCCGCGTAATAGCTGTGGAAGGCGCCGGCCAGATCGCGCAGGTAGAAAGCCACGTCGTGCGGCGCCAGGGTGTCGGCGGCGCCGCTCAGCATCACCGGGTAGGCAGCCAGCTTGAGCATCAGCGCGGCCTCGGTCGGCGCGACCAGCCGCGCCAGGTCGGCCTGGGCCAGCGTGGCCGGGTCGCCGGCCTGCTGCTCGCGCCACTGCACGATGACCGAGCAGATGCGCGCGTGCGCGTACTGCACGTAGTAGACCGGGTTCTCGTCGTTCTTCTTCAGCGCCAGGTCGACGTCGAACACGAACTCGGTGTCGGCCTTGCGGCTGATCAGGAAGAAGCGCACCGCGTCCTTGCCGGTCCAGTCGATCAGGTCGCGCAGCGTCACGTAGCTGCCGGCGCGCTTGGAGATCTTGACCTCCTCGCCGCCGCGCATCACGGTGACCATCTTGTGCAGCACGTAGTCGGGGTAGCCCGAGGGGATGCCCACGTCCGCGGCCTGCAGTCCGGCGCGCACCCGCGCGATCGTGCCGTGGTGGTCGCTGCCCTGGATGTTGATGACCTTGTGGTAGCCGCGCTCCCATTTGTTGACGTGGTAGGCCACGTCGGGCACGAAGTAGGTGTAGCTGCCGTCGGACTTCTTCATGACGCGATCCTTGTCGTCGCCATAGTCGGTGGTGCGCAGCCACAGCGCGCCGCCGTCCTCGAAGGTCTTGCCGGCCGCGACCAGCTTGCCCACCGTCGCGTCGACGCGGCCGGTGGCGTAGAGGCTGGACTCGAGGAAGTAGTGGTCGAACCGGACACCGAAGGCCTGCAGGTCGAGGTCCTGCTCGTGGCGCAGGTAGGCCACCGCGAACTGGCGGATGCCGTCCAGGTCCGCCGGGTCGCCGGAGGCCGTGAACTCGCGGTCGTCGGCCTTGACGGTCTTCTTCGCCAGGAAGTCGGCGGCGATGTCGGCGATGTAGTCGCCGTTGTAGGCGCTCTCGGGCCAGCCCGCGTCGCCCGGCTTCAGGCCCTGGAGGCGCGCCTGGGTCGACGCGGCGAGCGTGCCGATCTGCACGCCGGCGTCGTTGTAATAGAACTCGCGCGTGACCTGCCAGCCCTGGGTCTCGAACAGCTTGCAGATCGCGTCACCGAGCGCCGCCTGGCGGCCGTGGCCGACGTGCAGCGGGCCGGTGGGGTTGGCCGAGACGAACTCGACCAGCGCGCGCTCGGTGGCGGCCGGCTGGCGGCCGAATTCGGTGCCGGCCGCCAGCACCTCGGCGACGATCTGCTGCCTGGTGCTGTCCTTGAGCCGCAGGTTGATGAAGCCGGGGCCTGCGATCTCGAGCGCCGCGACCCAGCGCTGCACCGCCTCGCGCCGCTGCAGCGCGTCGATCAGGGCCTGGGCCAGCTCGCGCGGATTGCGCTTGAGCGGCTTGGCGAGCTGCATCGCCGAGGTGATGGCGAGGTCGCCGTGGGCGGCCTGTTTCGGACTCTCGAAGGCGGCGACGGGGGGCTGCTCGGGCGCCAGTTCGGCGAGCGCATCGCCGAGGGCCGCCAGGAGCTCTTGCTGGGCACGGATCATCGCCGGATTCTAGGGGCGGGGTCGGCACGCGATCGGTGGGCAGTCCTTCACGGCGGGCGGGCCGGCGAGCGTGGCGCGCTTGTCCCTGACATCGGGGCGATGGAAAGATGCGGCCACACTTGCCTCCGCCATGAGTCCACCCGCCGCCGCCCTCGACACCCTCCCGGAACGCATCGGCAAGTACCGCGTGCTGAGCAAGCTCGGCGAGGGGGCGACCAGCGAGGTCTTCCTGTGCCGCGACGACTTCAACGAGCGCGACGTCGCCGTCAAGCGCGTGCGCGCCAGCGCGCTGTCCGACGTGAGCGACGGCGCGCTGCACGCCCGTTTCTTCGCGGCCGAGGCGGCGCTGGTCGGGCGGCTGCAGCACCCCAACGTCGTGCAGATCTTCGACGCGGTGCCCGACCCGACCGAGCCCTACGTGGTGATGGAGCACGTGGCCGGCACCACGCTGCGGCCGTTCTGTCGCGCCGACCAGCTGCTGCCGCTGGACCAGGTGGTGGAAATCGGCTTCAAGTGCGCGATGGCGCTGGGCTACGTGTCGCGCCAGGGCCTGATCCACCGCGACGTGAAGCCGGCCAACCTGCTGACCAGCACCAACGCGAACGGCGACATCATCGACGTGAAGGTCAGCGACTTCGGCAGCGTGCTCAACCTGCAGGCCGACACGACCCAGGTGTTCCGGGTCGGCTCGCTGGCCTACATGTCGCCCGAGCAGCTCGATGGCGGCACGCTCGACGCCCGCGCCGACGTCTACTCGCTCGGCGCCGTGCTCTACCACCTGATCGCCGGCCGACCGCCATTCGACGCCAGCGCGCAGTCGGTGCTGATGGCGCAGATCTACAGCGCCCAGCCGGCTTCGCTGTGCGGCCTGCGCGGCGGGGTCGAGCCGGCGCTCGACGCGGTGATCCAGCGCGCGCTCGCCAAGCGCGCCGACGACCGCTATGCCGACTGGGACGAGTTCGCACAGGCGCTGTCGGCGCTGGTGGCCAACCGCCAGGTGCCGCGCGGCCAGGTCCAGGGCGTGCTCGACTCGGAGCGCTTCACGCTGCTGCGCTCGCTCGAGTTCTTCAGCCAGTTCGGCGACGTCGAGCTGTGGGAGGTGGTGCACCGCTGCGCCTGGCAGCGCTATCCGCTCGGCCACCTGATCTACCGGCGCGGCGAGGAGGGCAACACCTTCCACATCATCGCGGACGGCGCGGTCGACGTGTACCGCGACAGCCAGCGCGTGGCGCATCTCGGCGCCGGCACCTCGGTCGGCGAGATGGCCTACCTGGCGCCGAACCCCGAGCTGCGCCGACACAGCACCGATGTGAGCGTGGTCGCGCCGGCCACGATGATCTCGTTCACACCGGACTCGATGGCGCGGCTGAGCCCCGGTTGCCGCCACCTGTTCGACGAAGCCTTCATCCGCGTGCTGGTGCGCCGCCTGCACGTGGCGCATGAGGCGCTGGCGCATCCGCGGCGGATCGCCTGACCGCGCGGCCAGGCTGACAGCCCGCCATCGGTGGGTCAACGCCCGCGAGCCGCAGACGTTGGATCGCTTGTTGGCCGGGAAGCCCCCGTGCTTCAATGCCGATGGCAATCCCGCCCTCGTCGCTCCGAAGGAGATCCTCGATGAAGAAGCTACTCACTGTCCTGGCGCTGAGCGTTGCGGCGCTGGCGGCTCACGCTGCCGACGCCACTTGCGAGGCCAAGGCGGCCGAGAAGAAGCTGGCGGGCGCCGCCAAGACCAGCTTCGTCAAGAAGTGCCTGGAGGACAGCGGCTCCCTGAGCTGCGATGCCAAGGCGGTCGAGAAGAAGCTGGCCGGCGCCGCCAAGACGAGCTTCGTCACGAAATGCGAGAAGGACGCCGCCGCCGCCACGAGCTGCGAGACCAAGGCGACCGAGAAGAAACTGGCGGGCGCGGCCAAGACCAGCTTCGTCACGAAGTGCGAGAAGGACAGTGCCGGGGCCCCCGCGGCAGCCGCCAGCAAGTGATCGCGCGCCGGCCCGGCGGGCCGGCGCGCTTCAGCGCAGCGGGGGCGACCAGTAGGTGGAATCGCCGTAGGTGTGCTTCAGGAAGTCGATCCACAGCCGCACGCGCAGCGGCAGGTGCTTGCGCTGCGGAAACACCGCGTAGATGCCGTTCGGCGGCGCCGCGAAGGCGTCGAGCAACGTGACCAGCGTGCCGCTGGCCACCTCCTGCTCGACCTCCCAGGTGCTGCGCCAGGCGATGCCATGGCCGGCGAGGCACCAGTCGTGCAGCACCTGGCCGTCGGAGCAGTCGTAGCGGCCGCTCGGCCGCAGGTGCGTCAGTTCGCCGTCGATGCTGAAGGCCCAGCCGCGCGCCTGGCTGGCGTTCGAGCTCAGGGTCAGGCACTGGTGGCGGCCCAGCTCGCCCGGGTGCTGCGGGGTGCCGGCGCGCTGCAGGTAGGCCGGCGCCGCCACGCACAGGCGTCGGTTGTCGGCCAGCCGCAGGCTGACCAGGCTGGAGTCGGGCAGGTCGCCGACGCGCACCGCGCAGTCGTAGCCCTCGTTGACGATGTCGACCACGCGGTCGCTGAGGTTCAGCGACACCGACACGTCGCGATGCGCCTCGGCGAAGCGCGGCACCAGCGGCGCCACGTGACGCCGGCCGAAGCCGGCCGGGGCGGTGAGGCGCAGGTGGCCGCTGGCCTTCACGCCGCCGGCGCTGACGCTGGCCTCGGCGTTGGCCAGGTCGGTCAGCAGGCGCTGGGCATCCTCGAGGAAGGCGCTGCCTTCGTGCGTCAGCGTGATGCGCCGGGTGGTGCGCACCAGCAGCTTCACCCCCAGGCGCTCTTCCAGTGCATCGATGCGGCGGCCGATCACGGCCGGTGCCACGCCCTCGGCGGCGGCGGCGGCGGTCAGGCTGCCCTTGGTGGCGACGGAGGCGAAGGATTCGATCTGCTTGAGGCGATCCATGTCGGGCGAGTCGGCGGGGTTCGGGGCAGATTACTTATGCTCCAGTAAAAGATCAAGCGCAAATCGGTCGCCAAATGCGCACTCAGGTTCGTAATAAAGTGGACTCTCGATGAAATCACCCAAGCCGTCCGTGACCGTCCAAGCCGTGCTGTTCGATGCCTACGGCACGCTGTTCGACGTCTACAGCGTCGGCACGCTGGCCGAGCAGCTGTTCCCCGGACAGGGTGAGGCGCTGGCGGTGCTGTGGCGCGACAAGCAGATCGAGTACACGCGGCTGGTCTCGATGAGCCAGCGCTACCGGCCGTTCTGGGAGCTCACGCGCGCCGGGCTGCGCTACGCCTGCGCGCGGCTGCAGCTCGACCTGACGCCGGAGCGTGAGACCCAGCTGCTCAACCAGTACCGCCACCTCGGTGCCTTTCCCGAGAACAAGGCCGTGCTGACCGCGTTGAAGGCGCGCGGCGTGACCACCGGCATCCTCAGCAACGGCGACCCCGAGATGCTGGGCATCGCGGTGCGCAGCGCCGGTTACGTGGACGACAAGGGCCAGGGCCTGCTCGACCACGTGCTCAGCGTCGAGAGCGTGCAGCGCTTCAAGACCGACCCGGCCGCCTACGCGCTGGGCCCCCAGGCGCTGGGCATTCCGGCGCGGCAGATCCTGTTCGTTTCCAGCAACGGCTGGGACGCGATCGGCGCGACTTGGTACGGTTACTGCACGCTGTGGGTCAACCGCTTCAAACTCCCGCTCGAGGCCCTCGACACCGAGCCGACGCGCACCGGCAGCAGCCTGCGCGACGTGCTCGACTTCTTTCCCAAGACCTGAAACTCCCCGTCCCTAGGAGCTGACCATGACGACCCTCCAACTGCCTGCCGGCCTGCAGATCAACGCGGCGATCCTGCCGGGCTTCGAGACCATCCTCACGCCGGCGGCGCTCGAGCTCGTGGTCAAGCTGCACCGCGCGTTCGAGCCCCGGCGCCAGGAACTGCTGGCCGCGCGTGTGGCCCGCGTGAAGCGGCTCGATGCCGGCGAGCGCCCCGACTTCCTGCCGGAGACGAAGGCGATCCGCGAAGGCGACTGGAAGATCGCGCCGATCCCGAAGGCGCTGGAGTGCCGCCGCGTCGAGATCACCGGCCCGGTCGAGGCCAAGATGGTCATCAACGCCTTCAATTCGGGCGCCGACTCGTACATGACCGACTTCGAGGACAGCAACTCGCCGGTCTGGACGAACCAGATCCAGGGTCAGATCAATCTCTACAAGGCGATCCGCCGCACGCTGACGCTGGGCCAGTCGGGCAAGACCTACAAGCTCAACGACAAGATCGCGACGCTGCAGGTGCGCCCGCGCGGCTGGCACCTCGACGAGAAGCACGTGCTGGTCGACGGACAGCGCGTCTCCGGCGGCATCTTCGACTTCGCGCTGTTCCTCTTCCACAACGCCAAGGAGCAGATCGAGCGTGGCGCCGGCCCGTTCTTCTACCTGCCGAAGATGGAATCGCACCTCGAGGCGCGGCTGTGGAACGACGTCTTCGTCGCCGCCCAGAAGGAGATCGGCCTGCCGCAGGGCACGATCAAGGCGACGGTGCTGATCGAGACCATCCTCGCGGCCTTCGAGATGGACGAGATCCTCTATGAGCTGCGCGAGCACAGCGCCGGGCTGAACGCCGGCCGCTGGGACTACATCTTCTCGTGCATCAAGAAGTTCAAGAACGACCGCGACTTCTGCCTGGCCGACCGCGCCAAGGTCACGATGACCGCGCCCTTCATGCGCGCCTACGCGCTGCTGCTGCTCAAGACCTGCCACAAGCGCGGCGCGCCGGCGATCGGCGGCATGAGCGCGCTGATCCCGATCAAGAACGACCCGGAGAAGAACGCCATCGCGATGGCCGGCATCATCAAGGACAAGCGCCGCGATGCGAACGACGGCTACGACGGCGGCTGGGTCGCGCACCCGGGCCTGGTCGAGTCGGCGATGAAGGAATTCGTCGATGTGCTGGGCGACCGCCCGAACCAGATCGAGCGCCAGAAGCCGTATACGCACATCACCGCCGCGCAACTGCTCGAGTTCGCGCCGGAGGCCCCGATCACCGAGGCCGGGCTGCGCATGAACATCAACGTCGGCATCTACTACCTGGCGTCCTGGCTGGCCGGCAACGGCTGCGTGCCGATCTACAACCTGATGGAAGACGCGGCGACCGCTGAGATCTCGCGTTCGCAGGTGTGGCAGTGGATCCGCAGCCCCAAGGGCGTGCTCGACGACGGCCGCAAGGTCACCGCCGACATGGTGCGCAAGATGGTGGCCGAGGAGCTCAAGGGCATCAAGGACGCCGGCTACGAGGGCCTGACGGTCGATCGTGCCGCCGAGATCTTCGAGCAGATGAGCACCCAGGACGCGTTCGCCGAGTTCCTGACGCTGCCGCTCTACGAAGAGATCTGATCGGCGCCGTGACGGACGGGCTGCTCTGCGGCCTGTCCGTCCCGTGCACCGCGACGCGGCGCGCGACGGTGCGCACGGTTCGTGCATGAGTTCGGGTTAACACCGAGCCCACCATGCCCGACGAACCCTGCACCCGCATCCTCATCGTCGGCGCCGGCTTTGCCGGCACCCAACTCGTGCGTTCGCTGCACCGCAGGCTGCCGCCCGGGGTGGAAACGACGCTGCTCTCCGACGAGAGCTACACCACCTTCAATCCGATGCTGCCGGAGGCGGTCGGTGCCTCGGTCTTCCCGGAGCAGGTGGTCGTTCCGGTGCGCGAGATGACGCGCCAGGGCGGCGCGTGCCGCTTCATCATGGGGTCGGTGACGCAGGTCGATCTGGCCGCGGGCCGCCTGGTCTGCCGCACGCTGGCCGGCGAGCGCGAACTCGCCTACGACCACCTGGTGCTCGCGGTCGGCAACCGGGCCCGGCTCGACCTGCTGCCCGGCATGGCCGAGCACGCGCTGCCGCTGAAGACCGTGGGCGACGCGATGCACATCCGCAACACGGTGCTGCGCCGGCTGGCCTGCATCGAGCTGGAAGACGACGCGTCGGCGCGCCGTGCGCTCGGGCACTTCATCGTCGTCGGCGGCGGCTTCTCCGGGGTCGAGGTGGCCGGCGAACTGGTCGACTGCCTCGCGAGCATCCGCCGCTATTACCCACGCGTGGCGGCCGACGAGTTGCGCGTCACGGTGCTGCAGGGCCTGGACCGGCTGCTGCCCGAGCTGTCGCCCCGGCTCGGCATCGCTGCGCTGAACTCGCTGCGCGAGCGCGGCGTCGATGTGCGGTTGATGGCCCGGGCGACCTGCATCACCGCCGACGGCGTGCAACTGGGCGACGGGGAATTCATCGAGGGGCGCACCGTGATCGGCACCATCGGCACCGCAGCCAACCCGCTGCTGGCCCGACTCGGCCTGCCCCTCAGTGGCGGCCGCGTGGTGGTGGCCGGCGACCTGTCGGTGCCCGGCTATCCCGGGCTGTGGGCGGTGGGCGACTGCGCCTGCGTGCCCAATGCGCTGGACGGCAGCACCGCGCCGCCGACGGCGCAGTTCGCTGTGCGCGAAGCGCAGCACCTTGCGCGCAATCTCGGCGCGGTGGTGACCGGGGCACCGACCACGGCCTTCCGCTATCGCTCGCGCGGCATGATGGCCTCGATCGGTCACCTGAAGGGCGTGGCCGAGGTCGCCGGCCTGCCGCTCACCGGCTGGCCGGCCTGGTTGGTGTGGCGCGCCTACTACCTGTCGCAGATGCCGTCCTTCGGGCGGCGGCTGCGCATCTTCTTCGAGTGGTTCTGGGGCATGTTCTACCCACCCGACATCACCCACCTGCGCTTCACCCGCAGCGCCGAACTCGGCAGCGACGAGGAGCGGCGGCAACGCGAGGCGAGTGCCACCGCAGCCGCAACGGTGTGATGCGGCATTGAACGCGAGCGCCGCGCCGGTCCGCTGTGTTGCGTTCATGTCCTCCGTCCCGGACTCCGTCCGGGCCTCCCCCTCTACTTCACTCCACACAGCGGCCCGTCACGGCGCTTCGATACACCGTGGCGCGCTGGCTTTAAATACCTTCGCACGCTAAGGTCGTGCGTGCTGAGCGGGACGTCGGGTGAATGGCGGAGTGAGGTTAAGGAGGAGGGCCGGGCGCAAGCCCGGCACGGGGGACACGAACGGAGCCGTTTGCCCGGCGGCCTGGTCAGCGGCGCTCGGTACCAGCATGAAAAACGTCAACGCCAGCCTTGCGATGCTGCACGTGAGCTCTCCGCACATCGGATTTCGTCATGCTGCATCCAGACGGCTGCATCCGCAGGACTCTCGGCCCCGTAGTACCGGAACCACCGACCGGTGCATCGCGCCGCACCTGCCGTGTCCGCCTGAATCCCGCCATGCCCACCCGCCCCTCGCCCTGCTGGTACGCCGCCGCAGCCTGTGCTGACAGAATCGACGCACATGTCCAGCAGTCCCCCCAGCCGCACGGCCGATCCTTTCGACTACGAATCGGCGCTCGAAGCCTGCGCCCGTGGCGAGCGCTTCGCACTGCGGGCGCTCTACGAGCGCGAGGCGCGCTGGCTGCTCGGCGTGGCCTTGCGCATCGTGCGGGACCGCGATACCGCGCACGACGTGCTGCAGGACGCCTTCCTGCAGGTCTGGCAGCGGGCGTCGAGCTACCAGCGCGCGCTCGGGTCGGCGCGCGGCTGGATCTACACCGTGGTGCGCCATCGCGCGCTCGACGAGGCGCGCCGCACGCGCCGCGAGACGCCGGTGGGTGACGAGCTCGAGGCGCTGGCCGACCAGCACGCCGTGTCGAACGCAGCGCATGAACTGCCGCACGCCGATGCGGCCTCGCTGTCGCGCTGCATGGAGACGCTGGACGAGCGCAAGCGCGACTGCATCGTCTATGCCTTCGTCGAGGGCTATACCCACGAGCAGATCGCGCAGCAGACCGCCACGCCGGTCGGCACCGTGAAGTCGTGGATCCGGCGCGGCCTGCTGTCGCTGAAGGAGTGCCTGTCGTGAGCCTCGACGATCCGCACGAGCGCAGCGCCACTGCAGGCGAGTATGTGCTGGGCACGCTGGACGCCGCCGAGCGCGCCGAGTTCGAGCGCGCGCTGAAGGAAGACGTCGCGCTGCAGGCCGAGGTCTACGTGTGGCAGGACCGCCTGCTCGGCCTGGCGGGCCGTGTCGCGCCAGCCGAGCCGGCGGCCGGCCTGTGGTCGGCCATCGAAGCCAGCCTGCGGCCCGGCGCGGCCGCGTCGGCGGGCGCCGTGGCGCCTGCTGCGTCTGTGCCCCCAGCCGCCAACGACCCGGCGTGGCGCCGCCTGCGGCGCTGGCAGTGGACCAGCGGCCTGGCGATCGCCGCCTCGCTGGTGCTGGCCACGCTGCTGGTGCTGCGCGCGCCGGCGCCGGCCGACGCGACGCGCTACCTCGCGGTGCTGCAGGCACCGGGCAGCAACGCCACCGGCTGGGTCGTCGAGGCCACGGCCGGGGGGCAGTTGCGGCTGGTGCCGGTCGGCACGACCGAGGCCGTGCCGCCGGGCAAGGCGCTGCAGTTCTGGACCAAGGCCGAAGGCGCCGCGGGGCCGACCTCGCTCGGACTGGTGCGCGCCGGGCAGGTCACCGAATTGCCGGTCGCGACGCTGCCGACGCTGGAGGCCCGGCAGTTGTTCGAGCTCACGCTGGAGCCCGAAACCGGCTCGCCGATCGGCCGGCCGACCGGACCGATCCTGTTCGTCGGCCGCTCGGTGCGCCTGTAGCCGCAGGCAACGCCGGCGGCGCGGGTTTGCGGCAGGCACTAGAGTGGATGGAAAGCGCCGAGGCGATGCGCCGCCGCACGCGCAGCCCTGACCGCCTGGAGACTTCATCTTGAGTCCGCACGAGCCGCCCTTCCGTCCTGTCCACGCTTGCGGGCTGCACCGAGCCCTGTTCGGCCCCGAGCCGGCGTCGGGCCAGGCCGAGCCGGGCCGTGCCGCGGCGGCGTCGGGCATCGAGCAGGCCTGCTTCGACCGCTCGGTGCGCGTGCAGGACGACCTGTTCCGCCATGTCAATGGCGCCTGGCTGAAGCACACGGCCATTCCGGCCGACCGCGCGTCCACTGGCGCCTTCATGCAGATCCACGATCGCATCCAGGATCAGCTGCTGGCGCTGATCGACGAGGCTGCCGTCGATAGCCAGGACGGCGAAGCGCGGCAGATCGGCGACCTGTATGCCAGCTTCATGGACGAGGCGGCGATCGAGGCGCGCGGCCTCGCGCCGTTGCAGGCCGAGCTGGCGGCGGTCGCCGCGATCGCCGATCGCGCCCAGTTCGGCGCGTGGCTCGCCGAGGCCGTCGGCGCAGGCTTGGGCACGCCGCTGGCGCTGCACATCGGGCAGGACGACCGCGATTCGACGCGCTACGTGCCCTTCCTGTTGCAAGGCGGCCTGGGCTTGCCCGATCGCGACTACTACCTGCTGGATGACGATGCGCGCTTCGGCGAGGTGCGCGCGCAGTACCGGGCGCACATGGCCGCGATGCTGGTGCTGGCCGGCGAGCCCGCGGCTGCCGCCGAGGCGGCGGCGCAGGCCGTGCTGGCGCTCGAGACCGAGCTCGCCCGAGCGCAGTGGTCGCGCGTCGAGAACCGCGACCCGGTGAAGACCTACAACCGCTGCGACTTCGCCGCGCTGCGCGCGCTGGCGCCGGCGATCGACTGGGACGGCTTCGCCGCACGCACCGGCCTGGCCGGTCGCGCCGAATGGCTGGTGGTCGGCCAGCCGAGCTACCTGGGCGCGCTGTCGGCGCAACTCGCCGACGCACCGCTCGCCACCTGGAAGGCCTACGCGACGCTGCGCGTGCTGTATGCCTACGCGCCCTTCCTGGGCCGGGCGGTCGTCGACACTCGCTTCGCCTTCACCGGCACGGTGTTGCGCGGCACGCCGGAGAACCTGCCACGCTGGAAGCGCGGCGTTGCGCTGGTCGAGGGCTGCCTCGGCGAGGGCCTGGGCAAGCTCTACGTTGCCCGGCACTTTCCGCCGGCCCACAAGGCGCGCATGGAGGCGCTGGTGGCGCAGCTGCTCACGGCCTACCGCCAGAGCCTCGACACGCTGGACTGGATGGGGCCCGCCACGCGCGAGCAGGCCCGGGCCAAGCTGACCCGGCTCGTGACCAAGATCGGCTACCCGGTACGCTGGCGCGACTACCGCGCGCTGGAGATCCGCCGCGACGACCTGATCGGCAACGTGCGGCGCGTGCGCGCGTTCGAGCACGCGCGCCAGCTCGCCCGGCTGGGCCAGCCGATCGACCGCGACGAGTGGGGCATGACGCCGCAGACCGTCAACGCCTACTACAACCCGTCGATGAACGAGATCGTGTTCCCGGCATCCATCCTGCAGCCGCCGTTCTTCGACGCGGACGCCGACGACGCGGTGAACTACGGTGCGATCGGCGCGGTCATCGGCCACGAGATCAGCCACGGCTTCGACGACATGGGCAGCCAGTACGACGCCGAAGGCAACCTGCGCGACTGGTGGACCGCCGAGGATCGCGCCCGCTTCGCTGCCAAGACCGGCGTGCTGGTGGCGCAGTACGGCGCCTACGAACCGCTGCCGGGCTATCCGATCGACGGCGCGCTGTCGCTGGGCGAGAACATCGCCGACAACTCCGGACTGGCCATCGCCTTCCAGGCCTACCAGCGCTCGCTCAGTGGCCGGCCGGCGCCGGTCATCGACGGGCTGGGGGGCGCGCAGCGCTTCTTCTACGGCTTCGCGCAGGTGTGGCGCGGCAAGCAGCGCAAGGCGGCGTTGATCGAGCAGATCAAGGCCGGCCCGCATGCCCCCGGCGAGTTCCGCGCCAACGGCACGGTGCGCAACCATCCCGGCTTCTACGCCACCTTCGGCGTGCAGCCGGGCGACGCGCTCTACCTGCCCGAGGCGGAACGCGTGTCGATCTGGTGAGGTGGCGAGGCGTGCCGCCAAGCCGACGGCTTTCCAGCTTTCTAGAATGCAGGCCGCGCCTTGCCCTGGCCCGTCCGCCCGACGACGCATGCCCCCTGCTCCGCTGAACCGCCCGCTCGCCGACCTGCCTGCCGCCTGTGAGGTGCTGGTGGTCGGTGCCGGCCCGGCCGGCAGCGCGGCGGCCCGCACGCTGGCGCGCGCCGGTGTCGACGTGGTGCTGATCGACCAGCAGGCCTTTCCGCGCGACAAGGTCTGCGGTGATGGCCTGATTCCCGACGCGCACCGTGCGATGGCCAAGCTGGGCGTGCTCGACGAGGTGATGGCGCTCGCGCAGCCGGTGAAACACCTGCGCTGCATCGCGCCGCGCGGCGGCCACATCGACGTGCCGGGCACACTGGCCGTGCTGCCACGCCGCCAGCTCGACCTGGTGCTGTGCCGCGCCGCGGCCGAGGCCGGCGCGCGCATGCATGCGCCGCTGCGCTTCATCGAGCCGATCGACGAAGCAGGTTGTGTTGTCGGCGCTCGCCTGCAGGCCCAGGACGACGGCCGTGAGCCGCGTGAGATCCGTGCCCGCTGGGTGCTGCTGGCCAGCGGGGCGGCGCCGCAGGCCGGCCTCGCGGCCGGTGTGTGCGAGCGCCGCACGCCCAGCGCCGTGGCGCTGCGCGGCTACGTGAAGAACGATGCGATGGTCGGTCGCATCACCGAGCTCGAGGTGGCGTGGCACCGCCGGCTCAAGCCCGGCTACGGCTGGATCTTTCCCTGCCGCGACGGCGTGTTCAACATCGGGGTCGGCGTCGCACAGAGCCGTCACCGCGACGCCCGAGGTCACCATCGCATGCCGGACGTGAACCTGCGCGAGGTCTTCGCAGCGTTCACCGAGGTGCACGCGCCGGCGCGTGCGCTGATGGACGGCGGCACGCTGCTCGGTGAGCTGAAGGGGGCGCCGTTGCGTTGTTCGCTGGAGGGCGCACGCTACTCGCGTCCGGGACTGCTGGTGGCCGGCGAGGCGGCCGGCAGCACCTATGCCCTCACCGGAGAAGGCATCGGCAAGGCGCTCGAGACCGGCGTTCTGGCGGCCGAGGCGGTGATCGAGGGCCGGCGCCTGTCGCTCGCCGACGACGCCGTGCGCGCCCGCTACGAGGCCGACCTCGTGGCGTTGAGGCCGCGCTTCGCGATCTACGAGAAGGCCAACAGCGTCAACGAGCGCCCCTGGCTCGTCGATCTGCTGGTGTGGAGCGCCCGGCGCAGCCCGCGCCGCCTGCAGCGCATGAGCGGCGTGCTCGAGGAAACACACACGCCGGCCAACCTGGTGACGGCGCGCAGTTTCCTGCGGATGGTGTTCGAGCGCTGAGCGCCGCGCCGACACCGGCCTGGTGGCGTAAAGGCTTCGCATTCGCCCTGACTCCCGTCCCGGGGCTTGCTCGCGCGAGCGCCCTGGGCCAAGATGGCCCGCACGGAGTCTTGGTTGTGGAGAAGGGGCCATGGCAAGAAGTACTGCTGACGCCCGTTACGTGCTGTCGCCCGGCCTGGCGGACGCGCCCGTGCTCGACCGGCTGTGCTCGCAGTTCGTGCTGACGCTGGCGTTGCGGCACCTCGGGCGCTTCAACCTGCGGCGCGACTGGAGCGCGCTGCTGTCCCTGACCGGCCGTCACCTGGTGTGGCCGCCCAGCGTGCTGCGGCGGCTGCGCGATTACCTCGGTCAGCGCGTCAAGGCGCACGAGGCCTGGCAGGGCCATGCGGCGCTGAGCGACCTCGCCTTCATCGCCCGCCACGGCGCGTGGCGCGGGCCCTACGAGGAAGGCACGCTGTTCTTCTACATCGACGAGTACGTCAAGGACGCGCCCAAGGACCTGCTGGCGGTGCTGGGTGCCACCGCCGAGTGGCTGCAGCGCAGCGTCAAGAAGGAATCGACGCTGGTGCAGAAGAACATCGATGCGCTGGCCGGCCTGCTGCAGCTCAACCCGGCCGAGCGTGCGCTGCTGCTGTACGGCACGCTGGCGCGCTACCAGCGCGACCTGCGCGGGCTGCTGGTCGAGTTCAAGGTGTCGAGCGCGCAGGAGGCCTATGCGGCGATCGCGCAGGTGGCCGAGGTCGACGAGCGCGAGCTGGCCGAGGCCTTGCGCACCGGCTCGCGGCTCGAGCGCATCGGTATGGTCGAGAACCTGATCTCCGAGCACAACATCACCGACCTGGCCGACCTGATGAAGGTCAGCGAGCAGCTGCCGCCGGTGCTGATGCGCGAGTACCAGGGCCCGAGCGACCTGATGGCGGTGTTCACCAAGCCGGCCACGCCGACCGAGCTCGCGCTGTCCGACTTCGAGTTCGTCGCGGCCGACGCGCAGATGCTGGTGGCGCTGCTGCGGAACGCGGTCGCGCGCCATGAGCCCGGCGTCAACGTGCTGCTCTATGGTCCGCCCGGCACCGGCAAGACCGAACTCGCCAAGGTGGCGGCGCAGGCCGCCGCGCTGGAGCTGTACGAGGTGGAGTCGGCCGACCGCGACGGCAACTCGCTGTCGGGCCGCGACCGCTACCGCTCGCTGCAGATGAGCCAGGTGTTCCTGAAGGGCAGCCCGAACGTCGCGCTGCTGTTCGATGAGGTGGAAGACGTGTTCCCGCCGCTGTCGAACGACGCCGCGCAGTTGATGGCGCGGCTGGAGCAGAGCGACAGCGGCACCTCGAGCTCGGTGGGCGGCAAGGCCTGGGTCAATCAGATCCTCGAGACCAACCCGGTGCCGGTGGTGTGGGTCACCAACCGCATCGAGCAGATCGACCCGGCGTTCCGCCGTCGCTTCCAGTACCACCTGGAGCTGAACTCGCCGCCGCCGGGCGCGCGAGAAGCGATCGTGCAGCGCGCGCTCGAGGGCGTGCAGGCCGCGCCGGAGTTCGTGGCCAGGCTCGCCGGCCGTGCCGGGCTGACGCCGGCGCAGATCCGCACCGCGGTGCGTTTCGCGCGGCTGGCCGGCGGGGACGCGGCCGACGTGACCGACGCGGGCGAGCCGGTGCCGGCGCAGGTGCTGATCGAGCGCCAGCTCGGCAATGCCGACAAGGCGCTGGGCCTGCGCGGGCGCGACACCGCGGCGCGGCCGGCGGTCACGCGCTACGACCTGGGGCTCCTCAACGTCGACACGCGCTTCGAGCTGCCGCGCATCGTCGAGGCGCTCCAGCGCCGCGGCTGCGGCACGCTGTGCCTCTACGGCCCGCCGGGCACCGGCAAGACGGCCCTGGCCGAGCACATCGCCCATGCGCTGCAGCGGCCGCTGGTCGCGAAGCGCGCCTCCGACCTGGTGAGCAAGTACGTCGGCGAGACCGAACAGAACCTCGCGCGCATGTTCGACGAGGCGCAGCGCGAGGGCGCGGTGCTGCTGCTCGACGAGGCCGACAGCTACCTGCGCAGCCGCCAGCGTGCCGAGCGCAACTACGAGGTGACCGAGGTCAACGAGATGCTGCAGGGCATGGAGCGCTTCGGCGGCGTGTTCGTCTGCACCACCAACCTGTTCGAGGAACTCGACGAGGCGGCGCTGCGGCGCTTCTCGTTCAAGATCCGCTTCAAGCCGCTGGAGGCGCCGCAACGCGAGCGCATGTTCGTCGCCGAGGCGCTGGGCGGCGACGCCGCCGCGCTGACCGCGGAGCATCGGAGCCGGCTGGCGGCGCTGGACGTGCTGACGCCGGGCGACTTCGCGGCGGTGCAGCGGCAGGTCGAGTTGCTGGGCGACGTGTTCGAGCCCGACGGCTTCCTCTCGCAGCTCGAGGCCGAGCACCGCGTGAAGCCCGGCGTGCGCGAGCGGCGCGGCATCGGCTTCGTGCAGTAGGGGCATCGGGCCGCCTTCCTACAATCGGGGCATGAGTGCCCTGCCCTACACCCGTGCCGCCCAGTTGCCCGAGCTGCTGAAGCAGCGCATCCTGATCCTCGACGGTGCGATGGGCACGATGATCCAGCGCTACAAGCTCGGCGAGGCCGACTACCGCGGCGTGCGCTTCAAGGACCACGGCAAGGACCTGAAGGGCAACAACGAGCTGCTGCAGTTCACGCGGCCCGACGTCATCGCCGAGATCCACGAGGGCTACCTCGCGGCCGGCGCCGACCTGATCGAGACCAACACCTTCGGCGCGACCACGATCGCCCAGGAGGACTACGGCCTGGCGCCGCTGGCGCGCGAGATGAACGTGGTGGCGGCCCGGCTCGCGCGCGCCGCTTGCGACAAGTTCAGCACGCCGGACAAGCCGCGCTTCGTGGCCGGCGCCTTCGGCCCGACGCCGCGCACTGCGAGCATCAGCCCCGACGTCAACGACCCGGCGGCGCGCAACGTCAGCTTCGACGAACTGCGGGCCGCTTATTACGAGCAGGGCGAGGGTCTGCTCGAGGGCGGGGCCGATCTCTTCCTGGTCGAGACCATCTTCGACACGCTGAACGCCAAGGCGGCGATCTTCGCGATCGACGAGCTGTTCGAGAACACCGGCGAACGCCTGCCGGTCATCATCTCCGGTACCGTCACCGATGCGTCGGGCCGCATCCTCAGCGGCCAGACCGTCAGCGCCTTCTGGCATTCGGTGCGGCACGCGCATCCGGTGGCCGTGGGGCTGAACTGCGCGCTCGGCGCGACGCTGATGCGGCCCTACATCGAGGAGCTGTGCAAGGCCGCGCCCGACACCTTCATTTCCTGCTACCCGAACGCCGGCCTGCCCAATCCGATGAGCGACACCGGCTTCGACGAGACGCCGGCGATCACCGGCGGGCTGGTCGAGGAGTTCGCGCGCGCCGGCTTCCTGAACATCGCCGGCGGCTGCTGCGGCACCACGCCGGACCACATCGCCGAGATCGCCCGGCGCGTCAGCGCCTACCGGCCGCGCGTGCGGCAGGAGCGCTGGATCAGCCAGTTGAGCGAAGAGGCCGACGGCGACCTGCAGACGGCCTGAAGACGCGCGGCCGCCGGGCCGTCGTGCTCATCCGCCGCGTCACTTGCTGGCCGGCCGGTCGCTGACCAGCAGTTCCAGTCCGGCGCCTTCTGCCCGGCCCAGGCCGACGATGCGCGAGATCGGCACGCCGCGGCCCACGAGGTAGTCGCGCACGCTGGCGGCGCGGTCCTGGACGATCCTGCCCGAGGCTTTGTCGTCGGCTGGGGCGCCGACCAGCAGCTCGGTGGTCGCCGCATGCGGCTTGAAGCCGGTGGCGAACTGGTCGAGCACCGCGGCCAGCGCCGGCTTGACGGCGGTGCGCTGGGGATCGAACGCATGCTTGGTCGGCACCTCGACGCGCAGGCGGTGGTCACCGGTGCTGTCGACGACGACCGGCGTGCCCTTGAGCGCCTCCCTGAGGCGCACGCGCTGGGCCTCCAGCGCCGGCGACAGGCCGGAGCCGAACAGGCCACCGAAGCTCGGGCCCGTGCCGGTGGACGGTCCGGGTGCGCCCGAACGGCTGGCACAGCCAGTCAGAACCAGAGCCAGGCAAAGCAGCCCGGCTGCAGACGTAGGGGAGAAACGTGTCATGTCGAGGATTGCAACCGGGCCCCGCGCGCGGCACAAGGGGGCGGCCGGACCGAGCAGGGGTATTGGGTGAGCCTTTGTAAACGCCGGCGCGCGTAAAATCGGTGCTGCTCGAGGAGCGTTGCGACGGTTGCCCATGGTTCGTGGGGCGATCGCCAGGCTCGGGCCGGCGGCACTGCGAAGGCCGTCCTGCAACGGCGCTCACCCCTCCGCCGACCGGCGGGCTGCGGGTGGGCCGCAGCACCGGCACGGCGCGTCTTACGGTGAACCGCCATGTCGACAGCTGCTGCCCCTGATTTCTCGAATGTGCCGCCGATGCGCCTGTCCGGCCTCGAGCCGGTGGCCATCGGCGAGCGCTCGCTGTTCGTCAACATCGGCGAGCGCACCAACGTCACCGGCTCCAAGGCCTTCGCGCGGATGATCCTGGCCGGTCAGTTCGAGGAGGCGTTGGCCGTGGCGCGCCAGCAGGTCGAGAACGGCGCGCAGGTGATCGACATCAACATGGACGAGGCCATGCTCGACAGCAAGGCCGCGATGGAGCGCTTCCTGAAGCTCATCGCCTCGGAGCCCGAGATCGCGCGCGTGCCGATCATGATCGACAGCTCCAAGTGGGAGGTGATCGAGGCCGGGCTGAAGTGCATCCAGGGCAAGGGCATCGTCAACTCGATCTCCATGAAGGAAGGCGAGGACGTCTTCCGCCACCAGGCGAACCTGGTGCGCCGCTACGGCGCGGCTGCGGTGGTGATGGCCTTCGACGAGAAGGGTCAGGCCGACACCTTCGCGCGCAAGACCGAGATCTGCGAGCGGGCCTACCGCATCCTGGTCGACGAGGTGGGCTTCGCGCCCGAGGACATCATCTTCGACCCCAACATCTTCGCCATCGCGACCGGCATCGAGGAGCACGACAACTACGCGGTCGACTTCATCGAGGCCACGCGCTGGATCAAGCAGCACCTGCCTGGCGCCAAGGTGTCGGGCGGCGTGTCCAACGTGAGCTTCAGCTTCCGCGGCAACGAGCCGGTGCGCGAGGCCATCCACACGGTCTTCCTGTACCACGCGATCCAGGCCGGCATGGACATGGGCATCGTCAACGCCGGCATGGTGGGCGTGTACGACGACCTGGACGCAGAGCTGCGCGAGCGCGTCGAGGACGTGGTGCTGAACCGCAAGCCGGCCTACAAGCCTGGCGAGGCGCCGCTGTCGCCGGGCGAGCGGCTGATCGAGATCGCCGAGCGCGCCAAGGGCGCCGCCAAGGACGACAGCGCCCGCCTCGCTTGGCGCGCCGGCACGGTGGACGAGCGGCTGTCGCATGCGCTGATCCACGGCATCACGGACTTCATCGTCGTCGACACCGAGGAGGCCTGGCAGGCCATCCGGGCCGGCGGCGGACGGCCGCTGCACGTGATCGAAGGGCCGCTGATGGCGGGCATGAACGTGGTCGGCGACCTGTTCGGCCAGGGCAAGATGTTCCTGCCGCAGGTGGTGAAGAGTGCGCGCGTGATGAAGCAGGCGGTCGCCCACCTGCTGCCCTACATCGAGGAAGAGAAGAAGGCGCTGGTCGACGCCGGCGGCGAGGCCAAGGCCAAGGGCAAGGTGGTGATCGCGACGGTGAAGGGTGATGTGCACGACATCGGCAAGAACATCGTCACCGTCGTGCTCCAGTGCAACAACTTCGAGGTCGTCAACATGGGCGTGATGGTCGCGTGCCAGGACATCCTCGCGAAGGCCAAGGTCGAGGGCGCCGACATCATCGGCCTGTCGGGCCTGATCACACCCAGCCTCGAGGAAATGCAG
Source organism: Methylibium sp. Root1272 (assembly GCF_001425905.1). Lineage (GTDB taxonomy): Bacteria > Pseudomonadota > Gammaproteobacteria > Burkholderiales > Burkholderiaceae_C > Methylibium. The sequence continues at coordinate 565,274 of NZ_LMDY01000013.1, forward strand.
CACGTGGCCGCCGAGATGCAGCGCGACGACTACTTCCGCGTGAAGAAGATTCCGCTGCTGATCGGCGGCGCCACCTGCAGCCGGGTGCATACCGCGGTCAAGATCGCGCCGAAGTACGAAGGCCCGGTGGTCTACGTGCCGGACGCCTCGCGCAGCGTGGGCGTGTGCAGCGAGCTGCTGAGCGACGATCGGGCCGCGAAGTACATCGAGGACCTGAAGGTCGATTACGACAAGGTGCGCCTGCAGCACGCGAACAAGAAGGCCACGCCGATGGTTTCTCTGGCGGCCGCACGGGCCAACAAGACGCCGATCGACTGGCGCGGCTACGCGCCGCCGCAACCGAAGTTCGTCGGCCGACGCGTGTTCAGGAACTACGACCTCGCCGAGCTCGCGCAGCAGATCGACTGGGGCCCGTTCTTCCAGACCTGGGACCTGGCGGGCGCCTTCCCGCAGATCCTGCGCGACGAGGTGGTCGGCGCCGAGGCGCAGCGCGTGATGAGCGATGGCAAGCGCATGCTGCAGCGGCTGATCGAGGGCCGCTGGCTGCAGGCGCACGGCGTGATCGGTCTCTATCCGGCCAACACGGTGAACGACGACGACATCGAGATCTACACCGACGAGACACGCCGTGAGGTGCTGATGACCTGGCACGGCCTGCGCATGCAGACCGAGCGGCCGGTGGTCGATGGCGTGAAGCGGCCGAACCGCTGCCTGGCCGATTTCGTGGCGCCCAAGGACTCCGGCTTGGCCGACCACGTCGGACTGTTCGCGGTGACCGCCGGCCATGGCGTCGACAAGAAGGAGGCCGCGTTCCTGGCCGACCACGACGACTACTCGGCCATCATGCTCAAGGCCTTGGCCGACCGGCTGGCCGAGGCCTTTGCCGAGCGCATGCACCAGCGCGTGCGCACCGACTTCTGGGGCTACGCGGCCGACGAGGCGCTCGACACCGTGCAGCTGATCGCCGAGCAGTACCGCGGCATCCGCCCCGCACCCGGCTATCCGGCCTGTCCCGACCACACTGTCAAGCGCGACATGTTCCGCGCGCTGCAGTGCGAGGAGATCGGCATGACGCTGACCGAGAGCCTGGCGATGACGCCTGCGGCCAGCGTCAGCGGCTTCTACCTTGCGCACCCCGCAGCCGCGTATTTCAATGTCGGCAAGATCGGCGAGGACCAGTTGCGCGACTGGGCGGGTCGGACGCAGCAGGAACTGGTGCAGGCGGAGCGCGCGCTCGCCCCGCTGATGTAGGTCGACGTTTAACGGCGACTTACATCTGAAGCATTCGACGCTGCAACCCGGCGCCACGCCTCGTGTCCAATCGATCGCCCGAAGGAGGACGATCGATCATGGACGCAGCATCCCAAGCATCTGACAACACCGCCGGCGGCCTGCCGCGCTGGATGTGGCTGGCCGGCGGCGCGGTCGCGCTGACCATTGCCGGAGTCGCCAGTGCGCTGGCTCTGCAGCAGCGCGCGCAGCCGGCGCCTGCGGCGGCGGCGGTCGCGCCTCCCGCCGAGGAGATCGTGTCGCCGGCGCCCAAGCCCGCGCGCGGCGTGGCCACGGGCCCGGCGGCTGCCAATGCGTCACCGGCAGCGCCGGCCTGTGCGCAGTGCGGTGTGGTCGAGTCGGTGCAGGCGGTGAAGGTCAAGGGCGAGGCCAGCGGCGTCGGCGCGGTCGCGGGCGGCGTGCTCGGCGGCGTGGTCGGCAACCAGTTTGGCGGCGGCAACGGCCGCACCGCGATGACCGTGCTCGGTGCGGTGGGCGGCGGCGTGGCCGGTCACGAGATCGAGAAGAACGTGAAGGCGAAGACGGTCTACAGCGTGCGCGTGCGCATGGAAGACGGCAGCCTGCGCACGCTGCAGCAGTCGCAGGCGCCGGCCGTCGGCGCCCGGGTCAAGGTCGACGGGTCGACGCTGCGCGCCGCCTGAGTGCGCGTCGGCCGGCGGCGCCGGCCGTTCAGCCTGCAGACAGCACGCGGCGGTACTGGATCGCTTCGGCCATGTGGCCGACTCCGACGCGCTCGGCGCCCGCCAGGTCGGCGATGGTGCGCGCCACCCGCAGCAAGCGGTGTTGGCCGCGGGCCGACCAACCGAGCCGCAACGACGTGGCCTGCATGAACTGCGCTGCACCGGGCTCGATCGCCACGTGCGCGTCGATGCCATTGCTGTCGAGGAGCGCGTTGCTGCAACCTTGGCGGCGGTGCTGCCGCTCGCGCGCCCGTGCGGCACGTTCGGCGACGACCCCGCTCGGCTCGCCGTCGGGGAGGGCCGCCAAGGCCTCGGGGGCGACCGCCGGCACCTCCACCTGCAGATCGATGCGGTCGAGCAGCGGGCCGCTGATTCGGCCCTGGTAACGAGCCACCACGTCGCTGGAGCAACGGCACGCTCTCAGGGTGGAGCCGGCGTGGCCGCAGGGACAGGGATTCATCGCCGCGATCAGCTGGAAGCGCGCGGGAAACTCGGCTTGGCGCGCGGCGCGCGAGATCGTGATGCGGCCCGTTTCCAGCGGCTCACGCAGTGCCTCCAGCGCGGCGCGAGGGAACTCCGGCCATTCGTCGAGGAACAGCACGCCGTGATGGGCCAGCGAGATCTCGCCCGGCCGCGGTGGTGACCCGCCGCCGACCAGCGCGGCTGACGAAGCACTGTGGTGCGGGGCGCGCAGCACGCGCTCGCGCCAGCGATCGGCTTCGAAGCGCCCCGCCAGGCTCAGCACGGCCGCGGACTCCAGCGCCTGTTCGTCGCTCAGCGGCGGCAGCAGGCTGGCGAAGCGCTGCGCCAGCATCGATTTGCCGGTCCCCGGCGGACCGACCAGCAGCACGCTGTGGTGACCCGCCGCCGCGACCTCGAGCGCTCGCTTGGCGGCGGATTGCCCCTTCACGTCGCGAAGCTCGCCCCACCGGGGTGCCGTCGGCGAGCGCGGCCAGGGCGCGGCCACCGGCAAGGCCTGCGCCGCATCGCCGGGCAGCAGGGCACTGACCACGTCGAGCAGGTGTCTGGCGGAGCGCACCTGCAGTCCTTCGATCAGTGCTGCCTCGCGCGCGCTCGGCTCCGGCAGCACCAGCGGGCGCGCTCGCCCCTCACGTCGCGCGGCCAGCGCCATCGCCAGCGCGCCCCGCACCGGTCGCAGGTCGCCGGCGAGCGACAACTCCCCGGCGAACTCCAGATCGGCCAGCCGCCCGGCGTCGATCTGGCCGCTGGCGGCCAAGATGCCCAGCGCGATCGGCAGGTCGAAGCGGCCCGACTCCTTGGGCAGATCGGCCGGCGCCAGATTGACCGTGATGCGCTGGTTGTGGGGAAACGCCAGACCGCTGTTCAGCAGCGCGGCACGGACCCGTTCGCGCGCCTCCTTGACTTCGGTATCGGCCAGGCCCACGAGCGTGAAGCTCGGCAGGCCGTTGGCCAGATGCACCTCGACGGTGACCTCGGGTGCATCGAGCCCGTCGAGGGCACGGCTGTGAACAACGGCGAGCGACATGTCCGATCGATCATGGCATTGCACCGCCGCCGCCACGAGCCCACCGAAGGGGGGCGACCCGTAGTTTGGCACCGCAGGAGTGCCAAAAGTTTCAGACATCCCTGTTTTGGGGCGTTGCCGATACAAGCGTCCCCGGTTCGGCTCGCGACTCCCTGTTATGGCGCAGTGGCACAGAACCTGCTGAGTCCTCTTCCGTGCTCTGAACCGAGACCTTGTAACCGTCCCGTCCATCCAAGGAGAACGCCATGAAGATGGTGACTGCCATTGTCAAGCCCTTCAAGCTTGACGAAGTTCGTGAAGCCTTGAGCGCCATCGGCGTTCAGGGCATCACGGTGACCGAAGTCAAAGGCTTCGGCCGCCAAAAGGGCCACACCGAGCTGTATCGCGGTGCGGAGTACGTCGTCGACTTCCTGCCCAAGGTCAAGATCGAGGCGGCCGTCGACGATGCCATCGTCGACCGTGTGATCGAAGCGATCGAAGCCTCGGCCCGCACCGGCAAGATCGGTGACGGCAAGGTCTTCGTCACCAACCTCGAGCAGGTGATCCGCATCCGCACCGGTGAAACCGGCAAGGACGCGCTCTGAGCGCTTTCAACAGGAACGAGACAAACATGAGAAAGCTCATTGCCTCCCTCGCCACATCGTTGGCGCTCGGCGTTGCGGTACTCGGCTTTGCCGACGTCGCGATGGCCCAGGAAGCCGCGTCGGCGCCCGCCGCTGCCGCGGTGGTCGAAGCGGCGTCTGCCGCTGCACCCGCTGCCGAAGCCTCGGCACCCGAAGCCGCGGCTGCCGCAGCGCCGGTGCCCAACAAGGGCGACGTCGCGTGGATGCTGGTGTCCACGCTGCTGGTCATCATGATGTCGATCCCCGGCCTGGCGCTGTTCTACGGCGGCCTGGTGCGCAGCAAGAACATGCTGTCGGTGCTGATGCAGGTCTTCGTGGTGTTCTCGCTGATCAGCGTGCTGTGGTTCATCTACGGCTACAGCCTGGCGTTCACCGAAGGAAATGCCTTCATCGGCGGCTTCGACCGGCTGTTCCTGAAGGGCGTGTTCGATCCCGCCACCGGCGCGTTCGCGATGGGTGCCACCTTCAGCAAGGGCGTGGTCATTCCCGAGATCGTGTTCGTCGCCTTCCAGGCCACGTTCGCGGCCATCACCTGCGGGCTGATCGTCGGCGCGTTCGCCGAGCGCATCAAGTTCAGCGCGGTGCTGCTGTTCGTCACGCTGTGGTTCACCTTCAGCTACGCACCGATCGCGCACATGGTGTGGTACTGGATGGGTCCGGACGCCTACACCGGCAAGGAAGTGGTCGACGCGATGAACGGCAAGGCCGGCCAGATCTGGCAGTGGGGCGCGCTGGACTTCGCAGGCGGCACCGTGGTGCACATCAACGCCGCAGTGGCGGGCCTGGTGGGTGCCTACATGGTCGGCAAGCGCATCGGCTACGGCAAGGAGGCTTTCACGCCGCACTCGCTGACGCTGACGATGGTCGGTGCCTCGCTGCTGTGGGTGGGTTGGTTCGGCTTCAACGCGGGCTCCGCGCTGGAAGCCGGCAACAGCGCCGCGCTGGCCTTCCTGAACACCTTCTCGGCCACGGCCTGCGCCGTGCTGGCCTGGTGTATTGGTGAGTCGCTGTTCAAGGGCAAGGCCTCGATGCTGGGTGCGGCTTCGGGTGCGGTGGCCGGTCTGGTGGCCATCACGCCGGCGGCCGGCAACGTCGGCATCGTCGGCGCCATGGTGATCGGCCTGATCGCCGGCTTCGCCTGCCTGTGGGGTGTCAGCGGCCTGAAGAAGCTGCTGGGCGCGGACGACTCGCTCGACGTGTTCGGCGTCCACGGCGTTGGCGGCATCGTCGGTGCGCTGCTGACCGGCGTGTTCAACTCGCCGGCCCTCGGTGGCCCGGGCTATGTGACCGACTGGGTCACGGTCAGTGTGATCTCCGCGGCCGACTACTCGATCGCCTCGCAGGTGTGGATCCAGGCCAAGGCCGTGCTGCTGACCATCGTCTGGTCGGGTGTGGTCTCGGTGGTGGCCTACAAGATCACCGACCTGGTGATCGGTCTGCGCGTCAGCGAAGATGCCGAGCGCGAAGGCCTCGACATCACCTCGCACGGCGAAACCGCGTACCACAAGTGATCTTTCCGTGAGCGGTTCCTGCACGGGCCCAGGCCCGTGGGGACCGCCCACTGCCCAGGCCGCCTTCGGGCGGCCTTTTTTCATTCCGGGCTTGCAAGCCGCACGCGAACCGCCACCTGCCTAGAATTCCGGTTCCCGTTACGCCAAAGGCTGCTCCATGGTCCCCCATCTCATCACCGCCCTGAACGGACCGATCAACGAACTGGAGCAGCGCATCCTCGAATCCATGCCGGCGATCGAGCGCTGGTTCCGGCTCGAGTGGATGGAGCACACGCCACCGTTCTACAGCTCGGTCGACGTGCGCAATGCCGGCTTCAAGCTGGCGCCGGTCGACACCAACCTCTACCCCGGCGGCTTCAACAACCTCACGCCCGAGATGCTGCCGCTGGCGGTTCAGGCGGCCATGGCGGCGATCGAGAAGATCTGTCCCGAGGCGAAGAACCTGCTGCTGATCCCGGAAAAGCACACCCGCAACACCTTCTACCTGATGAACGTGCAGCGGCTGGTGCAGATCTTCGGCGCGGCCGGGCTGAACGTACGGTTGGGGACGCTGGACGACAGCATCAAGGAGCCGACGCGCCTGGCGCTGCCCGACGGATCCGAGCTGACGCTCGAGCCGCTGCTGCGCAGCAAGCGCCGCCTGGGGTTGAAGGACTTCGACCCCTGCACCATCCTGCTCAACAACGACCTGTCCGCGGGCATCCCGAAGGTGCTCGAAGGCCTGCACGAGCAGTACCTGCTGCCGCCGCTGCACGCTGGCTGGGCGGTGCGGCGCAAGAGCCAGCACTTCCAGGCCTACGAGGAGGTCGCGAAGAAGTTCGCCAAGCTGCTGGGCATGGATCCGTGGCTGATCAACCCGATGTTCGCCAAGTGCGGCAAGGTCAACTTCCAGGACGGCACCGGCCAGGAGTGCGTGCAGAGCCACGCCGACGCGCTGCTGGGGAAGATCCGTCGCAAGTACAAGGAGTACGGCATCCAGGAGAAGCCCTTCGTCATCGTGAAGGCCGACGCCGGCACCTACGGCATGGGCATCATGACGGTGCGCGATGCGAAGGACCTGGACGAGCTGAACCGCAAGGCGCGCAACAAGATGAGCGTCATCAAGGACGGCCAGGAGGTCTCCGAGGTGATCATCCAGGAAGGCGTGCCGACCTACGAGCGCATGAACGACGCCGTGGCCGAGCCGGTGGTCTACATGATCGACCGCTACGTGGTCGGCGGCTTCTACCGCGTGCACGCCGAGCGCGGCATCGACGAGAACCTCAACTCGCCCGGTGCGAGCTTCGTGCCGCTGGCTTTCGCCGAGAGCCACCACCTGCCTCGGCCTGGCGAGAAGCCCGGCGCCAGTGCACCGAACCGGTTCTACATGTACGGCGTGATCGGGCGGCTGGCGATGCTCGGGGCCAGCTACGAACTCGAGGCGACCGACCCGGACGCCGAGGTCTACGAGTAAGGGCCGGTCGGCCGCCTTCGCGCGGCCCTGCGGGACGCAAACGCGTTGCTGCGTCGCAACAAAGCCGTCGCACCAAGCGCCGGGTGGCAGCGCAGAATGGTGGCCCCGCCGACCCCCCTTGCCCGTTTCGTGCAATCCCGACCTTCCGACCCGCCGACCGGCTCCAAGCTGGCGGCCCTGACCCTCGGCGCTGTCGGCGTCGTCTACGGCGATATCGGGACCAGCCCGCTGTATGCGCTGAAGGAGGTTTTCGCGCACGGGCGCATCGACATCACGCCGGACAACATCTACGGCATCCTGTCGCTGGTGGTGTGGACGCTGACGGTCATCGTCTCGCTCAAGTACGTGCTGCTGATCCTGCGCGCCGACAACAACGGCGAGGGCGGCCTGATCGCGATGCTGGCGCTGGCCTCGACCGCTGTGAAGCATCGGCCTGCGCTGCGGCGGCGCTTGCTGATCCTCGGCGTGTTCGGCACCGCGATCTTTTTCGGCGACGGCGTGATCACGCCGGCGATCTCGGTGCTGTCGGCGGTCGAGGGCCTGGAAGTGGCCGCGCCCGGCCTGCACCGCTACGTCGTGCCGCTGACGCTGGTGGTGCTGACGCTGCTGTTCGCCGCACAGCGCTTCGGCACCGGCGGCATCGGCAAGTTCTTCGGCCCGGTGACGGCCGTGTGGTTCATCGTGCTGGCGCTGCTCGGCGTGGTGCACATCGTCGAGAACCCGGCGGTGCTGGCCGCGCTGAGCCCGCACTACGCCCTCACCTTCATGTGGCAGCACCCCGGCACGGCCTTCGTGTCGCTCGGCGCCGTGGTGCTGTGCGTGACCGGGGCCGAGGCGCTGTATGCGGACATGGGCCACTTCGGCAAGCGGCCGATCCGCCTTGCGTGGTTCAGCCTGGTGATGCCGGCGCTGATGATCAACTACTTCGGCCAGGGCGCGATGCTGCTGCAGCGGCCGGAGACGGTGAAGAACCCGTTCTACGAAATGGCGCCGGAGTGGGCGCTGTATCCGCTGATCGTGCTGGCCACGCTGGCGACGGTGATCGCTTCGCAGGCGCTGATCACCGCCGCCTTCTCGGTCACCAAGCAGGCCATCCAGCTCGGCTACTTCCCGCGGCTGCGCGTCACCCACACCTCGGTCAAGGAGACCGGCCAGATCTATGTGCCGTTTGTCAACTGGGGCCTGTACGTCAGCATCGTGCTCGCCGTCGTGACCTTCGGCTCCAGCAGCAAGCTCGCCTCGGCCTACGGCATCGCCGTCACGACCGACATGCTCATCACGACGACGATGACCTTCTTCGTGATCCGCTACAGCTGGAAGTACCCGTGGGCGCTGTGCGTGGCAGCCACCGGTTTCTTCTTCATCGTGGATGCACTGTTCTTCGCGGCCAACGCGATCAAGATCCTCGACGGTGGCTGGTTCCCGCTGGCGATCGGTGCGGCGATGTTCACGCTGATGATGACCTGGAAGCAGGGTCGCCGACTGATGAGCGAACGCCTGCGCGAGGAGGCGATCGACCTGAAGAGCTTCCTGGAGTCGGTGTTCATCAGCCCGCCGACGAGGGTCGCGGGAACGGCCGTGTTCCTGGCGGCCGAGCAAGGCAGCACGCCCAATGCGCTGCTGCACAACCTCAAGCACAACAAGGTGCTGCATGAGCAGAACCTGTTCGTCACCGTCAGGCACCACGAGGTGCCGTGGATCCCGTTCAGCAAGCGCTGCGAGATCGAGTCGTTGGGCCACTGCTGCTGGCAGGTGACGCTGAATTTCGGATTCAAGAACGAGCCCGACGTGCCCGAGGCCCTGGCCTTGCTGAGGGGCCGCGGCGTGCAGCTCGACGACATGGAGACCAGCTACTTCCTGTCGCGCGACATCGTGATCCCCACCATCGGCAAAGGCATGGCCATCTGGCGCGAGAAGCTGTTCTGCAGCATGCACCGCAACGCGGCCGCGGCGGCGGACTTCCTGAATCTGCCGACCAACCGCGTCGTGGAGCTGGGCTCGAAGGTCGAGATCTGAGCGACCCGAGCTCGCGCTGCGCGCCGGGCTGAACTACTGCAGGCGCGTCGGCGCGCCGACCAACTGCGCCACCACCAGCCGCACGTTCTTCTGCAGCGACGAGATCGCCTGCCGGTCGCCGGACAGGTGCTTCAGCAGACACTGCTGGAACAGCCCGTCGAAGGTCGCGTAGATCACGCTGGCGGGCAGCCGCAGCGGCTCGCCAGCGAGTTCGGCGAAGCGCGACATCACGCGCCACATCATCTTCTCCAGGCTCTTGTCGATCTCCGCCACGTCGGTGCGGAAGCCCTCGTCGAACAGCGACTGCGCACGCAGGTCGTACCAGAGACGGTGCAGCGGTGCCTCCCGGCGCACCGTCTCGCCCAGCACGGCGAGGAAGCCCGACATCAGCTCGTCGAAGCTGGTCGCCTCCGCGGTGACCTTGTCGTAGCGCACGACGCAGCGCGCCTTGTACTGGCGCATGCTGCACAGGATCAGGTCGAGCTTGTCCTTGAAATAGTAGTGCAGCACGCCGTGCGAGAACTCCGATTTCTGCGCGATCTCGCGCAGGCTGGTGCGTGCGTAGCCCAACTCGGCCAGGGCCTGCAACGCGGCCGCGCCGAGTTCGGCGCGACGCTCGGCGAACTTGTCGATGCGGGGAGAGGCGATGCGGGGCATGGGGTCGATGCGGATTGAGCGCGGGTGCCGCTCAAGATAGCACACCGCACATGCTGCTCGATAGCCGGAACAGAAGATCTTGACAACTGTCCAAAAAATACTTGACGCTTGTCAAGGCGACTTCTAGCATGCATCGAACGGTCGGCCTCCACGACCGACGAGGAGACAGCATGAGCAACAAGAAGCCCGTCGTCGTCTATGGCGCCTCCGGCTACACCGGTCGCCTGATCTGCGAATACCTGCGCGAGTACGGCATCCCGTTCATCGCCGCGGGCCGCAGCGCGGACAAGGTCCAGGCGGCGATGCAATCCAACGTGCCCGGCATCGAGACCGCAAGCTACGAGGTCGCCGAAGTGCCGCACACGGTCGCGGCGCTGACCGAACTGTTCCGTGGCGCCGCGGTCGTGCTGAATACCGTCGGGCCGTTCGCCAAGTTCGGCCCGGAAGTCGTCGAAGCCTGCCTGGCCGCCAAATGCCACTACACCGACACGACCGGCGAGCAGGACTGGCTGATCACGCTCGACGAACAGTACGGTGCCCAATTCGCCGCCGCCGGGCTGCTGTTGTCGCCGGGCCTGGCGCACATGTACACCACGGGCGAGATCGCCGCCCAGCTGTGCCTCGAGACGCCGGGGCTCGACACGCTCGACATCGCCGTGTTCTGGGGCGGCAGCCCGACGATCGCGTCGACGCAGACCATCCTGGTCAATGCCGCGACGTCCAAGGCCTACTACCTCGAACAGAACAAGTACGTCGAGTGGCAGCCCGACGCGGGCCTCTACAACGTGACGATCCCGGGCCAGCACGAGGCCGCGCTCGCGCTGCCCTGGGGCGGTACCTCGCACCCGGTGTGGTTCAAGCGCGACCCGCGAGTGGCCACCGTCAAGGTGCTGGGCGGCGTGTTCAACAAGCCGCTGATGCAGGGCGTGCCGCTGATCGTCGCCGCGGCGCTGAAGGCGACCGAGGGCATGAACCCCGACGACCGCTACGCCGCACTGGCCCAGACGGCCGCCGGCGTGATGAACACCATGCCGCCGCGCGAGAACCCGCGCCTCAACAAGTCGGTCGACTCGGTCCACGCGTCGGGCCCGCTGGCGCGCGCGCACTGCGTGATCTTCGGCAACTGCAACTACAAGCAGACCGGCCTGCTGCAGGCGTTCGCGGCGGCCTCGTTGCTGCAGCAGGCGCCCAGGCGAGTCGGCTTCGCCTCCGGCTGCCAGGCCTTCGGACATCACGAACTGCTCGGCGCCCTGCGCAGCTTCGGCCTGGTGCAGGCGCCGATCCTGACCGTGCACCGCTAGGCCGCGCGATGCGACTGGTCGACTACCTCGACAAGGGCGCCCAGCTCGGCGCCGACGCGCCCTGCCTGACCATGGGCGACGCCGACCTGAGCTACGGCGACGTGCAGCGCATCAGCCACCGCGTCGCCCGCGGCCTGCAGCGCTCGGGCATCGCGCCGGGCGACAAGGTCGCGGTGCTGTCGAGCAACCACGCGCTGGCCTTCGCCTGCGTGTTCGGCATCTCGCGCGCCGGCGCCGTGTGGTGCCCGGTCAACCCGCGCAACGAGGCGAGCGAGAACCGCTACGTGCTCGACGCCTTCGACTGCGCCTGCGTCATCTTCCACAGCAACTACGGGCCGATGGTCGAGCAGATGCGCGCCGGCTTGCCCAAGTTGCGGCTGCTGGTCTGCCTCGATCAGCCTGCGCCGTTCGCGGCCGGGTACGACGACTGGCTGGATGGTCTGGGCGATGAGCCGCTGCAGGTCGATCCGCCCGATGACCTGGCGATGATCGCCGGCACCGGCGGCACCACCGGCAGCCCGAAGGGCGTGATGCTGACCGGCCGCAATCTCGAGACCATGTCGGCGCTGACGCTGATGGGCTATCCATTCGACGGCCGGCCGTCCTACCTCGCGCTGGCGCCGCTGACCCATGCGGCCGGCGTGCTGTGCCTGCCGGTGATGGCGCTGGGCGGCCGCGTGGTCATCATGCCGAAGCCCGACCTGGGCGAGTTCCTCACGCTGATCGAGCGCCACCGCATCACCCACACCTTCCTGCCGCCGACGTTGATCTACATGCTGCTGCAGCACGAGCGCCTGGCAACGACGAGGCTCGATTCGCTGCAGTGCTTCTGGTACGGCGCGGCGCCGATCGCGGCGGCGCGGCTCGAGGAAGCGTTGACCAAGATCGGCCCGGTGATGGCGCAGCTGTTCGGCCAGACCGAGGCGCCGATGATGATCTCGATGATGTCGCCGCGCGAGCATTTCCATGCCGATGGCTCGGTGGCGCGCGAGCGGCTGTCGTCGGCCGGGCGGCCCGGCCCGCTGGTGCAGGTGGCCACGATGGATGGCGAGGGCCGCCTGCTGCCCACCGGCGAGACCGGCGAGATCGTGGTGCGCGGCTCGCTGGTGATGGCCGGCTACTACAAGGATCCGAAGGCCACGGCCGAGGCCGGCCGCTTCGGGTGGCACCACACCGGCGACATCGGCCGGCTCGATGCCGACGGTTTTCTCTACATCGTCGACCGCGCCAAGGACATGATCATCACCGGCGGCTTCAACGTCTATTCGGTCGAGGTCGAGCAGGCGCTGATGCAGCACCCCGACGTGCAGGACAGCGCGGTGATCGGCCTGCCCGACGACAAGTGGGGCGAGCGCGTGGTGGCGGTGTTGCAGTTGCACGCCGGCCGCAGCGTGAAGCCCGAGGACATCCAGGCCTTCGTCAAGGCACGTATCGGCAGCGTCAAGTCGCCCAAGCAGGTCGAGATCTGGTCCGACCTGCCGCGCTCCAAGGTCGGCAAGGTCTTGAAGAAGGACATCCGTGCCTCGTTGCTGAAGCCCGCAGAATCGAGCTGAACTGCCTTCAAGGCACCGCCACTCGCACCCATCGGAGAGCCGCCATGGCCAACAGAGTCTGCATTGCCGGCGTCGGCATGATCGCCTTCGCCAAGCCCGGTGCCAGCGAGCCCTATCACCTGATGGCCGCGCAGGCCGGCCGCCAGGCCCTGGCCGACGCCGGCATCGGCTACGACGCGCTGCAGCAGGCCTACGTGGGCTATGTCTACGGCGACTCCACGAGCGGCCAGAAGGCGGTCTACGAGCTCGGCATGACCGGCATCCCGGTGATCAACGTCAACAACAACTGCTCGACCGGCTCGACCGCGCTGTTCCTGGCGCGTCAGGCGGTGGAGAGCGGCGCCGCCGACTGCGTGCTGGCGCTCGGCTTCGAGCAGATGAAGCCCGGCGCGCTCGGCACGGTGTTCGACGACCGCCCCAGCCCCTTCGAGGACTTCGACCGCGAGGCCGAGACCTTGGTGGGCATGCCCGAACTGCCGCTCGCGCTGCGCTACTTCGGCGGCGCCGGCCTCGGCCACATGCAGAAGTACGGCACGCCGCTGGAGGCCTTTGCCAAGATCCGCGCGAAGGCGAGCCGCCACGCCGCACGCAATCCGCTGGCGCTGCTGCGCAAGGAGCTCAGTACCGAGGACGTGATGAACGCGCCGATGCTCTGGCCCGGCGTGATGACGCGCCTGATGGCCTGCCCGCCCACCTGCGGCGCGGCGGCGGCCGTGCTCGTCTCCGAGGCCTACGCCAGGAAGCACGGCCTGCGCACCGACGTGGCGATCCGGGCCCAGGCCATGACCACCGACCGCCCCGACACCTTCGACAGCGGCGACATGATGAAGGTGGTGGGTGCCGGCATGAGCCGCGCTGCCGCGCTGAGCGTCTACGAGCAGGCCGGCATCGGCCCCGACGACCTGGACGTGGTGGAACTGCACGACTGCTTCGCGCACAACGAGCTGATCACCTACGAGGCGCTGGGTCTGTGCCCCGAGGGCGGCGCGGCCGCCTTCATCGACGCGGGCGACAACACCTACGGCGGCCGCGTGGTCACCAACCCCTCGGGCGGCCTGCTCTCCAAGGGCCACCCGCTCGGCGCCACCGGCCTGGCGCAGTGCTACGAACTGACCCATCAGCTGCGCGGCACGGCCGAGCAGCGCCAGGTCGATGGCGCACGGATCGCGCTGCAGCACAACCTGGGGCTGGGTGGGGCGTGCGTCGTGACCTTGTACGAAGCGACCGCCTGAGTTCCGGGCGGGCACGGCGCCTCCGCTGACGCTGCGGCGCCCGTCGAGGCCGCGCGCCGGGATACTCCGGCCATGCCGCGTTCCTCCTTCTTCACCGACTTCTCGCTGTCCGCCGCCACCGCCGGTTTCGTGGCCATGCTGGTCGGCTTCACCAGCTCGGTCGCCATCGTGTTCCAGGCGGCGCAGTCCTTCGGCGCGACGCCTGCGGAAACCAGCTCGTGGATGTGGGCGCTGGGGCTCGGCATGGGCCTGACGACGCTGCTGCCGTCGCTGCGGTGGCGCCAGCCGGCGATCACGGCCTGGTCGACGCCGGGCGCGGCGCTGCTCGCGACGGCCGGCGCGGGCTACACGATGGCGGACGCGGTGGGGGCCTTCCTCGTCTGCGCCGCCCTCATCACGCTGGCCGGCATCACCGGCTGGTTCGAGCGGGTCATGAACCGCATCCCGGTCGCGCTGGCGTCGGCGCTGCTGGCCGGCGTGCTGGCGCGCTTCGGCATCGAGGCCTTCGCGGCGGCCCGCACCGCACTGCCGCTGGTGCTGCTGATGCTGGGCTGCTACCTCGTGGGCCGGCGATGCTGGCCGCGCTACGCGATCGTGGGCGTGCTGGCGGTGGCGACCGGCTTCGTCGCCTTGCAGGGCCAGCTGCACACCGAGGCTGTTTCGTGGTCGCTCGCGCAGCCGGTCTTCACCGCGCCGCGCTTCAGCCTCGCGGCGACCGTGAGCCTGGCGCTGCCGCTGTTCATCGTGACCATGGCCTCACAGAACCTGCCGGGCGTCGCGGCGATCCGTGCCGCAGGCTACGCGATGCCGGTATCGCGGCTGATCGCGATCACCGGCGCGGCAACGCTGCTGCTGGCGCCGTTCGGTGCCTTCGCGATGAACCTGGCGGCCATCACCGCGGCCATCTGCATGGGCCGCGAGGCACACGAGGACCCGGCGCGGCGCTACGTCGCCGCCGTCGTCTGCGGCCTGCTGTACTGCGTGATCGGCGTGTTCGGCGCGGCGGTCACCGGCGTGCTGACGGCCTTCCCGCGCGAGCTGGTGGTCGCGATCGCCGGCTTCGCGCTGCTCGGCACGATCGCCAACGCGCTGGCGGTGGCCTTCCGCGACGAGAGGCACCGCGAGGCGGCGCTGATCACCTTCCTGGTCACCCTGTCCGGCGTCACGATCGCCGGCATCGGCGCAGCCTTCTGGGGCGTGGTCGCCGGCACGATCGCGCTCGTTGTGCAACAGTGGCGCAAGACCTGATGATCCTTCCGAAGGATGCCTCCGATGCAACTGCTCTTCGTCGCCGACCCGCTGGACCACTTCAAGACCTACAAGGACACCACGTTCTCGATGATGCGCGAGGCCGCGGCGCGTGGCCACACGCTGCTGGCCTGCGAGCCTCGCCACGTGATGTGGGCCCGAGGCGGCGTGGTGAGTGCGCGCATGCAGGCGTTCACGCTCACCGGCGATGCGAACGACTGGTACTGCGCGGTCGGCGAGGCGCAGCAGCGTCCGCTGAAGGACGTCGGCGCGGTGCTGATGCGCAAGGACCCGCCGTTCGACAGTGAGTACTTCTACGCCACCCACCTGCTGGAGCAGGCCGAGCGCGAGGGCGCTCGTGTGTTCAATGCGCCGCGCGCGCTGCGCGACCACCCGGAGAAGCTGGCGATCCTCGAGTTTCCCGAGCTGATCGGCCCGACGCTGGTCACGCGCGACGCCGACGACGTGCGTGCCTTCCATGCCGAGCACCGGGACATCATCCTGAAGCCGCTCGACGGCATGGGCGGCATGGGCATCTTCCGCGTCAGGGAGGACGGCCTGAACCTCGGCAGCATCACCGAGACGCTGAACAAGTTCGGCAGCCAGACGCTGATGGTGCAACGCTTCCTGCCCGAGATCGCACAGGGCGACAAGCGCATCCTGCTGATCGGCGGCGAGCCGGTGCCGCACAGCCTGGCGCGCATCCCGCAGGGCTCGGAAGTGCGCGGCAACCTGGCCGCCGGCGGCAAGGGCGTGGCGCTGCCGCTCAGCGCCCGCGACCGCGAGATCGCCGAGGCGCTCGGTCCGGTGCTGGCGGCACGCGGCCTGCTGCTGGTGGGGCTGGACGTGATCGGCGACTGCCTGACCGAGATCAACGTCACCAGCCCGACCGGCTTCCAGGAGATCACGCAGCAGACCGGCTTCGACGTGGCCCGGCGCTTCGTCGACGCACTCGAGGCCGCGCTCGCCACCTGACCGCCTGCGCGTACCATTCGCGCTGCGGCGCCCGACATTCCGGTCGGGCGCCGCCTTTCATTCATGGCCCTGCTGACCCTCTCCAATGCCCACCTGGCCTATGGCCACGTCGCCCTGCTCGACCACACCGGCTTCTCGCTCGAGACCGGTGAGCGCGTCGGCCTGATCGGCCGCAACGGCACCGGCAAGTCCTCGCTGCTGAAGATCATCGCCGGGCTCGAGAAACCCGACGATGGCACGCTGCAGCTGCAGCAGGGCCTGCGGCTCGCGCTGGTGGCGCAGGAGCCGGTGCTCGACCCCGAGTCCAGCGTGTTCGACGCGGTCAGCGTCGGCCTCGCCGAGGTGAAGGCGCTGCGCGAACGCTACGAGGCGCACGATGCGCACGACGATCTCGACGCGATCCAGACCCGCATCGAGGCGATGGACGGCTGGACCTGGGAGCAGCGCGTCACCGAGACGCTGGAGCGGCTGCAGCTCGCGCCCGACGCCCAGGTCGGCCCGCTGTCGGGCGGCACGAAGAAGCGCGTCGCGCTGGCGCAGGCGCTGGTCGCCGCGCCCGACGTGCTGCTGCTCGACGAGCCGACCAACCATCTCGACCTCGACGCGATCCGCTGGCTGGAGGAGCTGCTGAAGGCCTTCCGCGGCAGCGTGCTGCTGATCACCCACGACCGCGCCTTCCTGGATGCCGTGTCGACCCGCATCGTCGAGCTCGACCGCGGCGTGCTGCGCAGTTACCCGGGCAATTTCGCGGCCTACGAGGCCACCAAGCAGCGCGAGCTGGCCGACGAGGCGCTCTACAACGCGCGCCAGGAAAAGCTGCTCGCGCAGGAGGAGGTGTGGGTGCGCCAGGGCGTCGAGGCGCGGCGCACCCGCAGCGTCGCACGCATCAAGCGGCTCGAAGTGCTGCGCGCTCAGCGCGCGGCGCGACGCGACTCGGTGGGGCGCGTCTCGCTCGAGGTCGACGCCGGCTCGCGCAGCGGCAAGATCGTCGCGGAGCTGGAGGGCGTGGGCAAGGCCTATGGCGACAAGACCATCGTGCGCGACTTCAGCGCCACGCTGCTGCGCGGCGACAAGGTCGGTCTGATCGGCGCCAACGGCGCCGGCAAGACCACGCTGCTCAAGCTCATCCTCGGCACGCTTGCGCCCGACAGCGGCACGGTGCGCACCGGCAGCAACCTGCAGGTGGCCTACTTCGACCAGATGCGCGAGGTGCTGAACCTCGATGCGACGCTGGCCGACACCATCAGCCCCGGCAGCGAATGGGTCGAGATCGCCGGCCAGCGCAAGCACGTGATGAGCTACCTGGGAGACTTCCTGTTCGCCCCGGCGCGCGCCAACTCGCCGGTGCGCAGCCTGAGCGGCGGCGAGCGCAACCGCCTGCTGCTGGCGCGGTTGTTCGCCAAGCCGGCCAACGTGCTGGTGCTCGACGAGCCGACCAACGACCTCGACATCGACACGCTGGAGCTGCTGGAAGAGCTGCTGCAGACCTATGCCGGCACGGTGTTCCTCGTCAGCCACGACCGGCGCTTCCTCGACAACGTGGTCACCAGCACCATCGTCCACGAGGGCGAAGGGCGCTGGCGCGAGTACGAAGGCAGCGTCGAGGACTGGTTGCTGCAGGCCGAGCGCGCGCGTGCGTTGCAGGCGACCGCGGCCCGGCGCGCCGGCGCGGTGCCGGCCGTGGCTGCTGCTGCTGCGCCCCCCGCGCCGGTCGCTGCCGCGCCGGTGAAGCGGGCCAAGCTCAGCTTCAAGGAGCAGCGCGAACTCGACGCGCTGCCGGCGCGCATCGAGGCGCTCGAGGCGGAGCAGCGCACCTTGGGCGAGCAGCTCGGCGGCACGGCGCTCTACGCCGAAGCGCCGCAGCGGGTGGCCGAGGCGCAGGCGCGCTATGCGCGCATCGAGGAAGAGCTGATGGCGGCGCTGGAACGCTGGGAAGCGCTGGGAAACCGCTGAGCTGTCAGGGCCGCCGCAAGATCGCCGGCGGCCGGTCCGCTACCACTTGCCGAGGTTGCTGAACCACGAGTCGCCGCTGGCGCTCGGGTGGGTGCGGCTGACGATCAGCCCGGCCTGCAGGTACAGGCCGTTGAGCAGCCGAGAGGCACGCTCCCGGTCGAAGCCCGGCCAGGCCGCCAGCGCGCGCAGCGAGATCGGTTCCTGCCGCAGCCGGCCGACCGCAGCGGCCAGCGCGCCGCTAAGGACGGTCGGCGTGGCGAGGTCCGGCGCGACGCGGTAGACGGCCGGCCCGGCCAGCTCGGGCAGCAGCTCGTGGCGCGGACCATGCAGCGCCATGTGCCACAGCAGCGGGCCCAGCGGATGGCACATCTCGGCCGGCGCGGCCATGTCGTCGCGGCCGCGGTTCGGCGCGTGCAGCAGCGCCTGCTCGACCTGCAGCAACTGCACCGTGTCGAAGCGCGTCGCGTACAGGGCCTCGAGCGGCAGGGGGGTGTGGAACAGGTGCTCGCGGGGAAACACCGTCAGCGGCAGCACGTGGCCGTCGCGGTCGAGGTGCAGCGCCATGTCCTGGGCGTGGCGCAGGCAGGCGGCCAGCACCTCCAGCACTTCGGCGCCGGTGTCGCGGCTCTCGAAGCGTTGCAGGTCCGCCATCAGCGAGGGGCTCAGCGCGCTGTAACGTGAACCGCCGTCGTTGGATGTGTTGCCGCTGCCGCCGCCCATGGCGCGCTGGAAGGTGCTGACCCGCCAGAGTTCAGGTTCGCCGAAGGGGATGGTGGGTTCGTCCATGCGTTGCAGCAATTGTAAGCGTCTGTATGTCGATCCAGCCTTCGGTAGGCTTGCAAGCGCCGTGCGCGTGGTGGTCCCGGTCAGGCGCGTGCGCCGCGCCGCTGCAGTTCGGTGCGGCGACGGTCCAGCGCGCGCCAGAACACCGGGTCCTGCGAAGTCGCGACGTTGATGCGCATCAGGCCGCTCGGCCGCCGCGTGGCGTGGAACAGCGAGCCGGGGGCGATCAGCCAGCCATCGTCGAGCAGCGCCAGCGCCAGCCGGTCGGTGTCGACGCCGGTGTCCAGCCAGGCGAACAGCCCCTGCGGCGGCGTGGCCGGCGTGCAGCCGTGCTGCTGTGCCAGATCGATGCTGCGGGCACGTGCCGTGGCGAGCCGCGCGACCACGCGCTCGGCATGGCGGCGCAGCGCGCCCTGTTCCAGGCAGACGGCGACAGCCTGCTCGGTCAGCACCGGCGTCGTCAGTGACATCAGCAGTTTCACGTCGACCAGCCGCTGCACCAGCGCCGGCGGCGCGGCGATGAAGCCGACCCGCCAGCTCGGTGTGAGGATCTTCGAGAAGCCCGAGATGTAGATGCTGCGCTGCAGGCCGTCGAGCGCGCCGACGCGCGGTGCGTGCAGCGGCGCCAGCCAGGCGTAGGTGTCGTCCTCGACGATGTGGAAGTCGTGCGCCTGCGCCAGCGTCAGCAGCTGATGGGCCCGGGCCAGCGACAACGTCGAACCGGTCGGGTTGTGCAGCACCGAGACGGTGACGTAGAGCCGCGGCCGGTGCGCCTCGATCAGGCGCTGCATCACCGCCAGGTCGGGGCCGTCGGCGCCGCGCGGCACCGGCAGCACGCGCATGCCGAGCTGGGCCAGGCGGGCGAACTCGACGGCCCAGCCGGGCTCGTCGACCAGCACCGCATCGCCCGGCGCGAGCAGCGTGCGCGAGACGATGTCGAGCGCCTGCGTCGCGCCCAGCGTCGTGACGATCTGCGCGGGCTCGGCAGCGATGCCGAGGTCGGCCAGGCGCAACGACAGCGCCGCACGCAACCGGCTGTCGCCGGCGGGGTCACCGTAGTGCAGCGCGTGGCCGGCCAGCCCGTCGCCCTGGCTCACACGGCGCAGTGCGCCGCCGAGCAGGGCCAGGTCCAGCCATTCGGGCGGCAGCGTGCCCAGGCCTGGCGAAGGTCGCGTGCCGGGGTGGTGGAACATGCTGCGGATCAGCGCGGTCGCATCGACGGGAGCGACCGGGCGGTTTTCGGCGGGCGCCGTGGCGCGGGCGGCGCGTGTCGAGGCGACGGCGTTGCGCACGAAGAAGCCGCGCTGGCGGCGAGCCTCGATCAGGCCCTGAGCGAGCAGCTGGTCGTAGGCCGCCACCACAGTGTGCGGGCTCACGCCGTGCCGTTGCGCGCAGTCGCGCACCGACGGCAGCCGCGCGCCGGGTGCCAGCAGGCGGCTGCGGATGCGCTCGGCGTAACGCTCGGCCAGCTGTTCGGTCAGGGTGGTGGTGGCGTCGCGGGTCAGCATCGGCGTGTGTGTCGTCAGTAGAGCCAGTACAGATCGATCATTGATCCAGCATTCTGTATTGTTGGTGTACTGGTTCGGAGCGTACAGTGCTTTCGCATGTCGACACAAGCCCTCCCCGTGACCACCGCCGGCACCGCCTCCCGACATCGCGACGAAGTGCGCGGCCTGTGGCTCGGCCTGCTGGGCGTGGTGATCTTCGCGATCACCATGCCGATGACGCGGCTTGCGGTCGGCGACGCCACCGCGCCACAGCTCACGCCGCTGTTCGTCACCGCCGGCCGGGCCGCGGTGGCCGGCCTGCTGTCGGCGGTGTGGCTGTGGGCCACGCGTGCGCCGCGGCCGCAACGGCATCAGCTGCGCGAGTTCGCGATCACCGCCAGCGGCGTCGTGATCGGCTTCCCGCTGTTCCTGGCGCTGGCGCTGCGCGAGGTGGCGGCGATCCACGCGGCCGTGGTCACCGGCCTGCTGCCGCTCGGCACGGCCGTGGTGGCGGTGCTGGTGCTGCGCCAGCGGCCCTCGCGCGGCTTCTGGGTCTGCGCGCTGGCCGGCTGTGCGCTGGTGCTCGGCTACGCGGCGCTGCAAGGCGGCGGGCACTTGAGCGTGGCCGATGGCCTGCTGCTGATCGCGGTGCTGAGCGCCTCCATCGGCTACGTCTACGGCGCCCGGCTGTCGATCGCGATGCGACCCGAGCAGGTGATCTGCTGGGTGCTGGTCGGTGCGCTGCCGGTCACGCTGCCGTTGACGCTGTGGGCCGCCACCGGCATCGACTTCGGCGCGGTGCGCGCGGGCGCCTGGCTCGGCTTCGGCTATGTCGCGCTGTTCTCGATGTGGCTGGGGTTCTTCGCCTGGTACCGCGGCCTGGCGCTCGGCGGCACCGTGCGCGTGAGCCAGATGCAGCTGCTGCAACCCTTCGTGTCGATGCTGGCCGCGGTGCCGCTGCTGGGCGAGCGGCTCGATGCGCTGACCGTCGCCTTCGCGCTCGCGGTCATCGCCACGGTGTTCATCGGCAAGCGCATGCCGGTACGGGCGGCCGCATGAGGACGCTCGGTCTGCTCGGTGGCCTGAGCTGGGAGTCCACGCTGGTCTACTACCGCGAGCTCAATCGCGGCGTCGCGCAGCGTCTCGGGGGCTTGCACAGCGCGTCGCTGCGGCTGCACAGCCTCGACTTCGCGCCGGTCGCGGCGATGCAGCACGAAGGCCGTTGGGACGCGGCGGCCGATCTGCTGGCGTCGGCCGCTGGCGGCCTGCGCGATGCTGGCGCCGAGGGCGTGCTGATCGCCAGCAACACGATGCACCGGGTGGCGCCCGCGGTGCAGCGGGCCTGTGGCCTGCCGCTGCTGCACATCGGCGATGCGATCGGTGCGGCCGTGCGCGCTGCGGGCTTGACCCGCATCGGGCTGCTGGGCACGCGCTTCACGATGGAGCAGGACTTCCTGCGCGAGCATCTGCAGCGGCAGCACGGCGTCGAGATGCGGGTGCCCGGCGAGGCCGACCGGGCCACGCTGCAGCACCTGATCTACGAAGAGCTGTGCCGCGGCACGGTGCGCGACGCATCCCGGCAGGCGAGCCTGGCGATCATCGACCGGCTCGCCGCCGACGGCGCGCAGGGCATCGTGCTCGGCTGCACCGAGCTGGGCCTGTTGCTCGACCCCGCCGCTTTGCCACTGCCCGGCTTCGACAGCACGCTGCTGCATGTGCAGCAGGCAGTGGACTGGATGCTCGACGACCTTCCCCGAGGAGACGCCTGATGACCTGGACCCTGGCCCGACGCACCGGGCGCATGAACCCCTCCGCGATCCGCGAGATCCTGAAGCTCACCGAGCAGCCCGGCGTGCTGTCGCTGGCCGGCGGCCTGCCGTCGCCCGACAGCTTCCCGGTCGACGCGGTGCGCGAGGCGACTGCCCGGGTGCTGCGCGATACCCCGCGGGAGGCGCTGCAATACGCCGCGAGCGAAGGCTACGGTCCGCTGCGCGACTGGGTCGCGGCGCGGCTCGCCGCCGACGGCATCGGGGTCGAGCCCGGCCAGGTGCTGATCACCACCGGCTCGCAGCAGGGGCTGGACCTGGTCGGCAAGCTGCTGATCGACGCCGGCAGCGCCGTCGCGGTGGAGACGCCGACCTACCTGGGCGCGCTGCAGGCCTTCGCGCCCTGCGAGCCAGAGTTCACCGCGCTGGCCGCCGACGACGAGGGCCCGCGGCCCGAAGCCCTGGCCGGCGCCGCGGGTGCGCGTTTCGCGTACCTGCTGCCGAACTTCCAGAACCCGACCGGGCGGCTGATGTCGGACGCCCGCCGCGACGCCCTGGTGGCTGCGGCTCAGGCGGTCGGTCTGCCGCTGGTCGAGGACAACCCCTATGGCGAGCTGTGGTTCGACGCGCCACCGCCGGCGCCGTTGGCCGCGCGCTGGCCGGAAGGCACGATCTACCTCGGCTCGTTCTCCAAGGTGCTCGCCCCCGGCCTGCGGCTGGGTTACGTGGTGGCGCCGCCGGCGCTGAGCCCGAAGCTGCTGCAGGCCAAGCAGGCCGCCGATCTGCACTCGCCGGGCCTCAATCAGCGCATCGTTCACGAGGTCGTGCGCGACGGCCTGCTCGATCGCCACGTGCCGACCATGCGTGCGCGCTATGCCGCGCAGCGCGACGCCATGGCGGCGGCGCTGCGCGCCCACCTGCCCACCACCACCGAATGGCAAGCGCCGCGCGGCGGCATGTTCTTCTGGCTGCGGCTGCCGCCCGGGCTCGACGCGACGGCGCTGCTGCCGCGCGCGGTGGCTGCCGGCGTGGCCTACGTGCCGGGCGCGCCGTTCTATGCCGGCGAGCCCGACGGGCGCACGCTGCGGCTGAGCTTCGTCACGCTGACGCCGGCGCAGCTGGAAACCGCGGTCGCCGCGCTCGGACGTGTCGTGCACGAGGCGCTGGCCGAGCAGCCGCCGCTGAGGAGGGCCGCATGAGCCAGACCGCCCAACGCCGCTTCGCGCAGGTTGACGTGTTCACCGCCGAGCCGCTGCGCGGCAACGCCGTCGCGGTGGTGTTCGACGCCGAGGGCCTGAGCGACGCGCAGATGCAAGCCTTCGCGCGCTGGACCCAGCTCAGCGAGACCACCTTCCTGATGCGGCCGACCCGCCCGGCCGCCGACTACCGCCTGCGCATCTTCACGCCGGCCGAGGAACTGCCGTTCGCCGGCCACCCCACGCTGGGCAGCTGCCATGCCTGGCTCGAAGCCGGCGGCCGGCCTCGGGCCGACGAGGTGGTGCAGGAATGCGGCGTCGGCCTCGTGCGCATTCGACGCGACGGCTCGCGACTGGCGTTTGCCGCGCCGCCGCTGCGCCGCAGTGGCGCGGTCGACGAAGCCACGCGGACCCAGATCGCCCGCGCCCTGCGCGTCGACGTTGCCGAGTTGCTGGCGACGCAATGGGTCGACAACGGCCCGGGCTGGGTGGCCGCGATGCTGCCCAGCGCCGCGGCCGTGCTGGCGCTGGAACCCGACTATGCGGCGATGTTGCCGCTGAACCTCGGCGTGATCGGGGCGCACGCGCCGGGGCACGACACGGCCTTCGAGGTGCGCGCTTTCGTGCCCTCGCTCGGCGTGCCTGAGGATCCGGTCACCGGCAGCCTGAACGCCGGCCTGGCGCAGTGGCTGATCGGCGCCGGGCTGGCGCCGGCGCGCTACGTCGCGAGCCAGGGTGCGCGGCTCGAGCGCGCGGGGCGGGTGCATGTCGAGCAGGTCGGCGCGGACATCTGGGTCGGCGGTGACTCGGTGACCTGCATCGTCGGCAGCTTGCGGCTCTGAGCAGGACGGCGGTGGCGGCTCGGTGTAAATTCGTCGGGCGATGACCCGTCCCGGCATTGAACTGCTCTCTCCGGCCACGCCAGAACTGCTGGAGGCGACCCGGCAGATCTTCCGCGAGTACGCCGAAGCGCTCGGCATCGACCTGTGCTTCCAGAATTTCGACGCCGAGCTGGCGGCGCTGCCGGGCGACTACGCCGAGCCCGGCGGCGCCCTGCTGCTGGCCTACTGCGACGGCGAGCTGGCCGGCTGCGGAGCGCTGCGACCGCTGCCCGAGGCCGACGAGGCGAACGCCTGCGAGATGAAGCGCCTCTACGTGCGGCGCGCCTTTCGCCGTTTCGGTCTGGGGCGGCTGCTCGCCGAAGCCTTGATCGATCGGGCGCGCAGCCGCGGCTACTCGGCCATGCTGCTCGACACACTCGACGACATGGAGACGGCCCGCGAACTGTATGCCTCGCTCGGCTTCGAGGAGGTACCACCCTACTACTACAACCCGATTCCCGGCGCACACTATCTGCGCGTCGGGCTCGAAGGGCCCGGCTCGCACTACTGAGTCTCGAGTCGGTTGTTCGTTCAGTGAGTGAGTGTCGATGCGGTGACGGCGCGCGACGAGGCGCCGTCCCGCCGGGGAGACCGCGATGAATGCCTTCAAGCAGCTCTTGCAGAACCCGACCCGAGGCGTGGACGCGCACCCGCGGGCCAGCCACCAGCGCGTGCCGCTCGGCACTTGGGTGATGTCGGCCAGCCCGCTGGTGGCCGAGGCGATCGCTCATGCCGGGTTCGACTGGGCGGTGCTCGACATGGAGCATTCGCCGCTCGAGTTGCCGGGCGTCGTCCAGATGCTGCAGGCCGTGGCGGCGACCAAGCTGGTGCCGATCGTGCGCCTGCCCGTGAACGACGCGGTGCTGTTCAAGCGCCTGCTCGATGCCGGTGCGAGCACCCTGATGGTGCCGATGGTCGAGGGGGCGGCGGAGGCGCGCCGCGCGGTGGCAGCCACGCGTTATCCGCCGCTCGGGATGCGGGGTGTCGCCGGCATGAGCCGCGCCACGCGCTACGGCACGCAGCGGCTCGATACGCAGGCGGCCAACGCCGGCGTGGCGCTGATCCTGCAACTCGAGACGCCACACGCGCTGGACGCGCTGGAGGAGATCGCCGCGGTCGAGGGCGTCGATGCGCTGTTCGTCGGGCCGGCCGACCTGTCGGCGGCGATGGGGCACGGCGGCGACGCACGCCATCCGGCCGTGCAGAAGGCCATGGCCCAGGCCGCGGAGCGGGCGCGTGCAGTGGGCATTCCGATCGGCACCTTGGCCGGCACGCCGGAGATGGCTACACAGGTCCGCGCGGCCGGTTTCGATTTCGTCGGTCTGGGGTCCGATCTCGGGCTGCTGGTGCATGCGGCGCAGGCTTCGCTGCACGCGCTGCGCACGCCGGATGCCGCCGTGGTGCATTCGCTCAACGTCGGCACACACGCCTACTGACGGACGGAGTTTGACGCGGCGCGCCCGAAGGTGGCTGACGGTTCGGCCGTCTTAGCACGGCAACGAACGCCCGTCGAGGGGGCGCCGGGTCCGCAAACCGGCGGACCCGGCAAGGCTTGAAACCTCCGGGTTATCACGTACACTCCCGGGGTTTTGCCGAATCTGACCCTCCCGAACATGAGCGAGCGCGCTTCTACCGACGTGCGCAGCGCCTGGCCCGGGTCGGGGGAAGCTGAGGACGACGACGCGCCCTTCAAGACCCTGAGCCACGAAGAAGCCCAGGCCTTGAGGGCCAAGCACCCGCCGGTTTCACCCTGGCGGGTGATCGCGGCGCAGGCTGCGGTCGGCTTGGTGGTGGCAGCCCTGATCGGGCTAGTCACCCAGCGCAGCGATCTGGCCTGGTCGGCGCTTTACGGCGCCGCGGCCGTGGTGGTGCCGGGCGCCTTGTTGGCGCGAGGCATCACTCGCCTCACGGGGGCAGGGGTGGGCGCCGCGGCGTTCAGCTTCATGCTCTGGGAGGCGGTGAAGGTGGGTTTGGCGGTGGCCATGCTGGCGGCTGCCGCGAAGGTCGTGCCGGGTTTGAGCTGGCCAGCGCTGCTGGTCGCGATGCTCGTGTGCATGAAGGTCAACTGGTTGGCGCTGCTCTGGCAGGGCCGGGTGAAGAACGAAGCGGGACGAGACTGACAAATGGCAGCCGAAGGAAACCTTGCGGGACACGGACCCACTGCCGGTGAGTACATCGGGCACCACCTGAAGCACCTGCAGAGCCACGAGCAGACCGGCATCGTGGACTTCTCGGTGTTCAACGTCGATTCGCTGTTCTGGTCGATCCTGCTCGGTGTCGTCGGTTTGTTCTTCATGTGGCGCGTCGCCAAGAGCGTGACCGCCGGCGTGCCGGGCCGCACCCAGGCCGCCGTCGAGCTGCTGCTCGAGATGGTGGACAACCAGGCCAAGTCGATCATCCACAACGCCACCTCGCGCAAGTTCGTCGGCCCGCTGGCGCTCACCGTCTTCATCTGGATCTTCCTGATGAACTCGATGGACTTCCTGCCGGTCGATCTGATCCCGCGCATCTGGGAAGCGATCTACGGCGCGGCCGGCCACGATCCGCACCACGCCTACATGCGCGTCGTGCCGACCGCCGACCTGTCGACCACGCTCGGCCTGTCGTCGGGCGTGTTGCTGGTCTGCATCTACTACAACATCAAGATCAAGGGGCTCGGCGGCTGGGTGCACGAGCTCTTTTCGGCGCCGTTCGGCGACAAGTGGTTCCTGTATCCGTTCAATTTCGCGATGCAGCTCATCGAGTTCCTCGCGAAGACGGTGTCGCATGGCATGCGGTTGTTCGGCAACATGTATGCCGGCGAACTGCTGTTCATGCTGATTGCGCTGATGGGGGGCGTCGGCTTCGCCTCCGGCACCGGCATCGCGATGTGGATCGGCCACATCCTGGCCGGCACCGCCTGGGCGATCTTCCATATCCTGATCGTCGCCCTGCAGGCCTTCATCTTCATGATGCTGACCTTGGTCTATGTCGGTCAGGCGCACGACGCCCACTGACCGCTCGCGCTCTATTCGTTTCTTTCTCTCACTACAACCACCCCTCTGAAGGAGTCACCATGGAACACGTTCTCGGTTTTGTTGCCCTCGCCGCCGGCCTGATCATCGGTCTGGGCGCCATTGGCGCCTGCATCGGCATCGGCATCATGGGCAGCAAGTACCTGGAATCGGCCGCCCGTCAGCCCGAGCTGATGAACGAGCTGCAGACCAAGATGTTCCTGCTCGCCGGCCTGATCGATGCGGCCTTCCTGATCGGTGTCGGTATCGCGATGATGTTCGCGTTCGCCAACCCCTTCGTGCTGAAGTAATCCGGCCGTCCCTCCAACCGCACTAGAAAGGTGTTGCCGTGAGTCTGAACGCAACGCTCTTCGCGCAGCTGGTGGTGTTCTTCATCCTGGCGTGGTTCACGATGAAATTCGTGTGGCCGCCCATCACGAAGGCGCTGGACGAGCGCGCGAGCAAGATCGCCGACGGCCTGGCCGCGGCCGACCGTGCCAAGACCGAGCTGGCTTCGGCCAACAAGCGGGTCGAGGAACAGCTTGCCTCCGTACGTGACGAGAACGCGCGCCGCCTGGCCGATGCCGAGAAGCGCGCTCTCGCGATCGTCGAGGACGCCAAGAAGCGCGCCTCCGAGGAAGGCGGCAAGATCGTCGCCGCCGCCAAGTCGGAAGCCGAGCAGCAACTGGTGCAGGCTCGCGAGTCCCTGCGCGAGCAGGTCGCCGCGCTGGCCGTCAAGGGCGCCGAGCAGATCCTCAAGCGCGAAGTCAACGCCGGCGTCCACGCCGAGTTGCTGACGCGGCTGAAGACGGAGCTCTGACGATGGCCGAACTCGCAACCATCGCACGCCCCTACGCCGAGGCGCTGTTCCGCGCCGCGCCGAAGGGCGAGGCGGCCGGCTGGGCGGAGCAGGTGGCCGCGCTCGGCGCGGTCGCCGCCGATCCGGCGCTGCGGCAATTCGCCGACAGCCCGAAGGTGGCGGCCCAGCAGGTCTTCGATCTCGTCGTCGGTGTCGCCAAGCAGTCGTTGGTGCCGGGCGTGCAGAACCTGCTGCGCGCCATGATCGAGAACGGGCGCCTGTCGGCGCTGCCCGAGGTCGCGGCGCAGTTCCACGCGCTGGTCAACGCGAGTTCGGGCGTCTCCGACGCCACCGTCTACAGCGCCTATCCCATCGAGCCGGCCGCGCTGGCCGACCTGGTAGTGACGCTGGAGAAGCGCTTCGGGCGCAAGCTGTCCGCCACGGTGGCGCTCGAGCCCGAACTGATCGGTGGTGTGCGGGTGGTGGTCGGCGACGAGGTGCTCGACACCTCGGTCAAGGCCCGTCTTGAGCACATGAAGGTCGCGCTGACCGCCTGAGCCGTTTTTGAATCAATCCGCCCGGAGGCGCGAGTCGTCGGGTTCGGTCGTCGACGCCGCAGGGCGCCTGAAGAGACTGGGAGCAAGCCATGCAACTGAATCCCGCTGAAATTTCCGAACTGATCAAGAGCCGCATCGAGGGGCTCGGCGCCTCGTCGGACATCCGTAACCAGGGCACCGTGGTATCGGTGACCGACGGCATCGTGCGCGTGCACGGCCTGTCGGAGGTGATGGCCGGCGAAATGCTGGAGTTCCCCGCCACCAAGGACGGCCAGCCGACCTACGGCCTGGCGCTGAATTTGGAGCGCGACTCGGTCGGCTCGGTGATCCTGGGCGAATACGAGCACATCTCCGAAGGCGACACGGTCAAGTGCACCGGCCGCATCCTGGAAGTGCCGGTCGGCCCCGAGCTGATCGGCCGCGTGGTCAACGCGCTGGGTCAGCCGATCGACGGCAAGGGCCCGATCAACGCCAAGATGACCGACGTCATCGAGAAGGTCGCGCCGGGCGTGATCGCACGGAAGTCGGTGGACCAGCCGGTGCAGACGGGCCTGAAGTCGATCGACTCGATGGTGCCCGTGGGCCGCGGCCAGCGCGAGCTGATCATCGGCGACCGCCAGACCGGCAAGACCGCGGTGGCGATCGACGCGATCATCAACCAGAAGGGTCAGAACATGACCTGCGTCTACGTCGCGATCGGTCAGAAGGCCTCGTCGATCAAGAACGTGGTGCGCTCGCTCGAAGCCGCCGGCGCGATGAGCTACACCATCGTCGTCGCGGCCTCGGCGTCGGAATCGGCGGCGATGCAGTACGTGTCGGCCTACTCGGGCTGCACGATGGGCGAGTACTTCCGCGACCGCGGCGAAGACGCGCTGATCATCTATGACGACCTGTCCAAGCAGGCGGTCGCCTACCGCCAGGTCTCGCTGCTGCTGCGCCGCCCGCCGGGCCGCGAAGCCTATCCCGGCGACGTGTTCTATCTCCACAGCCGCCTGCTCGAGCGCGCCGCGCGCGTGAACGCCGACTACGTCGAGAAGTTCACCAATGGCGCCGTCAAGGGCAAGACCGGCTCGCTGACCGCGCTGCCGATCATCGAGACGCAGGCCGGCGACGTATCGGCCTTCGTGCCGACGAACGTGATCTCGATCACCGACGGCCAGATCTTCCTCGAGACCAACCTGTTCAACGCCGGTATCCGCCCTGCGATCAACGCCGGTATCTCGGTGTCGCGCGTGGGGGGTGCCGCCCAGACCAAGCTGATCAAGGGCCTGTCGGGCGGCATCCGGACCGACCTCGCGCAGTACCGCGAGCTGGCCGCGTTCGCGCAGTTCGCCTCCGACCTCGACGACGCCACCCGCAAGCAGCTCGACCGCGGCGCGCGCGTGACCGAGCTGCTCAAGCAGCAGCAGTACCAGCCGCTGCCCATCAGCCTGATGGCCGCCACGCTGTATGCCGCCAACAAGGGCTTCCTCGACGACGTCGAGGTGAAGAAGGTCCTGGCTTTCGAGTCGGGCCTGCACCAGTTCCTGAAGACCAGCCATGCCGCGTTGCTGAAGAAGCTCGAGGACAGCAAGGCGCTGGACAAGGACAGCGAGGCCGAGCTGGCCGCCGCGATCGGTGCCTTCAAGAAGTCCTTCGCGTAAGCGCCTGACCCTCTCACGACAAGGAGCGCGTCATGGCAGCCGGCAAGGAAATACGCGGCAAGATCAAGAGCGTCGAGAACACCAAGAAGATCACCAAGGCCATGGAAATGGTCGCGGCTTCGAAGATGCGCAAGGCGCAGGAGCGCATGCGCTCGGCGCGGCCCTATGCGGAGAAGATCCGCAACGTCACCGCCAACCTGGCGAAGGCGAACCCCGAGTACACCCATCCGTTCATGGCGGTGAGCCCTACGGCCGGCAAGGCCGCGGGCTTCATCGTCGTGACGACGGACAAGGGCCTGTGCGGCGGCCTGAACACCAATGTCCTGCGCGCCGTGACCGCCAAGCTCAAGGAGCTCGAGGGTCAGGGCGTCAAGTCCGAGGCCGTGGCGATCGGCAACAAGGGCCTGGGTTTCCTGAACCGCATCGGCGTGAAGGTCGTGGCGCATGCCACCCAGCTCGGCGACACGCCGCATCTGGAGAAGCTGATCGGCCCGGTCAAGGTGCTGCTAGACGCCTATGCCGAGGGCCGGCTCAACGCCGTTTACCTCTGCTACACGAAGTTCATCAACACGATGAAGCAGGAGTCGCTCGTCGAGCAGCTGCTGCCGCTGGCGTCCGACCAGCTGAAGGCCGACGCCGGCGAGCATGGCTGGGACTATCTCTACGAGCCCGATGCCAAGACCGTCATCGACGACCTGCTGCTGCGGTTCGTCGAGGCGCTGATCTACCAGGCGGTGGCCGAGAACATGGCATCGGAGCAGTCGGCTCGCATGGTCGCGATGAAGGCCGCGACCGACAACGCCGGCACCCTGATCGGGGAGCTGAAGCTGGTCTACAACAAGACCCGCCAGGCCGCGATCACCAAAGAGCTTTCAGAGATTGTTAGCGGCGCGGCCGCGGTGGGCTGACAGCCCGACGCACCCGCAGACGCAACGCACAGACTATTGATTGAAGGAACGGAAAAATGGCGAACACTCAAGCAGCCGTCGGCAAGATCGTCCAGTGCATCGGCGCCGTCGTGGACGTGGAGTTCCCGCGTGACCAGATGCCGCGTGTGTACGACGCCCTCAAGCTCGATGGCACGGCACTCACGCTCGAGGTCCAGCAGCAGCTCGGTGACGGCGTGGTCCGCACGATCGCGCTGGGCTCCAGCGACGGCCTGCGTCGCGGCCTGATGGTCAGCAACACCGGTGCGGCGATCACCGTGCCGGTCGGCAAGGCCACGCTCGGCCGCATCATGGACGTGCTGGGCAGCCCGATCGACGAGCGCGGCCCGGTCAGCGCCGAGCTGAGCATGCCCATCCACCGCAAGGCGCCGGCTTACGACGAGCTGAGCCCCTCGCAGGAGCTGCTCGAGACCGGCATCAAGGTGATCGACCTGATCTGCCCGTTCGCCAAGGGCGGCAAGGTCGGCCTGTTCGGTGGTGCCGGCGTCGGCAAGACCGTCAACATGATGGAGCTGATCAACAACATCGCGAAGGCCCACTCCGGCCTGTCGGTGTTCGCCGGTGTCGGCGAGCGCACCCGCGAGGGCAACGACTTCTATCACGAGATGTCGGACTCGAAGGTCGTGGTGCAGGAGGACCTGACGCAGTCGAAGGTCGCGATGGTCTACGGCCAGATGAACGAGCCCCCGGGCAACCGACTGCGCGTCGCGCTGACCGGCCTGACGATCGCCGAGTCCTTCCGTGACGAAGGCCGCGACGTGCTGTTCTTCGTCGACAACATCTACCGCTACACGCTGGCCGGCACCGAAGTGTCCGCGCTGCTGGGCCGGATGCCGTCGGCGGTGGGTTACCAGCCGACGCTGGCCGAGGAAATGGGCCGTCTGCAGGAGCGGATCACCTCGACCAAGGTCGGCTCGATCACCTCGATCCAGGCCGTCTACGTGCCGGCGGATGACCTGACCGATCCCTCGCCCGCGACCACCTTCGCCCACCTGGACGCCACCGTGGTGCTGTCGCGTGACATCGCTTCGCTGGGTATCTACCCGGCGGTGGACCCGCTGGATTCCACCTCGCGCCAGATCGACCCGAACGTCGTCGGCGAAGAGCACTACAACACCACGCGTGCCGTGCAGCAGGTGCTGCAGCGCTACAAGGAACTGCGCGACATCATCGCGATTCTCGGCATGGACGAACTGGCGCCGGAAGACAAGCTGGCCGTGTCGCGTGCCCGCAAGATCCAGCGCTTCCTGTCGCAGCCCTTCCACGTCGCTGAGGTGTTCACCGGCTCGCCCGGCAAGTACGTGCCCCTCAAGGAAACCATCCGCGGCTTCAAGATGATCGTGGCCGGCGAGTGCGACTCGCTGCCGGAACAGGCCTTCTACATGGTCGGCACGATCGACGAAGCCTTCGAAAAGGCGAAGAAGATTCAGTAAGACTTCGCACTCGGGCGCCATGCGTCGTTGCCGTGCTCAGCGGACACGAGTCCGCTTCCGCGCGGCGCCTAGCCTGACACCCGACTGCTCGCTTACTGAACCTTCTTCGACACGTTAAGGACTACCGAGCATGGCTACGATTCACGTCGATGTGGTTTCCGCCGAAGCCTCGATCTTCTCGGGCGAAGCGAAGTTCGTCGCGCTGCCCGGCGAAATGGGCGAGCTCGGCATCTATCCGCGCCATACGCCGCTGATCACGCGCATCAAGCCGGGCGCGGTGCGGGTGGAGCGCGCCGACAACGGCGAGGAAGAGTTCGTGTTCGTGGCCGGAGGCATCCTCGAGGTGCAGCCGGACCGCGTCACGGTGCTGGCCGATACCGCGATCCGCGGTCACGACCTCGACGAGGCTAAGGCCGAAGAGGCCAAGAAGGCCGCCGAAGAGGCGATGAAGAACGCCAAGAGCGACATCGATTTCGCGAAGGCCCAGGGCGAGTTCGCGGCCATGGCCGCGCAGATCGCCGCTCTGCGCAAGTTCCGCAAGAAGTGATGCGCTGAGGTGCTGTCGGCGGGCGTCGCCCCACCGGCAGCAAGATTCGATCGGGCCCGCCGCGTGCGGGCCTTATTTCTTCAGGGGCGGCTGAAACGCTCCAGCACACTGCCCAGGTCGCCGAGGCCGGAACTGCCGATGTCCGACAGCTGACCGTTGGGCGTGAGCTTGTCCACCACCTGCGGCAGCAGCTGAGACAGCTGGCCGGCCGCCTCGCCCGGCGGCAGGCCCAGCTGCTGGGCGAACTGCGACAGCATGTCGCTGCCCAGCACGTCCTGCAGCTGGCTGGCGGACACCGGCAGGTTCTGGCCGGTGCCGACCCACGAGGCGATCAGGTCCCCCAGGCCGCCCTGCTGGAACTGCTGCACCAGGCCGTCGAGCCCGCCGCTGCCCTGCCCGCCTCGCGCCAGCATCGCGATCACCGCCTGCAGCGCGTCGCCTTGCCCGCTTCCCTGGGAGCCGCCGAGGGCTCCGATCACCGAGTCCAGCAAACCCATCACGTGCTCCCGCGGGGACCGTCCCCGCGCCGATTGTGCGGCCCGAATGCGACACGCGGGGCCAGAGGCCCTGGGCGGTGTACGGCTCCGGTTCCCGGGCCGATCGTCTGGGCGGCCCGGGCGGCCTGGTCAGCCGAACAGCGCCGCGACCGCCGCCAGCGCCGTCAGCGCCGCGGTTTCCGCGCGCAGCACCCGCGGGCCGAGTGTGATCGGCTGCAGGCCGGCCGCACGCGCCTGGGCCTCCTCGGTGTCGCCGAGCCCGCCTTCGGGCCCGCTCAGGAACAGCAGGCCCCGACCGGCCCGCAGCGCCGGTGGCAGCGCTTCCGCGAACGGCAGCGTGCCCTGGCCCAGGCTCAGCACGAAGCGCGCCTCGGCCGCATCCGGCAGCAGCTTGCGCTGCCATTCGGCGAAGGAGCGGACCGGCAGCAGGCGCGGCAGCGCGGCGCGGCCGCACTGCTCCGCCGCGGCGGCCGCCACGCCTTGCCAGTGCGCCAGCTTCTTGTCAGCCCGTTCGCCGCTCATGCGCAGCACCGAGCGCTCGCACACGAGCGGCTGCAGGGTCGACACGCCGAGCTCGGTGGCCTTCTCGACCAACCAGTCCATGCGTTCGTTGGCCGGCATGCCGATGGCCAGCGTGATCGGCAGCGGCAGCTCGCGGTCGACGGCCCGCGAGGCGCCGACGCGGACTCGCACCTCGGTGCGGCCCATCAGCAGGACCTGCGCCTCCCACTCGCTGCCGCTGCCGTCGAACAGCGTGAGGCCGTCGCCCGGCTGCAGCCGCAGCACCTGCACGTGGCGCGCGGCGGCGGCGGGCAACGGCGCCTCCAGGCCTTCGGCCAACGGCAAGTCGACGAGAAAGCGAGGCACCTTCGGGCTTTCGCTCAGAACGTGTAGCCGCTCTCGCGCTGCGTGCCGGCCAGTCGCTCCAGCAGATGCGCCAGCGCGCCGAGACCGTTGTAGCGGCTGGCCACGCGGTGCGCGTAGCGCCACACCAGCGGCAGGTCCTTGAGATAGCCGTCCTTGCCGTCGCGGTGGGAGAGCCGCGCGAAGATGCCCAGCACCTTCAGGTGGCGCTGCAGCCCCATCCATTCGAAGTCGCGCCAGAAGCAGCCGAAGTCGGCGTCCAGCGGCAAGCCTGCCTTGCGGCCGCGTTCCCAGTAGCGCACCGCCCAGTCGAGCTGGGTGGCCTCGTCCCACTCGACGTAGGCGTCGCGCAGCAGCGACGCAAGGTCGTAGCTGACCGGGCCCCAGACGGCATCCTGGAAATCGAGCAGGCCCGGCTGGCCGCCCGGCTCGCGCGGCAGCATCAGGTTGCGCGAGTGGTAGTCGCGATGCACCAGCACGCTGGGCTGAGCGGTGCAGGCGTCGAGGATCAGCCCGAAGCAACGCTGCAGCTGCGCGAGCGCCTTGTCATCGAGCGTGTGCCGGCAATGGCGCTCGATGTACCAGATGGGGAAGAGGTCGAGCTCGCGCTGCAGCAGCGTGCGATCGTAGGCCGGCACGCGGGTCTGCGCTTCGATGCGCTGCAGCTGCACCAGGGCGTCGAGCGCGGCCAGGTAGAGCGCGTTGGTGTGCGCGGCGTCGCCGCGCTGCAGCGCTTCGAGGTAGGTGGTGGCGCCCAGGTCGGTGAGCAGCATGAAGCCGTTCGACTCGTCCCAGCTCAGCACCTCGGGCGCCTCGAGACCGCCGCCGCGCAGCAGTGCGGCCACGCCGACGAACGGCCGGCAGTCCTCTTGGGCGGGGGGCGCGTCCATCACGATGCGCGGACCGTCGCGTCCGTCGATGCGGAAGTAGCGCCGGAAGCTGGCATCGGCGCTCGCTGTGCGCAGGCTGCCGATGTCGAGGCCGTGCGACGCGGCCTGCGCGCCCAGCCAATGCGTGAAGGCCTGCTGCCGAACGGTGTCGGTCCAGCGGATCGGTGCGGGTGTGGTCAAGATGTGTGGGCGCGGAGACACCGCGGTCCTGCGGTACGGCAGCCTTCGGAGCGAAGGCGCGTGGAATAATCAGATTCTACAAACCGCATGCAAGGTGGCGTCGCCGTGGCGCTGCTCGAGCGGCCGCAGCGCGCCGTGACCGGCGGCCCTTTTCTCTTGTCTGCCACGACCTTGCCGATCGCCGACCGCGCCGCAACCGTCCTGCCTCCAAGGCGCGCCTGGGCCATGCGCCCGGTCGCGGCCGCGGTCCTGATGACGACCGCCGGCAGCGGCGTGCTGATCGAAGTCGCACGCGCGCAGTCGGGGGCCGAAGGTCCCGGACTGCAGGTGAGCCCCGAAAGCAGTGCGCGCTTCGGCCCACTCATCAAGGCCGACGACGGCGGCGGGCCGCTGGTGATCGAGGCTGATCGTCTGTCGGGCCGGCCCGACCTGGAAACCCTGGCCGAAGGTGCCGTCGAGTTCCGCCGCGGCCCCTTGATCCTGAAGGCCGACCGGGTCGAGTACCAGCAGCAGAGCGACCTGGCGCGCGCCACCGGCAACGTCGAGATCTCGCGCAACGGCAACGTCTACCGCGGCCCCGAGGTGCAACTGAAGGTCGACCGCTTCGAGGGCTACTTCCAGTCGCCGAGCTACCACTTCGGGCGCACCAACGCCGGAGGGCAGGCCGACCGCTTCGACTTCCTCGACGAGAACCGGGGCGTCGCCTACGGCGCCACCTACACCAGCTGTCCGGCGCCCGATCCGGCCTGGCTGCTGAGCACCGACCGCGTGCTGCTCGACACGGCGGCCGAAGAGGGTACGGCCGAGGGCGCGGTGCTGCGCTTCTATGGCGTGCCGATCCTGGCCGCGCCGACGCTCAGCTTCCCGCTGACCGAGAAGCGCAAGTCCGGCTGGTTGCCACCGAGCATCAAGCTCGACAACAAGAGCGGCTTCGAACTCGGCGTGCCCTACTACTGGGACATCGCACCGAACCGCGACGCGACCTTGACCCCGTCCGTCATGACGCGGCGCGGCGCGGCGCTCGATACCGAGTTCCGCTATCTCGAGCCGGGCTATCTGGGCAGCATGCAGGCCTACATGCTGCCCGACGACCGGGTGGCGAACCGCTCGCGCTGGGCGCTGAACCTTGGTCACGAGGCTCGCTGGGAGGGCGCGACGGTCGGCGAGATCGACTACGGCCTGGCGTTGCAGCGCACGTCCGACGACAACTTCTGGAAGGACTTTGCCGGGACGCTGCCCAGCCTCACACCGCGCCTGCTGCCGACCGACGCCTATGCGCGCCGACGCTTCGATCACGGCTGGGGCGACACCGTGGCCTACACCCGGGTGCAGACATGGCAGGTGCTGCAGGACCTCGACCCGGCCAGCCGCATCGTCTCGCCCTACCAGCGCGAGCCGCAGATCGGTCTGCGCCAGCGCGGCGCGGCGAGCGGACTCGAGTGGCAGTGGGAGACCGAAGCGAACCGTTTCTCGAACGACGACGCCAGCCTGCAGACCGGCTCGCGCCTGCACGCCCTGGGGTCGTTGGCACGCCCCTGGTCGCCGACCGGCGCGCCCGGCTGGACGCTGACGCCGCGCGTGTCGTTCAACGCGGCCACCTACGACCTCGACCAGCCGCTGGCCGATGGCCGTCGGAGCGCGTCGCGCGTCATCCCGACGGTCTCGCTCGACAGCGCCTGGATCTTCGAGCGCGACAGCAATGCCTTCGGCCGCGAACTCACCCAGACGCTGGAGCCGCGGCTGTTCTACGTCAACACGCCCTTCCGCGACCAGACCGGCCTGCCGAACTTCGACAGCGCCGCCAACGACTTCAACTTCACTTCCATCTACTCCGACAACGTGTTCTCCGGCGTCGACCGCGTGTCCGATGCGAACCAGGTGACCGCCGGCGTGACCACGCGCTTCCTCGACCGCACCACCGGCGCCGAGGCCTTGCGACTGGGCATCGCGCAGCGCACGCTGCTGCGCACGCAGCGCATCACCGCCGATGGCACACCGATCACGCAGCGCTGGTCCGACCTGCTGCTGCTCGGCTCGACCCACCTCGTGCGGAACTGGTACCTCGACAGCACGGTCCAGTACAACTCCGACACCAGTCGCGTGGCGCGTTCGATTTCGAGCGTGCGCTATTCGCCCGGCCCCTTGCGCACCCTCAGCACCAGCTACCGCTACACACGCAATGCCAGCGAACAGGTCGAGCTGGGCTGGCAGTGGCCGCTCAACGCGCCGGCGCGCGAGCATGCCGCGGCGGTGCAGGCACGCGACGCGCAGATGCTCGAGGACTTCGAGGGCCGCTCCCGACTCGCGCCGCTGGCCGGCTGCCCGGGCGCCTGGTACACGGTGGGGCGCGTCAACTACAGCCGCCGCGACTCGCGTATCACCGATTCGATCGTCGGCTTCGAATACGACTCGGGATGCTGGATCGGCCGCATCGTCGCCGAGCGCCTGTCCACCGGGCGCAGCCAGGCGACCACCCGGCTGCTGTTCCAGCTCGAGCTGATCGGCCTGTCGCGACTCGGGTCCAACCCGCTGAAGGTGCTGAGGGAGAATGTGCCCGGTTACCGTTTGCTGCGCGACGACAGTCCGGTGGTCGCGCCGGCCCTCTCGACCCCCTGAGCTGCTGCCATCGATGTTGCCGAAGTCTTCTTCCCCGTGCGCCAGAGGGCTGCTGCTCGCCCTGCTCTGTGGTCTGTTCGCCGGAACCGCGGCCGCGCAGCCGTCGCCGGTCCGCTCGGCCGACTACATCGTCGCGATCGTCGACCGTGAACTGGTCACCAATGCCGAGGTCCAGCAGCGGCTGGCGGCCCTGCGGCGCGAGGCGGCACAGGGCGGGCAGGCACTGCCGCCCGACGATGAACTGCGCCGACGCATGCTCGACACCCTGATCGACGAGCGCGCCCAACTCGGCGCGGCGCGCGAAAGCGGCGTGCGCATCGACGAGGCCGAACTCGACCGGACCGTCGCCAACGTCGCAGCACAGAACCGCATCACGCTGGCGCAACTGCGTGAACGGCTGCAGCGCGATGGCATCGAGTTCTCGCGCTTTCGCAGCAACCTGCGTGACCAGCTGCTGCTCGAGCGTGTGCGGGAACGCGAGGTCCAGTCGCGCATCAAGATCAGTGACAGCGAGGTCGAGACCCTGCTGGCCAGCCGCGCCAGCGGCGTGGCGCCGCCGCAGTTCAACATTGCGCAGTTGTTGATCGGCGTGCCCGAAGGGGCTGGCGAGGCCGAGCTGGCACAGCGCCGCAAGGTCGCCGAGCAGGCCCTGCAGCGCGCCCGCGGCGGCGAGGACTTCGCGCGCCTCGTCGGCGAGCTGTCGACCGGCCCGAAGGAGCAGGGTGGCGCCCTGGGCCTGCGCACGCTCGATCGCCTGCCCGACCTGTTCGCTGACGCGGTGCGGGATCTGCGCAGTGGCGCCATCGTGCCGCAGGTGTTGCAGTCGGGTGCCGGCTTCCACGTGCTGAAGGTTCTGGATCGTCGCGATGGCGGCATGATGGTGCCGCAGACGCGCGCACGGCACATCCTGCTGAGGACTTCGGCGCAGCTGACCCAGTCGGCCGCGCTGGCGCGGCTGGCCGAGTTCAAGCAGCAGGTGGACAGCGGCAAGGCCAGCTTTGCCCAGCTTGCTCGCGAGAACTCCGAGGACGGCAGTGCGGCCCAGGGCGGTGAGCTCGGCTGGGCCTCGCCGGGCCAGTTCGTGCCGGAGTTCGAGGCAGCGATGAAGGCGCTCGACATCAACCAGGTGTCGGAGCCTCTGGTCTCGCGTTTCGGCGTGCACCTGATCCAGGTCCTGGAGCGCCGCAGCGTCCCGGTCGACCGCAAGCAGCAGCGCGAGATCGCGCGCAACGTCCTGCGCGAGCAGAAGTTCGAGAGCGCCTACCAGGAGTGGGCGCGCGATGTGCGAGCCCGCGCCTACGTGGAGATGAGGGAGCCGCCGCAGTGAGCGTGACGACGGCGACGGTGGCCTCGCGGCAGCCGTGAAGCACATCCCCCGCAAGCGCTTCGGCCAGCATTTCCTGGCCGATGCGGCGGTGATCGATGCGATCGTCGACCTGATCGATCCGCGCCCCGGGCAGGCACTGGTCGAGATCGGCCCCGGCCTCGGCGCGATGACCGATCCGCTGGTGGCGCGCTGCGAACGCCTGACCGTTGTCGAGCTCGATCGCGACCTGGCGGCGCGCCTGCGCAAGCGCGCCGAGCTGCAGGTGATCGAGTCCGACGTGCTGCGGGTGGACTTCCCCGCCCTGGCTTCAGCCGCTGCCTCGGGGGGCCATCTGAGGATCGTCGGCAACCTGCCGTACAACATCTCGACCCCCATCCTCTTCCATCTGCTGCCGGCTGCCGCGCAGGTCGAGGACCAGCACTTCATGCTCCAGAAGGAAGTCGTCGAGCGCATGGCCGCCGCGCCCTGCAGCAAGGACTACGGACGGCTCAGCGTGATGCTGCAGTGGCGTTACGACATCGAGTCGGTGCTCGACGTGCCGCCCGAGGCCTTCGAGCCCCCGCCGCGTGTGGACTCGGCGGTGGTCCGCATGCTGCCGTTCCCGGCGCCGCCGGCGGTCGACGCCGCGCTGCTCGGTGAACTGGTGGCGACCGCGTTCTCGCAGCGCCGCAAGTTGCTGCGGCACACGCTCGGCAAGTGGCTCGAGGCGCGCGGTTTCGGTGGATCGTTCGACACCCAGCGCCGGGCCGAGGAGGTGCCGGTGTCCGACTATGTGGAGCTGGCGCTGGCGCTCGGCGGGCGCTGAAAGGAAAACGGACCCCGTGGGGTCCGTTCACATGGTCTGTTGCTGATCGCTAGGCTGCGACCAGCCACCCTGCGGTGTCGAACGCACTGCTCATGAAAGGCAGTTGCACGCTGATCACACCGGCCGGCGTCTTGGCCGGCTTGGCGTCGTTCTGGGCTTCCATCGCCCGCTCTCCCTGCCCGATGTCCGGGGAGCGGGCTACTGAAAAGAATAGAAGCACCTGAAGGGTATCTTGCGTTCCCCCCAGAAGTCGGCGGCGTCACGGAAGACGTCGAGCAGCTGCTCGCGGGCCTCGCGATCGAACTTGGCGTTGTCGGGCAGCTGTTCCAGCACCACCACGAAGCCCGGCTGGCTGCCCGACTTGTGTACCAGGTCGGTCATGCAGTCGAACAATGCGTCGAGGTTCTTGCCGAAGTGCGCCGGGAACAGGAAGGCTTCGGCAATGCCCTCCAACACTTCCTGCTTGGACTGGGCCGATCCCAGGTTGGCATACAGGAAATGCTGGCCGAGGTCTTGCGCGGCAAGCTGCAGATCCTCCACGCGGAACGCGCGGATGGCCTGCACGATGTTGGGACGGACGGTGTGCAGAGGCATCATGGTCGAAATCCCCCTCGTTCCTTGTTGGTGGTAGGGCTCACTGCGCGATGAGGCGGAAGCTCGCGTAGTGATCGTCGGTGTAGTAGCAGGCGTCGGGCGCGGTGGCTTGCTGCCCTCCGCACACGATCCTCCGGGCCCCCCGATCGCGGGACCCTGGCGTTCGCACCGTGTACTCGCGGTAGTAGCCGCGCGGGTGGCGCGGGAGCAGACGCTCCCGGTTGCCGAACACGATGCCGTCTTTCGAGTACGGGAAGGGACCGCCGGCGTGGATCAGCCGTTGGGCTGTCTGCGCCTCGACCGGCAGTGAGGACAAGCTCACCTCCGCCCGCGGCGCCGAGTCCTTCGCCTGTGTCACGAAACCGACGGATGCTGCTCCGACCGACGCCGCTGCAAGCAATGCAACGGCGACCAGTCGCCAAGCAGATCCCCGGTGTGACCGACCGGTGAAGACCACGGGTTATCCCTGAAATTCGAAGCCCAGATGGTACCGAATCGGGGCCGATACCTCAAGGGCCTGCCTCAAATTTCAGCAGTGCATGGGGGGAATTCAAGTTTTGTTTGTGGGCGCAAACTTCTTGAAATCATCTCGTATATCAGCAGATTTCACCGCGTTCTTGGCGCTGACTTGTAGAGCGGCCGAAGCCGCGTGTGCACGGGCCGGCCGGCCCGTGCCGGCAGGTCGGATCAGCGGACCGCGTTGATGTCGGCGACGGTCAGCGCCGTCAGGTTCACGATACGGCGCACGGTGGCGGATGGCGTCAGGATGTGCACCGGTTTGGCGGCGCCGAGCAGCACCGGGCCAATCGCGATGCCGCCGCCCGCTGCGGTTTTCAGCAGGTTGTACGAGATGTTGGCGGCATCGATGTTGGGCAGCACCAGCAGGTTCGCCTCGCCCTGCAGCGTGCTGTCGGGAATCTGGGCGCTGCGCTGCGACGGATCGAGCGCGGTGTCGCCGTGCATCTCGCCGTCGACCTCGAGCCAGGGCGCCTGCGCGCGCACCAGCGCGAGGGCCTCCCGCATCTTCAGCGCCGAGGGCTGGTTGCTCGAGCCGAAGTTGGAGTGGCTCAGCAATGCGGCCTTGGGCACGAGGCCGAAGCGTTTCATCTCCTCGGCCGCCATCACGGTGATCTCGGCCAGTTGGGCCGCCGTGGGGTCGTAGTTGACGTGGGTGTCGACCAGCATCACCTGCCGGCCGGGCAGGATCAGGCCGTTCATGCAGGCATAGGTCTTGGCGCCCGGGCGCAGGCCGATCAGCTCGTCGATGTGCTTCAGGTGCATCGCCGTCGTGCCCCAGGTGCCGCACAGCATGCCGTCGACCTCGCCCTTGTGCAGCAGCATCCCGCCGATCAGCGTCAGCCGGCGGCGCATTTCTATCTTCGCGAACTGCTGTGTGACGCCGCGCCGCGCCATGATGCGGTGGTAGGTCTGCCAGTAGTCGCGGTAGCGCTCGTCGTTCTCGGGGTTGACCACGTCGTAGTCGCGGCCGGCCTGCAGTCGCAGCCCGAAGCGCTCGCAGCGCTGCTCGATGATCTGGGGGCGACCCACCAGCGTCGGGCGCGCCAGATCCTCGTCGATGATGACCTGCACCGCGCGCAGCACGCGCTCTTCCTCGCCCTCGCAGAACACGACGCGCTTGACCTTGGCGCGCTTGGCGACGGTGAAGATCGGCTTCATCGTCGTGCCCGAGGCGTAGACGAAGGCCTGAAGCTTCTCGCGGTAGGCGTCGATGTCCTTCACCGGCCGCG
This sequence comes from Methylibium sp. Root1272, assembly GCF_001425905.1. Lineage (GTDB taxonomy): Bacteria > Pseudomonadota > Gammaproteobacteria > Burkholderiales > Burkholderiaceae_C > Methylibium. The sequence continues at coordinate 607,826 of NZ_LMDY01000013.1, forward strand.
TTGCCACACCGGAGGCCGCCGCGGCCAGCGCGACGGCCGGCGCGATCTTCATCATCAGGCGCGGGTCGAAGGGCTTGGGGATCAGGTATTCCGGGCCGAAGCTGAGCGTGGCGCCCGCATAGGCGGCGGCCACCACCTCGCTCTGCTCGGCCTGCGCCAGGTCGGCGATCGCGTAGACGGCGGCGACCTCCATCTCGTCGGTGATGGTGGTGGCCCCCGAGTCCAGCGCACCCCGGAAGATGTAGGGGAAGCACAGGACGTTGTTGACCTGGTTCGGGTAGTCGGTGCGGCCGGTGGCCATGATGGCGTCGTCGCGCACCGCCTTCACGTCCTCGGGCGAGATCTCGGGGTTGGGATTGGCCAGCGCGAAGATCACCGGCCTGGCGGCCATCTTCGCGACCATGTCCTTCTTCAGCACGCCGCCGGCCGACAGGCCCAGAAAGATGTCGGCGCCGGCGATCGCCTCCATCAGCGAGCGCTGGCTGGTGGGCTGCGCAAACTCGGACTTGTCGGGGTCCATCAGCTCGGTGCGGCCGCTGTAGACCACGCCGGCCAGGTCGGTCACCCAGATGTTCTCGCGCGGCAGCCCCAGCTTGATCAGCAGGTTCAGGCAGGCCAGCGCGGCGGCGCCGGCGCCCGACGTGACCAGCTTGACCTTCTTGATGTCCTTGCCGACCACCTTCAGGCCGTTGATCAGCGCGGCCCCGACCACGATCGCCGTGCCGTGCTGGTCGTCATGGAAGACCGGGATCTTCATGCGCTCGCGCAGCTTGCGCTCGACGTAGAAGCAGTCCGGCGCCTTGATGTCCTCGAGGTTGATGCCGCCGAAGGTGGGCTCCAGTGCAGCGATGCAGTCGACCAGCTTGTCGAGGTTCCGCTCGGCGATCTCGAGGTCGAACACGTCGATGCCGGCGAACTTCTTGAACAGCACGCCCTTGCCTTCCATCACCGGCTTGGCTGCCAGCGGGCCGATGTCGCCCAGGCCCAGCACTGCGGTGCCGTTGGTGACCACTGCCACCAAATTGCCGCGCGAGGTGTAGCGGTAGGCGTTCGCCGGGTCGGCCACGATCTCCTCGCAGGCGGCTGCGACACCGGGCGAGTACGCCAGCGCGAGGTCGCGCTGGTTGACCAGCTGCTTGGTGGCGGCGATGGCCACCTTCCCGGGCGTCGGGAACTCGTGGTACTCGAGCGCGGCCTGGCGCAGTTCCGCGCTCTTTTCTTCGTTGGTCAGCATGGTCGGGCTTTCCGTGTTGGGAGGCTCACCGCACGAGAGGCAGCGGGCCGGGTCGTCGATTGTAAGAAGACCCCTGTTGCGGCCAGAGCGGCTTGCGCAGGGCAGTGTTGCAAATCCCGGAGGTAACGGCCATGCGCGAAACTGCTTACCTCTTTCGCTTGCGAGCTCTCGATACTGAGGCTATGGCCGATGCCGATGCCACCGTCGTGCCCGCGCCGCCCGCTTCGCGCTGGCGGCGGCTGTTGCCGTGGGCGCTGCTCGTGCTGCTGCTGGGCGTGGCCCAGACGCTGCTGCTGGCGTTGACGGTGCAGCACGAGCACAACCGCGAGCAGGAGCGCATCGAGCTGGCGGCGGCCTCGGCGTCGGCCAACGTGCGGCAGCTGCTGCTGCGCGACGTGCAGAGCCTGCAGGCGCTGCTGTGGAACGACCCGCAGCCGGCCCAGTGGCGCTCCGACGCGGCCGACCTGCTGCGCGCGCGTCGCGAGATGCTGCGCATCGAGTGGCGCAGCGGTGCCAACGCGATCGAGACGGCGGCCGACTCGCCTTACGGCGGGCCGCTGTTCGTCAGCCTGGCGCGCAGCGACCTCGATCTGGACACCCAGGCCGCCTGTGCCGACGCACAGCGACTGGCGGCGCCGGCCTGGTCGCGCAGCTATTTCGTGCCCCAGCCCGGCGGACTGGGCGTCGAGGTGATCGACGTCTGCCTGCCGATCGGCCCCAACGGCGAGCGCGGCGCGATGGTGGCGACGCTGGCGCTCGGCGGGGTGATCGACGAGGCCGTCGCGCCGGAGCTGGCGCGAAGCCACGAGCTGTCCTTCGTCGAGGGCGACGGCACGCGCCTGGCGCGCGGCGGGCTGACGCGCGGCGCGGGCGTCTACGTCGCCGAGCGCCTGGTCAACCTGTCGAGCCTCACGCTCGCGCTGCGGCTCGACAGCGCGGCCGGCGCGCCGCGACTGATGCCCAACGTGGCGACCTCGCTGGTGCTCGGCCTCTCGCTTGCGCTGGCGGCGGTCGTGGCCCTGCTGGCGCGTGACGTGCGCCGCCGTGCGGCGGCCGAGCTGCGCCTCGGCGAGGAGTTGACGCTGCGCCGCGCGATGGAGGACTCGCTGGTGACCGGCCTGCGGGCGCGCGACCTCCAGGGCCGCGTCACCTACGTCAACCCGGCCTTCTGCAAGATGGTGGGCTTCAGCGCCGAGCAGCTGGTCGGCCAGACCACGCCGCCCTATTGGCCACCCGAGATGCTCAGCGCGTACGAGGCGCGCCAGGCGCAGCGCATGGCGCAGGGCGTACCGGCGCACGAGTCGCGCGATGGTTTCGAGACCACCTTCATGCGCTCCGACGGCGAGCGCTTCCCGGTGCTGATCTTCGAGGCGCCGCTGGTGGGCCCCGACGGACTGCAGAGCGGCTGGATGAGCGCGGTGCTCGACCTCAGCGCACAGCGCCGAGTCGAGGAGCGTTCGCGCCAGCAGCAGGAGCAGCTGCAGGCCACGGCCCGGCTGGCCAGCGTCGGCGAGATGGCCTCACTGCTGAGCCACGAGCTCAACCAGCCGCTGGCGGCCATCGCCAGCTACGCGACCGGTTCGCTGAACCTGATCGACGACGCCGGCGAGCGGCCCGATCCGCCGAGCGTGGCGATGATCCGCGAGGCCACGCAGCACATCGCCGAGCAGGCCGAGCGGGCCGGCCGCGTCATCCGCAGCGTGCACGACTTCGTGCGCCGGCGCGAGCAGAGCCGCGAGAACCTGACCTGTGACCAGCTCGTCGAGGCGGTGATGCCGCTGCTGCGGCTGCAGGCGCGCAAGAGCGGCGCGCGCATCGAGTTCGAGTTCGGCAGTCCGGCGCCGCGCGTCGTCTGCGACCGCACGATGATCGAGCAGGTGCTGCTCAACCTGACCCGCAATGCGCTGCAGGCGATGGAAGCCGAGCCGCCGGAGCGCCGCGTGGTGAAGCTCGGCGCCCGCACGCACGGCGCCTGGGTGCGGCTGAGCGTGACCGACCACGGCCCCGGCATCGCACCCGAGGTGGCGGCCCGCCTGTTCACGCCCTTCTTCACCACCAAGGCCGAAGGTATGGGCTTGGGCCTGAGCCTGTGCCGCACGGTCGTCGAGCAGCACGGCGGTGCGCTCGACTTCACCACGCTGCGCGACGGCGAGGGCCGCGTGCGTGGCACCTGTTTCGAGTTCACACTGCCGGCAGCCGGGCCCGCCGCTGCAGCGGTGGCCGCCCAACCGGGTGTTCTCGATGGAGTGTCTGCATGAGCCATGGCGTGCTGCCGGCCACCGCGCCGCTGGGTCTGCCGGTCGTCCACCTCGTCGACGACGAGGCGGTGGTGCGCAATGCGATCGCTTGGCTGCTGCGCACGCGCCGCCTGCTGGCCGAGCCGCACGAATCGGCCGAGGCGTTCGAGGCCATGCTGGCGGCACGCGGCGACGCGATTCTCAACGCACCCACCTGCGTGCTGCTCGACATGCGCATGCCCGGCGGCATGAGCGGGCTGCAGCTGTTCGAGCGCCTGATCGAGCAGCGCCTGCTGGCGGTGATGCCGGTCATCTTCCTCACCGGCCATGGCGATGTGGCTACCGCGGTCGCGGCGATCCAGCAGGGCGCGTTCGACTTCGTCGAGAAGCCGTTCTCCGACAACAGCCTGGTCGACCGCATCGAGCGTGCGCTGGCCGCCAGCCGCGCGACGCTCGAGGCGCGCCGTGCCGGCGCGCTGATGCGCCAGCGCCTGACCGAGCTCACCGAGCGCGAGCGCGAGGTGATGATGCTGGTGATCGACGGCCGCCCGAACAAGCTGATCGCGCACGCGCTCGACATCAGCGTGCGCACGGTCGAAGTGCATCGTGCGCGTGTGTTCGAGAAGATGGGCGTGAAGTCGGCCGTCGAGCTGGCCAACGTACTGCGCGAGCACGGCGCACAGCGGCCGCCCTGAGACGGGTGCGACGCTGCGCGATCGTCGAGGCGCGCAGCGACAATGCGGCCATGAGCCTCGGCGAGTTCGACCTGATCGCGCGCTATTTCGGCCGCCCGACCCGCCGCGCGGCGCTGGGGCCCGGCGACGACTGCGCGCTGCTCGCGCTGCGGCCCGGCATGCAGCTCGCGGTGTCGTGCGACATGCTGGTGGAAGGCCGGCATTTCCTGCCCACCGTCGATCCACGCCGCCTCGGCCACAAGGCGCTGGCGGTCAACCTCAGCGATCTCGCGGCCTGCGGCGCCCAGCCCATGGCCTGCACGCTGGCGCTGGCGCTGCCGCGGGTCGACGAGGCCTGGCTCGAAGGTTTCTCGGCCGGGCTGTACGAACTGGCCGACGCGCACGGTTGCGAACTGATCGGCGGCGACACCACGGCCGGTCCGCTGAACATCTGCATCACGGTGTTCGGCGAGGTGCCCGTGGGCGCGGCGCTGCTGCGCAGCGGCGCGGAGCCCGACGACGAGATCTGGGTCAGCCATGCGATCGGCGGCGGTGTCGGCGACGCGCGGCTCGCGCTCGAGGCCTTCCGCGGCCAAGTGTCCTTGCCAGGGGCGGTGTTCGAGCGCGTGCGGCGCGCGATGGAGCAGCCCCAGCCGCGCGTCGCGCTGGGCCTGGCGCTGCGCGGCGTGGCGAGCGCGGCGGTCGATGTGTCGGACGGGCTGCTCGGCGACCTGTCCCATCTGCTGCGTCGCAGCGCCGTGGGCGCCAGCGTCGATGTCGGCCGCGTGCCGCGCAGCGCCGATCTCGCAGCCCAGCCGCTGTCCTTGCAGCGCCTGTGCACGCTGGCCGGCGGCGACGACTACGAGCTCGTCTTCACCGCACCGGAGGCGGCGCATGCGTTCGTGCTCGAGGCCGCGCGCGCGGCCGACGTGGCGGTCAGCCGCATCGGCCGCGTCGAGCAGGAGACCGGCCTGCGGCTCGTCGACGCCGACGGCCAGGCGGTGGAGCGCGTGTGGTCGTCGTTCGATCATTTCTCCGCATGAGCGCCGTCCTGCCCGAAGAAGCTTCGGTGACAGCACCGCGCCGCGCGACCGCGGGCTTCCTGTGGGCCCATCCTGCGCATGTCATCGCGCTGGGCTTCGGTGCCGGCCTCAGCCCGGTGGCGCCGGGCACCGTCGGCACGCTGTGGGCCTGGGTCAGCTTCCTGGTGCTCGACCGCTGGCTCGACGCCGGGCAATGGGCCCTGCTGCTGCTCGCGGGGGCGGCGGTGGGCTGGTGGGCCTGCACCGTCACCGCGCGCCATCTCCACGTCGCCGACCCCGGCGCCATCGTCTGGGACGAGGTGCTCGCCTTCTGGGCTGTCCTGTGGCTGGTGATGCCGGCTGGCCTCCTCGGCCAACTGGTGGCCTTCGGCCTGTTCCGCTTCTTCGATGCCGCCAAGCCCGGCCCGGTGGCCTGGGCCGATGCGCGCTTCAAGCGGCGCCGCAGTGGGCCGGGCATCGGCTGGGCGCAGGGCTTCGGCATCCTGTTCGACGATGGCGTGGCCGCTCTGTGCACGCTGCTGGTCATCGCGCTGTGGCGCTTCGTCGTCTGAGGCCCCGATGACGGCCCCGCTGCTTGCGCTCGACGCCCTGGAGCCGCTGGTGCTGCAACTGGCCGCCGCGCTGCGCGCGCGGCGCTGGCGCCTGGCCACCGCCGAGAGCTGTACCGGCGGCCTGGTGGCGGCGGCCTGCACGGCCGTGGCCGGCTCCAGCGACTGGTTCGAGCGCGGCTTCGTCACCTACAGCAACGAGGCCAAGGTCGAGTCGCTCGGCGTGCCGGCCGCGCTGATCGCACGGTACGGCGCGGTGAGCCGCGAGGTCGCGCTGGCGATGGCCGATGGCGTGCTGCGGCAGGCGCCGGCCGATCTCGCGCTCGGCGTGACCGGCATCGCCGGCCCCGGCGGGGCGGTGCCGGGCAAGCCGGTCGGCACGGTGTGGCTGGGGTTGGCAGCGCGCGGCCAGGCGGCGCGGGCCGAGTTGCTGCAACTGGGGGGCGATCGCGCGAGCATCCGCGCGCAGACCGTGCAGCAGGCCCTGCAGCGCCTGCTGGAGGCCGCGCGCCCGTGAGCCTGCTGCTGGCCTGCGACGTCGGCGCCGACGAAGCGGCGACATGGCGCGCTGCGCTGGCCGCCGCACTGCCCGGAGAACACCTGGTGGAGACGAGCGACGCTGCCGACGACATCGAGGTCGCGATCGTCGCCAACCCGCGCCCGGGTGCGCTGGCCGGGCTGCCGCGGCTGCGCCTGATCCAGTCGCTGTGGGCCGGTGTCGATCGCTTGCTGGCCGACCCGACGCTGCCGGCCGGCGTGCCGATCGTGCGCATGGTCGATCCGGCGATGAACGTCGCGATGGCCGAGACCGCGCTGTGGGCGGTGCTGGCGCTGCACCGCGGCTTCTTCCGCTATGCCCGGCTGCAGCGCGAAGGGCGCTGGGCGCCGCACGGGCAACGCCGCGCCGACGAGATGGTGGTGGCGGTGCTGGGGCTCGGCCAGATGGGCCGCTGCGCGGCGTTGCGGCTCTCGGCGCAGGGCTACCGCGTGCTGGGCTGGAGCGCGGGGCCGACCGCCGTCGAGGGCATCGAGACCCACGCGGGCGCCGCCGCGCTCGACGCGCTGCTGGCGCGCGCCGACATCGTGCTCGACCTGCTGCCGCTGACGCCCGCCACGCGAGGCCTGTTCGATGCCACACGCTTCGCGCGGATGAAGCCCGGCGCAGGCTTCGTCAATCTGGCGCGCGGCGCGCACGTGGTCGAGGCGGACCTGCTGGCGGCGCTGGATGCGGGGCCGCTGCGCCACGCGGTGCTCGACGTGTTCCAGACGGAACCGCTGCCCGCCGGCCACGCGTTCTGGTCGCATCCGCGCGTCACCGTGCTGCCGCATGCGGCTGCCCAGACCGATCCGCGCAGCGCCGCCGGCGTGGTGGCGGCCAACCTGCACGCCTGGCGCGCGGGCCGGCCGCTGGCGCACGTGGTCGATCGCGCGCGCGGCTACTAGCGTCCGTCGTCAGAGGGCCAGTCGGCTGAAGTCGGAGTCCAGCCGCACTGCCTGCACCTGCGGCGCGGTCCAGTCGCGGATCCAGTCGGCGAACAGGGCCTCTGGCATCGGCTTTGCGACGAAGTAGCCCTGCGCCTCGTCGCAGCCCAGCGCCTGCAGCAGCTTCCAGGCCTTGGCGGTCTCGATGCCCTCGGCTACCACGTTCAGGCCCAGGTTATGGGCCAGGTCGATGGTGGATCGCACGATCTTCGCGTCGTCGAGATCGCGTTCCATGTTGAAGACGAAGCTCTGGTCGATCTTCAACTCGTCGACCGGCAGTCGCTTGAGGTAGGCGAGCGAGGAGTAGCCGGTCCCGAAATCGTCGATCGACAGCTTGAAGCCCATCGCGTGAAGCCGCTCCAGTGTCTGCAGGGCACGCTGCGGGTCGTCCATGATCGCGCTCTCGGTGATCTCGAGGCACATCGAGTTCGGGTTCAGCGACAGGGTGTCGATCAGGCGCTGCATCTTGGCCGACAGGTCCTGGTCGAGCAGGTCGCGGGTCGACAGGTTCACCGAGATCTTCAGCGCCGGCGCACCGGCGTGCAGCTGGCGCAGCACCATCGCGCTGCGCTCGATCATCCAGCCTGTGAGCACGCGGATGAAGCCGGTCTGCTCGGCGAAGGGAATGAACTTGGCCGGCGGCACCAGGCCGCGCTGCGGGTGCTGCCAGCGCACCAGCGCCTCGGCGCCCAGCACCGCGCCGGTGGCGAGCGAGATCTTCGGTTGCAGGTAGAGGCGCAGCTGGTCGCGGTCGACCGCGGTGCGCAGCTCGCTCAGCAGCGACAGCGACTCGTCGCTGCTCATGTCGAGCGCCGCGTCGTAGACCTTCACGCCCAGCTGATGCTGCTTGGCCGCGTACATCGCCAGCTCGGCGCGGCTGACCAGCGTGTCCGCCTCGACGCCGTGCGCGGGGCAGCAGGCGATGCCGATGCCGGCGCTCAGGTCGACGGTGTGGTCGTCCAGCGAGATCGGGCGTTCGAAGGCGCGCTGGATGCGCTGCGCGATGCCGAGCGCGAGCGCGATGTCGGCGCTCGGCATCAGCATCACGAACTCGTCGCCACCCAGACGCGCCACCACATCGTTGCTGCGCCGTGCTTCCTGCGTCAGCCGCTTCGCGACCTCCTGGAGCAGACGGTCGCCGAAGCGATGGCCCAGGACGTCGTTGACGTGCTTGAAGCGGTCGAGATCGAGCATCAGCACGGCGCAGGGTTCGTCATGGGCCTGTGCATGCAGGATCGCGGCCCGCAGGTCGGCGCGGAACTGCTCGCGGTTCGGCAGCTGCGTGAGGCCGTCTTCGAAGGCCAGCCGGCGCACTTCGCCTTCGCGCTCGCGCACGGCCAGACGCATGGCCTCGAAGGCCTGCGCCAGCTCGCCGATCTCGTCGTCCGTGCGCACCGGTACCGCCTGTTCGTAGTCGCCCTGGCCGAGCCGGCGCGCCGAGCCGGCCAGCGTCTTCAGCGGCGTGGTGATGCGGCGGGCCGTGAAGACGCTGACGACCGCGAACACCGCGATCGCCACCACCGTGAAGGCCAGCAGGAGCCACTGCAGGCGCCGATAGGGTGCGGTGGCCTCGTCCAGCGAACGCATCAACACGGCGACGGTCTGCGGCTCGCCTTCACGGCCGAGCGGCATGTCGCGGGCCAGCAGGTGCCCACTGACGCGGCTGCCGCTGTCATCGCTCAGCGTCAGGGTCGCGTGGCGGTCCTTCAGCGACATCTGGCTGGTGGCCTGCGTCGCGCGCGCCGCCAGCCATTGCTCGACGAGCTGCGGCGAGGCTGCCGGGCCCAGGGTGGACTGCAGCACGTCCCAGCGCGGTGGGCTGCCGCGCTGCGTGAGCAGCGCGACGTCGATCGACGACAGCTGCTGCATCTCCTGCAAGAGCCCTGCCTCGATGCGAAAGCCCATCGCGACCCAGCCGATCGTCAGCGGTGCCTTCACCGGCACGGCCACCAGTTGGTAAGGTTCACCGTCCAGCATGACCAGGCGCTGCGTCACGTCGGGGTCGGTGGCCAGCTGTCGCAGCGTCGGCAGGAAGCGTGCGGCGCCGTCGTGCGTGGCGGCCTTCAGGCGGAACTGGGCGTCGGTGAACATGGCCAGACTCGCGCCGATGCGGTCGCCCTGGTTGGCCAGCGCCGAGGCCAGCGTTTCGCCGTCGTTGCTCGCCACGGCGGCGCGGAAACCGAAGTCGGATGCCAGCAGTCGCGCTGCATCGGTGAGCCGTCCGGCGTTCTGCGCCAGCAGGCGCTCGAACACCCGTTCGGCCGTGCGCAGCTCGGCGTTGACGGCGGACCGGGCGTTGACGCTGATGCTGTTGCCGATCAGCAGCAGGCTGGCCAGCTGCACCACCAGCAGCAGGCCGAGGAACAGCGCGACGATGCGGAACTGCAGCCGCTTCGGTGTCAGGAAGGCCGGCAGCGGCATCTCAGGGGGCTTTCGCGTTCAGCTTCACCGCAGCGGCAACGGGCGCGCTGCCGACCTTCAGCGGCTGGACCGGCGCGAGCACGTCCACGCCCAGCAGCGCGTGCCAGGTCTGCAACTGGTGGTCGCCGGCGGGCAGCTCGAGCTGCGCGCGGCCGCTGCCGTCGGTGCGGGCGAAGTACGGCGTGTCGACCACCCGCACATACGCCGTCATCGTGTCGTGGATGTTGCAGCCGAGGGCCGCGGTGCCGGGCTTGTCGAACACCACGGGCGCGGCCGGCGTGCCGGCATAGAGCTTGAGTTCGAAGGTCTTGATCGGCGAGAACGAATAGACGTGGTGCCGCACCGTGTCGAAGTTGGGGAAGCTGACCGCCGTGCCGGTCTGCACGGCCAGCACCGTCGGTGTGAAGCGCCGGTTCTTCTGGCCCAGCTCGGCGCTCGTGCCCGCGGGCGCGTGGGTCGGCGTGCCCTTCACCTGCACCGCGACCACGGCGTCGGCGAGCGGCGCGCCCTGTTCGTCGGTCACGGTGACCACCAGCGGCACGGCATGGACCGGCAGTCCGGCGAGCAGCAGCCACAGGGGGATGAACCGGCGGGACGGACAGCGACGCAGCATCAGGGGCTTCATGGGGCGGACAGCGGGCGAGGTCGGCCGATCCAGGCCGGCCGACGCGCATGATGCGCGAGCGGGGCCGTCGGAGCCTCAGCAAGGGATATCGACCGCTCCTGCGCCATCTGTAGGCGAGGCGAACGCGCGCGACTCGTCACGCGCGTTCCGTGCCGGTCGCCTCAGGCCTGCAGCACGAGCCGCTGCGACGTGGCGCCGCGTGGCAGGTTGGCGGCCTGCATCGACCCCGCGAGCTGCAGTGCCAGCCGCTGCAGGCCGATCCAGGGGTCCTGTGGCCACTGCGGGTGCTTCAGGCCCTTGACCAGGCCATCGCAGACGTGAGCGGCCTCGATCAGCTGCTCGATCGTGCCGTCGCCGAGCCGCGGCAGCGCGCGTTCGAAGAGGCGCTCCTTGAGGCCCCAGATGCGGTTCTCGCGCAGCGCCATCGGCAGCGGCTTGCCGGCCGCGACGGCGTCCTTGCAGCGCCGCAGCGCACGGATGTCCTCGGCCAGCGTCCAGTGCACCAGCACGGCGGCCTCGCCCTCGGCGCGCAGGCCGTCGAGCATGCGCAGCACGCGCGAGACCTGGCCGGCCAGCACGGCCTCGCCGAGCTTGAAGACGCTGTAGCGCGCCACATTCAGCACCGCGGCCTCGACCTGTTCGAAGCTCAGCTCGCCGGCGGGGTACAGCAGGCCGAGCTTGGTGAGCTCCTGCTGGGCGGCCAGCAGGTTGCCCTCGACGCGGTCGGCAAAGAAGGCCAGCGTGCGCTGCCCCTCGTCTGCGGCGGCGACGCGCTGGTTCTGCGCCGCGAGGCGCTGCGCGATCCACTGCGGCAGCGCCTGGCGCTCCACCGGGTCGAGCCGCAGCGTCACGCCGGCCGATTCGAGCGCGCCGAACCAGGCACTACCCGATTGCTGGCGGTCCAGGCGCGGCAGCGTGATCAGCGTCACCACGCCCTCCGGCAGGTGCTCGCAATAGTGCTGCAGCGCCTGCGAGCCGTCCTTGCCCGGCTTGCCCGACGGAATGCGGATCTCGACGATCTTGGCCTCGGCGAACAGGCTCATCGAGCTGGCTGCGCCGAGCAGCGAACTCCAGTCGAAGTGCGCACCGGCCACGTGGTGCACCTCGCGCTCGGTGTGCCCGGCATCGCGCGCGGCGGCGCGGATCGCGTCGCTCGCCTCCAGCGCCAGCAGCGGCTCGTCGCCGTGCAGCGTGTACAGCGGGCGCAAGCCCTTCCTCAGATGCGCATCGAGCTGGTCGGGCTTGATCTGCATGCAGGTGCGGAACCGGTGGGGTGCGCCGTGCTCAGGGGGCCGGCACCGCGGCGAGCTGGCGCATCACCTGGTCGACGATGTCGCTCTGCATGCCGCGGTAGAGCATGGCCTCTTCCTGTTCCTTGGCGAGTGCGTTGGTCTCGTTGTAGCTCATGTCGCGGCTCAGCAGCAACTCGGTGTCGCGGATCAGCAGTCGGCCACCCGGCGTGCGCAGGCGAAAGCGCAGCCGCGTGCGCAGCGTGAACTCGCGCACCTGGCCGGCGGCGGTCTGTGCGGCGACCGACTTGTCGCGCACGTCCTCCAGCGCTTCGAGCACCACCTGGGCCTGCGCCGGAGACTCGACCACGCGGGTCGTGCCGCTGGCCTCGATGCTGCGCCGCAGCTGCTCGGTGAACGGCGAGCGCTGCGGGAAGCCGACCAGCTGCACCGTCGAGAAGCTCAGCTTCGGCGGGCGGCGCAACTGGAAGCCGCAGCCGGACAAGGCAAGGGCGGACAGCGCGAGCGCGGCCTTCAGCGTGGTGCGACGGTGCAGAGGCGACATGCGGCTCACACCACCACGTTGACCAGCCGGCCGGGCACCACCACCACCTTCTTCGGCGTGCGGCCCTCGGCGAACTTCGCGAGCTCGGGGCTGGCCAGCGCGGCGGCCTCGATCGCAGCCCTGTCGGCCGACGCGGGCACCGTCAGCGCGCCGCGCAGCTTGCCGTTGACCTGCAACACCAGCTCGATCTCGTCCTGCACCAGCGCCTGCTCGTCGACCGCCGGCCAGGGGGCGTCGAGCAGGTCGCCGTGCGCCGCGGCGTAGCCGAGGTCCTGCCACAGCGCGTGGGCGATGTGCGGCGCGGCGGGATACAGCGCGCGCAGCAGGATGCCCAGGCCTTCCCGCAGCGCGGCGCGGTCGGCAGCGGCGTCGGTGAGCACGGCGCTCTCCAGCGCATTGAGCAGCTTCATCGCGCCGGAGACGACGGTGTTGTACTGCAGCCGGTCGTAGTCGTGGCTGACCTGGCGCAGCAGCAGGTGCACGTCTCGCCGCAGGTCGACGGCACCGCGCGAGGCGCCGTCGAAGTCGGTGCCGGCGGCCTGCACGGCCTCGCGCTGCTTCGTCGCGAAGGCCCACAGCCGGCGCAGGTAGCGGAAACTGCCCTCGGCACCGGAGTCCGACCAGGCTGCACTCTGGTCCGGCGGGCCCGCGAACATGGTGAACAGGCGCGCGGTGTCGGCACCGAACTTCGCGATGATGTCGCGCGGCTCGACCACGTTGTTCTTCGACTTCGACATCTTCTCGATGCCGCCCAGCTGCACCGGCTGGCCGTCCTCGCGCGCGGTGGCGCCGATCGGGTGGCCCTTGTCGTCGAACTGCACCTCCACTTCGCTCGGGTAGAACCAGCGCTTCTTGCCCGAGGCCTCCTCGCGGAAGTAGGACTCGTTGAGCAGCATGCCCTGGGTGAAGAGCTTCGTGAACGGCTCGTCGAAGCTCACCAGCCCGCAGTCGCGCATCGCCTTGGTCCAGAAGCGCGCGTACAGCAGGTGCAGCACTGCGTGCTCGATGCCGCCGATGTACTGGTCCATCGGCATCCAGTAGTCGTTGCGCGCGTCGACCATCGCCTCGTCGCTGTCGGGGCAGCAGTAGCGCATGTAGTACCACGACGAATCGACGAAGGTGTCCATCGTGTCCGTCTCGCGCTTGGCCGGTGCGCCGCACTTCGGGCAAGCCACGTTCAGGAAGGCGGCGCTCTTGTTCAGCGGGTTGCCCGAGCCGTCGGGGATCAGGTCCTCGGGCAGCAGCACCGGCAGGTCCTGCTCGGGCACCGGCACGTCGCCGCACCCGGGGTTGTCGGACTCCGGTCCCGATCCGGTGCAGTGGATGATCGGGATCGGCGTGCCCCAGTAGCGCTGTCGACTGATGCCCCAGTCGCGCAGGCGCCAGGTGGTCTTCTTGTCGCCAAGGCCCTGACCTGCCAGCGCCTTGGCCACCGCGTCGACCGCGACCGGGTAGCTCAGGCCGCTCAGGTTGCCGGAGTTGATCGTCACGCCGCGCTGCTTGTCGGTGTACCAGTCCTGCCAGTGGTCGTAGCTGAAGTGCTCGCCGTCGACGTGCACCACCTGCAGGATGTCGATGCCGTATTTCCTGGCGAACGCGAAGTCGCGCTCGTCATGCGCCGGCACGCCCATCACGGCGCCATCGCCGTAGCCCATCAGCACGTAGTTGCCGACCCACACCGCGATCGGCGCGCCGCTCAGCGGGTGCTTCACGAACAGGCCGGTGGGCCGGCCTTCCTTGTCCTTGGTGGCCAGTTCGGCCTCGGTCGTGCCGCCGGCTTGGCAGGTCTCGATGAACGCGGCAAGCTCCGGGTCGGAGGCGGCAGCATGCGTCGCCAGCGGGTGCTCGGGCGCCACCGCGCAGAAGGTCACGCCCATGATGGTGTCGGCGCGCGTCGTGAAGACGTGCATCAGGCCGTCGCCGATCAGCGCGCCGCTCGCGTCGCGGATCTCGTGCGGGAAGGCGAAGCGCACGCCGGCGCTCTTGCCGATCCAGTGCTCCTGCATCAGCCGCACGCGCTCGGGCCAGCCGTGCAGGAAGCCGGGGCTGGCGGGGTCGGCGACGTTGGCGAGCAGCTCGTCGGCGTACTGCGTGATCGCGAGGTAGTAGCCCGGGATCTCGCGGCGCTCGACCGGCGCGCCGCTGCGCCAGCCCTTGCCGTCGATCACCTGCTCGTTGGCGAGCACGGTCTGGTCGATCGGGTCCCAGTTCACGACCTGGGTCTTCTTGTAGGCAATGCCCTTCTCGAGCAGCTTCAGGAAGAACCACTGGTTCCACTTGTAGTAGCCCGGGTCGCAGGTGGCGACTTCGCGCGACCAGTCGAACGCCAACCCGAGCGGCTGCATCTGCGACTTCATGTCGGCGATGTTGTCGCGCGTCCACTGCGCCGGCGCGACCTTCTTGTCGATCGCCGCGTTCTCCGCCGGCAGGCCGAAGGCATCCCAGCCCATCGGCATCAGGACGTTGTAGCCCTTCATGCGCAGGTAGCGAGCCATCATGTCGTTGATGGTGTAGTTGCGCACGTGGCCCATGTGCAGCTTGCCGCTGGGGTAGGGCAGCATCGAGCAGGCGTAGAACTTCGGGCGGTTCGCGTCCTCGACGATGCGGTGCGCGTCGCGCGCGGTCCAGTGCGCATGCGCGGCGGCTTCGATCGTGCCGGGTTCGTAGGAGGAGGCGGGGGCTGGATGCGGGGTGCTCATGCAGGGCACGGGCGCTGCGACGGCGCCGTCTCGGAAAAGTCGATGGATTCTAGGGCGCGGCCCGTCGAGCACGACGGCCGCACCGCGGCGCTCAGTTCGAGGCGGGCCGCGCGGCCTCGGTGGGCTGTGCGACGAAGGCGATGCGGTTCAGGCCGGCGCTCTGCAGCCGGCCGATCAGCGCGGCCACGCGGCCGTAGGGAACCGACTGGTCGGCGCGCAGCTGCACCTCCAGGCCGGGTTGGCGCCTTGCAGCCTCACGGATGCGGGCGTCGAAGGCGTCGTCGGCCAGCGCCTCGTCGCCGAGATGGAGCGCGCCGTCCGGGGTGAGCGCGACACTGACGAAGCTGGGTGTGTCGCTCGGCGTCGCGGCATCGGTCCGCGGCAGATCGAGACGCAGGCTGGAGGTCATCAGCGGGGCGCTGATCATGAAGATCACCAGCAGCACCAGCATCACGTCGATCAGCGGCGTCATGTTGATGTCGCTCATCGGCTGCGGCAGCGCGGTGCGCTCCAGGCGACCAAAGGCCATGGCGGCTCAGCCTCGCTCGGTGCCTGGGCGGGGCGCCGAGGCGTCGTCGAGCAGCATCTCGCGCAGGTCGTGGGCAAAGCCCTCGAGCTCGGCCTCGCAGGCGCCGACCAGCTTGCCGAACACGTTGTAGGCCAGCACGGCGGGGATCGCGACCGCGAGGCCGGCCGCCGTCATGACCAGGGCTTCGCCGACCGGGCCGGAGATGCGATCGATGCTCAGGTTGCCGGCGGCGGCAATGCCGAGCAGCGCGTGGTAGATGCCCCAGACGGTGCCGAACAGGCCGATGAAGGGCGCCGTCGCGCCGATCGACGCGAGCAGCACCTGGCCGAATTGCAGCTGCATCAGCACCCCATGCAGGGCGTCGCGCAGGCGGCGCGTGAGCTGCGAGGCGCGCGCGCCGGCGGCCTCGAGCGTGCCGCTGCGGGCGGACTGCAGCCCGGCGTCGAGCAGGGGCACCAGCGCCGCCTCGCGATCGAAGGTCTGCAATTGCGTGCGGGCCGTTGTCAGATCGGGCGCGGCCCAGAACGCCGGCACGGCACGCGCGAGGTCGGCACGCACCCGGCGCAGCAGCCAGGACTTCCAGAAGATCAGCACCCACGCGCTGATCGACATCAGCAACAACAGCGCGGCGACGAGGCGGGTGATCGCATCACCCTCGGCCCAGAAATGCAGGAGACCGCTGGTCACGTCGCCGCGAGGCCCAGCACGGCCTCCATGCCGTAGAGGCCACGCTGCTGGCCGGCCAGGAAGCGTGCCGCGCGCAGGCTGCCCTGGGCGTAGGTGGCGCGGCTGCTGGACTTGTGCGTGATCTCGATGCGCTCGCCGGTGCCGGCGAACAGCACCGTGTGATCGCCGACGATGTCGCCGCCGCGCACGGTGGCGAAACCGATCGTCGACGGGTCGCGTTCGCCGGTCACGCCTTCACGGCCGTAGACCGCGCAGGCCTTCAGGTCGCGGCCGAGCGCGTCGGCCACCACCTCACCCATCTTCAGCGCGGTACCGCTGGGGGCATCGACCTTGTGGCGGTGATGGGCCTCGATGATCTCGATGTCGTAGCCGTGGCTCAGCGCCTTGGCGGCGGTGGCCAGCAGCTGCAGCACCACGTTCACGCCCACGCTCATGTTCGGCGCCATCACGATCGCGATGTCCTGCGATGCCGCAGCGATGCGGGCCTTGCCGGCCTCGTCGAAACCGGTGGTGCCGATCACCAGCTGCACGCCGAGCTCGCGGCAGGCCTGCAGGTGCGCCAGCGTGCCTTCGGGACGCGTGAAGTCGATCAGCACCTGGGCGTTCGCGAGCCCGGTGCGCAGATCGTCGGTGATGGCCACGCCGCTGCGCTGCCCGAGGAAACCGGCGGCGTCCTGCCCCAGCTGGGGGCTGTCGGGGCGGTCGAGGGCGCCCGCCAGCACGCAGTCGTCCGAGGCCAGCACGGCCTCGATCAGCATGTGGCCCATGCGGCCGGTGGCGCCGGCGATCGCGATGCGGCGCCGTTCGGCAGCGGCCGTCGGCCTCACGGCGCCGCCTCCAGCGGCGGGTACTCGCGGGCCGGGCCCTGCGGCGCGCTGCTCGGCTCCGGCACGCGGCCCTTGGCCGGAACCGGCAGCGCCTTGAGCTGTTCGTCGTTCAGGGCCAGGGTGGGCGCCTTGCCGCCCTTCGTGCTCTTGGTGTCGATCGACGAGACGAAATCGCGCTCGCTCGGCAGTTCGTCGGCTTCGAAGGACTTCATCGTGTCGCCGTCGAACAGCACGGTGACGCGGCGCTGCTGGTAGGCCGCGCCCGGGCGCCGGATCGTGAACACGTAGTCCCAGCGGTCGGCATGGAAGATGTCGGCGAGCAGCGGCGACCCCAGCGTGTCACGGATCTGGGCCCGTGTCATGCCGGGCTTGACGGCAGCGGCCATCTCCTGCGTCACGACATTGCCCTGAACAACCTCGACGCGATAAGGGGTGATCAACCCGAACAGGGTGTCCGACGTGGAGCGCATCGAACCGCAGCCACCGAGCACGAGAGGCGCCAGCAGCAGGCAGAGGGCGCGGATGTGGGACGAAGAAGGCATGGAAATCGGTGCGGCAGGCGGGGCCGCTGCGAGAGCGACGGGGTGCCCGCCGCACCAGGGCTGCAGGCTCGATATCATCCAAGAATTCTAGTGGAGCCCACCTGCTCCGAGGACATGCCGATGACCACCCATGCCGAAGACCTCAAGAGCAGCGGGCTCAAGGCCACCTTGCCGCGCCTCAAGATCCTCGAGGTGTTCCAGACCTCGACGGTGCGCCACCTGACGGCCGAGGACGTCTACAAGCACCTGCTGGCCGACGGCTCGGACATCGGTCTGGCCACGGTCTACCGGGTGCTGATGCAGTTCGAGCAGGCCGGCATCCTGTCGCGCAACCACTTCGAGTCGGGCAAGTCGGTGTTCGAGCTCAACGAGGGCAAGCACCATGACCACCTGGTGTGCGTGGTCTGCGGACGTGTCGAGGAGTTCTACGACGCCGAGATCGAGAAGCGCCAGGTGCAGATCGCCCGCGAGCGCGGCTACGAACTGCAGGACCACTCGCTCGCGCTCTACGTGATCTGCGGGCGCGACGGCTGCAAGGGCAGCAACCCGCCGCGCTGACCAGCGCTCAGATCGGCTCGTCGCCTTCCATCGCGATGCGGTGGCGTGCGATGAACTCCTGGTAGGTGTCGATGCCGCGCAGCTTCAGGATGGTGTTGCGCACCGCGGCCTCGACCAGTACCGCGAGGTTGCGGCCGGCGTCGACCGCGATCACCGCCTTCAGCACCGGCACGTCGAGCACGTCCTCGTAGAGCGGCTCGTAGGGCAGGCGCTCGAAGTCGCGTTCCATCGTCTCCTTGCGCACCAGGTGCACGATGAGCTTGAGTCGCATCTTGCGACGCACCGCGGTCTCGCCGAAGATCGCCTTGATGTCGAGCAGGCCGATGCCGCGCACCTCGAGCAGATTGAGCAGCAGGTCGGGGCAGCGGCCTTCCAGAGCGGTCTGCGACACCCGGTAAAGATCGACCGCGTCGTCCGCCACGAGTCCATGGCCGCGCGAGATCAGTTCCAGACCGAGTTCGCTCTTGCCCAGGCCGGACTCGCCGGTCAGCAGCACGCCCAGGCCGAGGATGTCCATGAACACGCCGTGCCGCGTGGTGCGGTCGGCGAAGTGCTGGCTCAGGTGGGCGCGCAGCACGTCGATCACGTGGCCGGCGGACTCCTCGGTCACGAACAGGGGGATGTCGGCGCGTTCGCACATCGCGACCAGCCGGTCCGGCGGCGTCTGCTGGTCGGCCACGATCACCACCGGCGGCTCGAGCGTCACGATGCGCGAGATGCGGCGTTCCTGGTCCTCCGGTGGAACGTCGACGAGGTAGCGCACCTCGCGTCGACCGACGATCTGCACGCGATAGGGGTGGATGTAGTTCAGGTAGCCCACCAGGTCGGCCGCCGACTGGGCGTCGCGCACCGCGACCTCGTCGAAGCGGCGCTCCGGATGGGCGTGGCCGGCCAGCCATTCCCAGCGCAGCGCGGCGCGGTGGGCCTCGAACAGCGCCTCGGCGCTGATGACGGTGGGCTTCATCGACTGCCTCGGATCGCGCCGGCCGTTGCGAAGCAAGGCACGCGCGGACACGGTGCCGCAGGACGAACGGATTGGGGCTTCATCGACTGCCTCGGATCGCGCCGGCCGTTGCGAAGCAAGGCATGCGCGGACGCGGTGTCGCAGGACGAACGGGTTGGGGCTTCATCGACTGCCTCGGATCGCGCCAGCCGTTGCGAAGCAAGGCATGCGCGGACGCGGTGTCGCAGGACGAACGGGTTGGAGCTTCATTGCATCGCCCCGGAGCAGGCCGGCTGCGCCGCTCGAGCCGGGGCCGGCAGGTCGCTCACGCGACCGACTTCAGCGGTTCCCAGTTGGCAATCAGCTCGTGGAGCTTGGCGGCGTCGGGCTCGGTCTTGAGCTTGTCGCGCAGGGCCCGGTCCGACAGCAACTCGGCAATCTCCGAGAGGATCTCGAGATGGCGCTGCGTGGCCGCTTCCGGCACCAGCAGGAAGATCAGCAGTGACACCGGCTCGTCGTCCGGCGCGTCGAAGCCGATCGGCTGCTGCATGCGGATCACCGCCGCGAGCGGGTTCTTCAACCCCTTGATCCGGCCATGCGGGATGGCCACGCCGTGACCCAGACCGGTCGAGCCCAGGCGCTCGCGGGCGAACAGGTTGTCGGTGACCGTCGCCCGCGCGATCGCGTGTCGGTTTTCGAACAGCAGGCCCGCCTGCTCGAACACACGTTTCTTGCTGGTGGCGTCCACATCCACCAGCACATTGCTGGCGGGCAGGATGGCGGAGAGACGGTTCATCTAGGGGCAGCGCCGGTTTCGACGGAAAGGAGCCTTGGCCAGCGCTTCGCAACAAACGAGTGACAAATTATAGGAAGGAGGCCGGCTCAGAAGCTGGGGCGAGCCCTCCAGTCCCCGCGATGAGGTGCCTGCGGTTGCGGTGCGGCAACGACTTCCTGCCCGATCGAAAAGAACAAAGCGGCCCGCAGGCCGCTCCTTTATGTTCCGCGATCCTTGCGGTGGGCTTACTGGAGATCCGGCGCGTCGAGGCGCTTGGCCGAGGCGTGGTGGTGATCTTGCACCCTGTCCTTGTGGCGGCAGACCTGGCGGTCGAGCTTGTCCATCAGATCATCGATGGCGGCGTACAGATCCTCGTGGGCCGATTCGACGAAGATGTCCTTGCCCTTCACATGCACGTTGACCTCGGCCTTCTGCCGCTTTTCCTTCTCCTTCTGCTTCTCCACGCTCAGCAGGACATTGATGTCGACGACCTGATCGAAATGTCGAGTGACTCGGTCCAATTTTGTAAGTACGTACTCACGCAGAGAAGGCGTCACTTCGAGATGGTGTCCGCTGATCGTCAGGTTCATAAGTTCGCCTTTCACTGAGGGTTGAGAAGGAAACCGGCGACGCCGGGGCAGGGCAAGCCGTGCCTCGACGGTCCGGATCAGTGTGCGCCCGACGCTGCAGCGTGACAAGCCGATGACCGAGCCGGGACAGGGCCGCGGCGGGCTCGGCGCCATGGCGCGAATGCCATAATCCGCCGGTTTCGTTGTCGGAGCTTCCGTTGGACACCACCCCACCTCGGTGACCGTCCACTCCAACCGCTTCTGCGCCACTTCGGGTGGCGCGATACCGCAGGGAGTGAGACGGTGATCTCACTTCCCAAGCCGACCCCGAGCCCAGCTTCCGGGGTCGAATCCGCGGCGCGTCGGCCCGCGCGGTCGTTGGAGTTCGCATGCTGAACGTCTTCACACTCGCCAATGGGCGGCTGTTCCAGGAAGAAATCGAGAGCGCGGCAGCGCTCGCCCACGTGCAGCCGGTGTGGGTCGACCTGGAAAGTCCGACGCCCGAAGAGAAGGGCTGGCTGGCCGGTCGCTTCGGCCTGCACATTCCCGAGAACATCGTCGACGACGATCTGGAGGAGTCCGCCCGCTTCTACGAGGAAGACAACGGTGAGCTGCACATCCGATCCGACTTCCTGATCCACGACGAGGCGACTCGAAATGTCCGCGTGGCGTTCATCCTGCACGACAAGGTTCTTTTTTCGGTGCATGCCGAGGACCTGCCGGTGTTCCGCCTGCTGCGCCTGCGGGCGCGCCGCACGCCGGCGCTGATCGAGGATGCCAAGGACGTGCTGCTCAAGCTCTACGACGCCGACGCCGAGTACTCGGCCGATTCGCTCGAGGGCATCTACGACGAACTGGAGAAGGTGTCCTCGCGCGTGCTGCAGTCGGAGGTGAACGACCAGACCGCCGCCGAGGTGCTGGCTGCCATCGCGCGGCAGGAAGACTTGAACGGGCGCATCCGCCGCAACGTGATGGACACGCGGCGCGCGGTCAGCTTCATGATGCGCAGCCGCCTGCTCAATGCCGAGCAGTTCGAGGAGGCGCGCCAGATCCTGCGCGACATCGACTCGCTGGATTCGCATACCGCCTTCCTGTTCGACAAGATCAACTTCCTGATGGACGCCATCGTCGGCTTCATCAACATCAACCAGAACAAGATCATCAAGCTGTTCTCGGTGGCCAGCGTCGCGCTGCTGCCGCCGACGCTGATCGCCAGCATCTACGGCATGAACTTCAAGGCGATGCCTGAGCTCGACTGGAGCCTGGGCTACCCGTTCGCGCTGGCGCTGATGCTCGCCTCGGTGATCGCGCCGTTCTGGTACTTCCGTCGCAAGGGCTGGCTGTGACGGCAGCGCGGCGCGTCCGCGCTGCCGGCCCGACGCGATGAGCCCGGACGCCTCCGAGGGCCGCGGGCTCTGGCGCGTCGGCGCGGGCACGACGCTGGTGGTGCTGGCCTTCAGCGTCGTCAATCCGGTGCTCGCCGTGACCCTGCAGCGCCGGGGCGTGAATGCCGGTGCGATCGGCCTGTTCGCGATGCTGCCCTTCCTGACGGTGGCCACGATGATCCCGGTGATGCCACGCGTGTTCGCACGCATCGGCGTGATCCGCGCCTACCGCGCCGGCCTGGTGCTGGGCGTGCTGTCACTGGCGGGCTATGCACTGACCGACAGCTATCTCGCTTGGTGTTGCTGGTCGGTGCTCGGCGCGCTCGGTGCGGCGGCCGAATGGAACGGCACCGAGGCGCTGATCGCCTTCAACGCGCCGCCGGCTCGGCGCGGCCGCTTCACCGGGCTGTACCAGACCGCGCTGGGCGCAGCTCTCGCGGTCGGTCCCTTGCTGCCCGGTGCGCTGCAGTGGCTGTTGCCCGTGGGGCAGCCTCTGCACACGGTGTGGCTGCTGTGGGGCGCCGCTGCCATCTATGCGCTGGCGCTGGCGGTCACGGCCGGACCCGCGGTCGGCCGCTTGCGGGCCTCGCACAGCGGCGCCGGCCACGACAGCCTTCGGGCCGCGCTGCGCGCACGTCCTGCGCTCGTGTGGATCGCCTTCGCGGGCGGGGTGTTCGAGGCGGGCCTCGGCGGCATCACCGCGGCCTATGGATCCCAGCTCGGCATGTCGCTCGGTGTGGCGACGTCGATCGCCGGCGCGCTGGGCGTCGGCAGCTTCGCGTTGCAGTACCCGGCCGGCTGGCTGGCGGACCACGCGCCGGTGCGGCGGGTGTTCGGCGTCGCCGGTGCCCTGCTGCTGCTGTCGGTGCTGGCCTTCGGTCTGGCGCCCCGTGCGGCCGCGCTGTTCTGGGTGGCGGCCTTCCTGTGGGGGGCGGTCGGCGGGGCGCTCTACACCCTGACGATGGTCCGCGTGGCACATGAGTTCACCGGACGCTCCACCATCGCCGGCACCGCGGCGATGATCACCGGCTACACGGCCGGCGGCGCTGTCGGGCCCGCGGTCAGCGGCCTGATGCTCGAACGCTGCGGCGTGCCGGGGCAGTCGCTGTGGCTGGCCGCGCTCGCCGTCAGCGTGATCGCCGTGGCGCTGCGCATGCACGCCGCATCCGACGAGCGTTGAGCCCTCAGCGGCTCGCGCGGCGCTTCAGCCAGCGCATCAGAGCGCCGATCGCGGGCAGCTTCTCGTACAGCTCCTCGGCGGCATCCCAGTAGTCGCGATGCAGCGCGATCCGGCCGTCGGCGGCAAAACGAAGGTGCGAGGCACCGCGCACCTTCTGCAGCTCGTAGCGGTAGCGCTTGAAGCGGAACAGGAAGTCCCAGGTCAGCAGGCACTGGTCGCCTTGCACGACGGCGTCCTGCACCACGAAGCGCGGTTCGTCGAGTGCATCGAACATGTGCGCGAACACCGCCTGCACGGCGGCCAGGCCCTCGACCTCGTTGAACGGATCCTTGAACAGCGCATCGTCGGTGTAGATCTCGCCCAGGCGCGGCACATCCTCGCGGGTGAGGAGCTCGAAGCGTGCGATCACGCGCGCCACGCGAGCGTCGTCGGTGGAGGCCGGCATCACAGGCCCGTGGCGCGGCGCACCGCCTTGAAGTACAGGCCGTCGCCGACGTGGCTCAGCAACTTCATCCACAGCGTGAAGCGCTTCGGGAAGTGCAGCTCGAAGGCACCCGCGGCCCAGCCCCCGAGGATGGCCTGCGCCGCCTGCTCGGGGGTCAGCAGTGCCGGCATCGCGAAGTCGTTCTGCGCCGTCAGCGGCGACTCGACGAAGCCGGGGTTGACGATCGACACGCCGATGCCCTTCGCATGCAGGTCGAGGTAGAGCGTCTGCGCCAGGTTGATCAGGGCCGCCTTCGTCGGCCCGTAGGCCAGCGAGTTCGGCAGGCCGCGGTAGCCGGCCACGCTGCCGACCAGGCTCAGGTGGCCCCCTGAGCCGGCCGCGGCCTGCCCGAGCAGCGCGGGCAGCACCGCGTCGACCAGATGCAGAGCGCCGACGTAGTTGACCTGCTGGTGCAGCAGCATCTCGTCGAGGTCGAAGGCGGTGGCACGCTGCGGCTTGTAGTGGCCGGCGCAGTACATCGCGAGGTCGATGCGGCCCATCAGGCCCTGCACGCGGCGGGCCGCAGCCTGCACCGCTGTACGGTCGGTCGCGTCGAGCACCACCGCATGGCTGCCGGGATGCTCTTGCACGAAGCGCTCGAGGTCCGCCGCCTTGCGGGCCGACACCACCACGGTCGCGCCCTGCGCGTGCAGCGCCGACGCGGTGGCGCGCCCGATGCCGCTGGAAGCGCCGACCAGCCAGGCGAGCTGGCCGGACCACTCGGTGAGAGGAGGGTTCAGGGACATCGAGGTTCAGCGCTTGTAGAAGGACAGCGTGACCTCGCCGAGGCGGACGCCGAACTTGCTCATCACGGCCTTGTTCAGCATCACGCGCTCGTCCATCAGGTACATCCAGTCGTCGAACTGCACGTCGACCACCTTGCCGTCCACCGGCAGGCGCAGTGTGTAGCGCCAGTTGAAGGCGTTGCCCGCGGCCTGACCCTGCGCCTCGCCGCTCACGTCGTCGGCGGTGCCGGTGTAGCGGCCGCCATCGAGCTTCTTCAGGCGCCAGACGCGCCGCTGCTTCGTGCCGTCGCTGTAGGTGAAGTCCTCGTCGAGCACGCCGTCGTTGCCCTGCCAGCTGCACTTCATCACCACGCGGAAGCGCTTGACGACCTTGCCGGAGCGGTCGCTGAACACGCCATGGGCGTCGAGCGTGCCGTTGAAGTACTGCGCGAGGTCGAGCGTCGGCTGCTCGGCGACGTAGTCGGTGACGGTCGGGCCGGCGCAGCCGGCCAGGCCGCCGGTGGCCGCCAGTGCCGCGGCGGCGCCGGCGGCCGCCAGCAGGGTGCGTTTGTTCATGCGAGATCTCCGGTGTCGGGGTGGCGCAGCCACAGCGCCCACAGCAGCAGCGCGGCGCCGAACTTCAGCGCGCAGGGCAGCAGGCAGTAGGCGACGCTCAGCGCGGCGAGCGCCTGCGGGTCGCGCGCGCCGCTCTCGTAGCCGGTGGCCTGCAGCAGCGGCAAGGCCACGCCGGCGGCGAGCGCGAGGTTGAGCTTGGTGGCGAAGTTCCACCAGCCGAGGTAGGCGCCTTCGCCGTGGCCGGCGTGACCGGCGCGCTGGATCACGCCCGTCAGCAACGCGCCGGGCAGCGTGAGGTCGGCGCCGAGCGCCACGCCGCTGGCGATGCACACCGCGAGGAAGCCGAGCGTGTCGCCAGCGCCCAGCGTCGCGGCCCAGCCGAAGGTGGCGATCGCCAGCCCCATGCCGGCGAGCCAGCTGCGTGCCAGGCCGAAGCGGGCAACGCTGCGCAGCCACAGCGGGATCGACAGCGCGCCGGCCGCGAAGTACGCCGCCAGGAAGGCTGGCTCCCAGGCCGGCGCCTGCAGCCGGTCTCGGATGAAGAACAGCACCAGCGTGGCCGGCACCGCGCTGGCGATGCCGTTGACGATGAAGATGGCCAACAGGCGGCGAAACGCCGCCACGCGAAAGGGCCGCACCGAGGTGGCGGCGCCGGCAGCGTGAAGTGGGCGGACGACCGCCCGAGGCGCCTGCCGCAGCAGCGCCAGCCCGGCCATCAGCAGCACCGCGAACACCAGCGTGGTGGCCTGCAGGCCGGCGGCCGACGGCAGCACGCTGGCGATCAGCACCCCCACCACCGCGGCCCCTTCGCGCCACGCGACCACGCGGGCGCGGCCCGCCTCGTCGCCGCCGAGCCGTGCACCCCAGGCCTGGTGGACCACCGAGACCACGCTATAGCCCAGGTAGGTGAAGGCCAGGCCGATCGCGCACCATGCGAGCAGGGCCGCCGTGCTTGCGACGGCGGGAAAGAACAGCGCGCGAAAGCCGATCGCGAGCACCACGGCCGCGATGGCGGCGGACCACCACGCCGACAGGGCATTGCGAGCGAACAGCCGGTCCACCCAGCGGCCGATCAGCGGATCGGCCAGCGCGTCGAGCAGGCGCGCGCCGAGCAGCACTGCACCCAGCGCGGCCAGCGGTACGCCGAACTGCGATGCGTAGTGGTTCGGCAGCACCACATACAGCGGCAGTGCGACGAAAGCCAGCGGCAGGCCGAGGGCACCATAGCGCAGCCCCTCGCCGGCCGAAGCCAGCCCGGCCGTTGCGCGCGGCAGGCCGAGCGCTGCCGCCGCCGGCTCGCTCACGGCGCACCCCCGAGCAGCGATTGCCGCAGCGCCGGTTGCGAGGTCTGCGGGCCGAGCCAGATGCCGAAGAAGCGCTGCGCGAACGCGGAGTCGCGCAGTTCGCCGGCCGGCTGACCGTTGAAGTAGAAGCGCGTCATCTCGCCCGGTCGGTGCAGTCCGGTGAGCCGGGAGCCGGCCGCGACGTTGGGGAAGGTCTTCGTCATGAAGGCCAGCCAGCCTTGCCGCTGTGCTTCGGGCAGCGAGCCGGCGCGCTGCATCTCGTCGATCGAACGCTCGGCGATCTTCTCGCCGTCGAGCGAGCGGGCGTACTCGAGCTCGAGCGCGAAGCGATGCGCCGCATAGTCCTCCCGGGCGGGGGCGGCGACGGGATAGTCCGGGCCCACCCACAGCCGCGCGTCGTAGATGTGCAAGCCGAAGTAGCGCAGACGGCCGCTCCCTCGCAGGCGTGCCTCGGGCAGCTCGGCCAGCACCTCGGCCGGAGGCCTGGCCGCGACTTGCGCCCGCAGCCCCGGCACGGCCGCCGAACACGCGGCGGTGGCCAGGGCCAGCAGGCAGGCGCGACGCTCCATCAGGCGACCGCCTCTTCGGGCTTGCGCAGCGTGAACTGCACGATGTCGGTGTTGCCGGCCGCGAAGGCGGCCTCGCAGTAGGCGAGGTAGAACTCCCAGATGCGCACGAAGCGCGTGTCGAAGCCGAGTTGGCGCACGCGGGCCTCCTCGCCCATGAAGCCTTCGCGCCAGCGCCGCAGCGTTTCGGCATAGTCGGGTCCGAAGCGGAAGGTCCTCTCCACCTCGAATCCGGCGCGACGGGCCTCGGCCTCGAAGGCGCCGATGCTCGGCAGCAGGCCGCCGGGAAAGATGTACTGCTGTATGAAGTCGGTGCTCTTCACATAGCGCTCGAACAGGTCGTCGCGGATCGTGATGCTCTGGATGCAGGCGCGCCCGCCGGGCTTGAGCTTGTTCGACAGCGTTCGGAAATAGCCGTCCCAGTAGGCGCGGCCGACGGCCTCGAACATCTCGATCGATACCACCGCGTCGAACGGGCCGTCGGGGATGTCGCGGTAGTCCTGGAAGCGCAGGTCGCCCCGGCGCGCGAGGCCCGCGCGCTGCAGCCGCTGCTGCGCGTACTCGAGCTGCTCGGACGACAGCGTGACGCCGGTCACGTGGGCACCGAAGTCGCGCGCCGCGACCTCGGCCACGCCGCCCCAGCCGCAGCCGATCTCGAGCACACGCGATCCCGGCGTCACGCCGGCCTCGGTCAGAGCACGCCGCATCTTGGCGAGCTGGCCATCGACGGTGGAGCGCCGCGTGTCGCCGTCGAACCAGGCGCTCGAGTAGCTCATCGTCTCGTCGAGCCAGAGCGCGTAGAAGGCGTTGCCGAGATCGTAGTGGGCGTGGATGTTCTTCTTGCTGCCGCGGCGCGAGTTGCGGTTCAGCAGATGACGAGCGCGGTACAGCAGCGAGCCCCACCAGCTACCGTAGACCATGCCCTCGATCTCTTCGCGGTTGGCCACGAACAACCGCAGCAGCGCCGCCAGGTCGGGCGTGCTCCAGTCGCCGGCGATGTAGCTCTCCGCGAAGCCGATGTCGCCGCTGCGCAGCGCCGCGCCGCAGACGGCCCAGTTGCGCAGCCGGATCGCGGCGCGCACGTCGCCGCCCTCGCGCAGGCTGCCGAAGCGTGCGCTTGTGCCGTCGGGCATCTGCACGTCGAGCTGGCCGTGCCGCAGCCGCGTCAGCAGCCGGAACACGGCGCGTGCGGCGGCGGGCGCCGACGGCGGCAGGGTGGCGGATTCGAGACGCGGCGCGGTGCCGCCGTGGGTGGTGGTGTTCATCGGTCGTTCAGCGGCTGACGAAGGCGCGGGGCGGGATGGGTTTGCCGAAAAAGGGCACGCGCTTGAGCCACAGCCGCAGCGCCTGCCAGTGGATGCGCGCGATCACGCCGGCGCTCATCAGCGGCATGCCCCAGAAGGCACGCTGCAGGCTCGCCACGGTCAACGGCACGAGCGCGCCGCTGACGCTGGTCTGCAGCAACGGCCCCTGCGCATCGTCGTGGGCGATGCAGGCGACGACGTGCTCGATCGCGTCCGGGTGGGACCGCAGCGCCGTGGCGGTCGGATGCGCGGTGCGCAGGAACCGGAAGCGATAGCGGCCCTCGACGGCGCAGAACGGCGAGACGTGGAAGACCTTCGCGGCGCTCAGCTCCCGGCCCCAGGCCAGGCCGTCGCCATGCAGCAGGTAGCAGTGGCGCTCGCCGAAGGTGTTGTTGACCTCCGCGACGATCGCGGCGAGCGAGCCGTCCTCGCGGTGCGCGTACCAGAAGCTCACCGGCTTGAACACGTAGCCGAGCACGCGCGGATAGGTCTGCAGCCAGACCTCGCCGCGGGCATCGGCGACGCCTTCGCTGGTCAGCAGCTCGTCGAACCAGGCCAGAGCATCGGCCCGGCCGTCGCCGTGATCAGCGTCGTGAAAACCGATCAGCCCGAAGCGGTTGCGTGGCAGTGCCGCGCAGGGCGCGCCGCGCAGTCTGCGCATCGGCAGCATCAGGAAGTAGGTGGGGTAGGCGAACGCGTGTCGCGTCGGGCGCAGCCGCGTGTGGCGCACGCTGCCGAAGGCGATCAGCGCCCGTGCCGGGTTTCCCGTGAGCGGCATGGCACTCATGCGGCACGCGGCGCGGCTGCGGCGGCCAGCCGCTCGCGCACGGCCTGCGCCGCGGCCAGCCCGGACGTCAGGCCGTCCTCGTGGAAGCCATAACCGGTCCACGCGCCGCAGTACCAGCGCTGCAGGCTGCTGCCCTGGATCTCGGGCAGGCGACGCTGGGCCTCGATGGCCGCGAGGTCGAAGACCGGGTGGGCATAGTCGTAGTCGCCGAGCACGCTGCCGCGCGCGGGTTCGCGGGTCGGGTTCAGCGACACGACGACGGGCTGCTGGAACGGCAGCGGCTGCAGCCGGTTCATCAGGTAGTGCAGGCACACCGCAGCCTGCTCGCGCGAGCCGGTCGTGGCGCGCTCGTAGTTCCAGGCGGCCCAGGCCCGGCGGCGCTTCGGCAGCACCGAGCTGTCGGTGTGCAGCACCGCGCGATTGGGCTGGTAGCGGATCGCGCCGAGCACCGCACGCTCCTGCGGCGTCGGGTCGGCCAGCAGCGCCAGCGCCTGGTCGCTGTGGCAGGCCAGCACGACCGCGTCGAACGGCATGCTGCCGGCGTCGGTGGCGATCCGCACACCGCCCGGAACCTGCATCACTCGACGCACTGGCGTGGACAGGCGCACATCGGTCAGTTGCGCGGCGATCTTCTGGACGTAATGCCGTGCTCCGCCGCGCACCGTGTGCCACTGCGGCCGGTCGATCACCTGGATCAGGCCGTGGTTGTGGCAAAAGCGGATCATCGTCGCCACCGGGAAACGCAGCATCTGATCGGTCGGACAGGACCAGATGCAGCCGATCATCGGCAGGAAATACCAGTCGCGGAACTCGGGGCTGAAGGCCTGCCCGGCCAGGAAGTCGCCGATCGGCTGGGTCAGCTGCGCGTCCTCATTGCGCTCCGCAATGGCGGTAGCGAGGCGGTTGAAGCGCAGGATGTCCTTCAGCATGCGCCAGAACCGCGGGCGCACGAGGTTGCGGCGCTGCGCGAACACCGTGTCCAGATTGCAGCCACTCCATTCCAGCCCGGCGGCGCCTGCGTCGGGCGCCTGCACCGAGAACGACATGTCCGATGGCGCAGTGGCCACGCCGAGCGCGGCGAACAGGCGAACTAGCTCGGGATAGGTCCGGTGGTTGAACACCAGGAAGCCGGTGTCCACGCCATGACGGACCGGACCGTTCGTGCCCGGGAGCGTGATGTCGACGGTGTGGGTGTGCCCACCGAGATAGGCGCCCGCCTCGAATAGCGTCACCGCGAGCGGCACGGGCGATGGCTCCGTCGCCAGGGCGTGGGCCGCAGCCAGACCGGAAATCCCTGACCCGATGACGGCGACGCGGCGCATTGGCATCACCGCGCAGACGTGACGACGCCGGTGCAAGCACCGGCGTCGCAGGTCAGGATCGGGTCGGCAAGGGCCTCGATCGGAAGAACAAATGCTGCGAAGCGCCCCTGAGCCAAGGAGGGAGGGAGGGAGGAGGAGAAGTGCTCAGGGATTTCAATCCACTGGGGAAGGCTTCGCGGCAGAAAAGAGCGCTCGGTTCGGTCACCTATCGGCCGCACTCGGGAGAGGAGGCGGCCACCTTTCCTGCGATCGGAGTGGCCGCGGAATGTTCCGTATCCGGGTGCAACGACTTGCAAGCAGCCCCAACCTGGTCCGCTCAAGGCAATGGCATGGTCGATCCCGAATCGCAATTTATTGAACTGCATAGTCTTTATATTACTGCTCAGTCTTATTGTGAATCCACAAGTTTTTCAATCTCTTGGACAAACGCGGGGTCTTGCGGGTCGGTCTGGCTCGAGAAGCTGAGCACGACCTGCCCGTCGCGACCGATCAGGTACTTGTGGAAATTCCATGCGGGCGTCTTGCCGGTGCGCTGCGCGAGGTCCGCGTACAGCGGATTTCGGGCACCGCCCTTCACGCTGGACTTCGCGAACATCGGAAACCTGACGCCGAAGGTGTTCTCGCAGAACGCGGCGATGTCCTGGTTGCTGCCCGGTTCCTGCGAGCCGAAGTCGTTGGACGGGAAGCCGAGCACGACCAGTCCCCTCGACTGGTACCTGGCGTGCAACGCCTCGAGCCCCTTGTACTGGGACGTGAAGCCGCAATAGCTGGCGGTGTTGACCACCACCACCACCTTGCCGGCGTACTGGCACAGGTTCTGCGGTTTCTCGTCCTGCAGGCGGGGGAAACTGCGGTCCAGCAACGGCGGACACGCGGCCTGTGCGCCGCTGCCCACGATGCACAGCAGCGCAGTGATCGCGAGGGGTCGCAACGCCGTTCGGCCGGGCCAGGGGCCTCGCCGCGGCGAGGGGGTGGCGTCGGCAGAAATCGCGGCGAAGGTAGGCATGAGGATCTCCTGTTTGTCCTGGTCAAACGCTAGAACTGATCTATATTACGGGCGCATGTGCCCCCGTCAAATGCTGGTCGACCCGCAATGAAACGCGAATCCCCGGTTTGTCGATTGCCGTGCGCGGCCCGGTGCCAGCGGCGATGAGCACGCGCAGCGCCGCCCGTCCCATCACCCTGTCCATTGCGGCGGTCGAGCGCGATACGGGTCTGACGAAGGACACCTTGCGCATCTGGGAGCGCCGCTACGGCTTTCCCGCACCGGACCGGAACGCGCTGGCCGAGCGCTTCTATCCGCTGGAACAGGTGGAGAAGCTGCGAGTCATCAAGCGACTGCTCGACGCGGGCCACCGGCCCGGGCAGATCGTGTCGCAGCCGGTCGACGCCCTGCTGCGGCTCAGCGACGGCAGCGCGGCGGTCGCGGCGCCGCGTGGAGATCTCGGCCAGCCCGATCTGCGCACCTACGTCGACCTGGTGCGCGCTCATGACGTGGACGGGCTGCGCCGACAACTGGCACAGGCGCAACTGCAGCTCGGGTTGGGGCGCTTCATTATCGACGTCATCTCGCCCCTGAATACGCTGATCGGCGATAGCTGGATGCGCGGGCATCTGGAAGTTTTCGAGGAGCACCTGTACACCGAATCGATCCACGTGCTGCTGCGCCAGGCCATCAGCACGGTGCCGGGGCCCGAACCGGGCAGTCAGCCGCGCGTGCTGCTGACCACTTTCCCGCACGAGCCACACGGCCTGGGCTTGCTGATGGCCGAACCGCTGTTCCTGCTGGAGGGTTGTCGCTGCCTGAGCCTGGGGGTGCAGACGCCGATCTGGGACATCGTGCTGGCCGCCAAGTCGCAGCGCGCCGACATCGTGGCGCTGAGTTTCAGTTCGATGCTCACACCGACAGCCGTCACGACCGGCCTCGCCGAGCTGCGGGAGAAGCTGCCGCCGTCGATCGAGATCTGGGCCGGCGGCGGCGCACCGGTGCTGCAGCGCCGGCCGGTGGCGGGTGTGACGGCGCTGGCCGCGCTGGGTGCGATCGCCGGGGAGACGCGGCGCTGGCGCGCGCAGCACGGCTGAGCACGAAGCCCGGGGCGGGGCATCGTCCGCCCGCCAGGCCACCGGCCGCTGCACAGGATGGACATGACGCCGTTGTGTCACGCCTGCCACCTACAATCTCTGAAGCTCACTAAGGGGCCGTCATGCTTTACCCCGAACTCTTCAAGCAACTCGAATCCGTGCGCTGGAACATGGACAAGGACATTCCTTGGGACCAGTTCGACGCCAGCCGCCTCTCCGAAGAGCAGGCGCAGACTGTCAAGATGAACGCCATCACCGAGTGGGCGGCGCTGCCGGCCACCGAGATGTTCCTGCGCGACAACCGCGACGACAGCGACTTCTCGGCCTTCATGAGCGTGTGGTTCTTCGAGGAACAGAAGCATTCGCTGGTGCTGATGGAATACCTGCGCCGCTTCCGTCCCGACCTGGTGCCTACCGAGGCCGAGCTGCACGAGGTGCGGTTCGAGTTCGACCCCGCCCCGGCGCTCGAGACGCTGATGCTGCACTTCTGTGGCGAGATCCGGCTGAACCACTGGTACCGCCGCGCGGCAGAGTGGCACGACGAGCCGGTCATCAAGGCGATCTACGAAACGCTGGCGCGCGACGAGGCGCGTCACGGCGGCGCCTACCTGCGCTACATGAAGCGCGCGCTGCAGAAATTCGGCGACGAGGCCAAGGCCGCGTTCGCCAAGGTCGGCGTGCTGATGGCGAGCGCGCGTCGCACCGCGCAGGCCCTGCACCCGACCAACCTGCACGTCAACGAGAGTCTGTTCCCGCGCGACACCATCCAGTCGCGCCTGCCTGACCCCGAGTGGCTGGAGGCCTGGCTCGACAAGCAGATCCAGTTCGATGCGGTCTGGGAGAACAAGGTCGTCGAGCGCATCCTGCACAACCTCAGCCTGCTGATGGAGCGCAGCTTCGAGAGCGTCCAGGAGCTCAACCGCTTCCGCAAGGAGATGGTGCAGAAGCTGGCCGCCACCGCGGCGGCTGCGGCCGCCGCCGGACCCTCGGGCGCTCAGCCGGCCTGAACGGACCGGCCTCGCCGCGGCCGCCCGACGCAGGGCACACGACAATGGCGTCATGACGCCCCCCGCCTTTCACGGCAAGCTCTGTCCTCGTGACGCGC
Source organism: Methylibium sp. Root1272 (assembly GCF_001425905.1). Lineage (GTDB taxonomy): Bacteria > Pseudomonadota > Gammaproteobacteria > Burkholderiales > Burkholderiaceae_C > Methylibium. The sequence goes on from NZ_LMDY01000013.1 coordinate 640,833, forward strand.
TGAGCCGACGCCTCGGCGAACTCGAGCGGCCGATCGTCTTCACCAACGGCGTGTTCGACATCCTGCACCGTGGTCACGTCGACTATCTGGCGCAGGCGCGCGCGCTCGGTGGCAGCCTGGTGATCGGCCTGAACAGCGATGCGTCGGCGCGCGGCCTCGGCAAGGGGCCGGACCGGCCGCTGAACCGGGAGGCCGACCGCGCGGCCGTGCTGGCGGCGCTCGAGAGCGTGAGCCTCGTGACGCTGTTCGACGAGCCGACGCCGGTCGAACTGATGAAACGGGTGCACCCCGATCTCTACGTGAAGGGCGGCGACTACGACATGGAGGCGCTGGCCGAGACTGCGCTGGTGCGCAGCTGGGGCGGCGGCGCGCTCGCCATCCCGTTCCTGGAAGGCTACTCGACCACGTCGCTGGTGCGCCGCATCCGCGACTGAGCACCTCAGGGCCGGTCCGGGGCGGCCCGGCGTTTTCTTCCTCGAGAGTCGTCGTCAGCGCCGGCGCAGCAGCAGCCAGGCGAGCAGCGCACCGGAGATGGCGCCGGTACTGTGCGCGAGCGGTGCGACCGCAATGTCCCAACCTTCGGGATGCGTCAGCGGTCCGCGCCAGGGCGTTTCGCTCAGCAGCTTGAAAGCCAGTACCGCGGCGATCGCGGCGCCCAACCGCCTCGAGCCCGTATCAGCACGGCGCAGTAGCACCACCGCGACGACGGCGACCCCGGCATGCAGTACCCCCGACAGGCCGCCGTAGCGCAGCAGCTCGGGCATCAGCAGCAGGCCGAACTGGGTCAGCGGCCACGCCGTTGCCCACGCGATGGCGGCGCGCACCGGCACCCGGGCCGTCATGCCGAGTGCGATCACCAGCAGCCCCCCGGCCAGATTGACGAGCAAGTGCTGCAGGCTCAGGTGCACCCAGACGGCGCTCCATGCGCGCCACGGCTCGACCAGCCACAGCGCCGGCTGCCAGGCCAGCACCGGCTCGGCGGTGGGGCTCTGGTAGACGATGACGGCGGGCAACAGCAGCAGCGCCCCCACCAGGCCCCAGGCGGCGGCACCGAGCCGCACCGGGCGTCGCTCGCCGTCAGCCGAAGACGGCACGGCTGAGCGCGCGCACCGCGGCGCGCTCGGTGGCGAAGGCCTCGCCGTCGAACTGCGTCGGCGCCTCGTCGAGCCGCGCCCGGTGCTGGGCCCGGCGCAGCTCGCGGTAGGCATCGGCTGCGCTTTGGCCTACGCTCGGTGGCAGCAGTCCGACGGTTTCGGCGAGCTGCAGCAGCGCGATGTTGCCGATGTCGTCGCGCAGCGCCGGGTGCGCCGCCCCGTGTGCCAGCACCAGGGTCTGCACGGCGAACTCGACGTCCATCATGCCGCCTTCGCTGTGCTTCACGTCGAAGACCGGCTGGCCGTCTCGGGCCGGCACCGGGTGGGCCGCCCGCACCCGTTCGCGCATCGTGCGGACCTCGTCGCGCAGTGCCGCAGCGTCGCGCGGCGCGGCCAGCACGGCGCGACGCACCGCCTCCACACGGGGAGCGAGGCGGGGTTCGCCGGCGCACCAGCGCGCCCGCGTGATGGCCTGGTGCTCCCAGGTCCATGCGGTGTTGCTGCCGCGTCCGGCCTGGTAGCGCTCGAAGGACGCGATCGAGGTCACCAGCAGCCCCGAGTTGCCGTTGGGCCGCAGCGCGGTGTCGATGTCGAACAGCTCGCCGGCCGCGGTGCGCAGCGTGAGCCAGGTGATCAGCTTGCGCACGAAGGCGGCGTAGACCTCGGCTGCCTTGTCGGGGTCGGCCTCGTCGGCATCGTCGAACAGGAACACCACGTCGAGGTCGGAGCCGTAGCCGAGCTCCTTGCCGCCGAGCTTGCCGTAGGCGACCACCGCGAAATGCGGGTCGTCGCGATGGCGTTGCCGCAGGTGCTGCCAGGCCCAGCGGATGGCGCAGTCGAGCGTGGCATCGGCCAGCGCGGACAGATCGTCGGCCACCTGCTCGACGGTGAGCGCGCCCTCGACGTCACGCACCAGCGTGCGGAACACCTCGGCGTGGTGGGCGCGGCGCAGCGTGTCGAGCAGCGACTCCTCGTCGGCCTGGCCGCCGCGCGTCCAGGCGCTGTGGCGCTCGTTCAGGTCGCGCAGGTAGGCGGCGCGCTCGAAGCGCCCCTGCAGCGCGCGGGCGTCGGCCAGCTCGTCGATCACGCCCGGGTGGCGCATCAGGTAGCGCATCGGCCAGCGCGCCAGGCCCAGCAGCCGCAGCAGCCGGTTCAGCACCTCGGGCCGCTCGGCCAGCAGCGCCAGATAGCTCTCGCGGCGCAGCAGCGGCTCGAGCCAGTCGATGAAGCGCAGCACCGCGTCCTCGCGGATGTCGACCTCGTCGATGGCCAGCGAGGCGCGGCCGATCAGCTTGGCCAGCCGCAGCTTCGTCTCGTCGCGCAGCACGGCGACCTTCGGTGTCGCGCAGAAGGTCCGCACGCGCGCGGCGATCGCCGCCGGCAGGCGCTCGAGAAAGGCCTCGCCGTCGAGCTGTGGCGGCGGGCCGCCGCAGCTCTTGCAGCCGCCGGCACCCGGTGTGCGGCCGTCGTGCAGCAGCGCGTCGAACTCTGTCGCGACGAACTCGCGGTGCGTGCCCAGGGTGTCGAGCAGCTCGCAGGTGTCGGCCGTGCAGATCAGCCCCATCGAGCGGGCGATCCAGCCGAGGTCGGCGTCGTCGGTCGGCAGCAGGTGGGTCTGCTGGTCGTCGAGATACTGGATGCGGTGCTCCAGCCGGCGCAGGAAGCGGTATGCCTCGGCCAGTTTGCTGGCGGTCTCGGGCTTCATCACGCCCACCGCAACCAGCCGCTCCAGCGCGGTCAGCGTCGAGCGCGTGCGCAGCTCGGGGAAATGGCCGCCGCGCACCACCTGCAGCAGCTGCACGGTGAACTCGATCTCGCGGATGCCGCCGCGCGACAGCTTCACGTCGTTGGCGCGCTCGGGCCGGCCGGCGGCGCGCCGGGCCGCCTCGTCGCGGATCTTGCGGTGCAGCTGACGCAGGCCCTCGAACACGCCGTAGTCGAGGTAGCGGCGGAACACGAAGGGGATCACCACGTCGCGCAGCGGCAGCGCTTCGCCGCTGGTCATCGCGCTGGCCGGCGCGACCACGCGGCTCTTCATCCAGGCGAAACGCTCCCACTCGCGGCCCTGCACGAGGAAATACTCCTCCAGCATCGCCAGGCTCACCACCGGCGGACCCGAGTTGCCGTTCGGACGCAGCGCGAGGTCGACGCGGAACACGTTGCCGTCCTCGGTGGTCTCGCCGATCAGCGCATAGAGCGTGCGCGCCACCTGGCTGAAATACTCGTGATTGCTGATCGACACTCCGGCGTGGCTGTTGCCGTGGCCGGCCGTCTGGCCGTCCTCGTCGTAGACGTAGATCAGGTCGATGTCCGACGACACGTTGAGCTCCACCGCGCCGAGCTTGCCCATGCCCAGCACCCAGAAGGCAGCCCGGCGGCCGTCGTCCTTGCATGGAGCGCCGTGGCGCGCATCCTGGTCGGCGAAGGCCTGCGCCAGCGCGCGGTCGAGCGTGACCTCCGCCAGCGTGCTCATGGTCAGCGTGATGGCATCGAGCGGGGCCTGCTGCTCGACGTCGAGCACTGCCAGGCGCTCGATCACCAGCTGGCGCGCGACGCGCAAGGCCGCCGGCAGCGCCCGGCCGCCGGCCTGCAGGGTATCGATCAACGCGCCGATGGTCTCGCGCCCCGGCACGCCGGGGGGCAGCAGGGCCAGCTCGGTCGGGTAGCGGCGGCGGATCCGCTGGACGAAACGCGAATGCGCGGCTCGCGCCGAACCGGACGGGCAGTCGCCCACCGGCCCGCCACCGTTGTTCGCGCTTGTTTCAGGCAGGGAACGCATGATGCGGCTGAAGGGTCTGTGCTAGCGTGCTGCCCGTCGACGGGGCGTCATGACGCGGCATCCGAGCCGCGTGGCGGGCCGTGCTTGCAGTGCGGCGCGCAAGGCGCGTGTGCTGCGCGCTCCGCCGACCCTTCTGCTCTCCGATGCCGTCCATCCCGCCTCCCGCCACTGCCCCACCGCCTTCGCCAGCCGCCATCCCGCCCCGTCGACGTTCCGGCTGGGCCAGGGCAGGGCGCTGGGGACTTGCTGGCTTGCTGCTCCTGTCGAGCATCGTGATCGCGGCATGGCTTGTTCTTCAGTGGGCGATTCTGCCGCGTATCGAACACTGGCGTCCCGACATGGAGATGCGCGTGAGCCACGCCCTGGGCGTGCCGGTGCGCATCGGTGCGATCGAAGTCACGGATGGCGGCTCCGCGTGGCGCTGGGCCGGCGCCATCGAATTGCGCGACGTGGTGCTGTACGAGGCACCGCGCGAGGGCGCTGCGCCGCGTGAGGCGCTGCGCCTGCCGAGCGTGCGCGCGGCGCTGTCCCCGTCGTCCTTGCTGCCGGGGTGGGACGGGCACTGGCGCCTTCGCTTCAACCAATTGCTGGTCGAGGGCGCGCGGCTCGAGGTGCGGCGCGATGCACGGGGCCGCATCCTCGTGGCGGGGCTGGAGCCTTCGGGCCAGGGCGACGAGGGCGCGGCGACGGACTGGTTCTTCAGCCAGCAGGAGCTCGTGATCCGGGGCGCCACGCTGGTGTGGACGGACGACCTGCGGGGTGCGCCGCCACTGTCGCTCGACGCGGTGGATCTCGTGGTGCGCAACGGGGTGCGTCGCCACGAACTGCGGCTCGACGCCACACCGCCGGCCGAGTGGGGCGAGCGCTTCTCGCTGCGCGGCCATTTCACGCAACCCTTGCTGGCGCGATCGGTCGAGGGGCAGGGCGGGCTGCTGGCGCGACCGGGCAACTGGCGTCGCTGGGTCGGCACGCTCTACGCCGACCTGCCGGCGGCCGACATCGCACCGTTGCGCCGCCAGGTCGACCTGCCCTTCGACCTCAGCCGCGGCGCCGGGGCGCTGCGCGCCTGGGTCGAGGTGAAGAACGCCGAGCCGGTGGCCGCGACCGTCGATGTCGCGCTGCGCGACGTCGCGCTGCGGCTCGCCGCCGAGGCCGAGCCACTGGCCTTCGAGCGCATCGACGGCCGCCTCAGCGGTCGCCTCCCCTCGACCGGCCAGGGCGGCGAGCGCAGCGGTGAGCTGCAGGCGCGCCAGTTCGGCTTCGTCACCGCCGACGGCATCAGCTGGCCGGCGGCCGATGCCACATTGCGCTGGCGGCTCGACGAGCGCGGTGCCCTGGCCGGCGGCGAGCTGAATGCGCAGCGGCTCGACCTCGCGCTGCTGGCCCAGACCCTCGGCAGGCTGCCGGTCGGCTGGATCGGCGCCGACGTGCACACGCGGGTGGCGAGCCTGGCGCCTACCGGCGTTGCCAGCCAGGTCGAGGCGCGCTGGGACGGGCCGCTGGCCGCACCGCAGCGCTACCGGCTGAAGGCCAGCTTGCGTGCCCTGGGTCTCGCCGCCGAAGCGGCTGCGCCGCCGGGCGAAGGGGCCTCGGCGGCGGCCTGGCGTCCCGGGCGGCCGGGACTGCAGGGCGCCGACATCGAACTGACGGCCAGCGAATCCGGTGGCGAGGCGAGCCTTGCGCTGAGCGACGGCGTGCTCGAGTTCCCGGGTGTGTTCGAGCAACCGCGCATCGCGCTGCAGCGCCTCGGCAGCCGCCTGAGCTGGCGCATCGACGCCGGGAGCGGCGGCGCACCACCGCGCATCGAGGTGCGGGCACGCGAGCTGCGGTTCGCCAACGACGATGCCCAGGGCGAGTTCGAGGCCACCTGGCATACCGGGGCCGTGGCGCCCGGCGAGCCGGGCCGCTTTCCCGGCGTGCTGGAACTCAACGGGCGCCTGAGCGACGCCCAGGTCACGCGCGTCGCGCGCTACCTGCCGCTGGGCCTGCCAGCGAGTGTGCGGCAGTACGTCGAGCGTGCGGTGCAGGCCGGCCGGGCGAGCGCGGTCAACTTCAAGGTCAGCGGTGACCTGCGGCATTTTCCGTTCGGCCTGCCGGTCCGCAACGGCGCCCAGCCCGACGAGCGGGCCGGCGAGTTCCGCATCGCCGCCCGGCTCGAGGGCGTGCGCCTGGCCTACATGCCGGGCGACCCCGGCTGGCCCGGCGAACCGGGAACGGCCGCCGCCGCGAGCCTGCACCCGCCGTGGCCGGCGTTCACCGACATCAAGGGCGAGCTGGTGTTCGACCGCCAGTCGATGGAACTGCGCGACCTGCGGGCCCGCCTCGGCACGGTGGGCAGCGGCGGCTTCGAGCTGTCGCGGGTTCACGGCGGCATCCGCAACCTGGCCGACAACGCCACGCTGGTGATCGAAGGCAACGGCAGCGGGCCGCTGGCCGATGCGCTGCGCTACGTCAATGCCACGCCGGTCGGAGGCTGGATCGGCGGCGCGCTGGCCAAGGCGAGCACCGGCCCCGTGCAGGCGCCGATCGAGCTGCAGCTGGCGCTCGACATCCCGCTGCTGCACAGCGAGCGCAGCAGCGTGCGGGGTTCGCTGCGGCTGAACGGGAACGACCTGCGGCTGCGGCCCGATCTGCCGCTGCTGGCCAACGCGAAGGCGCGTGTCGCCTTCGGCGACACCAGCTTCTCGCTGGTCGGCGGCAGTGCCCGTGTGCTGGGCGGCGAGGCGAGCTTCGAAGGCGCTCGCCAGGCCGACGGCAGCCTGCGCTTCAATGTGCAGGGCACGGCCAGCGCCGACGGCCTGCGGCGCACCAGCGAACTCGGTCCGCTGGCGGCGCAGGCGGGCGCCGTGCTCGGTGGGCAGACGGCCTACAAGCTCGCGCTGGGGGTCGTGCACGGCCAGATGGAATGGCAGTTGAGCAGCAACCTGCTCGGCCTGTCGGTCGACCTGCCGGCGCCGCTGCGCAAGACCGCCGATCAGGGGCTGCCGCTGCGGGTGCAGGCCAGCCTGTCGCCGGAGTCGGCCGCGGGCGGCAGCGGACCGCCGCGCGACCAACTGCGCGTGGAGCTGGGCCCCGAGGCCGCCCGCGTCGTGCAGGCGGCCTGGTGGCGCGAACTGGGGCCGGACGGGGCGCGGGTGCTGCGCGGTGGCATCGGCGTGCAGGATGCGATGCCGCAGCCCGGCGAAGGCGTCGCAGCCCATCTCAACCTGCCTTACCTCGACCTCGATGCCTGGCAGAAGGTGGCCGACGCCTGGAGCGTGGGCGGCAGCAGCGGCGGTGGGCTGGCGGGCGCCGGCAGCTCGACCTACGCGCCGACGACGGTGGCGCTGCGCGCGAAGGAGCTCGTCACCAGCGGGCGGCACCTGCACGACGTGGTGATCGGCCTGACGCGGGGCGCGGCCGTCGACGAGGGGACGTGGCGAGCCAACCTCGACGCTGCCGAGTTCAACGGCTACGCCGAGTACCGCCCGCCCGGCGGTCCCCGCGCCGCGGCCGAAGGCGCCGGCCGCCTCTACGCACGCTTGTCGCGGCTGTCGCTGCCCAAGAGCGAGGCCGACGCGGTCAGCTCGCTGCTGGAGCAGGCCTCGCCGGCCAGCGTGCCGGCGCTCGACGTCGTGATCGACGACTTCGAGCTGCGCGGCAAGCGGCTCGGCCGGGTCGAGATCGAGGCGCAGAACCGCGAGGCAGAGGCCGGGGAGGCGGGGCGAGAGTGGCGGCTGAGCAAGTTCCGCCTCGTCACGCCGGACGCCCAGCTGAATGCCAGCGGCCGCTGGGCGGCCGCCGCCCCCGGCGTGGCTTCGCGCCGTCGCGCGACGATGGACTTCAAGCTCGACGTCGCCGATGGCGGAGCCCTGCTCTCGCGGCTCGGCCAGGGCGAGGTGGTGCGCGGTGCCAAGGGCCAGCTGGCCGGGCAGGTGAGCTGGCTCGGCTCGCCGCTGGCGATCGACTACGCCAGCCTCGGCGGCCAGGTCCGCGCGGCGGTCGAGGGGGGCCAGTTCCTGCAGGCCGATCCGGGCATGGCCAAGCTGCTGGGCGTGCTCAGCCTGCAGTCGCTGCCGCGTCGCCTGCTGCTCGATTTCCGCGACGTGTTCGAGCGCGGCTTCGTGTTCGACAACATCACCGGCGACGTCAGCATCGCGCAGGGCGTGGCGAGCACGCGCAACCTGCGCATGCGCGGCGTGCAGGCCGTGGTGCTGATGGAAGGCAGCGCCGACGTCGAGCACGAGACCCAGGACCTGCGCGTCTGGGTCGTGCCCGAGATCAACGCGGGGGCGGCCTCGCTCGCGGTGGCGGCCATCAACCCGGCGGTCGGCCTGGGCAGCTTCGTCGCGCAATGGCTGTTGCGCCGGCCCATCATGAACGCGGGCACGCGCGAATTCCACGTCACCGGGCCGTGGGCGACGCCCAAGGTCGAGCGGATCGAGCGCAAACTCGGCGATGCGGTGCCGACCGACGAGGCCGCCTCGGCGCCGCCGCCCAAGGAGTCGCCATGAAGATCGCTGCCGTGCAGATGGTGTCCACGCCGCGGGTGGCAGAGAACCTGGCGCGGGCCCGGGTGCTGATCGGGCAGGCGGCCGACGCCGGCGCCGAGCTGGTGGCCCTGCCGGAATACTTCTGCCTGATGGGTCAGCGCGACGCCGACAAGCTCGATGCCGCCGAGGCCGACGGCAGCGGCCCGATCCAGGATCTGCTGGCCACCACCGCGCGCGACTGCGGCATCTGGCTGGTGGGCGGCACGCTGCCGCTGCGCATCCCCGACCGCCGCGACCGCGTCCACAACACCACGCTGGTGTTCGGCCCCGACGGCCGGCGGGTGGCGCGCTACGACAAGGTCCACCTGTTCCGCTTCGACGACGGCGAGCGCCGCTACGACGAGGCCGCCACGCTGATGCCGGGCGCCACGCCGGTCGCCTTCGCGCTCACCGATCGCGCCGGACACGCCTGGCGCGTGGGTCTCAGCATCTGCTACGACCTGCGCTTCCCCGAGCTGTACCGCGCACTCTGCGCGCCGCCCTGCGACCTGCTGCTGGTGCCGGCCGCCTTCACCTACCCCACCGGCCAGGCGCACTGGGAGTTGCTGCTGCGCGCACGGGCCGTCGAGAACCAGTGCATGGTGCTGGCGCCGGCGCAGGGCGGCCGCCACGAGAACGGCCGCCGCACCTGGGGCCATTCGATGGCCGTCGGCCCCTGGGGCGACGTGCTGGCGGTGCAGGCCGAGGACGAAGGCGTGGTGATGGCAAGCCTCGATGCCGCCCGCATGGCCCAGGTGCGCGCGCAACTGCCGGCGCTGCAGCACAGGGTGCTGTAAAGCCGCAGCGACTGCGTCAACGCCAGCCGAACATCATCTGCCGCGCCAGCAGCCGCTTGGCCGGCGACAACGCCTGCAGCGCCGCCAGCCCCAGCCCGCGGGCGCTGGCCAGGCCGGGCAGCGGCCAGGTGAAGCTGCGCGCCAGGAAGTCGGTCACGGCGATCAATGCCCAGCGGTCGGGGGCCCGCTGCCACTCCACCTGCTTCAGCGCGGCATCGATGCCACCGCCTCCGACCTGCGCCGAGCGCAGCGCGGCGACCAGCGCATGCGCGTCGCGCAGCCCAAGGTTCAGGCCCTGGCCGGCCACCGGATGCAGCGTCTGGGCCGCATTGCCGATGCGCACCGTACGGCCCTCGACCAGCGTGCGCTCGGCATTGAGCCCCAGCGCGAAGCGCTTGAGCGGCGTGATCGCCACGAGGCGACCGACTCTCGGATGGAACACCTGGTTCAGCACCGCGAGGCGCTGCGCGTCGTCGAGATCGTGGACCGGGTCATCGGCCGCTTCGACGCACCACACCAACGCCGCGCGCGCGGCGCCGTCGTGCATCGGCAGCGGCAGCAGCGCGGCCGGGCCCTGCGGCGTGAAGCGCTCGTAGGCGGTGCCGGCCGTCGCCGGGTCCGCGGGGCCGGCCAGCGTGACCTGGCCGACCCAGGCGGTCTGGCGGTAGTCGTGCGCCAGCGCCTTGCGCGCCTGCGTCGAGAACACGCCACCTTCGGCCACCACCGCCAGGTCGTGCAGTTCGGCGATCCCGGCGTCGACCTCCACGCCGCCCGCGGCTGGCTTGAGCGCTGCGACCGGCGTGCCGAAGCGGGCCGACAGCCGCTGCGGCTCCTTCGCCACCGCCTCGAACCAGGCCGCCTGCAGCGGCGCGACGATCGCGCCGTAGCTGGCCACCGCGCCGAGCTGGTCGACGCCGCACTCGGCCGCCGTCAGCAGCAGCTCGGGCGGCGGCAGGCGCAGCACCGAGGCCAGGCCGCTCAGCAGCAGCGCGGGCTGCTGCTGCGACACGTGCACCGCGGTGATCGCCGTGCTGGCCGGGGCGATGGTCGGCCAGACGCCCAGGCGCTCGAACTCCTGCACGCTGCCGAGCGAGAGCGCCAGCGTGCGCGGATCGCGCGACACATCCAGATCGGCGGGCCGCGCGTCGAACACGTGCACGCGGGCGTCGGGCAGCGCGCGGGCCGTGTGCAGCGCCAGCGCCAGGCCCACCGGACCGGCGCCGACCACCGCGAGTGAAAGTTCTGCTGCCATGGCCCGCCCTGCTGGCGGCCGTCCGACACGCCCCCGGAAGAGGGGCGGCGCATGACGGACCGCGGTCTATGATCCCGCCGCTATTGTGTTCGCTTCCCTCGCTGCAACCCGCTTCACTGGAGGTTCCCCATGGCACTGATGGATTTCATCAAGAAGCAGTTCATCGACATCCTCGAATGGACCGAGGGCGACGACGGCACGCTGGCCTGGCGCTACCCGATGGCCGGCAACGAGATCCAGTACGGCGGCTCGCTGACGGTGCGCGAATCGCAGATGGCGGTGTTCGTCAACGAGGGCAAGGTGGCCGACGTGTTCGGCCCCGGCATGTACAAGCTCACCACGCAGACGCTGCCGGTACTGACCTACCTGAAGAACTGGGACAAGCTGTTCCAGTCGCCATTCAAGAGCGACGTGTACTTCTTCAGCACGCGCCAGCAGGTCGACCAGCGCTGGGGGACGACACAGCCGGTGACGATCCGCGACAAGGACTTCGGCGCGGTGCGCCTGCGCGCGTTCGGCAACTACGCCTACCGCGTGGCCGATCCCAAGCTGTTCCACACCGAGATCTCGGGCACGCGCGAGCGCTACACCGTGGGCGACCTCGACGGCCAGCTGCGTGCGCTGATGTTGCAGCACATCAGCGACGCGGTGGCGTCCAGCGGCGTGCCCTTCCTCGACCTGGCGGCCAACCAGGTCGAGTTCGCGCAGCAGCTCGCCACCGTCACCGCGCCGGCGTTCGAGAAGATCGGCCTGAAGCTCGAGGGCGTGACGGTGCAGAACGTCTCGCTGCCCGAGGAGCTGCAGAAGGTGCTCGACCAGAAGATCGGCATGGGCATGGTCGGTGGCGACATGGGCAAGTTCATGCAGTACCAGACAGCGCAGGCGATCCCGAAGTTCGCCGAAGGCGGCGGGCAGGGGGGCGGTGGCATCGCCGGCGACGCGATGGGCCTGGGCGCCGGCGTCGCGCTGGGCCAGGTGCTCGCGCAGAACCTGCAGCAGGGCCTGCAGGGCGGCGGCGCGGCGGCGGCCCCCGCCGCGCCGGCCGCGATCGCGCCCGACCAGGTGATGGCGACGATCGAGAAGCTGGCCGACCTGAAGGCCAAGGGCATCCTCACCGACGAGGAGTTCGCGGCGAAAAAGGCCGAGCTGCTGAAGAAGCTGGTGTGAGGTGAAGGCCGGCCCCGACTCGCACGGCTGAGCCTTGGCCACCGAACCCTCGCCCCAGCGCGCCTACCGCGCCGCCTGCCCCAACTGCGGCGCGGCGGTCGAGTTCCGCTCGGCCGCGTCGGCGCTGGCGGTCTGCAGCTACTGCCGCAGCACGCTGCTGCGCGAGGGCGACGCGCTGCGGCGCATCGGCCAGAGCGCCGAGCTGTTCGACGACCACAGCCCGTTGCAGCTCGGCACCGCCGGGCGCTGGCAGGGTGCGGCGTTCACGTTGGTCGGCCGGCTGCAGGTGCGCTACGCGGGCGGCAGCTGGAACGAATGGCATGCGCTGTTCGACAGCGCCGACCCGACCGACACCGCACCACGCTCCGGCTGGCTCAGCGAGGACAACGGCGGCTACGTCTTCGGCTTCGAGGCGCCGGCGCCACCCGAGGCCTTACCGCCGCCCGAGGCGCTGCGCGTCGGGGCCCAGCAGGTGCTCGCCCGCGAGAGCTGGTCGGTCGCCAGCGTCACCACCGCGAAGCTGGGGGCCGCCGAGGGCGAGCTGCCTTTCGTGCCGGCGCTGGAGCGCGCCTACGTCGTCGCCGAGCTGCGCAACGCGCGAGGCGAGGTCGCCAGCATCGACTACGGCCCGGCCATCGACGGCCGGCCGCCGCGCTGGTACGTCGGCCGTGGCCTGCAGCTCGCCGAGCTGGCGCTGTCGGGCCTGCGAGAGGACGGCAGCACGCGCGAGCTGAAGGGACGCACGCTCGCCTGCCCGAGCTGCGGTGCGTCGCTGGCGGTGCAGCTCGACAGCACGCAGTCGATCGCCTGCCCGCAGTGCCATGCGGTGGTCGACCTGGGAGCACCCGGGGCGCAGGGCGCGGGCGCCGACCTGAAGCACTACGCGCAGGACACCCCAGGCGTCGCCGGTGGCGAGCCGTTGATCCCGCTAGGCCGCAGCGGCACGCTGACCCTCGGCGCCGGCGGGCCGCTGCCCTGGCAGGTGGTCGGCTATGTCGAGCGCTGCACGCTGCCCGAGGCCGGCGACGACGAGCAGAGCTTCTGGCGCGAGTACCTGCTCTACAACCGCCAAGCCGGCTTCGCTTTCCTGGTCGATGCCGAGGACGGCTGGAGCTGGGTGCGGCCGCTGACCGGCGCACCGCAGGTCAGCGGCGCCACCGCGCGCTGGCAGGGCGACAGCTACCGCGAGCTCTACCGCTACAGCGGCCAGATCACCTACGTGCTGGGCGAGTTCTACTGGCGGCTGGCGCGCGGCGAGCGCACCCGCAACACCGATTACCGCGGACCCGGCGGCAAGCAGCTCAACCGCGAGGAGACCGGCGAGGGCGGTGACGCCGAGGTCACCTGGTCGGCCGGTGCGGCGCTCGACGCCGACGTGCTGCTGAAGGCCTTCAAGCTCGACGACGGCCAGCGCACCGCGCTGCAGCGCGACGCCAAGCCGGTGTCGACTAAGGGCTTCGGCGGCATGGCCGGGCTGTTCCTCTTCCTGCTGTTCGTCGTGGTGGTGTTCTCGATGGTGCGCTGCGGCCGCGACGACTGCAGCGAGCTGCGTCGCACCTACGGCGAGGCCAGCAACGAATACCAGAGTTGCGCGCGCAACAGCGGCAGCGGCGGGCGCAGTTCGGGCGGGTCCTACGGTGGCTTCAGCACCGGCGGTGGCGGGCACAAGTAGCCTGCCGTAGATTCATCAACAGGAGCGACGCATCATGATGGGTATGGAGTGGCTGAGGCCGGGGGTCTTCTTCGGCTCGATCCTGTTCGCGCTGATCGGCGTGCTGGTGTTCTGGATCTGTTTCGTGATCATCGACAAGTTCACGCCCTACGACCTGTGGGCCGAGATCGTCGAGAAGCAGAACAAGGCGCTGGCGCTCGTGGTGGCGGCGATGTGCTTGGCGATCGGGCTGATCGTCGCCGCGGCGATCCATGGCTGAGCGCGCGCGCCCGGCGCAGCCGGCCGGCGCGTGAGCGAACCGGCGGCGCTCGATGCCGCGGCAGACGGCCGCGCGGCGGCGGTGCGTCCGGCCGAGGTGGCCTTGCTCGCCTCGGTGTTCGTCGTCGCGGCCTGCGGCCTGGTCTACGAGCTGGCGGCCGGGGCGCTGGCGAGCTACCTGCTCGGCGATTCGGTGCTGCAGTTCAGCACCGTCATCGGCGCCTACCTGTTCGCGATGGGCATCGGCTCCTGGCTGTCGCGACACATCGAGCGACAGCTGGTCGCGAACTTCCTGCGCATCGAGCTGCTGGTCGGCCTGATCGGCGGGCTGATGCCGGCGGCGCTGTTCGTCGCGCACAGCCTGTTGCCGGTCAGCGCGGTCGCGCCCTTTCGCACGCTGCTCTACGGGTTGGTGCTGGCGGTCGGCATTCTGGTGGGCCTGGAGATCCCGTTGGTGATGCGCCTGCTCAAGCGTCACTTCAGCGAACGCTACGCGCTGAAGGACCTGGTGTCGCAGGTGCTGACCTTCGACTACCTCGGTGCGCTGGCCGTGTCGGTCGCCTTCCCGCTGCTGCTGGTGCCGCAACTGGGGCTGGTGCGCACCGGTGTGGTGTTCGGCCTGTTGAACGTCGCCGTCGCGGTGTGGGCGCTGTGGCTGTTCCGCGCCGAGCTGCGGGCCTGGCGCGCACATGCACTGGCCTGCGCCGCGGTGCTCGCCGCGCTCGGTGCCGCGCTGCTGGGCGCCGACCGGCTCACGACCTGGGCCGAAGACCGCTTCTACGGCGACCGCATCGTCTTCAGCCAGAGCTCGCTCTACCAGCGCGTCGTCGTCACGTCGGGGTCGGCCGGCGTGCGGCTGTTCCTCAACGGCAACCTGCAGTTCCACTCGCGCGACGAATACCGCTACCACGAGGCGCTGGTGCACCCGGCGATGGCGGCGCATGGCGCGCCCAAGCGCGTGCTGGTGCTGGGTGGCGGCGACGGCATGGCGGTGCGCGAGGTGCTGAAGCATCCGGCGGTCGAGCACGTCACGCTGGTCGAGCTGGATCCGGCGATGACGCGGCTGTTCTCCACCGAGCCGTTGCTGACCGCGCTGAACGGCGAGGCGCTGAAGTCCCCGAAGCTCACGATCGTCAACGACGACGCCTTCGGCTGGCTGGACCGCCACGACGAGCTGTTCGACGTGATCGTGGTCGACTTCCCCGACCCCAGCAACCATGCGATCGGCAAGCTCTACTCGACCAGCTTCTATGCGCTGATGGCCCGCCATCTCGCGGCCTCCGGCTACGCCGTGGTCCAGACCACCTCGCCGCTGATCGCGCGCAAGAGCTTCTGGACGGTGGTGAGCACGATCGAGGCGGTGGGCCTGCAGGCGACGCCCTATCACGCGCACGTGCCGAGCTTCGGCGAATGGGGCTTCGTGCTGGCCGGCCAGCGGCCCTTTGCGCCGCCGCGCCGCTTGCCCGCCGGCCTGCGTTTCCTGACTGTCGCCGGCCTGCCCGCGCTGTTCGAATTCCCCCCCGACATGGCCCGCGTGCCTGCGGAGCCCAACCGCCTCAGCACCCAGGGGCTGGTTCACACCTTCGAAGAGGAATGGGGCCGCGTCCACCAGTGAGCCGCGCACGCCGTGCGCTGCTGGCGGCGGGCGGGGCGCTGGCCACGTGGCCGTGGCTGGCCGGCTGCGAGCGCGCGCCGGCCGAGGTGGCGGGCGGTTGGGTCGGCGCCGATGCGGAGCGGGGGCACGCGCTGCGCGACGGGCGGCTGCCGCGCGCCGATGCCGGCAGCGCGCGGCGCTGCAGCGTCGCCATCGTCGGCGCCGGCGTGGCCGGGCTCGCGGCGGCACGGGCGCTGCGCCGCGCCGGCATCGACGACCTGCGCCTGTTCGAGCTGGAAGACGCGGCCGGCGGCAATTCCCGCGCGCACGCCATGGGGGGCATGCGCTGTCCGCTCGGTGCGCACTACCTGCCGCTGCCGGGCCCCGAGGCGCGCGAGGTTGCGGAACTGCTGCATGAACTGGGCGTCGCGCGCAGCGAGGCCAGCCGCACGGTCTACGACGAGCGCCACCTCTGCCACGCGCCGCAGGAGCGCGTGTTCGTGCCGTCCGTCCAGGCCGATGCGACGGCGCCGGGTCGCTGGCACGAGGGCCTGCTGCCGCTGGACGGGGACGGGGCCGGCACGCTGGCGCAACTGCGCCGCTTCGCCGCCGAGGTGGCCGCGCTGCAGCGCACGCTGAGCTTCGCGATGCCCACGCTGCGCAGCGGCTGGAGCGCGGGCCTGGCCGCCCTCGACGCCCGGACCTTCGCGGCCTGGCTGAGTGCGCAGGGCTACGACGACGCGCGCCTGCTCGCCTATCTGGACTACTGCTGCCGCGACGACTATGGCGCCGGGCTCGGTCTCGTCTCGGCCTGGGCCGGGATTCACTACTTCGCGAGCCGCCACGGCTTCCACGCCCCCGGCGACGATGACGCCGAGCCGGCCGACGCGGTGCTGACCTGGCCCGAAGGCAATGCCTGGCTGACCGAACGACTCGTGCGCGGCCTTGACGATCGACTGCAGACCGCCGCGGTGCTGACCCGCATCACGCCGACGCGTCACGAGGTGGCGCTCGAGGTCTGGAATGCGCGGGCCGGGCGGCCGGAGCGCTGGCTGGCGCAGCAGGTCGTCGTCTGCGTGCCGCTGTTCGTCGCGGCGCGGTTGATCGACGCGCTGCCGGCGGCGCTGGCCGACGTGGCGCCGCGGCTCGTCCATGCGCCCTGGCTGGTCAGCAACCTGCAACTGCATGCGCCGCTGCTCGACCGGCCCGGGCCGCCGCCGGCCTGGGACAACGTGATCGCCGGCAGCCCGGCGCTGGGCTATGTCGACGCGATGCACCAGGGCCTGCGCCCGGTGCCCGGTCCGACGGTGCTGACGCACTACTGGGCGCTCGGCGGGCAGTCGCTCGCCGAACTGAAGGCGCAGCGCGCCCGCCTGCTGGAGGCGCCGTGGAGCGCCTGGCGCGACGCGGTGCTGGCCGATCTGCTGCCGGCGCACCCCGACCTGCCACGGCGGCTGGCGCGCATCGATTCGATGCGCTATGGCCACGCGATGATCGTTCCGACACCCGGGCTGCGCGGCGACGCGGCGCTGGCCGCGCTGGGCGCGGCGCAGGACCGGCTGCACTTCGCCCACGCCGACCTGTCGGCCGGTTCGGTGTTCGAGGAGGCCTACACGCGCGGCACACTGGCGGGCCAGGCCGTCGCGCGGACACTCGGCGACGCCAACACTTCGAGGAGATCGATATGAAGCCCCATCGCATCGCGGTGATTCCCGGCGACGGCATCGGACAGGAAGTGATGCCCGAGGGCCTGCGAGTGCTGGAGGCGGCAGCGCAGCGTTTCGAGCTGTCACTGCAGTTCGATCATTTCGACTGGGCCTGCGCCGACTACTGGCAGCGCACCGGGCAGATGCTGCCCGACGACTGGTTCGCGACGCTGAGCGGCTACGACGCCATCTACTTCGGCGCCGTCGGCTGGCCGGCCGTGGTGCCCGACCACGTGTCACTGTGGGGCTCGCTGCTCAAGTTCCGCCGCGAGTTCGACCAGTACGTCAACCTGCGCCCGGTGCGGCTGTTCGACGGCGTGCCGTGCCCGCTGGTCGACCGTGACGGTCGACCGCGCAAGCCCGGCGACATCGACTTCTTCGTCGTGCGCGAGAACACCGAGGGCGAATACACCAACCTCGGCGGCCGCCTCTTCGAAGGGACCGAGCGCGAGATCGTGATCCAGGAGTCGGTGTTCTCGCGCCACGGCACCGACCGGGTGATGAAGTTCGCCTTCGAGCTGGCCCAGTCGCGGCCGCGCAAGCACCTCACCGTGGCCACCAAGTCCAACGGCATCGCCATCAGCATGCCGTGGTGGGACGAGCGCGCCGACGCGATGGCGCAGGGCTACCCGGAGGTCACGGTCGACAAGCAGCACATCGACATCCTCAGTGCGCGCTTCGTCCTGCAGCCGACGCGTTTCGACGTCGTGGTCGCCAGCAACCTGTTCGGCGACATCCTCAGCGACCTGGGACCGGCCTGCACCGGCACCATCGGACTGGCGCCCTCCGCGAACCTGAATCCCCAGCGCCATTTCCCTTCGTTGTTCGAGCCGGTGCACGGTTCGGCGCCCGACATCTTCGGGCGCTCGATCGCGAACCCGGTGGCGATGATCTGGTCGGGAGCGCTGATGCTCGATTTCCTCGGCGGCTCGATCGGCGCGGACACCGCGCGCCACGTGCAGGCGCACGATGCCATCGTCGCGGCGATCGAGCGGGTGCTGGTCGAGGGGCCACGCACGCCCGACCTGGGCGGTGCCGCATCGACGTCGGCGATGGGCAGCGCGATTGCCGCGCAGGTGGCGGCCGGCGTGCGCTGAGCGCGGCAGTTCAGCGCATGCCGGCGCGGGTCAGCCGGTCGAGTTCGGCGCAGGCCGCCGCCTTGCCCTCGTTGAACACGACCACCTCGTTCGACAGCAGGCGGTTGCGGCTTTCGCGTGGCGCACCACTGTCGATCCGGTACGCCCAGTTCCACGGGCCCTTCTGGCGCCCCGTGGTCCACACCTCGATGGCCTTGCCTCGGTGTTCGAACCGCTCCTGCATCGTCGTCCCCTGTGTCGCGAGTCCTTACGCCACCATCATGGGGGCGTGTACGTTTTGTTTCATCCTCGATCTAGGTGGCGTCGTACCTGGGACAGGCCCGGGAATCGGGGGGACAGGGGTCGCCAGCGGAGAGATCGATGCGCCTTGAAAGATGCGAATGGTTCTCATTACAATCGAGTCCACGGCGCAGGTCACTGAACCCGTGTCATAGCAGCCAGGGCCTTCGCCCGAGCCAGTCCGACGACTCACCACGCCCGCGTTCGCGCGGTGGAGGCTCGCAATGAACCGCAACGATCCCGATGGCGCCGTGCGCCGTCCGCCGGCCGAACTGTCGGAAGACGACGTCGAACAGGCCGCACTGCCGACCGCCGAGGCCCTGCTGGCGGGCACGCTGGCCCTGATGACCGGCGTGGTGGAGCGGGCCGCGATGGCCCAGCCGCTCGCGGCGCATGGTCAAAGCCTGTTGATGGCGGCCAAGGTGCGCAAGCAACTCGGCTGCCTGAGCCATCACCCGCAGTTGAGCGAAGGGTTCCGCCTCACGCTGCATCGCCTGCGCGTGCACTGGGATCGCCTGACGCCGATCGCCGACCCGTCGGGCGCCGTCGGAGCCGATCCGGTCGAAGCGGCGCAGCGGCTGTGGCACCGCGCCCCCGGGCAATTGCAATAGCGCCGGGCGCGGCGATCAGCCGCGCATCAGCGCCTCGATCTCGTCGGGCCGCACCGGCACGCCCCGGCTCAGCAGCTCGCAGCCGTCGGGCGTGACGAGCGCATCGTCCTCGATGCGGATGCCGAGGTGCCAGTAGCACTCCGGCACGTCGGGCGCCGGCCGCACGTAGAGCCCGGGCTCGATCGTCACCACCATGCCCGGCTGCAGGCGGCGTGACGGCTTCTTGACCGTGAGGCCGCCGAGCCCGTCGGGCTGCTCGATCGGCGCCTCGTCGAGCGCGAGGTACTCGCCGGCATCGTGCACGTCCAGCCCCAGCCAGTGGCCGGTGCCGTGCATGTAGAAGCGTCGGTAGGCGGCGCTGGCCACCACGTCGTCGACGCCACCATGCCGGTCGCGGTCGAGCAGGCCCAGGTCCAGCAGGCCGGCGCTCAGCGCGTGCACTGCGGCCCAGTGGCTGTCGGTCTTGCGGGCGCCGGGTCGGGTGTGGTCGATCGCCGCTGCCTGTGCGGCCAGCACCACTTCGTAGAGCGCGCGCTGCGGCGCCGTGTAGCGGCCGTCGACGGGAAAGCTGCGCGTGATGTCGCTCGCGTAGCTGCCGTACTCGCAGCCGGCGTCGATCAGGCACAGCTCGCCGGGCCGCAGTTCGGCATCGCCGGCCGCGTAATGCAGCACGCAGGCATTGCGGCCTGCGGCGACGATGCTCGTGTAGGCCGGGCCGCTGGCACCGCTGCGGCGGAACTCGTGCAGCAGCTCGGCCTCGAGCTGGTACTCGCGCAGGCCGGGCCGGCAGGCCCGCATCGCGCGCACGTGACCGGCCGCACCGATCTCGCCGGCGCGGCGCATCAGCGCCACCTCGTGCGGGTCCTTGAACAGGCGCATCTCGTCGAGCAGCCGAGCCAGGTCGCGTTGCTGCGTCGGCGCCTCGATGCCGGCACGTGATCGTGCGCGCACGGCGTCCAGCCATCCTGCGACCCGGGAGCCGAGGCCCTCGTGTCCGCCGAACGGAAACCACACCGTCGCACGGTTGGCCAGCCGCTGCGGCAACACCGCGTCCAGCGCCTCGATCGGCAGCGCTTCATCCACGCCCAGCGCGGCGGGCGCGGCCTCGGGCCCGAGCCGGTAGCCGTCCCAGATCTCGCGCTCCTCGTCCTTGGGGCGGCACAGCAGCAGGCTGCGCCCGGTGTGGTCAAGGACGAGCAGCGCACCGGGTTCGGAGAAGCCGGTCAGGTAGTAGAACGCACTGTCGTGGCGATAGGGGTGTTCGCTGTCGGCGTTGCGGGTGCGCTCCGGCGCGGTCGGCAGCACGGCGACGCCGCCACCGGCCTCGCGCAGCGCGGCGCCGAGGCGAGCGCGACGCTCGGCATAGACGGAGGGGCTCATGGGGCGATGCGGTTCTGGGTACGCTTGCAGTGTAGTGAGCAGCGTCGCAGCGTTCCCCGGCGCGCGTCCGACCGATCCCCGACGACCAGGAGTTCCTCTCATGCAATACCGTCGTCTAGGCCGCTCCGGCCTGCAGGTCAGTGAACTGTCACTCGGGTCCTGGGTGACCTATCACAACCAGGTGGACGTGAGCGCCGCGAAGGACATGCTCGCGGCTGCCTTCGACGCCGGTGTCAACTTCTTCGACAACGCCGAGATCTATGCCAACGGTCGCAGCGAAACCATCATGGGCGAAGCCCTCCGCCAGCTCAGGCTGCCGCGGCTCGACGTCGTCGTGTCGACCAAGTTCTTCTGGGGACTGGATCGTGCGAAGCCGGGCGAGCGGCCGCGCATCAACGGCCAGGACACGCTGAACCGCAAGTACCTGCACCAGGCCATCGACGGCGCGCTGCAGCGGCTGCAGCTCGACTTCGTCGACCTCGTGTTCTGCCACCGGCCCGACCCGCACACGCCCATCGAGGAGACCGTCTGGGCCTTCCACGACCTCATCAACCGCGGCAAGCTGCTCTACTGGGGCACCAGCGAATGGAGCGCGCAGGAAATCCGCGCTGCATGGGAGATCGCGGACAAGCACCACCTGCACAAGCCGGTGATGGAGCAGCCGCAGTACCACCTGTTCCACCGCCGCCGCGTCGAGGAGGAGTACGCGCGGCTTTACGAGGACATCGGCCTGGGCCTGACCACCTGGAGCCCGCTCGCGAGCGGCCTGCTGACCGGCAAGTACCGCCGCGGCATCCCCGAGGGCAGCCGTGGCGCGCTCGAGAACATGGCCTTCCTGCGCGACGGCCTCACGGATCCGGCGAAGAACGCCGCGGTCGGCCAGCTCGAGGAGATCGCCGCCGATCTGGGCGGCACGGTCGCGCAACTCGCGATCGCCTGGGCCAACCGCAATCCGCGTGTCAGCACCGTGATCCTCGGTGCCAGCCGCATCACGCAGCTGCAGGACAACCTGAAGGCCCTGGCGCTGACGCCCCGGCTCACGCCGGAGGTGCTGGCACGGATCGATGCGGCGACGAAGCCGCTGGCGGCCTGAGCCGGCTCAGCCCGGGCCGCCGCGGTTCAGCGCCAGCGGATCGATCCGGTTCGACGGGTGCACCGGCACCGGCTCCAACATGGCGCGGCGCGCGGCCGAGCGCTTGTCGGCAGCGGCCCGGCGCCGATTGTCGGCCACCACGTCCATCTGCATGCGCACGAAGTTGGCCAGGCGCTCGATCTCGGCCTCGCCGCCGAACAGCGCGCCGGTGCGCGGCAGCTTCACCGCCTTGCCGTCACGCATGACCAAAGCGAGATAGCAGGCGCTGGGGCGGGCCCAGACGGGAATCCGAGACGCCCGCGGGCGTCGCTCGACGACGTTGACCTCGCTCAGGTCCGACACCGCGACGCGACGCGCCGAATGCCGCCAGCCGCGACGCCACGAGACGAACTTGACGCTCGCCGCCACCCGCTCCCAGGTCCACAGGTCCCAGGCCACGGCGCCGAGCCAGACCAGGCCGGCGGGCCACAGTGGCCAGTCCTTGAACTGCAGGCCGGCCGCGGCGGCCAGGCCGCTGGCCAGCAGCAAGCCGGCCGTGCCCAGCACCTGGGGCTCGCCCGGAGTCCACAGGCTGCGGTGGTAGACGACCGAGTCGGTGTGGTCGCCGGACACCGGCTCATGTGCCAGCCAGGCCGCCCGCAGGCCGCGCACGGCGCCGCGCTGCAGCAGCACGGCGACCGCCACGCTCAGCAACCAGACCAGCGGTGATCCCACCGCGCCCCCGTCCATCGTTCTCAGCTCCCATCTTGCAAGGCCTGCCAGCGCTGCGGTGTGCCGACATCGGTCCAGGGCCCCAGGTAGAGGCTGCCGCTGATCCGGTCGCGGGCGATCGCCGCATCGAAGTGGGGCCGCAGCGGCGCCTTCTGCCCCGGCTGCACGCCCTCGACGAGCTTCGATTGGAACAAGCCCACGGTGGAGTACGTGTAACGAGGGATGACCGCCGCGTCGTCGCCGGCCAGGATGCGGCCTTTGTCACTGAGTCCGAAGTCGCCGCGGGGGTGTTGTGGCGGGTTGGGCACCAGCCAGAGGTGGGCCAGATCGCCGCCGGCCATGAAGTCGTTCACGTGATGCGCGTCGAAGCGGAAGCCCGGCATGTAGGCGTCGCCGGCCATGACCCAAAAGGTGTCCGATTGCAACAGCGGTAGCGCGGTGGCGATGCCGCCGGCGGTCTCGAGCGCACCGCCGTAGCGCCGGCCCTCCATCGAGTAGCGGATGCTGAGCCCGAAGCGCGAGCCGTCGCCCAGCGTGGCCGGGAACTGCTCCTCGAGCCAGGCCGTGTTGATGACCACGTGGCGCACGCCGTCGCGTGCCAGCGCCTCGAGCTGCCACTCGATCAGCGGCTTGCCGTGCACGGGCAGCAGCGGCTTGGGCGTGCGGTCGGTCAGCGGGCGCATGCGCTCGCCGCGGCCGGCGGCGAGGATCAGCGCGGGCGCGTTCATGGCGCCGCTCCGCGGCGCAGCGCGTGGCGCTCGGTGCGAGCGGGAGCGAAGGCTTCGAGCAGCCGCGCGATCACCGCCTCGGCGCGCGCCGAGTTGTCGGTATGGCGATGGCAGACGTAGAGATCCAGCGTCACCGCGTCCAGTTCCGGCCAGGTGTGCACCGCGAGATGCGATTCGGCGAGCAACAGCACGCCGGTGACGCCGCGAGGTTCGCCGTCCTCGGCGGGGAAGGGATGGAAGCATTCACCGACCGGCTGCAGGCCGGCGTCGAGAACCGCCTCCATGCACAGAGCGCGCAGCGCCGACACGTCGACCAGGGCAGTGCTGCCGCGGCGGCAGCCGCTCAAATCGGCGGTGAGGTGCAGACCCTGCATGGGTGGCGCGACGGGGCTCGTAAAATCGTCGATTCTGCCGCTTCCGTGGCGCCCTTTTCCCCT
This sequence comes from Methylibium sp. Root1272, assembly GCF_001425905.1. Lineage (GTDB taxonomy): Bacteria > Pseudomonadota > Gammaproteobacteria > Burkholderiales > Burkholderiaceae_C > Methylibium. The sequence goes on from NZ_LMDY01000013.1 coordinate 663,999, forward strand.
GCAAACCATGGCTGCCCTCGAATCCCGCACGCCCGCCACCCCCGACACCTCGCTGATGGCCAACGCGATCCGCGCGCTGGCGATGGACGCGGTGCAGCAGGCCAACTCCGGCCACCCCGGCGCGCCGATGGGCATGGCCGACATCGCGGTCGCGCTGTGGGGCCGGCACCTGCGCCACAACCCGGCCAACCCGGCCTGGGCCGACCGCGATCGCTTCGTGCTGAGCAACGGCCACGGTTCGATGCTGATCTATGCGCTGCTGCACCTGACCGGCTATGCGCTGCCGCTCGAGGAACTGCGCAACTTCCGCCAGTTGCACAGCAAGACGCCCGGCCACCCCGAGGTCGGCATCACGCCCGGCGTCGAGACGACCACCGGCCCGCTGGGCCAGGGCCTCAGCAATGCGGTCGGCATGGCGCTGGCCGAGAAGCTGCTGGCGACCGAGTTCAACCGCGACGGCCATGCCATCGTCGACCACCACACCTACGTCTTCCTCGGCGACGGCTGCCTGATGGAGGGCATCAGCCACGAGGCCAGCGCGCTGGCGGGCGCCTGGAAGCTCGACAAGCTGATCGCGCTGTACGACGACAACGGCATCAGCATCGACGGCCAGGTGGCGCCGTGGTTCGTGGACGACACCGCGAAGCGTTTTGCGGCCTATGGCTGGAACGTCATCGGGCCGATCGACGGCCACGACGTGGATGCGGTCGATGCGGCGATCACGCAAGCGAAACGCAGCACCGGCCAACCCAGCTTCATCGTCTGCAAGACCGCGATCGGCAAGGGTTCACCGAACCGCGCCAACACCGCCAAGGCGCACGGCGAGCCGCTCGGCGCCGAGGAGATCGCGCTCACACGGGCCGCGCTCGGCTGGCCGCATGCGCCGTTCGAGATCCCGGCCGAGGCCTACAACGACTGGGACGCCAAGGACGCCGGTGCCAACCTGCAGGCCGACTGGGAAGGCCGCTTCGAGGCCTACCGCGCCGACCATCCTGCCGCTGCGGCCGAGTTCGAACGCCGGATGGCGGGCGCGCTGCCGGAGAATTTCGCGCAGATCGCGGTGGACGCCGCGATCGCCGCGCACGCCAAGGCCGAGACGGTCGCCAGCCGCAAGGCCAGCCAGCTCGCGCTGGAGGCCTTCACCGCCGCATTGCCCGAACTGCTGGGCGGCAGCGCCGACCTCACCGGCTCGAACCTCACCAACACCAAGAGCACGCCAGCGCTGCGCTTCGACGCGGCCGGCGCATCGAACGGGGGCCGCCACATCAACTACGGCGTGCGCGAGTTCGGCATGGCGGCGGTGATGAACGGCATCGCGCTGCACGGTGGCTTCATTCCCTACGGCGGTACCTTCCTGACCTTCAGCGACTACTCGCGCAACGCCATCCGCATGGCTGCGCTGATGAAGCAACGCGTGATCCACGTCTTCACGCACGACAGCATCGGCCTCGGCGAGGACGGCCCGACGCACCAGAGCGTCGAGCACGCCGCGAGCCTGCGGCTGATCCCGAACCTGGACGTCTGGCGCCCCGCCGACACCGCCGAGACCACCATCGCGTGGACCAAGGCCCTGCTGAACGCCGACCGTCCGACCGCGCTGCTGCTGTCGCGCCAGAACCTGCCCTACCTGCCGAAGGCCGGGCTCGACGAGGTGGCGCGCGGCGCCTACGTGCTGGCCGAGCCGGCCGAGGTCGGCCTGAAGAAGAAGGCGCAGGCGGTGCTCATCGCCACCGGCTCCGAGGTGCAGCTCGCGCTGCATGCGCAGCAGCAGCTCGCCGCCGCCGGCATTGCGGTGCGCGTGGTGTCGATGCCCAGCAGCACCACCTTCGATCGCCAGGACCTGGCCTACAAGCGCCGCGTGCTGCCCGACGGGCTGCCGCGTGTCGCGGTGGAAGCTGGCGTCACCGACGGCTGGTGGAAGTACGGCTGCGCGGCGGCGGTCGGCCTCGACACCTACGGCGAATCGGCCCCCGCCAGCGCGCTGTTCAAGCACTTCGGCTTCACGGCCGAGAACGTGACCGCGACCGTGCGCCGGGTGCTGAAGAAGTGAGGGCCCGCCCGTCGCTGCGAAGCTCCGTGACATCTGCCGCGGGGAGCGCGGCCGGATGCCGGGGCGGGTGCGGTGTCGCGGCGCGTTTTGTCGTCGAATGCTCGCCTGAATGAATCCGGATTGAACCGAAGCTGAGGAAGACCCACACCATGACCATCAAAGTTGCCATCAATGGCTACGGCCGCATCGGCCGCAACGTGCTCCGCGCCCACTACGAGGGCGGCAAGAAGCATGACATCCAGATCGTCGCGATCAACGACCTGGGCGACCCGAAGACCAACGCCCACCTGACCCAGTACGACACCGCGCACGGCAAGTTCCCGGGCACGGTCAGCGTCGATGGCGACTACATGGTGATCAACGGCGACAAGATCCGCGTGCTGGCCAACCGCAACCCGGCCGAGCTGCCCTGGGGCGAACTGGGCGTGGACGTCGTGATGGAGTGCACCGGCTTCTTCACCACCAAGGAGAAGGCCTCGGCGCACCTGAAGGGCGGCGCCAAGAAGGTCATCATCTCGGCGCCGGGTGGCAAGGACGTGGACGCGACCATTGTCTACGGCGTCAACCATGGCGTGCTGAAGGCCACCGACACCGTGATCAGCAACGCCAGCTGCACCACCAACTGCCTGGCGCCGCTGGTCAAGCCGCTGCACGAGAAGATCGGCCTCGAGTCGGGCCTGATGACCACCATCCACGCCTACACCAACGACCAAGTGCTGACGGATGTGTACCACGAGGACCTGCGCCGCGCGCGCAGCGCCACGCAGTCGATGATCCCGACCAAGACCGGCGCCGCCGCCGCGGTGGGCCTGGTGCTGCCCGAGCTGAACGGCAAGCTCGACGGCTTCGCGATCCGCGTGCCGACCATCAACGTGTCGGTGGTCGACCTGACCTTCACCGCCAAGCGCGCGACCACGCTCGAGGAAGTCAACGCCGTGCTGAAGGCCGCATCCGAAGGCGAGCTCAAGGGCATCCTGGCCTACAACACCGCACCGCTGGTCAGCGTGGACTTCAACCACGACCCGGCGTCCAGCACCTTCGACGCGACGCAGACCCGCGTCTCGCCGGACGGCAAGCTCGTCAAGGTGCTGAGCTGGTACGACAACGAGTGGGGCTTCAGCAATCGCATGCTGGACACCACGGTAGCGCTGATGGCTGCCAAGTAATCACGGCGCTTCGCAGGTCTGCCGCCGGACAAAGGCCCTACGGGGCCTTTTTCGTGGGCTGGCGTTGCACCATCGGGTAAAGCTCTGTCAACGCAGGCCGATACCGAGCGTGAGATGTCAAGCTCGGTGCGGTCGCGCCCCTACACTCCGTTCATCGTTTTTTCGATATCCCCGATGCACTCAATGCAAGCCGCTGCCCGTGTTCTCGCGGCACTCGTCGCGCTGTTTGTCGTTCAGCCGATGGTCGTGGGCACCGCGGTGGCCGCCGCTGGCGCGGCAGACGACGTGCCGTCGGCGCGGGTGATCGTCAAGTACCGTGATGACGCAGTTCGCGGCTCCAGCAGCGGCCGGGTCGGCGTTGCCGATGTCGGTCGGGGGGCGGCGGTGCAGCGGCTCGCAGCTCGCATGGATGCGGTGGCACAGCGTCGTGGCGTCGCGCTGCGCGCTCATCGGGCAATCACCGAACGTACCCAGGTCGTGCTGGCGCGAGGCATCGATTCGGAGACATTGGCGCGGCGGCTCGGCACGGATCCGGACGTGGAATACGCGGTGGTCGATCGTCGGGTGAGGCCGCTGGCCGTGCCGAACGATCCGTTGCATACGCTCGGCGGCGCCGACGGCCCTGCCGTAGGGCAGTGGTACCTGCGCACGTCTGCCGCCCCTTCGCTTTCGGCGATCGATGCCACGCGGGCCTGGGACATCACGCAAGGCAGCGCCGGCGTGGTGGTAGCCGTGCTGGATACGGGGGTGCGTTTCGACCACCCCGACCTCGCAGGCAAGTTGCTGGCCGGCTACGACTTCGTCAGCACGCTGCCGGAATCGAACGATGGGACCGGGCGCGACAGCAATGCCAGTGATCCGGGCGACTGGATCACGCAGCAGGAAGACAACTCGTTGGGCGGAGATTTCTATCACTGCACCACGCCGGATTCGCTGGGCAACTACAACGGCGCCCCGAGTTCGTGGCATGGCACGCAGGTCTCCGGCATCTTGGGCGCGCTCACGAACAATGGCGTGGGTATGGCCGGGGCAGGCTGGAATACCCGCGTCCTGCCTGTCCGTGTGCTCGGCAAGTGCGGCGGCTACGTATCGGATGTGGTGATCGGCATGCGCTGGGCAGCCGGGCTGGTCGTGCCCAACGTTGCGGCCAACCCGAATCCGGCGCGGGTACTCAACCTCAGCCTGGGCACCGTGGGCGCTTGCGGCGAATACCAGGACGCGGTCGATGACGTGGTGGCCGCCGGGGCACTGGTGGTGGCAGCGGCGGGCAACACAAATGGTCATGCAGTTGGTGCGCCGGGCAATTGCAGCGGCGTGATGGCCGTCGGGGGCCTGCGTCACTCCGGAACCAAGGTCGGTTTTTCCGATCTTGGGTCGGCGGTCTCGATCAGTGCTCCCGCAGGCAACTGCGTCAACGGCTTCGGGCCTTGCCTCTATCCTTTGCTCACCACGACCGACTCAGGGGCACAGGGGCCGGCATCGTCGACCTACACCGACGGGACGAACAACATCACCGTCGGTACCAGCTTCTCGGCACCCTTGGTGTCGGGTGTGGCCGCTCTGATGCTTGCGGTGCAGCCGACGCTCACGCCGGACGAGATCCGTAGCCTGATCCAGGGTGGTTCTCGGCGCTTCCCGACCAGCAGTGCGCCCGCCTGTACGGCACCGCGCTTCGACGGCAACGGCGATCCCATCGACCAGGACGAATGCGATTGCACCACCGCCACCTGCGGTGCGGGCATGCTTGATGCATATGCGGCCGTGCGGTCCGCGGCTGCGGGCCTGATCGCCGATATCGTTGTCAACACACCGACGCCAAGGGCTGGGCAAGACGTTTCCTTGACCGCCGACGTGTTCCGTCTGATCAACGGCCGCAACCTCAGCAGCCTCAGCTGGAGCCTGGTCGATGGCGGTGGCATCGTCAGCGGCAGTGTCGCCGGGTGCTCGACCAACTGTGTCGTCACGCCGAGCGGCTCGGGCACCTTCACCGTCGCGGTCACGGTGACCGATGACAACAACCCCCCCACGCAGTCGACAGTGTCTCGGCGCGTGACCGTGGCGGCCGCATCGTCGGGCGGCGGTGGAGGGGGTGGTGGCGGCGCGCTGGGCCTGGGCTACCTGGGAGCGCTGCTGGTCGCAGTGATCGCTGCGCGCCATCTGCAGCGGCGCCCACGGTCCGCCGTCTGAGCGACAGGCTCGGGACGATCCCTGCCTAGAGCGTCTCGACCGGGCAAGGCACGAACGCCTTGCCGCGCAGTTGGTCCGCAGGCAGTGCTGCCAGCGCCGCCTGCTGCGCCTCGCTGGCCTGCGCCACTCGCAGCAGGCGCAGCGGCACGCTGGCGTTGACCACGCGGGCGGTGCGCACGCCGCGATCCAGCAGCGTCGTCAGTTCGCTCTCCGCACCGGCCCGGCTGTCGTGGCGGCTGATCACCAGGAGCGGTGCGCTGCCGGGCGAGGCATTGGCCAGCTCGGGGGCGATGCTGCGTCGCTTCAGTTCGTCGCGCTTCTTCTGCAACTGCTCGGTTTCGGCGAACGGGCCCATCGCGACCCACCAGGTCGTCGTGAGTTCGCGCTCGGACCAGCCGACGTCGGGCAGCGCGGCCTTGACGGCCGCCTCGGCGACCGTCAGCTCGGCCGCGCTGTAGGGGCCCGCCTCGAGGCAGGCCGTCGCGGGCGCACTGGTCAGGGCCGCGGCCGACGCGGCCGCGCTCGCCGGAAGCACGGCCGGCGCCGAGGCCGCTTCGGCCGGGATCAGGCGGAGGCGGTCGGGATCGACCTGCATCGCCAGGCGTTCGGGCTCCCGCTCGCCCTCGGGGCGGGCGCCGATGGCGCTGTGCAGCGGCGCGAGCCAACCCTGCCGCCAGACCCAGAAGCCCGCATTGGCCAGCAGCAGCAGCAGCACCAGCGCTCTCAGCATGGCCGCACGCTCACTTCGCCGCTGTCGATCAGGCGCAGCTCGCCGCCGTCGGTCCGCACGCGCAGTGCGCCGCGCGCGTCGACGCCCTCGGCCACGCCGCGTTCGGCGTCGGTGGACGTGGTCTGGACCGGCCTGCCGGCCAGCGCGTCGCGCGCGGCGAAGCGCGTCGCGAAGGCCTCGAAACCCCGTTGTTCGAAGACCCCCAGGGCGATGAGCAGCGGCGGTGCCAGACGCGCCAGCATTTCCGGGGCGCGTGCCAGCGGCTCGATCTCGCGCCAGCCGGCGGTGGCCTGGGTGATCTCGGGCCGCGCGTCGGGGCGCGCCAGGTTCAGGCCGACGCCGATCACGGCGTATCGGCCGCCGTCGGGCAGCGCGGCGGTCTCGATCAGCACGCCGCCGAGCTTGCGTCCCGGCGCGCCGGGAGCCGCTTCGTCGATGAGCCACAGGTCGTTCGGCCACTTCAGCCGAACGCCGGGGTGCAAGGCCTCGGCGAGCGCCACGCCGACCGCGAGCGACAGGCCCGACCAGTCCGCGGGGGCCAGTGTCAGGCCGAGCGAGAAGGTCAGCGAACCCAGGCCGTCGGCCGTCGACGAGGAGGCGGTGGTGGTATCGGAGAACCACGTGCGGCCGAGCCGCCCGCGGCCGGCCGTCTGTCGCTCCGCCACCAGCAGGCAGGGCGCACCGTCACCGCTGCGGGCCCGCTCCAGCAGGCGCGTGCTGGTGGAGTCGGTCTCGACCAGCGCTTCGACGCTGAGGCCCGGCCTCAGCGGTTCGAGCTGGGCCCACAGCGCCTCGAGCGGCCAGCGCAGCGGCGCGATGCCGGTGCCCTGCGCGTCGACGGCGCGGCGTAGCGGGGGCACGGCAGCGTCGGGCACGGGGTCAGCGCTTGGGCGCGAGCATGGTGCCGCGGCAGGCCTTGTGCCCGCAACGGCACTCGTACTGCTTCTTCAGCTTGGGGGTGTAGCGCTCGTCGATCACCAGGCCGTAATCGTAGAACAGCTCCTCGCCGGTCTTGACGGCGCGCAGCGTCTTGATGAACACGCGGCCGTCCGTCTCGTCGGCCTCGCAGTTGGGGGTGCAGGCGTGGTTGATCCAGCGTGCCGCATTGCCGCCGACCTTGGCGTCGATCACGTGGTCTTCGTCGATGCTGAAGTAGAAGGTATGGTGCGGGTCGGCGGGGTCGTGAGGATGGCGGCGCAGCGCCTCGGGCCAGTCGATCACCTCGCCGGTGTACTCGATCAGTGTCTCGCCCTTGGCCAGCGGTCGCAACGCGAAGACGCCTTTGCCATGCACCCCGGAGCGCCGCACCTGGATGCGCCGGCCGTCGCGGCTCGCGGGGGGCGCCGTCGGTCGGGTGGCCCGGGGGGCGGGGGCGGTCTTGCGGCGCGTCGATTGCGTCATGTTCGAGTTTGGCTACATTGAATCATGGGTGCGCGCGCGTGAGCGCGTGCGCGCGAGAGCCCGGATTGTAGGGACGCCCCGCCGCGTTGGCGCGCGGGACGGCGCTGCAATCGGGCGACAACGACATCGAGAACATGAGCAAAGCACTGGTCATCGCCGAGAAACCTTCCGTCGCACAAGACATCGTGCGGGCCCTGACGCCCACGAGCGGCAAGTTCGAGAAGCACGACGATCACTTCGAGAACGAGCACTACGTCGTCACCTCGGCGGTCGGCCACCTGGTCGAGATCAAGGCGCCCGAGGAGTACGACGTGAAGCGCGGCAAGTGGAGCTTCGCGCACCTGCCGGTGATCCCGCCGCACTTCGACCTCGCGCCGATCGACAAGGCCAAGAGCCGGCTCAACGCGGTGGTCAAGCAGGTCAAGCGCAAGGATGTCACTGAACTCATCAACGCCTGCGACGCCGGACGCGAGGGCGAGCTGATCTTCCGCCTGATCGTGCAGTACGCAGGCACCGAGAAGAAGCCGATCGACAAGCCGGTGCGCCGTCTGTGGCTGCAGAGCATGACGCCGCAGGCGATCCGCGACGGCTTCGAGCGCCTGCGCTCCGACGCCGAACTGCGCGGCCTGGCCGACGCCGCCCGCAGCCGCAGCGAGGCCGACTGGCTGGTCGGCATCAACGGCACGCGGGCGATGACGGCCTTCAACTCGCGCGACGGCGGCTTCTTCCTCACCACCGTCGGCCGGGTGCAGACGCCCACGCTCAGCATCGTGGTCGAGCGCGAGGAGAAGATCCGCAAGCACGTGGCGCGCGACTACTGGGAGATCAAGGCGAGCTTCGACGCCAAGGCTGGTTCGTACGAGGGCAAGTGGTTCGATCCGGCATGGAGGAAGAACGACGATGCCGAGCGCCGCGCCGACCGGCTCTGGAACGAGGCCGATGCACAGGCGATCGCGCAGGCGGTGCGCGGCCAGCCGGCCACCGTCAGCGAGGAATCCAAGCCCAGCACCCAGAGCAGCCCGCAGCTCTACGACCTGACGCTGCTGCAGCGCGAGGCCAATTCGCGCTTCGGCTTCTCGGCCAAGACCACGCTGTCGATCGCTCAGGCGCTGTACGAGAAACACAAGGTGCTGACCTACCCACGGACCGACAGCAAGGCGCTGCCGGAAGACTACGTGAGCGTCGTGAAGCAGACGATGGAGATGCTCGCCACCGAGGACCTGCCCGGTCCGCTGAAGGCGCTGTCGGCGCACGCCCGCAAGGCGGTGAAGGAAGGCTACGTCAAGCCCAACAAGCGCATCTTCGACAACGCCAAGGTCTCGGACCACTTCGCGATCATCCCGACCTTGCAGGCGCCCAAGAGCCTGACCGACATCGAGGCCAAGCTCTACGACCTGGTGGTCAAGCGCTTCCTCGCGGTGTTCTATCCGCCGGCCGAGTTCCTGGTCACGACGCGCATCTCCACCGTCAAGGCGGGCGCCTCGGAACACCGGTTCCAGACCAACGGCAAGGTGATGGTCAAGCCGGGCTGGCTGGCCGTCTACGGCCGCGACGTGGAAGACGCCGACGCCACGCTGGTGCCGGTCGAGCCCGGCGAGGTGGTGCGCACCGAGAGCGTCGACGTCAATGCGCTGAAGACCAAGCCGCCGGCACGCTACACCGAGGCCACGCTGCTGTCGGCGATGGAGAGCGCCGGCAAGCTGATCGACGACGACGAGCTGCGCGAGGCGATGCAGGAGAAGGGCCTGGGCACGCCGGCGACGCGCGCGCAGACCATCGAAGGCCTGATTCTCGAGAAGTACATGCACCGCGACGGGCGCGAACTCATCCCCACCGCCAAGGCCTTCCAGCTGATGACGCTGCTGCGCGGCCTGCAGGTGGAGGAGCTGACCCAGCCCGAGCTGACCGGCAACTGGGAGTACCAGCTCGCCGAGATGGAGAAGGGCAAGCTCAGCCGCGACGCCTTCATGCGCGAGATCGCCGCGATGACGCAGAAGATCGTCGCCAAGGCCAAGGAGTACGATCGCGACACCATCCCCGGCGACTACGCGACGCTGAAGACGCCCTGCCCGAAATGCGGCGGCGTCGTGAAGGAGAACTACCGGCGCTTCACCTGCGCCGGGAAATCAGGCGACGCCGAGGGCTGCGGCTTCAGCATCAGCAAGATCCCCGGCGGGCGCAGCTTCGAGCTCGACGAGGTGGAGGCCTTCATCGCGCACAAGAAGATCGGCCCGCTCGAGGGCTTCCGCTCCAAGGCCGGCTGGCCCTTCACCGCCGAACTCAAGCTGGCCTACGACGACGAAATCGCGAACTGGAAGCTCGAGTTCGACTTCGGCGACGATGCCAAGAAGGGCGAGGGCGACGGCACGCCGGTCGACTTCTCGGCGCAGCAGAGCCTGGGGGCCTGCCCCAAGTGCAAGGGGAATGTCTACGAGCACGGCAGCAGCTACGTCTGCGAGCACGCAGTCGGCGCGCACGTCACCTGCGATTTCAAGAGCGGCAAGATCATCCTGCAGCAGCCGGTGGCGCGCGAGCAGATGACCCGGCTGCTGCAGGAAGGCAAGACCGAACTGCTGGAGAACTTCGTGTCGAACAAGACGCGGCGCAAGTTCAAGGCCCGCCTCGCCTGGGATGCCAAGGAAGGCAAGGTCGGATTCGAGTTCGAGCCGCGGGTGGCCAAGGTGCCCGCCAAGAAGTCCGGGGTTCGCGCCGGCACCAAATCATGACGTCAACGGCTTGTACGGCGCAGGCGCGTCATGGGAGCGCAATGAAGGTGCTTTGCCTGGTCGCGACGTTGTTTGTGGCTGGATGCGGCGGCGGCGGCGGGGATGACCAACCACCGCGTACCACGATCTCATTTCGAGGCGCCACCGGCGATTACATCTCCCAGGGCCAGTCAGCGAAGTACAGCGATGTCGACAGCACGGTGTCGACCACCTACTCGGCGGGATACTTCCACGCCACCTTCGAGGCGCCTGACCTTTCGCACCGGTGGTCGATTGATCTGGCTTCCCCGAACGGTGAAGCCTTGGTGCCGGGAACGTATGCCGACGCTTGGCGTGCCGCGTTCCGCAACGGGCACAACGGCGTGGATTTCTATGGCGATGGCCGTGGCTGCAATGAGGTGTTCGGCGCATTCGTCGTCCTGGAGATCGGTTACGACTCCACCGGTCGGTTGAACCGCTTCGCCGCCGACTTCGAGCAACGCTGCGAAACGGTGACCTCTCCACAGTTGCGCGGATCCGTTCGTATCAACAGCACGATCTCGCCGACTTATCAATGAGTCGGCTCATACCAATGCGCGTTCAACCCTATCAAGTCGCTGGAGCGCTTCGGCTCAGTGCAGTCGTTGGGATGCGGCGGTTCTAAGCATCCTCCGGCCCGCGCCGGGGGACGTGAACGCAACGTGCCCTCAGCGCAGCACCAACACCGGGATCGCGGCGTGCGTCAGCACCTTCTGGGTCTCGCTGCCCAGCAGCAGGGCCTTGAGGCCGCGGCGGCCGTGCGAAGCCATCACGATCAGGTCGCAGCCGGACTGCGCCGCCGTGTCGTTGATCGCCTCGTAGGGATGATCGTGCGTGACGACCAGGCTGTGACAGGGCACCCCGATTTCCTGTGCCGCGCGCTCCACCTCGGCCAGGAACTTGCGCGCCTGAGCCTTGCATTCGGCCACGAACTCCTCGCGGGTGTCCTCGAGCATCGTGGTGCGGTAGGTCAGCGTGTGGAAGGTCGGCACGACGTGGATCGCAGTGATGCGTGCCTGCTGTTCCTTGGCGAACTGCAGGGCTTTGCGGGTCGTTGCCTCGGAAGGGCTGGATCCATCGGTCGGCAATAGCAGATGCTTGAACATGGCAACCTCCTTGGCTGTGCCTTGAAAGATTAGTTCACGATGGAGCGATGCGCGACCGCTTCCGCATCTCCTGGATACTCGATCCATGTCTCCGTTGATCTTCCTCAAGCTCCTGGCGATCTTCGTGACGATCGGCATCGGCTGGGCGGCGGGGCGCTGCAAGCCGTTCGCCGGCGGCGAGGCGGCGCGCATCCTCTCGAATGCGGCGTTCTACGTGTTCGCGCCGGCGCTGCTGTTCCGGGCCACCGCACGCATCGACCTGGGCACCTTGCCCTGGCAGGCGCTGGGCGCCTTCTTCGTGCCCGTGGTGGCCTGGATGCTGGTCGTCTACCTGCAGCAGCGTCGCCGCCGTGACACCGCTGCCGCGCAGCCCGCGGTGCGCGCCATCACCGCCTCGTTCGGCAACAACGCCCAGCTCGGCATCCCGATGGCCGCCGCGCTGTTCGGCGAGGTCGGCCTGCAGCTGCACCTGTCGATCGTCAGCCTGCACGCGCTGATCCTGCTCACGGTGCTGACGCTGCTGGTCGAGCGCGACCTGGCCCATGCGATCGCGCGCGATGCCGGCCAGTCGCCGTCGCTGTCGCGCACGCTGCTGCTGACCGTGCGCAACACCGTCATCCACCCGATCGTGTTGCCGGTGCTGGCCGGCATGGCCTGGAACCTGACCGGCGCGCCGATCCCCGGCCCGATCGACGAGGTGCTGCAGATGCTGGGCACCGCGGTCGTGCCGCTGTGCCTGGTGGCGATCGGCCTGTCGCTCGGTCACTACGGCCTGCGCGGCGCGGCGGGCCCGGCGCTGATGCTGGCGGCGGCCAAGCTGCTGGTGCAGCCGGCGCTGGTGCTCGCGGTCGGCTACGGCATGGGCCTGCGCGGGCTGCCGCTGGCGGTGATCGTCATGGCCGCGGCGATGCCGACCGGCTCGAACGCGCTGATGTTCGCGCAGCGCTACCGCAGCGGCGAGGCCGAGGCGACCGCGGCGATCGTGATCTCGACGCTGGCCTTCGCCGCGACCGCGCCGCTGTGGCTGCTGCTGACGCAGTGGTTGAGCTGAGCTGAAAAGCCGAGGCCCGCCGCTCGGCAGGGCCGGCCCTGCTTTGCGACAATCCGGCCATGAACGCTCCCGACGCCACCCCCGTGATCGCGCTGATGGACCGCCTGGGCAGCGCGGCGCGCAGCGCGTCGACCGCGATGGCCGCCGCGTCGACGGCGGCGAAGAACGCGGCGCTGCTGGCGCTGGCGCGCGAGATCCGGGCCGGGGCTGCGCAGCTGGCCGCGGAGAACGAGCGCGACCTCGACGCGGCCACCCGCGCCGGCCTGGCCGCGCCGATGGTCGACCGCCTGCGCCTCACCGACAAGGTGATCGCGCTGATGGCCGAAGGCTGCGAGCAGGTCGCCGTGCTGCCCGACCCGATCGGCGAGATGACGAACCTGCGCCGGCGCCCGAGCGGCATCACCGTCGGCCAGATGCGCGTGCCGCTGGGCGTGTTCGGCATGGTCTACGAGAGCCGGCCGAACGTGACGATCGACGCCGCCTCGCTGGCCATCAAGAGCGGCAACGCCGCGATCCTGCGCGGCGGGTCCGAGGCGCTGCATTCGAACACCGCGCTGATGGCGCTGGTGGCGCGCGCGCTGGCCGAGGCCGGGCTGCCGGGCGATGCCGTGCAGCTGGTGCCCACCACCGACCGCGCCGCAGTCGGCCGGCTGATCGCCATGCCGCAGTACGTCGACGTGATCATCCCGCGCGGCGGCAAGGGCCTGATCGAGCGCATCGCCGCCGAGGCCACGGTGCCGGTCATCAAGCACCTGGACGGCAACTGCCATGTGTACGTCGACGCCAGCGCCGACCTCGACCTGGCGGTGCGCGTGACCGACAACGCCAAGACCCAGAAGTACAGCCCCTGCAATGCGGCCGAATCGCTGCTGGTGCACCGCGATGTCGCGGCGGCCTTCCTGCCGCGCATCGGCGCGGTGTTCGCGGCCAAGGGCGTGGAGATGCGCTGCGGCCCGCGCGCCAAGGCGCTGCTGGCGGCCGTGCCTGGCGCGAAGCTGGTCGACGCGACCGAGGCCGACTGGGCCGAGGAATACCTCGCGCCGGTGATCAGCATCAAGCTGGTCGATTCGCTCGACGAGGCGATTGCGCGCATCAACCGCTACGGCTCGCATCACACCGACGCGATCCTGACCACGAACCACCCGAACGCGATGCGCTTCCTGCGCGAGGTCGATTCGGCCAGCGTGATGGTCAATGCCAGCACGCGTTTCGCCGACGGCTTCGAGTTCGGCCTGGGCGCCGAGATCGGCATCAGCACCGACAAGTTCCACGCCCGCGGGCCGGTGGGCCTCGAGGGCCTGACCTCGATGAAGTGGGTGGTGTTCGGGCAGGGCGAGGTCCGCACCTGATCGGCACATGAGCCTCGATCCGCGCGGCGCACTCGTCCTGTTCTCCGGCGGTCAGGACTCGACCGCCTGCCTGGCCTGGGCGCTGGAGCACCACGCGCACGTGGAGACCATCGGCTTCGACTACGGCCAGCGGCACGTCGTCGAACTCGAATGCCGCATGCCGGTGCGCGAGGCCATCGCGCGTTCGTTCCCGCTGTGGGCCGGCCGGCTGGCCAACGACCACGTTCTCGACCTCGGTCTGCTCGGCCAGATCTCCGACACCGCGCTGACCTCGGCCCGCGAGATCGAGATGCAGGCCAACGGCCTGCCGAGCACCTTCGTGCCGGGTCGCAACCTGCTGTTCCTCGGCTTCGCGGCCACCGTGGCCTACCGGCGCAACCTCAGCGTGCTGGTCGGCGGCATGTGCGAGACCGACTACTCCGGCTACCCCGACTGCCGCGACAACACCCTCAAGGCGCTGCAGGTCGCGCTGAGCCTGGGCATGGCCACGCCGATGACGATCGAGACGCCGCTGATGTGGCTCGACAAGGCGCAGACCTGGGCGTTGACCGATCGCCTGGGCGGCTCGGCCTTGAACGAGTTGATCCTCGAGCACACCCACAGCTGCTACCTCGGCGACCGCAGCGTGCGCCATGCCTGGGGCTACGGCTGCAATGCCTGCCCGGCCTGCGAGTTGCGGCGCAAGGGCTACGAGGCCTGGTGCGCCAGCGCCTGAGGCACGCCGCGGTCGCCGCGACCGCTGGCGTAGAGTCGGCAGCCATGTTGGCGGCCCCCCTTTCCCGATGAGCACGACGCGCACGGTCCTCGTCGCGCTGTTGGCCCTTCTGCTGTTCTGGGGCGTGGGAGCCTACAACCGCCTGGTGCGCCTGCGCAGCGCGGTCGGCGCGAGCTGGGGGCCGATCGACGTCCAGCTGCGTCGTCGCCAGGCGCTCGCCTTCGAGCTCACCGAACTGCTGGCCAGCGACGAGGCGCGGCCGGCGATGGGTGACGCGGTCGGCGCCGCGATGCTGCAGACCGTGGTGGCCGCGACCCGGCAGGCGCAGGCCGCGGCCGACCACGCGCAAGGGCGACCCACCAGCGCCGGTGCGATCCAGAGCCTCGGGCTCGCCGAGCAGGTGCTCGAAGGGGCGCTGCGGCCACTGCGCGTGCTGATCGAAGCCCGCGCCGACCGTTTCGACATGATGGCGACCGTGGAGCGCGTGGAGACCTTGATGAATGATCTGCAGGAGACCGACGCGCAGATCGCCTTCACGAGGCGTGTCTTCAAGGACGCCGTCACCGATTTCAATGCGGCGGTGCACGAACTGCCGACGCGGCTGATCGCCAGCCTGTTCGGTTTCCGGCCGGCGGCGGCGCTGCAGGCCGCCACGCCCGACCGTGGACCGGACTCCCAGATCGCGTCGTCGTTCGGCGACCGCGTCTGAGAGTCGATGAGCCGGCCGGCCCTGGTGGAAACCGCGCGCCGCCTGATGGGGGCCGACGGTGAGGTGAGTCCGCTCGATCGCTGCGCTGGGTGACGTTGCCCTAACTGCTCGGCGACGCGCTGCGGCTTGCGGCCACGCTGCTGGACGTTCCGCTGCCGGCGGGCCTCGCGGCGCGCTACACCGAGCCGGGCTGGGCCTGACGCCATCGCGCGGCGCACGAGGCCGCTCGGCCGGCGGCGGCCGCCTACACTGCGCGGCCGTGAACGCTCCCCCCCCGTCCTCCCTCCCGCTGGCCACGCTGCTGGCGCACACCGCCGACGCGGTGGCCGCGGTGTGCGCCGGGCGTTCGTTGAACGATGCACTGGCGGCCGTGCCGGCGCTGCCCCGGCCGGGCGCGCAGGCGCTGGCGTTTCGCGTGCTGCGCGGCCTGGGCCTTGCCCAGGCGCTGCGCCGCCGGCTCGTGCCGAAGGCGCCACCGGCCTGGGTCGATGCCTTGCTGCTCAGTGCGTTCGCGCTGGCTCACCAGGATGCCGACACGGCCGAGGCGCCGCCCTACGCGCCGCACACGCTGGTGAGCCAGGCGGTCGAGGCGGCCAAGCTGCGGGCCCGGGCGCAGGCGGGCTTCGTCAACGCGGTGCTGCGACGCTACCTGCGGGAGCAGCCGGCGCTGGTCGCCGCCACCGCAAAGGACCCGGTCGCGAAGTGGAACCATCCGCGCTGGTGGATCGAGACGCTTCAGCGTGACTGGCCGCAGCACTGGGCCGACCTGCTGCGCGCCAACGACCGGCGTGCGCCGATGACGCTGCGCGTCAATGCACGGCAGCAGGACCGTGCGAGCTACCTGCAACGTCTGGCGCAGGCCGGCATCGCCGCCCGCGCCGTGACCCGGCCCGGCGCGGCGGATGGCCAGGCCATCGAGCTCGCCGTACCTTGCGCCGTGTCCTTGTTGCCGGGCTTCACCGAGGGTGCCGTGTCGGTGCAGGACCTCGCGGCCCAGCAGGCGGCGCCGTTGCTGCTGGGCACCGGCCTGCCGCCTGGCGCTCGGGTGCTCGACGCCTGTGCGGCGCCCGGCGGCAAGACGGCCCACCTGCTGGAACTCGCCGATCTGGACCTGCTGGCCCTGGACGCCGACGCGCAGCGGCTGGTGAAGGTGAGGGAGACCTTGCAGCGCCTCGGCCTGCGTGCGCACACGCAGGCCGCCGACGCGCGCGACGTGGCGTCCTGGTGGGACGGCCGGCCGTTCGACGCCATCCTGCTCGACGCCCCCTGCAGCGCCTCGGGCATCGTGCGGCGCCATCCCGACGTTCGCTGGCTGCGCCGCGCCTCGGACATCGAGGCGCTGGCGTCGACCCAGGCGGGGCTCCTCGACGCGCTGTGGCCGGTGCTCCGGCCCGGCGGGCGCCTGCTCTACGCCACCTGCTCGGTCTTCAAGGCCGAAGGCGTGCATCAGATCGACGCTTTTTTGCAACGCGCACCCGACGCCATCGAGCGGCCTTCACCCGACTACCTGCTGCCGGTGGCCGACAATCCCGATCAGGGGAGCGAGGGGCCGCCACAGCCCTCGACGGACGGCTTCTATTACGCGCTGCTCGACAAGCGTTCGTCCTGAGCCACACCGCGACCTACCCATCATCCCGAACTCCGACCTGCTGCCGTGTTCACCGCCCCGGTTCGACGCTGGTTTCAGCCTGCCGCAGGACGGTCGGCCGGGTGGCTGCCCGCAGTCTGGCTGGCGCTGGTGATCTGGCTGGCGGTCGGCGCGTCGCTGGCGCACGCCGACGGCATCGAGCTCAGCGCGCTGGACCTGACGCGCGGTGACGAGGGCCTGCTGCTCGGCTATACCGCCAGCGTCGTGCTGCCCCATGCGGTCGAGGACGCGCTGCAGAAGGGGGTGCCGCTGCATTTCGTGGCCGAGGCCGAGGTGCTCCGATCGCGCTGGTACTGGCGCGACAAGCGCGTAGCACGTGCCACCCGCACCTGGCGCATCACCTGGCAGCCGCTGACGCGGCGCTACCGCGTCAATTTCGGCAGCCTGAGCCAGAGCTACGACTCGCTGTCCGACGCCCTGTGGGTGGTGCAGCGCGCCACCCGCTGGAAGCTCGCTGAGGCCGGCGACCTGGACGACGGCAACGGCCAGTACCTCGAGTTCAGCCTGCGGCTCGACACCTCGCAGCTGCCGCGGCCCCTGCAGATCAGCTTCGGCGGCCAGGCCGAATGGGCGCTCGAGGTCGAGCGCCGGCTGGCCGTGCCCGAGGCGCAGCCGCGCTGAGCCGCGAACGCGCACACCTCGGCAATGACCCCCGAACGCCTGCGCCGCCGTCTGGCGCTGCTGCTCACGCGGCACCCGGACCGCCGCGTGTCGCGCGGCGTCTGGGTCGTCGCGCTGGCTGCCACCACGGCGGCGGCGCTGGTGCTGACCTTCCTGCTGGCGATCGCCACCAACAACCGCGAGTTCTACGAGCGGTATTACAACGCGCTGCTATGGGTCAACGTCGTGATCGCGACCGTGCTGGTCGGTGTGATCGCGGTCGGCGCGGTGCGGCTGGCCGCGCGGGTGCTGCGCGGCCGCTTCGGCTCGCGGCTGCTGCTGCGGCTGGCGGCGATCTTCGGCGTGGTGGCGGTGGTGCCCGGGGCGCTGGTCTACACGGTGAGCTACCAGTTCGTGTCACGCAGCATCGAGAGCTGGTTCGACGTGCGTGTCGAGGGTGCGCTGGAGGCCGGCCTGAACCTGGGGCGTGGCACGCTCGATACGCTGGTCAACGATCTCGCTGGCAAGACGCGCGTCGCGGCCGAGCGGCTCGGTGAAGCGCCCGAGCGTCAGCAGCCGCTGGCCCTGGAGCGACTGCGCGAGCAGCTCACGGCGCAGGACGTGGCGGTGCTCGGGGCGGCCGGCCAGGTGCTGTCGAGCGCCGGCGCCGCCGCGGTGCTGGCACCCGAGCGGCCCGGCCTGGCCTTGCTGCGGCAGGCGCGCACCGCGCGCGTGACCACGCAGATCGAGGGGCTGGACGACGATGGCGCCGCCACGCGCATCCCCGGCGTCTCGGTCGCCGACCCGCCGCCGCCCCAGCCGCGCGTGCGCGTCATCGCCCTGATTCCGGCCACCGGCTTCTCGCTCAGCCGCGAGGACCGCTACCTGGTGGTGAGCCAGTTGCTGCCGGCCACGCTGGCGGCCAACGCGCTGGCGGTGCAGAGCGCCTACCGCGAGTACCAGCAGCGCTCGCTGGCGCGCGAGGGCCTGCGCAAGATGTACATCGGCACGCTCACGCTGACGCTGATCCTCGCAGTGTTCGGCGCGATGCTGCTGGCGGTGACCTTCGGCAACCGGCTGGCGCGTCCGCTGCTGCTGCTGGCCGACGGCGTGCGCGAGGTGGCGCGCGGCGACCTGAGCCCGAAGCCGGTGTTCGCCTCGGGCGACGAGCTCGGCGGGTTGACGCGTTCGTTCGCCGACATGACCCAGCAACTCGCCGACGCCCGCGGGCTGGTCGAACAGAGCGTGGCCGAGCTCGAGACGGCGCGCGGCAAGCTGCAGGCCATCCTCGACAACATGAGTGCCGGCGTGATCGTGTTCGACCGCGACCGTTGCATCGACAGCGTGAACGCCGGTGCGACCCGCATCCTGCGCGTGCCGTTGTCGGCCTATCTCGGGCGCGGGCTGGCCGAGGTGCCCGGCCTCGAAGGCTTCGACGCGGCGCTGGCCCGGCGCTTCGACCAGATCGAGAGCGGCTCCGAGCTCGGCGACCGCGACCACTGGCAGGACTCCTTCGAACTCGCGACGGCGTCCGACCGCGATCCGCTGACCCTGTTGGTGCGCGGCGCGCCGCTGCCGGCCGGCGGGCAGGGCGGCGCGGCGCGGCTGGTGGTGTTCGACGACATCACCGAGC
This sequence comes from Methylibium sp. Root1272, assembly GCF_001425905.1. Taxonomy (GTDB): domain Bacteria; phylum Pseudomonadota; class Gammaproteobacteria; order Burkholderiales; family Burkholderiaceae_C; genus Methylibium. The sequence goes on from NZ_LMDY01000013.1 coordinate 683,088, forward strand.
TCGTCTCGGCCCAGCGCGCCGAGGCCTGGGGCGAGGTGGCGCGCCGGCTCGCGCACGAGATCAAGAACCCGCTCACGCCGATCCAGTTGTCGGCCGAGCGCATCCAGCACCGGCTCGAAGCCAAGCTGGAAGTGCCGGATCAGCAGATGCTGGCCAAGTCGGTGAGCACCATCGTCACCCAGGTGCAGGCGATGAAGCAGCTGGTCAACGAATTCCGCGACTACGCCCGCCTGCCGGCCGCCCAGCTGGCGCCGCTGGACCTCAACGCGCTGGTGGCCGAGGTACTGGGCCTGTATGCCGAGGTGCAGGAGTCGGGTCGCCTGCGCGTCGAGCTGGCCGAGGGCCTGCCGCGGATCCAGGGCGATGCCACGCAGCTGCGGCAGGTGGTGCACAACCTGGTGCAGAACGCTCTGGACGCGGTGGCCGAGCGGCCCGACGGCCAGGTGCGGCTGCGCACCGAGGGGGCGCTCAACGAGCGCGGCGAGTGGCGCGCGGTGCGGCTGGTCGTCGCCGACAACGGCCCGGGCTTCAGCGAGCGCATGCTCAAGCGTGCCTTCGAGCCCTATGTGACGACCAAGACCAAGGGCACCGGACTGGGTCTTGCGGTGGTCAAGAAGATCGCCGACGAACATGGTGCGCGCGTGCGCCTGGCCAACCTCGCGGGCGACGCGGCGGCCGCGGACGACGCACCGTCTGTCGGGGGGGCACAAGTTTCGCTATCATTTTCGAAATGGCTGCCCCCTCAGGGTTAGCCTTCAGGCCACGCCGACACGGCATGTGCCACGCACCGGGACCCCATGGCGACCATCCTTGTTGTAGACGACGAACTCGGCATCCGCGCACTGCTGTCGGACATCCTGAGCGACGAGGGCCACAGCGTCGAACTGGCCGAGAACGCCGCTGAGGCCCGGGCGTCGAGGGAGCGTACACGGCCCGACCTGGTGTTGCTCGACATCTGGATGCCGGACGTCGATGGCGTCACGCTGCTCAAGGAATGGGGCAGCTGCAACCTGCTGACGATGCCGGTGATCATGATGTCGGGCCACGGCACGATCGACACCGCCGTCGAGGCGATCAAGTTCGGTGCGATGGCCTTCCTCGAGAAGCCCATCACGCTGCAGAAGCTGCTGCGGGCCGTCGAGCAGGGCCTGGCCAAGCCGGCCGCGCGGCCGGTGGCCACCGTGACGCCGCTGCGCCCCGGCGAGCGCGGCGATGTGCTGGCCATCGACTCGCAGCACGGCGGGCTGTCCGGCGCGCAGCCGGTGGCCCTGGGCCTGCAGCCCGAACAGAGCTTCGAGCTCGACCGGCCGCTGCGCGAAGCGCGCGATGCCTTCGAGAAGGCCTACTTCGAATTCCACCTCGCGCGCGAGAACGGCAGCATGACGCGCGTGGCCGAGAAGACGGGCCTCGAGCGCACCCACCTGTACCGCAAGCTCAAGCAGCTCGGTGTCGACCTCAGCCGCGGCAAGAAGGGTGCGGCCGCCTGAGCCGCCGGCGGTGCTGCTACACTGCGGCCCCTTGGCTCGGTAGCTCAGTTGGTAGAGCAGCGGATTGAAAATCCGCGTGTCGGTGGTTCGATTCCGCCCCGAGCCACCAAATCCGAAACGGCCCCTGTGCGGGGCCGTTTGCATTTCAGGGGGCCTGCCGGCAGGCATCCCGAGGACGCCGGTGCGACGAGCCTGACCGGCCCCGGTTCTTGCCAGGTACAGAACCTTCCGGGCGGCGCCTGCTCCAACCGGCCCGAGAGGGAGCGCGCACTACAATGCGCGCTGTCGTTGGTGCAACCAATTCAAGGACGAGACAGTGTTCATTTCCGAAGCTTTTGCCCAGGCCGCTCCGGCCGCCGCCGCCGGTGGGGAGTCGAGCCTGCTCACGATGCTGCCGCTCGTGCTGATGTTCGTGGTGCTGTATTTCGTGATGATCCGCCCGCAGATGAAGCGCCAGAAGGAGCACAAGGCGATGGTCGATGCGCTGGCCAAGGGCGACGAGGTCGTGACCGCCGGTGGCGTGCTCGGCAAGGTGGCGAAGATCGGTGACACCTACCTGCACGTCGAGGTCGCCAGCGGTGTGGAACTGCAGGTGCAGCGTTCTGCCGTGGTGCAGGTGCTGCCCAAGGGCACGCTGAAGTAGACGCAGGCGATCGCGCCGCGTGCGGCGCGAGGCCCGAAGGCCGCGGTCACCGCTGGGTGTCGCGGCCTTTCGTGCAAACAAGGGCGCCGTGTCTCACGGTGCCAGGACGGGGGGCCTCCCCCGAGGATGCTGCAATGAACCGCTACCCATGGTGGAAGTACGCGATCCTGGCGATCGCGTTGCTGGTCGGGCTGGTCTACACCCTGCCCAACTTCTTCGGCGAGGCGCCTGCCGTGCAGGTGTCGAGTGGCAAGGCGACGCTGAAGGTCGACGCGACGGTGGTGCCACGCGTCCAGCAGGCCTTGCAGGCGGCCGGCCTGCAGGCCGATTTCGTGCAACTCGACGGCGCGTCGATCAAGGCACGCTTCCGCGACACCGATGTGCAGATCAAGGCCAAGGACGCCATCGCCAAGGCCTTGAACCCGGATCCGGCCGATCCGGGCTACATCGTTGCGCTGAACCTGCTGTCACGTTCGCCCACCTGGCTGAGTTCGCTGCATGCGTTGCCGATGTACCTCGGCCTCGACTTGCGCGGCGGGGTGCACTTCCTGATGCAGGTCGACATGAAGGCGGCGCTGACCAAGCGTGCCGACGCGCTGACCGGCGACATCCGCAGCCTGCTGCGCGACAAGAACATCCGCCATGCCGGCATCGCGCGCGAAGGCAATGCGGTGACGATCGCTTTCCGCGACTCCGCGACGCGCAGCGCTGCACGGGCGGCTCTGACCGAGCCGCTGCCCGATCTGCAGTGGGCCGAAGCGGGCCGTGACAGCGAGTTCACGCTGATCGGCAGCCTGAAGCCCGAGGCGGCGCGCCGCGTGCAGGATCAGGCCATCAAGCAGAACATCACGACGCTGCACAACCGGATCAACGAGCTCGGCGTGGCCGAGCCGGTGATCCAGCAGCAGGGCGCCGACCGCGTGGTGGTGCAGTTGCCTGGCGTGCAGGACACGGCCAAGGCGAAGGACATCATCGGCCGCACGGCCACGCTCGAGCTGCGCATGGTGGACGACAGCACCGAGGCGGCTGCGGCGGCGACCGGCGCCGGGCCGGTGCCGTTCGGGACCGAGCGCTATGTCGAGCGCGGCGGCGCGGCGCTGATCGTCAAGCGCCAGGTGATCCTCACCGGCGACAGCCTGACCGACGCACAACCCGGCTTCGATGGCCAGACGCAGGAGCCCGCCGTGCACCTGACGGTGGACGCCAAGGGCGCGCGCATCATGCGCGACATCTCGCGCGACAACGTCGGCAAGCGCATGGCGATCCTGCTGTTCGAGAAGGGCAAGGGCGAGGTCGTGACGGCGCCGGTGATCCGCGGTGAACTCGGCTCACGCTTCCAGATCTCGGGCCGCATGACGTCGCAGGAGGCGAGCGACACCGCGCTGCTGCTGCGGGCCGGCTCGCTGGCGGCGCCGATGGAGATCGTCGAGGAGCGGACCATCGGCCCGAGCCTCGGTGCCGAGAACATCGACAAGGGTTTCAACAGCGTGATCTACGGCTTTGCCGCCATCGCGGCGTTCATGTGCGCCTACTACCTGCTGTTCGGGGTGTTCTCGACCATCGCGCTGGCGGTGAACCTGCTGCTGCTGGTGGCGGTGCTGTCGATGCTGCAAGCCACGCTGACGCTGCCCGGCATCGCGGCGATCGCGCTGACGCTGGGCATGGCGATCGACGCCAACGTGCTGATCAACGAGCGGGTGCGCGAGGAGTTGCGCTCCGGCGCTTCGCCGCAAGCCGCGATCCACACCGGCTACGAACGTGCCTGGGCCACGATCCTCGACTCGAACATCACCACGCTGATCGCAGGCATCGCGCTGCTGGCCTTCGGCTCCGGTCCGGTGCGCGGCTTCGCGGTCGTGCATTGCCTGGGCATCCTGACGTCGATGTTCTCCGCGGTGCTGTTCTCGCGCGGCCTGGTGAACCTCTGGTACGGGCGGCGCAAGAAGCTCAAGGGCGTGTCGATCGGTCAGGTGTGGCGCCCGGATGGCGCCGCGCCGCCGGCAGCCCAGGCTTGAGAAGAAGGAGACGGGTTCATGGAGTTCTTCCGCATCAAGCGCGACATCCCGTTCATGAAGCACGCGTTGATCTTCAACGTCGTGTCCTTCCTGACCTTTGCTGCCGCCGTGTTCTTCCTCGTGACGCGCGGCCTGCACCTGTCGATCGAGTTCACCGGCGGCACGGTGCTCGAGGTCGAGTACGCCCAGACGGCCGATGTGCCCAAGGTACGCAGCGCCGTCGAGGCGCTGGGCTTCGGCGAGGTGCAGGTGCAGAACTTCGGCACTTCGCGCGACGTGCTGGTGCGCCTGCCGTTGCGTGGCGACGTCAAGCAGCAGGAGGTGGTGGGCCGCGTGTTCGGCGCGCTGTGCGCGGCCGAAGGTGGCCAGGTCACACAGTCGCAATCGGTCACCGACAAGGGCGAGTCGGTCAGCGCGCAGGTCTGTGACGCCGGCGGCGCGCAGCCGGTGATGCTCAAGCGCAGCGAGTTCGTCGGGCCGCAGGTCGGCAAGGAGCTGGCGACCGACGGCGCGATGGCGCTCGGCTTCGTCGTCATTGGCATCATGATCTATCTCGCGATCCGCTTCGAATGGAAGTTCGCGGTCGCGGCGATCGTCGCCAACCTGCACGACGTGATCATCATCCTGGGCTTCTTCGCCTTCTTCCAGTGGGAGTTCTCGCTGTCGGTGCTGGCGGCCGTGCTGGCGGTGCTGGGCTATTCGGTCAACGAGTCGGTGGTCATCTTCGATCGGATCCGCGAGGCTTTCCGCCGCTACCGCAAGATGAACACCCACCAGGTGATCGACCATGCGATCACCTCGACGATGAGCCGCACCATCATCACGCACGGATCGACACAGATGATGGTGTTGTCGATGCTGCTGTTCGGCGGTGCGACGCTGCACTACTTCGCGATCGCGCTGACGATCGGCATCCTGTTCGGCATCTATTCTTCGGTGTTCGTCGCCGCGGCCATTGCGATGTGGCTGGGCGTCAAGCGGGAGGATCTGATGAAGTCGGGAGGCGTCAAGGGCGGCGATCCCGACGATCCGAATGCAGGGGCCGTGGTGTAGAGTTGAAACAGCCTGTCTAATCGTCGTCAGCCCCTATCCTCCATGGCCATCCCAGCTGCCCCATCCGCCCTGGCCGCTCAAGCGCGGCGGGTGTACATGGAGTCGCTGCTGCTCGCGGTGCCGACCGCGGTGCAAGGGGTGCTCGACGGCGCCCACCGACTGGCAAACGAGAAGGCCGAACCGCAGCTGGCGCACAAGCGCATGAACGCGGCCATCGATCTGACCCGGCCGGCACCTCAGTGGCAACAGGCGCTGATCGACAGCCTGGGCGCCATGCCGCGCATCAGCACCTCGGGTGGCCGGACGTCGCTCGGAGCGGCGGCGGCGTCCAGCATGGGCAGCGGCCGCGACACGCTGCAACTGGTCGACGATGACACCATCGAGGTGGAAATCCTCAGCTCTCGATTGGCGCTGGCCATGATGGACAAGGCCTCTTGGGAGTTCACGGACCTGCGGGCTCGCATGTCCAGCCTGGAGCGGCGCGAGGAACTCGACAGTGGCGACGCACTGCGGCCGCACGTGGTGGCTCGCATCGTGATCGACAGCTGGCGCGCGGCCGGTCTGTCGCTGGAGAACTGGCGGACCGTGCAGAAGGTGATCCACGCGGCCTTCGGCGAGATGGTCGAGGAGTCGTACCACGAGACCAATCGCTGGCTGCTGGGTGAGGGCGTGCGTCCCGAGATCGACCTGCGGCCTCTGATCCGGCGCTCGACCGGCGCGCATGTCGCGTCGATCCCCGTGACGACCGGCTTCGGCGACATGGCGGAGGCGCAGGGCGGCCTGCGGCGCGCCAATGTCGTCATCGCCGGCACGACGACGTCGACTCGCGGGTCCGGCGTTGGCGAGGAAACCCGGCTGATGACGCGCATGAGCAATCTGGCGCGCACCGCAGGGCATGCGGAAGCGGTGCTGGGCCGGCTGAACAAGCTGGTGGGCCGGCAGGTGCCGTCGTTCGCCGACACCGCGGAGATGCAACCCTCGACCGGCTTCAAGCGGGCGATCGCGGAAGCGCAGAGCGGCATCCAGCGTCAGCTCGCCACCACCGGACGCGACGACCGTGCCGCGATCAGCACCCCGGCGCTGCTGCAGGAGCTGCAGCAGCGCAAGCAGGCGCTCAAGGAAGCCGCCAGCACCCCGGTCGAGCGCGCCACCATCGAGATCGTGGCGCTGCTGTTCCAGAGCATCCTGACCGAAGAGAAGATTCCGGCCGTGGTCCGCGTGTGGTTCGCGCGGCTGCAGATGCCCGTGCTTCGCGTGGCGGTCAGCGAGCCCGATTTCTTCGCCACCACCGACCATCCGGCGCGCAAGCTGATCGACCGCATGGGCGCCTGCGTGATGGGCTTCGACATCAGCTCACGGGCAGCCGGCGATGCGCTCGACAAGGAGATCAAGCGCGTGGTGCAGGTCGTGGAAGCCTACCCCGACACCGGGCGCCGCGTGTTCCAGACCGTGCTGACCGAGTTCGAGCGCTTCCTGGAGCACTACTTCAAGACCGAGAACGAGGCGACGCGCAAGGGCGTGTCGCTGGCGCAGCAGGTTGAGCAGCGCGAGACGATGGCGATCCAGTACACCATCGAACTGCGCAAGATGCTCAACGAGGTGCCGGTGCAGGAAGGGGTGCGCAACTTCCTGTTCCACGTCTGGGCCGATGTGCTGGCCACGATGGCGCTGAAGTCGGGGGCCGCCAGCGACTCCACCAAGGTCATGAAGCGCGCCGCAGCCGATCTGATCTGGTCGGCGGGAGCGAAGGTGTCGCGCGAAGAACGCGCCGACGTGATCCGCCGCCTCCCGCCGCTGCTGAAGACGCTGCGCGAAGGCATGGCGGAGGCGGGCCTCGCCCCAGAGAAGCAGGACGAGCACATCCAGGCGCTGAACGACTCGCTGGCGGCCGCCTTCACCGCCAAGGCGGCGGCGATTCCCGCCGAGCGGCTCGAGGAACTGATGGCACGACTCGAGGATCTCGAGGAGATGCTGCCCGACGCCGACGACATGCAGATCGACGAGTCCATCGTGATGGACCTGTCGGGTCATGAAAGCACCGAACTGCAGATCGTCACCGAGGGCGGTTCGATGCCAACGCCGGCCATGATCGCCTGGGCGCGCGAACTGCAAGTGGGGGGCTGGTACATGCTCGAGCACCGCGGTCGCATCGAGTCGGTGCAGCTGGCCTGGCACGGCATGCGAAAGCAACTGAGCCTGTTCGTCTCCCAGCAGGGCCGTGGCACGCTGTTCCAGCAGCACCGGCTGGCGTCCTTCCTGCAGGCCGGCCTGCTGGTTCCTGCGCAGGACGAGGCGCTCACGGTGCGCGCGACTCGCAGCGCGCTGGCCAAGCTCGACGCCGATCCGCAGCGGTTGCTGAACTGAGGGTTCGGTGCGTGGAGCGGCGCGACGCGGCCGCTCTGGTTCGTCAGTGGATCAGGCGATCCACGTCATCGACGAACAATTCGTCGAGGATCAGCGCGTCGGGCTCTTCGCCCAAGCTCCAGAACACCATCAGCACGATGATCTTCAGGTCTTCGACGGCCAGCGGGCCGGCCGGAATGGCCATCGCGCGGTCAATGACCATCTCCCGCATCGGCGCACGCAGCACGCCGGCTGATTCGAGAAAGCTGACAAAGCCGATCGAGGCCTCGCCCAGGTGCTCCTGCTCGACCGGCGAATAGACGCGCAATGCGTGGGCGCTCTGCTCGCCGCTGTGTGACTCGGCTGCTGTCGCCAACCCTGCCAGCCAGCTCAGCGCGTCCTCGATCTCCTCGTTCTCGAAGCCCACCGCAGAGAGCTTGCGAGACAGTTGCCGGTGGTCGGGGCACGCGTCGGGCTGCCAGTAGTTTTCGTAGAGATACACGAGCACGTCGAACATGCGACAAGATACCACAGGGGTCGTCGAACGAAAGTCGCTGCGGGCATTCGCCGGCGTGCGGCAAGAGGCGTTCAACGCGCCTGCGCCTCAGACCTGTACGAGGCGCTGGAATAGGTGACCCGGCAGGCGAACCACCTTGCCGTTCAATTCGAGCGCCAGTAAGCGAGCGCTCAATTCGGCAGGAGACCAACCGATCCGGGCGCTCAACGCGTCGAGAGTGACCGGATCGTGGCCGAGGGCGGTCAGCACCGGGTCGTCCGCGGCCTGGGTTGACACGGCTGGCGAGGGGGTGTCGAGCGTTTCGAGTCGCAGTTCCTCGAGAATGTCCGCGGCACTGTCAACCAGTTTGGCGCCTTGCTTGATCAGTGCATGGCAGCCGCGTGACTGGGGCGCGTGGATCGACCCGGGGATCGCAAAGACGTCCCGGCCGGCCTCGAGTGCAAGCCTCGCGGTGATCAGCGAGCCCGACTGCAATGCGGCTTCGACCACCAGCGTGCCGCGGGTCAGGCCGGCAATCAGGCGGTTGCGCAACGGGAAGTGCGCAGCAATCGGTGGGGTTCCCAGCGTGTACTCGCTCACCATCAAGCCTTCCCGGGCAATGCGGTGGGCCAGTTTCAGGTGCCGTTTCGGATAGACGCGATCGAGCCCGGTGCCGATCACCGCGATCGTCGACCCTGGGCCTGCCAGTGCGCCTTCGTGCGCTGCGCCGTCGATCCCGAGGGCCAACCCGGACACGACGGTCAGGCTGGCGTGGCTCAGGGCGGTCGCAAAGGCGCGCGCGTTCTCGGCCCCCTGCGGCGTCGGATTGCGGCTGCCGACCACCGCCACGCTGGCAGCATTCAGCAACTCGATGCGGCCGACCGCATGGATCACCAGCGGCGGGTCGGCGGTTTCTAGCAGGGAACGGGGGTAGGCCGGGTCGCCGAGGGCCACCACGTGGCGCTGATCCTCGGCACCGATCCACTGCCACGTGGTTTCGATCAGCGCGTCGAGCGCGGGGGGCGATGAGCCCAACGCCGCGGCCTGCTCCGCCGTCAGTAGTTCTCGCAGGGCTGCGGCCGGGGCGTCGAAGACGGCCTGGGGTGCGCCGAAAGCCGCGAGCAGGCGGCGCGCCGTTTCACGTCCGATCGAGGGCGTTTCGAGCAGCCGCAGCCATGCCGCGAGGTCGTCGCGTTCGATCATGGCCGGCGGGCGCGACGGCTCTCAGCGAGCGCCTGGGCCCGGACGGCGAACTTCAGGGCTCGGTGAAGCGATCACCGCGGGTGACCGGGTCGTTGACGTTCAGGATGAGCGCATAGGACATGCGATCGAACACGCGGAACACGAACAGCAGACCGTGGCGTTCGTCGGGTAGGCGGATCTTCTGGGCCGGGCCGGCCTGCGTGAGATCGCGCTCCAGGGCCCCGGCGCGCCACAGCGCCAGGACGTGGCCGCGCTCCACGCCGTCACGCGCACCCTTGTTCAGCGAGACGATCTGGTTCTGGCCCGCGTTCAGAGCTTCGCCGTAGACCGACACGATGCGCCCGCTGATGGGCGCTGCGGGCGGCCGCGGCACGTAGGGCGTGTAATCCTTGACCTGCGCCGGAGCCAGGCGGTTCGCCACGTTGGCCTCCAGCTTGGCGGACGTGATGCGGAACGTGGCAGGGACGATCTCACCCTGGCTGTTCGTGCCGCCTTCCTTCTCGTACTCGGCCGTGGCGACGTAGGTGCCTTCATAGCCAAGGATGGCGTTGGTGTCGGGGTCGCGCAGTTCCCTGGGCTGCTGGAACACGCGCCATTCGCGCACATTGGTCAGGTCGCCCCGGACGTAGGCGGCATCCCCCTTGCCGAGCAGCACACGTCCTTCCTGCGCCGCGACGATGCGCGGCGCACGATCGAGTTCGTCGCTGTCGAAGATCACCGCGTCATTGAGGAAACCCTCGATGAACTTCAGCGGGACGGAGGCAATCGGGCCGTCTGAGGCCCCGGCGTCGCGGACCCTCGGCGACAGCTTCAGCGTGCCGTTGGGGCCACCCGCCACACGCAGACGGGCACGGTCGCCGTCCTTCTCGAGAAGCAGTTGCTGCCCGGGATAGATCAGGTGCGGGTTGCGGATCTGGTCGAGATTCATGCCCCACAGCTCGGGCCAGCGCCATTGCCGCTTCAGGAACACACCGGAGATGTCCCACAACGTGTCGCCGCGCTTGACGGTGTAGGTGTCCGGCGCGTTGGGCGCCAGTTCAGAGAGCGGCACGCCGGCCTGGGCTACCTGCTGGGCCGTGCTCCGCTGTTGGGCGGTGATGGGGAAATTGGGCTCCGCGGCGGCGGCGGTCATCGAGGCGCCGGCCGCCAAGGCGGTCAAGAGAGCAGTGGCAACCACACCGAGGGGTCGGCGTGCAGCGGGGGCAATTCGTGTCATCGAGCTCTCTCCGTGGACGGCCGGCTCCAAGCTCCCCGGCGCCCTGTGGTCTTTGCGAGGCTTGAGCCCGACCTTGCCGGTTGGGCGAAAATCCTCACTTCGTTTCGAAGATTCTGCCCATAAACCCTTGATGCCGCAATGAAACCTCCTGGCGCGCGGGCCCAGCCATCGGTAGCCCTTCACGCCCGCTCGTTGCTTGTGGTCCACACCGTCCCGAAGCATTTCGTTACTCCGCCATGCCGCTGCTCGACATCCTGCGTTATCCCGATCCCCGTCTTCACACCGTGGCCAAACCGGTGACGGAAGTCGACGAGCGCATCCGCCAGCTCGTCGACGACATGCTGGAGACCATGTACGAGGCCCAGGGGGTCGGCCTGGCCGCAACGCAGGTCGACGTGCACGAGCGCGTGATCGTCATCGACGTCTCCGACGATCGCAACGAGCCCCGGATACTGATCAACCCGGAGTTGCTGCGGGTCAGCGACGAGATGGTCGTGGGGGACGAAGGCTGCCTTTCGGTGCCGCAGATCTACGACAAGGTGCCTCGCCATGCGAACGTGACGGTCCGGGCGTTGGGGCGGGACGGGCAGGCCTACCAGTTCGATGCCGAGGAACTGCTGTCGGTGTGTGTCCAGCACGAGATGGATCACCTGATGGGCAAGGTCTTCGTCGAGTACCTTTCTCCGCTCAAGCGCAACCGCATCAAGAGCAAAATGCTCAAGAAGACGCGCGACGAGGCGCGAGACTGAGGCGGACTGCGTGCGCATCGCATTTGCCGGCACGCCCGAGTTCGCGCGTGTTGCGCTGAAGCTGCTGCTGGATGCCGGGTTCGACGTTCCGCTGGTGCTGACGCAGCCTGATCGTCCTGCGGGGCGGGGGCTGAAGCTGCAGGCCTCGGCCGTCAAGGCGCTGGCCGTGGAACGCGGCCTTGCGGTCGTGCAGCCGCGCAGCCTGCGCCTAGATGGCAAATACCCGGAAGACGCTCGCGCGGCGCGCGACGCACTCGCGGCGGCACAGCTCGACGCCATGGTGGTGGCCGCCTACGGTCTGATCCTGCCGCCCTGGGTGCTGCAGCTGCCGGCGCGAGGTTGCCTGAACATCCATGCGTCCTTGCTGCCGCGCTGGCGTGGGGCGGCGCCGATCCACCGGGCGATCGAGGCTGGAGATGCGGAGACCGGTATCACCATCATGCAGATGGACGAGGGCCTGGATACCGGCGACATGCTGCTCACCGAGCGCGAGGCCATCCGGTCCGACGACAGCACGGCGACGCTCCACGACCGCCTGGCGACGCTCGGCGGTCGACTGATCGTCGAAGCGCTCGAGGCCGCCGCCTGCGGTGGCCTGGTGCGGCTGCCGCAACCGGCCGAAGGGGTGACGTACGCCCACAAGATCGAGAAGGTGGAGGCCTCGATCGACTGGTCTCGACAGGCCGCAGAGATCGAGCGCCGCGTGCGGGCCTTCGACCCCTTCCCCGGCGCCAGTTTCCAGCACGCCGGCGAGACGGTGAAACTGTGGCGGGCCACCGTTGCCCCCGGACAAGCTGCGCCAGGGACTGTACTGATCGCCGCCGAGGGGCTGCTGCGGGTCGCGTGCGGTGACGCGGCGCTGGACCTGCAACAACTGCAACGCCCGGGCGGGCGGCGCATCGGTGCGCGGGACTTCCTGGCCGGCCGGCCGATTTTGTGCGCAGGCACAACACTTTGATGGACCGCGCGGGGATTGAACTCCCGGAGTCGTCCCGCATCTATGCGTGAGCGCCAACTCGGCGCAGGAGCTGGAAACATGTTCAATCTGATGAAGACCGCCGTGCTGATGGCCGCCATCACGGCGCTGTTCATGGCCATCGGCTCTGTGCTGGGCGGCCAGCAAGGCATGGCGATCGCGCTGGTGGTCGCGCTCGGCATGAACTTCTTCAGCTACTGGTTCAGCGACAAGATGGTGCTGAAGATGTACAACGCGCAGGAGGTCGACGCGTCCTCCGCGCCACAGTTCTACACCATGGTGAGGGAGCTCGCCGCGAAGGCGGAGCTGCCGATGCCCAAGGTGTACCTGATCAACGAGGACGCTCCGAACGCCTTCGCGACCGGCCGCAACCCGCAGAACGCTGCGGTGGCCGCCACCACCGGCATCCTGCGCGTGCTGTCCGAGCGCGAGCTTCGCGGGGTGATGGCACACGAGCTCGCGCACGTGAAGCACCGCGACATCCTGATCAGCACCGTCAGCGCGACGATGGCTGGCGCCATCTCGATGCTGGCCAATTTCGCGATGTTCTTCGGCGGCCGCAGCAGCGACGGGCGGCCGGCCAACCCGATCGCCGGCATCCTCGTGATGTTGCTGGCGCCGCTGGCTGCCAGCCTGATCCAGATGGCGATCAGCCGGGCCCGCGAGTTCGAGGCCGACCGGGGCGGCGCCGAGATCTCCGGCGATCCGCAGGCCCTGGCCAGCGCGCTGCAGAAGATCCAGCGCTACGCCCAGGGGATCCCGCTGGAGGCGGCCGAGCGTCATCCGGAGACGGCGCAGATGATGATCATGAATCCGCTGTCCGGCGGCGGGCTGCGCGGACTTTTCAGCACCCACCCGGCGACCGAGGAGCGCGTCGCCAAGCTGATGGCCATGATCCCCCAGCGGGTCTGACGCCAGGGCTGGCGTGAGGGGACCCGCTGCGGCGGGGCCTTTTTCGTTGGTGGACTCAAGTGACGGTCGGCGTGACCGATAAGCCTGCGAAGCCTGTCTGCATCCATCATGACGTCCCTCCGCCTCCTTCCTCTGATCGCTCTGGCGCTGCTCGCCGGTTGCGATCTGCTCGGCACCGAAGCCGCCGAAAAGACGGCCGCGCTGAAGGAGGCCGACGGCAAGGCGATCGGCAGCGCCTGCCGGCATGCCGGGCGTGCCATCGAGGATTGCTACGCGCTCAATGCCAAGGCCCAGCGGGCTGCCGTCTTCGCCGGCTGGCGCGAGATGGACGAGTACATGCGCGAGAACAAGCTCGAGGCTGTGGCGCCCCAGATACAGCGGCCCGGCAGCAAGCCGGTCGAATCCGAGGTCGCAAAGACCGAGGCGGTGGCGCCGATCCCGGCTGAACCCAAGGCGGACAAACGCAAGTCGCATACGTCCTGAAGCGTCATCGGCGCTTTACGTCACGCGAGTGGTGGCCGATGACGGGCGGTGAGGCCGCCCGACCGGTGGGACAATCGTGTCCATGTCGATGCCCCCGATGCGTTCCGTGCTGCGTCATCCGGCCTATCGCTCCGGCTTGGGCGAAATGGCCGGTGTCTCGCTGGGCATCGCGGCCTGGGGGCTGGTGACGGGCGTCGCGATGGTCAAGGGCGGTCTGTCGGTACCGCTCGCCCTGCTGATGACCTTTACGGTGTTCGCCGGCAGCGCGCAGCTCGCCACCATCCCGCTGATCGCCCTGAGCGCTCCGGTCTGGGTGATCTGGGCCACGGCCTTCTGCGTCAACCTGCGTTTCGTGATCTTCAGCGCCCAGTGGCGTCCCTATTTCATGCGTTTTCCTTTGAGGCAGCGCCTGATGCTGGGCTACTTCTCGGGCGATCTCAACTATGTACTGTTCATGCGGCGCTACGCAGAACCCCCGACCGAGGGCGACGTGCCGGAGGGGCAGATCGAGTACTTCTGGGGTTCGGTCAGCGCGAACTACCTTGCCTGGCAGATTCCCTCGGTGCTGGGCATCCTGCTCGCCGATGTCGTGCCCACGCAGTGGGGCCTGGGTTTCGCCGGTACGCTGGCGCTGCTCGGCCTGACGTACTCGCTGGTGTCCGATCGTGCCACGCTGTTCGCGGCCGTGGTGGCGGGCGCGGCGGCCGTGGCGGCCTTCGCGCTGCCCCTCAAGCTCTACATCGTCGTGGCGATCGCCGCGGCCGTCTGCATCGGTCTGATGATCGATGGTGGTGACGACGCCGGTCGCCGTCTGCGCGCCTGGCTGGAGCGCCCCGGCACGCGCCGGCTCGACGCCCATGCGCGCGACAAGGAGTGCGCCGCATGAGCGCCGGTGAGTTCCTGCTGACGATCGCCGGGCTGACGGTCATCACCGTGGTCACACGCTCGTTCTTCTTCCTGTCCGACCGTGAACTGGCGCTGCCCGACTGGGTCAAGCGCGGCCTGCGCTATGCGCCGCTCGCCGCACTGGCCGCGGTCGTGGTGCCGGAGATCGCCATGAGCCAGGGCCAGCTGATCGCCGAGCCCTGGCATGACGCACGGGTCTATGCGGCCGTGGCTGCGACCGCATATTTCTTCTGGCGCCGAGGCATCCTGGGCACCATCATCACCGGCATGGCCGTGCTGCTGCCCTTGCGTCTGGTGCTGGGCTGGTAGTCCACGACGACCGGAACGCGCGCCATTCGCCATTCCATTCGCTTCCCCATCGTCCGAGGAGTCAGTCTTTGAAGGTTCTGCGGTTCTCCGATCTCATTCAGCAAGGCCGCGTCGCCGGTCAGCGCGTGTTCATCCGGGCCGACTTGAACGTGCCGCAGGACGACGCCGGGCGCATCACCGAGGACACCCGCATCCGCGCGTCGATCCCCTGCATCGAAATGGCGCTGGCGGCCGGTGCGGCCGTGATGGTGACCTCGCACCTGGGCCGACCGACCGAGGGCGAGTTCAAGGCCGAAGACTCCCTGGCGCCGGTCGCGCGCCGGATGGCCGAGTTGCTGGGTCGCAAGGTGCCGCTGCTGCGGGACTGGACCGACGGCGTCGAGGTCGCGCCGGGTGAACTGGTGCTGCTCGAGAACTGCCGCGTCAACAAGGGCGAGAAGAAGAACGACGAAACGCTGGCCAGGAAGATGGCCGCGCTGTGCGACATCTTCGTGCACGACGCCTTCGGCACCGCGCACCGCGCCGAGGCTTCGACCTATGGCATCGCGCAGTTCGCCAAGGTGGCCTGTGCCGGCCCGCTGCTGGCCGCCGAGATCGACGCCATCACCAAGGCCCTGAAGAGCCCGAAGCGCCCGCTGGTGGCCATCGTTGCCGGCTCGAAGGTCAGCACCAAGCTGTCGATCCTGAAGTCGCTGGCGGCCAACGTCGATCAGTTGATCGTCGGCGGCGGCATCGCCAACACCTTCATGCTGGCAGTCGGCCTGTCGATCGGCAAGTCGCTGGCCGAGCCCGATCTGGTGGACGAGGCGCGCGCCATCATCGACATGATGAAGGCGCGCGGCGCCGCAGTGCCGATCCCGATCGACGTGGTGGTGGCGGACGAGTTCTCGGCTATCGCACGGGCCAACAAGGTGACCGCCACCGAGGTGCGGCCCGACGACCTGATCCTCGACATCGGCCCGCGCACCGCGGCCGAGCTGGCCGGCATCATCGCGCGTGCGGGCACCGTGGTCTGGAACGGGCCGATGGGCGTGTTCGAGTACGACCAGTTCGCCGGCGGCACGCGCACGCTGGCCGCAGCGATCGCCCATTCACCCGCCTTCAGCATCGCCGGCGGCGGCGACACGCTGGCGGCGATCGCCAAGTACGGCATCGAGAAGGACATCGGTTACATCTCCACCGGGGGCGGTGCCTTCCTCGAGGTGCTGGAGGGCAGGACCCTGCCGGCCTTCGAGATCCTCCAGCAACGGGCCGCCGGCTGAGCGGCAGACGATACGGGGCGCTGCGGCGCCCCTCGCTTCATCGGAATCCTCTTCACATGACCATGCACCGCGCCACCAAGATCGTTGCCACCCTCGGCCCCGCCTCGTCCACGCCCGACGTGCTCGAACGCATGATCACGGCCGGCGTCGATGTGGTCCGGCTGAACTTCTCGCACGGCAGCGCGCAGGACCACATCGCCCGCGCCGCTCTGGTACGCGAGGTAGCCCAGCGCGCCGGCAAGGAGGTCGCGATCATGGCCGACCTGCAGGGGCCGAAGATCCGTGTCGGCAAGTTCGCGCAGGGCAAGGTGATGCTGGAGCCGGGCGCGGCCTTCGTGCTGGACGCCGCCCGCAGCGAGCCGGGCGACCTGCAGGCGGTCGGCCTGGACTACAAGTCGCTGCCGCGCGACGTGAAGCCGGGCGACACGCTGCTGCTCAACGATGGCCTGATCGTGCTGACCGTCGACAAGGTGCTCGGTGAGGCGGTGCACACCGTCGTGAAGATCGGCGGCGAGCTGTCCAACAACAAGGGTATCAACAAGCAGGGCGGCGGCCTCACGGCGCCGGCGCTGACCGCGAAGGACATGGAGGACATCAAGACCGCGATGAGCTTCCAGTGCGAATACCTCGCGGTCAGCTTCCCCAAGAACGCGACCGACATGGAAATGGCCCGGCAGCTGGCCAACGTGGCCGGCGAGCCGTGGCGCCACAAGCCGGCGCTGATCGCGAAGATCGAGCGCAGCGAGGCCATCCCCGTGCTCGAGCAGATCCTCAAGGCCAGCGACGGCATCATGGTGGCGCGCGGTGACCTTGCCGTCGAGGTCGGCAACGCCGCGGTGCCGGCGCTGCAGAAGAAGATGATCAAGCTGGCCCGAGAGCTCGACAAGGTGGTGATCACCGCGACCCAGATGATGGAGTCGATGATCGTCAACCCGGTGCCGACGCGCGCCGAGGTGAGCGACGTCGCGAATGCCGTGCTCGACGGCACCGACGCGGTGATGCTCAGCGCCGAGACCGCGGCCGGCAAATACCCGGTCGAGACCATCGAACAGATGGCCGCCATCGCACTGGCGGCCGAACGGGCCGAGGACGTGGCGCTCGACGCCGACTTCACCAACAAGCGCTTCGGCCGCATCGACCAGAGCATCGCGATGGGCGCGCTGTTCACCGCCCACCACCTGGGCTGCAAGGCGATCGTCGCGCTGACGGAGTCGGGCTCGACGGCGCTGTGGATGAGCCGCCACAAGATCCACGTGCCGATCTTCGCGCTGACCTCGCAACCGACCAGCCAGCGCAAGATGACGCTGTATCGCAACGTGCGTCCGCTGCTGATGCCGTCGTACACCGATCGCGACGAGGCCCTCGCCAAGGCAGAAGCGCTGCTGGTGGACGGCGGTGTGCTCAAGCCGGGCGACACCTACGCCATCACCTGCGGCGAGCCGATGGGGTACCCGGGCGGCACCAACATGCTCAAGGTTTGTCGGGTCGCCTGAGCAAGGGGGTCGCGGACCGTCTCCGGCGGCGGTCGGGCGCCTAAAATCAGGGTTCCGCGGGCTCGCCGTCCGGCCTGCCGCTCCTTTCGCTGTCGACTTTCGGAGATCCCCATGCCCCTCGTTTCCATGCGCCAGCTGCTCGATCATGCCGCCGAGCAGGGCTATGGCATCCCGGCCTTCAACGTCAACAACCTCGAGCAGGTGCAGGCGGTGATGAGCGCCGCCCACGAAGTCGGCGCGCCGGTGATCCTTCAGGCCAGCGCCGGTGCGCGCAAGTACGCCGGCGAGAACTTCATCAAGCACCTGATCCAGGCGGCGATCGAGACCTGGCCGCACATCCCGCTGGTGATGCACCAGGACCACGGCCAGAGCCCCGACGTCTGCCAGGGCGCCATCGACCTGGGCTTCAGCTCGGTGATGATGGACGGCTCGCTGCAGGCGGACGGCAAGACCATCGCCAGCTACGACTACAACGTCGACGTGACCCGCAAGGTCGTCGACATGGCGCACAAGCTCGGCGTGACGGTCGAAGGCGAACTCGGTTGCCTCGGCTCGCTGGAGACGATGAAGGGCGACAAGGAAGACGGTCACGGCACCGACGCCACGATGACCGTGGAGCAGTTGCTCACCGATCCCGAAGAGGCGGCGGACTTCGTCAAGCGGACGCAGCTCGACGCACTGGCCATCGCTATCGGCACCAGCCACGGCGCCTACAAGTTCACCCGCAAGCCCACCGGCGACATCCTGGCGATCAAGCGCATCAAGGAGATCAATGCACGGATCCCCAACACCCACCTGGTGATGCACGGCAGCTCCAGCGTGCCGCAGGATCTGCTGGCCGAGATCCGCAAGTACGGCGGCGACATGAAGGAAACCTACGGCGTACCGGTGTCGGAGATCCAGGAAGCCATCAAGTTCGGTGTGCGCAAGATCAACATCGACACTGACATCCGTCTCGCGATGACTGCGGCGATCCGCAAGTTCTTCGCCGAGAACCCGGGCAAATTCGACCCGCGCGAGTACCTGAAGCCGGCAACGGCCGCGGCCAAGTCCATCTGCAAGCAGCGCTACGTCGAGTTCGGTTGCGAAGGCCAGGCGCCCAAGATCAAGGGCGAGACGCTCTCCGTAGTGGCTGCCAAGTACGCCAAGGGAGAACTCGCCCAGGTCGTTCAGTAAGTCTTCGTCGCTTCGTCGCTTCGTCGTCACCGCGCCCTGCCTCCGATGTCCGCCACCACTCCGCTGCTCGAAAGCCGTCTGCAATCGCTGCCCCTGCTGGCGCGCGGCAAGGTGCGTGACAACTATGCGGTCGGCAGCGACCGCCTGCTGATGGTCGCGAGTGACCGGCTCAGTGCCTTCGACGTGGTGATGGGCGAGCCCATTCCGGGCAAGGGCGAGTTGCTCACGCGCATGGCGCTGTTCTGGTTCGCCCGGCTCGGCCACATCGTGCCCAATCACCTGACCGGGGAAGCTCCGGAAAGCGTGGTCAGCGCAGCGGAGCGGGCCCAGGTCACGGGCCGCTCGATGCTCGTCAAGCGCTTGAAGCCGCTGCCGGTGGAAGCCGTGGTGCGTGGCTACCTGGCGGGCTCGGGCTGGAAGGAATACCAGCACAACGGCCAGGTCTGTGGCGTGAAGTTGCCGCCCGGCCTGAAGAACGCCAGCAAGCTGCCGTCGCCCATCTTCACGCCGGCCACCAAGGCCGAGATGGGCGAGCACGACGAGAACATCCCTTTCGAGCGCATGGTCGAGATCATCGGCGCCCCGCTGGCCGAGCAGGTGCGACGCGTGGCGATCGCGCTCTACGAGAGCGCGGCGGCCTTCGCCCTCGGCAAGGGCATCATCATCGCCGACACGAAGTTCGAGTTCGGCCTCGACGAGGCCGGCACCTTGACGTTGATGGACGAGGTGCTGACGCCCGATTCGTCGCGCTTCTGGCCGGTGGAAGGTTACGCCGAGGGCATCAACCCGCCGAGCTACGACAAGCAGTTCGTGCGCGACTGGCTGGAGCAGGTGGTGGTCGACGGCCGGCCGTGGAACAAGCAGGCGCCGGCCCCGGCGTTGCCGGCCGACGTGGTGGCGCGTACTGCAGCGACGTACCGCGAAGCCCTCGAACGCCTGACGGCCTGAGCGGCCCACCGCACCGAGCAGCCAGCACCGCATGAACTCGCGCCTGCTCGCCAAGCTCGACGCCGCGATCGCGCAGACGGCCGATCCGGTCGAAGCCGACGTGCTGCGTGCCGAGCGGGTCGGCTTGCTGGCGCGCGAAGGCCGCGTCGACGAGGCGCGCAACGCCCTGACGCCGCTGCACCGTCGGCACCAGTCGCGACCCGATGCGGCCACCGCGGCCGCCATCTGCCTGGCCGATGCGATGGTCGACTACTTCAGCGATCTGGGCGGTCAGGCGCGCGTCAAGCTGCAACAGGCGCGGGCGCTGAGCCTGTCGGCCAACCGCATGCCGCTGCAGGCCGTGTGCCTGGCCTGGATGGCGCATCTCGACTACGTGCACTCCGACATCGACGGCGTCGCCCGCAACGCCTCTCAGGCGCTGCGGCTTGCCGCGCCCGACCACCACTCGGCCCGCTCGCGCGCCTGCCTGGTGATCGCGATGGCCTACCACTACGGTGGCCGCATCGACAGGGCGCAGGGCTGGTATGCAAAGGCACGCCAGCACGCCAGCGCGGAAGGTGATGCGGCGACGATCAGCGCCCTGATGCACAACATGGCGGCCTTGCGCAGCGACCAGGCCCGCATGGCCGCCGTGTTCTCCGACGACGCGAAGCAGAACGACGTGGCGCTGCAGGCGATGACGGCGGCCGAATCTTCCAGCCACTTCGACGATCGCATGGGAGGCACCGCGCTGGCCGTGCTGCGGCCGATCCTGCGCGCCCAGACGCTGATGACGCAGTCGCGCTACGCCGAGGCGCTGGTGCTGTTCGAGGCGCATTTCGGCGATGCGCTGGCCACCGGCCTGGGCCGGCTCGAGTCCAGCCTGCGCGCCGACGTCGCCTGGTGCCGCGCCAAGCTGGCGCAGCCGACGCACGCACGCGAGCAAGCCAAGGCCGCGGTGGACGCCCTGCGACCCGAATGCGATATCGACGACGTGGCCCTGACGCACGGGCGCTTGGCGCAGGTCCACGAACTGCTCGGCGAGGCCGAGCCCGCCGAGCGGCATGCCCGTCTTGCCCAGGAGCACTGGCAGCGCCACGTCGCCGAGAAGGCGCAGATCATCACCGTGCTGGACTCGACCTTCGGGGCGTCCACGAGCTTCGTCTGATCGCTCCCTCGGCCGGCGTCGCGCCGCTTAGGTTCAGCCGTTCAGAACAACACCATGCTGAGCTTGCGGCGGTAGCCGTCGACCACCGGGTCGCTGGCCACGGCGGTGGCCTTGCCGGCGATCTCCAGCGTGCCCTTGGCCTCGGCGGGCGAGGCAGCCTTCGGTGGCGGCTTGCTCAGCAACTCGAGGATGGCGACGTACAGCTTGCGTGCGCGCTCGTCGGACCAGGCCTTGTCGCGCATCAGGATCTCGAGCAGTTCGTCCATCGCTTCGGTGGGGCGCTGGGCGGCGAGCAGGGTCTGCGCCAGCTCGAAGCGCGCCGCGAAGTCGCGCTTGTCGGCGCCGATCGCTGCGGCCAGCACCGCCGGCGAACGGGCCCGCTCGGCTGCTTCGCAGGCGTCGAGCCACAGGCCCAGCGCACTGGCGCGTGCATCGACGATGGCCTTCGGCGCCAGCGGCTCGTACACGCGTCGCGCGTCGGCGATGCGGCCGGCTTCCAGCAGGCGCTTCACGTAGTCGGCTCGGATGGCGTCGTCGCCCGGGGCGATGGCCAGGGCGTCGGACAGCTTGGCGAGCGCGGCGTCGCTGTCGCCCTCGGCGGCCAACTGCTCGGCCTCCAGCGCCTCCTCTTCCGCCGCCAGCGCGTCCTCGCTCGGCACATGCTTGTCGAGGAAGCTGCGGATCTGAGCCTCCGGCAGCGCGCCGACGAAGCCGTCGACCGGCTGGCCGCCGACGAACATCACGCAGAACGGGATCGAGCGCACGCCGAAGGCCTGGCTCAGCTGGCCGGCGATGTCGGGCTGGTCGTCGCTGTTGAGCTTGGCCAGCGCGAAGCGACCCCCGTAATCCGCCTCCAGCTTCTCCAGCACCGGGCCGAGCGACTTGCACGGTCCGCACCAAGGTGCCCAGATGTCGAGCAGCACGGGGGTCTGCACCGACGCTTGGATCAGCTCGGCTTCGAAGTTCTGGAGGGTGATGTCGATCATCTGAGTCAGCTGGGGTCGCCGGCCGCAAAGCCAAGCGCCGCCTACAATTTGGGGTTTCCGGAACCGGAGCGGCTGTGAACGCAGCGATTCCCCTGATCGGCGTGGTGATGGGCTCCAGCAGCGACTGGGACGTCATGCACCATGCGGCCGATATTCTGACCGAGTTCGGTGTGCCCTTCGAAGCGCAGGTCGTGTCGGCGCACCGCATGCCCGACGAGATGTTCGCGTACGCCGAGGCCGCGCGCGGTCGCGGGCTGCGCGCCATCATCGCCGGCGCCGGCGGTGCGGCCCACCTGCCCGGCATGCTGGCGGCCAAGACGCCGGTGCCGGTGCTCGGCGTGCCGGTGCCCAGCAAGCACCTGCAGGGCGTCGATTCGTTGCACTCGATCGTGCAGATGCCCAAGGGTGTGCCGGTCGCCACCTTCGCGATCGGCGTGGCCGGCGCGGCCAATGCGGCGCTGTTCGCAGTGGCCCTGCTGGCGCATGACAACCCACGGCTGCGTGAACAGCTCGACGCCTGGCGCACGCGCCAGACCGAGGCGGCGCGTGCGCAAAGCGCGGCCTTGTCGAACCACTCCCCTTCCTGACGACTCGGCCGGCGTGCGCCGGCCGGCCCCGCTGCCACATCCGATGCCGAGCCACCTCAAGACCATCCTGCCCGCGGCCGTCGCCGCCGGCGCCCAGGCCAGCACGCTCGGCGTGATGGGCGGCGGCCAGCTCGGCCGCATGTTCGTCCACGCCGCTCAGCGCCTGGGCTACTTCACCGCCGTGCTCGATCCGGACGTGGCGAGCCCGGCCGGCCTCGTGTCGCACGTGCACGTGCAGACCGACTACCTCGACGAGCAGGGCCTGGCGCAGATGCTGCAGCGCTGCGCGGCGATCACCACCGAGTTCGAGAACGTGCCGGCCGGCGCGCTCTACACGTTGGGCGCGCACCTGCCGGCGGCGCCGGGCGCCGAGGCGGTGGCGGTATGCCAGGACCGCGCGCGAGAGAAAAGGCACTTCGAGGCGTGCGGTGTGCCGTGTGCGCCGCATGCGCTGATCGAGACGCCGGAGCAGCTGGCCGAGGTCGACGCGGCGTTGTTGCCGGGCATCCTGAAGACCGCCCGGCTCGGCTACGACGGCAAGGGCCAGCGCCGCGTGGCGACTCGCGCCGAGCTCGCACTCGCCTGGGACGAGCTCAAGCGCGCCCCCTGCGTGCTCGAGAAGCTGCTGCCGCTGGCCTTCGAGATCAGCGTGATCCTGGCGCGCAATGCCGACGGCGAGCTCGTCTCCTTGCCGGTGCAGCAGAACCTGCACCGCGACGGCATCCTGGCGGTGACGCAAGTCCCGGCGCCGAACGTTTCCGCGGCGCTGTCCGCAGCGGCGCGTGATGCGGCCGGCCGCATCGCCGACGGGCTGGGCTACGTCGGCGTGCTGTGCGTCGAGTTCTTCGTGCTGCAGGACGGCACGCTGGTGGTCAACGAGATGGCGCCGCGGCCGCACAACTCCGGCCACTACAGCATCGATGCCTGCGATGTGTCGCAGTTCGAGCTGCAGGTGCGTTGCATGACCGGGCTGCCGCTGGTCGCTCCGCGCCTGCACTCGCCGGCGGTGATGCTCAACCTGCTCGGCGACCTGTGGTTCGACGCCGACGGTCGTGAGCGCACGCCCGACTGGGCCGCCGTGGTGGCGCTGCCCGGAGCGCACCTGCACCTCTACGGCAAGAGCAGCGCCCAGCGCGGCCGCAAGATGGGTCACCTGACGCTGACCGCCGACACGCCCGAGGCGGCGCGCGCGACCGCGCTGCGGGCGGCGGAGCGGCTCGGCCTGCCGGCGTTCTGAAGAACATGCCGCGGCTCGACGGTCATGCCCCCGAGGCGGTCGCCGAAGCCGCCCGGCTGCTCGCGGCCGGACAGCTCGTCGCCTTTCCCACCGAAACCGTCTACGGCCTCGGTGCGCGGGCCGACGACGACACAGCCGTCGCGAAGATCTTTGCCGCCAAGGGCCGGCCGGCCGACCATCCGCTGATCGTGCACGTGGCCGACGCGGCCGGGGCGCACGCCTTTGCGGCCGAACTGCCGCCGCTGGCGCAGCGCCTGATCGCTGCTTTCTGGCCGGGGCCGCTGACCGTGATCGTGGCGCGCCGCGCCGGCGTGGCCGCCGCCGCCGCTGGCGGGCAGGACAGCATCGGCCTGCGCTGCCCGGCGCACCCGGTGGCCCAGGCGCTGCTGCGCTCGGCCGCGGTGCTCGGTGTGCCGGGTGTCGCTGGGCCCAGCGCCAACCGCTTCGGCCGCGTCAGCGCCACGCGGGCGGCGCATGTGGAAGGCGAGTTCGATGCGGAACTCGCGGTGCTCGATGGCGGCGATTGCGAGGTCGGCATCGAATCGACCATCGTCGACTGCTCGCGCGGCCATCCGGTGCTGTTGCGCCCCGGTGTGCTGCCGCGCGAGCGCATCGAGGCGGCGGCCGGCGAACGCTTGCTCGACGCGGCCGACGCGCTTGCCGGCAGCGCGCCGCGCGCGTCCGGCACGCTGGCCTCGCACTACGCCCCGCGCGCCACGCTGCGACTGATGCCGGCCGCCGTGCTGCGCACGGCGCTCGAAGTACTGCCGACCGATGCCCTGCCGAAGCGGGGTGGCAGCAGGCTGGCGGTATATTCGCGCAGCGTGTCGCCGCCGCTGCGCCTCACGGCGCGGCGGATGCCGGATGATCCGGCCGCTGCGGCGCACGAGTTGTTTTCCGTTCTGCGCGAACTCGACGACGAGGGCGTGCAGTTGATCTGGGTCGAAGAACCGCCCAGCGGTCCCGCCTGGGAGGGCGTCCGGGACCGCCTGCAACGCGCGGCCGCGCCCTGAGCGCGCCGACCCTCTCCCCCTCGCCTGTGGATTTGGAGTGAGCATGACTGTTGGGATAGCTTGCGTGCGCGGACTGTCGCGTGCGCTGCGGGTGTCGATGCTGGTCGGACTGACCGCCGTGGTGGCCGCGTGCGGCGGGGGCGATCGCGTCAGCGACTTCAAGCCGCAGCGGCTGATCGTGTTCGGTGATTCGTCCAGTGTCATCGCCGGCGGCAACCTGACCGACGTCAACGGCGGCACCATCACCGCGGCTGCGGGTGCGAAGTACCTGGTGAATGCCCAGGCCGTGGACTCGGCCGGGGCGGCGACCGGCGCGCTCGACTGCAACAGCTACCCGATCTGGGCGCAGGCGCTGGGCTTTCACTACGGCATCGGCTTTGCCGAGTGCAACACCTTCTCGGAAGCCACGCCGCGCGGCAAGATCTACGCGCAGGTCGGTGCGTCGGTGGCCGATCTGTCGGCGCAGATCGCTCGGGCCCGTGTCGACGCGGGTGGTTTCCGGTCGACGGACCTGACGACGGTCATGATCGGTCAGCAGGACATCCTCGACGCCTACGCGCAATACCCGACGAAGACAGCCGCCGAGGTCGTGGCGCTGGGCGAGGCCGCGGGGGAGGCGCTCGGCGTGCAGGTCAATGCGCTGGCGCGAGAAGGTGCTCGGGTGCTGGTGACCACGCTGCCCTTCCAGGGCAGCACGCCGTTCGCCGCGGCGCAGAACCTGATCAGTGGCGAACGCGCCGCGTTGCTGACCGACATCACCAAGCGCTTCAACGCCGGCATGCGCAGCGCCCTGGTCAATGACGGCCGCGTGATCGGTCTGGTTCAGGCCGATGCGCAGATCGACGTGCTGGTGCGCAACCCCAGCAACTACGGCTATGTCAGTGTCTCGGCGGCGGCTTGCAGTACGCCGACGGCGATCTCCTGCACCGGGCCGACGGCCGGCACGACCACCGTACCCTCGGTGCCCGGCACGCTGGTGACCGGCGCCACCGTGGCCAACTACCTGTGGGCCGACGATCGCCACCTGGGCGCCAACGGCCAGTCCCTCATCGGCAGCCTCGCGATCGATCGCGCGGTCAACAACCCGTTCTGATGCCCGTCTCGCGGTCGAGGTCGGCGTGGGGCGCCAGCCACGACCGGGTTTCTCCGCTGGGTCGGTGCATGGCCTGCATTTAAAGTCTGCCCACCAAATAGAACGGTCGTTCTATTTTTGATGGCCGGACGCGCAGCGTCCGCGGGGAGGCTGTGATGAGAAGCTTGCGAATCCGTGCGGGGGCCTTGCTGCTGCCGCTGTTGCTCGTGGCGTGTGGCGGCGGCGACAACGATGCGCCGAGCTATTCGAGCGTGGTCACGTTCGGCGACAGCCTCAGCGATGTCGGCACTTACCGCACCGCCGGCATGGCGGCGCGCGGCGGCGGCAAGTTCACCGTCAACGACGGCGACATCTGGGTGGAGCTGGTCGCCAAGGACCGTGGCCTGACGCCGCCGTGCGCGGCGGAGATCGGTCTGGAGTCTTCCGGCGCGGTCGCCAGCCTGGCCCAGGCCAGCAGCTTCCAGGACGCGTGTTTCGGCTATGCGCAAGGCGGCGCGCGGGTCACCAACCCGATCGGGCCGAACAACAAGGCCCTGCTGTTGCTCGGCAGCCCGGACGGTCAGTACGGGCAGCTCACCGTGCCGGTGGCTACCCAGGTGGCGCGCCACCTCGCCAAGGTCGGCGGCCGTTTCAGCGGCGGTGAACTGGTCACGGTGCTGGCCGGTGGCAACGACGTGTTCATGAACCTCGCGGCGGTCGGCGCGGCGCAGATCACGCCGACCGATGCCGTGGTCGCGATGGCCACGGCCGGCGGCGAACTGGCGGCCTACGTCAGGACGCAGCTGGTCGGCAACGGCGCGCGCCACGTGGTGGTGGTCAACCTGCCCGACGTGAGCCAGACGCCGTTCGCGTACTCGCTGGCCGCCCCGACCCAGGGCCTGATCGCGCAGATGTCGATCGCCTTCAACGTGTCGCTCGCCAACGGCCTGAACGACGCGTCGGGCGTGCTGCTGGTCGATGCCTATTCACGCGGTCGCGAGCAGGTTGCCAATCCGGGCACCTTCGGCGTCACGAACGTCACGACGCCGGCCTGCGATCTGGCGGCGACGGCACTGAACGGCTTCGTGCTCGGTTCGCTGGGCTGCAGCGAGACCACGCTGATCGCCGGCGACGTGTCCCACTTCCAGTTCGCCGACGGCGTGCATCCCACGCCGTTCGGCCACCAGCTTCTCGCGAACTACGTGCTCGACCGCATGAGCGCTGTCGGCTGGCGCTGACCCGCGTCGTCCCCTCAGCGCTCGGCGTCGTCCGCCGCCCATTGCACCAGGGCGTCGAGCACCGGCCGCGCCGCGCCGGCACTCGGATGGTTGACGATGGCGACAAAGGCGTAGCGCCGTCCCGACTGCCCGAGCACATAGCCGGCCAGGCCCATCGAATCGCGCAGCGAACCCGTCTTCAGGTGGGCGCGGCCGAGCGCGGCACCCCAGTCGCGGCCCGGTCGGCGCGCGGTGCCGTCGATCCCCGTCAGCGGTAGCGAACTCATCAGCTCCGGCATCACCGGGCTGGCCCACAGCGCCTGCAGCCACACGCCCAGGCAGCGCGCGCTGCTGCGGGACTGGCGCGACAGGCCCGAGCCGTTGTCGATCGAGAACTCGGCGTCGGGGCAGCCGGCACGGGTGCGCACCTGCGCGCGCAGCAATTCGCGCGCGGCATCGGCCGTGCTGCCTGCGGGCGTTGGGGGCGTCGAGGTATCCCCGGCGGTGGGGATGGCCGCCGCAGCCGGCATCGGCAGCGCGCCGGAGGGAATCAGCCCGAGGCTCAGGAACAGCTGCTGCGCCATCACGTTGTTGCTGAACTTGTTGATGTCACGCACCACGGCCGCCAATGGGGGCGACGTGGCCTCGAACAGCGGCAGCGCGCCGTGGGGCGTCGGCCCGTTGCGCACGCTGCCGGCGAGCTGGCCGCCGAGTTCGTGCCAGGACTCGGCGATCAGCCGCACGTTGTAGCTGCTCGGCTCGGCGTAGGCGACCGGCCAGGTCTTCTCGCCGCAGCTCACGGGATAGAGGCCGGTCAGCCGGATGCGCCCCGGCTCGTCGAAGGCCGGCTTCAGACTGCCGCGCCAGTCGCCGCAGCCGCCGGATACCAGCGGCACCGCGGTGTCGATCTGCACGCCCGCCAGGTTGACGTCGGTGCTGACGCGGGCCACGCCGCGTGACGGTTCTGGAACGAAGCGCAGCGTGATCGACTTGTGGTTCAGCAGCAGCGCATCGGGCCGCACGTTGTAGGGCCGGAAACGCTCACCGTCGAAATCGGCCGGATCGCCGGCGTCGGCACCGTTCAGCACGAAAGCGCTGCCGTCGAGCACGATGTCGCCGCGGACCTCGTGGATGCCGCGTTGCCGCACTTCCCGCAGCAACAGCCACAGCCGCTCGATCACCAGCGTCGGGTCGCCGCGACCCTGGATGATCAGGTCGCCCTGTAGCACGCCGTCCACCAGCTGTCCGGTGGTCAGCACCGGCGTCGGCCAGGTCCAGGCCGGCCCCAGCAGCTCCAGCGCCGCGCCGGTCGTGTACAGCTTCATCAGCGACGCCGGGTTGACCGGCTGCTGGGCGCGGTGCGTCAGGCGCGGCACGCCACGCGGCGGGCCGAGCTCGGTGATGTAGGCCACCAGCGCATCGGCGGGCAACTGCGCCCGGTTCAGCGCGGTCCGCACGGCGGCAGGCAGTTCGCCCGCGGGCAGGGCGTTCGGCGCAGCCATCGCCGCGCTGCCGACCAGGGCCGCCATCCCCACGAGGCCGCGCCGCAGGAGATTCGGGCTTCGGATCATGCGCCGATGGTAGCGGGCGACTTGCCAGCGACGTTGTCGGCCGCGGGGCCGCCGCTACACTGAGGCATGGACTCCCGACCCGGCCCGCTGCCTGGTCCGCGGGCCACCGGAGTCGACCGGGTCCGCGCGGCCGTGCCGTGCGCCCTGTTGTCATGGCACCGCGTGGCCTACCCGTCGGCCAGCCGGACCCATCCTCCTCGCGATCGATCTACAGGGGCCCGCTCATGACGCCGCGCCTGCTGGTGCTCGACACCGCCACCGAAACGCTGCACATCGGCCTGTGCCGGGGCGAGCAGAGCTGGGTGCGTGCACTGCCCGGGGGTGCGCTCGCCTCGGCCAGCCTGCTGCCGGCCCTGATGGCGCTGCTGGCCGAGGCCGGGCTGGGCCTGCGCGAGCTCGACGCCATCGGCTGCGGACGCGGTCCGGGCGCCTTCACCGGCGTGCGCGCGGCCTGTGCGGTGACGCAAGGGCTCGCCTTCGGCGCGGACCGGCCGGTGTTGATGCTCGATACCTTGATGGCGGTGGCCGAAGACGCCCACCGCCAGGGCGCCGCCGACGAGCTGTGGGTGGCGGTCGACGCCCGCATGGGCGAGGCCTATGCCGCGCGCTACCGTCGCACGGCGGCGGGCTGGGCCGTGCTCGAAGCGCCGGCCCTGCATGCGCCCGCCGCGCTGGCCGCGCGCATCGCCGGCGAGATGTCGCCGGCGCAGGTGGCCGGCAACTCGCTGAACGCGCATGCCCAGGCCTGGTCGGGCCTGCGCGCCGCCGGCTGGCCCGACAGCGCACCGCGGGCGACGGCCCTGCTGACGCTGGCCCGTGCGGCATGGGCGCGCGGCGAACAGGTCGACGCCGCCGGTGCGCTGCCGCTCTACGTGCGCGACCAGGTGGCGCAGACCACCGCCGAGCGGACGGCGCAGCGAGCGGCACAGGCCGCCGGCAGCGGAGTGCCGTCATGAATGCCGTGCTGCAGCCGCCGCCGCGCAGCCTGAGCACGCTGGTCGAGAGCGACTTCGACGAGGTGATGGTGATCGAGCAGGCGATCTACGACTTCCCCTGGACGCGCGGCAACTTCCTCGACTCGCTGCGCGCCGGCTACCCCGCCGAGGTGTTGCGCACGCCGCAGGACGGCGTGGTCGGCTACTTCGTCGCGATGTTCGGCGTCGACGAAGTGCACTTGCTCAACCTCAGCGTCGCGCCGGCGCTGCAGCGGCGCGGCCATGCACGCTACATGCTCGATGCGCTGCGCTCGATCGCACGGGCCCACCGCGCCTCGCAGCTCTGGCTCGAGGTGCGCATCTCGAACCTGAATGCCCGCGGGCTTTACGAGCGCTACGGTTTTCGCAATGTGGGCCTGCGCCGCGGCTACTACCCGGCGCGCGGACGGGCGCGCGAGGACGCGGTGGTGATGAGCCTGCAGATTCCGGAGGCCGTGCATGGTCTGGGATGAACGGCAGGCCGCGATGCTGGCGGAGATGGGCATCCGCGTGTGGCGATCGCCTGCGGCACCGGCGGTGGCCACGCCGGTCGCCGATGCGGACGCCCCGCGCGCACCGTCCGGCGTGGCCGAGCCTGCGCCGACGATGCCACGGGCCGCCGCGGCCGAACGTGGGGCCTGGCCCGGCGGTGTCGAGGCGATGGACTGGGCGGACCTGCGCACCGCCGTCGCCGGCTGCACCGCCTGCGGGCTGTGCCGCGGTCGCACGAACACGGTGTTCGGCGTCGGCCACACGCAGGCGCACTGGATGGTGGTCGGCGAGGCGCCGGGCGAACAGGAAGACCGCCAGGGCGAGCCCTTCGTCGGCAAGGCTGGGCAGTTGCTCGACAACATGCTGCGCGCCCTGGGCCTGACGCGCCAGGCCAACGGCGAGGGGCTGCAGCCCGCACAGCAGGTGTACATCGCCAACGTGCTGAAGTGCCGGCCGCCGATGAACCGCAATCCGCAGCCCGAGGAAGTAGCGCAGTGCGAGCCCTACCTGGCCCGCCAGGTGGCGCTGCTGCAGCCGCGACTGATCCTCGCGATGGGCCGTTTCGCGGTGCAGTCGCTGCTGCAGACCAGTGAGTCCATCGGCCGCCTGCGGGGCCGGGTCCACCAGTACCAGGGCGTGCCTGCCATCGTGACCTACCACCCCGCCTACCTGCTGCGCAATCCGGCCGACAAGGCGAAGGCCTGGGACGACCTGTGCCTGGCGCGCGAGGTGATGCGCAACGCGAGCTCCTGACGCCGGTGCACGCCGCCGCAGGGTTCGGCCGAATCGACCGACTGCATCGGCGCGCCTACCCTCGGCCATGGACGCCGCTGCGCCGTTGCCCGCCGAGGAGCCGTGCTCCTGGGACGACCTGCCGAGCGCGGTGCTGCTGCTCGCGCGCGACGGCCGGGCATCGCACGCCAACGCGGCCTTCTGCCGGCTCACCGGCCTGAGCGTCGAGGCGGCCCGGGGCGCGGGCTGGCAGCGGCTGCTGGCCGACCCGGACCGTGCCACGCTGCTCGGCGCGCTGGCGCAGGGCGAGCACCTGTCGCTGCCGCTGCACCTGTGCAGTCCGGAGGGCGACGACGCGACGCGGCGCGAGGCCTGGGTCGATTGCGCCGCGCAATGGCAGCCGTCGCGAGGGCGCTGGGTTTGCGTCCTGCACGACGTCTCGGCGACGCGGCAGGCCGAACGGGTGGCCAGCGCCCAGGCCGAGCAGCTGCGGCTGCTGGCCGACAGCGTGCCGGCGCTGATCGCCTGCTACGACGCGCAGGAGCAGCGCTGCCTGTTCGCGAACCGGCCGTATGCGCTGACCTTCGGGCGGGATGAGCAGTCCATCCTGGGCCTGCCGATCGCCGAGGTGATCGGCGAGGCGGCCCTGCAGCGGATCCGACCGCAGCTCGACACCGTGCTGCTCGAGCAGCGTGCCGTGGTCTACGAGCGCCAGCTGGAGCGCGCCGATGGCCGCACGCAGTGGGTCGAGGTGCACCTGCTGCCGCAGCGGGCGGCCGATGGCCGGCTGATCGCCTTCTTCGTCCTGATCTCCGACATCTCCCGCCACCGGCTCGCCGAGCAGGCGGTGCGCGAATCGGAAGAGCGGCTGGGCAAGTTCATGCAGGCCAGCGCCGAGGGCATCGTCTTCCACAAGGACGGCGTCATCACCGACGCCAATGCCCCGGTCGGCGCGCTGGTGGGCTACGGGCTCGACGAATTGCTGGGGCGCCGCACGCTCGACTTCGTCGCGCCCGACCAGGTGGGCAAGGTGTCCGCCGTGATGAGCTCGGGCCAGGAGACGACCTACGAGAGCGCGCTGATCGACAAGTCGGGCCGGCGCATCCCGGTGGAGTTCATCGTGCGCACCATGATGCGCGGCGATGAGCGGCTGCGCATGACCATCGTGCGCGACATCCGCGACCGCCATGCCGCGCAGGCGCACATCCATCACCTCGCGCACCACGATGCCCTGACCGGACTGCCGAACCGCCTGGCCTTCATGGCCGAGATCGACCAGCTGATGGCACGGGCCACCGAGTCGCGCGAGGCGCTGGCGCTGCTGTTCATCGACCTCGACCACTTCAAGCGCGTCAACGATTCGCTCGGCCACCTGGCCGGCGATGAACTGCTGAAGACCGTGGCCCAACGCATCGGCGCCGTGCTGCGCGCCAGCGACGTGGTGGCGCGCTTCGGCGGCGACGAGTTCATGGTGCTGATCGGCGGCGGGCCGCGCCTGGAGGACGTGGCCGACGTCGCCCGCAAGCTGCTGGCGGCGATCGAGGTGCCGCTGGACGCCGAGGCGGGGCGCTCGATCTCCGTCACGCCGTCGATCGGCATCGCGATGTTTCCTGGCGACGGCGTCACGCCGGCCGAGCTGATCAAGCACGCCGACACCGCGATGTACCGCGCCAAGGCGCGCGGCCGCGCCACCTACCAGTTCTTCGATCCGGCGCTCGCCAGCAACGCCTATGCGGCGCTGGTGCTGGAGGGCGAGCTCGCGCAGGCGCTGGAGCGCGGCGAGTTCGTGCTGCACTTCCAGCCGCAGGTGCGGGCCGGCGACGGCGTGCTGGTCGGCGCCGAGGCGCTGATCCGCTGGCAGCACCCCGAGCGCGGGCTGCTGCTGCCCGACCAGTTCATCCCGCTCGCAGAGCAGCAGCGCCTGATGCTGCCGATCGGCGCCTGGGTGCTGCACGAGGCGGCGCGCGCAGCGCGGCGCTGGCACGACGAGGGCCTGTGCGCGGTGCCGGTGGCCGTGAACCTGTCGACGCTGCAGTTCCAGGCGCCCGATTTCGTCGCGACGGTCGCGCAGGTGCTGCAGGCGGCCGGCCTGCCCGGGCGCCTGCTCGAGCTGGAGCTGACCGAGCGCATGCTGATGGACGAGCTGCCCGAGGTCGGCGGGCGACTGGCCCAGCTCAAGGCACTGGGCATCCGCCTGTCCGTCGACGACTTCGGTACCGGCTACTCCTCGCTCGGCCACCTGAAGTCGCTGCCGATCGACAAGATGAAGATCGACCGCTCCTTCGTCGTCGACCTGCCCGAGGCGCGCGGCTCGGTGGCCATCGCGCGGGCCATCATCCAGATGGCCCGCAGCCTCGGTATCACCGTCATCGCCGAAGGCGTCGAGACCGAGGCCCAGCGGGCCTTCCTCGCGCGCGAGCAGTGCGACGAGCTGCAGGGCGAGGCGATCAGCCCGTCGCTGTCGCTGCAGGCCTTCGAGGCCTGGGCCGGGCGCGTGGCGAGCGGTTGACCGCACCGCCGTGGCCGAACGCCCTCGTCAGCGTCCGCGCTCTAGGTAGCGCTTGCGGCGGAAGTACACGACCAGCGTGACCGCCAGCGCGGCCATCAGCACCGTCGTGACCCAGATGCCGGTGCTGCTGTGCACCAGCGGCAGGAAATCGAAGTTCATGCCGAAGAAACCGGTGATCAGGTTCAGCGGCATGAACACCGCCGTCAGCACGGTCAGCGTCCGCATGATCTCGTTGGTGCGGTTGCTCTGCGCCGAGAAATGCATCTGCACCGCGCTCTCGGCCGAGCTCTCCAGTCTGCGAACATGGCTGAGCACGCGCTCGATGTGCTCGAGCACGTCGCGCGAGCGCACGCGCAGCAGCTCGCGCTCGCGCTGGGCCACGGGCTCGGTCTCGTCGGGCCACTCGTCGAGCGCGTCGATCCATTCGGAGATGGCGCTGCGCTGGTCCTCGCAGGTGTCTTCCAGTGCATGCAGCGCGTTGCGCGAATCGAGCAGCACCTGCCAGTCGCTGAAGTGGCTGCGCGGGCGGAACAGCTCCTGCTGCAGGTAGCCGAGCTGGCGCGTCAGCAGCCGGCGCAGCTCGAGGTAGCTGTCGACCATGTGGTTGACCATGCGCAGCATCAGGTCGGCGGGACTGGCCGGCATGCGCGCGCCGGCCGCGCGGGCTTCGCTGCCCTGGCTGGCCAGCGACAAGCGGTTCGCGAAGAAGTCGCGCACCTGGCAGTCGGTCGGGTGCACGCTGATCAGCACGCGGTCGAAGATCGCGAAGCCCACCGGGCTGGTGTCGATCGCCTCCAGCGCGCGCTTGGCGGTGGCCAGCGTGCCCTGCTGCTCGTCGAGGAACAGGCCACTGCTGCCGCTGCCCGCCGCGAGGCGGCGGAACACCATCACGTCGTACCACGAGGTGTAGTCGAAGTGCGAGGGCAACTGGTTGTTGAGCAGGTCGGCCACGTGCAGATCGACCAGCTGGCCGCCGGTCCAGCGCTGCAGCGCGCCCTGCAGAACCGGGACCCCGACCTCGAACTCCCGCCGCGCGCTGCCGATCCAGAGGTAGCCCGCGGGCGGCAGCGCGTCGGGCAGCTCGCTCAGCTCGGTGAACTGGTCCGTGCTGACGTGGAAGATCCGCATCGACCCGTCACCGCGCGTTCAGGGCCCGTGCGGCATCGAGCGCGAAGTAGCTCAGCACGCCGTCGGCGCCGGCCCGCTTGAAGGCCAGCAGCGACTCGATCATCACCGCCTCGCCGTCGAGCCAGCCGTTGGCGGCGGCCGCCTTCAGCATCGCGTACTCGCCGCTCACCTGGTAGGCGAAGGTGGGCACGCGGAACTCGTCCTTCACGCGCCGCACGATGTCGAGGTACGGCATGCCGGGCTTGACCATCACCATGTCGGCGCCTTCGGCCAGGTCCATCGCCACCTCGCGCAGCGCCTCGTCGGTGTTGCCCGGGTCCATCTGGTAGACCTTCTTGTTGCTCTTGCCCAGGTTGCCGGCCGAGCCGACCGCGTCGCGGAACGGGCCGTAGAAGGCGCTCGCGTACTTGGCGCTGTAGGCCATGATGCGGGTATGGATCAGGCGCCGGGCCTCCAGCGCGTCGCGGATCGCGCCGATGCGGCCGTCCATCATGTCGCTCGGTGCCACGATGTCGACGCCGGCCTCGGCCTGCACCAGCGCCTGCTGCGTCAGCACCGCTACCGTCTCGTCGTTGAGGATGTAGCCGGTGGCGTCGAGCAGGCCGTCCTGGCCGTGCGTGGTGAAGGGGTCGAGCGCCACGTCGGTCAGCACGCCCAGCTCCGGAAAGCGCCGCTTGAGCTCGCGCACGACGGTGGGCACCAGGCCCTCGGGGTTCATCGCCTCGCGGCCGTCCTCGGTCTTCTTCGCGGCGTCGATCACCGGGAACAGCGCCATCACCGGAATGCGCTCGCGCACGCAGGCCTCGGCCACCGGCAGCAGCCGGTCCAGGCTCAGGCGCTGTACCCCGGGCATCGAGGCCACTTCGTGCACCTGGTTGCTGCCGTCGAGCACGAACACCGGCAGGATCAGATCCGACGCGGTGAGGGCGTGCTCGCGCACCAGCGCGCGGGTGAAGTCGTCGCGGCGCAGGCGGCGCGCGCGTGTGGCGGGGAAGCGTTGGGGGTAGGAGCTCACGGGCGTGACCGGGTGGTGGAGCACAAGGCGGATGGAGGGACGAAGCGTGGATTCCGGGCGACCCGTGTGCGGGGGCGCATCTGACAGGAAAACGCCGGCCCGGCGCTGCTAAAATTGTCGTTGAATGATACGTCGCAAGGCGTTCATTCCCTGCTTCACCTCCCTGAGCAGGAGCCTGACCGTGTGACAGCGCCAGGCTTTCAAGCCCCGGCCCTGCCGGGGCTTTTTTCTGCCCGGCGTTCGCTCGCGATAATCCTCCGATGCTCTGGATCAAGGCCTTCCACATCGTCTTCGCCGCCAGCTGGTTCGCCGGCCTGTTCTACCTGCCGCGGCTGCTGGTGAACCTGGCCATGGTGCCGGCCGACAGCCACGCCGAGCGCGAGCGCCTGCTGCTGATGGCGCACAAGCTGCACCGCTTCAGCTCGCTGCTGATGATCCCCGCGCTCGGGCTCGGCCTGTGGTTGTGGCTGGGCTATGGCATCGGCCGCGGGCCGGGCAACGGCTGGCTGCATGCCAAGCTGCTGCTGGTGGTCGCGGCCATCGGCTACCACCATGTGTGCAAGCGGCTGCTGCGCGACTTCGAGCAGCATGCCAACCGCCGCAGCCACCGCTGGTTCCGCGTCTTCAACGAGGCTGCGGTGCTGGTGTTCGCCGCGATCGTCGTGCTGGTCGTGGTCAAGCCCTTCTGAGGCCGGCCGGGCGCATGGCCGCGCAGCGCAGCAGTTCGGCCTGGCCTCTGGCTGCGGCCTGCGCCTGCCTGATGGTCTACGCCAGCCTGCACCCGTTCACCGGCTGGGAATGGCCGACGGCGACCGACATCCGCTGGTGGCTGCTGCCGGTACCCAAGCCGCGCGGCGTGGGGCAGTTCGATCTGGTCAGCAACCTGCTCGCCTACGTGCCGCTCGGCGCACTCGTGGCGGGCGGTCTGCTGCGCGGCGGCGCCCGGGCCTGGCTGGGGTTCGCTGTCGCGGTCGGGATGTCCAGCGGCCTGAGCTATGCGCTCGAGACCCTGCAGCACCTGCTGCCTCGGCGGGTGCCGTCGATCATCGACTGGAGCCTGAACACCGCCGGCGCGGCGCTCGGCGCGGTGCTGATGCTGGTGCTGCACGCGCTCGGGCTGCTCGGGCACTGGCAGCGCTGGCGCGAGCGCTGGCTGCTGCGCGACCGCGGTGCCGGCCTGACGCTGCTGCTGTTGTGGCCTTTCGGCCTGCTGTTCCCGCCGCCGCTGCCCTTCGGACTCGGCCATGTGCTGGACCGCGCGCGCGACCTGCTCGCCGAGGGACTGGAAGACACGGCCTGGGACGGCTGGCTCGGCGCCACCACCACCGTCAGCGAGCCGCTGGCGCCGGGGCTCGAGTTGCTGGGCGTGGCGGCCGGCCTGCTGGCGCCCTGCCTGCTCGCCTACGCGCTGACGCGGCCCGGTCCGCGCCGCCTGCTGCTGCCGGTCGGGGCGCTGCTGCTGGGCATCGCGGCCACGACGCTGTCGACGGCGCTGAACTTCGGGCCCGAGCACGCGCTGACCTGGTGGACGCCGCCGGTGCTGCCGGCCATCGGCGTGGTGGCCGTCGTCGCCGTGGGGCTGACGTGGCTGCCGGCGCGCGCGTCGGCCGCCGTGGCGCTGCTGGTCATCAGTTTCGGCGTGGCGCTCGTCAACATGGCACCCGGCGATGCCTACTACGCGGCCAGCCTGCAGTCCTGGGAGCAGGGCCGTTTCATCCGCTTCCACGGCCTGTCGCAATGGATCGGCTGGCTGTGGCCCTGGGCGACACTCGCTTACCTGCTCGGCCGCGTCGCGGCCCGGGGTGAATAGCCTCAAACCTACAATTCCCCGATGAGCTATTACGAGCGCCACATCTTCTTCTGCCTCAACAAGCGCGACGGCGAGGCCGCCTGTGCCGACCACGACGCCGAGGCCGGCTTCGCGCGCTGCAAGTCGCAGGCGAAGGCGGCCGGGCTGATGGGCGCGGGGAAGGTCCGCGTCAACAAGGCCGGTTGCCTGGACCGCTGCGCCGGCGGGCCGGTGGCGGTGGTCTATCCCGAGGGCACCTGGTACACCTATGTCGATGCGCACGACATCGACGAGATCGTCGAATCCCACCTGAAGCACGGCCAGGTCGTCGAGCGCCTGCTGCTGCCCCCCGATGTGGGCCGCTGACGGCGCCGTGTCCGTGTCCGTTCCCGTTCGCCCGGTTGCGCGATGAACGTCCAGACGCAGCGCCTGACGCTGGCCGGCCCCGCCGGCGACATCGAGTGCGCGCTCGACGCGCCGGCCGGCCCGGCGCGGGCGTTGCTGGTGATCTGCCACCCGCACCCGCTGCATGGCGGCACGATGGACAACAAGGTGGTGCAGACCGTCGCGCGTGCCGGCCTGCAACTCGGCGCGCGCAGCGTGCGCTTCAACTTCCGCGGTGTCGGCGCGTCGGCCGGCAGCTGGGACGAGGGCCGCGGCGAGCTCGACGACGCGCTGGCGGTCATCGCGGCGCAGCGCGATCCGGCCTTGCCGCTGTGGCTGGCCGGCTTCTCGTTCGGCGGCTTCGTGGCCGCCAGTGCCGCAGCCCGCCTGAGCGGCGACGCGCGGCCGCGGCGGCTGGCGCTGATCGCCCCGTCGACGCAGAAGCAGCAGGTGCCCGCCGTTCCCGAGGAACTGCAGGCCGACACGCTGGTGGTCCACGGCGAGGCCGACGACGTGGTGCCGCTGTCGGCCACCTTCGACTGGGCGCGCCCGCAGGGCCTGCCGGTCACGGTGATCCCCGGCGTCGGCCATTTCTTTCATGGGCAGCTCGCGTTGCTCAAGTCGCTGGTGGTGCGCGGCTGGTCCTCCTGACCGGCGCGCCGCCCGCTCCCGTTTCCCGTTGCAGAGACCCCGATGAAAAGACTGTTCGCTCTTCTGTTCGCCGTCGCCACCGCTCTCACGGGCGTGGCGGCCCAGGCCCAGGCCGTGCAGCCGCCCGAGATCGCGGCGCGCTCCTACCTGCTGTTCGACGTCACAACCAACCAGGTGCTGGCGGCCAAGGACCCCGACAGCCCGATCGAGCCGGCCTCGCTGACCAAGCTGATGAGCGCCTACCTGGTGTTCCAGGCGCTGAAGGACAAGAAGCTGACGCTGACGCAGACGCTGCCGGTGTCGGAACGCGCCTGGCGCACCGGCATGACCGGCGCCTCGCGCAGCTTCCTGCCGCTCAACAGCCAGGTCTCTGTCGATGACCTGCTCAAGGGCGAGATCGTGCAGAGCGGCAACGACGCCACCGTGGTGCTGGCCGAGGGCGTGGGTGGGTCTCTGGAGCAGTTCGTCGCGATGATGAACCGCCAGGCCCAGGCGTTCGGCCTCAAGGCCACCACCTTCAAGAACCCCGAAGGCCTGCCGGCGGCGGGCCACACCAGCACCGCGCGGGACCTGGCGGTGATCGCGACCCGGCTGGTGCAGGACTTCCCCGACTACCTGCGCTACTCGGTGATGCGCGAGTTCACCTTCAACAAGATCAAGCAGCCCAACCGCAACCTGCTGCTCTACCGCGACCCCTCGGTCGACGGCCTGAAGACCGGCTTCACCGATGCCGCCGGCTACTGCATGATCACCACCGCCAAGCGCGACTTCCCGAACGGTCCGCGCCGGCTGATCAGCGTCGTGCTCGGCGCCGCGTCGATGGAGGCGCGTGCCAATGAAAGCCAGAAGCTGCTGAACTGGGGCTACACCGCCTTCGACGCTGTCAAGCTGTTCGACGCCAACCAGGCGGTCGTCAGCCCGCCGATCTGGAAGGGCACGTCGAACAACGCCAAGCTCGGCAGCGCCGCTGCCGTCTATGTCAGCGTGCCCAAGGGCGAGGGCGACAAGCTCAAGACCGACATCTCGCGCACCGATCCGCTGGTGGCACCGCTCGCCAAGGGGCAGGTGGTCGGCAGCATCAAGGTCACCGCCGGCGGTGCGCCCGTGGCCGAGGTGCCGCTGACGGTGCTGGAGAACGTCGACAGCGCCGGCCTGCTGGGCCGGGCCTGGGATTCGCTGCGACTCTGGATCCAGTGACGCCCGTGACGCCGGTGTCGATTCGTACCGGGTGAAACGCTGCTTGCCGGT
Organism: Methylibium sp. Root1272; assembly: GCF_001425905.1. Classification (GTDB taxonomy): domain Bacteria; phylum Pseudomonadota; class Gammaproteobacteria; order Burkholderiales; family Burkholderiaceae_C; genus Methylibium. The sequence goes on from NZ_LMDY01000013.1 coordinate 722,510, forward strand.
TGCCGTCGACCGGCCTACGCTGCGGGCATGAACCCGCTGCCCAGCTCCATTCCCGCGGCGAGCGCCGACGCGCTGTGCTATCTGAACGGCGACTACACCCGGCTGGCGGACGCTCGCGTCAGCGTGCTCGACCGCGGCTTCATGTTCGGCGACGGCGTCTACGAGGTCCTGCCCGTCTACGACCGTCGGCTGTTCCGCTTCGACGAGCACATGGCGCGCCTGGAGCGCAGCCTCGCCAAGGTGCGCATCACCGCGCCGCTGACGCGCGAGGACTGGCTGGCGCGCATGCGCCGGCTGGTCGCGGCCCAGCACGAGCACAGCGGGGCGACCGACCAGCTCGTGTACCTGCAGGTCACGCGCGGCGTGGCGCTGCGCGAGCACACGATGCCGGCCGACATCGAGCCCACGGTCTTCATGATGAGCAGTCCGGCGAAGCCGCCGACGCCCGAGCAGCGCCATGCCGGCGTGGCCTGCATCAGCGCACGCGACTTCCGTTGGGAGCGTGGCGACATCAAGAGCATTTCGCTGCTCGGCAACGTGCTCGCGCGACAGATGTCGGCCGACAAGGGCGCCGTCGAGACCATCCTGTTTCGCGACGGCTTCCTGACCGAGGCTGCAGCGTCCAATGTCTGGATGGTGAAGGAAGGCGCGCTGATCGGCCCGCCGAAGAGCGAACTGCTGCTCGAAGGCGTGCGGGTCGACCTGCTGGCCGAGCTGTGCGAGGAGTGCGGCATCGGCTACAGCCTGCGGCCGGTCGGCGAGGGCGAGGTCTTCTCGGCCGACGAGTTGCTGCTCAGCTCGGCGATGAAGGAAGTGCTGGCGGTCACCCGACTCGACGGCGAGCTGGTCGGGCACGGCACGCTGCGCGGCAAGCCCGGGCCGGTCTACGCCCGGCTCTACGAGGCCTACCAACGGGCCAAGCCGGTCCAGTCGATCTGAGCCGCAGCGTCCGAGTGGATTTCGCGGCTGCGGGACAATCTGTCCATCGCGGGCGCCGCAGCGGCGTGCCCGCCAGACGCAGCGGCAGCAGACCATGACGGCCATCCCTCCAGAGCAATCGCTGATCGAGTACCCGAGCGCCTTCCCGATCAAGGTGATGGGGTCCAACGCCGAGGGCTTCCTCGCGGCGATGGTCGACATCGCGTTGCGCTTCGATCCGGCGTTCGACGCGCAGACCGTCGAGGCCCGGCCCAGCAAGGGCAACAACTACCTCGGTCTGACGCTCACCGTCACGGCCACCAGCCGCGAGCAGCTCGACGAGCTCTACCGCACGCTGAGCACGCACCCGATGGTCAAGGTGGTGCTCTGAGCGCCGCGACGCTGGTCGAGGTCGCCGACCTCGTTCACGACTACGGCACGCAGCGGGCGTTGCACGGCCTCTGCTGCCGCATCGAGCGCGGCAGCGTGACCGCGCTGGTGGGGCCCAACGGTGCCGGGAAGACCACGCTGATGCGCTGCATCGCCGGACTGGAGGCGCCGCTGTCGGGGCGCATCGCCGTTGCCGGCATCGACGTGATCGCGCAACCCCGCGAGAGCCACCGCCAGCTCGGCTTCCTGGCCGACAGCTTCGGCGTCTCGACGGCGCTGAGCGTGCGCCAGACCCTGTGTTACGCCGCGCTCGCGCACGGCGCCGCGCCCGAGGCTGCCGCTGCCGCCGTGCTGCCGGTCGCGAAACGCCTGGGGCTCACCGACCTGCTCGACCGCCTGTGCGGCGCGCTGTCGCGCGGCCAGCGCCAGCGCGTGGCGATCGGGCAGGCGCTGATCCATCGGCCGCAGCTGCTGATCCTCGACGAGCCGGCCTCGGGGCTGGACCCGGAAGCACGGGCCGGGCTGGCGGCGCTGTTCCGCAGCTTGCGCGACGAGGGCATGACCTTGCTGGTGTCGTCTCACATCCTGGCCGAGCTGGACGAGTACTCGACCCACATGCTGATGCTGCGCGACGGCCAGGTGGTCGAGCACCGGGCGCTGACCGTCGCGGTGCCGGCGGCCGGCGATCGCCCGCCGCGTCGGCTGCGCGCCGGCCTGTTGACGGCGGCCCGGGAGGCGCAGGCCTGGCTGGGGCGCGAGGCCGGCCTGCAGGCAACACTCGTCGACGCCCACACGCTCGAACTCGCGTTCGGCGGCACCGATGCCGATCAGGCGGCACTGCTGGCGCGCCTGATCGGCGCCGGCTTCGCCGTGAGCAGCTTCGCCGAGCAGCGTGAGAACCTGCAGCAGAGCTATCTGCGCAGCGTGGCGGGCGCGGGAGCGGGCGCATGATGCGCGCGCTGGCGGCCGGCAATCCGGAGTTCCAGCGCCAGCTCTGGCTGGAGTTTTCGCCCGCGCGCCTGCTCGGCATGCCGGCGGTGCTCGCGCTGGTGTTCGCCGCAGTCGGCCTCGCCAGCCCGTCGGCACTGCCCACGGTGGCGCAGGCCGGCTTCGTGCTGCTGGTGGGCTTCTACGGCGCGCGACTGGCCAGTGCTGCGCTGCTCGACGAGGTCAGCGAGGCCACCTGGGACGCCCAGCGCCTGTCGTCGCTGACGCCCTGGCAGCTGACCTGGGGAAAGCTGTTCGGCGGCACGCTGTTCGCGTGGTACGGCGGCGTGATCTGCCTGGCCGTGTGGCTGGTGTCGAATGCAGCGCAGGGCCACGGTCTGTCGTGGGCGCTGCTGGTCGGCATGGTGTCGGCCGGTGTGGGCCTGCAGGCGGTGAGCCTGATCGTCGCGCTGGCGGCCTTGCGCCGCGGCGGACTGGCGGCGCGGCGGGGCGGCGCATGGTGGATCGTGCTGTTGGTCGTGTTTCCGTGGTTCGGCGCGCTGCCTCGGCAGGCAGCGCCCGGCGAGGTGCTCTGGTGGGGCATGAACTTCGGAGCCGCGGCGTTCTACGCGGCGACCGCCGCGGTGTTCGCGGCCTGGGCTGTGCTCGGCGCCCAGCGCTTGATGGCCGGGGCGCTGCAACTGCCCTTGCGGCCGCACGCCTGGCTGGGGTTCCAGGCGTGGCTCGCTGTGTTCGCGGCAGGCTTCTGGCCGGAGGGAAATCCGGTGTGGCGCGTGGCTTTCGCGCTGACCGCCTGCGCGACCACCACCGCCTATCTCAGTCTCTTCATCGAGCCGCCGCGGCTCGACCTGTGGCAGCGCTTCGTCGCCCGCTGGCGCGCTGGCGGTGCGCTGGACACCGCGACGCTGGAGCGGCTCCCGCTGATGCTGGCGTCGCTGGCGCTCGCGCTCGGCGGCGGTCTGGTGGCCAGCGTGCTGGCGCCCGAACTGCGGGCCAGCGGCATCGGCCGTGCGCTCGCGCTCGCCGGGCTGCCGCTGACCTGGGCGCTGCTGGCGTTGCGCGACCTGGCGCTGGCCTGCGCGATCCACTGGGGTCCGCGCGCCCGCCGGGCGGAGAGCACGACGCTGGTAGTGCTGGTGGTGCTGAACCTGGTGCTGCCTTGGTTGCTGCACGCGGCGGGGCTGTCCGCGCTGGCCGGCCTGCTGCAGCCGCTGGGTGCCGAGGGCGGCGGATGGCTGGGCGCCGGGATCGCCGCGCTGCAGGCGGCAGCAGCGGTGTTCGTCGCGCGCACCCGCTGGCGGCCGGCGGGCGCCTGATGGCGATGCAGCGACGGCGGCTGGGCCGCGTGGACTATGCGACGACCTTCGATGCGATGCGCGCCTTCACCGAGGCCCGCACGCCGGGCACGCCCGACGAACTGTGGCTGTGCGAGCACCCGCCGGTGTTCACCCAGGGCCTGGCCGGCAAGGCCGAACACGTGCTCGACGCCGGCGACATCCCGGTGGTGTCCAGCAACCGCGGCGGGCAGGTGACCTACCACGGCCCCGGCCAGGTGGTGGCCTACCCGCTGATCGATCTCCAGGCGCTGGGCATCTTTGTCAAGGAATACGTGTTCCGGCTCGAGCAGGCGGTGATCAAGACGCTGGAGGGCTATGGCGTCACCGGCCACCGGGTCGCCGGCGCGCCGGGCATCTACGTGAACCTCGGCGACCCGTTCGGCCACGGCGCGCTGCCGGGGCCGCCCGACCCGCGCGACCCCTGGCGCGGCATCGGCAAGATCGCCGCGCTGGGGATCAAGGTGTCGCGCCACTGCAGCTACCACGGCCTGGCGCTGAATGTGGCGATGGACCTGAGCCCCTATGAGCGCATCAACCCCTGCGGTTACGCCGGGCTGCGGACGGTCGATCTTTCTACAATCGGGGTCCACGTCGATCCGGAACGCGCCGCCGCCGACCTCGGTGACCGGCTCGAGAGCTATCTCAGCACCTGACATCGCGCGCCCACACCCATGAACATGCTGCCCTCCGTGCCGGCCTCGGTCCCTGTCGCTTCATCTCCGGTCGCAGGCGAGACGCCCTACGACCCGCTGGCCAAGCAGAAGGCACAGGCCAAGACGGCGCGCATCCCGATCAAGGTGGTGGCCGCGGAGGTGCTGAAGAAGCCCGAGTGGATCCGCGTCAAGGCCGGCAGCCCCAGCACCCGCTTCTACGAGATCAAGCAGATCCTGCGCGAGCACAAGCTCCATACCGTC
>NZ_LMDY01000014.1 GCF_001425905.1 Methylibium sp. Root1272
CATCGACATGATCACCATCGGGCAGTACCTGGCGCCCAGCGGGCACCACCTGCCGGTGCGGCGCTACGTGACGCCGGAGGCCTTCAAGCGCTTCGAGGCCGAGGCCTATGCAATGGGCTTCAGCCACGCCGCCGTGGGCGCCATGGTGCGCTCGAGCTACCACGCCGACCAGCAGGCGCACGCCGCGGGTGTGGGCGGCGTCGTGGGCTGATCTCGCCACCGCGGAGTAACACCATGCCGCTCGGTGAGTTCGAGCTGATCGACCGCTACTTCAAGCGGCCGGCCCGGCGCGCCGCGCTCGGCGTCGGCGACGACTGCGCGCTGCTGCGCGTGAAACCCGGCATGTCGCTCGCGATCTCCAGCGACATGCTGGTCGAGGGCCGCCACTTCCTGTCGACGGTGCGGCCCGAGCGACTGGGCCACAAGGCGCTCGCGGTGAATCTGTCCGACCTGGCCGCCTGCGGCGCACGGCCGCTGGCCTTCACGCTGGCGCTCTCGCTGCCCAGCGCCGACCCCGACTTCCTGGCCGATTTCTCGACCGGCCTGTTCCGCCTGGCCGACGAGCACGACTGCGAACTGATCGGCGGCGACACCACCGCCGGCCCGCTGAACATCTGCATCACGGTGTTCGGCGAGGTGCCCGTCGGAGCGGCGCTGTTGCGCTCGGGCGCCCTGCCCGGCGACGATCTCTACGTCAGCGGCCAGCCCGGCCACGCACGCATCGCGCTCGAGGTGTTCCGCGGCACGCTGCAGGCCGACGGCGAGGTGTTCGAGACGGCCCGGATGGCGATGGAGATGCCGACGCCGCGCGTCGAGCTCGGCCTCGCGCTGCGCGGCATCGCGACCAGCGCGGTCGACGTGTCCGACGGCTTGATCGGCGACCTGGGCCACATCCTCGACAGCTCGGCGGTCGGCGCCACGCTGGACGTCGACGCGCTACCCGAGTCGGCGCTGCTGATGCAGCTGCCGCCGACATTGCGCCGACAGTTTTCGCTGGCCGGCGGCGACGATTACGAGCTGCTGTTCACGGCCCGGCGCGGCGATCGGCAGGCGGTGGTCGACGCCGCCTGGGCGGCGCAGACGCCGGTGACGCGCATCGGCACCATCCAGGCCTCGGCGGGATTGCGACTGGTCGACGGACGGGGCTGCCCGGAGCGCGACATCTACGCCCGCTTCGACCACTTCAGAACCTGAACGCAGCGCCTCTCACTGCGACGGTGGCTGCTTCGACAGGAACTGGATGTAGGCCACCAGCTCCCAGATCTGTTCCGGCGTGAAGGCATTGCCCCATGGCGGCATGATGTCCGAGCCGCGGCGCCCTTCGCTGATGGTCTTGTAGGCATCGGCTGCCACGAAATTCTTGTTGCCCTTGAACGGCGGCGTCTTGCCGCCCTCGCCCTCTGCGCCGTGGCAGTAGGCGGAGCAAGTGGAGTTGAAGCGCTTCTTGCCGACCTCGATGCGCGCGGCGTCGCCCAGGTCGAAACTCGGGGCGGCAGCGCTGCTGGCAGACGCTGCCTCGTCGGCAGGCTTGGGCGGCGGCGTGCCGATCGCCGGACCGACGGCACACACCAGTACGGCGGCGAGGGTCACGAGGCGGGGGCTCAGCGGGCTCTTCATCGGAAAGACTTCCTTCTCGTTTCACAAGGTCGAGGGGGAGGACGGCCACTAACCGTCCTCCCCGTCACGGCGCAGCGAGCGCCGTCATCAGAACATCACGCGGCCAGTATCAGTCGACGGTGAACACCAGCAGCGCGGCGCCGCCCGGCAGGTTGCGGATCTGCGGGAAGGCCCCGGTCAGGAAGCCCGGCGCGTGCGAGCCGAGCCCGGTCGGGATCGCGATGTACTGCTTGCCGTTGACCGCATAGCTGATCGGGCCGCCGCGCGCTCCGGAGCCGGCGGCGAACTTCCACAGTTCCTTGCCGTTGTCGGCGTCGAAGGCGTAGAGGTTGCCGTACATGTCGCCGGTGAACACCAGGCCGCCGGCCGTGGCCAGCGCCGAGCTGAGCGGCGGCATGTCGAAGCGCACCTTCCAGGCCTGCTTGCCGGTCAGCGGATCGAAGGCGCCGAGCCAGCCGTCGGCCTTCTTGCCCGGAGGATCGGTCAGCTTGATGTCCGACAGCCCGAGCGACAGCCCGCCGATGCCGGGCACCGGGCCCTGCTTGGCGCTGGTCACGAAGTTGCAGACCTCCATGCCGTGCGAATACCACAGCTTGGTGTTCGGGTTGTAGGCCCCGTGGTTCCAGCTGCGCGCGCCCAGCAGGTTGGGGCAGTGCAGCTTCTGCTTGTCGGTCTCGGGGTAGACCGGATCGATCGGCAGGCCGGTCTTCGGGTCCACGCCCTTGGCCCAGTTCATGTTCTCGGTGTACTGCCAGGCATTGCGCATGGCACCACTGTCCTTGTCCATGACGTAGACGAAGCCGTTCTTGTTCAGGTGAACGAGCACGTTCTTGCCCTTGCCGTCCGGCACGAGCAGCGCCTCGTAGGCCGAGTCGAAGTCCCAGGTGTCCTGCGGCACTTCCTGGCGGTGCCACTTGATCTTGCCGGTCTTGGGCTCGAGCGCGAGCAGCGTCGCGGTGTAGAGGTTGTCGCCCTTGCGGTCGTCGTGGTTGAAGTCGGGCGCGGCGTTGCTGGTACCGATGTAGATCGTGTCGGTCGTCGGGTCGTAGGTGCCCGGCAGCCACGCCGAGCCGCCACCGACCTTGCGGCTGTCGCCGGGCCAGCTCTTCGGATCGTCCTTCGGCACCTCGAAGGTCCAGGTGCGCGCGCCGGTGTCGGCATTGACGGCGAAGATCTTGCCGATGATCGGCTGGTCACCCCCGGTGGTGCCGCCGAACAGCGTGTCGCCGGCGAGTTGCGGCGGCGACGAGAACAGCGCGCCGTAGTCCTTCTTCATGTCGGTGAGCTGGGTCGACCACAGCTCCTTGCCGGTCTTCTGGTCGAGCGCGACGAAGCGGCCGTCCAGCGTGCCGATGAACACCTTGCCGCGGCCCACGGTGACACCGCGGCTGGCAGAGCCGTAGAACACTTCCTTGACGATCGGGTCGAGCTTGGCGGTGTAGCGCCAGAGGATCTTGCCGGTGGCGGCGTCGAGCGCGAACACGTTGTTGTCCGGCGCGATCGAGTACATCACGCCGTCGATCACGATCGGCGTCGCCTGCAAGCCGTGGGTGATGGTGCCCGGCTGGTGCATCCACGCCATGCGCAGCTTCTTGACGTTGCTCTTGTTGATCTGCTCGAGCGGGCTGAAGCGCCACGCGTTGTAGCTGCGGTGGTACTGGGGCCAGTTGTTGGGGTCGTCGAAGCCGGGGCCACTGCCCGCTGCGCCCGCGGGTGCCGCAGCGAACAGGCCGACGGTCAGGGCCGCGGCGAGCGCCGCCAGCTGTTTCTTGTTGCCGCTGGGAAAGTGATTCATCTCATCGTCTCCATGGTGGTTTTTTAGGTGCTTCTCGTGCGCCGACACACGGTATCGCAGGAGCCCCGGGCACCACAAAGGCAGTTTCCATGCCACGCGCCGCGGCGGCATCTCAACCGCACCGGACCGCGGTGCGCTGCAGATGTCGCGACGCGACGATCGGCGCGACAGGTGTCGCAGCGACGGCGGCACCGAGTGTGCGCATCGGCGTCGCAGCGAGCGCGTGAGCAGCGATCGCGAGCTCGCTCCACACGGTGACCTCGCCGATTTCTCGCATTTCTCTAGCGGGGGATTCACGCCGCGAATACGGGAATTCGTCCCGACATATCGCACGCGGGAAGTTATCCCGGGTTATGCCGGGTCGGGAGTTAATCCCTGCAGAAATGGCATGTGTCCTGCAGCCCGGGGCTGCGCAGGCAGTTTGTCGCTATCCCGCAAATTGCCCGCCGGACCGGTCGGCCGCGTGCCTGCCGAATATATGGAGACAAGGGACAGGCGCCGCGCGTCGTCCCATCACGAGGAGCAAGACAATGTCGATCAGAACCACGGCGCTGCTGACGGCGACGGCCGCTGCATGCATCGCTGCGAGTGCCGCCGAGACCGGCAACTGGCGCGAGTACAACGGCGACAAGGCGGGGTCCCGCTTCGAGCCGGGTGTCAACGTCACGCTGCAGAGCGTGAAGTCGATGAAGGTGGCCTGGCGCGTGCCGCTGCCCGGCAATCAGTTGCCCATCGACAACCCGGAGCTGCGCACCTGGGTCAACCAGTCCACGCCGCTGGCCATCAACGGCGTCCTCTACTCCAGTTCGCCGCTGGGCATCGTGACCGCGCTCGACGGCGCCACCGGCAAGACGCTGTGGACCTGGGACGGCGGTGGCTACGTCGACGGCACGCCGCCGAACCTGGGCTTCATCAGCCGCGGTGTGACCTACTGGGAAAAGGGTAACGACCAGCGGCTCTTCGTCGGCACCCCCGACGCCTACCTGGTGGCGCTGAACGCGAAGACCGGCAAGCCGATCGAGAGCTGGGGCGACCAGGGCCGCATCGACCTGACCAAGGGCCTGCGCCGGCCGGTCGATCGCTCGCTGGTGAGCCCGACCACACCGCCGATCATCTGCGGCGGCCAGGTCATTCCCAGCCTCGCCGTCCTCGACTCCTTCGCGATCGGCCGCGATCCGCTGAAGAACCACCCGCCCGGCGACGTGCGCGGCTTCGATCTCATGACCGGCAAGCAGAACTGGGTCTTCCATGCGCCGCCGCAGAAGGGCGAGCCCGGCAACGAGACCTGGGAAGGCGACTCGGCGCTGTCGACCGGCGGCATGAACCTGTGGACGCGCGCGAGCTGCGACGACGAGCTGGGCGTCGTCTACCTGCCGCTGTCGACGCCGGCCAACGACTTCTACGGCGGCCAGCGCAAGGGCGACGGCCTGTTCGGTGAATCGCTGGTGGCGCTGAATGCCAAGACCGGCAAGATCGCCTGGTACTACCAGATCGTGCACCACGGCATCTGGGACTACGACCTGCCCGCCGCGCCCAACCTGATGGACCTCACCGTCGACGGCCGCAAGATCAAGGCCGCGGTGCAGGTGACCAAGCAGGGCTTCGTGTTCGCCTTCGACCGCGTCAACGGCAAGCCGATCTGGCCGATCGAGGAAAAGGCGGTGCCGCAATCCACCGTGCCCGGCGAGAAGTCTTCGCCGACGCAGCCCTTCCCCAGCAAGCCGGCACCTTTCGTGCAGCAGGGCGTGACCGAGGACGACCTGATCGACCTGACACCCAAGCTGAAGGAAGAAGCGAAGAAGATCCTGGCACGCTACAACTACGGCCCGCTGTACTTCCCGCCGACGCTCGACAAGGCCGGCACCCTGGAAGTGCCGGGCGTGCTGGGCGGCGCAAGCTGGGTGGGTGCGGCGCACAACCCGAAGTCCAACGTGCTCTACGTGCCCTCGTTCACGATCCCCTTCGGCATCAAGCTGAAGAAGGGCACGACGGGCGTGTACGACTACACCGGCACCTGGGCCGGTGTCGGCGGTCCGGACGGCCTGCCGCTGTTCAAGCCGCCGTTCAGCACCGTCACCGCGATCGACATGAACACCGGCAAGCACCTGTGGCGCATTCCGGCAGGCCGCGGCCCGGTCGATCATCCGGCGTTGAAGGACCTGAAGCTCGACCGAGTGGGCGTGCCGCGCCAGAGCCATATCGCGCTGACCGAGAACGTGCTGTTCCTGGCACCGGAAGGCACCAACAGCGTCATCGGCCTGTCGGCGCGCGGCAATGCGCTGATCACGCAGGCCACGAAGGAGGAGCCCGAGCCCTTCCTCTACGCGCATGACGCGAAGACCGGTGCGCTGGTCGGCGAGGTCCGTCTGCCCGGGGGCGTGTTCGGCAATCTGATGACCTACACGGCCGGCGGCAAGCAGTTCGTCGTGGCGCCGATCGGCGGTGCCGGCCTCCCGGCCGAACTGGTTGCCGTGCAGGTGAACTGAGGCTGCGTGATGCCGGCGAGCACGCTCGCTGGCATCACGCGAGGCGCGGATCAGCCACCGCGGCCCGCGCCTCGTCGAACCCTGCCCCAAGACCACGACCTCGAAGCTTCCGCATGAGACCTTCCGTTCTGACCCTCACCTTCGTCGCCGGCGTCGCGCTGCTGATCGCACGCGCCCTGGCCGGCGGCTCACCGCCGCCAGATCCTGCGGTCGGCGCCGGCCCAGGCGGTGCACCGACGATCGACTTGAGCGATCCCGCGCGCATCCGTGCCGGCAAGAGCCGCTTCGACTCGACCTGCGCGGCGTTCTGCCACGGCCATGCGCCACCGCTGTTCGTGGGCCGCCAGGATCTGCTGCCCGAATACGCCTTCCGAATGATTTCCGACGGCGGCGGCAGCGCCACGCCGATGCCGCCCTGGGGCGATGTATTCACCACCGAAGAGATCTGGGAACTGGTGGCATATCTGAAATTCCTGGGCACGCAGAAGCCGGAGTGATATTCGCCGGCTGTCGGCCCGGGTTATATCTGCGCGCGGTGACCTGCGCGCCGAACCCGCTTATCAGCCCGCGGGTCGATATATCCGCGGGCAACGTCCGCGGTTCATGACATCGCTCGTCCGTGGCGGGCGGGCGCAGCCTGGCGCGTACCCGAGCGCGGCGCGATGACCACGATACGGCGCGCGACGTCTGTCGCCGACGCCTCGCCGACCGCGACTCGAACACCGACGATGCGCGGAAGACGCGCTCGCTCGATGCATCGCAGCAAAGCACCGCGCGCAGCGACACGTGTCCTGCATCAACTGTCGCTGAGTGACAGGGGCAAACCCTGGGGATGCGTCCGCCGATGCGAGACGCACCGCGCATCTCGCGCGCGCTGCGCACACCGCCATCTCCACCCACGCGAGCTGCCATTCGTGTCGCACGAGCGACATCTGTGATGCGGCAGATGCGCCATCGAAACACCGCGCGCACCCGGCTTTCCCCTTGCGTACGAGGGTACGCCCCCGTGAAGAGGCGCATCGCGACGCATGGCATGGATGCTGCAGAAGAGGCCGCACGGCGACACGGCAGGAAGTCGACCGTTCATGACAGGCGAGCCCCGCAATCAACGAAGCGGGGACTGCCCTTACCTAACAAAACCAGGAGACACAATGGACAAGAAAGCCACCGGCATCTCGGCACAGCAGCGACGCCTCGCCGCCACTGCAGCAGTCCTTTCACTCGCCTCCGGCTGGGCCGCAGCCGCCGACGCCTCGTCGGTCCAGATCTTCGGCATCATCGACGCCGGCATCCTGACCCAATCGAAGTCCGCCGCCGGCGGCCGCCTCACGCGGCTCGAGACCAGCGGCCTGCGCCAGAGCGTGTGGGGCCTCAAGGGCACCGAGGATCTGGGCGGCGGTCTGAAGGCCTTCTTCAACCTCGAGTCGCACTTCGACACCGACACCGGCGGCCTGCACGGCACCGGCGACAACGGCACGCCCGCTGTCGGCACGGTGCTCTTCCGTCGTCAGGCCAACGTGGGCCTGTCCGGCGACTGGGGCACGCTGATCCTGGGCCGCCAGTACGGCCCCGCGCTGCTGGCGCACCTCGGCACCGAGCCGCGCGCCTTCAAGGAGCAGTTCTCGAGCCTCTACACCTGGGCCTACAACCAGCTCGAGCCGATCGCCGGCGCGGGCAGCGCCAACAGCAACAACGACGTCGGGATCTTCTTCAAGAACTCGATCCAGTACCGCAACACCTTCGGTCCGGTCACGGCCGGGGTGCTGTACTCGCTGGGCGAACAGGCGGGCAGCACCTCCAACAACTCCGTCCTCGCGCTGGGCTTGAGCTATAGCGGCCCGGTGACGCTGTCGTTCTCGCACGAGTTCATGAAGGACCAGATCACCGGCGAGAAGGTCGTCAAGCACACCGGCGTGGGCGCGGCCGTGCCGTTCGGCGACTTCACGTTCAAGGCCAACTTCCTGCGCGGCGAGAACAACAACGCCGACGGCACCACCAGCTCCAAGGTCGACGGCTTCGGCGCTGGCGTCGACTGGAAGTGGCACCCGATGAACAACGCCACCGTCGCCTACTACGACAACAAGGACAAGGAAAACAAGTCCAACCACACGAAGAACCTCGTCATCAGCAACGACTACTTCATCTCCAAGCGCACCACGATCTACGCGCAGGCCGCGTTCGTGGACGCCGACGCCGGCGCCACCGGTGCCGCCGCACTGAAGACCAGCATCGTGGCCGACGGCAGCTTCAAGCCGGACGCGAAGACGACGTTCATCAACGTCGGCATCAACCACAACTTCTGATCTTCCGAAGAACACTTTCGTCAGTGTCTTGAGGCCCGCGTTCACACACCGCTCCGGCTGTGTGGGAGCCCGGGCCATTTTTTCGAGACGAACAACACGACGTACCGATCCGCACGCGTACGCGACCAGGAGACCCCACGATGATCCGCTTCAACCTCTCCCGCACGGCAGGGCTGCGCCCGCTCGCCGCCTGCCTGGGCTTGCTCGCCCTCACCTCGATAGGCCAGGCGCAGGACGCCGAACCGCCGCTCGGCGTCAACGTGCTCGAGGCCACCTTCAAGTGGCGCCCCAACTACGTCAGCAACGACATGCTGCTCCATGCCGACAAGGACGCCAACAACTGGCTGCACTACGGCAAGGACTACCAGAACACGCGCTTCAGCACGCTGACGCAGATCACCACCGAGAACGTGAAGAAGCTGGTCCCGAAGTGGAACCTCTCCTTCGGCGTCAACGAGGCGCAGGACAGCCAGACCACCGTGGTCAACGGCCGCGTCTACGTGACCGCCAGCCAGAACAAGGTGTTCTCGCTCGACGGCGTGACCGGCAAGATGCTGTGGAAGTACGAGCGCTCGCTGCCCGGCGACCTGGGCCCCAAGCTGTGCTGCGACGCGGTGAACCGCGGCGTGGCCGTCTACAAGGACATGGTCTTCATGGCCACGCTCGACACCCACGTCGTCGCGCTGAACAACACCACCGGCGCGGTCGTGTGGGAAAAGAAGATGGGCGACTACAAGACCGGCGAGATCTACACCTCGATGCCGCTGGTCGCCAAGGGCATGGTGATCGTCGGCAACTCGGGCGGTGACGTCGGGGCCAACGTCGGCCGCATCACGGCGCTCGACCCGGCCACCGGCAACGTGATCTGGGAGTTCAAGACGCGCCCCACCAGCGCCGACCATCCGCAGGCCAAGACCTGGGCCAACGATTCGTGGAAGACCGGCGGCGGCTCGGCCTGGCTGACCGGCACCTACGACGCGAAGACCAACACGGTGCTGTGGGGCGTGGGCAATCCGGCGCCCGACTTCGATCCGAGCGTGCGCAAGGGCGACAACCTGTACACCAACTCGACGGTGGCGCTCGACGCCGACACCGGCAAGATCAAGTACCACTTCCAGTACACGCCGAACGACGCCTGGGACTACGACGGCAACAACGAGATGATCCTGGTCGATGACGACAAGGGTCGCAAGGTCTGGTTGCACGGCGACCGCAACGGCCACCTGTATTCGATCGACCGCACCAACGGCAAGTGCAACTGGGTGGTGCCGATCGCGCGGGTGAACTGGGTCACCGGCTTCGGCGAGAACTGCCGCCCGATCGTGAACCCCGACAAGGTGCCGGGCTACGACCGCATCGCGACCGACATCGCGCCGATCCTCGATGGCGGCAAGGAATGGCACCCGGCCGCCTACAGCCTGCGGACCAAGCTGCTCTATGTGCCCTTCATCGACAGCTCGATGGACGTGCAGGCGAAGAAGTCCGAGTGGAAGAAGGGCGAGTGGTTCCTGTCGTCGAAGGTGCTGAAGGCCAACCCGTACACCGGCGGCGTGAAGGCCTTCAACGCCACCACCGGCGAACAGGTCTGGACGCGCCCGCAAAGCACCCCGGCCACCAGCGGCCTGCTCGCCACCGCGGGCAAGCTGGTGTTCACCGGCGACGCCGAGGGCTGGTTCAGCGCGCTGAAGGACGACACCGGCGAGGAGCTGTGGCGCTTCAACGTCGGCACCGGCATCCACGGCAACCCGACCACCTTCACGGCCGACGGCAAGCAGTACGTCGCGATCGTCTACGGCCCGGGCGGCGGCAGCCTGTGGCCGCTGGTCTACGACGAGCTGTTCAAGCGCAACAACCGCGGCGGCGGGATGATGGTGTTCGGTCTGACCGACTGATGAGCGTGCGGGGCGCGGCGCGCGCCCTGCACCGCCCGCCCCACGACACCATGAAACGCTTTTCGAGTTTCCTTCTCGCCGCGGCCCTGCTGGCCGCGGCCTTCCCGGGCCGCGCCGCCGACAACGCGCCGCCCGCCTACCTCAAGGTCTGCGTCGACAGCGACGATGCGCCGTTCTCGCTGGAAGCGAACCCGGAGCGCGGCATCGACGTCGAGGTCGCCCAGGCGCTGGCGCAGCAGCTCGGCCGGCCGCTGAAGCTGGTGTGGGTGCAGGTGCCCAGCCGCGGCGGCCTCGGCAAGGCGCTGCGGCAGACCATTGCCGCCGGGCAATGCGATGCCTACCTCGGCATTCCGCAAGGACCCGACATGGGTCGCGAGCTGGCCGAACGCCAGCTCGTGGCGACCGGCCCCTACCTGACGCTCGGCTACGTGCTGGTCGGCAAGCCCGGCAGTGCGCCGCCGACAGCCGCCACGCTGCGGCGTGCGAAGAAGGTCGGCGCCACCTCTGCGACGCCGGCCGACCTCTATCTGCACCGCATGCAACTCGCTCGCGCGCCCTACGCCGGCAGCGCGGCGTTGATCGCGGCACTGAAGGCCGGCGAGATCGAGCTCGCGCTGGTGTGGTCGCCCGCGCTCGCCGATGAAGCGGCCGCGACCCTGGTCCGGGCCACGGAATCGCTGGACGATGCCGACCTCTACACCGGCCTGACCGTCGCGACGCGCAACGCCGACGCGGCGCTGACCAAGGAGATCGCCATGGCGGTCGATGCACTGCGCTCGGAGGGCCGCTTCGATGCGATCGCGCAGCGCTACGGGCTGCCGCGAATCGCCCGCCGATGAACAGCCTTTTCTCCATTCCTTTTCGATCTCAGACGATGCGCTCCCCCACGACCTTCCACCGCACGATCGCCGCCGCACTGTTCGCGGCGGCGCTGCCTGGCCTGACACTGGCCTTCGGCCCGGCACCGACGCCGGGCGCCGCCACGCCCACGACCCACGTCGCCGCAGCACCGGCCAGCGGCCCGGTGTCCGCCGGTGACGATCTCGAGCGCCAGGGCGGCGAACTGTTCGGCCGCAACTGCCAGCTCTGCCACAACTCGCGCGGCAAGGGCGGCAAGGGGCCGCAACTCGTCAAGGGCGCCTGGGGCCCCGGCGGCGCCAACAGCGACGACTACATGTTCGGCATCATCAAGAACGGCCGCCCCAACACGCAGATGGGCGGCTTCGGCGGCGCGCTCGGCGATGCGGAGATCCGCGTGATCATCGCCTTCCTGCGGGCCGAGTCGGTGCGCGTGAAGGCCGCCGAGCGCAAGTCGGCCGACGCCGACAGCGTGCCCTGGTAGCCGCCGGATCGTTCAGGACCGGCCGTCGAGCCGGTACGGATCTGCGAGGTGAGGCCGCATCGCGCCGCCCCAACCCGCATCGATCAGCCGAGCGTCACTTCAACAGGTCCTTGATCGCGTCGAGACCGGCCTTCGCGCACTGCTCGTCCTCCTCGGGCGAACCGCCGCTCGCGCCGATGCCGCCGATGTGCGTGCCGCCGGCCATGATCGGCAGCCCGCCACCGTAGGTCACCACGCCGGGTGTCCAGGCGAAGCCCGGCACCACGCCCGGCCTGCCGTCCTTGCCATGGCTCAGTTCGGCCGCGGTGCTGGTGGGGAAAGGGAAATTGGCCGAGGTCTTGGCCTTGCGCACCGCGATGTCGGAGCTGCCGAGGAAGCTGCGGTCCATGCGCTCGAACAGCACGGTGTTGGCGCCGGCATCGGCGATCGCGATCGCCATGCGCCAGTTCTTCCGCACGGCCAGCCCGCGGCAGGCCGCGGCGGCCTTCTGCGCCACGTCGAGCGAGAGCACCGGCGCCTTCTCGAGCGCCTGGCCCGAGGCACCGCACAGCAGGAGGCCGCTTGTCAGGACGGCCAGGGTGGTGATTCGAATTTTCATTGTGGGAACCGTGATTGAGGTTTGTCTCCTGTGGCGGACCGTCGCACGCCTCGCGCGTTGCGACACCGCCCCACCCTCACAGTGCAATGACCGTGCCGCACGGCATCGACCGACCGCGGCCTCCGAGCCCTGGTGCCGGAAGCCGCACGAACAAAGGCCTGGCGGCCCGCGATGGCCCGACAAGGGCGGCACGGCCATCGCCCGACGCGTGTCGCACCGGGCGCGCCGATGCAACACCTGTGGCGCGGCGCGGCGCAACACCTGCCCCCTTCATCAAAGCTTAAGAAACGCCCCGTAGCCTACGCCGCAGGCGAGCCGCGGTCCCCGCGTTTCGCCGGTGACCGCGCGCGTGCTCCCGCACGCACCCCGCTCTCCCGACAGGCCACGCCGATGAAGACCACGACACTCGATGCCACTGCACCGCCGCCATTGACCCTGCCACTGCGCAGGCCTGCGCGCCTGCGCAGCGTGGTCGAGTGCCT
Organism: Methylibium sp. Root1272; assembly: GCF_001425905.1. Lineage (GTDB taxonomy): Bacteria > Pseudomonadota > Gammaproteobacteria > Burkholderiales > Burkholderiaceae_C > Methylibium. The sequence goes on from NZ_LMDY01000014.1 coordinate 12,516, forward strand.
GGTGTCTGCGGCAGTCGCCTGTTTCGGCGTCTACCTGATGCTCGACTAGCCGTCCCAGGGCGGCGCGGGCGTCGCCTGCAGGTCTCTTGTCGCCCTTTCGACGGATCGGCGATGCGCGAGCGCACCCGGGCGTGGTCACGAACGTGTCATCATATTCTTCCAGAATAATGGAAACGTTCGCAATCTCGATCCCCGAAGGAAGCTCTGCACATGAAAGTCGGCATCAATGGCATGGGCCGTATCGGACGTCTGGCGCTGCGAGCGGCCCTGGGGGCTGCCGACCGGCCGACCGATGATCCTCGCGCTCACCATCGCCTCGATGTCGTCTACCTCAACGAGCTGAAGGGCGGCGCGGCGGCAACCGCCCACCTCCTGGCGTTCGACAGCGTGCAGGGTCGCTGGCGTGCCGACATCGAAGCAGAGGGTGAGCGCGCGGTCCATATCGACGGCCGCGAACTGCGCTACTCCGCCCACGCCAGCCCGGCCGACATCCCCTGGGGCGACCACGGCGTGGACGTGGTGCTCGAGTGCACGGGCAAGTTCCTGACGCCCGAGACTCTGCAGGGTCACCTCGACCGCGGCGCCAAGCGGGTGATCGTGGCCGCCCCGGTGAAGGTGGGTGGCGTGCTGAACGTGGTGGTGGGTGTCAACCACCACTTGTACGACCCGGCGCGGCACCGCATCGTCACCGCCGCGTCCTGCACCACCAACTGCCTGGCCCCGGTCGTCAAGGTCGTGCACGAGAGCCTCGGCATCCGCCACGGCCAGATCACCACGATCCACGACCCAACCAACACCAACCTCATGGTCGACGCGCCGCACAAGGATCTGCGCCGCGCGCGCAGCGCCATGCTCAGCCTCGCGCCCACCACCACCGGCAGCGCCACGGCCATCGCGCTGATCTATCCCGAACTCAAGGGCAAGCTCAACGGCCATGCGGTGCGTGCACCGGTGCTCAATGCCTCGCTCACCGACTGCGTGTTCGAGCTGAAGCGCGAGACCACCGCGGAGGAAGTGAACCGCCTGTTCGCCGAGGCGGCGCGTGGCCCGCTCGCCGGCATCCTGGGCTACGAGGAGCGCCCGCTGGTCAGCGCCGATTACGCGCGCGACACCCGCAGTTCGATCGTCGACGCGTTGTCCACGATGGTCACCGACGCCACGATGCTGAAGGTCTACGCCTGGTACGACAACGAGATGGGTTACGCCTGCCGCATGGTGGATCTGGCCTGCCACCTGAACGCCGAGGGGCTGTGACCGGCATGGACACCCGCACCCCGATGCCCGCGAACCCGGCCGTGCCTCCGATGGCCCCGACCAGCGGCGCGCGCCACTACGCCATCGTCACTGCGGCCTACTGGGGCTTCACTCTCACCGACGGCGCATTGCGCATGCTGGTGCTGCTGCATTTCTACCGTCTGGGCTATTCGCCCTTCACGCTGGCCTTCCTGTTCCTGCTGTACGAGGCGATGGGCGTGGTGGCCAACCTCGTGGGCGGCTGGCTGGCCACGCGCTACGGCATCCAGCGCATGCTGATCGTGGGGCTGTGCACGCAGATCCTGGGGTTCCTGCTGCTGTCGCAGCTGTCGCCCGACTGGACGGTGACGATGTCGGTCGCCTGGGTCGTGCTGTCGCAGGGCGTGTGCGGCGTCGCCAAGGACCTGACCAAGACCGCCAGCAAGTCGGCCATCAAGCTGACCGCGAGCACCGCCTCGGGCCAGCTGTTCAAGTGGGTCGCGTGGTTCACCGGAAGCAAGAACGCGATGAAGGGCGTGGGCTTCTTCCTCGGCGGGCTGTTGCTCGACCGGCTCGGCTTCCAGGCCTCGCTGTGGGCGATGGCGGGGCTGCTGTCGCTCGTGTTGGTCGGTGTGGCGGGCTTCGTGCCCCCGCTGATGGGCAAGGCCAAGGCCTCCAAGTCGGCGAAGGAGCTGTTCGCGAAGAACCGCGCCATCAACCTGCTGGCCGCGGCGCGCGTTGCCTTGTTCGGTGCGCGCGACGTGTGGTTCGTCGTCGGTGTGCCGGTGTTCCTCTACGCGTCGGGCTGGACCTTCACGATGGTCGGTGGCTTCCTTGCCGCGTGGACCATCGGCTACGGGCTCGTGCAGGCCCTGGCGCCCGCGCTGGTGAAGCGCAGCGACGACGGGCTGAGCACCGAGGTCCCCGCGGCACGCTGGTGGTCGGCGCTTCTGGCCGTCGTGCCCATGGGCCTGGCCGTCGCGGTGGCGATGGAGCTCCCGAACCTGGAGTGGGTGGTGGTGGGCGGCCTGGGGCTGTTCGGCTTCGCGTTCGCCGTCAACTCGTCGGTGCACTCCTACCTGATCCTGGCCTATGCCGGTTCCGAGAAGGCGGCCGAGGACGTGGGCTTCTACTACGCAGCCAATGCACTGGGTCGCTTCTTCGGCACGCTGCTGTCGGGGCTGCTGTATCAGTGGGGTGGCCTGCTGTTCTCGCTGAGCGGCTCCGCGGCGATGTTGACGGCTTGCTGGCTGATCACGCTCGCCTTGCCCGCCCAACGGGCCGCCGTGTCGCCTTCGCAGGCGCTCCCCGAGCCACCCCTCGCCCGAAGGACTGACTGATGGAAGAGAAGACTGCCGTGACATCGCTCGCCGCGCTGGCCCAGCCGATGCGCCTGCGCATCTTCCGGGCCCTCGTGGGTGCGGGGCCGCAGGGCATGACGCCGGGGGCGCTGTCGGCCACGCTCGACGTGCCGGCCTCCACGCTGTCCTTCCACCTGAAGGGGCTGTTGGTTTCGGGCCTGGTCTCGCAGGAGCGGGATGGCCGCCACCTGATCTACCGGCCCGAACTGGCCCACATGAACGAGTTGCTCACCTACCTGACCGCTCACTGCTGCCAGGGCGAAGCCTGCGTGCTCGTGCCGGCCACCGGCTGCACGACCTGCTGAGACTTGCGTGAACTCCCACCCCCTCGACCAGGACTCGAACATGACCGACAAGATCTACAACGTGCTCTTCGTCTGCACGCACAACTCCGCCCGCTCGATCCTGGCCGAAGGCCTGCTCAACAGCGCCGGAGGTCGACGCTTCAAGGCCTACTCCGCCGGCAGTCACCCCGCGGGCACGGTGAACCCGCTCGCGCTGCACACGCTGGGCAAGATGCGCATCCCCTCGGACGGCTACCGCAGCAAGGACTGGTCGGAGTACGGCCGGCCCGGCGCACCGGAGATGGACTTCGTGTTCACCGTCTGCGACAACGCCGCGGGCGAGGTGTGCCCGGTATGGCCCGGTCAGCCGATGACGGCCCACTGGGGGGTGCCGGACCCTTCGGCGGTGCAAGGAACCGATGAAGAGAAGGAACGTGCCTTCTGGGATACGGCGGTCATCCTCAAGCGGCGCATCGACCTGATGCTGGCCCTGCCGATGGCCTCGCTGGACCGGCTAGCGATCCAGCGCGAGATCAAGGACATCGGTACGCGCTGATCGATGTCCACCGCCACCCTGCCCGCGCCGGCGACGCCGCCCGCGCCGATGAGCGTCTTCGAGCGCTACCTCAGCGTCTGGGTCTTCCTCTGCATCGTGGTCGGCATCGCGCTCGGGCAGTGGCTGCCGGCGCCGTTCCAGGCCATCGGGCGCATGGAAGTGGCGCAGGTCAATCTGCCGGTGGGCCTGCTGATCTGGGTGATGATCATTCCGATGCTGCTGAAGGTGGACTTCGGCGCACTGGCCGAGGTTCGGCGGCATTGGCGCGGCATCGGCGTCACGCTGTTCGTCAACTGGGCTGTCAAGCCGTTCTCGATGGCGTTGCTCGCATGGGTGTTCATCCGCCACGTGTTCGCGCCCTACCTGCCCGCCGATCAGACCGACAGCTACGTGGCCGGCCTGATCCTGCTGGCCGCCGCGCCCTGCACGGCGATGGTGTTCGTATGGAGCCGGCTCACCGGCGGGCACGCGCTCTTCACGTTGTCGCAGGTGGCACTGAACGACGCCATCATGGTGTTCGCCTTCGCGCCGCTGGTGGCGCTGCTGCTGGGTCTGTCGGCCATCAGCGTGCCGTGGGACACGCTGATCACGTCGGTCGTGCTCTACATCGTGATGCCGGTCGTGCTGGCGCAGCTGTGGCGCCGCGCGCTGCTGCGGCGCGGTGCGGGCGCGCTCGACGCCCTGCTGGCCCGCATCGGCCCGTGGTCGATCACCGCGCTGCTCGCGACCCTGGTGCTGTTGTTCGCCTTTCAGGGCCGTGCCATCCTGCAGCAGCCGCTGGTGATCGCGATGCTGGCGGTGCCGATCCTGATCCAGGTGTTCTTCAACGCCGGCCTCGCCTACTGGCTGAACCGGCGGCTCGGTGAATCCCATGCCGTCGCCTGCCCGTCGGCGCTGATCGGTGCCAGCAATTTCTTCGAGCTCGCCGTGGCCGCGGCGATCAGCCTGTTCGGCTTCGAATCGGGCGCGGCGCTGGCCACCGTGGTGGGCGTGCTGATCGAGGTGCCGGTGATGCTGCTGGTGGTGCGCTGGGTCAACGCCAGCAAGGGCTGGTACGAGGACGGACAGAAGCCATGACGACAATCCACACCTTGATGAGAGAGGCTGCCGTGTCACTCCCCGACCTGACCCTGCCCAACGTCGACGCGACGCTGTTCGATACGCCCACCGGCGCCCACCTGAACGGTGCCGGCACGTCGAGCCATGCCCCGCGTTTCCTGCTCCTCTATGGCTCGTTGCGCGAGCGCTCGTACAGCAAGCTGCTGACGCTCGAAGCCGCGCGCCTGCTGATCGCCATGGGCGGCGACGTGCGGGTGTTCGATCCCGCCGGCCTGCCCCTGCCCGATGGCGCACCGGAGAGCCACCCCAAGGTCCAGGAGCTGCGCGAGGCCGCCGCCTGGGCCGAAGGCATGGTCTGGACCTCTCCCGAACGCCACGGCGCCATGACCGCCATCATGAAGGCGCAGATCGACTGGATCCCGCTGAGCGTGGGCGCGGTGCGTCCGACGCAGGGCAAGACCCTCGCGGTGATGCAGGTATCGGGCGGCTCGCAGTCCTTCAATGCGGTGAACCAGCTGCGCGTGCTGGGGCGCTGGATGCGCATGATCACGATCCCGAACCAGTCTTCGGTCGCGAAGGCCTACCTCGAGTTCGACGACGCGGGCCGGATGAAGCCCTCGGCCTACTACGAGCGCGTGGTCGATGTGATGGAAGAGCTGATGAAGTTCACGCTGCTGACGCGCGACGTGGCGCCCTACCTGGCAGACCGCTACAGCGAGCGCAAGGAGAGCGCGGACGCGCTGTCCTTGCGCGTCAGCCAGCGCGCGATCTGAGGCGCGATCCGCGACTTTGCGGGTCGCACTGTAAGTTTGATCCTCCGGAAGCGACAACGCATTCAAGCGTTGCCGAAGGCCCGATGCGGGCGGCCGGCGCGTTGCGTCCCAACCCCTCTTCTCGCCTCAGGAGCTACTTCCATGACCCAGCTGGTTCTCTCCGCCGTGGCCGCGGCCTCCGCCCTGTTGACCTCGAGCGCATTCGCGCAATCGCCCGCAGCGCCGGTCGACCCGAACACCTTCCTGAACCAGTTCGAGTCCACCTTCGGCAAGTTCGAGGGTTTTCGCCGCTCCGGCGCCAAGGGCATCTGCGCGACGGGCGAATTCGTCGGCTCGGCGGATGCACGCGCGCTGTCCACGGCCTCGGCTTTCAGCGGCAGCCCGGTGCCGGTGGTGGCGCGCTTCTCGGTGGGCGGCGCCAACCCGAAGGCACCGGACAACGCAAGGTCACAGCGCAACCTGGCCCTGCAGTTCAACCTGCCCAACGGCGAGCAATGGCAGATGGGCAACATCTCGGCGCCGGTGTTCGGTGCGTCGTCGCCGCAGCAGTTCTTCGGCCGCCTGGCTTCGCTGCAACCCGACCCGGCCACCAAGATGCCGGACGCGGCCAAGGTCAAGGCCTTCGCCGAGGCCAACCCCGAAGTGCTGCTGCAGGGCAAGTACTTCGCGTCGCAGCCGGTGCCGGCCAGCTTCGGCACGGTCAACTACTGGGGCGTGCACGCCTTCGGCTTCGTCAACGCCGGCGGAACCCGGCAGTTCGGGAAATGGATCTTCGAACCCGTCGGTGGGCTCCAGGGCCTGACGGACGACGAAGCCAAGGCCAAGGGGCCTGCCTTCCTGTTCGACGACCTGCGCCAACGCGTGAAGGACGGCAAGGTCGCATTCAACTTCAACCTCGAGCTGGCCCAGGGCGACGACAAGATCGACAGCGCCACCGTGCCGCTGCCGGAAGGCCGCAAGAAGGTGAATCTGGGCTTGCTGAAGATCACCTCCGTGGCGGAAGACGGCGGCGGCGAATGCCTGACGATCACCTACAACCCGATGGTGCTGCCCAAGGGCGTGGAGCCGTCCGGCGACCCGATGCTCGCGGCCCGTGCCGCCCCGTACGCGGTCGGGCTGGGTCGGCGCCTGACGGAGGGGGCGAAGCAGCAGTAGTGCGCATCGAGGCCCCGCCGTCGCAGGCCATACCCCCAAGAAAAAAGCACCTGGCGTCTCTGCCAGGTGCTTGTTCTTCCTACCGGATTTGGTAGGCGCGATTGGACTCGAACCAACGACCCCCACCATGTCAAGGTGGGAAAGCGGGACTTTCCGGGATCTCCGGAGATGCAACTTTTATAGGAGAAAGTGACATCGGAGGTCCCGCGAGGTCTCCTAAAATCCACCCCAGTTTTTGGTACTTTTTTGGTACCTTGCCATCAGGGGTAGGTATGGCCGTCCGCATAGACACAGTCGCGTCGCGCGAGAAGCTGAAGCCTCGGCGAGGTCCTTACTGGCACCGGGTGCTGAAGGGTTGCCACGTTGGCTACCGGAAGATGTCCGCCACCGGACACGGATCCTGGCTCGCTCGGGCACGCGACGAAGAGGCTTCCGTGCAGCACTTGTACAAGCCCCTCGGCGAGTTTCTCGAGCTCGCTGACCACTTGCGCTTCGACGCTGCCGCGAAGGCCGCCCAGGCTTGGTTCGAGCATCTGGGGCGAGGCGGGAACACCAATGGTTCGACAGTGGCGGATGCGTGCTCCCGGTACGTGAAGCACCTTCGCGCCCACAAGACCGACCGCGCGGCCGACGATGTCGACGCGCGCTTCAAAAACTACGTGCTGAACAACCGCAGGTTGGCATCGACTGAGCTGACGAAGTTGACACCATCTCAGCTGGAGGCCTGGCGCAAGGCCCTGAGGGAGTTGCCGACGCGCAGCGGCGGCCGTCGTGGCGAACTGAGGTCGGAGAGCACCCTGAATCGCGACATGACCTGCTTCCGTGCCGCGTTGAACCTAGCATTTCTGGACGGCCTCGTCACCAGCGACTTTGCATGGCGCAGCAAGCTCCGACCGATCAAGAACGCCGACAGGCGGCGTGAGCTGTACCTCGACCGATCCCAGCGGCTCATGTTCATCGAGAAGGCCCCCGCGGACCTCGCCGCTTTCCTGCGCGGCCTATGCCAGTTGCCTCTTCGGCCAGGGGCGCTGGCTAAGCTGACCGCAGGCGACTACGACAAGCGCCTCAAGGTCCTCAAGGTCGGCCAGGACAAGGCGGGCAAGGATCGGCGGATCAAGATGCCCGATGTCACCGCGGCCTTTTTCGAGGATGCCTGCAAGGACAAGCTGCCATCGGCCCCGCTGCTTGCGCGTGCCGATGGCAAGGCCTGGAACAAGGATGCCTGGAAAGGTCCGGTCAAAGAAGCTGTGGTGGCTGCCAAGCTCCCCGAGGGGACAACTGCCTACACCCTGCGTCATAGCGTCATCAGCGATCTGGTGCACGACGGACTCGACCTGCTAACCGTGGCGCAAATCTCGGGGACCAGCGTCGCCATGATCGAACGCCACTACGGGCACCTGCGAAGCGAAGTCGCGGCAAGCGCTTTGGCCAAGCTTGCTTTGTAAGTCGCCCGCTCGCCTCTACGTTGTGGGCGTCATCACAGCAGTTGGTGCGAGCTTACGGGGGCGCAGCGTCCAACGTAGGGTCAAGGCGAGTGCACCGACATTCGGGAAAGAGTAAAGACCCGTGCCGCCGCTGTTCATGCGTCTCGTCACCAAGACGACAACGGCAGAGAGATCACCGGTTCCAGCGCCTGCAGATCAATGTGCGACTGAAGAATCTGGTCGTACAGGTCAGCGTGCCGCGGCGCGCGCAAGGTCAACACCAATGCGTAGCGAATGCGATCGGCGCCAGACGTCGGAGCGCCTGCATCACGTGCGTTGTAGTGGACGTCGAAGACCGACTGCTTCAGGCTCGATGCCAGGAACCGCTTCGAGGCGTGCAAGACCGTTTCCCACTTGTGCAGGTCGGCGCGTTGCTCTTCCTCAGTCCGCCACTGATTCGCCGGAAAAAACGTCGCGCTGGTCGCGTTCTGGCTGTCCGGCTTGCGTTTGTCGACATTCGGTCGGAAAGTGATGCCCAAACCTGCCTTGGTGTACGCACTCGCGTCCTGGGGGTCCACCGCGCTGGCATAGCAGAACGTTGCGGTCAACTCGACCCTGCCCTGCATGGCCGCAATTGGCAACGGCACAGGTGCCCTCAAAAACTTTCCCGGACGCAATTCACCTTGATAAATGATCCGCGCCACGCCCTCACCGCAGGTGATGAGGCTGTCCAAGTCGGCAGGCACCCTGCCCCAGCCCACGTGTGCCGCATCTTCAAGCTCGTGCGTCTCGCAGCCATGAACCAACAACGCCTTGATCGCAAGCGGTGAGACCTCGTTGCCCAAGATCGCGCGGATGCCAACGGCTGATCGCAGGGCGAGCGGCGCGGCGAAGCTCGTTCCTTGAGCGCCCGCCAAGGCCAGCTGGAGACCTGGTGCGGCGATGTGAAACAGTTCGCGTGGTGAGCCCCCGAACGCGAGCAGATCAGGCTTGCGACGGCCAGGGCTGCGTCCGGGGCCGATCGCGCTATACGCTGCCTTGGACCAGCCATCGCTTGAGCGATCGGCTGCCCCGACCGACAGCGCATTCACGCTGTCTGCGGGCACTTGAATCCGGTTCAGTCCTTCAGTCGCATCACCTTGTCCGTTGTTGCCCACGGCCACCGTCATCAAGGTCTCGCCGTCGCTCAAGATGTTGTCAATGACGGCAGTCCAAGCATGGACGTCGCTGTCCTCGACGCATAGCTCGGGACCCAGACTGAGGTTGATGAACTGGTAGGACCGCGACAGCAGCACCGCCTCGACATGGCCCAAGGTCCTGTACAGGTCGTAGGCGCTTTCTCCATCCGACAGCGTGTCGAGCACGCGGTGATGGTCGACGGGCGCATAGGCTCGCTCGGCCCTGCCGCCAGGCTCGATCGCGCCGAAGAGCAGCGCCGAGGTCACGCCGAGACCGTGGGCGGCATAGTCCGCCACGGGCGCGGCATCAGGGTCTGACTCGTGATACCGGCGCAGGTGATCGCCAAGCAGATGGTCTTCGGGCAACCCACCATCGAGCACCGCGACCTTGGGTTCGCGCGACAGAGGCGGCGCATCCGGCATCCGAAAACCTTGCGGCACAGCCACGGCCCGCGTCATCGGCCTTGCAGAACGCAACTTGGGCATGTCTCTCACGACACGCATCATCGAAAACTGTGCCAAACGGCGAAGGTTTGTGCGTTCTCCTTCGACCGGCAGGAAGAGCAGCCGACCGGCTTCGAACTCGAACGATGCGTTGACCTCGAACTCGCACATCGATGCAAACTCATCAAACTGAGCCCGAAGGCGACGTGTGCTCGCGTCCATGGGGACATGCAGACCCACCTCAAACACCGTTGCGCCACGGCTCGCCGCAGGCCGAATGCGATCGCTGGCATCCATGGCGCTGAACGATTCAATCTGCGCGAATTGCATCGCCGGTTTGGACCCTTCTTCCAACTCACGCGCAAGCACGGCAAAGCGAGCCAGAGCCGCGCGCTTGCCCGCAACCAGCAGCTGCGTGGTGTCCGCCTCTGCGGCAGCGCTCGCAACGGCCAGGCCGCGCGGTCGCACGCGCTGGGTCCGACTACCCACCGTCTCGAGCTCCACGGTGCGCAGAAGCTCCCGAGGGAAGTAGCTCTTGGCCAAGTACGCTGGATGCAAGGTGAACTTGGCCACTGCCATGTCTTCGTAGCACGCCGAAGCGGGCAGCGCTTCGAAGTTGCGGCTTGCCGCCTCGATCTGCGGAATCAGCACCGCCTGGTTCGATGCCAAGTCATAGGGATGGGCTTTGGTGCCAGGCTCACGGCGAGGCGCCTCAATCGGATAGGTAAGCCGTTCGCCTTTGCCGATCAAGTACCTGGTCGCCATTTACTTCATCCCTCTGCCGCGCCGCGGCGATGGACCGGCGTGCTTGCGGATGGTGTCCCGCGCGACGCCGGTCAGTCTGCTAATTTCTTGGTGGGTGTGCTTACCCGCTTTGGCCATTTCCACGGCCAGAGTCAAACGCTCAACCTTGGACTTCATGCCAAGGTCTGCCCCGACCATCGCGCTCACCAGCTCCTCGTCGGGCGCGTGCCGCAGCGCATGGCCCCGGCGCAACGTAGTCACCGCGCGCTCCACGTCCGACAGTGAGCGGCCCTTCAGACTGGTGGCAATCGTGTCGATCCACTGCCCGAGCGCTTCCGTGTCCGGGCCTAGAAAGCGGCGCACTGCCTGCACCGTCAGTTCGGTGTCGGGTGCGCTGAAGCGCAGCTCCGCGTCGAACCGACGCCAGAGCGCCGGGTCGATCAACTCCGGATGGTTGGTGGCTGCCAAGAGCAGGCCTGTGTCCGGCCAGTGGTCGACCTCCTGCAGAATCACGGTGACCAGCCGCTTTAGCTCGCCAATGTCTGATTCATCGCTTCGCCGCTTGGCAATCGAGTCGATCTCATCAAGAAGCAAGATTGCGGAGTGCCGCTTGGCATAGTCCAGCGCGGCTCGCAAGTTCGCCCCGGTCTTGCCGAGCATGCTGCTCATCACCGTGGTGAGGTCGAGGACCCACAGGGGCTTGCCTAGCCGGCTAGCGATCCAGCGGGCCGACATCGTTTTTCCGAGGCCCGGGGGGCCCACAAGGATCGCCGATCGCGTAGGCGCCAAGCCCCTCGCCAGCAGGGTCTCCCTCGCCTGCCGCTCTTGAATGATGGACTCGACCTGGCGCAGCAGGCCCGACGGAAGTAGCGGGACGCTCATCCCGCCGCGGTCGTCGAATTCCTTGAGCAACTCCAAGCGGGAGTCACGGTCCAGCGGAACGCCGGCGCCTGGTGCTTGCTCGGACAGCGACTCGCGCCGAAGCGCGCCTGACCCCGAGCGCGTCTGGATGGATTTAAGACTCAGGTTTAGCTGCTCGGCCAGCTCTGGGTGCCGCTGGCGATACTTACGCACCAAGCGCCCAAGCAGCAGGCGCACATCCTCCTCCGACTGCTGAACCGCCAGCTTCGCCAGAGTGGCAAAATCACTCTCGAATTCCTTCAGATCGTCAGACACAGGCTCGTAAGAGAAGAATCACTCTGGTAAGCGCCAGACCGCCAATATGGCGAAGTTTATGACGAAAAATCAAGTCTCGTCAGATTTGTTTTTGACTCGCGGACTTCAGCGTGCCCGCGCTGTCCCGCCCGGCTCCCCAAAAGCAGATGGCCCATGACCCCGGGGCACTAAGTCGCCATCGAGCCAGGCTCCAAGCTGGTGACCGCCTTCGACCACCTGACCGGCGAAAGTCCCAGGATCAACTGAGGGCAGACAACTGGGTTGCCGATCCGCTGCAAGGCCAGACGCCGCTCGCGCAGGCGATCGACGGCGCCAAAGGAGTTGGAAACAACCTCTTCCACGACGGTGGTCGGACTATTACTCCCCGCAAGCCGGCCGGCCCGTCGCTGAGCCCAGCGGCCTACGCTTGGCGGGTCTCACGCCTGCACAGCGCTCAACTTCGCCACCCGGCGAGATTTGCAAGCAAATCAAGCAGCCCAGAGAGTGGCTCGTCCGCCTACAGTGCGTTTACCGACTAGCCGAGGGACACCCATGGAGCGCTCACTGCAAGCGACCGCCGACCTCGACGACAACTCGCCGTCGCTCTTGCTTCGACTGCCTGCAGTCATGAAGTTGACAGGACTCGGCAGGTCCACGATCTACCGCATGGTTTCGGAGCGACGCTTCCCCTGCCCGGTACGCATTACGAAGCGCGCTGTCGCCTGGAGACGTGTGGACCTGGATCAGTGGAGCGACACCCGCCCGGCAGCTACGCACTGAGGAATGCCGCCAGCTTCAATGCGTAGCCGAACGCGAGCGCGAGCAGGATCCAGCGCCCCCAGCGCCAGGTGGTGAAGTGGTAGCGGTGGTTCTCGCCCACGGCTCGAACTGCACGGCGCACCGCGGCGACGCCGCACCACGCCAACGCGCACTGGCCCGCCAGCCCGAGCGGCACCGACAGAACAAGCAGCCAGGCCGCCCACACCGCGGGCCAGGCGACAGCATCGACGAGCGCAAGCGCCCGACGCCCCGGCCAGACGTGGACGTCGGGTGGTGGCGCCCGCGCAAAGATCACCCACATCATCGTCCCCTCTTGCGGGCAGGCGATGGACCTCGCCTGCCCGGGTTCGCCTGCTACGTGCAGGTAACTGCCTTCAGCGGCTCCGGCAACCACCCCTTGCCCGCCAGCTTCGTCGCCGCCAGGGTGGCGAGTTCACCCTTCTTCATGCCGGTCGTGGCCGATGCTTCCGACCCGGCACCGCCCTCCCGCAGCGCCTGCGCGATTTGCACTTTCGACACGTGGTTCAGGAAGGCCTCCGGCGTCGGCTCCCACCATTGCCGCATGTCGAGGCCGGCCAGGCGTTCCAGCCCGCTGGCCGCACTCGCCGGTCCGGTCGGTACCAGCGCAAGGCTGGCCGAACAAAGGCCGAGCAGGTCGAGCAGCTCCGGCTGAGGAAGCGCTGCAAGCCACTCCAGCCATTCGCTCTCGGCCTGCGGAAGCCGGCCAAGCCACACGGCGCGACGGGCCTCCAGGTCGGCCCAAGCCCGACCGGCGGGCAGGTCGTCCGCGGCGCGCAGCAGCTCATGCCGCGGCGGGCGAGCCGTGATCTGCAACGCAGACCGCGCCTCCAGGCCGAAGCGGTCGAACACCTGCAGCGCCAACGCGTGTGTCAGCGCCACCAGGGGCGCATGGGTGCCCCGCGCCAGCACGGCCTGCAGCGCCGCGGTGCGATGCGCGGCAAGTCGGCGCAGCAGCGTCTCGCTGAACGGCGCGCGCGGCTCGGCAGACTCGGTCGTTGCCGGTTCGTGGCTTCCCGACTCGGCGGCCTGCTCCCGGGCGGTCCGGCTTCGCGCCTCCGCCTTCGTCGCCTGCCGGTCCTCCGGGCGGAGCAGCCCACGGATCATCTCGGTAGAGCCATCGCGACCCACGGTGACGATCACACCGGCGCGGGCCTTGTCCTGGTCACGCCAGACCTGGCGCGCCACCTGGATGGCCTTGCGCCGCGCCTCGATGTCCTGCTCTTCCAGGTCGATGCGCTCGCCATCGCTGGGCGTCCAGGTGTCGTTGTCGTCGAGGGCCTGTTGCTCGGCGTCCAGTTCCTTCGAGCGCTGATCGAGTTCGGCCAAGGCCTTCTTCTGCTCGGCGCTCGGCGCGCGCACGCCCGGCTCGCACCGCGAGAACTCACGCAGCGCGGCCGAATCCAGTTCGATGCGGGCCTCCACCCAGGCCCAGCCCTCGCCGCGCACCGCCTGCGCCTCGGCATCCAGCTTCTCGCCAGCCAGGCGCCGCAGCAGCTCCGGATCGCAGATCCAGCACGACTGGTCGCTGTCGAACAGGTCGCGGCGCACGGCCCCGCCTGCTGCCTCGTACGCCTCGATCCCGACGAAGCGTGCCAGCGCGCTCTGGTGGGCCAGCAACTCGCCTTCCGTCAGGCGCTTGCGCAGCGCCGCAGGCGTCCGGTCCCAGGGCTGCGCCTCGAACCAGGCGCGCTCCTGCGCCGCGTGATCGCTGCTCAGGCACAGCGCCATCAGCTGGTCGAGGTTGACGCCGTCCTCGCGGTACAGCGCGAGCAGCTTCGGGGACAGCGCCGCCAGTTTGAGCCGGCGCTGCACGACCACCGGCGACACGCCAAAGCGCGCCGCCACGTCCTCGATGCCCCGTCCCTGCTGGACGAGCGCATGGAACGCGTCGAACTCGTCGGCCGGGTGCATCGCCTCGCGCCCGCTGTTCTCTGCGAGGCTGATCTCGACTGCGTGGTCGGCGCTGACCAGCTCGCACAGCACCACGTGCCCTGCGGCCAGCGCCTTGCGCTCCAGCAGCAGCACCAGCGCGCGTCGCCGCCGCTCGCCGGCCACGACGCCGAACTTGGTCTGCTGGCGCTTGCCGCGGCCGACCACCTGCTCGGTGACGATCAGGTTCTGCAGCAGCCCCTGCGAGGCGATCAGCGCCGCAAGTTCCTCGACCTGGCCGGCCGAGTAGCGACGCACGTTGTACGGCGAGGGCACCAAGTCCTCGACCTTGATCAACAGGATTTCCTTCGTGTGCTTCATAACGGACTCCATGAGTGGTTGAGACGATCCGGGACGGCTCGCCCGCCTCACGGCGGTACGCCCGCATGCCAGCAGCCGCCATGTCTGGCCCGCATGGCAACTTTCCGTAATCGCCCAGGTGCTCGCACTGCGTTCCCCTTCGCTCCGCGTGACGGCGGTGTCAGACCTGCCTTCCAGCCCCCTGCCCTAAGTTCCGAGGGAGCCGATCGTGGCTGTTGGTCCCTCGGAGAAAGCCAGGCTGTCGAGCTGGTGCCTGCCCCGCATTCGTCGGTCGCCGTGCGGCACCGAGAGCGCCGCAAGCAAGCGCGGCTGCAAGGGGACCGGGGCGTTAATGGAGGGGACCCGCGCCAGCGGGGCGCAGGCCGTTCATGCCGCGCACGCCCCTTGTGGCCGTGCGTGCGGCGCTACGGTCCGCAATGAAGGCGAGCGGCGAGGCGGGCCGCCGGCATTCGCAAGCGATCGAGGGACACGGGCAAGCGCAGGCCAAATGGCCGGAGCGAAGACCGCCAGTCCCGCGCGTGCGAACGCGCGCTGATCAGCCTGCATTCACGATTTGTCACGTAACGCCTGTGGACAACTCGACCGCTGCAGCGCATCAATAGCGACTTGCACGAAGCCGCCGCCGAAGCGGTCCAACGAGCACCCGCAGTCCGATGTGTCTCGCTTGGAAAAACCGGCTCTGCGCCTCCTCAGCGACGACGAAGGTCGTTCTGTCCTGACGGTGCAGCACCGGCATCGACGCAGATCGTCTCCAGCGCCCACGGCACCGGGATCACCGTTCCTCCGGCCGCGACCGGGTATCCGTCTCGCGCGCCGCCCGACAGGAGATCGCGCCATGCTGGACCGAGATCAACTGGAGACTTTTGCCACCGTTGCCGAGCAGCAGAGCTTCGAGCGCGCGGCGGCGGTACTCAACGTGACCCGCGGTGCCGTGTCACAGCGGATCAAGGCGCTGGAGGAGTCGCTGGCGACCATCCTGCTGCTGCGAGACAAGCCGGTCACACCGACGCCCGCCGGCGAATCACTGCTACGCCACGTGAAGGCACTGCGGCTGCTCGAGGCTTCGTCGCTCCGCGAACTGTCCACCGGGACGGATCACGATGGTCCCGTTCCCCTGTCCATCGCCGTGAACGCCGATTCGCTGGCCACCTGGTTCCCGCCGCTCCTGCGCGAGCTCTTCGCCAGGCGCCTGGTCGCGCTCGAGGTCGTCACCGATGACCAGGACCACACCTCCAGCCGCCTGCTGCGGGGCGAGGTGGTCGGCTGCATCTCGACCGATGCCAAGGCTGCCGCGGGCTTCCTCGCCAAGCCGCTCGGAGCGATGGAGTACCGCTGCTACGCCACTCCCGGCTTCATCGCGGAGTTTCTGGCCGACGGCCTGATCGTCCGCAACATCCTTCGCGCACCGGCGGTCCTCTTCAACCGCAAGGATGCGCTGCACGACGAGTTCCTGCAACGGCGGTTCGGCATGCGGATCGACCGCTATCCGCGCCACTACCTGCCCTCGCCCTCCGCCCTCCTCGAAGGCATCGCCATGGGCGCGGGTTACGGACTGGTGCCGACGACGCAGGCGCAGGGGCTGCTCCAGGAGGGCGTGCTGCAGGAACTGGCGCCCGACGACCCTGTGCAGGTTGACCTGTATTGGCATCACTGGGAGATGGAGCCGCCCATCGCGCGCGAGATCACCGAGCTGATCGTCAGCCGCGCCGAAAAGTGCCTCATCCAGCCGCGTAAACCCGCCCGGAAGGTGTCGCGTCAGCGGGCGCTGGCCCTGCTACCTTCGCACCGTCCGGTACCCGGGCTCTCCGTGACGTCGATGTAGTACCACCCGCGTCACGGTCGCCGACGCCAAGCCGACGAGGAGCGCGATCAGTTCGACGTTCGGGATGGACCACCCTGCCCACGTCGGGAGGAAGGCGGCGACGGCACCGGCGAATCCCGCCGCAATCGACCAGGTCTCGTCCACTGGGTCGCCGTCCTTGCCGCGCAGCAGGCCGAAGAGGCTGACGCCGACGCTCGCGATGTAGACGACGTTCACCGACACCATCGTGTCGACGATGGGTAGCCCGGTGGCCGTCAGCGCCGCGGCCACGGCCATTGGGATGGCGGCCAGGACGATCGGTGACGTCGACGCGCTGCGCGGCCGGGCCGCCTCAAGCGCTGACACCATCGCGCGGAGCACCGCGGCACCCGAGCCAAGCGCCGCCATGCCTAGGACTGCGAACATCACCGGGCCCGCAACTGCCGCGAACTCCGCCGCAGCCAGCGACAGCGCCTGCGGCACGACCTGCTTGGCATCGGCGACCCCGGGCCACGACGGCTGGGCGACCGCCGACAGCACGACCGCCGGCGGCAGGAACGCCAGCAGCAGCAGGCCAGCGCCGGCCAGCAGGCATCCGCGGATGGCAGCGCCAGGCCCACGGGCCGCGAGCACGAACTGGTGATAGTCCGCGCCCGTGCAGACGAGCAGCCCGACGCCGATGGCGATCGTGAACGCCTGGGTCACGCCGAGCGACGGCAAGGCGTGAGCGAACGCAGGCAGCGAAGCGGCGTAGAGCTCGACGCCTCCGCTGCGCACGAGCGCGTAGAGCAGGACGACCGCGCTCGCCGCGAGGCACCCGGCGAAGGCCAGGGACGCTGCACGCAGCTCGAACCGCGATGCCGCGAAGATGAGGGCGATGGCGACGGCATGGGCCGCCACCGGGCCCGCACCGAGCAGCCTCACCACCGCCACGGCGCCGTGGATCTGCGCGGCCAGCACACCTGCCATCCAGACGATCGACAGCAGCGCAACCAGCCGTCGCACGCGATCGCCGGACCGGTCTCCGAGCAGGTCCCACACGGCGCGACCGGCCAGCCACAGCCTGCCGGCGAAAACCGCCATCGCGATCATCCCCAGCCCGGTGGCGACACCGTAGATCGCACCGGCCATGCCGTAGCGCAGGGCGTACTCCCCCGACCCGAACAGGAACCCGATGCCGTAGCTGGCAGAGACGAGCAGCGCTGCCACCTGCAGCGCCCCGAGCGTCCGGGTGGTCACCGGGCCAGGCTCCGCTGCCACGAACCTACCGCGGGCCCCGGCTCTGCGAAGTATGCCTCGCAGACCTGGGCGCGTTCCTGGTACTCCGGCAGCGTCGAAAAGAGGCGCTGCGCCTCGGGCAGCCGGTAGTAGGGAACGGCCGGCAGCAGATGGTGGGTCAGGTGGTAGGCGTTGTTCCGGGGATGGAACAGCACCGACCAGAGTCCAGCCGCCTTGATGTCGCGCGTGAAGCAGAACACGCCGCCGGGGGACAGCCCGTGGTGGTCGCACATTTCCCGGAACGTCGTGATCACGTGGAATGCCGTGGCACGCGCGGCCAGCCATAGGGCGAGCATCGCAGCGGCTTCGCCAATGCCGGCCGTCAAGCCAAGCACGGCGACAGGGACGGTCCACCACCCGAGGATGTACAACCGTGCTCCCAGCGGAACGGAGCGGTCGACCAGGTGCCCGAAGGTGGACCCGAGGACGGCACGCAGCGACAGCGTGTTCGCGGCCACGGCCGCAATCCAGGACTTCGCCTTCGCTGCCGGGATCGGGATCAGATCGGGATCGGCGTCCTGCGCGCCGAGGTCCAAATGATGGCGGAAGTGCAGTTCGCGATAGTGCGACAGGCTCGCGAAGAGAAGCGGAGCGATCAGCGCCCGGGTCACCAGATCGTTCAGCAGGCGGTTGCGCGTCAGGTTGCGGTGCGCAGCGTCATGCAGGATGTTGCCCAGCGCCCGCTGTCGGTTGCCGAGGACCAGCAGCGCGATCGGTGCGGCCCAGGGCGCCTGGAGGGCCAGCAGGAGCGCCGCAACGATGGCAGTGATATCCACGGTGACGTCCCAGGCGGGACGCCACCCTTGCAGCTTCAGCAGGGGCAGGTGTGGATTGCCGACGCGCCGCAGCGACTGCCTGAGCAGAGCGATGTCGGAAAGCACTTGCGAGCGGGTGGCCATGGCAGACTTCCTTGCACGCGGCTGTCGGGCTGGATGGTCCCGGCCCGTCCTCGACACGATCGTCCCAGCCGCGCTCTCAAGGTACCAAGTGACCGCGACGGATGCTCGCGGTTTAGCAACTTTCGCCGCGCGTCAGCAGCGCTAAACCTGCCGGTTCATGCCCCGACGGCCCGCTCGGATCAGGGTGCCCGCAACGGTCCGGGATGCCCATAATCTTCGGCGAGGTGGAGCAAGGCAGATTGGAGGGGATGGGGATGACCGGCGTTCGTGACCTGCACGACCTGTGCCGACAGATGACACCGAGCATCGCGGACGGGGTCTTCGTCTACTGCACCTTCAGCGACTTCCGCCTACCGCGTGGGCTTGAACCGATCTGCACCTTCCGCGAGTCCGAAGGACTGACGGCCATCGTCGGCAAGTCCCAGGCCGAAGCGGCCGGCGTTCCCTACACCTTCCCCTGTCGCCTCATCACTCTCGCAGTGCATTCGTCGCTCGATGCGGTCGGGTTCCTGGCCTGCATCACCGACCGGCTCGCTCAGGCGGGCATCGCTTGCAATGCCGTGGCGGCCTTCCACCACGACCACCTCTTTGTGCCCGAGGCTCGCGCGGCAGAGACCTTGAACCTACTCCACCGCCTGGCCGCTGAGGCCCGCTTCGTCTGACATCCACAAGGTCGTGCAACGGTCCGAACGAACGTCGTTTAGCGGCGCTGACGCTGCCGCAAATTTGCGCAACTTGGCGCCAATGCGTTGACAGCAGCGGCAGCAGTTTTTTAGGCTGAACTCCCGGTAGCTCTCGGAGCGTCTAACCCGTGATCGGGAAGACGCCCAGGTGGCCGGAGCCAACGGGAGTGTCGCCATGATCACGCCGCAACCGCCACGCCTCGGGCCGCTGACCGATCGCCCTGCCCTCGACCACGATGGGCGCCGCCGCCGAGCTAAATCTTCGGCGCCATCCCGCCGCGCGAGGGTCGCCCCGGTCCTGCCGGCCCGCCCGATGGTCTCGTCGATCACGCGGGATGTCGAACAGCTATGTGCATCCTGGACCTCGGAACACGCTTGCTTCGAGCTTGTTGTGCGCTCTCACTCGACAGGCCTGCAGGTAAAGCTGTGCAGCTGGCTGAACTCAGGGCCCGCCTTGGAGGAGCGCTTCGTCATTCACACACTGGCGGAGTTCGAACAGTGGGTCGCGAAGGCGCCGACGAAGTTCGACCACCCGGTCGCTCACGAAGAGATCAAGAGGTTCGCCCATGGAACCTTTGCTCGATGAGCCCGATTGCCCTGGCGACTCGCCGAGGCCCTCACCTCAAGCTGCAGCCTTCGAGCTCTGCCAACTGGTCAGGTCGCTCGTGGTCGCCGATGAAGCGAGCGCCATAGCCGCGCTGGAACTGGCCGCACGAGCGGGTGGCGCCGACGCAGCCTTGTTCGTGTGGGTGATCCCCGACGACGATCGTTGCTGGTACCGATCGATCGCCGCACTGGATCCCGAATGGAGTGCGAGCGCCCTGCGGCGATTGCACAGCGGCCCCTGCACTTGGCTGGCCCATGCCGCGCGCTCGAGCGAGCCGCTGCTTGTCTGTCCGAGCCTCGACAAGGGCGAAGAGGGAATCGAACGGGACGACGCCTTGGACCCTCCGCGCGCGATCTGGTTGATTCCGGCCCCGCCGCCGCGCGGTTCCGATGTGCTCGGAATCCTGATGCTCGCGGGCAAGGATGAGCAGCAACTCGACGCCACCAGCCGATTGATGCCGGTCTACCGTGCGCTGGCCCTGGGGCTGACCGACTGGTTCCAGCGTCAAGGTCGGAACGAACTCGTGCAGCGCGCCCACCTGACCGACCGGGATCTCGATCTGCTTCGGTACGAGTCCCTCGGGCACGGCTCGAAGCGAATTGCCTCTGCGCTCAACGCCGAGCCGAAAACCATCGACTGCCGATTCCATCGTCTCAACGTGCGCCTCGGCGTCGCGAATCGCCGAGATGCCGTGAGGCTGTGCCAGCGCTATGGACTGCTCTGACACGCGGCCGCAGCGCACATGCAAGAAAGTCGCGCAATTGAAGCAGTCGTGGTCGCCCCTGCCGCTCCTAGAGTGAACTCACTGCAAGGCCCCGGGTATCCCGAGACGTCCTCGCGACATCGGAAGGAGCAGCGACATGACGACCGAACTGGCGAACCGTCTTCCCTCACAGATGTGCGCGAGCCGGCGCCCGCGCCGGGCTGCGATCGCCCTGGCGATCGTTGTAACAATGACCAGCGCTTTGCTCCCCAGGGCGGCACAGGCCGTGGACGGCTGCCTGGTGCTGCTCTGCTTCGCCGCCCCGAGCTGGCGCTCCATCCCGCAGTGCGTGCCGCCGATCAAGCAAGTGCTGCGTGACCTGGCGCGCGGCAAGGCGTTCCCAACCTGCAGCATGGCCGGCGGCGGCAACTCCGCCAACCACGCCTGGGCCAGCGCGCCCAGCTACTGCCCGCCGCAGTACACCCGGGTGTTCGACGGCGAGAGCGGGCCGATCTACTCCTGCGACTACACAGGCGCCGTCTCCGTCTCGATCAACGGTGCGCCCTTCGCCCGCACGTGGTGGACGATGGACGGCGACACAGTCACCGAGTTCAGTCCAGCGGCAAAAGCGCAGCTCGGCACGTGGGACACGCGCTTCGACGACGACTACGCCGCATGGCTTGCGTCGCTGCCGCCTCCGGCTCCGGTCGCCGAGTCCGGCTACTGAGGCAGCGCACCATGGATGCGTCCGTCTTCCTCGCGCTGGTGCTGGCCTGTGCGCCCCAGGTGCACGCCGACACGGCACGGGCCCTGGTCAGTGTCGAGAGCGCCTTCAACCCGTGGGCGATCGGCGTGGTCGGCGGTGTGCTCGTGCGCCAGCCGCGGCACCGGGCCGAGGCCCTGGCCACAGCCCGGGCGCTGCGGGATGCCGGCTGGAATTTCAGCGTCGGCCTCGGGCAGATCAACGTTGGCAACTTCGATCGGCTCGGTCTGACCGTGGAGTCCGCCTTCGAGCCCTGCGCCAACCTGGCCGCCATGCAGACGGTGCTCGCCGAGTGCTTCGACCGTGCGAGCGCATCAACGTCGAGTGCCGCAGATCAGATGGCCCTGCGACAGGCCCTGTCCTGCTACTACAGCGGCAACTTCGCCACAGGCTTCCGCCACGGCTACGTGCGCAAGGTCGTGACCGCTGCGCGCCTCGTTCCCACCGACCAACCGAAGGAGAAGACATGAGACCGATCGCATCGATCCGCCGCGCGGCGCCGGCCCTGGCCGCCATCGTCCCGGCCCTGCTGTCGCAGGCAGCGCTCGCCCAGGGCTTCGACAAGATCAACACCACGGTCACGAACGTCAACACCATCCTGGTGACGATCTCGATCGCGGTGGTCACGATCGCGATCATCTGGGCCGGCTTCAAGATGATCTTCCAGGGTGCCCGCCTGGCCGATGTCGCCAACGTGCTGATCGGTGGCACCCTGGTCGGCGGCGCAGCGGCTTTCGCCAGCTACATCGTCACCTGATCGGCGAGCGCAACCATGCAAGGCGAAGC
This sequence comes from Methylibium sp. Root1272, assembly GCF_001425905.1. Classification (GTDB taxonomy): domain Bacteria; phylum Pseudomonadota; class Gammaproteobacteria; order Burkholderiales; family Burkholderiaceae_C; genus Methylibium. Next base: position 34,453 of record NZ_LMDY01000014.1, read on the forward strand.
CATCTACAAGGGCGCCACGCGCCCGGCCATGAAGCTGGGCATCCCGCTCGTGCCCCTGGTGGTGCTGTTCGGCACTGGCATGCTGCTGATCATGTGGGGCGGCACCCTGGTGAGCTGGTGGCTCGCCCTCGGCGTGGTCGTGGCCTTCGTGCCCGCGCTGCTGTGGATGCGCTTCGTGACCTCCAAGGACGACCAGCGCTTCCGCCAGATGTTCGTTGCCCTGAAGCTGCGCCTGCACGACCGCAACCGCCGCTTCTGGCATGCGCGCAGCTACGCGCCCACCCTCTACCGGGGAGCCCGCGATGCTTGGCATGTCTAGGGGCAACGGCGCCGACACACGACCGGGCCGCAACAGCATCAGGCCTCGGCACTGGGCGCAGGCCCAGGCGGAGAACCCGCTGGCGCGTTTCGTCCCGTTCTCTTCGCTGGTCAGCCCGCACGACGTGATCACCCGCGGCGGCGACTACCTGCGCGTCTGGCGGCTCGACGGCGTGGCCTTCGAATGCGCTGACGAGCACCAGATCGGTGAGCGGCACGAGGCGCTTTGCAGCCTGCTGCGCAACCTGGCTGGCGGCCAGTGGGCGGTGTGGACTCACCGCATCCACCGCGTGGTCAGCGACAGCCTGCAGGACCCGGTGCAACCAGGCTTCGCGCGCGACCTGTCCCAGGCCTACCAGGCGAAGCTCAGCGAGCGCCGGATGATGAGCAACGAGCTCTACTTGACGCTCGTCTACCGGCCCAACGTATCCCGCGTGGGCCGTGCCCTGCAATCGACGCAGCGCACCCGTGCCGCCATCGCAGAAGCTCAGGCCGAGGCCCTGCGCGTCATGCAAGAGCGCTCGGCCCTCGTCGGCCGGGTGCTGCGCGGCTTTGGCCCCGAGTTGCTCGGCACGCGCGAGCAGCGCGGCAGGACCTACTCCGAACTGGCAGAGTTCCTCGGCTACCTGATCAACGGCTGCTGGCGGCCGATCCCGATGACCGCCGGCCCGCTGTACCGGACGCTGCCGACCGCGCGCCTGTCCTTCGGCGGCGACAAGCTCGAACTGCGCCACGGCGATCACCGTCGCTACGCAGCGCTGGTCGACATCAAGGAGTACGCCGACGCGGTCGAGCCTGGCATCCTGAACGCGCTGCTCTACGAAGCCAGCGAATTCATCGAAACGCAGAGCTTCTCGATCCTGCCGCGTCGAGAGGCGATGCGGGCCCTCGAACTTCAGCGCGACCAGCTGATCGCCAGCGACGACGTGGTGGCCAGCCAGGTCGCCGAGATGGACGTTGCGTTGAACGAACTCGGCGACGGCCAGTTCTGCATGGGCGAGTACCACTACAGCCTCGTCGTCTTCGGCGAGGACGTGGCCGATGCCGGACGCCGTGCGGCGCAGGCCATCGGCGCCGTCGGCGAGGCCTCCAGCCTGCAGATGTCCCCGGTGGACCTCGTGGCCGATGCGGCGTGGTTTGCGCAGATGCCGGGCAACTGGCAGTGGCGGCCCAGGGATGCCAAGCTCAGCTCGCGCGCCTTCGCGGCGCTGTCGAGCGGCCACAACTTCGCTCGCGGCAAGCGCGACGGCAACCCCTGGGGCGAAGCGCTGGCCCTCCTGCGCACGCCATCGGGCCAGCCCTTCTACCTAAACCTGCACAGCAGCCCCGAAGGTGAAGACTCCGCCGACAAGAAGCTGCCGGGCAACACGCTCATCATCGGATCGACAGGCGTCGGCAAGACAACGCTGGAGATGTTCCTGCTGACGCTCACGCGCAAGTGGGACCCGGCGCCGCGCCTGGTGCTCTTCGACCTGGACCGCGGCTGCGAGATCGCGATCCGTGCGCTCGGTGGCCGGTACTTCACGCTCGAAGCTGGCAAGCCCACGGGCTGCAACCCGCTGCAGCGCGAGCCGACACCGGCACGCATCCAGTTTTGGGAGCAGTTGATCCGCACCTGCATCGCCACGCCGGCCATGCCGCTGCTGCCGGCCGACGAGCGTGCCATCGCCGATGCGGTCAAGGCTGTGGCGATGATGCCGGCGCCACTGCGCCGCTTCTCGACCGTGCGGCAGAACCTACCCAAGGCGGGCGAGAACAGCCTCTTCGAGCGACTCGGCCGCTGGTGCCAGGGCGGCGCGCTCGGCTGGGTCTTCGATCAGGCTGACGACCGCCTGCTCGATCTGCACGCGGCCAACGTCATCGGCTTCGACACTACCGAGTTCCTCGACCTGCCCGAGGTCCGCACGCCGGTCATGATGTACCTGCTGCAAGTGATGGAAGAGCTCGTCAACGGCGAGCGGCTGATCTACGTGATCTCGGAGTTCTGGAAGGCGCTCGACCACGAGATCTTCAGCGACTTTGCCAAGCAGAAGCAGAAAACGATCCGCAAGCAGAATGGGCTCGGCATCTTCGACACTCAGAGCCCGTCCGACGTGCTGCGCCACCCAATCGGCCGCACGATGATCGAGCAGAGCGTGACCAAGATCTTCTTGGCCAACCCGGAGGCGGTGCGCGAGGAGTACGTCGACGGTTTCGGCCTGACGCAGGCCGAGTTCGACATCGTGCGCAGCCTGGGTGTGCAGGGCGGCCGGCGCTTCCTGGTCAAGCAGGGCCACGCCAGCGCGATCTGCGAACTGGACCTCGCCGGACTCGAGGACTTCATCACCGTGCTCTCGGCGACCACCGACAACGTGGCCCTGCTCGACGCCGTGCGCGAACGGCATGGCAACGATCCGTTTCAATGGCTTCCGGTTCTCCTTAGTGAGGTTCACGATCGCAGGTTTCGTACCTCCAGGAGAGCCGCATGAGAGCTGTTCGTCATCTCCTCGCGCTGGGCGCGCTGGCACTCGCAGCCACTACCGCCAGCGCGCAGTTCGTCAAGGGCAACGAAGCCGTCAAGGTGATGCCCGATGGGACCAAGAAGGTCGAGACGCCTCCGCTGCCGACCGCATCACTCGGTGCACCGTGCCCGGCAGCGAAGTCAGGTTGTGCTGGCGGTGGCTGGAAGATGCTGGAGAGTCAGTCCGGTCTGGTCGAGTGCACGGAAGTCTTCGCCCGGCCAGGAACCTGTCGCGAATCGACCTACGGCACCGAGAAGCGCTCGCGGGTATGGATCGTCAAGGTCAAGGGTGAGTGGACGCAGTGCGAGCGACCGGACATCTCCGGCAAGTGCATCAGCCTCAAGGGCTTCCCGATCAGCGCCGTTCAGTAGAAGGGGGAGTAGCGATGTTCGCCTGGGTCGGTTCTCAGTTCGATGCGGTCCTAAACACCTATGTGCTCGGTGTCGTGACCGCACTGATGGCGGGTATCGCTCCCATTGCGCTGACCGCGATGACGCTCTGGGTCACGCTGTACGGCTGGGCCGTCTTGCGCAACGAAGTCTCCGAGACCGTGCCGACCTTCCTCTGGAAGGTGTTCAAGATTGGACTGGTCCTCGCGTTCGCACTGCAATCCGGCTTCTACATCTCCAACGTGTCCGACTCGGCCAACGCACTGGCAACTGGTGTTGCAACCACGTTCCTGCCCGCGGCAGCGGACCCGATGGCGATCACCTCGCCCTACGTGTTGCTAGACAACTTCAACGACGAGGCCAGCAAGCTGGTGCTCGACCTCTTGAAGGACGCCGGAATCATGCGTCTTGATCTGCTGTTTGCGGCGGTGGTCTGCTCCATCGGGAACGTCGTGTTCTTGTGCATTGCGCTGTTCGTCGTGACGCTGGCCAAGCTCTTCCTGACCTTTGTGATCGCCATCGGTCCGCTGTTCGTACTGTGTCTCGCGTGGCGTCCGACAGCCCGGTTCTTCGATAGTTGGCTCTCGATGGTCCTGAACGCTGTCGTGCTGACCTGGTTTGCATTCTTTGCACTTGGCCTGAGCGCGTTCATGGGTGACGCGCTCGTGCAGGCCATCCAAGTCAACGGCGGCTTCCTGGGCCCGACCTTCAACGTCGTCGGCGAGAGCCTGAAGTACTGCGTCGTCATGATCCTCATGGCGATCATCTGCTTCCAGGCCCCCAGCCTTGCCTCTGCACTCACGGGCGGCGCCGCAGTCCAGCAGGGCATCCAGATGATCCAGAACGCCATGATGGTCTCGGGCCTGCGCTCGGCATCCTCCGCACGGGGCGCCGGAGCCGCAGGCGCAGCCGGCGGTGTCGTTCGTGCCGGCGCCGGTCTGCCCTATGCGGCGGGCCAGGCCACGGGCGCCGCGGCTGTTGCGACCGGCCGGGCCGCAGGAACCGTGGCCGCCGGTGCCGGCGCCGTGGTCCGCCAGGGATACGGCGCGGTGCGAACCGCTGCCTACAAGCTCGCCGCGTTGCGCGGTCGGGCATGAACTTCAACCAGCGTCAACCAGCACAGGAGCGAAACCATGCACACACGTCTCAAGGTCGCTGCCGCCGTCCTCATCGCCATCGGCGCCAGTGGCGCCCGCGCACAGGGCATCCCGGTCATCGATGTTGCCAACCTGGTCCAGACGATTCAGCAGGTGCTCGATGGCATCACGCAGATCAACAACCAGGTCCAGCAGATCAACCAGCTGCAGAGCCAGATCAACAGCATCAACGGCATCCGTAATCTGGGCAACGTGTTCAACAACCCGCTGCTGAAGAACTACGTGCCCGCCGAGGCCTACACCTACGTCAACGCGATCAATACCTCGGGCTACTCTGGCCTGAACGCCACGGCCAAGGCGCTGCGCGACGTGGGCATGGTCTACAACTGCATGGACCTCGCCGGTGACGCGCGCACCAGCTGCCAGGCAGCCCTGGCGCAGCCGTACCAGCAGAAGGGCCTGCTGCAGGACGCGATGAAGTCCGCCGCTGGTCGCCTGTCGCAGATCCAGTCGCTGATGGGCCAAATCAACGCCACCACCGACCAGAAGGCGGTGCAGGAAGTCCAGGCCCGCATCGGCGCCGAGAACGCGCTGCTGGCGCATGAGATGTCCCAGGTGCAGATGCTGCAGGGCATGGCCGACAGCGAGGAGCGCATTGCCCGGTCGCGCGAGCGGGAGCGCCAGTACCAAATGCTCACGCGCACCGGGAAGGTGGCCGACTACCTCCCCTGATGCCTGATCACTGAACCGCTGCGTCCGGTGCGGCCCGAAGGCCGCGCGCAGCCCAACCGAGGTCTCCCCATGAGTGCCGTCCTGACGCCAGGAAGAGCCGCTGCATTGCCTGATCGCTCCCGCGACCATCGCCAGGCCGCTGCCGAGACGACGACGATCGACGCCAATCGCGCGTGGGAAGTCGACCGTGCGTTGATGTTGGAACGTTCGGAGCGCCGCGCCTGGTGGGTGGCCATCGCCGGCCTCGTGCTGGGCCTCATCGGCATCGCAGCGGTCTTCGTCCAGGGCCCGCTGCGCCGTGTGGTCGAGATCCCCATCGTCGTCGACCGCGTCACCGGCGAGGCGACCATCCAGCAGCGTCTGGCCGTCGAGACGATCCCGCCGATGGAGGCGCTGGACAAGCACAACCTCGCGACCTTCGTCCGTGCACGCGAGGGCTACAGCTGGATGTTCCTGCAGCGCGACTTCGACCAGGTGGCGCGCATGGCGGTGCCGGCGGTCTTCGCCGACTACAACCGCCAGTTTGAGGGCGACGCAGCCCTGCAGAAGAAGATCGGCGCCGCGGAAGACTGGCGCATCAACGTCATCGGCGTGCGCCTGGCGGCGTCCGGCCGCGCCGGCAACAAGGGCGAGGCCACGGTCACCTACGACAGGGTGGTACGCCTGACGGACCGCAACCTGCCCGAGGTCATCACCCGGCACGTGGCCAGCGTCGTCTACCAGTACCAGCCCAAGGTGCTGGCCAAGGAGCGCGACCGGCTCGAGAACCCGTTCGGCTTCGTCGTCACCGCCTATCGGTCCGATCCCGAGATCAACACCGCCGCACCGGGGGCCAAGCCATGAAGCCGCTGGCCTGGCTGGCCGCCCTGGGCTGCGTCGCGGTATACGGCTCCACGATGGCCGCGGCGGAGCCTACGGACCCGCGGCTCCGCGAGGTGGTCTACGACCCGCGCACCGTCGTCACCGTCCCGGTCAAGCGCGGCGTCGTGACGCTGGTCGTGCTCGATGCCGACGAGGCGATCACCGAGGTAGCCGCCGGTCTGGGTGGCGACTGCACGAAGGCCGATGCCGCATGGTGCGTCGCAGCCCAGCCCGGAGGCCGGAACCTGTTCGTCAAGGCCAAGAGCTCGGCCAGCGCCGCGAACACCTTGGCCGTGGTCACCGACCGCCGCACGCATAGCTTCCGCTTCGTCGTGCTGGCAGACGGCGACCCGAAGCCGCCGGTCTACCGCCTCGTAGTCAAGGCACCGGACCGGATGGCCCCCCCGGCGCGTCTCGCGCTGCGCGACGCGGCGCCACTGATGGCGTTGCCGGTGGTGCCCCCACCCCCGTCACCGCATCAGGTCGTCGCCGAGCGCCTCCAGGCCAAGCCGCAGGTGATGAATACCCAGTACTCGATCGCCGAGGGCGCCGGCTCTCAGGACATCGTTCCGACGCTGGTCTACGACGACGGGCGCTTCACCTACCTGCGCTTCCCCGGCAACCGCGAGGTACCGGCCGTGTTCCATGTCCTGGGTGACGGCAGCGAGACGCTCGTCAACGCCCGCATGGAGGACGACCTGCTCGTGGTGGACCGCGTCAGCCGGCGGCTGATGCTGCGGGCCGGCTCCGCCGTCGTCGGTCTATGGAACGAAGCCTTCGATCTGGACGGCAGGCCCCCGGGCGACGGCACGACGGTGCCCGGCGTGCAGCGCGTGCTGAGGGCCGATGTCAGTGGCAACAACGCGCCCTCCGACGACCGCAAGGGAGCGACACCATGACGCACGACCAGAACGATCCGCGCGACCGCGATCCAAACTTGGGCGCTGACCGCGAACCCGACGGCAACGCCATCTCGCCGCTGCCCGGCGAGCCGGGCATCCCCAACGTCGCCGCCCGACAGCGTGTTTCGATGTCGAAGAAGGGGCTGCTGGCGGTGGCACTGCTCGTCGGCTCCCTGGTCGCGGTGGCGGCCGTCACCATCCAGCGCTTCTCGTCCAGCGGCCAGAAGGCCGAGGACGCGGAGTCGAAGCTAGTGCGCGACAAGCCAGCCGCCGCCACGGCCGAACCACGCAGGCTTGAGATGCCGCCCGCGCCAACCGCGAGTGCCGCGGTGGCGACAGCTCCCCGCATCCCCGCCCTGACACCCACGGCCGACGAACTGGCCGAGCCCATCGGAGTTCGCCGCACCGGATCGGGTGCACCGACATCGGGTGCCCCGAAGGTGGCCCCGCCCGAGGATGCCCCCGTCCTGCTGGTGACCACCCGGCCGGGGGCACTCCCGGCGCCGGGGGCCGCCACCCGAAGGGCGGATGCCTCAGCACCCCCGATCGAGGGAACAGCCGCACCAGAGGCTGCCGATCCGAACGATCCGATTGCGGCGACGTCGCGCAACCTCCAGGGATACCAGCGCCAGTTGCAGGGCCTGCTCGACAACCTCACGAAGACTGCGGCGCTGGCCACGGGCCAGGCCACCGGGCAGATGCCCTCGGGGGCCCTCCTCGGCGGGCCCCCGATGGCGGGCCCCGCACCCATCGGGGCATCCCCTGCAGGGAGTGGCCTGTTCGGGGGCCAGCTCCAGGGCTCCGCCACTCTGAAGGTGGCTGCCTCGATGCTGGGCAATCGCAGCCTGACGCTGCCCAGGGGCACGGCCTTCACCTGTGCACTCAAGACCAAGGTGATCAGCGCCACCTCGGGCCTCGTAGGCTGCCAGGTACAGCGCAACGTCTTCAGCGACGACGGCCGCGTGCTGCTCATCGAACGCGGGTCCCACCTTGACGGCGAATACCGCATTGCCTCGGTGAGGCCCGGCACCGTCCGCATCCCCGTACTCTGGACCCGCATCCGCACGCCGCTGGGCGTCACGGTGGACATCGACTCCCCCGGCACCGGCCAAGTCGGCGAGTCCGGCATCGACGGCTACGTCGACAACCGCTGGGGCGAGCGTATCGGCGCAGCCATGCTGCTGTCGCTGATCGACGACTCGGTGAAGCTGGTCATCCAGAACCAGGCCAGCGACCGGCAGGCCGACACCATCGTGCTGCCATCGACCACGGCCAACACCAGCAAGCTGGCCGAGAAGGTGCTGGACAGCACCATCAACATCCCGCCGCTGATCTACCAGAACCAGGGCGGCATCGTCGGCATCTACGTCGCCCGCGACGTGGACTTCTCGTCGGTGTACGAGTTGAAGCCCACGGCTGCCGCACCGGCTGGCGAGGTCAGGCCATGAACCAGCACACCTGTGAGCGCGAGGGCCTGGTGAACCTGGATGCGGGCTGGTGCGGCGATGCCACGTCGGTCGTCGAGTTCCTGCGACCTCTGCGCGAGCAACTCGATGCGCCCGGCGTGCTGGAGGTCTGCGTGAACCGACCTGGCGAACTGCTCGTTGAGACGGTGCGCGGCTGGCAGACCGTGCCGGCGCCGGAGATGACGCAGGAGCGCTGCCTATCACTGGCCACCGCGGTGGCCACCTTCTGCGACCAGCAGGTCAACCAGGAACGGCCGCTGCTGTCCGCCACGCTGCCCAGCGGCGAGCGCATCCAGTTCGTCATCCCTCCAGCCGTGCCGCGCGGCACCGTGTCGATCACGGTGCGCAAGCCGTCGCACCTGATCAAGCGGCTCGATGACTTCGAGCGCGAAGGCCTATTCGAGCGCACGGCCACCGTGACGCGCACTCCGAACGCGGAACTGCTTCCCTTCGAGCGCGAACTGGTCGAGCTGAAGGACGCCGGCCGCTATGCCGAGTTCCTGCGCCTGGCGGTGCGCAAGCACCAGACCATCGTGGTCAGCGGCAAGACCGGCTCGGGCAAGACCACCTTCATGAAGGGCCTCGTTGAAGAGGTGCCCAAGCACGAGCGCCTGATCACGATCCAGGACACGGCCGAGCTGACGTTGCCGAACCACCCGAACGTCGTGCACCTGTTCTACAGCAAGGATGCACAGGGGACAGCAAAGGTCACGGCCAAATCGCTGCTCGAAGCCTGCCTGCGCATGAAGCCCGACCGCATCTTTCTGGCTGAGGTGCGCGGCGACGAGTGCTTCTACTTCGTGCGCCTGGCGGCCTCGGGTCACCCGGGCAGCATCACGAGCGTGCACGCGGGCAGCTGCGCGCTCGCCTTCGAACAGATGTCGCTGATGATCCGAGAGACCGGCGCCGGCGGCGGCCTGCGCATGGACGAGATCAAGTGGCTGCTGAGCGTGGTGGTCGACGTGATCGTGCAGTTCGATCGCGACGAGCGCGGGCGCTTCATCTCCGAGATCCTCTACGAGCCCCGACGCCAGCGGCTCGGCCGATGGGATCAGCAGGCCGCGGCATGAGCAGCGTCGCAACCCTGCCGTTCTCGGCCTGGCCCACGGGCCGCAAGGTCGCGGCGGGCGCTTTCGCCGTCATCGGCTACGCGGCGTTGGCCTGCGCGGCGGTCTACCTGGCCGGCGTGCTGTTCCTGGTGCTGAACAAGGCGAACCCGAAGCAGGCCCAGTTCGCCAGCATCGTTCACTACTGGAACCTCTACGCGGACGATGCCCAGCTGCGCAAGAAGCTGCATCTCGCGATCGGCGCCTCGGGGATCGGCCTGTTGATCCTGCTGCCAGCAGGTCTGGTTGCCGCTGCCCGACCACGCCGCGCACTGCACGGCGATGCCCGGTTCGCCAGCCCGGCCGAGGTCGATCACGCGGGGCTCACCGGCAGCGACGGGCAGCCGGGCATCCTGATCGGCCGGCACCGGGGCAAGTTCTTGACGCTGCCCGGCCAGCTCTCCGTGATGCTGTCGGCGCCCACCCGCAGCGGCAAGGGCGTCGGGGTCGTCATTCCCAACCTGCTGAACTGGCCCGACTCGGTCGTGGTGCTCGACATCAAGGGCGAGAACTACGACATCACGGCCGGCTACCGCGCCGCACACGGCCAGGCGGTCTACGCCTTCTCGCCCTTCGACGAGGACGCGCGCAGCCACCGCTGGAACCCGCTGACCGCCGTGCGCCCCAGCCCGCTGCACCGCGTAGGCGACCTGCTCACCATCGGCCAGGTCTTCTTCCCCAACGATGGCGGCGGCACCTCGTCGGAAGCCTTCTTCAACGACCAGGCGCGCAACCTGTTCCTCGGCCTGGGCCTCGTCCTCCTCGAAACCCCCTCGCTCCCGCGCACCATCGGCGAGATGCTGCGCCAGTCCTCGGGCAAGGGTCGGTCCCTCAAGGACCACCTGAGCGGACTGATTACACAACGCCGCGAGGAAGGTAACCCTCTGTCGGACGAGTGCGCCGATGCCCTGCAGCGCCTGCTGTCGAACTCGGAGAACACGCTGTCCAGCGTGGTCGCCACCTTCAACGCGCCCCTGACGATCTTCGCGGACGCGGTGGTCGACGCAGCCACCAGCGCCGACGACTTCAAGCTCGACGATGTTCGTCGCCGCCGCATGTCGGTCTACGTGCGCATCCCGCCGAACCGGCTGGCCAACGCCCGGCCACTGCTGAACCTGTTCTTCTCGCAACTCGTCAGCCTGAATACTCAGCACCTCCCTGAGCAGGACCCGACGCTGATAGTTCAGTGCCTGCTGGTCAACGACGAGTTCACGGCGATGGGCCGGGTGGGCGTCATCACCACTGCCGCCGCCTTCCTCGCGGGCTACAACCTGCGGCTGCTGACGGTGGTGCAGGCCATGTCGCAGCTCGATGCGGTCTACGGCGACAAGGAAGCCCGCACCTTCGCCACCAACCACGGCCTGCAGATCCTGTACGCCCCGCGCGAGCAGCGCGATGCCGACGAGTACAGCGCCATGCTTGGCCACTTCACCGAGCGCGCCACCTCCCGCGGGCGCAGCCGGTCATTCGGCGGCCATGGGAGCAGCACCGTCAGCCGTAATGAGAGCGAGCAGCGCCGCGCGCTGCTGCTGCCGCAGGAGTTCAAGGAACTGGGCAGCGAACGGCTGGTGGTGATCTTCGAGAACTGCAAGCCGATCCTCGGCGAGAAGATTCGGTACTACCGCGACCGGGCCTTCACGTCGCGCCTGCTGCCGGCACCTTCGGTGCCGCGCATGAACATGGACCTGCACCTGGCCCGCGTGCAGGAGCGCTGGCGCTACGCCGACGATGAGCTGAGCCCGGGCGATGGCTTGGACTATGAGCAACTGGCCTATGACATGAGCCGGCTGCCCGAACTCGCCGACGCAGAGCCCGGCCAGGTCGCCGAAGGCATCCTCGATTTCATGGTCGGCCCTCGGCCGGGCGGATCCTCGATCGGCGGCGCGATCGAAGCCGTCGCCGACGAGGACGGCGTCCTACTCAGCGAAGACAGCGGAGTGGTCATCGCCGAACTGTCAGCCATCGAACGCGCCGATATCACCTAGACCCGGGAGCAACGCCATGCGAACCCGCATCGCCCTCACACCCTTCGTGCCCTGGCTCTTCGCGCTGGCCTCGTGCAGTTCCCCGCCGAAGCCGCCGACGGTCGACGAGTCGCAGAAGCGGCCAGTGAACTCCCAGGTGGCCGTCGAGCTGCAGGTCTGCAAGAACGACCTGCAGAACACCCGCCTGCTCGCCACCGAGGCCAGCCGCATCGCGGAGACCACCTCGGCCACGTTGGCGAACATGGCGGCGCGCCAGCAACTTCTGGCCGCCATGCAGGCTCCAGCCGCCCAGCAAGTCAAGGCCAACAGTGTCTTCACAGTGCGGTTCGACTTCGGCAGCACGCGCGTGGCCATCCCGCCCGATGTCACCGCGGCCCTTGTCGAAGATGCGAAGGCGTCTCCGATGGTCCTGCTGCGAGGGCGCACCGATGGCACCACCGACGCGCCGGCCGAAAGCCGTATTGCCCGGGAGCGGGCGGCGGCGGTGCGTGACTACCTCGTGGCCGCGGGCGTGGACCCGGCCCGCATCCGCGCTACCTATCAGCCGGCTGGCGACCACGTCGCCGACAACGCCAGCGCCGGAGGCCGCAGCCTGAACCGCCGTGTCGAGATCGAGCTGTACCGGGCGCTGCCGGTAGCGCTGAGCGCGACAGCCGTCGCCCAGCCCTGAGCCCCCACCTCACTCAACACCCCGAGGTCACCATGGACGCAGACAACTCCCCAGCCCGCCAGGGCGTGCCGACCCAGGGCGGTACCGTCGAGCCCGCGAACCGTGCACCGGTGGCCATCGCGAAGTTCCAGACGCCGGAGCCGGAACCTGGCGAACGCTACGAGTTGCGAGACCCCTTCGCCGAGGTGACCTACCGCGCCAACACCTTCCCCGAGATGGTCGCCAAGGCGGACCAGCTGGGCAGCACACGCTTCGTCGCCGTGGCCGAGGACGGTAAGCGCACAACGATGCAGAAGGTCGACGGCGGGTGGCAACGCGGTGAGCAGCGTCCTGCGCGGCCCGAGCGGCCGCTGGACCCGGGTCCGGCGCGCGACGAGGTTCCAGAGGCCGCAAGCTCGGCCGCAGCACCTGGCGCCAGCAAGGCCACGGCGCCGCCGGAACAGGACGTTGCCAAGTCCGTGGCGAAGATCGACACCCAGGCCGAACGCGCGGCGCTCCTCGCGCGCCTCGAAGCCGCGCTGACGGAGCGCTACATCATCAAGCGGGCTCCGGTGACGATGGGCGACGTGACCATCGGCCGCACCGAATACCGCTTTCGCGGCGACACCTCCCGCGTGGCCTTCACCGAGTCGACGTTTCGCCTCGCCACCGACACCAACAGCCCCTCGGTCGCTCGGTCGATGGTCGATGTGGCCGAGGCGCGCAACTGGAAGGCGCTGCGAGTGTCCGGCAACGAGGACTTCAAGCGCATGGTCTGGCTCGAGGCATCCGTGCGCGGCGTGAAGACCCTGGGCTACGAGCCGAACCCCAGTGACCTGGAAGTGCTGAAGCGCGAGCGCGAGGCGCGCCAAGTCAACCGCATCGAACCGGCCCGGGATGCGAGTGGCGGTGCAGCGGCAGCGCCGGCCGAGAAGGCATCCGCCCGCGGCGGCGGTGGTCGCAAGGCAGTGCTCGCCGCCATCGAGGCGGTGCTGGTTGCCAAGAAGGTGCCCGAGAAGCAGCGCGCCGCCGTGATCGCCGCCGCGACCGAAAAACTGGCCCAGCGCATCCGCGACGGCCAAGTGCCCAAGGTGAAGGTCTACGACAAGGCCGCGCCGTCGCAGCGACCCGTCGTCGTCCCCGCGCCTGAGATGCAGCGCTCGCGCGACCGCGCCGCGCCGGCACCGGCGCGGTAAGGCCACGCCCGTGGAGACTTCGGCCCGTGGCATCGCGGCACCTGCCGCGTTGTACGAGATCGCCGGCCGGCGCTTCGAGATCGGGTCGCGAGGGTTCGCAGATGCCGTCGCCGACGCCCACGCGGCCCACCAGCGCCCACGTTGCTTGTGCCAGGTCGAAGGCGTCGAGATGTACGTGGCGCGCTTTGGCGAGGGCTACATCGTCAAGCGCATGCCCGACACGGGCAGCCACCACGCCCCCGACTGCCCGTCCTACGAGCCGCCGACCGAGTTCTCCGGCCTGGGGCAGGTGCTGGGCAGCGCGATCACCGAAGACCCGGCAACCGGGGAGACGACGCTCAGGCTCGACTTCCCGCTGACCAAGATGCCGGGACGATCGCAGATGCCACCCAGCGGTAGCGACAGCGACAGCGTCGTCAGCGACGGCACCAGGCTCTCATTGCGCGGCCTGCTGCACTACCTGTGGGACCAGGCTGAACTGACACGCTGGCATCCAGGCTTCGCTGGAAAGAGGACCTGGGCCACAGTGCGAAGGCACCTTCTCCAGGCGGCCGAACGCAAGCTCGCTCGCGGTAGCCCATTGCGCACCCGTCTCTACGTGCCGGAGCCGTTCGCGCCAGACCAACGCGATGCAATCAACGCCCGGCGCCTGGCGCATTGGCAGCCTGCCGTGGCAGCGCCCGGGAGACTCCAGCAGCTGATGCTTCTGATCGGGGAGGTGAAGGAAATCGTCCCGGCGCGATACGGGTTCAAGGCGGTGGTGAAGCACCTCCCAGACCAGGCCTTCGCGATCGACGAGCATCTGTACCGACGGCTCGGACGCCGCTTCGAGTCTGAACTGGCGCTTTGGGGGGCCGCGGACGACATCCACATGATGATGGTCGCGACCTTCAGCGTTGCCGCGACGGGCGTCCCCACCATCGCGGAACTGTCGTTGATGCCGGCAACGCGGCATTGGCTGCCTGTCGAAGACGGATTCGAGAAGCAGCTCATTGAGCAACTGGTCGCTCAAGGGCGATCCTTCGTGAAGGGACTGCGCTACAACCTGGGCAAGGTCAGCGCGCTGGCGTGCGCAGCGCTCACCGACTGCGAGGGCTCAACACCCTCGCTGTACATCGTTGACGCTGGCAGCCAGGACCGTGAACAGCACCGTCAGGCCCCCTCGCCTTCGGGTTCAGTGTGGCTGTGGAATCCATCTTTCGAGGCGATGCCATCGTTCCCGCCAAGGCACCCAAGTCAGCCGAGAGCAGCTGAGACCGCCGTCGAATGCCGGTAGACATGCGGTTGTCGGCAACCGAACCGGGATGGTATAAATCATCGGACGCTTACTTCGTTCGACCTAGGATTCATAACATGCCCGCCCCGACCGCTTCAACCCAGCGCAGCCAGGCGCTGGCGCTGCTCAAGCGACGGGGGCTGCTCCGGCTGGCAGAGTTTGGCGAGGCGGGCATCACCGCCACGACCGTCAGCCGCATGGAGCGCGCCGGCGAGGTCGTGCGCCTCGCCCGCGGCCTGTACCAACTCGCCGACGCCGCGCTTGATCCGCAGCAGTCGCTGGCTGAGGCGGCGCGGCTCGTACCTAGAGGCGTCATCTGCCTGGCGTCTGCACTGGCGTTCCACGGCCTGACCGACCAGATGCCGCCGAAGGTCTGGATCGCCATCGGGCGCAAGGACTGGCGGCCTCGGGTCACCTATCCACCGATCCGAATCGCCCGGTTCTCTGACGAGCTGCTTCAACGCAGCGTTGAACACAAGAAGATCGCCGGCACGCCCGTGCCTGTCTTCGGCGTAGCCAAGACCGTGGCCGACCTGTTCCGCTACCGCCGAACAGTGGGCGATGCCCTCGCTGTCGAGGGCCTGCGCCAAGCGCTGCGGCAGCGCAAGGCCACGCCAGCAGAAATCGCCCGCGAAGCCAACGCAGCGGGCGTCTGGGCCACGATGGAGCCCTACGTGATGGCGCTGACCAGCGATGCCTGATCACCCGCGCAACATGGGCGCCTCGGTGCGCCAGCGGCTGCTCAACCTGGCGCATGCACGCGGCCAGCGGCATCGTCAATGACGCCAACGACTGGGCAGTCGAAACCGTGGGCAACCCGCGTTACCCGCTCGAACTGCTGCTGCGCGTGATCACGGTGAGCGTCGAGACGATGAAGATCGTGCGTGCGCTGCCGCCGCTGGTGATCTGACGCGGCCCGGCCGATCAGGCCATGGCGAAGAGGTTCACCACCTTGGTGTCGGTTGGATCCTCTTCGTCACCGAGCAGATTGCGCAGCAGCTTCGGCTGCACGCACATCTTGCGGGCGACGGCGGCGAGCGGCACGCCCATCTCGTCGGTCATCATGCGCAGGCC
The DNA here is from genome assembly GCF_001425905.1 of Methylibium sp. Root1272. Lineage (GTDB taxonomy): Bacteria > Pseudomonadota > Gammaproteobacteria > Burkholderiales > Burkholderiaceae_C > Methylibium. Next base: position 50,005 of record NZ_LMDY01000014.1, read on the forward strand.
GTCCTTCACCATCTCGGGCTGCTCCACCGGCATGAATTCGTCTTCGCGCTCCTCGATGGCCTCGCCATGGCGCTTGAGCGAGATGTAGCCGGCGCGCACCTGGTCGTCGGAGAACACGCCGAGTTGACGGCCGCGGTACAGCAGCGCTGACTTGGACACGCCCCAGCGTTGCTTCAGCTGGCTCATGTAGTCCCAATTGATCCTCGATCCGCGCAGCGCGCGATGGCTTTCGGCCAGGAACGACGCACGCGGCAGCAAGAACGAGCTCGCGAAGCGGTTGGCCTGGGTCTCGGTCAGACGGTCACCAGTAAGCACGCCGATGTGCAGCGCGAAATGCCCCAGCTCATGGGCGATACCAAAGCGCGCGCGGCACGCCGACCGCCCGGAGCCGTTCAGCGCAATCACAGGACGCCGCGTTGCGAACGACACGGCGTCGACTTCATTGGCCAGGCCGTTCACACGCATGACAACCGCGCCGGCGTTCTCGGCCACGCGAGTGATGTTGCTGATCGGCCCCCAGCCGAGGCCCCAGGCACTTCGGCACTGCTCGGCACCACGCTCGATCGATTCTTCGGAGGTCGGATCCGCCTCGGCGATGCGGTAGCCGGGCATGTCGAGGTGCTCTTCGAGCACGCACACCAGTCGCTTGAGCATCTCGCCGCGCGCACGGGCGTACTGACGCAGGGCCACCTTGGTGGTCAGCTGCTTGCGGAAGTGACACTGCTCTTCGGTGAGCGGCATCGGGTCTACGTGCCGCAGGAACTCGGGATGGATGCCCAGGTGCTCAACGAGCGCCTGCTCCAGAGAAGCAGAGACCGGCTCGGCGCCGGTCTCCACACGACTCAGATACTGCTTGGACTTGTCGAGCCGCTCGCCCAGGTCGGTGAGGGACAAGCCATTGAACAGCCGCGCGAGACGGATATTCGAGTAGATGATCTGGCTCATGGCCCTGCAGATGCGACTGCCTCGTCATCGTCGTCACGGCGGCGCTTCGGCGCGATGACCGGCTTCGGAACCTCGACGGCTGCCGGCAGCGAAGGGGTGGCTTCGCCGATGCGGCGCACACCGCCAGAGATCCAGCGGCAAACCACTTGGTCGGCGTTGGAGAACCCAAGCAGCTCGACGCGAGGGTCACTGGACTCATCGGCCCCGCAGTCGATGACGAAGACAAATCGCGCAGCTTCGCCGGGCTCGGCTTCATCCAACAACGGCATTTGGAACAGGTGGGTTTCCAGGACCGCGCGCTTCTTCGGCGCATCGGCATCGTCGTTGCTGAACCGGCATGGGATGCCGTTGATCGCGAACACGATGTCGAGGCCACCGTTCATGACCTTCAGCCACGGGTGCCGGCCAGACAGGTACTCGAGCATGATGCGTTGCTTCTGTCGGCCGAAGCGCGCAGTGCCGCGGGTGTAGGGTGTGTCAGTGTCCCGGACCAGATCGTCTTCCGTGGCTCGCCACTCCTCGAGCAGCCAAGAGGCGACGAGCTGCAGGCACTCCTCCTTGAGTTCGGAGGGAAGGCGACCGTCAGAGGGTTTCAAGACCAACATGGTTTGTGCAATCCAGGAAGAACGTCAACGCATTATGTGCGTTTTCATCGATCCGTCAACCTCACGCCCTTCCAGGGGCTGCTGCACCTCAGCGATCGGCACGACTCGTTGTCCGTTCACCCATACGTCGCCACCAGCAACCTCGATCAGCATGGCGCCGAACGCGCTCTGCCATAGGTAGCGCAGCACTCCCGCTGTCGCCAGATCGAGCGTCGATTGGTCTGCGGGTTGGACCCCGAGCAAGACCTCGGGCAGCATGGGCGCGTTCATGGCGGTGAGGCGACAACAGAGGCACAGGCAAATACTGTACATCTATCCAGTATCTTTGCCCTCGTCCGATCCCGAAACTGCGCCCGTATCTCCCGTCAGCGTGATCGACCATGGGATCCCAAAGGTCGCGTCAGCGGATCAAGCCCAACATCACCGCGCGTCAGCAGGCCCGTGCGCTCCATGCCGTTCGCATAGCTGTTGATCGCTGCCGCAAGTTGCCGATCGCCCGCATCGCCAGACTTGGCCAGCGCTGTGGCAATCACCTGCCAGGCCCTCTGCGCCTCAGCCAGCGTGGCTTCCGCGCGAGCGCCACTCTTCGCGGCAGGTCTCGTGGTCCGCAGCCGTCCATCCTCGCGCGCCTTCATCCGCCACAAGGGGTCGTAGTTCCGACTCCTACCGCGAGTAGCCTGTCGCGTCGCCTCAGCCTCGATGCCGTATCCACGCAGCTTCTCAACAAAGGTCTCGCGCCACCGGTGCAGGTCGGCCTTGCGCGGGTTCAGGCGCTTGCCGGACTTGGACTCTGCGCGCACGCTGATGTGCACGTGCGGATTGGCCTGGTGATCGTGCAGGACCATCACGTACTTGTGGTCCGCCAGCTCGGCTTGGGCGAACTCGCGCGCCGCGCGATGCACGGTCAGCGGGTCCGTCCCACGGGGCATCGACAGCATGATGTTGTAGGCCTCGCGCCGGTGACCAGGTTCGGCGTCGTCGGGGATCAGTGAGCCACCGAAGCGCCATTCATCGGCCAGGTCGCGCAAGGTGTCCTTGCCGCGTATCGTCTCGCCTCGCTGGTCCTCGATTTCCAGCCGGCCGTTCTTGCTGATGTAGCGGAAGTGCGCGGCGATGGCCCTCATGCCGCGCCCGCCACCCGTCACCTTCACCATCACCTGCGGCGCACGTCGAACCACCGTCGCCTCGATGCGCTTGCGGATGGCTGCAGCGCGAAGGCGTGCCGCGTCCCCGCTCAGCCTGGGTTGCGGTTTCACCCTGACGACCCGGTTGCCGGGGTAGAACAGGCGATCGCCCCAGGTGATCAGGATGCCGTCGATGTTGGGGGCTTGAGCCATGGGGAACTCCTTTCGTCACGAGGCTGATCGAGCCGTGGGCCGAGTGCTGCGGCTCTGTGGCTGCAGGTCGGCCAAGACACGGGCAGCCAGCTCGAGGTGCCGGCGCACGTCACCGGCCAGCGTGTCCAACATCTCCCGATAGGGCCTTGCGGGTTCCACGTTGGCCTGGCGCAGCAGCGCCGTCAGGCGGTGGACGTTGCGGCTGAGGGTCGACAGTTCGGCGCAGGACGCCATCAACGTGGCAATGTGCTCGGTCCGGCCTCCACCAGCGGACAGCACGGGCACATTGGCGATGAGACCGGCCAGGTAAGCGCCGCGCGAGAGGCCTGCGGCACGTGCGCCAGCAGCGAGCTGACGAGCCTCATCGGCGGTCATCCGAATCGACAGCTTGACGCTGGCGGCACTTGCAGGGCCTGCGGTGAGCGCATCCATGCGGCTGGCTTCGCCATCCGCCGCGAGCCCGAGATCGCGCATCACTGCGGTGCGAACCAGCACCGACACGCTCACCCGCTGCGCCTGCGCGCGAGCCACCAGCGCGGCCTTCAAGCCGCGCATCTCGACCGTGACGAAGTCATGGGCAGTGGTGTTCATGAGCCGACGAAAGGAGGGTCGCGAAGCGCTTGTGAAACTGGCGGCAGGCCGCCTATCTCTGCACTCACCTTGAAGACCAGTATTGGCTTGGATCGAGGCAGCTTGCCTGCGAGATTCGGGCCGAAATGCTGCGCGGTCGCGGCCTGTGGCTACTCCTACGATGGACTCTGCGTAGCCGATGCCTAGGCGATGCGTACGCAGTGGTTAGGCGATGAGTAAACGATGCACAAGACTGACCAATTGGTGGTCAGCCGTTGCACAAACAGCGCAGCGCTTGCACAGCTACTGCATAGCGACTGACTCGGAGAGGAGCCGATGAACCTGGTCCCCGTCCGCCCTCCGGGCCCGAACGCGCGCAAGGCTCGATCGTTCTCTTCCGAGATCCTTCAACTCAGGGCGCAGGGCTACACCTTCGAGGCGATCCGCGAAGCGCTGGGGGCCGCCGGCGTGTGCGTGAGCAACAGCACGGTCCAACGGGAGGCGGCCAGGGCTGCAGGGCATCCGCCGGCAGCCGCGTCGGCGGCCGAAGCTGGAGGACATCGACGCGCGTCGCAGCCAGCTCCCGCGCCAGGTGCGTCGGCCCATGCCTCGGAACCTGCCTCTTCATCAGGCCCCGCATCACCCGCCATTAGGCGCGACGCCCGTACCAGCACATCGGCCGACCGCATCAGCGGCAAGGAAAGCGCCGAAGCCTTCTTCAACGCCCACCCGAGCAACCCCCTCTTCGCTGCCAAGGAGTCCCCATGAAACTAGCCGTCATCAACTTCTCGGGCAACGTAGGAAAGACGACAGTAGCCCGTCACCTGCTCGCCCCGCGCATTCCCGGCTGTCAGGTCGTCGCGGTGGAGAGCATCAACGCCGACGACGGTCAGCCGGTCACGATCCGCGGGCGTCAGTTCGCCCAGCTTCAGGAGTTCCTGCAGAGCGTCGACGACGTGGTTGTCGATGTCGGCGCGAGCAACGTCGAGGAGCTGCTCAGGCTGATGCGGCGCTACCAGGACAGCCAGGAGGACTTCGACGGCTTTGTCGTTCCCACCGTGCCGGCGCGCAAGCAGCAGCAGGACACGGCCGCCACGCTGGCGGAACTGTCACGCATCGGCGTGCCGCCGGAGCGCCTTCGGGTAGTCTTCAACCAGGTCGACGACGACAGTCCGATCGAGCGCACCTTCGAAACGCTTCTCGCTTACTGCGCCTCGACCGGCGTAGCCCAGACCTGCGCGGCAGCGTGCATCTCGTTCAACGAGGTGTACGCGCTCGTCCGCGGCAGCGGCCAGTCGCTCGCCGAGCTTGCGGCCGACGGCACCGATTACAAGGCCGCGATTGCCAATGCCGCTGCACAGCCGGACAAGCTGGCGCTGGCGCAGCGTCTGGCAACCCGCCGCCTGGCCCGGGGCGTCATCCCCGAACTCGACGCGTGCTTCGCAGCGCTGGAGCTGCATCGCCTCCCGTCGTGCCAGCAGGCGACACCGACGGCATGACGCATCCCAGCACGACGCGGGAGGCGCTCATTGCCGAGGCCCTCGATGACGCGGCCAAGCTGCTGCGACAGGTCGAGGCACTGGCACCGGCGCTGGATCAGTCGCGCCAGGCGCTCGCCGATGCGCACAGCGGACTCGCGGGGCAGCTGGCCGCGTTTGAAGCCCAGGTGACGGCGCTCACCGAACGGGCCAAGGTCCAGGCAGTCAAGCACGTCCTCGTACGCACTGACGAGGCGGCGAGGCGCTCGGTCGAGCTGCAGGCGCGGGCGATGGCCGACGCCGCGCGCGTGGCGCTCGGTGCGGAGCTCGGCGCCACGCTGCAGCGGCTCCAGTCGGCTGCGCAGCCACGGGCGGAGTCGCCGCGACGGCGCTGGGAGCCATGGCTGACGCATGCGGCGGCTGCGGCGACCGCTTCCGCCGTCACCTGGACGGTGGCCGTCATGATGTGGGCGCGTTGAGCGCGCTTGACCCGCCAGGCGGGACACATCGGACAAAGGGAACCGGCCCCATGGCGAACCGCCGCACCGCTGTTGGCGTCAGTGGTAATCGTCCTCGAGCTGGTGACGCACGGCCAGGACAGTCACCGTCGCTGCATCCTCGATCTCGAAGAGCGTCACGTAGCCGCTGCTTCCAAAGGGGATGAGCAGTTCGCGCAGGAAAGGGTCTTCGTCGGCCTTGCGGTAGATGAACGGCGAGCGCCTCAGGCTCTCGACCGCGCCGGTGATCGCCCCTAGGGCCCGCTCGGCGAGATCGAGGTCCTCGACCGACGTGGCGCGATCGAGCAGGTACTCGTAGAGCCGCGTCAGGTCATGCCGGGCCGACGCGCTGTACCGGACGACAAAGCTCACGCACGGGCCTTCTTCTGCAGCCTCGTTCGGGCCTGGGCCAGCTTCTTGGCAAGCTCGGCGTGAACCACGTCGGCGTCGATGTACACACCCGTGCGCTTGGCCTCCTCGCGCGAGGCCAGGCCACGCGCGATGAACTCGGCACGGACGCGGCGTCGCTGGATCGTCTCCCTCACCGATGCCTCGATGAATCCCGACAGCGTCTCGCCTTCCTGGAGCACGCTCTCGGCGGCTTCGCGCAGTTCGGGCTCCACGCGCAGCGACGGCAGGGTGGCGGATTTCATGGTGGGCAGTCAGTGCGTTGCAGTTGCGATGCATTCTACGCGGACCGTCTGCCCACCGCCAGATGGGGGCAGCAGCGTCGACGCAGCGCAGGCTCCCGGTTGCCTGGCGTGCACCCCTCGACGGGGTGCCGCCGGGCCACGCGAGCCGGCCGACACGCAGTGGAGGCCGGCGAGCGGCCGTACAGCTCGTCTCGCGGCGAAGCGCGCGTGGCGGTCGATGCTGGGGCGATAGGCCGCCGCGCAATCAAGATCCTTCCGGCCAGCGCAGGCCCCAGCCCTCGATGACGGCGCGCACGCGGGCGTCCCCATCGGGAATGAGCGTGTGCAGGTCGGCCCGGCCCCAGCGCAGCGCGTCGAGGCAGCACAGCATGTCGTCGCTGATGGCGATGTCGACGGCGCGCAGCTCGAACAGGTCGAACTTGAAGGCCCGGCCGTTGTAGGTCGCGGCCAGGAAGCGCGCGACGCGCGGAATCTGGCCGGAGTCGCGCTCCTCGGCCAGCTTGAGCAGGCGCGCGAACGCCTGCGCTCCTGCCTGGGTCGCCTGGCGCGACCGGGTGTCGAATTCCGTGAGCGCGGCTTCGATCGCATCGGGACTCATCGGCGCCTCCTCGGACCGTGTGGGAAGACCAGCCCGATGGTCGGGCCGGTGCGGCACGGACAGCGCGCCAGATTCGAGGCCGAATCTGGCGCGCTCGGCCTGCGTTCAGCCCTTCAGCTTGCGCATCTCCTCGGCCAGCATCCACAGCGCACGGTTCAGGCTCACGCCCCGGTCGATGCTGCCGACCGGCCGGGTCTGCAGCCGGCGCCCCTGAGCGCTGCGGCCAGGCTGCCCGCCGCGGATCACGTTCTCCTGCACGCGCTGGAAGGTGGTCCACAGGCTGTGGCCGATGTCCTCGGGCCGGCGCGCCTCGATCAGCTGCTCGGCCGTGACGGGCGCGGGCTTGTGGCCGCCCGTCTCCTCCACGCCGCGCTCGCCGAAGCGGAGCGCCAGGGCGGCCGTCGCGAAGGCGATCTCCTCGGGCGGCTGGAGCTGCAGCGCCTTCATCGCCTCGGTGTGCTCGTTCACCGCCTCGAACTCGTCGAGCACCCGGAACGCGCCTTCGATCACTTCGCCCTGGATGTTGCCCTTGTGCGGGATGCGGATGTCCTCCACCACTTCGCCCACCACCAGGCCGTTGCAGCAGACAAAGCGGAACATGCCTGCCAGCATCTGGTACGAGCTGGCGCCGTCGTGGCTGTTGATCAGGATGATCTCGTTCGCTTCGGGCCGGGTCTGCACCTGCCTGGCGTGGCGCATGCGGATCATGTGCTTGGTGAACTCCGCCTTGCCTTCGACGCGGCTGGCGCCCTGGGCGACCATGAAGGGCTCGAAGCCCTCCTTGCGCAGGCCGCGCAGGACATCGATGGTGGGGATGTAGGTGTAGCGCTCGGAGCGGCTCGCGTGCTTGCCCTCTGCGAAGATGGACGGCGCCGCGGCGCGCATCTGGTCTTCGCTCAGGGGCTGGTCGCCGCGCATCACGCGGGTGTTGCGGGCAAAGCGGGTCGCCAGGGTCGGGGTCGAGTACATGATGGTTTCCTTCGATCGTTGAATGAGGGTCGAAGGGCGGGCGCGGCTCGTCTGCCTCACGCCCACCCGATGAGGGTTCAGGCGTCGGCGTGCGCCGGCTGGCGCGCGTTGCGGGGCTTGCGGGTGCTGGCGGCCGGCGCCGGTCGCTCGGCGCTGCTCGTGCCGCTCTCGGCACCGAGACCACCGTTGCGGCGGGCTTCGGATTCGGCGCGGCTGTCGAGGTAGTCGATCTCCTCGGCCGTGAACGCCATCCCGTAGACGGTCTCGCCGTCCTTCTCGTAGTTGTTGTTGCGGAGGCGCCCGACGATGTTGACGTGCGAGCCCTTGCCCAGGTACTCGGCGGCGTTCTCGGCCTGCTTGCCCCAGAGAGTCCACTGAATCGCGGTGGACTCCTCCTCGCGGGCGTCACCCGAACCGCGCCGGGTGTTGCTGATTGCGGTCAACACGCCCTTGGCGATCTTGCCCTCGCGGCCGTTGACGAATTCGAGCTTGACGGCCCCGGCCAGGTGCGCGTGACGCTGGATGACAGAAACGTTTGCCATGACGATCTCCAAACGAGAGCAACCAGCCGGGCCCCGGTCAGGGTTCCCTGAAAACTGATCCTCTCGCTCGGACTTCCTCGCTCCCGCCCACGGGCGGGCGGGGGGTGGGCATGGCCCCTTCCCTCACGGGAAGGGGTTGGGGATGGGTGGGGTTCCTCGCAGCCGAAGCAGTGAGCCAGTTACCCGGCCCACCGCTTGAAGATCCCCCCACAAGTCCCCCTCGCAATTCGACGGGGCGCGTGGGGGGAGCGCGGTGGGACGACTGGCGCACGGGCTGCCACCTCCCCACGGGCGGCGCAGCGTCGCGGCCGATGTGCCAGCTCGCCTGGCGCAGCGGTTGCAGCGAAGCCGACCGAACATTCACGAGCAGCGGCGGCTCTGCGGCCGACGTGACACCGAGCGCAGCGAATGGCGCGGTGGTCGAGCCGCTGATCGCTGGCTTTGCAGCGGCGCAGCCGCTGCGTGCACTTCATTGCACCCGGCTTTCAGCGGCCCGGCTCCGGGCTTGGCGGGTGACCGGGGTGGCGTTCGGGACGGCAGAGCACCGAGCGGAGCGCAGCGACCTGCGAGCCGGCCCGATCGCCAAGCGGGCGTCGTTCACGCGCAGCGTGAAGGAATCAGGGCCCGCGATCCCCGGGCACGGGAAAGGGCCGCCACGTGTCCCAGCCGGCGGCGCCGGCCTGACCGTGTTGCGTGAGGGACGGCAGCCCGTCAAGGGGCGAGACGCTGGTACCCCGGTGGCTCGACGCGCAGCGCAACGGCCCGGCCCCGCGCAGCGGGGACACGCCCGGGCCCACAGAGACCTGGATGCAGACCCGACATCGGGATCATCTGCCCTCCCCTGGTACGCCCTGACGCCGATGAAGATCAGAACGCCGCCCGGAAGGCCGCCAGGGATCATGTCGTCCCGCCGCGCTGAACGTACCGACCGGGTGTATCCATGTGCCGTAGGCATCCAGAGATTCAGGCAGCCCGTCAAGCGCTCAGCTCGCGCAGCACGAAGAACCATCGGCCTGGATGGGCGGGCACTTGTTCGTGCCGTACGAGCAGAACACACAGCAGTCGCCCGCCTTGGGACGCAGCACCGCCTTGCAGTTCTCGCACTCGTAGAACCATTGGCAGGCGTCGGTCGGCATCGTCTCTTCCTTGGCATGCCCGCACTGCGGACACGTGAGGACCGATTGAAGAACGATCGCAGTCACGTCACTGATCCGGCTTCACCGACGACGGGAACCCAGCGTCGGCCGTCGCCCGGGTCAAAGCCTCGGGCGAGGTCTTCGCGGGGTCGAAGGCGACGATCGCGCGCCTGGTCTTGAAGTCCACTTTGGCGGTGTCCACGCCGGGCACCTTCTCGAGGGCCTTTCGCACGGTGATCGGGCACACCGCGCAGTCCATCTTGGTCACGTCCAACGTGACGGTGCGGGAACCGGCGGCCAAGACGCCTGCGGAAACGATCAGGCCAGCAAACAGGACAGGAATGAACTTCATGGAGTGATCTCAGTAAAAGAGCGTCGCGTACAGCGGAAACGCCATCAGGGCCCCTGCCGCAGCGGCGACCACCCAAAAAATGACGCGCTGCCGCCAGCGCACCACGGGGATGGCGCAGACTTCGCCGGGCGCACAGTCCTCGGGCCTGCGGTACAGCTTGAAGAACGCGTAGCCGAAGAACGCCAAGGCAGCCGCGACGAAGTAAGGCTGGTAGACCTCCAGGGCCACCAGCCGCGAACCCCACGCGCCACCGACGCCGAGTACCACCAGCAGCAAAGGACCGGCGCAGCAGGCCGACGCGCCGATGGCAGCGGCGACGCCGCCCAGCAGCGAGCCTGAAGTCGTCCAGGGACGTGACATGCCTGTTTCTGTAGGGATCGATTGCGGCTAGTCTAGATACGTACCTGAGTACGGAGTCAAGCCCATGACGGAACAGATGACGATCGGCCAGCTGGCCGCCGCGGCCGGAGTCAACGTCGAGACGGTTCGCTACTACCAGCGCCGCGAACTGCTGGCCATCCCCGACCGCCCGGCGGGCGGGATCGGCAAGTACACGCCATCGGCTCTGACGCGCCTCCGCTTCATCAAGCGGGCGCAGTCGCTGGGCTTCACGCTCGACGACGTGCACGCGCTGCTGTCGCTCGACGATGGCCGAGACTGTTCGGCAGCACGACAGATCGGCGAGCACAAGCTCGCGGACGTGCGGCAACGACTGCAGGCTCTGCGGGTCCTCGAAGCGGCCCTGCAAGACCTGGTGAGCCGCTGCTCGACGACGAAGCGCAAGGTGAACTGCCCATTGATCGAAGCCCTGATGCAGTCCGAGGAGCGGGTAGCCTGAGCGGCCGTGGGCAGCGCCTCAGGCGAGCGTCAGCGACGCCCGCCGAAGTTGCCGCGGCACCCGCGGCGGCGGTGCGGGACCGTCACCGCGCAGGCCCCGCACAGCGGGTCGTTCAGAGCAGCCCGCGCTCCGCAAAGCTGGTCACGTCGGCACACGCCACGACCAGATGATCGAGCACCCGCACGTCGACCAGCGCCAGCGCCGTCTTCAGCGTCTGCGTCAAGAACTCATCGGCACGACTCGGTTCGGCAGCGCCCGAGGGATGGTTGTGGGCCAGGATCACCGCCGCAGCGTTCACCCCGAGCGCCTCCTTGACCACCTCACGCGGATACACCGAGGTCTGCGTCACTGTGCCGCGGAACATCTGCTTCAGCTCGATGATCCGGTGCTGCGCATCGAGGAACAGCACGCAGAACACCTCGTGCTCCAGCACCCCGATCTCGAGGCGCAGGTGATCCTTCACCGCCTGCGGCGACGACATCGTGGCACCGCGCCGCACACGATGCGACAACACGCGCCGCGCCTGCGACAGCACCTCCTCGGCAAGCGCAGGACGGTACTGGCCATCGACATCGCGCACCAGCAGCGCATCGACAGCGACAACGGAAGAAGTGGAAGACAACGACATGGCGAACTCCGGTCTGTGTCGGGCGGGACTGCCCGAGACCGGAGCACCACGCCGCAGCGCAGCTGTCAGGGTTCGAAGACGGCCGCAGGCCGCAAGCGCTCGCCTGAGCGAGCGCGCAGACCTTGACGGCGAGAACGACGTGGTAGCGTGGGTCGACACGGCAAGCCCACCCTCCGAAAGCCACTGCATCTGCCTTGCCGCCTGGCAGGCCACGCACACGCGAGCGGGCCCTCAGAACAATCGTCCGACATTGAAGAGCGTCAGGACACCGAGGAAGGCGAAGATCGCCGCAGCGATGCCGTGGACCAATGGCATGGAGACCTTCTTCGCGATCCTGTCTCCCAGGAACACCGCGGGCACGTTCGCCAGCATCATGCCGAGGGTCGTGCCCAGTACCACCTGAATGATGTCGGGGTAGCGCGCCGCCAGCGCCACGGTGGCGATCTGCGTCTTGTCGCCCATCTCCGCGAGAAAGAAGGCAACGACAGTCGTGCCGAAGACGCCGAAGCGCCGCGTGCCGCCAGCTGCCTCGCCATCGATCTTGTCCGGGATCAGGATCCAGCCCGCCATGGCCAGGAACGACACACCGATGACCTAGCGCAGGATGTCGGGGCCCAGCGCCTGGGCCACCCAGCCGCCGACGGCGCCCGCCGCCGCATGGTTGGCCAGGGTGGCCACCAGGATGCCGAGGACGATGGGGATGGGCTTGCGGAAGGCCGCCGCCAGCACGATCGCCAGCAACTGTGTCTTGTCGCCCATTTCACCCAGGGCGACCACGCCCGTCGAGACAAGGAAAGCTACCACACGAACTCCAAGGGCCAGCGAAGACGAAGACTGCACGGCATCCCCGGCCCATCCGGAGGCAGTGCAGTCAAAGGTCTTGCCAGGCTTGAAGCTGCTTGCGCCATGACCGTGAGGGCCAAGTGTGTTGACGCAAGCCCCTGCGGGCGCAGGGCGGCTACTCCCCAATGACGGGTACAACGCCAATTGTAGAGGTCGACGGACGGCAGGGCGGCGGGGCGGGCACTACTCAGTGCGTACCGCGCACGTGGCGCCTGGACGCAGCCGCAGGCTTGGCGCCCGCGTGATCGATGCCCTGGAGAATGCCGCAGTCGGCAGCCGCATGTGGCACCGGGCAGGCGGCTCGCAGCGCGCGCAGTTCCTTCTCCAGGGCGCGCAGGGCCTTGATCCGCTCGGCCACGTGACCGATGTGCTCGTCGAGCAGGCGGTTCACTTCGCCGCAGTCGGCCAGCGGCTGATCCTTGAATCGGAGCAGCACCCGCACTTCGTCGAGCGCCATGTCCAGGCTGCGGCACTGGCGGATGAACGCCAACCGCTCGGCATGCTGGGGTGTGTAGATGCGGTAGTTGCCCTCCGTGCGCCCGGCCGCAGGCAACAGGCCCTCGCGCTCGTAGTAGCGGATGGTCTCGACCTGGGTCTGCGTCGCCAGGGCCAGTTCGCCGAACTTCATAACTGTGTCCCTTCTTCAGCCTGCAGCCCTGGGCTGCAGGGCGATGACCGCCATGCCGGCCAGGCAGATGGCGCCACCTACTAGGTCCCATCGCGTCGGTACGACGCCATCGACGCGCCACAGCCAGAGCAGCGCGACGACGACATAGACGCCGCCGTAGGCCGCATAGGTGCGGCCCGCGGCGCTGGGATGCAAGGTCAACAGCCACGCGAACGCCGCCAGCGACGCTGCCGCCGGCAGCAGCCACCAGACCGGACGGCCCTGCGTCAGCACCAGCCAGGGCAGGTAGCAGCCGACGATCTCAGCGACCGCGGTGATGAAGAACAGTCCTGTGACGCGAAGGAAGTCGAACATGGGTCGTGTCTCTCAAGGTGCCGGGAATGACGGTCAAAGAATCGCAGCATAGCCGCTTGACTCTGGAGCGGCTACAGGGTTTCAAATGCGGACATCGATACCCGAAAGCCCCCAATGAGTGACTCATGCTGCAGCCACGGCTGCGCCGCCCCACCCGCCAGCCAGAGCCCGCGCTACCGCCGCGTGCTGTGGGCGGCCCTGTTCATCAACGCAGCGATGTTCGGCATCGAACTCGCTGGCGGCCTGCAGGCCGGCTCGGTCTCGCTGCTGGCAGACGCGGTCGACTTCTTCGGCGACGCGGCCAACTACGGCATCTCCTTGCTGGTCTTCGGCATGGCGCTGACCTGGCGCGCACGCGTCGCGCTCTTCAAGGGCCTGACCATGGGCGCCTTCGGTGTGTTCGTACTCGGCCGGGCCGCTTGGTCGGCCGCCGCTGGCACCGTGCCCGAGCCGGTGACGATGGGCGCGATCGGCGCCCTGGCGCTGGTGGCCAACGTGTCGGTGGCCGCGATGCTCTACGCCTGGCGCGAGGGCGACGCCAACATGCGCTCGGTGTGGCTGTGCAGCCGCAACGACGCCATCGGCAACCTGGCGGTGATGGCCGCCGCGCTGGGCGTTTTCGGCACCGGCAGCGGCTGGCCCGACCTGGCCGTCGCCGCGGTCATGGGAGTTCTGGCGCTGACCGCCGCGCGCTCCGTCATCCAGCAGGCCCGGGCAGAACTGCGCCCCGTGCCGGCGAACGCTTGAGAGGAAGAAGACCATGTCCGACGCCATGCACCCCTTGTTGGCAGCAACGCCGCTGCTGGATGTTCACCACCCGGACATCGAGGCCCTGGTCGCCCGCCGCGGCTGGCGAACCCTCAGCCCCTACGACCGCATCGGCGCCGTATACGACTTCGTTCGCAACGAGATCGCCTTCGGCTACAACAAAGGCGACGAACTGCCGGCATCCACGGTGCTGGCCGACAGCATCGGCCAGTGCAACACCAAGAGCACGCTGCTGATGGCCTTGCTGCGCGCGGTGGGCATCCCCTGCCGCTTCCACGGCTTCACCATCGACAAGCCGCTGCAGAAGGGAGCGATCACCGGCCTGGCCTACTGGCTGGCCCCTCAACGCATCATCCACAGCTGGGTCGAGGTCAGCCTGGAGGGCCGCTGGATTGCGCTGGAAGGCTTCATCCTCGATGCGCCCTATCTGGCCAGCCTGCAGCGCCGGTTCCCGCAGGCGCGTCGCTTCTGCGGCTACGGCGCCGCCACGCCCGACCTGTCGGCGCCCGGCGTCGAGTGGCGGGGCCAGGACACCTACATCCAGAAGGAAGGCATCGCCGACGACTTCGGTGTCTTCGACAGCCCCGACGCCTTCTACGCGCGCCACGGCTCCAACCTGTCGGGCATCAAACGCTGGCTGTACGAGCGCGTCATCCGCCATGCGATGAACCGCAACGTCGCGCGTGTCCGCGCCTCGCAGTGGTGAACCCCACAGCCCGGTCGCCTTGGAGGCGACGAGGCCAACCCTGTAGCCGCTAGACTCTTGCCCGTGCGTCGAATCCTCGCCATTGTTCTGCTTGCCCTTCTGCCTTTTCAGTTCACTTGGGCGGCCATAGCTTCGTATTGCGGACACGAGACCCAGGCCGCAGTCGAGCACTTCGGGCACCACGAGCACGAGCACCATGCGGACGTGGGCGGCGACGCCGAGCCGGATGCGGACCTGGCTGCAAACGCCGATGTCCAGGGCGACAAGGCGCCCGGCGCCATGGACCTGGACTGCGGCCACTGTCACGGCACTTGCAGCGCGATGCTGACGCTGCCGTCGGCTCTGCCCGGCTTGCTCTCGGCGGCGCACCCCAGCGCCATCCTCGAAGAAGCCGAAGGCGCATACGCGCCGACCCGACCCGAACGCCCTCAGTGGCTGCCCCTCGCCTGATCGGCGAGGCGGGTCTCTTCCTTCTCTGAAGCCCGTTCGCGCCTGAGTGCTTGCCGCAGTCTGCGGCGCCACCGGGCACGACGCGACCCCTGTGTCGCCGCTTGCCGATCTCCCGTGAGTTGTTATCAACACTGGAGCATCGAATGACAGCAACGTATCGAACGAGGGACTGGCGGCCAAGCTGCTGCTGGCCCAAACCGGTAGCCGCAGGCAACGCAACCAAAGAGACTCAGGCCGCTGGGACGGCGGCGACGCCTCTGGCCGGGCGAAGCGCCCTCAGCGCGGCAAGTCTGCGCGTCGGATCGCACCAATGGCACTGTGCAGAAGCAGAACGACATCCACCAGCAGCGCCGTTGTCCTCGGAGGCATGTGGGCGCCGCAAAACGCAAGCGGCGAGGTGGCCCGACAACAGGCCAGGTTCGCCGCGCCCCGAGATCCTCGACCGATCAGCCAGCAGTCGATTCCAGGCGTGCCCGCCGCGCTTCAGGGGATTCGTTGCGCATCTCGTTGATGACTTCCTGACGCGTCTTGCCCGGACCGGTGCTCTTGACGGGCAGGGGTGCGTTGCGCTGCATCAGCGCGAGCGTGCCGTCCTTTCGGGCGGCATCGAGTTCAGTCAGCACCTCGGCGCGCGTCTTGCCGTTCTTGGCGTGATCCGGGTGGTACGTGAATCCGGCTTCGCCGCCGGCAGCGTGGTACAGCGACGTGGCCTGCGACAGGCCTGGCAGAGCGATGGCGGTGATGACGGCAACGGTGGCGAACGCAAACTTGAACGAGCTCATGGTGTCCATTCCTTGGTTGGGAAGTTCCCGCAAGCAACCTGCAGCGGGATGCCTGACGGCATGAGCAGTAATCTAAAAATCGCGCTCCAACAGAGACAGGTCCGGCAGAT
Organism: Methylibium sp. Root1272; assembly: GCF_001425905.1. GTDB lineage: Bacteria > Pseudomonadota > Gammaproteobacteria > Burkholderiales > Burkholderiaceae_C > Methylibium. The sequence goes on from NZ_LMDY01000014.1 coordinate 65,794, forward strand.
GACAGTTCGGACAGGTTGTTGGCCGGGTCTCACGGAGGGCAGCGCGCAATGAAGCTGCTGGTGATCGAAGACGAGGTCAAGCTGGCCGATTACCTGCGCAAGGGACTGACGGAAGAGGGATTCGTGGTGGACGTTGCGCACAACGGTGTCGATGGCCTTCACCTCGCCATGGAGTCCGACTACGAGCTGCTGGTGCTGGACGGCATGTTGCCCGGCATTGATGGCCTGAGCCTGCTTACCGCCCTGCGGCAGAGCAAGCAGACGCCGGTGCTGATGTTGACCGCCCGCGTGCGCGTCGAGGATCGGGTACGTGGCCTGCAGAGCGGTGCTGACGACTACCTCATCAAACCCTTCGCCTTCTCTGAACTGCTGGCGCGCATCCAGGGTTTGCTGCGGCGCGCCGGCCCAGCACGCGCCCCGGGGGGCGCGACTGTTCTCGGGCTGGCGGACCTGGAGATCGACCTCGTACGCCGCAAAGCGATGCGTGCCGGACGAAGGCTTGACCTGACAGCGCAGGAATTCAGCTTGCTCGCGCTATTCGTGCGCCGACAGGGCGAAGTCCTGTCGCGCACCGAGATCGCCGAGCAGGTGTGGGACATGAATTTCGACAGCGCCACCAACGTCGTCGACGTCGCCATCCGCCGCCTGCGGAGCAAGCTCGACGCGCCCTTCGAGGGCACCCTGCTCCACACCGTGCGGGGCATGGGTTATGTGCTGGAGGTGCGAGACATATGAGCCGCAGCCGCATAGGGTCGTTGGGGCGCCGGCTGTCGTACTGGCTGGCCCTGCAGAGCCTCGTGGGTCTGGTCGTGGTCTGTGCCGCGGTGTATGGCGCGACGCACCTGGGCTTCCAGTCCCGTCAGGCGGAGGAAATGGTGCAAAAGCAGGTGCAGCTCCGACACCTGCTCGCGGAGGCGGCGCGCGATGGTGACGTTGCGACCCTGAAGCACAAGCTCGACGACTTCTTCATCGGGCACCCAGACATGGAACTTGCACTGACCCGGGCGTCTGACGGTTCAGAGTTCTATCGGCGGTCTGCGCCAAGCCCAGCGATCGACCAGCGCGTCGCGCGTTTCACAGTACCCGCGCCAGCGCCAGCGCAAGGGACACTCGACGCCGTACTGATGCTGGACATTCGGGACGACGCTGCACTGCTGCGTCGTATCGGGTTCACGCTCGCCTTCGCTGCCCTGGCCGGCACGCTTCTCGTGTCGGCAGGCGGGTTCCTTCTTGTGCGCTTGGGCTTGCGCCCGGTGCGCGACCTGGTGGATCAGACCCGCCAACTTGCTGCCGACACGCTGCACAGGCGTCTGGACGGCTCCGCACAGCCTGAGGAACTTGAGCCGCTGATTGCCCAGTTCAACGAGTTGCTCGGCCGGCTGGAGCTGGCTTACGTGCAAATGGAAGGCTTCAACGCCGATGTGGCCCATGAGCTGTGCACCCCGCTGGCCACACTGATCAGCAGCACCGAGCTCGCGCTGCGCAAGGCCCGGGATGCCACTGAACTGCGCGAGGTGCTTGGCTCGAATCTGGAGGAGCTTCAACGCGTTGCCAGCATCGTCCACGACATGCTGTTCCTGTCGCAGGCGGACCGCGGCGTCATCGCACGACGCGTTCCGACCACCAGCCTGGCCGCGTTGGCGCTGCAGGTGTGCAACTACCATGAAGCTGCGCTCGAGGATGCGGGCCTGGCTCTGGAGATCGTCGGCGACGCCTCAGGCAGCTTCGACACCCCGTTGCTGCAACGGGCACTGTCGAATCTGGTCGGCAACGCCACACGCTATGCGCAGCGCGGCTCCACGGTGCGTGTTGAGATCATCCAGTCAGCACCCGGCGAAGTGCAGTTCCAGGTGGTCAATCGCGGCACCGCGATCGAGCCCAGTCACCTTCCGCGCTTGTTCGACCGCTTCTATCGCGGCGATCCCTCGCGCAGCCACGCGGATCGCAATCACGGGCTCGGGCTGGCCATCGTGGCGGCCATCGCGCGCATGCACGGAGGGCGGCCCATGGCCGCATCATCCGAGGGCATCTCGTCGATTGGCATGAGCTTGAAAGACCGGCCGGCCGAAGCTACTTTGCCTCAGGCTGGCACGTCGATCCCAGAACACCAGCTGTCATGAGTTTCTGCTGGACGATCAGCTGCAACGGCGGATCAGCCAATCCACGCAAAGGCGTGCCGTTGACGAAGAACACCGGTGCTTGTCCCGTGCCCAGGCCGGTGTGACCGATGAGGTTCTGCCGCATCGCGGTTTGAGGTCCATCAGGTCTCCACTGGGGAAGCGGAGCCGTAGCCGGCGACAGTGCCTCAAGGTAGTTGCCCTGCGGCCGCTGGCCCTAAGGCCTGAAGCGTGCGAAGGCAGACAATCTCGGGGCCATCGAAACCAACCCACCCCTTGCTCCTGCAAGAGAACTTCGCCCATGCAGTCCAAACCGAATGCGTTCGAGCGCTTCCTTGAGTCGGCCATCTTCGCCAGTCGTTGGCTACTCGCTCCCTTCTTTCTCGGCCTGATCATCGCCATGGCGGTACTGCTCCTGAAGTTCGGCAAGGAACTTTGGTCGTTGCTGTTGGGCGTCTTCGGCTACGTTCAAAACGATGCGGTGATCTCCATACTGACGCTCGTCGACACTGCACTGATCGCCGTCCTGCTGTTGATCATCGTTTTCAGCGGCTACGAAAACTTTGTCTCCAAGCTCAGCATCGGTGACCACGAAGACCGGCCCGCCTGGATGGGAAAGATCAGCTTCTCGGATCTGAAGATGAAGCTCATTGGCGCCATCGTCGCGATCTCTGCAGTTGAACTGCTGAAGGCCTTCTTGATCAGTGTGCAGCTCACGGGCGAGCAGATAGGTTGGAAGATCGCCATCCACCTCACCTTCGTGATCTCGGGCCTTCTGTTCGCCGCCTCGGACTGGATCAGCGACAGCCGAAAGTCCCCCTGAGGAACACGACGCGACGCCGCCCGCATGCCGCTCAGGGATGACTGATTCCTGGTTGAAGTGCGCAGCCCTGAAAGGGCCGTGTCCTCCGTGGAACTGCAGCCTCGCGGAGTGTCACTACCGGAAGCTGCGCCCGGCAAGCAAGCGCCACCGCCGCTGGCGGTGGCGGTAGAAAACCTGGGCGAACAGCCAAACCGGCAACGTGAACAGGCCTGCATCGATGGTGACTGTGTCCCGATAGCGGGTGCGCCCACTGGCCGTGGAGATCGAGATGGTGTGGTCCCAGACCTTGACCAGGGCGCTATGGCCGTTATCGCGCAGAAGGAAGCCAGCTGCCGAGTCGGGGTATGAGATCACGATGGCCTGTTTGCCGAAAGGCACGAAACCGAAAATGCGCACGCCGACCCAGTACGTGCCCTCGGCCCAGGTCTGGGGCCAGATGTACGGTTCGAGCGGTGTGAACTGAACCAGCGGGTAGGCGACAAAGTTCAGCAGACGCGTTGTCACAGCATGGGTGATCGCGTCATCCATCGAACATTCAAGGTCTGTGGAGATGTCTACTTGCATCTTGCATTGCTCGGCTTCATAGGGCGCGCTGCGCTCGGCCTCCAACGCGTGGGGCTGGCCGCCATGGCCGCGCCAATCAATCTCGATGACGGAGACCAGCCGGCGCCGGTGTCATCGGTCGCGTTCCTCGATCAGCCGTTTGAGTTCAGGCGGGATGGCCATCGGCTTGAAGGCGCTGACATTCGCGCCGCCGGTATTGCCCATCGGCAGGCGTCCGACCAGATGTCCGATCGGGACCAGTGCGATGCGCAGAACCTGACCGATCACCTCGCGCCAGTCGCCCGCTGACCAGCCCACCCGGAGCATCTGCCAGTGAACCCGCAGATGCGGCACGAAATCGAGCTGGCCGAGCACATGCGCCCGTTCCAGGGCCGCGAACGCGCTCCTGGCGTCGCCCACGGCCCCGTGCTGCCCGGCTTCTGCCATGGCCGCCTCGAAGGCTTCGATGCGAGACAGCCCCGTGTTCAACATCACTTGACCTCCCCTTTCTTCAGCAGCCGAAGACCGTTAGCCACCACCAGCAGGCTGGCGCCCATGTCGGCGAAGATGGCCATCCACATGGTGGCGCTGCCGAACACCGCCAGCACCAGGAACACGGCCTTGATACCCAGCGCCAGTGTGATGTTCTGCCACAGCACGGCATGTGTGGACCGGGACAGCCGGACGGTCTCTGCAATCCGGCGCAGATCGTCGTTCATGACCACCACATCCGCGGCCTCCATGGCGGTGTCGGTGCCGGCGGCACCCATCGCCACGCCGATGTCGGCCTGCGCCAGTGCTGGCGCGTCGTTGATGCCGTCGCCGGTCATCGCGGTCAGGCCATGTTGGGCCTGCAACGTCTTGATGGCCTCCAGTTTGTCTTCAGGCAGCAGGTTCCCGCGCGCTTCATCGATGCCGGCTTCGTGCGCGATGGCCGTCGCTGTCGCCTGGTTGTCGCCGGTCAGCATCACGGGCGTGATGCCCAGGGCTTTGAGCGATGCAACCGCCTCGCGGGACGAGGCCTTGATCGTGTCGGCCACCGCGAACAAGGCGATGGGGCCTGCGCTCGATGCCAGCAGGCTGACCGTGCGACCCGCTTCCTCGTGGGTGCGCAAGGTCGCCTCCAGAGCCGGCGAACACTGACCGCGTTCCTCGATCAAGCGGTGGTTGCCCAGCACGTAGACGGCTCCGCCGACGTCGGCCTGCACGCCGCGGCCGGCGATGGCCTTGAAGTCCTTGGCCTCGACGTTGTTGGGGGTCAGGCCGGCGGCGATGGCGCGTGAGACCGGATGGTCCGAGTGCCCCGCCAGGACGGCGGCGATGTGCTCGGCGGTGGCTGCGTCGACCTCGGTGCCAATCACTTCCCACGCCACGAGCTTGGGCTTGCCTTCGGTGATGGTGCCCGTCTTGTCCAGCGCGATCGCCTTGATCTTGCGGGCTTCCTCCAGGTAGATGCCACCCTTGATCAGGATGCCGCGGCGCGCTGCGGCGGCCAGGCCGCTGACGATCGTCACCGGTGTCGAGATCACCAGGGCGCAGGGGCAGGCGATCACCAGCAGGACCAGCGCCTTGTAGACCGCCTCCAGCCAGGTCCAGTCGAGCAACCAGGGACCGAGCAGTGCCACGGCCAGCGCGATGACGAAGACCGCCGGCGTGTAGACGGCGGCAAAGCGGTCGACGAAGCCCTGGGTGGGCGCCCTCGTCCCCTGGGCTTGCTCGACCGCGTGGATGATGCGAGCGAGCGTCGAGTTCGAGGCCAGCGCGTTGACCTCGAATTCGAAGGTACCGGTCTCGTTGATCGTCCCCGCGAAGACCGGATCGCCGACCGCCTTGTCGACCGGAATGCTCTCGCCCGTGACCGGCGCCTGGTTGATGCTGGAACTTCCGGCCGACAGCACGCCGTCCATCGGCACGCGCTCACCCGGACGTACTTGCACGACGGCGCCCAGCATCACGGAGGCCACCGGCAAGGTCGCCCAGCTGCCGTCGGCCTGGCGCACCAGGGCTTCCTCGGGCGCCATTTCTAACAGGCCCTTGATGGCGTTGCGGGCGCGATCGACGGCCCGCGCCTCGATCGCCTCGGCGATGGCATACAGCGCCATCACCATGGCCGCCTCCGGCCATTGGCCGATCAGGAAGGCGCCGGTCACGGCCACCGTCATCAGCGCATTGATGTTCAGCCGCCCATGGCGCAGTGCCGTCAGACCTTTCTTGTAGACGTCGAAGCCAGCCAGCCAGATGGCGGCAGCCGCCAGAGCCAGGCCTGCGGCCTTCCAGACCTGCGTGTCCGGAGCGAAGAAACCAAGCACCTCCGCGCCGATGGCGAGCAGCAAGGCGCCACCCAGCCGCCATGCGCCGCCCGAGCCGGCGCCATGGTCATGGCCGTCGGCTCCGGCCTCAGAACCCGTCGCCGCGTCGTTTCCCTTGTCCTGGATGGGTTGCGGATCGAAGCCGGCTTTGCGGATCGCAACCAGGGCTTGTTCGACGGAAATCGCCGGTGCGTCGATGGCCATCGTGCGCTGACCCAGCTGGAAGGTCATCGCGCGGATACCGGTGATGTGCTCGACTGCGCGCCGGATTTCCGACTCCTCGCTGGCACAGTCCATCGTCGGTACGCGAAAGCGGGCCCCACCGGCGGTCAAATCCGCGCCGGGGAGCGTGCCCGCAGCGGGCGCATCGCCGTGGCAAGCGCCGCAGGCATCGGCAGGCTTGGCTGCTGCAGCGGCAGGAGTTGGAGAGTGGGGGGTGCTCACAGTGGCTTTCCTTGATGGGTTGCAGGCATTGGAAACCCTGAAGTCGGTTTAGAGTCAAGCACTTTGATCCCAGATGGAGAAGACCATGCGCATCGGTGATTTGGCCGAGTCGACCGGGACGGCGATCGAGACGATCCGTTTTTACGAACGCGAGGGTCTGATCCCCGCAGCGCAGCGCGCGGAAAACAACTACCGCATGTACACACCCGCACACGCGGAGCGGCTGGCGTTCATCCGCCATTGCCGCAACCTGGACATGACCCTCGATGAGATCCGGACGCTGCTGCGGCTGCGCGATGCGCCCCTGCAGGACTGCGGCGAGGTGAACGCATTGCTCGACGAGCACATCGGGCATGTCAACCACCGTATCCGCGAGCTGCGGACGCTGCAGAAGGATCTGAAGGCATTGCGCGCGCGGTGCGGCACGCCCAACGCCATCGAGCAGTGCGGCATCCTCAACGAGCTCGACACCGCGGCAGCCCAGTCCACGCCAGCGCCGCCGCACCGTCACATCCGCGGAACGCACTGAATCCCGGCACAGCGGGCACGACTGCCGATGACGAACATGACGAGACGGTCATGTTCCTGTTCTGCGGCTGTTGGTATGCAGTTTCTACAGTCACCTTCGATGTCGGCAAGGCGCGCGGTTCTGCGCAGCTGCCGGCACTTACCCCCATCGAAAGGACTGAACATGCAATCGACCCGTCGACTCCGTACCGCTGCCCTCGTCGCCCTGAGCGTCGTCCCTTTCCTCAGTTTTGCCGCCAGCGGACCTGAGTTCAGGAACGGCCAATCCATCTATGGGCAGCCGGCGACCCAGGGCGCTCCCGTTCGCGTCGTGGACCTCGCTGCCACGGATCGGCTCAACGTCGGCTACGGCGAAAGCGTGGTCTTCCGCAGCGGCGCACAGCAGTTCTCGTGGACTTTCAACGGGCTCGACCGGAGGTCCGTCGATGTCAGTCAAATCGCGCCGGCAGGCTTTGCCAGCAAGCCCTTCGCCGTGCACGTCGGCCGCAGCCCGTCGAATCGACACTGAGATCGTTGCGGTGCAGTCCTTGGCTTCTGCGCGCTGGCAGGAATTCGCAGGTTGCCAGTGCGCTGCCCCGGCCGGCGCGTCCCCAGTTGTTTTACAAGGCGGGGAGGCCGTGTCTAGGCCGCCAAGTGCGGAGAGATGGAGATGCCTCGCCGCATTGAGGCCAACCAGTCGTGCGCACAGGGTGCGAGAGTGACAAGCGCCTCGATGTGCCGGGCAACTGCTCTTGGCTGTAGCACGCGTGGAGAGAGGACTCGCCCGAGCGGTCAGCTCACGGAGCTGAAGCGATCCAGAGTCCGCCTGCCGCTCTATCCGGCGCTGGTTGGCGGTGATTGGCGGTGATTGGCGTTGGAAGCCTGCTCCGTGATAGCTTACTGTTCGTCCTATCTTGCCTCTGGCTCCAGCGACTTCTATGCAGGTCAAGTACCTCGACTCAGCGCTTGCTCAGACACTGACCTGGATTTGGTTGGTCGTGCTTGCTGCCGGTGGGGTGGCCTGGTTGATTCACCGCTACTGGCGCGCGCGGCATCCCATCCCGCGACCGGAACCCGTGCTCAGATACAGCCAGCGACTGCAACAGCGTCTCGCGAAGAGTCAGGTGGTCAAAAAGCGCAAGCATCCGAAGCGCCCGTCCACGAGCCACCGACAACGGGACTGATGATGACCATCCTGCAAAGGCCTGCTCTGTTCGCATCGAAGCTCTCGACCGCGTGCGACAAAGGCACGTCGCGCCGGCCGGGGTGGGCGTCGCAGGTGGTCCCATGGCTTTGGATCTGCCAGAAGGTAGAGAATCAGTCAGCTGGGTTGGGCCCAGGAAAACCCTGTGTCCGTTAGACTTGTTGCAATGTCCCGCTTCCTTGCCATCTTCTTTCTTGTTCTGCTGCCGTTCCAGTTCAGCTGGGCGGCAGTGGCACCGTACTGCGGGCATGAGCGTGAAGTTGTGTCCGGGCACTTCGGTCATCATGAGCACCACCATCACTCTGCGGCTGAGGGCGATGGCGATGGCAGGACGTTTGCGGATTCGAGAGCCACCACCGAACTTCAGGCCGACAAAGCGCCAGGCGCCATCGATCTGGACTGTGGTCAGTGCCATGGCAACTGCAGTGTGATGCTGTCCTTGCCGTCATACCTTCCCGCCGGGGTTTCGGTTGAGCGGCCAGGCGCCACCATCGACGTGGCCAGCGGCGCACACGCGCCCACCCGACCCGAACGCCCTCAGTGGCGGCCCCTCGCCTGATCGGCGAGGCGGGTCTCTTCCCTTTCTGATGCCCGTTCGCGCCTGAGTGTGCGCCGCAGCCTGCGGCGCCGTCGGGCACGACGCGACCTGTTGGTCGCCGCTTGCCGATCTCCCGTGAGTTGTTTTCAACACTGGAGCATCGGATGACACCAAGAACTCGAACGAGGGCCCTGCTGCTGCGCGCCAGCGTAGTTGCCGCCGCGACCTTCTGCGGCACGACTGTGCAGGCACAGGCCACTACGGCGGCCGCTGCGACTGCCACGGCTGCAGGAGCGCCAGGCACGGAAGCCGCCGCAAGCACACTGAGCCTGCGCCAGGTCTATGAAGCTGCATGGGCCCGCCAGCCCGAAGCTCTGGCGCTGCAGGCGCGGCGCGACGCTGTACGCGCTCAGCAAAGCGCAGCGAAGGCGTGGACGCCAGAGCCGGCAGCGCTGGAACTCTCGAACAAGACCGACCGCCTGGGCAACAACCAGGGCGCGCGTGAGGTCGAGGTCGGCATCGCCGTGCCGCTGTGGCTGCCCGGTGAACGTGGCCGCAGCGCAGCGCTGGCCGACGCCGAGGGCGCTGCCATCGAAAGCCGGGCCACTGCGGCACAACTGCGCGTCGCCGCCACCGTCCGCGATGCCTGGTGGCAGTGGCAGCGTGCGCGCATCGAGGTCGGAACCGCCCGCGATCAACTCGAAAACACCCGCCTCATTGCCGCTGACGTGGCCCGGCGTGCGAAGGCAGGCGATCTGGCCCGCGCCGACCAGCACCAGGCTGACGGCGCGGTGGCCAGCTCGGAAGCTGCTGTGGCGCAGGCCGAGGCCGGCCTCGCGGCGGCACGACAGCATCTGCGTGCGCTGGCCGGCGCCGCACCCGCATTGTCTGGCGCAGGCGACACCCTGGCCGAGCCGGATCCCGGCGCCGCAGCCACTGAGCTCGAAGCGCACGCCGCTTTGCAGGAGCTCAAGGACCGCGCCACCGTGGCAGATCGAACCGTCGCGCTGACCGCCACCCAGTCGCGCGCCAACCCCGAGCTGATGCTGGCAACCACGCGAGACCGCGGTGCCCGCGGCGAGGCGTCCCAGCAAACCATCACGCTGGCCATCCGCATCCCCTTCGGCGCTGGGCCGCGCTTCGATGCCCGCAGCGCCAACGCGCGCGCCGAGGCGACCGAAGTCCAGGCCCAGTTGGCACTGGAACGTGAACGTCTCACTGCAGAACGGGAAGCGGCGCGCGTGCGTGTCGAAGCCTCGCGCACGCAGTTAGCAGCCGCCGAAAGACGTGCGCAACTCGCCCGCGAGTCGCGCGGCTTCTTCGACAAGTCCTTCCGACTCGGCGAAACCGATCTGCCGACACGCCTGCGCATCGAGGCCGAAGCCGCCGAGGCCGACCGACAGGCGGCACGCACCCGCATCGAACTCTCGGCAGCGATTTCCGCATGGCGCCAGGCCCTCGGCCTTCTGCCCCAGTGATGGCTGCCGGCGCCGTGTCCGTGATTCCTACCCCCGAATCCTCCAGGAACCCTTCCATGAACTTCCCGAAACTCCCGGCCGCGCTGCTCGCTGCGGCCATCATCCTTGCTGTGCCCGCCTGGGCGGGTGAAGGCCATGACCACGGTGACGCTGCACCTGCGGCCGTCGGCCAAGCACTCCCGCGGTTCTCTGCGGTGTCAGAGACCTTCGAGCTCGTCGGCGTGCTCAGCGGCAAGCAGATCACCCTGTACCTCGACCGCTTTGCCGACAACAGCCCGGTGCGCGGCGCGCAGATCGAGCTCGAGATCGGCGGCGCGAAGTTCAAGGCCGAGAAACAAGGTGAGGACGAATACGAAGTCGTGTTGCCCGATGAGCCCAAGCCCGGCGTTCTGCCGGTCGCCGCAACCGTGATCGCAGGCAATGAGACCGACTTGCTGGCCGGTGAACTCGACATCCACGAGGAGGCGCACACCGAGGAGGCGGTCGCATCCATTGCCTGGATGAAGTACGCAGGCTGGGCTGCGGGCGGCGTGGCGGTCCTGGCCCTTCTCCTGTGGGGTGGGCGTCGTTTGATGGGCGCTCGCAGCGCTCGCGCCGGGGGTGCAGCATGAAGCGCACGCTGATCGCCACCAGCTTGGCGCTGTGGTTCGCCCTGGCAGCACTGTCTCCAGCCCATGCCGGCGAAGGCCACGACCACGGCGATGCGCCGGCAGCGCCCAGTGCCAACGGCCCGCAGCGCCAGCCCGACGGCAGCGTCTTTCTGCCCAAGCCTGCACAGCGCCAGCTGGGCGTACGCACCGTCGTCACCGAAGCCGCCGAGCTGCCCCGCACCGTGGAACTGGGTGCCAAGGTGCTCATGGACCCGAATGCCGGTGGCAAGGTACAGCCGCTGAACGCCGGCCGTATCGAACCGGGGCCGCGTGGCCTGCCCAACCCTGGGCAGACGGTGCGGAAGGGTGAGGTGCTGGCCTACGTCGTTCCGTCGGCGGCGCCCATCGAACGATCGAACCAGGCTGCACAACTGGCCGAGCTGCGCGCCGCCAAGGCGCTGGCCGACAAGCGCATCGCGCGCCTGCAGGAGCTGGCCGACACGGTGCCGCGCAAGGAGATCGAAGCCGCCGAGAGCGAAGCCGCCAGCCTGGCGGCACGCATCTCTGCCGTCGGTGGTGGCTTGGCCACCCGCGAGGCGTTGGTGGCGCCGGTGTCGGGCGTGATCGCCTCGGCCAACGTGGTGGCCGGCCAGGTGGTGGATGCCCGCGAACTGATCTTCGAGATCGTCGACCCCTCGCGCCTGCGCATCGAAGCGCTGGCCTTCGATGCCGCCATCGCCGCGAACATTGGCGCCGCGACCATTGCCCTGGGCGACAAACGTGTGCCCCTGACCTTCATCGGTGCGTCGCGTAGCTTGCGCGAGCAGGCGCTGCCGCTGGCCTTCCGGGCCCAGGGTGATGCGCTCAACCTGCTGGCTGTCGGCCAGCCGGTGCGTGTGTTCGTGCAGACCAAGGACAAGGTCAAGGGCATCTCGGTGCCTGTGGCCTCGCTGATGAAGAACCCGGCCAATCAGACTGTCGTCTGGGTCAAGACGGCGCCCGAGCGCTTCGAGCCTCGCACCGTCACCACCGAGCCGCTGGACGGCGTCAATGCCGCGGTGACTTCGGGGCTGGAACCGGGCGACCGGGTCGCGACGCAAGGCGCCACCTTGATCAACCAGGTGCGCTGACATGTTCAAGTGGCTACTCGACAACAGCCTCACGAACCGGCTGCTGGTGATCATCGCCAGCGTCGTTCTGATGGCCTACGGCGCGTTCACGCTCTCCACCACCCCGGTGGACGTGTTCCCGGACCTCAACAAGCCCACCGTCACGATCATGACCGAGGCCGGTGGCATGGCCGCCGAAGAGGTGGAGCAGCTCATCACCTTCCCGCTGGAGACGACCATGAACGGTCTGCCCGGCGTGGAGTCGGTGCGCTCGACCTCGTCGGCCGGCCTGTCCTTCCTCTATGTCACCTTCGACTGGAGCACCGACATCTTCCGTGCCCGGCAGCTGGTTTCGGAGCGGCTGTCGTCCATGGAAGAAGGCATCGCCGAAGGCGTGGTGCCGCGCATGGGTCCGATCAGCTCGATCATGGGCGAGATCATGCAGATCGCCATTCCGGTCGATCCGAGCAAGATCAGCGCGATGGCCGTTCGCGAGTACGCCGACTGGGTGCTGCGCCCGCGGCTGCTGTCGGTGCCCGGCGTCGCGCAGGTCATCCCGATCGGTGGTGAAGTGCGCCAGTTCCAGGTGCAGCCGAACACGACGCGCATGGCCGAACTGGGCATCACCCACGACCAGCTCGAAGGCGCATTGAAGGGCTACTCCTCCAACACCTCCGGCGGCTTCCTGGAGTTGAACGGGCGCGAGTACCTGATTCGCAACCTAGGCCGGACTTCACGCCTCGAAGACCTGAACAACCTGGCGCTGACATCCAAAGATGGGCAACCGATCCTGATGCGCCAGATCGCCGAGGTGACCTTCGCCGCGGCGCTCAAGCGCGGCGACGCAGGCTACGAAGGCAAACCGGCCGTGATCCTGGGCATTCAGAAGCAGCCGACTGCCGACACGATTGCCCTGACTCAGTCCATCGAAGAGGCCCTGGTGGGGCTGAAGGCCTCGCTGCCGGCCGGCATGGAGGCACCGCGCGTGACCTTCCGCCAGGCCAGCTTCATCGAGGCCTCGATCACCACGCTGCAGGGCAAGCTGATCGGCGCGTCGATCTTCGTGGCGGTCATCCTGTTCTTCTTCCTCGGGACCTTGCGGCCGACCATCATCGCGCTGACAGCCATCCCGGTGTCGATCTTCATCACCGCGTTGGTCTTCAAGTATTTCGGGCTGTCGATCAACACCATGACGCTCGGCGGACTGGCCATTGCCATCGGCGGCCTGGTCGACGACGCGGTGGTGGGCGTCGAGAACGTGCTGCGACGGCTGAAGGCGGACCGCGCCAATCATCCGCACAGCCGCCTGAATCCGATCGAGATCGTTGCGCACGCGACGATGGAGGTGCGGTCAGCGATCCTGTATGCCACGGTCATCATCGTCCTGGTCTTCATCCCGCTGTTCGCGCTGCCGGGACTGGAGGGCAAGCTGTTCGTGCCGCTGGGCATCGCCTTCATCGTGTCCACGCTGGCCTCGCTGATCGTCTCGGTGACGGTGACACCCGTCCTGAGTTACTACCTGCTGCCGCGGATGAAGAACCTGGACCATGGCGACACCAAGGTCCTGGCCTGGCTGAAGGCGCGTTACCGCAGCAGCCTGCAGGGCGTGCTCGATCGGCCCAAGGCCGCCATGGCCGCTGCAGGTGCAGCGGTGCTCGTTGCTGCGGTGGCCGTGCCGTTCTTTCCGACGACCTTCCTGCCGCCCTTCAATGAAGGCACGCTGCTGATCGGCCTGCGCCTGAACCCCGGTGTCACGCTGACGGAATCGTCAGCGCTGGCGCGCCAGGCCGAAGTGCTGGTCAAGCAGGTGCCTGAGGTGACACACGTCGGGCGGCGCAGCGGCCGCGCGGAACTGGACGAGCATGCCGAGGGGGTGCACGTCAGTGAGCTCGACGTGGGCTTGAAGCCCACGGCGGAACTGACGCGCAGCATGGACGAGATCAAGGCCGACATCCGAGCGCGCCTGGTCAACCTGCCGGCCGCATTAGAGATCGGCCAGCCCATCTCGCACCGCATCGACCACATGCTGTCGGGCGTGCGGTCTCAGATCGCGATCAAGATCTTCGGCGAAGACCTCGATGCACTGCGCGGCCAGGCCGACGTGCTGCGCGCAAAGCTGGCCACCATCCCCGGCATTGCCGACCTGCAGATCGAGAAGCAGGTGCTCGCGCCGCAGATCAAGGTGCGCATCGACTACGCCGCGGCCGCGCAGTACGGCGTGCCAGCGCCTCAGGTACTGTCTGCATTGCAGGCGCTGGTCGAAGGCGAGAAGGTCACCCAGATCGTCGAGGGCAGCCGACGCTTCGCGCTGGTGGTCAAGCTGCCGGAATCGGCACGGTCTGTGGAAGGCCTGGGCCAGATCCTGATCGAGACGCCCAACGGCCGCATTCCGCTGTCGAAGATCGCCACCATCGAAGACGGTGACGGCCCGAACCAGATCAGCCGCGACGACGGCAAGCGGCGCATCGTGCTGTCGGCGAATGCGTCAGGCCGTGCGTTGTCGGAGATCGTGGCGGACATTCGCAAGGTGGTCGCCGAAACGAAGCTGCCCGAGGGCTACTTCATCACCCTGGGTGGCCAGTTCCAGGCCCAAGAGGAGGCTTCGCGCCTGGTCGGCCTGCTGTCGATCGTGTCGCTGACGCTGATGTTCGTGGTTCTTTACAGCCGCTACAAGTCGGCGGCGCTGTCGGCACTGATCATGGTGAACATTCCGCTCGCCCTGGTCGGCGCCGTGCTCGGCCTGTGGCTATCCGGCCAGCCGTTGTCAGTTGCAGCACTCGTTGGCTTCATCACCCTGGCCGGCATCTCGGTTCGCAACGGCATCCTGAAGGTCAGCCACTACATCAACCTGATGCGCTTCGAGGGCGAGAACTTCGACCAGAAGATGATCATGCGCGGCTCGCTGGAGCGGCTGAGCCCGGTGCTGATGACGGCGCTGGTCACCGCCTTCGCGCTGGCGCCGCTGCTGTTCGAGGCCGAGCAACCCGGCACTGAAGTGCTGCACCCGGTGGCGGTGGTGATCTTCTCCGGCCTCATCAGCTCGACCCTGCTCGACACCTTCCTCACGCCCGCGATGTTCTGGCTCTTCGGGCGCAAGCCGGCCGAAGCGCTGATGGACGACAAGGACGCCGAGGCGCTTTGATTTCTTCCCCTGTTCACACCCACCACCCCGAAAGGACTTCCATGAAGACCCAAGCCCTGTTTGCTTCAATCACCTTGGCCCTGGCCGGCTCGGCCTTCGCCGCCGGCGACAAGCACGACCACAAACCGCTGCACGGCGGCGTGGTCGTGGAGGTGAAGGACATGGACTACGAACTGGTGGCCAAGCCGACCGTGATCCAGCTCCATCTGCGCGACCACGGCAAGGCGGCCGACCTGAGCAAGGCGACCGCCAAGCTCACGCTGCTCACCGGCACCGAGAAGCAGGAGGTCGAACTGAAGCCCGCCGGCGACAAGCTCGAAGCGACCGGCAGCTTCAAGGTCGGCCCGGGCACCAAGGCCGTGGCCATCGTGACGGTCGCCGGCAAGCCATCGACGGCACGCTTCACCCTGAAGTAAGGTGGCCCGCGCCATGAACAGCGCGCGCGGCGAACAGGACAGCCCAGTACCCACCCGGCCACGCACCGGTTGGGTGTGGCTGTCGGCTGCCTGGGCTGTCGCCCTGGTGTCGACCTTCGCTGCACTGTTCATCGGCGAGGTGATGGGCATGACGCCCTGCCAGCTCTGCTGGTACCAGCGCATCCTCATGTTTCCGCTGGCCGTGATCCTCGGCATGGCGGCCTTCGGCAACGACCGGCGCGGGGCCGTCTATGCGTTGCCACTGGCGCTGGGCGGCGCTGCGGTGGCCGGTTATCACACCGTACTCGTTGCAGGTTGGGTGCCACAGTGGTGGATTCCTTGCGGTGCGGGCCCGTCCTGCAGCGATCAGAAACTGGTGATCCTCGGCGACATCCAGATCCCGTGGCTGTCGCTGCTGGCGTTCACCGCCATCGTCGCCTTCCTGCTCGTGTACCTGCGAAAGACCCGATCATGAACACCAAGAAGGTCGCCATTGGCGGCATCCTGATCCTTGTGGTCGCCGCCTTCGCCCTGGGCGTCAGCCTGTATCGCAAGCAGACACAGAGCGCCCAGGACGAGACGGTGCGCGCCGAACAGACGCGGCTGGTGCGCATGCACTCGCCGGTGCTCGGGCCGCAGGGCGCGCCGGTCACGATCGTCGAGTTCTTCGACCCGGCCTGCGAGACCTGCCGCGCGTTCTATCCGATCGTCAAGAGCCTGATGGCGAAGTACCCCGACGACGTCCGGCTCGTCATCCGCTACGCGCCGCTCCACCAGGGCTCCGACCAGGTGGTGAAGCTGCTCGAAGCGGCCAAGCGCCAGGGCAAGTACCAGCCGGTGCTGGAAGCGGTGCTGCAGGCGCAGGCAACCTGGGCCGACCACGGGCGGCCCAACCCCGCGCTCACCTTCGAGATCGCGAAAGCGGCCGGCCTGGACATCGAGCGGGCCCGGGAGGACATGGCCCGGCCCGAGATGCAGGCGCTGCTAGCCCAGGATGTCGAAGACCTCACCGCCCTGCAGTTGAGCCGGACGCCTACCTTCTTCGTCAACGGCCGCAGCCTGCCCAGCTTTGGGCCGGACCAGCTCGCCGCCCTCGTGGCAGAGGAAGTTGCGAAGGCGAAGCGATAGGCCGACGGAGGCTGCGGTTCTGGCAGCCCGCCTCAGGCCGCTGACGTCGCCGGTCCGGCATCGAGGCATCGCCGCGATAGGCGGGTGTTGGTGGCCTGCATGCTCAAGCTGCTGACTACGCTCAATGCCGTGGTCAGAACCAACAAACCTTGGGATAACTCGCTCCAGGGCACTTGACTCGGAAGACGGTTACTCAGTCGCGTCCGGTTGCGAAGGCCGAGCGTTACCGACTCCTGAGGTCCTACGCGCGGATTGACGTTCTGCGCGCTCCGGGGCTCCGGCTTCAGTCCCCACACATGTTCGGTGGACCGCGAACCGATGTGCTGCAGATGCTCAGCGTCGCAGGCGATCAAGCCTTGGTGCGCGGCTACAGCTGGCGCAAATGCGCCCACGCAGACCCTGACGGTGGAAACAGCGTTTTGTGGGTCGACACGTCATCCGGCTCCACGCTCCAATCGTGAGCCCCGCCACCACCCATCACTTCTGCTTGGCGAGCCACTTGTCGAACTGCGCGATCTCTTTCTTCTGGGCCACGATGATCTGCTTGGCCATGGCCTTCATCTCGGCGGACTTGCCGTGCGCAAGTTCCATGTCGGCCATGTTCAAGGCTTGCTGATGGTGCATCTTCATCATCATCGCGAAGTCCTTGTCGGTGTCGCCTGACATCGGCATCTTCTGCATGCCGTCCATGCCCTTCATCATGGACGCCTTCATGTCATGCGGCCCGGCCGTGCCCTTGTGCATGTCACCCATGGGCATGCTGGCCGATGGGGCCATCGTCGGGGTCGTCTGCGCCTGAGCCGGCGCCGATGCGAGCGCAAGGGCCGCCATGGGTACGAGGACCAGGGCCTGGACGGGGTTGCGCTTCTTGATGTTCATGGGGGTTTCCTTGAGGTGAATTTCGGTGATCAGTGCGCCATGAAGTGGCATCGAGCCAACGGTTCAGGCGCCGCGTTGTGCAGGCACGCTGTAGCGCAACGCAGCCACGCGACGCTTGCACGACTCCTGGAGGTTTCATCGATCCGCGCGAGCATGAGACTTCCTGAACCGCCACGCGCTTTGCAGGGGCTCAGCGTGGCTGGTTGCGACGGCGCTGGCTGTGCGGCAGCGAACACTGGAGTCAGCCGCGTCTGCCTCGGCGCTGAAAGGCGCCTGTCACGACGCCGTCTCGGCCTAGTTCGCAGCTTGCGCGCAGTGAGCAAGCTGCCGTCTCACGAACCACACGGTCAGCAGCGGCAGCACGATCCACTGCAGCAGCGGCACCAGGCCGATGTCGGTGCCTGGCACCAGGGGCATCGTCGGCAGGTAGTTCCAGCTGGCCATCCAGTACCCGCGCGTCGCAAGCCACTCGATGACAGCGGTGATCGAAACGCCGATCGCAACGAACAAGGACAACTGCCAGCCCTTCGACGCCAGGATCCAGCTGCGGCTGCGCACGACAACAGCCACGACGCCATAAGCGAGCAGCATGATCACCGCGTCGCCGACCGTGGCCTGCAGGCAGGCCTTCGTCACCTGGGCGTGAGGCATCTCGGCCATTCCGACGAACAAGGGCGCCTGCAGGATCTCCCATGCGAAGTTGAGCAGCAACGCGAAGGCTGCGACGTTCAACTCTGGGGTGTCGGTCAGAGCACCGACAGCTCGGCCGAGGCTCGTGCCAGGGCGCTCAGGTCGCAACATGTCAGCAACTCCAGGAGACCGGGCGGGGTGAGATCGTCACACAGCTCCACCGGGCAGCAAGCCGTTCATCACCCCTTGGGCCACGACATCCCCGGCCGGGAACATCGCGACCGCTTCCACCGCCCTTATCGGCAGCCGCAGCACGAGCCGCGCTTCTGCGGCGCTGCTTCACCGGCAACCGCCTCGACCGGAACCGGCGTGTAGCCGGCGTCCTTGATGGCTTCCGCCAGTTCCTCGGCATCGGCCGAGACCGGCTCTACCTGCACCCGGTGCGTGGCCAGATCAATCTGAACCTTGGCGTCCTTGTCGGTGGCCTTCAGCGCCTTCGTGATGGTGCTGACGCAGTGGCCGCAAGTCATGTCGTTGACTTCGAAAGCAATCATGGCGGGGTCCCGTGGGTTGTTGATGGCTTGACTTTCCACCCTCCTACTGTTGGAAGGTCAAGCGCTCATTTCGGAAGTCCACAATTGCAGCATGCAGAATCGCCAGCTGCTGTTGACCTTGCCATCGTTAGAACCTTGACGATGCACAGGATCGAACAACTTCCCGAGGCATCCATGAACACCGCCGCACTCTCCGACATCCGGCTTCAGGTCACGGGCATGACCTGTGCCTCCTGCGTCATGCGCGTCGAGAAGTCGCTCAAGGCTGTCACCGGCGTGACGCAAGCCAGCGTCAACCTGGCGACTGAACAAGCCTCAGTGAGCGCCGATCCCTCGGTCACCGCAGACAGGCTGGCCGCTGCCGTGCGCAAGGCCGGCTACGACGTGGCGACGACCGAAACCACGCTGCTGGTCGAAGGCATGAGCTGCGCCTCGTGCGTGTCTCGCGTCGAGAAGGCACTGCGAAAGGTCCCCGGCGTCTCCGGCGCCACCGTCAATCTCGCGACCGAGAAGGCCAGCATCCAGGCGCTGTCGACCGTTCCAGTCGCAGCGCTGAAGGCGGCCATCGAGAAGGCCGGCTACGGCGCGAAGGACGTTCAGGAAGCGAAGTCGCAGACTGCGCCTCGCTTGCCGGCTTGGTGGCCCGTCGCCGTGAGCGGTGTCTTGACGCTGCCGCTGGTCCTGCCGATGCTGCTGCAGCTCTTCGGCATCGACTGGATGCTGGACGGCTGGCTCCAGCTGGCGCTGGCGACCCCGGTGCAGTTCTGGCTCGGCTGGCGCTTCTACCGCGCCGGCTGGAAGGCCGTGCTCGCAAAGACCGGCAACATGGACCTGCTGGTGGCGCTGGGCACCTCGGCGGCCTATGGACTGTCGGTCTACCTGCTCTTCAAGCATGCCGCACATGGCATGCCGCACCTGTACTTCGAGGCCTCGGCGGCCGTCATCACGCTGGTGCTGCTGGGCAAGTGGCTGGAACAGCGCGCGAAGCGACAGACGGCCGACGCGATCCGCGCGCTGAACGCGCTGCGCCCGACCACCGCGCGCGTGCGCCGCGGTGATGTCGAGCTTGACGTGCCCGTGGAGCAAGTCGTGGTCGGCGACCTCGTCATCGTGCGCCCCGGTGACCGCGTGGCCGTGGACGGTGACATCGTCGAAGGCCGCAGCCACATCGACGAATCGCTCATCACCGGCGAGAGCCTGCCGGTGGCCAAGGGTGTCGGCGACAAGGTGACCGGCGGCGCCATCAATGCCGAAGGCGCGCTGACGGTCCGCACCACGGCGATCGGCGCCGAGACGACGCTGGCCCGCATCATCCGCATGGTCGAGTCGGCCCAGGCCGCGAAGGCGCCGATCCAGCGCATCGTCGACCGCGTGAGCGCGGTGTTCGTGCCGGTGGTGCTGGTGATCGCGCTGCTGACCTTCCTGGGCTGGGTGGGCTTCACGGGCGACTGGGAGCAGGCGCTCATCAACGCCGTGGCCGTGCTGGTCATCGCCTGCCCGTGTGCGCTCGGGCTGGCCACGCCGACGGCGATCATGGCCGGCACGGGTGTCGCGGCGCGCCACGGCATCCTCATCAAGGACGCGGAAGCGCTGGAAGTGGCGCACGCCGTCACCGTGGTCGCGTTCGACAAAACCGGCACGCTCACCGAAGGCAAGCCATCCCTCGCCGCCGTGGTGGCAGCAGTGGGTTCGACCAGGGATGATGTGCTGCGCCTGGCCGCCGCGCTGCAGAAGTCGAGCAGCCATCCGCTCGCCGTGGCCGTGATGGACCAGGTTCGCCATGAGCGCCTGCCTGTGCCCGAGGCGCACGAGGCCCAGGCGTTGCC
Source organism: Methylibium sp. Root1272 (assembly GCF_001425905.1). GTDB lineage: Bacteria > Pseudomonadota > Gammaproteobacteria > Burkholderiales > Burkholderiaceae_C > Methylibium. The sequence goes on from NZ_LMDY01000014.1 coordinate 86,031, forward strand.
GGGGCGCGGCGTGCAGGGGGTCGTGCGCGGCCAGACGCTGGCCCTGGGGAGCACGCGCCTACTGCGCGAGCTGGGCCTCGAAGAAGGCGGCTTGCATGCTGAAGCGCAACGGCTGGAGCAGCAGGGCAGGACCGTGTCGTGGCTGGTTCAGTCCGATGCTGGTTATCGGCGTTCACTCGGCCTACTTGCCTTCGGCGACACCGTCAAGCCAGCCGCAGCGGAAGCGGTATCTCGGCTGCATCAACTCGGCATCCGCACCGTGATGCTGACCGGCGACAACCGGGGCGCGGCCGAAGCCGTCGCGAAGGAGCTGGGCATCGCCGATGTGCGTGCCGAGGTGCTGCCCGGCGACAAGGCGGCGATCGTCAAGGAACTTCGCGACGCCGGCGAGGTGGTGGCCTTCGTCGGCGACGGTCTGAACGACGGACCGGCGCTCGCCGCCGCATCGGTGTCGTACGCGATGGCGGGTGGCGCCGACGTGGCAACCGAGACCGCCGGCATCACGCTGATGCGCGGCGACCCGCGGCTGGTGGCCGACTCTCTGGACATCTCGCGCCGCACCTACTCGAAGATCAAGCAGGGCCTGTTCTGGGCCTTCGGCTACAACGTGCTCGGCATTCCGTTGGCGGCTCTGGGTTTGCTGAACCCGGTCATCGCCGGTGCCGCGATGGCCTTCAGCAGCGTCAGCGTCGTTCTGAACGCGCTGACCCTGAGCCGCTGGCGTGGTGTCGCCGACGGTCGTGCGGCACGGCCGACGCACCAGCAAATCCGAACCGTGACCGCCTTGGGAGAGCAGCGATGAGCATGAACATCGGCGAAGCCGCGAAAGCTTCTGGCGTGTCGGCGAAGATGATCCGCCACTACGAGAGCGTCGGGCTCTTCCCCGAGGCGGCGCGCACCGATTCCGGCTACCGGCAGTACACCGCCAAGGAAGTCAGCACGCTGCGCTTCGTGCGCCATTCTCGCGACCTCGGTTTCTCCATCGACCAGATCCGCGAACTGCTCGGCCTGTGGCAAGACCGCAAGCGGCCGAGCCGGCAGGTGCGCGCGCTGGCGCAGGCGCATATCGAAGAGCTTGATGAGAAGCTGCAGGAGCTGCAGTCGATGAAGGCGACGCTCGAGCACTTGGTGCACTGCTGCCACGGTGACGACAGGCCCGACTGCCCGATCATCGACTCGCTCTCCCACGAAACAGCCGCTCCGGCAGCTACCGCGCATCACGCAGCCGGCAGAAACGTCGGACTGCAACCGGGGCGGGCGCGTCGCCGGGCGACCTGATCGACGCTGCCGGCTGCAGCAAAGCGGATTCAGCGCGCCAGGTCGATCGTCAGGCTCACCGGGGCACTGCCCTTGTTGGTCCACATCCAGCAGTAGTCCTGCCCGACCGTGACGTTCAACGTGTCGCGGCCACTGCTGACCTGTGCCTGCTTGGCCGGGAACACGGCTTCCTTGCCGACGTGATAGTGGATGTTGAAGTCCACCGGCGCTGCGGTTGCGAAGTTCCAGCGCACACCCTCGCCCACCGTCAGCTTGCCGCACACCTCGACGAACTTGCCCGCCGCAATCTGCGTCTTGTGAGCGAAGCGACCGTCGGGGGACCAGGCGATGTCGACGATGTGGCTGGAGGCGAAAGCCACGCCGGGGAGTGCAAGCATGGCCAGCACGCCGCAGGCTCGGAATTGCGTCATGTTCTTGCTTTCTGCTCGATGGCTTCCTGGATTCTCAAACGTCGTGGGAAAGACCGGATCGGCCCACCGCGAGCGGGCCCGACGCCGCCTACTGTGCCATCTGCATCTCGGTGACCGTGAACTTGCCTGCGTCGTTGATGGCCTTGAACTTGATCTTGTCGCCGGCCTTCAGCTTGTCGAGCATCGCCTTGTCCTTGACGACAAACACCATCGTCATCGCCGGCATGTCCAGGCTCTTGATGTCTGCATGCTTGAGGGTCAGCTTGCCGCCCTCCTTGTCGACCTTGCGCACCTCGCCGTCGGTCATGTCGCCCGCAGCGGCTTGTGCCATCGGCTTGGCATGATCACCATGCGCACCGTGGCCACCCTGGTGGCTGGCAGCCCAGGCCGGCGATGCGGCTGCGGCGGAAATCAGCAAAGCGATGCCAGTGGCGCGGAAGAAGGTCTTTGAGCGGTTCATGAGCGTTCCTTTTGCTTGAAGTAGCTATTGAAAATCTGAGTGCTGCCATCGTGGGCGATGAGCAGCACGTCGTAGGGGTCCTGCAGGTTGTCGAAAGCAGGACCGTCCATACCCGGGGAGCCCACCGGCATGCCCGGCACGGCCAGGCCAATCGCGTCGGGGCGTTCTTTCAGCAGCCGGCGGATGTCGGCTGCGGGGACGTGGCCCTCGATGGCATAACGGCCCACGAGAGCCGTGTGGCACGAGCCGAGCTTCATGGGCACCTTCAGCCGGGCGCGGGCACCGGTGTTGCCGACGTCGTTGACCTTGACCCTAAAGCCGTTGGCCTCGAGGTGGGTGATCCAGTCCTTGCAGCAGCCGCAGGTCGGGCTCTTCCAGACCTCGACGAGCACCGCCTGGCCCTGCGCCTGCAGCACCGCGGGGATGGCAAGCAGTCCGCCAGCGCTGAGCAGGGAACCCAGTGCCTGACGGCGCTTCATGCCTTGCCCGCCGGGGCGACCATGATCGTGCCCACCATGCCGCCCTGGTAGTGGCCGGCGATCAGGCAGGCGAACTCGAACTCGCCGGCGCGGTTGAAGGTCCAGACGATCTCGCCGGTCTTGCCGGGCGGGACATGCGCCATGTAGGGCTCGTCGTGTTCCATGTTCGGGAACTTCACCATCATCTCGGCGTGCTTGCCGTTCTCGGATTTCGTGCCGATGACGAACTCGTGCATGACCTTGCCGGTGTTGCGAACCACGAACTTCACCGTCTCGCCCTGTCGCACATCGATGCGCGCAGGCGTGAAGCGCATGTTGTCGGCCATGCCGACCTCGATGCTGCGCTTGGCGCTCTTGGCATCGCCGGCGATGCCCCAGTCCTTCTGCTCCTTGACCACCGGGCCCTTTTTCGGCGCGTGCGGCTTGTCGGTGTGAGCCCGCGCGGGCGTGGCCAGCAGGAGCATCGCCGCCGCAGCGGCGGAAAGCGCCATGCGCGTCACAGCGGTGCGGCGGGCGTGCGAGATCGTCTTCGGTTCGTTCATGCGGTACTCCTTGAGTGGTGAGAGTGAGTCTTGTTGCGGTCAGTGGCCCGAGTGGCCGCCCGCGGGCTTGCGCACTTTGACCTCGACGTCCTGCGTCGGCTTGGCCACTGGCGGCATGGAGCCCGGCCCAGGGCTGGCGTCGGCCTTGAAGCGCGCCGGGTCGGGCAAGGCGCCCGTGAACTCGTAGGCCACCGTGCCCGGCGGGTGCTGGTACCAACCCGGGTCGCTGTAGTCGCCCCGCTTCTGGTCCTTGCGCACCTTCACAACGCTGAACATGCCGCCCATGCCGACAGCGCCGAACGGCCCGGTGCCCGTCATCATGGCAGCGGTGTTGTCGGGCAGCGGCATCTCCATCTCGGTCATGTCCTTCATGCCGCGTTCGCCCATCACCATGTAGTCGGGGATGAGCTTGGTGATTTGCCGCGCCACGCCGCGGTGGTCCACACCGATCATGGTCGGCACGTCGTGGCCCATCGCGTTCATCGTGTGGTGGCTCTTGTGGCAGTGGAAGGCCCAGTCGCCCTCCTCGTCGGCGAGGAAGTCCATCTGCCGCATCTGCCCCACCGCGATGTCGGCCGTCACCTCGTACTGGCGGGTGCTCTTCGGCGTCGGCCCGCCGTCGGTGCCGGTGATCAGGAACTCGTGCCCGTGCAGGTGAATCGGGTGGTTGGTCATCGTCAGGTTGCCCACCCGGATGCGCACCTTGTCCATGTGCCTCACCACCAGCGGGTCGATGCCCGGGAAGATGCGGCTGTTCCAGCTCCACAGGTTGAAGTCCAGCATCGTCATGATCTTCGGCGTGGCAGCGCCGGGGTCAATGTCGTAGGCGTTGAGCAGGAAGCAAAAGTCCCGGTCGACCTCGTCGATCAGCGGGTGCTTGCCCTTCGGGTGCGTGATCCAGAAGCCCATCATCCCCATCGCCATCTGCACCATCTCGTCGGCATGCGGGTGGTACATGAAGGTGCCGGGCCGGCGCGCCACGAACTCGTAGACGTAGGTCTTGCCCGGCGGGATGCCCGGCTGGTTCAGGCCGGTCACGCCGTCCATGCCGTTGGGCAGGCGCTGGCCGTGCCAGTGGATGCTGGTGAGCTCGCCCAGCTTGTTGGTGACGAAGAGGCGCACGCGGTCGCCCTCCACCACCTCGATGGTCGGCCCCGGGCTCTGGCCGTTGTAGCCCCACAGGTGGGCCTTGAAGCCGGGGCTCATCTCGCGGACCACGGGTTCGGCGACGAGGTGGAACTCCTTGACGCCGTTGTTCATGCGCCAGGGCAGCGTCCAGCCGTTGAGCGTGACGACGGGGTTGTAGGGGCGCCCGGTGTTGGGCACCAGCGGCGGCATGGTGTCGGGCTTGGTCTGTATGACCGGCTCGGGCAGCGCGGCCATCGCCACCTTGCTGACCGAGGCGGCGGCGGCCGCTGCGGTGATGGCACCTGCGCCACCGAGCATCTTGCGTCGGGAAAGCATATGAGAGTCCTTCATGTTCAGTGGCCTGCGCCAGCGGCTTCGGCCGCCATCGCGGGGCCGGCGGCCGCGGCAAGGCTGGGTTTGCCGATCAGCGCCATGTCGAGGTCGGCCTGTGCGATCCAGAAGTCGCGCAGCGCCTCGATGGAGGCGTTCACGCTGGCGATCTGCGTGCGAGCGTCTGCGAGCAGTTCGAACACGCCGATCAGCATGCCGTTGTAGCGAAGCACGTTCTCCTCGGCGATGCGCTGATTCAGCGGCACGACTTCGTCGCGGTGGTGCCTTGCGATGTCGTAGGCCGAGCGGTAGCCGGTGTAGGCCTCGCGCACCTCGGAGCGCGCGTTGATCGCGGTCTCGGCGGCGCGATGCAGCGTCTGCATGTACACCGCCTCGGCACGTGCCACACGCGCACCGCCCCAGTCGAACAGCGGCAACTCGAATGCGATCTCCCAGCCGCGTTGGGTCGGCTCTTCGTTCGAGCTGTTGCGCATCACGCCCAGTTCCAGCACGTTGACGAAGCGCGTGGTTTTCGTCAAACCCAGGTTGCTCGCCGTCTGTTCTGCCGCCTGCTTGGCACCTTGCACGTCCAGCCGCTGCGTCAGAGCCACCTGCTCGACGTCGGGCAGGTCCAGTGGAGATGGCGGCAGGTCCGGCAGCCGTTCGGGCAAGGCGAAGGCAGTCTGGGTCCCCCAGACGCCGAGCAGACGCACCAGGCGCTCGCGCGTCGAGCGCTGGGCCTGTTCCGCCCGGGCGAGCTGAAGCGCAGCGTTGGCGTAGAACGATTGTTCCCGGGCACGTTGCAGTTTGTTGAAGTTGCCGACCTGCTCCATGCGCCGGGCCAGCTCGGCGCTGGCGTCAGCCGCCTGCTTCACCTGCCGCATGTAGCGAACGGTCTCTTCCGCCGCCAGCGCAGTGAAATAGGCTTTGCGCGTGTCGGCGGCCAGCGACAGCACGTTCATCGCCACGCGCCCCTTCACTTGCTCGAAGCGGCGCGCCTCCATGCGGCCGATCAACGGCATGGCCACCAGGCGCGCCAGGTTGAAGTGCACGCCGCGCTCGATCTCTCGCTCGTCGCCGCGGCTCGAGCGGCCGAAGCTGAAGCCTGGGTTCGGCAGGCGCCCGGCCTGCACCACCTCGGCCTCGGTGATGCCGATCTCCTGGAAATCGGCCTGCAGCCCCCGGTTGTTGAGCAGTGCGACCTGAACCGCATCGTCCACCGTCAGTGGCTTGGCCAGCAGCTCAGCCACACGCTTGGCGATGGTGTCGAGGTCGGCGTCGCCGCGCGCCCAGTGCAGATCCTTGCCGATCCGTTCCTTGGTGGTCCGTTCGACAGCACTGAACCCACCGTCGGCGCCGAAGCTCGCGCAGCCCCCCAACACCACCGCGCTGGCGACAAGCGCCAGCACGCGGAGGCCGCGAACGCCGCGCCCTGCGGGCGCTAGACCTTGAATGTCATGGCTCATCGTGCGGCCTCTCAGTGCTTGTGGCCGGAATGGCCCGCGGGCATCGGCGGGGCGGCTAGCGCCGGCGTTGACGCGGGAGCCTGTGAGGGTGCCGCCGGCTTCTCCGCCGCGGTGGGATCGGGTTGCTGCGCCTCGCGCGCGTAGACCCGCCAGCCGCCGATGCGGGCCACGGCATCGTTGGCCTCGCGCCAGGCCACGGGCTTGTCGTCGCCGATGCGACGGAACTGTGCGAACGATGACTCGTAACGCACCGAAGGCACGTGGGCTCTCGGGTCCAGCGGATCGGGGCGTGTGGGGGCGGGCGACTGCGCGTGGACCTGCGCGGCCAGCAATAACGTGAGCAGAAGGCTCGGCAAGGCGCACGGGCTGCGCCGGCGCATGGGGATTGGGACCATGGAATCCTCGTGTGAACGTCTGGAGACGTCCCTGTCGCAGGCGCGGCGGGGACGGAACAGGACCTGGCTCGAGGCCGCGCGTCAATGCACGCGCGTCAACCCGAGCCGGTTACACGAGGACGTTTCGAGGGGGGCGGTCCGGCCCGTCGGCGGCGAAGGCGTCGACGGTGGGCACGACGGTGGTGAACACCGTCGGCGCTGCTTCGGTGGCCGGAACGACCGGCACCGTGGTCAGGATGGCACCCAGCGAGCAGCAGGAAGCGCAGACGCTGCACTTCTGCTTGGCAGCTTGGCTGGCCTTCAGCATGGATGAAGCGTCGTCGGAGAAAGCGGCTTCGGCCGCCATGCCCGCCTCGAGGCTGTTTGCGGCTACGGCGACGCTGTGATGAGAGTGCTCCGAGCCCGAGGCGGTAACCGCAGTACGGGCTTGCCCGCCGCCGTGGTGCGCGGGACCGCAGAACGCCATGGTCGCGGCAGACGCCCCTTGCACCGGAAGCGCAAGGACGATCAGCCAGACCAACAGCGTTCGGACGAACACACTCATGCCCGAAGTCTACTGTGCCCGCCCGGTCGGGGTGTTCCCGATCGGACCAAGCCCTGCACGACAAACCGGCATCCCTGGTGAGGCGCCATGCGCGGATGCGTGAGCCTGCTCATGCATTACCCCTCCCCCTGGGCAGTAGCCACCACTGCTGTGCGCCCCTCCGGCAGAAGGCGCGCTCCAAGCGCGCGCTGCAGCCCCACTACCTGCTGCTGCTGACCTGTCAAAGCCACAGACATTCCGATCTCGGCGCGCTGCGCCGAACGCTGCGCATCCAACAGTTCCAGCAGGTCGGTGCCGCCGGCCTCGAAGCGCTTGCGCGCGAGCTGCTCGGCCACGACGGCCTGGCGTGCCTGTTCCTGCAGGGATGCCAGGCGCAGCTGCCCCTGCCGCATCTGGGCCAGCGCGCTCTCCACCTCTTCCGTGGCCAGCAGCACGCGCTGCCGGTAGGCCAGCAGGGCCTCGCGCTCGCCGGCGCGGAAGGCCTGCAGACGGGCATCGACGCGCGCGTGGTCGAACACCGGGACGGAAACGCTCGGCACCACTAACCACGACGCCGGTGCCGGTTCAGGCCACCACCGTGGTGGCAGAGCCCGTCAAGACGGGCAACTGCTGCGGGTGCCGCGGCTGAAGAGGCCGTGCAGAAGACCTTGAGGCAGGTCAAGTCCGCAGGGCCGGTGCAGTGCGCATACTGGTCAACGAAATCCTAGGAGGTCATCATGAAAGTCGCCCTGGCAGTACTTGGCACCTCGTTCGTGCTGGCCGGTTGTGCCGCCGGCCCCAAGGAACCGGACCACGCAGCCCATCACCCGCCAGGCGCCGCAACGGCCGGTCCCGCGTCAACGACGCCCGGACAAATGGACTCGATGATGAAGTCGATGCAGGAGATGCACGACCGGATGATGGCCGCCAAGACCCCGGATGAGCGAACGAGGCTGATGCAGGAGCACATGAAGCTCATGCAGGACCACATGGCCATGATGGGCCGAATGCGCGGCGGCAAGGGTGGGATGGGGATGGGTGGCGGCATGCCGATGAGCCCCGAGATGATGGGCAAGCGCATGGACATGATGGAAATGATGATGAAGATGATGATGGACCGCGAGGCGATGAAGGCGCCAGCGGCCAGGTAGGTCGAGGCGGGTCATGCATCCCCAGGACCCCACTCCACCGTCGCGCTGGCGTTCGCCGTTGGGCATCTTCATGCTCGTCGCGGGCGCGGTCGGCATCTACTACCTGCTCACCGAGCATCTGACGCACGTGACGCAGGCCATCCCTTACCTGGTCCTGCTGGCATGCCCGCTGATGCACTTCTTCCATGGGCACGGGCACCATGGCCACCGCGACCACGGGCAGCCCAAGGACCGCACACCGCCGCCATGACATGAAGCTCGGGCCTCGCGGTCACGTGAAGGCCGCCGAGCTGCTCTAGGGGATGGGAGCCATCGTTCTGGGCGCTGGCGCAGCGTTGATGCTGCCGGAGTGGCTCCACGCCTATGCCCTGCCGCTGCTGGCTGGTGGGGCATTCGTCCACGGCCTCGGCATGACCCTGAAGGTCCGCCTCGAACTTCGGGACGGCCCACCCCTCTGGTGGGAGCGGGCATTGTTCTGGCTATGCTGGCTTGGCCTGGCCGCGCTCGGCCTGTGGATTGCAGTCGTCTTCGCCGCTCGATGGCGCGCCCTTGACCTTCCCACCGGGACAAGGTCGAGACTGCCAGCAACAACAGGAGAGCGCCATGCCCGACCGCAGCAGCACGACCCACGATCACGCGCATCACGCCCATCACGCGCATGAGGCCGAGGGCACCCACGTGATGCCCGACGGCACGGTGATGAAGGGCGGACACCCCGACCACGCGGCGCACGGCCACCACGACCACGGGCATCACGTCCACACACGGTCGCAGCCGAAGCCCGTCCCTGGAGGCGACCCAGGCCAGGTCGAGTACACCTGCCCGATGCATCCGCAGGTGCGCCAGATGGGACCGGGGAGCTGCCCCATCTGCGGCATGGCGCTCGAGCCCGTGCTGGCGACGGCCGATCAAGGCGAGAGCCCCGAGCTGCGCGACATGACGAAGCGCTTCTGGATCGGCACCGCGCTGACCGTGCCGGTCTTTGCGCTGGAGATGGGCGGCCACCTGACGAACCTGAGTCACGTGCTCGGCCAGCAGATGTCGAACTTGATCCAGCTGCTGCTGGGCACGCCGGTGGTGCTGTGGGCGGGCTGGCCCTTCTTCGTGCGCGCCGTCGCGTCGGTGAAGAACCGCAGCCTCAACATGTTCTCGCTCATCGCGCTGGGCACGGGTGCGGCCTGGCTCTACAGCATCGTCGGGACGGTGGCGCCGCAGCTGTTCCCCGCGAACCTGCGCATGGCCGATGGCGCCGTCGCGATCTACTTCGAGGCGGCGGCGGTGATCACCGTGCTCGTGCTGCTCGGCCAGGTGCTGGAGCTACGCGCACGGGAGAAGACCTCGGGCGCCATCAAGGCCCTGCTGGGCTTAGCGCCGAAGACGGCGGTGAAGGTGAAGGCCGACGGCAGCGACGAGACCGTCCAGGTCGACGCCATCCAGGTCAGCGACCTGCTGCGCGTGCGCCCCGGCGAAAAGGTGGCGGTCGACGGCGAACTCACCGAGGGCAAGGGCAACGTCGACGAGTCGATGGTGACCGGCGAGCCGATTCCGGTAGCCAAGACTGTCGGCTCCAAGGTCACCGCCGGCACGCTGAACCAGACCGGCGGCTTCGTGATGCGTGCCGAGAAGGTCGGCGCCGACACCCTGCTGTCGCAGATCGTGCACATGGTCGCGGCCGCCCAGCGCAGCCGGGCCCCCATCCAGCGCATGGCCGACGAGGTGGCCGGCTGGTTCGTCCCCGTCGTGATCGGCGTGGCCGCACTGACCTTCGTCGCGTGGCTGGTCTGGGGGCCGTCGCCCGCGTTCAGCTACGCGCTGATCACCGCGGTGGCCGTGCTGATCATCGCCTGCCCCTGTGCGTTGGGGCTGGCCACGCCGATGTCGATCATGGTCGGTGTCGGCCGCGGCGCGCAGCACGGCGTACTCATCCGCGACGCTGAGGCACTCGAACGCATGGAGAAGGTCGACACGCTGGTCGTCGACAAGACCGGGACGCTGACCGAGGGCCGGCCCAAGGTCGTCCACATCGAACCCACGCCGGGCTTCACCGCCGACGCCGTGCTGCAGAAGCTCGCGAGCGTCGAGCGTGCCAGCGAGCATCCGCTGGCGATGGCCATCGTGATGGACGCGCAGGAGCGCAAGCTGCCGCTGTCGCCCGTCACGGACTTCGACTCGCCCGTCGGCAAGGGTGTCATCGGCACTGTCGAGGGTCAGGTCATCGTTTCGGGCAGCGCGAAGTTCCTGGCCGAGCACGGCGTCGACACGGCGAACCAGGTTGCCGCCGCGGAGGCGCAGCGCCAGAAGGCAGCGACGGTCATCTTCGTCGGCGTGGGCGGCGCGCTGGCGGGCTTCGTGGCGATTGCCGACCCGATCAAGGCGACGACGGGCCAGGCCCTGCGGGCGCTCAAGGCCGCGGGCGTGCGCATCGTCATGCTGACCGGCGACGGCAAGACCACGGCCGAGGCAGTCGGCCGCGAACTCGGCATCGACGAGGTGGTGGCCGAGGTCTTCCCCGAGGACAAGGCCTCGGTCGTGCAGCGGCTGAAGGCCGAGGGCCGCGTGGTCGCGATGGCCGGCGATGGCGTGAACGATGCGCCCGCGCTGGCCGCAGCCGACGTCGGCATCGCGATGGGCACCGGCACCGACGTGGCGATGGAGAGTTCGGGCATCACCCTGCTCCAGGGCGACCTGATGGGCATCGTGCGGGCGCGCACGCTGTCGCACGCGACGATGAAGAACATTCGGCAGAACCTGTTCCTGAGCTTCGCCTACAACGTGGCCGGCATTCCGCTCGCCGCCGGCGTGCTGTACCCCTTCTTCGGGCTGCTGCTGTCCCCGGTGGTCGCCGCGGCGGCGATGGCGCTGTCGTCGGTCAGCGTGATCGGCAACGCCCTGCGCCTGCGGACGGCGAAGGTGGACTGACGGCAGCGGGGCTACAGCCGGCCAGGGCTCCGACCAGGTGGTGACGCTGCTCGAAGCGGCCAAACGCCAGGGCCAGTATTAGCCGCTGCTGGAAGCGGTGCTGCAGGCGCAGCCGACCTGGGCCGACCACGGGCGCCCGAACCCCGACCTCACATTCGAGATCGCGAAGTCCGCCGGCCTGGATATCGAGCGGGCGCGGGAGGACATGGCCCGGCCCGAGAAGCAGGCGCTGCTGGCTCACGATGTCGAGGACCTCACCGCCCTGCAGGTGAGCCGGACGCCTACCTTCTTCGTCAACGGCTGCAGCCTGCCCAGCTTTGGGCCGGACCAGCTCGCCGCCCTCGTGGCAGAGGAAGTTGCGAAGGCGAAGCGATAGGCCGACGGCGGCTGGTGATCCGGCAGCCCACCGCCGGTCGTACTCACGCCGCTGACGTCACCGGGTCCGGCATCGAGGCATCGCCGCGATCGGCAGGCGCTTCGCCTGCAGCAGCACGCTTGCGACTTCGCATCAGCCGGTAGATGGCGGGAACGACGAACATCGACAGCAGCGGCGCTGTGACCATGCCGCCGACCATGGGCGCGGCGATGCGTTGCATCACTTCGGAGCCGGTGCCACCGCCGAACATGATCGGCACTAGGCCGGCGATGATGACGGCCACCGTCATGGCCTTGGGCCGCACGCGCAGCACGGCGCCTTCGCGGATGGCATCGAGCAGGTCGGCGTCACCGCCCTGCCCTCGCGCCAGCCGCGCTTCCCAGGCCTGCTTCAGGTACAGCAGCATGATCACGCCGAACTCGGCGGCCACGCCGGCCAGCGCGATGAACCCGATCGCACCGGCCACGCTCAGGTTGTAGCCCAGAAGGTAGAGCAGCCAGAAGCCGCCGATCAGCGCGAAGGGCAGTGTCGCCAGGATCAGCAGCGCCTCGTCGAAGCGCCGGAAGGTCAGGTAGAGCAGCACGAAGATGATGCCCAGCGTGAAGGGCACCACCACCTTCAGCTTGGCCGTCGCACGCTCCAGGAACTCGAACTGCCCCGACCACGAGACCGAGTAGCCGGGCGTCAGCTTCACTTGCTCTGCCACCGCCTTCTGCATGTCGATCACCGCCGACTTCAGGTCGCGCCCGCGGATGTCGACGTAGACGAAGCCCGCCAGGCGCGCGTTCTCGCTGCGCAGCATCGGCGGACCGTCGGTGATGCGCAGCTCGGCCACGTCGGACAGCACGATGCGTGCGCCGCGCGGTGTGAGGACGGGCAGCTGGCGCAGCTTCTGAAGCGAATCGCGGACCTCGCGCGGGTAGCGCACGTTGATCGGGAAGCGCTGCAGGCCTTCCACCGTCTCGCCGACGTTGTCGCCGCCGACCGCGGCGCTGATCACCGACTGCACGTCACTGATGTTCATGCCATAGCGTGCCGCGGCGTCGCGGTTGATGTTCACGTCGACATAGCGCCCGCCAGTCAGCCGCTCGGCCAGTGCACTGCTGACGCCGGGAACGCCCTTCACCGCCTTCTCGATCTCGCCTGCCAGGCGGTCGATCTCGGCCAGGTCGGTGCCGGCCACCTTCACCCCGACCGGGCTCTTGATGCCGGTCGCCAGCATGTCGATGCGGTTGCGGATCGGCGGCACCCAGATGTTGGACAGCCCGGGCACCTTGACGATGCGGTCCAGTTCCTCGACCAGCCGGTCGCTCGTCATACCGTCGCGCCACTGATCCTTCGGCTTGAACTGGATCGTGGTCTCGAACATCTCCATCGGCGCCGGGTCGGTGGCGGTCTCGGCACGACCGGCCTTTCCGTAGACCGACTGGACTTCCGGCAGTGTCTTGATCAGCCGGTCGGTCTGCTGCAGCAGTTCGGCCGCCTTGCCCGCCGACAGGCCCGGCAGCGCGGTCGGCATGTAGAGCAGGTCACCTTCGTCCAGCGGCGGCATGAACTCGCCGCCGATTTTCAGGATCGGCCAGGCGGTGCTGGCGAGCAGCAGCAGCGCGACGGCGATCGTCGTCTTCGGCCAGGCCAGCACACCATCGAGCAGCGGCCGGTAGATCGCGATCAGCGCACGGTTCAACGGGTTGCGCCGCTCGTCCGGAATGCGCCCGCGGATCAGGTAGCCCATCAGCACCGGCACCAGCGTCACCGCGAGGCCAGCCGAGGCCGCCATCGCGTAGGTCTTGGTGTATGCGAGCGGCGAGAACAGCCGACCCTCCTGCGCCTCCAGCGTGAACACCGGGATGAAGCTCAGCGTGATGATCAGCAGCGAGAAGAACAGCGCTGGGCCGACCTCGACCGCCGCGTCGCCCACCACGCGCCACTGCGCTTCTCCCTTCAGGTCCTCGCCCGGGTGGTCGTGCCGCCAGGCCTCGATGTGCTTGTGCGCGTTCTCGATCATCACCACCGCCGCATCGACCATCGCGCCGATGGCAATCGCGATACCGCCGAGCGACATCACGTTCGCATTGACACCCTGGTAGTGCATGACGATGAAGCTGGCCAGGATGCCCAGCGGCAGCGTCACGATGGCCACAAACGCCGAGCGCAGGTGGAACAGGAACACCCCGCAGACCAGCGCCACGACGATGAACTCTTCGATCAGCTTGTGGCTCAGGTTCTCCACGGCGCGCTCGATCAGGCTGGATCGGTCGTAGGTCGGCACGATCTCCACGCCCTTCGGCAGGCTGGCCTGCAGCGACGCGATCTTGGCCTTCACGGCCGCGATGGTCTCCAGCGCGTTCTTGCCCGAGCGCATCACGATCACGCCGCCGGTGGCCTCGCCCTCGCCGTCGAGTTCGCCGATACCGCGGCGCATCTCGGGCCCCACCTGGACGCGCGCGACGTCACCCAGGCGCACGCTGACGCCGGCGTCGGTGGCGCTGAGCGGGATCTTGCGGAAATCGTCCAGCGTTGCCAGCAGGCCCGAGGCGCGCACGACGTACTCGGCCTCGCCGAGTTCCAGCACGGAGCCGCCGGCCTCCTGATTGGCGTTGCGGATCGCATCGATCACCGCGCCGTGCGACACGTTGTAGGCCGCCAGCTTGTCCGGGTCGAGCAGCACCTGGTACTGGCGCACCATGCCGCCGACCGAGGCGACCTCGGCGACGTTGGGCACGGTCTTCAGCTCGTACTTCAGGAACCAGTCCTGCAGCGCGCGCAGCTGTCCGGCGTCCATCGTGCCGCTGCGATCCACCAGCGCGTACTGGTAGATCCAGCCCACGCCGGTCGCATCCGGTCCAAGCGCCGGCTTCGCGGCGGCGGGGAGCCGCCCTTGCACCTGGTTCAGGTACTCCAGCACCCGCGAGCGCGCCCAGTACGGGTCGGTGCCGTCCTCGAACAGCACGTAGACGAAGCTGTCGCCGAAGAACGAGTAGCCGCGAACCACCTTCGCACCTGGCACCGACAGCATCGTCGTCGTCAGCGGATAGGTGACCTGGTTCTCGACGATGCGCGGCGCCTGCCCCGGGTAGGGCGTGCGGATGATGACCTGCACGTCCGACAGGTCGGGCAGCGCATCCAGCGGCGTGCGCTGCACGGCCCACAGGCCCCAGGCGGTGACGATGACGGTCGCCAGCAGCACCAGGAAGCGGTTGACGATGGACCAGCGGATCAGCGCGGCAATCATCGCGACGCTCCCGGGGCGGCGGCGGCAGGCGCAGACGGGGACAGCAACGTCAGCGTGGTCACGGTCGGCCCATCGGTCGGATCGACGTAGAACTCGAAGTCGACGCGGTCACCCACCGCCAGTCCACGCGGCAGCTTGTTAGGCGGCGGCAGCCTGAACTCCATCGTCATCGCGCCCATGCCGACGCTCGGGATCGGGCCGTGACTCAGCGTGACGCTTTCGCGGTCCAGCGACTCGATCAGGCCCTGGGCGCTGTGGCGCTGGGCGGTGTTGGCGGCTGTGGGCGCCGGCTGGTTGTTGAGCCGCGCCTCGACGCCCTTCAGGCTGGCTTCCGAGTCGATCAGGAACTGCGACGAGACGACGACACGCTGGCCCGCCTTCAGGCCGCGCTTGATCTCGGTCTGGCCGCCGGTCTCCAGGCCTGTCTCCACATCGACCGGGGCAAACCGCCCGCCCTCCTCGGCCACCATCACCACCGCGCGCCTGCCGGTCTGGATCACCGCTTCCGTCGGCACCAGCAGTGCCTTGCCCGCGCGGGTGTCCGTGAACTGCATCGTGACGAACAGGCCGGGCACCAACTGACCGCCAGGGTTGGCGAACTGCACGCGCGCCTTAAGCGTGCGCGTGGTCGCGTTCACTTCGGGCAGCAGCGCCTGCACGCTGCCGCGGAACACCGCCCCTGGGACGCCTGGGCTGCGTGCCTCGACCTGGCTGCCGGGGCGCACCAGCGGGGCCTGGCTCTCGGGCAGCTCGGCGAGTGCCCAGACGCTGGCCAGACCGTTGATGCGGGCCAGCATCATCCCCGGGCTCACCGTCATGCCCTCACGAGCCACGAGTTCAGCCACTACGCCGCTCGACGGTGCGACGAGCGTGATGCGTGGCTGCACGGTACCCGCCGCATCGACACGCGCGACCTGCGCTTCGCTCATGCCGGCCAGCAGCAGGCGCTGGCGGGCTGCAGCTGCCAGCCCCGCATCATCCTTCGCGAAGCGCTTGACTGAGAGGTACTCCTCCTGCGCCGCCACCCACTCGGGCACGTAGAGTTCGGCAAAGGGCTGGCCTGCGCGCACGCGATCGAGCGTGGCTCGCACATGCAGCTTCTCGATGTAGCCCGTCGCCCGGGCCTGCAACACCGACTGGTCGCGCTCGTTCCAGGCGATGCTGCCGACGGCGCTGACCATCGGCTGCAGCGTGCCCTCCACGACCTCGGCTGTCCGCACCCCCAGGTTCTGCTGGATGCGCGGGCTCACGGTGACGGTGCCCTGGTCGTCGCCGCCGGCGCCGCCGTAGACCGGCACCAGCATCATGTCCATGAAGGGCGACTTGGCCGGCGCGTCGAAGCGCTTACCGGGCACCATCGGGTCGTGGTAGTAGAGGATGGGCTTGCCGGTGGCAGGATCGATCTCGCCGGCCTTGATGCCGTCCTTGATGTGGCGTCGCGTCGCTGCCTCGCCGGCGGCGATGCTGCTGGTCGGGTCTTCTGCGGCCGGCGAGCCGGATGCAGTAGCTGCTCCGGCGCCCGCCTGGCCCATGCCGCGGTGCATGCCGATCTGGTAGAGCGCAAAGCCGCCCGCGGCCAGCGCGACGGCAACGACGGCCGTCAACAAGGTGTTTCGGGTGTTCATCGTGCCGCCTCCGGCTTGGCTTGGACGCCGCCGTGGGACGGCAGCAGATAGTTCAGTTGAGCCCAGACCCGGGCCCGCTCCATCTCGATGCGCAGGCGTTCCATACGCATCTCCACCTCGCTGCGGCGTGCGTCGAGCACGGCCGGCAACGGACCGGTGCCGCTGCGGTAGGCCACCAGCGCTGCTTCACTGCGCTGGGTCGCCAGCGGCAACAGGGACGCGTCATAGCGACGCAGGCGATCCTCGTGGCTGCGCCACTCCTGGAGCATGGCGCGCACCTCGGCTTCGTGGGCGCGCTGCAGTTCCTCGCGACGGGCTCGCGCCTCGTCGATGCCGGCCAGCCGCGCCGCGAGTTCGCGGTCCTGCCGGTTCTTCTGGTCCCACTGCAGCGGCACCGACAGATTGATCGACACCATGTTGGAGTAGGCCGGGCCACGCTGGCTGTACATCAGCTCGACGCTCCAGTCCGACGATCGCGCGGCACGCGCCACGGCGGCGTCGCTGTCGGCGATGGCCTCTTGCTGCGCTGCAGCGGCGATCTGGGGGTGCTGGGTCAGGTGCTCCGCGAGCGCGCCTTCGGTCCATGCAGGCAGCGTGAGCACAGGACGTGCAGCCAACGGCAGCCGCGTGCCTTCACCCACCCACCGCCCCAGCTGGGTGGTCGCGACCGCGATCTGGCGCTCTGCCTGTGCCAGCTCGTCGCGCAGCTGCTCGACCGATCCGCGCGCCGCGAAAACCTCGGCCTGCGAGCCCTTGCCGCTGCGGTACAGCGTCTCGGCAGCCTGGACCTGGAGTTCTGTCTGGGCAATCTGCGCCTGCAGCAACTCGCGCATCGATTCCAGGTACGAGCGTTCGAGCCAGGCCATCGCGGCGTCCCGCTGCAGGTCTGCGATGGTGGCTTGGCGCGTGACCTTGGCCAGCTCGACATCGCGTTCGGCACGGCGCGTGCGGGCGCTGCGCTTGTCGGCCCGGGTCAGTTCCTGCATGAGGCCGACCGAGCGCATCGTCATGAAGTCGCGGGTGACGCTGTAGCGGTCCGGGCCATCGATCGGCAGGTTGTTGAGGCCGAGCTTGAGCACCGGGTCGGGCAGCTGGCCGGCAGCCGCCGCCATCTCGCGCGCAGCCTGGGCCTGCGACTCGATGGCGCTCACGAGCCGCGAGCGCACGGCAGCTTCGGCGACGGCGCTCTCCAAGGAGAGCGAGGTCTGAGCAAAGGCAGGCGCAGCGCCCAAGGCCAGCCATAGCACGAGCGATGAAGCCAGACGGAGGCCATCTCGCCTCCGGGGCAGGGTCGAAATCATGGGAACTCCTGAAGTCCGGAACCGGGCCGCGGCAGCGCCGCAACCGATCAATCGAGCGACTTCAGGAGATCAAATGCGATAGCAGCAGTGCGCGATGCTGTGGGCGAGCGGCGGAGGTCGGTCACGCAGGCGCTCGCTCTCGGCCCAGGAACTCAGGCCGAGGTCCATCCGTCCATCGACCGAGACGGTGAACAGCGCGGGGAATGCCGTCACCGGCGCGAACACCGCGGGCACGTGATCGACGACCTGCGTGGTCGAGCCGAACTGGCAGTGCTGCATGCACAGCGTCGGCTGTTCGGGATCGAGCGGCACGGCGGCAGCCATCATCTCGGCGCAAGGCATCCCCGCCATCGCTGCAGCGTCGGCGGAGCCGGCCCGCTCGCCAATGGCCGGGCAGGCGTAGGCGGCCACCGCGATCTGCGAGAACAGCAAAGCCATCGACATGATGCCGATGACACGGGCTCGAAGGCGCTGGCTGAAAGTCACGCGGGGACGATAGCTGAAACCACTGGCGCGCGCTCGTTACCGACGAGGACATGCCTCAAGCCGCGGTGCAGCGCCGACGGCGTCTGGCCTGTGCCGATCGGACTCCACGGTCAGCCCGCCGCGAAGGCGCACCGGTAAAGGCGCTCCAGCGCGATCACCGGAGACCCGCAGAGTGCGGACACCCGACACCCGCTTTTTGGTACCTATTTGGTACCGCCAAGAAAAAAGGACTTAGCGTCTCCGCTAAGTCCTTGATTTCCCTACCGAATTTGGTAGGCGCGATTGGACTCGAACCAACGACCCCCACCATGTCAAGGTGGTGCTCTAACCAGCTGAGCTACGCGCCTGAAGGGCAAGAGTCTAGCATGGCCGAAACGGCCTGACGCCCGGCAGTCAGCGGCGGCGCGCGCTGCGCACGCCGCTCACCTGGCACACCGAACCCAGCACGGCCTGCAGCCGCGCGGAATCGGAGATCTCCACCGTGAAGGTCATCCACGCCGTGCCCCTGAGCGACTGCGTGTGCACGCCCACCACGTTCATCTTCTCCTTCGCGAACAGTTCGGAGATGTCGCGCAGCAGGCCTTGCCGGTCCGCCGCCTCCACGGCCACGTCGACCGGGTACACCGCCGGGGCATCACCGCGCGGCCGGCCCCAGGCCACGCCGATCACGCGCTCCGGCGCGCGGCCGGCCATCTGTCGGAAATTGGAGCAGCCGGTGCGGTGGATCGCCACGCCCTTGCCGCGCGTCACGTAGCCGCCGATCGCGTCGGGCGGTGCGGGCCGGCAGCAGCGCGCCAGCGTGGTGAGCAGCGACTCCACGCCGACCACCAGCACGCCGCCCTTGGGCGTGGTGTCGCGGCTCGGTCCGCGGCGCAGGCGCTGGGCCAGCGCCTCGTCGGGGTCGGGCAGCGGCTCGGGCGGACGCAGCAGCGTCTCGATGTTGCGCAGCGAGAACTCGTCCTTGCCCACCACCTCGAACAGCGCCTCGGCGTTGCGGAAGCCCAGCTGCGAAGCCAGTTCGTCGAGCTTGATCGCGGTGCGCCCTTCGCGCTGCAGCAGCTTCTCCACCGCCTCGCGGCCGCGCGCGATGGTGTGCTGCTGGGTCAGCGCGTTGAACCAGGCGCGCACCTTGGTCTTGGCGCGCGAGCTGCGCAGGTAGCCCAGTTCGCCGTTGAGCCAGTCGAGCGACGGCCCGCCCTCCTTCACCGCCACGATCTCCACCGTCTGGCCGCTCGCCAGCGGGGTGTTCAGCGTGACCATCGCGCCGTCGACGCGCGCGCCGCGGCAGCGGTGGCCGAGGTCGGTGTGCAACGTGTAGGCGAAGTCGATCGCCGTCGCGCCGGCCGGCAGCTCGATGATCGCGGCCTGCGGCGTGAAGACGTAGATGCGGTCGTCGAACAGGCCCTGCCCGGGCGCGCTGTCACCGCCCGGCTCCACCAGCTCGCGCTCCCAGGCCAGCAACTGGCGCAGCACGGCCTTGCGGGCCTGCGCCACCTGCTCCTCGAAGTCGCCGCCGGCGCTGACGCCGGCGTAACCGCGCGCGCCGGCTTCCTTGTAGGCCCAGTGGGCGGCGATGCCGCTCTCGGCGTGCTCGTGCATCGCGGTCGTGCGAATCTGGATCTCGATCGGCCGGTCCTGCTCGTCGAGCACCACCGTGTGCAGCGACTGGTAGCCGTTGGCCTTGGGGCGAGCGATGTAGTCGTCGAACTCCTCGGGCAAGGAGCGCCAGAGTTCGTGCACCCGGCCGAGCGTGGCGTAGCAGGCCGGCACGTCGTCGACGATCACGCGCAGCGCCCGCACGTCGAGCACGCGCTCGAAGTCGAGCTGCTTGCCGCGCATCTTCTTCCAGATGCTGTACAGATGCTTCGGCCGCCCCTGCACCTCGGCGTGCACGCCGACCTCGGCCAGCACCGCACCGAGACGGGTGCGGGCGGCCTCGACCACCTGCTCGCGCTCGACGCGCTTTTCGTCGAGCAGGCTGGCGATGCGCCGGTACTCGTCTGGCTGCTGGAAGCGGAAGGCCAGGTCCTCGATCTCCCACTTGATCTGCCAGATACCCAGCCGGTTGGCCAGCGGCGCGAACACCTGCATCGACTCGCGCGCCAGCGCCTGCGGGCAGGCCTGCTTGCTGGCCGCGTAGTAGCGCAGCGTCTGCAGCCGCGAGGCCAGGCGCAGCAGCACCACGCGCAGGTCGCGCGAGAACGCCAGCAGCATCTTGCGCACGCGCTCCACCTGGGCGGCCTGCTGCGCGGCATCGAGCACCGCATCGCCGAGCGCCTCGCGCGCGCTGCGCTGCACCTGCACCAGCTTGCGGGTGTGCGCGACCAGGCTCGCGTAGCTCTCGCCGTAGGCCTTGGCGATCACCTCCTCAGGCTTGGCGAGGTAGTCGCCGGCATAGACGAGGTAGGCCGCGGCCCGCATCGTCGGTGCCGCGCCGATGGCCTGCAGGATCGCCGCCACGCCGTCGGCGTGGGCCAGCGCGTCCTCGCCGGTGTCGAAGCGCTCACCGGCGAGCAAGGGCTCGGCAAAGGCGCGCGCGCGCACCAGTACCGCGTCCTGCGACGCGGCATCGCCGGCCGGCTGCCCGGGGGCGAGCGCCTCCTCGCCGGCCACGTCGCCGGCCAACAACACGATGGGCGCGGTCTCGACGGCCGCGTCCGCGAGACCGGTCTTCATGGCGAGGCGAGGAACTCCTGCACCAGAGCCACCTGGTCGGCGGCGATCAGCGTGGGCGCGTGGCCGACGCCGGCGAGCTCGACCAACCGGGCCTTGGGCCCCCGCTGCGTCATCGCCAACGCGGTCTCGCGCGACAGCAGGTCGGACTCGGCGCCGCGCAGCACGAGCGTGGGGCAGCGCAGGCTGTCGTAGCGCTGCCACAGCATCGCTTCGCCGGCCGCCGCCAGCGCCGGCGTCACCGCCTTGAAGGGCAGGCCGATGCGTGGGTCGTAGTGCGAGACGAAGCCGTCGCCCTGTTCGTCCTGCACCGGCTTGAGCTGCGGTCGCGTCAGCGCCAGCCACTGTTCGCGGCTGTGCGGGCCGAAGCCCTTGGAGATGCTCCACAGGTAGTCGGCCGCCTCGTCGAGGCTGGCGTAGCGCTTGGGCAGCCCGACATAGGTGCCGATGCGCTGGATCGCGTCGGCGCCCAGCGCCGGGCCCACGTCGTTGAGCAGCAGGCGGCGCACCAGCGATGCGCCCGCGCCGTCGCGCAGCGAGGCCACGCCCAGGCCGATCAGGCCGCCCATCGAGGTGCCGACCCAGTCGACCTGCGGTGCGCCGAGGCGCGCCAGCAGCGCCACCATGTCGGACACGTAGGCGGGCACCTGGTAGCCCATCGGGTCGGCCAGCCAGTCGGAGCGACCGCGGCCCGCCACGTCGGGGCAGATGACGCGGTAGTCGGCCGCCAGCGCCCGGGCCAGCGTGTCGAAGTCGCGCCCCTGGCGGGTCAGCCCGTGCACGCAGACGACGACACGCGGGTTGTCGCGTTCGCCCCACTCCCAATAGGCCATGCGGTGCAGGCCCTGGGTGTCCAGGCACGGAACAAAGTCGAGTCGGGGGTCGGTCATAGGGTTTCCTCTCGATAATGATCCTACCCAACGCAAGGAGCACCCGGATCATGTTGAACAGCAAGACCGCACTCGTCACCGGTTCGACCAGCGGAATCGGCCTCGGCATCGCGATCGTCCTGGCGCGCCACGGCGCCAATGTCATCCTCAACGGCTTCGGCGACAGCGCGGGGCCGAAGGCCGAGGTGCTGGCCGCCGGCAAGGCCCACGGCATCAAGGTGGGCTACCACGGCGCCGACATGAGCAAGGCGGCCGAGATCGAGGCCCTGATGGCCTACGCGGCAGCCGATTTCGGCGGCGTCGACATCCTGGTCAACAACGCCGGCATCCAGCACGTGGCCAACGTCGAGGACTTCCCCGTCGCCAAGTGGGACGCGATCATCGCGATCAACCTGAGCTCGGCCTTCCACACCACCCGGCTGGCGATCCCGCAGATGCGCAAGAAGAACTGGGGCCGCGTCCTCAACATCGCCTCGGCCCACGGCCTGGTGGCCTCGGCCGGCAAGAGCGCCTACGTGGCGGCCAAGCACGGCCTCGTCGGCTTCACCAAGTCGATCGCGCTGGAGACCGCGACCACCGGCATCACCGTCAACGCGATCTGCCCGGGCTGGGTGCTGACGCCGCTGGTGCAGAAGCAGATCGACGACCGCTCGGCCCGCGAAGGCATCGCGGTGTCGCAGGCCGAGAAGGAGCTGCTGGGCGAGAAGCAACCGTCGCTTCAGTTCACGACGCCCGAGCAGCTGGGCGAGATGGCCGTCTTCCTGTGCTCGGACGCCGCATCCAACGTCAAGGGCCAGGCCTGGGCGATGGATGGGGGGTGGACCGCCCAGTAGCGGCCCCTCACCCCGACCCTCTCCCTGCGAGCGGGGAGAGGGAGTTCACGCCGCTCAGCGCGTGAGCTGCACGCTGCCGCTCACCGTCGCGCTGATCGTGCCCTTGCCGGGCTCCACCGGCACCGGCGCGTCCGAAGCCATCGACATCTCGTTCTTCGCGCGGTAGAGCACCGGGCGCGGCCCGCCGCCGCTGTCGGCCGTCTGCACGTTCACCTCGCGCAGCGCGTAGCCGGCGTAGCCGAACTGCTTGGCCAGCTCGGTGGCCTTGGCGCGGTACTTCTGGATCGCCTGGCCGGTGACGTCGCTCTCGTGCTTCTCGGCCAGTTCACGCGAGATGCTGTAGCCCACGCTGCTGACGTTCATGCCGGCCAGGCGCCCGGCGGTCTGCGCCACGCGCTCGCTGTCCTTGCCTTCGAGCACCAGTTCGGCCTGGCCCTGCCAGCCGCTGATGCGGCCGTCCTTGCCGTAGCGCGGATAGAGCGAGAAGTTGCCGGTGCGCACGTCCAGTGCGCCGGGTTGGGCGGCCTTCTTGGCTTCCGTCAGCGCCGCGTCGAGCAGCTTCTTCAGCTGCGCCTGCACGGCCGCGGCGTCGTTGCCGTCGCGCACCGCCTGCAGCGTGATGCCGAGCAGGTCCTTGGTGACCTCGATGCTCGCGGTGGTGGTGAAGCTGACGAGGTTCTCGCGCGGTGCTGCATCGGCCGCATGCGCGGCAGGCAGCGAGACCGCCAGTGCGGCGGCCGCCAGGGAAGCGGCGACAACAGGCCGGCGCATCAATCGATCGATCACGGGAAGTCCTTTCAAGTGCGGGAGAGTCCGGCGCGCCGCGGTGCTTGAGCGGGCGCGTCGACACCACTGTGGCACAGCGCCGCCGGCATGCTCGCAACACCGCTTGCGCTCTCGAATCCGCAAGGCGCAAGATATGTAACAGCGGGAAAGGCGGTCCGTTTCACTCGGTTTCGTTGCGCACAATGCCGCTGTTACAAATGCAGGAGAGCCTATGAATGCAACCGCCAACAGCCAACGCCCGGACCGCATCGTCGTCGTCGACGACGATGCCCGCATCCGCGACCTGCTGCGCCGCTATCTGACGCAGGAAGGCTTCGAGGTGCTGCTGGCCGAGGATGCCAAGGCGCTCAACCGCGTGATGACGCGCGACACCATCGACCTGATCGTGCTCGACCTGATGCTGCCCGGCGAGGACGGCCTGTCCATCTGCCGCCGGCTGCGCGCCAACAACGACACCACGCCCATCATCATGCTGACCGCGAAGGTCGAGGACGTGGACCGCATCGTCGGCCTCGAGGTCGGTGCCGACGACTACCTGCCCAAGCCCTTCAACCCGCGCGAGCTGCTGGCCCGCATCAATGCCGTGCTGCGCCGCCGCCCCACGCTGGAGGCCCCCGGCGCGCCGGCCAAGGAAGCGCAGACCGTCAGCTTCGGCCCCTTCGAGTTCGACCTGGCGCTGCGCCGCCTGACCAAGGACGGCGAGCAGATCGCGCTGACCACCGGCGAGTTCTCGATGTTGAAGGCGCTGGTGCGCCACCCGCGTCAGCCGCTGTCGCGCGACAAGCTGGCCCAGCTGGCCCGCGGCCGCGAGTTCGAGCCCTTCGACCGCAGCCTCGATGTTCAGATCTCGCGCCTGCGCAAGATGATCGAGCCCGATCCGGCCCAGCCGCGCTACATCCAGACCGTCTGGGGCGTGGGCTACGTGTTCGTGCCGGACGGCGCGGCTTGAAGCATTCGACACCCCTCGTTGCCCGGCCCTCGATGAGAACCGCCCATGGTTGACCCGCTCGTCTCGAACGAACGGGTGCGGCGGGCCTCGCGCGGCACCGCGCGGACTCCCCAGCAGCATCGCGCCCGCCTCTCGGCAGAGCGGGCCGCGGCCGAGGCGGAGGCCGACGACTGGCATCTGCTACCGCGCTTCGCGATGACGCTGTTCTGGCGCACCTTCATCCTCCTCGCGCTGCTGCTGTGCGGCGGCATCTTCGCGTGGATGCAGACCTTCCGCGCGCTGGAGTTCGAGCCGCGCGCGGTGCAGGCGGCGCGCCAGATCGCCAGCCTGGTGAACCTCTCGCGCGCGGCGATGCGCTACGCCGATGCGATCAACCGCGTGACGCTGGTCAAGACGATGAGCGACCAGGAGTCGGTCAAGATCGTGCCGCGCGAGCCCAAGGACAAGTACGAGCCCTTCGAGGTCGACCGCTTCAGCCGCGCCGTGGGCCAGGAGCTGCGCTCGCGGCTCGGGCCGGACACGCTGGTGGCCAACAGCGTCAACGGCGTCTCGGGCCTGTGGGTCGGTTTCAACATCGAGCACGACCCCTACTGGCTGCAGGCCGACCCGAAGCGCGTCGAAGCCGTCGCGGGCAGCACCTACTTCGTCTGGACGAGCATCGCGCTGATCGCCACGCTGCTGGCGTCGGCGGTGATCGCCGGTCTGATCAACCGGCCGCTGAAGGAGCTGTCGTTCGCGGCCAGCCGCATCCGCGACGGCGAGTTCGAGTCGCGCCTCGACGAGCAGACCATGACCAGCGAGATCCGCGAGGTCAACATGGGCTTCAACCGCATGGCGCGCGAACTCGCGAAGGTGGAGGAAGACCGCGCGGTCATGCTGGCCGGCATCAGCCACGACCTGCGCACGCCGCTGGCGCGCATGCGGCTGGAAGCGGAGATGAGCGTCGTCGACGAGGAGGCCAAGCGCAACATGGCGGCCGACATCGACCAGCTCGACGCCATCATCGACAAGTTCATGGACTACGCGCGGCCCGGCGAGGTGAAGCTGGTGCCGGTGCACCTGAGCAGCGTGGTCGACCGCGAGATCTCGGCCTTCCGCGACCCGACGCAGATCCGCATCGAGTCGCGCGTGGCGATCGACACCCGCGTCATGGCCGACGACACCGAACTCGGCCGCGTGCTCGGCAACCTGTTCGAGAACGCCCGCCGCTACGGCCGCTCCACCGACGGCATCGCCTACGTGGTGGTCAGCTACGCGCGCACTGGGCCGTGGGTGATCGTCAGCGTGCGCGACCACGGGCCGGGCGTGCCGCAGCAGAAGCTCGCGCAGCTGACCACGCCGTTCTACCGTGGCGACGCCGCCCGCACCGCCGCCACCGGCGCCGGGCTCGGCCTGGCCATCGTCGAGAAGGCGGTGCAGCGCATGGGCGGCAGCTTCGAGATCGCCAATGCGAGCGATGGCGGCTTCATCGCGCACATCCGGCTGAAGCGGGCGCCGTAGACGCGGCCGCGCGGCCCGTCACGAAACGGTCACGAGAACCGGGCACGCTCGGCGGGGACGCTCGCGTACTCCCGCCCGCAACTTCCCGCCTGCCCCACCCATGAGCCTCAACGACCGGACCGATCACGACGACGACCTGATACAGCGCCTCCACCGCGATCTCGTCGACAGCTACGACGAAGAGCTCGAGATGGAGATCGACGACCGCGACCTCGTGTCGCCGTCCGGCGTGCCGAGCGATGCCGAGCGTGAGGCCCAGCGCCTGGAGCGCAGCCGCTACTTCCGCGAGCTGCTGCGCCTGCAGAGCGAGTTGGTGAAGCTGCAGGACTGGGTGGCCACCACCAAGCATCGCGTCGTCATCCTGTTCGAAGGGCGCGACTCGGCCGGCAAGGGCGGCGCCATCAAGCGCATCACGCAACGGCTCAACCCACGCGTGTGCCGGGTCGTCGCGCTGCCGGCGCCGAACGACCGCGAGCGCACGCAGTGGTATTTCCAGCGCTATGTGTCGCACCTGCCGGCCGGCGGCGAGATCGTGCTGTTCGACCGCAGCTGGTACAACCGCGCCGGCGTCGAGAAGGTCATGGGCTTCTGCAGCGAGGCCGACGTGGAGGAGTTCTTCCGCTCGGTACCCGAGTTCGAGAAGATGCTGGTGCGCTCGGGCATCCAGCTCATCAAGTACTGGTTCTCGATCACCGACGAGGAACAGCACCTGCGCTTCCTCGGCCGTATCCATGATCCGCTGAAGCAGTGGAAGCTCAGCCCGATGGACCTGGAATCGCGCCGCCGCTGGGAGGAGTACACCAAGGCCAAGGAGACGATGCTGGAACGCACCCACATCCCCGAGGCGCCCTGGTGGGTGGTGCAGGCGGTGGACAAGAAGCGCGCGCGGCTCAACTGCATCGCCCACCTGCTGGGCCAGATGCCCTACCACGAGGTCGAGCGCCCGACGGTCACACTGCCGGAGCGCGTGCGGCATGCGGACTACCTGCGCCACCCGGTGCCCGAGCACATGATCGTGCCCGAGATCTATTGAGGACTTGAGCCCTCTTGAGGGTGAGGGTCACGCGCGCAGCAGCAGGCAGACCGCGCGCGCCTCGATCGCCTCGCCGCGCCCGACCGGGCCCATCTTCTCGGCCGTCTTCGCCTTCACGTTGACCTGCGACGCCGCCACGCCCAGGCAGGCGGCGATGCGCTCGACCATCGCCGGAATGTGCGGCGCCATCTTCGGCGCCTGCGCGACGATGGTGGCGTCGACGTTGCCCACCACCCAGCCCGCCTCGCGCACCCGCTTCGCCGCCTCGGCCAGCAACGCGCCCGAGTCGGCGCCGGCGAAGCGCGCGTCGGTGTCGGGGAAATGGCGGCCGATGTCGCCCAGCGCCGCGGCGCCGAGCAGCGCGTCGGTGATCGCGTGCAGCAGCGCGTCGGCATCGGAATGGCCGAGCAGGCCGTGGCTGTGCGGGATCTCGACGCCGCCGAGGACGAGCTTGCGGCCGGCGACCAGCGCATGCGTGTCCCAGCCCTCGCCGATGCGGAACGGAAGGGGATTCATCAGCGCGTCCTCAGCAGTCGTTCGGCCAGCGCGAAATCGGCCGGCCAGGTGAGCTTGAAATTCTCCAGCGCTCCCGGCACCAGCCGCGGCGCATGGCCCAGCGCCTCGAGCGCGCTCGCCTCGTCGGTGACGGCGTCGCCGGCGGCGATCAGCGCCTCGTGCAGCAGGCCCAGGCGGAACATCTGCGGCGTCTGTGCCTGCCACATCGCGCGCCGCTCGACGGTGGCCGCGACGCGGCCCTCGCCGGGGCCGGTGCCTTCGCGCTTGAGCGTGTCGGCCACCGGCAGCGCGAGCAGGCCGCCGACCGCGTCGCCCTCGCAGGCGACGATCAGGCGCTCCACGTCCGCGGGCTGCAGCAGGCAGCGCGCCGCGTCGTGCACCAGCACCCAGTCGTCGTCGCGTGCGCCGCGCCCGGCCAGCGCCTGCAGCCCATTGAGAACGCTGGCCGCGCGCGTGACGCCGCCGACGCGCGCCACCCAGGCCTGCGCCGCGGGGGCATGGGCTTCGAACTCCCGGTCGTCGAGTGCGACGACGACCAGCGTGCCGGACAGACGTGGCACGCGCGCCAGCGCCGCCAGCGTGTGCGCGACGACGGTCCGGCCGGCGATCTCGCGGTACTGCTTGGGCCCACCTGCACCGGCCCGTTCGCCGACGCCGGCACAGGGCACGAGCGCGTAGCACCGCGGGGACTCGGGAGCGTGATTCGGGGTCATCGTGTGCCGATTCTAGAATTCACCCCGTGGATCGCCCCGCCTGCTCCCGCGGCGGGGCGATCTGCTTTCGACTTTCTTCACCGCATGGACCTTCCCGCCCTCGTTCCCGGCAAGCGCTACACCCTGCCCCGCCCGATCGGCTCGGCCGACGCGCTGCTGCTTGCGCGTTTCGCAGAACAGCGCGCCGCGCAGCGGCAGATCACCGCCATCGTCAGCGCCGAACCGGCCGACACGCAGCGGCTGCAGGACGAGCTGGCGTTCTTCGCGCCGGCGCTGCGCATCGCCGTGTTCCCCGACTGGGAGACGCTGCCCTACGACAGCTTCTCGCCCCACCAGGACCTGATCTCCGAGCGGCTGGCCACGCTGTGGCGCATCCTGCACGCACGCGGCGAGGGCGCGATCGACGTGGTGCTGATGCCGGCCACCACGGCGCTGCTGCGCCTCGCGCCACCGGCCTTCCTGGCGGCCTACACCTTCCACTTCGCGCAGAAGCAGAAGCTCGACGAGGCCGCGCTGAAGGCCCAGCTCACGCTCGCCGGCTACCAGCATGTGAGCCAGGTGGTGTCGCCCGGCGAGTACGCGGTGCGCGGCGGCCTGATCGACCTGTTCCCGATGGGCTCGCCGGTGCCCTACCGGGTGGACCTGTTCGACAACGAGGTCGATTCGATCCGCACCTTCGACCCCGACAGCCAGCGCAGCCTCTACCCGGTGCCCGAGGTGCGGCTGCTGCCGGGCCGCGAGTTCCCGATGGACGAGGCGGCGCGCACTGCCTTCCGCGCCCGCTGGCGCGAGAAGATGGAGGGCGACCCGAGCCGCTCGCGCCTCTACAAGGACATGGGCACCGGCCTGGCCGGCCCCGGCATCGAGTTCTACCTGCCGCTGTTCTTCGACGAGACCGCGACGGTGTTCGACTACCTCGGCGCCGCGGCCCAGCTGGTGCTGCACGGCGAGGTCGACACCGCGCTGAACAAGTTCTGGGGCGAGACGCGGGAACGCCACCGCTTCCTGCAGCACGACCCCGAGCGGCCGATCCTGGCGCCGCAGGAGATCTACCTGCCGCCCGAGGCCTTCTTCGCGCGATGCAACGAGCATGCGCAACTCTCGCTGCGCGGCAGCGATCCTGTGGAATGGGCCCGTCCGCTGCCCGATCTGTCCGTCGAGCGCGGCACGCCCGACCCGCTGCGCAAGCTGGAGCAGCACCTCGCGAGGCAGGGCACCGATGCCGCCGGCCCGCGCGTGCTGCTCGTCGCCGAGAGCGAGGGACGGCGCGAGAGCCTGCTCGAGCTGCTGCGTGATCACCGACTCGAGCCGCCGACGGTCGCATCGCTCGCGGACTTCGAGGCCGGCAACCACCGCTACGCGATCACCGTCGCGCCGCTGGCGAGCGGCTTCTACTGGGTCCGCGGGGCGGGCGGGCCCGGCATCCAGTTCGTCACCGAGACCGAGCTGTTCGACGCCGCGCCCACGGTGCGCCGGCGCCGCAAGCAGGAGCAGACCAGCGACGTCGACGCGCTGATCAAGGACCTGTCGGAGCTGAAGGTCGGCGACCCGGTGGTGCACGCCAACCACGGCATCGGCCGCTACGTGGGGCTGGTCAACATCGACCTGGGCGACGGGCCGAGCGAGTTCCTGCACCTCGAGTACGCCGACAAGGCGACGCTCTACGTGCCGGTCGCGCAGCTGCAGCTCATCAGCCGCTACACCGGCGTCAGCGCCGAGGAGGCGCCGCTGCACCGGCTGGGCTCCGGCCAGTGGGAGAAAGCGAAGCGCAAGGCCGCCGAGCAGGTGCGCGACACCGCCGCCGAGCTGCTGAACCTGTATGCGCGCCGCGCGGCCCGCGAGGGCCATGCGTTCCGCTTCTCCCCGCAGGATTACGAAGCCTTCGCCGCCAGCTTCGGCTTCGAGGAGACGGCCGACCAGCGTGCCGCGATCCACGCGGTGATCCAGGACATGATCAGCCCGAAGCCGATGGACCGGCTGGTGTGCGGCGACGTCGGCTTCGGCAAGACCGAGGTGGCGCTGCGCGCCGCCTTCGTCGCCGTCACCGGTGGCAAGCAGGTGGCGCTGCTGGCGCCCACCACGCTGCTGGCCGAGCAGCACTACTCGAACATCGCCGACCGCTTCGCCAAATGGCCGATCAAGGTGGCCGAGATGTCGCGCTTCCGCTCTGCCAAGGAGATCAAGGCGGCGATGGCCGGGCTGGCCGAGGGCACGATCGACATCGTCATCGGCACCCACAAGCTGCTGAGCCAGGACACCAAGTTCGCCAACCTCGGCCTGCTGATCATCGACGAGGAGCACCGCTTCGGCGTGCGCCACAAGGAGGCGATGAAGGCGCTGCGCGCCGAGGTCGACGTGCTGACGCTCACCGCCACACCGATCCCGCGCACGCTGGGCATGGCGCTCGAGGGCCTGCGCGACCTGAGCGTGATCGCCACCGCACCGCAGCGGCGGCTGGCCATCAAGACCTTCGTGCGCGGTGAATCCAACGGCACCATCCGCGAGGCGGTGATGCGCGAGTTGAAGCGCGGCGGCCAGGTCTACTTCCTGCACAACGAGGTCGAGACCATCGAGAACCGCCGCCGCGCCCTCGGCGAGCTGCTGCCGGAGGCCCGCATCGCCGTCGCCCACGGCCAGATGCCCGAGCGCGAGCTGGAGCGGGTGATGCGCGAGTTCGTGGCGCAGAAGCACAACCTGCTGCTGTGCTCGACCATCATCGAGACCGGCATCGACGTGCCCACCGCCAACACCATCGTGATGAGCCGCGCCGACAAGTTCGGCCTGGCGCAGCTGCACCAGCTGCGCGGGCGCGTCGGCCGCTCGCACCACCAGGCCTACGCCTACCTGCTGGTGCCCGACGTGGAGGGCCTCACCAAGCAGGCCGCGCAGCGCCTGCAGGCGATCCAGGACATGGAGGAGCTGGGCTCGGGCTTCTACCTCGCGATGCACGACCTGGAGATCCGTGGCGCCGGCGAGGTGCTGGGCGAGAACCAGAGCGGCAACATGATGGAGGTCGGCTTCCAGCTCTACAACGAGATGCTGTCCACCGCGGTGCGCGAGATGAAGGCCGGCCGCGAGCCCGACCTGCTGAACCCGGTGAACGTGGCGACCGAGGTCAACCTGCACGCCCCCGCGCTGCTGCCCGACGCCTACTGCGGCGACGTGCACGTGCGCCTGTCGCTCTACAAGCGGCTGGCCACCGCCGACAAGCTCGACAAGATCGACACCATGCTCGAGGAGATCGTCGACCGCTTCGGCAAGCTGCCGGCCCAGGCCCAGACGCTGTTCGACGTGCACCGCCTTCGCGTGCAGGCGCGCGCCTACGGCGTGCTCAAGATCGACGCCGGCCCGCAGGCCATGAGCATCGGCTTCCGGCCCAATGCGCCGGTCGACGCGATGCGCATCATCGAGCTGGTGCAGAAGAACCGCCACATCAAGCTGGCCGGCAACGACAAGCTGCGCATCGAGAAGGCCCTGCCCGACCCGATGGCGCGCGCCCAGTTCATCCGCGACGTGCTGCGCTCGCTAGGGCCTGTTAACGCTACCCCCATCGTTCCCGCATGAGCATGCTCCCTCCCTCCGAGTTCGCCCCGGGCCTGACGGTGCAGCGCATCGCGCCGCCGCTGAAGCTGTCCGACTTTGGCCTGATCGCCTTCGACATGGACTCGACGCTGATCAACATCGAGTGCGTCGACGAGATCGCCGACGCGGCCGGCCGCAAGGCCGAGGTCGCGGCCATCACCGAGGCTGCGATGCGCGGCGAGATTGCCGACTACAAGGACAGCCTGCGCCGACGCGTGGCGCTGCTGAAGGGTGTGCCGGTGGCGGCGATGCAGCAGGTGATCGACCGGCGACTGCAGCTCAATCCCGGCGCCGAGACGCTGGTGCAGGCCTGCCGGGCTGCGGGCCTGAAGACCTTGCTGGTCTCCGGCGGCTTCACCTTCTTCAGCGACCACGTGCGCGACCGGCTGGGCCTCGACTTCACCCGCAGCAACGTGCTCGAGGTGGCCGACGGCGCCCTCACCGGCCGCCTGGTGGACCAGCACTGGGGCGACATCTGCGACGGCGAGGAGAAGCGAAAGATGCTGCTCGCCACCTGCGCGCAACTGGGCCTCGCACCCTCGCGCGCGATCGCGATGGGCGACGGCGCCAACGACCTGCCGATGATGGGCGCCGCCGGTCTGTCGGTGGCCTACCACGCCAAGCCCGCGGTGCGGGCGCAGGCGATGGTGTCGATCGAACAGGGCGGGCTGGACCGCCTGCTCGAGGTGGCGTCGCCGGGCTGAGCGCCGCCCCTTCGCAGGGCGCGCCGGTTCGATCCGGCAGGAACGGTTTGTGCATGGCAGCAATCCACTACCAACCCCGGAGGGCCCCAGCCATGCTCGATCGCACCGCCACGAAGTTCTCCCACGTCAAGCCGACCGACACCAACTTCCGCAGCGATGGCCTGCGCGACTTCTTCCTCTACCGCGACCTGGGCATCGCCGAGGCGACCAACGGCAAGGTGATCGCGCAACTCGTGATCGCGAACAATGCACCGGAGAAAGGCACCGGATGGCACCGCCATGAGGCGGAGTTCCACATCGTGATCATGCTCAGGGGCTGGGCGAAGTTCATGTACGAGGATCAGGAGACGCTCGTCTCGGCCGGTGATTGCGTGCACCAGCGCCCGGGCGTGCGGCATTTCCTGTTCGACTACTCGCCCGACATGGAGTACCTGGAAGTCGTCGGCCCGGCCGACTTCACCACCATCGACGTCGACCCGGTCTGCGACATCCCCGCGCCCAAGGGCTGGTTCTGAAGGAGTCAGGCCCGTTTCCCCGCCAGGGCGGAAACGGGCCGGCTGCAGCCGGCGGCGGTCAGAACTCGACCTCGAGTTCCTCCATCGACTCCGGCTCGGTCTTCGCGGCGGCGATCCATTCCTGCATCTCCGGCATCGCCATCACCCGCAGGCAGTATTCGATGCACGCGCGGTCGCTGATGCGCACGTCGTAGGTCTTGAGCCGCGTGACCACCGGCGCGTACATCGCATCGGCCATCGTGCGGTGCTCGCCGAACAACCACGGGCCGCCGTAGCGCTTCAGGCAGTCCGACCAGATCTCGACCACGCGCTCGATGTCCGACTCGGCCCGGCTCCACACCTTGTAGCCCGGGAAACTGCCCTTCAGGTTCATGGGCAGCGCCGAACGCAGAGAGCTGAAGCCCGAGTGCATCTCGCCGCAGACGGCGCGGCAATGCGCGCGCGCAGCCCGGTCGGCCGGCAACAGCCCGGCCTTGGGCTTGATCTCGTGCAGGTACTCGGCGATCGCCAGGGTGTCCCACACGTCGACCTTGTCGTGGCGCAGCCGCGGCACCAGGATCGACGGCGCCAGCAGCAGGATCTCGGCCTTCACGCCCGGGTCGTCGGGCGGGAGGATGTTCTCGCTGAAGTCCAGCCCGGCAAACCGCGCGAGCAGCCAGCCGCGCAGGGACCACGACGAATAATTCTTGCTGCTGATCGTGAGCGTGGCCTTGGCCATGGTGCATCCATCCTCCTGGTGCACTCCCTCCCGCA
Organism: Methylibium sp. Root1272; assembly: GCF_001425905.1. Classification (GTDB taxonomy): domain Bacteria; phylum Pseudomonadota; class Gammaproteobacteria; order Burkholderiales; family Burkholderiaceae_C; genus Methylibium. The sequence continues at coordinate 119,582 of NZ_LMDY01000014.1, forward strand.
ATCGCTGTGCCAGCTTGGGGCGGCTCCGCCTCATGGCCTGCAACTTGCCTGCAGTCCCGGGCATAACCCCGCCTGTCGACGGGGGACGAGGCAGCCCATGATGTATCTGGCCTACCAGAACCACACCGATCTGCTGTCGCCGCTCCAGGCGGCGGCCAGCACCGCCGCGAGCTATCTCAGCCACGAGTGGTTCGTCCTGAAACAGCTGCCGGCGGTGCGCAAGGTGGCCGCCGCCTGCGAGGTGTTCTCGCTCGCCAAGCTCACGCACCAGCGGCCCGACTTCCGCATCAGCTCCGTGCGGGTCGGCGAGCGCGAGCTGAAGGTGCGCGAGGAGGTGGTGACCACCACGCCCTTCGCCACCCTGCTGCGCTTCGTGCGCGAGGACGCCCCGGCCGACCAGCCGCGTGTGCTGATCGCGGCGCCGCTGTCGGGTCACTTCGCCACGCTGCTGCGCGACACGGTGCGCACGATGATGGCCGACCACGACGTCTACATCACCGACTGGCACAACGCCCGCCACGTGCCGCTGGTCGAAGGCCCGTTCGGGCTCGACGAGTACATCGAGCACCTGATCCTGTTCCTGGAGACCATGGGCCCCGGCTCGCACCTGATGGCGATCTGCCAGCCCTGCGTGCCGGCACTGGCCGCGGTGGCCCTGATGAGCGAGGACGACAACCCGGCGCAGCCCCGCAGCATGTCGCTGATGGCCGGTCCGATCGACTGCCGCATCAACCCGACCGAGGTGAACAAGCTTGCGACCAGCAAGCCGATCGAGTGGTTCGAGAAGAACCTGGTGCACGACGTGCCGTTGCGCTATGCCGGTGCGATGCGGCGTGTCTACCCCGGTTTCCTGCAGCTCACCGCCTTCATGAGCATGAACCCCGACCGGCACCGCAAGGCCTTCGCCGATCTGTACCACCACATCGCCACCGGCGACATCGAGAAGGCCGAGGCCACGCGGCAGTTCTACGAGGAGTACTTCGCCGTCAACGACCTGGCCGCCGAGTTCTACCTCGAGACCGTGAAGCTGGTGTTCCAGGATTACGCGCTGGCGCGCGGCGAGTTGAACTACCGCGGCCGCAAGGTCGACACCAAGGCGATCCGCCGCACCGCCCTCTTCACCGTCGAGGGCGAGCGCGACGACATCTGCTCGATCGGCCAGACCGTCGCCGCGCACGACCTGTGCGGTGGCCTCGCGCCCTTCCGCAAGACCCACCACGTGCAGCTCGGAGTCGGTCACTACGGCGTGTTCAGCGGCCGGCGCTGGCAGCAGCAGATCTACCCGCGGGTGCGCGAGCTGATCCATGTGAGTCAGTGACGGCCACGCGCTCTGGAAAGCTGCCGTCGCAGGGCGCCGAGGGTCGGCCGGTAGACTGATCCTCCATGAAGCGGATGAAGATCGATTTCGTGTCCGACGTGGTCTGCCCCTGGTGCGCCATCGGCCTGAACGCGCTGGAGCAGGCCCTCCGGCGACTCGAGGGCGAGGTCGCGGCCGAGCTGCACTTCCAGCCCTTCGAGCTGAACCCGCAGATGCCGCCCGAAGGCGAGGAGATCGTCGCCCACCTGACCCGCAAGTACGGCATCACGCCGGAAGACTGCGCACGCAATGCCGAAACGATCCACCAGCGCGGCGAGTCGGTGGGCTTCCGCTTCGAGCCGGGCCAGCGCCGCCGCACCTACAACACCTTCGACGCACACCGGCTGCTGCACTGGGCCGGCCTCGAAGGCCGCCAGCGCGAACTGAAGCATGCGTTGCTGCGCGCCTACTTCACCGACGGCGAAAACGTCGCCGACCCCGGCCTGCTGGTGCGCGTGGCGGGCGAGGCGGGGCTCGACCCGCAACGCGCGCAGGCTCTGCTGGCCTCAGACGAGTTTGCAGCCGAGGTGCGCGAACAGGAGCAGCTCTGGCTCGACCGCGGCATCCACTCGGTGCCCTCGATCGTCATCGACGGCCGGCACCTGGTCCAGGGTGGCCAGCCGGTCGAGGTGTTCGAGCAGGTGTTGCGGGAGCTGGCCGGCAAGGCTTGATCGGCACCCTGTGCCGCCTTGTCGAGATCGGGCCCGCCCGTTCGTCGTGGGAGTGGAAGCCGGACGTTCCCCTCCCAACCTGCACGCAAGGAGACCGACATGCGATTCATGGTGATGATCAAGGCCGACCGCCACAGCGAAGCAGGCGAGATGCCCAACGAACAACTGCTCGCCGAGATGGGCCGGTTCAACGAAGAGCTGGTGAAGGCCGGCGTCATGCAGGCCGGCGAAGGCCTGCACCCCAGCTCCAAGGGCGCACGCGTGCGCTTCTCGGGCCGTGACCGCCGGGTGATCGACGGGCCATTCGCCGAGACCAAGGAACTGATCGCCGGCTTCTGGATCTGGCAGTGCGCCTCGCTGCAGGAGGCGATCGACTGGGTCAAGCGCTGCCCCAACCCGATGCCGGGCGACTCGGAGGTCGAGATCCGGCAGGTCTTCGAGGCCGACGACTTCGGTGCGGAGTTCACGCCGGAGTTGCGCGCGCAGGAAGAGCGGCTGCGCGCGGAGATCGCCAGCCGGTCGGCGACCTGACGATCACTAGTCCGCCCGCGTCGGGCCGACGGGCTCAGCGCGGCGGCGGCGAGACCGGCACCGCCTCCAGGATCCGGCCGGCCAGCGCGTCGTAGTCGCCGCCGAAGTGGTGCCCGCCCGGCAGCACCAGCGCACGCACGTGCTTCGGCGCGAGCTGGGGGCACAGGGAATCGCGTTCGTCGCTGCCGTGGATGCACAGCGTGCCTGCGGCCGACAGCTTCTGCGCCTCGGGGGCGATCGGGCGGTCGCCGCTGGCGCCGATCCAGTGGGTGACGTGGAACTCGAAGGCCGCCTTCTGGCCCAGGCCCAGCAGCGCCGTCAGCCGCACGCTGGCGCGCGTGCGGGCCGGCAGGCGGTTGATCGCGAAGGGCAGCACGTCGGCGCCCTGCGAGTAGCCGATCAGCAGCACCTCGCTGCGTTGCCAGCGCGCGGCGTAGTAGCGGATCAGGCGGTCCAGGTCGGCCGCCAGCCCCTCGGGCGTGCGCGCGCTCCAGAAGTAGCGCAGCGAATCGAAGCCGGCCACCGGCACGCCCTGCTTCGCCAGCGCGGCGGCGATGCTCTTGTCGATACCAGCCCAGCCGCCATCCCCCGACAGCAGGACGGCGAAGCGCCGCGCGTTGCCCGCATCGCCACCGGCGGCCGCCGTCGCCGGCACCTCGACGATCGGCAGGTCGGCCAACTGGGCTGGTGGCGCACCGAGCGAAACGCGGTAGGCAGCCAGGCGCGCATAGGCCGCGTCGAAGCCCGCGGTCGCGTCGCTTTTGCCCGGCGTGGCGGCCCCCGTGCCCGGCGGCAGCGCCACCCAACTGGCCTGCGCGACGCGCGCGACGAAGGCCTGGGCCACGCTCGCGCTGCAGGCTGCGGTCTCGTCGCCGCTCTGCACGGCCGCCCAGGGCGCGATCGCCTGGGTGGCCGGCAGCAACTCGACGCCACGACCACCGGCTGCCGCCTGCCAGCGCAGCGCGTTGGTGGCGCACAGCGGCGTCCTGTCGTCCAGGCGTGGGCAGAAGCCCAGCGACAGCGCCGACACGAAGCTGCCGGCCGGCGCCTGCGCCAGCACGCCGTAGGCGAAGGCGGCCCGCGGCGTGCCGGCACCGACCAGCAGCGGCTCCAGGTAGGTCGGCAGCTTCTCGATGGCCTGCACCTGGTGGGCCAGGTTCTCGAAGGCGCCCGCCGCGTACAGGCAGCTGCCGCCCTGCGCCTCGAGCCGGCGATGGAACGGCGCCAGCGGCACGGCCGCCACCAGGGCGCCGGCCTTCGTCATGGACTGCAGCAGTTGCCGCTCGGTGGCGTCGGGCCCGGCCTCGTCCGCCAGCATCAGCACGAACTGCTTCACCTCGCCCGCGGGACGAAAGACCTGCACGCCGGTGAACAGGCCGTGCGACACCGTCGGCGCGGCAGCGGCGGCCGGCTTCTGCAGCGGCGCCGATGCCGGCGGTGCCGTCCGGGCCGGGGCCGCCACCGACGCCATGACCGCACCGGCCAGCGCCACCGCGAACGCGAGTGCGCGCCGCCCGCTCATCGGGCGATCACGCCCTTGACGCCGCCGCCGATCAGCGCGGCCACGTCGACCAGCACGAACAGCGGCGCCACGCCGCCGGGTGCGGCCAGGTAGCGCGCCTCCCAGACCGGCTCGAACTTGTCCTTGAAGCTGTGCAGGCCGCGGAAGTTGTAGAAGCGCTCGCCGTGCTCGAACAGCAGCCGCCCCAGCCGCTGCCAGCGCGGCGCACGGCGCCGCTCGGCCATGCCGGCCATCGGCGACATGCCCAGGCCGAAGCGCTGGTAGCCCTGGGCCTGCAGGTGCAGCATGATCTTGGCGAACAGGAAATCCATCGTGCCGGGCGGCGACTCCGGCAGGTGACGCATCAGGTCGACGCTGGCCTCGTCCTTCGCGTCGGTCGCCAGCAGGTTGGCGAAGGCGATGATGCGGCCTTCGCGCCGCACCACCGCGACCGGCAACTGCTGCAGGTAGCGCTCGTCGAAGCGGCCGACCGAGAAGCCCTTCTCGCGCGATTTCTGCTGGCCGAGCCAGGCATCGGACACCGCGCGCAGTTCCGGCAGCGCCGCACCGACCGCCGCCGGCGCCAGCACCTCGAAGCTCAGGCCCTCGCGTTCGCCGCGGTTCACGCCGGAGCGCAGGTTGGCGCGCTTGGCGCCCTTGAGGTCGAAGTCGGGCAGGGTGACGTGCGCATGCTCGCCCAGCTTGAAGGCCTGCAGGCCGCAGTCCAGGTAGAGCGGCAGCGCGACCGGTCGCACCTGGTAGAAGGCCGCGCGGCCCCCGTGCGCCGCCGCCAGCTCGACGAAGCGCCACACGAGGTCGGGCCATTCGCGCGCATCGCCCATCGGGCCGAACAGCGACACCCAGGAGCGGCCCTGCTTTCCGAACATCAGGAAGCTGCGCCCCGACGGCGAGAACAGCAGGTGCTTGTCACCCACCAGCGCATAGCAGCCGTCGGACGACGGGCTGCCTCGCACCACGGCAGCCGCGCGCTCGATCTCCTCGGCCGTGGCCGGCGCCGCGCCGCCGGCCGGTGGGCGCAGCAACTGCCACAGGCCGAAGGCCAGGCCGATCAGCGCGACGCCCATCAGCGCGCGCAGCGAGCGCGGCGCATGCGCGTCGAGCTCGAACTGCCACCACAGCCGATGGCTGTAGGCGACCTCCTGGTAGGCGAAGAACAGCACCCACGCGCAGGCGGCGATCACACCGCCCAGCGCCAGCAGCCACTCGGGCTCGAGGCGCTGCGCGAACAGCGAGGAAGGTCGGTCGAACTGCCGGCGCGAGATCAGCAGCAGCAGCGCCAGCGTCGACAGCAGCGTCGCCTCGTGCAGTGCAATGCCCTTGGGCAGCGCCAGCACCGCCGCCACGACCGACAGCACGAGCGCCGCCCACCAGGCGGCATCGAGCCGGTGCAACAAGCCGCGCGCGACCATCAACAGCCCCAGGCCGGCGACGCTGCCGAGGAAGTGCGAGGCCTCGATCAGCGGCAGCGGCAGGTCGAGCGCGGCGAGCATCTGCCGTGCGTCCTCGGTCACCGGCGTGACGCCCGAGACCAGCAGCCACAGGCCGGCCACCAGCGCCAGCGCGGCCATCAGCCGCGGGCTGAGGCGCACCGCCAGGCGGCCGACCGGCGCGGCCACGCCGGAGCGCAGTTCGTAGGACGCGAGCAGGGCCGTGGCGAGCACCAGCGGCAGCACGTGGTAGAGGCCGCGGTACAGCAGCAAGGCGCCCAGCATCGCCTCGGTCGGCACGTGCGGGCCGCTGGCCAGCAGCATCACCGCCTCGAACACCCCCACGCCGCCCGGCACGTGGCTCAGGATGCCGGCGGTGATCGCGATGGCATAGAAGGCCACGAAGGTCGGCAGCGCGATGCGGTCGTCGGGCAGCAGGAACCACAACGCCGCGGCCGATGCACCGAGCTCGAGCGCCGAGATCGCCAGCTGGCGCAACGCCAGGCCTGCCGACGGCAACCGCAGCGTCCAGCGCGATCCCAGGTTCAGCACGCGCTGCCGCAGGCACAGCAGCAGGAATACGGCCAGCGCCAGCAGCAGCACCCCGGCGCCCGCGCGCAGCAGCCCGGGCCGCGTGTGCAGCAGCGACGCCACGTCGTCGGCCCCCCACAGCAGCCCGAGCGCGCCGAAGGCGGTGATGCCCAGCGTGAACGCGGCGGCGTTGAAGGCGATCACGCGCGCGATCTGCGGCGGCGCCAGCCCGGCCGCGGCGTACAGCCGCATCCGCACCGCGCCGCCGGTCAGCGGACCGAGACCGATGGTGTTGGACAGCGCATAGGCGACGAACGAGGTCAGCAGCACCGTGCTGCGCCCGACCCTGGCGCCCGCATAGGCCAGCGACGACGCGTCGTAACCGGCCAGCGCGAGATAGCTCGTCGCAGTGGCGAGCAAAGCGAGCGCGATGTCCGGAGACGGCGTGGCGCGCATCGCGGCCATGACGTCGGCGTAGCGCACCTCGCGCAGCAGGCCGTGCAGCGCCAGCGCGACGGCGCTCGCCAGCAGCACGCCCAGCGTGGTGAGCACCCAGGGCCGCAGGCGCAGCCACCACTCGCCCAGCCAAGGCGCGGGCGGTCGGGGTCCGAGCAGGGACGCTGGGCTGGGCTCGGTCACGGGGTGGCGGCCCAACGGCAGGCGGTCGCGCTCAACCGGCCGGCGGCGGCATCACGACGATGCCGTCTTCATCGGCATACAGCCAGTCTCCTGCCCTCACCCACACGCCCTGCACCTGCACCGCCACGTCGCGCTGGCCCTCGTTGCGCTTCTCGGTCGGCAGCGGCATCAGCGCCAGCGCACGGATGCCGACCGCGCTGGCCGCGAGTTCCGCCGCGTCGCGCACGCAGCCGTTCACCAGCACGCCGGCCCAGCCGTTGCGGGCCGCCGCGGTGCCGATGTTGCCGCCGACCAGCGCACGGCGCAGCGAGGCCCCGCCGTCGACCACCAGCACGCGGCCCCGGCCGGGTTCGTCGAGTGCGAGCTTCACGAGGCTGTTGTCCTCGAAGCACTTCACCGTGCTCACCGGCCCGGCGAACTTGCCGATGCCGCCGTAGCTGTGGAACACCGGCGGCAGCACGCGGAAGGCACCGTCGGTGTCGTTCTTGTGCGCGTCGCACAGGTCGCAGGTCGAGAAGGCAAGCCCCTCGCGCGCCTCGGGGCGGCCCGGCGCCGGGCTCGTGTCCGAGGGGTTGGTCGCTGTCGTCATGCGTTCTCCACTTTCCTGATCGGTGGTTTCACGTCCTCGCGGCGCGGCGGCAGCATCGGCTGGTGCTCGCGCGCAGGGTTGAGGATGATGGCGGTCGAGGTCTCGGTGAGGATGCAGAACTTGGTCACCACCGCGTCGAGATGCGCCACGTCGATCACGGCGATCTCGAGGATCCAGCTGTCCTCGCCGGTCACGTTGTAGGCATTGATGACCTCGGGCGTCTGCTGCACCAGCTTCACCACCCGTGCGTACTCGGCGCGGCCCACGCGGATCATCGCGCGGATGCCGTAGCCGAGCGCCTGCAGGTTGACCGTGGCGCGGTAGCCGGTGATGACGCCGGCCGCCTCGAGCTTGCGCACGCGCTCGGTCACGGCGGGCTGGCTGAGGTGGACGCGACGGCCCAGCTCGGCCATGCTCAGCCGGGCCTCGGCCTGCAGTTCGGCCAGGATGCGCGTGTCATAGGCGTCGAGACTCATCGCGGCAGACATGCTGAAGCCTAGCACGCGACTTTCCTGCAAATCAAAGGCGACGACGCCGTCTTTCCTTGATTGCGCTCTTCAGCCGCCGTGCCCGGCTTCGTAGCATTTCCGCATGAGTTCACTGGCCTCTCCCCTGCACCTGCCGCGCCCTGCTTTGTCGCCGCTGGTCCTCGCCTGCCTCGCCGCCACGTGGCTGGTCTGGGGCTCGACCTACCTCGCGATCAAGTTCGCGCTGATCAGCTTCCCGCCCTTCCTGCAGATGGGCTCGCGTTTCCTCGTCGCCGGCATGCTGCTCGCCGCGTGGATGCGCTGGGTGAGGCGCGCGCCGTGGCCGAGCGCCCGGCAGTGGCGGCACGCATTCCTCGTCGGCGCGCTGATGCTCGGCGGCGGCATGGGCGGCACCGCCTACGCCGAGCAGAGCGTGGGCTCCGGCCTCGTGGTCGCGTTCATCGCCGTGGTGCCGGTGATGATGGCGGCCGGTCTGATGCTGTGGCGCGTGTTCCCGAGCCGGCTCGAGGCGGCCGGCATCGCCGTCGGCCTGGGCGGTGTGCTGATGCTGACCCAGGGCGCCGGCTTCCAGGCCTCGGCCGCCGGCCTGGTGGCGATCGCACTGGCCTGCCTGACCTGGACCGCCGGCAGCCTGCTGAGCCAGCGCCGCACGCCGCTGGCGCCCGGAGCGATGGGCTTCGCGAGCGAGATGCTCTGCGGCGGACTGGTGCTGCTGGCGATGGCCGCGGTGCATGGCGAATACGCCACGTTCGCTCATCAGTGGCCCCCGGCACCGGTCGCCGTGGCCGCCTGGCTCTACCTGGTGGTGTTCGGCTCGCTGATCGCCTTCAATGCCTACATGCTGCTGCTCGCGCAGGCCTCGCCGGGGCTGGCCTCGAGCTACTGCTTCGTCAACCCGGTGATCGCGCTGCTGCTCGGCGTGTCGCTCGGCGGCGAAACCGTCAGCGGCTACGAGTGGGCCGCGGCCGGTGTGGTGCTGGTGGGCGTGGTGCTGCTGCTCGCCGGTCGGCGGCCCGCGGCAGCCTGAGTCCGGAGCGGGCGCTCAGGGCTTCGCGCCGATGCGCGACGCGCGCAGCAGCACGGCACCGTCGGCATCGGCCAGTGTCAGGAAACCGTGCGGCGGGACGCGTGCGGTGGCGGCACGCTCCAGCGCCGTGAGCACGCGATCCTCCTGCTCCATCGTCGGGGTGGCGCAGGCCATGCGCGTGGTGACGATGGGGCCGATCTTCAGCGTGTTGCCGCTGAGCGTGTAGCGACCGCGCAGCGTGTTGCAGCTGCCGTTGCCGGCCAGTTGACCGTCGGGACCGAAGTCGACGCGGGCCGCGCTGCGGTCGAGCAGCGGCTCGCTGCGCGCCTGCTCGATGCGCCATGCGCCGAGCACGGCCGGGTCGGGCGCAGCGGCCACGTTCGGCGGCGTGGGCGCCGGGACCGGTACCGGCGCCGATGCGGGCGGCGACGGTTGTGATGGCGCCGGCGCCGGAATGGGGATCGGCACCACGCAGGCGCCCAGACTGAGACACGCCATCACGGCAAGAGTCGATCGAAGGTGCATGACAGAACTCCTCGGGATTCAGGGGTGACGCCGCTGCATCGCGGTGGCGCGGATCGCGCTCAGCGTGCTGCGCGTGGTGCTGATCTCGGTGTCGAGTATCAGGTGCAGCAGCGTCGGCTCGTCGCGCGCCAGCGCGGCGGCGAAGGCCGATGCGAAGGCTTCTGTGCGCTCGATGCGCTCGGCCGCCCAGCCGAAGGCGCGTGCGAACAGCACGAAATCGGGATTCACCAGCTCGCTGCCGCTGACGCGGCCGGGGAACTCGCGCTCCTGGTGCATGCGGATGGTGCCGTAGCTCGCGTTGTCGACCAGCACGACGACGAGGCGGGCGCCGTGGGCCCGCGCCGTGGCCAGCTCCTGCGCGGTCATCAGCCCGTCGCCGTCGCCAGTGAAGGCGACGACGCAGCGGCCCGGCAGCAACAGGCTGGCCGCGATGGCGGCCGGGATGCCGTAGCCCATGGCACCCGAGGTCGGCGACAACTGCGTGCCGAGGCCTCGATAGCGCCAGTAGCGATGCAGCCAGCCGCTGAAGTTGCCGGCGCCGTTGGTGACGACGGTATCGGACGGGGCCAGCCGCTGCACGGTCTTCACCACCTCGGCCAGATCGAGCGGCGCGACCGGCACCGGCACGAGGTTGGCCTGGTAGTCGGCCTGCGCTGCGGCGGCCCAGTCCGACCACGGCACGACGGCCGGCGCGGCGAGCGTCTCCAGGGCGCGTGCCGCCTGCGGCATCGACGACTGCAGCAGCAGGTCTGCGGCGTAGACGCTGCCCAGTTCCTCGGCCCCGGCGTGCAGGTGGATCAGCGTCTGCCGCGGTCGCGGCGCCTCCAGCAGCGCATAGCCGCCGGTGGTCATCTCGCCCAGCCGCGGGCCGATGGCCAGCACCAGATCGGCCTCGCGCACCCGCGCTGCCAACCGCGGGTTGACGCCGATGCCCACGTCGCCGGCGTAGAGCGGATGGTGGTTGTCGAACAGGTCCTGGAAGCGGAAGGCGCAGGCCACCGGCAGCTGCCAGTTCTCGGCGAAGCGCTGCAGCGCCTGCACGGCACCGGCGTCCCAGCCGCTGCCGCCGGCGATCAGCAAGGGCCGTTGCGCGGCGAGCAGCCGTGTGCGCACCTCGCGCAGCGCGCCGGGCGCGGGCCAGGCCTGGGCCGGCTCGACGCGCGGCAGCACCGGTGCGGCAGTCGGCGTGCGCAACATGTCCTCGGGCAGCGCCAGCACCACCGGCCCGGGGCGGCCCTGCATCGCGAGGTGGAAGGCCTTCGCCACGTACTCGGGCAGGCGGTCGGCGCTGGCCACCTCGCCCACCCACTTGGCGAAGCCGCCGCTGTTGGGTCCGAACACCGCGCGGTAGTCGAGTTCCTGGAAGGCCTCGCGGTCGCGCACGTCACCGCCCACCTGGCCGATGAACAGGACCATCGGCGTGCTGTCCTGGAAGGCGGTGTGCAGACCGACGGCGGCGTTGGCGGCACCCGGTCCGCGCGTGACGAAGCAGATGCCGGGGCGCCGTGTCAGCTTGCCCTGGGCGTCGGCCATGAACGCCGCTCCGCCTTCCTGGCGGCAGCTGACGAAGCGGATGCGCCCGGCGTGCTCGAGGAAGCCGTCGAGCACCGGCAGGAAGCTCTCGCCCGGCACGCCGAAGCAGGTGCCGACGCCTTGAGCGATCAGCGCCTCGACCAGCGCATGGCCGGCCAGACGCGTGACGGGAGTGTGCATGGGCGGCACTGTAGCCGCGGCGCCGCGGCCCGCGCTGTCCGCCCGCTGGCGCCTCGGACTCAGGTGGCGAGCGCCGGCACGGCGCGGCCGCGCGCGATGCGCAGGCCGACCATCGAAGCCGACATCACGCCCAGCAGCATCATCAGCGCCGCGCCGTGGAACACGCTGTTCGGCTGCCCATGGTCGAGCAAGGCGCCGAACAGCGGCGCGGCGAGCGCGAACCCGATGTCCAGGCCGGAGTACACGGTGCCGTAGACGCGGCCGGTGGCCCCCGGCGGCGCGGCGCGCTTGATCAGCATGTCGCGCGACGGCCCGGCGAGACCGGTCCCGAAACCGGCCAGCGAGGCCGCCGCCGCCGCGGCCAGGCCTGGCAGCCAGCCGGTGCCGGTGAGCAGCAGCAGGCCGGCCGATGCCGCCATCGCGACGCCGATGGTGCGCTCCAGGCGTTGGATGCGCGTCACCAGGAAGCCGCCGATCACCATGCCGGCCGCGCCGCACAGCATGTAGCCGGTCACGACGAAGGCGGTCACGGTCAGCGGCAGGCCGTACATCTGCTGCAGCGCCGGGCTGGCGAAGCTCTGGATCGCCGTGAGTGCCGCCGTGGTCCAGAAGAAGAACGCGAAGCACAGCCACACCGACGGCAGCTTCAGGAAGGCCATCGGGTGCTCGTCGACCAGGCCGGCAGCGCCGGGCTTCTTCTCATGAGCCCAGGCACTGGCCCGGTCGTCGATCGCCTCGCGGTTCAGCACCTGAACCACCAGCACCAGCAGCGCCACGCCGCCCGCCGCCGCCGCGGCGATGCGCCAGGAACCGGTGGCCGCGGTCAGGCCGGCCATGAACACCGGGCCGAAGGCCCAGCCGAGGTTGCCGGTGATGCCGTGGACCGAGAACGCGTGGCCGAGACGCGGCTGCGAGACGCGCTTGTTCAGGATCGTGAAGTCGACCGGGTGGAAGGGCGAATTGCCGAGCCCGGCCAGCGCCGAGGCCAGCATCAGCCCGACGTAGCCGTTGGCCGTGGCCGCCATCAGGGCCGACGCGACGAACAGGCTCAGGGCCAGGAACAGCACCGGCCGCGCGCCGACGCGGTCGACCAGGAAGCCGGCCAGCGCCTGGCCGATGCCCGAGACCACGAAGAAGGTGGTGACGAGCAGCCCGAGCTCGGAATAGCTGAGGCCGAAGTCGCGGATGAAGGCCGGGAACAGCGGCGGCAACAGCATGTGGAAGAAGTGCGAGGTGCCGTGCGCCAAGCCGACCAGGCCGATGGTGCGGGCGTCCTGGCGCAGCGTGGCGCCAGCGGCCGGCGAAGAAGCGAAAGCTGGAATCTGCATGCCCCGATGCTAGGTGGGGTCGGCGCGGCGCGCTTACGATAGCGGGACAACTTCTATCGCGATCATGCCAAGACCTGCCTCGCCCCGCACGAAGCCCGCATCGACCAGCGTCGGCCCGCTGACCCCGCACCTGTTCACGCCGACGGCCGAGCGCCCGCTGCGCGCGAAGCAGCACACGCTGGCAACCGACACGCGCGTGGCGCCGCACAACCATGCCTGGGCCCAGCTGGCGTGGTCGGCCACCGGTGTGATGCGGCTGACGGCCGAGCGCGGCACCTATCTCGTGCCGCCCTCGCGCGCGGTGTGGGTGCCGCCCGGCATCGAGCACGCGATCACCGTGGTCGAGACGGCCGAGCTGCGCACGCTCTACCTGCACCAGCGACCCGGCCGCTGCGGACCGCAGCGCGACGACGCGGTGGGCAGCGACTGGCGGCACTGCCGGGTGCTCGAGGTGTCGGAGCTGCTGCGCGCGCTGATGCTGGCGCTGCCGACCGGCCCCGATGGCGAGCCGCCGGGCGCGGACGAGCTGGCGCGCGAGAAACTGATCGCCCCGCTGCTGGCCGACGAATTGAAGCGCGCCGCGCCGGTGCCGCTGGGCGTCGCGCTGCCGCAGGACAAGCGTTTGCGCACGCTGTGCGAGGCGGTGCTCGACGACCCGACGCGCCACGACACGCTGGCCGACTGGTCGCGCGATGTCGGCGCCAGCGAGCGCACGGTGGCGCGGCTGTTCCGCCAGGACCTGGGCACGAGCTTCGTGCAGTGGCGCCAGCAGGTGCTGCTGGCACGCGCGCTGTCCCTCGCTGCGCGCGGCACGCCGATGGGCCAGATCGCCACCGAGCTGGGCTATGCGAGCCCCAGCGCGTTCAGCGCAATGGTGAGGCGCTCGGTGGGCGCGCCGCCGAGCCGCTTCTTCGCGTCGGCTTGAGATGCAGGAACCCCTTGCGACGACGGTCAGTCCTCACAGTAGCCTTCTGTGGGAAAGGCGGTGGAGGTCCCGGACAAGGCGGCCATGTACTTCATATAGCGCGCCGCACGCTCCGGGGTGTTGGCGGTGATCGCTTCGATCTTCAAGCCGATGTCATAGGACAGGCGTCGCTCCGGGTCGAAGCTGTCGGCGAGGCAGGCCGTGGCGGCCATGCTGGCGCGGCCCAACTCGGCGACGGCGGCCTTGTCGTTCACGTTGACCAGCAAGCTGCGCTGCTGGACTCGCGCCGTTTGCTGCGCCGCCTTCCATTGCGCGTCGGTGAGCGAGAGCGCCGCAATATAGGCATCGATGTCGTCACGCACGCCGTTGCCGTTGGCATCGGGCCCTCGAACATCTGGGCTGCGATCCAGCTCCGGCACCTTGCCCTGTTGATTCGGCCGTGCTGTTGCAGTGCGCGATGATTGTGCGGTGTCGGGCGGCACGGGCTGCGCAAGAGCAGCCAGTGATGCGGCGGCCACGAGGAGGCCCCGACGTACAGTGCGTGACCAGCGCAAGACCGGATCCATCTTCATGCTTCCTCCCTTTTTGCAAGGCGCCCATGTTGTCGATGCGGGTGCGATCCGACCTACCGCTCCGAGGTGGGAATAAGGGGCGTCACTTGATCGGTGGGAGCATTTGGGCAGGGGTTTTGCATCTCCGACGGACGCACGCGCCCTGTGCAGTTAGGCTTGAAGGACAAACAGCCCTCGACCACTTCTGAACAGCTCGAGAATGACCCAACAGATCCTCTACGACTTCACCAAGCAGGACGCCACCGGCGCCAGCTGCACCTCGCAGGCCTGGGCCAAGGTGCCCGAGCCGCTGACGCCGGCGCGCCGCGATGAGCTGAAGGCGCGTGCCAGGCGTTTGCTCGCCGAGCGCAATGCCGTGCTGGTGGCGCACTATTACGTCGACGGCGACCTGCAGGACCTGGCGCTGGAGAGCGGCGGTTGCGTCTCCGACTCGCTGGAGATGGCGCGCTTCGGGCGCGACCACGCGGCGCAGACCCTGGTGGTGGCCGGCGTGCGCTTCATGGGCGAGAGCGCCAAGATCCTGTCGCCCGAGAAGACCGTGCTGATGCCCGACTTCGACGCGACCTGCTCGCTCGACCTGGGCTGCCCGCCCGAGGACTTCGCCGCCTTCTGCGACGCCCATCCGGATCGCACCGTGGTGGTCTACGCCAACACCAGCGCAGCGGTGAAGGCGCGCGCCGACTGGATGGTGACCAGTTCCTGCGCCGTCGCCATCGTCGAGCACCTGCATGCGCAGGGCAAGAAGGTGCTGTGGGCGCCCGACCGGCACCTGGGCCGCTACATCGCCGAGCACACCGGCGCCGACATGCTGATGTGGCAGGGCGAGTGCATCGTGCACGACGAGTTCAAGGGCCTCGAGCTCGAGCTGATGAAGCGGGAGCACCCCGACGCGCTGGTGCTGGTGCACCCGGAATCGCCCAAGCGCGTGGTCGAGCTGGCCGACGTGGTGGGCTCGACCTCGCAGCTGCTCAACGCCGTGGTGCAGAGTGAGCGCCAGACCTTCATCGTGGCCACCGACAACGGCATCCTGCACCGCATGCGCCAGCTCGCGCCGGGCAAGACGCTGCTGGAAGCGCCGACCGCCGGGAACAGCGCCACCTGCAAGAGCTGCGCGCACTGCCCGTGGATGGCAATGAACGCGCTGCAGGGCGTGGTCGACTGCCTGGAGCGCGGCACTGGCTCCATCACCGTCCCCGAACCGACCCGCGCGCAGGCGCTGGGCTGCATCGAGCGCATGCTGGACTTCGTGAAGGCCAATCCCGGGGCGATCAGCCAGCCGGCTCGCGGCTTCGTCCCCAACATCGGTGCCGCGTGATGCTTTCCTTCGACATCAACGAGACGCTCGACGAGGCGCGTGCGCGCAATGTCCGCGATGCATTGTTCGAGGACCTCGGCCGCGCCGACTGGACAGGCCGCCTGGTGCCTGAAGGCCGGCGGGTGCGCGCGCGCGTGCTGGTGCGCGAGGCGGCGGTGCTGTGCGGCCGACACTGGTTCTTCGACTGCGTGGTCGCACTCGATCCGCAGGCCGACGTGCAGTGGCACTACGCCGAGGGCGCGCGCATGGACGCCGACACGCTGGTGTGCGAGATCGAGGCCGACGCCCGCGCGCTGCTGGCCGCCGAGCGGCCGGCGCTCAATTTCCTGCAATTGCTGTCGGCCACCGCGACACTGACGCGGCGCCACGTCGACGCGATCGCCGGGGCCTCGCCGAACCCGCGCGGCTGCGCCATCCTCGACACCCGCAAGACCCTGCCCGGCCTGCGCCAGGCGCAGAAGTACGCGGTGCGCACCGGCGGCGGCCAGAACCAGCGGCTGGCGCTGTGGCACGGCATCCTGATCAAGGAGAACCACATCGCAGCGGCCGGCGGCATTGCGCAGGTGCTGGCGGCGGCGCGCGAGCTGAACGCGGGTGTCGACATCCAGATCGAGGTGGAGACCCTAGCGCAACTGCGCGAGGCGCTGGACCACGGCGCCGTCAGCGTGCTGCTCGACAACTTCGACCTGTCGCAGATGCGCGAGGCGGTGGCGGCGAACTCGGGCCGCGCGCTGCTGGAGGTGTCGGGGGGCGTCGCGCTGGATCAGGTGCGCGACATCGCCGCCACCGGCGTGGACCGCATCTCGATCGGCCGGTTGACCAAGGACGTGACGGCGACCGATTACTCGATGCGCGTGCTCGGCACCGCCTGAGCACCGGCCTCGCCGGGCGAAAAGCGGGCGCTCTGCCGCGCAATTCGGCATTTGCCGGCGCTGCACGCTCGTGACAATCAGACCATGAGTTCCGAATTCGCGGGCATCCGCAACTACCAGGAACGCGCGGTGTTCGAGGCCGTGCGCACGTGGCGCGACCACTACCCGCTGATCAGCGACGATCTGCTGCCGGACGTGGCCTGCGTGGCACTGAACCGACTGCCCGCACGCTACATCCGCCACGAGGTGGATCTGGTCTTCTACCAGAGCGAGAAGGAACGGCTGCTGGCCGAGCGCCTGGTGTCCAGCGCGGTCGGTTTCGCGTTCGAGTTCGTGCAGGCGCGCACCGCGATGCGGGCGCGTGCCTGAACCCGAGCCGCGCGCGGCTCAGGCCGCCCAGGGCGCGGCCTTGCGCTTGGGCTTGCGCGTCAGGATGGTCGGGAAGCTGACCGGTAGCGTCTGCGGGAAATCGCGGCTGTAGTGCAGCCCGCGGCTTTCGTGGCGGCTGAGCGCCGAACGCACGATGAGCTCGGCGCAATCGACGAGGTTGCGCAGTTCGAGCAGGTCGCGCGTGACGCGGAAGTTGGCGTAATAGTCGTCGATCTCGCTACGCAGCAGCTTGATGCGATGCAGCGCCCGCTCCAGGCGCTTGGTGGTGCGCACGATGCCGACGTAGTTCCACATCAGCAGCCGCAGTTCGTCCCAGTTGTGCGAGATGACGACCTGCTCGTCGGCGTTCTCGACCTGGCTTTCGTCCCAGGCCGGCAGGATCGGGCGACCGCTCTCGTGCTGCGACAGGATGTGCTCGGCGCAGGTCTTGCCCAGCACCACGCATTCGAGCAGCGAGTTGCTGGCCAGCCGGTTGGCACCGTGCAGGCCGGTGTAGGTGGTCTCGCCCACCGCATACAACCCCGGCAGGTCGCTGCGACCGTCGAGGTCGGTGACCACGCCGCCGCAGGTGTAGTGCGCGGCCGGCACCACCGGGATCGGCTGCCTGGAGATGTCGATGCCGAGCGCGAGGCAGCGCGCGAAGATGGTCGGGAAGTGCGACTTCAGGAAGGCCTCGCCGAGGTGCGTGGCATCGAGCCACACGTGGTCGAGGCCGTGCTTCTTCATCTCGAAGTCGATCGCGCGGGCGACCACGTCGCGCGGCGCGAGTTCGAGCCGCTCGTCGTGGGCCGCCATGAAGCGTGTGCCGTCCGGCAGCTTGAGCTGCCCGCCTTCACCGCGCAGCGCCTCGGTGATCAGGAAGCTGCGCTCCTGCGGGTGGTAGAGGCAGGTGGGGTGGAACTGCACGAACTCCATGTTGCCGACGCGGCAACCCGCCCGATAGGCCATCGCGATGCCGTCGCCGGTGGAGGTGTCGGGGTTGGTCGTGTAGCGGTAGACCTTGCCGGCGCCGCCGGTGGCCAGCACCACCGCCGCGGCCGGCAGTGTCTCGACGCGCTGGCGGTCGATGTCGAGCGCGTAGACGCCGTAGCAGCGCGGCGAGCCGTCGGTCTTGAGATGCCGCGAGGTGATCAGGTCGACCGCCATCCAGCGCTCGCGCAGTGTGATGTTCGGATGGCGCTTGACCTCGTCGAGCAGCACGTCGTGGATGGCCTTGCCGGTCGCGTCGGCGGCGTGCGCGATGCGCCGCACTGCATGACCGCCCTCACGGGTGAGGTGCAGGCCGAGCGGGCCTGCGGGGTCGGGCGAGAACGGCACGCCGCGCTCGACCAGCCACTCGACCGCCTCTGCGCTGTGCTGGGCGATGAAGCGCGCGGTGTGCTCGTCGACCAGGCCACCTCCCGCCTCCTGCGTGTCTCGCACATGGCTCTCGATGCTGTCGTCGCTGCCCAGCACACCGACGATGCCGCCCTGCGCCCAGGCCGTGGCGCCCTCGTCGAGGTTGCGCTTCGCGAGCACCACGACCGGATGGGTCGGGGCCAATTGCAGCGCCACCGTCAGGCCGGCCAGACCCGCGCCGATGATCACCACGGGAGACGGGGACGCAGCTTCGTGGCGGGTCGGCATGTCGGCAGTTTCAGGACCGGACGCACCGCAGCGGCGCGCCATCTGGCTCGGATTCTATCGACGGCCCCTGCCATGCCGGCCGGGTGGAAAGATCGGCCCGATCGCCCTCAGGGTGCGCATTACACTTCGTGACATTCACTCCGGATCGCTGCTCAGCCTGGCGTTGTCCATGAGTTTTTCCTCCGACCCCCACAGCCGATCGAGCCGGCCGCCGACCTCGCCGCCGGCCGCGCACGACTGGGAATCGACGCGCGTGCTGACGCAGATCTCGCCGCGCTTCGCCAATGGCCAGGCGGGTACCGCGGCGCAAACGGACGACGCGCAGGACATCGGTCGAGCGGTCGGAAATGGCGTGCGCGAACTGTTCGTCGCGTGCGAGCCGGCCGATGCGATGACGCAGCAGTTCGACCACCTGCAGCCGGAGTTCGTGGCGGTGCACGACCTGGGCACCTCGGCCTCGCGCAAGCTGCTGGGCGGCATCGCAGCGGCCAGCCAGCGTGCCGTGCAGCGGCTGGTGGTGCGGCGCAACGGTGCCGGCACCGTGCTGGCCACCATCGAATACGTCGACTGCCCCGCGGCCAACGGCCGCAGCGTGCGGCTCTACAGCACCGAGGTCGACGCCGACACCCACACCCGCCAGACCCTCGGACGCGTGCTGCTGGGGCGTGCCCGGTTGGGCATCATGATGGTCGGCGATCTGCCGGCCCATGCGCTGACGACGGCGCTGGCGCCGTGGCGCGAGGCCGTGCTGCGCGGCGGCTGGATCTGCCGCCGCATGCTCTTCATGCCGCTGAGCGCGGGGGCGGCGCTGCCGGCCGAGGTGGCCAAGTTCCGAGCGGCCACCGCGCTGGACGCCACGCCCACGGCCCAGGTCACCCGCCCGGCCGACGTCTGGGGGCAGCTCTGCCTGGCGTGGAATGCCTGGCAGCGCCAGACCAAGCCCGGCCAGGATGTGGCCTCGCTGCCGCTGCTGGGTACCGGATCCACGGCCGCTGCCGCGGCCACGGCGGCCAACGCCAGCGCGGCCCGCGCTGCGACCACGGCGCCGATCCCGATGCCGGTGGTCGGCGCACCCTCACCGACGCACGACGAGCCGCTCGAACGCTATCTGCACGACCTGAGCCAGCTCACCGGCGTCGTGAGTGCCTGCGCCTTCGACATCATGACCGGCCAGCCGATCGGCCACGCAGGCGCACGGCCGGGCCCCGATGAGCTGGGGCGCCACGGCAGTTCCGTGCTGGCCACGATGATGAGCGCCAGCCGTGCCCTCGGGCTGGGTGCGGCGGTACCCGACATGTCGGTCACCCTCGGCCAGCACCACCTGCTGCTGCGACCGCTACCCGGGCACCCGGGCGCGGCGCTGCACGTCGTGCTCGACAAGCCCCACGTCTCGCTGGCCCTGATGCTGCTGCAGCTGCGCCGGCTCGACGACGCGCTGCTGCTCGCAGCCCGGCTGCCGCGCGGCTGAGCGAGCCGTGCGGCCGGGCCCGCCGAGGCGGGCCGGTCGGCCGGTCGAGACTCAGTGGACCACGCGCCCGAAGTGGAACTCGCCCGGCGAACGGATCGGGTCCACGTCGACCGGCACCACGTCCTTCGGCGCGAACTTGCCCTCCAGCAGCAGTTTCGACAGCGGGTTCTCGATGCGCTGCTGGATCGCCCGCTTCAGCGGCCGCGCACCGAATACCGGATCGAAGCCCACCTTCGCCAGCTCCGACAGCGCCGCCGCCGACACCTCGAGCCGGATGTCCAGCTTGGCCAGACGCGCCTCCAGCGCCTTGAGCTGGATGCCGGCGATCGCCTCGATGTGCTGCGCGTCGAGCGCATGGAACACCACGGTCTCGTCGATGCGGTTCAGGAACTCCGGCCGGAAGTGCGCCTTCAGCTCGCCCCACACCGCCTCGCGGATCAGCTCCGGGTCCTGCCCAGCCATCTGCATGATGAGGTGAGAGCCGAGGTTGCTGGTCATCACGATCACGGTGTTCTTGAAATCCACCGTGCGGCCCTGTCCGTCGGTCAGACGGCCGTCGTCCAGCACTTGCAGCAGCACGTTGAACACATCCGGGTGGGCCTTCTCGACCTCGTCGAGCAGCAGCACGCTGTAGGGCTTGCGGCGCACCGCCTCGGTCAGGTAGCCGCCCTCGTCGTAGCCGACGTAACCCGGCGGCGCGCCGATCAGGCGTGCGACCGAGTGCTTCTCCATGAACTCGCTCATGTCGATGCGGATCATGGCTTCCTCGGTGTCGAACAGGAAACCGGCCAGTGCCTTGCACAGCTCGGTCTTGCCGACGCCGGTGGGGCCGAGGAACAGGAAGGAGCCTGTGGGGCGATTCGGGTCGGACAGGCCGGCCCGCGAACGGCGGATCGAATCGGACACGGCGCGGATCGCCTCGTCCTGCCCCACCACGCGCTCGTGCAGCTTCACCTCCATGTCGAGCAGCTTCTGCCGCTCGCCCTGCATCAGCTTGGCGACCGGGATGCCGGTGGCGCGCGCCACCACCTCGGCGATCTCTTCGGCGCCGACCAGCGTGCGCAGCAGCGTCGGCTTGCCGTCGACCCCGCCCTTGGCCTCCTTGGCCTGCGCGTCCTTGAGCTTCTTCTCCAGCTCCGGCAGCTTGCCGTACTGCAACTCGGCGACCTTGTTGAAGTCGCCCTTGCGCTTGAATTCCTCGATCTGCGTGCGGATGCGGTCGATGTCTTCCTTCAGGTGCGCCGAGCCCTGGGCCGTGGCCTTCTCGGCCTTCCACACCTCGTCCAGATCGGCCGCCTCGCGCTCGAGCTTCGCGATGTCCTCCTCGATCAGGCCGAAGCGCTTCTGCGAGGCCTCGTCCTTCTCCTTGCGCACCGCCTCGCGCTCGATCTTCAGCTGGATCAGCCGGCGGTCGAGCTTGTCCATCACCTCGGGCTTGGAGTCGATCTCGATCTTGACCTTGGCCGCGGCCTCGTCGATCAGGTCGATGGCCTTGTCGGGCAGGAAGCGGTCGGTGATGTAGCGGTGGCTCAACTCGGCGGCGGCCACGATCGCCGGGTCGGTGATCTCCACGCCGTGGTGGACCTCGTACTTCTCCTGCAGACCGCGCAGGATGGCGATGGTGGCCTCGACGCTCGGTTCACCGACCAGCACCTTCTGGAAGCGGCGCTCGAGCGCCGCGTCCTTCTCGACGTACTTGCGGTACTCGTCGAGCGTGGTGGCGCCGATGCAGTGCAGCTCGCCGCGCGCCAGCGCGGGCTTCAGCATGTTGCCGGCGTCGATCGCGCCCTCGGCCTTGCCGGCGCCCACCATGGTGTGGATCTCGTCGATGAAGACGATGGTCTGGCCCTCGTCCTGCGCCACTTCCTTCAGCACGCTCTTGAGCCGCTCCTCGAACTCGCCGCGGTACTTGGCGCCCGCCAGCAGCAGCGCCATGTCGAGCACCAGCACGCGCTTGCTCTTGAGCGACTCCGGCACCTCGCCGGCCACGATGCGCTGCGCCAGGCCTTCGACGATGGCGGTCTTGCCGACGCCGGGCTCGCCGATCAGCACCGGGTTGTTCTTGGTGCGCCGCTGCAGCACCTGGATCGCGCGACGGATCTCGTCGTCGCGGCCGATCACCGGATCGAGCTTGCCGGCACGGGCGCGCTCGGTCAGGTCGATCGTGTACTTCTTCAGCGCCTCGCGCTGGCCCTCGGACTCGGCGCTGTCGACCTTCTGGCCGCCACGCACCGCGTCGATCGCGGTCTCCAGCGCCTTGCGGGTCAGGCCGTGGCCGCGCACGATGCCGCCGAGATCGGTCTTGGCATCGGCGAGGGACAGCAGGAACATCTCGCTGGCGATGAACTGGTCACCGCGCTTCGCGGCATCGCGCTCGGCCGCCTGCATCAGGGTGACGAAATCGCGGCCGGGTTGTACGCCCTGCCCGCCGCCCTGCACCTGCGGCAGCCCGTTCAGGGCCACGTCCATCGCGGTCCTCAGGGCCGCGGTGTTGGCCCCGGCCCGCTCGAGCAGGGCCTTGGGGCCGTCAGGCTGCGCCAGCATCGCGGCCAGCACGTGGGCCGGCTCGATGTAGGGGTTGTCGCGCGTGACGGCGAGGCTCTGGGCATCGGCCAGCGCTTCCTGGAATTTGGTGGTGAGTTTGTCGATACGCATGGGGGAAATTCCTCCGGATTGCACCGAAGATGGGCCCGGCGGTGCGGCTTTTCAAGCGGGGCCCGGCTTGACCTGCATCAAGCAGGCCCGCTCAGCGGGCTGCGAGCCAGGCCTGTGCCAGCGCCCAGCCGAGCGCGGCACAGGCCAGCGAGCCCAGCACGTGCGCCAACGTGTGCCCCAGCGCCATGCCGTAGGATCCGCGCTGCAGCAACACCAGAGATTCGAGCGAGAACGCCGAGAAGGTGGTGAAACCGCCGCACAGGCCGGTCACCAGCAGCAGGCGCAGCAGGTCGTCGGGCCGCTGCGACAACCAGGCCGCGGCGGCGCCGATCACGAGGCCGCCCGACGCATTGATCAGCAGCGTGCCCAGCGGGAAGCCGCTCCAGGCCGGGTTGAGCCACAGGCCGACACGCCAGCGCAGCAGCGCGCCGACCGCCGAGCCGGCCGCGACGCACAGCGCCTGCAGCAGCGGCGAGGCGACGGCGGCGCTCATGCGTTGCCGTTCGCTGCGATGCCCCAGCGCCGGAGAGCGTCGTCGTCGGCGACGCGGGCATCGACCCAGCGGGCGCCCTGCGGCGTCTGCTCCTTTTTCCAGAACGGTGCCTGGGTCTTCAGGTAGTCCATCAGGAATTCGCAGGCTTGGAAGGCCTGGCCCCGGTGCGCGGAACTGACCACCACCAGCACGATCTGTTCGCCCACCTCGAGCGCTCCGATGCGATGGATGACCCGGGCGCCGAGCAGGTCGAAGCGCTCGAAGGCCGCGTCGATCATGGCCTCGATCGCACGCTCGGTCATGCCGGGATAGTGCTCGAGCTCCATGCGGCTGATCTCAGCGCCGTCGTTGCGGTCGCGTACGGTGCCGACGAAGCTGGCAACCGCGCCGACGCCGCGCTGATGGGCGCGCAATGCGGCGACCTCGGCGGACAGATCGAAGTCCTCCGTCTGGATGGTCACGCGTCCGGTCGTCATGGCACGGGATTCTCGCACCGCCCCATCCCTGGCCGCGTGCGCGGCCCACGAGCGTTCAGCCCGGCAGTTCGTCGTTCTGGCGCAGCCGCACGCACTGCGCGTGCGCGTAGAAGCGGCTCTGTTCGCACTGCACCTGCATGCAGCGGTACAGCGCGAAATTGGTCCGTGGCGCGCAGGCTTCGGCCGGAGTGCCGGGCACGGGCTCGCGGCGCGCCAGTTCGGCAGCCGGAGCCTGTGTGGGCGGCGCCGGACTGACAGCGGACGGCGCGGACGCGGGCCGCTCCGGCCGGGTCGTCACCGGCGCCGCAGCGGGCGCCACCGCCGCGGTCGTGGTGCGTCCGGGGTTGACCACGGCCGGCTCCAGCGGACGCGACGGGGGCGCGGGGGTGGCGGTCGCTTGCGGGAGCGGCGCCAACACAGGATCGGCAGCGGCCGGCGCCGCCATGCCTGCGGCGGACGGATCGTGTTGCACGAGATCCTGCTCCGCCGACGGCAGCGTGGCCGGCGTGGGCACCGTGCTTGCAAGCCGGGAGACCGGCGGGTAACCGGTCAACTGGTAGGTCGCCAGTCCTGCGACGACCAGGGCGCCCAACACGCCGGCCACCGCCCAGGGCCAGCGACGCTGACGCGGCGCGGCTGGCGCCGCAGGCCGCGCTCGTGGGGCGCTGTGCATCATGGGGTCCGAACGCAGGCCGGCCAGCCCCTGCGGCCGGCTGTCGCGCTCGAGCTCGCCCGGCCCGGACACCGACCACAGCACTTCGCGATCCTGGAAGGGGGCTGTCAGCACCGGGATGTCGGACAGCGCCAGACCGCGGCGATCCGGTGCGACCAGTGGCTCCCGTGCCACCGCCGCGGCGCCGCCGCCCATCGCCTGCAATTGCCGCCGGAACGCCGCCACCGACTGGGGCCGCTCGCGCGGGTCGGCGGCCAGTGAACGCTCGAGCACCGACACGAAGCCATGCGCGTAGCGCCCGACCGTCGAAGCGCCGGTGGCCTGCGGTGTGGCGCCCCCTGCCAGTCGCGGCGCGTTCATGCAGAACTGCACCACGGCGGCCAGAGAGTAGAGATCGGACCAGGGACCCGGCGCGTGCTCGCTCGGCGGCTCGGCCAGTTCGGGCGGCCGGAAGCCGGGCTCCGGCCACGCGGGGTGCTGCGGCAGGCGCGCACCGATCGTCGTCCGCACCGCGGCGGTGTCCAGCAGCATCGGGGTGCCGTCCGGCTGCACCAGGATCTGCCCGGGCCGGACGTTGCCGTGCACCCATCCGGCCTCGTGCAGGCTCTCCAGCGCATCGAGCAAGGGCCCGATCAGCCGGCGCAGCCAGTCCTCGCTCGGCGCCTCGTTCATCGCGGCGCAGGCTTCGGCGAGCGTGCGCCCTTCGACACGCGGCCACAGCCGGTAGGCGGTGCCACGCATCTGCCACACCGCGCCGATGCGCATCAGCGCGGGATGCAGGGGCTTGGCGAGCAGTTCCGACTCCTGCAGGAAAGCCTGCAGGCCCTCCTCCCACAAGGCAGCATGAGCCGGCGAGCGGGGCCGCAGCAGCCCGGTCGTGTCGCGCAGCGAAACCCCGGCCGGCGCGAACTCCTCGATCGTGACTTCGCCTCCCGACGCGCTGGCGGTGGCCAGGTAGCGCAGGCCGAACTCGTCCCGCGCCTGCAGCTTCTGCAGAACGAAGCTGCCCACAGCCGTGCCGGACGGGAGCCGCTGGGGCTCGACGACCGCAGGACGGGCGCTCACCGCGGGTGGACTCGCGGGGTCGGAAGGGCGAGAGATGGGAATCATGTGCAGGTGAATGACAGAGTCCGCAGCATAGACCGCAGTTCCCTGCGTTCTGGTTGCAAAGCGTATACCCGGCGACTCCGCGCAGGATCGGTGTATCCCGCGTGCCGAACCATCCCTCGAAGACAACGCCGAGGGGCTGCGCCCCGCTCAGCCGCCCGTGACCGGCGGGAAGAAGGCGATTTCGGCGCCTTCATGCACCAGCGTGGTTTCATCGTCGACCATCGCCTGGTCCAAGGCCATGCGCAGGGCGCGGCCGCGGCCCAGTGCCTCGGCATGGCGCCCGCCCCGCGCGATGAGCTGGTCTCGCAGCCCGGACAGGCGCGTGCCGGCGGCGAGTTCGACCGTTTCGCCAGGGCCGAGCGCCTCGCGAACCGAGGCGAAATAGCGCAACTGCACCTTCATGGGAGGTCTCTCATGCAAGCAATTCCGCAAACGGCAGAAAGCGGACGATGTCGCCCCGCACGATGGCCCGGCCCGGCGGGTTGTCGATCAGGCCCTCGGCCCAGACGGCGGAGGTCAGCACGCCCGAACTCTGGTTGCCGAACAGCTCGAGCCCGCCGTCGGCATTGCGCCGGGCCCGCAGGAACTCGCGCCGGGCATCCGGCCGTGGCCAGTCGAAATCCGCACGAACCGGCCAGCCAGTCGGCTCCGAGGTCGGCAGGCCCTGCAGGGCCTGCAGGACCGGGCGCACCGCGAGCAGGAAGGTCACGAAGCTCGACACCGGGTTACCGGGCAGGCCGATGAAGAGCGCCGGCCGATCGCCGTCGACCGAGCGCAGCTCGCCGAAGGCCAGCGGCTTGCCCGGCTTGATGGCGATCTGCCACAGGTCGAGCCGACCTTCCGCCTCGACGGCCGGTTTCAGATGGTCTTCCTCGCCGACCGACACGCCGCCAGAAGTGAGGATCAGGTCATGGCCGCTGGCGGCCCGGCGCAGTGCCTCGCGGGTGGCGTCGAGGCGGTCCGGCACGATGCCGAGATCGGCGACCTCGCAGCCGGCCGACTGCAGCAGCGCCTGCAGCGTGTAGCGGTTGGAGTTGTAGATGGCGCCGGGCTTCAGCGGCTCGCCGGGCATCACCAGTTCGTCGCCGGTCGAGAACAGCGCGACGCGCGGTCGGCGCACCACGCTCAGGGCCGCCGCGCCCACCGAGGCGGCCAGCCCGAGCGCCTGCGGCGTGAGCCGGCTGCCGCGCGCCAGCACCACGCTGCCGGCGCGCACGTCCTCGCCGCGGCGGCGCACCCACTGGCCGGCCGCCGGCCGGATCTGGACACGCACGCCGCCACCGTCGACCACCTCGCACTGCTCCTGCATCACGATCGCATCGGCGCCTTCCGGCACCGGCGCCCCGGTGAAGATGCGCGCGGCCGTGCCGGGCGCCAGCACCGCACCGACCTGCCCCGCCGCGATGCGCTGGCTGACGGCCAGCAGCGTGCCGGGCTGGGGCACGTCGGCCGCGCGCAGCGCGTAACCATCCATCGAGCTGTTGTCGTGCGGCGGCACGTCGAGCTGCGAGGCCACGTCGGCCGCGAGCACGCGGCCGAGGGCCTCGAAGCTGGAGACCGTCTCGGTCTCAGCCAGTGCCGTCGTGCCGGCGAGCA
The DNA here is from genome assembly GCF_001425905.1 of Methylibium sp. Root1272. Taxonomy (GTDB): domain Bacteria; phylum Pseudomonadota; class Gammaproteobacteria; order Burkholderiales; family Burkholderiaceae_C; genus Methylibium. Next base: position 146,101 of record NZ_LMDY01000014.1, read on the forward strand.
GCCGCGCCAGGGCGTCGGGCAGGCTCAGCATCGGCCGCGGGGGCGACATAGGCGGCTTCGTTGTCGGCGTCGTCATAGGGGGACCGGTAGTCGTGGCGCGCGGCCTGGCAGAGCAGAAAGGCCGTCACCGCATCAGCGTCGTTCAGGTCGAGCACCGGAAGCAGCGTCGGCGACGGCAGGGCTTCGGGGCTGTCGGTCGCGATCGCGACCACGAAGGGGTCGTGCGGGTACTGGACGCGCTGCCCCGTCTCGGCACGCCAGATCTCGATTTTCAGCAGGTCGGCATGCTTGAAGCCCTCGACCAGCACCCAGTCGGCGTCGGACAGCTCGGCGATCAGCTGGTGCGGATTCGGATCGGCCTCGATGTCGTACTCGCGGATCTTCGCGAGGCGCCGGTTGGAGGCAATCACCACCTCGTAGGCGCCGGCGGCGCGGTGGCGGTGCGAGTCCTTGCCAGGCTGGTCGATGTCGAAGTCGTGATGGGCGTGCTTGACGACGGAGACGCGGTGCCCGGCGAGGCGCAGGCGCGCCACGAGCTGCTCGACCAGCGTGGTCTTGCCCGAACCCGAGTACCCGCAGAAACCGACGACCTTCATCCGGCGACAGCCCTCATATCGAGCAATTCTCGACGATGTAGGCCTGCACCGTCGGTGCGCTGGCCGGCATGACCTTGAAGCGCCTGGGGAGCTGCTCCAGCCCGTCGAGCCCGGCCGGCCTCGGGGGCTCGTGGCCGAGCGCCTCGAGGATGGTGGCGGCGAACTTGATCGGCAGCGCGGTCTCCAGCACCAGCAGCGGCGTGCCGGGCTTCGCGTATGCACGGCCCACCTTCAGGCCGTCGGCGGTGTGCGGATCGATGGTGACGCCGAAGCGCTGCTGCGTGTCGCGGATGGTCGCCACGCGGTCGGCGTGCGTGCTCTTGCCGGACACGAAGCCGAACTCGCGCACCCGCGCGAACTCGGCGGGTGTCAGCGTGAAGCCGCCGTGCCGTGCGATGTCGTCGCCGAACAGCTGGCGGGTGCGCGCCGCGTCGCGACCCAGCAGGTCGAACACGAAGCGCTCGAAGTTGCTGGCCTTGGAGATGTCCATCGACGGGCTGGAGGTCTCGTGCGTGTCGGCTGCGCCGCGCACGCGGTAGCTGCCGGTGCGGAAGAACTCGTCGAGCACGTCGTTCTCGTTGGTGGCGACCACCAGCTGCTCGATCGGCAGGCCCATCATGCGCGCCACATGACCGGCGCAGACGTTGCCGAAATTGCCCGAGGGCACCGCGAAGCTCACTCGCTCGTCGTTCGTCTTCGTGGCCTGGAAATAGCCGGCGAAGTAATAAACCACCTGCGCCAGCAGACGCGCCCAGTTGATGGAGTTGACCGTGCCGATGCGCCAACGGCGCTTGAACTCCAGGTCGTTGGACACGGCCTTGACGATGTCCTGGCAGTCGTCGAACACGCCCTCGACCGCGAGATTGTGGATGTTCGCATCGGGCAGGCTGAACATCTGCGCCTGCTGGAACGGGCTCATGCGGCCGTGCGGGCTGAGCATGAAGACGCGCACGCCCTGCTTGCCGCGCATCGCGTACTCGGCCGCACTGCCGGTATCGCCGGAGGTCGCGCCCAGGATGTTCAGCGTCTCGCCGCGGCGCGCCAGTTCGTACTCGAAGAGCTGGCCGAGCAACTGCATGGCCATGTCCTTGAAGGCAAGCGTCGGGCCATTCGACAGGGCCTGCAGCGCGACGCCCGGCTCCAGCGGCTTCAGCGGGGTGATCTCGGCCGTGCCGAAGACTTGGCGTGTGTAGGTCTTGCGGACCAGCGTGCGCAGGTCAGCGGCGGGGATGTCGGCGATGTAGAGCGACAGGATCTCGCAGGCGAGGTCGGCGTACGACAGGCCGCGCCAGCGCGCCAGCGTGGCCGCATCGACACGCGGATAGCGCTCCGGCAGGTAGAGACCCCCATCTGGCGCCAGGCCTTCGAGCAGGATGTCGGAGAAGCCGCGCGGCGTGGTATCGCCGCGGGTGCTGAGGTAGTTCATGGACGATTCAGACTCACAACGAGCGTGCCGCCACGGCCCCTTCCAGCAGCCGCCGAGGCTCCGGCTTCGCCGGGCCGATGGTGGCGCCCCCTCGAGGGCGAGCGGCGAGGCCGCAATGGGGGTGGACCATCAAGACAGTTCTTCCTTGCGGATGCGCACGATGGGCGCCAGCACGGTCGGCAGCGCCTGCATCTGCGCCAGCGCCGCGTTCATCTTCCCTTCGAGCGTGTCGTGGGTCAGGATGATCAGGTCGGTCTGGCTTTCGCCCTCGGCCGACTCGCGTTGCAGCACGGCGTCGATCGAGATCGCATGGTCGGCCAGGATGCGGGTGATGTTGGCCAGCACGCCGGCCTTGTCGGCCACCTGCAGGCGCAGGTAGAAGGCGGTGACGACCTGTTCGATGGGCAGGATCGGCGTGGCAGCCACCGCATCGGGATGGAAAGCCAGGTGCGGCACCCGGTGATCGGGGTCGGCGGTGATGAGCCGGGTCACGTCGACCAGGTCGGCCACCACGGCCGAGGCCGTCGGCTCGGCACCAGCGCCCTTGCCGTAATAGAGCGTCGAGCCGACCGCGTCGCCCTGCACCACCACGGCATTCATCGCCCCTTCGACGTTGGCGATCAGGCGCGTGCCCGGGATCAGCGTCGGGTGCACGCGCAGCTCGATGCCCTGCGCGTCTTCGCGGCGCTTGGTGATGCCCAGCAGCTTGATGCGGTAGCCCAGCTGCTCGGCGTAGCGGATATCGGCCGCCTGCAGCTTGGTGATGCCTTCGATGTAGGCGTGCTCGAACTGCACCGGCGTGCCGAAAGCGATCGCGCTCATGATCGTCGCCTTGTGCGCGGCGTCGATGCCCTCGATGTCGAAGGTCGGGTCGGTCTCGGCGTAGCCCAGGCGCTGGGCTTCCTTCAGCACGGTGCCGAAGTCCAGGCCCTTGGAGCGCATCTCCGACAGGATGAAGTTGGTGGTGCCGTTGATGATGCCGGCGATCCAGTTGATGCGGTTCGCGGTCAGGCCCTCGCGCAGCGCCTTGATGATCGGGATGCCGCCGGCCACCGCCGCCTCGAAGCCGACCGCCACGCCGCGCTCGCGCGCCGCCGCGAAGATCTCGGTGCCGTGCACCGCCAGCAGCGCCTTGTTGGCGGTGACCACCGGCTTGCCGGCAGCGATGGCGGCCAGCACCAGCTCGCGGGCCCGCGTCGTGCCGCCGATCACCTCGACGACCACGTCGATGTCGGGGCGGCGCACCAGCGCGTCGAAGTCGTCGGTCAGCACCACCTCGCTGCCGAGCGTCGCGCGCGCCTTGGGCACGTCACGCGCGGCGACCGCGGCAACCTCGATGCCGCGGCCGGCGCGGCGCTGGATCTCGGCCCGGTTGCGCCGCAGCACCTGCACCACGCCGCCGGCCACCACGCCCGCGCCGAGCAGGCCCACTTGGATCGGTTTCATCTTCAATTCGGACACGGTGTCAGACGCTGTGGCGCTTGCGGTAATGGTCGAGGAAACGAGCGATGCGGCCGATCGCATCGCTCAGGTCGTCGGAGTTCGGCAGGAACACGACGCGGAAATGGTCGGGCTGAGGCCAGTTGAAGCCGGTGCCCTGCACGATCAGCACCTTCTCCTCGGCCAGCAGCTCGAAGGCGAACTGCTGGTCGTCCTGGATCGGATAGAGCTTCGGGTCGAGCCGCGGGAACATGTAGAGCGCGGCCTTGGGCTTGACCACGCTCACGCCGGGAATCTGGCTCAGCAGTTCGTAGGCCATGTCGCGCTGGCGTGCCAACCGGCCGCCTGGCGCGACCAGGTCCTTGATGCTCTGGTATCCGCCCAGCGCCGTCTGGATCGCGAGCTGACCCGGCGTGTTGGCGCACAGGCGCATCGACGCGAGCATGTTGAGCCCCTCGATGTAGTCCTTGGCATGGCGCTTGTCGCCCGACACCACCATCCAGCCGGCGCGGTAGCCGCAGGCACGGTAGTTCTTGCTGAGGCCGTTCAGCGTCACGCACAGCACGTCATCGGCCAGCGAGGCGATGCTGGTGTGGGTGTTGCCGTCGTACAGCGTCTTGTCGTAGATCTCGTCGGCGAAGATGATCAATTGGTGCTGGCGCGCGATTTCGATGATCTCGCGCAGCACGCTCTCCGGGTACAGCGCGCCGGTCGGGTTGTTCGGGTTGATGACGACGATGGCACGCGTGTTCGGCGTGATCTTGCGGCGGATGTCGTCGAGGTCCGGATACCAGTCGCTTGCCTCGTCGCACAGGTAGTGCACCGGGTTGCCGCCCGACAGCGACACCGCCGCGGTCCACAGCGGGTAGTCGGGCGCCGGCACCAGCACCTCGTCGCCGTTGTCGAGCAGCGCGTTGAGGCTCATCACGATCAGCTCGGACGCGCCGTTGCCGAGGTAGACGTCGTCGACCGTCACGCCGGAGATCGACTTCTCCTGCGCGTAATGCACCACCGCCTTGCGCGGTGCGAACAGGCCCTTGCTGTCGGTGTAGCCCGCGGTCTGCGACAGGTTGCGGATCATGTCCTGCACGATCTCGTCGGGCGGATCGAAGCCGAACACCGCCAGGTTGCCGATGTTGAGCTTGATGATCTTCTGGCCCTCTTCTTCCATCGCGCGGGCCTTGTCCAGCACTGGACCACGGATGTCGTAGCACACGTTGGCGAGCTTGCTGGACTTGGCGATGGGCTTGGGCACGAGAACTCCTGCATCTCAATGGAACGACCGCGGCGGCACTGCGCGCAGAGCCTAAAATTAGACCACAGCGCTCGCCTTCGAGCCCGCCCCGCCACACTCCCGCGCCCCATGAAACTGCAGCCCGACCGCATCGCCGTCGCCAACGTGATCAGCGGCTACACGCGCAGCAGCGTCCAGATCGGCGAGCGCACCTGGCGCGACAGCGTGGTGCTGCCCTGGCAGGGCGATGTGACACCCTGGCACGGCGCACGTTTCGACGCACTGGGGCCCCAGCATTTCGAGGTGCTCGCGGCTCTCGGTCCGGAGCTGGTGCTGTTCGGCAGTGGCAGTGCACTGCGCTTTCCTCGCCCCGAATGGCTGCGCCCGCTGATCGAGCGGCGCATCGGCTTCGAGACGATGGACACCGCAGCGGCCTGCCGCACCTACAACCTGCTGGTGGCCGAGGGCCGCAGCGTGATCGCCGCACTGCTGATCGATCCGCCGTGAGCCCGGCCCGCCGCCGCGGCGGGGCAACCGCAGTGTGTGGGGTGGCGGCATCGCTTGACAGCGCCTTTATAATCAACAGTTAGCCTTACTCGAGGCGCCTACTCAGCAGCACCCTTCATGACGCCCGCCCTCAATAAAGCCCTCCCGGAATTTGAAGCGCAGGCCACCGGTGGCGTGAAATTCACGCCCCAGGCCTATCTGGGTCAGACGGTCATCCTGTACTTCTACCCGAAGGACAATACCCCCGGATGCACCACCGAAGCGATGCAGTTTCGCGATCGCCACAAGGATTTCGTCAAGGCGGGCGCGGTGGTGTTCGGCGTGTCGCGCGACAACATGGCCTCGCACGACAAGTTCAAGCAGAACCTCGAACTGCCGTTCGAGCTGATCGCCGACACCGAGGAAAAGCTCTGCCACATGTTCGGCGTGGTCAAGAACAAGATCATGTACGGCAAGAAGGTCAAGGGCATCGAGCGCAGCACCTTCCTGATCGACCCCAATGGCGTGCTGGTCGAGGAGTGGCGCGGCATCAAGGTGGCCGGCCATGTCGACGAGGTGCTGAAGTCGGTCAAGGCGCTGAAGAAGGCTGCCTGAGCCCGACGTAACCAAGGCGTCACACAGCGGAGATTGAAGTCGGGCATGCAGTGTGCATAATGGATTCATGCCCGTGAGTCATTCACCGCATCCGAGCAAGCCGCACAGGCGACTGTGCGGCTTTTTCACTTCTTAAGGCCCTCGAAGTCCATGCCCCTGCCCAAACCGCCCGCCAAGAAAGCCTCCCTCCTCAGCGCCAGCGACTTCGATTCCCAGGCCGCACCCAAACCGGGCACCCGCGCCACCAAACAGGACAGCCCCGGCCCCGCCCTGCTCGACCTGTTCGACCCGCACCCCAAGACACCGGCGGCCAAGGCGCCTGTGCCGGCACCGGCCGCCGCGCCGCGCACGGCGCAGACCCCGGTCGCCGGCTACCTGCCGGTCAAGGCCGTCAGCCGCGGCACCGCCACGGAACCGCGCCCGCGCAAGCCGCGCGCCAGCGGCCCGCCCAAGCTGTTCGTCCTGGACACCAACGTGCTGATGCACGATCCGATGTCGCTGTTCCGCTTCGACGAGCACGACATCTACTTGCCGATGATCACGCTCGAGGAGCTCGACGGCCACAAGAAGGGCATGAGCGAGGTCTCGCGCAACGTGCGCCAGGTCAGCCGCGAGCTCGACGCGCTGGCCGGCGGCGCCGACAGCGCGAAATTCGATCCGGCGGCCGGCGTGGCGCTCGCGAAGACCGGCCACAAGGAAGCCGGCGGCACGCTGTTCTTCCAGACCACCTTCCTCGACGCCAAGCTGCCGGCCGGGCTGCCGCAGGGCAAGGCCGACAACCAGATCCTGGGCGTGGTGCAGGGCCTGCGCGAGCAGCACCCCGCACGCGACGTGGTGCTGGTGTCCAAGGACATCAACATGCGCATCAAGGCCCGTGCGCTGGGCCTGCCGGCCGAGGACTACTTCAACGACAAGACGCTGGAAGACGGCGACCTGCTCTACACCGGTGTGCTGCCGTTGCCGGCCGACTTCTGGGAGCGCCACGGCAAGACGATGGAGAGCTGGCAGCAGGGCGGCTCCACGTTCTACCGCATCGCCGGCCCGCTGGTGCCGGTGCTGATGGTCAACCAATTCGTCTACCTCGAGACCCCGGGCGCCGCGCCGCTGTACGCCAAGGTCACCGAGATCACCGGCAAGACCGCGGTGCTGAAGACGCTGAAGGACTACTCGCACGCCAAGAACGCCATCTGGGGCGTGACCGCGCGCAATCGCGAGCAGAACTTCGCGCTGAACCTGCTGATGGACCCGGACTGCGACTTCATCACCCTCACCGGCACCGCCGGCACCGGCAAGACGCTGATGACGTTGGCCGCCGGCCTGTCGCAGGTGATGGACGACCGCCGCTACAGCGAGATCATCGTGACCCGCGTGACCGTGCCGGTCGGCGAGGACATCGGTTTCCTGCCCGGCACCGAGGAAGAGAAGATGGGCCCGTGGATGGGCGCGCTCGACGACAACCTCGAGGTGCTGTCCAAGAACGACTCGGGCGCCGGCGAATGGGGCCGCGCCGCCACCAACGACCTGGTGCGCAGCAAGATCAAGATCAAGAGCCTGAACTTCATGCGCGGGCGCACCTTCCTGAACAAGTTCGTGCTGATCGACGAGGCGCAGAACCTGACGCCCAAGCAGATGAAGACGCTGATCACGCGAGCCGGCCCGGGCACCAAGATCGTCTGTCTGGGCAATCTGGCGCAGATCGACACGCCCTACCTCACCGAGGGCAGTTCGGGCCTCACCTTCGCGGTCGACCGCTTCAAGGGCTGGCCGCACAGCGGCCACGTGATGCTGGCGCGCGGCGAGCGCTCGCGGCTGGCCGATTACGCGTCGGACGTGTTGTAGGCCCACCTGCCCGGGTAGGGGCCCCATCGGGAGGCCGGAGCACAATTGACGCTCTGCACAAAAGGAGACCTGCGATGACCACTTCCCGAGACGTCTTCGTCGTCGGTGCCGCGCGCACCGCCATCGGCACCTACGGCGGCACGCTGAAGGACACGCCCCTGGCCGATCTGGCCACGCTGGCGGTCAGGACGGCGATCGAGCGCAGTGGCGCCGCGGCCGGGAGCATCGGCCACCTGGCGATGGGCAACGTGATCCCGACCGAGCCGCGCGACGCCTACCTGAGCCGTGTCGCCGCGATCAACGCCGGGCTGTCGAAGGAGACGCCGGCCTTCAACGTGAACCGCCTGTGCGGTTCCGGCCTGCAGGCCATCGTCTCGGCGGCGCAGTCGGTGCTGCTGGGCGACTGCGAGCTGGCCATCGGCGCCGGCGCCGAATCGATGTCGCGCGGCCCCTACCACGTGAACTCGGTCCGCTGGGGCGCGCGCATGGGCGACACGGCGATGGTCGACTACACGGTGGGCATCCTGCACGACCCCTTCCACAAGATCCACATGGGCATCACCGCGGAGAACGTGGCCGAGCAGTTCGGCATCACCCGCACGATGATGGACGAGCTGGCGGCCGAGAGCCACCGCCGCGCCGCCAAGGCGATCGCCGAAGGCCGCTTCAAGAGCCAGATCGTGCCGGTGGAGATCGTCACCCGCAAGGGCACGCTGAGCTTCGACACCGACGAGCACGTGAAGGCCGACACCACGGTCGAGACACTCGCCAAGATGAAGCCCGCCTTCAAGAAGGACGGCGGTCTGGTCACGGCCGGCAATGCCTCGGGCATCAATGATGGCGCGGCGGCCGTGGTGCTGGCCAGTGCCGAGGCCGTCAAGGCCGGTGGCCTGAAGCCGCTGGCGCGTCTGGTGGCCTATGCCCATGCCGGTGTGGACCCCAAGATCATGGGCATCGGCCCGGTACCGGCAACGCAACTCGCACTGAAGAAGGCCGGCCTCAAGGTGCAGGATCTCGACGTGATCGAGTCCAACGAAGCCTTCGCCGCGCAGGCCTGCGCCGTGGTGCGCGAACTCGACCTCGACCCCGCCAAGGTCAACGCCAACGGCTCGGGCATCTCGCTCGGCCACCCGGTGGGCGCGACCGGCGCCATCATCACCACCAAGGCCCTGTACGAACTGCAGCGCACCGGCGGCCGCTACGCGCTGGTGACGATGTGCATCGGCGGCGGTCAGGGCATCGCCGCGATCTTCGAGCGCGTCTGAACCGCGCGCTCGGCAGATGAAGCCCAGAGGATGGGCTTCATCCGCCGGGGCCTGCCTCAGCGGCGCAACCCGCCGCTCTGAAGAACGAAGTACTGCGGGTTCAGGCCCTTCAGCGGCTCGCGCAACTGCTCGATGTCGGCCGCCGTCGCGTGCACTTCGACCCGCGTCACCTCAGCGATCTTCAGTGCCTCGCCCAGCAGGGCACCGACATTTTCCAGGTGGGCCAGCAGGCCTGCCGCACCGTCATAGCCTTCACGGCAGTGCGCCGCGTCGCCATCGAAGCTGAAGGCGTAGTACGCGCACTTGGGCTCGCTGCGTGTCTTCTCGATGAAGCGCGCTGTCAGCGCCTTGAACTCATCGAGCTTGCCGGGCGCCACCTTGAAATAAGGCGCGATGCTGCAGCAGGTATCGGGGGTGCTCATCAATGTCTCCTGGGACAGGGTGTGGTGCGGAATGCAAGCGCGAGCGTGCCGGCCTTCACCCTCGCCGCACACCGGATGAACCCGTAAGCCAATCCCGGGGTCCTCCGCCGACGGGGATCCGCATGGGGCGGAACTGCGCACATGGATACTGTATTTATGTACAGTATTCATCTCCGTCCGCTCCTCCGCCATGCTCTCCGACCTCGCCGCCACCGCACCGTCGCCGCCACCGCGCGGCCTGGCCTCCTTCATGGACCGCCCCGGGGCCGCGCTGTGGCGGGCCGGCACGCTGGCCCGGCCGCCGCTGCCGACCCTTCCCACCGGATGGCCGGCGCTCGACGAGCAGCTGCCGGGCGGCGGCTGGCCTGCGAGCGGCCTGACCGAACTGCTGGCCACGCCGGCCAGCGGCGAGCTGGCGTTGCTGGCGCCGTGGCTGCGCAGCCTGGGGCAGCGCCAGGACGCTGCGCAGGAGATGGTCTGGATCACCCCTCCGGGTCGGCCTTGCCTGAGCGCACTGCTGGCCCTCGGCCTGGACGGCTCGCGGCTGCTGTGCCTGGCGCCGCAGACACCGACCGATGCCGCCTGGGCCGCCGAGCAGGCGGTGCGCGCCGGCAGTTGCGCCGCCGTGTTGTGGTGGAGTGAACGGCCGGTCGCCCGTCCCGTGTTGCGCCGCCTGCATCTGGCGGCGCAGGCTGGCCTCACGCCACTGCTGACCGTGCAGGCGCCCGCGGCCCGTTCGCTGAGCAGCCCGGCCCCGCTGCGCCTGGCCTGCCAGTCGCTGCCAGGCCACGCCCTGGCGGTCGACGTGTTCAAGCGCCGCGGCCCGCCGATGGCGAGGCCCCTGCAACTGGCCCTTCCCTGGCCGGAATCGGCACGCCGTGCGCCGTCGATTGCAACGAGTCCCCACGATGCTGTGGATCGCCCTCTACCTGCCCCAGCTGCCGCTGCAAGCCCTGCCCTGGTCGCACACCGGGCTTGAGGCCGCACTGCCGGTGGCGGTGGCCGAGCAGCACGTGCTGCTCGGCGCCAACCGCGCGGCGCACGCCCTCGGCGTGCGGGCCGGGCAGAGCGTGGCCACGGCCTTGTCGCTGCTGCCGCAGCTCGTCGTGATCCCGCGCGAGCGGGCCTGCGAGGCCGCGCTGGTCGAGCGACTGGCCCTGGCGCTCGGTGCGCTCACGCCCCATCTGAGCCTCGCTCCGGACGGCGTGCTGCTCGAGGTGCAGAGCACGCTGCGGTTGTTCGGCGGCATCCATGCCTTGCTGCACCGGGCGCAAGCCCTGGCGCACGCGAGCGGTGTGCAGGCGCGCACGGGTTGTGCGCCGACCCCCGGCGCCGCCTGGCTGTTCGCCACCAGTGGCCTGGCCCGGCCACATGCGCTGAAAGCCCGGAGCAGCGCTCAGCAGCTGGACCGGCTGCCGGTGGCGAGCCTGTCCCGCCTGCTGCCGCCGAGCCCCCGTCAGAGCGAGTTGCTGCAGGCGCTGGGCATCCAGACCCTCGGTGCGTTGCGGGCCCTGCCGCGCGCCGGCCTGCAGCGCCGGCTCGGCGTGGACCTGGGGCTGGCGCTCGACCGCAGCTACGGCGACGCACCCGACCCCCGCCCGTGGTTCGCACCGCCCGAGCACTTCACTGCCCGGCGTGAGCTGATGCAACGTGCCGACGAAGCCGCAGTGCTGGTCGCCGCGGTCGAGGCCCTGCTGCCGGCCTTGCGCGGCTGGTTGCAGCTGCGCTGGCAGGCCGTCACGGAGCTGGCGCTGAGACTGCGCCACGAGCATGGCCGCGAGCCCCGCCCCGACACACGGCTGCGCTTGCGGCTGTCGGCCCCGAGCCGCGACATCGGCCAGCTCGCGCTGCTGTGGCGCGAGCGTCTGCAGCGCCATGCGCTCGCCACGCCGGTGTACGAGATCGCGCTCGAGCTGGAAACCGCCGTGCCGCACGGCGGCACGCCCGGTGAACTGCTGCCCGCGCCGGGCCGGCAAGATGGCGAGCACGCCGCGCTGCTCGACCGGCTGGCCGCGCGGCTGGGGGGCGACCACGTGCAGCGCTGGGTGCCGCAGGCCGATCACCGGCCCGAGCACGCGCAGCGCGCCCGAGCGGCCGGCGAGCCCCCCCCTGCTTCCATCGCGATCCCGGCGGCCGCTCCTGCCGCCCCCCGGCCGCTCTGGCTGCTGCCCCTCCCGCTGCCGCTGGTCAGCGATGCACTGGGCCGGCCGCGGCATGGCGGCCCCTTGCGGGTGTGCTCGCGGGCCGAGCGCATCGAGGCCGGCTGGTTCGACGGCGCGCTGGTGCGACGCGATTACCACGTGGCCGAGGGCGCCGACCACCGGCTGCGCTGGATCTATCGAGAACACCCCAGCGATGTCTCGTCGGGGGGCTGGTTCCTGCACGGCTGGTTCGGGTGAGGCGATGCCGCAGCCGGCCCATCCCAAGACGCCGCAGCCGGCGTCGCCCCCGCCACCGCCGCTGCACTGGACACGACCGGGGCTGCCGGCCTACGCGGAGCTGCATTGCCGCTCGAACTTCAGCTTCCTGACCGGCGCCTCGCACCCGCAGGAGCTGGTGGAGCGCGCCGCCCAGCTCGGCTACGCGGCGATCGCGATCACCGACGAGTGCTCGGTGGCCGGCGTGGTGCGGGCGCATGCGGCGCTGAAGCGGCTGCGCGAGAACGGCGACCCGTCGCTGCCGGCCCTGATCATCGGCAGCGAGTTCACGCTCGCCGCCTCATCCACCGCGCCCGGCTGCCGCCTGGTGCTGCTGGCGAAGAACCGCGAGGGCTACGCCCAGCTCTGCGGTCTGATCACGCTCGGCCGCGGCCGCAGCGCCAAGGGTCACTACCAGCTGAGCGTCGACGACCTCGATGCGCCGCTGGCCGGCCAGGGCCGTGCCGCCGGCGTACCCGACTGCCTGGCGCTGCTGATCCCGCGCCGCGAAGAGGACCACGGCACCCTGCTCGCGCAGGCCCGCTGGCTGGCGGGCCGCTGCGGCGAGCGCGCCTCGATCGCGATCGAGCTGCTGCGCTGGGCCGACGACGAGTCCTTCATCGAACGCCTGCTCGAGGTGTCGGCCGCCTCCGGCCTGCCACTGGCGGCGGCGGGCGACGTGCTGATGCACGTGCGCTCGCGCAAGCCGCTGCAGGACACGCTGACCGCGATCCGCCTGAAGCGCCGCGTCGCCGACTGCGGCTACGCGCTGATGCGCAACGCCGAGCAGCACCTGCGCTCGCGGCTGGCGCTGGCGCGGCTCTGCCGTCCCGAGTGGCTGCAGCGCAGCGTGGACCTCGCACGGGCCTGCGACTTCTCGCTGGAGCAGCTGAAGTACGAGTACCCGGACGAGATCGTGCCGGCCGGCGAGACGGCGGCCAGCCACCTGCGGCGCATGACCGAGGACGGCGCACGCAAGCGCTATTCCGGCGTGGTGCCCGACACGGTGAAGGAGCAGATCGAACGCGAGTTCACGTTGATCTTCCAGAAACGCTACGAGGCCTTCTTCCTCACCGTCTTCGACGTGGTGACGTTCGCCCGTTCCCGGGGCATCCTGTGCCAGGGTCGCGGCTCGGCCGCCAATTCGGCGGTCTGCTACTGCCTGGGCATCACCGAGGTCGACCCGACGCAGACCACGCTGCTGTTCGAGCGCTTCATCAGCGAGGAGCGCAACGAGGCCCCCGACATCGACGTCGACTTCGAGCACGAGCGGCGCGAGGAAGTCATCCAGTACATCTACGGCAAGTACGGCACGCACCGCACCGCGCTCGCCGCCGCACTGGCGACCTACCGCGTGCGCGGCGCGGTGCGCGAGGTCGGCAAGGCGCTGGGGCTGGACGAGCAGCGCATCGCCCGTCTCGCGAAGAGCCACCAGTGGTTCGATGGGCGCGAGGCACTGCCCGCTCGCCTGAGCGAAGCCGGCTTCGACCTGGACGCCCCGGTCACCCGGCAGTGGCTGGAGCTGAGTTCCACGCTGATCGGCTTCCCGCGGCATTTGTCGCAGCATGTCGGCGGTTTCGTCATCGCGCGCGACGAGCTGTCGCGCATGGTGCCGATCGAGAACGCCGCGATGAAGGACCGCCGCGTGATCCAGTGGGACAAGGACGACCTCGAGTCGCTGGGGCTGCTCAAGGTCGACGTGCTGGCGCTGGGCATGCTGAGCGCGCTCAAGCGCGCGCTCGCGCTGCTCACCGACTGGCGCGGCCCGCCGCCCGGCGCCAACGGCGGCGCGCCTGCACCCCCGTCATGGCAGATGCAGGACATCCCGCGCGAGGACATCGCCACCTACGAAATGATCCAGAAGGCCGACACCGTGGGCGTGTTCCAGATCGAGAGCCGAGCCCAGCAGAGCATGCTGCCCCGGCTGAAGCCCCGCGAGTTCTACGATCTGGTGGTCCAGGTCGCGATCGTGCGGCCGGGCCCGATCAGCGGCGGCATGGTGCACCCCTACCTGAAGCAGCGCGAGCTGCAGCGCCAGGGCCTGCGCCCGCCCCCCGTCTATCCGGCCCTCGAGAAGGCGCTCGAGCGCACGCTGGGCATCCCGATCTTCCAGGAACAGGTGATGCAGATCTGCATGATCGCAGCCGATTTCAGCGGCGGCGATGCCGACGAGCTGCGCCGTGCGATGGCGGCCTGGAAACGCAAGGGCGGCTTGCAGCACTTCCACCAGCGCATCGTCGATCGCATGGTGGCAAAGAACTACGACCGCGAGTTCGCCGAGCGCATCTTCGAGCAGATCAAGGGCTTCGGCGACTACGGCTTCCCGGAGAGCCATGCCTACAGCTTCGCGCTGCTGGCCTACCTGAGCGCCTGGCTCAAGTGCCACGAGCCGGCGATCTTCCTGGCCGCGCTGCTGAACTCGCAGCCGATGGGCTTCTACGCACCGTCGCAGCTGGTGCAGGACGCACGGCGCCACGCGGTCGAGGTGCGTCCGGTCGACGTGGGCCATAGCGGCTGGGACTGCACGCTCGAAGCGGCGTCACCCGGCAGCATGCCCTCCGACGCACGGCGGCCACAGCCCGCCGTGCGCCTGGGGCTGCGCCTCGTCTCCGGCTTCAGCAAGGCCGCCGCCGACCGCATCGTGGCCGCCCGTCATGCGGCGGCCTTCGCCAGCCTCGACGACCTGGCGCGGCGCGCCGGGCTCGATCCCCAGGCGCTGCAGGTGCTGGCCCGCGCCGACGCGCTGCAAGGCCTGGCCGGCCACCGCCGGCAGCAGGCCTGGCAGGCGAGCGGCCAGCCCCGCCGCACCGCCCTGCTCGCCGATGCACCGCATCGCGAGGACCCGCTCGCCCTTCCGGCGCCGCCCGAGGCCGAGGAGATCACGCTCGACTACGCCAGCCTCCAACTCACGCTGCGTCGCCATCCGCTGGCGCTGCTGCGCCCGCGGCTCGCGCAACGCGGCTGGCGCAATGCGCGGGAGCTCGGCGCCCTGAAGGATGGCAGCCGCGTCTGGGCCTGCGGCATCGTCGTCGGCCGCCAGCAGCCCGAGACCGCCAAGGGCACGATCTTCGTCACGCTGGAGGACGAGACCGGCTCGGTCAACGTGATCGTCTGGAAGGGCGTGCGCGAGCGGTTCCGCCAGGCGCTGCTGGCTTCACGCCTGCTGGCCGTGGCCGGGGAATGGCAGCGCTCGCCGGAGGGCGTGATGCACCTGCTGGCGCGACGGCTGGTCGACATGACGCCCTGGCTGGGCCGGCTGGCGACGAGTTCGCGGGACTTTCACTGACCGGTGAAAGCGCCCCGCCCCCGGCGCCTTCTCCGCTACTCGCTCTTGAGTCGCTTCACGACCGCAGCCGTGGTCAGCAGTTCCAGCTGGGCTTCGAGCCGGATCACGCGGCCCGTCAGATCCTCGATCTTCTGCTGCTGCAGTTTCATCGCGTCGGACTGCCGGTTGACCTTGTCCTCGAGCTTGATCATCGAGGTGAGCGCGCCCCAGACGCGGTCGGTGACGCCCATCAGGCGGCCTTGCGCACCGCCGTCCGGCCGGAGGCGGACTTCGGCAGTCGGGCCGCCTTCGCCTCCATCGCGGCGATGCGCTTGTTGCTCGCGTCGATGAAGCTCAGCGCATCGTCGATGGCGGCGCCGGCGCGATCGGCGGCATCGCGCGCGGCATCGGCCAGCACTCCCAGCTCCTGGTCCGCCTCCTTGGCCTCGTAGGCGAAGGCGCCGCGGCGCATCAGTTCCGACACGGGCAGGTCCAGGCGTTTCGCCTTGGCGGCGATCGCCTTCTTGTCCTGAGAAGTGGCTTGCACCACGATGCGTTCGACGGCTGCGGCCATGTCGTCACTCCGATCGGGGCCCATCGCCCCTGTCCATGGACAGTGTATGTACATGGAAGCGACTGTCAAGCCGCCGCCCGGAGACCCTGCCGGGCGTCAGTAGTCGCTGCCGCTGCTGCCCGGCGCAAGGTTGTCGAACTTGGTCAGCGGCTTCAGGAAGGTGAGCTTCACCGTACCGACCGGGCCGTTACGCTGCTTGCCGATGATGATCTCGGCGACGCCCGGCTCCTTGGTGTCCTTGTTGTAGTACTCGTCGCGGTAGATGAACATGATGACGTCGGCGTCCTGCTCGATCGCGCCCGACTCGCGCAGGTCGCTCATCATCGGCCGCTTGTCGGTGCGCGTCTCGACGCTGCGGTTGAGCTGCGACAGCGCAATCACCGGGCACTTCAGTTCCTTGGCCAGCGACTTCAGACCGCGCGAGATCTCGCCGATCACGGTGGCGCGGTTCTCCTCGCTCGAACTGGAGCCGCTCATCAGCTGCAGGTAGTCGACCACGATCAGGCCGAGCTGGCCGCACTGGCGCGCCTGACGCCGGGCGCGGGCACGCAGCTCGCTAGGCGTCAGTGCCGCGCTCTCGTCGATGAAGACGCTGGCCTTGCCGAGCTTGTCGACCGCCTCGGTCAGGCGCCCCCACTCATCGTCGCGCAGCCGGCCGGTGCGCAACCCCGACTGGTCGATGCGGCCGAGCGAGCCCACCATCCGCAGCGCCAACTGCGAGGCGCCCATTTCCATCGAGAACACCACCACCGGCAGGCCTTCCTGCACCGCAACGTGCTCGCCGATGTTGAGCGCGAACGCGGTCTTGCCCATCGACGGGCGCGCCGCCAGCACGATCAGGTCGCCCGGCTGCAGGCCGGCGGTCATGCGGTCGAGGTCGTAGAAGCCGGTGCGCACGCCGGTCACTTCCTCGGCACCGTTCTCGGCCAGTTCGGTCACGCGGTCGATCAGTTGCACGACCAGGGTGTCCATGCCCTGGAAGCCCTGCTTGGTGCGCGAGCCGGCCTCGCCGATCTTGAAGATCTTGCCTTCGGCCTCGTCGAGGATCTCCGAGACCGCGCGACCACGCGGGTTGAAGGCGTTGGTGGCGATCTCGTCGCTGGTAGCGACCAGATCGCGCAGGATCTTGCGCTCGCGCACGATCTCGGCATAGCGGCGCAGGTTGGCCGCGCTCGGCACGCTCTGCGCGAGCTGGTTCAAGTAGGCCAGCCCACCCACCTCCTCGGCCTTGCCGAGCGACTGCAACTGCTCGTAGACGGTGATCACGTCGGCCGGCTTACTCGCGTTGATCAGCTTGCCGATGGCGCCGTAGATCAACTGATGCTCATGGCGGTAGAAATCGCCGTCGCTCAGCAGGTCGCCGGCCCGGTCCCAGGCGCCGTTGTCGATCAGCAGGCCGCCCAGCACGCTCTGCTCGGCCTCGATGGATTGCGGCGGGATGCGCAGGCGGGCGACTTCGTCGTCGCCGCGGGCGTCAGGGCGCGCGCCGCCCCCGGAGAAAATGGCTGACATCGTTCGATCTTATGCCGGTCGCCGACCCGCCGTTGTGGGCAAGTCTGTGGAAATCCGGTGGGTGGCCTGGGGGCGGCGCTGTACAAGCGCCGCCGCAAAAACAAAGGCCGGCGAATGCCGGCCTTCGTCGCGAGCGGAACGGAAGACTCAGTCGGTCTCGCCGACCACCGTCACGTTCACGTCGACCACCACGTCGGTGTGCAGCGCCACCGTCACCGGGTGCTCGCCCACGGTCTTCAGCGGACCGTTGGGCAGGCGCACCTGCGACTTCACGACCTTGAAGCCGGCCTTGCCCAGCGCTTCGGCGATGTCGTGGTTGGTGACCGAACCGAACAGACGGCCGTCGACACCGGCCTTCTGCGTGATGCTGATGGCCTTGCCGTTGAGCTTCTCGCCCTCGGCCTGGGAGGCGGCCAGCTTCGCAGCTGCGGCCTTTTCCAGTTCGATGCGCTTGGCTTCGAATTCCTTGACCGCCGACTCGGTGGCACGGCGTGCAGCACCGCTGGGGATCAGGAAGTTGCGTGCGTAGCCGTCCTTGACCTTGACGACCTCACCGAGGTTGCCGAGGTTGGCCACCTTCTCGAGCAGGATGATTTGCATGGCGGGCTCCTCAGGACTTGTGCTGGTCGCTGTACGGCAGCAGGGCCAGGAAGCGGGCGCGCTTGATGCAGGTCGACAGCTGACGCTGGAAGAAGGCACGCGTGCCGGTCAGGCGTGCGGGCGTGATCTTGCCGTTCTCGGCAATGAAGTCGCGCAGCGTGTCGACATCCTTGTAGTCGATCTCGGTGACGCCGGTGACCGTGAAGCGGCAGAAGCGCTTGCGACGGAACAGCAGCGATTGGGTGTTGCGCTTCGGGCGCTTGTCCTTGCCGAAACGGCCTTTACCACGGGGCGGGGGCATAGTGAACTCCTGAAATCTGAAACGGGTTGCTCAAAGCGAAGCGGGCTGGGCGTCGAATTCGGTGATGTGCAGCAGCACGCCCTTGCCGTTGCGGTGGGACCCGAGAAATCCGGCGAATCCGGCGGTGTCTCCCACCGCCAGCTTGCCGAGCTGCTCGGCCACCGCCCCGATCCCCACGGCCCGGATCTCCAGAGAGACCCGGCGCGGGTGCCCGGCTTCCGTCACTTGCGACTCGTGCCTCAGGCTCAAGTCGAGTGCCGGCAAACCGGCGGGCGTGTAGCGCATCACGCCCCGCTCCACCAGCTGCGCCTGAAGAACCACGCGGTTCATGCAGGCGCCTGCGGCAGGCAGGGCTTCACCGGAATCAGGCAGCGGCTTCCTGCGGCTGCGGCGCCTTGCGCGATTCCTCGCGCTCGACGGCCTTCATCATGATCGAGGGCGCGGTCTCGGCCTTGCTCTTGACCACGGTGAGGTGGCGCAGCACGGCGTCGTTGAACTTGAAGCCGGTCTCGAGCTCGAGCAGCGTCTCCTTGCTGCACTCAATGTTGAGGCACAGGTAGTGCGCCTTCGCGAGCTTGTTGATCAGGTAGGCCAGTTGGCGGCGCCCCCAATCCTCGACACGGTGCAGCTTGCCACCGGCAGCGGTGACCAGGCCCTTGTAGCGTTCCAGCATGGCCGGAACCTGCTCGCTTTGATCCGGGTGGATCAGCAGGACGATTTCGTAATGACGCATCGGTACTCCTTGTGGGTGTCCGCCTCGCGGCCGTGCAGGCACGGTGATCGGTCGGCGGGGAAGCCGTCCCCTAGCGTCAACAAGGGGTACGGCAAGGTAAGCCCAAGATTATAGCCGGACAAAAAGAAGCGGCCCTCCGTCACCGGGGCGCCGCTCGCTCGCCGTCGCGGGCCGGCCGGAGCCGGCGCCGCTCTGGGGGTCAGGTGCCGAGGCTCTTCACCGTGTCGCCGCGCAGGTTCGGGTAGCGAACATGCTCGATCAGCTCCTGCACCTTCTTGTTCGGTGCTGGCGTGAACAGGCTCACGATGATGATCACTGCGAAACCGATCGGCACGCCGAAGGTCGCCGCCGAGATCGGCAGGATGCCGAACCACAGGCTGACGGGCTCGGTGATGCCGAACACGCCGCGCAACCAGGGTTGGTTGTGGATCATGTAGTACATGGTCGTCCCCAGGCCGGCGATCATGCCCAGCACGGCACCGGCGCTGGAAGCGCGCTTCCAGAAGATGCCAAGCACCAGGGCCGGGAAGAAGCCCGCCGCCGCGAACGAGAACGCCGCCGAGACCAGGAACAGGATGTCCGCGGGTTTCTGCGAGGCCACGTAGGCCGCCGCCAGAGCCACGACCAGCAGGAGGATCTTCGAGACCGTCACGCGACGGGAGGTCGACGCGTTCGGATCGATCATCTTGTAGTACAGGTCGTGCGACAGCGCGTTGGCGATCGTCAGCAACAGGCCGTCCGCGGTCGACAGCGCCGCGGCCAGACCGCCCGCGGCCACCATGCCCGATACCACATACGGGAGCCCACCGATCTCCGGCGTCGCCAGCACGATGATGTCGCCGCCGAGCTTCATCTCGCCGAGCTGCAGGATGCCGTCCTTGTTGATGTCGGTGACCGACATCAGCGTCGGATCGACCCGCGCCCAGTTGGCAATCCAGGCGGGCAACTGGTCGAACGGCGTGCCGACGACGTTGTTGAACACCTCGAATTTCACCAGCACGGCCAAGGCCGGCGCGGTGAAATACAGCAGGAAGATGAAGAACAGCGACCAGGTCACCGACTCGCGCGCCTCCTTGACCGAGGGCGTGGTGTAGTAGCGCATCAGGATGTGCGGCAGCGCCGCCGTACCGACCATCAGACAGAACACCAGCGCCAGGAAGTTGCGCCGCGACTCGTTGAAGGTCTTCTGCGCCTTCTCGTCGCCGTTCGGGTCGCCAGCGTACTGTTGCGCATGGGGCGGCATGCCGGCCAGCGGCTTGGCACGTGCCTCGTTCGCACTCTTCGCGGCCGCATAAGCCTTCTTGGCGTCGGCTTCCGTCGCCGGCAAGGCGGCCAGCGCCTTCTCGGCAGCCTGCACGTCGGCCAGCGGCGCATTCGCGCCCTTCAGGTCGGCGAGCTTCTGCTCGGCCGCCATCTTGTCGGCCGCCATCGCGGCCGGCACGTCCTTCAGCTTGGCATCGGCGCCTTCTGCGCGTTGCTTGAAGGCCGCGATGACCTCCAGCTCCTTCGGATCGGCCTTGAGCTGGGCTTCCTTGGCGGTGATCTTCTGCAGTTGGGCGCCGTAGATGGCCTGCGGCACCGGCACGCTCGTCTGCTTCACCGACAGCCACACCACCGGGACGAGGTAGGCAATGATCAGGATGATGTACTGCGCCACCTGCGTCCAGGTGACGGCGCGCATGCCGCCCAGGAACGAGCACACCAGGATGCCGCCGAGTCCGACGAACACGCCGATCTCGAACGCCAGCCCGCTCAGGCGCGCCGTGATCAACCCCACGCCGTAGATCTGCGCCACCACGTAGGTGAACGAGCACAGGATGGCGGCAAAGATGCCGATGAATCGGGCCAGATTGCCGCCATAGCGTTCACCCAGAAAATCTGGAATGGTGAACTGGCCGAACTTGCGCAGATAGGGTGCGAGGAACAGCGCCACCAGGCAGTAGCCGCCGGTCCAGCCCATGATGAAGGCGAGACCACCGTAGCCGGTGAGGTACAGCGTACCGGCCATGCCGATGAAGGACGCGGCCGACATCCAGTCGGCGCCGGTGGCCATGCCGTTGTAGATGGCTGGCACGCGACGGCCGGCCACGTAGTATTCGGCCGCATCGGTGGTGCGGCTCATGATGCCGATGCCGGCATACAGGGCCACGGTGGCCAGCAGGAAGATGAAGCCGATGTAGCTGCGCGGCAGCCCCATCTGCTCGAGCACAGCCAGCACGATCACGAAGGCAATGAAGCCGCCGGTGTACCAGGTGTAGACCTTGTTCAGTTGCGACTTGAAGGCCGCATTGGCGGCGCGACTGCTGCCCGCGGCAGTCGCATTCGGTGTGATTCCAGCCATGTCAGTCCTCCTCGGCGACGCCGTGTTCTTGATCGAGGCGATTCATCGTCCTGGCGTAGTACCAGATGATGATCACGTAGATGATCAGTGAGCCCTGGGCCGCCATGTAGAAGCTGAAGGGCCAGCCGAAGAACGAGAAGCTGAGCTCTCGCGCGAAATACGCCATCACGTAGGTCACTACGAACCAGATCGCCAGCAGGATCGCGGTGAGCCTGAGGTTCTTCTGCCAGTAGAGCCGCTGCTGTTCAGTCACCTGCATCGCTGTGCTCCTGTCCTTGTTGTCTCCGACCCCGTCGGGGGGTCACCGGTCTTGCTGATACCGCCGCTGCTCGCGTTCTTCGACGCGATGCCTGCTGCTCCTGGCCGGGATCGATCGGGCTTCAGTGCCCGCCGGCCGGCGAGCCGAGCAGTCCGGTTTCCCGCTCGAGCTGAGCGGCCACCTTGGGCTCGAATCCCTGGAGATGGCGAATGATCTTCACCGCCTCTTCGGGTTGCTGACGATCGACATGAACCCGCGCAAGCTGATACCAGCCGTGCGGACTCATGGGCTGCAGTTCGGTGTTGCGCTTCAACGCGGCGACGGCCTCGTCGTAGCGGTGTTGACGGATCAGCGTCAGCCCCAGGCCGTACCACGCTCGGTCGAGCTTGGGTTCCAGGTGGAGCGCATTGCGAAACGCGTGTTCTGCCTCGTCGAGCGAGCCCTGCTGCTCCAGCAGGAAGCCAAGGTTGAACCAGGCATGGGCATGCTCGGGCTGCACGTCGATCAGCCGGCGGAAATCGGCCATCGCCGCATCGGCCTGTCCGGATTGCGCCAGCACGTGAGCTCGACTGGCAAGCGCGTACGCGTCGTCGGGCCACAGCGCCAGCATCTCGTCGAACGTCTCGAGTGCCCGTCTCTGCCGACCTGCGACCAGCAGCGTCTGCGAGCGCCACTTCATCAGCAGATGTCGCCATCGCCCCGAGCGACTCGGTATCGTCGCGCTCACTGGCACAGCCCCTGACCCGGCACCGCCCGGCAGAGACTGACCTTCTCGATCACCATGAACACCCAGATCCAGCCGAGCGCGACGAAGGTCAGCAAGGGAATGTGGCGATCTATCACCACCTTCGGCGTGATGGTCCGGAATGCAGTCGTGAACGGGCGGGTCAGGCCGTTGAGGAGCTGATAGAAGAAATTCTGCTCACGCTTGGCACCCGCCAGGACGCCGAGCAGCCACCGCCCGGCCAATGCGCAGAGGGCGATCTCGGCAATGAGCTTGATCGAGGCGATGAGCAGCAGCATGGGATGTCGTAACGGTTGGTTTCATTGTGAAAATCCACCTTACGCTAGGCTGACATTTCCTGACGAACTACTGATATCCCCCGTCCGGGCTTACCCGGATCCTTGACGCCCGCAAAGACTAACGGCCCCGATCGGGGCCGTTTCGAGAGTCGGGGACGACCCCGCGGTTGCGAATGTCGAACTCAGCGCTTGGCTAGTCGCTGCCAGGTATCGACCACCGTGTCGGGGTTCAGCGAGATCGACACGATGCCCTCGGCCGCCAGCCAGTCGGCGAAGTCGGGGTGGTCGCTCGGCCCCTGGCCGCAGATGCCGATGTACTTGCCGGTGGCCCGGCAGGCCGCGATGGCGCGGGAGATCATCGCCTTGACCGCCGGATCGCGCTCGTCGAAGTCGGCGGCCAGCAGTTCGAGCCCCGAGTCGCGGTCCAGTCCCAACGTGAGCTGGGTCAGGTCGTTCGAGCCGATCGACATGCCGTCGAAGTGCTCGAGGAATTGCTCGGCCAGGATGGCGTTGCTCGGCACCTCGCACATCATGATGACCTTCAGGTCGTCGCTGCCGCCGGCCGCGGCGCGCTTGAGGCCCTGTTCAGCCAGCATGCCGACCACGCGTTCGGCCTGCTTCAGCGTGCGCACGAAGGGCACCATGATCTCGACGTTGGTCAGGCCCATGTCGTTGCGCACGCGCTTGAGCGCCTCGCATTCCATCGCGAAGGCCTCGCCGAACTCGGCGCTGATGTAGCGCGAGGCGCCACGGAAGCCCAGCATCGGGTTCTCTTCCTCGGGCTCGTAGCGCGAGCCGCCGATCAGCTTCTTGTACTCGTTGGACTTGAAGTCCGACAGCCGCACGATCACCGGCTTGGGCCAGAAGGCCGCGGCAATCGTCGCGATGCCCTCGGTCAGCTTGTCGACGTAGAAGGCGCGCGGCGAGGCATGGCCCCGCGCGACGCTCTCGACGGCCTTCTTCAGGTCGGCATCCACGTTGGGATAGTCGAGGATCGCCTTCGGGTGCACGCCGATGTTGTTGTTGATGATGAACTCGAGCCGCGCCAGACCGACGCCGGAGTTCGGCATCTGCGCGAAGTCGAACGCCAGCTGCGGGTTGCCGACGTTCATCATGATCTTGATCGGGCAGTACGGCAGTTCGCCGCGCTGCACGTCGGTGATCTCGGTCTCCAGCAGGCCGTCGTAAATGTAGCCGGTGTCGCCTTCGGAGCAGGCCACGGTGACCAGCGCGCCTTCCTTCAGCGTCTCGGTCGCGTCGCCGCAGCCCACCACGGCCGGGATGCCAAGCTCGCGCGCGATGATGGCCGCGTGACAGGTGCGCCCGCCGCGGTTGGTGACGATGGCGCTCGCACGCTTCATCACCGGCTCCCAGTTCGGGTCGGTCATGTCGGTGACGAGCACGTCGCCGGCCTGCACCTGGTCCATCTCGGACAGGCTGTGGACGATGCGCACCGGGCCGGTCCCGATCTTCTGGCCGATCGCGCGGCCCTCGGCCAGCACGGTGCCCGAGCCCTTGAGCTTGTAGCGCTGCTCGGCCTTGCCCTCGGCCTGGCTCTTCACCGTTTCCGGCCGGGCCTGCAGGATGTAGAGCTGGCCGTCGCCACCGTCCTTGCCCCACTCGATGTCCATCGCGCGGCCGTAGTGCTCCTCGATGATCAGCGCGTAGCGGGCGAGTTCGGTCACGTCGGCGTCGGTCAGCGAGAAGCGATTTCGCTGCTCGGTCGCGGTGTCCACCGTCCTGACGAGCTTGCCGGTCGCCGCCTTCTCCTGCGGCGTCGCGAACTCCATCTTGATCAGTTTGGAGCCGAGGTTGCGGCGGATGACCGCCAGCTTGCCGGCCTTCAGCGCCGGCTTGTGCACGTAGAACTCGTCCGGATTCACGGCGCCCTGCACCACCGTCTCGCCCAGGCCGTAGCTGGAAGTGATGAAGACCACGTCCTTGAAACCGGACTCGGTGTCGATCGTGAACACCACGCCAGCCGAGCCGAGGTCGGAGCGCACCATGCGCTGCACGCCGGCCGACAGCGCCACGTCTGCGTGCGCGAAGCCCTTGTGCACCCGGTAGCTGATGGCCCGGTCGTTGTAGAGGCTCGCGAACACCTCCTTCATCTTGTGCAGCACGTCCTCGATGCCGACGACGTTCAGGAAGGTCTCCTGCTGGCCGGCGAAGCTGGCATCGGGCAGGTCCTCGGCGGTGGCCGACGAGCGCACCGCGAACGATGCACCGGGATTGCCGGCGGTGAGCTGCGCGAACTCGGTCGCGATCGCGTCCTGCAGGTCGGCCGGAAACGGTTGGCCCTCGACCCAACCGCGGATCTCGGCACCGGCTTCGGCCAGTGCCCGCACATCGTCGGTGTCCAGCGCCGAAAGCCGCGCGTTGATCTTGTCGACCAGACCGCCGTGCTTGAGGAACTGCCGGAAGGCATGTGCGGTGGTCGCAAAGCCGCCGGGCACTCGCACGCCGGAGGCAGCGAGCTGGCTGATCATCTCGCCGAGGCTGGCGTTCTTGCCGCCAACCGCGTCGACGTCGGTCATTCTCAGTCGTTCGAACGGGACGACCAGGGCGGTCGCATCAAAGCTGGACATGGGAAAACTCCGTGATGTGATGAAACCGGGGCGCACGCATGCGGCCGCTGAGGCCTCCAGTCGGCCGCGCTCACGCCTGTTCGTCTTGTTCTCGGCGCGGGGCTCATGGCTGGGGTCAGGTGGGATGGGCCTGGTGCAAACTGGTTTAATTGTACGGCTCCAAGAGGACTCGAACCTCTCTTCCCTCACCCCCTAAAGCCGCGACGCGGCGCGGCCCAGACATGCCAAATCGCACAGTGTTCTTCGTTTCGGACGGCACCGGCATCACCGCCGAGACCTTCGGCAACTCCATCCTGGCGCAGTTCTCCGCCAAGCCCCGCCACGTGCGTCGGCCCTTCATCGACACGCCCGACAAGGCCTACCAGGTGGTGCGCGAGATCAACGACACCGCCGGGCGCGAGGGCAAGCGCCCGATCGTCTTCATCACACTGATCGACACCGAGGTGCGCAGCATCATCCGCAGCGCCCATTGCCTGGTGCTGGACATGCTGGGCACCTTCGTCGAGCCGCTGGAGGCCGAGTTCGGCATCAAGTCCAACCACCGCGTCGGCCGCTTCGACGACATCTCCAAGAGCCAGGAGTACACCGATCGCATCGAGGCGATCAACTTCTCGCTCGCCCACGACGACGGCCAGTCGTCGAAGAATCTCGACATCGCCGACGTGATCCTGGTCGGCGTCAGCCGGTCCGGCAAGACACCGACCTCGCTCTACCTGGCGATGCAGCACGGCATCAAGGCGGCCAACTACCCGCTGATCCCCGAGGACTTCGATCGCGGTGCCCTGCCCTCGGCCCTGCTGCCGCACAAGAAGAAGTGCTTCGGCCTGACCATCGCCCCCGAGCGACTGCGCGAGATCCGCCACGAGCGGCGCCCCAACAGCAAGTACGCCTCGCTCGAGAACTGCCGCCACGAGGTGTCGGCAGCCGAGTCGATGATGGGCCGCGAGGGCATCGCCTGGCTCAGCTCGACCCACAAGTCGATCGAGGAGATCGCCACCACCATCCTGCGCGACATCCGGCCGGACCGGCTGATCTACTGAGCCACACCGCCATGGCCTTCCTCGGGGTGCCATGAGCGATCTGGTCGTCGTGCGCAAGGAGGGGCTGTACTGCGCCGCCGGCGACTTCTACATCGATCCGTGGCGGCCGGTGGCACGCGCCGTGCTGACCCACGCGCACGCCGACCACGCCCGCCCGGGACACGGCCGCTACCTTGCAGCGCTGGCCGGAGCGACGCTGGTGCGCACGCGGCTGGGCGACGTGAGCCTCGACACGCTCGAGTACGGCGAGCGCGTCACGCACCACGGCGTGACGCTGTCGCTGCACCCGGCCGGCCACGTGCTCGGCTCGTCGCAGGTGCGCCTCGAGCACCGCGGCGAGGTGTGGGTGGTGTCGGGCGACTACAAGCTCGCGCCGGACGCCAGCTGCGCACCGTTCGAGCCGCTGCGCTGCGACACCTTCGTCACCGAGTCGACCTTCGGCCTGCCGATCTACCGCTGGGACCCGCCCGAGCAGGTGTTCGCCGGCGTCGACCGCTGGTGGCGGGACAACGCCGACGCGGGCCACGCGAGCGTGCTGTATTGCTATGCCCTCGGCAAGGCGCAGCGCGTGCTGCTCGGCGTCGACGCCTCGATCGGCCCCATCGTCTGCCACGGCGCGGTGCAGACACTCAACGAGGCCTACCGCGCCGCCGGCGTGGCGCTGCCGCCCACGATCACGGTCGATCAGATCGGCGACCCCGCCGACGTGCGGCGCGCGCTCGTGCTGGCCCCACCATCGGCAGCCGGCTCGCCGTGGCTGAAGCGCTTCGGCGACTACCGCGACGCCTTCGCGAGCGGCTGGATGCGCCTGCGCGGCACGCGGCGGCGGCGTGGCGTCGACCGAGGCTTCGTATTGTCCGACCACGCCGACTGGCCGGCCTTGCTGGAGGCGATCGGGGCGACCGGCGCCGGGCGCGTCGTGGTGACCCACGGCGAGACCGGCCCGCTGATCCGCTGGCTGTGCGAGCAGGGCCTCGACGCTGCCGCCTTCCAGACCGAGTACGGCGACGAAGACGAGACCGCCGCGCCGGCCCCGCCGCCCGAGGAAGCCGGCAGTGCGTGAGTTCGCCGGCCTGTATGCGGCCCTCGACGCAACGACCTCGACGCTCGGCAAGCTCGAGGCGCTGACGGCCTACTTCCGTGCCGCGCCGGCCCGCCATGCCGCCTGGGCCGCCTATTTCCTGGCCGGC
Source organism: Methylibium sp. Root1272 (assembly GCF_001425905.1). GTDB lineage: Bacteria > Pseudomonadota > Gammaproteobacteria > Burkholderiales > Burkholderiaceae_C > Methylibium. Next base: position 173,267 of record NZ_LMDY01000014.1, read on the forward strand.
GGCAAGCCGCGACAGGCGGTGCCGTCCGCACTGCTGCGCCAGCTCGCCGCCGAGCGCGCCGGCCTGCCGTCCTGGCTGTTCGACGCCTGCTACGAGGCGGTGGGCGACCTGGCCGAGACGATCTCGCTCGTGCTTCCGCCCCCGGTGCGCGACAGCTCACTGGGGCTCGACGAGTGGATGCGCGAGCGCATCGGCCCCTTGCGTGGCGCGCCGCCCGAGCAGGTGCGCACGGCCCTGTTCGACGCCTGGGACGAGCTCGACACCGCCGGGCGCTTCCTGCTCGGCAAGCTGATCGGCGGCGGCTTTCGCGTCGGCGTCTCGCGGCTCCTGCTCACGCGCGCGCTGGCCCAGGTCGCCGGCCTCGACGCCAAGCTCGTCGCCCAGCGGCTGATGGGCTGGACCGACAAGGGCGCGCAGCCGACGGCCGAGGCCTACGCCTCGCTGCTGGCGTCGGAGGCGGCGCCCGGCGGCGCCTCGCCCGGCGGCCAGCCCTACCCTTTCTTCCTGGCGCATCCGCTGCAGGCCGAGCCGCAGTCGCTCGGTGCACTCGACGACTGGCAGGCCGAGTGGAAGTACGACGGCATCCGTGCCCAGCTCGTGCGGCGCGGCGGCCAATCCTGGCTCTGGTCGCGCGGCGAAGAGCTGATCACCGACCGCTTCCCCGAGCTGTCGGCTCTGTCCCTGCCCGACGGCACGGTGCTCGACGGCGAGATCGTGGTCTGGCAGGACGGCCGCCCCGCCCCGTTCGCGGCCCTGCAGCGGCGCATCGGCCGCAAGACCCTCGGAGCGCACCTGCTGAAGGAGCTGCCGGCGGTGCTGATCGCCTACGACCTGCTGGAGCAGGAGGGTGCCGACCGGCGCAGCGAGCCCCAGCACCTGCGGCGCACGCGTCTCGAGCAACTGATCGCCGCGACCGCCGACCCCGGGTTGCAGCTCGCGCCGCAGGTGCAGGCCCCCGACTGGGCTGCTCTGGCCGTCCTGCGCGACACCGCCCGCGAGCGCGGCGTCGAGGGCCTGATGTTGAAGGCACGCGAGGCGCGTTACGGCGTCGGTCGCACCAAGGACGTCGGCGTGTGGTGGAAGTGGAAGGTCGACCCCTACGCCGTCGACGCGGTGCTCGTCTACGCCCAGGCCGGCCATGGGCGGCGCGCCTCGCTCTACACCGACTACACCTTCGCGGTGTGGGACGACGCGCCGGACGGCACCGCCGGCGAGCGCCGTCTCGTACCGTTCGCCAAGGCCTACTCCGGCCTCAGCGACGCCGAGATCGCCTGCGTCGACGCGGTGATCCGCAAGACGACGATCGAGAAGTTCGGGCCGGTGCGCAGCGTGCGGCCGACGCTGGTGTTCGAGATCGGCTTCGAGGGCATCGCTCGCTCGACGCGCCACAAGGCCGGCGTGGCGGTGCGCTTCCCACGCATCCTGCGGCCACGCCCCGACAAGCCGGTCGAGGAGGCCGACACACTCGCCACGCTGAAGGGCCTGCTCGCATGAGCCGGCGCGCGCCGCCGGCGGCGGCACTCGACGACTGGTTCACCGCACGCGGCTGGCAGCCGTTCGCGTTCCAGCGCCGGGTGTGGGCGGCCGCTGCGCACGGCCGCAGCGGCCTGCTGCATGCCACCACGGGCGCCGGCAAGACCTATGCGGTCTGGTTCGCCGCCCTCGGCCGCGCGCTGCGGCAGCGGGCCTCGGGCGCCGACGACGGCCGCGACCTGCGGGTGCTGTGGCTCACGCCGATGCGCGCGCTCGCCGCCGACACCCAGCGCGCGCTCGAGGCACCGCTCGCCGAACTGCTGCCGAGCTGGCGTGTGGGCCTGCGCACCGGCGACACGCCGAGCGCCGAACGGGCGCGCCAAGCGAAATCGCCGCCCGCGGCCCTGGTGACGACGCCAGAGAGTCTGTCGCTGATGTTGAGCCAGGCCGACGCGGCACAGCGGCTGCGGCACGTCGACATGGTGATCGTCGACGAATGGCACGAGCTGATGGGCAACAAGCGCGGCGTGCAGACGCAGCTCGCGCTGGCGCGGCTGCGGCACTGGCAGCCACGCCTCGTCGTGTGGGGCCTGTCCGCCACGCTCGGCAACCTGCCGCGCGCGCGGCAGGTGCTGCTCGGCGACGCCGACGCGCAGGGCGTGCTGGTGCAGGGCCGTCTGCCCAAGCGCGTGGTGGTCGACACCCTGGTGCCGTCGAACCCGTCGCGCTTCCCCTGGGGCGGCCACCTCGGCATCGAGATGCTGCAGCCGGTGATCGACGAGATCGACCGGCACGCGACCACGCTGGTCTTCACCAACACCCGCTCGCAGGCCGAGATCTGGTACCAGAAGCTGCTCGATGCGCGTCCCGACTGGGCCGGCGTGCTCGCGCTGCACCACGGCTCGCTCGATCCCGCACTGCGCGGCTGGGTCGAGGAGGGTCTGAAGTCGGGCCGGCTGAAGGCGGTCGTCAGCACCTCCAGCCTGGACCTGGGCGTCGACTTCCTGCCCGTCGAGCGCGTGCTGCAGATCGGCAGCCCGAAGGGCGTCGCACGGCTGCTGCAGCGCGCCGGCCGCAGCGGCCACGCGCCCGGCCGGGTCTCACGGCTCACGCTGGTGCCGACGCACAGCCTCGAGCTGCTCGAGGCGGCCGCGGCGATCCGCGCGGTCGCCGCGCGCCGCATCGAGTCGCGGCGCGCGCCGGACAAGCCGCTCGACGTGCTGGCGCAGCACCTCGTCACCGTCGCTCTCGGCGGCGGGTTTCGCGCGTCGGACCTGCTGGCGGAAGTGCGCCGCACCGATGCCTACCGCACGCTGACCGACGCCGAGTGGCAGTGGGCGCTCGACTTCGTCGCCCGCGGCGGCCAGAGCCTGGTCGTCTACCCCGAGTACCGGCGTGTGCTACCCGACGACGACGGTGTGTACCGCGTGCCCGATGCGTCGATCGGCCGCCGCCACCGGATGGGCATCGGCACCATCGTCTCCGACGCCGCGATGCAGGTGCGCTTCCTGAACGGCACGCGGCTCGGCAGCATCGAGGAGTCGTTCATCGCGCGGCTGCGTCGCGGCGATCACTTTCTGTTCGGTGGCCGCCGGCTCGAGTTCGTGCGCGGTCACGAAATGACCGCTTACGTGCGGCCCGCTACCGGCCGGCGCGGCGCGGTGCCGCGCTGGCAGGGCGGCCAGATGCCGCTGTCGTCCGAGCTGGCGCACGCGGCGCTGGAGCGGCTGCAGCAGGCCGCGCGCGGCCGCTTCCCCGGCCCCGAGATGCGGGCGCTGCGCCCGCTGCTCGAACTGCAGGCACGCTGGTCGGCGCTGCCGGCGGCCGACGTGCTGGTGGCCGAGTCGATGCGCAGCCGCGAGGGCCAGCACCTGTTCCTCTACCCTTTCGCCGGCCGCCTCGTGCACGTCGGACTCGCCGCGCTGCTGGCCTACCGCGTCGGCAGGCAGCAGCCGGCGAGCTTCTCGATCGCCGTCAACGACTACGGCTTCGAGCTGCTGTGCGCCACGCCTGTGGACTGGTCGGCTCTGCTCGCAACGCCCGAGGCCGCGCAGCGCCTGCTGACGACCGACACGCTGCTGGACGACGTGCTGGCCGGCCTGAACGCCACCGAGCTGTCGCGCCGGCGCTTCCGCGAGATCGCCCGCGTCGCCGGCCTGGTGTTCCAGGGCTACCCGGGCCAGGCGCGCAGCGCACGGCAGTTGCAGGCGTCGTCGAGCCTGTTCTTCGACGTGTTCCAGCGTCACGACGCCGGCAACCTGCTGCTGGGCCAGGCCGAGCGCGAAGTGCTGGAACAGGAACTAGAGCTCGGCCGGCTGCGCGAAACGCTCACCGAGCTGGCGCAACGACGCCTCGCCTTCGTGGAGCTGCATCGCGCCACCCCGTTCGCCTTCCCTCTGATGGTCGAGCGGCTGCGCGAGGCGCTCAGCACCGAGGCGCTGACGGACCGCGTCGCGCGGATGCTGCGCGAGCTCGAGCGAGCCGCCACCCCCTGATGGCCATGCAGATCGACATCGCCGGCGAAGCCCTGGAACTGCTGCCCGCCCGCGCCGTCTGGTGGCCGCGCGAGCGGTTGCTGATGGTGGCCGACGTGCACTTCGGCAAGGCCGCCGCCTTCCGCGCCGGCGGCCTGCCGGTGCCGCGTGGCACGACCTCGCAGAACCTCGCGGCGCTGGACGCGCTGCTGGCATCGCGGCCGGCGCGCGGCATCGTCTTCCTCGGCGACTTCCTGCACGCACGAGCCGCGCACGCCGGCGCCACGCTCGCGGCGCTGCGGGCCTGGCGTCTGCGCCACAGGGACCTGGCGCTGACGCTGGTGCGTGGCAACCACGATGCGCACGCCGGCGACCCGCCGGCCGACCTGGGTCTCGCGGTCGTGGACGAGCCCTGGCATCTCGGCCCCTTCGCGTTCGGCCATCACCCGCGCGAGACGGCCGGGCCGCACCTGTTCTGCGGCCATCTGCATCCGGTGCATCACCTGGGCTGGGGTGGCGAGCGCCTGCGGCTGCCCTGCTTCGTGGTCGGCCCGCACCGCACCGTGCTGCCGGCGTTCGGCGCCTTCACCGGCGGCCACCCGGTGACGCCGGCCGATGACGACCGCCTGTTCGTCGCCACCGACGACGCAGTCTTCGCGGTGCCGCGCTGAGAAGACCGCGGATCAGCCGGTCGCGGCCAGCCGGCGCGCCGGCCACGCGCCCGCGCCGACCATCGCGCTCATCAGCCAGAACACGCCGGCCGCACCCAACGTGGCGCCGGCCAGGCCGAAGCCCAGCGGCATCAGCGCGCTCGACAGGTTGATGGTCATCGAGCGCAGCGCGATCGCCTCGCCGTGGCGCGCCTGCGGCGTGATCTGGTGCAGCGTTGACATGATCATCGGCTGTACCGTGCCGAGCGCAAGGCCCAGCACCACCGCGCACGCGCCCATCGCCGGCGCGGCGTGCGCCAGCGGGTAGACGGCGAACACGGCGGCCGTCAGCAGCATGGCCCCGGCCAGCACCGCCCCCTCGCGCAGCCGGTGCGCCAGCAGCGGGATCACGAGGCGCACGCCGGCCACCGCGAGCGCGAACGCACCGAGGATCAGCCCGATGGCCGACGCGCTGAGCCCGCGCTCGTGGCCCAGCACCGGCACGACGAAACTGTGCACGTCCCAGCTGCTCGACAGCAGCCAGTTCACCAGCAGCAGCCGGCGCATCGGCGGCGCCATCAGCAGCTCCCAGGAAGCGCGGTGGCTGCGCGGTGCGGTGGCGGCCGCGGTCGGCGGAGCTTCCAGCGCAACCCGGCGCGACCACACCAGGCTCGTGAGCGGCAGCAAGGCCAGCACCGCGAAGGCGGCGCCGAAGCCGGCCGTGTCGATCACCACACCGGCAATCACCGGGCCGACCACGTTGCTCAGCGCCGGTGCCAGGCCGAGCCAGCTGAACACGCGCTTCAGTCCGGTCGGGTCGCTGACCAGCCGCCCGGCCGTGCGCTGGATGGCGATCAGGCCGAAGTTCGCGCCGCCACCGCACAGCATCGCTGCGGCACACAGCACCGGGTAGTGCCAGCCGACCGGCAACAGCGTCGCCAGCGCGGCCAGCAACGCGCCGCCGAAGGCCAGCGCCACGGCCCAGCGCACCGGACGGTGGTAGCCGTGACGGTCGGCCATGCGCCCGGCCGGCAGGGCGAGTGCGATGGGCGCGACGGCGAACAAGGCCAGCAGCCCGCCGACAGCCGCCGCGCTGTGGCCCTCGTGCAGTGCCAGCAGCGGCGCAGCCATGCGCAGACCGGTCATCGCGGCGTGCAGGCAGAGCTGGCCGCCGATCAGCGGCAGCAGCCGCAGCGCCAGCGCGCGAGATCCACCGGCAACCGGCGCGTCCTCAGCCACGGCTGTCGCGCGGGACGGGCTCTCTCTCCTCGTCCTCCGTGGCCTCGAAGCCGCCCGGCAGCAGCGCCTGGGCCCGCGTCTCGTCCAGCGCCTCGACCGACTTCAGCTTGCGCTGCATCATGTTCGTGCGGGTCTGCGCCGCGTCGATGGTGCTGGCGGCCTCGTCGAGCTTCTTGCGGGTCTTGGCGAGCACCTCGCCGAACTTGCCGAACTCCAGCTTGACGGCGCCCAGCACCTCCCACACCTCGGCCGAGCGCTTCTCGAGTGCCAGTGTGCGAAAGCCCATCTGCAGGCTGGTCAGCGTGGCCAGCAGCGTGGTCGGCCCGGCCAGCATGACGCGGTGCTCGCGCTGCAGCGCCTCCAGCAGGCCCGGTCGGCGCAGGGCCTCGGCGTACAGACCCTCGGTGGGCACGAACAGGATCGCGAACTCGGTGGTGTGCGGCGCGGCGATGTACTTGTCGCGGATCGTGCGGGCCTCCAGCCGCAGCCGCTGCTCGATGGCCTTGGCGGCCGCCTCGGCCGCCGGCGCGTCGGCCCGGTCCTGAGCGTCCAGCAGGCGCTCGTAGTCCTCACGCGGGAACTTCGCGTCGATCGGCAACCAGGTCGGCAGGTCGTCGTCGCGGCGGCCCGGGAACTTGACCGCGAACTCGACGCGCGCGCCGCTGCCGGGCACCGTCTCGACGTTGACACCATACTGCTCGGGCGTGAACACCTGCTCCAGCAGACCGGCGAGCTGCACCTCGCCGAACACGCCGCGCGTCTTGACGTTGGTCAGCACGCGGTTGAGCGAGCCCACGTCGCGCGCCAGCACCTGCATCTCGCCCAGGCCGCGGTGCACCTGTTCCAGCCGGTCGGCCACCTGCTTGAAGCTCTCGCCGAGGCGCTGCTCGAGCGTCGCGTGCAGCTTCTCGTCGACCGTCTGGCGCATCTGCTCGAGCTTCTTCTCGTTGTCGGCCTGCAGCGCCAGCAGGCGCGTCTCGACGGTGCTGCGCACCTCGCCCAGGCGGCGCTCGTTGGCGTCCGACAGCGCCTTGAGCTGCTCGCCCAGCGTCTCGCCGAAGCGGCGCAACGCGCCGTCCTGGGCCTCGCGCGCCGCCAGCGACGACTGCGTCAGCGCGCCCGTGCTGGTGCGCAGCGTGTCAGCCAGCGATTGCTGCGTGGCCGCCAGCTGGGTGCGGAAGGAATCGATCTGCTCGTTCTGCGTTCGCGCCACGTCGCCGCCCTGCGCCAGCAACGTCTGCTGGAACAGTGTCAAGGCCTGCGCCAGTTCCTGGCGGGTGCCGCTCGCGCTCTGCTGCACCTCGCCGCGCAGCTCGCGCTCCAGGCGCTCGGCGTCGGCCTTGGCGGTCTGCTGCAGCCGTTCGCCGAGCTCGCGCAACGGCGCGTCGTCCGGCCGGCGCAGCGCCAGCCACAGCAGCAACACGAGATTGAGCGCCAGCAGCGCGAGGATCAGGAGGGGCGACCAGTCGGGCAGTTGCATCGTGCCGCGATTGTGTCAGCCTGTCCCGGCCTCGCGACCGGTCAGGAACTCAGCGCGCCGGCAGCATGCGGCGCAGCGTGTTGTCGCGCAGACGGTAGTGATGGAACAGCGCGGCGCCTGCATGCAGCGCGATCACGCCGTACGCGATGCGGCCCACGTCGCCGTGCCAGCCGCGCAGCCACTTGCCCAGGTCCTTGTTCTCGGCCGCCAACGGCGGCAGCTCGATGCCGAAGAACGGCACCGGGTCGCCACGCAGGCTCAGCATCAGCCAGCCGACCAGCGGCATGCCGATCATGAAGGCGTACAGCAGCAGGTGCACCGCGTGCGCGGCCAGCCGCTGCGCGGGTGGCGGCGCCGGCACGATGGGCGGCGTGCCGCCGCGCCATCGGCCCCACAGGCGCAGCAGCACCAGGACCATCACCGTCAGACCGATCGAGAAATGCGCGTGTCGCAAGAACTCGCGCATTGGCGTGCCGCGCTCGAACAGCACGCGCAGTTCGATGCACAGGTAGGCCAGCGCGATCAGCGCGAGCATCAGCCAGTGCATCGTGACGGACAGCCGCCCGTAGGTGGAAGGCGCGTGGGTTCGACTCATGGTGCGGCTCAGAAGCTGAAGCGCGCGCCGGCGAAGAGCTGGCGCGGCGCCCCGGCGAACGCGCCGTTGACCCGGCTGACGAGGTAGCGCTTGTCGGTCAGATTGGTGGCGCTCAAGTACAGCGTCACGCCCTGCGGCTTCAGGCGGTAGTTGAACGAGGCGTTGAGCGTGGTGTAGCTCGGGATCACGCCCGACTGCCCGTCCGCCGCCGGCGCCTGCGTGTTGAGCGCGTCGCTGTACTGCTCGCTCACATGCGTGAGGCCGATGCGGGCGTCCCAGGTGGAGCCGTGCTCGTAGCCCAGCCCCGCCGACAGCAGGTGGCGCGGTGCGTACGGCAGGCGCTTGCCGCGCGCATTTCTGAACACGGTGGTCTCGTCCTCACCCGGCGCGAAGTCGGGCGTCAGCAGGTCGCTGTCGAACCTGGCGGTGAACAGGCTCGTGTAACTCAGCGTCAGATACGGGTTGTGGGGCGTGCCCTGGAGGCGGCCGAAGTCGATGCGCGAACCGAGCTCGAGGCCGCGGTTGAGCGTGCGGCCGGCGTTCGCGAAGGTCTGGCCCAGCCCGACCGCGTAGCCCGGCAGGATCTGGTTCTTGAAGTCGATCTGGAACAGCGTGGCCTCGAGCTGCACGCCCTGCACCGGACGGTGGCGCATTCCGAGCTCGACATTGGTGCTGAGCTCCGGATCGACCTTCTGAAGATCGGCGTCCCCGGGCGGCAGGTTGGCGTCGGGCCGCGGCGGCGCGATGCCCCGGTGGATGCCGGCGAACAGCGTGGTGTTGGGCAGGCCGAAATAGGTCAGCCCGAAGCCGGGCAGCACCTCGTTGTTGCGTTGCGAGGTCTCGACGCCGGGCGTGACCGGCGCGAACTCGTCCTGCGTGATGCGGTTCTTCTGACGGTAGCTCTCGTAGCGCACACCCGGCGTGAAGGACCAGTTGCCTGAATAGAAGGTGTTCTGCACGTAGACGGCGACGGCGTCGGTCTCGATGTCGAACTCGTCGCGCAGCCCGGTGCCGGGCGAGTTCTCTCGCGCAGTGGGCGTCGCGCCGTTGTAGCGCTTGCGGTTCACCTTCTCCTGATGCAGGCGCACCCCGGCCACCAGTTCGCTGCGCAGGCCGAAGGCGCCATGCTGCATCTCGAGGCGCGGCTCGATGCCGTAGAACTCGTAGCTGCGCGGGCGCATCTGGTTGCCGCACAGGCTGGCGAACTGCTCGAAGCCGTTCGGCACGCTGTAGTCGATGTCCTCCGGACAACCGGCGACGAGGCCGCCGCCGTCGGCCCCGACCTCGTCGAAGCGCAGGCCCTCTCGCTCCTTCTCGGCTTCCACGCCATCGGCCTCGGCCTCGACGACCGCATCGAGTTGCCGGTAGGAGGCGCGATCGGTCTTCTGGTAATAGACCTGGGTCGCGAGCCGGGTGGTGTCGGAGAAGTCGATGCGGTGCACGGCCTGGAAGGCGGTGCGCTCGAGCTCGAAGACGTCGTTGCGAAAGGCGTTCTGGAACGGGTCGGCGTCGTAGCGGGCCTGATCGAGGCCGCCCTCGCCGAACTTCGAGTCCTCCTCGTAGTAGCCGAACTTGAGGCGCAGCGACTGCTTGTCGCCCAGGTCGAACTCGGTCTTCAGCGACACGTCGCGGATGCGATGGAAGCTGCCGTCGCGGCTGCCGTTGCCGCGGCGCAGCGCCGCCTCGGCGAGCCAGCCGCCCCAGTCGCCACCGCTGCCGACCGCGCCGGCGGCACGGCTGAAGTTGCGGTCGCCGACCGACAGGTCCACTTCGCCGCCGAAGCTGCGCCGCACCGGCTTGGTCACGAAGTTGATCACGCCGCCCACCGTCTGCGGGCCGTGGACGATCTGGCCCGAACCCTTGATCACCTCAACCCGCTCAATGCGCTCTAGCGGCGTGTGGTAGTGGGCTGTCGGGTCGCTGTAGGGCGCCAGATGGATCGGCATGCCGTCCTCCAGCAGCAGCGTGCGGCTGGTGCGGCGCGGGTCGAGGCCGCGGATGCCGATGTTCAGGTTCAGTCCGAAGGCGTCCTCGCCGACCACGTGCACACCGGGTACGGCCTGCAGTGCCTCCCGGATCGAATAGGGCCGCTCGGCCTCGAGCTGCCTGGCGCCGACCACCGCGCTCGATCCCGGTACGGCTTCCAGCCGATCCGGCAGCGTGCCCGTCACGGTCACGCTCGGCAGGGCCGAGATCGCGCGCCGGTCGGGCGCGATTTCCTGCGCCGAACCGAACGAGGACAGACAGGCCAGCGCCACGCCGGGCGAGAGCCGGCTCGAGGTCTTCTTGGAGGGGGTCATCGTCGAATCCGTGAAAGTCAGAATGAAGAAGGACGCGCTCGAAGGCGCGTCCGTCATTCAAACTGACAACAAGCTGTCGACGACCAGGAAAAGCTCCCGCTCTGTTTGCGGGAAAACGCCGAGGCGGCCTCGCGTGAGGCGCTCCGATCAGCGCGGCGCCAGAACCTCCGGGTTCACCGGCGTCGGCGGTCGGCCGGCCTGCGGCCCGCAGCCCAGCGCCGCGATCAGGTTGTCCACCGCCAGGCTCGCCATCGCGCGGCGCGTGGCGACGGAGGCGCTGGCGATGTGCGGCGTCAGCACGACGTTGGGCAGTTCCAGCAATGCCGGGTTCAGCTTCGGTTCGCCCTCGAACACGTCGAGCCCGGCCGCGGCGATGCGGCGCGCCTTCAGCGCTTCGGCGAGCGCAGCGTCGTCGACCACGCCGCCACGCGCGATGTTGGTGAGCGTGGCGGTCGGCTTCATCTGCGTCAGTTCGGCCGCGCCGATCGCATGGTGCGAAGCCGCCGAGTACGGCAGCACCAGCACCAGGTGATCGGATTCGCGCAGCAGCGTGGCCTTGTCGACGTAGCGCGCGTTCAGGGTGGCCTCGATCTCCGGCGCGAGCCGCGAACGGTTGTGATAGATCACGGTCATGCCGAAGCCGAGCGCTCCACGTCGTGCGATCGCCTGTCCGATGCGGCCCATGCCGAGGATGCCGAGCGTGGCGCCGTGCACGTCCGAGCCGACGAGCTGGTCGTAGTGCCACTTCGTCCATTCGCCGCGCCGCAGGTAGTGTTCCGATTCCGCGATGCGCCGCGCGGCCGCCATCATCAGCGCGAAGCCGAAGTCGGCCGTGGTCTCGGTCAGCACATCGGGTGTGTTGGTGATGATCACGCCGCGCGCCGTGCACGCGGCCACGTCGACATTGTTGTAGCCGACCGCCATGTTGCAGACCGCGCGCAGCTGCGGGCAGGCCGCCAGCACCTCGGCGTCGATGCGCTCGCTGCCGGTGGTGAAAGCGCCGGCCTTGCCTTGCAGGCGCGCGATCAGCTGCGCCTTGTCGAACACCGTGTCGCTCGGGTTGTCCTCGACGTCGAAGTGCGCGCGCAGGCGATCGACGATGTCGGGGAAGGCGGCGCGCGCCACCAGGACCTTGTCCATGCGTTCTTGCTCCTAGAGAAACCAGATGAGGGTCATCACCGCGAACAGCGGCAGCAGGATGCCGCAGCTCCAGGCCATGTAGCCGAAGAAGCTGGGCATCCGGAGCCCACGGTCCTCGGCGATCGCCTTGACCATGAGGTTGGGCGCGTTGCCGATGTAGCTGTTCGCGCCCATGAAGACCGAGCCGGCCGAGATGGCCGCCAGCACCGGTGCCAGCGTCGTCATCAGCACCTGCGGGTCGCCGCCGGCCAGATTGAAGAACACCAGGTAGGTCGGCGCGTTGTCGAGGAAACTCGACAGCAACCCCGAAGCCCAGAAGTACATCGCCGGGATCGGCTGTCCGTCGGGCGCGGTGACGAGCCCGACGATCGGAGCGAACACGCCCGTCGGGCCGGCCTTCAGCATGGCCAGCACCGGTGCGATGGTCAGGAAGATGCCGGCAAAAAGCTTGCCCACCTCCAGCATCGGCGCCCAGTTGAACTGGTTGCTGTCGTGCACGCCGAGCGGCGTGAGCTTCAGCGACAGCAGGGCCACGCCGACCAGCGCCACGTCGCGCACCAGTTGCGGCAGGCCGACCGGCGTGCCGAACACGACGAACTCGACGCCCGGCTGCCAGGTTCCGCTCATCAGCACCAGCGCGACGATGACGCCCAGCAACAGCAGGTTGACCTTGCCCTCGATCGCGAAGCTCGGCGTGTCGGGCGTCGGGTCGACCGGGCACACGCCTTCCTTCACGTAGTAATGGCGGTCGATCAGGTAGAACAGAGCCAGCAGCGCGCCGACCAGGAACAGCGTCTCGGGAAAGATGTGCTTCACGGTCCAGAAGAAGTCCACCCCCTTCAGGAAGCCGAGGAACAACGGCGGGTCGCCCAGCGGCGTCAGCGAACCGCCGGCGTTCGAGACGATGAAGATGAAGAAGATGACCACATGCGCCGAGTGCCGGCGGTTGTCGTTGGCGCGGATCAGCGGCCGGATCAGCAGCATCGATGCACCGGTGGTGCCCATGAAGCTCGCGAGCACCGCGCCGATGCCCATCAGGACGACGTTGAAGCCCGGGCTGCCATGGAAGTTGCCGCGGATGTGGATGCCGCCCGCCACGGTGAACAGTGCGGTCAGCAGGATGATGAACGGGATGTACTCGGCCAGGGCGGCATGGACCAGCGCGGCGGCAGCGACGCCGACACCGACCAGGGCGGCGAAGGGCAGCATGAAGGCCGCCGCCCAGCCAAGCGCGACCTTGCCGTAGTGGCGGTGCCAGAAGCCCGGCGCCAGCAGCGGCACCAGGGCGATCGACAGCAGGATGCCGGCGAAAGGAAGGGCCCAGGCCACACCGAGCGCGCTGCCGTCGATCTCGGCCGCCCCCGCCGCGACGGGCAGGCAGCCGACCAGCGCCAGCAGGGCGCGACGGCATCGCGCGACGCGACGCAGGTGGAGAGTGGTGTTCGCCATTGATATATCAGTTGTCAGGAAGGTGCGAGCATACGCCGCGCGACGTGGGCGGCCGCCAGATCCCAGGCCGCGTGTCCGACGGTCTTGAGCACCGCGGCAGGCCTGGGATCGGGCCGCGCGTCGAGGTGGTCGACGAGCTCGGTGACGCCCGACCATTCGATCGCTGCCTGGATCAGGTCGCCGGCTTCGTGGCGGGCGCCATCGAGTGCATCGACGACGACGCGACGCGAGCGCAGCAGCGCCCGTGGCAGCTCGGCCATCTGCGGTGTGAAGGCCCCGACGCCGATGACCAGCAGGCCGGCCGGCAGCTCATCCGGCAGCACCGGGCGCAGGCTCGTGGTCAGCGTCACGACGGCCTGCGCTGTACGGAGGGCGTCGGCGAGATGGGCGTGTGCCGTGAGCTCGACGCCGCCCAACTCGGCCGCCAGCCGATCGGCGAAGGCGTCGGCCTGCGCCGTCGTCCGGCCCACGACATGCAGCGCCCTCACCTCGCCCAGTTCAGCCAGCACGCGTGCGTGCGCCAGCGCCTGCGCGCCGGTACCCAGCAGGGCCACCGACCGGACCGGCTTGGTCGAGAGCACGCGCAGGCCGAGCGCCGTGACGGCAGCGGTGCGGCGCGCGGTGAGCGTCGGGCCGTCCAGCAGCATCAGCGGCCGGCCGTCGCGCGTGTCGGCCACGACGACCTGTCCCTGGATCGTCGGCAGGCCACGGGCCGCATGGCCGGGATGAACGGTGACCAGCTTCGTGATCGCCAGTCGGTCGTCCGCGGCCGGCATGACCAGATAGCTGCCGCCCTCGGGCAGCGGTATCACGCATCGTTCAGGTGCTGTCAGGCGTCCCGCCCGCCGGGCGCGCATTGCTTCCGCGACGGCGTCGAGCAGCGCGGCCGCCGGCAGCAGCGCACCGGTGGCCTCGGCATCGAAGACCTGCAGGGCCGCGGACGGCTGTCCGGTCACGCCGCGTCCCTTCGCCTGCGCGTCACTGCAGCGCTTCCAGCGCCTGTCGCAGCATCGCCGGCAGTTCGACCGGACGGCGTGTCGCACGGTCCACGTAGACATGCACGAAGTGGCCGTGCGCGGCGCTCGTCGCTTCGCCTCGGGCGAACAGGCCGACCTCGTAGCGCACGCTGGAGCGGCCCAGGGTCGCGACACGCAGCCCGGCCTCGACCGTCTGCGGGAAGGCCAGCGGCGCGAAATAGCGGCATTGCGTCTCGACCACCAGGCCGATCACCGGGCCGGCGTGGATGTCCAGCACCCCCGCGTCGATCAGGTAGCCATTGACCGCCGTGTCGAAGTAGCTGTAATAGACGACGTTGTTGACATGGCCGTAGACGTCGTTGTCCATCCAGCGGGTGGCGATCTCGCGGAAACGGCGGAAGTCGTCGCGCGGTCGCGGCGCGGGGCGGTCTGGATGCGGCGGTGTCTCGGGCATGCGAACGATTATCGGAGGCCTGACGCCGCCGCCCGTGCCTGCCAGACCGACCAGCCGACGAGCGCCTCGCGATAGCTGGCCAGTTGCACCGCCACGGTGTCCTCGATGTTCACGCCGTAGCCGCCGCCCATGGTCATGACGACGGGGATGCCACGCTCGGCGCAGGCAGCGAAGACGCGCCGATCGCGCTCGGCCATCCCGGCCGCGCTGAGCCGCAGTCGGCCGAGCCGATCGCCTTCGTGCGGGTCGGCCCCGGCCAGGTAGAACACCAGGCCGGGCGGCGCATCGCGGTGCCGCGCCCACAAGGTGGCAAGGGCCCCGTCCAGTGCCGCCAGGTAGGCCGCGTCACGGCAGCCGTCGGGCAGCTCGACGTCGAGGTCGCTCGCCTCCTTGTGGAACGGGAAATTCTTCTCGCCATGCAGCGAGAGCGTGAAGACGGTCGGGTCGTCGCGGAAGATCGCCGCGGTGCCGTTGCCCTGATGCACGTCGAGATCGATCACGGCCACGCGCAGCAGCGTGCGCCGGGCGCGGTGCCATTCGGCCTGCATCAGCCTCGCAGCCACCGCGATGTCGTTGAAGACGCAGTAGCCCGATCCCTTGTCGGCCGTCGCGTGGTGCGTGCCGCCGGCCAGATTGGCCGCCACGCCCTCCTCCAGTGCGCGGCGGGCGGCAGCGATCGTCGCGCCGACCGAGCGGCGTGAGCGCTCGACCATCGGCTCGGACCAGGGAAAGCCGATCTCGCGCTGCTGCGCGGCGCTCAGCGTCCCGTCCAGCACCGCGTTCACCCAAGCCGGATCGTGCGCCAGCGCGAGCTCGCCGTCGCTGGCCGCCGGCGCCTCGACGAGCCGCACCGCCGGCAAATCGGCGGCCAGCCGATCCCGCAGCATGCGGTACTTCGCCATCGGGAAGCGATGGCCCGCGGGCAGCGGCAGGACGTAGTGGTCGCTGTAGTAGGCGTGCATGGGAGCGCGGATTGTGTCGCGCGTTCGACAACGCGCGTCGGGGCCCGCTCGGACCGCGCGTCTAGGGGTCGGCAACTAAATTGCTGCATCGCAACAAAAAGACTTGAAAGCTGGCGCGGCGTCCGTATACTTCCTTCCATGCTGCAGTGCACCAAACGTTGCAGCCCTACCGCCCCGCAACCTCTGGAGACCTCCACATGCTGACCGCCGAACAAATCATCGCTGCGCACAAGGCCAACCTCGAGACCCTCTTCGGTCTCACCAACAAGGCCTTCGAAGGCATCGAGAAGCTCGTCGAACTGAACCTGCAAGTCGCGAAGTCCGGCCTCGGCGAAGCCGCCGAGCACGCCAAGGCCACCCTGTCGGCCAAGGACGCGCAAGAACTGCTGGCGCTGCAAGCCAACCTGCTGCAGCCCGCTGCCGAGAAGGCCGCCGCCTATAGCCGTCACCTGTATGACATCGCTTCGGGCACCAACGCCGAAGTGAGCAAGATCGCCGAAGGCAAGATCAGCGAAGCGCAGAAGAGCTTCCTGGCCGTCGTCGACACCGCGATCAAGAACGCCCCGGCCGGCACCGAGAACGCCGCTGCGCTGGTGAAGTCGGCCGTCGCCGCTGCCAACAACGCGCTCGAGAGCGTGACCAAGGCTGCCAAGCAAGCCCAGGACGTGGCCGAAGCCAACTTCCAGGCCCTGAACAGCAACGCCGTCAAGGCGACGGCGGCTGCCACCAAAGCCCGTCGCTGAAACGACTGAGCCAGGCGGCTGGTTCGCCAGCGCCCAGTCGGCGCCACTCCTTTCTTGCGTGGCGCATTGAACTTGTGAGACTGCCCTCCATCTGACGATGGGTGAGGTGCCGGGCGAATGCCGGCGTCTCCCTGCAAGGTTGTCTCCTCGGTACCCTCGTGAACATCGGTTCCAGGTACCTTTCGGCCCGGACTCGTTCCGGGCCGTTTTTATTGGCGCTCCGCTTTCCTGCTTCCTTTCAGTGCGTCTTCACCGCGATGCGGGCGCGCAGATCGGCCAGCACGGTCAGCGCGGCTTCACGCCCGGCCAGCACAGACAGCCGGCGCGCCCCGAAGTCCGCCCCGGACACGCCCTGCAGCTTCGGCCGCATCACGATGTCGGCCTCGCGCAACTGGTACTGGCCGAGGTTGCGGCCCATGATGGCGAAGGTCTGCAGCAGCATCTTCAGGGCGTCGCCGGTCGGCTGGCCCTCGGTGGCCGCGGAGATATCCACCGCGATGACCAACTCGGCCCCCATCTGCCGAGCGAACTGCACCGGCACCGGCGCGACCAGTCCGCCGTCGACATATTCGCGTGTGCCGATACGGACCGGCTGGAACACCGCCGGCACCGCGCTGGACGCCCGCACCGCCACCCCGGGATCGCCGCGCTGGAACAGGATGGCCTCACCGCTCGCCAGATCGGTGGCGACGATGCCGAGCGGGATCTTCATGGCCTCGATCTGCCGACCGTCGGTGTGCTCGCGCACGTAGCGGGCCAGGCCCTCGCCGCGCAACAGGCCACGCCCCGGATACATCCAGTCGGTCAGGGCCGATTCGTCCATGCTTTCGGCGAGCGAGCCGAGTTCGACGCCGCTCTTGCCGGACGCCCACATGGCCGCCACCAGGCTGCCGGCCGAGGTGCCGACCACCAGGTCGGGCCGGATGCCCTGCTCTTCCAGCACCTGGATCACGCCGATGTGGGCGAAGCCGCGGGCCGCACCACCGCCCAAGGCCAGGCCGATGCGGGGCGGCCGGGGCACTGGCTTCGGGACGCCGGCCGGAGGCACGGGTACCACGACCACCGGTGGAGCGAGTGGCGCGGTCGTCGAGCAGCCGACCAAGGCCAGCACGCCACCCGCCGCGCCGAGCAGGCAGCGGCGGCGACCCCATGCCTTCATCAAGTTGTCAGACATTAAAATCGCTCGATCGGAGATTCTTTATTCCGCTGCTGGATAAGCAATTCATTTATCTGTTGTTCGCATTTGCTCATGCGGTCCCTACAGTTCGACACTGCAGCATTTTGTGGCAGCGCAACAAGCATTCATGGGCTTCATCGCGGTGCGGGTCGGTTTCGGGGTTGGCGCCATTGTCGGCATGACCGGCGCCGGGGCCGCCGTGCCGGCGATCCCCGGCGCGAAGCTCCTTCACCGAACGATGGTTTGACAGACGACGAGCGATGTACCAATACACCCCCTTCGACCGCGCTTTCGTGCACCAGCGCGCCGCGCAGTTCCGTGACCAGCTCGAGCGCAACCGTGCCGGCACGCTGGGTGACGACGAATTCCGTCCGCTGCGCCTGCAGAACGGCTGGTATATCCAGCGCCATGCGCCGATGCTGCGTGTGGCGGTCCCCTACGGCGAACTGAGCAGCCGCCAGCTGCGCCAGCTGGCGCGGATCGCGCGCGACCACGACCGCGGCTACGCGCACTTCACGACGCGCCAGAACGTCCAGTACAACTGGATTCCGCTCGAACGGAGCGCCGACGTGATGGACCTGCTGGCCGACGTCGACATGCACGGCATCCAGACCAGCGGCAACTGCATCCGCAACACCACCAGCGACGCGCTGGCCGGCGTGGCACCGGACGAGATGGTCGACCCGCGGCCCTACTGCGAGATCCTGCGGCAGTGGACCACGCTGCACCCCGAGTTCGCCTTTCTGCCGCGCAAGTTCAAGATCGCCGTCACCGGCGCCACCGAAGACCGCGCCGCGACCGCCTGGCACGACATCGGCCTGCACCTGCACAGGAATGACGCCGGCGAGGTGGGCTTCCGCGTGCTGGTCGGCGGCGGCATGGGGCGCACGCCGATCCCCGGCGTGGTGATCCGCGAGTTCCTGCCCTGGCACCAGATCCTCGTCTTCATCGAGGCGATCGTGCGCGTCTACAACCGCTATGGCCGGCGCGACAACATGTACAAGGCGCGCATCAAGATCCTGGTCAAGGCCGAGGGCGAGCGCTTCATCGAACAGGTGGGCAAGGAATTCGACGCCATCCTGAGCCGCGACGTCGACGGCGACGCGCAATTGATCCCACAGGCCGAACTGGACCGCGTGTCCGCGTGCTTCGTGCTGCCCGAGGGCGTCGCCGCCCACGCGAGCACCGGCGATGGCGCCCCGGCGGATGCGCCGGTGGCCTACCGCAGGTGGCTGGAGCGCAACGTGCACGGCCACCGCCTCGCCGGCTATCGCGCGGTCACGCTGTCCGTCAAGCGCGCCGGCCAGGCGCCCGGCGACGCCACCGACAAGCAGCTCGACCTGGCCGCCGACCTGGCCGACCGCTACTCGCACGGCGAGACGCGGGTCACGCACGACCAGAACCTGCTGCTGCCCTGGGTTCGCGAGGAGGATCTGTACGCGCTGTGGCAGGCCGCACGCGATGCCGCCTACGCCACACCCAACATCGGCCTGCTGAGCGACATGATCGCCTGCCCCGGTGGCGACTTCTGCGGCCTGGCCAACGCCCGCTCGATCCCGGTGGCCGAGCAGATCACCGAGCGCTTTGCCGACATCGACGAGCTCTACGACATCGGCGACATCGACCTGCACATCAGCGGCTGCATCAATTCCTGTGGCCACCACCACAGCGGCCACATCGGCATCCTCGGCGTCGACAAGGACGGCGCCGAGTGGTACCAGGTCACGCTGGGCGGTTCCGACGGCTCGGCGCTGAGCGGCGGCCTGGCCTCCGCGGTGCCCGGCAAGGTGATCGGCCCGTCGTTCGCGGCCGACGAGGTGGCCGATGCGATCGAGGCCGTGATCGAGACCTACCGCGGACAGCGCGCCGCGAACGAACGCTTCATCGACACCGTGCGGCGCGTCGGCCTCGACCCCTTCAAGATCGCCGCCAACGCGGTGCGCCGCAGCACGGCGAAGGTGGCCGCATGAAATTCATCGACATCCATCGCGATGCCTGGCGCACCGTCGGCGGCGAGGACGGCCCGATGGTGACCATCACGCCGGCCCCGCAGCGGCTGCTGACGCTGACGCAATGGCACGGCGCGCGCAGCCAGTGGCCGGCGGATCTGCCGGTCGGTGTGATCGTGCCGAACGACACCGACATCGAGGAACTGGAGGGCGATCTGCCCAGGCTCGCGCTGGTGGCGCTGCAGTTCCCCAAGTGGGTGGACGGCCGCGCCTACACCCAGGCCCGCCTGCTGCGCTCGCGCTATCGATTCACGGGTGAGGTGCGCGCCACCGGCGACGTGCTGGTGGACATGATGCCGCTGCTGGCCCGCACCGGCTTCGACGCCGTGGCGCTGCGCGGCGACCAGTCCGTCGAGGTGGCCGAGCGCGCACTCGGCTTCTTCCGCGGCCACTATCAGGGCGACGCGCGCGACAACCATCCGCTGTTCGCGCTCCCGCCGGCCGCCGTGGAGGCGCTCGTCAGGGAGCCAGCGCACGAGTTCCTGGGCCAGGGGGCGGCGATATGAGCGCGATCGCGCTGTATGCACGCACGACGGAAGGTTTCGAAGCCCGCGTCGCGCAAGCCGTCGAACGGCTGCGCGACGCCGCAGCCGAGCACGCCGGTCGCATCGTGCAGGCCACCAGCCTTGGCGCGGAAGACATGGTGATCACCGACTTGATCGCGCGCCACGCGCTGCCGATCGCGATCGGCACGCTCGAGACCGGCAAGCTGCACGCCGAGACCTCGGCGCTGATCGACCGCATCGAGCAGCACTACGGCGTGGCGGTGGAGGTCTATCGTCCGAAGGCGGAGGC
This sequence comes from Methylibium sp. Root1272, assembly GCF_001425905.1. GTDB lineage: Bacteria > Pseudomonadota > Gammaproteobacteria > Burkholderiales > Burkholderiaceae_C > Methylibium. The sequence continues at coordinate 193,184 of NZ_LMDY01000014.1, forward strand.
CGTGATCGAATTCGTTCGCCTCAACGGCGAGGAGGCGATGTACCGGAGCCTCGCGCTGCGCAAGGGTTGCTGCAGCATCCGCAAGCTCGAGCCTTTGTCGCGCATGCTGGCCGACCGCAGCGCCTGGATCACCGGCCTGCGCCGCAAACAGTCTGACGCCCGCGGCGAGGTGCCGTTCCGCGACCAGGACGACGCCGGCCGCCTGAAGCTCAACGCGCTGGCCGACTGGAGCTGGGCCGACGTGTGGCACTACATCGATGCGCACCAGGTGCCCTACAACCCGCTGCACGACCAGTTCATGCCCAGCATCGGCTGCGCACCCTGCACCCGCGCGATCGCGGTGGGCGAACCCTTCCGCGCCGGCCGCTGGTGGTGGGAGGACGACGCGGCGAAGGAATGCGGCCTGCACGTCCACCAGGAAGCGGCCGTCGTCTCCGCCATCGGAGCTCCCCAATGAATGCGTCTCTCGACATGAACCAGTTGCTGCCCGAAATCGACCATCGTCATCTCGACGCGCTCGAGGAAGAAGCCATCTTCATCCTGCGCGAGGTGGCGGGCGCCTTCGAGCGCCCGGCCCTGCTGTTCTCCAGCGGCAAGGATTCGTGCGTCGTGCTGCGCCTGGCCGAGAAGGCTTTCAAGATGCGCAAGCAGGGCAATGACTTCGAAGGCCGCCTGCCCTTCCCGCTGCTGCATGTCGACACCGGGCACAACTTTCCCGAGGTCATCGAGTTCCGCGATCGCCGCATCGCGGAGATGGGCGAGCGCCTGATCGTCGGCCACCTCGAGGACTCCATCCAGCGCGGAACGATCCGCCTGTCGCACCCGCTGGAGTCGCGCAACGGCCACCAGACGGTCACGCTGCTCGAGGCGATCGAGGAACACCGCTTCGACTGCCTGATCGGCGGCGCCCGCCGCGACGAGGAGAAGGCACGCGCCAAGGAGCGCATCTTCAGCCACCGCGACAGCTTCGGCCAGTGGCAGCCGAAGGAGCAGCGCCCGGAACTCTGGAGCCTGTTCAACACGCGCATCAAGCCCGGCGAGCACTTCCGCGCCTTCCCGATCAGCAACTGGACCGAGCTCGACGTGTGGCTCTACATCGCCCGCGAGAACATCCCGCTGCCGAACCTGTATTTCGCCCACCAGCGCCAGGTGATCCGCCGCAAGGGCCTGCTGGTTCCGCTGACGGACGTGACGCCGCCGGAGGCCGGGGAGACCGTGGAGGATGCGCTCGTGCGCTTCCGCACCGTCGGCGACATGACCTGCACCTGCCCGGTCGAGAGCCCGGCCGCGAACGCCGCCGAGATCGTGGCCGAAACGCTGACGGTCACGATCAGCGAGCGCGGCGCGACCCGCATGGACGACCGCACCTCGGACGCCTCGATGGAGCGCCGCAAGAAGGAAGGCTATTTCTGATCATGGGCAGCACCGCAGTTCTCTCCCCCGAAGCCGACGCGCTGGTCCACAAGGCGCTGCGCTTCCTCACCGCCGGCTCGGTCGACGACGGCAAGAGCACGCTGATCGGCCGCCTGCTGTACGACAGCCGCGCGATCCTGGCCGACCAGCTCGATGCGCTGGAGAAGCGCGCCGCCGGCAGCGCCATCGATCTCTCGCTGCTGACCGACGGTCTGGAAGCCGAGCGCGAACAGGGCATCACGATCGACGTCGCCTACCGCTACTTCGCGACGCGCCAGCGCAAGTTCATCATCGCCGACGCACCGGGCCACGAGCAGTACACGCGCAACATGGTCACCGCCGCGGCCGGCAGCGATGCGGCGGTGGTGCTGGTCGACATCACCAAGCTCGACTGGCGCACGAAACCGCTGCAGCTGCTGCCGCAGACGCGCCGGCACTCGGTGCTGGCGCAGCTGCTGCGCGTGCCCAACATCGTGTTCGCGATCAACAAGCTCGACGCGATCGACGCCGATGCCGAGGCGGCGTTCGCCGCGGTGAGCGAGGCACTGAACCACTTCGCCGGCCAGGCCGGCATCGTGCCGGCGGGCATCGTGCCGGTCTCGGCGCTGCGCGGCGACAACGCCACGGTGCGCTCGGCCGTCTGGCACTGGTACACCGGCCCGACGCTGCTGGAACTGCTGCACACGCTGCCGGCCACCGACGAGCGCCACGACGGCGCGCTGTTGATCCCGGTGCAGTACGTCGCCAAGCAGGGCGAGCAAGGCACGGGCCACCAGCCGCGCACGGTGTGGGGCCGGATCGCCCACGGCAGCGTGCGAGCCGGCGACACGGTGCAGGTGTTCCCGAGCGGGCAGACCGCCATCGTGGCTGAGGTCCGGCGTGCCGGCGCGGTGGTGGGCTGCTGCGAGGCCGGCCAGTCGGCGGGCCTGGTGCTCGACCGTCAGCTCGACATCTCCCGTGGCGACTGGATCGCCAGCACCGCACCGCTGCAGACGACGCAGCGTTTCGCTGCCACGCTGGCCTGGCTCGACACCGAGCCGGCGCAGGTGGGCCGCAAGTACTGGCTGCGTCATGGCCACCGCTGGGTGCAGGCGCGCATCACGGCGATCGACAGCCGGCGCGACATCCACACGCTGGAGAACGGCGACGCGCACGAGCTTGCGGTCAACGAGATCGGTCAGGTGCAGATCGAGACGCAGGCACCGTTGCCGGTGGAGGCGTATGCGTCCAACCGCATCGGCGGCGCGCTGATCATCGTCGACCCGGCCAGCAACCGCACCAGCGGCGCCCTGCTGGTCGCTGCGGCGGCCTGACGTGGCCCATGTGATGGACAGCCGTCTGTCGCCAGTCGTCTTCATCGGGGCCGGCCCGGGTGCCGCGGACCTGATCACCGTGCGCGGCGCGCGCCGGCTGGCCGAGGCCGAGGTGGTGCTGTTCGACGCGCTCACCGATCCGGCCTTGCGCGAGCTGGCGCCACAGGCGCGCTGGGTCGATGTCGGCAAGCGGGGCTACTGCCACGCGACCGGCCAGACGCGCATCAATGCCCTGCTGGTCAAGTTCGCCAGCCAGGGCCTGCGCGTCGTGAGGCTCAAGGGGGGCGATCCCAGTGTGTTCGGCCGCCTGGAAGAGGAACTGCTGGCGCTGGCGGCCGAGGGGCTGGCGGCAGACGTGGTGCCTGGTGTCACCGCCGCCATTGCCGCTGCTGCAGCGACGCAACGCCCCTTGACGCGCCGCGGCAGTGGCCGCAGCGTCAGCCTCAGCACCGCGATGACGCGTGCCGGCGAACTGCAGGCCACCCGCAGCGCGGACACCGAGGTGTTCTACATGGCGGGACGCCAGCTCGCTGCGCTGGCCCGTCGCCTGCGCGATGCCGGCTGGCCGGCCGAGACGCCGGTCTGCGTGGTGTCGCGCGCCGGCTGTGCCGACCAATTGAGCAGTGACCACCGCGTCGCCACCCTGGCAGAAGCCAGCGTGCTGCACAGCGGCCGGCCCGCCGTGGTGACCGTCGGCGTGGGAGCGTCCGCGCTACCTCGCGGGGAGGCTCGGCAGGCGGCCCAGCCGCGAGACCCCGCCTCCGTCCCGGCGACCCGTTCCGTGAAAACCCCCAGCCCTTAAAATCAGTTGCTTTGCGTCGAACGACGCCGCCCTCCACCCACCCCGAACCGCCATGACCCACGTCGTCACCGAAGCCTGCATCCGCTGCAAATACACCGACTGCGTCGACGTCTGCCCGGTGGATTGCTTCCGCGAAGGCCCGAACTTCCTGGTGATCGACCCCGACGAGTGCATCGACTGCGCCGTCTGCATCCCCGAGTGCCCGGTCAATGCGATCCTGCCCGAGGAAGACGTGCCGGGCGACCAGCAGAAGTTCATCGCCATCAACGTCGAGCTGTCGAAGAACTGGCCGAGCATCACCAAGCGCAAGGCCGCCTTGCCCGATGCCGACGACTGGAAGGACCGCACCGACAAGCTCGGCGAACTGATCCGCTGACCGAATCCACCTTGCCCTTTCTCATGGACCCGCAAATCAACCCCGCCATCACCGCCACCGCGAACAGCCACGACGGCCCGATCGAGACCGATGCGGTCATCGTCGGCGCCGGGCCGGTCGGCCTGTTCCAGGTGTTCGAACTCGGCCTGCTCGAGATCAAGGCCCACATCATCGACTCACTCGCCTACCCGGGCGGCCAGTGCATCGAGCTCTATCCGGACAAGCCGATCTACGACATCCCCGCCGTGCCGGTGTGCACCGGCAAGGAACTCACCGACAACCTGCTCAAGCAGATCGAGCCGTTCGGTGCGACCTTTCACCTGGGCCAGGAAGTCACGCTGGTGAACAAGCGCGAGGACGGCCGCTTCGACCTCGAGACCAGCAAGGGCACGCGCTTCATCACCAAGACCATCTTCATCGCCGGCGGCGTGGGCTCATTCCAGCCGCGGCTGCTGAGGGTCGACGGCCTCGACAAGTTCGACGGCAACCAACTGCACTACCGCGTGCGCACCCCGAGCGCGTTCGCCGGCAAGAACCTGGTGATCGTCGGCGGCGGCGATTCGGCGCTCGACTGGACGCTGAACTTCGTCCAGGACGGACCGAACAAGGCCGAGAGCGTGATCCTCGTGCATCGCCGCGACGGCTTCAAGGCCGCGCCCGCCTCGGTCGCGAAGATGAAGGAGCTGTGCGACGCCTACGAGATGCAGTTCATCGTCGGCCAGGTCACCGGCTTCGAGGAGGCCGACGGCCAGCTCCGAAGCGTGAAGGTCACCGGCGGCGACGGCGTGACCCGTGTGGTGCCGCTCGACATGCTGCTGGTGTTCTTCGGCCTCAGCCCCAAGCTCGGCCCGATCGCCGAGTGGGGCCTGAACATCGAGCGCAAGCAGGTCGTCGTCGATACCGAGAAGTTCGAGACCAGCGTGCCGGGCATCTTTGCGGTCGGCGACATCAATGTCTACCCCGGCAAGAAGAAGCTCATCCTCTCGGGCTTCCACGAGGCGGCGCTGGCGGCCTTCGGCGCCGCGCCCTACATCTTCCCCGAGAAACGCATCCATCTGCAGTACACCACCACGAGCCCGAAGCTCCACAAGGTGCTCGGCGTGGAAACACCGGTCTTCGACTGAGCGCCTCGATCACGCCGCACCAGGAGCCCGCCGCGTGCGGGCTCTTTCTTTTTCGACGGGTGCGGGTCCGCGCGTCATAATCCGCACCGTGTCGCGCAGCACCGCGCGATGCCAGCTAGGGGTGTTGACCCGCTCTCGCAAGAGGCCCGGGCTCGACTGAGAAAGTCCCTTTGAACCTGATTGAGGTAATCCTCGCGCAGGGAAGCGATCTTCGGTGTGCCTCACCCCGCCCTGCCGGGGCGTCCACCTTGCGGAACCGCCGCCCTGCCGTCGCATTGGAAGCACGATGGCATCGTCTCGACCGTTCTCTCTCACCCGCGTGGCGCTCGCCACCCTGGCCTGCACCTCGACCGCCCAGGCGGCCGACGACGATGCAGCGGCCAGCCTGCCCACCGTCAGCATCTCGGCGCCCCGCGAGGGCAACCGCGCCGAGCTCGCCGGCTTCGGCGACATCCCGCTGACGCGCAGCCCACTGCAGGCTCGCGTGATCGGCGAGGAGCAGCTCAAGGACACCGGCGCGCAGAACCTGCGTGCGCTGACCAGCCTCGACGCCAGCGTCAGCGACGCCTACAACAGCGTGGGCTACTGGGACTCGCTGACGGTGCGCGGCTACGTGCTCGACCAGCGCTACAACTACCGTCGCGACGGCCTGCCGATCAATGCTGAAACCGCCATCGCGCTCGACAACAAGTCGCGCATCGAACTGCTGAAGGGCACCAGCGGCATCCAGGCCGGCACCAGCGCACCGGGCGGCCTGGCGAACCTCGTCGTCAAGCGGCCCGACGCCGAGGTGCGCAGCGCCACGCTGGCCTGGCGCGGAGCGAACAGCGTGCTCGGCGCAGTGGACCTGGCCACCCGCTTCGGTAGCGACCGGGCCTTCGGTGTGCGCGTCAACGTTGCGGCCGAGCACCTCGACCCCGAACTGCGCGCCGCGAACGGCAAGCGCCACCTGTTCGCGCTGGCTGGTGACTGGCGCCCGGCGCCCGACACCCTGATCGAGGCCGAGGTCGAGACCAGCCGCCGCTCGCAGCCCAGCCAGCCCGGCTTCAGCCTGCTCGGCAACCGCGTGCCCAGCGCGAATGGCATCGATCCGCGCATCAATCTGAACAACCAGCCGTGGTCGCAGCCGGTGGTGCTGGAAGGACAGACCGCCAGCCTGCGCCTGACGCAGCGACTGAACGCCGAGTGGAGCGCCAAGGCGCACTACGGCACCCAGCGGCTGCGCACCGATGACCGCCTGGCCTTCCCCTACGGCTGCGATACCGAGGGCAACTACGATCGCTACTGCAGCGACGGCAGCTATGACCTCTACGACTTCCGCAGCGAGAACGAACGCCGGATCACGAACGCGCTCGATCTTTCACTGCAGGGCCGCTTTGCGACCGCCGGCCTCGAGCACCAACTGACGACCGGCGTGCTGTTCACGCGCTTCAAGGCACGCTTCGAGCAGCAGATCTACACCTACGCCGGGGTGGGCAGCATCGACGGCAACTCGGTCACGCCGCCGGGCCCGGCGGATCTGAGCGACAACACCGACCGCGACGAACGCAACGCCGAGCTCTATATCCGCGACGTGATCCAGCTCACCCCGGCCCTCAGTACCTGGCTCGGCCTGCGCCACACGCGCCTGCACCGCGAGACCCTCACGACCTCGGGCACGGAGTCGACCGACTACCGCCAGAACGTCACGACCCCCTGGGTGGCCTTGAACTACGAATGGCAACCCGGGCTCACGACCTATGTCAGCTGGGGCCAGGGCATCGAATCCCAGGTCGTACCGAATCGACCGGGCAGCTACAGCAACGCCGGGCAAGCGCTACCCGCACTGAAGAGCCGGCAACTCGAAATCGGCATCAAGGGCCGCACCGATCAGATGAACTGGAACCTGACGGCCTTCGACATCGATCGGCCGGTCTATGCGCGCGACAACAGTGTGATACCGGGCCCGCTTCGATCCGATGGCAGCGCTCGGCATCGAGGCGTGGAAGCGGGCGTCGATGCCCGAACGGGGGCGTGGACCTGGGCCGTCAGCGCCATGCTGTTGCACGCCGAGCGGACCGACAGCGCCGACCCCACGGTCGATGGCCAGAGCCCGCCCAACGTGCCCGAGCGTGTGCTCAAGCTGCAGACCCAGTACGCGGTGCCCGGTCTGGCCGGCCTGAACCTGCAGGGCGGCATCGTCGCCGAGAGCGACCGCACGCTGCTGCCGAACGACGGCGCGACGCGCATCGCCGGGTGGGCACGCGTCGACCTGGGAGCGCGCTATGCCCAGAAGATCGACACACGCACGCTGGTGTGGCGCGTCGGCGTCGACAACGTGCTGGACCGGCGCGCCTGGCAGGAGTCGCCCTACCAGTTCGAGCATGTCTATCTCTACCCGATGGCCCCGCGCACCTGGCGCGTCTCGCTCAGCGCGGACTTGTGAGCGCGATACCGAAACCGCTATAATCTGAGGCTCGATTCCTCGATAGCTCAGTCGGTAGAGCGCCGGACTGTTAATCCGTAGGTCCCTGGTTCGAGCCCAGGTCGGGGAGCCAATAAAGCCGAAGCCTCGCACGCAAGTGCGGGGCTTTTTGCTTTGGCCGACCGGAGCACCGGCGTCGCCCGTGCGGTTAACAGCGTTGCGGCTTTGCCTCGATCTCCCTGAGGTTCACCGCAATCTCGAAGACGTGGATCGGATTGCCGTAGGGATCGCGTCCCTTGGGTTCGATCGCGAGGACGTTCTCGATCTCGAACCCCCGCTCGTCGCGCAGCGTGAAGCCGCCCTGCCGGCCCGACTCCAAGGTCAGCGTCCAGGTTTTTGCCTTCATGTTGTCTCTCCGCCTCTCGGACCATCCCGCTTCATCATAGGAGCGGGTCGCGACCGAGGGTGTGCTCTCCCCGCACTTCGGGGAGCGGGGTTCCCCGGCGTGCGGCCGTGTTCGTCACCGGCTACCGAACCGCCATGACGCCAAGATGGAATCAACGAACCGGGCTGTAATCTCGCTCCTACGGCAGGGTAACGGCTCGTCCGACAGACAGCGGCGGACTGAGCGTCAAGACTCTTCCGTGGCGTGTGCGATGCAGCGCTTCGCGCCGAACTGTCTGGCCTTCTACCGCAGTTGATTCCGAGATTCCGTGATGGACCGATTGGCTCTTCCTCTGGGCACGCGCTTCGGCGAGATGGAGATCGTCCGCGTCCTGGCCGTTGGTGGCTTCGGCATCGTCTACCTCGCCCGCGACCATGCGCTCGACCGCGATGTGGCGATCAAGGAGTTCCTGCCTTCGCACCTGGTCTGCCGAGGAGAGGGCTGCGAGGTCACGGTGCGGTCGTTGACCCACGCGACGACGTTCGCACTGGCGCTGGAGTCTTTCGTCGACGAGGCCAAGTTGCTGGCAAGGTTCTCGCATCCCGCCATGGTCAAGGTCCACAGCAGCTGGAAGGCCAACGGCACCGCCTACATGGCCATGCCCTATCTGCGCGGACCCACGCTGTGGGAATTGAGGCGCTCGATGACGCAACCGCCCACCGAGGTGTGGCTCCGCTCGATCGTCGACCCGTTGCTCGAGGCACTGCAACTGCTGCATGCCGAACGCATCTACCACCGCGATGTCGCGCCGGACAACGTTGTCCTGACTGGCGCTGGCCTGCCGGTGTTGCTCGATTTCGGCGCGGCGCGCCGCCTGATCGGCGATCGGACGCAACTGCTCACCGCCGTGGTCAAGCCCCATTACGCGCCGATCGAGCAATACGCTGAAGCCACGCGCCTGCGCCAAGGCCCCTGGACCGATCTGTACGCCCTCTCGTCCCTGGTGGTCTATCTGCTGGAGGGCAAGCCACCACCGGCGTCGACCGCGCGATCCATACACGACGACATGCACCGTCTCGCGGAGCGCCACTACGCCGGCATCTCGCACAGCTTCCTGTCGGCCATCGACTGGGGGCTCGCAGTCCGACCGGAGGACCGACCGCAGGACGTGGACGCCTTCCGTCAGGCGCTTCAGGGCCCGCCGCCGCCGCGTGCCTCTCGCGGCACGCAGGCGTTGGTGGTTGCACCCCATTCCGGGCGGCCTTTGCGCGCCCCAGCCGCGGCATCCACCACCCTGCCGGGTGCGCCGCATCGGAGTGCACTGCCGAGACCACGCGTCTGGTTCAGGCCGTCGTTGGCCAGCCTGAGCGTGCTCCTTCCGCTCGCGATGTTGTGGCCGTTGAGTTCGAACGAGTCGAGCGAGCCGCTGGGCGAAGCACCCATCCGGCAGGCCATCGCGGCACCGAGGCCGACACTGATCGCCGAGCGTGCGCCGATGGAGCCGCCGCCACTCGAAGCCGCCGCGGCACCCCCTGATTCGACCGCAGCGGAGTCGAAAGAGGCTCCCGACAAGGCCGCAGCACCGACTCGCCCCGCGACATCCAGTGGGGTCTTGCCGGCTGCGAAGACTTCGCAGAGCCGCAAGCGCGGCAACGGGTCGCGCGTCGTCGCGGCCGGCCCGGCCGAACTGTGCGCCGACCGCAACTTCTTCGTGAAGCCATTCTGCGTTCACCGCCGATGCGAGGAACCACGCTTCACGAATCGGCTGGAGTGCAAGCAGTTGCAAGAGGCGAACGCCTCTCGGCGCTTCTGATCCACGGGCGACCCAGCGCCGTCACCCGAACACGGGGTTGCCGACGGCACGACCGAGCGAGACCATTGAGACCTCGAAACCCGCTCAGTGCCAGACATGGACGCGCCTGTTCCCCCCAAGCCTTCCTCGCTGCCCGCCTACCGCACGCTCGATGCGCGCGAGGCGCTCTGGGCAGACCTGGTGCAGGACCTGACGGAACTTCACGCACGACTCGAGTACCTGCGGCTTCTGCTGAAGCTCGGGGTCGGTGGCGTTCAGCACTGAGCTGCAAGGGGCCGACCCGGGTCCCGCGCCGGACGGCGCCGGACGGCGCCGGGCGATCCTCGGTCAACCGACAAGGAGCGAGGCAAGTCCGAGCACTGCTGCGGCCATCGCCATGATGCAGACGACCCGGCGATGGCGTATCGCGCTCACCATCATGACCACCGGATAGCGCCGGTCATAGCCACGCCGCCCGTAGGGATCGGGCGCATCACCGTAGCCCTTGCTCGCTCGTTCCCGGATGGGCAGCCTGACGCTGGTATCGAGTTCGTGGATCGAGGCCGCGGTGTCGACGGGCGAGGCTCCGCCGACCCACGCCCCGGTGAACCAGTTTCCTGTCTCCGCCCCGGCCAGCGCGGCAGGGACCGTATCGGCAAAGTCCAACTCGGATTGCGACGTCTTCACGCTCCGATTTTGTCGGTCTGGCCGTCGGCGAGAGGCACTCTCGCCCCCGCAGGTGAAGGATGACGGCACCGCGAGGGCGGCCCTGGTTCAGGGGGATAGGGCCGCCGCGCGGCGGCCCTGGCGTTCAGAAGCGGTAACCGACGCCGATGCCGATCAGCATGGGGTCGAGCTTGGCCTTGCTCACCCGCACACCGGCGCCCGTGCGGATGTCCGACTCGATCCAGGCCTTCTTGACGTCGAAGTTCAGCGACCACGGACCGTCGAGCTTGAAGTCGACGCCGGCCTGCAGCGCAGGGCCGACGCTGCTGCTTTCGAGGTAGAGCGGCAGCACGCCGGGCACCGCGAGCTTCACCCGCGAGATGTGGGTGTAGTTGATCCCCGCGCCGACGTAGGGGCGGATGCTCCCTTCCGGCAGGAAGTGCCATTGAAGCAGCAGTGACGGCGGCAGCGCGTAGAACGAGCCGGCGTCGAAAGCACCGATGGCGCTGTCGCGCACCTTCACGTCCAGCTTGGTGTAGGCCAGCACCAGTTCGGCAGCCAGGTTCTTGTTGAAGAAGTAGCTGATGTCGAGCTCAGGCACCCAGCGGCTGTCGACCTCGACCGCGTTGGAAGGTACCGCCAGCGACGGGATCGCATCGGACTTGTTGTCCGGATCGATGAGCAGCGCACGAACGCGGATCATCCAAGGGCCTTCTTCGGCATGCAGCGCGGCGCCCGACAGCAGGCAGGTTGCAGCCAGGGCGATGCGCCCCATCTTCTGGATCAGCTTCACAGTCTTGGTCTCCTCGTTATCCACCGTTGCAGAGGCCACGGATCGGCGGATCTCCCATGGCATGACGCGGTCAGGCGCACGAGACGTGCCAGAGACAGCCGATGCGGCAGAGCGCACGTCTCCCGATCGAGAGGCAATGGAATCAAGGGCTTGGGGCCCGAACCGCAGGTGCCACGGCGGATGACTCAGTGCATCGCCCTACAAGCGCGCCGTACTTCACAGCGCGCCAAGCGCTCACGCTGCTTGCATCCCCTGCCCCACTGCGCCGCATCAACCCTGCCGCACGGTGGAACTCCGCGCTGCCCGCAGAATCGCACCGCTTCCCGATGCAGCCCCGGAGACTCGGCAACGTGCCCCAACCGTTCGGTCCCCTGTTCGTTGCGGCACTTGTCTCGGCCGCCTTCCTCCACGGCGGCGCGGCGCATGCAGCGGCGGTGCGCACCGACCACGTCGCGGCCGAACTGGTGGCCGAGCGCAGCGCCGTGGCGGCGGGCCAGACGCTCAGGATCGGACTGAAGCTCCAGCACATCCCGCACTGGCACACCTACTGGCGCAACCCGGGCGATTCGGGCCTGCCCACGACGCTGAGCTGGACGCTGCCGCCCGGTGGGCGGATGGGCGAGATCGAATGGCCTGCGCCCGAGCGCCTGCCGGTCGGCCCGCTGGTCAACTACGGCTACGAAGGCGACGTGCTGCTCCCGCTGCAGTACACGGCACCGGCCGATGCCCGGCCGGGCGACACGCTGAGGCTGCAGGCCCAGGCGCGCTGGCTGGTGTGCAACGACGTCTGCATCCCGGAACAGGCGACGCTCGAACTGCAGTTGCCGGTGGCCGATGCCGCAGCCGCCGACAACGGCGCGCACGCTGCGCTGTTCGCGCAGGCGGCGGCTGCGCAGGCGGGTCCGCTGTCGGCATGGACCGCGGAGGTTCAGCAGGCCGGACAGGACCTGCTGCTGACGCTCGAACCGGCAGCCGGCGAACTGCCCGCCGATGCGCCGGAGGTTCATGTCTTCCCGTATGTGGAGCAATTGGTGGAACCCGCAAGCCATGCGCTCTATCGCAGCCCGCGAGGCTATGCGCTGAAGCTGAAGCTGCTGGACGGCGCAACGGTGCCGCCCCGCCTCGACGGCATCGCCGTTGCACAGGCCGGCCCCGGCGCCTCGGGCACCGTCATCTGGGGCGGAACGCAGCGCTCGGTCGAATTCAGCGCGCCGCTGCGTCCCGTCGAGACGATCACCCTCCCCGATGGCGCGCGCGCCGTCGCCGGTGATCGGGTCCCCACCGCGCTGCGCGGCGGCGCCCCGGTGGGCCTGCTGGCGGCATTGGGCCTGGCCTTCCTGGGCGGCATGCTGCTGAACCTGATGCCTTGCGTATTCCCGGTGCTGTCGATCAAGCTGCTCGGCCTCGCGCGGCAGGACGGCAACGCCCGCCGCCTGCGAGCGCACGCGCTGGCCTACGGCGCGGGCGTGGTGTGCAGCTTCGTCGCGCTCGCGGCCGTGCTGCTCGCGCTGCGTGCGGCCGGCAGCGCCGTGGGTTGGGGCTTCCAGTTGCAGGAGCCCGGAGTCGTGTTCGCGCTCGCGCTGCTGTTCTTCGTCCTCGGGCTCAACCTGGCAGGTCAGTTCGAATTCGGCCTTCTGATGCCGCAAGGGCTGGCGCAATGGCGCGCCCAGCGACCGGCGGTCGACGCCTTCGGGTCCGGCGTGCTCGCGGTCGTCGCGGCCAGCCCGTGCACGGCGCCATTCATGGGCGCGGCCCTCGGCTACGCCGTCGCGCAACCGCCGGCCTGGGCGCTGGGGGTGTTCGCGGCGCTCGGAGTCGGCATGGCGCTGCCCTATGTGCTGCTGGTGCTGCGGCCGGGCTGGCGCGCCCGGCTGCCGCGCCCCGGCCCCTGGATGCTGAGGCTCAGGCAAGGCCTGGCATTCCCGATGTTCGCCACCGTCGTGTGGCTGCTGTGGGTGCTGGGCCAGCAAACCGGCATCGACGGCAGCACGCGAGCGCTGGTGGGTCTGGTCGGCCTGGCGTTCGGGCTGTGGCTGGCGGGCGTGTGGCGCGGCGCGGCGGCGCGCGCGGGGGTGACCGTGCTGCTGGTCGCCATGCTGGCCTGGGGCTGGCCGGTATCCGAACGAGCGGCCTCGCCGCAGGCCGGCAACGGCACGGCGTCGACCGCCGGCTCGCCGCACACAGCCTGGCAAGCCTACGACGAGGCCGCCATCGAAACGCACCTGGCGCAGGGCCGAGCCGTCTTCGTCGACTTCACCGCCGCCTGGTGCGTGAGCTGTCAGGTCAACAAGCGGCTCGTGCTGCACACCGATGAAACCCTGCAGGCCTTCGCCCGCTCGAAGGTGGCACTGATGCGCGCTGACTGGACCCACCGCGACGAGCGCATCACCGCCGCGCTCGGCCGGCTCGGCCGCAACGGCGTGCCCGTCTATGTGCTGATGCGCCCCGGTCGCGAGCCGCTGCTGCTGCCGGAAATCCTCACCGGAGGTCTCGTGCGCGAGGCCTTGTCGACCCTGTAGTTCTGAAGGAGATGACGATGCGAGCCTTGTCGAACGACCGCCGACGTTTCACTTTCTCGGCCGCGGCGCTCATCGCGCTGCCGACCACCATGGTGGCGCTGCCCGGTGCCGCGCTGGCCGTGGCCGTCGGCGAGGTGGCCCCGGCCTTCGAGCTGAAGGACACCCACGGCAAGACCGTGAAGCTCGCCGACTTCAAGGGCCGGCACGTGGTGCTCGAGTGGACCAATCCCGGCTGCCCCTTCGTGCAGAAGCACTACAGCTCGCAGAACATGCAGAGCCTCCAGAAGGAATTCGTCGGTCGCAACGTGGCCTGGCTGAGCATCAGTTCCACCGCCCGCGGCGCCACCGACTACCTCGAACCCGCGGCGCTGCAGGCCAAGTACCAGAGCTGGGGCGCGGCTCCCACGGCGCTGCTGATGGACGATGCGGGCAGCGTCGGCAAGGCCTACGGCGCGAAGACCACGCCGCACATGTACGTCATCGATCCGGGCGGCAAGCTGATCTATGCCGGCGGCATCGACGACAAGCGCTCCGCCGACCCGGCCGACGTGAGGGGCGCCAGGAATTTCGTCAAGGCGGCCCTGACCGAATCGCTGGCCGGCAAGGCCGTGAGCACCGGCACGGCAACGCCCTACGGCTGCAGCGTCAAGTACGCGAGCTGATCGCGTACCGGCGGCTGCGGAACGTAGGCGTTCGCCTACCGCAGCCGCGCCGGCGGGGCGCTGACCGACCTCGCCGCGAGCCACGCTCCGACATCGCCTCCCCCGCGGGCCGCCTACCGTGAGGTCACTCGACACTCCCGGAGAACACCATGACCCTCGGAACCATCCTGCTGATCGTCCTGATCCTCATCCTGATCGGCGCGATCCCGAACTGGTCTCACAGCAAGAACTGGGGCTATGGTCCCAGCGGCGGCGTGGGCCTGGTGTTGGTGATCGTGATCGTGCTGTTGCTGATGGGCCGCATATGACCCGCACATGACGCGAACCGCCGCTGCCTCCCCTGGCTTGGCGGCGGCGCGGCGCCCCCTTGGGCGCGTCAGAATCCCGGTGAGCCGACTTGCCTTGCCGCCCCCGTGGACACGAACCCCAGCCAACTGATCCAGACCGTCCTGCTGTGCGGCCTGGCACTCGGCGTCGCCTTCGGCGCTCTCGCCCAGGCCACGCGCTTCTGCACCATGGGCGCGATCGCCGACGTGGTGAATTTCGGCGACGCGACCCGGCTGCGCACCTGGGTCTGGGCCGCGCTCGTGGCGCTGGTCGGCACGCAGGCGCTGATCGGGCTGGGCGGCGTGGACCTGAGCGCGTCCATCTACACCGGCCGGCGCCTGAGCTGGCTGGCGCAGGGCCTCGGCGGACTGGCCTTCGGCTTCGGCATGGTGCTGGCGTCGGGCTGCGCATCGCGGGCCCTCGTGCGCGCCGGCGGGGGCAGCCTGAAGGCACTGGTGGTTCTGCTGGTCGTGGGCTTCGCGGCGCAGATGACGCTGCGCGGCGCTTTCGCGCTGCCGCGTGTCGAATGGCTGGACCCGGTCGGGCCGCTGTTGGCCGGACCGCAGGATCTGCCCTCCTGGCTGTCGCGCCATGTCGGCCTGCCGCTGCCTTGGCTGCGAGCAGCGCTGTGCCTGCTGCTGGCCGTGCCGCTGCTGCTCTGGCTGCGGCGGAGCCGCGACTTCCTGCAACCGGGACCGCTGCTCGGCGGTCTGGCCATCGGCGCACTGATCGTCATGGCATGGTTCGTCACGGGCTCGCTCGGCCACCTGAGCGAGCACCCGGAAACCCTGGAGCCGGCCTGGCTCGCCACGAACTCACGCCGCCCGGAAGCGCTGAGCTTCGTCGCACCCACCGCCTACACACTGGACCTGCTGACGCTGTGGTCCGACCGCGGCACGGTGCTGAGCTTCGGCATCACCACCGTGCTGGGCACCCTGCTCGGCGCCGCCGCCAGCGCGCTGCTGCGCCGGGAGTTCCGCTGGGAGGGCTTTCGCGACGTGCGCGACACCGCCCAGCATCTGGTCGGTGCGGTGCTGATGGGCGCAGGCGGCGTGACGGCGCTGGGTTGCTCGATCGGCCAGGGGCTCAGCGGGCTGTCACTGCTGTCGGCCGGCTCGTTCATCGCGGTGGCCGGCATCGTGGCCGGCGCCGTGGCGGCGCTGCGCTACCAGGCCTGGGTGATCGACCGCGACGGCTGAGTTTGCGCAGTAGTCGCTAGGCCCGCAGCGGCTCCTGCCACCACGCGGCATGCCAGTGGCGCAGCAGCGCCAGATCGATGCGCGCAGCGCGCGCGCCCTGCAGGTGCGGAGAAGGCGCCGCCGGGTGATCCAGATCGTCGCAGACCGCGAGCGCGCCCTCGAAGGCATGGCTCGCGAAGTTGAGGCTGCGCGTCACCAGCGTCGCGATGCCGGCAGCCCGGGCGGCGGCCAGGCCGTTCGGTGAATCCTCGATCGCGAGCGTCTCGTCGGCGTCGAGTTGCAGCGCATCCAGGCAGCGCAGGTAGACCTGTGGGTCGGGCTTCTTCACCGGCGCATCCTCGCCGCACACGATGGCGGCGAAGCGGGTGGGCCAGCTCGCGCCGAGCTGCGCGCCCAGCAAGGCCTCCAGGTTCACGCGCGACGTGGTGGTGGCAATGGCCAGCTGCACCCCGCTCGCCGTGGCCTCGTTCATCAGCCGCAGCACGCCGGGGCGCAACGCGATCGCGCCGCGCTCCACGAGCTGGCCGTAACGGCGGTTCTTCTCGGCGTGCAGGGCCGCGGCCAGACGTTCGCGCTCGGCTGCGCTGGCCGGAGCGTCGGCCTGCGTGGCCATGTCGTGCAGCAGGCGCTCGCGCCCCCCGGTCACGCGCAGCAGCTCGGCGTAGCGCTCGATGCTCCAGCGCCACGGCAGGCCGAGCGCCTGGAAAGCCTCATTGAACGCGACGAGATGACCGTCGCGTTCGGTCTCGGCCACGGTGCCATCCACATCCCACAGCAAGGCGGCCAGCATCAGCATCTCCCGTTCGTGAATCGTTGCTTCACATCATGCCGGCAACGGCCCCAGGACCGCGTCGACCTCGTCGGCGATCGCCGACAGATTGGGGAACAGCCGGTCCGGGTTGGAGTCCTCGATCGGCACTCCGGCGTTGTAGCCGTACGGCACCGCCCAGGCCCGCACGCCGGCGTTGCGCGCGCTCTCGATGTCGATCGACGAGTCGCCCACATGGGCCGCATGGTCGGCACTGACGCCATGATGCCGCAACACGTGGGTCAGCACGCCGTTGTGCGGCTTCTTGACCGGCAGCGTGTCGCCGCCGATCAGCATGCTGAAGTAGCCGTCGAGCCGCGTCACCGCCAGCACGCGCTCGGCATGGCGCTGCTCCTTGTTGGTCACGCACACCAGCCGCACGCCCTGGTCGCGCAGGCGCTCGAGCGTCTCGACGCAGCCCGGATACGGCTTGCCGAAGCAGCCCGCCGTCTCGGCATAGTGGTGCTCGAAGCGCTCGAGCACCGCTTCGGGCTGCACCCGCTCCGACAGCGCCGGCTTCTCCAGCATCACGCGCGCCAGCAGCTTGAGCATCAGCTCGCGCGTGCCGCGGCCGATCAGGTTGGTGATCTCGGCCTGCGGCCGGCGCTCGATGCCGACATCGTCGAAGGCACGGTGCACGGCTTCGGCGATCTCGGCGGCGGTGTCGACCAGGGTGCCGTCGAGGTCGAAGCTCACGAGTCGGATCGTCATGTTCTTCCTTTGCTGAGAGGCCAGCACAGCGGGGTCACTGCAACTGGGCGCGGCGGATCTCCATCAGCCGCAGGATCATCGGTGTCAGGATCAACTGCATCGCCAGGTCCATCTTGCCGCCCGGCACGACGATGGTGTTCGCGCGGCTCATGAAGGAGTTGTCGATCATCGACAGCAGGTAGGGAAAGTCGATGCCGCGCGGGTTCTTGAAGCGGATCACCGTGAGGCTTTCGCCGGCCGTGGGGATGTCGCGCGCGATGAACGGATTGGAGGTGTCGACCACCGGCACGCGTTGGAAGTTGATGTCGGTCTCGCCGAACTGCGGCACGATGTAGTGCACGTAGTCGTGCATGCGGCGCAGGATCACGTCGGACACCGCCTCCTTGGAGTAGCCGCGGTCCTTGGTGTCGCGGTGGATCTTCTGGATCCACTCCAGGTTGATGATCGGCACCACGCCGATCTTCAGGTCGGCGTGCCGCACCATGTCGATGGTCTCGGTCTTCACGCAGCCGTGCAGGCCTTCGTAGAACAACAGGTCGGTGTCGGCCGGCGTCTCCACCCAGGGCGTGAAGGTGCCGGGCTCCTGCTTGTAGGGCTCGGCCTCGTCGTGGCTGTGCAGGTAGTAGCGCGACTTGCAGCGCCCGCCCTGCCCGTAGGCGCGGAACTGCTGTTCCAGCAGCGCCCATTCGTTGGTGTCGGGCCCGAAGTGGCTGACGGCACGGCCCTCGAGGTCGCCCTGAGCGATGCGCTCCTTCATCTCCTGCCGCGAGAAGCGATGGAAGGCGTCGCCCTCGATGACGGCCGGGCGGATGCCCTCGCGCCGGAAGATGTTCTCGAACACGCGCTTGACGGTGGTCGTGCCGGCACCGCTGGAGCCGGTGACCGCGATGACGGGATGCTTTCGACTCATGGCCAGGGCCTGTTAACGCTACCGGAGGGCTCGCGCCCGCGCCGCGCAGGCCGCAGGGATAGGCGCGAGGGAGGCCGCGTGCTGTTGCACGCAACGACTGAGCAACGTCGCCCTGCGGCCTGCGCGACACGGGCCCGAAGGGTGATCCCAGGAAACGGGCGCCCTCCGCGTTGCCCATGCTCGCCGGGGGCCGACCCCGGCTGTGCTGGGTGCCTTGATGGCGTCCGTTTCCTGGGTCACGCGAGCCCTCCGGTAGCGTTGACAGGCCCTAGGCCTGCGGCTGGATGAACAGCGAGCGCGTCTTGAACAACTGCCACGACACGTTGGCGCTCGGGTCCTCGTGGTACGACACGATGCGCTCGACCTCGTCGCGCGAGCCCAGGATCACCGGCACCTTGTGATGCAGGGCATCGGGCACCAGTTCGAGCAACGGTCCGGTACCGCTGGACGCCGAGGCACCGGCCTGCTCCATCAGCCACGCCATCGGCGCGGCCTCGAACAGCAGCCGCAGGCGACCGGGCTTGAAGGGTTCCTTGTTGTCGCGCGGGTACAGGAAGACGCCGCCGCGCGTGAAGATGCGGTGCGCCTCGGCCACCAGGCTGGCCACCCAGCGCATGTTGAAGTCGCGCCCGCGCGGCCCGCTCTGGCCCGCCAGGCACTCGGCGATGTAGCGCTGCACCGGCTTTTCCCAGAAACGCTGGTTCGACGCGTTGATCGCGAACTCGGTGGTCGACACCGGCACCTCGACGTCGGCCCGCGTCAGCACCCAGCGACCGGCTTCGCAGTGGTCGTCGGGATCCAGGGTGAACATGTGCACGCCCTTGCCCAGGCTCAGCACCAGCACCGTCGACGGGCCGTAGATCGCGTAGCCGGCCGCGACCTGGCGGCGACCGGGCTGCATGAAGGCGGCCGCGCTGGCCGGCGTGCCGCGGAACAGGTGGGGCAGCACCGAGAAGATGCTGCCGATCGCGACATTGGCCTCGACGTTCGACGCGCCGTCGAGCGGGGCGAACACGACCAGGTAGGCGCCGCCGCTGCCGTGCTCGGGCGAGACCGTCACGTCGGCGTGTTCCTCGCTGACCCAGCCGGCCACGTGCGCGCAGGTCGACAGCGCCTGCGACACGCAGGCATCGGCCACCCCGTCGAGCCGCTGCGGCGTCGTGCTCTGCGAGTCGGGCGACCCGGCGCCGCCGTGCAGCCCCGCGAGCGCTGCGCGGGACGCGGCCCGGCTGATCCGTGCGCAGGCCGACGCCACGTGCCGGATCACGGCGGCCAGCGCTGGCGGGTGCGCCGAGAGCCATTGCTCGAGTTCGATGGGGTTCATGGGAGGTCTCCTGTGCAGTTTCGTGTTCTGGAGGGTCAGCCGCGCTGGAACAGCCGGCTGCCGTGGATGTCGTCGGCGCACAGCGTCGTCAGGTCTTCGCGGCTCAGCGCCCGGTGGCGGTCCGCGAACAGACGGCTGGCCTGCCGCAGGCGGGCGCGGTCCAGCGCATTGCGCACGCTGCGCGCGTTGGCGAAGTGCGGCTGCGCGAGCCGCAGGTTCAGGTAGTCGCCGAAGGCGGCGCGGGCGTCGGCGCCCGCTGCGGTGTCGAAGCGGTAGTTCTGCTGCTGCAGCATCAGGTCGGCGATGCTCAGCAGTTCGGCCTGGTCGTAGT
Source organism: Methylibium sp. Root1272 (assembly GCF_001425905.1). Classification (GTDB taxonomy): domain Bacteria; phylum Pseudomonadota; class Gammaproteobacteria; order Burkholderiales; family Burkholderiaceae_C; genus Methylibium. The sequence goes on from NZ_LMDY01000014.1 coordinate 213,043, forward strand.
CCGGAAAGTCGAGGTGGTGCGCGACGCGCGAGCTCATGCCGGGATTGGACTTGAAGAAGGTGTCCATGCGGTCCTTGTAGCCGGCCAGGATCACCACCAGGTCGTCGCGCTGGTTCTCCATCACCTGCAGCAGGATCTCGATCGCTTCCTGGCCGTAGTCGCGCTCGTTCTCGGGGCGGTAGAGGTAGTAGGCCTCGTCGATGAACAGCACGCCGCCCATCGCCTTCTTCAGCACTTCCTTGGTGGCCTTTGCGCACATAGCCCAGGCGGTGCAGGATCTCGGCCATGCGCATCGCCACCGTCGTCTTGCCGGTACCGGGGTTGCCGGTGAAGCTCATGTGCAGCGACGGCGACTGGGCCGCCAAGCCCAGGTTGAGCCTGAGCTTGTCGATCACCAGCAGCGCGGCGATGTCGCGGATGCGCTGCTTCACCGGCGCCAGGCCGACGAGGTCGCGGTCCAGTTCGTCGAGCACCGCCTCGACCTGGCTGTCGGCCAGCACCTCGGCCACCGTCGTCGCGCCGGACGCCGACGCCGCGGCGGCCGGGGCGAGCGGCGTGGCCTCGGTGGCACCGGGAATGGCGTACAGCGGCTGGCTCATGGCGGACTCGCGGCGTGTGGGCGGAGGCGTCGGCGCGCTTCAGCGCTCGCCGTAGCGTTCGCCTTCGGGCTGCTCGGCGGCGTAGCCGCGCACCTGGTAGCGCATCGTGCGGCCATTGCCTTCCTGACGATCGAGCATGAAACCCGGCTCCTTCGAAGGCCGGTTGACGATGAAGCTCATCGCGATCGACTCGAAACCGCGCGTCGAGTCGAAGGCCATCAGGCGGATGTAATGGTTGGGGAAGGTCTGGCGGCAGTGGTTGAGTTCCATCAGCACGCCGGCCGCGTCGCGCAGGTCGAACATCGGGTTGCCGTACATCTCCCAGTAGGTGTTGCGCGGGTGCGGGTCGTCGGTGTATTCGACGCTCCACGCATAGCCCTTGCCGAGGCCGTACTCGATCTGCAGCGTGATCTCGGCATCGCTCAGGTCGGGCAGGAAGCTGAACTGGCCCTGCGTCAGGCGGCCGGTGGGGTTGGTCATCATGGTCGATTGCTCCCTGTCAGGCCACGCCCGGCGTGACGGCGTAGTCGCTGGTGTCGGTCGAGGTGTAGTTGAAGCTGATCTCGCCCCAAGTGTCGAGCGCCTGCTTCAGCGGTGAGCAGAACTGCGCGGCCTTGCGCAGGATCTCCGGGCCCTCGTTCTTGATGTCGCGGCCTTCGTTGCGCGCCTTCACCATGCACTCCAGCGCCACGCGGTTGGCCACCGCCCCGGCCTGGATGCCCTGCGGGTGGCCGATCGTGCCGCCGCCGAACTGCAGCACCACGTCGTCCCCGAACAGGTCGATCAGCTGGTGCATCTGGCCGGCGTGGATGCCACCGCTGGCCACCGGCATCACCTTCTTCAGGTCGGCCCAGTCCTGGTCGAAGAACAGGCCGCGCGGCAGGTCCTGCTTGGTGTAGCTGTCGCGGCAGACGTTGTAGTAGCCCTGCACCGTCATCGGGTCGCCCTCGAGCTTGCCCACCGCGGTGCCGGTGTGCATGTGGTCGACGCCGGCCAGCCGCAGCCACTTGGCGATCACGCGGAAGCTCACGCCGTGGTTCTTCTGCCGCGTGTAGGTGCCGTGGCCGGCGCGGTGCATGTGCAGGATCATGTCGTTGCGGCGCGCCCAGTTGGCCATGCTCTGGATCGCCGTCCAGCCGATCACCAGGTCGACCATCACGATCACCGAGCCCAGCTCCTTCGCGAAGTCGGCACGCTCGTACATGTCCTCCATGGTCGCGGCGGTCACGTTCAGGTAGCTGCCCTTGACCTCGCCGGTCGCCGCGCTTGCCTTGTTCACGGCGTCCATCACGTAGAGATAGCGGTCGCGCCAGTGCATGAAGGGCTGCGAGTTGATGTTCTCGTCGTCCTTCATGAAGTCGAGGCCGCCCTTGAGGCCCTCGTAGACCACGCGACCGTAGTTGCGTCCCGACAGGCCGAGCTTGGGCTTGGTGGTGGCGCCCAGCAGCGGGCGGCCGAACTTGTCGAGCCGCTCGCGCTCGACCACCAGCCCGGTCGGCGGGCCCTTGAAGGTCTTCACGTAGGCCACCGGCACGCGGATGTCCTCCAGCCGCGCGGCCTTCAGCGGCTTGAACGAGAACACGTTGCCGATCAGGCTCGCCGTCATGTTGGCGATCGAACCTTCCTCGAACAGGATGATGTCGTAGGCGACCCAGGCGAAGAACTGCCCCGGGATGCCCGGCACCGGCTCGACCTTGTAGGCCTTGGCGCGGTAGCTGTCGCAGGCGGTCAGGCGGTCGGTCCACACCACGGTCCAGGTCGCGGTGCTCGACTCGCCGGCCACGGCCGCAGCAGCCTCGACCGGGTCCACACCCTCCTGCGGCGTGATGCGGAACAGGCAGATCGTGTCGGTGTCCTTGGGCACGTAGTCGGGCATCCAGTAGCCCATCTGCCGGTATTTCAGGACGCCCGCGCTGTAGCGCTGCTTCGCATCGGTGATCACTGCGTCTTCCATCGGCTTGTTCAAGACGGCCTCCTTGCTGGTCCGCTTCGATTGACGCGGCCTGAGGCCCAAGATAAGTTCGTATTGGACTAAGAGGAATTCATATCTTCTTGGCCTCGGGTTCACATTTGTCTTAATGAAGAACGTCACCTTCCGTCAGCTTCGGGTTTTCACTGAGGTGGCTCGGCATCTCAGCTTCGCGAGGGCGGCGGAGGCCCTGCATCTCACGCCACCGGCCGTGACGATGCAGGTCAAGGAACTCGAATCGCAGGTCGGCATGCCGCTGTTCGAGCGCAGCGGCCGGGGCGTGTCGCTCAGCACCGCGGGCGAGTACTACCTGGTCTACGCCAAGCGCCTGCTGGCCACGCTGAAGGATGCCGACGACGCGATGGCGCGCTTCCAGCGGCTGGAAACCGGCCTGCTGACGATCGGCATGGTGAGCACCGCCAAGTACTTCGTGCCGCGGCTGCTGGCGCGCTTTCGCGAGGAGCACCCGGGCATCGACGTGCGCCTGCAGGTCTCGCAGAACCGCGAGCAGCTGCTCGAACTGCTGCATGTCAACGAGTGCGACCTGGCCGTGATGGGCCGGCCGCCGAAGGAACTGGCCACGCGCGCCGAGCCGTTCGCTGCGCACCCGCTGGTGTTCATCGCGCCGCCCGACCATCCGCTGCTGCGCATCGGCCACCCGCCGCTGGAAGCGCTGGCGCCCTACCCCTTCATCGTGCGCGAGCCGGGCTCGGGCACGCGCAATGCGATGGAGTCCTTCTTCCGCGATCAGCGCTTCGAGCCACGCATCAGCATGGAGATGTCGAGCAACGAGACGATCAAGCAGGCGGTGATGGCCGGCATGGGCCTGTCCTTCCTGTCGCTGCACACGGTCGGGCTCGAGCTCCGCTCCGGCCTGCTGCACCTGGTCGACGTCGAGGGGACGCCGGTGATGCGCAGCTGGAACGTGGTGCATCTGCTGTCCAAGCTGCTGTCGCCGTCGGCCGAGGCCTTCCGCTACTTCATCCTCGAGGAGGCCGAAGCCTATCTGGTGGCGCACGACACGCCCTTGCTGTCGGCGGGCACAGATCGATAGTTGCACCGCAAATATGCAAAGGGCCGGCGTGCTGGCACCATGCGCTCCGGCTCAAGAGCCGGGAACAAGGAGACCGACATGAAGAGACTGCTCGCGAGATCGACGCTGGCCGCGGCCGCGCTGGCTGGAAGCCTGGCCGCCGGCGGCGCACTGGCCCAGGAGGCCGCCGCCCTGCAGGTGCGCAGCTGGGCCGCCACCTGCGCCAACTGCCACGGCACCGACGGCCGCTCGTCGTCCACCGACGCCGGGCTCGCCAAGCTGGCCGGGCTCGACAAGGCCTACCTCGTCGAACAGCTCACCGCCTTCCGCGAAGGCAAACGGCCCGCGACGATCATGCACCAGCTCACCAAGGGCTACACCCCGGCGCAGCTCGACGCCATCGCTGGCTACTTCGCCTCACAGAAATAGAAGGGAGACCGCCATGCAAAGACGTGCATTGATCCAGGGTGCCGGCGCGACCGGCCTGCTGGCGCTGCTGGGGGGCTGCGCGACATCGCGCGTGCCGGAATCGGCCAAGGTCGTGGTGGTGGGCGGTGGCTACGGCGGCGCCACCGCGGCCAAGTACGTGCGGCTGCTGTCGGACCACAAGATCGACGTGGTGCTGATCGAGCCGAACGACAGCTTCATCTCCTGCCCGCTGAGCAACCTGGTGCTCGAAGGCGCGCGTGACCTGTCGTCGCTGGCCACGTCGTATGACGGGCTGCGCAAGCAGCACGGCATCACCGTCGTGAAGGACTACGTCTCCGCGGTCGACCCGGCCAAGAAGACCGTGACGCTGGCGCGCGGCGGCAGCATCCGCTACGACAAGCTCGTGCTGTCACCGGGGGTCGAGCTGCAACTCGACACCGTTCCTGGCTTGAGCGAGGCCCACGCCGAGGGTCGCGTGCTGCAGGCCTGGAAGGCCGGGCCCGAGACGGTGGCGCTGCGCAAGCAGCTCGAGGCGCTGCCCGACGGCGGCGTCTACGCGCTGACGGTGCCCGAGGCACCCTATCGCTGCCCGCCCGGGCCCTACGAGCGGGTGGCGCTGGTGGCGTCCTACTTCAAGAAGGCCAAGCCGAAATCCAAGGTCGTGCTGTTCGATGCGAACCCCGACGTGACCTCGAAGGGCGCGCTGTTCAAGAAGGCCTGGAGCGAGCTCTATCCCGGCCTGATCGAATACCGCCCGCAGCACAAGGTGGTCGGCATCGAGGGCAACACGCTGAAGTTCGAGGTGCAGGAGAGCTTCAAGGCCGACGTGCTGAACGTGCTGCCGCAGCAGCGCGCCGGGCAGATCGCCGTGCAGACCGGCCTGGCCAACTCCAACAAGCGCTGGGTCGGCGTCGACTACCTCACCTTCCAGTCGACCGCCGCGAAGGACATCCACGTGATCGGCGACGCGATCCAGCTCGCCACCGGCATGCCCAAGTCCGGCCACATGGCCAACTCGCATGCCAAGGTGGCGGCCGCGGCCATCGTGTCCGAACTCTCCGGCCTGGCGCCGAACCCGAAGCCTCTGCTGACCAACACCTGCTACAGCTTCGTGGCGCCGGAGCTGGTGGTGCACGTCGCCAGCGTGCACGAGTACGTGGAGGCCGAGAAGACCTTCAAGACGGTGGCCGGCTCCGGCGGCCTGTCGGGCGAGCGCAATGCGCTCGAGGCGCAGTACGCGCTCGGCTGGGCCAAGAACATCTGGGCCGACGCGCTCGGCTGACCGGCATCGGCCGGCGCGGCCGTCAGGCGACGGTGACTTCGTCGCTGCGCCTGACGCCGTGGTTGTCGGCCCAGGCCAGCGCGACCTTGTCGCCCGACTTCACGCCGCGCACGCCGAACTGCAGGAAGGGGTTCTTCGACACCGCCGTGCCCCACGCCGCGGTCAGCACCGGCTGGCCGTTGACGCGCGCCACCACCTCCTGGATGTGCCAGGCCGGGATCGTGCGACCGCTGCCGTCCTTGCGCTGGCCGCTCTCCATTTCGTGCTTCATCAGCGAGCGCACGGTCGCAATGGCCCCCGCGGGCTGAACGCGGATCAGCGTCGGCTGCGCAGGCTGTTCCGGCTCCGGCTCGGCCGCCCCGCCGCAGCCGCCGAGGGTGATCTTGACCTCCTTGCTCGCCATCAGCACGCGGCCGTCCTTCATGACCGCGAGCGCGATCACGTTCGAGGTCTCCTGCATCTTCAGGCGGATGGCGATGTTCGGCTCCAGCCGCTCGCCGGGCTCGAACAGAGCCGAGAGCAGCGTTGGATTGCGCTCGACGCCGAGCAGCAGGCGCTGCACGCCCGGCAGGGCGCAGCCCAGCGTCACCGGCACGACCGTGCCGTCCTCGAACAGGTCGGGGGCCTGCAGCAGCACGTCCTTGCTGGCCACCGGCGCCGGCAGGCCGAGCGCCTTCAACAACTGGGGCACGGTCTTCGCGTCGAACGCGGCCCGCGGGAACGACGGCAGATCGGCAGCACGCACCGACGGCACGGCGGCCACCAGGGCAGAGAGGAGGAGCTCGCGGCGACGCAGCATGTTCGGGGATCGGAGTTCGTCGAGGTCGGTCCGACATGCTACGGGACGCAGTACACCGCTGCTGGACTGGGGGCAGTCGCGGGATACTCCCGACCCATGCCGACCCGTCACCCCCACCCGCTGCGCACCGCGCTCCACAACGAAGTCCACGCGCGGCCCTATGAACGGATGCAACCGCCGCTGGCGGTATCGCACCTGGCCTTCGTCTCCAGCCCCGAGGTGCAGGTGGCAGACCGCGCCCATCTCGAGACGCTGCTGCGCGACCTGCACCTGCCGCTGCCGGCGCCCGAGGCCAGCCACCTCAGCATCGACCTGCCCGGCGCGCGGCTGCGCTGGGAGCGCCACACCGAGTTCGTCAGCTACACGATCTGGCGCCCGCTGCGCGCCGACGAGGCGCTCGACGCCGCACCGGCCTATCGATCGCTGCCGGACGGCTGGCTGGCGAGCGTGCCGGGTGAACTGCTGGTCGCCACCAATCTGCTGGTCCTGAATTCCCGCGAGCAGAACCTGCGCGGCCTGGTCGACGCCTGGCTGGATGCCGACTCGCTGGTCGGGGCCGACGTCGCCGATGGCGACCTGCACATCTACAGCGATTTCCGGCTGCACCCCGACGGCTACGGCCGCTGGCTGGTCGGCGTCGGCAACCCGTCGATCACGCCGCGGCGCCTGGGGCGCAACGTGCAGCGCCTGCTCGAGATCGACACCTACCGCATGATGGCGCTGCTCGGCCTGCCGGTCGCGCGCGACACCACGCGCCGCCTCGACGAGCTCGAACGCCAGCTCGCCGGCCTGGCCGACACCAGCGCCGGCAGCGAGACGGCCGACGAAGCGCGGCTGCTGGACTCGCTCACACGGCTGGCGCGCGAGGTCGAATCCACTTATGCGCGGCACCACAGCCGTTTCTCGGCGTCGTCGGCCTACTTCGACCTGGTCGAGCAGCGCATCGACGAGCTGCGCGAGACCCGCCTCGAGGGGCTGCAGACGGTGCGCGAGTTCGTCGACCGCCGCTTGAAGCCCGCAGTCACCACCACCGCCTGGGCCTCGCGGCGCCTGGGCGCGCTGTCGGAGCGCGTCTCGCGCGCCAGCGAACTGCTGCGCACACGGGTCGAGACGCTGCAGCAGGAACACGCCCGCGAACTGCTGTCCACGATGAACGCGCGCCAGCACCTGCAGTTGCGCCTGCAGGCGGCGGTCGAAGGGCTGTCGGTGGCGGCCATCACCTACTACGGCGTCGGGCTGGTCGGCTACCTGGCCAAGGGCGCGCACGCGGTCCACCTGCCGGTGCCGGTGGAACTGGTCATTGCGCTGGCCGTGCCGGTGATCGCACTCACCGCCTGGCTGGGCATGCGCCGGCTGAGGCGGCGCATCGAGGGCTGAGGCTCGCGCCGCACAGGCCGTCGAGCGTCAGTGCTTGCCGGTCGTCCGGTGGATGCGGATCGGCACCGCCGCATCGGCGCGCGCCGGGGCCGCGGGCTTGGCATCGCAGCCATCGCAGCCGCACGCGTTGGGCCCGGCCGCCGCACGACGCAGCACCCCGGCCAGCGGGCCGCCCTGCCCGATCCCCGGCACGCGCAACAGCCACCCGGCCAGCGGACGACGCAAGGCCGCCGGCATCAGCGACCACAGCGCGTAGACCGAACACAGCGCCACCAGCAGGCCGACGACAAGCTGCTGCATCGTTCGTTCGCTCTTCAGGCCGCCAGCGCGAGCGCCACGCGGTAGGTCACGAAGGCCGCCACGTACGCCAGCGCGAACAGGTAGCCGGCCATCAGCACGGGGTAGCGCCAGGAATTGGTCTCGCGCCGCACCACGGCCAGGGTCGACAGGCACTGCGGCGCGAACACGAACCACGCCAGCAGCGCATAGGCCGTCGCCACCGACCACTGGCTGGCGATCACCGGCATCAGCGTGTCGGCCACCGCGTCCTCGCTGCCCGACAGCGCGTAGACCGTGCCCAGCGCGCCGACCACCACCTCGCGCGCGGCGAGGCCCGGCACCAACGCGATCGAGATCTGCCAGTTGAAGCCGATCGGCGCGAACACCTTCTCCAGCGCCTGCCCGAGCCAGCCCGCCGCGCTGTACTGGATCGCCGGCCCGGTGGCGCCGTCGGGCGGCGCCGGGTAGCTCGACAGGAACCACAGCAGCACGGTCAGCGCGAAGATGATGCCGCCGACCCGGCGCACGAAGATGCGCGCCCGCTCCCACAGGCCGTAGCCCAGGTTGCGCAGGCTGGGCAGGCGGTACGGCGGCAGCTCCAGCATCAGCGGCTGGTAGCTGCTCTTCATCCAGAAGCGCTTGAGCAGCCAGGCCACGGCCATCGACGACAGCACCCCCGCGGCGTAGAGCGCGAACAGCGTGAGCCCCTGGCCGTTGAACGGCCCGATGTCACGCGCCGGGATGAAGGCGCCGATCAGCAGCGCGTAGACCGGCAGGCGCGCCGAACACGTCATCAAGGGCGCGACCATGATGGTCGCGAGCCGGTCGCGCCAGTTCGCGATGGTGCGCGTGGCCATGATGCCGGGAATGGCGCACGCGAAGCTCGACAGCAGCGGGATGAAGGCGCGGCCCGACAGTCCCACCTTGCCCATCACCGTGTCCAGCAGGAAGGCGGCGCGCGGCAGGTAGCCCGAATCCTCGAGCAGCAGGATGAAGAAGAACAGGATCAGGATCTGCGGCAGGAACACCAGCACGCCGCCCACGCCGGCGATCACGCCGTCGACCAGCAGGCTGCGCAGCGGCCCCTGGGCCATGCGGGCGGTGGTCTGCTCGGCGAGCCAGGCCATGCCGTCCTTGATGGCATCCATGGGCAGGTTGGCCCACGAGAACACCGCCTGGAAGATCAGGAACAGCAGCGTGGCCAACAGCACCAGGCCCCACACCGGGTGCATCACCACGGCGTCGATGCGGTGGTCGAAGCGCTCGAAATGCAAGGCCCCGGGCGCCGCCACCGCCAGGATGCGGCGCACCTCGCGCTGCAGCTCGGCGGTCCCCGGCGCCGCCGTGGCCACGGTCGGCCGCAGCTCCGCCGGAGATGCGGCCGTGCCGAACTGCAGCGCCTGCCGTTCGATCTCGGCCAGCAGCGCCGCATGCCCGTTGTGCCGCACCGCCACCGTCTCGACCACCGGCAGGCCCAGTTCGGCAGCCAGCCGCACCACGTCGATCTGCAGGCCGCGCGAACGCGCCACGTCGGCCATGTTCAGCGACACGATCATCGGCCGGCCCAGCGCCTTCAGTTCCAGCACCAGCCGCAGGTTCATGCGCAGGTTGGTCGCGTCGACCACGGCGACGATGGCGTCCGGCGCCGACTCGCCGGCGCGCCGGCCGAACACCACGTCGCGCGTCACCTCCTCGTCGGGCGTCAGCGGCGTGAGGCTGTAGGTGCCGGGCAGGTCGAACACCGCCACGCTGCGGCCGTCGGCCAGCGGCACGAGGCCGACCTTGCGTTCGACCGTGACGCCGGCGTAGTTGGCGACCTTCTGGCGCGCCCCGGTCAGCAGGTTGAACAGCGCCGTCTTGCCGCAGTTCGGGTTGCCGACCAGCGCCACCTGCAGCAGCCGGGCCTCGGCCGTCGCCGCCCCGCTCACGACCGCACCTCCCCGATCGGCGTCACCTCGATGCAGGCGGCCTCGGCCAGACGCAGCGCGAACAGCGTGTCGCCGATCTGCACCGCCAGCGGCTCGCGGCCTCCGGGCCCGCGCCGCAACAGCCGCACCGGCTCGCCGGGGAGGAAACCGAGTTCGCCCAGGCGCTGCAGCACGGCCGCGTCGACCGCCGCGCCGGCCAGCCGCAGGGCCGACACCGTGGCGTGCTGGCCGGGTTTCAGGTCATTGAGGATCAGGGAACGCTCCGGTGTCAGGCGACATGCAAATGATAATTGGTCGCATCTTACAAACCGGCCATGCGGGGCTTCGTCGGGCCCGGCACGCGGTCGCCGCACGGATACCGACAATGGACCCATGCTGACCTGGCTCGCCAGTCCCGATGACCCCTTGCCGGACACGCGCCACGCGCTGCCGGCCGGCAGCGAGGCGCCCGGCCTGGTGGCGGCCGGCGAAGACCTGTCGCCGCGGCGGCTGGCCGAGGCCTACGCGCGTGGCATCTTCCCCTGGTACAGCCAAGGCCAGCCGGTGCTGTGGTGGAGCCCCGATCCGCGCATGGTGCTGCCGGTGGCCGAGTTCAAGCTGTCGCACTCGCTGCGCAAGACGTTGCGCCGCTTCATCGCCGCCCCCCAGTGCCAGGTGCGCATCGACCACGACTTCCCCGCCGTGATCCACGCCTGCGCGACGACCCCGCGCGACGGCCAGGACGGCACCTGGATCCAGCCCGAGCTGCAGGCGGCCTACGGCGAGTGGCACCGGCTCGGCGCCGTGCACTCCTTCGAGACCTGGGTCGACGGCCGGCTGGTCGGCGGCCTGTACGGCGTGAACCTGGGGCGCATGTTCTTCGGCGAGTCGATGTTCTCGCACGCCACCGATGCGTCGAAGATCGCGCTGGCCGCGCTGGTGGCGTTCTGCCGCGCGCACGGCATCGCGCTGATCGATTGCCAGCAGCGCACCGCGCACCTCGGCTCGCTGGGCGCACGCGAGATCGATCGCCCCACGTTCGAGGGGCACCTGGCGCGCACGGTCGCTCAGCAGCCGCCGGAAGATTGGACCTATGATGAATCGCACTGGACACAACTCGGGCTCGAGACCGGCCCGGTTCCTGCATCGTCCAGCGTGACCGAGACTTCGCCCCGCCCGGCCGCACCGTGACCCATCCGAAAGAACTTCCGCTCGCGTCGCTGCAGTTCTATGCGACGGCGCCCTACCCCTGCAGCTACCTCGCGGGCCGGTCGGCACGCTCGCAGGTCGCCACGCCCAGCCACCTGATCCACGCCGACACCTACTCGGGCCTGGTGGCCAACGGCTTCCGGCGCAGCGGCATGTTCACCTACCGGCCCTATTGCGACGGTTGCCGCGCCTGCGTGCCCCTGCGCGTGCCGGTGGCCGGCTTCCAGCCCACGCGCAGCCAGCGCCGCGCCTGGAAGGCGCACCAGGGCCTGCAGTCGCGCGTGCTGCGGCTGTGCTTCGTGCCCGAGCACTACCAGCTCTACCTGCGCTACCAGGCCGGGCGCCATGCCGGTGGCGGCATGGACCACGACTCGATCGACCAGTACACCCAGTTCCTGCTGCAGAGCCGCGTCAACTCTCGCCTCGTGGAGTTCCGCGAGCCGGCGCCCGAAGGCCAGCTCGGCGCGCTGAAGATGGTGTCGATCCTCGACATCCTGAACGACGGCCTGAGCGCCGTGTACACCTTCTACGAACCCGAGCCCGACACCAGCTACGGCACCTACAACGTGCTGTGGCAGATCGAGCAGACGCGCCAGCTCAGGCTGCCGCACGTGTACCTGGGCTACTGGATCGGCGAGAGCCCGAAGATGTCCTACAAGGCGCAGTTCAGGCCGAACGAGATGCTGATCGACGGCCAGTGGACCGCCGGTTCCGCCGCCGCGCCGACCACCCCCCGCTGACACGTCGCGCGCGCCGCGCTAGGGGTGGTGCCGCACCGCACCGCGGCCCACACTGCCCGCCGCGTGCCGAACCGGCACGACGGAGGGGACCATGAAGAACCTGTTGATGCGCGGCAGCCAGGGCGCCGACGTCGCGCGGCTGCGCGCCGAACTGGCCCGGCAACTCGGCGGCGACGCGGCCGACTTTCCCGGCCTCGCCAAGGGCGACGTGCTCGATGCCGCCTGCGAGGCCGCGATCCGCCGCTGGCAATCCGGCGTGGGCCTGATCGCCGATGGCGTGATCGGCCCGCTGTGCCAGAGCCTGCTGGGTTTGCGGGCGACGCCGGCGCTGCAGGTGGCGGCAAGTTTCGAGTCCGTGCGCCTGCTGTTCCCGGCCACCAAGCCGGCCAACGTGGCGCGCTACCTGCCCTATGTGGTGGCCGCGCTCGACGCGACCGGGCTGCGCGACCGGCCCATGGTCTGCGCCGCACTCGGCACCATCCGTGCCGAGAGCGAGGGCTTCGTGCCGATCGCCGAGCTGCCGTCGCGCTTCAACACGCCGCCGGGCGGCACGCCCTTCGCGGCCTACGAAACCGGCACCCGCATCGGCAAGATGCTGGGCAACACGGGGGCCGGCGACGGCGCGCTCTTCAAGGGCCGCGGCTTCGTGCAGCTCACCGGGCGCGCCAACTACACGGCCTACGGCAAGCTGCTGGGCATGGACCTCGCGGCCCAGCCCGACCTGGCCAACGCGCCCGAGGTCGCAGCGCTGCTGCTGGCCGCCTTTCTGGCGCACCAGGCCAAGGCCATGCGCCCCGCGCTGGCCCGCGACGACCTCGCCGCCGCGCGCCGGCTCGTCAATGGCGGCAGCCACGGGCTCGACCGCTTCAGCTCGGTGTTCGAGCTGGCGCAGACCGCGCTGCCCGAGCACGTGGCAAGGGCCGCTGCCCGGGCCCAGCCCCCCAAGAGCAAGAAGGCCGCGCCGATGGCCGCCGGGGCCGCGCCCGCCCCCGCGGGCCGCCGCCGCTCGCTGACCGTGCGCAAGGACCCGACCGACCTGCGCGACCGCCCCTACGTGCCGCCGCCGGTGAGCCTGCTCGAGGAGTTTCCGCCCGCAGCCGACATCAAGCGCTACCTGCCGCGCTACAGCCAGGCCGGGCTCATTCTCGACCAGGGCCAGCAGGGTGCCTGCACCGGCTTCGGCCTGGCCTGCGTGGTGAACTACCTGCGCTGGCGCAAGGCCGGCATCCCGCCCAAGCTGGAGAGCGTGAGCGCCGCGATGTTCTACAACTTCGCGCGCCGCTACGACGAATACGCCGGCGAAGACTACGACGGCTCCAGCTGCCGCGGCGCGCTGAAGGGCTGGTTCAACCACGGCGTGTGCCTCGAGGACGACTGGGACTCCGAGCAGGACGGCGCGAAGCCGCGCTACGGCTATGCGCAGCGCGCGGCGCAGACGACGCTGGGCGTCTACCTGCGCATCGACCTGGGCTCCATCACCGACCTGCAGGCCGCTATTCAGGAGGTGGGCGCGGTCTACGTCTCGGCCTTCACGCACGGCGGCTGGGACGACGTGCCGAGCCGGCGCAAGCCGCCCGAGGACCACGCCGCCCTGCCGCTCATTCCCTGGGACGGCCGGCCCTCCAAGCGCGACGGCCATGCCTTCGCGCTGGTGGGCTTCAACAGCCGCGGCTTCATCGTGCAGAACTCCTGGGGCGCCGAGTTCGGGCTCGGCGGCTTTGCGATGCTGAGCTACGGCGACTGGCTCGCGAACGCGATGGACGCGTGGGCCGTGGCCATCGGCGTGCCGGGCGTGGTGGTGGGCCGCGTGGGCAGTGCCATAGGCGGCACCGCCTCGCTCGCCGGCGGCGGCGCCGACACCCGCAACTGGTGGAGCGAGGACCAGGCCTACCGACACAGCGTGGTGTTCGGCAACGACGGCCGCATCGGCCGCTACCTGACCGAGGACGAGCCCAACCGCAGCCTGCTGCACCAGGTGGCCGGCCTGCCCGACCAGTGGTTCCGCACCCAGGCCCAGGGCAGCAAGAAGAAGCGGCTCGTGATCTATGCGCACGGCGGCCTCAACAGCGAGGCCGACGCCATCAAGCGCGCGCGGGCGCTGGGCCGCTACCTGATCGGCAACGACTGCTACCCGCTGTTCCTGGTGTGGAAGACCGGCATGCTGGAGTCGATAGGCAACATCGTCTCCGACGCCTTCCGCAAGCAGCCCACGCTGGCCGGCGCCGGCCTCGGCGAGATGATCTCTGAGCGCACCGACCTGCTGATCGAGAAGACCATCGGCCGCCCGCTGGCGCGCCCGATCTGGAGCGAGATGAAGGAGAACGCCGAGCTGACCTTCGGCTCGGGCCGCGGCGGCGACCTGCTGATCACCGCCCTGCAGAAGCTCGCCGACACCTGGGGCCCGGACCTGGAACTGCACTTCATGGGCCACTCGGCCGGCTCCATCATCCTGGGCCACCTGCTGACCGCGATGGCGGCGCGCCGGCTCGCGAACAGCGTAGCCTCCATCCACCTCTACGCGCCGGCCTGCACGGTGCAGTTCGCCAACCGCCACTACACGCCGCACGTGGAGCTGATGAAGCGGCTGTACCTGCACGTGCTGTCCGACGACGTGGAGCGCGACGACAACGTGGGGGCGATCTACCGCAAGTCTCTGCTGTACTTCGTGTCCAACGCGCTCGAGGTCGACCTGCGCACGCCCATTCTGGGCCTGAGTCACGTGTTCGACGCGAGCTACGCCGGCTGGGACGGCACCTCCAGCGTGGGCGAGACGCTGAAGAACTGGCGCGACGCCGCGGCCGACGCCGGCCTGAAGGAACCCGAGCGCCTGACGCTCGTGAAGGACGACAAGATCCTCACCGCGAAGCCCGACACGCGCATCCGAGCGGGCCACGGCAGCTTCGACAACGACATCACGGTGATCGGCACGACCATCGAGCGCATCCTCGGCGGGCCGCTGCTGCTGCCGGTGGAGGACTTGCGGGGGTTCTAGGTCTGAAGGGGCTGGACGGGGGTTGAAATTTGCTGGGGAGAGCGATTGAAAAGTGCTCTGACTGGGCTGAGGCGCTACTTAGTTAGCCAGTCTCCGTAGGCGTTGACATCGATCATCGGCACAGTACCGCTGAATTGGAGCATCGATATCAACTTAAATAGAAACGCCGTCGCAGGCTTGCCTTCCTTGGTGAATTCGTACTTGGCCTGCGTCGCGTCCCACACAAAGTGTCCGTGAGCGGCCACGCAGCCGAGATTGAGCCTGTCTTCATCCGCTCCACCATCTTCGAGGGCTTTCCAGAGCGGATCGCCGCAGCACGGCGTCCAGTCGCTCTCGAAGGTCAAGATTCCACCGAGGATCGGAATCAACGGCTTTGGCGGATACGTGCCTCCTGCATGCGGAATCGGTAGGCTCGTGCGATGCAGCCTTCGCACCGAGGCAACCTTTTTGCGCGCATACGACACATAGTTGGCGTTGATCGTCTGCTTGGCTTCGAAGATCGCGTAGACGCTTTCGGCCGGCACAATCGTCTCGCCCTGGTAGTGAAAGATGAAGGGTGAATACTGCCGGTCGTAGACCACGACATCGATCTGGTCGCTGAAGGCCCCCTTGCTGTCCACCACGTATGCCTTGTCGGCACGGTATCGCTTAGGCAAGTAGGTCTTCAGCAGTTCCAGCCAGACCGCTTCGCTCGCATCCCCTTTCGCGTCAGGATGCCCGAAGGACTTCCTGGTGGTTTGCAGGCGATGCTGGATGTCGTCATGCAGACTTGCCAGGAGCACCGGCAGGGACCATACGCTCATAGCTTCTTCTCCTCGAACGGCGGCGTCGGCTGCACTTGCACAGCGATCTCGAGCGCGCGAGCAGCCGTTACGCTTCTTGACGGGTACGCATCAAGAACGATTGCGGGCAGTAGGCGCTGCGTCAAATCGGAGAACGTGAAGCCGTAGTGGCGCTTCCCCTTTCCGGTCGCCGCAACGAGTTCATCAATCTGCTTCGTGCTGAGTCCGAGCGCATGAAGTGCACCATTAAGGACCACACGACGCTGTTCGTCATTCGGCCGCTCGAACGCGAGGATCTCGGCAGCTCGTCGCTTGACGGCTGGGTCGAGTGCGTTCAAGCGGTTGGTGCACATGATTACGGCCGCTGGAAGCTGTCCGTTTGCAAGGCGGTCGATGCCGCGAATGAAAGCGTTCACGCCCGCACGGTCTTCGTGATGCATCTGCGCCGATTCGCGTGACTGGGCGAGCGCGTCGGCTTCATCGACGAGGAGGATGACGGCCCCTCGCGCGCGGGCCGTAGTCCCCTTGAGCTTTGTCGCTGCCTCGACCGTGTAGTCAAAAGCCGACGACAAGAGCTGCGTCATTTCCCCGACACGTCCCTGGCCACGACTCGACAAGCTCAGCGGAAACAGCGTGATCTCGATCTTCTCTTGCCGGGCGACGGCATCGCCGATCGTCTCGGCAAGCTCGGTTTTTCCTGAGCCCACGTCACCCGCCAGCACGACGAGCGGCGGACGACGCAGCACGTGCTTCAGGAGACCCTTCGCGTCAGGATGATGCTTCTGCGCCCAGGCTTCGAGGCCGGCGGGATTCACCAGCAGGCCGAGGATCTTGCTCAGCCGCTCTTTGTGATCGTCAAGGCCGACCAATCGTGCAAGTCGCTCCTGCGGCTCGAAATCCGGGAACGTCAGGCGACGCTCGAACAACTCGTCAAGTGCGGGTTTCGTCTGCATCAGTAGGCCCTCACGCTGGCACGGCCGAGGGCACGACCGCCGGCCGAGTAGGTTTTGTCATCGACCAGATAGCCGTTCACGGTCGGCTGCGCCATGCCTGTGCGGTAGTACGGCATCCGGCGCTTGAATGCATCCTTTTCGCCCTCGGACAGCGCGTCCCATGCCGCCGAGTAGGTCAGATAGTTGTGGAAGGTCGCTCCCGAAATATCGCGGGCCGGCAAAACGCGCCCAGGGTCGTCGTCATTGGCGGCCATGCCGGCGAGGTCGCGGGCTGTGTAGCGCAGGGTCGGCTCGATCCACTGGCCGTTGCGCAGGAACCCAATCGTCAGCGTGCCGAGAAATCCGGCCCTCAACAGCTCCGTGACCTCGGTCTCGTAGCTGACGATATCGCTATCGTCGGGACGGCCGTAGAAGCGCTGCATGCGCTTGAGGTCGGCCGTGACCTTCGCCGCCATATGACGAGCATGCGTGACGGTGATAGTCGTCGATTCGGTGATCGTGAAACTAGACATCGTGCTTTCTCTCTTATCCTTGGAAAGACGGGCCGAAGACCTTCTGCCAGTAGTAAACGGTCTCCTGTTTGGTCGGCGCCGAGAGCGCCGCGTCGATGGCATCCCCGGCGTCGATTGCGGCCTCATAAATCGCCGAGGCGTTTGCGTCTGTGTAGAGACTGCTGACGTTGTTCACGGCATTCACCGGATCGATGATCTGCACGCGCTGACTGAAGTTGCTGACCGACGAAGCCGGGTAGTTGTCGGTGAAGAAAATCCTCTCCCGCAGGTCGGTGCGCGCCAGGTAGGTGAAGAAGTGCTGCAGCGACTCCGGGTAGTCCGCGAAAGACTGCCCCTGATCGGCGAGTTTGGCGAGGATCAGTTCGATCATGAACGACTTGAACCTGAAGGCCTCGTCGGCCTTCAGGCGTGCGGCCCAAAACTTCACCAGCCGGACTACCTGAGAAAAATGGTCGGGCTGCGCGCGCTTTCGCTTGCGGATGAACTCCAGGTGCTGCGAGATGTTGGTCTTGAGGAACGAGCCGTCGTCCTGGCTAACGAGGTTCCCGAACCAATTGGGGTCACCGTCGTAGAGGATCGGTACGACATCGACATCTAGGCCGGTGCCCCGGAACGAGACGGTGACGCTATAGGTCTGCGGTTTGACCTGATCTGGCGAAAAATTCGGAAACGCCTTGCGGAGCCTCTCAGCCAGATATTCCAGCAGAGCAGAGACCTCGTGCGGGGCGGCTGCGCCGCTGATGTAGCAGGCTACGTCTATATCGTTGAGGGACCGCAGGGCGGTACCCTTGGCCAGGCTGCCAGCGAGAAGCATCTTCTTCAGGGTGAAATCGGGGTGCTCGCCCAAGTAGGTTTCCAGGCGATCGCGGAGTCGCTTGGCCTGCGCACGGAATTCATCCGCCTTGACCTTGGGCAGGTTGACCCTGTCCTGGGCGAAACGGGCGATCTCGGTGTGATTGACATGTTCTCGACTCATCGAATCCTTCCCGTGTTTGACATCGATGTTGACGCTGGGCTGGCGGCGGCGAAGCCGTGAGAAAGCGCACGCTCTCCGTGAAGACCCTATGATACACAATATTAACTTATAAGTTAAGCTAACTGCCCATGATTCTCGTGGAGGTGCATGAGGGACTGTTCGCGGAGACGTTCCGGATCACCGCCCCAATTGGGGGCGGCGGCTGGCGCCTCCTCACGCTTTGTGATGGTGACTTGCCCGAAGGCGCGGACACCCTCGAGGTGCTGGTGGAGGTATGCCCGCTGTTGCGAGAGGTAGGCGAACTTGCCGGAACGGACCATTTCCAACACTTTCATCTGCTGCTTCAGGATGTGCTGCGCAGAGCACCGATGGGCCTCGCATGGGACCAGGTCTTCGACGACAAGCACCTCCATGAGGTCGGCGATGTCGTCGTAACACGGACGACTGGAAAGGTCGAGCGATGGAAGGTCTTTCAGTTCGAAAAGCAGCGAACCCTGGTCCGGGTACTGTGGTCATATGGGAGCGGAAGAAGGACGCTGTTGCTAACCCACATGTTCGTCAAGCCCGGCGGACGCAAGAAGACTCCGCGAAGTGAAATCGAACGAGCTCGAAAGACTCTGGAAACGTACCTGGCAGCGGTGGACGCTGGACAGGCCAAATTGATTACTGAACAAGGAGGTCGCGATGGATTCGTCAAACTGGCCCACTGAGCGCAAGGTGAAGGCTGGGAAGGGCTACGCCGCTGCGCTCAAAGAGCTTTTTGTGGATCCTGCCTACAGAGCCCGTAGGCGGAAGGCAGCTGTCGCTGCAAATCTTGCGCTAATGATTGCTCAGAGTGATAAGACAAGGACCGCGGTCTCCAGTGCGGCAGGAATGAAGCTCGCTCAACTCAGCCGGCAGCTTTCCGGCGAGGTGAACCTCACCCTCGATACCGTAGGGAGAATTTGCGACGCAGTCGGGTGGGATTTTGATGTGCTGTTCCGACCCGTTGATCAAACGGAAGCGTCTCAACCCTGGCAACGCTCGCCTATCAACCGAGCTACCGTGCTCGAACTGGTTCGTTCGAGGCGGAATTCGGTCGGCGAAGCGGAACGCCACAAGCTAGTTTGTGAACAGGACGAATCGCTGGCTGCGGATCGGAACTCGGACGATCTGCGGCTGGCCGCCGCCTAGCTGACTCTGAAGAGCTCACCATGCAATTGAGCAGGCTACGGCTGGAACACTACAACCTAATGAAGCTGCACTTGGAGCCAGTGGTGGAAGCGGAATCGGTTGCTCTCGGCTCTTATGCCGACTTCGAGAAGGCAGACTTCTCATCTTCCATCGAATTCGGGCCCGTTTCTGTCCCAGATGGAGAAGATCACTATTCGGTCACGCTAACGCTGAACGCGGGGCCGGAAGAGGGTCAGACCAACTTTCCTTATCGGCTCGAGATTCAACTCATCGGGATATTCGACGGCAAGGATCTTCCTGTGGAGCGTCGCAAACCTTTGGTTGCTGTGAACGGAGCTTCGATGCTTTATGGGATCGCGCGCGAGATGCTGCTCGGTCTGACCTTCCGAAGTGTAGGTGGCCCAGTGATGCTTCCAACAGTTGAGTTCAGCGAGTTTGGCCGGGAGATGGAGGAAAAGGCGCAGGCCGAAGGCTCGGTAGAACTTGAACCACGGAAGGCAGCCTCTCATAGCGAACGGGCGCCAAAGAAAGAAAAGCCGCAGTAGCGTCGGGTAACCGCCAGAGATCAGCCTTGCTCCACCTAGACAGAAGACCTTTGGGCTTCGTCAGGACGTCGTTGGTTATCGCGGCGAGACCATTCCCAACAAGCGCATTGGGGAGGAAGTGCCCGATGTGGATTCAGTGCGTCGGTGACCGGTTGGGCGTCACTTGCAGCGCTCAGCAGTCTGAAGCTGCCATTCGTGCCGCTTGGCCCGCGGAAGCCAGAGGCCGCTGCCGAGCCGCCACACCATCGACGAAGCGGCCGAAGGCATCGAGCAGCGGCGCGGCGTCGAAGGACGGGCCCTCCAGCATCGCCAGCGCCTGCACGGTGGCTTCCAGCGTCGAGACCTGGTCGGCCCGCCGCGCCGCGCGGATGGCGCGGTACTGCGTGGGCGCCGGTGCCTCCAGAGACAGCCGCGGCAGCGCAGCCAGGGCCGGATGCTCCAGAAGCATCCGCAGGCTCTTGCGCCACGTCGCGTCGATGACCACCAGCCGCAGCGGCGCGCCCGCCGTCGTTGCCGGGGCCGGCGGCGCGGGCGCGGCAGGCACGTCCGGGTAGAGCAGCCGCGTCTCCCGTCCGGGGCGGTGCAGCAGGGCCTGCAGCGCCGCAGGCGCGAAGCGCTCGCCGACGACCACCTCGCAGTGCGCCAGAGACAGGCGCAGCAGCGCCACGCTGTTCTTCGCCTGGCGCTGTTCCTGCGGGTGCTGCAGCACCAGCACCTCGGTGTGGTGGGCGGTCGGCCGCGCCAGCGCGCACAGGCAGGTGGCCTGCGGGCGCAGGCAGCGCGCGCAAGTCGCGCGGCGGAGAGTGGGTGGTGGAGCAACAACGTTCACGCGGGCATGGTGGCATGCCTGTGCGCGCGATGCGTCCTGGTCGGCACCGCCTCTGTCAGACACGCGGTTGCTCGCTGTCGCTCCCGATGTCGCCGAACATCCATCCCTGCACGCGTTGTTACAGCGCCCCACCCGAGCGTTTGTCGAAATTGAGTAGCTTCCACCGTCGTACCACCATCAACGACAACAACAACTCGGAGAGCCGCATGAAGAAAACCTGCCTGACCGCAACGGCGCTGCTGCTGGCGGCCGTGGCCGCCAGCGCCGCACCCACCGCCTACGCGATCGACCCGACGCACACCTTCCCGAGCTTCGAGGCCGACCACATGGGCATCTCGGTGTGGCGTGGCAAGCTCAACAAGAGCAGCGGCAAGGTGCTGTACGACAAGGCCGCCGGCACCGGCACCGTCGAGATCGTGACCGAGCTGGCCAGCATCGACTTCGGCATGGACGCGCTGGCCACCTGGGCGCGCGGCAAGGACTTCTTCGACGTGAAGAAGCACCCTCGCGCGGTCTTCAAGGGCACGCTGCAGTCGCCGGTCGACGGCGTGCCGACGCAGCTCGTGGGCGAGCTGACGCTGCACGGCGTGACGCGCCCGCTGACGCTGGCGGTCCACTCGCTGAAGTGCACGCAGCACCCGATGCTCAAGCGCGACTACTGCGGCGCCGACGCCGGCGGCAGCTTCAACCGCGAAGACTTCGGCCTGAGCGCGGGCAAGGACTATGGTTTCAAGATGAACGTCGACCTGCGCATCCAGGTCGAAGCCATCGCGCAGCCCTGATGCAGACAACAGCGCTACTTCGTTCCGAACAGGAGACCGCCATGCTCAGCAAGAACACCATCTGCCTCTGGTACGACGGCACCGCCGAGGAGGCTGCACGCTTCTACGCCGCCACCTTCCCGGACAGCGCGGTCGGCCCCATCCTGCGCGCGCCGACCGACTACCCCTCGGGCAAGCAGGGCGACGTGCTGACGGTCCAGTTCACCGTGCTGGGCATCCCCTGCCTGGGCCTCAACGGCGGGCCGACGTTCAAGCACAGCGAGGCCTTCTCGTTCCAGGTGGCCACCGATGATCAGGCCGAGACCGACCGCCTGTGGAACGCGATCATCAGCCACGGTGGCCAGGCCAGCGAGTGCGGCTGGTGCAAGGACAAGTGGGGCCTGTCGTGGCAGATCACGCCGCGCGCGCTCACGGACGCGATCACCGATCCCGATCCGCAGGCCGCTGCGCGGGCCTTCGAGGCGATGATGACGATGGGCAAGATCGACATTGCGGCGATCGAGGCGGCGCGGCGGGGCTGAGCGGGTTCGCGGTATGCGGCCCCTCACCCCTGCCCTCTCCCCGTGGGCGGGGAGAGGGAGTCAGAGGGTCGGCGCGAGGCCGACCCAGTGGTTGTCTAGGCGCAGCGCGGTGGGCTCCAGCCTGCGACGGTCGCGGCCGGGTGCGGCGTTCAGTGGTATCGCCTCGGTCTGGCCGGCGGCCCAGCACACACCGTCCACGACGGCCAGCGCGCAGGCGTTCGGCAGCGGGGCCACACCGCGCGCGCGGCCGTCGGGCGCGTACAGCGCCACGCCGTTCACGCGCGGGCAGCTCACGGCCCAGCCGTCGGCGGTGGCGGCGATGTCGCCGCCATAGCCGGCCAGGCTCGACAGACCCGCGAGGCCCGCCGAATCCGACGCGCCCGCCGGGGCGCCATCGAAGGTCCGCAACCGCTCGCCGTCGAACAGCGCCAGCACCGGCGCGGCCTGCTTCGCGGCCGGGTCGTCGTGCTCGGCCTGCATCGCGATGCCGAGCACGCGCCGGGCGCGCGCGCCGGCCACCGGCGCGTCGCGCCAGGCCATGTGGCGCAGGCTGAGCCGGCGGTCGTCCAGGCGCCATTGGCCGCGCAGCTCGCCGCTACGCGCGTCCAGCCGCACCAGAGAAGAATCCATGCTGTCGAGGTTCAGCTTCTGCCGGCCGGTCTCGGGGCGCGTGGGGACGCCGCCGTTGGCGACCCACAGCGAAGGCCCGGCGCTCGCCGTTGTGCCGTTGTCATCGGCGTCGTCCCACAGCAGCTCGTGCGCGTCGATGCCGTGCGTGGGCCACTCGTCCAGCTTCTCCAGCGAGCGGGCGTCGCGCACGCCGATCCACGCAGCGCCGGTCTCGAGGTCGGTCTCGGTGGTGTAGAGGCGCGTGCCGCCGGCATCGGCGATCACGTGGCCGTTGAAGGCGCGGCCGGGCTCCGCCCACTGCCACTGCGGCGCCCGCCGGCCGTCGGGGTACCAGCGCACGAGCCAGTCGCCGGGGCGGCGGGCCACGGCGAGCACGCTCGTCGCGCCACCACCACCACCCGCCTCGGCCCACAGGCCGTGAGCACGCGTGGGCACGGCCAGCCGGCCCTGCACGCGCAGCGCCGACGCGCCCTGCGCCACCACCACGCCGATCTCGGCGCCGGCCTCGCCGTCCCAGGCCGCAGCCCAGGCCGGCCGTGCGGCAGCACCGGCAGCGAGCGCGGGCCCGCGCGGCAGCGCCCCGGCCAGGCCGGCCAGCGCGGTGACGGCGGCGGCCTGCAGCGCGCGCCGGCGGTCGGGTCGAAGCGGCGGCATGAGGGCCATCGTTCGTTCAGTCGCCGTCGGCGTCCGAGAAGCCCAGGCTCACCTCGAGCGCCGGCGCCACGTCGGCCTCGGCCACGCGCTTCAGCGCGGCCAGCGCCTTGGCGGCCTCCAGCACGGTGGGCGGCCGGCGCACGTCGATGCGCTGCATGCGCGCGTCCACCTGGCGGGCGGCGGCCACCAGGCGGTCGGCCTCAGTGTTGCGGCCCTTGCTCCGCAGCCAGGTCTCCAGCGGCACCAGGCCCTGCCCCGCGAGCGGCGCTTCGCCGCCGGCGAACACGCCCAGGCCGCGCAAGGCCTCCCACTGCGCGCGCCAGCTCGCCACGCTGCTGCCGCTGGGGGCGCGCGGCCAGTCGGGCGCGCGGCCCCCGGCGGCGCGCAGCGGCTTCTCCATCTGCGCCCAGCGCAGGCGCTCGATGCCGCCGACCCACTGGTTCACGAACTCGGCGCTGCCGGCGACCACGCCGGCCTCGTCGACCTCGCCGTCGGCATCGCTGCCGGCGGCCGCCTTCGCCTGCGCGGCGAAGGCCTGCTGCAGCGCCTGTGCCTCTCGGCGGATGTCGCGCGCCACCTCCACCGCGTAGCGGCAGGCCGGCGTGTCCGGCGCCACCGGCCGGGTCCACAGCAGCCACTCCAGCGCCGGCAGGCCCTTGGCCGGCGTGCCGACGCGCTCCATCGCCGCGGCGTCGGCCGGTGCGGCGCGCACCGCCTTTTCAATCAATGCCGGGCGCGTGGGCGCGAAATCGATCTGCCGCAGCGAGCGCCGCTCGACCAGCGGCCCGACGGCCACCGTCGAGAGCCGCTCCCAGGCCAGCGTGCTGCGGCGCCATTGCTCGCGCGCGGCGTTCAGTTCGCGCCCTCCCTTCCCGCCACGGCACAGCGCCTCCACGGCGTCCGGCAGTGCCTGCGCCTCGGCGGCGAAGGCCGCGGCCCGCGGTGCGGTCCAGTGCGCGTTCAGGCCCTGCAGCACGGCCGTGGGGCCGTAGACCGGCACGGCCACGCGCGCCCAGTCGCTCTGCGCTGCGGCGGGCGGGGCCGTCCCCGCTGTCCACAGTGCGGCCAGCAGCACCGCCGCGGCGGTGCGCGACGTGGATCGGATCGACAACGACGGCAGCATCACAACGACTCCACGAACTTGACCAGCGCCTCGCGCTCGGCGCGGCTCATCTTCAGCACCTGCCGGCGGCTGGCCTCGGCCTCGCCGCCGTGCCACAGCACCGCCTCCAGCACGCCGCGCGCGCGGCCGTCGTGCAGCAGGCGCGTGTGGCTGTTGACGTCCTTGAACAGGCCGATGCCCCACAGCGGCGGTGTTTTCCACTGCCGGCCGCTGGCGCCGAAGTCGGGCCGGCCGTCGGCGAGGCCTTCGCCCATGTCGTGCAGCAGCAGGTCGGTGTAGGGCCAGATGCGCTGGCCCTGCAGCACCGGGCTGCTCAACCGCGGGAACGGCGGCGCGCCCGTCACGTAGCTCGGCCGGTGGCATTGCGCGCACTGCGCCTGCGCGAACAGCCGCTGGCCGCGCAGCACCTGCGCATCGCGCGGCGCGCGGCGCGCCGGCGGTGCGAGCACGGCCTGGTAGAACACCACGTCCTCGAGCGTCTTGTCGTCGATCTCGGGCGCCTCGCCCTTCACGCCGCGCGGCGCAGCGGCGCAGTCGGCCTGGGCCGGCGTGCAGGTCTCGCTGCGGAACCAGCGCGAGGTGATGCCGATGTCGCCGTGGAAGGCGCCGGCGGTCTGGTGCGCGATCGTCGCGACGTTGGCCTTCCAGCCGAAGCGGCCCAGCATCGCGCGTTCCGCATAGGCGTCCCACACGCGGTTCGGCACGCCCTTGATCGCGGCGTCGAGCGGGCCTGCGAGGGCCGCCTGCTCGGCCGCGTTGCGCAGGATCTCGGCCTCCGGAATCGCCTCGAGCAGGCCCACGCCGATGAGTTGCGGCGCGATGCGCGGGCCCACCAGGACGTCGGCACGCATCGGCCCGTAGGCGAGGCCGCGGAAGCTGTAGATCGGCTCCTGCAGCACGTAGCGCGTGCCGTCGTCGAAGCGCCCCGGACGCGGCCGATGGCCGATGACGACCTCGCCCTCGGGCTGCACGCCCTGCACGGCGGCGTTGTTGAACTGGTCGCCGTAGACCGGCTCCGGCACCACGCCCTGCCGGGGCTCGGGCGTGCCGGGCACCGACAGGCGCAGCAGCAGCGCGACCGCCGGGTCCGGCACGGCCGACGCCCCCGGCTTGCGTGGCGAAGGCGGCTCGCCGCGCCCGTCGAGCACGTGGCAGCCGCCGCAGGAGCGGGCGATGAAATGCGGCCCGAGGCCGTCGCGCACGCCGGTCGACGCCGGGGCCTCGACCCAGTTGCGCTTGAAGAAGGAGTTGCCGATGACGAAGCGCGTGTGCTCGTCGTCGCCCAGGTTGGCGGCCGGGAACGAGAACGCCTGCCGGCCGTTCGCGTAGACCGTGGTGGCGCCGCCGGTCTTCTCGCCCAACGGGTCGTCGTCGGACGGCGCGGCGGCGCCCACCACGCCCGCGACCACCGCCGCCGCCACGCCGGCCACGCCCAGCAGCGCCGTGGCGGCGCGGCCGGCCGCGCGCCCGCGCAGGCTCACGGCTGCACCAGCGTCAGCTTGGTGATGCCCACGGCATTGGCCGCCGCAACCAGCTCCTTGCTCTGCTGCGTGAGGCTGTCGATGGTCTTCTGGATGCGCTGGCGGCCCGGGGCGTCCTTGCCGCCGACGATCTCGCGGTCGAACGGCGGCTGGATGGCCTCGGCCGCGGCCAAGGAGGCCGAGATGGTCTGCGTGGTGCGGTCCGCCAGCGCGGCGTCCTTGGCGGCCACCAGGTCGCGCAACGACGCGCCCTGCACCGCGCTGCCGTCGGCGCGCTTGTAGCTGCCCTGCCAGACGTTCTGGATGCCCTTGGCATTGGTCACCGCGTCGCGGTGGGTGTTGTCCGAGAAACAGGAGTGCTCGTCCTCCTGGTCCTGGCTGTTGAGCGCCACCTCCAGCCGCTCGCCGGCCAGTTCACCGCGCGACAGCGAGCCCAGGCCCACCAGGATCTTGCGCACCGATTCCTTGCCGCCCTGCTGGAAGCGCGCGCGGTAGTTGTTCTTGCTCCCGGGCACCCAGGCGCGCGTCAGCGTGGCGAGGTCGTCCACCAGCAGGTCCGTCACCACGCTCAGGTACTGCCGGCGGCGGTCGGCGTTGCCCGACTTGCCGTCGACGAAGTCCTCGAAGCTGCGGTTGCCCGGGCCGCTCTCCGACAGGTCCTGGCCCCACAGCAGGAACTCGATCGCATGCCAGCCGGTGGCGATGTTCTCCTCGCCGCCGCGCTCGTTCTGCGCGGCGAGGTTCTTCTTGCTGATGACGAACTTGCGGTTGCCGATCAGGCCGCTCGACGGCTTGCCCTGCACGCCGTCGACGTAGGACTCGTCCATCGGCCAGGCATTGATCCGGCCCTCGGGGCCCTTGTCGTCGTCGATCGGGCCGCCGTAGAAGCGGAACGCCTCGGTCTGGCCGTAGACCTCGCGCGCCGCCAGCCACGCACGGCGCGCGGCGGTCAGCGTGTCGGCGGACGGCACGGCCACGAAGGCCTCGATGGTCTGCTGCATCGTGCGCGCGGACTGCAGCGCGTCGTCGTAGTTCGCATGCACGAGCGTGGCGTACTGGGTGGCCACGTCGGCGTAGCTCACGACGGCCGCGGCGGGCGCCGTCTGCGCCGAAGCGATGCCGTTCGATGCGATCGCGAGCAAGGCGACCAGAAGCAGGCTGGGTTTCATCCGAAGCGTCCTCGGGTATAGAACAAATAAGAATTATTCGTATTCTATGGGTCCACGCGCCGCCCTTGCGGCATAGACCTCGGCCCGCGTCGGTCATCGCGCATCGGGTTTTGGGAACCCCGAAAGGACACACGCCGCACGGCCTCGTCAGGCGGTGCGGCGTGGTGGCGCCGGGGTGACCGGGGACCGTCTCAGAGCAGCGGCACGCCCGTCTTGGCCTGCACTTCCTCGTGCGTCACGCCGGCCGCCAGCTCCACGAGCTTCAGGCCCTGCGGCGTCACGTCCATCACGGCCAGGTCGGTGATGATGCGGTTCACCACGCCCACGCCGGTGAGCGGCAGCGTGCACTTGGGCAGCAGCTTCATGTCGATGCTGCCGTCCTTCTTTTTCGCCACGTGCTCCATCAGCACGATGACGCGGCCCACGCCGGCCACCAGGTCCATCGCGCCGCCCATGCCCTTGACCATCTTGCCGGGGATCATCCAGTTGGCCAGGTCGCCGTGCTCGCTGACCTGCATGGCGCCCAGGATGCTGAGGTTGATCTTGCCGCCGCGGATCATCGCGAAGCTGTCGTGCGAGCCGAAGATCGACGAGCCGGCGATCGTGGTCACGGTCTGCTTGCCGGCGTTGATGATGTCGGCGTCGACCTCGTCCTCGTTCGGGAACGGCCCGATGCCGAGCATGCCGTTCTCGCTCTGCAGCCACACCTCGATCGTCGGATCGACGAAATTGGCCACCAGCGTGGGCAGGCCGATGCCGAGGTTCACGTAGTAACCGTCCTGCAGTTCCTTGGCGGCGCGTGCCGCCATCTGGTCGTGTGTCCAGGCCATGGTCAGACTCCCGCCTTCTCGGTGATGGTGCGCTTCTCGATGCGCTTTTCCGGCGTCGCGTTGAGCACGATGCGGTGCACGTAGATGCCCGGCAGGTGCACGGCGTCGGGGTCGAAGCGGCCGGTCTCGACGATCTCCTCCACCTCCACGATCGTGATCTTGCCGGCCATCGCGACGGCCGGATTGAAGTTGCGCGCGGTGCGGCGGAACAGCAGGTTGCCGCTCTTGTCGGCCTTCCAGGCCTTGACCAGCGACACCTCGGGCAGCAGCGAACGCTCCATCACGTAGACGGCGCCGTCGAACTCGCGCGTTTCCTTGCCTTCGGCCACCATCGTGCCGACGCCGGTCTTGGTATAGAAGGCCGGGATGCCCGCCCCGCCGGCGCGCAGCTTCTCGGCCAGCGTGCCCTGCGGCGTGAACTCCAGCTCCAGCTCGCCGGCCAGGAACTGGCGCTCGAACTCCTTGTTCTCGCCCACGTAGCTGGAGATCATCTTCTTGATCTGCCGCGTGTCGAGCAGCTTGCCGAGGCCGAAGCCGTCGACGCCCGCGTTGTTGGAGATCACCGTCAGGTCCTTCGCGCCGCTGTCGCGCAGCGCGTCGATCAGGGCCTCGGGGATGCCGCACAGGCCGAAGCCCCCGACGGCCAGCAACTGGCCGTCCTTGACGACGCCGTCGAGCGCGGCCTTCGCGCTCGGGTAGACCTTGTTCATGCAGTTCGCTCCATCGGCCGGTGATACCAGCACGCAGCGTACTACGTATCCGCATACGTACAATCGCCTAAGCAATGACTAGCGCTCCGGCCTCGATCGACCACCGCGGCGCCTTCGATCTGGCGCCGGTCGGGCTGGTGATCTCCAGCCACCGCAAGATCGTCGACTGCAACCAGGTGGTGGCCGAGATCTTCCGCACGCCGCGCGAGGCGCTGGTCGGCCAGTCGTTCGAGGTGCTGTACCCCAGCCACGACGAGTTCGAGCGCACCGGCGCGCGCATCCTGCTCAAGCTCGACCGCCACGGCCGCTATGCCGACGACCGCATCATGAAGCGCGAGCCCGGCAACCCGCGCGGCGAGCTGTTCTGGTGCCATGTGATGGGGCGGGCGCTGAACCGCGACACGCCGCACGAGGCCGGCATCTGGAGCTTCGAGGACCTGTCGTCGCAGCGCCCTCTCACGCCGGCCGGCCGCGCCGGGCTCACCGCGCGCGAACGCGAGGTCGCCGCGCTGCTGATCGAGGGCCAGACCAGCAAGCAGATCGGCAAGGTGCTGGGCGTGAGCCACCGCACCGTCGACATCTACCGCGCCCGCCTGCTGCGCAAGTACGGCGCCGGCAGCACGCCGGAGCTGGTGAACAAGCTGGTGCGCGGCTGATCTGAGCCGACCCGGCGCCGACACGCGCCGGTCATGCCAGCGTCACGACACCGCAACCTGCGCGTCATCCAATCGGCGGGCCGGCAGGTGCCGGCGCCCGCGTGCGCTCCGTGCCCTCAGGCTTCCACGTCCTCATCGCCGCGCAGTTCGTCTCGGGCCTCGCCGACAACGCGCTGCTGATCGTCACGATCGCCCGCCTCGACGAGCTCGGCGCGCCGCTGTGGTGGGCCCCGCTGCTCAAGCTCGGCTTCACCCTCGCCTACGTGCTGCTCGCGCCCTTCGTCGGCGCGCTGGCCGACGCCTGGCCGAAGGCGCACGTCATGTTCGTCAGCAACGGGCTCAAGGCGGCCGCGTGCGCGCTGCTCGTGGCGGGCGGCGACCCGCTGCTGGCCTTCACGCTGGCGGGCATCGGCGCTGCCGCCTACTCGCCGGCCAAGTACGGGCTGGTCACCGAGCTGCTGCCGCCGGCCCGGCTGGTGGCGGCCAATGGCTGGATCGAGGTGTGCACCGTCGGGGCCATCCTGCTCGGCACCGCGCTGGGCGGCCTGTTGGTCAGCCCGTCGGCACAGACCGCGTCCGCGTGGATGCCGCCGCTGGCCGATGCCCTGCTGGCCGGCGACGCCGGCGGCACCCGGCTGCTGCCGGCACTGCTGACGGTGCTGGCGCTGTTCGCGCTGGCCGGGGTGCTGAACCTGTGCATCCCCGACAGCGGCGCGCGCTACCCGCGGGTGGCGCCGGGCCGGCTGCTGCACCAGTTCGCCGACGACAACCGCCGGCTGTGGGGCGATCCGGCCGGCCGCGTCTCGCTGGCGGTGACCACGCTGTTCTGGGGCGTCGGCGCGACGCTGCAGTTCGTGGTGCTGCGCTGGGCCGAGCACTCGCTGGGGCTGGACCTGCACGAGGCCGCGGGGCTGCAGATCGCGACCGCGCTCGGCCTGATCGCCGGGGCCGTGGCGGCCGGCCGCTGGCTGAGCCTGCCGAACGCCACGCGGGTGCTGCCGCTCGGCATCGCGATGGGCCTGCTGGTGCCTTGGATGACCGTCATCGAGCACCCGCTCGCGGCCGCGCCGCTGCTGGCCACGGTGGGGGCCTGCGCCGGCTTCTTCGTCGTGCCGATGAACGCGCTGCTGCAGCACCGTGGCCACACGCTGCTGAGCGCCGGCCGTTCGATCGCGGTGCAGAACTTCAACGAGAACCTGGGCGTGCTGGCCTTGCTGGCGCTCTATGCCGCGCTCACCGCGGCCGGCCTGCCGCTGCCGCTGCTGATCTGGGGCCTGGGCGGCGTGGTCGTGCTGACGATGGCCTCGATCGCCGCGCTGCACCGCCGCCAGACGCGCCAGGGGGCCCACGGCCCACCGCTTGCCAACGCAACCCCGGAGAACGCATGAAGCTGATGATCGTCACCGATGCCTGGGAGCCGCAGGTCAACGGCGTGGTGCGCACGCTGAAGATGACGCGCCGCGAACTGCAGAAGCTCGGGCACGAGGTAGAGCTGCTGTCGCCGCAGGGCTTTCGCAGCGTGCCCTGCCCCAGCTACCCGGAGATCGAGCTGGCGCTGGCCACGCGGGCCGGGGTGGCGCGACGCATCGACGCCTTCGCGCCCGATTGCCTGCACATCGCCACCGAGGGCCCGCTGGGCTGGCTGGCCCGGTCGGTGGCCCGCTCGCGCGGATGGCCCTTCACCACGGCGTACCACAGCCGTTTTCCCGAATACGTCCACGCGCGCACTCGGTTGCCCACGGCCTGGAGCTATGCGCTGCTGCGGCGCTTTCACAACGCCGGGCTGGGCACGCTGACGCCCACGCCGGCCATCGTGGACGATCTGCGCGCCCGCGGCTTCCTGCACGCACGCTGGTGGTCGCGCGGCGTCGACCTGGGCCTGTTCAGCGCCGAGGGCGCGCGGCTGCCCCGCCCCGAGCACCCGGTGTTCCTCTACGTCGGCCGCATCGCGGTCGAGAAGCAGGTCGACGCCTTCCTGAAGCTCGACCTGCCTGGCGAGAAATGGATCGCCGGCGAAGGCCCGTCGCGCGCCCGCCTGGAGGCGCGCTATCCGGGCGTGCGCTGGTTCGGCGTGCTCGACGGCCCGGCGCTGGCCACGCTCTACCGCAGCGCCGACGTGATGGTCTTCCCGAGCGTCACCGACACCTTCGGGCTGGTGATGGCCGAGTCGATGGCCTGCGGCACACCGGTGGCCGCCTTCCCGGTGCCCGGCCCGATCGACGTGGTAGGCCGCTCCGGCGGCGGCGTGCTGCACACCGACCTGCGCGAGGCCTGCCTGCGCGCGCTGCAGCTGCCGCGCGACGCGGTGCGCCGCCACGGCGAGCAGTATTCGTGGGAGCGCGCGACGCAGCAGTTCCTGGCCGCGCTGCGGCCGATCGACGGCCACCGTGCATCGGAAGAGACGCTCAGCGCGGCGGCGCGTTCGTCGAACGCTGGCGTCCGAGATCCTGCATGAAGCCCTCGAGGGCCATCTCGTCGCGCGATCCGACCGGCGCCATCTCCAGCCGCATCGCGCTGGCGCCGAGCGGCTGGTCGCGCGTGCAGACCATCTGCTGCAGCAGCCCGCCGTAACGCTCGGGCCGCCCCTGCTCGCGCAGGTAGGCGTTCTGGACGCGGTAGGCGGTGCGTTCGGAGGCGAGCGTCTCCTCGCAGTCGGCCTGGTACTGCGAGGCCTTGCGCCGGTACTCCAGCACGTGCACGAACTCGTGCACGATGAAGGAGCTGTCGTGGCCGTTGCGCGGATCGAGCTCGTCGCTGATCAGGATGCGGCTGCGCGTGTTGTCGAAGATGGCGATCATGTCGGCACAGGTCTGCGGCTGCACCGGGCAGACCTGCGAGCGGATCACCGAGGCCGGCAGTTGCTGGATGGACGGCAGGTCCTCGAGCGGCACCGGGTCATAGCCCGAAAGGCGCGCGGCGGCGGCCAGCAGATAGCTCAAGAGCGCCGCATCGAGCATTGCCGTCCTCCAAGCCAAGGGCGCGACCGTCCGCGCACGGAAGCATCTTTGCCGAAGTCGGGTGGCCCTGTTGGCGGTGGGGGTCGGTGTGGCGTTCTGCCGCTTGCCTCTAGTGAGAGTTGCTGAACAGGGCGTCGGGTGAACGACTCCGCTCGTGTCCCCCGGCGTCGGCCTCGCGGCCGACCCCTCCTCCTTTACCTCGCTGCGCCATTCACCCGACGCCCTGTTCGCACGAACCACCGGGACGCGCGAAGGTCTTCCGCTCCTGGCACACCGCGGTGTATCGAAGCGCCGTGACGGGCCGCTGTGTGGAGCGAAGTAAAGGAGGAGCGGTCGGCCCGCAGGGCTGGCCGCGGGGGACATGAGCGCAACACAGCGGACTGGCGCGGCGCCCGCTCCCACGGCCTGACTCACACCCGACGCGGTCGTTTGCCTCAGACAAACAGCGGAAAGCTCTCGAAGCGCCCCCGCAGCACGGCCTGCGTGTCTGTGCGGCCGAACCAGCCGTCCATCACGGTGGCGTAGGTGCGTCGGAAGTCGGTGGTGTGGCGCAGGTTGTCGTCGGGCGTGCGCTCGGTCAGGCTGACTGGGCGGCCGTACTGCCCACCCTTCACCGGCTTGCCGACGATGAACATCGGGCCGGCGGTGCCGTGGTCGGTGCCGAGGCTGGTGTTCTCGGGCACGCGGCGGCCGAACTCCGAGAACGCCATCAGCACCACGTCGTCGGCGCGGCCGATGCGCTCCATGTCGCGCATGAAGGCCAGCACGCCGTCGGACACGTAGGTCAGCAGGCGCTGGTGCAGGTCGGCCTGGTGCACGTGGGTGTCGAAGGCGTTGTTGCGGTAGGCCACGTAGTAGAGCTGCGTCGGCAGGCCGGCGGCGATCAGCGAGGCCACCTTGGGCAGATCGACCGGCAGCACGCCGTAGTCGACCGGCGTCGAGTACCTGGACCACGCCTGGCGCACCAGCTCGGAGGCATCGCGGGCGCTGCGGGCGATGTCGCGCAGGTAGCGGCGGTTGCCGCTGTCGGCGGCGTCGGCCTCGTCGACGCGGTCGAGCAGACCGCGCTCCTCGAAGAAGCCCTCGCGGACGAACTTCTCCGGGTCGTCGAACACCACCGGCACGTGGCGCCGGCTGCGCACCGCGAGCGATTGCGTGGCGTCGATGTTGACGATGAAGTTGCTGGCGCCGTCGGGTCGCATCGCGTCGGCCAGGCGGCCGACCCAGCCGTACTCCTCGCCGCTGTTGGGCGCCGCGGTGTGCCAGTAGGCCATCGACGAGAAATGCGAGAAGTTCGGGTTGTCGTAGCCGCAGCCGTGCACGATGGCGAGCCGGCCGTCCTTGTAGAGCCGCTCGAAACCCGCCAGGCCGGGGTTGAAGCCGTGGTGGTCGTCGATGCGGCGCAGGCGCTGGGCCGGGATGCCGAGCTTGGGCCGTAGCCGGTAGTAGGTGTCGTCGGCGTACGGCACCACGGTGTTCAGGCCGTCGTTGCCGCCCGACATCTCCAGCACCACCAGGATGCGGCGCCGGTCGGACGCCGGCACCGCGGCCGGCTGCGCCCTCGCGGCGAAGGCGGAAGGCAGCACGAGTCCGCCGAGGCCGGCCTGCAGCAGCGCGCGCCGCGTCAATGCGGCGCGTGCGGGCGTGTGGGACGAAGCGCTCATCGCAGGTCCTTCCTCTTCATCCGAGCTGGTAGTCGGGGCTGGCGAGCATCAGGTGCAGCAGCATGCGCAGGCCGTCCTCCATGTAGGTGGATGCGCGCTCGATGCGGTCGGTGCCCAGCTCGCGGGTCAGGAACTCGACCCAGGCCGCGCGCTGCGCGGCGCTGATCGGCGCGCTCAGGAAACGGCGCGACAGCGCATCGACCGCGTCGGCGGTGGTCCGGCTGCCGCTGGCGACGACGAGGCCGCTCAGGTCGACGCGTGCCATGGTGCGCGGGATCGGCTTCACGACCTCGACCGCCTTCTGCCAGCCGCGGTAGCTGCCGTAGCGGGTGTTGAACTCCTCGTCGCGGTCGCTCATGCGGTTGGACATCGCCATCGCCTCACCGCCCGCCATGTCCTTGCCTTCGGGCAGCGTCGCCGCGGTGATGTCGAGGCCGCGGGAGATGCGCTCGTGCACCGCCTGGATCTCCAGGCCGGTGGCGTTGGTCGGGAAACGGTCGTGGGGCAGCGCGGTGAAGTCGGGGAACAGCACGTCGCGCGCGAAATTGCCGCGCTCCATCAGCAGGCCCGGCGTGATCCAGCTGCGGCCGTAGGCCCAGCCGGCCACGGTGGGCGGGTACAGCAGATGCTGACCCAGCGCGCCGGTCACGTCATTGAAATCGGGCACGCCCGGCACGTCCTTCAGGCCGAGCTTGCGGTAGGTCGAGACCACCAGCTCCACCGGGCTCTTGATGCGCGTGCCCACCACGTCGGGGCTGTAGAAGTCGCGCGACAGGAAGATCGTCTCGAGCAGCGGCGCGATCTCGTAGCGCTGCTCGCGCAGCACGGTGCCGAGCTGCCTGCGCAGGGCCGGCGTGATCTCGTCGCGGGCCAGGTAGCGGTAGATGCGCCCGGCCAGGTACTCGGCCGTGACCGGCTGCTCGAGGATCAGGTCGATGACCTGCACGCCGTCGAACGGGCCGCGGCGTCCGAACACGAGCTTGTCGCTGTCGTCGTGCTGGGCGCGGTTGACGACGAAGCGCAGGTCGTCGTAGTTCCAGCCGGTGAAGGCGCGCGCCGCCTCGCGGATGTCGCGCTCGCTGTAGTTGCCCACCCCCATGGTGAACATCTCCATGATCTCGCGCGCGAAGTTCTCGTTGGGGGCGCCCTTCACGTTCACGCCGGCATCCAGGAAGGCCAGCATCGCCGGGTCCTGGGCCACGCCGACCATCAGCTCGCGGAAGTTGCCCAGGCCCTTGGCCTGGAACAGCTGCAGTTGCAGCAGCATCTTGCGCGCGTCGCGCACCTTGTCCTCGTGGGTGGCGAAGTGGCCGTGCCAGAACAGCGCCATCTTCTCTTCCAGCGGCCGCTGCGTCAGCAGCATGCGGTTGGCCCACCAGTAGGCGACGCGGTGCGTCTCCAGGCGGCTGGCGCGCAGCCAGTAGAAGAACTTGTTGACCACCGGTTGCAGGCGCCGGTTGCCCTCGGGCTTGGCGGCCACGCCGAGCGCCTGGCCGCGCGCCTTGGCCGCCTCGGTGGTGGCCGGCCGGCTGGCGGGAAACGGTTCGAGGCCGGGCTCGTGGATGTCGGAGGCATCGAACGGCGGCAGGTGGCTGTTGTCGATGCCCTGCGGCCGCACCAGCGTGGCCACCGCCTGCTGCGGCGTCATCGCGGCGAAGCGCGCGATCTCCTCGGGCGTGGGACCGAAGCCGGCCCGTTCGAGCAGATGGGCCGCACGCTCGGCGTTCCACTGGTCGGCGGTGATCGGCCGCAGATCGCCGCTCCACGCGGCCGGGCCGGCGCCCGGCGCAGCGACGGCGACCGCAGCGCCGGCGGCCAGCGCAAGGCCGATCAGGGCGGACCCGACAAGACGGTCGACGCGGCGGCACAGGGACATATCGACATCCGGGCTGGTGGATCAGGTCACCCCGTTCGGCGGGGCGTGGCGATTCTGATCCCGGGTGAATGCATTTGCACGCCGCGGCCACAGCGCGGGCAAATTACCCGACGCCGCTGCAGCGGCGTCCTAGGCCAGGTCGACCCCGAGCTCGGCCGCCAGCCGCTGCAGCTGCGCCCGCAGCAACACCACCTCGGCCTGCAGGCGGTGCTGGTTCGCCCGCAGCGCCTGGATCTCGCCGGCCGTCACCAGATCCTCGGGTGCGCTGCCGGCCGGCGCTGCGGCGGCCACGTCGGGCGGGCCGCCCAGCAGCTGCGCCCAGCGAGCCTCGCGCGAGCCCGGCGCGCGCGGTAGCTTCACCACCAGCGGCGGCTCGCGCAGTGCCAGCTCGTCGAGAAAGCCCTCGACCGACGAGATGTCGGCAAAGCGGTGCAGCCGCTCGGTGTTCGCCCGCAGCTCAGCCGCGGTCTGCGGCCCGCGCAGCATCAGCAGCGTGAGGATCGCCGCGGCCTGGCTGGGCACGCCCAGCACGCGCTGCAGGTTGTGCTCGTAGCGGGCCACGCGGCTGCCGCTGACCTCGATCACCAGGCTCAGGCGCTTGAGCTCGTCGACCGCCGCGAGCACCTCGCTCTCGGTCGCGCTGATCACCGGTTCGCGCGCGGTCTTCTGGTTGCAGCCCAGCACCAGCGTGTTCAGGCTCAGCGGGTAGCTGTCGGACACGGTGTGCTGCTTCTCGACCAGCACCGCCACCACGCGCTGCTCGATCAGCGACAGCACGCGCAGCGCCGCCCGCGCGGGCCGGCGGTCGGTGGCATCAGAGACCGAATCCATCGTCCGCCTGCAGCACCGCGCCGTTGATGAAATGGCTCTCGTTGGCGCACAGCATCAGCAGCGCGGTGTCCAGGTCCTTCGGCTGGCCGACGCGCTTGCGCGGCATCATGTCCACCAGCTTCTTGCCCTGCTCGGTGCCCCAGTGGTGGTGGTTGATCTCGGTGTCGATGTAGCCGGGGCAGAGCGCGTTCACGTTGATGCCGAAGCGGCCCCACTCGAGCGCCATCGCGCGCGTCATGTGCACCACCGCCGCCTTGCTCATGCAGTAGACGCCGATCTGGCCCAGCACCTTGAGCCCGCCCACCGACGCGATGTTGACGATGCGCCCGCCGGTGAAGGTGCCCGGCGCCGCGCCCTTGGCGCGCGCGATCATGCGCTTGCCGACCTCCTGCGCCACGAAGAAGGCACCGCGCGTGTTGGTGTCCATCATGAAGTCGTAGTCCTCGGGCGTCACGTCGATGAGCCGCTGCGTGGTGCTGACGCCGGAGTTGTTGACGAGGATGTCGATCGCGCCGCACTCGGTCTCGGCGTGCGCGACCGCGGAGCGGATGCTGTCGGGGTCGGTCACGTCGACGCCGACCACGTGGGCGTCGCCGCCCAGGCCTTCGATCTCGGCTCTCAGGGTCTTCAGCCGCTCGATGCGGCGCCCGCCCAGCACCACGGCCGCGCCGGCGC
This sequence comes from Methylibium sp. Root1272, assembly GCF_001425905.1. Classification (GTDB taxonomy): domain Bacteria; phylum Pseudomonadota; class Gammaproteobacteria; order Burkholderiales; family Burkholderiaceae_C; genus Methylibium. Next base: position 249,987 of record NZ_LMDY01000014.1, read on the forward strand.
TGGCCAGCGTCAGCGCGAACTGCGCACCCAGGCCGCTGGAGGCGCCCGTCACCAGGGCCACGCGGCCGGACAAGTCGATGGTATGGCTCATGGGGTCTCCGTTCGTCGCTGCGTCATGTTCTGTGCCGGCCAAGATATCACGCACACGCGTCAGCGCTGTCGCCTGCATGACGCTGTTGCATCCAATCGCGCAGCGACTGCGTATGCGTCTCCAGCAGGGCCTCGGCACCGTCGCTTCCGGGTGAGGGTCGGACCTTGCGGTCCCACCGCAACCCCGAGGAGACAGCATGCTCAACCCGACCCCCCCGCGCACCCGCGGCACCCTGAGGCTGGTGGCCGCCGCGTGCGCGCTGACCGCCGCCGGCAGTGCCGCGCTGGCCTCCAGCCACCGCGAAGCGCCGTTCATCACCACCGCCCCGAAGGTCGATGCCACGGACTTCTACATGTTCCGCAGCTACGAGAGCGGGCGCGCGAACTACGTGACGCTGATCGCCAACTACCTGCCGCTGCAGGACGCCTACGGCGGCCCGAACTACTTCAAGCTGGACCCGAACGCGCTGTACGAGATCCACATCGACAACAACGGCGACGCCAAGGAAGACCTGACCTTCCAGTTCCGCTTCCAGAACGCGCTGAAGGACGTCAAGCTGCCGGTGGGCAACAAGATGGTGTCGATCCCGCTGACGCAGGCCGGTGCCGTGTCCAACGTCAAGGACGCGAACCTCAACGTCGCCGAGACCTTCACCGTCGGCATCGTGCGCGGCGACCGCCGCTCCGGCAGCCGCGCCTCGATCACCAACGCCACCGGCGGCGGCACGACCTTCGACAAGCCGGTCGACAACATCGGCGTCAAGACCATCGCCGACTACCCCGCCTATGCCACCAAGCACGTCTACAGCGTCAACATCCCGGGTTGCAGCGCGCCCGGCAAGGTGTTCGTCGGCCAGCGCAAGGACCCGTTCGCCGTCAACCTGGGCACGATCTTCGACCTGGTCAATGCGCCGGCCAGCGTGATCACCAACCCGGCGAACCTCAATGCCGCGCCGAACACCATCGACGACAAGAACGTCACCACGCTGGCGCTCGAGATCCACAAAGACTGCCTGACCGCCGGCACTGACCCGGTGATCGGCGGCTGGACCACCGCCAGCCTGCGCCAGGGCCAGCTGCTGTCGGGCGCACCGAAGGCCGGCTACCAGACCGCCTCGCTGAACGCCGGACCCTGGGTGCAGGTGTCGCGCCTGGGCATGCCGCTGGTGAACGAGGTGGTGATCGGGCTGAAGGACAAGGACCGGTTCAACGCCTCCAAGCCGCAGAACGACACGCAGTTCCTCGACTACGTGACCAACCCGACGCTGCCGGTGCTGCTGGGGCTGGTGCTGGCGAACGGCAATGCCGCCGCGCTGGCGCCGACCAACCTGCCGCGCACCGACCTGGCCACGGTGTTCCTGACCGGCATCACCGGCGTGAACAAGCCCGCCACCGTCACGCCGGCCGAGATGCTGCGCCTGAACACGGCGATCGCACCGGTGCCGCGCGCGCAGCAGAACCGGCTCGGTGTCGCCGGCGAGGTGCTGCGCGTCGGCGGACCGCAGAACCTGGCGCAGGCGGTCGACCTGGCCGGCTACCCCAATGGCCGGCGACCGAACGACGACGTGGTCGACATCTCGCTCGTCGCGGTGCTGGGCGGCTTGTGCGTGATCAACGGCGACGGCAACGCGCTGGGCCTGAACGGCGTGCCGGGCGTCACCAGCCTGAGTTCGCAGTGCAAGCCCTCGAGCGTGCCGCTGGGCGCCACCTCCGCGGCGGTGCACGATGCCGTCGACCAGGCCACCGTGCCGCTGCTGAGCGCCTTCCCCTACCTGGCGACGCCGATCGGCGGCACCAGCAACTGACCCTCGAGGAGCACCCCATGAGCAACACACGTTTGCGGGCCGCGCTCCTCGCCGTGGCCGCCAGCCTCGCGCTGGCGGCCTGCGGTGGAGGCGGCGGCTCGGCCGAGGACAACAGCGTGGCGCCCGACAGCGCCAGCGCCAGCAACCAGGGCTTCTTCGACTACATCGCCAGCCTGGCCAGCCGCATGCTGGACGACAGCGAACCGGTCGACGTGAGTGCCGTCACGATGCCACCGGACAACGTGGACGACCGCGCGCCCCACCCCACGTCGATCGACGAATGAGCGCCCGCCGCCCCTGCCAGCGCGTGCTGGGCTGGCTCGGGCTGCTGGCGATGGTCTGCGCTGCGCAGGCCGCCGCGCTGCGGCCCGCCAGCGACGACGAGATCGTCGAGACCTTGCCGACGCTCGGTGCCTACGTGAGCGAGCAGCGCGCGCTGCGGCGCCAGTTGTCGGCGCAACCGCGTGACGCGAAGACCGCATTGGCGCTGTCGCGCAGCCTGCTGGAGCGCGCCCGCCACGACGGCGATGCACGGCTCGCGGGCCAGGCCCTCGGCGCGCTGCGCGCCTGGGAGGCCGATCCGGCGCCGCCGGCGGATATCCGCCTGCAGCGCGCCACGCTGCACCAGTACCTGCACGATTTCGATGGCGCCGCCGCCGAGCTGGAAGCCCTGCTCGCCGCGACGCCGCGCCAGCCCCAGGCGCTGCTGACGCTGGCGACCGTCTACCGCGTGCAGGGCCGCTACGCCGATTCGGATGGCGCCTGCGCCCGCCTCGCCGACGCCGGCCAGCCGCTCTACGCGCAGGCCTGCCAGGCCGAGAACCAGGCCCTGCGCGGCGAGAACGAGGCCGCGCGGCGCCGGCTCGACGCCCTGCTGGCCGCACAACCCGGCAACCCCGGCTGGCGTGCGTGGATCCACACCACGCTCGGCGAACTGGAGACCCGCGCCGGACGGCCGGACGCGGCGCTCGCGCAGTTCCGCGCCGCGCTGCAGGCGCAGCCCGATGACGCCTACGCGCACATCGCGCTGATCGACGCGTTGATCGACACACGGGCCTGGGCGGAGGCCGAGCGCCTGCTCGGCAGCGACGACAGCGAGGCCGGGCTGCTGCGCCGGGCCGTGGTCGCCCGCGCCCGCGGCAGCGCCGACGCGGCCCGCTTGCAGGGCACGGTCGCCGCCCGCTATGCGCAGGCCGGCCTGCGACCGGAGGCGGTGGCGGTCCACGCCCGCGAGCGGGCGCGCTTCGCGCTCGACGTCGAGGCGGCACCGGCGCGCGCGCTGGCGCTGGCGCGCCTGAACCTGCAATCGCAACGCGAGGCGATCGACTTCGTGGTGATGCAGCGCGCCGCCACGGCGGCCGGCGACGCGGCGGCGCAGGCCGAGGTGGTGGCGCTGGCGCGGCAGATCGGCCTGCGCGATGCGCGGCTGGGGCCGGGACCCGCCGAGGCGGCCCGATGAACTCAGCGCCGATGCGCGGGCTGCGCGCGCTGCTGGTGGGGCTGTCGGTCCTGGGTGCGCCGCTGCTCGCCGCGGCCCACCAGGCCAGCGACGCCTACCTGCGCGCCGGCGTCGATGCCGATGGCCAGCTGGCGCTGCAGGTCGACGTGGCGCTGCGCGACCTCGACACCGTGCTCGAGCTCGACGCCAACGCCGATGGCAAGCTGAGCTGGGGCGAGGTGCGAACGCGCGAGGCCGACATCGCCGGCCACGTGGCCGACCGGCTGCGCCTGGACGATGGACGCTGCCGCTTGCGCGCGCTGCCCGGCCTGGCGCTGGACCGCAAGTCCGACGGCGTGTACGCGCTGCTGCACTACGCCAGCGACTGCGCGGCGGCCGGCGCGCCCGCGCTGGACTACGGCCTGTTCCGCGACACCGACCCGACGCATCGTGGGCTGCTGGTCGTGCTCGATGCGCAAGGCCAGCCCACCGGGCCGCTGCGCAGCTTGACGCCGGGCGGCGCGCCGCTGCGGCTGGTTCCGAGCGCCGACGCGTCCGGGTCCGCGGGCGGCGTCGACCCGCCCGCCGAGTCGGCTCCCGCGCTGGGCTTCTTCGGCGAGGGGCTGCACCACATCCTGATCGGCGCGGACCACGTGCTGTTCCTGATCTGCCTGCTGCTGCCGTTGGTGCTCGGCCCCGAAGCGCGGCCCGGCGCCTGGCGTCGGCGCCTGTGGCCGCTGGTGGGTCTGGTCACGGCCTTCACCGTCGGCCACTCGGTCACGCTGGGGCTGGCTTCGCTGCGCGTGCTGAGCGTGCCGCCGAGCGTGATCGAGCCACTGATCGCGCTGACCATCGCGCTGACCGCGCTCGACAACATCCGGCCCTTCCTCGGCCGGCGCCGGGCCTTCGCGGCGTTCGCCTTCGGGCTGATCCACGGCTTCGGCTTCGCCGGGCCGCTGATCGAGCTGCAGCTCGCGCCCTGGGCGATGGCGGGCGCATTGCTGCAATTCAACCTGGGTGTCGAGGCGGGACAGCTGATCGTGGTCGCGGCCGCGACGCTGCTGCTGTGGCCGCTGCGCGAACGCGGCCCTGCCGGCGCCTGGCTGCGCAGCGGCTCGGCCTTCGCCGGCATCGTTGCGCTGGTGTGGCTGGGCGAACGGCTGTTCGACTTCAAGCTGCTGCCGCTGTAAGGTGCGTCGGACCGCGCCGGAACAGAATAGAACGATCGTTCTTTTTCGTCGTGCTGCGGCTTAGAATCCGCGCGCCTTTCGGAGGCCCTCCGAAGCGAAGCACAGGAACGAGACATGACGTCGCAAGCCCTCCTCGACCAATACGGCCCGCGCGAGGCCATGGACTACGACGTGGTGGTGGTGGGTGCGGGCCCCGGGGGACTGGCCACCGCGATCCGGCTGAAGCAGCTCGCCGCCGAGCGCGGCCAGGAGGTCTCGGTCGTCGTGCTCGAGAAGGGCTCCGAGCCCGGCGCCCACATCCTTTCGGGCGCCGTGATGGACCCGCGCGCGATCACCGAACTCTTCCCCGACTGGAAGGAGCGCGGCGCCCCGCTCGAGCAGCCCGTCAGCGGCGACGACGTGCTCTTCCTCTCCGCCACCGGCGCCACCCGCACCCCCGACTGGCTGGTGCCCGATTGCTTCCACAACCAGGGCAACTTCGTCATCAGCCTGGGTGCCGTCACCCAGTGGCTGGCCCAGCAGGCCGAGGCCCTGGGCGTGGAGATCTTCCCCGGCTTCGCCGCCGCCGAGGTGCTGTACGACGAGCAGGGAGCGGTGCGCGGCGTCGCCACCGGCCACCTCGGCCTGGGCAAGGACGGCGAGCCCACCGCGAACTTCCAGCTCGGCATGGAGCTGCGCGGCAGGTACACCGTGTTCGCCGAAGGCGCCCGCGGCCACCTGGGCCGCCAGCTCATCGCGAAGTACCGGCTCGACGCGGGCCGTGACCCGCAGAGCTACGCGCTGGGCGTCAAGGAGCTGTGGGAGATCGCCCCCGAGCAGCACCGCCCCGGCCACGTGGTGCACACCGCCGGCTGGCCGATGGACGAGCACACCTACGGCGGCGGCTTCCTCTACCACCTGGCGGACAACAAGGTCACGCTCGGCTTCGTGACGGGGCTGGACTACCAGAACCCATGGCTCAGCCCCTTCGAGGAGATGCAGCGCTGGAAGACCCACCCGGCCATCCGCGCCGTGCTGGCCGGCGGCAAGCGGCTGGGCTACGGCGCGCGCGCCATCACCGCCGGCGGGCTGCTGAGCCTGCCCAAGCTGGTGTTCCCGGGCGGTGCGCTGGTGGGCTGCGAGGCCGGCACGCTGAACGCTGCGCGCATCAAGGGCAGCCATGCGGCGATCAAGACCGGCATGCTAGCGGCCGAGGCGCTGGCCGAGGCGCTGGCCGCCGGCCGCCAGCACGACGAGCTCGCCGCCTACCCGGCGGCCTTCGAGGCGAGCTGGCTGCACGCCGAGTTGCAGCGCTCGAAGAACTTCAAGCAGTGGTTCAAGAAGGGCAACACCGTGGGCGCGCTGATGACCGGCATCGAGCAGTGGCTGCTGCCCCGGCTGGGCGTGCAGAGCCCGCCGTGGACGATCCATCGCACCGAGGCCGACCATGCGCGGCTCAAGCCGGCCGACCAGTGCACGCCGATCGCCTACCCCAAGCCCGACGGCCAGCTCACCTTCGACCGGCTCAGCTCGGTGTTCATCAGCAACACCAACCACGAGGAGAACCAGCCGGCGCACCTGACGCTCAAGGACGCGGGCGTGCCGGTGGCTGTCAACCTGGCGACATACGCGGGTCCGGAGAGTCGCTACTGTCCGGCCGGCGTCTACGAGTTCGTGAAGACCGAGGCCGGCGCCGACCGGCTGCAGATCAACGCGCAGAACTGCGTGCACTGCAAGACCTGCGACATCAAGGACCCGACGCAGAACATCGTCTGGGTCACCCCGGAGGGCGGCGGCGGACCGAACTACGCGGGGATGTGAGCTGGCTGCCGGGCCGACCCGGCGATCGCGATCGACGACGACAAGCCATCAACCGAGACAACAGGAAACCACCATGCCCCAGACTTCGTCGACCAACCGGCGTTTTGTGCTCGCGGAACGTCCCGCCGGGATGCCCACCGCCGGCACCTTCCGGCTGGAGACCGTCGCCATCCCCGAGCCCGGCCCGGGGCAGATGCTGCTGCGCACGCTGTGGCTGTCGCTCGACCCGTACATGCGCATCCGGCTCAACGAGGGCTATTCCTACCGCCCGGGCGTGAACCTCGGCGAGGCGATGGTCGGCGGCACGATCTCGCGCGTGGAGTCGAGCCGCCACCCCGACTACAAGGCGGGTGATCTCGTCATCGCGGCCAGCGGCTGGCAGGACTACGCGCTGTCGGACGGCTCGAACGTCGACATCAAGCTCGATCCGGGCATGGCGAATCCGTCGTGGGGCCTGGGCGTGCTGGGCATGCCCGGCTTCACCGCCTGGCACGGCCTGATCAACATCGGCGAACCGAAGGCCGGCGAGACCTTCGTGATCGCCGCTGCCACCGGCGCGGTGGGTCAGATCGCCGGCCAGCTGGCCAAGGCGCGCGGGCTGCGGGCCGTCGGCATCGCCGGCGGCGCCGACAAGTGCCGCTACGCGGTCGAGGAGCTGGGCTTCGACGCCTGCGTGGACCACCGCTCGGCCGACCTGCCGGGCGACCTGAAGAAGGCCTGCCCCGACGGCATCGACATCTACTTCGAGAACGTCGGGGGCGCCGTGTTCGACGCGGTGCTGCCGCTGTTCAACCTGCACTCGCGCATGGCGATCTGCGGCCTGATCGCGCACTACAACGGCGGCGGCGAATCGGGTGACCGCATGCCGCTGCTGCTGACCTCGCTGCTCAAGCGCCTGAAGACCCAGGGCTTCATCATCTACGACCACTACGCCGAGCACTACGAGGCCTTCTTCCGCGAGATGAGCGGCCTGCTGGCGCAGGGCCGCATCAAGGTGCGCGAGGACGTGATCGCCACGCTGGAAGAAGCGCCCCAGGGGCTGGTCTCGCTGCTCGAGGGCAAGAACTTCGGCAAGGTGGTGGTGAAGGTCGCCTGAGCCACCGGGAGGCCGGGGCGTCCCGCGGGATTGCCCTGCTCGCGCCTTCTGCCGCGCTGACTACAGTCGTGCATCCAGGCCGACGATAGACGGGAATCCCGCATGACGCAGCACACCCTCCAGCAGGCCGCCGACGCGGTCCTCGACACCACCGTCGGCCGCGCCGGCGGCGCGCCCGGCGTCGTCGCGATGGCGACCGACGCGCGCGGCAATCTCTACGAGGGTGCCGCTGGCAGCCGCGAGCTGGGCTCGGACCGGCCGATGACGGTCGACACCGTGATGTGCCTGTTCTCCTGCACCAAGGCCCTGACCGGCACGGTGCTGATGCAACTGGTGGAGGAAGGCCGGGTCCGCCTGGAGGATGCCGCGGCGAAGTACGTGCCCGACATCTCTGCCATCGAGGTGTACGACGGCCTCGACGCCGACGGCCAGCCGAAGACGCGCCCGCCGCGCCGCGCCATCACGCTGAACGATCTGATGCTGCACACCGCTGGCTTCGGCTACGAGTTCTTCAGCGCCGAGGATCTGGCCTACCGTCATGCGAAGGGCATCCCGACCCTGATCGCCAACACCTACGACGCCATCAAGTCGGTGCTGCTGTTCGATCCCGGCGAGCGCTGGAACTACGGCTGCAACATCGACTGGGTGGGCAAGGTGGTCGAGGCCGTGCGCGGCCAGCGGCTCGGCGAGGTGATGGCCGAGCACCTGTTCGCGCCACTGGGCATGAACGACACGGCCTTCGTCATCACGCCGTCGATGATGGCGCTACGCGCCTCGCTGCACATGCGCGCCGCCGACGGCAAGCTCACGCCGGTGCCCGACCTGGTGCTGCCGCAGCCGCCCGAGATGGACATGGGCGGCCACGGCCTGTACGGCACCGTCGGCGACTACATGAAGTTCATCCGCATGCTGCTCAACGACGGCGACGGCGCGAACGGCCGGGTGCTGCGCGCCGAGACGGTGCAGCGCATGTCGCAGAACGGGCTGGGCGCGCTGAAGAGCGGCGGCTGGGTCACGACCAATCCCTCGCTGTCGAACAGCGGCGAGTTCTTCCCCGGTCTGTCCAAGTCCTGGGCCTACACCTTCATGGTCAACGACGAGGTCACGCCCACGGGCCGTCCGGCCGGCTCGCTGATGTGGGCCGGGCTGGGCAACCTGTACTACTGGATCGACCGCAAGAACCGCATCGGCGGCTTCTGGGGCACGCAGATCCTGCCGTTCCAGGACGTGGCGTCCTATCCGGGCTTCGTCGATTTCGAGAGCGCGGTCTATCGCACACTGAAGCGCTGACCGCGCACTCAGTCGAAGCGCGCGCTGATCCCGGTGGTCAGCAGGGTGTCGGTCTTCTCCAGGCCGACGCCGGGCTCGCTGTCGTAGCGCGAGGAGACGCCCACCGTGAGGCTCAGTGCCTTCGTCATCGCCACCGACAGGTCGGCGTCGAAGCGGGCGCGGAACTCGCCGTCGTTCTTCAGGCTCGGGTAGAGCTCGAAGCGCTGCTTGGCCGAGACGGTCTCGGTGAGCTTGTGCGTGGACTCCTCGCCGAGCAGCGCGCTCAGCGCGCTGTAGCGCAGGCGGTCGGCGCCGTCCACCGGGCGCGGCTCGCTGTAGCGGTCGTGCGCGTACTGCAGACCGCCGAACACGTTGAAGGTGTGCTCGGGCGTGTTGACGAACTTGTAGCCCAGGCCGCCGCTCAATGAGGCCCGAAGGTCGAGGTCGGCGATGCCATCGCGCTCGGCGTCGAGGCCGCCGAAGGCGAACACCTCGCGCGTAAGGTTGAAGTCGTAGCGCGTGCCCAGGCGGATCTGGTTGCCCGAGGTCTCGCCCTCGTTCTCGGCGTAGAGCCCGTCGCCGTAGATCGCCCACTTGTCCTCGGGCGTCAGGCGCACGGCCTCGCCCTTGATCGTGAGACTGGTGGCTCGGGTGTTGCCGCTGCTGGCGCTGAGGCCCGCGCCGAGCAGCGCGCGCCATTGGCCGTCGTCCTTGAGCGTGACCTGGGCGGAGGCTGCGGCGCTGCCGCAGGCCAGCAGCAGTGCGAGGGTTCGGGAGGTCTTGGGCATCGGAGCCAGTCCTTTCTGTGGGAGTCGACAGGGGTAGAAGGCCCCGCGCTGGGGTTGTTCCGCAAAATCTTGTGCAACCATCCGCAACGACATGCTGCCATTGCACCACCTCTCCCTCTCGTGGCCCGCCGTGCCGCTCCTGCCGACGACCCGGACCGCATGAACGCCGACGACGCCCGCCACGTGCTGCTCGTCCGCAGCTTCGAGACGCCGATGACCCCGCCCTGGACCGCGGCCGATGCGGCCTGGGCCAGCGAGCAGGCCGCACGCGCCGCCGGTGAGCGGGCGGAACCGGGCGAGCTGATCGCGCAGCGGTCCGGTCTGGCCGTCGCGCGGCTGGCCGAGCGCGAACCGGCGGTGCGTGCGGTGCTGACAGCGACGGCATGGCCAGGCTGGCTGGGCAGCGCGGTGGTGGCTCTGGCGCTGCTGGCGGGTGCTGCGAGCGATGCCATCGGGCCATCGCAGCGCATCAACATCCTCGCGCCGCCGCTGCTCGCGCTGCTGGCGTGGAACCTGGCCGTGTACGCCGCACTCGCGCTGCATCGCCTGCGCCCGGCCGCCGCGACACGGGTCGATGGCGGCGGGCCGATCCGCCGCACGCTGACGCGGTGGCTGGAACGCGCCGGCACGCGAGCGACGCAGAGCGCAGCCGCCGCGCCGACGCTGCGTCGCTTCGTGTCCGCGTGGGCCGAGGCCTCCGCGGCGCTGCACGGCGCCCGCATCGCCGCAGTGCTGCACACGGCCGCTGCCGCGTTCGCGATCGGCGCGCTGGCGGCGCTCTACCTGCGCGGCATCGCCTTCGAGTACCGCGCCGGCTGGGACAGCACCTTCCTGACTGCGCAGCACGTACAGCAGTGGCTGGGCCTCGTGCTCGGGCCGGCCTCGGCGCTGTCGGGCCTGGCGCTGCCTGATGCGGCGCAGCTCGCGAGCCTGCGCTTCTCCGTCGGGCCGGGCGAGAACGCCGCGCGCTGGATCCACCTGCACGCGCTGACGATCGCGCTGGCCGTGCTGCTGCCGCGCGCCGCGCTCGCGCTGTCGGCCGCATGGCGGGCGCACCGACTGGGGCAGCGCGTGCCGCTGCCGCTGGACGAGCCTTATTACCTGCGCCTTCTGCCGGCCCGTGACGGCGAACACCGCCCGGTGCAGGTCCTGCCCTACAGCTACGCGCTGCCGCCGGCACTGCAGCCCGCGCTGCTTGCCGCGCTGGAAAGCGGCCTGGGACCGCGGCTGGACCTGCGCGTGAGCGACAGCCTCCCGCTCGGCGGCGAGGACGAGCTCGCGGCACTGTCGCTGCCACCCTCGCCCCGCGCGGTCGTCGTGGCGTTGTTCGCGCTGACCGCCACGCCCGAGCGCGAGAACCACGGCGCCTTCGTGCAGGCCCTCGCCGCGCGGGCGCCTGCCGGTCAGCGGCTGGTGGTACTGATCGACGAATCGGGATTCCGGGCCCGCTTCGGTGGCACCGACGGCGCGGCGCGGCGCGAGCAGCGGTGCACGGCCTGGCGGCAGATGCTGGGGGAGCTGGGCCGGACGCCGGTGTTCGTCGATCTGTCCGTACCGGACCTGCAGGCGCTCGAGGCGGACATGGGGCTGCAGGGATGAGCCCGGACGTGAGCGCCGCGACCGTTGCGCTGAGCCTCGTCTCGCACACCAACGTCGGCAAGACCACGCTGGCGCGCAGCCTGCTCCGGCGCGACATCGGCGAAGTGCGCGACGAGGCGCACGTGACGCAGAGCGCCGAGCAGCACACGCTGGTCGAGTCGCCCGCCGGCGACCGCCTGCTGCTGTGGGACACGCCCGGCTTCGGCGACAGCGTGCGGCTCGCGAAACGGCTCGCGCAGGCCGGCAATCCGATCGGCTGGTTCCTGAGCGAGGTCTGGGACCGCTTCCGCGACCGCGCCTTCTGGTCCAGCCAGCGCGCGGTGCGCAACGTGCTCGAACAGGCCGATGCCGTGCTCTACCTCGTCAACGCCTCCGAATCGCCGCAGGACGCCGGCTACCTGGACGCCGAGCTGCGGGTGCTCGATCTGATCGGCAAGCCGGTGCTGGTGCTGCTCAACCAACTGGGCCGCCCGCAACCGCCGCAGGCCGAGGCCGCCGAACTGCAGCGCTGGCGAGAGCGCCTGCGCCCGTTCGCCTGCGTGCGCGAGGTGCTCGCGCTCGACGCCTTCGCACGCTGCTGGGTCCAGGAGGGCCGGTTGTTGCAGGCCGTGGGCGCGGCGTTGCCGGCGGCCCGGCGGCCTGCGTTCGAACGCCTGCGCACCGCCTGGGACGAACGCGGACGAGCCACCTGGTCGGCGGCGATGGACGTGCTGGCCGAACGGCTGACGCGCGCCGCGCTGGACCGCGAACCGGTGGTCGAGGCCGGCTGGAGCGGGCGGCTGCGCCAGGTGGGCGCGGCGCTGGGCCTGCGCCGCGAAGGGACGGCCACGCCGCGCGAGCAGGCGATGCAGGCGCTCGCCGAACGGCTCGATGCCGACATCCGCGCGTCGACCGACCGGCTGATCCACCTGCACGGGCTGGACGGCCGGGCGACCGAGGCCGTGCTGACGCGCCTGGCCGAGCACTACGCGGTGCAACAGCCGGCCAGCGAGGGCAAGGCCGCGGTGCTGGGCGGGTTGCTGACCGGGGCGCTGGCCGGGCTGAAGGCCGACATCGCGAGCGGCGGCCTCACGCTCGGCGGCGGCCTGCTGGCCGGCGGCGTGCTCGGCGCGCTGGGCGCCGCCGGGCTGGCGCGCGGCTACAACCTGGTGCGCGGCGTCGAGGCACCATCGCTGGCATGGACCGACGAGGTGCTGACCGGGCTCGTGCACTCGGCGCTGCTGGGCTACCTGGCCGTGGCCCACTACGGCCGCGGCCGTGGCGACTGGACCGAGGCCGAGCATCCCGACTTCTGGTACGACGCGGTCACCCAGGTGCTGCAGCCGCGTACCGAGCTGATGGAGGCGCTCTGGTCGACCCGCGAAGGCGACGACGACCCCGAGGACGCGCAGCACCTCACGGCGCAGTTGCGGGCCCTGCTGAGGGACAGCAGCCGCGAGCTGCTGCTGCGGCTCTACCCCGGCGCGGGCGATGCGATCGGCGCCCCGGACAGCCCTTGAATCCATCGTCCCGGCGGCTCTTCGGCACGACCTGTGGCCTAATCCCGGGTTTACCTGTTTCCTACCGGAGCCGACATGGGCAACCAGATCAAGACCGAAGCCGACCGCCGCGCCACCCCCCGCCCCGCCACGCCGACCGGCGTGGTGTTCACCCCGGGCCGTGGCCAGAAGGTCAGCCTGGAGCGCGGCTCGCACACCCGCAGCAAGAAGAACCCGGGCAAGCGCTCCAAGAAGGGCGGCTGATCCCGCGGGCACCGCGCGGTCGCGCCGACACCGGCCGGCGACCGCGGTGCCCGAGTTGAGCGCAGCCCGGCCCGGGCCTCGCACCGATGCTGCGAATCACCGAATTGCGCTTGCCGCTGAACCATGCCGAGGACGCGCTGCGTCCTGCAGTCGTGGCTCGCCTGGGCATCGCCGACGCCCAGCTGCGCGACTTCACCGTCTTCAAGCGCAGCTACGACGCGCGCAAGAAGTCGGCCGTGGTGCTGATCTACACCATCGACTGCGAGCTGGTCGACGAGGCGTCGGTCCGCGCGCGGCTCGGCGGCGACCCGCACGTGCGACCGGCGCCGGACACCCGCTACCGCTTCGTCGGTCCAGCCCCGGTCGGCTTCTACGATGCTGCCGCGGACGCCGTCGCGCCACTGCGACCGCTGGTCATCGGCTTCGGGCCCTGCGGCATCTTCGCCGCGCTGATCCTGGCGCAAATGGGCTTGCGCCCGATCGTGCTGGAACGCGGCAAGGCGGTGCGCGAGCGCACCCAGGACACCTGGGGGCTGTGGCGCCGCGGCGTGCTGGATCCCGAATCGAATGTGCAGTTCGGCGAGGGCGGCGCCGGCACCTTCTCGGACGGCAAGCTGTGGAGCCAGATCAGCGACCCGCGCCACCTGACGCGCAAGGTGCTGACCGAGTTCGTGAAGGCCGGCGCGCCGGAGGAAATCCTCTACGTCGCCAAACCGCACATCGGCACCTTCCGGCTGGTCGGCATGGTCGAGAAGATGCGCGCGGACATCGAGGCGCTGGGCGGCGAGATCCGCTTCCAGCAGCGCGTGACCGACGTGCTGATCGAGGACGGCCATGTCCGCGGCGTCACCCTCGCTTCCGGTGAACAGCTGCGCGCCGACCATGTGGTGCTGGCCCTGGGCCACAGCGCGCGCGACAGCTTCGAGATGCTGCAGCGGCGAGGCGTCTACCTGGAGGCCAAGCCGTTCTCGATCGGCTACCGCGTCGAGCACCCGCAGGGCCTGATCGACAAGGCGCGCTTCGGCCCGAATGCCGGCCACCCGCTCCTCGGCGCGGCCGACTACAAGCTGGTCCACCACGCGCGCAACGGCCGCTCGGTCTACAGCTTCTGCATGTGCCCGGGTGGCACGGTCGTCGCCGCCACATCCGAGCCGGGACGCGTGGTCACCAACGGCATGAGCCAGTACTCGCGCAACGAGCGCAACGCCAATGCCGGCATCGTGGTCGGCATCACGCCACAGGACTACCGGCAGGACGGCCTCAGCGATGGCCCGGTGAACCCGCTCGACGGCATCGCCTTCCAGCGGTATTGGGAGTCGCGTGCCTACGCGCTGGGCGGCAGCAACTACGAGGCGCCGGGCCAGCGGCTCGGCGACTTCCTGGCCGGCCGGCCCAGCACCGCCTGGGGCAGCGTGTTGCCCTCCTACAAGCCCGGCGTGCACCTGACCGACCTGGCCGAGCCCGGCAACGCCAGCCTGCCGGACTACGCGGTCGAAGCGATCCGAGAGGCTTTGCCGGCCTTCGACAGGCAGATCCCCGGCTTCTCGCTGCCCGATGCGGTGCTGACCGGCGTGGAGACGCGCACCTCGTCACCGCTGCGCATCACCCGCGGCAAGGACTGTCAGAGCCTCAACGTCGCCGGGCTCTACCCGGCCGGCGAAGGCGCCGGCTACGCGGGCGGCATCATGTCGGCCGGCGTCGACGGCATCGAGGTGGCCGAGGCGCTGGGCGCACGCATGCTGGGGCTCGCCGGCTGACGAGCCGGGGGCAGCGACGCTAGGGACCCGGCTCGGCGACCGCCCATGTCGGGCTGCGCTTGTCGATGAAGGCCTGCACGCCTTCCAGCGCCGCCTCGTCCATCATGTTGCAGGCCATCGCCTGCCCGGCGATCTCGTAGGCCGACGCGATGCCGGTCTCGATCTGCCGGTAGAACTGGGCTTTGCCGACCGCGATCGCGACGCGCGGCTTGGCGACGATGCGCTGCACCAGTTGCTCCACCTCGGCATCGATCCGCTCGGCCTCGGCGACGCGGTTGACGAGACCGCGCTCGCGCGCCTCCTCGGCGCTGATGAAGTCGCCGGTGAGGAGCATCTCCATCGCCTGCTTGCGCGGCACGTTGCGGGCCAGCGCGACGCTCGGCGTGGAACAGAACAACCCGAGGTTCACACCGCTGACCGCGAAGCGCGCGCCGCTCGCCGCGACCGCCAGGTCGCACATCGCGACGAGCTGGCAACCAGCCGCAGTGGCGAGGCCCTGCACACGCGCGATCACCGGCACCGGCAGGCGGTGCAGGCTCAGCATGACGCGGGTGCACTGCGCGAACAGCGTCTCGTAGTAGCCGAGCGAAGGCGCAGCGCGCATCTGCTTGAGATCGTGGCCGGCACAGAAGGCCTTGCCGCTGGCGGCGAGCACGACCACGCGCGACGAGGGGTCCGCCGCCACCGCGTCGAGCTCGGCCTGCAGCGCGGCCAGCATGCCTTCGGACAGCGCATTGAAGGCCTGCGGGCGGTTCAGCGTCAGCGTGACGACGCCACGGGCATCCCGCGTCTTCAGCACGAACGGGTTGTCGCTTTCGGTGAGGGACATCTCGGCTCCTGCGCGCTGCTATTCGATCGCCTGCGTCGAGCGGGCCCGCTCACGCAGCTGGAATTTCTGGATCTTCCCGGTCGAGGTCTTGGGGATGGGCTCGAAGCGCACCGCCTTCGGCGCCTTGTAGCCGGCCAGCAGCGACTTGCAGTGCGCGATCAGCTCGGCACTGCTCACCTCCGCGCCGGGCTTGAGCTCCACGTAGGCGATCGGCGTCTCGCCCCACTTCGGATCGGGCTGGGCGACCACCGCGCAGGCCATCACCGCCGGGTGGCGGTAGAGCGCGTCCTCGACCTCGATGGAACTGATGTTCTCGCCGCCGGAAATGATGATGTCCTTGCTGCGGTCCTTGATCTTCGCGTAGCGGTCCGGCTCCATCACCGCCAGATCGCCGGTGTGGAACCAGCCGCCGGCGAAGGCAGCCGTGCTGGCCTTGGCGTTCTTCAGGTAGCCCTTCATCACGATGTTGCCGCGGAACATGATCTCGCCCATGGTCTGGCCGTCGGCCGGCGTCTCGGCCATCGTCTCGGGGTCCAGCACCGTCATGCCCTCCTGCAGCGCGTAGCGCACGCCCTGGCGGCCGTTGAGCCGAGTCTGCTCGGACAGGCTCTCGCCCGCCCAGCTGGCACGCTTGACGGCCACCGCGGCCGGGCCGTAGACCTCGGTGAGGCCGTAGACATGGGTGATGTCGAAGCCGAGCTTCGCCATGCCCTCGATCATCGCCGCCGGCGGCGCGGCACCGGCCACCATGCCGCGCACCTTCTGCGTGATGCCGGCGCGCAGCGCCTCCGGCGCCGCGATCAGCAGGTTGTGCACGATCGGGGCGGCGCAGTAGTGATCGACGCGGTGCTCGCGCATCGCGCCCAGGATGCTGGGCGCATCGACCCGGCGCAGGCACACATGCGTGCCCCCCAGCATCGCGATCGTCCACGGGAAGCACCAGCCGTTGCAGTGGAACATCGGCAGCGTCCACAGATAGGTCGGGAAGTGCGGCATGGTCCAGGTGGCCGCGTTGCTCACCGCGTTCAGGTAGGCGCCGCGGTGGTGGGTCACCACGCCCTTGGGGTCGCCGGTGGTACCCGAGGTGTAGCTGACGGCGATCGCGTCCCATTCGTCGGCCGGGCCATCGAGCCGCGCTAGCGGCGCGTGGGTGGCCAGCAGCGCCTCGTACTCGTGCGTGCCGAGCCTGTCGCCCGGACCGGTGTACTCGCTGTCGCAGACGTCGATGACGATCGGAGAACGGCCGTGCTCGCTGCGCAGCAGCCGCAGCGCCTCGGCGATGGTCGGCGCGAACTCGCGATCGGTGATCAGCACCTGGGCCTCGCAGTGGTTCATCTGCCAGGCCAGCAGCGCGGCGTCGAGCCGGGTGTTCAGCGTGTTCAGCACCGCGTTCAGCGCCGGCACCGCGTAGTGCGCCTCCACCATCTCCGGCGTGTTGGGCAGCATCACGCTGACGGTGCTGCCGCGCGCGACGCCGAGCGAACGCAGCGCGGCCGCCAGGCGCGCCGAGCGCTCGCGCGTCTGCGCCCAGGTGGTGCGGCGCGCGCCGTGCACGACCGCCGGCAGATCGCCGAACACCTCGGCGCTGCGTTCGACAAAACTGACGGGCGAGAGCGCGACGAAGTTCGCCGCGGTCTTGTCCAGCCCCTGTTCGTAGATGCTGATGCTGCTGCTCATCGGATGTCTCCTCGTGCCGTCGCCGGGGCGACAGGTCCGCTCGTGCGGCGGATCGGAAAGACTATCCCACAGCCGGCGTGCCGCCGGCAGCGCGGTCAACCCGGAATCGTGTCGGCCAGCGTCGAGTCGGAAAACGGCACCGCGTGCTGCTCGCCGCGGTGGCGCGCCCAGTACGAGATGTCGTCGGCCGCCATCGGCTTGGCGTACAGGAAGCCCTGCAGCTGGTCGCAGCCCATCTCGGCCAGCAGGTCGCGCTGGTCGGCGTCCTCCACCCCCTCGGCCACCACCTGCATGCCCAGCGCATGGGCCAGGCGGATCACCGCATCGACCACCGCGCGGGCGTCGCTGCTGCCGGCCAGGTCGCGGATGAAGCTGCGGTCGATCTTGAGCTGACGCGCGCGCAGCTGGCGCAGATAGCTGAGGCTGGAGTAGCCGGTACCGAAGTCGTCGATCGACAGCTGCACGCCGATGCCCAGCAGGCCGTCGATCGCGCGCTGGGTGACGCGGGTGTCCTCCATCGCGACCGACTCGGTGATCTCGCAGATCAGCTGCGAGGCCTCGACCCGGTGCAGCGCCAGCGCGTCGGCCACCCGCTCCGTCAGATCGGCCTGCATGAGCTGGTGCGCCGACAGGTTGATCGCCACGCGCATGTGCAGGCCCTCGTCGGCCCAGGCGTGCAGCTGGCGGCAGGCTTCGTCGATGACCCAGGCACCCAGCGTGTTGATCAACCCGAAGCGCTCGGCCACCGGAATGAAGCTCATCGGGCTCACCATGCCGCGCAGCGGGTGACGCCAGCGCATCAGCGCCTCGACGCCGCGGATCGTGTCGGTGCGCAGGTCGACCTTGGGCTGGTAGTGCAGTTGCAGCTCGCCGCGCTCCATCGCGCCGACGAGGTCGTTGTAGAGCGCCACCTGCTGGTCGGCGCCCTGGTTCATCGCCGATTCGTAGACGGCGTAGGTACTGCCGCCGCCGCGCTTGGCCTCGTACATCGCGGCATCGGCATGCGCGATGAGGCGCCTGGCGTCGCCGGCCTCGGGGTACATCGCCACGCCGATCGAGCACGACAGGTGGACCTGCTGACCGACCACGACGAGCGGCTCGCCCATGCTGGCCAGGGCCCGCTTCGCGACGTGGATGCAATCGCCCGCGCCGCTCACGTCCTCGACCAGCACGATGAACTCGTCGCCGCCCAGGCGGGCCAGCGTGTCGGCCGCACGCACCGCCTCGCGCAGGCGCACGGCCACCGCCTGCAGCACCAGGTCGCCGTGGGCATGACCATAGGAGTCGTTGATCGGCTTGAAGCCATCGAGGTCGATGAACAGCACCGCCAGGCCCACCGAAGCCGGTGGAGTCGGCAGGTCGCGCAGCCGTTCGATGCGTGCGACCGCCTGGTTCAGGCGCGACTCGAAGTAGCTGCGGTTGGGCAGGCCCGTCAGCGCGTCCTGGTAGGCCAGCCGGCTCAGTTCGTCGTTGGCCGACTGCAGGCGCTCGTTGGCTTGCTGCAACGACTGCGACAGACCGTCCGCGGTGGCGTGCATGCGCCGGTCGAACACCGAGGTCACCAGCGTGATCGTCAGCATCAGCACGGTGGCCACGCTGACGATCAGCACCAGCGAGTCGCCGTTGAGGCCATCCAGGCTCAGGCAGGCGCTGCCCTCGGGGAAGCCTGCGGCGGCCATGCCGCTGTAGTGCATGCCGCTGATCGCCAGGCCCATGACCATCGCCGCGGCGCCCTGGTAGGCCAGCGCCGACCACCCGGCATGACGGCGCATCCAGAAGAAGATCTGCAGGGCTGCGGCGGACGCGACCACCGCGATCAACCCGGACGCCGCCACCCAGCGTGCATCCCATTGGATGCCCGGCGCCATCTCCAGTGCGGCCATGCCCACGTAGTGCATCGCCATGATGCCGACGCCCATCGCCAGCGCCCCGCACACGTGCAGGCTGCGCGACAGCTGCTCCCGCCCCGCGATGCCCAGTGCCACCAGAGAGACCAGCAGCGCCACGCCCCAGGAGAGCAGCGTGGTCGAGACCCGGTAGCCGAGCGGGATCGTCAGGCTGAAGGCCTGCATGCCGACGAAGTGCATCGACCAGATGCCGCTGCCCATGACCAGGGCGCCGCCGACGCACCAGCACATCGACAGCACGCGGTCGGCGCTGCGCACGCGCTTGGCCAGTTCGAGCGTGACGAACGAAGCCAGGATCGCGACAGCGATGGACAGCACGACCACGCGGGGGTCGTACAGGGGCTGGAGCAAGGACACGCGGGCAGTTCCTGTCGGGCCGTTCGCCGGCCCCTGGCGGAGCACGCCGGGCGTGCATCGGTGGAGGTATCGGCGCGCCTGGTACGGACTTGAGCCTTCGGCCGCGGCGACGCGGGCGTCGGGGCCGTGCGCAGGTCACGCCGGTGGTGCCTTCGTGCGTCAATAGGAGATCGTGTGCATATAATTGCCGCCGTCAGGAGAGCGTTGCCGTCAGGTCATCGACGGCAGCCGCCGAAGGCGCAGAGGACAACCCTCGAACGCTCAGGCAAAAGGACTGACGAACGCCTCCCAGTGGAGGCGTCCTCACTGGAGAGAGGCTGCACCCGGTGCAGTCCACCGAAGGGGCAAGCGGGTCGAGGTGGGACACACCGGGACCGGCCAATCTCTCAGGTAAAGCGGACAGCGAGGGCAGGCCATCACCGGAGCCGGTGGTTTCCTTCATGCCCTTGGAGTCGAGATGTCCGCACTTGCCGGCAGCCCTGCTGCCCCCCTGCTCACCACGCCCCTGCACGCGCTCCACCGCGAACTCGGCGCCAAGATGGTGCCCTTCGCCGGTTACGACATGCCGGTCAACTATCCGCGCGGCATCCTGGCCGAACACCGCCAGTGCCGCGATGCCGCCGCGCTTTTCGACGTGTCGCACATGGGCCAGATCCGGCTGGTCGCCGACGACCTGCAACAGGCCGCGCTCGCGCTAGAGACCCTGGTGCCGATGGACGTTCTCGGCCTCGGCGTCGGCAAGCAGCGCTACGCCTACTTCACGAACGCCGGCGGCGGCCTGCTCGACGACCTGATGGTCACCCGGCGCGAGAACGACCTGCTGCTGATCGTCAACGCCGCCTGCAAGGACGCCGACCTGCGCCACCTGCAGACGCACATCGGCCACCGCTGCACGGTGCAGCCCCTGCCCGAGCGCGCGCTGCTGGCCCTGCAGGGGCCGAAGGCGGCCACGGCGCTGGCGCGCCTGAACCCCGGCGTGAGTGCCCTCACCTTCATGACGGGCGGCGCCTTCACGCTGGTCGGCGCCGGCTGCTACCTCACCCGCTCCGGCTACACCGGCGAGGACGGCTTCGAGATCTCGGTGCCGGCCACCCATGCCGAGGCCTTGGCGCGCGAGCTGCTCGCGCAGCCCGAGGTCGCGCCGGCCGGCCTGGGCGCGCGCGACACGCTGCGTCTCGAAGCCGGGCTGTGCCTCTACGGTCATGACATCCACGCCACCATCACGCCGATCGAGGCCGGTCTGTCCTGGGCGATCCAGAAAGTGCGGCGTGCCGGTGGCGCGCGGGCCGGCGGCTACCCCGGCTCGGACGTCATCGACGCGCAGCTCGCCGGCGGCGTGAGCAACAAGCGCGTCGGGCTCCTGGGCCTGGAGCGGGTGCCGGTGCGCGAGGGCACGGAACTCGTCGACGGCCACGGTCACCGGCTCGGCCACGTGACCAGCGGCACCCTCGGCCCGACCGTCAACCAGCCGATCGCGATGGCCTGCATCGCCAGCAACCACGCCGGCGTCTCGCATGAGGTGTTCGCGGTGGTGCGCGGCAAGAAGCTGCCGATGCGCGTGGTTGCCCTGCCCTTCACGCCGCACCGCTACGTGCGTGCCTGACACTCCAGTTTCGTCCTTCTTCCTCAACCTTCCGGCCGACCCTCGAGGCGAGCCAACCATCCTTCAGGAGCTCTCATGACCACCAAGTTCACGACCGATCACGAGTGGATCAACATCGAGGATCACGACGCCGCCGTCGTGGGCATCACGCTGCATGCGCAGGATGCGCTGGGCGACGTGGTGTTCGTCGACCTGCCGGCCGTCGGCACGACCTACAAGAAGGGCGAGGTCGCCGGCGTCGTGGAGTCCGTCAAGGCAGCGGCCGACCTGTACATGCCGGTCAGCGGCGAGGTGGTCGAGGTCAACGAGGCGCTGCGCGGCGACCCGGCACTGGCCAACAGCGACCCGCTGGGCGAAGGCTGGTTCTTCAAGGTCAAGATCGCCGACATGACCGAGTTCGACCAGCTGATGGACGCGCCCGGCTACGACGCGCTGCTGAAGACGCTCTGAACCCGTTCCCGCCTTCCCCGCACCCCCGCACCCCCGCACCCCCGGTCCACCGATCCACCGATCCCTTTCGACGGAGCACCCCATGCTGAGGCCCACCGCCCTGCCCCTCGCCGAGCTCGAGAACGCCACCGAGTTCACCGCCCGCCACCTCGGCATCGAGGCCGACGACGAACGCCGCATGCTGACGGTGATCGGCGCGGCCTCGCGCCAGGCGATGATCGAAGCCATCGTGCCGCGCAGCATCGCCCGCTCGCGCGCGATGGCGCTGCCGCCGGCGGCGAGCGAGGCGAACGCGCTGGCGGAGCTGAAGGCGATCGCGGCGAAGAACCGGGTCTGCAAGAGCTACCTCGGCCAGGGCTACCACGGCACGCACACGCCGGGCGTCATCCTGCGCAACATCCTCGAGAACCCGGCCTGGTACACCGCCTACACGCCCTACCAGGCCGAGATCTCGCAGGGCCGCCTGGAAGCGCTGGTGAACTTCCAGACCATGGTCTGCGACCTGACCGGCATGAGCATCGCCAACGCGTCGATGCTCGACGAGGCCACCGCCGCAGCAGAAGCCATGACGCTGGCCAGGCGCAGCGTGAAGAGCAAGAGCGCCAACGTCATCGTCGCCGCGGACTGCCATCCGCAGACCATCGAGGTGATCCGCACGCGCGCGCGGCCGCTGGGCATCGAGGTGCTCGTCGGCCCGGTACCGGAACTGATGGCGCAGCACGACTGTTTCGCGGTGGTCGCGCAGTACCCGGCGACCGGCGGCATCGTGCACGACATGCAGCCGTATGTGGAAGCGGCGCATGCCCGTGGCGCGGCCTTCGTCGTCGCCGCCGACCTGCTGGCGCTGACGCTGCTGTCGCCCCCGGGCGAATGGGGCGCCGACATCGCCGTCGGCAGCACCCAGCGCTTCGGCATGCCGATGGGCGCCGGTGGCCCGCACGCGGCCTTCCTGGCCTGCCGCGACGAGTTCAAGCGCTCGATGCCGGGCCGCCTGGTCGGCGTCAGCGTCGACGCGCATGGCCGGCCGGCCTACCGGCTGGCGCTGCAGACGCGCGAGCAACACATCCGCCGCGAGAAGGCCACGTCGAACATCTGCACGGCCCAGGTGTTGCCGGCGGTGGTGGCGAGCATGTATGCGGTCTACCACGGGCCGCAGGGGCTCAGGCGCATCGCGCAGCGCATCGCCTCCTACACCGCCATCCTGGCGCACGGCCTGCGCGCCATGGGCTTCGAACTCGCCGGCGAGAGTGCCTTCGACACGCTGTGCGTCGAGACCGGCGTCGAGACCGATGCGATCGCCCGCCGCGCCCGCGAGGCCGGTGCCAACCTGCGCCGCCTGTCGGCCACGCAGTTGGGCATCACGCTGGACGAGACCACTGAGCGCGCGGATATCACTGCGCTGTGGTCGTGGTTCGCGCGCTCCGAGGCCATGGTGCCGAACGTCGACGGCTTCGCGCACGGCGCCGACCCGCTGATCCCCAGCGAGCTGCGCCGCACCAGTGCCTACCTGACGCACCCGGTCTTCAACAGCCACCACAGCGAGACCGAGATGTTGCGCTACCTGCGCGGCCTGGCCGACAAGGACCTGGCACTCGACCGCACGATGATCCCGCTGGGCTCATGCACGATGAAGCTCAACGCGACCAGCGAGATGATCCCGATCACCTGGCCCGAGTTCGCCCACATCCACCCGTTCGCACCCGCCGAGCAACTGGCCGGCTACGCCGAACTCGACGCCCAGCTGCGCCGTTGGCTGTGCGAGGCCACCGGCTACGCCGGCATCAGCCTGCAGCCCAATGCCGGTTCGCAGGGCGAGTACGCCGGCCTGCTGGCGATCCAGGCGTGGCATGCCTCGCGTGGCGAGGGCCGGCGCCACATCTGCCTGATCCCCGAATCGGCGCACGGCACCAACCCGGCCAGCGCGCAGATGGCCGGCATGAGCGTGGTGGTGACGAAGTGCGATGCCGAGGGCAACGTCGACCTCGACGACCTGCGCGCCAGGTGCGAGCAGCACAGCGCGGAGCTGGCCGCGGTGATGGTCACCTACCCGTCGACCTACGGCGTGTTCGATCCGCACATCAAGGAACTGTGCGCGCTGGTGCACCAGCACGGCGGGCGCGTCTACGTGGACGGCGCGAACATGAACGCGCTGGTCGGCGTGGCCGCGCCGGGCGAGTTCGGCGGCGACGTGAGCCACCTCAACCTGCACAAGACCTTCTGCATCCCGCATGGAGGTGGCGGCCCGGGTGTCGGGCCGGTGTGCGTGGTGGAAGACCTGGTGCCCTTCCTGCCGGCCCACCGCACGGGCGCGTCGGCGAGCGGCGCTGAAGCGGATGAGTCCGTGGTCGGCGCCGTCTCGGCGGCCCCGCTGGGCAATGCCGCGGTGTTGCCGATCAGCTGGATGTACGTGCGCATGATGGGCGCCGACGGCCTGACCGCCGCGACCGAGACCGCGATCCTCAGCGCCAACTACATCGCCGCGCGGCTGGCCGACCACTACGACATCCACTTCAGTGGCGAGATCGACGGCCTCAAGGGCGGCGGCGTGGCCCACGAGTGCATCCTCGACCTGCGACCGCTGAAGGACAGCTCCGGCGTCAGCGCCGAGGACGTGGCCAAGCGCCTGATCGACTACGGCTTCCACGCCCCGACCCTGAGCTTCCCGGTGCCCGGCACGCTGATGGTCGAGCCGACCGAGAGCGAGTCACTGCAGGAGCTCGATCGCTTCTGCGACGCGCTGATCGCGATCCGCGCCGAGATCGCCCGGGTCGAGCAAGGCCTCTGGCCGCAGGACGACAACCCGCTCAAGCACGCGCCCCACACCGCCGAGGCGCTGCTGAAGGCCGACTGGCCGCACCCCTACACGCGCGAGGAGGCCGCCTACCCCGTGAGCAGCCTGCGGCGCCAGAAGTACTGGGCGCCGGTCGGCCGCGTCGACAACGTGCACGGCGACCGCAACCTGTTCTGCAGCTGCGTGCCGCTGAGCGCCTACGCCGAAGGCGACACATGAAGGACCAGTTCGCCAGCGACAACTGGGCCGGCCTGGCGCCGCAGGCGCTGGCCGCCCTGCTGGAAGCGAACGGCAGCGGCCATGCACCGGCCTACGGCGACGATGCCTGGACGCAGCGCGCCTGCGATGCGGTGCGCCGGGTGTTCGATGCCGACTGCGAGGTCTTCTTCGTCTTCAACGGCACCGCCGCCAATGCGCTGTCGCTGGCGGCGCTGTGCCGGCCCTACGAGGCGGTGGTGTGCACGCCGCTGGCGCACATCGCGGCCGACGAGTGCAACGCGGTGGGCTTCATGGGCCAGGGCGTCTCGCTGCTGCCCGGCGACGATGGCTCCGACGCCGCCCGGCGCGCCAAGCTCACGCCCGCGGCGCTGGACGCCGCCGCCCGCAAACGCCGCGACCTGCATGCGCCGCGTGCCCGCGCGGTGAGCCTGACGCAGGCCACCGAACTGGGCACCCTCTACACGGTCGACGAGTTGCGCGCGCTGACGGCCGCCGCGCGCGAGCTGAAGCTCAAGGTCCACATGGACGGTGCCCGCTTCGCGAACGCCGTCGCCTCGCTCGGCTGCGCCCCGGCCGATGCGAGCTGGCGCGCCGGCGTCGATGTGCTGTCCTTCGGCGCCACGAAGAACGGCGCGCCGGTCGGCGAGGCGGTGGTGTTCTTCGACCGCGCGCTGGCCGACGGCTTCGAGTGGCGCGCCAAGCAGGCCGGCCAGCTGGCCTCGAAGATGCGCGTGCTGACCGCGCCCTGGGTCGGCCTGCTCGAGGGCGGCGCCTGGCTCGCGCACGCAGGCCACGCCAACGCGATGGCGCAGCGGCTGGCGGCGGCCATCGAAGCGCTGCCCGGCGTTCGTCTGCTGTACACCCCGCAGGCCAACGGCGTGTTCGCCGAGCTGCCGCGCCCCGCGATCGAGGCCCTGCGCGCGCAAGGCTGGCGCTTCCATGAGATGCTGCCGAACGGCGGTTGCCGGCTGATGTGTGCCTGGGACACCCAGCCTGAGACCGTCGACGCCTTCGCGGCCGATCTGGCCGCGGCTTGCCCGATCGCCTAGCCTCACTCCGACACCCGATGGCCGTCTCCGTCTTCGACCTGTTCAAGATCGGCATCGGTCCGTCGAGCTCGCACACGGTCGGGCCGATGCGGGCGGCCAAGCTGTTCGTGCAGCGCCTGGCCCACGAGGGCCTGTTGGAGCGCACCGCGCGCGTGGTGTCCGAGCTCTATGGTTCGCTGGGCGCCACCGGCAAGGGCCACGGCTCGGACAAGGCCGTGCTGCTGGGCCTGACCGGCGAGGACCCCGACAGCGTCGATGTCGACGCCATCCCGGCCCGGCTGGCGGCCTTGCGCGAGCGCCGACGCCTGGCGCTGCTGGGCCAGCACGAAATCGCCTTCGACGAAGCCCGCGACCTGCTGTTCCGACGCCGCCAGAGCCTGCCCTTCCACCCCAACGGCCTGCGCTTCACCGCCCACGACGCCGACGGCACCGAGCTGGCGAACCGCTGCTATTACTCGGTCGGCGGCGGCTTCGTGCTCAGCGACGAGGCGGCCGCCGACGGCAGCCGCCAGCAGAAGATCGCGCCCGACACCACCGTACTGCCGCACCCCTACCGCAGCGGCGACGAACTGCTGCGCCTGACGCGCGAACTCGACTGTTCGATCGCCGAGGTGATGCGCCGCAACGAGCGTCACTGGCGCAGCGACGCCGAGATCGACGCCGGTCTGCTGCGCATCTGGCGCGTGATGCAGGCCTGCGTCGAGCGCGGCCTGCGCACCGAGGGCGTGCTGCCCGGCGGCTACCAGGTCAAGCGGCGCGCCGCCAAGCTCTACCGCGACCTGACGGCCGACCCCGGCGCTGCGCAGAGCGACCCGCTGCAGGTGCTGGACTGGGTCAACCTCTATGCGCTGGCGGTCAACGAGGAGAACGCGGCAGGCGGGCGCGTGGTCACCGCACCGACCAATGGCGCCGCCGGCATCGTGCCGGCCGTGTTGCACTACTACGCCCGCTTTGTCCGGGACGCGAGCGACGCCGGCATCGTCGATTTCCTGCTCACCGCCGCCGCGATCGGCATCCTCTACAAGGAGAACGCCTCGATCTCCGGCGCCGAGGTCGGCTGCCAGGGCGAAGTGGGCGTGGCCTGCTCGATGGCCGCCGGCGCGCTGTGCGCGGTGCTGGGCGGCACGCCGGCGCAGGTGGAGAACGCCGCCGAGATCGGCATGGAGCACCACCTGGGCCTGACCTGCGACCCGGTGGGCGGCCTGGTGCAGATCCCGTGCATCGAGCGCAACGCCATCGCCTCGGTCAAGGCCATCAACGCGGCGCGCATGGCGCTGCGCGGCGACGGCACCCACCACGTGAGCCTCGACCAGGTCATCAAGACCATGCGCGAGACCGGCGCGGACATGCAGACCAAGTACAAGGAAACCGCGCGCGGCGGGCTCGCGGTCAACATCGTCGAGTGCTGAACTGGGGGCGCGCCGGCGCGCCGGCCTTTGTAGACTGATCCGCGCCCCCTTGCCCCCGCCCCAGATGCTCGACACGCTCGCCGCCACCCTTCGCCGCGCCACCGCCGCCCTGCCGGATTCGGTCGCTCAGTGGACCGCGCGCGGCGTCGGCGAGCGTTCCGAACAGCTCGGCGTGCGCCAGGGCGTTGCCGAAACACCGAAGCGAGTGCGCGACGAGGGCGTGATGCTCACCGTCGTCGACGGCGGGGTGGGCCATGCGGCCACGGCCGACACCTCCGAAGCCGGCCTGCGCGCCGCCCTGCTGCGTGCTCACGCGCTGGCGTGCGCCGGTGCCGGCAAGACGGTGTTCACACCGGCCGACCTGCCGCGCCCGCGCGACAGCGGCCGCTACGCCAGCCACGTCGAGCGACCGCACGATGCGCTGTCGCTGGCCGACAAGCTCGAGCTGCTGATGCGCGTGAACGCGGCCAGCCGGATCGACGAGCGCATCGTCGACACACAGACCAGCCTGTGGAGCGTCGCGACCGAGCAGCTCTTCGTGAGCAGCGAGGGCGCCCACATCGAGCAGCGCTTCGCCTTCCTCACGCCGGCCATCCAGGTCACCGCAGTCGACGGCGGCGTGACGCAGGTGCGTTCCAGTGCCGGGCAGTACAACGGCTACTGCCAGCAGGGCGGGCTGGAGGTGCTGGACCGCGCCCGCTTCGAGCAGGACGGCCCGCGCGTCGCGCGCGAGGCGCTGGAACTGGTGCGCGCGCCCCACTGCCCGAGCGGCCGCATGGACCTGCTGCTGATGCCCGACCAGATGATGCTGCAGATCCACGAGAGCATCGGCCATCCGCTGGAGCTCGACCGCATCCTCGGCGACGAGCGCAATTTCGCCGGTACCAGCTTCGTCACGCTCGACCTGTTCGGCCACTACCGCTATGGCAGCGAGCTGCTGAACGTGAGCTTCGATCCGGCGCGCGAACACGAGTTCGCCGGCTTCGCCTTCGACGACGAAGGCACGCCGGCCGAGCGCCGCATGCTGATCGAGCGCGGCGTGCTGCTGCATCCTTTGGGCGGCAGCCTGTCGCAGGCGCGTGCCCGGGCCGCCGGCCACGACGTGGGCGGCGTGGCCACCACGCGCGCCTGCAGCTGGAACCGCGCACCGATCGACCGCATGAGCAACCTCAACGTCGAGCCCGGCAGCAGCACGCTCGACGAACTGATCGCCGCGGTCGACCACGGCGTGGTGATGCACACCAACTGCTCGTGGAGCATCGACGACTCGCGCAACAAGTTCCAGTTCGGTTGCGAGTACGGCCGCATGATCCGCCACGGCCGGCTGGCCGAGGTGATGCGCAACCCGAACTACCGCGGCGTCAGCGCGACCTTCTGGCGCTCGCTGGCAGGGGTGGGCGATGCGTCGACCTGCGAGGTGATGGGCACGCCCTTCTGCGGCAAGGGCGAGCCCTCGCAGGTGATCCGTGTCGGGCACGCGTCGCCGGCCTGCCTGTTCACCGGCGTCGACGTGTTCGGTGGGGTCGACGGATGAGCGCGCTGACGAAGCGCCCTCACTTCGACGCGCTGGCCGACAGCGTGTGCCGCGCCGATCGCGTGGACCGCGTCAGCCTGGCACTGAACGCCGAGGCCAGCGACTTCCTGCGCTTCAACCGCGCGGCAGTGCGCCAGGCCACCCACGTGCTGCAGGCGCAGGCGACGCTGGCCGTGGTGCGCGGCCGGCGCCGCGCCGAGAGCAGCCTCACGCTCACCGGCGACCTGGCGCTCGACACGCAGCGCCTGCTCGCCGAGCGCGCGCTTCTGATCCACGATCTCTCGCTGATCCCCGACGACCCCTGGCTGCTGCTGCCGGAGGAAGCGCTCAGCAGCCACCGCGAGGACCGTGGCGTGCTGCCCTCGCCGGCGGCGGTGATCGACGCCGTGCGCGAGCAGGCCGGCGGCCTGGATTTCGTCGGCTTCTACGCCGGCGGCCCGGTGGTGCGCGCCTACGCCGACAGCCTGGGTGCGCGCCACTGGCACTGCGTGGAAAGCTTCGACTTCGAGTGGTGCCTGGTCCACGCCGCCGACAAGGCGGTGAAGACGCAGTACGGCGGCACGGTCTGGTCGCTGTCCGAGTTCGCGGCACGCCTGCGCGAAGCGGCAGCACAGCTCGCGCTGCTGCGCCAGCCGGCGCGCACGCTGCCGCCGGGTGCCTACCGCGCGCTGTTCAGCCCGGCCGCGATGAACGAACTGCTGGCGACGCTGGGCTGGAGCGGTTTCGGCCTGAAGGCCCGGCGCACCGGCGTGTCCTCGCTGGCGAAGCTGGCGCTCGGCGATGCCCGCCTGCACCCGTCAGTGCGCCTGAGCGAGGCACCCGGCCGCGGCTTCACGCCGGCCTTCACGTCCGACGGCTTCGTGCGCCCGGCCGAGGTGCTGCTGGCCAGCGAAGGCCGCGCCGTCGATACGCTGAACGCGCCGCGTTCGGCGCGCGAGTACGGCCTGCCGGCCAACGGCGCGAACGCGGCCGAGACGCCGGAGGCGCTGGCGCTGGCTCCCGGCACGCTGCCGCACGGGCGCCTGCTCGAGACGCTGGGATCGGGCCTCTGCGTGAGCAACCTCTGGTACCTGAACTACAGCGACCGCCAGGCCTGCCGCATGACCGGCATGACGCGCTTCGCCTGCTTCTGGGTCGAGGGCGGCGAGCTCGCCGCGCCGCTGGCGGTGATGCGCTTCGACGACAGCTTCCTGCGCCTGTTCGGCGAAGGCCTGGTGGGCCTGGGCGACCGTTGCGAGCCGATGCCCGACAGCAGCACCTACCAGTCGCGGCAGCTCGCCTCGATCACGGCGCCGGCGGCCCTCGTCGACGGCTGGCGGCTCACGCTCTGAGTGCCGCGCTGCGCGGCGGCGGCCCGCTATTTCGCCAGGTCGTAGAGCGGCTTGCCCTTGTCGACGACGTGCACCGTGAACACCTTCAGCGAGGTGTCGCCGATCACCTTGAAGCCGCCATGCCGCACGTCGCGCAGGTTGTGGATCGCGATGCCCGTCGGCAGCGCCATCGGTTCCTTGCCGGGCAGCTGGACCGTGGCGCCCTGCACCACGTAAGCCGCCTCGACCCCATGGTGGAAATGCGCCTCCAGCGTGTCGCCGGGCTTGTATTCGGCGATCGAGGAGACCACCTCCATGCCGGGCGCGCCGCTCAGGTCGCTTCGCTTGAGTTCGACGCGCTGCGGAGAATCCTGCGCCCAGGCCGTTGCGGCCACCGCCAGGCAACACGCGGCGACCAACGATCGAACCCGGCGTCCAGGGCACATCGGCAGCTCCCGCTCAGGCGTCCGGCCGGTGCGCCGCGATCGGTGCCACCGGCAAGCGCACGTCACCGCACTGCGCGCGGTGACGCAGCGCATGGTCCATCAACACCAGCGCCAACAACGACTCGGCGATCGGCGTCGCGCGGATGCCGACGCAGGGGTCGTGGCGGCCGAAGGTCTCGACCGTCGCCGGCTGGCCCTGCAGGTCGATCGACTGGCGCGGCGTGCGGATCGAGCTGGTCGGCTTGATCGCGATCGACACCGTGATGTCCTGGCCGGTGCTGATGCCGCCAAGCACGCCGCCGGCATGGTTGCTGCGAAAGCCCTGCGGCGTGAGCTCGTCGCCGTGCATCGAGCCGCGGTGCGCGACGCTCGCGAAGCCGGCGCCGATCTCGACGCCCTTGACGGCGTTCAGTCCCATCATCACGTGGGCGATGTCGGCATCGAGCTTGTCGAACAGCGGCTCGCCCCAGCCGACCGGCACGCCGGTGGCCTCGACGACGATGCGCGCGCCGACCGAGTCGCCCTCCTTGCGCAGGGCATCCATGAAGTCCTCGAGCTGAGCGATCTGGCTGGTGTTGGGCGCGAAGAAGGGATTGTTCGGCACGTGCTGCCAGCCCTCGAAGGCGATGTCGATCTCGCCGAGCGCCGCCATGCCGCCGCGAAAGGCGATGCCGTGGTGTTCGGCCAGCCACTTCTTCGCCACGGCGCCGGCACCGACCATCGGCGCGGTGAGGCGCGCCGAACTGCGGCCGCCGCCGCGCGGATCGCGCAGGCCGTACTTGTGCCAATAGGTGTAGTCGGCGTGGCCGGGCCGGAAGGTCTGGACGATGTTGCCGTAGTCCTTGCTGCGCTGGTCGGTGTTGCGGATCAGCAGGCAGATCGGCGTGCCGGTGGTGCGGCCCTCGTGGACGCCGGACAGGATCTCCACAGCGTCGGGTTCGTTGCGCTGCGTCACGTGGCGCGAGGTGCCAGGGCGGCGGCGGTCGAGCTCGGGCTGGATGTCGGCCTCGCTCAGGCTCATGCCGGGCGGGCAGCCGTCGATCACGCAACCGATGGCCGGTCCGTGGGATTCACCGAAGTTGGTGACGCAAAACAGGTGGCCGAGGGTGCTGCCGGACATGATTCGGGGCGGATGCGGGACTCAGACCGCATTGTGACAGCGGCCCGTGGCACCGCCTTCTCGAAGGCGCCCGACCAGCGCCGGCTCAGAAGCGGCAGGCCAGCCCCAGATGCGCGCGCATCTCGACGCTCGAGCCGTCACGATCCTGCCGCAGCTTGGTGGGCAGGCGAAAGCGCGTCGCGCAGTCGGTGGCCTCGACGCCGATGGAACGCAGCATGCGCTGCGGCGTCTCGGAGCTCATGCTGAGCGCATGGTGAGCCCGGCGGGGTCGCCCGACGCCGGGCACGTCAGCGCGCGGCAGTTCGACGATGCTCAGCTTGAGTGCGCCGTCCTGTCGCGTCGTATCGCGCAGCTCGGTTTGCGCCCGAGCGGGCCAGGACGGGGACGCCGGCTTTACGGTCCACGGCGTGTTGGGGGCCGCATCCTCGCGGGGCGCCGTCTCGACAGCACCGGCGCTGCACAGCGCCGCCGTCAGACCCAGCCACGCGACGCCGCGGCCCAGCAGCCGAAATCGAAGGTTCATGATGGCTCTCCCGCAACCCATGCGGAGAGCATCTGCCTTTCAGATCGACTGCGGCTGATGCGGTAACACCCCGATACCCCTGCGCCGGGGACACCGCCAAATGCCTCACGCCGGGGTGAGACCCTTGTAACGCCGAGGTTGCGACTGGCGCGCTATTGCTGGGGCGCCGGGGCCGGATCTTCCTCGACCGGCCAGTCGCGGATGTAGGCCTTGAGCATGCGGTTCTCGAAATCCTGCCCATCGACCACCGCCTTGGCGACGTCGTAGAACGAGATCACGCCCATCAGGGTGCGCTGCGTCAGGACCGGCATGTAGCGGGCGTGGCGGCCCAGCATCATGCGGCGCACCTCGTCGATCTCGGTATCAGGTGTGCAGGTCATGGGATGGTCCTCCATGACCGTGCGCACGATGGTGTCGCCGACATTGCCCCCATTGCCGACGACCGCCTGGATGACCTCGCGGAAGGTCAGCAGGCCCACCACGTCGCCATGCTCCATCACGACCAGCGAGCCGATATCGCGCTCCGCCATGGTGCGCAAGGCCTCGGCCAAAGGCTGGTCGGGCGTGACGGTGAACAGGGTGCCGCCCTTGACGCGCAGGATGTCGCTGACTTTCATGATGGGCTCCTTCGAGATGCCGTTGAAATCAATATACCCACAATCCTCCAGGAGGGCCACAGAAGGAACTAGGAGCGCGACGGCCGATGCGCCCTGCTCGGCTAACAGGACGTGTGTCAGAACGGCTCAGAGCAGTTCCTGCAGCGTCATCTCGCCGAAGCGCGCGCGCTGCCAGAAACCCCGCAAGGCAGGGGTCGGGTCGAGCAGCAGCGCGGCGAGCAGCGGCTGCGCCGGCGTGGCGTTCGGGTCGCAGAGCAGCACGTAGCGCTTCTCACCGGCCTCGTCGAGGCGGCCGACCCAGTCGAGTTCGACCAGCATCTCGAGCGAGGGCTCGATCTGCAGCGGGTCGGTGCGGAGCGTGGCCGCCAGCCCGCCGAGGTCCAGGCCGCGCTCGCCCCGGGCGCGCGCCGCGGCGAGTTCGCGCAGCAGACGCACGGCGGCCTGGAAACGGTGGCCGGGGGTGTTGGGTTGCCGCACGATGTGCATCGACAGGCTCGGCGCGTAGGCGGCGATCACCGCGCCCAGCAGCACGATCACCCAGCCGAGATAGAGCCAGATCAGGAAGATGGGCACCGTGGCGAAGGCACCGTAGATCGTCGAGTAGGTCGGCACCTGGGCCAAATACCAGGCCAGGACCTTCTTCGCCAGTTCGAAGCCGGCCGACACGAACACCCCGCCCGCCAGGGCATGGCGCCAGCGCACCTCGGTGTTCGGAACATAGTGGAACAACCCCGCCATCGCGGCCGCCAGCAGGCCGAACTCCAGCGCGTTGAGCAGCACGCTCAGGCTGCCCGGCATCGCGCCGACCACGCCGCGCGAGGCCGAGATCGCGTAGGAGGTCAGCGTCAGGCTCGCGCCCAGCAGCAGCGGGCCGAGCGTGGCAGCGGCCCAGTAGACCAGCACGCGCTGTGCGATCGGCCGAGGCTTGCGCACGCGCCAGATCGCATTGAGCGTGCGGTCGATCGTGAGCATCAGCGCCAGCGCCGTGAGCACCAGCACCACCAGGCCAACGGTACCCAGCCGGTGCGCCTTGCCGGCGAACTGCGTCAGCGCGCCCAGCACCGGCTTGGCGATGCCGTCGGGCACCAGCGACTGAATGAAGTACTTCTCCAGTGCCCCCTGGAACTGGCTGAACATCGGGAAGGCGCTGAAGATCGCCAGCGTGACGGTGGCCAGCGGCACAAGCGCGATCGTGGTCGTGAAGGTCAGGCTGCTGGCGGTGAGGCCCAGGCGGTCTTCGCGGAAGCGCTGGCGCAGGGTCTTCAGCGTGTCGAGCCAAGGCCAGGTCTGCAGCGTCTCGGCCAGCAGCGCGATGCGTTCGCGCCAGCCGGCCTTCAGGAGATCGGGAACGGTCATGCTCGATATGATGCCAGCCATGTTTCGATGCAATGCGGTGGACGGCACTCGGGCCGTCGCGGTGGGGAGCCTGCTCGGCCTGATCGTGCTGGGCCTGCTGTGGGAGCTGTGGCTGGCGCCGACCGGCAGCGGCACGTTGGCGTTCAAGGTGCTGCCGCTCGCGCTGCCGCTGGCCGGCCTGTTGAAGCGGCGCATGTACACCTACCGCTGGGTCAGCCTGCTGGTGTGGCTCTATTTCATCGAGGGCGTGGTGCGCGCCAGTGGCGACCGCGGCCTGAGCGCGTGGCTCGCGGGGCTGGAGATCGTGCTGTGCCTGACGCTGTTCGCCGCCTGCGCGCTGCACGTGCGCTGGCGCTTCAAGCAGGCCGCCGCCGGCGCCGCGACATGAGCGCGTCACTGCTCGATGCGCTGCGGGCCACGCTGGGGCCGGCGCAGGTGCTGACCGACGGCGACCGGTCGGCCTGGGAGATCGACTGGCGCAAGCGCTACCACGGCAAGGCGCTGGCGGTCGTGCGACCCGGAAGCGCGGGCGAAGTGGCGGCGGTGGTGCGGGCCTGCGGCGCACATGGCGCCAGCCTGGTGCCGCAAGGCGGGAACACCGGCCTGGTCGGGGGCGGGGTGCCCGATGCCAGCGGCCGCCAGGTGCTGCTGAGCCTGGCGCGCTTGAACCGCGTGCGCGCCATCGATACTTCGAATTCGACGATGACAGTCGAGGCCGGCTGCGTGCTGCAGGCGGTCCAGGAGGCCGCGGCCGCGCAGGGCCTGCTGTTTCCGCTGAGTTTGGCGGCCGAGGGCAGCTGCACGATCGGCGGCAACCTGGCCACCAATGCCGGTGGCACCCAGGTGCTGCGCTACGGCAATGCGCGCGAACTGTGCCTGGGACTCGAGGTGGTGACGGCTGCCGGCGAAATCTGGGACGGCCTGAGCGGCCTGCGCAAGGACAACACCGGCTACGACCTGCGCGACCTGTTCATTGGCAGCGAAGGCACGCTGGGCGTGATCACCGCGGCGACGCTGAAGCTGCACCCACAGCCGGCGGCCCGCTGCACCGCGCTGGCGGCCTGCGCCACGCTGGCGGACTGCGTGGCCCTGCTGCAACGGGCTCAGGCCCGGCTCGGCGCCGGGCTCACCGGCTTCGAGGTGATGGGGCGCTTCGCGCTGTCGCTGGTCGAGAAGCACTTCCCCGCCCTGCCGCGACCGCTGGCGCCCAGCCCGTGGACGGTGCTGCTCGAGCAATCGGACATCGAAGACGAGGCGCATGCACGCACGCTGTTCGAGGGGTTGCTCGAGAGCGCGCTCGAGGCCGGCACGATCGTCGACGCCGCGGTGGCCGAGAGCGTGCAGCAGTCGAAGCAGCTGTGGCACCTGCGCGAGAGCATTCCGCTGGCGCAGGCAGAGGAAGGTCTGAACATCAAGCACGACATCGCGCTGCCGGTCTCCCGCATTCCCGACTTCGTGGCCGCCACCGATGCGCAGCTGCAGGCCGTGGTGCCGGGCGTACGGCTGGTGAACTTCGGCCACCTCGGCGACGGCAACCTGCACTACAACGTGCAGGCGCCGGAAGGGGTCGACGCGGCCTCGTTCCTGAGCGAGCGCGAGCCGGCCGTGAACCGGATCGTCTACGACGCCGTCCAGGCGCATGGCGGCTCGATCTCGGCCGAGCACGGCATCGGCGCGCTCAAGCGCGAGGAACTGCTGCACTACAAGTCGCCGGTGGCGCTGGCGCTGATGCGTTCGATCAAGCAGGCGCTGGATCCGCAGGGACTGATGAATCCCGGTCGCCTGCTCTGAGCGGCGATCCCGGCGCACCCGACGCCGCGGCAGTGGGGGGCTGCGCTACTGCAGCGTTCCCTTCAGCGCCTTGGGCACCGGCAGCGCATGCACCTCGATGCCTTCCTCGCGCAGCGCCTGGGTCTGCTCGGCGCTGGCCTGGCCGCGGATGCCGCGCTCCGCGGTCTCGCCGTAGTGGATGCGGCGGGCCTCGTCGGCGAAGCGCTCGCCGACGTCCTCCGTCTGGGCCATCACATGGTGCACCGCGCGCAACCACAACGCCTCGACGCTCTGTTGCTCGGGTGTCGGCGCACTGGCCACCACCTCGACCCCGCGCGACGGCGAGAGATTCAGACGCGGCGCGCTGGGCAGGCGGCTCACGTCGCCGCTGCCGCAGAGCGGGCACTCGACCAGCCCGCGATCGCACTGCGAGCGGTAATCGTCCTCGGAGCCGAACCAGCCCTCGAAGCCGTGGCCGTGCGTGCAGCGCAGACTCAGAACCTTCATGGCGACATCATGCGCCAACGATGCCTGTCGGTGCGGGCTGCCATTGCAAAAC
Organism: Methylibium sp. Root1272; assembly: GCF_001425905.1. Lineage (GTDB taxonomy): Bacteria > Pseudomonadota > Gammaproteobacteria > Burkholderiales > Burkholderiaceae_C > Methylibium. The sequence continues at coordinate 286,087 of NZ_LMDY01000014.1, forward strand.
CCAACGACCAGCGCGCCAATGCGTGAGCCATAGCATGCCGATCAGCGTTTTCGCGTCGGTCAGCTCACCGCTCGCCGCCATCGCCTCGAGCTCCTCCAGCGTGATCGTGGAGACGTCGAGGAACTCGCCAGCGTCGAGATGGCGCTCACCGGCCACCAGACCGCGCGCGAACCAGACTTCGATGCCTTCGTCGGAGTAGGCAATGGCGTTGTGCAGCAGGCCGGCCCGCGCCCATTCGCGCGCACGGTAGCCGGTCTCCTCGGCCAGTTCGCGCACCGCGCAGTGCAGCACCGGTTCGCCAGCGTCCAGCTTGCCGGCCGGGAACTCGATGAAAGCGCGGTGCAGCGGGTAGCGGAACTGCCGCTCGACGACCAGGCGCCCATCGTCGAGCAAGGGCACGATCATCACGGCGCCGGGGTGGACGATGTACTCACGGGCCGCCTCGCCGCCGTCCGGCAGGCGCACCGTGTCGCGACGCACGTCGAGGAAATGGCCGCGATAGACCTGGGCGCTGGTGACGCAGTCCTCGCGCAGATGGCGGTCGTCGGTCGGTGACGTGGCGTCGGGTGCGGCACTCATCGCGTCCAGGCTCAGCGAGGATGGTGGCGCCGCAGGTAACGCCACACGAAGCCGGGAAACGCGAAGGTGAGGAACAGGCACAGCATCACCGCATAGAACTCCCAGCCCTGCGGATGGCGCTGGCCGATGCGGGCCTCGAGACCCATGCCCAGCAGCACGACGAACGCGCCCAGGCTCAGCAACTCGAGCAGACGCCAGCCGAGCGACTTGGCCGGCGCACGCTGCGGGCCGACAACGAACAGCCGTTCGTTGACGAACGGCAGGTTGGCCGCCACCAACGCCAGGGCGAGCACCAGCCAGACGGCGGGCGAGGAGGTCACGCCGGCCTCAGGTGGCCAGCGCGAGCCGGATGGCGTCGGCGCACAGCGTCATCAGACCGCCGGGCAGCAGGCCGAACACCAGCACCGCGGCGCCGTTCAGCGACAGCAGCACGCGCACCTCGGTCGGCGCCACGACGAGCGCCGGGCCCGCGACCGGCTCGTCGAAGTACATAGTCTTGACGATGCGCAGGTAATAGAAGGCGCCCACGAGCGACAGCATCACCGCGACGATGGCCAACACGATGTATCCGGTGACGTTGGTCGACACCAGCGCCTGCAGCACCGCAAGCTTGGCGTAGAAGCCCACCGCCGGCGGGATGCCCGCCAGCGAGAACATGCAGATGCCCATGATGGCTGCCAGCAGCGGGTTGCGCTGGTTCAGGCCGCGCAGGTCGTCGATCTCCTCGGCCTCGAAGCCCTGGCGCGCCAGCACCATCACGACGCCGAAGGTGCACAGCGTGGTCAGCAGGTAGGTGACCAGGTAGAACATCGCCGAGCTGTAGCCGTTGGCCGCCGAGAAGGTGTTGCCGGAGATCACGGTCGGCGTCAGGCCCAGCAGCATGAAGCCGAGCTGGGCGATCGCCGAATAGGCCAGCATGCGCTTGAGGTTGCTCTGCGCGATCGCGGCGAGGTTGCCGATCACCATCGACGCGACCGACAGCACGATGAGCATCTGCTGCCAGTCGAGCGCCAGGCCGATCATGCCCTCGACCAGCAGGCGGATGGTGATCGCGAAGGCGGCGAGCTTCGGCGCGCCGGCGATCATCAGCGTGATCGCGGTGGGGGCGCCCTGGTAGACGTCGGGCACCCACATGTGGAAGGGCACGACGCCAAGCTTGAAGCCCAGGCCGGCCACCACGAAGACCACGCCGAACACCAGCACCTGCTGGTTGATCTGCCCGGTGCCGATGGCCTTGAACACCTCGCCCAGGTCGAGCGAGCCGGTGGCGCCGTACATCATCGACAGGCCGTAGAGCAGGAAGCCGCTGGCCAGCGCACCGAGCACGAAGTACTTCATCGCCGCCTCGGTCGACACCGCATGGTCCCGGCGCAGCGCGACCAGCGCGTAGAGGCTCAGCGACATGAGCTCCAGGCCGAGGTAGACGACCAGGAAGTTGTTGGCCGAGATCATGATCGAGATCCCGAGCAGCGAGAACAGCGCCAGCGTGAACAACTCGCCCTTCAGCAACTCGCGGTCGGCGGCGTAGGGGCGCGCGTAGACCAGCGTGATGAAGGTCGCGACGGTGGCGAAGAAGGCCAGCAGGTGACCCATCGGGTCGGCCACCACCATGCCCTGCATCGCGTAGAGCGTGAAGCCACCACGGAAGTAGCTGAGGTGCATCACCGCCACGGCGACGAGCGTCCCCAGCGACAGCGCGTAGGTCAGTGTGCGCTTGGGCGACTGCGAGTACAGATCGACCAGCGCGATCACGCAGGTCATCGCGAGCAGCAGGATCTCGGGGTAGACGGCGAGCCAGTTCATGTCGTTCATAGAGGTGGCCTGGCGATCAGTTCAGCTTCGAGACGGCCACGTGCTTCAGCAGCTCGGTCACCGAGACCTGCATCACGTCGGTGAAGGGCTTCGGGTAGACGCCCATCCACAGCACCGCGGCGGCCAGCAGCGACAGCATGAAGAACTCGCGGCCGTTGATGTCGGTCAGTTCGCGCACATGGTCGTTCGCCACCGCGCCGAAGTAGACACGCTTGACCATCCACAGCGTGTAGGCGGCGCCGAAGATCAGCGTCGTGGCGGCCAGCAGGCCGATCCAGAAGTTGAACTTCACGGCGCCGAGGATGACCATCCACTCGCCGACGAAGCCGGCGGTGCCCGGCAGGCCGCAGTTGGCCATGGCGAAGAACACGGCCAGCGCGGTGAACTTCGGCATGGTGTTGACCACGCCGCCGTAGGACGCGATCTCGCGCGAGTGGACGCGGTCGTAGAGCACGCCGATGCACAGGAACATCGCACCCGAGACGAAGCCATGGCTGATCATCTGCACGATGCCGCCCGAGACGCCCAGTTCGTTGAAGATGAAGAAGCCCAGCGTCACGAATCCCATGTGGGCGATCGACGAATAGGCCACCAGCTTCTTCATGTCCTGCTGCACCAGCGCCACCAGGCCGATGTACAGCACGGCGATCAGCGACAGCGCGATGACGAAGAAGGCCCACTCGTGGCTGGCGTCGGGGGCGATCGGCAGCGAGAAGCGCAGGAAGCCGTAGGCGCCGAGCTTCAGCATGATGGCCGCCAGCACCACCGAGCCACCGGTCGGTGCCTCCACGTGCGCGTCGGGCAGCCAGGTGTGCACCGGCCACATCGGCACCTTGACCGCGAAAGCCGCGAAGAAGGCGAAGAACAGCAAGGTCTGCGAGGACAACGGCAGCGGCAGCTTGTGCCATTCGAGGATCTCGAAGCTGCCACCCGACTTGTAGTACAGGTAGATCAGCGCGATCAGCATCAGCAGCGAGCCGAGCAGCGTGTACAGGAAGAACTTGAACGCCGCATAGACGCGCCGCGGCCCGCCCCAGACGCCGATGATGATGTACATCGGGATCAGCGTGGCCTCGAAGAACACGTAGAACAGCAGGCCGTCGAGCGCCGAGAACACACCGACCATCAGGCCGGACAGGATCAGGAAAGCGCCCATGTACTGGTTCACGCGCTCCGTGATCACCTCCCAGGCGGCGATGACGACGATGATCGTGATGAAGGCCGTGAGCAGCACGAACCACACCGAGATGCCGTCGACCCCCAGGTGGTAGCGCACGTTGAAGCGGTCGATCCAGGCGAGGTTCTCGCTGAACTGCATCGCCGCGGTGGCGGTGTCGAAGCCGGTGACGAGCGGCAGCGTGATGGCGAAGCTGAGCACCGCGCCGACCAGCGCGATCCAGCGCACGACGCCGGCGTGTTCATCACGCCCGGCGGCGAGCAGCACGACGCCGAACAGGATCGGTATCCAGATGGCGAGCGAAAGCAGACCCATGTCAGATGCCCCCGCTCACTTGGCCAGCCACACGAACCAGGTCATCAGCGCGAACACGCCGACGATCATGACCAGTGCGTAGTGGTAGATGTAGCCAGACTGGAAGGGCTTGGTCAGCGCGGCGATCCAGCCGACCATGCGCGCCGAACCGTTGATCGCACCGTCGATCACGGCCACGTCGCCGCCCTTCCACAGGCCGCGCCCCAGGCCGCGGGCGGCCGGCGCCAGCAGGTTCTCGTTGATCCAGTCCATGTAGTACTTGTTCTCGAGGAGACGCACGATCGGCGACAGCGCGCGAGCGATCGCCGCGGGGATGCCCGGCTTGAGCATGTAGAACACGTAGGCCGTGACCACGCCGGCCAGTGCCAGCCAGAACGGCAGCGTCTGGAGACCGTGCAGCGCCATCGCCGCCGCGCCGTGGAACTCGTGCGCCAGCTCTTCCATCGCCGGATGCAAGGCTGCGTTGACGACGATCGAATCCTTGAAGAAGTCGCCGAACAGCATCGGCTGGATCGTCAGGTAGCCGATCACCACCGACGGGATCGCCAGCAGCACGAGCGGTACCGTCACGACCCAGGGCGACTCGTGCGGATCGTGATGCTCGGCGTGGCCGTGGTCGTCGTGGTGGTCGTGCTCGCCCGGGAAGGGCTTGTCGTGGAAGCGCTCCTTGCCATGGAAGACCAGGAAGTACATCCGGAACGAATAGAAGGCCGTGACGAACACGCCAGCGATGACCGCCAGGTAGGCGAAGCCCGATCCCCACAGGTGGCTGGCATGCACCGCCTCGATGATCGAGTCCTTGCTGTAGAAGCCCGAGAACAGCGGCGTGCCGATCAGCGCCAGCGAACCCAGCAGCGAGGTGATCCAGGTGATGGGCATGTACTTGCGCAGGCCGCCCATGTTGCGGATGTCCTGGTCGTGGTGCATGCCGATGATCACCGAGCCTGCGCCGAGGAACAGCAGCGCCTTGAAGAAGGCGTGGGTCATCAGGTGGAAGACGGCGACCGAATAAGCCGAGGCACCGAGCGCCACCGTCATGTAGCCCAGCTGGGACAGCGTGGAATAGGCCACCACGCGCTTGATGTCGTTCTGGATGATGCCCAGGAAGCCCATGAACAGCGCCGTGATCGCGCCGATCACCATCACGAAGGACAGTGCCGTGTCGGACAGCTCGAACAGCGGCGACATGCGCGCGACCATGAAGATGCCGGCGGTCACCATCGTCGCCGCGTGGATCAGCGCCGAGATCGGCGTCGGGCCCTCCATCGAATCGGGCAGCCAGACGTGCAGCGGGAACTGCGCGCTCTTGCCCATCGCACCGATGAAGAGGCAGATGCACGCGACCGTGATCAGCCGCCAGTCCATGCCGGGGAAGCCGAGCTGCGCCAGTTCCGGCGCCTTGGCGAACAGTTCGCCGTAGTTCAGCGTGCCGCCGTACGCCAGCAGCAGGCCGATGCCGAGGATGAAGCCGAAGTCGCCGACCCGGTTGACCAGGAAGGCCTTCATGTTGGCGAAGATCGCCGTCGGCTTGGTGTACCAGAAGCCGATCAGCAGATAACTGACCAGGCCCACCGCCTCCCAGCCGAAGAACAGCTGCAGCATGTTGTTGCTCATCACGAGCATCAGCATCGAGAACGTGAACAGCGAGATGTAGGAGAAGAAGCGCTGGTAGCCCGGGTCCTCCTCCATGTAGCCGATGGTGTAGATGTGCACCATCAGCGACACGAAGGTCACGACGCACATCATCATCGCGGTGAGGCCGTCGACCAGGAAGCCGACCTCCATCTTCAGGCCACCGATGACCAGCCATTCGTACAGGGTGGCATTGAAGCGTGCACCGTCGAGCACCACGGCCTTCAGCGTGATCGCCGAGAGGATGAAGGCGATCAGCACGCCGAGGATGGTGACGCTGTGTGCGCCACGTCGCCCGACGACCTTGCCGAACAGACCGGCCACCACGGCGCCCACCAGGGGCGCGAGCGGCACGGCGACCAGCATCGATTGTGAAAGTCCTGCCATCTTGTTGTTCTCTGCTCTTTTCGAACGGACGGACCCTCCGGCCCCTCCCTGCGTTGGGTCGCGGGTCAGCCCTTCAGCGCGTCGAGTTCATCGACGTTGATCGTCGAACGGTTGCGGAACAGCACCACCAGGATCGCCAGGCCGATCGCCGATTCGGCGGCGGCCACGGTCAGGATGAAAAACACGAACACCTGACCGGCCATGTCGCCCAGGTAATGCGAGAAGGCGACGAAGTTCAGGTTGACGGCCAGCAGCATCAGCTCGATCGCCATCAGCAGCACGATGAGGTTCTTTCGGTTCAGGAAGATGCCGATGACCGACAGGGCGAACAGCATTGCGCCCAGCGAGAGGTAGTGACCCAGCGTGATGCTCATGGCTTCCCTCCGGTCGCGGCGGGTTCCGTCGGCGCCGGCGGTGCGGGCGGACGCTCGGGTTGCATCTGGACGATGCGCACGCGGTCGGCCTTGCGCACCTTCACCTGGACGGACGGATCGACGTACTTGCTGTCCTTGCGCTTGCGCATCGTCAGCGCGATCGCCGCGATGATGGCCACCAGCAGCAGCACGGCGGCGATCTGCAGCGGATAGAGATAGTGCGTGTAGATCTCGATGCCGAGCAGCTTGGTGTTGCCCAGTTGCGCCGCTGCAGCGTCGAGCGGCGGCGCCTCGGGCAGGTCGAAGCCACGGCGCAGCACCCAGATCATCTCGGCCGCGATCACCGCGCCGATCGTGCCGGCCACCGGGAACAGCTGCCAGAAGCCCTTGCGCACCGTATCGGCGTTCGCGTCGAGCATCATCACGACGAACAGGAACAGCACCATCACGGCGCCGACGTAGACCAGCACCAGCGAAATCGCCAGAAACTCGGCCTTCAGCAGCATCCACACGCAGGCCGCATTGAAGAAAGCCAGCACCAGGTAGAGCGCCGCATAGACAGCGCTGCGCGCGGTGATGACGCGAAAGGAGGCGAACAGGAGGATCGCCGAGAAGACGTAGAAGAGCGCTGATTCTGTATTCATGGTGTCGTCCGCAACCGATGGCCGGGCCCCTGCGGGCCCGTCACCGGTAGGCTGCGTCGGCCTCCCTGTTGGCGGCGATTTCTTTCTCGTAGCGGTCGCCCACGGCCAGCAGCATGTCCTTCGTGAAGTACAGATCGCCGCGCTTCTCGCCGTGGTACTCGAAGATGTGGGTCTCGACGATCGAGTCGACCGGGCAGCTCTCTTCGCAGAAGCCGCAGAAGATGCACTTGGTCAGGTCGATGTCATAGCGCGTCGTGCGGCGGCTTCCGTCGTCTCGAACCTCGGACTCGATGGTGATGGCCAGCGCCGGGCAGACCGCCTCGCACAGCTTGCAGGCGATGCAGCGTTCCTCGCCGTTCTCGTAGCGGCGCAGCGCGTGCAGGCCGCGAAAGCGCGGTGACAGCGGCGTTTTCTCTTCCGGGAACTGCACCGTGATGGCCGGCGACAGGAAGTGCCGGCCGGTCAGCTTCATGCCCTTCAGCAGTTCGAGCAGGAAGAAGGTATTGAAGAACTCCTTGATGGAGGCCACAGCGGACATGGTCAGGCCCTCCTTATTTCCAGATGTTCCAGGGAGACTGGATCCACAGTCCCACGACGACCAGCCAGATCAGCGTGATCGGGATGAAGATCTTCCAGCCCAGCCGCATGATCTGGTCGTAACGGAAGCGCGGGAACGTGGAGCGCACCCACAGGAACATCGTCACGACCACGAAGGTCTTCAAGCCCAACCAGATCCAGCCCGGGATCCAGTTGAAGACGGCGCTGTCGATCGGCGGCAGCCAGCCGCCGAGAAACATGGTCACCGCCAGCGCGGAGATCAGAATCATGTTGGCGTACTCGGCCAGGAAGAACATGGCGAAGGCCATGCCCGAGTACTCGATCATGTGGCCGGCGACGATCTCGGACTCGCCCTCCACCACGTCGAAGGGGTGGCGGTTGGTCTCGGCCAGGCCGGAGATGAAGTAGACGATGAAGATCGGGAACAGCGGCAGCCAGTTCCAGCTCAGGAAGTTGAGCCCCATGTCGGCGAAGCGGCCCTTGTCCTGTCCGAGCACGATCTCGGTCATGTTCAGCGTGCCGGAGACCATCAGCACGACCACCAGCGCGAAGCCCATCGCGATCTCGTAGCTGACCATCTGCGCCGATGCCCGCAGCGCGCCGAGGAAGGCGTACTTCGAGTTGGAGGCCCAGCCGGCGATGATCACGCCATACACCTCCATCGACGTGATCGCCATCAGGAACAGTAGGCCGGCGTTGATGTTGGCCAGCGCCACTTCCGGACCGAACGGCACGACCACCCAGGCGGCGAGCGCCGGCATGATGGTCATCACCGGGCCGAGCAGGAACAGGCCCTTGTTGGCCGCCGTCGGCAGGATGATCTCCTTGAAGACCAGCTTCACCGCATCGGCGATCGGCGTCAGCAGGCCCCAGGGCCCCACGCGGTTCGGGCCGGGACGGATCTGCGTCCAGCCGATGGCCTTGCGCTCCCACAGCGTGAGGTAGGCGACGCAGCCCATCAGCGGCGCGATCAGCGCCACGATCTTGATCAGGTTCCACACGACCGGCCAGAAGCCGCCGAGCAGGCTGCTGCCGAACTGATTGAAGCTCTCGATCATGCTCAGGCCTTCTCGACGGCGATCTCGCCGAACATCGCCCCCAGCGCCGCGGTGGCGGCGTGGCCGGCCGGCAGGCGCACGGCGGTCGGCGCCAGCGTGGCATCGTGATAGGCCGCGAGCCGCAGCGACGCACTGCCCTGCTGCACGTGGACCTGGCCGCCCGCGACCAGTCCCAGGCGCTGCCACAGTGCCGTCGGCAGGCCGGCGCGCGGCGTTCGCGCATCGGCGGTGGCCTGGAGCGACGGCGCGCGGCGCACGATCGCGTCGCTGGCATAGATCGGCACGTCGGCCACGCGCTCGAGCGCAGGGCGATCCGTGGCGATCGCCACGCTCGCGCGGCTGGCGTTGCCGAGTCGCGACGCCAGCGCGGCCACGTCACCCAGGGCCTGCGCCTTGACTTCCTCGGAGGTCTCGAAGCCGAAACCCGGCAGGCCCAGCATCGAGCCGAGCACGCGCAGGACCTTCCAGGCCGGGCGGGCGTCACCGCGCGGCCGGACAACGCCGTGGAAGCCCTGCACACGGCCTTCCGCGTTGACGAAGCTGCCCGAGGTCTCGGTGAACGGGGTGATCGGAAGCAGCACGTCGGCGTGCTCGAGATTGGCGTTCTTGAACGCGCTCAGCGACACCACCATGCCGGCCTTGGCCAGCGTGGCGGCGGCCTGCCGCCCGTCGGCGGCGTCGAGCACCGGCTCGGCATTGAGCAGCAGGTAGGCCTTCAGCGGCTGCGACAGCATCTGGCCGGCATTCAGCCCGCCACTGCGCGGCTGGGCGCCGACGAGCTGCGCTCCCACGCTGTTGGCCGCCTCGCCGAGCACCCCGAACGTGGCCCCGGTCTGCTCGGCAATGAACTGGGCCAGTGCCAGCAACTGGGCGGCTTGCGGATGTTGGACCGCGGCATTGCCGAGCAGCACCGCCTTGCGTTGCCCGCTCAGCAGCGACGCGGCAATCTTCCTGGCCGGCTCGCTTGCCTCGACCGCCACCGGCGCCACGGCGCCGGTCTGCGCCGCCACCGCCGCGGCCACACCGGCCAGCGCGGCCACCCAGGCGCTCGGCGCCGCGGTGAGCTGCGTGGACACCGGCATCAGCCAATCGTCGGCCAGCGCGTGCAGGCTGGAGACCTGCGCGCCGTGCTTGGCAGCCTGGCGCAGACGCTGCGCGAACAGCGGATGGTCCTTGCGCAGGAAGGAGCCGATCACGAAGGCACGGTCCAGCGTCGACAGCGACTCGATACGGGTGCCGAGCCAGCGCGCCTGTTCGCCGGTGTCGAACGAGGCATGACGCAGCCGATGGTCGATGTTGTCCGACCCGAGGCCACGCACCAGCTGCCCGAGCAGGTAGAGCTCCTCCACCGTGCTGTGCGCGGTGGCCAGCGCACCGATGGAAGCTGCACCGTGCTCGGCCTGAATCGACTTCAGGCCGTTTGCGACGTACTCCAGCGCGGTATTCCAGTCGACGGCGCGCCATTGCCCGTCGTGCTTGATCATCGGTGTGGCGAGCCGCTCGTCGGTGTTCAATGCCTCATAGGAGAAGCGGTCCCGATCGGCGATCCAGCATTCGTTGACGGCCTCGTTCTCGAGCGGCACGACACGCATCACCTGGTGGTTCTTGACCTGCACGATCAGGTTCGCTCCGGTGGAGTCGTGCGGGCTGACCGACTTGCGGCGCGACAGCTCCCAGGTGCGGGCGCTGTAGCGGAAGGGCTTGCTGGTGAGCGCGCCGACCGGGCAGATGTCGATCATGTTGCCCGACAGCTCGGAGTCGACCGTGTCACCGACTACCGTGGTGATCTCGCTGTGCTCGCCGCGATGGATCATGCCCAGCTCCATCACGCCGGCCACCTCCTGGCCGAAGCGCACGCAGCGGGTGCAGTGGATGCAGCGACTCATCTCCTCCATCGAGATCAGCGGGCCGACGTCCTTGTGCAGCACGACGCGCTTCTCTTCCTCGTAGCGCGAGGCCGACTTGCCGTAACCGACCGCCAGGTCCTGCAGCTGGCACTCGCCGCCCTGGTCGCAGATCGGGCAATCGAGCGGGTGGTTGATGAGCAGGAACTCCATCACCGAGCTCTGGGCCTTGAGCGCCTTGTCGCTCTTGGTGCGCACGATCATGCCCTGCGTCACCGGCGTGGCGCAAGCCGGCATCGGCTTAGGCGCCTTCTCGATGTCGACCAGGCACATGCGGCAGTTGGCCGCGATGCTGAGCTTCTTGTGATAGCAGAAGTGCGGGATGTAGGTACCGGCCTTGTCGGCGGCATGCATCACCATGCTGCCTTCCTGCACCTCGACCTTGCGGCCGTCGAGTTCGATTTCAACCATCTTTAGGTGTCCCGTCAGACGTAGGCCGGGACCATGCAGGTCTTGTGCTCGATGTGATGCACGAACTCCTCGCGGAAGTGCTTGATCATCGCGCGCACCGGCATGGCGGCCGCATCGCCCAGCGCGCAGATGGTGCGCCCCTGGATGTTGTCGGCCACGGAGTTCAGCAGATCGATATCTTCCATCCGGCCGTGGCCACGCTCGATGCGATCGACCATGCGCCACAGCCAGCCGGTACCTTCACGGCACGGCGTGCACTGGCCGCAGCTCTCGTGCTGATAGAAGTAGGACAGGCGCAACAAGCTCTTGACCATGCAGCGCGTGTCGTCCATGACGATCACCGCCCCGGAGCCCAGCATCGAGCCGGCCTTCGCGATGGCGTCGTAGTCCATCGTCGTGTCCATCATGATCGAGGCCGGCAGCACCGGTGCCGACGAGCCGCCCGGGATCACCGCCTTCAGGCCGCGGCCGCCCTTCACGCCACCGGCGAGCTCGAGCAGCTTGGAGAACGGCGTGCCGAGCGGGATCTCGTAGTTGCCGGGACGCTCGACGTCGCCGACCATCGAGAAGATCTTGGTGCCGCCGTTGTTCGGCTTGCCGCATTCGAGGTAGGCCTGGCCGCCGTTGCGGATGATCCAGGGTACCGCGGCGAAGGTCTCGGTGTTGTTGATCGTCGTCGGCTTGCCGTACAGGCCGAAGCTGGCCGGGAACGGCGGCTTGAAGCGCGGCTGGCCCTTCTTGCCCTCGAGCGATTCGAGCAGCGCCGTCTCCTCGCCGCAGATGTAGGCGCCGAAGCCATGAAAGGCGTGCAGCTGGAAGCTGTGGCCGGAGCCGAGGATGGCGTTGCCCAGGTAGCCGGCGGCGCGGGCCTCCTCGAGCGCTTCCTCGAAGCGTTCGTAGATCTCGAAGATCTCGCCGTGGATGTAGTTGTAGCCGACCGAGATGCCCATCGCGTACGCCGCGATGATCATGCCCTCGATGACGATGTGCGGGTTGTAGGCAAGGATGTCGCGATCCTTGCAGGTCCCCGGCTCGCCTTCGTCGGAATTGCAGACCAGGTACTTCTGGCCCGGGAACTGGCGTGGCATGAAGCTCCACTTCAGTCCGGTCGGGAACCCGGCGCCACCGCGTCCGCGCAGCCCGGAGGCTTTGACCTCGGCGATCACCTGTTCGGGCGTCATCGGCTCGGTACCGGCGCCACCCTGCAGGATCTTGCGCAGGGCCTGGTAGCCCCCGCGCGCCTCATAGTCCTTCAGGCGCCAGTTGCGGCCGTCGAGCCCGGCGACGATCTGCGCGCCGATGTGACGGTCGTGGAAGCAGGTCTCGCGACCGGTGGCCTGGAACTTCGACAGGTCGAGCATCGTCGGTGCCCTCACTTCGGTTGCGCTGCCAGCAGCGCGAGCAACTCGTCGAGCCGTTGCTCGGTCATGTAGCTCAGCATCTGGCGGTCGTTGAGCAGCATCACCGGCGCGTCCGCGCAGGCGCCGAGACATTCGCTCGGCTGCACGGTGAACACGCCGTCGGCCGTCGAACCATAGGGCTCGACGCCGAGCTTCTTGCACACGTGCTGGAGCGCCGTCTCACCGTCGCGCAGCTGGCACGGCAGGTTGGTGCAGACGTTCAGCTTGAAGCGGCCGACCGGCTGCTGGTTGTACATGTTGTAGAAGGTCGTCACCTCGTGCACCGCGATCGGCGGCATGCCCAGGTGCTCGGCGATGGCCTTCTCGGCCTCGGCCGACACGTGGCCCTGCTCCTGCTGAACGATGGCCAGACAGGCCATCACGGCCGACTGCCTCTGGTCCGTGGGGTACTTGGCGACCTCGCGATCGAAGCGCGCCTTGGTGGCAAGCGAAAGTGTCATCGGTCAATCTCGCCGAATACGATGTCCATGGTGCCGATCACCGCCACGGCGTCGGCGATCATGTGGCCGCGCGACATCTCGTCCATCGCCGCGAGGTGGGCGAAACCGGGGGCGCGGATCTTGAGCCGGTAGGGCTTGTTGGCCCCGTCGCTGACGAGATAGATGCCGAATTCGCCCTTCGGGTGCTCCACCGCCGCATAGGCCTCGCCCTCGGGCACGTGGAAGCCCTCGGTGAAGAGCTTGAAATGGTGGATCAGCTCTTCCATGTTGGACTTCATGTCCACGCGACCGGGTGCCGCCACCTTGTGGTTGTCGGTGATCACCGGGCCGGGGTTGGCCCGCAGCCAGGCCGCGCACTGCTGGATGATGCGGTTCGATTGGCGCAGTTCCTCGACGCGCACCAGGTAGCGGTCGTAGCAATCGCCGCCCGCGCCGACCGGGATGTCGAAGTCGACGCGGTCGTAGACATCGTAGGGCTGCGTCTTGCGCAGGTCCCAGGCGATGCCCGAGCCGCGCAGCATCGGACCGGTGAAGCCGAGGTTCAGCGCGCGCTCCGGCGTCACGACGCCGATGCCCACGGTGCGCTGCTTCCAGATGCGGTTGTCGGTGAGCAGCGTCTCGTAGTCGTCGACGTTCTTCGGGAAGCGACGGCAGAAGTCGTCGATGAAGTCCAGCAGCGAGCCCTGCCGGTTCTCGTTCATCTTCGCCAGTGCCTTGGCGTTGCGGATCTTCGAGACCCGGTACTGCGGCATGGTGTCGGGCAGGTCGCGGTAGACGCCGCCCGGGCGGAAGTAGGCCGCGTGCATGCGCGCACCCGACACCGCCTCGTACATGTCGAACAGGTCCTCGCGCTCGCGGAAGGCGTAGATCAGGATGTTCATCGCGCCGCAGTCGAGCCCGTGCGCGCCGATCCACAACAGGTGGTTCAGGATGCGCGTGATCTCGGAGAACATCACCCGGATGTACTGCGCGCGGACCGGCACGTCGACGCCGAGCAGTTTCTCGATCGCCAGGCAGTAGGCGTGCTCATTGCACATCATGGACACGTAGTCGAGACGGTCCATGTAGGGCAACGACTGGATGTAGGTCTTGCTCTCCGCGAGCTTCTCGGTCGCGCGGTGCAGCAGACCGATGTGCGGGTCGGCGCGCTGGATCACCTCGCCGTCGAGCTCGAGGATCAGGCGCAGGACGCCGTGGGCCGCCGGATGCTGCGGCCCGAAGTTGAGGGTGTAGTTCTTGATCTCGGCCATGAGGGACTCGGGTTCTCGCAGCGCGTCAGTGCAGACCGCCGTAGTTGTCCTCGCGGATGATCCTCGGCGTGATCTCGCGCGGCTCGATCGTGACGGGCTGGTAGATCACGCGCCGCTGCTCGGCGTCGTAGCGCATCTCCACGTACCCGGTGGTCGGGAAATCCTTGCGGAACGGGTGACCGATGAAGCCGTAGTCGGTGAGGATGCGGCGCAGGTCGGCATGGCCCTCGAACACGATGCCATAGAGGTCGAAGGCCTCGCGCTCGAACCAGTTCGCGGCGGCCCACACCTCGTTGACCGAAGCCACGACCGGCAGCCCGTCGTCGGGGCAGAACACCTTGAGGCGCAGACGCCAGTTCTTGCTGACCGACAGCAGGTGCAGCACGACGCAGTAGCGCGGGCCTTCGGTGTACGGCGAGCCGGCGCCGTCCTTGTAGGACGAGTAGTCGAGGCCGCACAGGTCGATCAGTTGCTCGAGCTTCAGCTCGGCGTGATCGCGCAGCGTGGTGCACACGCCCAGGTAGTCGGCGGCCTTCACCGTCAGCGTCAGTTCGCCGCGATCGCGCACCAGCGAATGGATCTTGCCGGCCAGCACGGCTTCGATGGCCGGCTGCAGGAGGTCGATTTTGTGGTCCATGGTGGGGGCAGCAGCGTCCGGCTCAGCGGGCGATCGTGTTCTCGCGCCGGATCTTGGCCTGCAGTTGCAGGATGCCGTAGAGCAGCGCTTCGGCCGTCGGCGGACAGCCCGGCACGTAGACGTCGACGGGCACGATGCGATCGCAACCGCGCACGACCGAATAGCTGTAGTGGTAGTAGCCGCCGCCATTCGCGCACGAGCCCATGCTCAGCACCCAGCGCGGCTCGGCCATCTGGTCGTAGACCCTGCGCAGCGCCGGCGCCATCTTGTTGCACAGCGTACCGGCGACGATCATCAGGTCGCTCTGGCGCGGGCTGGGGCGGAACAGCATGCCGAAGCGGTCGATGTCGTAGCGCGCTGCGCCGGCGTGCATCATCTCCACCGCGCAGCAGGCGAGGCCGAAGGTCATCGGCCACAGCGAACCGGTCTTCGACCAGTTGATCAGCTTGTCGGCGGAGGTGGTGATGAACCCCTCCTTGAGAACGCCTTCGATGCCCATCTCAGCAGCTCCTGGTCATTGCGGTCATTCCCAATCCAAAGCGCCTTTTTTCCATTCGTAGGCGAAGCCGACGACGAGGATGCCCAAGAAAACCATCATGGCCCAGAAACCTGCCGGACCGATCTCCTTGAGCGCAACGGCCCAGGGGAACAGGAAGGCGATCTCCAGGTCGAACAGGATGAACAGGATGGCGACGAGGTAGTAGCGCACGTCGAACTTCATCCGTGCGTCCTCGAAGGCCTCGAAGCCGCATTCGTAGGGAGAATTCTTGTCCGCGTCGGGCCGGTGCGGCCCGAAGATGAAGCCGATCAGCTGCGGCGCGATGCCGACCGCGGCGCCCACGAGGATGAACAGGATCACCGGCAGGTAGGACTCGAGGTTCATCGTGGTGCGTGGCTCGGTACGTCGATCGGTTGGCTGCGCTCATCCGGCAAAAACAAAGCGCGCTGCGGTGACGCGGCCTGTTGCCAGACCCCTCCACACGCTCAGCGCGCCCGGTCCCCTGTGCATTGCTGTCAGGGCGCTTTGGGCTGTGCCGGATGCTGCTCCAGCCCGAAACGAACTTTCTTTGTTCTTGGTGCCGTCGGCGAGACTCGAACTCGCACAGCTTTCGCCACTACCCCCTCAAGATAGCGTGTCTACCAATTTCACCACGACGGCCTGCACTCGCTCCGCAGCCACATGCGCTGCAGAATTTGCCGCCCGACTTGCATGAGGAATTGCTCACCGGACAGCCAACGATTCTATCGTCAAACCGACCCGACTTTGCGCCATTCGCAGCATGACAACAGCGAGTTGCGATGCCATGCCACGCGCGTCGGGATTGCTAACAGCTGACTGTCACTTCGCCGGTATCTGAGCGGCGCCCGAGGCTTCGGGAGCAGGCGATTGCGGCACGGCGACCGGCGCTGCAGCCGATGCCGCACCGGGGATCTGGGATGCGGGAGCCGCGCTCGCCGACGACGACGCAGGGACGGCACGTTCCAGGATGGATTCGCCGCCGCCCGTGCTCGCGCGCAGGTTGCCGAAGTAGGCCAGCGCCAGCGTGCAGGCGAAGAAGACCGCCGCGCACACCCCCGTCGAGCGAGACAGGAAGTTCGCGCTGCCGGTCGCCCCGAACAGGCTGCCCGAGGCTCCGCTGCCGAACGACGCGCCCATGTCGGCGCCCTTGCCGTGCTGGATCAGCACCAGCCCGATCATCACCAGCGCAGAGAGCATCTGCACCACCACCATCACCGTCAACAGCATCTGCATAGATCGACTCCAGGATTCTTCGAGGACTAGCGACGTTCAGCGCGTGCTCGCGGCACGGCAGATCGCAAGAAAATCAGCGGCTTTCAGCGAGGCGCCACCGATCAGGCCGCCATCGATGTCGGCCTGCGCGAACAGCGTCGCCGCGTTGTCGGGCTTGACGCTGCCGCCGTAGAGCAGCTTCATCTGCGCGGCGCGCGGCGTGGCGGCGGCGAGTTGCGCACGCAGCAGCGCGTGAACCGCCTGCGCCTGCTCGGGGGTGGCCGTGCGGCCCGTCCCGATCGCCCATACCGGCTCGTAGGCCACCACCATCTCGCCGACGCAATGCGCCAGCGTATGGATCACGGCCGAGAGCTGGCGCTTGACCACGTCTTCGGTCTCGCCCGCATCGCGCTGCGCGAGCGTCTCGCCGACGCAGACGATCGGCGTGACGCCCTTGGCCAACGCCGCCTGCGCCTTGTCGGCCACCAGTTGGTCGCTCTCGGCATGCAGGGCGCGACGCTCCGAGTGCCCGACGATCACGTAGCGGCAGCCGAAGTCGGCCAGCATCGCCACCGACACCTCGCCGGTATAGGCCCCCTGCTCGTGCACCGAGCAGTCCTGCGCGCCCCAGGCGATCGCGCTGCGGGCCAGGCGCTCCGCGGCCTGCGCCAGGTAGGGAAACGGCGGGCACACCGCGGTGTCGCACAGCAAGGGTCCGGCGGACTTCAGCCCTTCGAGCAGGACCTCGTTCGCGGCATGCGTGCCATGCATCTTCCAGTTGCCGACCACCAGCTTGCGGCGGGTTTCGCTCATTCGGTTCTCCTTGTCACCAGGTCAAGACGAGCTTGCCCACGTGCTGGCTGGACTCCATCAGCTCATGGGCCTGCGCGGCCTGCGCGGCGGGAAACGTCTTGTGGATCATGGGCTTGAAGCGCCCAGCCTCGATCAGCGGCCAGACCCTGGCACGCAGCGCCGCGCCGATGGCGGCCTTGTATTCGGTCGTGCGCGGACGCAGCGTGGAGCCGGTGATGGTGAGCCGTCGGCGCAGCAGCGCGCCGGCGTCGAACTCCGCCTTGCTGCCGCCCTGCACCGCGATGATGGACAGGCGCCCATCGTCGGCCAGGCACTGGATCTCGCGCGCCACGTAGCTGCCGGCGACCATGTCGAGGATGACATCGGCCCCGCGGCCCTCGGTGAGGCGCCGGACCTCGGCGACGAAGTCCTGCGTCCGGTAGTTGATCGCCTCGTCAGCGCCGATCTCGCGGCAGGCTTGCGCCTTGGCGTCGTCGCCGACCGTCACGATCACCCGGCAGCCGAAGGCCTTGGCCAACTGGATCGCCGTCACGCCGATGCCGCTCGAACCGCCCTGCACCAGCAGCGTTTCGCCGGGCTGGAGCCGGGCCCGTTCGAAGACATTGATCCAGACCGTGAACAGCGTCTCCGGCAGGCTCGCCGCCTCGATGTCACTGTATGCCGCCGGCACCGGGAGACACTGGCCGAACGGCGCCACGCAGCGCTGCGCATAGCCGCCGCCGTGGGTGAGCGCACAGACGCGGTCGCCGAGCCGGAACCCGGCCGCCGACAGCGCTGCCGCATCGCCACCGACGATGCGTCCCGCAACCTCCAGCCCCGGCAGGTCCGATGCACCCGGCGGAGGCGGGTAGGCCCCCGCACGCTGCAGCACGTCGGGCCGGTTGATGCCCGATGCGGCGACCTCGATGAGCAGTTCGCCCGGACCCGGCATGGGCTCGGGCCGCTCGACGAGACGCAACACCTCGGGCCCGCCGGGCTGAGAGATTTCGATGGCTTGCATGCGTCGTGCGTGTCTGCAGCGTCAGCGGCAACGGGCCGGCGACGCCACCTCCATCGTCTGCCTCACTCGGCCTGCGGCGACGGCACGTCGGTTTCGGGGGTGGCCTGCGGCGCATCGCTGCGCTCGCGGCGCGGCGGGCGGTCGCCCCGGTCGCGGCCGCGGTCACCGCGATCGCCCCGGTCACCGTATTCACGGCGCGGACGCTCCTCCTCGACATAGCCTTCCGGACGCTCGAGCAGCGCCTTCAGCGACAGCTTGATGCGCCCCTTCTCGTCCGTCTCCAGGACCTTGACCTTGACGATCTGGCCTTCGGTCAGGAAGTCGGTGACCTTCTCCACGCGCTGGTGCGCGATCTGGCTGATGTGCAGCAGGCCGTCCTTGCCGGGCAGGATGTTGACCAGCGCGCCGAAGTCCAGGATCTTGGTGACAGGGCCTTCGTAGATCTTGCCGATCTCGGCCTCGGCCGTGATCTCCTCGATGCGCTTCATGGCCGC
Organism: Methylibium sp. Root1272; assembly: GCF_001425905.1. GTDB lineage: Bacteria > Pseudomonadota > Gammaproteobacteria > Burkholderiales > Burkholderiaceae_C > Methylibium. The sequence goes on from NZ_LMDY01000014.1 coordinate 304,725, forward strand.
CTGGGCCTTGTCGCCGTCGGTCGAGGCGATGGTGATGGTGCCGTCTTCCTCGATGTTGATTTGGGTGCCGGTTTCCTCGGTCAGCGCACGGATCGTGGCGCCGCCCTTGCCGATCACGTCGCGGATCTTCTCGGGGTTGATCTTCATCACGTAGAGACGCGGCGCGAACACCGACAGCTCTTCCTTCGCACCGCCGAGCGCCTCGACCATCTTGCCGAGGATGTGCAGGCGCGCTTCCTTGGCCTGTGCCAGAGCCACCTGCATGATCTCCTTGGTGATGCCCTGGATCTTGATGTCCATCTGCAGCGCGGTCACGCCGGTGGTCGTGCCGGCCACCTTGAAGTCCATGTCGCCGAGGTGGTCCTCGTCGCCCAGGATGTCGGTCAGCACCGCGAAGCGATTGCCGTCCTTGATCAGCCCCATCGCGATGCCGGCCACGTGCGCCTTCAGCGGTACGCCGGCGTCCATCATTGCCAGACAGCCGCCGCAGACCGAGGCCATCGACGAGGAGCCGTTCGATTCGGTGATCTCCGAGACGACGCGGATCGCGTAGGCGAACTCGTCCTTCTTCGGCAGCACCGGGATCAGCGCGCGCTTGGCGAGGCGGCCGTGGCCGATCTCGCGGCGCTTGGGCGAGCCCACGCGGCCCGTCTCGCCGGTGGCGAAGGGAGGCATGTTGTAGTGGAACATGAAGCGGTCCTCGAACTCGCCAGCCAGCGCATCGATGCGCTGCGTGTCGCGTTCGGTGCCCAGCGTGGTGATGACCAGCGCCTGCGTCTCGCCACGCGTGAACAGCGCCGAGCCGTGGGTGCGCGGCAGCACGCTGGAGCGGATCTCGATCGGGCGCACGGTGCGGGTGTCGCGACCGTCGATGCGCGGCTCGCCGGCCAGGATCTGGCTGCGCACGATCTTCGCCTCGATGTCGAACAGCAGGTTCTCGACCTTGACCTTGTCGACCGCCGTGCCGTCGGCCGCCAGAGCGGCCAGCACCTCGGCATAGGCCGCGCGGGTGGCCTGCGTGCGATCCTGCTTGGAGCGGATCTGGTAGGCCGCGCGCAGCTTGGCTTCGCCCAGGCCGTTGACCTTGGCGATGAAGTCCTCGTCCTTGGCGGGCGGGGTCCACTGCCACTCGGGCTTGCCGGCCTCGCGCACCAGTTCGTTGATCACGCGCACGGCGATGTTGCCCTGCTCGTGGCCGAACACCACGCCGCCGAGCATGATGTCCTCGGGCAGTTGGTCGGCCTCGGACTCCACCATCAGCACGGCCGCCTCGGTGCCGGCGACGATCAGGTCGAGCCTGGACTCGGCCAGTTGCGTCGGGCCCGGGTTGAGCACGTACTCGCCGTTGATGTAGCCCACGCGCGCCGCGCCGATCGGGCCGTTGAACGGGATGCCGCTGATCGCCAGCGCGGCGCTGGAGCCGATCAGCGCGGCGATGTCGGCCGACGCCTCGGGATTCAGCGACAGCACGTGCACGACGACCTGCACCTCGTTGTAGAAGCCTTCGGGGAACAGCGGACGCAGCGGCCGGTCGATCAGACGCGAGGTCAGCGTCTCCAGTTCGCTCGGGCGGCCTTCACGCTTGAAGAAGCTGCCGGGGATCTTGCCGGCGGCATAGGTCTTCTCGATGTAGTCGACCGTCAGCGGAAAGAAATCCTGGCCCGGCTTCGGGTTCTTGGCCGCGACGACCGTGGCCAGCACCACGGTGCCGTCCATGTCGACGACGACCGCGCCGCCCGACTGGCGGGCGATCTCGCCGGTTTCCAGCGTGACGGTGTGCTGGCCCCATTGGAAGGTCTTGGTGATCTTGTTGAACAGGCTCATGCTTGTCTCCAGTTGGATGCCCGGCGCGGTGCGTCGGGGCGACTCGGGGCGCGATCGGTGGCGCCTGTCACCGGGAGCTCAGCTCTCGAGCGGGATGCCATTCCAGCGCGCCTGCGGCGGCAACCGCGTTGGAATGACACATCGACGCTCTCTTCGGGCTTGCTCCAAAACACGAAGAGCCTGCGCTGGGGGTGCCAGACAGGCTCTTCGTCATGCGATTCGGCTTACTTGCGCAGGCCCAGCTTCTGGATCAGTGCGGTGTAGCGGTCGGCGTCCTTGCCCTTCAGGTAGTCGAGCAGCTTGCGACGACGGCTCACCATCTTCAGCAGGCCACGGCGACCGTGGTGATCCTTGGCGTGGGTCTTGAAGTGCGGGGTCAGGTCGTTGATGCGAGCGGTCAGGATGGCCACTTGCACTTCGGGCGAGCCCGTGTCGGAAGCGCCGCGCGCATTCGACTTGACGATTTCGGGGATGTTGAGGTCGGCGACTGCCATGTCTGTTTCCTGCTTGCGATGAAACCGCTGACGCTCGCAGGAACGGCGTGCCACGGTTTCGAGTTTCCACTTGCGGTCACGGGTGAAACCGACCCATGCCGTGCTGATGTTGCGCAGCCACTGGCCGCGAAACCTCGAAATTATAGCCGCAGTCCCTTCCGCAGGCGCTCGACCCCTCGCGTCAGGCGGGCCGGATCGCGGGAAGCGAAGCACCAGCGCAGCCAGCCTTCCGCCTCCGGCCCGAAGGCCGCTCCCGGCGCAAGACCCAGGCCGGCATCGGCCACCAGCCGCTTCGCGAAGGCCAGCGAGTCCGTTTCACCGGCCACGCGGAAGAAGGCGTACATGCCGCCATCGGGCACCGCCACCTCCACGCCCGGCAGCGTCTGCAGCGCCGGCAGCAAGGTGTCACGGCAGGTTCGCAGGTGCGCGACCAGGCCGGGCACCGTCGCCCCTGCTCCCTGCACTGCCGCCAGCCCGGCCCGCTGCACGAAGACCGGCGCGCAGGAGGTGTTGAACTCGATCAGCTTGCCGACCGCGTCCAGCAGGGCGGGCGGCAGCACCAGCCAGCCGAGCCGCCAGCCGGTCATCAGGAAGCTCTTCGAGAAACTGTGCGCGACGAGCAGGCGGTCGTCGGCTTCGGCGACGTCGAGGAAGGACGGTGCAGCCGGCGGTTCGCCTTGCGTGGGGATGGCCCCGAAGTAAAGCCTTTCGTAGACCTCGTCGGCGACGATCCAGGTGCCGGTGCGGCGACAGTGCGCCAGGATCGCCGCCTGCTCGTCGCGGCTCAGCGTCCAGCCGGTCGGGTTGTTCGGCGCATTCACCAGTAGCACGCGGGTGCGTGGGGTGACGGCCGCCAGCAACTCGTCGAGGTCCAGCCGCCAGGCGCCCGCCCGCGGCCGCAGCGACACGCGCTTCACCTGCGCGCCCAGGATGACCGGCTGCGCGGTCAGGTTGGGCCAGACCGGCACGACCGCCACGACCTCGTCGCCGGCCCCGGCCAGAGCCTGCATTGCGATCATCAGCGCGTTCACGCCCGACGAGGTGACGGCGACCCGCTCCGGCCCGAGCGGCCGGTGCAACGCACTGGCGTAGGCCGCCAGCGCTTCGCGCAGTTCGGGCAGGCCGAGGTTGTGCGAGTAGAAGGTCTCGCCCTGCCCCAGCGACGCGATGGCCGCGTCGCGGACGAAAGCGGGCGTCACATCGTCGCCCTCGCCGAACCAGAAGGCCAGCACGTCGCTGCGGCCCAAGCCGGCGTTGGCCACTTCGCGGATCTTGGAGCCGGGCAGTTGCCGGATGACGTCGCGCATCGCTGGGATCTCCCGAAAAGGCGGTAGGCCGAAGGCGACGCTTCGTGAGGGCGACGCCTCGAAATGCAACGGCCTTGAAAACAAAAATGCCGCTCTCAATTCGGCGGCATGGGCAGCCGTTCGCTGCCTTCCATTCGATTCTAGGAGAACGCCATGTTCGTCATGCCCGTCACCCGTACCCATCGCCACGCCTACAACGGCCACGCCCGCGACCTGAGCCGCGCATTCGACCGCCTATTCGACAGCAGCGTGGAGCGTGTCTTCGCTGCCGCGGCCGACAGCGCCCCCCGCCAACCTTCGCTGGACCTGCGCGAGACCGAGCAGAACTACAGCGTGCAGCTCGACATGCCCGGCGTCGCGAAGGAAGACGTCAAGGTCACGATCGACGGCAAGCGCGTCAGCATCGAGGCAGCGGCACGAACCGAGGCGCCGGCCCCCGAAGGCGAGCGCCTGCTGGTGCGCGAACGCAGTGCCACCGCCTATGCCCGCAGCTTCACGCTCCCGGTCGAGGTCGACGAGTCCGCGTCGCAGGCTCGGCTGGAGAACGGTGTGCTGAGCCTGACTCTGACCAAGAAGCTCAAGCCGGCCACCCAGCTCGCGGTCGGCTGATCGCGGCGATCCGCTGGACGGTGGCGCTCAAGGCGCCAAGCCGTCCAGCGCCGCGAGCGGCCATCTGGGTTGCACATCGAAGGCGTGGTCGTGCCGCGCCACCGCGCGGCCGGCCTGCAGACGCATCGCCGCGGCCAAAGCGATCATCGCGCCGTTGTCGGTGCACAGCTGTAGCTCGGGGTAGTGCACGCGCACGCCGCGTTTCGCGCAGGCGGCATCGAGCTGCGTCCGCAGGCTGCGATTCGCCCCCACCCCGCCCGCCACCACCAGCCGCCGTAGGCCGGTCGCTTTCAGGGCGGCGAGCGATTTCTTCACCAGCACTTCCACGATCGCGGCCTGCGTGGAGGCGGCCAGGTCGGCGCGCGGCTGTTCGCAGACGCCGTCACCGAGCTTCATGACCTGGGTGCGCACGGCGGTCTTGAGTCCGGCGAACGAGAAATCCAGCGTGTCCCGGTGCAGCAGCGGCCGGGGCAACGCATAGGCGGTCGGATCGCCAAACTCCGCCAGCCTCGCGAGCGCCGGTCCGCCGGGGTAGCCCAGGCCGAGCAGCTTGGCCGACTTGTCGAACGCCTCGCCGGCCGCGTCGTCGATGGTTTCACCGAGCAATGCGTAGTCGCCCACGCCGTCGACCCGCATCAGCTGCGTGTGCCCGCCCGAGACCAGCAGCGCCACGAACGGAAACTGCGGCGGATCGGCCGCCAGGAAAGGCGACAGCAGGTGCCCCTCCAGATGATGAATACCCAGCACCGGCCGGTCCAGCGCCGCGGCGAGCGCACAGGCGACGGCGCTGCCGACCAGCAGCGCACCGGCCAGCCCGGGGCCGCGGGTATAGGCCACCACGTCGATGTCGGCCCGGCCCTTGCCCGCCTCGGCCAGCACCTGCCGCGTCAGCGGCAGCACACGGCGGATGTGGTCGCGCGAGGCGAGTTCGGGCACGACGCCGCCGTAGGCCTCGTGCATGCTGACCTGGCTGTGCAGGGCATGGGCGAGCAGTTGCGGCGGCGCGCCGTCGTTTGCCGCCACCAGCGCCACGCCCGTTTCGTCGCAGGAGGATTCGAAACCGAGGATCAGCATCGCGACAGTGTAGTGAGGCGGTTCCGGCGCCACGCCCACAAGGCCCTGCCACAAAACCACGCCACTAGTTTCCTTTGGTCACATGGCGGGTGTGACGGAACACACGATTTTCCGGACCCTCGCCCTATCGCCGCACCGGCACGATGGTTAACCTGCATCCACAGCGGCGTGAGGCCGTGCTCCCCGGTAGATCGCACCATGAAACAGTACAAGCTCTCCGCTTGGCCCGACCTGCCGGCAGGATTCCACCGCACGGCCTACCGGCGCATGCTGCACCAGATGTCCCACCGCCACGTGTCCGTCCGCCAACTGATGGACGAGAGCGGACTGGCGCGATCGGCTGTGATGCAGTTTCTGGAAACGCTGTCGGAGCGCGAGCAGCTCGACGAACGCAACCATGCCGCGCCGCCCTCCGCGTTCGGCAAGCTGTTCCCGATGATGCTGTGGCGCCGCGCCTTCGCGGCACAAAGGCCGATGTAGACGGGCCCACCCGCCCAGTGACAAGGCCCGCCTCGCGCGGGCCTTGTCGTTTCCGGCCTCGGCGCGGCCGCCGTTGGCGCGCTCCTTGCAGCGCAGCAAGCATGACTTCCCTCCAGGCGCTGCGCATCGTCATCGTCGCACCGGAATCGCTCACCCCGGCGCCGGACGACGACGAGGCGCTGGTCGAGGCGGAGCGCTCCCGCAGCCTGCGCATCGGACTGCTGGCCAATGGCTACAACATCGTCGCGGTGCTGCCGATCGATGCCTTCCTGCCAGAGCGCATCGCGCAGATCCAGCCCGACATGATCGTCGTCGACGCCCAGAGCCAGGCGCGCGACACGCTCGAGCACGTGGTGATGTCCACCCGCGACGAGCGCCGTCCCATCGTGCTGTTCACCGACGATGCCGACACCAGTCATGTCGGAGCGGCCATCGCCGCGGGCGTGACGGCCTACGTCGTCGCCGGTCTGGCGCCTGAGCGCATCAAACCGGTGCTCGACGTCGCGCTTGCACGGTTTCAGCACGAGGAAGCCCTGCGCCGCGAACTCGCCGATGCGCGCACGCAACTCAGCGACCGCAAGCTGATCGACCGCGCCAAGGGCCTGTTGATGAGCCGCCAGCAACTCAGCGAGGACGAGGCCTACGCCCGGCTGCGCAAGACCGCGATGGACCGCGGGCTGCGCGTGGCCGAGGTCGCGCAGCGCCTGATCGACGTGGCCGACATGCTGGGCTGAGCGCCGCCGCTTCCCTCCTCTGGCATGAGGTTTGCTGCAATGCAACCAAGGATCAATGGCGATCCCCTTTCCGGTGCGGCCACAGTGGGCTACACCGCAGCAGACGACGGCGTCTCACCCTGCGCAGCCCCATGGCTGTGCAGCCGTGACGACGCCGTTTTTCTTTTGAGCCCGATTCTTGGAGTCCGAATGCCATGCCGAACGACATCGCCAACCGCGCCCTGCTGGGCCGTCGCACCATGCTGAAAGCCGCCGCAGCCGCCACCGCCGTGGGCGCCGTGCCGGGGCTGCAATCCGCCGTCTGGGCGGCCGGCTCCGACAAGCCCGAGAAGGAAGAAGTGCGGATCGGCTTCATCCCGTTGACCGACTGTGCCTCTGTCGTGATGGCCTCGGTGCTGGGCTTCGACAAGAAGTACGGCGTAAAGATCGTACCCACCAAGGAAGCCTCCTGGGCCGGCGTGCGCGACAAGCTGGTCAATGGCGAACTCGACATGGCGCACGTGCTCTACGGGCTGATCTACGGCGTGCATCTCGGTACCGGCGGCCCCAAGAAGGACATGGCCGTGCTGATGGCGCTCAACAACAATGGTCAGGCGATCACGCTGTCGAAGGCGCTTGCGGACAAGGGCGCCGTCGACGGGCCTTCGCTGTCCAAGCTGATGGCGACGGAGAAGCGCGAGTACACCTTCGCCGGGACCTTCCCGACGGGCACGCACGCGATGTGGATGCACTACTGGCTGGCGGCCGCCGGCATCAACCCCCTGTCCGGCGCGAAGCTCATCACGGTGCCGCCACCGCAGATGGTGGCCAACATGCGCGTGGGCAATATGGACGGCTTCTGCGTGGGCGAGCCCTGGAACCACCGCGCCATCATGGACGGCATCGGCATCACGGCCAACACGACGCAGGACATCTGGAAGGACCATCCCGAGAAGGTGCTGGGAACGACCAACGACTTCGTCAAGAAGAACCCGAACACCACGCGCGCGGTGATGATGGCCGTGCTGGAAGCCGGCCAGTGGATCGACGCCGGTCTGCAGAACAAGATGAAGATGGCTGAGACGGTTGCGCAGAAGGCGTACATCAACACTTCGGTGGATGCCATCAACCAGCGCATTCTCGGTCGCTACCAGAATGGTCTCGGCAAGACCTGGGACGACCCCAATCACATGAAGTTCTTCAACGATGGGGCCGTCAACTTCCCCTACCTGAGCGATGGCATGTGGTTCCTCACGCAGCACAAGCGCTGGGGTCTGCTGAAGGAACACCCGGATTACCTGGCCGTGGCCCAGCAGGTCAACCAGATCGCGCTCTACAAGGACGTGGCGAGCGCCATGAAGATCAATGTGCCGAAGGATTCGATGCGCAGCAGCAAGCTGATCGACGGCGTGGTCTGGGATGGCAAGAACCCGAAGGCCTATGCCGACGGATTCAAGATCAAGGCTTGAGGCAAGGAGAACTCCATGGTCAGTGCCGTGTTCCACGATCCTTCCGGTACCGGCGTCGCCGGCACCCCGCCCGCGGTGAGCGTCAGCAAGCCTGTCGCAGCAACCTCTGCGACCCCTACCCCCGCCGCCGTGCCCGCGGTCGCTCGCCCGAGCGCCGAGCCGTTCGACTGGCGCGGGTTGGCGCTGCGCGTGCTCCCTCCGATCGCCGGCTCCGGTCTGCTGATCGGCATCTGGGCGCTGCTGACGATGAACGGCGGATCGTTCCCGACCCCCGCCGCCACCTGGACCGAACTCGTCAAGCTGTTCAGCGACCCGTTCTACAGCAATGGACCGAACGACCAGGGCATCGGCTGGAACATTCTGTTCTCGCTCGAGCGCGTCGCACTGGGTTTCGGCTTGGCGGCTTTGATCGGCATACCGGCGGGCTTCGTGCTCGGACGCTTCAGCTTCGTCAACCACATGATCTCGCCGCTGATCAGCCTGCTTCGCCCGGTGTCGCCGCTGGCTTGGCTACCGATCGGTCTGCTGGTCTTCAAGGCCGCCAACCCGGCGGCCATCTGGACGATCTTCATCTGCTCGATCTGGCCGATGGTCATCAACACCGCCGTCGGCGTGCAGCGCGTTCCGCAAGACTACCTGAACGTCGCGCGGGTGCTGAACCTCAGCGAATGGAAGGTGATGACGCGCATCCTCTTCCCCGCCGTGCTGCCCTACATGCTGACCGGCGTGCGTCTGTCGGTGGGCACGGCGTGGCTGGTGATCGTGGCCGCCGAGATGCTGACCGGCGGCGTCGGCATCGGGTTCTGGTTGTGGGACGAATGGAACAACCTCAACGTGGCGCACATCCTGATCGCGATCTTCGTCATCGGCATCGTCGGTCTGCTGCTCGAGCAGGCGCTGATGCTGATCGCCCGCCGCTTCAGCTTCGACGATTGAGGAGATTTCCATGACCAGTTTCATCGAAGTCCAGAACGCCGAAATGGTGTTCACCACGCGCAAGGGCCGCTTCCACGCGCTGCGCGAGATCAACCTGCAGATCGAGCGCGGCGAGTTCATCACGCTGATCGGCCATTCGGGCTGCGGCAAGTCGACCCTGCTCAACCTGATTGCCGGCCTGCTGACGCCCAGCAGCGGCGTGTTGCTGTGCGACAACCGCGAGATCGCGGCACCGGGTCCGGAGCGTGCGGTGGTGTTCCAGAACCACTCGCTGCTGCCGTGGCTGACCTGCTACGAGAACGTGCATCTCGGCGTGGAGCGCGTGTTCGGCGCCAACGAAGGCAAGGCCCGTCTGAAGGAACGCACCGAGGCCGCGCTGGCGCTGGTGGGCATGGCGCACGCCACTGCCAAGCGCCCGCACGAGATCTCGGGCGGCATGAAGCAGCGCGTGGGCATCGCCCGCGCGCTCGCGATGGAGCCGAAGGTGCTGCTGATGGACGAACCGTTCGGCGCGCTCGACGCGCTGACGCGTGCCCATCTGCAGGACGAGTTGCTGAAGATCGTCGCGCGCACCCAGAGCACCGTGGTGATGGTGACGCACGACGTCGACGAGGCCGTGCTGCTGAGCGACCGCGTGGTGATGATGACCAACGGCCCAGCCGCGACGATCGGCGAGATCTTGAAGGTCGAACTCGCTCGCCCGAGGTTGCGGGTGGAACTCGCCGAAGATCCGGCCTACGTGCACTACCGCAAGGAAGTGCTCGACTTCCTGTACACCCGTCACGGCCACGTCGAACGCGAGGCCGCATGAGACCCGGCGGCTCTGCCACACACCTGGCATACCAGTTGCTGATGATGCAGTGACTGGTGCCTGAGCGGCGCAGTCGCTGTCTCCTCAGCAGGGCTCGGCCCTTTTACCCCCGCCCGACCGCTTGGTCGGGCGGTTTTTCTTGGTCGAGCGCACACAAAGAGTGCGCCCCCTCCGAGTGCGACGGTCAGGCTCGTCGGCTGGCCCAGACCCAGAGCGCCACGCCGGCCGCCACCATCGGCACGCACAACCACTGCCCCATGCTCATGCCCAGCGCCAGCAGGCCCAGGAAGCCGTCCGGCTCTCGGAAGTACTCGGCGACGAAACGCAGCACGCCGTAGCCCACCAGGAAGGCCCCCGAGACCTGGCCGGTCGCGCGCGGCTTGCGCGCATAGAGCCACAGCAACACGAACAGCAGCAGGCCTTCGAGAGCGAACTGGTACAGCGGCGACGGATGGCGGGGGATTTCAGTGCCCGACTGCGGATAGACCATCGCCCAGGGCAACGAAGGATCGGCCGCCCGGCCCCACAACTCGCCGTTGATGAAATTGCCGATGCGCCCGCAGGCCAGGCCGGTCGGCACGCACGGCGCAATGAGATCGGTCACCTCGAGCCAGCGTCGCCCGCGCGTGCGGGCGAACAGCGCCATCGCCGCGATCACGCCGAGCAGACCGCCATGAAAGGCCATGCCGCCCTTCCAGACCTCGAACACCTCCAGCGGGTGAGCCGCGTAGTAGCCGGGCTTGTAGAACAGCACATAGCCGAGCCGCCCGCCGATGATCACGCCCAGCACACCGTAGAACAGCAGATCCTCGACATCGCGTCGCGTCCAGCCGGTCTCCTTGAACGGCGAATGCCGCACCCGCAAGGACGCGAGCCAGAGGAACAGCCCGAAGGCCACCAGGTAGGTCAGGCCGTACCAGTGGATCGCCAGCGGCCCGAGCTTCAGGGCCACGGGGTCGAACTGCGGATGGATCAGCATGAGCGGGTCGGCTGCGGCCGTGGGGCCACGGGAGTCTGGACAGGCCGGGACGATAACGCAGGGCTCCGCGGCTTCAGCCGCCCGACGCGGGCGCGGTGCGCACGAAGTCGACGAAACGCCCCACCACCGCCGGCGGATCATGGCGCCACACCAGGCTCGTCTCGCAACGCGGCGCGCCGACCGCCAGCGAAGACGGCAGGGCCCGGTAGACCACGCCGCGGCGCTGCAGCCGAGTCACCACCTCGGGCACCCAGGCCACACCCAGGCCGGCCGACACCAGGTTGACGATGGTCTGCATCTGGATCGCCTCCTGTGCGATGACCGGCGCCGTGCCGTGGCGGTGGTAGTAGGCCAGCACCGCGTCGAACAGCGACGGGGCGATCGGCCGCGGAAAGATCACCAGCGGTTGCGCCATCAGCACCGGGAGCGACAGGCGTGCCGCCTTCGCCAGCGGATGCGCCTCGGGGAGCGCCAGCACCAGAGGCTCCTCGAGCACCCGCAAGACGTCCAGGCCCGCGTTCTCCACGCCGGGATCCATGCCGCTCGCATGCAGCATGAAGCCGGCGTCGAGCTCGGATTGCGCGAAGGCCTGTCGCTGCACGTCGGTCGTGACCTCGCGCAACTCGACCTCGATGCGCGGGTAACGTTCGCGGAAGCCACGCAGCCAGTCGGGCAAGGGGCCGAAGCCGAGCGTGGACACAAAGCCCAGTCGCAGCCGGCCCACGTCGCCCTCGCCCACTCCGCGCGCCAGCGCCGACAAGGCCTCACCCTGCGCCAGCCACTGCCGCACCGGCTGCAGCAGCGCCGCGCCGGCAGGCGCGAGCGCCACCGCACGACGGTTGCGCACGAACAGCGGCTGTCCCAGGCGCCGCTCCAACTGCTGGATCGCCATCGTCAGCGGCGGCTGCGTCATGTGCAGTCGCTGCGCGGCGCGGCCGAAGTGCAGCAGTTCCGCCACCGCGAGGAACTGCCGCCAGAGGCGCACGTCGATCAGGTCATCACTCATTCGCCAAGCATATCAATGCGGTACTCAACATATATTGGACGACCCTACAAGCCGCGGTCGATACTGGCGCCGCAGCCCACCATCCGCCAGCCGAGGAGCCAGCCATCATGAGCATCAACCGCCGATCGAAGAACATCACCGAAGGCGTGGCGCGAGCGCCCAACCGCTCGATGTACTACGCGATGGGCTACCAGGAAGCCGACTTCAAGAAGCCGATGATCGGCGTGGCGAACGGCCACTCGACGATCACGCCTTGCAACTCCGGCCTGCAGAAACTGGCCGATGCCGCGGTCGAAGGCATCGAGGCCGCCGGCGGCAATGCGCAGATCTTCGGCACGCCCACCATCAGCGACGGCATGGCGATGGGCACCGAGGGCATGAAGTACTCGCTGGTCTCGCGCGAGGTCATTGCCGACTGCGTGGAAACCTGTGTCGGCGGCCAGTGGATGGACGGCGTGCTGGTGGTCGGCGGCTGCGACAAGAACATGCCCGGCGGCATGATGGGCATGCTGCGCGCCAACGTGCCGGCGATCTACGTCTACGGCGGCACCATCCTGCCGGGCAAGTACAAGGGCCAGGACCTCAACATCGTCAGCGTGTTCGAGGCCGTCGGCCAGTTCACCGCCGGCAACATGAGCGAGGAAGACTTCTGCCAGATCGAGCGCCGTGCCATTCCCGGCAGCGGCTCCTGCGGCGGCATGTACACCGCCAACACCATGAGCTCGGCGTTCGAGGCCCTGGGCATGAGCCTGCCGTTCGCGTCGACCATGGCCAACGTCGAAGACCCGATCGTCGCCCACACCAAGGAAGCGGCGCGTGTACTCGTGGAGGCGGTGAAGGCCGATCTCAAGCCGCGCGACATCGTCACGCGCAAGAGCATCGAGAACGCCGTCGCGGTGATCATGGCGACCGGCGGCTCGACCAATGCCGTGCTGCACTTCCTGGCCATCGCCCACGCCGCCGAGGTGGAGTGGACGATCGACGACTTCGAGCGCGTGCGCCGCAAGGTGCCGGTGCTGTGCGACCTCAAGCCCAGCGGCAAGTACCTGGCGATCGACCTGCACCGCGCCGGCGGCATCCCGCAGGTGATGAAGACGCTGCTGGCCGCCGGGCTGATCCACGGCGACTGCATCACGATCACCGGCAAGACCGTGGCCGAGAACCTGGCCGACATCCCCGATGCACCCCGGGCCGACCAAGACGTGATCCGCCCGATCACCAAGCCGATGTACGAGCACGGCCACCTGGCCATTCTGAAGGGCAACCTGTCGCCCGAGGGCGCCGTGGCCAAGATCACGGGTCTGAAGAACCCCAGCATCACCGGGCCTGCCCGCGTGTTCGACGACGAGCAATCGGCGCTGGCTGCCATCATGGCCAAGCAGATCAAGGCCGGCGACGTGATGGTGCTGCGCTACCTGGGCCCGATGGGCGGTCCGGGCATGCCCGAGATGCTGGCGCCGACCGGGGCTTTGATCGGCCAGGGGCTCGGCGAATCGGTCGGCCTGATCACCGACGGCCGCTTTTCCGGCGGCACCTGGGGCATGGTGGTCGGCCATGTCGCCCCCGAGGCCGCGGCCGGCGGCACGATCGCGCTGGTGCACGAGGGCGACTCGATCACCATCGACGCGCGCACGTTGGTGCTGAAGCTCAACGTGAGCGATGCCGAAATCGCAACGCGCCGTGCCACCTGGAAGGCGCCCGCGCCGCGCTACACCCGCGGCGTGCTCGCCAAGTTCGCGAAGAACGCGTCGAGCGCCAGCAGCGGGGCGGTACTGGACCGCTTCGAGTAGGCGAGCCCGCGTCGCTCAGAAAAAAGGCGACCCGCGGGTCGCCTTTTTGTTGCTGAGCATTGCTCGGTGTGCGGCTAGCGCTTGGTGTCCGGCGCGCCGTCGATGCGGCTGGTGCTCTGGCTGTTATCGAAGCGGCTGTTGAGCACGGAATCCCTGGCCTTCTTGCGCTCCGCTTCGCGCTGCCCCTCGATCTTGTCGGTCCGCTTGGCGTGCGAGGCCTTGAAGGCAGCCGCCTTCTTCTTCTCGAAGGCACGCGGATCGATGCCCAGGGCCGCCATGCTCTTGTTGCGCCGAGCGACCTTGCGCTCGTCCATCTTTTCCATTTCCTTGCGCTTGGTGTAGCCCGACATGTCGGCCCAGGTCCACCAGATCACGGCCAGAGCGAAAGGCGCCAGCACCACCCACCAGGACCACACGCCGACCGCTCCGATATCGAGTAGTTTCAACGCGGACAACAGAACGCCAAGGACCACGAACCACATCGCCATCTCCTCTGCCGACGGGTGCCGGCCGCGCGCGCAAGTCAACCCCGCCCACGTACAATGCGTTCTGCACTTTACCCCAGCCATGACACAGCAAGGAGACCCGCGATGAACCCGAAAGTGATGATGTGTGTGGTCGTTGGCGCCTTGAGCGCCGCACCCGCCTTCGCCAACGCCGATCTGGCGCAGAAGAAGAACTGCATGGCTTGCCACCAGATCGACCAGAAGGTCCTCGGCCCGGCGTTCAAGGCGGTGGCCGCCAAGTACGCCGACGACAAGGATGCCGTCGCGAAACTCTCCACCAAGGTCATCAAGGGCGGCTCGGGTTCCTTCGGCCAGATCCCGATGCCGGCCAACCCGCAGGTGAGCGAAGCCGAAGCCAAGCAATTGGTGACCTGGATCCTCGGCCTGAAGTGATCACGGCGGGCCGCGCACCAGCGGCCTCGAACAAAAAAGGGCCCCGCATGCGGGGCCCTTTTTCCTGCGCGGCCAGGAGCGTCAGTTGGTCTGCGCCAGTTGCTCCAGGATCGCCGGATTCTCCAGGGTCGACGTGTCCTGCGTGATGGCCTCGCCCTTGGCGATAGAGCGCAGCAGGCGGCGCATGATCTTGCCGGAGCGGGTCTTGGGCAGGTTGTCGCCGAAACGGATGTCCTTGGGCTTGGCGATCGGGCCGATCTCCTTGCCGACCCAGTTGCGCAGTTCGGCAGCGATCTTCTTCGCTTCCTCGCCGGTCGGACGCGGCCGCTTGAGCACCACGAACGCGCAGATCGCCTCGCCCGTGGTGTCGTCCGGCCGACCGACGACGGCCGCCTCGGCCACCAGCGCGGTGTGCGACACCAGCGCCGACTCGATCTCCATCGTGCCCATGCGATGGCCCGAGACATTCAGCACGTCGTCGATGCGGCCGGTGATGGTGAAGTAGCCGGTCTTCTCATCGCGGATCGCGCCGTCGCCGGCGAGGTAGTACTTGCCCTTGAAGTCGTCGGGGTAGTAGCTCTTCTTGAAGCGCTCCGGATCGCCCCAGATCGTGCGGATCATGCTCGGCCACGGCTTCTTCACCACCAGGATGCCGCCCTGCCCGTTGGGCACGTCCTTGCCGGTCTCGTCGACGATCGCCGCCTGGATGCCCGGGAAGGGCAGCGTGCACGACCCCGGCACCAGCGGTGTCGCGCCCGGTAGCGGCGTGATCATGTGGCCGCCGGTCTCGGTCTGCCAGAAGGTGTCGACGATCGGGCAGCGGCCGCCACCGATGTGCAGGTGGTACCACTCCCAAGCGGCCGGGTTGATCGGCTCGCCCACCGATCCGAGGATGCGCAGGCTGGAGAGGTCGTACCTCCTCGGGTGCACCGCCTCGTTGCCCTCCGCGGCCTTGATCAGCGAGCGAATCGCGGTGGGCGCGGTGTAGAACACAGTGACCTTGTGCTTCTGGATCATCTGCCAGAAGCGGCCGGCGTCCGGGTAGGTCGGCACGCCCTCGAACACGATCTCGGTGCCGCCCAGCGCGAGCGGGCCGTAGGTGATGTAGCTGTGCCCGGTGACCCAGCCAATGTCTGCGGTGCACCAGAAGATGTCGTCGTCCTTCAGGTCGAAGGTCCACTTGGTGGTCAGCGCGGCATGCAGCAGATAGCCGCCGCTGGCGTGCTGCACGCCCTTGGGCTTGCCGGTCGAGCCCGAGGTGTAGAGCAGGAACAGCGGATGCTCGGCCTCGACCCATTCCGGCTCGCAGGTGTCGGCCTGCCTGGCGAGCAGTTCGCTCAGCCAGACGTCACGCCCGGCCTGGAAGCCGATGTCGGCACCGGTGCGCTTGGCGACGACGACATGCTTGACGCTCTCGCAGCCGCCCAGCGCCAGCGCCTCGTCGACGATCGCCTTCAGCGGCAACTGCTTGCCGCCGCGCACCTGCTGGTCAGCCGTGATCACGGCCACTGCGCCGGTGTCCGAGATGCGGTCGCGCAGGCTCTGCGCCGAGAAGCCGCCGAACACGACCGAGTGCGTCGCGCCGATGCGCGCGCAGGCCTGCATCGCCGCCACGCCCTCGATCGACATCGAGATGTAGATGACGACGCGGTCGCCCTTCTTGACGCCCAGCGAACGCAGCCCGTTGGCGAGCCGGCAGGTCTGCGCCAGCAGCTCGCGGTAGGTGGCGGTGGTCACCTTGCCGTCATCGGCCTCGAAGATGATGGCTGTCTTGTCGCCGAGACCGCGTTCCACATTGCGGTCCAGGCAGTTGTAGGAGACATTCAGCGTGCCGTCCTCGAACCACTTGAAGAACGGCGCGTCGCTGTCGTTCAACACCTTGGTGAAGGGCTTCTTCCAGCTCACCAACTCGCGTGCCAGCCGCCCCCAGTAGCCCTGGTAGTCGGCTTCGGCCTCGGCGACCAGCTTGTCGTAGGCGGCCATGCCCGACACATGGGCAGCGCCGGCCAGCGCCGGCGGCGGGAGGTAGATGTGGGGTTCCTGACTGCTCATGTTCGTCTCCTCGAGGCGTAGTTGTCGGACGGCACCATAGGCAGACGCTCTTACGATGCCCTTACTCGCAGCTTGGCAATGTAGCGCGGACCGGCAGACCCTGACCATTGCGGCTAGCCCCGAGCCATTGCTTCATGCGGGCACGCTCCCACGGAGCGGTGTTCAATAGAATCTGCCCCTCACCCCTCGCTCCCATCCCATGTCCGCCTCCCCCGATCCGATCAAGAACAAGCTCCCCGCCCTGCCCAACCTGATATTTGCCAGCCGCTGGCTGCAACTGCCGCTGTACCTGGGCCTGATC
The DNA here is from genome assembly GCF_001425905.1 of Methylibium sp. Root1272. Classification (GTDB taxonomy): domain Bacteria; phylum Pseudomonadota; class Gammaproteobacteria; order Burkholderiales; family Burkholderiaceae_C; genus Methylibium. The sequence continues at coordinate 321,469 of NZ_LMDY01000014.1, forward strand.
CTGGCTCAGGTGGTCTATGTCTTCCACTTCTGGGTGGAACTGGTGCACCTGATCGAGGCGGCGTTCGGCAACGCCGATGCGCTGCAGAAGTTGGTGACCAGCATCGGCTACAAGACCGATGCGCCCATCACCAACCTGAACGAGACGGTGATCATGCTGGTCGTGCTGGCGCTGATCGACGTGGTCATGATCAGCAACCTGCTGATCATGGTCATCGTCGGCGGCTACGAGACCTTCGTGTCGCGCATGAATCTAGAGGGCCACCCCGACCAGCCCGAGTGGCTGAGCCACGTGAACGCCTCGGTGCTGAAGGTCAAGCTGGCCACGGCCATCATCGGCATCAGCTCGATCCACCTGCTGAAGACGTTCATCAACGCGGGCAACTACACCGACAAGGTGCTACTGTGGCAGACGTTGATCCACATCACGTTCCTGCTGTCCGCGCTCGCCATCGCCTACACAGACAAGCTGATGACGGTCGCACCTCATCAGGACAAGCACTGAGGCGATCGCGGATCGGGCATCAGACCGCGTGAAACGCTGGATTCCCACGCGCGAGCAGCTTCGCCGCTCGAAATGGCTGCGCCCGGTAGCGCACCATCTCGACAACGAGCGCCTCTGGCGCACCGACCGCGGCAGCGTGGCGCGGGCGGTCGCGATCGGGGTGTTCGTCGGCTTCATGCTGCCGGTGGCGCAGTTCCTGTTTGCCATCGCCGCGGCGATCGCGCTGCGCGGTCATGTCGCGATCGCGGCAGCGGCCACGTTGATCACCAACCCCTTCACCTTCCCGCCGATCTACTGGGCCGCCTACAAGATCGGTCGCCTCCTGCTCGGGGAACCGGACGACGAGGCCGCGGCGCTGCGGGTCGAGAGCGAGACCGCGGCGCTGCTCGAGCAGCAGGGTTTCATCGAGGGACTGTGGACAGCCGCGCAATCGGCTGGCGCGCCGCTGCTCTTGGGACTGGCGTCACTGGCGGTGATCGGTGCAGCCACCGGTTTCACGCTGGTCTGGCTGCTGTGGCGGCCCCGGCCCGAGCGACCGCCGGACGACGACGAGCGGCCCCCTGAACAGTAAACTCGACCACTTGCCCTGGTGCCGCAGCGCCGGCTGACCGGCCGGGTAACGCGGCCATCGTTCCGCAGCCACTCCCCGATCACGGGACAGCCCCATGACCACGATCCGACACGCCGATCTCGTTGACAGCATCGCCGCCGCGCTGCAGTACATCAGCTACTACCACCCGGCCGACTACATCACGCATCTGGCGCGCGCCTACGAGCAGGAGCAGAGCCCGGCCGCCAAGGACGCGATCGCGCAGATCCTCACCAACTCCAAGATGTGCGCCGAAGGGCGCCGGCCGATCTGCCAGGACACCGGCATCGTCAACGTGTTCCTGAAGATCGGCATGGACGTGCGCTTCGAGGGCTTCGCCGGCTCGATCGAGGACGCCGTCAACGAGGGCGTGCGCCGCGGCTACCTGAACCCCGAGAACACCCTGCGCGCCAGCATCGTGGCCGACCCCCACTTCGAGCGCAAGAACACCAAGGACAACACCCCGGCGGTCGTGCACATGACGGTGGTACCGGGCAACACGGTCGATGTGCAGGTGGCCGCCAAGGGTGGCGGCTCCGAGAACAAGAGCAAGTTCGTGATGCTCAACCCCAGCGACAGCCTGGTCGACTGGGTGCTGAAGACCGTGCCGACGATGGGCGCGGGCTGGTGCCCGCCGGGCATGCTGGGCATCGGCATCGGTGGCTCGGCCGAGAAGGCCATGCTGATGGCCAAGGAGTCGCTGATGGGCGACATCGACATGTACGAGCTGAAGGCCCGCGGCCCGCAGAACAAGCTCGAGGAGCTGCGCATCGAGCTGTGCGACAAGATCAATGCGCTGGGCATCGGCGCCCAGGGCCTGGGCGGCCTGACCACGGTGCTCGACGTGAAGATCTCGACCTTCCCCACGCACGCGGCCAGCAAGCCGGTGGCGATGATCCCGAACTGCGCCGCCACGCGCCACGCGCACTTCATCCTCGACGGCTCCGGCCCGGCCTACCTCGAGCCGCCCAGCCTCGACCTGTGGCCCGACGTGAAATGGGCACCCGACTACAACAAGAGCAAGTCGGTCAACCTCGACACGCTGACGCGCGAGGAAGTGGCGAGCTGGAAGCCGGGCGACACACTGCTGCTCAACGGCAAGATGCTGACCGGCCGTGACGCCGCGCACAAACGCATCCAGGACATGCTGGCCAAGGGCGAAACGCTGCCGGTGGACTTCACCAACCGCGTCATCTATTACGTCGGTCCGGTCGATCCGGTGCGCGACGAGGTGGTGGGGCCTGCCGGCCCGACCACCGCCACCCGCATGGACAAGTTCACCGAGATGATGCTGGCCCAGACCGGCCTGATCGGCATGATCGGCAAGGCCGAGCGGGGCCCGACCGGCATCGAGGCGATCAAGAAGCACAAGAGCGCTTACCTGATGGCGGTGGGCGGCGCAGCCTACCTGGTCGCCAAGGCGATCAAGCAGGCCAAGGTGCTCGGCTTCGCCGACCTCGGCATGGAGGCGATCTACGAGTTCGACGTCAAGGACATGCCGGTGACGGTGGCCGTCGACTCGACCGGCAGCTCGGTGCACCAGACAGGACCGGCCGAATGGCAGGCGAAGATCGGCAAGATCCCGGTCGCCACCGTCTGAGCGCGGTGCCGCTGCAAGCACCGGCCTGCCCGGCCTGCGGCGGACCCAATGGCTGCGCCGTGGCGGCGGAAGGCCGCTTTGACGTGGCCTGCTGGTGCAGCTCGGTGCGCATCGCACCCGAGCGCCTGGCGATCCTGGCACTCGAACAACGCGGGGTCGCCTGCCTGTGCCGCCATTGCGCCGGCGCGGCAGAATCGTCTGCCTCACCGTGAGGCGGTGACCCGGCTCCGCAGACAGCGCGCTCGCCGGGCGCAGGGGGAGCAGACCGAGGGAGGTCGAAGATGACGACGAAACGATGGATGCGCCGCACTGCCGTGGCGCTGATGGCCGGGGTGCTGCTGGCCGCGGTGGCGGTCTTCGTCGGCACCCGACTCGCCGACCGCAAGGCGCAGCGGCTGGTCGTGCTGCCACCCTACCCGCTGATGCTCGGACAGGGCGCCGCCGCCGTCGAGCGCGGCCGCTACCTCTACACCTCCCGCGGCTGCGCGGACTGCCACGGCGACGACGCCGGCGGTCGCGTCGTCATCGACGATACCAAGACCGGTTTTCTCGTGCGCGGCCCGGACATCAGCCCGGGGCCCGGCAAGGGGGTCGCCGGCTACACCGCGGCCGACTGGGAGCGCAGCATCCGCCACGGCGTGCGTCCCGACGGCCGGCCCTTGCTGGTGATGCCGAGCGAGGACTACAACCGGCTGACCGACGACGATGTGTCGGCGCTGGTCGCCTATCTGCTGCAGCTGGCGCCAGCCTCCGGCGGACCGGGCGTGGTGCGCATGCCAGTGTTCGTGAAGCTGCTGTATGCGGCCGGCCTGGTGCAGGACGCGGCCGAGAAGATCGATCACGGCCGTCCGCCTTCGCAGCCCGTGGCCGAAGGCGTCAGCCTGGCCCACGGCGGCTACGTGGCCAGCATGTGCATCGGCTGCCACGGCGGCCAGTTGTCGGGTGGCAAGATCCCAGGTGCACCGCCCGACTGGCCAGCCGCGGCCAACCTCACGCCCGGCGACGGCAGCGCGATGACGCGCTATGCCGATGGGCCGCAGTTCGCGGCGATGATGCGCACCGGCCGCCGGCCCGACGGCAGCGCGGTGAGCCCGGTGATGCCGTTTTCATCGCTCGCGCGCATGAACGACACGGACCTCGCCGCGCTCTACCTCTACCTCAAGACCGTGCCGCCACGGCCCTTCGGCGGGCGCTGAGGCAGTGCGACGCTAAGAGACCTTCACGCCCTTCCAGAACGCGACGCGGCCCTTGATCTCGGCCGCGGCTTCCTTCGGTTCTGCGTAGTACCAGACGGCGTCCGGATTCAGGTCGCCGTCGACCAGCAGCGAGTAGTAGCTCGCCTCGCCCTTCCACGAGCACATGGTGTGGTGGTTGCTGCCCACCACGTACTCGCGCTTGAGCGCGCTCGCGGGGAAATAGTGGTTGCCCTCGACCACCACGGTATCGTCGCTTTCGGCGATGACCACGCCGTTCCACTCTGCCTTCATCGAAGCTTCTCCCTTCAGGCCGGCAGGGCCAGCCAATGGACGCTGAACAGCCGCTGCGGGTCGACCCACACCGCCCGGGGCGTGTAGCCGGCCTGCTCGGCCAGTGCGCGGAAACCCGCGACGCTGAACTTGTGCGAATTCTCGGTATGCAGCGTATCGCCTTCGGCGAACTCGAACGCGTGGCCGCACAGGCGCACCTGCTGGGCGCGCCGGCTCACCAGGTGCATCTCGATGCGCTTCTGCACCGGCTGGTAGAAGGCGTAGTGCGCGAACTGCCCCAGATCGAAGTTCGCACCGAGCTCGCGGTTGGCGCGCGCCAGCAGGTTCAGGTTGAACGCCGCCGTGACCCCGGCCGTGTCGTTGTACGCCGCATGCAGCAGCGCCGGATCCTTGACCAGGTCGACGCCGATCAGCAGCCCGCCGCCGCGCAGCAGCGCAGCCGTGCAGCGCAGGAAGTCCAGTGCCTCGTCCGGGGCGAAGTTGCCGATCGACGAGCCGGGGAAGAAACCGACGCGGCGACGGCTCGCGGCATGCGGCGCCGGCAGATCGAAGGCCCGGGTGAAATCTGCGGCGATCGGGCGCACGTCCAGCCCGGCGTGGTCGGCGCGCAGCGCATCGGCAGCGGCATGGAGGTGCTCGGCCGAGATGTCGATCGGCACGAAGCGGCGTGGCCGCTGCAGCGCGCCCAATAGCACCCGGATCTTGCGGCTCGAGCCGGCGCCGAACTCCACGATCTCGGCGTCCGGCCCGATGCACTCGGCCATCTCACCGGCCCGCTCGCGCATCAGGGCCAGCTCGGTGCGCGTCGGGTAGTACTCGGGCAGCTCGCAGATGCGGTCGAACAGCGCCGAGCCCTCGCGGTCGTAGAAGAACTTGGGCGCGATGCTGCGCGGCCGGCGCGCCAGCCCCGCGAGCAGTTCACGGGCGAAGTCGCCGTCGATCACCTGGTGCGGCGGCGACGCGGCGGCCACCGGCAGCAGGTGGGCGCGGGCGTCGGGCGTGGCCCGCAGCGGCTGCGTCGTCATTCGAGATCCCTTGCGAGCCGCAGGCCCGCGAACTGCCAGCGCGCGCCCGGCGCAAAGAAGTTGCGGTAGCTCGGCCGCGCGTGCCCGCTCGGCGTGGCGCAACTGCCGCCGCGCAACACCAGCTGACCCACCATGAACTTGCCGTTGTATTCGGCCACGGCCCCGGCCAGCGGCCGGAAGCCCGGGTAGGGATCGTAGGACGAGCGCGTCCACTCCCAGACCTCGCCGCAGCCCTCCAGCACGCCCTCGGCCGCGGCGGCCTCCCACTCGAACTCGGTCGGCAGGCGCGCACCGGCCCAGGCGGCGTAGGCGGACGCCTCGTAGAAGCTCAGGTGGCTCACGGGCTCGTCGAGGACCAGCGCCCGCGGACCGTGCAGCGTGAAGACCTGCGGGCGTGCCGCCTCGATGTCGCTCCAGTACAGCGGCGCGACCCAGCCGTGCTGCTGCACGGCCGCCCAGCCGTCGCTGAGCCACAGCTCGGGCCGGCGGTAGCCGCCGTCGCACACGAAATCGAGGAACTCACCGTTGCCGACCGGCCGGCTGGCCAGTCCGTGCGCCTGCAGCAGCGCACGGTGGCGTGGTGTCTCGTTGTCGAAGGAGAAGGCTTGCCCGGCGGTCGCGCCGATCTCCGCGATGCCGCCGGGTCGCTCCAGCCAGCGCATCGGCTGCGACGGGCCGCACACCGGGGCGGGATGCAGGCCGCGCGCCGCGAACACCCTGCCCTCGTCGTCCGATGGCGCAGACCGGTAGGCAGGCTGCAGCGGATTCAGCGACAGCAGATGCTTCGCGTCGGTCAGCATCAATTCCTGATGCTGCTGCTCGTGCTGCAGACCCAGCGCGATCAGCGGCAGCGCTGCAGCCCAGGCCACATCGTCAGACTCCCGGACAAAAGCGAGCAGCGCGTCGTCGACATGGCGCCGGTACTGCAGCACTTCCTCGTTGGACGGTCGCGTCAGCAGGCCCCGCTGGGCGCGTGGATGGCGCGGCCCGAGCGACTCGTAGTAGGAATTGAACAGGAAGGCGTAGCGCTCGTCGTGCACGCGGTATCCCGGCTGGTGGGCCTGCAGCACCACGGCCTCGAAGAACCACGTCGTGTGCGCGAGATGCCACTTGGTGGGGCTGGCGTCCGGCATCGACTGCACGCAACGGTCCTCGGCCGACAGGGGAGCCGCGAGCTGCAGCGAGTGCGATCGCACCGCCTCCAGTCGGCGGCGCCACACGATGCGCAGGCTGCGATCGACGGCCAGCGCGGAGGACGACAACTCGGCAACACGGGAGCTCAAGACTTCACTCCTCGGTGGGCAACATCGGCAGGCATGAAGGCCATGTCGTGGATCGCCGGGACGGCGGTTTTCCTACTGGCCTGCCCGACAGGAATCGAACCTGTAACCCCCAGCTTAGAAGGCTGGTGCTCTATCCAGTTGAGCTACGGGCAGACGCGGCCGGAGAAGTGTACGCGGCACCCCGGCGACCTGCAGGGCGTGGCGGCGTAGGCATCGAGCCCGCGCAGCGCATGGCGGCCTCGCGCTTCAGACTTGGCGCGAATGCTTCAGCAGCACGCTCACGAGTTCATCGGCATCGAGCGGCTTGGTGACGCGCTCGACCATGCCGGCCTCGATGCAGTGTGCGCGATCCTCCGCGAGCGCGTGACCGGTCTGACCGATGATGGGCAGCTCCGCGTCCAGCGTGTGGATGCGTCGCGCGGTCTCGTAGCCGTCGATGCCGGGCATCATCACGTCCAGCAGCACCGCGTTGTACTTCGGGTCGAGTTGCGCGGCCACGCGGTCGATGGCCTCGTAGCCATCGGCCACCACCTCTGCGAAGGCCCCCTCCATCGACAGCATGCTCTCGATGACGATCTGATTGACCGGGTTGTCCTCGGCCACCAGCACGCGCATCCCGTCGAGCCTCGAATGCGGCAATCGGCCTGCGGTCTCTTCGCGCTCGCCCCGCTGCACCGCCGCGCCGACATCGACGAGATCCTCGCCGGTGCTGGTGGGCCTTTCGGGCTCCACGAAGGTCAAGGTCGAGCGCGCGAGAGGAAGGCGGATGGAGAAGGTGGATCCGGCCCCCAGGTGGCTCGTGACCACGATCGAGCCGTTCATCATCTCGACCAGCCGCTTGGTGATCGCCAGGCCCAGACCCGTGCCGCCGTAACGCCGCGTGGTCGATCGATCGGCCTGCTCGAAGGCCATGAAGAGCCGGGAGATCTGCTCCTCCGACATGCCCAGACCGCTGTCCCGCACGTTGATGACCAGCTTGTCACCGGAGACGCCGACCGTCACGTCCACCTGGCCGGTGGCGGTGAACTTGACCGCGTTCGACAGCAGGTTGAGCAGGATCTGCCCCAGCCGCAGGGGATCGACGACGATGACCTCGGGCACGCGACGGTCCACCAGGAGACACAAGGCGATGCCCTTGTCGCGCGCGAAGCCCCGGACCAGGTCGACCGCGCGCTCCAGCGCGGGCCGCAACATCGTGGGGGTCGGGTCCAGCAGCAGCTTGCCTGCCTCGATCTTGGACATGTCCAGCACATCGTTCAGGATGCCCTGCAGCAGCTTGCCGGACTCGAGGATGCGGGCGAACTTCTGCCGCGCCTCCGGGGCGACCGACGGATCGCGGTAGCCGATCTGCGCGAAACCCAGCACGCCATTGAGGGGCGTGCGGATCTCGTGGCTCATGTTGGCCAGGAACAGCGACTTGGACTCGTTGGCCCGCACCGCCTGCTCCTTGGCCTCCTGGAGCAGCCGGAGCGCCCGCACCTGCTGGAGCCCCGCCCGGTATTGCCGGACCAGCAGCAGGAGCAGCGCGCCCGCCAGGGCGAGCCAGAACACCACCGTGATCGCCAGTTCCCGGTGCCAGGGCAGCAGGAAGTCCTGCTCCGCCAGTCCGGCCAGGATGAAGACGGCATAGCCCCCCACCTGTCGGTACATCACGGCCCGCAGCACGCCGTCGATGGAGCTGCGCGTGCGGAACAGGGCCACCTGCTTGCCCGCCGCCAGCGAGCTCAAGACCTCAGGCGCCGCCACGCGCACCGGTTGCTCGTCCTGCGCCATCGGCGCGGCCGGCAGGCGCAGCAGGATCTCGCGCCGGGCGTTGAACAGCGTGATGACGCCATGGGCACCGAGCTTCAGCGAGCCCAGGAATTCATTCAGTTCCTCGAGGTCCAGGTTGACATAGACGACGCCGGCAAAGGCGTTGCGGTGGTCGCGCAACTGCTGTGCGAGCGGCAGCACCCAGCGGCCGGTGATCCGGGACTTGAGCGGCAGCCCCAGCACCATCGTCGAAGAGACCTTGGCTTCCTGGAAGAACTGCCGCCGCTCGATGCTCAGCCGCTGCGCGGGATCGACGCCTCCGCCATAGAGCACCTGCCCGGAGCGGTCGGCAGCCCGCAGGGCCGGCGCGTCGGGCAGGCGCTTCTGCAGTTCGAGCAGCGCGGCATTGAACTCGTTTTCGCTCACCGGGCCCGCGGCACTCAGGTGAGAGAAGCTTTGCGCCGCCGACTGCAGCACCAGGTCGGCCGCCTGCAGGCGGGTGAAGAGATAGCGCTCGAGGTTGAGCGTGAGGTTCTCGATATCGTCGTCGGCCGCGGCCTGGTAGCGGCCGTGGCTCTGGCTGAGCGAGACGGCCAGAAAGACCGCCACGGCACCGAGCAGCAGCAGCGACCACAGGGCCTGCCGCTTGAACGTACGACGCCATTCGACCAGACGAGCGCCCAAATCGGTTTCCTTGGCGGCAATGCCGCGAACTCCGGCGCTTTTATCGCAAGCGGCCTAGACTGCCTACCGCTCTATCCCTTAGCCACTCCCGAGATCACACGATGACCCGCAAACTCGCCGCGCTCGGACTCCTCGTTGCGCTGTTGACCGGCGGCCCAGCCGTCACGACCAGCCACGCCGAGGCCCCTCAGCAGAAGACCCAGGCGCCGGGCTACTACCGGATGATGCTGGGCGACTTCGAGATCACCGCGCTGTCCGACGGCACGGTCGACCTGCCCGTGGACCAGTTGCTGAGCGGCGCCAGGCCGGGCCAGGTTCAACGTGCGCTGAAGCGAGCCTATCTCGGCGTGCCGCTCGAGACCTCGGTCAACGCCTACCTGATCAACACCGGGACCCGGCTGGTGCTGATCGACACCGGCGCCGCCGGCCTGTTCGGACCGACGCTCGGCAAGCTGTTGGCCAACCTGAAGGCCGCCGGCTACATGCCCGAGCAGGTGGACGAGGTCTACATCACCCACCTGCACCCCGACCACGTGGGCGGCCTGCTCGCCGATGGCAAGGCGGCGTTCCCGAACGCGACGCTGCGCTTCGACCAGCACGATGCCGACTTCTGGCTCAGCAACGACCGGATGACCAAGGCGCCCGACGACGCCAAGGGCTTCTTTGCGGGCGCGATGAGCGCCGTGAAGCCCTACCAGGAGGCCGGCCGCCTGAAAACCTTCTCCGGCACCACCGAACTGGTGCCCGGAGTACGCGCCGAGCCCGCGCCGGGCCACACGCCGGGCCACACCTTCTACGTCGTCGAGAGCCGCGGCCAGAAGCTCGTGATCTGGGGCGACATGATGCACGTGGCCGCCGTGCAGTTCCCCGACCCGTCGGTCGTGATCAAGTTCGACGTCGACTCGAAGGCCGCGCTGCCACAGCGCCGCAAGGCCTTCGCCGACGCGGCCCGGCAGGGCTACTACGTCGCGATCGCGCACGTCTCGTTCCCGGGCATCGGCCGTCTGCGGGCCGAAGGCAAGGGCTATGTCTGGGTGCCGGTGAACTACAGCAGCAAGCCCTGAGCCGCCTGCAAGAATGCAAAGCGGCCTGGAGGCTTCTACCTGCCAGGCCGCATGAACATTGGTCGGGGCGGCGGGATTCGAACTCGCGACCTACTGGTCCCAAACCAGTTGCGCTACCAGGCTGCGCTACGCCCCGACTGAGCCGCGATTGTAGCCAGGGCCCTCGGGGCGAAGCCCGCGTTCACGCGCTGAGTTGCGTCCAGGCCTTCTCCAGGCGCTTGGCGCTCACCGGTTGCGGCGTCCGCAGTTCCTGCGCGAACAGGCTCACGCGCAGCTCCTCGAGCAGCCAGCGGAACTCGTCGAGGCGCGCATCGGCCGCGCCCTTGAGCTCGGCCACGCGGCGCAGGTAGCGCTGCTCGATCGGTCGCAGCTCGGCCAGGCGGGCCGCGTCGCGCGCCGGATCGGCGCGCCACTTGTCCAGCCGCAGCGTGACGCCCTTCAGGTAGCGCGGCAGGTGGTGCAGCTGTGCGTAGTCCGTCTCGGCGAGAAAGCGCTTGGGGCACAAACGCGCCAGTTGTGCCGCCACGTCGTCGGCCACGTCCTTAACCGGCCGCGTGTCCTTGAGCTTGCGCGCGGCGCTCGCGTGCTCAGCGAGCACGGTCGCCGCCAGCCGCGCCACCTCCTGCGCGACCAGGTTGAGCCGCGTGCGGCCCTCGTCGATGCGCCGGGTGAAACCGGCCGCGTCGGTGGGCAGCGGCTCGACGAGGAAGGCGCGGTCCAGCGCCACGTCGATGATCTGCGCCCGCAGCTCGTCGGCACTGCCGCCGAGCGCCATGTAGGCCACCGCCATGCGCGGCAGGTCGGGGATGTTCTTCTCCAGGTACTTCAGCGGCTCCTTGATCTGCAGCGCGACCAGCCGGCGCAGCCCGGCGCGGTGGCGCGTGGCCGCGACGTCGGGCTCGTCGAAGACCTCGATCTCGACGTGAGCGCCCTTGTCGATCAGCGCCGGGAAGCCGACCAGGCTCTGCGCGCCGCGGCGGATCTCCATCAGTTCGGGAAGTTCGCCGAAGGACCAGGTGGTGTGGCGTTGGGGCGGTGTGGCGGGGGTCGGAATGCCCTCACCCCGGCCCTCTCCCGCCAGTGGGAGAGGGTGAGAATCTGCGCGGCCCCCTCCCCCGGCGGGAGAAGGTTGGGGTGAGGGCGGCCCTGCGCCCTGCTCCACTGCACCGATCTTCAAGGCCGCCAGCGCCTGGAACGCCGACCTCGCCTGTGCGCCCAGCTCGGCCTTCAGCGTCGGCAAGTGGCGGCCCATGCCGAGCTGGCGGCCGTGCTCGTCGACGACGCGGAAATTCATGAACAGGTGGGGCTGCAGCGTCTCGAGCTTGAAGTCGTTGCGCTGCACCGCGATCTGGGTGCGTTCTCGCACCGCCTTCAGCAGCGCGTCGATCAGGCCGCCCTGCGCAAACGGCACCAGCTCGCAGAACTCGGCCGCGGCGTCGGGCAGCGGAACCAGCCGCGAGCGCGGCCGCTGGTGCAGGCTCTTCATCAGCGCGAGCACCTTGTCCTTCAAGAGGCCGGGCACCAGCCACTCGCAACGCTCGTCGTTCACCTGGTTCAGCGCGTAGATCGGCACCGTGACGGTCAGGCCGTCCTTGCTGTCGCCGGGCTCGTGCAGGTAGGTCGCCTCGCAGTCGATGCCGCCCAGGCGCAGCGTCTTCGGGAAGGCCGCGGTCGTGATGCCCGCCGCCTCGTGGCGCATCAGCTCGTCCTTCGTCAGCATCAGCAGCTTCGGCTGCTGCGGGCTCTGGGCGCGGTACCAGCGCTCCAGCGTCGTGCCGGAGCACACGTCCTCGGGCAGTTGCTGGTCGTAGAAGGCGAAGATGAGTTCGTCGTCGACCAACACATCCTGCCGGCGCGACTTGTGTTCCAGTTCCTCCACCTGGCGGATCAGCTTGCGGTTGTGCGCCAGGAAGGGCAGGCGGCTCTCCCACTCGCCGTTCACCAGCGCCTCGCGGATGAAGATCTCGCGCGCCGCGGCCGGGTCGACGTTGCCAAAGTTGACCCGCTTGTTGTGGTAGACGACCAGCCCATACAACGTGGCGCGCTCCAGCGCCACCACCTCGGCGGCCTTCTTCTCCCAATGCGGCTCGAGCAGCTGCTTCTTCAGCAGGTGGCCGGCCACCTGCACGATCCACGGCGGCTCGATCGCCGCCAGCGCGCGACCGAACAGCCGCGTGGTCTCCACCAGTTCGGCGGCGATCAACCAGCGGCCCGGCTTCTTGCTCAGATGCGCGCCGGGATGGCGCCAGAACTTGATGCCGCGCGCGCCGAGGTACCAGTCCTCGTCATCGCTCTTGCAGCCCACGTTGCCCAGCAGCCCGGCCAGCATCGCCAGGTGAAGCTGCTCGTAGGTGGCCGGCGTGCCGTTGAGCCGCCAGCCGTGCTCGGCCACGACGGTGTGCAGTTGCGAATGGATGTCGCGCCATTCGCGCACGCGGCGCGGGTTGATGAAATGCTCGCGCAGCCGCTGCTCCTGCTGGCGGTTGGAGAGCTTGTGGGCGGCCGTGCCCTCACCCCGGCCCTCTCCTGCACGAGCGGTGGAGGGAGCGGCAGGCGAGTGCGCGGTGTGCCCTCGCCCGGCCTCGATCCAGTGCCACAGCTTCAGGTAGCCGACGAACTCGGAGCGCTCGTCGTCGAACAGCCTGTGCTTCTGGTCGGCGGCCTGCTGCTGCTCGAGCGGGCGGTCGCGCACGTCCTGCACCGACAGCGCGCTGGCGATCACCAGCACCTCGGCCAGCGCCTGCCGGTCGCGTGCGGCGAGGATCATGCGGCCGATGCGCGGGTCCAGCGGCAGCTTCGCGAGCTCCTTGCCGATGGCCGTCAGCTCGTTGGCGTCGTCGGTCGCGCCCAGCTCGTTGAGCAGCGCGTAGCCGTCGGCGATGGCCTTCTTGGGCGGCGGCTCGAGGAAGGGGAAGGCCTCCACGTCCCCCAGCCCCAGCGCCTTCATGCGCAGGATCACGCCGGCCAGCGAGCTGCGCAGGATCTCGGGGTCGGTGAAGCGCGGCCGGCCCGCGTAATCCTTTTCGTCGTAGAGCCGGATGCAGATGCCGTCGGCCACGCGCCCGCAGCGACCGGCGCGCTGGTTGGCCGCGGCCTGGCTGACCGGCTCGACCTGCAGCTGCTCGACCTTGTTGCGGTAGCTGTAGCGCTTGACGCGCGCGGTGCCGGCGTCGACCACGTAGCGGATGCCGGGCACCGTGAGCGAGGTCTCGGCCACGTTGGTGGCCAGCACGATGCGCCGCCCGTTGCCGGCCTGGAACACACGGTCCTGCTCGGGCTGCGACAGCCGCGCGAACAGCGGCAGGATCTCGGGCTGCGGGCCGCCGCGGTGTTGCTGGAGCAGGTGCTTGCGCAGGTGGTCGGTGGCCTCGCGGATCTCGCGCTCGCCGGGCAGGAACACCAGCACGTCGCCGCTGCCCTCGCGCCAGAGTTCGTCGACGGCGTCAGCGATCGCGTCGTTCAGGTCGTGCTCACGCGACTCCTCGAAGGCCCTCCAGCGCTGCTCGACCGGGAACAAGCGCCCACTCACCTGGATCACCGGCGCCGGCACGAGTTCGCGCCCCCACGCTCCGCGCTCCACACTGTCGCTGCCCCCCGAGGGGGCGCCGCCCGACTTGGGGCGGCCCGGCGTCGGGCGGACGCTCCCGAAATGCCGCGCAAACCGATCGGCGTCGATCGTCGCCGAGGTCACGATCACCTTCAGGTCGGGCCGTCTCGGCAGGATCTGCCGCAGGTAGCCGAGCAGGAAGTCGATGTTGAGGCTGCGCTCGTGGGCCTCATCGATGATCAGCGTGTCGTAGGCCTGCAGCAGCGGGTCGGTCTGCGTCTCGGCGAGCAGGATGCCGTCGGTCATCAGCTTGACCGACGCGCCCGGCGTCAGCCGGTCCTGGAAGCGCACCTTGTAGCCCACCACCTCGCCGAGCGGCGTGTCCAGTTCCTCGGCGATGCGCTTGGCGACCGAGCTCGCGGCGATGCGCCGCGGCTGGGTGTGGCCGATCAGCCGCCCGCGCTCGCCGGGCCTGGCGTTGGCCTTGCCGCGACCCAGCGCCAGCATGAGCTTGGGCAACTGCGTGGTCTTGCCCGAGCCGGTCTCACCGCAGACGATGACGACCTGATGGCGCTGCACCGCCTCGGCGATCTCGTCGCGCCGGGCCGAGACCGGCAGCGCCTCGGGGAAGCGGATCGGCGGCAGTGATCGCGGCGGTGCAGGGGCGGCGGTGCGGGGAGCGGTCTCGGGCATGGGTGTCGGGCAGAATCCGCGATTATCCCGGCGCCCGTCTCATGGACCTCGTCTTCCCGCACACCTTCGTTCCCTGGTTCCGCTCGGTCGCGCCCTACATCCATGCGTACCGCGGCAAGACCTTCGTGGTCGCGATGGCCGGCGAAGGCATCGCCGCGGGCCGGCTGAACGCCTTCGTGCAGGACGTGGCGATCCTGCACGCGATGGGCATCAAGCTCGTGCTGGTGCACGGCTTCCGCCCGCAGGTGAGCGAGCAACTGCGCGCCAAGGGCCACCCGGAGCACTTCAGCCACGGCCTGCGCATCACCGACGCGGTGGCGCTCGACTGCGCCCAGGAGGCCGCCGGCCAGCTGCGCTTCGAGATCGAGGCGGCGTTCTCGCAGGGCCTGCCGAACACGCCGATGGCCAATGCGACGGTGCGCGTGGTGTCGGGCAATTTTTTGACGGCGCGGCCGGTGGGCATCGTCGACGGCGTGAACTTCCTGCACAGCGGCATCGTGCGGCGCGTCGATGCCGCGGCGATCCGCCGTGCGATCGACATCGGCGCGATCGTGCTGCTGTCGCCCTTCGGCTTCTCGCCGACCGGCGAGGCCTTCAACCTGACGATGGAAGACGTGGCCACCAGCACCGCCATCGCGCTGCAGGCCGACAAGCTGATGTTCCTGACCGAGGTGCCCGGCGTGCGTGAAGACCAGCACGACGCCGAGAGCGCGATCGACACCGAGCTCGCGCTGGCCGATGCCCGGCGCCTGCTGGCCGCCCTACCCGACCCGGCCCAGCCCACCGACACCGCCTTCTACCTGCGCCACTGCATCAAGGCCTGCGAGGGCGGCGTCGAGCGCTCGCACATCCTGCCCTTCAACGCCGACGGCGCGCTGCTGACCGAGGTCTACACCCACGACGGCATCGGCACGATGGTGGTCGACGAGAAGCTCGAGAGCCTGCGCGAGGCGACGTCCGACGACATCGGCGGCATCCTGCAACTCATCGAACCCTTCGAACGCGACGGCACGCTGGTGAAGCGCGACCGCACCGAGATCGAGCGCGACATCGACCACTACACCGTGATCGAGCACGACGGCGTGATCTTCGGCTGCGCGGCGCTCTACCCCTACCCCGAGGCGCACACCGGCGAGATGGCCGCGCTGACGGTGAGCAACAGCGTGCAGGGCCAGGGCGACGGCGAACGCATCCTCAAGCGCGTGGAGCAGCGCGCCCGCGCCGCCGGCCTCACCAGCATCTTCGTGCTGACCACGCGCACGATGCACTGGTTCATCAAGCGCGGCTTCGCCCAGGTCGACGCCGACTGGCTGCCCGAAGCCCGCAAACGCAAATACAACTGGGACCGGCGTTCGCTGGTGCTGGTGAAGAAGCTCGCCTGACGAGCCTCATCGACCCGATCTCAAGGACAAGGAGTTCCCCATGGCCCGCACCGTGCACTGCGCCCTGCTGAAGAAAGACGCCGACGGACTGGATTTCGCACCCTACCCGGGCGAGCTGGGCAAGCGCATCTACGACAACATCAGCAAGGAAGCGTGGGCCCAGTGGCTCAAGCACCAGACGATGCTGGTCAATGAGAACCGCCTGAATCTAGCGGACGCCCGGGCGCGCCAGTACCTCGCGCGCCAGATGGAGAACTACTTCTTCGGCGCCGGCGCCGAGCAGCCGGCCGGCTACGTGCCGCCGACGACGACCTGAGCGTACCGGTTCGTTCAGCGTGCCCCGCCGCGCGCGGGCATCGTCATGCTTCGTTCGCCCACAACGGTGACGCGGACGCGAATCATTCGTGTTGACTCTTATACTGACAGACCGTTGACACAGGAGACTCCACGATGGTCCGCTCTACCTTCGCTCGCACGGCTCTCGCCGTCGTCGCCCTTTGCGCCTCGTTCGGTGCTGCGGCCCAGGATCAGGTGCTCAACCTCTACTCGGCGCGCCACTACCAGACCGACGAGGCGCTCTACGCCGACTTCACCAAGGCAACCGGCATCAAGATCAATCGTGTCGACGCCGACGACGCCGGACTGCTGGCGCGCCTGCGCAGCGAGGGCGCCTCGAGCCCCGCCGACGTGATCCTGCTGGTGGATGCGGCGCGCATCATCGTGGCCGACGCCGACGGCCTGTTCCAGCCGGTCAAGTCGAGCGTGCTGGCGTCGCGCATCCCGGCACAGTTGCGCAGCAAGGACGACGGCCTGGGATCGCGGTGGTTCGGCTTCTCGACACGGGCGCGCGTGATCGTGTTCAACAAGGCCACCGTCAAGCGCGACGACGTGGACACCTACGAGGAACTCGCCGATCCCAAGAACAAGGGCAAGGTCTGCACGCGTTCGGGTTCGCACCCCTACAACCTGTCGCTGTTCGGTTCGATGTACGAGCACCTCGGTGCCCAGAAGACCGAGGCGTGGCTCAAGGGCGTGGTCGACAACATGGCGCGTGCGCCCAAGGGCGGCGACACCGACCAGATCAAGGCCGTGGCGAGCGGCGAGTGCGGCATCGCCCTCACCAACAGCTACTACCTGGCCCGCCTGCTGCGCTCGGAGAAGCCCGAGGACAAGGCCGTGGTCGAGAAGATCGAGGTCGTGTTCCCGAACCAGCAATCCTGGGGCACCCACGTGAACATCGCCGGCGGCGCACTGGCCAAGCACGCGAAGAACCGCGAGGCCGGCGTCAAGTTCCTCGAATACCTGTCCACCAATTCGGCCCAGGCCTATTTCGCGAACGGCAACAACGAATATCCGGTGGTACCGGGCGTCAAGGTCGCGAATCCGGCACTCGACGCGATGGGGGCTTTCAAGGCTGAGTTGATTCCGATCTCGGTGGTCGGCCTGAATTCGATCCGTGTGCAGCAGATCCTCGATCGGGTCGGCTACAAGTAAACTCGAAATACTCCAACAAAACCCGGCCGAGGCCGGGTTTTCTCTGATTTGTCACATTGCACGAGTTTTACCGGACCGCCTAGAATAGGATTCAGGCGGGTCGATAATCGACCGCTTCAATTCATTTCGATGGAGCTGGTAGCTGAAATGGCCACATACCAAGACCTGATGTCCCAGAAGGCGGCGCTCGAACAGCAGGCGGCGGCGCTGACCGAGCAGATCGAAACCGCCCGGCGTGCCGAACACACCGCGGTTATCGCCAAGATCAAGGCCCTGATGGACGAGCACGGGATCACGCTGACGGACCTGGGGCGCAGCAAGTCGCCGGCCAAGCCGGCCAAGGCCGTGAAAACCGGCGGCACTGCGGGTCGCAAGGTCGCCGTCAAGTACCGCAATACCGCCACCGGTGATACCTGGAGCGGTCGCGGCCTGCAGCCCAATTGGTTGAAGGCCGCGCTGTCGTCGGGCCGCAAGATCGAGGAATTCTCGGTCTGATCGACACCGACGTGCCGACCGGCAGCAGCCGGTCGACGCCCTTAAAGCCGGCCGCCCACGGGCGGCCGCTTCGTTTCCAGACCGATATGCCGGCGCCGACAGAAAACCTGCGCCGCGTGAACCGTCGGCGATTTGGCAGATTCCGGACGCCGCGAAGAAAACAGAAAGGAATCTCTTGCGCCGCCTATCGTGGAGCCGCCGTTGCGCCGCCCTTGCTGCGACCCATGATCCTGCGCGCCAGGCTCACGCCGGCGAGCACCAGCGCACCTGCCACGACGCCCAGCAAGCCATCCAGCAAGCTCGGAACCAGCGCCTGCAATACGCCCGCGAAGCCACCCGCCAGCGCCGCCAGTTGGGACACGGCCGCCTCGATGCCATGGTGCAGCACCGGAATGCCGTGCGTCAGGATGCCGCCACCCACCAGGAACATGGCCGCGGTACCGGCGATGGACAGCCCCTTCATCAGCCACGGCGCCGTTTTCAGGATGCCGGCGCCCAGACCGCGCTGAAAGCGGCCCCAGGCCCCACCGCCGGCCTGGCGGCTGAGGTAGAGCCCGCCGTCGTCGAGCTTGACGATCGCCGCCACGAGCCCATAGACGCCGACCGTCATCAGCAGCGCAATGCCCACCAGCACCGACACCTGGGTGATGAAGGGTGATGCGGCGACGGTGCCCAGCGTGATCGCGATGATTTCGGCCGACAGGATGAAGTCGGTGCGCACCGCGCCCTTGATCTTGCCTTGCTCGAAGGCCACCAGGTCCAGCGCCGGATCGGCCACCGCGCGGGTAAGTTCGGCGTGGTGGGCCTCGTCCTCGGCCTTGCTGTGCAGGAACTTGTGCGCCAGTTTCTCGAAGCCTTCGTAGCAGAGAAAGGCGCCCCCGAGCATCAGCAGCGGCGTGACGGCCCAGGGCGCAAAGGCGCTGATCGCCAGCGCCGCCGGGACGAGGATCGCCTTGTTCTTCATCGATCCCTTGGCCACGGCCCACACGACCGGCAGTTCGCGGTCGGCAGAGACACCGGTCACCTGCTGGGCATTGAGCGCCAGATCGTCGCCCAGCACCCCTGCGGTCTTCTTGGTGGCCACCTTGGTGAGCAGCGCCACGTCGTCGAGAACGCTCGCGATATCGTCGATGAGGGTCAGCAAGCTGGAAGCGGCCATTCGTAGTCCTGAGGTTGCCCGGTCGGTTCGATCAAGCGATCGATCGTGGCGATTGTCCGATGAAGACCGGACTCTCGCGGTACCTGCGCATCCCGGCATGCCGCTAGAGTCGGCCGCATGAACGGCGACGACATGGCGGTCTACACAGTGACGGTGCAACCCGCGGGCTGGGTGTTCGCCGCACCCGCGTCGCTGCCCCTGCTCGTCGCCGCGCAGCGCGCCGGCATCCGGCTGCCCAGCTCCTGCCGCAACGGCACCTGCCGGACCTGCCTGTGCGAGTCACGCCATGGCGAGGTGGCGTACCGCATCGAATGGCCGGGGCTCAGCGCAGACGAGAAGGCCGCCGGCAGCATCCTGCCTTGTGTGGCCCACGCCCGCTCGGATCTGGTGATCGAGCAACCGGCGGCCCGCCGCGTGCCCCGGCACGAGGAAGCCGCAGGCTGAAACGGCGCAATGTCTCGACATTGCGCTGCGCGGCCACGGCCTGTCTCTGCGGACCGACTGCCCTGCAAGCAGTCGATCGCACCGCCGATCCGGTCGCAACACGGCGTGACAATCGTTTGACGACTCGCTGGGGGCGTGCCGGGGCGGCGGCTAACACAACCAGACGCAGGCTGCGGGCTTGCAGACCCTGGGGAGCGTGATGTCGCGCACGCCCCGCTCCGCCGGGCAACGCACCGAAAGCGCGCGTCCGTCCCCGCAGGGCGCCCGCTGGCTGCGCCGCCGGCCGTCCGACACCAGAAGCCGCTAGCGCACCAGGATGCAACTTGCAACGAAACTGACGGCCGCAAGTTCGACAATCAAGACTTTCATACCCGCTTGGAGAATCGATGAGCCGCATCACCCCCCTGGCCCTGTCGCTGCTGGTTGCCGGACTGGTCACCACCGGCGGCGCCGCCCTGGCGCAAACGCAGACACAGCCCGCCGCGAAGCCGGCCGCGGCCAAGCCGGCCCCGGCCAAGAAGCCGGTGTCGCAGTCGCGCAAGGAATTGAAGTCCGAAGCCAAGGGCCTGGCGCTCGCCACCGAAGTGACCGAGACGATCAGCGACAACCAGTTGGCGATCTCCAACCGCGTGCTGACCGGCACCGCGCAGTGCGAGTTCAACCAGACCGTCAGCGTGACCCCGATGCAGAACAAGCCAGGTCACTTCGAGGTCGTGTTCAACAAGGCGGCCTACGTGATGACCCCCCAGGAGACCACCACCGGCGCCGTCCGGCTCGAGGACAAGCGCAGTGGCGTCGTGTGGCTGCAGATCCCGGTCAAGTCGATGATGATGAACCAGAAGATCGGTCAGCGCATGGTCGACGGCTGCACCCTCGCGGAGCAGCGTGCGGCCGTCGCGGCCGTGACCGCCGCAGCGCGCTGAGACAACGATCGAACCCGGCAGCTGGCCCTGGCCGGCGCCGGTGCCCGCTCCTCGGTTGAATATGCGGATTTCGGTATGTATAATTCATGCATACCGATCGACACAGATTCACGGGAGCCCCCATGGAAGCCACCGTTGCCGAGCGCGGGCAGATCACCCTGCCCAAAGCCGTGCGTGACGCCCTCGGGCTGGTCAAGGGCACGCAGCTGAAGGTCGAGCTCGACGGCGGCCGCATCATCCTGCGCAAGAACGTCGACGACGCCATCTCTCGCGCCCGCGGCAAGTTCAAGCTCGACGGCTTCGCCTCGGTCGACGAGGCCCTGCGCGCGGTGCGCGGCCGCGCCCCCGGCGATCCGGTCGACCGCTGATCGCCTCGCCGTCGATGATCGCGATCGATTCCTCCGTCCTGATCGAACTCCTCAGCGAGAGCCCCGAGGCCGACACAGCCGAGGCCGCACTGCGTGACGCGCTGTCGCGCGGCCCGGTCGCCGTCTGCGATGTCGTCATCGCCGAGGTCTGCAGCTCGCTCGAGGAAGGCGACCGAGCCGTGCAGGTGCTCGAGGACATGGGCATCGTCTACAGCGCGGTCGAGCAGAAATCCGCGGTGCGCGCCGGCGAGATGCAGCGCCGCTACCGCTCGCGCGGCGGCGCCCGGCAGCGCAACGTGCCCGATTTCATCGTCGGGGCCCACGCCTTGCTTCAGTGCAATGGCCTGATCACCCGCGACGCCGAGTTCTTCCGTCTCTACTTCAAGGGCCTGAAGGTCATCGTGCCGCGCGCCGCATGACCGAGCCCGTCCGCTTTCGTTCCCGCCCTCCTCCTACCGTCTCCGGAGTCCACCCATGCTGCAAGCCTATCGCCAACATGCCGCCGAACGCGCCGCGCTCGGCATCCCCCCGCTGCCGCTCGAGGCCAAGCAGGTCGCCGAGCTGATCGAGCTGATCAAGAACCCGCCGGCCGGCGAGGAGGCCTTCCTGCTCGACCTGCTGACGCACCGCGTGCCGCCGGGCGTGGACGACGCCGCCAAGGTCAAGGCCTCGTTCCTGGCCGCCGTGGCGCACGGCGACCTCGCGGTCGGCCTGATCTCCAAGGCCAAGGCCACCGAGCTGCTGGGCACCATGGTGGGCGGCTACAACGTCAAGCCGCTGATCGACCTGCTCGATAACGCCGAAGTGGCCGGGGTGGCCGCCGAGGGCCTGAAGAAGACGCTGCTGATGTTCGACTTCTTCCACGACGTGGCCGAGAAGTCGAAAGCCGGCAACGCCAAGGCGAAGGAAGTGATCCAGAGCTGGGCCGATGCCGAGTGGTTCACCTCGCGCCCCGAGGTCGACAAGAAGATCACCGTCACCGTCTTCAAGGTGCCGGGCGAAACGAACACGGACGACCTGTCACCGGCGCCCGACGCCTGGAGTCGTCCGGACATCCCGCTGCATTACCTGGCGATGCTGAAGAACACCCGCGAAGGCGCGGCCTTCAAGCCCGAGGAGGACGGCAAGCGCGGCCCGATGCAGTTCATCGACGACCTGAAGAAGAAGGGCCATCTGGTCGCCTACGTCGGCGACGTGGTGGGCACCGGCTCGTCGCGCAAGAGCGCGACCAACAGCGTGATCTGGGCCACCGGCCAGGACATCCCCTTCGTGCCGAACAAGCGCTTCGGCGGCGTCACGCTGGGCGGAAAGATCGCGCCGATCTTCTTCAACACCCAGGAAGACTCGGGCTCGCTGCCGATCGAGGTCGACGTGTCCACGCTCGAGATGGGCGACGTGGTCGACATCCTGCCGTACGAAGGCAAGATCCAGAAGAACGGCGCCACGCTCGTCGAGTTCAAGCTCAAGAACGAGGTGCTGTTCGACGAGGTACGCGCCGGCGGCCGCATCAACCTGATCATCGGCCGCAGCCTCACCGGCAAGGCGCGCGAGTTCCTCGGCCTGCCCGCGTCGACGCTGTTCCGCCTGCCCAAGGCCCCGGCCGCGACCCAGGCCGGCTTCACGCTGGCGCAGAAGATGGTCGGCCGCGCCGTCGGCCTGCCCGAGGGCCAGGGCGTGCGCCCGGGCACCTACTGCGAGCCGAAGATGACCACCGTCGGCAGCCAGGACACCACCGGCCCGATGACGCGCGACGAGCTGAAGGACCTGGCCTGCCTGGGCTTCAGCGCCGACCTCGTGATGCAGAGCTTCTGCCACACCGCGGCCTACCCGAAGCCGGTGGACGTGAAGACGCACCGCGAGCTGCCCGCCTTCATCAGCAACCGCGGCGGCGTGGCCCTGCGCCCGGGCGATGGCGTGATCCACAGCTGGCTCAACCGCCTGCTGCTGCCCGACACCGTGGGCACCGGCGGCGACAGCCACACCCGCTTCCCGATCGGCATCAGCTTCCCTGCGGGTTCGGGCCTGGTGGCGTTCGGCGCGGCCACCGGCGTGATGCCGCTGGACATGCCCGAATCGGTGCTGGTGCGCTTCAAGGGCCAGATGCAGCCGGGCGTGACGCTGCGCGATCTGGTGCATGCGATCCCGCTGTATGCGATCAAGGCCGGCCTGCTGACGGTCGCCAAGGCCGGCAAGAAGAACGTGTTCTCCGGCCGCGTGCTCGAGATCGAGGGCCTGCCGGACCTGAAGGTCGAACAGGCCTTCGAGCTGAGCGACGCTTCGGCCGAGCGCTCGGCCGCCGGCTGCACCATCAAGCTCAACCCGGCGCCGATCAAGGAGTACCTCACCAGCAACGTCGTGCTGATGAAGAACATGATCGCCGATGGCTATGCCGACGCCCGCACCCTGCAGCGCCGCATCGAGAAGGTCGAGGCCTGGCTGGCCGATCCGCAGCTGCTCGAGGCTGACAAGAACGCCGAGTACGCCGCCGTGATCGAGATCGACCTGGCCGACATCAAGGAGCCGATCCTCTGCTGCCCCAACGATCCGGACGACGCCAAGACGCTCAGCGACGTGGCCGGCACCAAGATCGACGAGGCCTTCATCGGCTCGTGCATGACCAACATCGGCCACTTCCGCGCCGCCGCCAAGCTGCTGGGTGGCCAGCGCGACATCCCGGTCAAGCTGTGGGTCGCCCCGCCGACCAAGATGGACGAGAGCGAGCTGATCAAGGAAGGCCACTACGCCAACTTCGGCGCCGCCGGTGCCCGCACCGAGATGCCCGGTTGCAGCCTGTGCATGGGCAACCAGGCGCAGGTGCGTGAAGGCGCGACCGTTGTCTCCACCAGCACCCGCAACTTCCCGAACCGCCTGGGCAAGAACACCAACGTGTTCCTGGCCTCGGCCGAACTGGCGGCGATCGCGTCCAAGCTCGGCAAGATCCCGACCGTGGCCGAGTACCACGAGGCGATGGGCATCATCAACAAGGACGCCGACAGCGTGTACCGCTACATGAACTTCGACCAGATCGAGGAATACGCCAGCGTTGCGAAGGAAGTCGCCGCCTGATCGCAGGCAGCTTCGGCTGACGCCGCGGCCCGCAGTCCCTGCGGGCCGTTTTTCCTTTTCAGGCGCGCTGTCGGCCTGCCGCAGATTGCCGCTGCGCGTGCGCGCGCAGCACCTGCACGGCGGCGGCCACACCGCGAGCGGCCCGCACCGTCATCTGTGATCGGCGCTCGAACCAGGGCAACAGTGCCACCAAAGCCGACTGGGTCGGCAGCGCGAAGGAGCCGCCCTGCGCTGGCGCCGAGGCGGCTTCCGCGTGCTCGCCCTCTCTTGGGGTCGAGGCCGGCGCGAGGCAGGCGCGCACCGCCGCGGCCGCGCGGCGCAGCACGTCCTCGGCCGGCTCGCGGTCGAGCGCATCGACGCGCCGGGTGAGCATCTGCCGCATCGCTGCCAGGTGGCCGAGCATCTCCTGGCCATGGGTCAGCGCGTCGGTGATGGCCTGCAGCGGCACCCGAACCCGCTCCGGCTCGACGCTGCTGCGCTGCGCCACCGCGGCCAGCCCGGCCAGCGACTCGTAGGCTTCGCGGCGCGCCAGGCCCAGCTTCGCACGGCTGCGGCCGGGCTCGGGCCAGGCCAGCACTTCACCGGCCAGCACGTTCAGGCTGTTGAGCAACCGGTCGAGCGCCCGCGTGAGGCTGCTGCGCTCCCAGGACGGCAGCACGTAGCAGAACGCCCAGGCCAGCACCGCGCCGAGCGCGGTATCGGCCAGGCGCTCCGCCACCGCGAAGCCGGCCGACGGCTCAGCCAGATGGGCCTGCAGCAAGGCCATCACGGTGGCGGCGATGGCGGTGACGAGGTAGCGCACATTCACGAAGGCATGCGCGGCTCCGACCGCCAGCAGGAAGGCCACCGAGGCCACGCCGCTCCAGTGCAGTTGCGCCAACCCGAGCACCAGCAGACAGCCGAGCACCGTGCCGCCGAGCCGCGCGTTGCGCCGTCCGAGCGTCTGCTCCAGGTTGCCGCGCAGCACGACCGCGACGCTCAGCACCAGCCAGTGCGGGTGCGAGGCCCAGGGCAGCGCCTCGCCGATGAAATAGGCTGCCCCGAGCGCGACGGCCGAGCGCACGGCGTGGCGCAGCACCGGCGATCTTCCGCTGGTGTGCGGTTTCAGCGCGGCGAGCGGCCAGCCCTCGACCGACACGAACAGGCTCAGCTCCTCCTGCGTCAACCGCAGCGGCAACAGCTCTCCGCGCATCAGCGCGCGCATCTGCCGCAGGTCGTCGATCATGTGCTGCGCGCGATCGGCCAGCGCCGGCAGCAGGTGTTTGCGCCGGTCGCCCGCCGGGATCGAGACGCCGGCCACCCAGGCGTGCAGCGGGCGGTCGTCACTGTCGTGCGTGGCCTCCACCGGATCGTCGTAGCGCAGCGCGCCCTGCATGGCATCGAGCGCGGCGGCCTGCGCCTCCAGATTGGCGGCGAGCCGCTGGCGCACCGCGGCCGCCAGCGCATCGTCGCCCAGCAGACCCAGATCGAGTTCGCTGGCCAGCAGGGTGTCGCGCAGATCGACCGCGGTGACCAGCAGGCCGGCGAAAGTCCGCGTTTCGGTGTTGCAGTCCGGCCGCTCGAAGAGCAGATCGCGCGCCGCCTGCACCCGGTCGTTGAGCGCGGTCTCGTCGCGGATCCACGCGCGCAGCCGGTCGGCGGCCGGGTCGCTGCCGCGCGCCGGTGGCGACGGCGGCACCAGCAGCGCGGCGCGCGCCCGCAGCAAGGCGGACAGCCCCTCCAGGACGCCGGCCAGCGCCAGCGCGCGGTAACGGCGCTGCAGCATCACCGCGCAGAACATCGCCCAGGCCATGTACAAGACCGCGCCGAGCGCCGTCCAGGCGGTGTGCGAGAACACCGCGGCCGCACCTGACACCGGCGGCGACGACATCGCGAACACGATCGCCAGGATGCCGACGAAGGACACAGGGCCGGCGCGCAGACCCCAGGCCAGCGTCATCGCCGAGACGAAGGCCACCAGCGCCACCACGCCGCCGAGCGCCACCGGATGCAGCCGCAGCGCGACGACGAGCGCCGTCACGACGCAGGCGCTGAAGGCCGCCAGAGACACCCGCCGCCAACTGCGGCGCGGCACCACCGGCAGATCGGCCAGGCTGACGCAGACCGCCCCACTGACGGCCCACAGCGCCGGCGGCGTGCCGGCCAGCGCCGACACCAGCGCCTGGATCAGGCAGATGCCGAGTGCGACGCCGATGCCGTTGACGACATGCAGCGGCAGCGCGTGCAGCGGGCGCCAGGGAACGCGCATCAAGCCAGATCGCCTTCCAGCACCTTCACCAGCGCGTGCAGGCAGCGGTTCACCGGCGTCGGCGTGGCGGTGGCCTCGCCGCGCCGGATGACGTAGCCATTGAGATGGTCGATCTCACTGGGCCGCCCGCGACGCAGGTCCTGTGCGGTCGACGAGAACTGGTCCGGCATGGTCTGCGCAATGCGGCGCACCGCCGCCGGCACGTCGCCGGGGATCTGCACGCCGCTGGCGGCGGCCACGGCCAGGCATTCGGCCACCAGATCGTCCATCACCCGCGCCATGCCCTCGCGCGCCACCAGCGGGCCGTAGGGCAGGCGCGTCAACGCCGACAGCGCGTTGTAGGCGCAGTTCAGCACCAGCTTGGCCCACAGCGCGCCGGCCACGTTGTCGCTGGTCTCGGCCGGCACGCCGGCATCGATCAGCAGCGAGATCAGGCCTGCGGCATCCAGGGTGCCCGGCACGCCGCGCGCGGCGGTCGGCCCGATCACCAACTCGCCCCGGCCGTTGTGCTTCACGTGGCCGGGACCGGCCATCTCGGCGGCGACATAGACCACCGCCGGCCACACCGGCACGTCCACCAGCGCCTGCAGGCGCTCGGCGTTGTCGACGCCGTTCTGCAGGCTCAGCACCAGCGCCTCAGGCGCCAAGTGCGTGCGCAGTGCGAGGCCGGCCGTCTCGGTGTCGGTCGACTTGACACAGAACAGCACCAGCGCCGCGTCGCCCAGCGCGGCGGCCTCGGTGTTCGCCTGCACCGGCAGTTCGACATCGAACGCGGACGTCTGCAGCCGCAGGCCGCGGCGCTGCAGCGCCTCGACGTGGGCCGGGCGGCCGACCAGCATCACCTCGTGGCCGGCACGCGCCAGCATGCCGCCGTAGTAGCAGCCCACGGCGCCCGCGCCCATCACACCGATCTTCATCGTCCGCTTCCGCGCTCGCGCTTCAGGGGGCCGGCGGCGCGATCTGCTCGGCGTAGTCGTAGAGCGCGCCCAGGATGTCCTGGCCGCGCTCGTCGGCCGACTCGCTGAGCGCGTAGATGCGCTCGAAGAAGGCCGCCAGGCTGCCGCCGCCGCCGACGCCCAGGTGCAACCGCTCGGCGCGGTGCTGCTCCCACTGCGCCCGTTCCTCGGCATCGAGCGTGTGCGGAAAGTTGCGTGCGCGGTAGCGGAACAGCAATTCCTCCAGGCGCCCGTCCTCGAATGGCGGACGCTGTCCCGCCAGCCCTTCCGGCGGCAGCGCGCGCAGCCGCTCGAGCGTGCGCCGATCGGCATTGGAGACGAAGCCGCCGTACAGGTTTTCGTCGACGTCGGGCGCCTGCTCGGGCGCCGGCCGCGCGAACACCTCGGCCCACAGTGCGCGCGGCAGCGCGTCGTGGGCCAGGGCGATGTCGGCGTGGCGCTGCACCCGGGTCGCGTCGTAGCCCCAGCGCTCGGCCATCGCCGGGCTCAGCGTCTTGAGGTTGCCGATGACGATCGGCGACTTGTTGATGTGGATGCTCTTGATCGGCAGGCGCGTCGTGCCCTCGGGCAGTTCGTCGGCCTTGGTGAACAGGCGCTGGCGGATCGCCGCGGCATCGAGCCCGTAGAGCTCGCTCGGGTCCGCCGCCAGATCCCAGACGATCAGTTCGTTCTTGTTGGTCGGGTGGGTGCCGAGCGGCCACACCGCCGCGAGGCAGCCCCGCTCGGCCGGGTACATGCCGGAGATGTGCAGGAAGGGCCGCTGGGCACCGGCGCCGATCTCGGCCATCACTGCATCCTTGCGGTGCAGCCTGAAGCAAAAATCCCACAGCCGGGGTTGCTGACTGCGGATCAGCCGCGCCAGGCCGATGGTGGCGCGCACGTCCGACAGCGCATCGTGCGCCGCCGCGTGCGCCAGGCCGTTGGCCGCCGTCAGGTGCTCGAGCTTGAACGAGGCCCGGCCGTCCTCGTGGCGCGGCCACTCGATGCCCTCGGGCCGCAATGCATAGGTGCAGCGCACCACGTCGAGCAGGTCCCAGCGGCCACAACCGTTCTGCCATTCGCGGGCATAGGGATCCATCAGGTTGCGCCAGAACAGATGGCGCGTCACCTCGTCGTCGAAGCGGATGGTGTTGTAGCCCACGCCCACCGTGCCCGGCGCCGCCAGCTCGCGCTCGATGGCGGCCGCGAAGGCATGCTCCGGCAGGCCCTGCTCCAGGCAGGTCTGCGGCAGGATGCCGGTCAGCAGGCAGGACTCAGGGTCGGGCAGGAAATCGGGCGCAGGCTGGCAGTAGTGCATCAGCGGCGGACCGATCTCGTTGAGTTCCGCGTCGGTGCGCACGCCGGCGAACTGCGCCGGCCGGTCGCGCCGCGGCCAGCGCCCGAAGGTTTCGTAGTCGTGCCAGTAGAAGCTGTGTTCGCTCATCGCCCGCAACATACCTCAAGCCGCAGCCGGGACCCGCGTCAAGGCCCGGCCACCCGCAGGAAACTGGCGAAGCGCGGCAGGCCGCGCGCCGTCGTGCCGCGATAGGTGTAGGTGACCACCGCGCCCGGCGGAGGCGGCGAGGCGCGCTGGGCATTGCTGAAGCCCGTGCCGAGCGCGAACTCCTGCCCTTGCGGCGTGCGCACGCGCAAGGCACCCAACTGCCCGGCAAACCGGCCCTTCCCCGCCACGTGCCCGACGACCACGGCCTCGGCATCCTGCAACGGCTTGAGCTTCAGCAGCACCTCGCTGCGGCCGGTGACGTAGGGCGCGTCGGCCCGGTGCAGCATCAGCCCTTCGCCGCCCTGCGCCACCACGCTGGCCAGCCGGGCCTGCAAGGCCGCCGTATCGGGCAGCTCCCACTGCTCCACCACCATCAGCGGCCCGGCCCCCGCTTGCCTGACCACTTGAGCAATTCGCGCCGCCCGCTCGGCGAACGGGCCAGGCGCGCCCGGCAGCTCGAACACGCCGTACCGCACCTGACGCCATCCTGCATCGTCGGGCTGCCGGTCCCGCACGATCGCCGTCAGCGCCTCGAAGCGGCCACGGCCGAGCCACAGCTCGCCATCCAGCGCCACGGCCGGCAGGCCGGCCGTGAACCAGCCCGGCGCCGGCACCACGCCGCCGCCGCGGAACCGCAGCACGCGTCCGTCCCATTGCGCCCGCACGCCGTCGAGCTTCTCGCTCACCCGGTAGCCGACCGGCGACTGGCCGGCCGCGGCCTCGCGCGCCAGCAGCATCGACGGTGCGGCCGCACCGTCGCGGGGCGGATGCCCCGTTGCGGCGCTGGCGACCCGGACGCGGAGGGCCGCGGCCAGGGCCAGCGCCCGACCCATCACGTCGCGTCTCGACATCCCCTGCATGGCCGACTCCTTCCGTTCGATGGCCCGCGGCGATTGTTCGGTCGCACGGCCGTCGCGGGATCCTCCCCGCTGGAGCGGATGACGGGGGAGCGCGCCGGCCCTCGCAAGGGTGCGTCGACCAAGGTGCCGCGATGTCATGTGGTGTTGGCATGCAAACCGCATAATCGTTTTCAACCCCACCCCACCGAGGTCGACCATGCCCGCCACGAGCCAGCACGCCTTCCCGAAGACCCTGAAGAGCTTCAAGACCGCCTCCGGCAAGGAGGGCAAGTTCTACTCGCTGCCCGAGCTGGCCAAGACCTTCCCGAACGTGGCGCGGCTGCCGGTGTCGGTGCGCATCGTGCTGGAGAGCGTGCTGCGCAACTGCGACGGCAAGAAGGTCACGAAGGAGCACGTGGCGCAACTCGCCAACTGGCTGCCGACCGCCGAGCGCAGCGACGAGATCCCCTTCGTGGTCGCCCGCGTGGTGCTGCAGGACTTCACCGGCGTGCCGCTGCTGGCCGACCTGGCCGCGATGCGCAACGTGGCGGCGAAGATGGGCAAGAACCCCAAGGCGATCGAGCCGCTGGTACCGGTGGACCTGGTGGTCGACCACTCGGTGATGATCGACCACTTCGGCTCGGCGAAGGCGCTGGACCTGAACATGAAGCTGGAGTTCAGCCGCAACCAGGAGCGCTACCAGTTCATGAAGTGGGGCATGGACGCCTTCGACACCTTCGGCGTCGTGCCGCCCGGCTTCGGCATCGTGCACCAGGTGAACCTCGAGTACCTGGCGCGCGGCGTGCACAAGACCCAGGGCGGCATCTACTACCCCGACACCCTGGTCGGCACCGACAGCCACACCACGATGATCAACGGCATCGGCGTGGTCGGCTGGGGCGTGGGCGGCATCGAGGCCGAGGCCGGCATGCTGGGTCAGCCGGTCTACTTCCTGACGCCCGACGTCGTGGGCTTCGAACTCACCGGCAAGCTGCGCGAGGGCGTGACGGCCACCGACCTGGTGCTGACGGTGACCGAGATCCTGCGCAAGGCCAAGGTGGTGGGCAAGTTCGTCGAGTTCTTCGGTGAAGGCACCCGCACCCTCGCTTTGCCCGATCGCGCCACGATCGGCAACATGGCGCCCGAGTACGGCGCCACCATGGGCTTCTTCCCGGTCGACGAGAAGACCATCGACTACTTCCAGGGCACCGGCCGCAGCAAGGCCGAGATCGAGGCCTTCGCGGCCTACTTCAAGGCGCAGAAGTTGTTCGGCGTGCCCAAGGCCGGCGACATCGACTACAGCGCGGTCGTGAAGCTCGACCTGGGCACGGTGGCGCCCTCGCTGTCGGGCCCGAAGCGGCCGCAGGACCGCATCGAGCTCGGCAACGTGAAGTCGCAGTTCGGCTCGCTGTTCAGCAAGCCACCGGCCGAGAACGGCTTCAACCAGCCGGCCGAGAAGCTGGGCCAGGCCTTCACCACCAGCGACGGCCTGGAAATCAGGAACGGCGACGTGCTGATCGCCGCCATCACCTCCTGCACCAACACCAGCAACCCGGGCGTGCTGCTGGCCGCCGGACTGCTGGCGAAGAAGGCGGTGGAAGCCGGGCTGAAGGTGAAGAAGCACGTGAAGACCTCGCTCGCGCCGGGCTCGCGCATCGTCACCGAGTACCTGGAGAAGGCGGGGCTGCTGCCCTACCTGGAGAAGCTCGGCTTCTTCGTCGCCGGCTACGGCTGCACCACCTGCATCGGCAATGCCGGCGACCTGACGCCCGGGATCAACGAGGCGATCACGAAGAACGACCTGGTATGCGCCGCGGTGCTGTCGGGTAACCGCAACTTCGAGGCCCGCATCCACCCGAACCTGAAGGCCAACTTCCTGGCCAGCCCGCCGCTGGTGGTGGCCTACGCGATCGCCGGCACCGTGAGCAAGGATCTGATGACGGAACCGGTGGGCACCGGCAAGGGCGGCAAGCCGGTCTACCTGGGCGACATCTGGCCCACCAGCGACGAGATCTACAAGCTGATGAAGTTCGCGATGGACGGCAAGGCGTTCAAGAAGAACTACGACAAGGTCAAGAGCGACCCGGGCAAGCTGTGGGAACAGATCAAGGGCGTGAAGGGCAACGTCTACACCTGGCCCAAGAGCACCTACATCGCCGAGCCGCCGTTCTTCCAGGACTTCACCATGGAGCCGGCCGTGGCCGACGCGGGGGTGAAGGGCGCGCGCATCATGGGCCTGTTCGGCGACTCGATCACCACCGACCACATCTCGCCGGCCGGCTCCTTCAAGGAGACCACGCCAGCCGGCAAGTACCTGCTCGAGCACGGCGTGCTGAAGGCCGACTTCAACAGCTACGGCTCGCGCCGCGGCAACCACGAGGTGATGATGCGCGGCACCTTCGCCAACGTGCGCATCAAGAACCTGATGCTGCCACCCAAGGACGACGGCGCGCGCGAGGAAGGCGGCTACACCCTCTTCCAGCTCGACGGTGCGGACAAGGGCCGCAAGCTCGCGATCTACGACGCCGCGATGCAGTACATCGCCGCCGGCGTGCCCACGGTGATCTTCGGCGGCGAGGAGTACGGCACCGGCTCGTCGCGCGACTGGGCCGCCAAGGGCACGCAGCTGCTGGGCATCAAGGCGGTGGTGGCGAAGAGCTTCGAGCGCATCCACCGCAGCAATCTGGTCGGCATGGGCGTGCTGCCGCTGCAGTTCAAGGGCAGCGATTCATGGAGCACGCTGGGGCTGATCGGCGACGAGGTGGTGGACGTGGTGGTCGATGCCGACATGAAGCCGCAATCGGACGCCACGCTGGTCATTACCACGCCGACCGGCGAGAAGAAGACCGTGATCGTCACGCTGCGCATCGACACGCCGATCGAGGTGGACTACTACAAGCACGGCGGCATCCTGCCCTTCGTGCTGAGGCAGTTGCTCGCCGCGTGACCACCGCCTCGTGAGGACGCGACACGACGGCCGTCGAGTCCTCAGCGCGACAGTCGTGCGTTGAACACCGCTTCGTCGAAGCCGACGGTCACGCCACCCGGCCACTCCACCACGGGCCGCTTCACCAGCGACGGATGCTCCCGCAGCGCGCGCTGGGCGCTCGCTGCGTCGACGACGGTCTCCCGCACCGCCGGATCGAGTTGGCGCCAGGTCGTGCCCTTGCGGTTGACCAGCGTCTCCCAACCGACGGCGGCCACCCAAGCGGCCAGTGCGTCGGGGGGCACACCCTGCTTCTTGAAATCGTGAAACGTGTAGCCGACGTTCCGGGCCTCCAGCCAGGCGCGGGCCCGCTTCACGGTGTCGCAGTTCGGGATGCCGTACAGGGTGATCGTGGGCATCGGATCAGAGGTTTCCGTGCGCAGCGGCCCGGACGATCAGGTCACCGGCCATCGAAGAGATCGTCGCACTGAGGATCGACGTTGTTGCCCAGTTCGGCCACCTTGTTCGAGGTGTCGAGGCTGACCTGGAACCACACGCAGAACGGTGTGTCGTAGCGATAGGACCAGAGCTGATGCTGCTGACGCGACAGGAAGCGTACGTTCGATGGGTGGCCGATGCGCTGCAGCACTTCGTCGCGGCTCATGCCGATCTGCAGCGCGTAGAAGTTCTTCTCGGTCAGCACCTGCTCCCAGCGCAGCAGCCGCTGCTCGGCATCGAAATCGAGCATGTAGGTGTGCTTGCCCATCGGGCCTCGGGCGAACTCCAAGCGCTCGCCGGACGGAGCGAGTGCATAGCGACCGGTCGGCGGGCCCATGTGCTCGATGACTTGCGCTTGCGGCGTGCCGGCGGGCAACCCCGACGGGCTGTAGCCGGCACAGGCCGACAGCGCAAGCGCGCCGATCCACGTCAGCATGCGGCGCACCGCGGTCGATGCGGTAGCGAGGGTCGGTGGACTCATCGACAAATTCTGCCCGCGAGTGAAATCCGACCCGTTCGCACGGAGATAGCGAGCACGGCGACGTCGTTCAATCGCGATCCGGCAGCCGCTGCTGCGCCGCGGCCGCCGTCGGCAGGCGCCACATCCAAAGCGCGACGGCGGTGCAGCACAACGCGGGCACCCACCGCCAGGGCGAGGACAGCCACCACCACGACCAGACACAGCCCACGGTCATCATCAGCGTGGCCAGTCGCTTCGCCGCCAGCGGGATGGCGCGGTGAGAACGCCACGCCTGAATCATGGGCCCGAACCGCCGATGCTCGATCAGCCAACGCTCCCAGCGCGCGCTCCCGCGCGCGAAGCAGAAGGCCGCCAGCAGCACGAAGGGCGTCGTGGGCAACAGGGGCAGCACGATGCCCACCAGGCCGGTGAGCAAGGCCACGCCCCCCGCCATCAGCCACAGCGCGCGAAGCCAGCTGGGCGTTGGGGGAGCGGAGGCTTCGTCCTGCATGGACACAGTATCGGTCCGCCGCCGACCGATGGATCGCCCGGCCGGCCGGGCCGGCCTCGAACGCCCTATGCGGACCTCGCTGTCGCCCGGCCCCCCAGCACCTCCAGCGCCGACCCCAGGCCCAGCAGTGCCGGTTGCGCTTCGGTGATGCGCCTGAAGACCTCGGCATACACCGCATCGCCCTCATCGCTGGCGAGCGGATCGCGGTTCTGCAGGAAGGCCGCGTCGAGCTCGCGCCAGTCCTGCTCACCGAGCACGCGCTCGGCCATCGGCAGCACCATCGCCTCCTCGGTGCGCATGTGGTTCAGGTAGAAGTGCATGTAGGCCGTCATCGACCGCTCGAAGCGCCCGCGTCGCTCCTCGCCCTGGGGCGTCTCGGCCATCACCTCGAAGGCCAGCAGCTCGTGTTCGAGCTTGCGGATGAACTGCTCGCCCTGGGCATGGTCCTGATCGAGCCGGTTCAACACGGCGGTGCGCTCCGCGCTGCGCGACCGCAGCATCGGGAACAGCAGCTGGCTCTCCTTGGCGTGATGCAGGCGCTCGGGAAACTCGTCGACGTAGAACAGCATGGCGCGCAGCATCCCGAAGTCCGGCAGCGTTCCGCGCCGGCGGTGCTCGCCCAGCAGCAGATGGATGGCGCGCAGCATGGCGGACAGCGCTCGGTGCTCCTGGCGAATGATGGTCAGGCTGGCATGCACGGTGACTGATGAGGTGTTGAGAAGCGGACGACCGGACAAGCTCGGCAAGCCCCTTGCCGAGCGTCGGTCGCTAGCGTCGATCCAGACAGCTCAGAGGGCCTTGCGCCAGATCAAGCGGCCGTCCGATGTGTGCGAAGGAGACACGGTGTAGGCGTGTTCGTACAGGACGCGGGGCGATCACCCTACTGTCTTTTCGACACCCGCCGCCCATCATCGAATTTCGACGGCGCCCCTGCCTCGGGCGGTGCCACTTCCGGAACTTCGAGGAGTCATCCCATGAGCGACAAGCAAGTCATCCAGATCCTGAACGAACTGATCGAAACGTCGAAGGACGGCCAGTACGGGTTCGCGAAATGCGCCGAGCGAGCCGAGTCCGCTTCCCTGAAGCAGACGCTGCAGGCTCGCGCCGCGGAATGCGAGAGCGCCGCGGTGGAGTTGCAGGCCTTGGTCCTGCAGCACGGCGGCAGCCCGGAAGACCACGGCACGATCTCGGGCGCGCTCCATCGTGGCTGGGTTTCCGTCAAGGATGCGCTGACCGGCAGCAGCGACCATGCCTTGCTGGAGGAGTGCGAACGCGGCGAGGACGTGGCCCTGGCGCGCTATCGCAAGGCGCTGAAACAGCAGTTGCCGATCGATGTGCAGCAGACGATCGGCCGGCAACTGATGGGGGTGCAGGCGAACCACGAGCAGATCAAGGCGCTGCGCGACAGCGTGACGACCTGAAGCCGACGAGTAAAGGTTCGGCCATGTCGGATGCCGGCTACGACTCGTTCAACAACCGCGCTGAACTCGCATCGGCTCGGGTTGCAGGTTGCTTCTCTTGCCTGGCCATCTTCGAACCGGCCGACGTGGTGACATGGACGCATGGCGGATCCACCGCCGTGTGTCCGCTCTGCAGCGCCGACACGGTGCTGCCCCACGTCGGCAGCCTCGCGGCCTTGCGGGCGGTGCACGCCGGGTTGCTCGACAACAGCGACGAGACGATCCCCGCCGTCCTGACGCTGACACCCGAGCGCAACTAGCAACGGCGTCGGTTGCGGGGCCTGTCCCGATGCGGCCCCGCGACCGCTTTCTTCAGCGCATCTCGAACCCCGGGTACCCGCCCGCAGCCAGTTCCTCGCAACGCTGCCGGTACTTCCCGACGCCCCCGATGTAAGAGAGCATGCGGCGCTGCTTGCCCTTGACGTTGGTTCCCATGTACCAGGAATCGGTCTTGACCAGCAGCGTGGCGTTGGAGGTCTCGTCGTGGTGCGCCACCCAGTCGTCCTCGAGGGCCTTGGAGGGTTCGATGACACTCAAGCCCTTGCTGCGCATGGCCACCAGGCATTCGGTGATCCAGTCGACCTGCTGCTGCAGGCAGGTGGTCATGTTGCAAAAGGCTGCCGACGGCGCCAGCGGCGCTCCCGTGGTGAAGAAGTTCGGATAGCCGTGCACCTGCAGCCCCATGGTCGTGCGGATCTCGCGACCCCAGTCTTCCTTGAGCGAGCGCCCGCCGCGACCGCGGATGTCGATGCGCGTCAGCGCGCCCGTCCCCGCATCGAAGCCCGTGGCGAGGATCAGGATGTCGAGTTCGTGCAGTTTGCCGTCCGCCGTTCTCACACCCTCCGGCGTGACGCGCTCGATCGGCGACGCCTTCACGTCGACGATCTCCACGTTCGGCCGGTGGTAGGCCTCGAGGTAGTTGGTGTCCAGCGGCACCCGGTTGGTCCCGAAGCCATATTTCGTCGGGATCAGCTTCTCGCACAGCACCGGGTCCTTGAGCCGCTCGCGCATCTTGCCGCGCACGAATTCCGAAACCTCGGCATTGACCTTCTCGTCGAAGAACATCTCGGAGAACGAGGCCAGCCACAGCGCCAGCGAGCCGTCGTTCCAGAGTTCCTCGAGCACGGCGATCCGCTCCTCGGGCGTCCGTTCGGCCCAGGTGCCATAGCCGCCAAAATCGTACACATGGCCGGCGAAGGTGCGCTGCACGCGCTCCTTCATCTCATGGAAGCGGCTCGAGAAACCGGCCCAAACGGCATCGCTGTACTTGGGGTTGTTCATCGGGATCGTGTACTGCGGCGTGCGCAGGAACACCTTCAGATGACCGACCTGGCTCGCGATCGTCTGGATGACCTGGATGCCCGTCGCCCCGGCGCCGACGATGCCTACGCGCTTGCCGGTGAAGTCGACCGGCTCCTTCGGCCAGCGCGCGGTGTGGAACAGCTGGCCCTTGAAGCTCTCCTGACCGGGGAACACCGACGTCAGCGGCGCCGACAGCATGCCGCAGCAGGTGATCAGGAAGCGGGCCTCGACGGTGTCGCCCTGGTCCGTCGTGATCGACCAGCTCTGCGTGGCTTCGTCGTAGTGCGCCGTCTCGACGCGGGTGCTGAATCGGTAGTGCTTGCGCAGGTCGCAGCGGTCCGCCACGTAGTGCAGCCAGCGTTCGGACTCCGGCTGCGCCGGGAAGCGCTCGCTTGGTTTCCACCCCTTGTAGAGCTCTTCCGAGAACCAGAACTGGTAGACCTCGGCCGTCGAGTCGAATCGGGCGCCCGGGTAGCGGTTCCAGTACCAGGTGCCACCCACGTTGGATCCGGCCTCGAAAGCCTGGACGTCGAATCCCTGCTCGCGCAAGCGGTAGACCTGGTACAGGCCGGCGATGCCTGCCCCGATGACCACGGCGTCCACCTTGGTGGTCTTGGCAACGGTCTTGTCGTTCATCACGATCCCCTTCACTTGGTGATTTCAGCGGCCGTGACCGAGCTTCGCGTCACGGGAGAAGCGCTGTCCAAGGATGGAGGAGCGAGGGCAGCATTTCCGTCACGCAGGCGACAGGGGCCATGGGATGTAACCCTTAGACCGGCGGCGGCCGTCAGACAACGAATGACCCTTCGGCGGCGGTGTCATTCGAGGCCCGCGTGAAAACCCGTTTGCCGCCAGGAACATCGACCCGAGGACTGGATGTCATGCCTGATCAAATGAGCCTGCCAGGAGTACCTGGCGAGCCCGCACTGTTCCAGCCTGAGGTCGTCCACGGGCGCGCGGGCCAACTGCGTGGCTACAACCTGTTCTTTGCGCTCGTCCCTCTGCGCGACGACGCAGAACACTTCGCCCAGGTCGGCGCTGAGCTGCGCAGGCGCCACGGGCTGCGGGGCCCGTGCCTGCCACCTCAGAATCTGCACGTCAGCCTGCATGCGGTGGCGGGCTACGCCGACAGGATCCCTCTATCGGATATCGACGCCGCCCGGGCCGCGGCTGCTCGAGTGACTTGGCCGGGTTCGTCCACCTTTTTCGATCGTGCGTGCAGCTTCGACACCGCGGGCAACAACCCCTTCGTCCTGCGCTGCGATGCTCAAAGCGATGACGCCGTGACCCAACTGCGGGAGGCACTTGGGGACGAACTACGCCGCGCAGGGCTCAGGCCGAAGCCGTCCCGCACACCCCACATGACGCTGCTCTATGACCGGAGACTGGTGCCAGAGCACCCCATCGAACAGACAGGATGGGTCGCCGCGCGATTTACATTGATCCTCAGCTACCAAGGCCTCGGACATCACCAGAGGCTGGGCGATTGGCCATCGCCTGATGAGGGATCTTGCGTGCGCGACGGCCAGAAATGACAAAGACCCCGCACTGTCGTGCGAGGCCTTGTCTTTCTTGGTGGGCCCTGAGTGACTCGAACACTCGACCTACGGATTAAGAGTCCGCTGCTCTACCAACTGAGCTAAGAGCCCGTGAACTGGCCACGGTGTGCACCCCGTGAGGAGTGCCTTGGTGGGTTGTGCGTGACTCGAACACGCGACCAACGGATTAAAAGTCCGCTGCTCTACCGACTGAGCTAACAACCCGCCGTAGAGCCGCTCATTATAGCCAGACTTTTTTCTCGGATTCAAGTCTGTGCGTCACGGACCACGAGGCCCTCGATGATCGCACCTGCGGCGACCAAACCGAAGGTGGCCGTGACGCTGACGGCGGATCCGTAGCCGTGGCAATTGAGGCTGCCGTCGACCTGGCAAGCCTCTTCGGGCGCGCTCACGGCCTCGCGCGAGAACACGCAGCGCACGCCGATCGCCCCCTTGCGGGCCGCCGCGTGCCGCTGGCGCAGGCGCTGCCGCAGGGACGCCAGCAAGGGATCGTGGGTCACCTCGGCCAAGTCCTCGACCTCGACTGCCTGCGCGCGGCGCTTGCCGCCGGCAGCCCCGACCGACACGAAAGGCAAGCCGCCTTCGAGCGCCCAGGCCGCCAGCAGCGCCTTCGCTCGAACCTGATCGCAGGCGTCCACCAGCGCATCGACGTGCTCCGGGAGCAGCGCGGGCCAGTTGTCGGCCTCGACGAAGGCCTCGACAGCGTGCACCCGGCACGCCGGATGGATCTGAGCGATGCGGTCCCGCAAGGCCAACACCTTGGCCTGGCCGAGGGTGGTGTCCAGGGCCTGCACTTGCCGGTTGATGTTGGACTCGCTGACGTGGTCGAGGTCGATCAGAGTGAGTGCGGCCACTCCGCTGCGCGCCAGCGCCTCGGCCACCCAGGAGCCGACACCGCCGACGCCGACCACCGCGACCCGGGCCGCCCTGAGCCGACGGTAGCCGGCATCTCCGTAGAGGCGCCGCAGGCCGCCGAAGCGGCGCTCCAGGTCGGCCTCGTCCGGCTCCGGCAACGGGCTCACTTCAGTGAGGCGAGCCGCTCGCGACCGGCCTGCGCGGCCTCGCTCTTCGGGTAGTTCTTCAGCAGCTCGTCGAGCGTGCGGCGTGCGGACTTGCTGTCCTTCAGCTCGAGCTGGCAGTTGGCGATCGACAGCAGCGCCTCGGGCGCACGCGGATGGTCGGGCGCCGCAGCCACCAGGGCGCGGAAGGACGGGATGGCGTCCTTGTAGTCGCGCTTGCCGTACTGCGCATTGGCGAGCCAGTACAGCGCCGCGGTCGAGTAGCCGCTGCTGGGGTAGCGACGCTGGAAGGCGCTGAAGGCGTTGACGGCGCCGGTGAAGTCGCCCTGCCGCAGCACGTTGACGGCCTCACCGTACAGCCGCGTCTCCTCGGGCTCGGCGAGGAATTCCTTGCCGTCCAGCGTGACCTTCTGCGGCTCCACCTTGCGCAGGCGCTCGTCGATGCCCTGCTGCACGTCCTTCTGCTTGCGCTGCAGATCGGCCACGTCGCGTTGCAACTGCTCGTCGCTGCCGCGCAGCTTGGCCAGGTCGGCGCGCAGCTGCTCGATGGTGGTGTTGAGGTCAAGCAGGCTGCGGCGCAGCTGATTGACCTGCTCGGTCAGCTCGGCCTCGCGCGCCTTGGAGGCCTGGTCCATCTGGTCGATGCGGGAGCGTGCATCGAGGATGGCGCGACGCGCCTCGTCGTCGTCGAACAGGCCGGCCTGCGCGGCTCCGGCGCCCAGCAGCGCCGCGGCCAAGACCGCCGAGCGCCAGCCGGCGCGCTTGACCATGACGGTGCTGCGCGCCATCTCAGCGGTCGCGCAGTTCGGCACGGCGGTTCTTGGCCCACGCCGTCTCGTCGCTGCCGGTGACCGCCGGACGTTCCTTGCCGTAGCTGACCGACTCGATCTGCGCGTCCTGCACGCCCAGCAGCGTGAGCGACTTGGCCACCGCCTCGGCGCGCTTCTGGCCGAGCGCGAGGTTGTACTCGCGGCCGCCGCGCTCGTCGGTGTGGCCTTCGATGACGACGCGCTTCTTGCGGTCACCGTTCAGCACCTTGGAGTAGTTGTCGACGATCGGGCGAAATTCGTCCTTCACCAGGAAGCTGTCGAAGTCGAAGTAGACGACCTTGCCCAGCGCGCCGGCCTGCTGGGCCGACAGGTCCACGTTGGCGACCTGCGACTGGTTGGTGCCGCTGGCCGAACCACCGGCACCGACACCGCCGACCGGAGCGGCCGTGCGGCTCTCCACCGGCGGCTCGTCCAGCTTCACCGGCGAGCTGCAGGCGGCCAGTGCCAGTGCGGCCAGCACGGCCAGGGCGGGGGTGGAGCGGCGGATCATCGGAATCATGGTTTTCTCCTCATTGATGAATGGTTGTCGGTCGACGAAATAGGTGCGATCCG
This sequence comes from Methylibium sp. Root1272, assembly GCF_001425905.1. Classification (GTDB taxonomy): domain Bacteria; phylum Pseudomonadota; class Gammaproteobacteria; order Burkholderiales; family Burkholderiaceae_C; genus Methylibium. Next base: position 361,671 of record NZ_LMDY01000014.1, read on the forward strand.
CTCTGGGCTCAGCGTCCATAAGGGCCCCAGACCGGCTCGCGCACGTCGGCTTGGGTCGACACGAGGCGCGCCTTGATCTTGCCGTCGGCCGTGGTGGTCATCAGCACGTCGCGGCCGCTGTCGCGGGTGGCGTAGATGATGAGCCGGCCGTTCGGCGCGAAGCTCGGGCTTTCATCGTCCTTGGTGTCGCTCACCGCGCGGGCGGTTCCGCTGGCGAGGTCCATCACCTGGACCCGGAAGGCGCCGCCGTCGCGCGAGATGTAGGCCATCGTGCGGCCGTCCGGGCTGATCGCCGGGCTGATGTTGTAGCTGCCGCTGAAGCTCACCCGCTCGGCGTTGCCACCGCCGGCCGGCACGCGGTAGATCTGCGGGCTGCCGCCGCGATCACTGACGAAGTAGATCGACTTGCCGTCCGGCGCCCAGGTGGCCTCGGTATCGATCGCGCCGCTGTTGGTCAGGCGCTTCACGCCCTCCCCGTCGCGACCCATCACGAAGAGCTGCGAGCCGCCATCGCGGCTGAGGGTCAGCGCAAGCTGGCGGCCGTCGGGCGACCAGGCCGGCGCGCTGTTCGACCCCCGGAAGCTCGCCAGCGTGCGGCGCTTGCCGCTGGCGACCTCCTGCACGTAGACCACGGCCTTGCGGCTCTCGAAGGACACGTAGGCCAGTTCGCGACCGTCGGGCGACCAGGCCGGCGAGATGATGGGTTCGGGGCTGGCCAGCGCGGACTGGCCGCCCTCGCCGTCGGCGTCGGTCACCCACAGCGTGAAGCGACCGCCGCCCTTGGTGACGTAGGCGATGCGCGTCGAGAACACGCCCTTCTCACCGGTGAGCTTCTCGTAGATGGCGTCGGCGATGCGGTGGGCCGCGAGCCGCAGATCGCCGGCCGGCACCGCGTAGCTCTGGCCGCCGAGGTCGCGGCCCTTGACCACGTCCCACAGCCGATAGCGCACGTCGAAGCGGCCATCGGCCAGGCGCGTCACCGAGCCGCCGACCAGCGCGTCGACACTGCGCCCGCGCCAGTCGATCATGGCCGGCTGTGACCCTTCGTCGAGGACGACCCCGGCGGTGTCGAGATTGCGGAACACCCCGCTGCGCTCAAGATCGGCCCGCACGATGGCGCCCACCGGCTGCGGCGCCTTCTCTTCGTCACGGAACTTCACGACGGCGATCGGCAACTGGGTGGCGCCGACGCCGGAGATCTCGACGCGGAACTGGGCCAGCGCGGACGGCAGGGCCGCGGCGAGCGGCAGCGCCACCAAGCTGCGGCGCAGCATCGAGGGAGAGGACAGGAGTCGAAGTTGGGTCATGCGGCAGTTTGAGCGGCCTGGGCACCCGCATCGCGGATCGTCGTGTCGAGACGAGGCTCGATGTGAGGCATGCCGTCGGGGAGGAAGGGTCCGTCGGAGGAAGCGACCGGGGCAGCTGCAAGCGCGGGCTCGTGCACGGTGTCGCCGGCACGGCGCACCGGGCCGTAGCGGAACAAGCTCGATATCCGGGCAGGATACCAGCCGGCAACGGCCGTTCGGACGCCGCCGCCCGAGGAAAGTCGTGACACGGTGTAGGGTGCCGTCGGTGCTCTGCGGGCCCCGATGCGCGGCGCCTCGCTGCGGTGGATGACGATCACGGACGGCGACATGGTTCGGCCGGCATTGTAGGGACACAAAAGCCGCAGTTCCCACAAGGCCCGCGGGCCGACTGCACTACTGCGCGCGGCGGGGCCGACGCGATCCGCTACAGCAGCACGATGTCGTAAGCCTCTGGCGACAACCCCGGCTCGGTCTGCAGCGACACCGGCTTGCCGATGAAGTCGGACAGGCCGGCGAGGTGCTGGCTCTCCTCGTCGAGCAGCATCTCGACCACCGCGGCGCTGGCGACGACGCGGAATTCCTTCGGGTTGAACTGCCGCGCCTCGCGCAGGATCTCGCGCAGGATGTCGTAGCAGACGCTGCGCGGCGTCTTCACCTGACCCTTGCCCTGGCAGGTAGGGCATGGCTCGCACAGCAGGTGGGCCAGCGATTCGCGGGTGCGCTTGCGCGTCATCTCCACCAGGCCGAGCTGCGTGAAGCCGCTCACCGTGATCTTGGTGCGGTCGCGCGCGAGCTGCTTGCGCAGTTCGGCGAGCACCGCGCTCTGATGCTCCTCGCGCGCCATGTCGATGAAGTCGATGATGATGATGCCGCCCAGGTTGCGCAGCCGCAGCTGGCGGGCGATGGCGAGCGCCGCCTCGAGGTTGGTCTTGAAGATCGTCTCGTCGAAGTTGCGCGCGCCGACATAGCCGCCGGTGTTGACATCGATCGTCGTCAGCGCCTCGGTCTGGTCGATGATGAGGTAGCCGCCGCTCTTCAGGTCGACACGCCGCGCCAGCGCACGCTCGATCTCCTGGTCGATGCCGAACAGGTCGAAGATCGGGCGCTCGCCGTGGTAATGCTCGAGCTTGGCCACCGAGCTCGGCATGTACTGCTCGCCGAACTCCTTCAGTGCCTCGTACTGCATGCGCGAGTCGATGCGCACCGCATGGGTCTGGTCGTGGGTCAGGTCGCGCAGCACGCGCTGCACCAGGTTCAGATCCAGGTGCAGCAGCGTGCCGGACGGCGCCTTGAAGGCGCGTTCGCGGATCGCCGTCCAGGTCTTGCGCAGGTAGGCGATGTCCTCCGCCAGTTCGGCGTCCGTGGCCTCCTCCGCATTGGTGCGAAGAATGAAGCCGCCGCTGCTGCTGCCACCGTTGGGCGGCGCCACCAGCGCCTGCATGCGCGTACGCAGCTGCTCGCGCAGTTCGTGCGATCCGATCTTCTGGCTGATACCGATGCGGTCGTCCTGCGGCAGGAACACCAGCAGCCGCCCTGCGATGCTGATCTGCGTCGACAACCGGGCACCCTTGGTGCCAATCGAGTCCTTGATCACCTGCACCAGCAGCGCCTGGCCCTCGAACACCTGTCGCTCGATCGGCGCCGGCGGCGGGTTGTCGCGACCCGGCGCGTCCTCGCGGTGCAGGTCGGCCACGTGCAGGAACGCAGCCCGCTCCAGCCCGATGTCGATGAACGCGCTCTGCATGCCCGGCAACACCCGCACCACGCGGCCGGCGTAGATGTTGCCGACCAGCCCGCGCTCGAGCGTGCGCTCGAGGTGCAACTCCTGCACCGCGCCGTTCTCGATGACGGCGACGCGGGTCTCCTGGGGGGACCAGTTGATCAGGATGTCTTGCATGCAGGCGATGGTAGCTGGCGCGGCGACGCGGACCCTGTCGGTTTCTCCCCGGGGCGTCAATACCCGTTGCTGCGGACACGGCGCCACGCCGCGTCGTCGCACACACGCACGGGCCGCTCCGGCCCCGGATAAGCCACACAGCCGAGGTGCCGATCGTCGATCCCCAGATCGACGAAGTTCCAAGGCCCGGCAGGCTCCGCCGAGTTCCGGTCGTACAGCAACCGGACGCGACCATCGGCCGCCCGGCCGATGCTCACGAGTTCCGGCGAGCGACGCAGGCCCTCGCCGATCGCTTTCAGATAGGCCTCCTTGCGCACCCAGCACTGCACGAACTGGAAAGGACGACTTGCCGATGGACACTGCTCCAGCGCGGCGTGTTCTTCCGGCGCCAGTGCGGCGAGATAGTCGTCGATACCCCGCGAGATCCTCTCGTCGAGCTTTTCGACATCGATTCCCACGCTCACGCTGTCCGCGAACGCGTGGAGGATCCAATCGCCGGAATGGCTGCTGTTGAATGTCAGCGCCTGGCCCGCGTGGGCCAGGTGGAGCTTGCCCGATACGCCCGCCTCGATCGCCGTGCGGCCGCCACCGCTACCGAGGTAGTGCTTCAGCAGCATCTGCAGGCTGGCACGCCCTCCCTCGAATCGAAGGCGATCATCCAGCCGACGCAACCGCACCGCGCGCCTGAGCTCCTCCTTGTCGAGCAGATCGCGGTGCCAGGCATCGTCCGCAGCGGAGAAATCGGCCGTGGCGACGCGCCACACGTCGATGCCGGCGAGCGGAAGGCGGCCAGAGGCGGAGAGGTGCGACATCAATGCACTCGGCCTACGGCGAGAACCTTCGATCAGGCCCCTTGCACGCGCGTCTTGATCAACAGCGCGGCCAGCACGTCGGCGTGATCCGCATCCAGCATCTCCTTGTGGATGCAGTCCATCGATTCACAATGGATCTCGCCGCGCACCAGCGGTCGCCACCCCATGTACAGATCGTCGATCTCCCCGATCTTCAGCTTGTCCTGCGTACTACGCACCAAGGTCAGCGAGCCTGGATAGATGACGGGCTCATAGGCTTCCGAAGCGTCGTACACGATGGCGGCGCTTCGCTTCTGCGCCTTGCCGATGCGCGTCTCGGCCAAGGTGCCGAGGTTCTCGAGCAGGTCGTGGCCCGAGCGCTTGAATATCGTGGTGCCGAACCAGCGAACATAGCGCGCGATGCCCGATGGGCCGAGTGTCGCGGCCCGTTTCAGGTAGAGCTGCAGCCGCACCGGCCAGGGGTGGCGACCCGGGAAACCGGGTCCGACGGTATCGAGCAGCACGAGCTGCTCGACCCGCTCGCCGGCGGCGCGCAGGCGCTGCGCCAGTTCGTAAACAAAGACCCCGCCCATGGAGTGTCCGGCCAGGCGGTAGGGCCCGTTGGATTGGACACGGCGCAGGTCGTCGAGCATGCGCTGCGCCATGTCGCCGAAGCTCCAGTGCTCGAGCGCCACCGGATCGAACGCCATCGGGTCCAGGACATACAGCGGCTGCGACGGGCCGAGCGCCCTCGACAGGGCATTGAACACCAGCAGCGAGCTGCCATAGCCCGAGACGAAGAACAGCGGCAGTTCGTCGCCATCGGCACGGATCGGAACCACACAGGTCGCCGGCGGCGCATCGGTGGTGCGGGCCAGCAGCTGCGTCAGCTGGCGCACCGTCGGCGCCTCGATGATCGACGCCAGCCGCAGCGGCTGATGGAACTGGCGCTCGACGCTTGCCAGCAGCTTGAGCGCCATCAGCGAGTGGCCACCGAGGTCGAAGAAGTCGTCGTCGATGCCGATCGGCGAGATGCTCAGAACCTCCTCCCAGATATCGACCATGCGCCGCTCGGCGTCATCGCGCGGCGCCGCGTAGGCGGCTTCGCGGTCGGCGGCCTGTGGTTCGGGCAGCGCCGCGCGATCGATCTTGCCGTTCGCGGTCAGCGGGAAGCTGTCGATGAAAGCGAACGCCGTGGGAATCATGTATCGAGGCAGCTTCTTCTCGAGCTCCGTGCGCAGATCCGCGATCACCGGCGGCACGGCCGGGTCGGTCGGCACGAGGTAGGCGACCAGGCGGTCGTCGTTCGAGGCGTAGCTGCGGGCCAGCACGAGGCTCTCCCTGACGCCTGGGCAATCGTTGAGTGCACACTGGATCTCGTCGAGCTCGATGCGGAAGCCGCGCAGCTTGACCTGGTGATCCACCCGCCCCATGAACTCCAGCGTCCCCNGGCAATCGTTGAGTGCACACTGGATCTCGTCGAGCTCGATGCGGAAGCCGCGCAGCTTGACCTGGTGATCCACCCGCCCCATGAACTCCAGCGTCCCCTCCGCGCGCCAGCGCGCCAGGTCTCCCGTCCGGTACAACCGCTCGCCCTCCCGGAACGGATCCACCACGAAGCGCTCGGCCGTCAGCTCCGGACGGTTCAGGTAGCCGCGCGCCACCCCCACTCCACCCACGTACAGCTCCCCGACCACCCCGATCGGCGCCGGCTGTCCGTACCCGTCCAGCACGTAGCAGTGCATGTTGTCCACCGGCCGCCCGATCGGCACCGTCGCCCCTACCCCGCTGATGTCCACGTCGGGCAGGCACGTCGCATCGATGCTGGTCTCGGTCGGCCCGTAGAAGTTGCCGATGCGCACCTTGAGCTTGCGCACCACTTCGCTGGCCAGGCTTCTCTCCAGCGCTTCGCCTCCGCACACGATGTAGCGCAGGCTCGCGCACCCCGACAGGTCCGGCTCCGCCAGCATCGCCTTGAGCGCCGAGGGCACCACCTGCAGCACCGTGACGCCGTGCTCGCCGATCGCCTCGATCACGCTCGCGCTGTCGCGCTCTTCCCCGGCTTGCAGCACCACCACCGCCGCCCCAACGTGCAACGGCACCAGCATCTCCACCAGCGCCGGATCGAAGCTGATGCTCGTCTTGAACAGCATCCGGTCCCGGGCCTGCAGGCCCACCGTGCGTCCGAACCACTGCACGTGGTTGCTGATGCCCTCGTGCAGCACTTGCACGCCCTTGGGCCGCCCCGTCGAGCCCGAGGTGTAGATGACGTAGGCCAGGTCCTGCGGTTCGACCGCCACGCCCGGATTGCCTTTCGCCGGTTCGCTCCACAGCGTCTGCAGGGGTTCTTCTTCCAGGCACAGCACCGCCACGCCGGTCGCGCCGGCGCCCCACGTGCGCATCGCTTCGCGCGCCTCGCGGTCCACGATCACCCAGCGCGCCGCGCTGTCTTCGAGCATGAAGGCCAGCCGCTCTTCAGGGTAGCTCGGGTCGAGCGGCAGGTAGGCCCCGCCAGCCTTGGCAATCCCCAGCAGCGCCACCACGGTGTGCATGCTGCGCTGCATGCACACCCCCACCAGCGCTTCCCGGCCCACGCCCAGACCGATCAGGTGGTGTGCCAGCGCGTTGGCCTTGTCGTTGAGTGCGGCGTAGCTCCAGCCACGCTGCCCGTCTTGTGTCGACAGCACCGCCAGCGCCTGCGGCGTGCGTTCGGTCTGCCTTTCGAACAGTTCGTGCAGGCGCCGCACTTCGTTGGGCTGCCGGCGGCCTTCCCAGCCCTGCAGCAGCAGCGCCTTCTCCACCGCCCCGAGCAGCGGCAGCCGATCGATGGCCTGCTCCTCGTCGCTCACGATGGCACGCAGCAGTTCGCCGTAGTGCCCGCTCAGCCGGCGCACCGTGTCTTCTTCGAACAGCTCGCGGCTGTACTCGAATTCGCCGCGCAGTTCACCCTGCACTTCGGTGAGCGAGAGCCCCAGGTCGAACTGCGCCTTGCCCGTGTGCACCGCCATGCGCTCGGCGCTCACGCCTTGCAGGCTCAGTTCTCCCTGTGGCGCGTTCTGCAGGTCGAAGACAACCTGGTACAGCGGGTTGTGCCCGATGCGGCGCTGCGGGCTGAGTTCGGTGACCAGACGGTCGAAGCTGAGCTCCTGGTGTTCGTAGGCCTGCAGCGCCCCCGCCTTGACCCGCTCGAGCAGTTCCGAGAACCGCGGCTGTCCGCTCAGGTCGGTGCGCAGCACCACCATGTTCACGAAGTACCCGATCAGCCCCTCGAGCTCTTCCTGCGGCCTCGCCCCGGTGGGCGTGCCCACCGCGATGTCTTCCTGCCCGCTGTGGCGCATCAGCAGCACCTTGTAGGCCGCCAGCAGCACCATGAACAGCGTCGCTTCGTGCCGCCTCGCCAGCTCCTTCAGACCCCTCAGCTCACCGCCTCCCACCTCGAACCTCACCACCCCACCGCTCCCATGCGGTCGGCTCGGCCTCTCCCGGTCCACCGGCAGCCTCAGCTCCTCCACTCCCCCAAGTCGCACCCGCCAGTAACTCAGGTCAGCGGCCGCAGCGT
>NZ_LMDY01000015.1 GCF_001425905.1 Methylibium sp. Root1272
CATGCGGTCGGCTCGGCCTCTCCCGGTCCACCGGCAGCCTCAGCTCCTCCACTCCCCCAAGTCGCACCCGCCAGTAACTCAGGTCAGCGGCCGCAGCGTGTTTGTTCATAAGATCTATTTCAGACTTCATCCGATCGCTCGCTACAGCGAAAAAACCCTAGCGGGATCGCCGGCAGACCTGCCCGTACCGAAAAAGCGTTCACCTTGAACATGACTGCACACGGCATTCAATGGCTTGAGCGCGCGCGCAGCGCCGACTTGACGGTCGAGACAGCCGACTCGAACGACGAAGGGACGAGCCAGCGCAACATGCAGGGATAGGTCACGGCTCCCGCCAGCGCGGCAGCGACCATGGCGAACTGCTGCGGCCACAGTGGCGAGAGCAGATGATGAACGGCCCAGATGACAGCGGCCATCGGTGCCGCCGCGAGCACGGGAGTGAACGCCGCCGCGGCCTGCGACCTGACGCTCAGGCCGATAACTCGTGCCAAAACAATGGCACCCGCCGGCCAGAGGATCAGCTCCTTCGCGACGCGCACGCCGGCCACCGCCTCCAGGCCCCAACCGACGACCGCGATAACCATCACCGCCTGCACGACCACATCGGCCACCATGAGCATGATGGCCAGCGATGACCGGCCGATGCCCCGCAGCACGGCGACGCCCAGTTCCGAAGCCGGCAGCAGCAGGCCGCCCAGCAGGAACAACTGCACCACGGTCGCCGCGCCCGCCCAGCGGGTTCCGAACACCAGATCGATCAAGGTCGGCGCCAGAACGACCAGCGCGAGGTAGATCGGAACTACCACCAGTGCGCTCGCCAGGATGGTCTGCCGCATCAGCTTGCGCAGCGCCTCGGGTTGCCCTTGCGAGCGCGCCGACATCACCAACGTGACATCCCAGGCCGGTCCGATCAGGATATCCCCGACCTGCTCCAGCAGCCGCTCCACCATCGTGTAGATACCAACCGCCGAGGCCCCGAGATAATTACCGATGACCAGGCGCGGAATCATTCGGTCGATATACAGCATGGCGACACCAGCCAGCGACCCAATATTGAAATTGAGCAATTCCATGAACGCCTTGCGCTCGATCTCGAAACCGGGCCGCCAACGCGTCGCGATCATCGCGCCGAGCATCGTGAAGCCGACGCGAGATACCTCATTGACGATGATGCTCCAGATCCCCGCACCAGACACCGCGAGAGAAATCCCGAGCACGCTGGCGATCATCGAACCCACGGTTTCAACGGTGGCGACCGCCTTGAAGCGGCCTTCCCTGCGCAGCAGCGCCCGATGAACACCGCTCACCGCGCCCAGGGGCAAGCTGATGGCTCGCCAGCCCAGCACGGTCGCGACCTCTTTGGGGCCGCCCACCAGCGCAGCAATGCCGTCGCTAAACGAGCTGATCACCACGAAGCTGATGAAGCCGAAACCGAACAGCAGCCAGAAGGTCGTGTTGGTGTGCGCCGGGCGCAGTTCCTTCTGCTGGATCAGGCTTTCCGCCAGCATCCCGCCGGTGATGAGTTCGACGACGCCGACCGCCACCCAGGCGATTGCCACAATACCGAAGGCCTCCGGCCCGAGAAAACGGGCGAAGGCCGCCAGCGTGATGAAACCGAGAAGTACCTGCGCGATTTTCCCGACAGTACTCCAGGCCACTCCATGCAAAAGATTGACGTTGTATTTCATTATGTTGAACAGGGCGCCCGCCACACCGCGGCCACGCCAAAACCACGACTCCCTTGCAAGCCTTCAGTTTGCTGACGACCGGAAGAGTAGCGACCGCAAGACGCTCCGTGTGAGCGTCAAATGACAAGCGTTCTCATCAGCAGCACTTGTTCACAGCCGTAACTGACGAAGGCACAGATTTCGTGAGAATGCCCCGAAAGCGCAGCGGCTCAAGCGCCGAAAAGCCAGCCCAAAATCGGTCTGCTCTCGCCCTGAGAGGATGGCGCATCAAGGGCCAACGGGGCCCGGCCGAGACCTAGAACTGCCAGCCCAGCGGCCTCAGCAACTGGGCCGTCTCGAACAGCGGCAGGCCCATGATCCCGGTGTAGCTGCCCTCGATGTGCTCGATCCATGCGGCCGCCTGGCTCTGGATCGCGTACGCGCCGGCCTTGCCGTGCGACTCGCCGCTCGCGACGTAGCGCACGATCTCGTCGGACGACAGTGGCCGCAGCCGCACGGTCGACGCCTGCAGCCGCAGGTGCGGCTCGAACGCCGCGTGCGGCCCCTCGACCACCGCCACCGCCGTCAGCACCCGGTGGGTCTGGCCCGACAAGGCTTCGAGCATGTGCGCAGCCTCCTCGTCGTCGTCGGGCTTACCGAGGATGCGTTCGCCCAGCACCACCGTGGTGTCGGCGCACAGGATGGGCGCGGCCTGAAGTTCCCGGCGCAGCAGGCGCGCCCGCGCCGCCGCGAGCTTGGCGAGCGTCACGCGCTGAACGTAGTCGTCCGCCGCTTCGCCGGGCAGCACGGCCTCCAGCGCCTCGCTGTCCTCGTCGGCGCCGGGCAGCAGCAGTTCGTGGCGCACGCCGATCTGCAGCAGCAGTTGACGCCGTCGCGGGCTCTGCGACGCCAGATAGAGAAACTCAGGCACGGTCGCTACTCACGGTGATAAGGATGCCCGGCGTTGACCGACCACGCGCGGTACAGCGCTTCGGCGAGCAAGACCCGTGCGAACGCGTGGGGCAGCGTCAGGTCCGACAGGCGCAGCGTTTCTTCGGCGCCATCCTTGAGCGTGTCGGCCAGACCATCGGGGCCACCGATCAGCAGCGCCACGTCGCGGCCGTCGAGCTGCCAGGCAAGCAGGCGCTGCGCCAGCTGCGCGGTGGTCAGGCGAGTGCCCCGCTCGTCGAGCACGACACGGCGTGCGCCCTTGGCGCAGGCCGCCTCGATGCGCTGCGCCTCGGCGGCCTTCAGGGCGTCCACGGTCTTGCCCTGGGTGCGCGGCTCCGCCTTCACCGCCTTGAGTTCCACGCGCCAATCGGGTGGAAAACGCTTGAGATAGTCCTCGCAGGCGGTCTCGGCCCAGCTCGGCAGGCGCTGGCCGACGACGACCAGCGCGAGCTTCATGCCCGCGAAGTCTTGCGCGACGGAGCCGACTTCTTCGCAGGGGCGCGCTTCGTTGCCGGCGCGCGGGTCGTGGAGGTCGTGGTCCGAGCCGGCGCCTTCTTCGCGACCGGGGACTTGGACGCCGTCGTCTTGCGGGCGGCCGGTTTCTTGGCCGCAGGCGTCTTGCCCGCGGCGGACTTGCGCGCCGGCGCCGCAGGAGCCGACGCGGCGGGCCGTGACGAATATTTCGCTGCCGGCTTCTTGGCTGCCGCGCGCTTCTTCGTGTCGGCCGGCGTGTCGTCCGGCGCCGAGGCCTTGACCAGGCCCTTGCTCACCTCGCCGAACTTCATCTTCACCGACTTGCCGCCCCAGATCTCCTCGAGGTGGTAGTAGCGACGGATCTCCGGCTGCATGATGTGCGCCACGGCCGCGCCGCAGTCGACGATGATCCACTCGCCGTTGTCCTCGCCCTCGGTGCGCATGACCGGGAAGCCCTGCGACCGGACCGCATCCCGCACGCTGGCGGCCAGGGCCTTGGTCTGCCGGTTGCTCATGCCCGAGGCCATGATCACCCGCTCGAACAGTGGCGACAGGTGCTCGGTGTTGAAGACCTGGATGTCCTGGGCCTTCACGTCCTCGAGGCCATCGACGATGGCGCGTTGCAGTTTGCGGATGTCCATGCAGCTCCGGGCTGGGTGCCGCCCTCAGGCGGCGGAAACGCCACCGCGAGGTGGCGCGTAGAGGTGGTAACGGTCAATATAGCGCGCGACCACGGTGGGCACCATGTCGGGAACCAGCGACTGCGCGGTGCCGCCGGCTGCGAGGTGGGCACGGATCGCCGTCGACGAGACATTCATCGGCGGCATCGGCAGCGCCTCGATGCGGTGCCACACCGCCAGCAGTTCCGACGGCGGGGCCGGCGACTTGCCATTGCGCCCGGCTACGGCCAGCGTGACCCGCGTGATCAGCTCGCGCCACTCGTGCCAGGTGGGCAGGCGCTCATACTGGTCTTGCCCGATCACGAGAAACCATTTCGCGTTCGGCTCGGCGAGCTGCGACTCGCGCACCGTGTCGATGGTGTAGCTGGGGCCACTCCGCTCGATCTCGCGGCGGTCGATCTTGAAGCCGCGATGGCCGGTGATGGCCGCCTTGACCATCGCCCCGCGGTGCGTGCCGCTCAGCAGCGTGCGGTCCTTCTGCCAAGGCACGCCGGCCGGAATCCAGCGCAGCTCGTCGAGCTTGAGGTGCTGCACGGCGGTCATCGCGAGCACCAGATGGCCCATGTGCGGCGGATCGAAGCTGCCGCCGTACAGGCCGATGCGGCGTTGGGGCGCGGCGTTCAAGTCAGGGCCGCCCAGTCACGAGGCCGCAGGAAATCGCTGTAGAGCCGGGCTTCCGGCGTGCCGGCCTCGGGCTTCCAGTCGTAGCGCCAGGTCGCCGCAGGCGGCATCGACATCAGGATGGATTCGGTCCGCCCGCCGGACTGCAGCCCGAACAGCGTGCCGCGGTCCCAGACCAGGTTGAACTCGACATAGCGGCCACGCCGGTAGCTCTGGAACTCGCGCTCGCGTTCGCCGAACGGCAGGGCCTGGCGGCGCTGCACGATCGGCAGGTAGGCCGTGAGCAGCGCGTCGCCGACCGCCCGCGTCATCGCGAAGCTGCCGTCGAAGCCGAGCTCGGAGAAGTCGTCGTAGAACACGCCACCGATGCCGCGCGGCTCGTTGCGGTGCTTCAGGAAGAAGTACTCGTCGCACCATTGCTTGAAGCGCGGGTACTTGTCGTCGCCGAACGGCGCCAGCGCATCGCGGGAGGTGGAATGGAAGTGCGCCGCGTCGTCCTCGAAGCCGTAGTACGGCGTCAGGTCCATACCGCCGCCGAACCAGGTGACGGTCTCGCCGTCGGCGCGGTGCGCGGCCAGCATGCGCACGTTCATGTGCACCGTCGGCACGTAGGGGTTGCGGGGGTGGAACACCAGCGACACGCCCATCGCCTCGAAGGGCGCGCCGGCGAGCTCGGGGCGGTGCTGCGTGGCCGAAGGCGGCAGCGCCTGGCCCCGCACATGGCTGAAGCTGCAGCCGCCGCGCTCGAGCAGGCGGCCGCCTTCGATCAGCCGCGACAGCCCCTCGCCCTCGAGCTTGCCGCCCGGTTCGCGCGTCCAGCGGTCGCTCAGGAAGCGTCCACCGTCCTCCGCCTCCAGCGCGGCGACGATGCGCTCCTGCAAACCCAGCAGGTAGTCCCGGACGGCTTGCGTGTCGGTCATCGGGGCCGGATCAGCGCTTGATCGCACGGTGACCGATGTCGCGGCGGAACTGCATGCCGTCGAAGGAAATGCCCGACAGCGCGTCGTAGGCACGCGCCTGGGCCACCTTGGCCGAGTCGCCCAGCGCGGTGACGCACAGCACGCGCCCACCGCTCGTGACGATGTCCTTGCCCAGCTTGCCGGTGCCGGCGTGGAACACCACCGCATCCGCGGCCTCGGGCGGCAGGCCGGTGATCACGTCGGCCTTGCGCGGCTGCTCGGGATAGCCGTGCGCGGCCATCACCACGCCGAGCGCGAAGCGGCGGTCCCACTGCAGCTCGACCTGGTCGAGCGTGCCGTCGGCCGCATGCGTCATGACCTCCAGCAGGTCGCTCTTGAGGCGCATCATGATCGGCTGGGTTTCCGGGTCGCCCATGCGGCAGTTGAATTCCAGCGTCTTCGGGTTGCCGTGGGCGTCGATCATCAGCCCGGCGTAGAGGAAGCCGGTATAGGGAATGCCATCACGCGCCATGCCGTCGAGCGTGGGCTGGATGATCTCGTGCATGACCTTGGCGTGGATGTTGGGCGTGACCACCGGCGCCGGCGAGTAGGCGCCCATGCCGCCGGTGTTCGGGCCGGCGTCGCCGTCCTTCAGCCGTTTGTGGTCCTGGCTGGTGGCGAGCGGCAGCACGTGCCTGCCGTCGGCCAGCACGATGAAGCTGGCTTCCTCTCCGGCCAGGAATTCCTCGATCACGACGCGCGCGCCCCCGGCGTTGTGCGTGACGCCGAGCTTGTTGTCGCCGCTGTTGCCGGCCAGCATCCAGTCGACCGCCTGGTGGGCCTCATCGAGCGTCGTCGCGACGACCACACCCTTGCCCGCGGCCAGGCCGTCGGCCTTGACGACGATCGGCGCGCCGACGCGGTCGACATAGGCGTGCGCCGCCACCGCGTCCGAGAAGGTCTCGTAGGCGGCGGTCGGGATGCCGTGACGCTTCATGAAGTCCTTCGAGAAGGCCTTCGAACTCTCCAGTTGCGCGGCCGCCTGGGTCGGGCCGAACACCCGCAGGCCGCGGGCACGGAACACGTCGACCACGCCGGCCGCGAGCGGCGCCTCCGGGCCGACCACGGTGAGGCCGATCTTCTCGGCCTGCGCGAAGTCGGCCAGCGCGTCCACCTCCGTGATCGCGACGTTCTTCAGGCGCACATCGAGCGCCGTGCCACCGTTGCCCGGCGCCACGTAGACCATCTGCACCTTGGGCGACTGCGCCAGCTTCCAGGCCAGCGCGTGCTCGCGGCCGCCGCCGCCAATGACGAGAACCTTCATGTCGTTCTGCTCACTCGTCCAGTTCGGCGTTGTGGAACACGGCCTGCGTGTCGTCCAGGTCTTCCAGCACGTCGAGCAGCTTCTGCATGCGCTGCGCGTCCTCGCCGGCCAGCGCCACGGTGTTCTCGGCGCGCATCGTCACCTCGGCCAGTTCAGGCACCTGCCCGGCCGCCTTCAGCGCCTCCTGCACCGCCTCGAAGTCGGGCGGCGCGCACAGCACCTCGATGGCACCGTCCTCGGCAGTGACCACGTCCTCGGCGCCGGCGTCGAGCGCCACCTCCATGATCCTGTCCTCGCTGCTGCCCGGCGCGAACACGAACTGCCCGCAGTGCTTGAACTGGAAGCTCACCGAGCCGTCGGTGCCCAGATTGCCGCCGTACTTGCTGAAGGCGTGCCGCACCTCCGCCACCGTGCGCACCCGGTTGTCGGTCATCGTGTCGATGATGATCGCCGCGCCGCCGATGCCGTAGCCCTCGTAGCGGATCTCCTCGTAGCTGACGCCTTCCTGGTTGCCGGTGGCCTTGTCGACGTTGTACTTGATGCGGTCGGCCGGCATGTTGGCGGCCTTGGCCTTCTCGATCGCGAGGCGCAGCCGCGGGTTCATCGTGGTGTCGCCGCCGCCGGCACGGGCCGCCACGACGATCTCTCGAATGATGCGGGTCCAGATCTTGCCGCGCTTCTCATCCTGGCGACCCTTGCGGTGCTGGATGTTGGCCCATTTGGAATGGCCGGCCATGTTGTTCTCGTTTCGGAAAGCTTAGGATTGCAATGATTTTAGTGGACGCCTCCGCGTCTTCGCCCGCCCCCCTGCCGAGGACCCCATGGCCGAACCCCTGCTGATCGCCAAGCACGGCGAGATCGAATGCGCGTTGCTGCCCGCCCTGGCCAACCGCCACGGCCTGATCACCGGCGCCACTGGCACCGGCAAGACCATCACGCTGCAGGCCCTGGCCGAGCAGTTCTCGAGGATCGGCGTGCCGGTCTTCCTGGCCGACGTGAAGGGTGACCTGACCGGCATCGCCCAGGCCGGCAGCGTGAACGACAAGCTCGCCAAGGTGCTGAAGGACCGCGGCCTGGACCTGCCGGCACCGCTCGCCTGCCCGGCCACCCTGTGGGACGTGTTCGGCGCCCAGGGGCACCCGGTGCGCGCCACCGTGTCCGACATGGGGCCGCTGCTGCTGGGCCGCATGCTCGCGCTCAACGAGACCCAGCAGGGCGTGCTGTCGCTGGTGTTCAAGATCGCCGACGACAACGGCATGCTGCTGCTCGACCTGCGGGATCTGCGCGCGATGCTGCAGCACGTGGGCGACAACGCCAAGGCGTTCCAGACCGAGTACGGCAACATCAGCGCCGCCAGCGTGGGCGCGATCCAGCGCGGCCTGATGCAGATCGAGGAGCAAGGCGGCGACAGCTTCTTCGGCGAGCCGATGCTCGACATCGGCGACTTCATGCAGACCGCCGACGGCAAGGGCGTGATCAACATCCTGGCCGCCGACAAGCTGATGACCTCGCCGCGGCTCTACGCGACCTTCCTGCTGTGGATGCTCAGCGAGCTGTTCGAGCTGCTGCCCGAGGTAGGCGACCTCGAGAAGCCCAAGCTTGTGTTCTTCTTCGACGAGGCCCACCTGCTGTTCACCGACGCGCCCAAGGCCCTGGTCGAGCGTATCGAGCTGGTGGTGCGGTTGGTACGCTCCAAGGGCGTCGGCGTCTACTTCGTGACCCAGAACCCGCTCGACGTGCCCGACAGCGTGCTCGGCCAGCTGGGCAACCGCGTGCAGCATGCGCTGCGCGCCTTCACGCCGCGCGACCAGAAGGCCGTCAAGTCGGCCGCCGAGACGATGCGCGCCAACCCCGGCCTCGACATCGCCACCGCGATCACCGAACTCGCGGTCGGCGAGGCCCTCGTCAGCTTGCTCGACGAGAAGGGTCGCCCCGGCATCACGCAGCGTGTGTACGTGATCCCGCCAGGCAGCCAGATCGGCCCCATCACACCCGAGCAGCGCAAGGCGCTGATCGCCGGCTCGCTGGTGGCCGGCGTCTACGAGAAGACCGTCGACCGCGAGTCCGCCTACGAAAAGCTCAAGGGCCGCGGTGCCGCGACCGCGGACGCGGCCGACCAGCTGAAGGCGAACCGGAGTGCCGACGGCGCTGCGCCGGCGCAAGACGGCGGCGGCATGCTCGGCGGCCTGGGCGACATCCTGTTCGGTTCGACCGGTCCGCGCGGCGGCAAGCGCGAAGGCTTGGCCGAGTCGATGGCCAAGTCGGCCGTGCGCACCATGGGCACCACGGTGGGCCGCGAGATCATCCGCGGCGTGCTCGGCAGCCTGCTCGGCGGCAGCAAGCGGCGCTGAGCCAGACCCGACGCCCCGTACTCCTCAGCGAGCCTCCACGGCTTCCGGCGTCTGGATCGGTCCGCGGCCGCTGTAGCGGTCGAGGTAGAGGTAGATCACCGGCGTCAGGTAGAGCGTGATCGCCTGAGAGAACAGCAGGCCGCCGACCACCGCCAGGCCCAGCGGCTGCCGCAGCTCGGCACCGGCACCGATGCCCAGTGCGATCGGCACCGCGCCCATCAGCGCGGCCAGCGTGGTCATCGTGATCGGCCGGAAGCGCCGCACGCAGGCCTCGCGGATCGCCGCCTCGGGCGCCATGCCCTGGTTGCGCTGCGCATCGAGCGCGAAGTCGATCATCATGATCGCGTTCTTCTTCACGATGCCGATCAGCAGCAGGATGCCGATGGTCGCGATCAACGTCAGGTCCTGCCCGAAGAGTTCGAGCATCAGCAAGGCCCCGACCGCGGCCGAAGGCAGGCCGGCCAGGATGGTCAGCGGGTGGATGTAGCTCTCGTACAGCACACCCAGCAGCACGTAGATCACCAGCAGCGCTGCGACGATGAGGATCGCCTGGCTGCCCTGCGAGGTCTTGAACACCGCCGCATCGCCGCCGTAGCTGGTGATCACCGACGCCGGCAGGCGGATCTCCTGGCCATAGGCTTCGAGCTGCTTCGTCGCAGCGCCGAGCGGCACGCCCGGCGCGAGGTTGAACGACACCGTCACCGCCTGCAGCTGCCCGACGTGGTTGACCGAGGTCGGCCCCAGCGTGCGCTCCACCGTCGCGAAGCTGTTCAGTGGCACCAGGGCCCCGTTGCTGCTGCGCAGGTAGATGCCGTCGAAGGCGCTCTCGTCTCGCTTGGCGTCGGGTGCCACCTCCATGATCACCTGGTAGCTGTCGGCGGTGGTGTAGATGGTGGCGACCTGGCGCTCGCCGAAGGCGCTGAACAGCGCGTTGCGGATCGAGTCGACCGAAACGCCCAGGGTGTTGGCCTTGTCGCGGTCGATCTTCAGCGAGGCCTGCAGGCCCTTGAGCTGCGAATCGGAGGTCACGTCGCGGAAGCGCGGGTCGGCGCGCAGCTTCTCCTGCAGCTTGGCCGCCCAGTCGTTCAGCTCGTCGGCCTTCACGCTCTGCAGGATGTACTGGTAGCGGCTCTTGCTCTGGCGCCCGCCGAGCTGCAGGTTCTGCACCGGCTGCAGGTAGACGGTGATGCCGGCCACCTGGCTCAGTTGCTTGCGCAGTCCCTCGACCACCTGCTTCATCGGCGGGCGCTCGCTGCGCGGCTTCAGGTTGATGAACATGCGGCCGGTGTTCTGCGTGCCGCTGCCGCCGTTGACCGAGTTGACGCTCAACACGTTGGGATCGGCCAGCATCACCTGCACCGCCTGGTCCTGCAGCTTCACCATCGCCGCGAAAGATGTGTCCTCGGAGGCTTCGGTCGACGCGCGGATCTGGCCGATGTCTTCCTCGGGGAAGAAGCCCTTCGGGATGGTGACGAACATCAGCGCGGTCAGCGCGAAGGTCAGTACGCCCACCCCCAGCACCAGGCGGCGGTGCCGCAGCGCCAGGTCGAGCGAGCGCGTGTACCAGCGTGTCGTGGCCTCGAAGCCGCGCTCGAAGCCGCGCACCAGCGCGCCCGGCGGGCGCTGCGTGGCCTCGGGCTTCAGGTAGCGGCCCGCCAGCATCGGCACCAGGGTCAGCGAGACGAACGCCGACACCAGGATGGCCAGCGAGACGATCACCGCGAACTCGTGGAACAGCAGGCCGATCACGCCGGGCATGAAGAAGATCGGGATGAACACCGCGACCAGCGAGGTCGAGATCGAGATGATGGTGAAGCCGACCTCGCGCGAGCCTTTGAGCGCCGCCTCGAACGGGTCCATGCCCCGCTCGACGTGGTGCATGATGTTCTCGAGCATCACGATCGCGTCGTCCACCACCAGGCCCACGGCCAGCGTCAGCCCCAGCAGCGAGATGTTGTCGAGGCTGTAGCCGCCGGCCCACAGCAGCGCCACCGCGCCGATCAGCGACACCGGCAGCGACAGCGTCGGGATCACCGTCGCGACCGCGCGGCGCAGGAACAGGAAGATCACCAGCACCACCAGCACGATGGTGCCGAGCAGCGTGAGGTTCACGTCATGCAGCGCCTCGCGGATCGAGGTGGAGCGGTCGTTCAGCAGGCTCAGCCGGATCGACTGCGGCAGCTGCGCGCTAAAGCCCGGCAGCGCCGCCTTGACCGCATCCACCACGGCCACGGTGTTGGCGTCTGGCTGGCGCTGCACGGCCAGCGTGATCGACGCCTCGCCATTGAAGTTGGCCGAGGTCTTGACGCTCTCGTAGCTGTCCTCGACCGCCGCCACGTCGCGCAGCCGCACGGTGTTGCCGTTCTTGCTGCTGACGATCAGGTCGGAGAACTCGGCCGCGTTGCGCAGCTGCCGGTTGGCCTGCACCGTCAGCGTCTGGCGGTCGCCCTCGAGCGTGCCGACCGGCGTGTTGGCATTGGCGGTGGCGAGCGCCGCACTGAGCTCCTCGATCGCGATGTCGCGCGCGGCCAGCGCCTGCGGCAGCACCCGCACGCGCACCGCAAAGCGTCGCTGCCCGAAGATGTTCACCTGCGCTACGCCGGGCAGCGTGGACAGCGCGGGCGAGATCAGGTGCTCGGCGTAGTCGTTCAGGTCCGAAAGGTTCATCGATGGCGAGGTCATCGCCATCAGCAGCACCGGCGCGTCGGCCGGGTTCACCTTGCGGTAGGACGGCGGCGCCGTCATGTCCTGCGGCAGCGTGCGCTCGGCCCGCAGCAATGCCGCCTGCACGTCGACCGCGGCCGCGTCGATGTCGCGGCCCTCGTCGAATTCGAGCGTCAGCGAGGTATTGCCCAGCGTGCTGCTCGAGCTGATGATGCTGAGCGAAGGGATAGTCGAGAACTGCTTCTCGAGCTGCAAGGCCACCGAAGTGGCCATGGTCTCCGGGCTGGCGCCGGGCAGCGACGCGGTGACGTTGATGACCGGCGTGTTGTAGCTCGGCAGCGCGGCGATCGGGATCTGCCGGTAGGCGATGACGCCGGCCACCACCATCGCGAGGTTCAACAGCACCGTCATCACCGGACGGCGGATGAACAACTCCGAAAGGTTCATGGCCGCGGCTCCGAGGCGGCGGCCACGCGACGCGCCGGCCGGCTCGCCGCGCCGGCTGCCGGGACGGCCTGCTCGACCACCGCCGCGCCGGGCCGCAGGTTCTGCTTGCCGTCGACGATGATGCGCTCGCCCGCCTGCACGCCGCCGACGGCCGCCACGTCGCCGGCCGAGGCGATGACCTCCACCTCACGGAGCTGCGCCTTGCCGTCCGCGCCGACCACGTAGACCGACTTGGTCTTGGCGCCCTGGATGATCGCGGCCTGCGGCACCAGGATCGCGCCCGGCAGGCTGCCGACCGCAAGCTTCACGTCGGCGTAGGCACCGGGCCACAGCTGCTGCTGCGGGTTGGCGAACTGCGCCTTGACCTGCACGGTGCCCGAATTCGCGTCGACCGCGCTGTCGACGAACTGCAGCGTGCCGGTGAGCGGCGCCTGCGCGTCCGGCAACTGCGCAGTGACACGGCCGGTGCCTGACTTCAGGCTGGCCAGCAGCGCGCCGATGTGCCGCTGCGGCACCGGGAAGCTGACCGCGATCGGGTCGAGCTGGGTGATGGTCACCAGGGCCGGCGAGGCCGGCGTCACGTAGCTGCCGGCATAGACCGCGATCGCGCCCACACGGCCCGGGCTCGGTGCCACGATGCGCGCATAGCCGAGGTCCACGCGCGCCGCCTGGATCGCCGCGCGGTCGGCCGCCACCACGGCCTGCTGCGCCTCGACCTGGCTGAGATTGGTGTCGACAGCGCTCTGCGAGACGAAGTTCTGCCGCAGCAGGTCGCGGCTGCGAGCCAGTTGCCGCTCGGCATCGGCCAGCGTTGCCAGATCGCGCTGCAACTGCGCCTGCGCCTGGGCCACGCGCACCTGGGCGGCCCGGCTGTCGAGCGTGAACAGCAGGTCGCCGGTGCGGACCGACTGCCCCTCGCGGATGTGCACCCGATCGATCGCGGCGCTGATCTGCGGGTGGATCTCCACACGGTTCAGGGCGCTGACGGTGCCGGTCGCCCCCAGTTCCAGAGCGAAATCCTCGCGGCGTGCCGGTACCGTGGTCACCGTGACGGCGGCGCCGGCCGCTGCGGCCGCGGCGCGCGGGGCGGAGGCCGGCGGGCGCTGCGTCAGCGTCCAAGCGAGGGCGGCCCCTGCGGCGACCAGCACCACGGCACCCCCCAACAGCATCGTTCTTTTCATGTCACTGCGATCTCGGGCAAAGGCGAAAGTTGCCACGCGCACTTGAGCCCGGCGTGAAGGACTGTGAACTTGCGTGAAGCCACCGCGGCCATGACGGCCGACGATCGGCCGACCCGGAGTGTCGCCGCCCCGCCGGCCCCCTGCCCACGCTCGGTCATGCGGAAGGGGCTTCTGCAGCGGCTTGCCATAATCGTTCGATGCAATCCGGCCCGCCCTCCACCCCTCCGCCCCGCGAGGCCCTGGCCCCGCATGCGCCGCTCAGCGCCTACTACGGAGACGAAGCCGATCACCAGCGCTTCCTGCGCCGCATTTTCGACGACACCGCGCCGGACTACGAGCGCATCGAGCGCATCCTGGCCCTGGGCTCCGGCCCCTGGTACCGCCGGCGGGCGCTGGAGCGGGCCGGGCTCACCACCGGCGCGCAGGTGCTCGACGTCGGCATCGGGACCGGCATGGTCGCGCGCGAGGCGCTGCGCCTGATCGGACCGGGCGGCCGCCTGGTCGGCGTCGATCCCAGCCCCGGCATGATGGGCGAGGTGCATCTGCCCGGCGTCGAGCTGCGGCAGGGCCGCGCGGAGGCCCTGCCCTGCGACGATGCCAGCGCCGATTTCCTCAGCCTCGGCTACGCGCTGCGGCACATCGCCGACGTGTCGGCGGCCTTCTCCGAGTTCCACCGCGCCCTGCGGCCCGGCGGGCGGCTGCTGCTGCTCGAGATCACGCGCCCCGTCGGGCGCCTGCCGACCACGCTGCTGCGCGGCTACATGCGTGCGGTGGTGCCGCTGATCGCACGCGCGGTCGGGCGCCGCAGCGACACCGCCGAGCTGTGGCGCTACTACTGGGACACCATCGAGGCCTGCATCTCGCCGGAATCGGTGATGGAGGCGTTGCGGGCCGCGGGCTTCGAACAGGTGCAGCGCCATGTCGAGCTCGGCATCTTCTCCGAGTACACGGCCGTCAAGCCGGCCCGCAACTGAACCCATGAACTCCGCTGCATCTTCCTCCGACACACCGTCGTCCTTCTGCGACGTGCTCGTCATCGGCGGCGGCCCGGCCGGCTCCACCGTCGCGGCCCTGCTGGCGAAACAGGGCCGTGACGTCGTGCTGCTGGAGAAGGCCCACCACCCGCGCTTCCACATCGGCGAATCGCTGCTGCCCGCCAACGTCGCGCTGTTCGACCGGCTCGGCGTGCGCGACCAGGTCGAGAAGATCGGCATGCCCAAGTGGGGCATCGAGTTCGTGTCGCCCGAGCACCAGCACCGCAGCTACCTCGAGTTCGCCGACCAGTGGGACAAGCGCCAGCCCTATGCCTGGCAGGTGCGCCGCTCCGAGCTGGACGAACTGCTGTTCCGCCACGCCGCGGCGTCCGGCGCCAAGACCCTGGAGGGCTGCCGCGTGCGCGACGTGAGCTTCGACGCCGAAGGCGCCACCGTGCAGACCACGCTGGACGACGGCGCGCGGCGCAGTTGGCGGGCCCGCTTCGTGGTCGACGCGTCGGGGCGCGACACCTTCATCGCGAACAAGCTGCGCTGCAAGGAAAAGAACCCGGCGCACAACAGCTCCGCGCTGTTCGGCCACTACACCGGTGCGCGCCGGTTGCCGGGCGTGAAGGAGGGCAACATCAGCATCATGTGGTTCGCCCACGGCTGGTTCTGGTTCATCCCGCTGGCCGACGGCAGCACCAGCGTCGGTGCGGTGTGCTGGCCCTACTACCTGAAGCAGCGCGACAAGCCGCTGAAGGAGTTCTTCGACGACACCATCGCGTTGTGCCCCGAGCTGGCCGACCGCCTGAAGGACGCCACGCTGGTGGGCGGCGACGTGCACGCGACCGGCAACTTCTCGTACTGCGCCACCCACTGCAGCGGCGAGCGCTACCTGCTGCTCGGCGATGCCTTCACCTTCATCGACCCGATGTTCTCGTCGGGCGTCTACCTCGCGATGCACAGCGCCTTCGACGGCGCCGACGTGGTAGCCAGCTGCCTGGACCGCCCCGCCGAGGCCGTGGCCGCCCGCAAGCGTTTCGAGGCGACGATGCGCAAGGGGCCGCGCGAGTACTCGTGGTTCATCTTCCGCGTCACCAACCCGACCATCCGCGAGATGTTCATGTACCCGGCCAACCCGCTGCGAGTGAAGGAAGCGCTGCTGTCGCTGCTGGCCGGCGACATCTACGGCAAGACGCCGATCTGGCCCTCGCTGTGGGCCATGAAGGGCATCTACTACCTCATTTCCCTGCGCAGCCTGCGCCGCACCATCGGCGGCTGGCGGCGGCATCGCCGCAACATCCAGGACATGGGTCCGCTGCGCGGCGAGAACATCCTCGAGGCGCAGTGACGGTGCCGGCTGCCCATCCTCCGCCCCACCTGAGCGTCCAACGCCTCACACCATCGCAGTGGTCGGCGCTCGTCGCCGGCGCGACGCCGCCGCTGGGTGCACTCGGCTACGGCATGTCCCCCGCACCCGGCCTGGCCACGGTAGCCGGCCAACCCCTGGCCGCCGCCGGCCCGCGCGTCGACGCCTGGTGCAGCTCCACACTGCAGGTCGGCGCCGGACGGTGCGGCAGCGTCCACTGGCAACATGACGGCCACTGGCTGTTCGGCTCGCTGCAGCTCGACGAAACCCTCCAGGCCGACGGCAGCATGCAGGCGCTCGCGCAGCGCGCCTACCAGGACGTGTTCGCCACACTGGCCCAGACCGGCTGCGACCACCTGCTGCGGCTGTGGAACTATCTGCCCGACATCAACGGCGACGGCGGCGGACTCGAGCGCTACCGCCAGTTCAACCTGGGGCGCCAGCAGGCCTTCTTCGACGCGCAGCGCCCCGCCTTCGAGGGCGCTCCAGCGGCCTGCGCGCTGGGCACGCAAGGCGGCCCGTTCTGCGTGCACTTCCTGGCCGGGAGTACGCGGCCGCTGCAGGTCGAGAACCCGCGGCAGGTGTCGGCCTATCACTACCCGAGCGAATACGGCCCGCGCAGCCCGAGCTTCTCGCGCGCGGCGGTGTTCGACGCCGGCGCGGGCCAGGTGGCGCTGCTGATCTCCGGCACGGCCAGCATCGTCGGCCACGCCAGCTTGCACGCCGGCGACGTGGCCGCACAAACGCGCGAGACGCTGACGAATCTGGAAGCGGTGCTCGGCGCCGCACGCCAGCGCAGCACCGCGCGCTTCGAGCTCGATCAGCTCTCGCTGACCGTGTACGTGCGCCACGCAAGCGACGCCCCGCAGGTGCTGTCGCTGCTCGGCGACGCGCTCGGCAACGACGCCGTGGCACTGCGGGATGCCGTGCTGCTGCAGGGCGACGTCTGCCGTCGCGAACTGCTGGTCGAGATCGAAGCCCACGCCTTCGCGCCCGGCGAGGTACGCGCGTGAGGCGGCTGGCCGGGAACGCCTGCATCGCCTCGCTGCTGGCCTGGACCGCCTCGCCGCCGGTCGCGGCCGAGGTGCAAAGACCGCTGTGGGAGCTGGGGCTCGGTGCGGCGGGCCTGCGCCTGCCGCACTACCGTGGCGCCGACCAGTCGCACGACTGGCTGCTGCCGCTGCCCTACGTCGTGTACCGCGGCAAGATCTTCAAGGCCGACCGCGACGGCGCGCGTGCCGTGCTGTTCGAGTCGGACCGGCTCGACTTCGATCTGAGCCTCGCCGCCACCGCGCCGACGCGCAGCGAGGACAACGACGCACGTCAGGGCATGAGCGATCTCGCGCCGACGCTCGAGCTCGGCCCCAACCTGAACTGGACCGCCGCCCGCGGCACCGGCTGGACGTTGCAACTGCGAGCGCCCCTGCGCGCGGCGCTGACGCTGGAGTCGCACGTGCGCGGGATCGGCTGGACCGCCACGCCGAATCTCAGCCTGGATGTCGAGAACGCCGGCGGCTCCGGCTGGAACCTCGGCCTGATGAGCGGTCCGCTGTTCGGCAGCCGCCGCTTCAACGCCTATTTCTACGACGTACCGGCGGCCGATGCCACCGCCGATCGACCGGCCTACCGCAGCCGCGGCGGCTACGCCGGGGCCCAGGCCACCGCGACGCTGTCGCGGCGTTTCGAGCGCACCTGGGCCGGCCTGTTCGTCCGTTACGACACACTGCACGGTGCGCGCTTCGCCGACAGCCCGCTGGTGCGCCAGCGCGACAACCTCTCGTTCGGCATCGCGTTCAGCTGGGTCTTCGCGACCTCGTCCGAGACCGTATCCTCCGACCGATGAAGCGCCTGTTCGCCCTTCCGTTGAGCCTGGCACTGCTCGCGCTGCTGCTGCTGCTCGGCGTGATGTCGACGATCTGGAACCTGACCGCGCTGCTGCTCTACCCGCTGCTGCCGCGCGATCGCGGCCTGGTCGTCGGCCGCGCCGGCATCGCCTACGGCTACCGTCTCTACTGGCTGCTGGCTTCGGCCAGCGGCATGATCAAGCTCGACGCGAACGCGCTCGATGCGTTCAAGGACGAGCCGCGGCTGATCCTCGTCGCCAACCATCCCAGCCTGCTCGATGCGCTGATGCTGGTGGCCCGCCTGCCCAAGAGCGCCTGCATCATGAAGGCCGGGCTGATGCACAACCCCTTCCTCGGCGCCGGCGCGCGGCTGGCGCGCTACATCCGCAACGACTCGCCGCGCGGCATGATCCGCCTCGCGGTGCAGGACCTGCAGCACGGCGGCCAGCTGGTGCTTTTTCCCGAGGGCACGCGCACCACGCGCCATCCGATCAACGCGTTCCGGCCCGGCGTGACGTTGATCGCCAAGCTGGCCAGGGCGCCGATCCAGACGGTCTTCATCGACACCGAGTCGCCCTACCTCGGCAAGGGCTGGCCGATCTGGAAGCTGCCGCCGCTGCCGATCCGCTTCTCGGTGCGGCTGGGCGAGCGCTTCGCGCCGCAGGACGATACCGATGCGCTGCTCGCACAGCTCGAAGCCTATTTCGCTGCCGGCGTGAAGCCGCCGGGCCCCGCCGCATGACGCCGTCGACCACGCACCTGGTGCTGATCCCCAGCTTCGACACCGGGGCCAGGCTCTGCGACACGGTGCGCGAGGCCCGCGCCGAGTGGAACCCCGTGTGGGTGGTGATCGACGGCAGCACCGACGGCAGCACGGCCGACGTGCAGCGCCTGGCCGTCGGCGATGCGGGGCTGCGCGTGCTGGTGCTGCCGCGCAACCAGGGCAAGGGCGCCGCGGTGCTGCACGGCCTGCTTGCTGCGCAGGCAGCCGGCTACACGCACGCGCTGACGATGGATGCCGATGGCCAGCACCCGGCCGCTCTGATTCCGGAGTTCATGCACGCCTCGCTCGCCCGGCCCGACACGATGATCCTCGGCCGCCCGGTGTTCGACGCCAGCGCACCGTTGCTGCGGGTGCGCGGACGGCGCGTCTCCAACGCCTGGACCGACCTCGAGACGCTGGGCGCCGGCGTGGCCGACTCGCTGTATGGATTTCGCGTCTACCCGATCGCCGCGCTGGCCGCGGTGATGGCGCGCCAGCCCTGGATGCGCCGCTTCGATTTCGACACCGAAGCGGTGGTGCGGCTCGCCTGGCGCGGCATCAAGCCGATCAACCGAGACGCACCGGTGAAATACCTTCGCCCGGAGGAAGGCGGCGTCTCGCACTTCCGCTACGGCCGCGACAACCTGCTGCTCACCTGGATGCACACGCGGCTGATGCTGGAGTTCCTGCTGCGGCTGCCGGTGCTGCTGTGGCGCCGTCTGCGGCGGTTGCCGCCATTCCAGGCTTGAGCCCGATCGTCCGCTGCTGACCAGGCCATCGGGTGAACGGCTGCGTTCGTGCCCAGCCGCTTGTATCGCGTCTGGGCGTTCGGCAGCCGGGAGTCGCCTTCCGGCGCCCCCGCGCGGCCTCACTCCCCCGGCGCCGGCCTTGCGGCCGACCCCTCCTCCTTTACCTCTCTTCGCCATTCACCCGACGCCCTGGTCGCACGCACCACCGTGGCAAGCGAAGGTCTTCAAGTCCCCGCGGTCCGCGATGTATCGACGCGCCGTGGCGGGCCGCTGTGTGGAGCGAGGTAGAGGAGGAGCGGTCGGCCCGCAGGGCGAACCGCGGGGGACACGAGCGCAACACAGTGGACCGGCGCGGCGCCCGCACCCGTTCGCACTACAAACAATGCCCTCAAGCAGGCGCCACTCGCTCCGGCAGCACCCCGGCCAGCGGCACCCAGCGGCGCAGCAGCGGGGTGGTGATCACGGTGCTGAAGAGGGCCATCAGCACCAGCATCGTGAACAGCTCGCGGCCGATCACGCCGAGGTCGTAGCCGACGTTGATGACGATCAATTCCATCAGCCCGCGCGTGTTCATCAGCACGCCGATGATGCGAGCCTCCGCGGGCGACTGACCGGCACGGCGCGCCGCCAGCCAGCAGCCGCCCAGCTTTCCCAAGGTGGCCAGCCCGATCAGCAGCGCGCACCAGCCCCAGTCCGAGGCCGTTCCCAGCGAGCCGACATCGGTGCGCAGGCCGGTGTAGGTGAAGAAGATCGGCAGGAAGAACACGTTGACGAAGCTGCCGACCTTGTCGTTCCAGGCCTGCACGAAGCGGCGCTCCTGGTGCAGCAGCACACCGATCATGAAGCCGCCGAACACCGCGAAGATGCCGAGCTGGTAGGTCGTCATGCCGGCCACGAACACCGCCGCGATCACGCCACCCATCAGCGTGGCCGGCAGCTCGCGCTCGCCGGCCTGAGCCAACTGGGCGCGCACGAAGCGCCTCAGCAGCGGGCGCACACCCCACCAGCACACCACGCCGAACAGCAGCACGCCGAGCGCGTGCAGCCCGAAGCTCCAGGGCACCAGCCCCGAGGTGCTGAGCGCGGTGACGATCGCCAGCAGCAGCCAGCCGAACACGTCGCTGACCGCTGCGGCGCTGATGGCGATCACGCCGACCGGCCGTCGCGTCAGCTCGAACTCCATCATGATGCGCCCGAGCACCGGCATCGCCGTGATCGAGAACGCCGTCGCGATGAACAGCGCGAAGCTCAATCGGTTGGGCGTGGGCACCAGCGCGGCCGGCACCAGGGCCGCGAACAGCAGGCCCAGCGCGAACGGCGCCACCAGCCCGGCGACCGACACCGCGAGCACCGCGCGCCGGTTGCGCCGCTCACGCAGGTGCGCGAAATCGAACTCCAGGCCGATCTGGAACATCAGCAGCAGCAGACCGATCTGCGACAGGATGTTCAGTGGCTGCGGCGGTGTCGAGCGGAACACGAGGTCGAACAGGCCGGGCGCCAGCAGGCCGAACAGCGAGGGCCCGAGCAGGATGCCGACCACGATCTCCCCCACAACCAGCGCCTGGCCGACGCGCCGCGCCAGCGCGCCGCCGGCTCGTGCCGCCAGCACGATGATGGCCAGCTGCAGCAGCGTGAAGAACAGCAGCTGTTCGGTGGCGTGGACGCCCGATGCACCGGGGCTCACAGCATGCCGCCGTTGATCGAGATGATCTGTCCGGTGATGTAGCCCGCCGCGGGGCTGGCGAGGAAGCCCGCCAGATCGGCCACTTCCTCGGGCGTGCCGGCGCGCTTGCACGGCACCAGCTGCGCGATGGTCGCGGCATCGAAGGCGGCATCGGCCATCGGTGAGGCGATGATGCCCGGCGCGATGGCATTGACGGTGACGCCCCGGCTCGCGACCTCCAGAGACAGAGCCTTTGTCGCGCTGTTGAGCGCGCCCTTGGCCGCCGCGTAGTTCACCTGGCCGCGGTTGCCGGCCAGTGCCGCGACCGAGGAGATGTTGATCACCCGGCCCCACCGGGTGCGCAGCATCGGCAGCAGCAGCGGCTGGGTCACGTGGAAGAAGCCGTGCAGCGACACATCGATCACGCGGTGCCACTGCTCGGCGCGCATGCCGGGGAACACCGCGTCGTCGTGCACGCCGGCGTTGTTGACGATCACCTGCACCGGTCCGCCCTCGAGCAGGCGCTCGCAGGCCGTGCGCGAGGCATCAGCGTCGGTCAGGTCGAACACGCAGCACTCGGCCTGGCCACCGTCGCCACGGATCGCCTCGGCCAGTTGCTCCACCGCCTGCGGCCGCGCGTTGGCGTGCAGCAGCAGCGACGCGCCATCGCGCGCCAGCCGACGGGCGATCGCGGCACCGAGCGCGCCACTGGCGCCGGTGACGAGGGCACGCTTGTGGTCCAGGCTCATGGCTCGATCTCCGGTGACGGCTGGTCGCGCGCGGCGGGCGCCCTCGCGAGCGGCGTGTCGAGCACCACGGTCGCGCGCCCGTCGACCAGCAAGCGGCCGTGCTCGTCGCTGACTTCGAAGCGGTACATCACCTGCCTGGCCTCGCCGGCCAGGCGCTCGGCGCGCACCTGCAGCGGCCCGGCCACGCCGTCGAGCCGCGCGACTGCCAGCCGCACGTTGCGCACGCTCGCCAGGTAGCCGGGCCGCGGCCCGGCCCCGGGCGGAGCGAGCAGCGCGCCGTGCAGCGCCATAGCCTGTGCGGCGTACTCGATCGCACACGGCGACAGCAGACCGCTGGCGCTGCGCAGGGGATGGTCGGGCTCACGATGGTTCACGGCGACGCAGTGGATGTGCTCCGGCGACCAGGACACGAGCCGGTCGAGCAGGCACATGCGGCCCTGGTGCGGGATGCGCAGCGCGATGCCGGCACGGTCCATCATGGCCGGCGCGGCAGCCGGGAAGGCCTCAGGCATGGGGCCGGACCTCGACCGTGAAGCCCTCCAGTCCCTCGATGCGCAGCGAGGCCGGCGCACCGCCGGCCAGCGCGCGCAGCAGCGGCAGGCTGCGGGCGGCCGGCACGCCGAGGCGCAGCGCATCGAGTGCGGCATCGCCGCAGTCGCTCGCCGGTGCATCGGCCTCGCTGCTGCGCAGCGTCAGCATCGGCAGCGGCGCGTCGCCCGGATCGACATCGAGCAGCAAGGCCACGCCGAAGGCGCCCGACAGGGGCCGCACGCCATGCAGCGGCTCCGGGTAAGGCGCATCGCCGGCCACCAGCAGCACCGGCCGGCGGGCGCTCATGCACTGCGCCATCGCCTCCAGCAGGCCGGCACCGAAGCTGCCGTCGTGCGCGCAGAGGCTGGTCGAAGGCGCGCGGCTGGTGGTGGCGATGTGCCAGTAGCCCGCCACCGCGTTGTGCACCGAGTTGGTAAAGCGTGTCGGCGAGATCGCGCGCTGCGGCGTCGCCAGCGCTTCGCACAGCGCATGGCAGTTGGCGGCGTCGCCGCTCGATGCGGTGAACACCGTCGCCAGGCTCTGGGTATCGATGCCGGCCTGCGCGCAGGCCTGGTCGGCCACGGCCATCGACAGCTTGACGATGTCGCCGGCGCGGCGGCGCTCGGCCGGCGGCAGCCGGCCCGGGGCCGTCAGCACGGTCGGCTGGACAACCCAGGCGGACGGATCGCGCAGCATCTGCCGGCCCGCGCTCCAGTCGGTCAGGCCCGGCCCCAGCAGGCCGATGCCTCGCACAACTACGCACAGGGCTGCGCTCATGCGGCCGCTCCGAAGACGAGGCAGGCGTTGGATCCGCCGAAGCCGAAGGAATTGCTCGCCACCAGGCCGAGGCGCGACTCGACATTGGCATCGAGATAGCGGCTGCGCAGCGCCGTGTCGGGCACGCGCCGGTTCAGGCCGCCCGGCATCAGGCCATGCTGCAGCGCCAGCATCGAAATCGCCGCCTCGACGCCGCCCGCCGCACCCAGCGTGTGGCCGGTCGCGCCCTTGGTCGAGCTGCAGGGCAGCCGATCGCCGAACACCGTGCACACGGCCAGGTCCTCGGCGCTGTCGTTGTTGGGCGTCGCGGTGCCGTGGAGGTTGAGGTAATCGATCTCGTCCGGCCCCACGCCGGCCTGCGCGAGCGCCGCCTGCATGGCCTCGGCTGCGCCGGCGCCTTGCGGATGCGGGCTGCTCATGTGGTAGCCGTCGCTGCTCTCGCCGACGCCGCGCAGCCAGGCCTTCGGAGCGTCGGCGTCACGCTCCAGCAGCGCAAAGGCTGCGGCCTCGCCGAGCGACAGGCCGTGGCGCTGTGCATCCCAGGGCCGGCAGATGTCGTTCGACAGCAGCTCGAGCGAGTTGAAGCCATACAGCGTGGTGAGGCAGAGGCTGTCGACGCCACCGACCACGGCCGCGTCGATCACGCCCAGCTCGATCAGCCGGGCCGCGTGACCGAACACCTTGGCGCTCGAAGAGCAGGCGGTCGACACGGCGCAGGACGGCCCTTGCAGCTCGAGCGCGCGGCGGGTGAAGTCGACCACCGAATAGGTGTTGTGCGTCTGCGCGTAGCGGAAATCAGCCGGCAGTGCGCCGGTCGCCGGATCGCGGCGGCGGTAGGCCAGTTCGGTCTGCAGGATGCCCGAGGTGCTGGTGCCGAGGAACACGCCGATGCGGCGCGGCCCGAAGCGCGCCCGCGCCCGCGCCACGCCGGCCGCGAAGCCGTCGGCCTGCAGCCCGAGCCAGGCCAGCCGGTTGTTGCGGCAGTCGAAGTCGGCCAGCGCAGGCGGCAGCATCTGCGCATCGACGCCCTCGACCTCGCCGATCCAGGTGTCGAGCGCCACGGTCTCGAAGCTCTTGCGTGCCAGGCCGCTGCGGCCGGCGCGCAGCGCAGCCAGCGTGGCCGCGCGGCCGACGCCCAGCGCGCTGGCCAGCGTGTAGGCGGTCACCGCCAGCGGCGTCATGCGGCCGGCGCCAGCCGCCGACGCCGCGGTGGTGTCGTTCACATCGCTCATGGGGCGCTCGCCGTCCCGCGCGGCGGCAGCGCGGCCGTCAGCGTCACGCAGCGCAGCCCGGCGGCATGGCACCGGGCCAGCAGCAGCGGCAGCACCTCCAGCAGCACCGGTTGGCCGGCCGCCGTCTTCGCTGCATGGCCATCGTGCAGCAGCAGGATGTCGCCGGCAGCGAGGCCGCGTGTCAGGCGTTCGAGCACGCGCTGGGGCGCGCGCTCGCGCGTGTCGAAGCCGCGCCGCGTCCAGCTCACCAGGTGCAGACCGAGCCGGTGCAGCACCGGGTCGAGGAAGGGGTTGCGCAAGCCCGCAGGCGCGCGGAAGCAGTGCGGGCGGCGGCCGGTGATGTCGCTCAGTACCTGCTGCGCGCGGTCGAGCTCGGCGGCATAGCCGCGCGGTCCGAGCATCGCGAAGTTGTGGCGGTGGACATGGCTGTGGTTCTGCACGCAGTGGCCGCGCGCCAGGATCTCGCGCGTCAGCGCCGGCTGGGCCGCGGCGCGCGTCGCGATGCAGAAGAAGCTCGCCTTCGCGCCGTGCCGGTCCAGCAGGTCGAGCACCGCGGGCGTGACCGCCGGGTCCGGGCCGTCGTCGATGGTCAGCGCGATCTCGCCGTGCGCGGCGCTGGCGTCGGGCAGCCGCGTGACGTTGGGGCCGAGCAGCCCGCTGCGCGGCCACAGTCCGGCCGCGGTGAGCGCCGCGTGGTTGGCCAGCACGCTGCCGAAAGCCCACGGAGCCGCCCCCGGCACGGCGATCGCCGCGCCGGCCGCCACCGCATGCAGGCCGAGGCTGGCGCGCAGCAGCGGTGGCATCGGCCAGGCGGCGCTCGAGGAGGAGGCGTGGGACATGGGGAAAGCCGCCGCGGTGGCGGGGCGCTGGCGGGTTACTGCAAGCGGCAATTTTCCCACAGCACGTTGACTGCAAGGCCGCGCCGGACCCGCGATCAGGCAGCACGCTCCAGGCGCAGCGGCCGCGAGCAGGCCGCCGCCAGCAGCAGCGCCAGCAGCGCCCCGGGGGCCACCACCCGCCCGATCGCCGACAGCGCCGGGATGTCCGACAGCGCGATCAGCCCGAACGACGCCACCGTGGTCAGGTTGGCCAGCAGCAGCGAGGCCAGCGTGTCGTCGCTGACAGGCGCCGGGTCTCCGGCCGCGTTGCGGGCGGGGGCGTTCTGGATCTGGTCGAAGAACAGCGCGTAGTTCGAGCCCACCGCCACCACCAGCAGCAGACCGACCAGGTGAAGAATGCCCAGAGCCACGTCCAGCAGCGCCAATCCGGCCAGCGTGAGCAGCACCGCCAGCGCGAGCGGCAGGCACACGGCGAACAGCCGCGGCAGCGAGCGCAGGGAGAGAGCCAGCAGCAGCACCACCGCCAGCGCGCCCAGCAGGGCCTGCAGGAAGGCCTCGTGGAGGTAGCTGCCGTAGAGGCTGTTCAGTTCGAGGCCGATGTCGACCACCTCGAGGCCACTCAGCCCCTGCAAGGCCGCGCGCAGGCGCTCGGCGCCCAGTTCGGTGGGGCCGGGCTGCAGCGCGATCAGCGCCGACCAGCCGCCGTCGCGACGCGGCAGCATCAACGCGTCGACCGCCGAAGCCAGCGGGTTGCCGTTCAGCGCCGCGCGCTCGACGGGTGCCAGGTCGCGCCCCTGCTGCACCTCGGCGATGAAAGGCTCCAGGCGCGCGGATTTCAGCGGGCCGCCGGCGGTGGCCTGCAGCAGCCGCTCGCGCAGCTCCGCCGCCTCGGGCAGCGCCGCCTGGCGGGCGCGCTGCGTGGCCACGCTCGGCAGCAGCCGGGCCGGCGACTCATAGCCGGCCAGCAGGCCTTGCGCCACGAGCGCGTCGAGCCGTGCGCCGGCGGCCTCGGCCGCGCGCAATGCGGCCTGTTCGTCGGCGCCGGTGGCCACGACCAGCGTGCGTGCGTCGCTGGCGCCGAGGTCGGCGCGCAGTTGCTCGGCGAGCGCCAGTGCCGCCTCAGGCACCGGGCTCAGCGAACCGAGGCTGCCGCGCCACAGCGGTTCGCTGCGCGTCGCCAGCAGGACGATGGCCGCGGCGCCCAGCAGGAAGAAGGCCACACGCAGCCGCGGCAACCGCCGCAACGCCGCCCCGGCCCAGCGGCCCATCGACTGCCGCAGGCCGCGCCCTGCCGCACCGTCGGGCACCAGCACCGGCAGCACGAAGCGCGTCGCCAGTGCGGCGCCGGTGAGCCCGGCCATCGAGAACACGCCGAGTTGCGCCAGGCCCGGGAAGCCCGAGAACGCCAGCGCCGCGAAGCCGCACACCGACGTGAGCAGGCCCAGCCGCACCGTGGGCCAGTTGTCCTTCAGCCAGTGCTGCCAGCCACTGCCGGGTGCCGCGGCGCCGCGCGCCTGGATCAGGTAGTAGATCGCGTAGTCGACCGCCTCGCCGATCAGCGTGCTGCCGAACGCCAGCGTGAAGCCATGCACCGTGCCGAAGCCGACACTCACCGCCGCGATGCCCGCGACGATACCGGTCGCCACCGGCAGCAATGCCACGGCCAGCGCCGGAAGCGACGCGAACGCCAGCAGCAGCAGGCCGCCCATCACCAGGCTGCCGACGAGGGCCAGCTGGATCGCCTCGTGCTCGATCTGCGCGCGGCTCTGCACCGCGAACACCGGGGCGCCGCTGAGCTGCAGCGTCAGCCCCTGCGCGGCCAGCGGTGCGAAAGCCAGTCGCACGCGCTCGACCGCGTCGGCCTGGCCGTCGAGATCGGCGCCGGCGGCGTGCGTGATGAGCAGCAGCAAGGCGCGCGGCGCCGTTCGGGCAACCCACACGCCCTCCTCGCTGCGCGGCGCACTGGTCGGGATCAGCGATTCGGCGATGCGCTGCATCTCGCCGGTCGGGTCGCGCTCGAGCAGCGGCTTGACGGCATTGCCGGCCGGCGTGCCGAGCAGCGACAGCGTCTCGTCGATCGCATCTCGCAGCCCGGCGACGCTGAAGCGCTCCGGCGTCACCGCCGGGCTGAGTTGGTAGCGGTGCTCGACCAGCCAGCTGCCGGCGGTGGCCCAATCGCCGGAGCCCTGGCTGCGGTCGCCGTTCTGCACCTGATCGAATCGACCGCTGTCGCGCAGGGCTGCGGCCAGCGCGCGCGACGCCTGGGCCCGCTGCGCCGAATCACCGCCGTCGATGCCGACCAGCAGCGTGCGCGCCGCCACGCCGTTCTGCAGTTGCTCGATCAGCACGCGCTGCCGTGCGTCGGGACGGGCCGGCAGGAAGGCCGACAGGTCGGTGCTGAAGCTGGTGCGGGCGATCAGCACGCCACCCACCAGCATGCCGGCGAACCACAGCAGCAGCACGAGCCAGCTGCGCTGGTGCAGCCACGGCGCGGAGCGCCGCGTCACGGCTGCACCGGTGCCGAGGCGGCCGTGCCCGCGGACAGCGGATCGATGCTCATCACCGAGCGATCGCCGCCCACCAGCAGCATCTCGATGCTGTACAGCGCGCCCTGCTGACCGGCGATGCGAACGCTGCGCACCTGGCCCGCCAGCCGGCTGTCGGCGGGCACGAGGTCGAGCGTCCACTTCTCCGCGCTGCCGGCCAGCTGAGCGCGAAAGTAGCGCGTCAGCGTCTGCGCATTGCCGGTCAGCGTGGCACGCATCGCCTCGACCAGCGCCACCAGTTCGGGCGTCGCGTCGAGCGCGAAGCTGCGGCTGCGACCGCTGCGGGTGAGCGTGAGCGTGTTGCCCTCCACCACCATCGATTCGGGGCGCGGTTGGAGCGTGTGCCGCGCCAGGCGGTCGGGCGCCGCGAAGCTGAGCGTGCCGCTGGCCTCGAGCGGCTGGTCCAGGCCCTGCACGTGTCGCAGTTCGGTGAATCGCGCCTCGCCACTGCGTCGCCGGGCCAGCAGCGCCATCAGCTCGGGCAGTTCGAAACTCGGCCCCGCGGCCGGCGCGGCGCCGGAGGCCCCCAGTGCCAGCCAGGCGGCCGCCTGCCCCGCGTGCTTCAGCCAGCGGCGCCGTTCAGCGGCGTGGCGCATCTTCCCGCCAGAAATCATGGAAGTTGAACCAGTTGTAGGGGTGCTCGCGGCACAGCGCCTCGAGCCGCGTGGCATAGGTCTGCACCGCCTCGCGGATCTGCCGCTCGCGCTCGGCAGGATCGCCGGCGCGCTCGCTGAAGTCGGCCAGCGGCGCGAATCGGACCTCGTAGCGGTTGCCGCCCAGGTAGAGCCCGGCCATGAAGATGACGCGCCGGCGCAGCAGCGCGGCCAGCCGGAAGGGACCGTCGTTGAACTCGGCGGGCTGCCCGAGAAAGGAAACCGAGACGCTGCTCGACCGGGTCGAGCTGCCTTCGGGCAGCGAGCGGTCGGCCAGCATGCCGGCCAGGCCGCCGGCGTCGAGCCAGTCACGGATCGCCAGCATCGAGTCCATGCGGCCGAGCGCGATGATGTCGGCGCGGAAGTCGGGCGCCACCGCGGCCAGCGCGCTGTTGATGAGGCGGGCGTTGTCGGGGTACATCACCATCGCGATGCGCAGCGCCGGGCGCGTGCGGCCCACCACATGCAGCGCCTCGAAGCTGCCCAGGTGCGCGCCCACCAGGAAGGCGCCGCGCCCGTCGGCCAGCGTTGCGTCGATCAGCGATTCGCCGTGCACCTGCACGTCGAACAGGTCCATGCGTCCGCCGAGGAAATAGACCCGGTCGAGGATGGTCGACGCGAAGCCGTGCACCTGCCGGTAGGCGTCGGACAGGCGGGCTGGACGGCCCAGAACGCGACCGAGATAGCGGCGCGACTGCCGCCGCGGCCCGGCCGCGAACAGCAGGAAATACAGCGTGATGGGATGCAGCAACCAGCGCGCCATGCGCCGGCCGCCGTGCAGCGCGATCCAGCTCATCACGCGCAGCGCGAAGGCGTTGCTGCGCTCGGGTTC
This sequence comes from Methylibium sp. Root1272, assembly GCF_001425905.1. GTDB lineage: Bacteria > Pseudomonadota > Gammaproteobacteria > Burkholderiales > Burkholderiaceae_C > Methylibium. The sequence continues at coordinate 28,784 of NZ_LMDY01000015.1, forward strand.
GCGGGTCCAGTCGATGGGCACCTCGTCGCGGTGGCGGGTGGTCTGCGAGCCCGCGCTCATGCCGCGGTCTCCGGCTGCAGCAGCCCGCTGGCGGCCAGCACCTCGCCGCGCCGCACCTCGAAGCGCAGGCCGCGGGGCTCGTCGTGCAGCAGGATGCCCAACTCGTCGCCGGGGCCGACCGGCGCCAGGAACTTCGCCTGCGCCAGCGTCGGCCGCTCGCCCAGGCGCGCCGCCAGACCGGGCGATGTCTGCACGGCCTCCATCACCTCGGCCAGCAGCAACACGCCGGGCCACAGCGGCTGCCCCGGGAAATGCCCCGCGAACGCCGGGTGGTCGGCCGCCACGCGGCGCGTGATGCACAGGGCGGCGTCGCTCACGGCGCCGCCCGGTTGCCGAGTCGCGCCTGCGCGAACTGCGCGAGCGCGCCGGCGGTGAGCTTGCCGGTCGCCTCGCGTGGCAGTGCGTCGACATGCACCACCCGGCGTGGCACGAACACCGCCTCGAGCCGTGCACGCAAGGCCGCGATGAGCCGTGCGCCGCTCAACCCCGGCGCCACGACGAAGGCCACCGGCCGGACCACGCCGTCGGCGACGTCCTCGGGCAGCCAGAACGCGCCGTCGACCACGCCCTCGATGCTGTTGAGGTGGTAGTTCAGGTGCGCCAGCGAACTGCGCTTGCCGGCCACGTGGATCAGGTCATTGGCACGCCCGAGCAGCCGGAAGCGCTGCGCGCCGTCGAGCTGCAGCACGTCGGCGAGCGGCGTCGGCTGCAGAACGTGCCCGCCGTCGACGATGAAGCGCTCGGACTCTCCCTCGCCTTCGCTGTGCACGCGCAGCGCGCCGAAGGTCTGCCATGACTCGCCATGCACCGTGCGGCGCGTCGCCACCTGCCCGGCCTCGGTGCAGCCGTAGATCTCGACCAGCGGCCCGCCGAAGGCGCGCTCAGCCTGCAGCGCGAGCTGCGGCGACAGCGGCGCGGTCGCGCACAGCACCAGGTCGGTCGGCGGCAGCGCCACGCCGGACAGCAGCAGGGTCTTCAGGTGGAACGGCGTGGTGACCAGCGCGCGCGGGCGCGGCAGGCGCGCCAGGGCCTGCACGATGTCGGCCGGGTAGAACGGCCGCGCGCTGTCGAAAGCCGCGCCGCCCAGCAGCGCCAGCAGCACGCTCGACTCGAAGCCGTAGCTGTGCTGCGCCGGCACCGTGGCCACGACGTTCAGACCAGCCAGCGAGGGGCGCTCCAGCACCTCGGCGAGGCGCTGCGACGCGGCACGGATGTTGGCGACCAGCGCGCCCCAGGATTTCGCATGCGGCTGCGGCTCACCGGTCGACCCCGAGGTCAGCAGGCAGGCGGCTTCCAGGTCGGCGGCGATGCACGGCACCGTCGCCGAGCCCGGCACCGCCGCGTCGGTCGCGGCCCGCAGCAGCGGCACGCCGTCGACGGCGAGGCCTTCGTCGTCCGTCAGGGCCTGGAGCGTCGGGTCAGACCGGCGCAGGCGCGCCAGCGTGTCAGGCAGCGCGTTCGGCGGCAACAGGCTGGTCCGGCCGCGCAGCAGCGCCGCGCCCAGGCCGACCGCGAAGCGATAGCGGTCGCCGCACAGGTTGACCAGCGGGCCGACGGCCGCCAAGCGCGCCGACTGGGCAGCCACATCGGCCAGGAACTGGCGACCGCTGACGGCGACGCCGCCACGCCAGGCCAGCGGTGCGTCGAGGTCGGCGCGCTCGATCAGCGGCAGCAGGGCAGGCCGGGCAGTCGTCAAGGCGGCCTCCTCGCTCATCGCCTCGCTGCGTCGCCGTTCACCGGCTTTTGGCTGTAGGCGCGCACGGCCGCGGCCAGCGTGGCACGTTCGAACTCGGGGTGCAGGCGGTAGCGCAGCAGATGTTCACCGGCGAACAGCGCGGCGATCAGCGCGGGCGTGATCAGGTTCGCCAGCAACGACCACACGCTCCATGGCGCCAGCGCATAGACGCACAGCGACGCCAGCGTCATGGCGAGGAAATAGCCGGCCCACAGGCGCGTGACCTTGCCGGTGTAGACCCGCATCTCCGGCGACAGCCCCCCGTGCACGCGCTGCGCCACGCCGCCGATCAGCGACAGACGCCCTGGCCGCAGCGAGGCCGCGAAACTGACGAACAACGCGAAATGGATGCCGGCATGCTGCAACACGTAGAGGCGGTTCACGTCGCCGACGCCACCGCGCGCGACGATGCCGTAGAGCCCGAGCAGCGCGAACCCCAGCCCGGCGAGCAGCGGACCGTTGCGCTGCCGCAGCGCGAAGCCCAACGCCGCCAGCAGCAGCGGGCCGAACAGCGCCGCGATGGCCCAGGGCTGGTTGGCCGCGTGAACCATCAGCCAGTGGGAAAGGACTGCGTAGGCCGCTGCCGCCAGCAGCCCGAGACTGAGGCGCCCGTTCGGCATGACGAGGCTCTGGCTCTCAGGTACTGCGGTGCTTGGCGACATGCGTCGCAAGACTGCGCAAGGACTGGAAGATCAGCTGGTTGTTCTCGTCGTCGGATCGCAACTGGAAACCGTAGCGTCGCGAGACCTCGAGCGCGACCTCCAGGATGTCGATCGAATCGAGGCCGAGGCCTTCGCCGTACAACGGTGCGTTCGGATCGATGTCGGCCGGTGCGACCTCGAGATTCAGGGCTTCGACCAGCAGCACCGCCAGTTCATGCTCCGACGCGGACTTTTCCAGCGGAGCACCGGCAGCGGACTGGATGACTTGGACGGACGGCACACGACTCCCTGATGACACGTACTCTGTGGGCCTGAATTCTAAGGGAGGCCGATCGCCGGGCCCGCGGCACGGCCGCCGGCAAAGAAAAGGCCCCGCGGGCACGGACGCCCACGGAGCCTGCCCGTCTCGATCCGACGGGTGCCGGACCCGAGACTGTCGGCCCGCCGTCAGTAGCGGTAGCGGTCCGGCCGACCGTCGCCGTTGCGATCGCGGTAGCCGTCCTGGCCGCGGCGGTCGTCGCGGTAGCCGTCGCGACGACCGTGGTCATGCCAGCGGCCTTCGCGCCAGTAGCCGCGGGGCCCGGGTTGCACATAGACCGGCGCCGGCTGGTAGACGATGGGCGCCGGGCGGTAGTACACCGGCGGAGGCGGGGCGTAGACCACCGGCGGCGGCGCGTAGACGACCGGCGGCGGTGCATAGACCACCTGCGGCCCCGGGTAGAAGATGCCCGGCAGGTTGATGCCGATGTGCCAGTTCACACCGCCGGCATGCGCCGCGCCGGTGGCTGCCAGCCCGGCGAGGCCGAGTGCGGCGACGGCCAGGGTCTTGCGGATCGCTTGCTTCATACGGTCTCCTTGTCAGGACGCTTCCGAGGGGAAGGTTTTCATGTCCGTACTGCTATGAACGGGTCAGCCCCCAGACAGGTTCACAGCGATCCGTATCCAGATGCAAGAAAGCGGGTGAAGTTTTGTGAATGCGGCACCCCGCAGCCGCCAGGAGGTCGCTCCTTAGAATGGCCGATTCCCTTTCCCGCCCGCAATGAACCACGCTCCCAAGAAGCCCGGCCCGGGCGCCGCTCCCGCCGAGATGCACCGCCCCGGCAATTTCCTGCGCGGCATCATCGAGCGCGACCTGGACGCCGGCACGTATGCCGGCCGACGCTACGCCGGATCGCCCGGCGACGCCGCCCACCACGCCGGCGCGCCGCCCGACGCCGCGAAGATCCGCACCCGCTTCCCGCCCGAGCCCAACGGCTACCTGCACGTGGGCCACGCCAAGAGCATCTGCCTGAACTTCGGGCTGGCGCGCGATTACGGCGGTGTGTGTCACCTGCGCTTCGACGACACCAATCCCGAGAAGGAAGAGCAGGAGTACGTCGACGCCATCGTCGACGCGGTCAAGTGGCTCGGCTTCGACTGGCAGGGCCGCGATCCCGCCCGCCCGGAGACGTTGGTGAACCACCTGTACTACGCCAGCGACTACTTCGACTTCATGTACCGCGCGGCAGAGGCCCTGATCGCGGCCGGCTACGCCTACGTGGACGAGCAGACCGCCGAGCAGATGCGCGCCACCCGCGGCGACTTCAACACGCCCGGCACCGACAGCCCGTTCCGCAGCCGCACGCCGGCCGAGAACCTGACGCGTTTTCGGGCCATGCGCGACGGCGAGCTCGCAGACGGCGCCGCGGTGCTGCGTGCCCGGATCGACATGGCCTCGCCCAACATCAACCTGCGCGACCCGGCCATCTACCGCATCAAGCGCGCGACGCACCACAACACCGGCGACACCTGGTGCATCTACCCGATGTACACCTACGCGCATCCGATCGAGGACGCGCTGGAGGGCATCACCCACAGCATCTGCACGCTGGAGTTCGAGGACCAGCGCCCGTTCTACGACTGGCTGCTCGACACGCTGTGCACGCTGGGCCTGCTGGCGCAGCCGCGCCCGCACCAGCACGAGTTCGCACGGCTCAACCTGACCTACGTGGTCACCAGCAAGCGCAAGCTCAAGCAACTGGTGGACGAGGGCCATGTCGACGGCTGGGACGACCCGCGCATGCCCACCCTTGTGGGCCTGCGCCGGCGTGGCTACACGCCCGAGAGCATCCAGCTGTTCTGCGAGCGCATCGGCGTCAGCAAGGACTACAGCTGGATCGACTACGCCACGCTCGACGCCGCGCTGCGCGACGACCTGGAAGGCAAGGCACCGCGCGCGATGGCTGTCCTCGATCCGTTGAAGCTCAAGCTCACGAACTGGGCCGAGGTGTTCGGCAGCGCCGACCACCTGGAGCCCTGCCACGCGCCGGCCCACCCTCACCTGCCCGAACTGGGCACGCGAGCGTTCACGCTCGGCCCCGAGGTTTGGATCGAACGCGACGACTTTGCGGAGTCGCCGCCGAAGGGCTTCTTCCGCCTCTTCCCCGGCAACAAGGTGCGGCTGAAGTACGGCGTGGTGGTCGAGTGCACCGGCTGCGAGAAGGACGCCGACGGCACGCCGAACGCCGTGCTCGCCACGGTGGTGCCGGACACCAAGAGCGGCACGCCCGGCGCCGACGCGGTGAAGGTCAAGGGAACGATCACCTGGGTGGGCGTGCACGAGGCCGTGCCGGCCGAAGTGCGGCTGTACGACCGCCTGTTCACCGAGGCGCAACCCGACGCCGGCGGGCGCGACTTCTTGACGGTGCTGAACCCGCAGAGCAAGCGGGTCGTGACCGGCTACGTCGAGCCCTCGCTCGCGCACGTGGCGGCCGACGCGCGGCTGCAGATCGAGCGGCACGGCTACTTCGTGGCGGACGCCGGTGCGCACCAGCCGGCCCAGCCGGTGTTCAACCGGATCACCGGCCTGAAGGACTCCTGGGCCAGGTAGCTCGCCGCGCGAGCAGTCCGATGAGCACGCCGCCGGCGCCCCACAGCGCCACCGGCAACCAGGCCATTGCCGGCGCCATCGCGGCGCTCGTGGGCCAGCCCGCAAGCACCGCGCCGATGCGGGCGATCGCGGCGAGCGCGAGCATGGCGAACATCGTGCCGAGCGCCAGCCCTTCCCGTCCGCTGCGCCCCAGGTCCGCGGCCGACGAGAACATCGCCACCAGCATGCCGCCCCAGGCTGCGCCGGCAACGATCTGCGCCGCGATCAGCAGCGGCAGCGACCCGGCGTTCGCGGCCGCCAGTGCACTGCCCGCCCCCACCAGCGCGGCCGAGGCCATCAGCGCCAGAGCGCCGTGGCGCCTGCACAGCGCGCCACCGGCCACCATGGCCACGCCGAAGCCGACCCAGAACAGCGGCATCAGCAATTCCAGCGCAGCCGGCCGGACGAAGCGCAGGTACTGCGCCGCGGCATTGAGCGAGACATGGGACTGGAAGGCTGCGGCCAGCATCAGGATGCCGACCATCCACGCGGTTTGACGCGCGTCCAGCACCCGCGGCGCCTGTGGCTGTGTCGGCGCGGTGGCGGTCGCCGCTGCGGTCGACCGCCGCGCCAGACTGCGCTCCAGGTGGATGATGCCTGCCGTCGCCGCCAGCAGCGTCAGGCTGGAGATCGCGAACGGCAGGCGCGGATCGACGTCCCTCAGCACCACGCCGAGGAAGGGTGCGGTGGCTCCGCCGGCGGCCAGACCGACCAGCGTCAGCGCGTTCAGCCAAGGCAGCGCCGGCCGCGCGGCGTACTTGCCGAGCAGCACCCAGGGTGGCGCCCGCAGTGCCGACGAGGTGAGAGTCCACACCACGGTCAGTCCGAGCGCCAGCAGTGGCGCTGCGCCACCCAGCCGCACGGCATGTGGCAGCAGCAGGAAGGCGACGCAGGAAACCGCCGTTGCCCCGACGATCCAGGGCCCGATGCGGCCGAGCGTGCGCTGCACCCGGTCGGCGAAGACGCCGCTGGCCACGTCGGCGACCAGGAACACCACCTGGTCGAGCAGCAGGATCCACGGCGTCCACGCTGCGGGCAGCCCGGCGGACTCGAGCAGACGCGGCAGGAAGAGAACGTAGAGGGTCCAGGTGGTGACGAACAGGAACTGCACCACCGCGATGTAGAGCGCGGCGCCGGCAGGCACGGAGGGGCGTGGGCTGTCGCTGTTCATCGTGAGCTTGTCGCGCCCGGGGCGGGCGCATGTGGGGGCCGGTGGAGCACCGGCGCGCAGAGCTTACCCAAGCGGACCGCCTCCGGGCACTCCCGCAGCCTCGATGCGCCGCCGGCCCGGGCGTCCGGGCCGGCGCCTCACAGGAACATGCCGCCCGAGGCCTCGATGCGCTGCGCGTTGACCCAGCCGTTGTCGTCCGACAGCAGCGCCGCGATCACCCGGCCGATGTCGTCGGGCCGCCCCACGCGACCCAGCGCGGTCTGAGAGGCGATGTAGGCATTGAGGTCCTTGCGGTCGCGCACCGCGCCGCCGCCGAAGTCGGTCTCGATCGCGCCGGGCGCCACCACGTTGACGGCGATGCCGCGTGCGCCCAGTTCCTTGGCCTGGTAGCGCGTCAGCACCTCCACCGCGCCCTTCATCGCCGCATAGGCTGCGTAGCCGGGCAGCGCGAAGCGCGTCAGGCCGGTGGAGATGTTGACGATGCGCCCGCCGTCGGCCAGCAAGGGCAGCAGTGCCTGCGTCAGGAAGAACGGGCCCTTGAGCTGGATGTTCATCAGCTCGTCGAACTGCGCCTCGGTGGTCTCTGCGAAGGACGCATGGATACCGATACCGGCGTTGTTGACCAGATGGTCGAAGTGCCCCCTCTGCCAGCGGCCGGCGAGCTGCTCGCGCACCGCGGCGGCGAAGCCGGCGAAGGACGCGCTGTCGGCCACGTCGAGCGGCAGCGCCACCGCGCGGGTGCCTTGGCGCTCGATCTCGGCCACCACGGCGTCGGCCTCGTCGCGGCGGCTGCGGTAGGTGAGGATCACGTCCACGCCGCGGGCGGCGAGCTGGAGCGCGGCATTGCGGCCGAGGCCGCGGCTGCCGCCCGTCACGAGAGCGATCTTGCCGGTGGGGATGGGGGGGCTGTTCATGAGAACTCCTGTCGTGAAGAGAGACGTTGCAGTCGGGGCCGGATGGCGCCTGATCCGATCCCTTCACTTTATTGAGGCAAATCAATAAGATAAATACGCCTTAGTTAGCTAGACTGTCCCTATAAAACGAACAGTAGAGTCCACAGCATGAGCCTGCTCCAGGAAATGGGCGTCTACGCCCGCGTGGCCGAACTGGCCAGCTTCACCCAGGCCGCGCAGAGCCTGGGCCTGCCCAAGGCCAGCGTCTCCGCGGCGGTGCAGCGGCTCGAGGCGGTGCTCGGCACGCGCCTGCTGCACCGCACGACGCGGCGCGTGCACATGACCCAGGACGGGCTGGCGTTCTACGAGCGCTGCAAGGACATGCTCGCCGACGTGGAGGAACTGCAGACGATGTTCCGGCCGGCGCCGTCGGCGCTGCGCGGACGGCTGCGGATCGACATGCCGCTGGGCGCGGCGCGCAACATCGTCGTGCCACGGCTGCCGGAGTTCATGGCGGCGCACCCGGCGCTGGAGGTCGAGCTGAGCAGCACCGACCGCCGCGTCGACGTGGTGCGCGAAGGTTTCGACTGCGTGCTGCGCGCGGGCAGCCTGGTCGACTCGAGCCTGGTCGCGCGCCCGCTGGGCCACTACCGGATGGTCAACTGCGTGAGCCCGGGCTATGTCGCCACGCATGGCATCCCCGTCACGCTGGACGATCTGCCCCGGCATCGGCTGGTGCACTACGTGCCGACGCTGGGCGCGCGCTCGGCAGGCTTCGAGTACGTGGACGAGGCCGCCGGCCCGCAGACCCGTTTCCTGCCGATGCCCGGGCCGCTGAGCGTGAACAATTCCGAGGCCTACCTGGCCGCCTGTCTGGCCGGGCTGGGGATGATCCAGGTGCCGGAGGCCGCGGTGCGACGGCTGTTCGCGGACGGCCAGCTCGTCGAGGTGCTGCCGGCCTGGCGCGCCGCGCCGCTGCCGGTCTCGCTGCTGTACGCGCACCGCCGCCACCTGCCCCAGCGGGTGCAGGCCTTCATGGCCTGGGTGGCCGAGATCCTGCAGCCTCACCTCGTCCCGATCGGCACGGTCCCGCCATGAAGTCACATGCCGCGCGCATCGAGGGCAACCCCGACGGAAAGACCCCGCCCGCAGGCGCATGATCGGTGCGTCGACCCGACCGCAAGGAGGCCCGCTATGAGCACCACCACCCTGCCCGACGACGGCAACTTCTCCAAGCTGATCGACCAGCAGCTCGAACTCGCCGCGGCCCGCCTGCCGGCACTCGACCGCAGCGTCGTGCACCCTTCGCCCGAGGACCACGATGAGATTCCGGTGGCCCACCCCACGCTCGAGGACGTGCTGCTCGGCAACGCCGAAGCCACGCCCGAGATGCTGGAGGAACTGGCCGCGCTGGAGGCTGCGCCCGAGCTCAGCGAAGAGGAGCTGGCGCGCCAGGCCCTGGCCCACGGCGGCGAGGACGGCGACGCCTCGACGCCCGGCTAGCGTCGACCGGCCCTAGCCGAACACGCGGTCGAACACGGCCGTCAGCGCGGCGTGCTGGCGATCATCCGGCATCGGCCCGCGCAGCGCCTCGAGGTTCTGCGCCATGTGATCCGGGTCGGTGGTGGCCGGGATCACGCAGCTCACCGCCGGGTGCACCAGTTCCCACTTCAGCACCAGCGGCGCCCAGGCGCTGCAGCCCAGTTCGGCGGCGAACGGCGGCAGCGGCTCGTTGCGCAGCCGGCGCGGCACGCTGCCGCCGTCGAACGGACGGTTCAGCACGACGGCCATGCCGCGGGCGGCGGCCAGGCGCATCAATGGCTCGGCGCGTCGGTCGGCGGGGTTGTAGGTGATCTGCAGTGTGTCGAGGTCGCGCTCGCTGTCGAGCAGTTCGCGCACCGTGTCGTGCTTGTTGCCGTGCGAGGTGGTCAGGCCGAGGTGGCGCACCCGGCCTTCGGCGCGCCAGCGACGCAGCGTCGGCAGGTGGGCCGACCAGTTCAGCAGGTTGTGCACCTGCATCAGGTCGCAGCGCGGCAGCCCCCACAGGTCGAGCGAGCGCTGCATCTGCGTGGGGCCATAGCTGCCGATCGGCGTCCAGACCTTGGTGGCGCTGAACAGCGCCTTCGGCTGCGGCAGTGCCGGCAGCAAGGCACCCAGCACGGCCTCGGCGTGGCCGTACATCGGCGAGGAGTCGATCAGGCGCCCGCCGCCGGCGAAGAAACGCGCCAGCACCTGGCCGCGCCGCGCCAGCGCCTCGGCATCGCCCGGCGACACGTCGAAGCTGAGCCAGGTGCCCATGCCCACCACCGGCACCCGCTCGCCGCTGCGGGCGATGGGTCGGGTGAGCACAGGAAGCCCGGCTTGCGCCGCAGCGGCCATGACGGGCGGCAGCACGGTCGCCGCAACGGCACCCGCACCCGCCTGAGCCAGGAACACTCGGCGGTCCATCGCGCTGTGCCTCCGGGCTGGACGGTTCGCGGCGCCGTGGCCGTCTTGGGCCGAGCGCTGGCCGTCCGTCAGTCGCCGCGCGGCCGCGGGTCGGCGATCTCGCGCACTTCCACGTCGACGACCTCGCCGCGCGACGGCACGTCGGCGCGAGCCCCCGGCGAGCGCCGCGCTGCGGCGGCCGCGCGGAAGCGGTTCCAGTCGGCGCCGGGGTGACGGCCGAAGCGCACGGCCCGGGGCCGCTTGCCTTGCAGCAGCGCCCACACCACCAGCACCGCGCCGAGGGTGAGGCCGAGCACCACCACGCCGAGCATGAACACCAGGCCCGCAAGGGTCAGCGCCATCTTCAGCACCAGGGAGACGGCCCCGCGCAGGCTGCGGTTCAGGGCTTCGATCCAGTCGTTCGTCATGGTCATCGGTGTCTGATACGCGAGAGGCCCCAGGGTTCCCCGCGGGGGAATCGGTCGACATTCTGGCGGCAGCCCCTTGAGTTTCGGCGCCGCGGGCCGCAACTGCCAGGGTCGTCGCTCGCCGAGCGATGCGGATGACCCGGAGGTGCTGCAATGTGGAAACGTCTGTCGGTGCTGTGGCTCGCGGTGCGCGGGGACGCGCGCCAGCTCTGGTACGCGCTGCGCCACCCGGCTGCACCACTGTGGTTGAAGGCGGGCACGGCGATGGTGGTGCTCTACCTGTTCTCGCCGCTGGACCTGATCCCCGACGTCGTGCCCTTCTTCGGCGTGGTCGACGACCTGGTGCTGGTGCCGCTGGCCATCCGCTTCATGCTCAAGCGCCTGCCCACGGGGGTGCGAGAGCATGCCGAGCGGCGCGCCGCCGGGACGGTCGACGCGGCAGGCTGAAGCGCCCGCCCTACCCTACTCCACCACCTTCACCAACTGGCCGGCCTTGGGCTCGTCGGTCGCGCCGTAGAGGCCGTTGATCAGGCGCAGCTGCTGCTCTGCGTTGCTGCTGATCGGCGAGCGCCGGGCCAGCTCGGCGAAGCCGCCGCGCGGATAGGCGACGGACTTCAGCGCCCACGGCCGGGCTGCGCTGCGGTCGGCGGCGGTGAGCGCGCGGAACGAGCCTTCGGCTTCGCGCAGCTGCGGGCGGGCGTTCTGCAATGCGGCGGCGTTCTTTCCCGCGTACAGCAGCGCGTAGTTCTTCGCGCCCGGACCGGTCACCAGCGTCGCCTCGACGTTCTGCGTCTGGCCCTGCTGGTTCTGGCGCGCGCCGACGAAATGGGTGGCGCTCAGGCCGTTCAGCGTGAGCGGCTCGGTGCGTCCCTGGCTCGGCTTGATGACGTTGCGGATGATCTCTTCGTGGGTCTTGCCGGCCTTGTCGGGCACGGTCTGCATGATGAGCCCCGCATCGCCGGCCGCGTTGACCACCGTCACGGCATCCTGCGCGTTCTGGATCTTCCAGCCCTGCGGCGCCGTGAGCGCGATGCCCAGCGGCTCGTGATAGAAATTGCGCCCGCGCGTCACGCCCTGCTCGCGGCTGTCGCCGAACGGCAGGCCGTTGACGGCCTGCAAATAGCGGGTGCGCCCGTCGTCGACGTAGCCGCTGCCCTTGTAGCCGGCGGCGATCTGCGTGATCTGCTGCAGGCGCTGCTCGTTGCTCGGGTGCGAGGCCAGCCAGTCGCCGCCCTGGCGCGGCGTTCGGCCTTCGGCCTTGGCCTGGTCGGCGGCGAACTGCTCCTGGCGCTTGAGCACCCGGATCACGTCGACCATGTTCTGCGGGTCGTAGCGGTTGCGTGACAGGTACTCGGCGCCCAGCTGGTCGGCCTGCAGCTCCTGCTCGCGGCTGTACGAGGCCACGTAGCCGGCGGCCACGCTCTGCGAGACCTGGCTCGCCACGTCGCCCACGCCCAGCACGGCGCCCAGCACGCTGGCGGCCAGCACGCCGATGCCGGCGGTCTGCTGGCGCGTGGCACGCTGCGCGCCGTGGCGCGCCGTCACGTGGCCGATCTCGTGGCCGATGACGCCGGCCAGATCGGCCTCGCTTTCCATGTAGGCCATGATCCCGCGCGTCACATAGACGTAGCCGCCGGGCAGCGCGAAGGCGTTGATCTCGGGGCTGTCGAGCACCGTGAAGGTCCACTGCAGGTTGGCACGGTGCGACTGCTTCGCGAGGCGCTGGCCCAGGTCGTCGACATAGGCCTGGACCTTGGCGTCGTCATAGGCGCCGTACTCGGCCAGCACCTGCTGGTGGGCCTTCTTGCCCTCGGCGATCTCGGCCTCCTCGCTCATCACCGTGCGCTCCTCGCGGCCGGTGACCGGGTTCACCACCGTGGCGCACGAGGCCAGCAGGCCGGTGGCCAGCAGCAGGGGCAGGAACAGCTGTCGCATCGTCGAGAAATCTCCGTCGGTGGCCGTCGGCGAGACGGCGGGGAACGCGGCCATGTTGCCACCAGCCGTACCGACCGCGGCGGATCGGGCGCCGACGGCCGGCGCACCGGCGGGCTCAGTGCGGCTTGCGCGGCCCGCGGCCTTCGTGGAAGGCCTTGGGACGGATCACGTTGCCGTCCTGGTCGGCGTCGCGGCGCGCGGCGCGGCGGATGATCTCGTCGGCCGCGCGGGCCGCCGCCCGGCGCTGGCCCGGCCAGCGCCACAGCGCCACCGCGCGCTGGCGGCCGGCCCGCCAGGCGCGCCGCGCGGCGGCGTCGAAACGGTCGCGGCGCCGTGCACCGGCCACCAGGCGCAGCAGCAGCACGACGCAGATGGCGAGTGCGATTCCCGCCAAGACCCGATCGATCAACGCCAGTTCCATACCGCCTACCCCACCAGACCTGAGACCTAATCGAGCGTGAAGCCCACCTTCAGCGACACCTGCCAGTGCGCCACCTTGCCCTTGACGACGTGACCGCGCGTCTCGGTGACCTCGAACCACTGGATATTGCGCACGGTCTCGTGTGCCTTCGCGATGGCGTTCTGCACGGCGGGCTCGATACCCTTCTTCGACGAGCCGGTCAGCTCGATGGTCTTGTAGACATGGTCGGTCATGACGTTGCTCCCGAGTCGGCTCAGCGCTTGCGCGAGGAAGGCGCGGCACGCCCTTCGCCGGCGTCCTTGCCGCCGCGCTGCAGGCCTTCGGACATGCCGATCAGCACCCCGCTCACCAGGGCGGCATAGCTGTCCATCAACGCCTTGCCGGCGCGCAGGCTCATGGCCCGGCCGTCGCGCATCGCCGTCTGCGTCTGCGAGAGCAGTTGCTCGACCGTCTGCGCCGCCTGCGCGCCGCTGTCGGTGCCTTTGAGCTTCATCGAGTCCAGAACCTGCGTCCACGGCCCCTGGAGCGGCGCGCCGGCCGTCTGGGCCGCCTTGCTGACGCTGCTGAAGAAGGTGTTCTCCAGCTTCTCCAGGTCACTCAGCGCGCTCTTGATGCCGCCCTGCTGCAGGTCGGCACCCTGGTCGAGGAACTGCTGCAGCGCTCGGCGGTTGGCCTCGACGGCCTGCAGCAGGGCCGTGTCCATGCCGTCGATCGCCGAGCTGAGCAGTGCCTCCACCTCGGCTGGCTTGCCGCCGTGCTGGGCCGCGCCGGTGGAGGCGGCTTCGGTCACGGTCTTCAGCACGCCGCGGATGTTCTTCAGCGTCAGCTCGCGCCCCTGCAGGGCGCGCAGCGTGGTCTCGCTGACGGCCTGGCGCAGCGCCTCGCCCTGCTTGGCGCTGGCCTGCGAGAACATCGTGATCAGCGCTTCCTGGTCGATCCCGGTCTTGGTGGCCATGCAGTCTCCTCGGTGGTTGGCGAGCGATGGGAATGCTGCATTGATACCGCCGTTGTACCGGCGACGCAATAGGCTTCTTCGGCAAGGGGTCGGCCGCGCGCCGCCCGCCCGCTGGAGCGGACTACTTGCTCAACACCAGCTTGACGCCGAAACCGATCAGCAGCGTGCCCGCCAACCGCTCCAGCGCCTTCGTCATGCGCGGGCTGGCCCGGAGCCGGTCGGCCAGCCGGTGCGTCAGCAGCACCACGATGGCGCCGTAGAGGAAGGTCAGTGCGGCGATCGTCGCCGCCATCAGACCGAAGGTCGGCAGGCCCTGGTGGCGCGCCGGATCGACGAACAGCGGGAAGAAGGCCATGTAGAACACGATGGCCTTGGGATTGAGCAGAGTGATCGCGCAGGCCTGGCGGAAATAGTGCCGCGGCAGGATCTGGACCACCGGCGCGTCGCCGGGCCGGCTGGTGATCAGCCGGTAGCCGATGTAGGCCAGGTAGGCGGCGCCCAGCCACTGCACCGCCCCGAACACCAGCGGCGCGGCCTGCAGCAGGGCCGCGACGCCGGCCACCGCCAGCCACATCAGCACCTGGTCGCCGGCGATGACGCCCAGAGTCGCGGCGAAGCCGCCGCGCAGCCCACCCTTGCCGGTGGAGGTGATCAGCGCCAGATTGCCGGGCCCCGGGATCGCCAGGAAGACGATCACCGTGATAACGAACGCGCCGTAGTCGGCCACTCCGAGCATGATTCACCTCCGCGGTTCAGGTCGCGCACGGCGACCCGAACCAGCGGGAGCCGCTCACTCCGGCCAGTCGAGGCTTCCGACCGACTTGGGATACGTGACTATGCCCCAGGGCAGCTTCTTGTCGGCGATGCGCTTGGTGGCGTCCAGCGTCACAGCGTCGATCACCACCACCTCGTTCGAACGACCGCAGGCGATCAGGATCTGCTTGTCGTCGGGGGTAAAGGTGAAGTGCCAGCAGCGCTCGCCGGTCGGGATGGTCTTGAGGGTCTCGTAGGTCTTGGCGTTGTAGACCTGCAGCGTCTTGCTCTTCGCGTTGGCCACGAACAGGCGCTCGCCGCTGCGGTCGAAGGCCAGCCCGTACGGCGTGTCGCCGGTCGGCACCGACTTGACGACCTTGTACTTGTCGTCCATCACCACCAGCGTGTTGCCGTGCTCGATGGTGGCCACATAGGACTTGCCGTCCGGCGCGCGCTTGATGCCACGCGGCCGATCGCCATACGGCTTGACATCGACGGTCTTGACCTTCTTCCCGGTGGCGATGTTGTGGACCGTGATGTTGTCGTCTTCCTCGTTGGTCACGAGGATGTGCTTGCCGTCGGCCGAGAACTCGATGCCCTCGGTCTCGAGACCACCGCGGATGCGCCGCAGCACCTTGCCGGCCTTCAGGTCGACCACGGCGACATAGGCGGGGCTTTCGTCGTCGTCGTCCTTGGCCTTCTCGGCAGCCATCGCCTCCGGCGAGCCCGGCTTCGGCGGCGGCTTGCCGTCGGAGGCCGGCTCGAAGGACACGAAGGCCATCTGGCCGCGGGTGCGCACGAACTCGGGGTTCTTTCCGATCGCGATGGTGCTCAGCAGCTTGCCGGTCTCGCGGTCGATCACCGAGATGTTGCCATCCGCGCGGTTCGCCGTGACCAGCAGCTTGCCGTCGGCAGTGACGCCGAGGCCGCGCGGCTCCTTGCCCGGGCTGCTGAATTCGTTGGTGACTTCCATCGTGGCGAGGTCGATCACCGACAGTTCGCCGTTCTGGTTGCTGACGTAGGCCAGGCCGGCTTCGCCGGCTGCGAGCGCCGGGCCCTGGAGGCCGACGACCAGCGAGATCGCGAAGGCAGGCAGCAGCGTGGCACCACGCGGGCGATGGAATTTCATGCGTAAGGTCTCCTCGGTTGTCGTTCGAAACGCGGCGCCTGCGGCGAATCCGCGCCTGCGTGGGATGCGTGACAGGCGGGAGAGTTTCCCTCAAGCAGCAAATTCGACGCCCGGGAAAACTTCCCGACGTTCGCTCGACGGTGCCGACGGCCGTCACGCGCGCCGCGCTTTGTGATAGGCGCCGGGCCGGCTCGAGGCTGGAGCGGGTTCAGCGACTTCTCGCTGCGGTCATCGAAGAATTCGGTCGTGGCCCTCGACGTAGAGTCCTGACCGTCGGTGTCGTGCTCGGTCGCGAGCGACGCAGGTTGTCAGAAGCTTGGCGAGCTCCGGCCGCCAGAGCGGTAGCCAGTGGCCGAAGCTCGATGTCGGCGGCGTCCTACGCCGCCTTCGTCGGTCTCAGTGCAGCGCGCGGCAGCAGACGGCCGGCGTCAGGAACTCGCGCCCGACCACAGCGCGTGCATACAGGTAGTTGTGGCGCGCGCGCTCGCTCAGGCGATCGAGGTCGACACAGCCGCTGGCGTCGCAGGGGAAGGACAGCCCGCGGCCGGCGACGAACATGGAGTCGAAGCGCAACTCGTAGCTGGTGCCGGCGGCGGCAAGGGACAAGGCGGTGCTCATGGTGCGGGCTCCCATCGGTGCTGCATGCATCGGCAGTGGCGATGAGAACAGCTTAGGCGCAACGGCACGCAGGCGCCGTAGCTCACCACCCAAGCCGGGGGTCGGCCAGCGGCTGCACCCTCTGTAGGAAACGCACCGACGCGCTTGCCGGTCGACGCCCTGCGCGCTCTGGGCCAGGCCCTCGCCGCCGGGCGTCAGCGCATCACCACCGTGCCGAGCAAGGGGCCGCTCACGAGGGTGCCGCCAGTCGTTTGGGGGGGGTCCTTGGTGAGCCAGACGCGCACGATGATGCCCTTGGTCTTGCCGGCGGCGATCTGGTGATCGAAGCCGACGCGCCAGCCGTGGTTGAAGGCATCACGCAGCAGGTCGAGCATGCCCTGGCGCACCGGCTGGCTGCCGTCGGTGCGCAGCTTGAAGCCCGATGCCGCGCCGGCGACGTGGCTGTCGAGTTGCACCACGACCTCGACCTGCATGTTGTCGTTGGCCGGACCGAACACGTCGCCGACCTCGTTGACGCGCAACAGCACGATCTTGCCGCTCTTGGTCTCGAGTCCCATGCCGTTCTCCTAGGGGTTGAGTGCGCTGGCACGGATCAGCGTGCCGTTGTGCTGGCCGGTCCGCAGATAGTCGATGGCGACCGTGCGGTTGTGGTTGAAGGCGTCGCGCAGCAGGCCCAGCAGACGCTGTCGCAGCGCCAGCGAGGCGTCGCGACGCAGCTGGAAGCCGAAGGCCCGGCCGGGCTCGCTGTCGAGCGTGATGATCACCTCGCCGTCGATGCGGTCGGAGGGCGGGCCGTAGCCGCCGCCGATGTCGTGCACGCGAAGCAGCGTGATGCGGCCGCGCGCGGCCAGCAGTTCGCCGACCAGGTTGCGCATCGTGACCGGCCGGGCGTCCAGATCGATCTCGAACAGCTCGGCTAGCGCGTCGCTGTCGCCCTCCACGTACATCTGCATGCGGTAGCGCCGGCCCGGGCCGCTGCGCTCGTAGGCCACGCGGCCGAAGTTGCGCTGCATCAGCCGACCGACGAACTTCGCTCGGTAGTGGTCGCCGTCGAGCGGGAACTCGCCGCCCGACTCGACGGCGCGGATGATGGTCTCGAACTCGGGCATGTTGACCGCGTCCTTGGAGATCGAGGAGCTGGTGATCTGCACCATCGCCGGGTTGTTGCGGTGGTCGTGTGCGCCCGACTTGCGTGTGGAGCGCACGAGGTGGATCGCGCCGAAGTGGTAGTCGCCGCTGAGGATGAACACGCCCTTGGGCCGCGGGCCGGGCCGGCCCTGCGCGTCGATGTCGTTGGCGACGTCGAACAGCAGGTCCATCAGGCGCACGAGATCGGGCAGGTTCTTGTCGTAGGTCCAGGCGTCGCGCACGTCGGGGTCCTGGATGGTGTCCTCGAGGTGCTCGTAATACGCGCTGGCGCCGACCGCACCGACCACGGCGCCGGTGCCCGCGCCGATCTCGGCCCCCAGCGCCGCACCCGCCGCCGCGCCGGCCGGCCCGCCGACGATGAAGCCGCCGATGCCGCCCAGGATGCCGCCAGCGATGGCCCCGGCCAGCGAGCCGCCGGCCGCGCCGACCACCGGCGCGGCGAGGCTGGCCCATTTCTCGATCTCGGCAATCGGCAGGATGGCCGGCGGCACCGGCACGACGACGAACACCAGGTCGGCCTCGCGCACCTCGGCCGACCGCGACCACGCACGCATGCGGTTGAGCTGGGCCGAGCCCATGACCGGGTAGGCGGCGCTGCGTCCGCGCGCGCTGCGGCTGTCGGTGAAGTAGAAGGCCGCCGGGCCGCGGCGGTAGTGGTAGTCGAAGCGGGGCGCGCCGTAGCCGCCCGGGTTGTGGGCCTGCTGGAAGATGCGGTAGGCCTCGACGCCGTCGCGCTCGCGCGCCTCGAACTCGCTTTTGGCCGGCTCGCTCTTCGGCCGATCGGTTCCCCAGTCGTCGACCACCTCGTGGTCGTCGAGGCTCATGTAGGTGGGCCGGCTACGCATCGCGTCGCGCATCGGCTGGTAGGCCCAGAGCTGGTTGTAGCGGCGGATGTAGCGCTCCAGCCAGCTGTCGGTGTCGGGGAACTGCTTCTCGATGCCGTCGCCGTAGATCTGGTCGCCGATCAGGAACAGCAGGTCGTGGTCGTCGCGGCGCGCCAGCGTCTGCCAGCGCCCGAGCGCCGCCGGACCGCTGGGCAGATGGCAGGAACCGAAGGCCAGGCTCAGCCGCTGCGGGTCGGCCGGCAGCGTGCGCAGCCGGCCTTGCGTCAGCACGTGTTCGCTGTGGTCGGCGCGCACGGCGATCAGCAGGTAGGCATAGCGCGTGGCGGGCTGCAGGCCGAGGAAGACTGTGGTGGCGGTCTGCGCCCGGGCGGCATCAAAGCGCAGGCCCAGGCGTCGCGCGGGCTGGTTGCTGCCGACCGTGCGCAGCTCGCACACATGGCGGTCCCCGGCCGCCGGCGCGCCGTGCAGCTGGAACCACAGCGTGGTGTGGACCGCCGAGGTGTCGCCCACGATGGACTTGGCGACGTCGATCACCAGCGTGCGGTCGATCATCGCGTCGGGGCCGAGCCCGACCGCCTGCACCCGCGGGCTCCAGGGCAGCGAGACCCCGAAGGCATCGGCGCTCAGCGACTGGTCGAAGGCCAGCGACACCGGCGACTTGCCGCCCTTGCGCTGCCGCCGCACGGCGGCCACGGCCGCATCGAGCGACAGCTCGATGAGCGCACGACCGTCAAGCCCGGTCATGCCGCTGCCTTCGACGGTGACGGCGCGCGAGAAATCGGGGCGAAGTTCTTCCACGAACTCCGGAGGGCCATGCGGGTGCGGTTCGCCCTCGATCGGCGGCACCTGCACGCGGACCATCCACTGCCCTGCCACCCTCACCCGCAGTTGCGCCTGGCTGCCCGCCAGCGGCAGGGCATCGAGAAACTCGAACAGTTGCACGCGAGCCGTCAGCATGGCGACACCTCGTTCGCAGCGGAAGCACCGGGCGCGAGTGTGCGCCCGGCCCGGTATGCCGCGAAGAGGATTACGGCCCCAGCCCCTAGAGTGAAGTCGCGCATGACCGCGCGTTTGCGCAGGCACGGCGACGCGGGCATGATCCGCCGCCTCATCCCCTTGCTGCCGGAGCCGCCCGTGACGAAACCGACCTCGAACTTCCCCGCGTTGCTGATCGGTGGCCTGCTGGCGCTCGGCAGCCTGACGGCCCACGCCCAGTCAGACGCGCTGGCCAGCGCCGCCAAGGAGGCGGGCGCGGTGGTGACGCCCAGCGGCCTGGTGTACCGGTCGCTGAAGGATGGCAGCGGCGGCAGCCCGCGCCCGACCGACGTGGTGAAGGTGCACTACAGCGGCAAGCTCACCGATGGCCGCGAGTTCGACAGCTCCTACAAGCGCGGCGAACCCATCGAGTTCCCGCTCAACCGCGTGATCCCCTGCTGGACCGAGGGCGTGCAGCGCATGAAGGTCGGTGGCCGCGCCAAGCTGACCTGCCCGTCCGACATCGCGTACGGCCCCAGCGGCGCCGGCGGTGGCCTGATCCCGCCGAATGCGACGCTGGTGTTCGAGGTCGAATTGCTGGGGCTGAACGCGCGCTGAGCGCGCCCAGGGCTCAGGCCGCGATGCGTGACTGCGCGTCGCGGTACTCGCGCGCCAGCCGCTCGACCAGCAGGCGGGCCGGCACGACCTGCGTCACCGCGCCGATGCCCTGGCCGCAGCCCCAGATGTCCTTCCAGGCCTTCTTCGGCCCGCTGTCGTTCAGCGCCGCACCGAAGTTCATCGCGCTCGGGTCGCTCTCGGGCAGCGCGTCCGGGTCGAGGCCAGCGCTGCGGATCGAGCCCTTCAGGTAGTTGCCGTGCACGCCGGTGAAGAGGTTGCTGTAGACGATGTCGTCCGAGCTGCCGTCGACGATGGCTTGCTTGTAGCCCTCGACCGCGCGGGCCTCCTCCGTGGCGATGAAGGCCGAGCCGACATAGGCGAAGTCGGCTCCCATCGCGCGCGCCGCGAGCACCGCGCCGCCGTGCGCGATGGCACCGCTGAGCGCCACCGGGCCGTCGAACCACTGGCGGATCTCCTGCACCAGGGCGAACGGGCTCTTCACGCCCGCGTGGCCGCCGGCACCGGCCGCCACCGCGATCAGGCCATCGGCGCCCTTCTCGATCGCCTTGTGCGCGAAGGCGTTGTTGATCACGTCGTGCAGCACCACGCCACCCCAGGCATGCACCGCGTCGTTGATGTCGGTGCGCGCACCGAGCGAGGTGATGACGATCGGCACCTTGTACTTCGCGCACACCGCCATGTCGTGCTCGAGGCGGTCGTTGCTCCGGTGCACGATCTGGTTGATCGCGAACGGCGCGGCTGGACGATCGGGATGCGCGCGGTCGTGCGCCGCCAGCGCCTCGGTGATCTCGGCCAGCCAGTCGTCCAGCTGAGTGGCCGGCCGCGCGTTGAGCGCCGGCATCGAGCCGACGACGCCGGCCTTGCATTGCTCGATCACGAGCCGGGGGTTGCTGATGATGAACAGCGGCGCTCCGATGATCGGCAGCGGCAGCTTCTGCAGGATGGGCGGCAGCGCCATGGAGGACCCGCGGCTCAGAACGCGTCGAGCGCCAGCGCGGTGACCGAGTCGGCCCCCTCGACGATGCTGTCGCGCAGGCCCGGCAACTTGCTCAGCTGGTGCTCGGCATAGAAGCGTGCCGTGGCCACCTTGGCGGTCATGAAGGCCACGTCGTCGCCGGCCGCGGCACGCGTCTCGGCCACCAGCAGCGCACGCGCGAGCTGCCAGCCGGCCATCAGGCTGCCGGCCAGCATCAGGTAGGGCACGCTGCCGGCGAACACCGCGTTCGGGCTGGCCTTGGTGTGGCCGGCGACGAAATCGACCACCTGCTCGAAGGCCATGCGCGCCGCTGTCAGGCGCTTGAGCACGGCACGGGCCGCGACGCTGTCGCGCGCCGCGAGCTCGGCCTCGGTGCGGGCGACCTGGGCCGCGATCGCCTTCGCGGTGCCACCGCCGTCGCGCGCGGTCTTGCGGCCCACCAGGTCGTTGGCCTGGATCGCCGTCGTGCCCTCGTAGATGGTCAGGATCTTGGCGTCACGGTAGTACTGCGCCGCGCCGGTCTCCTCGATGTAGCCCATGCCGCCGTGCACCTGCACGCCCAGGCTCGCGACCTCGACGCTCATCTCGGTGCTGTAGCCCTTGACCAGCGGCACCATGAACTCGTAGAAGGCCTCGTTCTGTGCCCGCACCTCGGCATCGGGGTGGGCATGCGCCGCGTCGTAGGCGGCCGCGGCGACGATCGCCATCGCGCGGCAGCCTTCGGTGTGGGAGCGCATCGTCATCAGCATGCGGCGCACGTCGGGGTGGTGGATGATGGCGGCGCTGCCGCGCACCGAGCCGTCGACCGGGCGGCTCTGCACGCGGTCCTTCGCGTAGGCCACGGCCTTCTGGTAGGCGCGCTCCGCGACCGCGATGCCCTGCACGCCGACGGCGTAGCGGGCCGCGTTCATCATGATGAACATGTACTCGAGGCCGCGGTTCTCCTGGCCGACCAGATGGCCCACCGCGCCACCATGGTCGCCGTACTGCAGCACCGCCGTCGGGCTGGCCTTGATGCCGAGCTTGTGCTCGATGCTGACGCAATGCACGTCGTTGCGTTCGCCGAGCGAGCCGTCGGGCTTGGCGATGAACTTGGGCACGATGAACAGCGAGATGCCCTTCACGCCCTCCGGTGCGCCGCTGACGCGGGCCAGCACCAGATGGACGATGTTCTCGGCCATGTCGTGCTCACCGTAGGTGATGAAGATCTTGGTGCCGAACAGCTTGTAGCTGCCGTCGGGCTGCGGCTCGGCGCGCGTGCGCACCAGCGCGAGGTCGGAACCGGCCTGCGGCTCGGTCAGGTTCATCGTGCCGGTCCACTGGCCGGAGATCATCTTCGGGATGTAGGTCTGCTGCTGCTCCGGAGAGCCGGCGGTCAGCAGCGCCTCGATGCAGCCGTCGGTCAGCAAGGGGCACAGCGCGAAGCTGAGGTTGGCGCTGTTGAGCATCTCGCCGCAGGCCGAGCCGATGGTCTTGGGCAGTCCCTGGCCGCCGAAGTCGGCCGAGTGCTGCAGCCCCTGCCAGCCGCCCTCGACGAACTGGCGGAAGGCCTCCTTGAAGCCCGGCGTCGTCGTGACACGGCCGTCCTTCCACGACGACGGCTGCTTGTCGCCTTCCCAGTTGAGCGGCGCCACCACCCCTTCGTTGAACTTGGCGCATTCCTCGAGCACGGCCTGGGCCGTGTCGATGCCGGCGTCCTCGAAGCCCGGCAGCCTGGCCACTTCCTCGAGAGCGGCGAGTTCCTGCATGCAGAACAGCATGTCCTTGACGGGGGCCTGGTAACTCATGACTTGTCTCCTGGAGGGTCGAGCTTCTGTCGGCTCAAAAAAGCGCCCGGACGCTGGAAACGTCGAGGCGCTCGGATGGGGTTGGGGACGATCGGCCTCAGAGCTGCTTGACCAACTCGGGCACGGCGTCGAACAGGTCGGCCTCGAGGCCGTAGTCGGCGACGCTGAAGATCGGGGCCTCGGGGTCCTTGTTGATCGCGACGATCACCTTGGAGTCCTTCATGCCCGCCAAGTGCTGGATGGCCCCGGAGATCCCCGCGGCGATGTACAGGCTGGGCGCCACGATCTTGCCGGTCTGCCCGACCTGCCAGTCGTTGGGCGCGTAGCCGGCGTCCACCGCCGCACGGCTGGCCCCCAGCGCCGCACCGAGCTTGTCGGCCAACGGCATGAGCACTTCGTTGAACTTGTCGCTACTGCCCAGCGCCCGCCCGCCGCTGACGATGATCTTGGCCGCGGTGAGCTCGGGCCGGTCGCTCTTGGTCACTTCGCGGCCAACGAAGCGGCTGCTGCCGCTGTCGGCCACCGGGCTCAGGCTCTCGATCGGGGCGCTGCCACCCTGGGCGGCGGCCGCATCGAAGCCGGTGGTGCGCACGGTGAGCACCAAGATCTTGTCCGAACTCTGCTGGATGGCGATGGCGTTGCCGGCGTAGATCGGGCGCTCGAAGGTGTCGGCGCCGTCGACCTTGGTGACGTCGGAGAGCTGGGCGACGTCGAGCAGCGCGGCCACGCGCGGGGCGACGTTCTTGCCGTGCGCGGTGGCGGGGAACAGGATGTGGCCGTAGCCGGCGGCGATGGCGAGCACCTGGGCGGCGATGTTCTCGGCCAGCTGTTCCTCGAGCTGCGGGGCGTCGGCGTGCAGGACCTTGGTGACACCCTGGATCTGCGCGGCGTGCTTCGCGGCGTCGCCGGCCTGGTGGCCGGCCACCAGCAGGTGGACTTCGCCGCCGGTGAATTTGGCGATGTCGGTGGCGGCGCTGACGGTGTTGAGGGTGGCGCCCTTGAGCTGGGCGTGTTCGTGTTCGGCGATGACAAGGATGGCGGTCATGGTGGGGGTCCTCAGATCACCTTGGCTTCGTTCTTGAGCTTGGCCACCAGGGTGGCAACGTCGGGCACCTTGATGCCGGCGCCGCGCTTGGGCGGCTCGCTGACCTTGAGGGTCTTGAGGCGCGGGGTGACGTCGACGCCCAGGTCGGCCGGCTTGAGGACCTCGAGGGTCTTCTTCTTGGCCTTCATGATGTTGGGCAGGGTGACGTAGCGTGGCTCGTTGAGGCGCAGGTCGGTGGTGATGACGGCCGGCAGGG
Source organism: Methylibium sp. Root1272 (assembly GCF_001425905.1). Taxonomy (GTDB): domain Bacteria; phylum Pseudomonadota; class Gammaproteobacteria; order Burkholderiales; family Burkholderiaceae_C; genus Methylibium. The sequence continues at coordinate 52,551 of NZ_LMDY01000015.1, forward strand.
CGATGGAGAGGGTCTCCAGGCCGCCGTCGACTTCACGGGTGACCTGGGCGCGGCCGTCGGCGATCTCGACCTTGCTGGCGAAGGTGGCCTGGGGCCAGCCGGCGAGCGCGGCGAGCATCTGGCCGGTCTGGTTGCAGTCGTCGTCGATGGCCTGCTTGCCGAGGATGACGAGCTGGGGCTGTTCCTTGTCGGCCAGGGCCTTCAGGAGCTTGGCCACCGCCAGCGGCTGGAGCTCTTCGGTGCACTCGACGAGGATGGCGCGGTCGGCGCCGATGGCCATCGCGGTGCGCAGAGTCTCCTGGCACTGGGTGACGCCGCAGGAGACGGCGATCACTTCGCTGACCACACCCTTCTCCTTGAGCCTCACTGCCTCTTCGACCGCAATCTCGTCGAACGGGTTCATGCTCATCTTGACGTTCGCGGTGTCCACTCCCGTGCCGTCGCTCTTCACGCGAACCTTCACGTTGTAGTCCACCACGCGCTTCACGGCGACCAGTGCCTTCATTCGATCTTCTCCGGGATTGATGCAAACCTGCGCTGCGATTCTATGGAGGACGCCCGACGAGTCCGGGATGTCGCCCCTAGAAAAGCACGATCGTTCGATTCTAAGACGATGATACCGAGCCCCACCGGAGCTACACATGTCCGAAGGCGTCAATGATGGGCTCGGATCTGCGCGATCCGGCCACTTGCTAGACTCGCGCGCCCATGACGAACAGCGCCGCGCCCCTGGACGATCGAGCATCCGCCGCCTGCGTCGGCGTGTTCGATTCCGGCGTCGGCGGGCTGTCGGTGCTGCGGGCACTGCATCGGCACCTGCCGCGCTCGCGCCTGCTTTACGTGGCGGACTCGGGCTACGCCCCCTATGGCGAGCGCGACGAACGCTACGTGATCGAGCGCTCGCGCGTGCTGACCGCCCACCTGCTGCGCGAAGGCGCACAACTCATCGTCGTGGCCTGCAACACGGCGACTGCCGCGGCCGTGCGCGCGCTGCGCGAGGAGCACCCCGGCGTGCAGTTCGTCGGGGTCGAGCCCGGCATCAAGCCGGCCATCGCGCTGAGCCGCAACGGCCGTATCGGTGTGATGGCCACGCGCGGCACACTGGCCAGCGACAAGTTCCGCCAGCTCGTCAGCTCGCATGCGCAGGGTGCCCAACTGCATCTGCAAGCCTGCGCCGGTCTCGCGCACGCGATCGAGGCCGGCGACGCCGACAGCGCCGAGGTACTGGCTTTGGTGGACCGGTACACGGCCCCGTTGCGCGAGGCGGATGTCGACACCGTGGTGCTGGGCTGCACGCACTACCCGTTCGTGGCACAGCACATTCAGAAGGCGCTCGGGGCCGAGGTGCGACTGGTCGACACGGCCGATGCTGTGGCGCGGCGCGCGCAGCAGCTCGCGACCAGCCTGCAAGCCGCCACCGACGCAGTGCCGCGCCAGACTGCTCGCCTGTGGACCACCGGTGACCTGTCCACTCTGCAGTCGGTCGCGGGCCGATGGCTGGGCTTCGAGGCCGAGACGCAGGTGCTGCTGCCGGCTTGAGGCGCCCCGCCCGCATACGTGTCGGCACGCGGCAGCCCCCGCGCAAGGTTCCGATGGTGCCTCGACCCGGGATCGAACCGGGATGGACCGATCAGGGTCCGGCGGATTTTCTTACCTGCTACGGCTTTCGCCGCCGCACGCAGCCAGCGCTGCGCACGTTCGGGGTCTGGAGCGCGCCTTCACCATCGCTTGCGCCTTAGGTGCCCGCCGTCCGCTCTCTACACCTTCCGCTCCGGCTCGGCTGCGGCTTGGCTCGGCGTTGCCTCGCAGCGCGTGACGCACCGCAGGGGGTTCTCCGAATTTGACGGGATTCATCTCGCGCGTTTCCGCGCGAGCGCTCAAATTGATCTCAAGTCCGCTGCGTCTGCCAATTTCGCCATCGAGGCCTGCACGCATGGTAGCGCCGCACAGGAGGCCGGAAACAAAAACGCCCCGCTCGAGCGGGGCGATGAGGATGCACTGGAACACGTCGATCGGAAGACTGGAGGCGCGGGGCGGAGTCGAACCGCCCTGGACGGATTTGCAATCCGCTGCATAACCGCTTTGCTACCGCGCCCTGGAGCCGCTGTCGACGATGCCAGCAATTCTGACAAAAAACCGCTGACAAAAAAGGGAAGCATGAGCTTCCCTTTCATCACAAGACTGGAGCGGGAAACGAGGCTCGAACTCGCGACCTCAACCTTGGCAAGGTTGCGCTCTACCAACTGAGCTATTCCCGCACACTTTTCACTGGCTGCTCGCAAGAAATCGCTTCCTTGCGAGCCCCGCAGTATAGCCGAAGCGGAGGGGGTCGCGCAAGCGCTCCGCCCCGGGACCGGCTCAATGCTTGATCACTTCTCCACCTGCTGCAGGTGCTGCGTCCGGCTTGGGCGTCTCCGGCTTCGGCTCTTCGTCCACCAGCGGCTGGGGCATCGATTTCAGCGCGACTTCCAGCACCTTGTCGATCCATCGCACGGGCACGATCTCGAGGTGGTTCTTGACGTTCTCGGGGATGTCCTGGAGATCCTTGACGTTCTCTTCCGGGATCATCACGGTCTTGATGCCACCGCGGTGCGCCGCGAGCAACTTCTCCTTGAGTCCGCCGATCGCCGTGACCTCGCCGCGCAACGTGATCTCGCCGGTCATCGCCACATCGGAGCGCACCGGGATGCCGGTCAGCGCCGACACAAAGGCCGTCGTCATCGCCGCGCCGGCGCTCGGACCGTCCTTGGGCGTCGCGCCGTCGGGCACATGGATGTGGATGTCCCGCTTCTCGAACAACTCGTCCTTGATGCCCAGGCGGCGGGCGCGCGAGCGCACCACCGAACGGGCCGCCTCGACCGATTCCTTCATCACGTCGCCGAGTGAACCGGTGCGGATGATGTTGCCCTTGCCGGGCATCACCGCCGCCTCGATGGTCAGCAGGTCGCCGCCGACCTCGGTCCACGCCAGGCCGACGACCTGACCGACCTGGTCTTCCTTCTCGGCGCGGCCGTAGTCGAACTTGCGCACACCGAGGAAGTCGTTGAGGTTCTCGTCGGTGACGACGACCTGGCCCTCGTACTTCTTCAGCGACAGGCCCTTGACCACCTTGCGGCAGATCTTGCTGATCTCGCGCTCGAGCGAGCGCACGCCCGCTTCGCGCGTGTAGTAGCGAATGATGCCGCGCAGCGCGCTCTCGGTGATGTCGAGCTCCTCGTCCTTCACGCCGTTGTTCTTGCACTGCTTGGGCAGCAGGTACTTCTGCGCGATGTTGAGCTTCTCGTCCTCGGTGTAGCCGGACAGGCGGATCACTTCCATCCGGTCCAGCAACGCCGGCGGGATGTTCATCGAGTTCGACGTGGCGATGAACATCACGTCGCTCAGGTCGAAATCGAGCTCGATGTAGTGGTCGCTGAAGGTGTGGTTCTGCTCGGGGTCGAGCACTTCCAGCAAGGCCGACGACGGATCGCCGCGGAAGTCCATGCCCAGCTTGTCGATCTCGTCGAGCAGGAACAGCGGATTGCGCGTGCCCACCTTGGTCAGGCTCTGCAGCACCTTGCCCGGCATCGAGCCGATATAGGTGCGGCGGTGACCGCGGATCTCGGCCTCGTCGCGCACGCCGCCGAGCGCCATGCGCACGAACTTGCGACCGGTGGCACGCGCCACGCTCTGTCCGAGCGAGGTCTTGCCGACCCCCGGAGGGCCGACCAGGCACAGGATCGGCGCCTTGACCTTGTCGACACGGCCTTGCACCGCGAGGTACTCGAGGATGCGATCCTTGACCTTGTCGAGGCCGTAGTGGTCCTCGTTGAGCACATCCTCGGCGTTGACGAGGTCGTGCTTGATCTTGGTCTTCTTCGCCCAGGGCAGATTGACGAGGGTGTCGATGTAGTTGCGCACCACCGTCGCCTCGGCCGACATCGGCGACATCAGCTTGAGCTTCTTCAGCTCGGCGTCGGCCTTCTTGCGCGCCTCCTTGGGCATCTTGGCCGCGATGATCTTCTTCTCGAGCTCTTCGAGGTCCGCGCCCTCTTCGCCTTCGCCAAGCTCCTTCTGGATCGCCTTGACCTGCTCGTTCAGGTAGTACTCGCGCTGGCTCTTCTCCATCTGGCGCTTGACGCGGCCACGGATGCGCTTCTCCACCTGCAGGATGTCGACCTCGTGCTCGAGCTGCTCGAGCAGCTTCTCGAGACGCGCGTTCACGGAGTCGAGGTCCAGGATGGCCTGCTTGTTCTCGAGCTTGAGCGGCAGGTGCGCGGCGATCGTGTCGGCCAGGCGCCCGGCGTCGTCGATGCCGGCGATCGAGGTCAGGATCTCGGGTGGGATCTTCTTGTTGAGCTTGACGTACTGGTCGAACTGCTGCGTCACGGCACGGCGCAGCGCCTCGACTTCCGGCGAGGCGCCCTGCTCGGGCGGAATCGGGGCCACTTCGGCAGTGAAGTACTCGCCGCTGTCGTCGATGCTGATGGTGGTGGCGCGCTGCATGCCCTCGACCAGCACCTTCACGGTGCCGTCGGGCAGCTTCAGCATCTGCAGGATGCTCGAGACGCAGCCGATGTCGAACATGTCGTCGGCCTTGGGCTCGTCCTTGCCGGCGGCCTTCTGGGCGACCAGCATGATCTGGCGGCCGGCTTCCATCGCGGCTTCCAGCGCCTTGATGGACTTGGGACGGCCGACGAACAGCGGAATCACCATGTGGGGGAACACGACCACATCGCGCAGCGGCAACAGCGGCAGCGTGATCGGGTCGGCGGGAAGAACGGGATGTCCGGACATGGAGGCCTCTCTTTCTCAGGCCCAGATGGAGCCCGAGCGGGGGATTGCAAGAAGGAAGCCTGGGGGGCAGCGATGACGGCAGGCGGTGGGGTGACGGGCCGGCATCGGACGCGCCTCCCGCTTCAGGCGCTGGCCTTCTGTTCGCGGTAGACCAGCAGCGGCTTGGTGTTTTCTTCGATCGTGTGCTCGTCGAGCACGACCTTCTGGACGCCGTCCATCGTCGGCAGGTCGAACATGGTGTCCATCAGGGACTGCTCCATGATCGAGCGCAGCCCGCGGGCGCCGGTCTTGCGGGCCAGCGCCTTCTGGGCGATGGCGGTCAGGGCCGACGGCCGGATCTCGAGTTCGACGCCGTCCATCGCGAACAGCTTCTGGTACTGTTTGACCAGCGCGTTCTTCGGCTCGGTCAGGATCTGCACCATCGCGTCCTCGGTCAGCTCGCCCAGCGTGGCGACCACCGGTAGGCGACCCACCAGTTCCGGGATCAGGCCGAACTTGATCAGGTCTTCGGGCTCCACCTCGCGGAACACCTCGCTCACCTTGCGCTCGGTCTTGCTCTTCACGCTGGCGCCGAAGCCGATGCCCGACTTTTCGGAGCGGTTCTGGATTACCTTCTCCAGCCCGTCGAACGCGCCGCCGCAGATGAACAGGATGTTGGTCGTGTCGATCTGCAGGAAGTCCTGGTTCGGGTGCTTGCGCCCGCCCTGCGGCGGCACGCTGGCCATCGTGCCTTCGACGAGCTTGAGCAAGGCCTGCTGCACGCCCTCGCCCGACACGTCGCGCGTGATCGAAGGGTTGTCGGCCTTGCGAGAGATCTTGTCGATCTCGTCGATGTAGACGATGCCGCGCTGCGCGCGCTCGACCTCGTAGTTGCAGTTCTGCAGCAGCTTCTGGATGATGTTCTCGACGTCCTCGCCCACGTAGCCGGCCTCGGTCAGCGTGGTGGCGTCGGCGATCACGAACGGCACGTTGAGCAGCCGCGCTAGCGTCTGCGCCAGCAACGTCTTGCCCGAGCCGGTGGGGCCGATCAGCAGGATGTTGCTCTTCGCGAGCTCCACGTCCTCCTTCTTGCCCACGCCCTGCACGTGCTTGAGGCGCTTGTAGTGGTTGTAGACCGCGACGGCGAGCGTGCGCTTGGCCGGCTCCTGCCCGATCACGTACTGATCCAGGCTGGCCTTGATCTCGCCCGGCACCGGCAGATCGCTCTTGGCTGCCTTCGCGTCAGGGCTTTCCGCAGGAACTTCGTCACGGATGATGTCGTTGCACAGCTCGATGCACTCGTCGCAGATGAAGACCGACGGGCCGGCGATGAGCTTCTTCACCTCGTGCTGACTCTTCCCGCAGAACGAGCAATACAGCACTTTTTCGCTGGAGGAGCCTTTTTTCTCGGGCATGGGACGAGCCGTCTGGGGAGTGACAAGAATGATAAGGGAAAAGAAAACGGGGCCTTGGTGTCGAAAAAGGCCCCGTTGCCCACCCAGTTACCCGGACTTTCGGGTCAGGCGCGCTGCGAAATCACCTTGTCGATCAAGCCGTAGCCGGTGGCTTCCTCGGCGGACATGAAGTAATCGCGCTCCGAGTCCGCACGGATCTTCTCCAGCGGCTGGCCGGTGCGCTCGGCCAGGATGCCGTTGAGGCTTTCGCGCAGCTTCAGGATCTCGCGCGCCTGGATCTCGATGTCGGTCGCCTGGCCCTGGGCCCCGCCCGAGGGCTGGTGGATCATCACGCGCGAGTTCGGCAGCGCGAAACGCTTGCCCTTGGCGCCGGCCGCCAGCAGGAAGGCGCCCATGCTCGCCGCGATGCCCATGCACAGCGTGGACACGTCGGGCTTGATGAACTGCATCGTGTCGAAGATCGACAGGCCGGCGCTGACCGAGCCGCCCGGCGAATTGATGTACAGCGAGATGTCCTTGTCGGGGTTCTCGCTTTCCAGGAACAACAGTTGCGCCACCACCAGGTTGGCCGTCTGGTCGTTGACCGGGCCGACCAGGAAGATCACGCGCTCGCGCAGCAGGCGGCTGTAGATGTCGTAAGCGCGTTCGCCGCGGCCCGACTGTTCGATGACGATGGGCACCATGCCCAGACTCTGTGTTTCCAGCGCGCTCATGGCACTCCTTGAATTCGACGACCTGCTCCAGATGCGGCTTGATTATGTCGCGTCAAGAGCGGGGCTCACGAGATGGCGAAAAGGCGCCGGCCTCGCGGCGCGGCGCCTGCGACAACGGTGTCGCCCGCTCAGACCATCAGCTCGTCGAACGGCAGCTGCTTGTCGCTGACCTTCGCCTTCGACAGCACGAACTCGGTGACGTTGTTCTCGACCACCAGGGCCTCGACCTCGGCCAGGCGCTGCCGGTCGCCGAAGTACCAGCGACGCACTTCCTCGGGCTTCTCGTAGCTCAGCGCCATCTCCTCGATGTGCGCACCGATCTGCTCGCCCTTGGCCTGCAACTGGTTCGCACGCACCAGCTCCGCCACCACCAGGCCCAGGCGCACGCGGCGCTCGGCCTGCTCCTGGAAGATCTCGGCCGGGATCGGCGCCTTCTCGGCGTCCTTGATGCCACGCTGCTTCAGGTCGGCGCGCGCCCCCTCGATCATCCGGTCGGTCTCGTTCTGCACCAGCGCCTTCGGCAGGTCGAGGTCGGCCACCTTGATCAGGGCTTCCATCACCGACGACTTGTTGCGGGCGATCAGGCGGTTCTTGACCTCGCGCTCGAGGTTCTTGCGGATGTCGGCACGCAGGCCCTCGAGGGTCGGATCCTTGATGCCCAGCGACTGCGCAAAGGCCTCGTCGACCTCGGGCAGATGCTGCGCCTCGATCTTCGTCAGCGTCACCAGGAAGTCGGCTTCCTTGCCGGCCACTTCCTTGCCCTGGTAGTCCTCGGGGAACTGCAGCGGGAAGGTCTTGGACTCGCCGGTCTTCATGCCGCGCACGGCCTTCTCGAAGGCCTCGAGCATGCGGCCCTCACCGAGGATGAACTGGAAGGCCTCGGCCTTGCCCCCATCGAACGGCACGCCGTCGATCTTGCCCTCGAAGTCGATCGTCACGCGATCGTCGTCGACCGCGCCTTCGCTCGCCGCGCGCTGGGCGAAGGTGCGGCGTTGCTTGCGCAGGATGTCGAGCGTCTTGTCGATCGCGGCGTCGGTCACCTCGGTGCTCACGCGGTCGATCTCGGTGGCCGCCAGGTCGCCGATCTTCACTTCCGGATAGACCTCGAAGGTCGCATCGAAGGCCAACTCGCCTTCGGGTGCGCCGTCCTTCTCGGAGATGCGCGGCGCGCCGGCGACGCGCAGCTGCGCCTCATTGGCGGCCTTGCTGAAGGCCTCGCCGACCTTGTCGTTCATCACCTCGTACTGGACCGAGTAGCCATAGCGTTGCGCGACCACGCTCATCGGCACCTTGCCGGGACGGAAGCCGTCGGCCTTGACCGTCTTGGCCAGGCGCTTCAGGCGCGTTTCGACCTCGTTCTTGATCGTGTCGGCCGACAGGGTGAGGGTGATGCGGCGCTCGAGCTTCTCGAGGGTTTCGACGGTGACAGCCATGATCTGTACTCTCTCGCTGGACTGAAGGATGCGTGTGGTGCGCGGGGCGGGACTCGAACCCGCACACCCTTGCGGGCGTCAGGACCTAAACCTGGTGCGTCTACCAATTTCGCCACCCGCGCTGGAAATTGAACAAGGGCCCGCCGGCCCTTTTTCGTCGAGTTCGGTCGAGTCCGGCGCATCGATCTGCCGATGCGTCCGATTCGGTCGGCCTGCGATTTTAGCTGGCTTCCTGATCGGGCCTCCGGACCCTGAACCACGCCGCATACATCGCCGGCAAGGCCAACAGCGTGAGCGCCGTCGCGACGATCAGGCCGCCCATGATCGCCACCGCCATCGGCCCCCAGAACACGCTGCGCGTCAACGGGATCATCGCCAGCACCGCGGCGGCGGCCGTCAGCACGATCGGACGGAAGCGCCGCACTGCCGACTCGACGATCGCCGTCCACGTCGGGACACCGCGGGCGCGATCCTGCTCGATCTGGTCGATCAGGATCACCGAATTGCGCATGATCATGCCGCTCAGAGCGATCACGCCCAGCAGGGCGACGAAGCCGAACGGCCGGCCCAGCAGCAGCAGCGCCGCCGCCACGCCGGCGATGCCCAGCGGGCCGGTCAGGAACACCAGCACCGCACGACTGAAGCTGTGCAGTTGCAGCATCAGCAGCGTGAACATGATGAACAGCATCAGCGGCGCACCGGCGGCGATCGAACCCTGGCCCTTGCTGCTCTCCTCCACCGCGCCGGCGACCTCGATCGTGTAGCCCGGCGGCATCCGCCGGCTCAACTGTTCGAGCTGCGGCCACAGCTGCGCCGTCACGGTGGCGCCCTGCAGGCCTTCGGCCACGTCGCCCTGCACGGTGATGGCGTACTGGCGCCCCTCGCGCCACAGCACACCCGGCTCCCAGGTGAAGCCGACCCGGGCGATCTGCGTCAGCGGGATCGAACGCCCGCCGGCCGTCGGCACATAGCCGTTGGCCAGGTCGGTGAGCGCGTTGCGTTCGTCGGCCGGTTGACGCAGCACGATGTCGATCAGGCGGTCGCCCTCGCGGTACTGGCCCACCGTGCTGCCGGTCAGCACCGTGCGCGAAGCCTGGGCGATGGCCTGGCTGGTGACGCCGAGCGCACGGGCCTTGTCCTGGTCCACTTCGAGCCGCAGCACCTTGACCGACTCGTTCCAGTTGTCGTTGACGCCTCGCATGCTGGCATTGCCGCGCAAGATGGCCTTGGCTTCGTCGGCCCACTGCCGCACCGCGTGCACGTCGTCGCCGATCACCCGGAACTGCACCGGATAGGGCACCGGCGGCCCGTTGGGCAGCAGCTTGACGCGCCCGCGCACCTCCGGGAACTCCTCGGCCAGCAGCGCCGGCAGCTTCTGGCGCAGCGCCTCGCGGACCGCCAGATCCTTGGGCAGAAGGATGAACTGCGAGACATTGGTCTGCGGGAACACCTGATCGAGCGGCAGGTAGAAGCGCGGCACGCCGGAGCCGACCCAGGTGGTCACGGCGTCGACCCCCGGCTCGCGCATCAGGCGAGCCTCGAAGCGCTTGGCCACCGTCTCGCTGGCCGCGTACGAGGCGCCCTCGGGCAGCCACAGGTCGACCAGGATCTCCGGGCGGCTCGAGTCGGGGAAGAACTGCTGCTGCACCCGCCCCATGCCGACGATGCCGAGCGCGAACACCAGCAGCGTCGCGCCGATGGTCAGCCAGCGATGCGCCACGCACCAGTCCAGCAGCGCGCGAAAGCGGTTGTAGAACGGCGTGTCGAACAGCTCATGCACGGCTTCGCCCGCCGCGTGCGGCTTGACTTTGAGCAGCAACAGCCCGAGGTAGGGCACGAAATAGACCGACACGGCCCAGGAGATCAACAGCGCGGCGGTGGTCACCGCGAAGATCGCGAAGGTGTATTCGCCGGTCACCGATTTCGCCAGCCCGATCGGCAGGAAGCCGGCGGCGGTGATGAGCGTGCCGGTCAGCATCGGCATCGCGGTCAGTTCGTAGGCGAATGTGGCGGCACGGACCTTGTCGTAGCCCTCCTCGAGCTTGCGCACCATCATTTCGACGGCGATGATGGCGTCGTCGACCAGCAGGCCCAGCGCGATGATCAGCGCGCCCAGCGAGATCTTGTGCAGGCCGACGCCCCAGTAGAACATCGTGACGAAGGTGATCGCCAGCACCAGCGGGATCGTGATCGCCACCACCAGCCCGGGCCGCACGTCGATGCGCAGCGGCCGGGTGTGCAGGCCCAGCGCGATGAAGCTCACCGCCAGCACCACCACCACGGCCTCCAGCAGCACCCGCACGAATTCACCCACCGAGCGCGACACCGCGCGTGGCTGGTCCTGGATCTGCGACAGCTCCACGCCGACTGGCAGGTCGGCCTGGAGCTGCGCGGTAACCGCCTGCAGGTTCTTGCCGAGCGCGATGATGTCGCCGCCGCGCGACATCGAGATACCGAGCGCGATCACCGGGCGGCCCTGATGGCGCACCTTGACGCTCGGTGGGTCCACGTAGGCACGCAGGATCGTCGCGATGTCGCCGAGCCGCAGGCTGCTCGCCGCGCCGGTGCCTGCGTTGACCGCACGGATCGGGAAGGCTCGCAGCTCGTCGATCGAATTGAACTGGCCGCCGATGCGCACCTGGACCGTCTGCCCCGAGACGTGGAAGGCGCCCGCACCCTCCACCGCGTTCTGCGCGCCCAGCTGCGCCAGCACCGCGTTCAGGTCGATGCCCAGCTGCACCAGCCGCTTCTGCGGGATCTCGACGAACACCTTCTCGGCCTGCACGCCGAACAGCTCGACCTTCGCCACGTCCGGGACCCGCAGCAGACGCGTGCGCAGCGACTCGGCGTGCTGGCGCAGCTCTTCGTCGCTGAAGCCATCGGCCGACAGCGCGTAGATCGAGCCGTAGACATCGCCGAACTCGTCGTTGAAGTACGGGCCCTGCACGCCCGAGGGCAGCTGGCCGCGCGTGTCACCCAGCTTCTTGCGCGCCTGGTACCAGACGTTGGGCACCTCGCGGGCCGGCGACGAGTCCTTGATCTGCAGCAGCGTCAACGACTCGCCGGGCTTGGTGTAGCTGCGGATCTTGTCGGCATAGGGGACCTCCTGCAGCGTGCGCTCGATCTTGTCGGTCACCTGCTCGGCCATCTGCTGTGCGGTCGCACCGGGCCAGAACGCCTGCACCACCATCACGCGGAAGGTGAACGGCGGATCCTCGTCCTGACCGAGCTGAAAGTAGGCCACGAAGCCCAGCACCATCAGCACCACCATCAGGTAGCGAGTCAGCGGGGCGTGCTCGAGCGCCCAGCGCGAGACGTTGAATCGATCCGCAGCAGGGGCGTCCATCGCGGCCCCGGATTCAGTGCGTCACCGCGGTGGCCGCCGACGCAGCGGCGGCGCTCGGCTCGGCGTAGCGCCTCACCTTCTGCCCCGGCGTCAGCACATGAACGCCAGCGGTCACCACCTCCTGGCCCGGCATCAGGCCGGCCGTCACGATCACCGCATTGCCTTCGGCCCCGCTGGCCTGCACCGGCTGGGCCTGGACCGTCATGGTCTGCGCATCGAGCAGCCACACCGAGGTCTTGCCCTGCAGTTCCACCAAGGCGCCGAGCGGCAGCTTGATGACCCCGGCGATTCGGGGCGTCTCGACGATCACGGCCGCCGTCTGGCCGAGCTTGACCTCCGCGCCCCCCACGTCCGCCTTGACCAGGAAAGTGCGCGTCGCAGCGTCGGTGGCCGCGGCGATCTCGCGCACCGTCGCCGGCAACAGTTCGCTCGAGCCCCAGGGCTGCACCTTCACCGCGCCCGCCTGTCCCTCCAGCGCTCGCACGAGCGCGAGCTTGTCCTCGGGCACCGAGAACACCGCGTCGCGCGGACCGTCCTGCGCCAGCCGCAGCACCGGAGCACCGGCGGCCACCACCTGGCCGGGCTCGGCCTCCACCGCCGTGATGACGCCGGCCGCATCAGCCCGCAGCGAGGCATAGCCGGCCTGGTTGCCCTGCACGGCCGACTGTGCGTGGGCCTGATCGAGCGTGGCGCGCGCGGCTTTCAGCGTGGCATCGCGGCGCTCGAGCTCGGCCGCACTGATGAAGCCCTGCGCCAGCAATTCCTGGTAGCGCTTGTAATCGGCCGCGGCCAGGTCGTGGCTGGCCTGGGCCGAGGACAGGGCGGCCCGCGCGCTGTCCTCACCGAGCCTCAGATCCCGGGGATCGAGCCGGGCCAGCACCTGGCCGGCCTTCACGCTGTCGCCGAGATCGACGTCGCGCTGAAGGATCTTGCCGCCGACGCGAAAGCCCAGCCGTGACTCGACGCGCGCCTTCACCTCGGCCGCGAATTCGTAGCGGCCGCCGGCCACGTCGCCCGCAACCTTCAGCGTGCGGACGGCGCGCACTGGCTCGGGCGCTGGCTCGTGCCTCGAACAGGCCACCAGGACCAGGACACACAGGGGCACCCCGGCAAAGAGAGCGCGACGAGAAAACGGCAGGCGCATGTCGAACCCTTGAACGGCAGCTGGACGAGACAGGAGTAAGGCCTCTGGAACCCTGAAAACCTGGCTCCGCGGTCATTAATGACTGACTGGTCAGTAATATACGAGCAGGCTTGTGGGCATGTCAACGCAGCCTGCGAACGCCGAAGGTGTCATGCCCGGTGCCAGCGTGGACAATGCGGCCGCACGGCAGCATGCAGGCCCCGATGAGCGTCGATCACTACGAGAACTTCCCTGTCGCCTCCATGCTTTGCCCCCCGGCCCTGCGGCCGGCCGTGACGGCGATCTACCACTACGCCCGCACGGCGGACGACCTGGCCGACGAGGGCGATGCGCCCGCTGCGCAAAGACTCGCCGACCTCGCGGCCTATCGCGCCGACCTGCACGCCGTCGCCTCCGGCGCGGCGCCCTCACCGCGCTGGGCCGCGGTGTTCGGACCGCTGGCCGAAGCGATCGCGCGACACGCCCTGCCACTGCCGCTGCTGGAAGCCCTGCTCAGTGCCTTCGCGCAGGACGTGGTGCAGACCCGCTACACGGACCGCGCCGAGCTGCTGGACTATTGCCGCCGCTCGGCCAACCCGGTGGGCCGACTGCTGCTGCACCTGTATGGCGTTCACGATGCCGACAGCCTGCAGCGCTCCGATGCGATCTGCAGCGCGCTGCAACTGATCAACTTCTGGCAGGACCTCAGCGTCGACCTGCCGCGCGGCCGGCTCTACCTCCCGCTCGACCAGTGCGCGGCCCACGGCGTCGACGAGGCCGCGCTGTTCATGCAGCACGACAGCGTCGCGAGCCGGGCGCTCGTGCAATCGCAGTGCCAGTGGGCGCGAGCGCTGATGCTGGGCGGTGCGCCGCTGGTCCACCGCCTGCCGGGGCGGGCCGGCTGGGAGCTCCGTGGCGTGGTGCAGGGCGGCCTGCGGATCCTCGACAAGATCGAGGCCCTTCGGTTCGAAACATTGCGCCAGCGGCCGCGGCTCGGGACGATCGACGGACCGCTCATCGTCTGGCGTGCCTGCTGCATGCGTTCACGCGGCTGAGGGCCACCGGCGCGGCCGGCGGCCGATGTGACAATCCGCTGAACTGCCGCTCCGCCCTGCCTGCCCCGCCCTCGCCCCATGACGCCCCAACAGTACGTGCAGGACAAGGCCGCTGCGAGCGGGTCGAGCTTCTACTACGCCTTCCTGTTCCTGCCGCCGCCGCGCCGCGCCGCCATCACCGCCTTCTACGCGTTCTGCCGCGAGGTCGACGACGTCGTCGACGAGGTCTCCGACCCCGGCGTCGCGGCCACCAAGCTGGCCTGGTGGCGCAAGGAGGTGGCCGAGGCCTTCATCGGGCAGCCGCACCACCCGGTGTTGCAGGCGCTGATGCCGCACGTGGCCGACTACGGCATCCGTGCCGAGCACCTGAACGCCGTGATCGACGGCTGCGAGATGGACCTCACGCAGACCCGCTACCTCGACGACGCGGCGCTGCAACGCTATTGCCACCTGGTGGCCGGCGTGGTCGGCGAGGTCGCCGCCAGCATCTTCGGCTGCGAGCCCGGGCGGCCGCTGAGCGACGGCACGCGGCGCTACGCCCACACGCTGGGCCGGGCCTTCCAGCTCACCAACATCATCCGCGACGTCGGCGACGACGCGCGCCGCGGCCGCATTTATTTGCCGGTGAGCGAACTGCAGCGCTTCGACGTGAAGGCGCACGAACTGCTCAAGCGCGAGGCGCCCTGGGGCTACAGCGAGCGCTTCACGGCGCTGATGAAGTTCCAGGCCGAACGCGCGCACCGGCTCTACGACGAGGCCTTCGCGGCACTGCCCGACGGCGAGCGCCGCGCGCAGCGGCCGGGACTGATGATGGCGGAGATCTACCGCACGCTGCTGCGGGAGATCGAGACCGAGGGCTTCCAGGTGCTGCACCAGCGCGTCGCGTTGACACCGCTGCGCAAGCTGTGGCTGGCGTGGAAGACCAACTGGAAAGAACGTTGACCCCCCCCGTTGCGGCTGCGCCGCTCCCCCCCGAGGGGGACGCCGCTGGCGGACCGGCGGAGCCGGATCCGCGGCGTCTGCGCGATGGCCTCGGTGTCCTGCCGGAGGGCGGACGGTCAGGCCCCATTGCCGACGTGCGCGCATGACGACGGCGCTGCGCGTCGCGATCGTCGGGGGCGGTTGGGCCGGGTTGGCTGCGGCCGTGGAGGCGCGCTCGCTCGGCCACCAGGTCATGGTGGCCGAGATGGCGCCGACGCTCGGAGGTCGCGCACGGCGGCTGCCGCCGTCGGTCGACGGTCTGGCGCTCGACAACGGCCAGCACATCCTGATCGGCGCGTACAGCGCGACGCTGTCGCTGCTGCGAACGGTAGGAATCGACGAGCGCGCGGTGCTCCGGCGCCTGCCCCTGACCTTGATCGATGCGCAAGGCCGCGGCCTGTCGTTGCCGCCCGGCCCGGCGCTGCCGGGCTTCGTGCGCGGCGTGCTCTCAGCCCAGGGTTGGTCGCTGGGCGAACGGCTCGCGTTGCTGCGCGCGGCCGGAGGCTGGCTGCTGCGCGGCTTCCGTTGCGATGAGCACCTGACGGTCGCGACCCTCACGGACTCGCTGCCCGTCGCGCTGCGCCGCTCGCTGATCGAGCCGCTGTGCGTCGCCGCGCTCAACACGCCAGCGCAACAGGCCAGCGCGCAGGTGTTCCTGCGCGTGCTGCACGACGCGCTGTTCGCCGGCTCCGGCGCTTCGGACCTGCTGCTGCCGCGCGTGGACCTCGGCGCACTGTGGCCGGACGCCGCTGCCGCCTGGTTGAGCACCCGCGGGGCCGCGCTGCACACCGGGCGGCGCGTGAACGCGATCGAGCCCGTCGCCGGTGGCTGGCAGGTCGATGGCGCGCCGTTCGATCGCGTGGTGCTGGCTTGCAGCGCGGTCGAGGCCGCACGACTCGCCGCGCCGCACGCGCCGGCGTGGGCCGAGCAGGCGGCCGCGCTGCGCTATGAGCCAATCGTCACGGTGCTGCTGCAGGCACCCGGGGTCTGCCTGCCGGCGCCGATGCTGGCGCTGGACGCCCGCGACGCGGCGTCGCCGGCGCAGTACGTGTTCGATCTCGGCCAGTTGCGCGACGCCGCGCGCGAGCCGGGCGCACCGGGCACGCTGGCCTTCGTCATCAGCGGCGCGGCCGACGCCATCGCGCGCGGGCTGGACGAGACGGCCGAAGCAGTGCGCATGCAGGCTACGGCGCAGCTCGGCGTCTTGCTGCCGTGCGAGCCCCGGCTGCTGCGAGTGCTCAGTGAGAAGCGCGCCACTTTCCTCTGCACGCCCGCTCTGCGGCGCCCTGGCGGTAGCATCGCCGCGGGGCTGCTCGCCGCGGGCGACTATGTCGACGGGCCCTACCCCGCCACGCTCGAGGGCGCGATGCGCGCCGGCCAGGCTGCGGCACATGCGCTGTCGCGATCGAAGCCTGCGGGCATGCCGACGGCCTCGCGCAGCGGGCCCTAGAGTTCGATCACCTCGCCGGCCGCGGTGATGAAGGCCGCACGCACGCGATCGCCCGGCTGCAGGGACTGCACGGCCTCGCGGTAACCGGCCAGTTGCTCCCGGTAGGCTTCGATCGCCTGCGGTGCGTGCTGCAGCTTGTAGTCGAGCACCCACCACTCCGGGCCTGCGGGCGTGTGCAACGCCACCAGCCGGTCGATGCGCAGCGCGGCGCCGTGCCACGCGATCGCCACCTCGTTGCCCGACCAGTGCAGGGCCTCTCGATCGAAGAAGCGCGCGCAGGCCGCACTGCCCAACACTGCCCGCGCCAGCGCGGCCACGCGCGGCGCGGCATCGGCCGGCAACGCGAACTCGGTGGCCGCGGCCGCCGCGGCGCCGTCGAGCGCGCCGGCGACCGGCAACCATTCGAGCACGCGGTGCACCGCGCGGCCGAGTTGCGCGGCTTCGCCGTCCGCGTCTGCCGCCGACGGATCGGCACGCTCGGCGACGAGGTGGACGCGCGGCAGCGCAAGCAGCACCACCGGGCTCTCGACAGACCCGGCGGGCCCTGCCGCACCACCGGCATCGCCCACCGGAGGGACGACGTCCGCGCCGGCTTCGGCAAGTCGCTGCCAGGCGTTCTGTCCAGGCGCCGCGCGGAACGGGGCGGTCGCGCTGAAGGCGAGCCGCTCGCGGGCCCGGGTCATCGCCACGTAGAGCGCATTGAGCTCCTCGCGCGCGCGCCCCTCCTGCTCGGCCGACATCAGGGCGCGCAGCGACGGCGGGCAACGCGACTCACTGGCGACGAAGGCACAGCAATGGGGGTACGCCGCATCGGCCGGCCAGTCGATCAGCAGGGTCGCGGTCTCCGCCTTCGGCGCCTCCGGCATGGTGTCGATCACGAACACCGCGCGCGCCTCCAGGCCCTTGGCGCCATGGATCGTCAGCAACTGCACCGCGTCGGCCGCGCTCTGCGGCGGCAGCAGCACGCGCCGGCGCCTGAGCGCGCGCACGAAGTTGTAGGGCGTGGCATGGCGCGCACCGTCGAGCAGCAGCGACTGCGCCAGCAGCGCATCGATGGCCGCGAGCGCCAGCGAGCGCCCCGCGGGCGGCACGACGGCGGCATAGCGCTCGCGCACCTCGCCCTCGGCGACGATGCGGTCGAGCAGGTCGTGCGGCGGCAGCGCCGCCGCGGCCGCCATCCAGCCGGGCCACAGCGCACGGGCACGGTCGAGGGCGGTGCTGCCCGCGCCCGCGCCGCGCAGCAGCACCTCGCTCCACGCGAGCCGCTCGGTCCGCGCCGCCTGCGCGAGCACCACCAGGTCGTCGTCGCTCGCACCGAACACCGGGCTTTTCAGCGCCTGCGCGAACGACAGGTCGTGCGACGGTGACGCCAGCGCATCGAGCAGCGCGACCAGATCGCGCACCTCGGGTGCCCCCATCAGCTCGCGCTTCTCTGGCGTGGCGTGGGGAATGCCGCGTTCTCGCAGCGCCTGCGCCACCAGCGCCAGCGGGGCCCGCTTGCGGCACAGCACCTGGATGTCGCCCGGCGCCAGCCCTTCGCCCAGCAGGCCGGCAATGCCGGCCGCCACCTGCTCCGCCTCGACTCGCCGCAGCACTTCTTCGGGTTCAGTGCGCGGCGTGGTGAGGCTGTCGCGCCAGCCCCCGGCGGCGACCGCCGGGCCACCCTTCTCCGGCCGCGGCACCGCCGGCAACAACAGCACCGCGCCGGGCGGCTCGCTCACGTCGGTGGTGTGTGGGCGGAAGTCGTCGAACTGTCCGCCATCCTGCGCACGATCGAACACCGCATTCAGCACTGCCAGCACCCGCGGCGCGTTACGGCGGGTGTGATCGCAGGCCAGGTGGGCGCCATCCAGCGCGGCGACGACGAAGTCGCGCGCCTGCGCGAAGACACGCGGGTCGGCCCGACGGAAGCGGTAGATGCTCTGCTTCGGATCGCCGACGATGAAGACCGACAAGGGCCGCTGGCCGCTGCCGCCGCCGCCCGCGCCAGCGTAGCCGCTGAGCCAGGCATCGAGCGTGCGCCATTGCAGCGGACTGGTGTCCTGGAACTCGTCGATCAGCAGGTGGCGCACGCGCGCGTCCAGGCGCTCCTGGACCCAGCCCGCCAGCTCGGCATCGGCCAGCAGGTGCTCTGCACAGGCCTCGAGATCGGCCATGTCGGCGAGGCCGCGGTCGCGCTTGAGCTCTCGGTAGCTGGTGAGCAAGACACGAGCCAGCCGGACCATGCGCGCATGCGCAAGATGCGCCGCCTGCTGGGCGGCGGCCTCGGCGATGCGCCGCAGCACGTCGGCCACATCGTTCAGGCCCGGCGCGTCGGTCTGCTTGCGCAACTCGCCGGTCTTGGTGAACAAGGCCTGCCAGGCCGCGCCGAAGGCCGCCGACGGATCGGCTTCGATGCCAGCCAGCGCCTGCTCGAGGGCGCTGCCCGCATCTCGCGACTTCTTGCCCCCGGCCGCCCCCAGCGCCGCCGCCACGGCGGACAGCGACATCCGGATGTCCGGCTGCGCCAGCCAGTCGGCGGGATGGGTCAGTCCATCGAACTGCGGCCACAGCGCCGCGGCCGATGGCACGCTGGTTTCCAGCACGCCCGCGGCGTCGGCCCGCTCGATCTCGACCCGCTGGTCGAGCGCGGCCTCGAGCCACTGCTGCGCCACGTGGCGCCCGCGGTCATGCACCAGCGCCGCGAAATCCTCGCGCAGGGCCGCATCGCCCGATACGGCCGACAGGAAACGCCGCCAGTAGTGCGGCTGCAAATCGCTGCGGTCCTCGAGCAGGTCGACCTCGGACTGCAGGCCCAGCGGCTGCAGCAGCGCCAGCGGCGCGGCGCGCAACAACTGGCTGAACCAGCCGTGGAAGGTGCGAATCTCGACCAGCCGCCCACCGGACAGCAGCTCCCCGTACAGCGCAGCCAGCCGAGGCACGAGCACGCCAGCCTCCTGCCGCGTGCAGCCGCGATCGACCAGTGCCTGCTCGCGCTGCGCGTCGTCGCACAGTGCGAACTCGTGCAGCCAGTCCTGCAGGCGCTCACGCATCTCGCCCGCGGCCTTGCGGGTGAAGGTGATGGCCAGGATCTCCTGCGGCGCCGCGCCGTCGAGCAGCGCACGCAGGATGCGCGACACCAGCATCCAGGTCTTGCCGGCACCGGCGCAGGCCTCGACGACGACGCTGCGGCGCGGGTCGCAGGCCACGCGGTAGAACGCCGGCGGTGCCACCAGCGCGCCGTCGATGCGGTAGGCGAACGCCGCCGCCGTCATGCCCGGTCCTCGCGCCAGTGGTCGCGCCGGCACAGGCCGCGCGCGCTGCAATGCTCGCAGGCGCTGCCCTCGCCCAGCGCCGGCATCGGCGCGCCGGCCTGCAGGCGCGCGAAGTCAGCCGCGATGCCTTCGAGCAGGAGCGCGGCGCTGGCGGCCACGTCGGGATGCGCCAGCAGCTTCACGCCCTCGCGCCCATCGAGCGACAGGTAGGCGGCCTGCACGCCGCCTGACGGGATGCCGCGCGACGCGTCCAGCAGCGCGACGTAGAACGGCAGCTGGGTGTCCTCGAGCGGCTGCCGCAGGCGCTCGCGCAGCGTGGTCTCGCTGGTGGTCTTGTAGTCGAGGATGCGATGCGCACCCTGGCCGCCCTCGCCCGGCACGGCATCGACGCGGTCCAGCGTGCCGCGCAGGCGCACGCCGGTAGACGCCGGCGCCGGCAGCTGCGCGCGCAGTTCGAGTTCGGTATCGATCACGTTCGCGCCCAGCGCCTCTTCGGCATGCCACCAGGCGAGGTAGCGCGGCAACAGATCCTCGAACCACACGGCGAACGGCAGGAAATCGGCATCGTCGCGTGCCAGCAGCGCCTGCTGCGCGCGGGCGATGCCCAGCAGCAAGGCGGCATCGTCCTGCGGCGCGCCGGGCAGCCGCTGGCGGTGGAAGTCCTGCAGCACCGCATGCAGCCAGGTGCCGTAGTCGCGCTTGTCGACGGCGTCATCGAGTTCCTCGGCCTCGGCCAGGCCCAGCAGGCGCTGCGCGAAGAAGCGATAAGGGCAGGCGCGCAGCGCCTCGTAGGCCGTGGCGTTGAGCGAGTCGGGCAACAGCGCCGGAGCGACCGGCAAGGGGCGCGCCAGTGGGCGGCACATGACGGTGAGCGATGTCCTCGGCTCAGGGACGGATCGAATGGCATCCCGTCCGTCGAACTGCAGCTGCAGCAGCAGCGGGCTGGCCTGCAGCGGCTCGGCCCCGTCGCGGCGGCGGTGCAGCAGTGTGAGTCGAGGCACCCGCAGCAGCTGCGCGAACGCCCGTCGCTCGTGTTCGCGACGCTGCGTGCTCGACGGCAGGCCGAGTTCCGCCGCCAGCAAGTCGCCCAGCAAGGCCTGCGGCGGCGGCACCGCGCCGAGATGCGCCGCGTCGGCACCCGGGCACACCACCGCCGCGAACGGACGCAGCATCGCGCGCGCCAGCGGCGTGAGGATCACCGGCGCCGCGCCGCCGAGGCTGGGCGAAGGCGGTTCGAACGAAACCGACTCCAGCACGCCGTCGACCCAGTCGCGCAAACCGTCGGCATCGAAGCGCACTCGTGCCGACTGCTCTGCCCAGGCGCTGCCGGCTGCGGGCTCGGCGCGGCACCGCAGCGCATCGATGACCTGTCGCCCTGCGGCGTCGTCCAGCAGGGTGGCCCACAGCCCGGCGCGCAGCAGCGCCTCGCGCAGACGGGACAGCCACTCGCCCAGCGCCAGGCGGCGGGTCGCGCGCAAGGGTTCGCCGATCGCGAGCCACTGCTGCCAGAGCGCAAGCGCGGCGGGCTCGAGACGCGCCTCGTCGACCTGCCGCAACGCGGTGATGCCGTCGCGGCGCCACGCGGCATCGAGCGCCGCAGCGCCGTCCACCGGCACCGGCGCCGAGGCCAGCCAGTCGAGCAGGTCGTCGGTCGCGGCACGCGGATGCACCGCGCGCAGCAGACCCATGACGCCGGCACCGGCCCGGGTGGTCGACAGCTTCCAGCCCGTCTCGTCGTTCACCGGCACCTGCTGCCGCTCGAGCAGCGCGCGCACGCGCCGCAGCAGCACGCGGTCGAGCGCCACCAGGGCCACCGGCTGCTCGCCCTGCGCCAGGTGAGCCAGCACCTGCGCCGCCGCGCGCTGCGCCTCGTCCTCGAAGTCGTCGCACTCGCTTACATGCACCGTGCCGGGCGCGCCGCGGAGACCGGGGACGCGCAGATCGGCATCGAGCCACAGCACCGGGACCAACGACGCGGCCAACAAGGATTCGACCAGCGGATCGGAGGCGCCGACCCGCAACGCGACCCAGGCCGCCGGCCTCAAGGCGTGGAGCGCATCGGCGCCCGTCGTGGACGCCGTGTTCGACCATTCGAGCGCGAGCCGCGCCAGCGCGCGTTCCTGCTGGGCTGGCCCGGTGAGAGCGGCCAGCAGCGCACGCGCCCGCTCGAGCCAGGCCGCGCGATGGGCCGGCGGCAGCGCCAGTCGCGCGCGCGCCAGGGCCTGCGCGGTGTCGTTCAGGCGCGCGACGGCGAGCGCGAAGCCACGCGGATCGCGACGCGGCCAATCCGGAACCTGCTCGCGCAGCAGGTGTGTGGCCTGCAGCGGATCGGCCACCGGATCGAAAGCCAACTCGCCCGATGCGGCCGGCTGCGGAGGGCCGAGCGAGCGCAGCAGGGTCTGCGTCGTTTCGAAACGCGGCATCCAGGGCGCGTGGTCGAGCGCCAGCCAGGCGGCCCGCGCCAGCGGAAGGTGCTGGGCAAAGGGCAGCAGCACGACGACATCCCGCGATGCGAGGGCCTCGCAGCGCGAAAACGCCGCGATCTCGCGCACCAGGCGCGTCCAGCACGCGGCGACCGCCAGGCCGGCGTCGGGCGGCGTGTCCTCGGCGGCAGGGTCCGGTGTCGGATTCAGGGGCGGGATCCTTCTATCGCCCCCATAGCGTGCAGGGCCGGCGCCGCGCGGCGCGCCAGGGGGCCTTGTGTCAAAATCATTGTGCCCTGGAAGCTCGTGCGAACTGCGCACGACAGGCGGCAGCTGAAGGACCCATGATGGCCAGCGAACTGATCAAACACGTCTCCGACGCGTCGTTCGACGACGACGTGCTCAAGTCCGGTACCCCCGTGCTGGTCGATTACTGGGCCGAGTGGTGCGGCCCTTGCAAGATGATTGCCCCCATCCTCGACGAGGTCGCAAAGGACTACGGCAGCAAGCTGCAGATCGCGAAGATGAACGTCGACGAGAACCGCGACGTGCCGGCGAAGTTCGGCATTCGCGGCATTCCGACGCTGATGCTGTTCAAGGACGGGCAACTGGCCGCCACCAAGGTCGGTGCCCTGAACAAGTCGCAGTTGACCGCATTCCTCGACGGCCACCTATAATCGCTGCAAACGTGCCGGGGTGAGGCCACCCGCCTGCCCCGAGCACCAGCGAGATTGCCGCCACGCTGCATCCAGCGCGTGGAGCCGGCACCCCCTCCCAGAACACCAGTCTTACCGTCGATCGCATGGCGATCGACACCGACCGCGAGCGGTCCGGGCCCTACCTAGCGCCTGCGATCGCCCGACTCCGGTGGCGCCCGTTTTCCGGGTGGTCACGCTTGCCCCAGAGGTGCGCTTCATGCATCTATCCGAACTCAAAGCCCAGCACATATCCGAACTGATCAAGGTCGCCGAAACCTTGGAGATCGAGAACAGCGCCCGCATGCGCAAGCAGGAGCTGATGTTCGCGATCATGAAGAAGCGCGCCAAGCAGGGCGAGCAGGTGTTCGGCGACGGTGTGCTCGAGGTGCTGCCTGACGGCTTCGGCTTCCTGCGCTCGCCCGAGGCCAGCTACCTCGCGAGCACCGACGACATCTACCTCAGCCCCAGCCAGATCCGCCGCTTCAACCTGCACACCGGCGACATGATCGAGGGCGAGGTGCGCGTCCCCAAGGACGGCGAGCGCTACTTCGCACTGGTGAAGGTGGACATCGTCAACGGCATCACGCCGGAGGAGAACAAGCAGAAGATCATGTTCGAGAACCTGACACCCTTGTTCCCCAAGGAGCAGTTCAAGCTCGAGCGTGACATCAAGGCCGAAGAGAACATCACCAGCCGCATCGTCGACCTGATCGCCCCGCTGGGCAAGGGCCAGCGGGCGCTGCTGGTGTCGGCCCCGAAGAGCGGCAAGACGGTGATGATGCAGAACCTCGCGCACGCCATCACCGCCAACTACCCGGAAGTGCACCTGATCGTGCTGCTGGTCGACGAGCGGCCCGAGGAAGTGACCGAGATGCAGCGCACCATCCGCGGCGAGGTCATCAGCTCCACGTTCGACGAGCCCGCGGCGCGCCACGTGCAGGTCGCCGAGATGGTGATCGAACGCGCCAAGCGCCTGGTCGAACTGAAGAAGGACGTGGTGATCCTGCTCGATTCGATCACTCGCCTGGCGCGCGCCTACAACAACGTGCTGCCCTCCTCCGGCAAGGTGCTGACCGGCGGCGTCGATGCCAATGCGCTGCAGCGCCCGAAGCGCTTCTTCGGCGCCGCGCGCAACATCGAGGAAGGCGGCTCGCTGACCATCATCGGCACCGCGCTGGTCGACACTGGCAGCCGGATGGACGAGGTGATCTACGAGGAGTTCAAGGGCACCGGCAACTGCGAGATCCACCTGGACCGCCGCATGGCCGAGAAGCGCGTCTACCCGTCGATCCTGCTGAACAAGTCGGGCACCCGTCGCGAGGAACTGCTGCTCAAGCCCGAGATCCTTCAGAAGACCTGGATCCTGCGCAAGCTGCTCTATTCGATGGACGAGATCGAGGCGATGGAATTCATCCTCGACAAGATGAAGGCCACGAAGACCAACCTCGACTTCTTCGACATGATGCGCCGCGGCGGCTGAGCCCCTGGCTTAAGTCGTTGATGCGTGGCATAATTTCAGGCTTTCGCCATGGCGGAAAGTGCGTCGCGTCGCCACAGTGGCAACGCAGCGTGGCTCCCGCACCCAGACCCTGCGAGGATTCGAGATGAAAGACGGCATTCACCCCAGCTACCGCGACGTGTGCTTCGTGGACCTCTCCAACGGCTTCAAGTTCGTGACGCGCTCCTGCGCCCAGACCCGCGAAACCGTCAAGATGGACGACGGCCGCGAGCTGCCGCTGTTCAAGCTCGAGACCACCAGCGAATCGCATCCGTTCTACACCGGCACCCAGAAGAGCGTCGACTCCCTGGGCGGTCGCGTCGAGAAGTTCCGCAACAAGTTCGCGCACCTCGGCGCCAAGAAGTGACGGCGGTTCGCACACGCGCAAAGGCAGCCTCGGCTGCCTTTTTTGTTGCCGGCTCGAGACCCCCGCTCGCGGCCCGGCCGGACGCAGCCGCCTTCGGTGCCCCCGCTTTACGTTCGCGCCCGCGGCTTTTGCTGCAAGATGCGGCGTCGTCGCTGTCACCGCCCTTGCCGTCTTGAGCACCCCCACCCCTGCCCTCGTCTCGCAGCGTGCCGCCGAGCGCCTGCCACGCAGCGCGCTGCTGCTGTTCTGTGCCGCCTATGTGTTGCCCGGCCTGTTCGGACGCGACCCCTGGCGCAACGCCGACATCACCGCCTTCGGCTACATGCTCAGTCTGGCGCAGGGCGGTGCCGACCTGCTGACGCCCTCCATCGCCGGCCTGCCGGCCGATGGCGCGCTGCTGCCCTACTGGCTCGGCGCATCGGCCATCCATCTGTTCGGCGGGCTACTCGACCCGGCACTCGCGGCCCGGCTGCCGTTCGCGCTGCTGCTGGTCGGCGTGCTGGTCTTCACCTGGTACGGCACCTACCACCTGGCACGCACCGACAACGCCCAGCCGCTGCCCTTCGCCTTCGGCGGCGAGGCCAACCCGGTCGACTACGCGCGTGCCATCGCCGACGGCGCCCTGCTCGCCTTGATGGCCACCCTCGGTCTGCTGCAACTGGGGCATGAAACCACGCCGGAGTTGATGCAGTTGTTCGCCGCGGCGCTGTTCTTCTATGCGATGGCGGCCAGCGTCTCGCGCCGCTGGCAATCGCGCGTGGCCCTGCTGCTGGCCCTGCCGGTGCTGGCCGCCAGCGGGGCACCCGCGATCGGGCTGGGCTTCGCGCTGGTCGGCGTCGCCGTGTGTCTGCGCTCGAGCTATCCGCTGGCCCGGCCGTTCGCGCTCTGGATCGCCGTGGCCGCTGCTTTGGCGGCCGCCATCGCCCTGGCGATCGGCGCCTGGGCATGGCGGCTCGACACGCCGGATGCCAGCCAGCTCGTGCAGTTGCTGGCCTGGTTCGCCTGGCCGGCCTGGGCGATGGCGGGCTGGACGCTGTGGCGCTGGCGGGCGCACCTGATGCACCGGCACATCGCGGTACCCGCTACCGCAGCGGCCGTGGCGCTGGTCGCGTGCATCGGCATGGGCGGCTCCGACCGGGCGCTGATGCTGGCCTTGCCGCCGCTCGCCGCGCTGTCGGCCTTTGCCCTGCCGACCCTGCAGCGCAGCGTGTCGGCCGCGATCGACTGGTTCTCGGTCGCGTTCTTCAGCATCGCCGCCATCGCGGTGTGGGTCGTCTACGCTGCGCTGCAGACCGGCGTGCCGGCGAAGACCGCCTCCAACATCGCCCGCCTGGTGCCTGGGTACCAAAGCAGCTTCTCGTCGTTCGCACTGCTGACCGCCGTTGCCGGCACGCTGGCGTGGATGCTGCTCGTGCGCTGGCGCACCGGCCGCCATCGCCCCGTGCTCTGGAAGAGCCTGGTGCTGCCGGCGGGGGGTCTGAGCCTGTGCTGGCTGCTGGCCATGACCCTGCTGTTGCCGGTGCTGGACTACGCGCGCAGCGACCGCCCGCTGGTCGAGCGCATCGCGCAGCATGTCCCGAGCGACGCCTGCATCGCCACGGTCGGCCTGCCACGGGCCCAGTTGGCGGCGCTGGAGTACCACGGCGGCTGGCGCGTCGAGGCGCATGCGATCGCGCCGCAGGGCGGCTGCGAATTCCTGCTGACCACGGCCCGCGCCAACGCCGTGACCTCGACGCTGGCGCGACCCGGCTGGAAGCTGCTGGCGCGCGAACGCCGACCGACCGATCGCGCGGAGCAGACCGTCGTCTACCGGCGCGATCTCGCGAGTTCCGCTCAGTGAGCGGCGCGGGCGCGACCGGCCGCATCGCACGCCACGCCTCGTCGATCCTGGTCGGTCAGGTGGCGGCGATCGGCTACACCGTGGCCGACACGGTGATGACCGGCCGACACGACAGCACCGACCTCGCGGCACTGTCGATCGGGGCCGCGGTCTACATCTGCGTCTACATCGCGCTGACCGGCGTGCTGCAGGCGCTGATCCCGGTGGTAGGCCACCACCACGGCGCGGGCGACCGCGAAGGAATCCGCCGCAGCTTCCAGCAGGGCGTGTGGCTGGCGCTGTCGATCGCGCTGCCGGGCATGGCGCTGCTGCTGTTCCCCGGTTTCGCGCTGTCCTGGGCCCAGACCGATGCCGCGGTGCTGGAGCGCGTGCAGTCCTACCTCGGCTGGCTGGCCTGGTCGTTGCCGGCGGGCCTGCTGTTCCGCGTCTACAGCGGACTCAACCAGGGCCTGTCACGACCGTTGCTGGTCACCTTGCTCCAGTTGATGGCGCTGGGCCTCAAGCTGCCACTCAATGCCTGGTTGATCTTCGGCGGCGCCGGTGTGCCAGCGCTTGGTGTGGCCGGCTGCGCGATCGCCACGCTGATCGTGCAGTGCACGCTGGCGGGCGTGGCCGCGCTGATGCTGTTGCGCCATCCAGCCTATCGCGAACTGCAGTTGTTCGCCGGCTGGTCGCGCCCGCGCTGGGCCACGCAGCGCGAACTCCTGCGGCTCGGCCTGCCCAGTGGTGCGGCGCTGTTCTTCGAGGTGACGGGCTTCGCGCTGATGGCCGTGTTCATCGCCCGCCTGGGCACCACGCCGCTGGCCGGGCACCAGATTGCCGCCAACGTGGCGGCGGTGCTGTACATGCTGCCGCTGTCGATCGGCATCGCCACCGGCGCTCAGGCCTCGCAGGCACTCGGCGCCGGCGATCGCGCGCAGGCGCGGCGGATCTGCCGGCAGGGACTGGTGCTTGCACTGGCGCTGGT
Organism: Methylibium sp. Root1272; assembly: GCF_001425905.1. Classification (GTDB taxonomy): domain Bacteria; phylum Pseudomonadota; class Gammaproteobacteria; order Burkholderiales; family Burkholderiaceae_C; genus Methylibium. The sequence goes on from NZ_LMDY01000015.1 coordinate 79,869, forward strand.
GGCGCTGCTCGGTGCGCTGCTGGTCGTGCTGCGCGGCCCGCTCGCGCGCGCCTACAGCCCGGACGTCGCCGTGCAGGCCATGGCCGCGCAGTTGCTGCTGTTCGTCGCAGCGAGTCAGGTCGCCGACGCCACGCAATGCATCGCATCCTTCGCGCTGCGCGCCTACCGCGTCGCGCTGCTGCCGGCGCTGAGCTATGCGGTCGGACTGTGGGGGATCGGCCTGGCCGGCGGCGCCTTCCTTGCCTTCAGCCCGCCGCCGAACTGGCCACCCGTCCTGTCAGGGCCGGCTGCGTTCTGGCTGGCCAATGTGGTAGCCCTCGGCAGCGTCAGCGCACTGCTGCTGGCCTTGCTTCAGCGCGTGTCGGCCGTCACGTCGCGCGCGGAAGCCGCTGCGTCGACGGCCACCTGAAGCGGCGTCCCCGTCGCCACGAGACGCAAACGTGCGGCCGGGAAGACGAGGCGGAAGGTCGAACCCTTGCCGGGCTCGCTCTGCACGTCGAGCTCGCCGCCATGGCGCTGCGCGACGTGCTTCACGATCGACAGGCCCAGCCCGGTGCCGCCGGTGTCGCGCGAGCGGCTGCCGTCGACCCGGTAGAAGCGCTCGGTGAGGCGCGGGAGGTGCTCGCGCTCGATGCCCGGGCCCGTATCCCTGACAGCGAACTCGCCGCTGCCATCGGCCAGCCGGCGCCAACCGATGTCGATGCGCCCGCCCTCGGGGGTGTAGCGCACCGCGTTGTTGGCCAGATTGGTGAGCGCGCTCAGCAACTCCGTTTCCGCACCGGCAATCTGCGCGCTGTCGTCGCCGGCGAGCGTCAGCGTGTGCCGGCCCCGAGACAGCGTACGGGCATCGGCCTCGACCAGTTGCAGCAGTCTCGATACCGCGATCCAGCGATCGGCCGCCGGCCGCGGGCTGCCTTCGAGCTGAGCCAGGGTCAGCAGGTCGCTCACCAGCGTCTGCATGCGCTGGGCCTGCTGGCCCATCAGCACGAGCACGCGACGCGACTCGACTTCGGTCAGCGGCAGCGTGCTCATGGTCTCGATGAACCCCGACAGCACCGTCAGCGGCGTGCGGATCTCGTGCGACACGTTGGCCACGAAATCGCGGCGCATCGCATCGGCCCGCTCGCGCTCGGTGATGTCCTGCGACAGCACCAGCTTCATGCCCTCGCCATAGTCGCGCACCAGGACCGACAGCGTGCCCAGCCCGTTCGGACTGGGGAAGACCACCGCTTCCCTGTAAACGCCGGCCTGCAGGTAGGCCACGAAGGCCGGTGCGCGAACGAGGTTGGTGATGCGCTGGAGTCGGTCGCGCTGCGGATCGAGACCGAAATGCGAGGCGGCAACCGAATTGCACCAGTCGATCTGCCCGTTGACATCGAGCATCAGCACGCCGTTCGGCGAGGCCTCGATCGCCTCGAGGAACTGTCCGAGCCGCGCCTTCTCCTGCACCGTGCTGCGCTCGCGCGCACGCATGCCGCGCTCGACGCGGTAAGCGATCTCGCCCCAGAAGCCGGCGTCACGCGGCGCGTCGGTGTCCTGCGAGCCGCGCAGCCAGGCGATGAGCCGCGCGCCGCGCAAGGTGTCGACGGCCGCGATCAGGCCGATCGCCAGCGCACCGCCCAGCAAGGCGCCGAGGATCGGCGCACGCACCGCCGCTCCGGCCACGTAACCGGTCGTCCCGCCCAGCAGCAAGGCGACCAGGCAGGAGAAGAGGCGCGGAAGCAGCCAGGTCAAGTGGACTCACCCCGCTCGCCACCGGCAGCTCAGGCCGCCGCGGCCACCTGCTGCGTCAGGCGATAGCCGGCGCCCCGCACCGTCTCGATCATCGACGAGCAGGCCACCGGCGCCAGGGCCTCGCGCAGGCGCTTCACGTGCACGTCGACCGTGCGCTCCTCGATGAAGACGTGGTCGCCCCACACGCGGTCGAGCAGTTGGGCGCGGCTGTGCACGCGCTCAGGATGCGTCATCAGGAAATGCAGCAGGCGGAATTCGGTGGGGCCGATCTTGACTTCCTGCTCGCCGCGCGCCACCCGGCGCGTCGATGGATCCAGTCGCAGCACGCCCAGCTCGACGGCACTGTCGAGCGCCTCCGGCGCCTTGCGGCGCAGCACCGCGCGGATGCGTGCCATCAGTTCGTGGGTCGAGAAGGGCTTGGTCAGGTAGTCGTCGGCACCGGCGTCGAGGCCGGCCACCTTGTCGCCCTCTTCCGCGCGTGCCGTCAGCATGATGACCGGCAGCTCCTTGGTGCGGCTCTCGCCGCGCCAGCGCTTCGCGAGCGCCAGGCCCGACTGCCCCGGCAGCATCCAGTCCAGGATCACCAGATCGGGCAGCACGCTGTCGATCGCGAGCTGGGCCTGGTCGGCGGTGGCCGCGATCGTCACTTCGTAGCCGGCATGCCGCAGGTTGATCGAAATCAGCTCGGCGATCGCCGACTCGTCTTCCACCACCAGCACTCGGCTCATCGTTCGCTCCTTGTGAGGGTCACTTGACCATCGACTCCACGGTCTCGACGGGGTTGTGCCGCACGTCGGTGCCCTTGACGATGTAGATGATCTGTTCGGCCAGGTTCTTGGCATGGTCGCCCACGCGCTCGATCGCCTTGGCGACGAACACCAGGTCGATGCTCGACGAGATGGTGCGCGGATCTTCCATCATGAAGGTGATGAGCTTGCGCATCAGGCCCTCGAACTCCTGGTCGATCTGGTCGTCCTGCTTGATCACCTCGATTGCCTTCTCCACGTCGAGGCGCGCGAAGGCATCGAGCGACTTGCGCAGCAGCGCAATCGCCAGCGTGGCCTCGAAGGACACATCGGAGACCGGCAGCCGCAGACGGCTCGACACGCCGGTGTTCACCAGCCGCTGCACGGTGCGCGCCACGCGCGCCGCCTCGTCGCCGACGCGCTCGAGGTTGCCGATGGTCTTGCTCACGGCAGTCAGCAGGCGCAGGTCACGCGCCGTCGGCTGGCGCCGCGCGATGATGCTGGAGAGGTCGCGGTCGATGTCGAGTTCCATCTGGTTGACCTTCTCCTCCTGCAGCAGGACCTGGCTGGCCGTCTCGCTGCTGAAGTTGGTCAAGGCGTACATCGCCTGCGCCACCTGCGACTCGACCAGACCACCCATCTCGAGCACACGGGTGGAGATGCCGCTGAGCTCGCTGTCGAACTGCGTCGAAAGATGCTTGTCGCTCATGTTCTTGCTCCCTGGCTCAGCCGAAGCGGCCGGTGATGTAGTCCTCGGTGTCCTTCTTCTTGGGCTTCATGAAGAGCTCCGAGGTCGGGCCGAACTCGATCAGGTCGCCCAGGTACATGTAGGCGGTGTAGTCCGAGCAGCGTGCGGCCTGCTGCATGTTGTGCGTGACGATCACGACCGTGTAGTCCGACTTCAGTTCGTGGATCAGCTCCTCGATCTTGCCGGTGGAGATGGGGTCGAGCGCCGAGCAGGGTTCGTCGAGCAACAGCACTTCCGGCTTGATCGCGATGCCGCGAGCGATGCACAGGCGCTGCTGCTGACCGCCCGACAGGCCGGAGCCGCTCTGGCCCAGCTTGTCCTTGACCTCGTTCCACAGCGCAGCCTTCTTCAGCGCCCACTCTACGCGCTCGTCCATCTCCACGCGCGGCAGGGTCTCGAACAGCTTCACGCCGAAGGCGATGTTGTCGTAGATCGACATCGGGAACGGCGTGGGCTTCTGGAACACCATGCCGATCTTGGCGCGGATCAGCGAGACATCGTCCTTCGAGGTCAGGATGTTGTCACCGTCGAGCAGGATCTGCCCCTCCGCGCGCTGCTCGGGATAGAGCTCGAACATGCGGTTGAAGGTGCGCAGCAGCGTCGACTTGCCGCAGCCCGACGGCCCGATGAAGGCCGTGACCTTGTTCTCGGGGATGTCGAGGTGGATGTTCTTCAGCGCGTGGAAGTGGCCGTAGTAGAAATTCAGGTTGCGCACCGCGAGCTTGGGCTTCTCGGTCACGGGCAGTTCGACTTTGACGTCCATGTCGAGTCCTTGGTCAGTGTTTGTTGCGGAACAGCACGCGTGCCAGGATGTTGAGCACCAGCACGCCGATCGTGATCAGGAAGACCCCCGCCCACGCCAGCTTCTGCCAGTTCTCGTACGGGCTCAGCGCGAACTTGAAAATCGTGACCGGCAGGCTGGCCATCGGCTGGTTCAGGTCGGTGGTCCAGAACTGGTTGGACAGCGCGGTGAACAGCAGCGGAGCAGTCTCACCGGCGATGCGGGCGATGGCGAGCAGCACGCCCGTCATCACGCCGGCGCGGGCCGACTTCAGCGTCACGGTCATGATGACCTTCCACTTCGGCGTGCCCAGCGCATAGGCCGCCTCGCGCAGCGAGTTCGGTATCAGGCTGAGCATGTTCTCGGTCGTGCGGATCACCACCGGGATCACGATCAGCGCCAGCGCCAGCACACCGGCCCAACCCGAGAAACTCTTCAGCTGGGCCACGACGACCGAGTAGATGAACAGGCCGATCACGATCGACGGCGCCGACAGCAGGATGTCGTTGATGAAGCGCGTGACGCTGCCGAGCCAGGTCTTCTGGCCGTACTCGGCCAGGTAGACCCCGGCCAGCACGCCGACCGGCGTGCCGATGGCCGTCGCGAGCGACACCATCAGCAGCGAGCCGAAGATCGCGTTCGCCAGACCACCGGTCTCGGCCTGCGGCGGCGGCGTCATCTCGGTGAACAGCGACAGCGCGAGCCCGCCCACGCCCAGGCGCACCGTCTCGATCAGGATCCAGATCAGCCAGAACACGCCGAAGGCCATGGCGGCCAGCGACATGACCAGCGCGATGGCGTTGATGCGCTTGCGGCTGGCATGCTTGCTCAGTCGCGAGGCCTGCAGGGCGGACACCCCGGAATTTGCGATGCTGCTCATGAGCGGCTCCCCTCGCCCTTCTTCAATTGCGCCAGCAGCAGCTTCGAGCAGGCTAGCACGACGAAGGTGATGAAGAACAGGACCAGGCCGAGGTAGATCAACGAGGCCTGGTGCAGGCCCTCGCCAGCTTCGGCGAACTCGTTGGCCAGGGCCGACGTGATGCTGTTCGCCGCTTCGAACAGCGACAGCGAGTTGAGCTGGTTGAAGTTGCCGATGACGAAGGTGACCGCCATCGTTTCACCCAGCGCACGGCCCAGCCCCAGCATGATGCCGCCGATGACGCCGGTCTTGGTGTAGGGCAGCACCACCTTGGAAACCACCTCCCAGGTGGTGGAGCCGAGGCCGTAGGCCGACTCCTTGAGCATCGGCGGCGTGACCTCGAACACGTCGCGCATCACCGAGGCGATGAAGGGAATGATCATGATCGCCAGGATGATCCCGGCCGACAGGATCCCGATGCCCACCGGCGGACCGCTGAACAGCGAGCCCAGCACCGGCACGCCTTCGAATGCGCCCTGGAGCGGCTGCTGCACGTAGGTGGACAGGATGGGGGCGAACACCAGCAGCCCCCACATGCCGTAGACGATGGACGGCACGGCAGCCAGCAGTTCGATCGCCACGCCGAGCGGCCGCTTCAGCCAGCCGGGCGAGAGTTCGGTCAGGAACAGCGCGATGCCGAAGCTCACCGGCACGCCGATCAGCAGCGCGATGAACGAGGTCATCACGGTGCCGTAGATCATCACCAGACCACCGTACTGGTTCTGGACCGGATCCCACTCGCTGCGCCACAGGAAGCTCAGTCCGTATTCCTGAATGGCCGGCCCGGCGCCGATGATCAGCGACACGATGATGCCGACCAGCAGGCCGAGGGTCAGGATGGCTGCCGCGTGCGCGAGCACCGAGAACACGGTGTCGGCCCAGGGCGCCGCCTTGCGCACGACCGGCGGCCGATCCTGCGGGTCGGATCGTTCCATCTTGTTTTGATCGGGATACGGGGTTGCAGGCAGTGTAGCGGCCACGTCGCCTCCTCCTTCGTTGCAGCAGCGGGGCGGCGCACGCGCGCCTCCCCTCGAACCGGCCCCTTCCCAGGGCCGGTATGGCAGATCACTTGTAGGCGACGGCCTTGCCGGAGGCGTCCTTGATGTTGTCCGCCCACAGCTTGCGGATCATCGTCTTGACGGTGTCAGGCATCGGCACGTAGTCGAGGTCCGCCGCCATCTTGTCGCCGCTGCTGTAGGCCCACTCGAAGAACTTCAGCGCGTTGGCGGCGCTCTCCGGCTTGTCCTGCGACTTGTGCATCAGGATGAAGGTCGCACCGGTGATCGGCCAGGCTTCCTTGCCAGGCTGCTCGGTCAGCACTTGGTAGAAGCTCTTGGCCCATTCCGCACCGGCGGCAGCGGCCTTGAAGTTGTCCTCGTCAGGACCGACGAACTGGCCGTCCTTGTTCTTCAGCATCACGTGCGACATCTTGTTCTGCTTCGCATACGCGTACTCAACGTAGCCGATCGAGTTCGGCAGGCGCTGCACGAAGGCCGACACGCCCTCGTTGCCCTTGCCGCCGGCGCCGGTCGGCCAGTTGACCGCAGTGCCTTCACCGACCTTGGCTTTCCAGTCGGCATTGACCTTGGACAGGTAGTTCGTGAACAGGAAGGTCGTGCCCGATCCGTCGGCGCGGCGCACGGCAGCGATCGTTGCATCCGGCAGTGTGACGCCGGCATTGAGCGCGGCGATCGCAGGATCGTTCCACTTGGTGATCTTGCCCAGGTAGATGTCGCCCAGCACCTGGCCGGTCAGCTTCATCTGGCCCGGGGCGATGCCCTTGATGTTGACGACGGGCACCACGCCGCCGATCACGGTCGGGAACTGCACCATGCCGTCCTTGGCCAGCTCTTCGTCCTTCAACGGCGCGTCGGACGCACCGAAGTCGACCGTCTTGGCCTTGATCTGCTTGATCCCGCCGCCCGAGCCGATGGACTGGTAGTTGAGGCGCGCGCCGGTGGCCTTGTTGTAGGCGTCGGCCCACTTCGAATAGACCGGGGCCGGGAAGGAGGCGCCGGCGCCGGTGATGTCCTGCGCCGAGGCCGTGCCGGCCACGGCAACCATCGCGACCGCCGCGAGAGTGGAGCGGAGGAAAGAAACGTTCATGAGCAGCCCTTTCGAAGCATGAGGATCGATGGACTGCACTCTAGGGGCGCTTTGTGACAGGGCCGTGACCCTCCGCAGATGCCGCCGGAGAGGAATTCTCCTGTGACAGCCCCCTCACCGATCCGTCACCGGAATGTCACGGACCGCTCCTATGCTTCTCGGCGATCGGCGTGATGGGCGGGTACGCCGCCGCCACCGCCGTCCCTTCACGGACAAAGGAGCTTCAATGAACAAACGTACTCTGCTGCTCGCTACCTCGGCCGCCTGGCTGGCCCTGGCCGGCTGCGCCTCGACCCCGGCGCCGAAGACGATCGCCGACACCGCGGCCGCGACGCCCTCGCTGTCGACCCTGAACAAGCTGATCGCCGATGCCGGCCTGACCGAGACGCTGAAAGGCGCCGGCCCCTACACCGTGTTCGCACCGACCGACGACGCCTTCAAGGCCGTCCCGGCCAAGACCCTGGACGCCCTGAGCAAGGACAAGGAACAGCTCAAGGCCGTGCTGCTGTACCACGTGGCCCCGGGCAAGGTGCTGGCCGCTGACGTGCAGCCGGGCAGCCTGAAGACCGCGCAGGGCGCCAACCTGGCGGTGGCGAAGGCCGGCAGCTTCGTGACCGTGGACGAGGCGCTGGTGACCCAGACCGACGTGGTCGCCAGCAATGGCGTGGTGCACGTGATCGACAAGGTGCTGATCCCGCCGGTCAAGAAGTGACGTGCGCAGGCCAAGGCGGCCCGCGCACGGCGGATCAGGCTCGGCGCACCGCGTCGGCCATGCGCTGAGCGCAGCGCTGCGCCAGGGCTGCGTCGCTGGCCTCCACCATCACGCGCAGCAGCGGCTCGGTGCCGGAAGGCCGGATCAGGATGCGGCCGCAGTCGCCCAGTTCGGCCAGCGACTCGCGCTGTGCCTCGGCGAGGGCGGCGCTAGTCTTCCAGTCCTGCCCCGGCTGCATGCGGACGTTGAGCAGCACCTGCGGAAACAGCGACAGCCCTTCCAGCAGCTGTGCCAGCGTGCGGCCGCTGCGCACCACCGCCTGCAGCACCTGCAGCGCGCTGACGAGCCCGTCGCCGGTGGTGTGCTTGTCGAGCGCAATCAGGTGCCCCGAGCCCTCGCCGCCGAGCTGCCAGCCGCGCGCCAGCAATTCCTCGAGCACGTAACGGTCGCCGACCTTGGCGCGCACGAAGGCGACGCCTCGCGCCCCGAGGGCCTGTTCCACCGCGAGATTGGTCATCAGCGTTCCGACCACGCCGGGCACGCCGCCGCGGGACGTCGAGCCATCGTCCGACGGCTCGGCCGCCAGCCGGTCGAGCGTCATCAGGTACAGCAGTTCGTCGCCGTTGTAGAGGCGCCCTGCGGCATCGACCAGTTGCAGCCGGTCGGCGTCGCCGTCGAGCGCGATACCGTAGTCGGCCCGGTGGGCCTGCACGGCGCTCACCAGCGCCTCGGGATGCGTGGCGCCAAATCCGTCGTTGATGTTGAGGCCGTTGGGGCTGCAGCCGATGGAAATCACCTCCGCGCCGAGTTCGTGGAACACCGCGGGCGCCACTTGGTAAGCCGCGCCATGGGCGCCGTCGACCACGAGCTTCAGGCCCTTCAAGCTCAGTTCACCGGCCACCGTGCTCTTGCAGAACTCGATGTAGCGGCCCTGAGCATCGTCGAGCCGGCGCGCCTTGCCCAGCCCGCTGGAGTCGACCCACTGCGCCGGCTCCTCGACGGTCGCCTCGACCTGCTGCTCCCAGCTGTCGGGCAGCTTCTCGCCCTTCGCGGAGAAGAACTTGATGCCGTTGTCGGCATAGGGGTTGTGCGAGGCGCTGATGACGACGCCCAGGCTGAGTCGCAGCGCCCGCGTGAGATAGGCCACGCCGGGCGTGGGTAGCGGGCCGGTCAACAGCACGTCCACGCCCGCCGAGGCGAAGCCCGCTTCCAGCGCGGACTCCAGCATGTAGCCCGAGATGCGGGTGTCCTTGCCGATCAGCACCGTGGGCCGCGATTGCGGCGAGGTCTGCTGCGACTTCAGCACCCGCCCCACCGCATGGCCGAGGCGCAGCACGAAGTCGGGCGTGATCGGCGCCTGGCCGACGGCGCCGCGGATGCCGTCGGTCCCGAAATAGGTTCTGCTCATGGGGCGCCATTGTGCCGGGCGCCCGGTGGGACGGCCCCTGCGTTCAAGGGCAAAGACCGGCAGCCCGCCACACTTTCAGTGCATCGACGGTGGCCGCCACGTCGTGCACCCGCACGATGCGCGCGCCGCGCTGCACCGACGCAAGCGCCGCCGCGACGCTGGGCACCAGACGGTCGCCGAGCTCCCGTCCGGTCAAGCGCCCCAGCACGCCCTTGCGCGACCAGCCGGCGAGCAGCGGCAGCCCCAGGCTCAGCAGCTCGTCCTGCCGGACCAGCAGCGCCACGTTGTGCTCGGTGCGCTTGCCGAAGCCGATGCCCGGATCAAGCGTGATGCGGGCGTCGTCGATGCCCCGCGCCCGCAGTGCGTCGGCGCGCGCCAGGAGGAAAGCCCGCACCTCGGCCACCACGTCGCCGTACTGCGGGTCGCCGTCCTGCATGGTCTTCGGCTGGTCGCCACGCATGTGCATCAGGCAGACGCCGCAGTTCGCGTGGGCGGCCACCACGTCCAGCGCCCCCGGCTCGCGCAGCGCCTTGATGTCGTTGACGATGTCCACGCCGAGATCGAGCGCGGCGCGCATCACCTCGGGCTTGTAGCTGTCCAGCGACACCGGCACGCCAAGCGCGATCGCGCCGCGCAGCACCGGCAGCACGCGCGCCAGTTCGTCCTGCAGCGGCACCGGCTCGGAACCCGGGCGGGTCGACTCGCCACCGATGTCGAGGATGTCGGCGCCGTCCTTCAGCAACTGCTCGCAGTGGGCCAGCGCACCGGTGGCCCCGTCGTACAGCCCGCCATCGGAGAAGGAGTCCGGCGTGACATTGACAATGCCCATGACGCGCGGGGCGCCGAGATCGATGCGGAATCGCGTGGTCTGCCAGAACATCGTGGGGCCAGTGGACAAGTGGGTCGCTCAAAGCAAACGGGGCCGAAGCCCCGTTGCGCGATCGAGAAACGAGCGGAACGTCAGACCGTGGCCGGGGCACCGTCGGTGCTGACGGCCGGCGTACCGCCGTTGCCGCTGCCGCCGTTCACGCCGGCGGCGCTGCTGGGCGTCCAGTCCTTCGGCGGCCGCGGCGGCTTGCCGCCCATGATGTCTTCGATCTGCTCCGCGTCGATGGTTTCCCATTCGAGCAGCGCCTTCGCCATCGCGTGCATCTTGTCCTGGTTGTCCTCGATGAGCTTGCGGGCCGTGGTGTACTGCTCGTCGATGATGCGGCGGATCACCGAGTCGACCTTGCGCATCGTCTCTTCCGACATGTTGGTCGTCTTCGTGACCGAACGGCCGAGGAAGACCTCGCCTTCGTTCTCGGAATAGACCATCGGGCCCAGTTCGTCGGTCATGCCATAGCGCATCACCATGTCACGGGCGATCTGCGTCGCACGCTCGAAGTCGTTGCTGGCGCCGGTGGTCATCTGGTTCATGAACACCTCTTCGGCGATGCGGCCGCCGAACAGCACCGAGATCGTGCTCAGCATGCGTTCCTTGTCCATGCTGTAGCGGTCGGTCTCCGGCAACTGCATCGTGACGCCCAGCGCACGGCCGCGCGGGATCACGGTGACCTTGTGCACCGGATCGGTCTTGGGCATCAGGCGCGCCACCAGCGCGTGGCCGGCCTCGTGGTAGGCGGTGTTGCGGCGCTCCTCTTCGGGCATGACCATGGACTTGCGCTCGGGCCCCATCATGATCTTGTCCTTGGCCTTCTCGAAGTCGGCCATCTCGACCACGCGCGCGCTGCGCCGCGCGGCGAACAGGGCCGCCTCGTTGACCAGGTTGGCCAAATCGGCGCCTGAGAAGCCCGGTGTGCCGCGCGCCAGGATGTCGGCGCGGATGTCCTGTCCGATCGGCACCTTGCGCATGTGCACGTTGAGGATCTGCTCGCGGCCCCGCACGTCGGGCAGCGTCACGTAGACCTGGCGGTCGAAGCGGCCCGGGCGCAGCAGCGCCGGGTCCAGGATGTCCGGCCGGTTGGTGGCCGCCATCACGATGACGCCGAGGTTGGTCTCGAAGCCGTCCATCTCGACCAGCATCTGGTTGAGGGTCTGCTCGCGCTCGTCGTTGCCGCCGCCCAGCCCGGCACCGCGGTGGCGACCCACCGCGTCGATCTCGTCGACGAAGATGATGCAGGGAGCGCTCTTCTTGGCCTGCTCGAACATGTCGCGCACGCGGGCGGCGCCGACACCGACGAACATCTCCACGAAGTCGGAGCCCGAGATGCTGAAGAACGGCACCTTCGCCTCGCCGGCGATCGCCTTGGCCAGCAAGGTCTTGCCGGTCCCCGGCGGGCCGACGAGCAGCACGCCACGCGGGATGCGGCCGCCCAGCTTCTGGAATTTCTGCGGATCCTTCAGGAAGTCGACCAGTTCCTTGACTTCCTCCTTGGCCTCGTCGCAGCCGGCCACGTCGGCGAAGGTCGTCGAGTTGTTGGCCTCGTCGAGCATTCTCGCCTTGGACTTGCCGAAACTGAAGGCGCCGCCCTTGCCGCCGCCCTGCATCTGGCGCATGAAATAGATCCACACGCCGATCAGCAGCAGCATCGGGCCCCAGCTGAGCAGGATGCTCATCAGGATCGACGGCTCCTCGCGCGGCTTGACGTCGAACTTGACGTTGTTGTTGATCAGGTCTCCGACCAGCCCGCGATCCAGGTAGGTGGCGGTCGTGCGCAAAGTCTTTCCGTCGGTGGTGGCCGCCCGGATCTCGGTGGCGCCGTTACCGCTTTCCTGCAGCGTGACCGTCGAAATGCGCTTGCTGCGCACTTCCTCGAGGAAATCGGAATACCCGATCTGCCCGCCCGCGGCCGCTGTGCGGTCGAACTGCTTGAACACGGTGAAAAGCACCAGGGCGATCACCAGCCAAACAGCGACCTTCGAGAACCATTGATTGTTCACCGCGGCTCCTTCTCCGAATCCAGCCCCAATCGGGCGTCACTCACTTGCTGCACGGGATATGTCTCACTCTCGCGGGATATGGGGTCGAGTTTAGTCCAGTCAACCCCTGGCGCCGATCGGCTTTGTCATCGACTGCGATAGGTCAAGCCCAGGATTCACAGTTCTTTTGGTCGATTTCACCTGGATTTCAGACCGATGCCGACCAGAAAGGTTTCAGACGATTTGTCACGAGACGCCTTGGGCTTGATCGGTTTGACCACCCGAAAGCGCTTCTTGAACAGCTCGACCAGCTGGCTGTGGCCGCTGCCATGGAAGACCTTGCACACCAGCGCCCCGTGCGGATGGAGGTGGTTTTCGGCGAACTCCACCGCCAGTTCGACCAGCAGCGCGATGCGCGCGGAGTCGGAGGACGCGATACCCGACAGGTTGGGCGCCAGGTCGGACACCACCACGTCGACGGCCCGCCCGCCCAGCGCGGTGGTCAGCTGCGCCAGCACGGCCTCGTCGTGAAAGTCGCCCTGGATGAACTGCACGCCCTCGATCGGCTCGAAATCCAGCAGATCCAGCGCGATGATGCTGCCGTTCAGGGCGCCGGCCGCGGCGCCTCCGGCGCCGGCTTCCTTCGGGGCGAACTTGCGCCGCAGGTACTGGCTCCAGGCACCCGGCGCCGCGCCGAGGTCGACGACGACCTGGCCCGGCTTGATCAGACCCAGCGCCTCATCGATCTCCTTGAGCTTGTAGGCGGCGCGGGCGCGATAGCCCTCCTTCTGGGCCAGCTTGACGTAGGGATCGTTGATGTGATCGTTGAGCCACGCCTTGTTGACCTTCTTGCTTTTGGTTTTGACTTTCATGTCGCGTCGATAATACGGGGATGCCTGCCATTCAACTCACGCCTGCCGAGCGCAAGGCCCACCGTGCCGATGCGCACCACCTCGATCCGGTCGTGATGATCGGCGGCGAGGGCCTGACCCCCGCCGTCACCAAGGAGGCAGACGCCGCGCTGAAGGCCCACGGCCTGATCAAGGTGCGTGTGTTCTCCGACGAACGCGAGACCCGCGAAACGATCTTCGCCACGCTGTGCGAACAGCTCGGCGCGGCCCCGGTCCAGCACATCGGCAAGCTGCTGGTGCTGTGGCGCCCGGTCGAGCCGAAGGAAAAGACGCCGGACGAACACCGCCAGGCCGGCCCGCGCGTGGTGAAGATCCTGAAGTTCTCCAAGAGCGGCAACCACCGGGCCCAGGTGAAGAAGCTCACCGTGCTGGGCAACCAGCGCATCACCGCCGGTGGCATCGTCAAGCGCGCCAAGGAGCGGCTGGCGGGCAAGAAGAAGGCGGGCGACTGAGAACTCACTGGCCGTCTGCCGCTGCCCGGACCGGCAGGTACTGGGCCGAGGTGACGCCCATCGAGACGTAGATGCTGGTCAGTGCGTCGATGCCGATCTCGGCCGGCGTGACCCAGGCCTGCGGCACGTAGAGCAGCCCCCCGCCGACCGGCACCGGAGCGGTCGGCACCAGCACCGCGTGGTAGGGCGCGCCGCCCAGGTCGATCGTCTCGGCGGCCGACAGCAGACCCAGCACCGCCACGCCGCCCGGGCCGCCGAAGTGGCACCAGACCGGCCGCATCGACTGAAGGCCTCCGCCGTCGGCGCCGCGCGGCGACAGCAGTTCGACGAAGCGCTGGGTGATGCCGTAGATGCTGCGCACGACCGGAATGCGCTGGACCAGCGCGTCGACGCCGCGGGCCAGCCAGGAGCGCAGACGCGTCTGCACCACCACGCCGAGCGCGAAGATCGCCGCCAGCACCAGAGCCACACCGATCAGGTAGCCCACCACCTCGGAGCTGCCGCCGCCCAGGCCCAGCGCCACCAGTCCCTGACCGATGAAGCTGCCCGGCCCGACATAGGCGAACAACAGGCGCAGCACCCACACGATGATCAGCAGTGTGGCGGCCAGCGGCAGCGCCGCCAGCAGGCCGGCGAGGAAGATGCTCGTCAGCGTCCGTTTCGGCGGCGGCGACATGGGCGTCATGGAGCGACTCTCCTTGGGGCGGCAAACAATCAGCCCCCGCACGCTGCGGAAGCACCGAACCGGGCCGTCAGCCCCGCGCCGCCCGCCAGGCCAATGTAGCGACCAGCAGGCCCTTCACGCCATAGAAGGCGGTCGACACGCCGTGCAGCGCGCCGAACGACCAGCGGCCCTCCCCGGCGCGGGCGGCCTCCATCATCGGCTGCAGTGCGTAGTGGCCGAGCACGGTGCAGAACAGCGCGCCCAGCACCAGCAGCAGTTCGGCACTGACCGGCGAGCCCTGCCCGACAGCCGCGCGGCGGCCCGCCCTCAGCCGCTCCAGCAACCCGAGCAGCACGCACAACGCGAGGCTGAGCTGGGCCTCCAGCGCGAACAGGCGCCCCGCCACCCGCCCGGCGGACGGCCGGTCCAGCAGGCTGAACAGGCTGGGCGCGGCGATGAAGGCGATCGCCAGCAGCACGCCGAACCACAGCCCGGGGATCAGGCGTCGCAGCCGTTCGGGCACGGCCACCAGGCTCGCGCCGCTCACAGGTAGCGGACCTCGACGATCTCGTAGCGGCGGGTGCCGCCGGGCGCCTGGAACTCGGCCACGTCGCCGGCCTCCTTGCCGATCATCGCGCGCGCGATCGGCGAGCTGACCGAGATCAGTCCCTGCTTCAGGTCGGCCTCGTCGTCGCCGACGATCTGGTAAGTGACGCTGTCGCCCGAGCTCTCTTCCTCCAGTTCGACCGTCGCGCCGAACACCACGCGGCCGCCGGCGTCCAGGGACGCGGGGTCGATGATCTGGGCCGCCGCCATCTTGCTTTCGATCTCGAGGATGCGGCCCTCGATGAAGCCCTGCTTGTCCTTGGCGGCCTCGTATTCGGCGTTCTCCGACAGGTCGCCCTGGGCACGCGCCTCGGCGATGGCCTGGATCACGGCATGCCGCTCCACCGACTTCAGGCGGTGAAGTTCTTCCTTCAGTTTCTCGGCGCCGCGTTTGGTCAGCGGGATGGTGGCCATGATCTCGTCTCGTCGAATCGGTGCGTGCAAAAAACTCAGCCGCCCCGGGGCTCCGGGGCGGCCGTGTGAAGGACGCAGTTTAGTGGAGTTCCGCGTGCAGTTCCTGCAGGGAAAGCACGGTCAGGTCGTCCTGGTGCTTCAGCGCCTCGACAGCGGCCTCGCAGCCGGCCATCGTGGTGTAGTAGCTCACGCGGTTGGCGATCGCCGCGGTGCGGATGTAGCGCGAGTCCGCGATCGCAGTGCGGGTTTCGTCGACGGTCGTGAACACCAGCTGGATCTCGCCGGCCTTGATCATGTCGGCGATGTGCGGTCGTCCGTCCTTGACCTTGTTGACCACCTTCACCGGCACGCCGGCTGCCGCGATGGCCGCTGCCGTGCCTTTGGTCGCAACGACGTTGAAGCCGAGGTCGACCAGATCGCCGGCGATCTTGACCGCGCGGTCCTTGTCGGCGTTCTTCACCGTGATCACCACCGTGCCCTTGGACGGCAGGCGCGAGCCGGCACCGAGCTGGCTCTTCAGCATGGCCTCGCCGAAGCTGCGGCCCGCTCCCATCACCTCACCCGTCGAGCGCATCTCGGGCCCGAGGATGGGGTCGACGCCGGGGAACTTGTTGAACGGGAAGACCGCTTCTTTGACGCTGTAGTACGGCGGCACGATCTCTCGCGGCGCCTCGCCGTTCAGCGCCTTCTGGCCGGCGAGCTTCTGGCCGACCATGCAGCGCGCCGCGATCTTGGCCAGCGGCTGGCCGGTGGCCTTGGACACGAAGGGCACGGTGCGCGATGCGCGCGGGTTCACCTCGAGCACGTAGACGACCGCCTCGTCGCCCTCGCCCTGGATGGCGAACTGCACGTTCATCAGGCCGATGACCTTGAGCGCCTTCGCCATCGCCGCGGTCTGGCGCCGCAGTTCGTCCTGCAGCGCCGGGCTGAGCGCGTACGGCGGCAGCGAGCACGCCGAGTCGCCGGAGTGCACGCCGGCCTGCTCGATGTGCTCCATGATCGCGCCGATCATCACGTCCTCGCCGTCGGAGATGCAGTCGACGTCGACTTCCACCGCGTCGTCGAGGAAGCGGTCGAGCAGCACCGGCGACTTCTCGGACACGCGGACCGCCTCGCGCATGTAGCGCTCGAGGTCCTTGTCGCCGTGCACGATCTCCATCGCGCGGCCGCCCAGCACGTAGCTCGGGCGCACCACCAGCGGGTAACCGATCTCCTGCGCGAGCAGCAGCGCGGCCTCCTCGGTGCGGGCGGTGCGGTTCGGCGGCTGCCTCAGGCCGAGCTTGTGCAGCAGCTGCTGGAAGCGCTCGCGGTCCTCGGCGATGTCGATGCTGTCCGGCGAGGTGCCGACGATCGGCACGCCGGCACGCTCGAGGTCGAGCGCCAGCTTCAACGGCGTCTGGCCGCCGTACTGCACGATCACGCCGACCGGCTTCTCCTTGTCGACGATCTCCAGCACGTCCTCCAGCGTCACCGGCTCGAAGTACAGGCGGTCCGAGGTGTCGTAGTCGGTCGATACGGTCTCGGGGTTGCAGTTGACCATGATGGTCTCGTAGCCGTCCTCGCGCATCGCCAGCGCGGCGTGCACGCAGCAGTAGTCGAACTCGATGCCCTGGCCGATGCGGTTGGGCCCGCCACCGAGCACCATGATCTTCTTGCGGTCGGTCGGCTGCGCCTCGCACTCCTCGTCGTAGGTGGAGTACATGTAGGCGGTCTGCGTGGCGAACTCGGCCGCGCAGGTGTCGACGCGCTTGTAGACCGGCCGCACGCCCTGGGCGTGGCGCGTGGCGCGCACTTCGTGCTGGTGGGTGCCGAGCAGCTTGGCCAGGCGCTTGTCGGAGAAGCCCTTGCGCTTGAGGAAGCGCAGTTCGTCCGTCGACAGGCTGGCCAGCGTGCGGCCCTTCAGCGCCTGCTCGGCCTGCACGAGCTGCTCGATCTGGGCCAGGAACCACGGGTCGATCGCGGTTTCCTCGAAGATCTCGTCGCGGCTCAAGCCGATACGGAAGGCGTCGGCGACGTAGAGGATGCGCTCCGGACCGGCTTCGCCGATCTCCTGCACGATCTCCTCGCGATCGGTGCTGCGCTCGGACAGGCCGTCGATGCCGGTCTCGAGACCGCGCAGCGCCTTCTGAAAGCTCTCCTGGAAGGTGCGGCCCATCGCCATCACCTCGCCCACCGACTTCATCTGCGTGGTCAGGCGCGAGTCGGCGGCCGGGAACTTCTCGAACGCGAAGCGCGGGATCTTGGTGACGACGTAGTCGATGCTGGGCTCGAAGCTCGCCGGCGTCGCGCCGCCGGTGATGTCGTTGCGCAGTTCGTCGAGCGTGTAGCCGACCGCCAGCTTGGCCGCCACCTTGGCGATCGGGAAGCCGGTCGCCTTCGAGGCCAGTGCCGACGAGCGCGACACGCGCGGGTTCATCTCGATCACGACCATGCGGCCGTTGTCCGGATTGATCGAGAACTGGACGTTGGAGCCGCCGGTGTCGACGCCGATCTCGCGCAGGATCGCGATGCTGGCGTTGCGCAGCAGCTGGTACTCCTTGTCGGTCAGCGTCTGGGCCGGCGCCACGGTGATCGAGTCGCCGGTGTGGATGCCCATCGGGTCGAGGTTCTCGATCGAGCACACGATGATGCAGTTGTCCGCCTTGTCGCGGACGACCTCCATCTCGTACTCTTTCCAGCCGATCAGGCTCTCCTCGATCAGCAGTTCCTTGGTCGGCGAGAGGTCGAGGCCGCGCTTGCAGATCTCCTCGAACTCCTCGGGGTTGTAGGCGATGCCGCCACCCGTGCCGCCGAGCGTGAAGCTCGGGCGGATCACCATCGGGAAGCCGGTGCCGCCGATGTCGCTCGTGATGCGGCGCTGGACGGCCAGGGCCTCCTCCATCGAATGCGCGATGCCGCTCTTGGCCGAGTGCAGTCCGATGCCGGTCATCGCGTCCTTGAACTTCAGGCGATCTTCGGCCTTCTCGATGGCGTGCTCGTTGGCGCCGATCATCTCGACGCCGTACTTCGAGAGCACGCCGTGCTTGTGCAGGTCGAGGGCGCAGTTCAGCGCGGTCTGGCCGCCCATGGTGGGCAGGATCGCCATCTTCTCGTCGGGGTGCGCCTGGCGCTCCTTGGCGATGATCTTCTCGACCACCGACCAGGTGATCGGCTCGATGTAGGTGGCGTCGGCCATCTCCGGGTCGGTCATGATCGTCGCCGGGTTGCTGTTGACGAGGATGACGCGGTAGCCCTCCTCGCGCAGCGCCTTGCAGGCCTGGGCGCCGGAGTAGTCGAACTCGCAGGCCTGGCCGATGATGATCGGGCCCGCGCCGATGATGAGAATGCTTTGAAGGTCGGTGCGCTTGGGCATGTCAGTTCTTTTCCATCAGCGCAATGAAGCGGTCGAACAGGTAGCCGATGTCGTGCGGTCCGGGAGACGCCTCCGGGTGGCCCTGGAAGCAGAAGGCAGGCTTGTCGGTGCGTGCCAGCCCCTGCAGCGTTCCGTCGAACAGGCTCACGTGGGTGGAGCGCAGGGTGGCGGGCAAGGACTTCTCGTCGACCGCGAAGCCGTGGTTCTGGCTCGTGATGCTGACACGGCCGTCGTCCAGGTCCTTCACCGGGTGGTTGGCGCCATGGTGGCCGAACTTCATCTTGAAGGTCTTCGCCCCCGACGCCAGCGCCATGATCTGGTGGCCCAGACAGATGCCGAACATCGGCAGACCGGTGTCGATCAGCGTGCGCGTCGCCTCGATCGCGTAGTCGCAGGGCTCGGGATCGCCGGGGCCGTTGCTGAGGAAGATGCCGTCCGGCTTCAGCAGCAGCGCCTCCGCGGCCGGCGTCTTGGCCGGCACCACCGTGACCTGGCAGCCGCGGCTCGCCAGCATGCGCAGGATGTTGCGCTTGACGCCGAAGTCATAGGCGACAACGTGGAACTTCGGCGCCGCCTGGTTGCCGTAGCCGGTGTCCAGCGACCACTCGGTCTCGGTCCACGCATAGGGCATCGCGGTGCTCACGACCTTGGCGAGGTCCAGGCCCGCCATGCTTTCGGCACCGCGCGCCCGGGCCACCGCGTCGGAGATCTGCATCTCGGTGAAGGTTTCGCCGCGCGGCAGCGCCACGATGCAGCCGTTCTGGGCTCCGCCTGTGCGCAGGATGCGGGTCAGCTTGCGGGTGTCGATGTCGGCGATCGCCACGGTGCCTTCGTCGCGCAGGTACTGCGACAGCGTGCGCGTCTTGCGGAAATTCGAGTCGAGGACCGGCAGGTCCTTGATGATCAGGCCGGCGGCATGGACTTTCGAGGCTTCGACATCCTCCTCGTTGACGCCGGTGTTGCCGATGTGCGGATACGTCAGCGTGACGATCTGCCGGCAGTAACTCGGGTCGGTGAGGATTTCCTGGTAGCCGGTGAGCGCGGTGTTGAACACCACTTCGCCGACCGTGCGACCGGCAGCGCCGATCGAGGTACCTTGAAAGACCGTGCCGTCTGCGAGAGCGAGTAGAGCGAGGGGCAGATCAGGCAGCACGGGAACTCCGTCATTTGCGCGCGCCCAGCTCGGCTCTTCGGGCCTGAGTCCGGCGGGAAACAGCGGAAGTTTCGGTGGGCGGCAGGTGGGTGCGGGTAAACCTGTGGATTGTAGCCGAGGCATCGTCCATGTCGGGCAGGAGCGCAGAGACTGCGAGTCACTCGCATGCGCGTCCAGAACGGATCGTAGGGGACTTGTCCAGCGCAGCGTGGGAAAGACGCCGTGGCACTTCGATAATGCTACGAATCACACCAAGGAGAGGGCCATGAAAGGCGACGCCAAAGTCATCGAACACCTGAACGCTCAGCTCAAGAACGAGCTGACCGCGATCAACCAGTACTTCATGCACTACCGGCTGATGAAGCACTGGGGCTTCGACAAGCTCGCGAAGAAGGAGTACGAAGAGTCGATCGGCGAGATGAAGCATGCCGACCGGCTGATGGACCGCATCCTGATGCTCGATGGCCTGCCGAACCTGCAGGACCTGGGCAAGCTGCTGATCGGTGAGGATGTCGTCGAGGCGATGCGCAGCGACCTGCAGCTGGAGCAGACCGCGCAGCTCACGATCAAGGACGGTATCGCGCACTGCGAGACGGTGCGCGACTACGTGTCGCGCGATCTGCTGCAGGGCATCCTCGACGACACCGAGGAACACATCGACTTTCTCGAGACGCAGCTCGGACTCGTCGACCAGGTCGGGCAGCAGAACTACCTGCAGTCGCAGATGGGCGAGATCGCTTCCTGAGCGCTTGAGCGGGGAACCACAAGCCCTTGGGAGAACAGGGGCTTGTATTACGAATCATTCCTATTTATAGTGACGACACTCTGATTCCAGAACTGTCGCACCATGATCGTCTGTGTCTGCCACCGCATCTCTCATCGCGAGATCGAGCGCCATGCAACGGCGTGCGACAGCTTCGATGAGCTGCAGCTGAACACCGGCGTCGCCACCGGCTGCGGCCGCTGCGGCGACTGCGCCCGTTCCGTGTTCGATGAAGCACGCCAACAGCCTACCTGCGGGCTACTGGCCCGCGTGCACGTGTCGCGCCCGTCTGCGGCGCTGGCCTGAGTCCATGTGGTGGCTGGCCAGCCTGTCCGTCGTTGTCCTGGGCGCCTGGTGGGCGCTGCGTTCGTCACGTTGAGGGATGCTCCATGAACATCGCCAACCTGATCGTCGATCTACCGTCCCTGCGGCCTAACGGCCACCTGCCTGTGGTGACGTGCGCTACGGCGGCCACCGATCCCGCGCCTCAGGTTCACAGTGCGGCGCTGCTCCAGGGCCGCAACGTCGTGCACATCGAGCACAACGGCGCGCTCTACCAGCTGCGCAGCACCCGGCTAGGCAAGCTCATCCTGACTAAGTGACCCGGCCTCGGCCACCGGGAAGGGCCTGCCCTCCCCTTTGAACGAAGCTCAACCCAGCGCGGCAATCCCCGCCTTGGCCACCTGGGCATCTTCGTTCGACTTCACGCCGCTGACGCCGACCGCGCCGACGCACTGCCCCTGCACCAGGATGGGCACCCCCCCCTCGAGCATGCCGGCGATGGTCGGCGCACTCAGGAACGACGTGCGGCCCTGGTTGATGACTTCCTCGTAGACCCGGCTTTCTCGCCGGCCCAGCGCGGCGGTATGGGCCTTGGCCGGCGCGATGTGCGCCGAGACCGGAGCCGCGCCATCGAGGCGCTGCAGCCACAGCAGGTGGCCGCCGTCGTCGACGATCGCGATCGTCACCGGCCACTGGTTGGCCAGCGCCTCGGCTTCGGCCGCGGCCGCGATGCGCTTGACATCGCCGAGAGACAGGACGGGCTTGGTCTGCATGGAAATCTCCGAATGTGGGTTAACCCGACTCTACGGCGCTCCGGGCTTGGCAGCCAAGCGACCGCGCCCAAATCCTCATCTGCCGCCCCTCGGTACCGGCCCGGTCTCGGCAGCGGCCGCCCAAGGGAACTAGAATGCGACTGTCAGCTCCAAGCAAGCCTACTCTTCCCAACGGAGGTTATCGAATGAACGACACCCTGCAAACCGCCTACCCCGGCTCGGCCGCCGTCGGCGGCGAGCGCAATCGCGTCCTGCGCAATACGTACTGGCTGCTCGCGCTGTCGCTGGTGCCGACCGTGCTGGGTGCCTGGGTGGGGGTCGCGACCGGCTTCAGCTTCTTTGCCGGTAGCCCCTTCATCGGCTTCCTGCTGTTCATGGGCATCGCGTTCGGCTTCTTCTTCGCGATCGAGAAGTTCAAGAACTCCGGCATCGGCGTCGCGCTGCTGCTGGGCTTCACCTTCTTCATGGGCCTGATGCTGTCGCGCCTGGTCGGCGGCGTGCTCGGCAACTACAGCAATGGTGCCAGCCTGATCGCCATGGCCTTCGGCGGCACCGCACTGGTGTTCTTCGGCATGGCCACGCTGGCGACCACCATCAAGCGAGATGTGTCCGGACTGGGCAAGTGGCTGATGGTGGGCGTGATCGGCCTGATCGTGGCCAGCGTCGCCAACATCTGGCTGCAGATGCCCGCGCTGTTCCTGACGATCTCGGTGCTCGCCATCGTGATCTTCTCGGCCTTCATGCTGTATGACATCAAGCGCGTGATCGACGGCGGCGAAACGAACTACGTGTCGGCCACGCTGGCGATCTACCTGAGCGTCTACAACGTGTTCCAGAGCCTGCTGAGCCTCCTCGGCATCTTCGGCGGCGAACGCGAATAAGACGCTTCGTCGGATCGACAAGGCCCCGCACAGCGGGGCCTTTTTCTTTGTGATCGGCTCAAGGCCGCTGCAACACCCTGATGCTTTGGCTACGGCATCACGTCGCTCTGCGACATAAGCCTACGCCGAAGCATTGCGGTCGAAGACCGCAATGCTTTCCACATGCGCGGTGTGCGGGAACATGTTCACCGCGCCGGCCTGCACGCAGCGGTAGCCGGCCTGGTGCACCAGCAGGCCGGCGTCGCGCGCCAGCGTGGCCGGATTGCAGCTCACGTACACGATGCGCGTCGGCGGCTCCCAGCCAGGCGCCAGCGCCGGGTCCTGCACCGCATCGACCACGGCCTTCGCCAGGGCGAACGCGCCTTCGCGCGGTGGATCGACCAGCCACTTCGCCGCGCTGCCGTAGGCCGCCAGGTCGGCCGGCAGCAGCTCGAACAGATTGCGCGCGTCGAAGCGCGTCTTGTGCGACAGCCCGTTGAGCGCCGCGTTGTCGCGCGAGCGCGCCACCAGCGCTTTGCTGCCTTCGACGCCCAGCACCTCTCTTGCCTGAGTCGCCAGCGGCAGCGTGAAGTTGCCGAGCCCGCAGAACCAGTCGATCACCCGCTCGTCGCCCTGTACGTCCAACAGCCGCAGCGCCCGCACCACCAGCGCCCGGTTGATGGCGTGATTGACCTGAGTGAAGTCGGTCGGCTTGAAGGGCATGACGACGCCGTACTCGGGCAGCGTGTACGCGAGCTGCGGCCCGCTGTCGTCGAGCCGCTGCACGGTGTCGGGCCCTTTGGGTTGCAGCCACCACTGCACGCGGTGCTCGACGCCGAAGGCGCGCAGCCGCTGCAGGTCGGCCACGCTCAGAGGTTCCAGATGACGCAGCACCAGCGCCGTCACCAACCCCTCGGGCGCCTCACCGATCGCCACCTCGATCTGCGGCAATCGGTCGCGGCCGTCCATGGCGGCGATCAGCGCGCGCAGCGGCAGCAGCATGGCGCTCAGGTGCGGCGGCAGGATCTCGCAGCGGCTCATGTCTGCCACGTAGCTCGACTTGCGCTCGTGGAAGCCGATCAGGACCTTGCCCTTCTTGACGACATGCCGCACCGACAAGCGTGCACGGTAGCGGTAGCCCCAGGTCGGCCCCTCGATGGGCCGCAGCATCTGGCCGGCCTTCACCTTGCCCAGGTGCCAGAGGTTGTCCTCCAGCACTCGCTGTTTCACGGCGACCTGCGCACCGACGTGGAAATGCTGCATCTTGCAGCCGCCGCAGAGGCCGAAATACTCGCAACGCGGTGTGACGCGCTGCGAGCTCTCGCGGCGCAGCGCCGTCATCGTGCCCTGTTCCCAATTGTTCTTGCGCCGCCCCACGGCCACCAGAACCTGCTCACCCGGCAAGGCGCCTTCGACGAACACCACCTTGCCTTCGGCGTTGTGCGCCACGCCCTGCGCCTCGAGGTCGAGCGACTCGACCGTCAACCATTCATCGCTTGCTGTCATGCCGCGGATTATCCGGGGCCATGGCCGGTGCTGCCGGCAAGCCTCCCGCTCAGAAGATCGAGTCGCGATTGACGCCGTTGCGTGCCATCCGGCGCTTGAGCTTGAGCAGCGCCTCCTGCTGGATCTGGCGGATGCGCTCGCGCGTCAGACCCAGCCGCTCGGCCAGCACCTCCAGCGTCTCGGGTTCCCGGTCGTGCAGCCCATAGCGACCGGCCAGCACCTCGCGCTCGCGTTCGCTCAGTTCGCCCAATCCGTGCTCCAGCAGGACGTCGAGCTCGTGGCTCAGCGTGTGACCCAGCGGGTCGGTGGCCTGCTCGTCGGCCACCATATCACCCAGCGTCTCGGCCCCGTTGCCCGCCTGGCGCTCGAGCGGCGCATCGAGCGATGTCGGCTGCTCGGCGAAGCGCAGCAGTTCGGACACCTCGGTCACCGGACGCCCCAACGCTGCAGCGATCTCATCGACGCGAACGGCCCGCCCGTCGGCGCTCGCCGCCGCCGCGCCTTCCAGCGCGCGGCGGGCTTTCAGCACCTGGTTGAGCTCGCGCACCACATGCACCGGCAGCCGCACCAGGCGGGCCTGGTGCATGATCGCGCGCTCGATGCTCTGACGGATCCACCACGAGGCGTAGGTCGAGAACCGGAAGCCACGCTCCGGCTCGAACTTGCCGATCGCGTGCATCAGGCCGAGGTTGCCTTCCTCGATCAGGTCGGTCATCGGCAGGCCACGGCTGAGGTAGCTCTTGGCGATGCTGACCACGAGCCGCAGATTGCGCTCGATCATCTGTTGCCGCGCCGCGAAATCGCCGGCCCGGGCGCGCGTGGCCATCGCGAACTCTTCGTCGGGCGTGAACAGGGGCGCTCGCCGGATCTCGCGCAGATAGGTCTGCAGCGTGTTGCCGACCTCGCCTTCGCCGGCAGCGATCGGCAGGTGCTCCGGCGCCGGCTCCGCCGGGTCGTCAGCGCCGATCGGCGGATCGCCCCCGCCGTGCATCGGCTCGACCGGCCAGGCTCCGTGCGGCAGGGCACCGGCATCAGGAAGCGCGTGTCCGTTGCCGGACGGAGAGTGCTTCCTGTTGTTCATGATGGTCGGTGCGTCGCTAGCGCGGTGGCAGGAGCTTGACCGGATCGACCGGCTTGCCCAGCTTGCGGATCTCGAAATGCAACTGCACCCGTTCGGCGTCGGTCGCGCCCATCTCGGCGATCTTCTGGCCGCGCTTGACTGGCTGGTCTTCCTTGACCAGCAGCGTCTGGTTGTGCGCGTAGGCAGTCAGGTAAGTGGTGTTGTGCTTCACGATCACGAGATTGCCATAACCGCGCAGCCCCGATCCGGCGTACACCACGCGCCCGTCCGCTGCCGCCGTCACGGGATCACCGGCCTTGCCGCCGATCGCGAGCCCCTTGTTGCGAGCCTCGTCGTAGCCCGCCAGCACGGCCCCCGACGCGGGCCAGGCCCAGTTGAGTTCGTCGTCGTCCCGGTTCGCCGAGGCCGAGGGGGTCGGTGTGATGACCGGTGCCTGCGGTGGCGCTGCCACGGCACTGCCCGACGCGCTGCCGCCCGGTGCCGACGCCGCAGCGACACCCGGCTTGGTATCGAGCGGCCGCGCCTCGACCTTCGTGCTGGCCACCGGCTTGGCCGCGACCACCGTCGGATCGACCGTCGGCGGCACCACGCGCAGCACCTGACCGACCTCAATGACGTTCACGTTCTCCATGCCGTTCCAGCGCGCGATGTCCTTCCAGTTCTGGCCGGTCTCGAGACCGATGCGGATCATCGTGTCACCGGGCTTGACGGTGTAGTAGCCCGGCTTGCCTGCGTTCTCGGCACCCGGTAACGGCTTGGTGGCGTCGGGCGCACTGGCGGCCGAGGCCACGGCCGCGCCCGCCGTAGAACCGACCGCAGCGGCCGGGCTGCGCGTGCTGCGATCCTCGACCGGCGGCGCACGGCGCGGCGCCTGCGCGCAGGCCGCGAGCAAGGACACCAGCAGCGCGATCGTCAGACCGCGCGACAGCGTGCGACCGGGGACAGGAAGAAACATGAGCTTGCGTCGCATTCGTTCAATCGGTGCCGGATTTTAGGGGGACGAATCTGACAGCCTCGTGCAGCGAGCGCACCAGGCTGCCGTCGGCATGGCGGTCGATCACGACCAGCACCTGCCCCCCGCTGCGCGCATCGAGCATCGGCGCGACGAGCCGCCCTCCCGGTGCGAGCTGGTCGACCCAGGGCTGAGGGATGTCCTCGCCGCCCGCCGCCGCGATGATGCCGTCATACGGGGCGTTCGGTGCATGGCCGATGCGGCCGTCGCCATAGACCAGCCGCAGGTTCCCCAGGTTCAGCGGCGCGAGGTTCTCACGCGCCTTGTCGTACAGCGGTCTCAGCCGCTCGATCGACACCACCTGGCGCGCCAACTGCGCCAGCACGGCTGCCTGGTAACCGCAGCCGCTGCCGATCTCGAGCAGCCTCGGCCGCGTGCCCGCGGGCTGCGGGGCGAGCATCAGCTCGATCATGCGTGCCACCACCGAGGGCTTGGAGATCGTCTGCCCGAGTCCGATCGGCAGGCTGGTGTCCTCGTAGGCCTGGTTGGCCAGCGCGGTATCGACGAAGCTGTGCCGTGGCACGGCCCGCATCGCCGCGAGCACCCGCGCGTCGCGCACGCCTTCGGCCTGCAGGCGCGCCAGCATGCGCTCACGCACCAGGTGCGAGTCGAGCCCCAGACCGGCGGGCGCGGTGCCACGGCCGCGCTCCGCGGCCGCCTGGTGCAACGGCCGCTGCGGTCGCAGCAGCGGCACGGCTTCACTGCGAGTTGCCGGCTTGACCTGGTCGAGCCGCAGCGGGAACTTCGAGGCCGGTCGCTGGCCGGCACTCATCGTCCGCCCTCGCCCGCACGTTCCAGCCATGAACCCCAGGCCGGCAGACAGGCGTGATCGGTCAGGTCCACCTGCAGCGGCGTGACCGACACATGACCTTGCGCCACGGCATGGAAGTCGGTGCCGGCGCCGGCCTCGCGAGCGTCGCCGGCCGCACCGATCCAGTAGATCGGCTCGCCGCGCGGGTTGCTCTGGCGGATCACCGGCTCGCTGGCGTGGCGGCGGCCGAGCCGGGTGGTGCGCAGGCCGCGCAAATCCTCGTAGGGGCGGTCCGGGATGTTCACATTGAGCAGCCAGGCGCCGGGCACCGGCGGCAACGCGATCACCTGCTCGATGAGGCGGCGTGCCACGCGCGCGGCCGTGTCGAGGTGCGTCCACCCCTTCTCGCTCAGCGAGAAGGCGATCGACGGAATGCCGAACAGATAGCCTTCCATCGCCGCAGCCACGGTGCCGGAGTAGAGCGTGTCGTCGCCCATGTTCGCGCCGTTGTTGATGCCCGAGACCACCAGGTCGGGCCGCTGCGGCAGCAACCCGGTCAGCGCCACGTGCACGCAGTCCGACGGCGTGCCGTTCAGGTAGCGATAACCGTTGGCCGCGGTCCAGACCGACAACGGTCGCTGCAGCGTCAGCGCGTTGGAGGTGCCGCTCGAGTTCTGCTCGGGCGCGACCACGTCGAGCTCGCCCAATCCGCGGCACGCTTCGACCAGCGCCGCCAGTCCGGGCGCGAGATAACCGTCGTCGTTGGCAACAAGGATGCGCATCCGACTCATTGTAGGGAGCCCCACGTCGCCTCGGCGACGGAGTTCCCGCGTACGTCTACCTATCATCGGTCGCCGCGGTCGACCGCGGCAGCAAGGAGACGACATGCACGCCTGGCTCTGCGACAACCCGATCGGCCCCGAGGCGCTGAGGTGGACGGAACTGCCCACCCCCGAGCCACAAGCTGGTGAAGTGCGCGTGGCGGTGCGCTGTGCCAGCCTGAACTTCCCCGATCTGCTGATCGTGCAGAACAAGTACCAGCTGAAGCCTCCGCTGCCCTTCGTGCCGGGGGCCGAGTTCTCCGGCGTGGTCGAGGCAGTCGGTGCCGACGTGACGCAGCTGCAGGTCGGCATGGCGGTCGCGTCGTTCGGCGGCACCGGTGGTTTCGGCAGCCATGTGTGCGTCGACGCCCGGCAGGTGATGCCGCTGCCGCCGGGCTTCGCGTTCGACGACGCCGCCGCCTTCCTGTGCACCTACGGCACCAGCCACCACGCGCTGGTCGACCGCGCGCAGCTGCAGGCTGGCGAGACCGTGTTGGTGCTGGGCGCGGCGGGCGGCGTCGGCACCGCCGCGATCCAGATCGCCAAGGCGGTGGGCGCGCGCGTGATCGCCGCGGCGTCGAGCGACGAGAAGTGCGCCCTGTGCCGCACGCTCGGCGCAGACGCAACGATCAACTATGCGAACGCCGACCTGCGCGAGCAGATCAAGGCTGCTACCGGGGGCAAGGGTCCGGATGTGGTCTACGACCCGGTCGGCGGTGCGATGGCCGAGCCGGTGTTCCGCTCGATCGCCTGGCGCGGTCGCTACCTCGTGATCGGCTTCGCCGCCGGGGCCATCCCGGCGCTGCCGCTGAACCTGGCGCTGCTCAAGGGCGCCTCCCTGGTCGGTGTGTTCTGGGGCGAGTTCGCCAAGCGCGAACCGCAGCAGAACGCGCGGGGCCTCAGCGAGCTGGCAGCCTGGTACGCGCAGGGCCGGATCAAGCCGGTGATCGAGCACCGCTATGCGCTGCGCGACCTGCCGCGCGCCTTCGAGCTGATGGCGTCCCGGCAGGTGCGCGGCAAGATCGTGCTCAGCACCGACTGAAGCGCCCCTACCGCACGGCGGCCGACGCTCCGGCCCCCCGTCGGGGGGCCCTCTTGATCGGCAGGGGTGCACGCAGCCCGGTGCTAAATTCGCGTGCCCATTCAACGCGAGTCTTCCCGTGCGCCGATTGCTGCTGAAGCTGCTCCCGCTCGTCCTCGTCGGCCTGTCCGGCAGAGCGGCTGCGGCCGACGCGCCTTCGCTGGCCTTCGGCGTGATCACCACCACCACCGTCGCCGAGACGCGCGCTGCTTGGGAACCGTTCTTCGCCGCCATGCGCCGCGGCACCGGACTCGACGTGCGCGGCATCTACCACGCGACCTACGAGGAAGCCGTCGACGCCGTGGTGAGCAACCTGGTGCAGCTGGCCTGGGTCTCGAACAAGGCCGCGCTCGACTGCATCGAGCGCACCAACGTCGAAGTGTTCGCGCAGCTGGTCGATTCCGCCGGCTCGCTGGGCTATCGCTCGATCATCATCACGCGTCGCGACAGTGCGCTGCTGTCGATCGACCCCCTGCTCAACCGGCCGCGCACCTGGCGTTTCGCGATGGGCGAGCCCAGCTCGACCTCCGGCGCCGTGATGCTGGAGTACGCGCTGTTCGTGCCGCGTGCCATCAAGCCGGAGGAGCACTTCCTGTCGCTGCGCCGTGGCACCCATGCGCAGACGCTCGCCGCGGTGCTGGGCGGCCAGGTCCATGCCGGCACCTACAACACCGAGGAACTGCATCGTCTGCGCGAGCAGTCGCCAGCGCAGGCTCAGCAACTGCGGATCCTGTGGGAGTCGGCGCTGATTCCGAAGGACCCTCTGCTGTGGCGCCGCGACCTGCCACTGTCGGTGCGCAAGCGCGTCGCCGACTACATCTTCGGTGTGGGCAAGAGCGGCGACGAGAAGCTGATGCTCAAGCGCATGTTCGACCTCGCCGGCTTCAAGCGCTCCAGCAACCAGCAGCTCAAGTTCGTGCTCGACGTCGACGACTTCAAGCAGCGCTCCGAAGTGCTGCTCGATGCGAAGATGGACGAGTCCGCCAAGAACGAACGGCTGGCCGACCTGCGAGAGCGCTACGCTCGCCTGTCACGCGCCGTCCAGGCCGACGCCGACCTGCCGCGGTGATGCCGCGCCAGACCCACGACTAGCGTCGCCCTTTCTGGAGAATCCGATGGCCGTCAAGGTGCTGATCGTCGAAGACAACCCGGTCGCACGCCACTTCCTGGCGCGCGTCGTGCGCGAGAGCTTTTCCGACGTGACCGGCATCGCCGAGGCCGGCGATCTCGAATCCGCCCGCCGCCAACTCGGCATCGGTGGCGCCCCGCCGCTGCCGCCGGGCGGCGAACCGTTCAAGCTGGTCCTCGTCGACCTGGAACTGCCCGACGGCAACGGGCTCGAGCTGCTGACCGAACTGGCCGGGCACGGCGCGACGAAGATCGTCACCACGCTGTACTCCGACGACGATCACCTGTTCCCCGCGCTGCAGTGCGGCGCCGACGGCTACCTGCTGAAGGAAGACCGCTTCGAGGTGCTGGTCGAGGAATTGCAGAAGATCGTGCGCGGCCAGCCGCCGCTGTCGCCGGCGATCGCCCGGCGGCTGCTGTCGCACTTCCGTCTCGGCGACTCGGGCTCGATGGCCCTCGACAGCGCACACGCGCCGGGCGACTTCCAGCCGGCCCGGCCGACCGCCCCGCCGGTCTATGCGGAGCCCGACCACGAGCGCCTGACGCCGCGCGAGACCGAGGTGCTGACTTACCTCAGCAAGGGCTTCACGATCAAGGAGATCGCCGGGCTGATGGGCATCAAGTGGTTCACGGTCAATGACCACATCAAGGCCATCTACCGCAAGCTCAATGTCTCCAGCCGAGCCGAGGCCGCCGTGCTGGCCAGCAAGCAGGGCTTGGTGTGAGCCCGCGTTCCGCGATCTGACGTCCTGGCCTGTCGATGAACGCGCCGGCCGAGCGTCACCCCACGCGGCCGCCACGGCGCGACGCTCGCGCCGCCAGCCCGCCCTCTTCGCGGCTGGACGATAACGACTCAGGCATCGACACGACGGTGCTCGAGCAATGGCTGCCGTCGCGGCTGCGCAGCTCGCGCTGGCTCGGCTGGCGGCTGCGGGCACTGGTCGCGCTGGCGCTGCTGGGTTGCCTGGCGCTGTTCCTGCTGACCCGCGAGCTCGCGCAGCAACCGCGGCTCGACGCCGGCTGGCGCGGCAACGACCAGGGTCAGCTGGTGCTGGCGGCCAGCACCGAGCCGGCGCTCCGGCCCTTCATCGGCCACGCCCTGCTGGGCGTCATCGGCGGCGACAGCCAGGTCGCCGTGCTCGACGCGCTGGCCCTGCAGCGTTCGCCGCGCTGGCTGCCCGGCGACGCCGAGCGGGCCCGTCATCACGAACTGCACGAACAGCTCACACGCGCGCTGTCGCAGGGCCACGTGCGCCTCTACTTCGCCGAAGGCGGCACGGCCGAGCTGCGGCTACAGCCGCGCGGCAGCTTCCGGCTGGGGCTGATGTACTGGCTGCTCGCCGGCCTGGCGCTGGTGCTCTACCTGATCGCGATGGTGGTGCTGCTGGTGCGGCCGATGCTCGCCAATGCCCTGTTCGCGCTGATGGCGCTCAGCCAGTGCGGCAACCTGTTGTTCATCGCCGCGGCGACGGTGTCGGACCTGGCGCTGCCCGGTGGCTACTCGGGGCTGGAAGTGCATGCGCGCACGGCCTTCGATCTGGTCACCGCCGCGGCCATCGTCCACGCTGCGTGCCTGCATCCGCGGCGGCTGCCCGGCGGCCGGGCGATCGCGCTGCTGGCATGGGCCCTCGTCGGCAGCCTGCTGGCGCTCGACGCGCGCTCCGCGCTGCCCCAGGCCTGGTGGTGGACGCAGATCGTCGGCGCCGTGCTCGGCCTCTCGGCGGTCGGCCTGCTGAGCTGGTCCTACCGCATCGAGCCGCACCCCTATGCGCTGGTGCAGCGCCGCTTCGGCATCGTGACGGCCGGCACCTGGATCCTGCTGACGGCGGCGATCGCCGCGGTCAGCCAGACCCCGGGCACGCAACAGGGGATCGCCACCGTCGGCTCGATGATCTGGGTGGTGTTCCTCACCTCGCTGATGCTGCTGGTGCCGTTCCTCGCCAAGTCGCAGCAGATGCTGCGCGAGTTCTCGCTGCTGGCCGGCGTCAGCACCGTCGCGACCTCGCTCGACCTGCTGTTCGTCACGGCCTTCTCGTTCGGCCAGTTCACGTCGATCACGCTGTCGGTGTTCCTGTCGATCGGCCTGTACGTCAGCGTGCGGCAGTGGCTGCTGAACCACCTGCGCGGGACCGGCATGGTCACGATGGAGCGCCTGTTCGAACGGCTGTACCGCATGGCACGCGAGGTCGAGGCCCACCCCGAACGCGCGTCGATCTCGCTGCTGAGCCTGCTGCGCGAGCTGTTCGAGCCGCTGGAAGCGGCGGTCGCGCCGAAGTCGACCACGCACGCACGCGCCAGCGGCGACGGCTCGGCGCTGACCGTGCCGGTGCCCGACCTCAGCCGCATCAGCGGCCGCGCCGACGAGACGCTGGTGCTGCGCTACTCGCAACGCGGCCGGCGCCTGTTCACGCGAGAGGACGCGCGGCTCGCGGACCGCATCGTCGAGCAGCTCAAGCGCGCGGTCGCCTTCGACCAGGCCGTCGAGCGCGGCCGCAGCGAGGAGCGCAGTCGCCTGGCGCAGGACCTGCACGACGACATCGGCGCGCGGCTGCTGACCTTGATGTACCAAGCGCAGAGCCCGGAGCAGGAGGACTACATCCGCCACACGCTGCAGGACCTGAAGACGCTCACGCGCGGCCTCGCGGTCAGCAGCCACCGCCTGTCCCACGCCGCCGCCGAATGGAAGGCCGACGTGCAACAGCGCCTGCAGATCGCCAACGTCGCGCTGGACTGGCACACGCAGTTCGACCGCGACTCGGAGCTGACGGTGGTGCAGTGGTCGGCCCTGACGCGCGTGCTGCGCGAGCTGGTCAGCAACACCATCGCCCACGCCCGGGCCACGCGGGTAGCGATCTCGCTGCAGCTGGCCGACGACCGGCTCGAGCTGCGCATGCACGACGACGGCCATGGCCGCAACCCGCAGGCCTGGGCGCATGGCCTGGGCCTCGGCGGTATCCGGAAGCGAGTCAAGCAGCTCGGCGGCGAGGTCGAGTGGCGCGAACTGCTACCCACCGGCATCGAGTGCCGGGTGCGCTTTCCGCACTGGTCGCAGAGCGCGTCGGCCTGACGATCAGAGCGGCAGCGGGGCCGCCGGCGGCAGCTTGTTGGCGGCCGGCACGCGCCGCAGCACGCGTTGCGGGAACGGGATCTCGATACCCTCTGCGTCGAGCACCGCCAGGATCGCCAGGTTCACCTCGGAGCGCAGGTTGGACTGGCCGTTCAGCGGGTCCGGCACCCAGTACCAGACCGTCAGCTCGAGCCCGTCCGCCGCGAAGTTGCTCAGGTGGACGACGGCCTGGTGCTTCTCGTCCTTCATCACGCGCTCGATGCTGCCCAGCGCGTCGAGCAGCTTGGGGCGCAGGCGCAGGACGTCGGTGCCGTAGGCCACCTGCACCACCGTCGACAGCTGCAGGCTCGGGTCGGTCTGCGAGGCGTTCTCGACGCGCTGCGTGATCAGCAGCTCGTTCGGCACGATGGATTCGCGACCGTTCGGCGCGCGGATGATCGTCGCCCGGGTGTTGATGTCGGTGATGCGGCCCTCGAAGTTGTCGACCTTGACCAGGTCGCCGATGCGCAGCGAGCGCTCGGCCAGCACCACGAAGCCGCTGACGTAGTTCGACGCGAGCTTCTGAAGGCCGAAGCCCAGTCCGACACCGATCGCGCCGCCGAAGACGCTGAGCGCGGTGAGATCGATCCCGGCCGCCGACAGCGCCATCATCAGGCCGACGAACAGCAGCAAGGCGCGCGTGGCGTTCGCCGCGATCTTGCGCAGCGACAGGTCGGTCAGGCGGCCCTTGAGCAGCCGCGCCTCGATCGCCGCGCTGAGCCACAGCGCCAACATCAGCACGATCACCGCGTTGAACGCGCCCTCGAGCAGCGCACGCAGCGTGATGCGCCCGCTGCCGACCTTCCAGCTGATGGCCTCCAGCTCCTCCATCAGCATCGGCAGCACGCCGGTGAACCACAGGATCATGCCGATCCACACCGCCCACGACAGCCAGCGCTCGACGATGCGCACGAAGGCCGATGCCGGGAACGCCGCCCTCAGCACCCGCACGAACACACGAATGAGTGCCAGCGACAGCAGCAGCGCCACCGCGATGCGCAGCACCGCCGGCGGCAGATGCAGCACGGCCAGCAGCAGATGCTGGGCAGTCAGCACGAATATCAGCGACAGCAGCGGGAACAGCGCACCGTCGATCAGCTGGCGGCCGAACAGCACCGAATGGGGATCCTCGCGGTGACCGCGCAACGCGCGCGCCAATGCCCAGGCCAGCGCCAGACAGCCGGCGAGCACGGCGAGCTCCAGCGCGGCATTGACCGTGAGCAGCGCGCTGCCCAGTGCGCTCAACTCGTCGGGGGTCATCGGTCGGGCCATCGACTCTCTCGTCCTTGTTGCGTGCAGCGGCGCGAGCCCGCGGTCAATCGGCCACGCCGGCCAGCACCCGCACGTGGCTGGCCACGCTGCGCGCCAGCGCGCTCAGGGCGTAGCCGCCCTCCAGGCACGAAACGATGCGGCCGCCCGCGTGGCGCTCGGCCACACCCTTGATGCGCCGGGTGATCCACGCATAGTCGGCCTCGACCAGCCCGAGTTGGCCCAGTTCGTCCTCGCGGTGGGCGTCGAAGCCGGCCGAGATGAACACCATCTGAGGCCGGAAGGCCTCGAGCCGCGGCAGCCAGTGCAGATCGATCAGGTCGCGGATCTCCGGCCCCTTGGTGTAGGCCGGCACCGGCAGGTTCACCATGTTGTCGCCCAGCGGCTGGGTCCCGGAGTTCGGGTACAGCGGGTGCTGGAAGAAACTGCACATCAGCACGCGGTCGTCGTTGGCGATGATGTCCTCGGTGCCGTTGCCGTGGTGGACATCGAAATCGATGATCGCCACGCGCTCCAGCCCGCGCCGATCCAGCGCATGACGCGCCGCAACCGCGACGTTGTTGAAGAAGCAGAAGCCCATGGCCTGGCGCCGGGTCGCGTGGTGGCCCGGCGGGCGCACCGCACAGAAGGCGTTCTCGATCTCACCGTCGAGCACCGCATCGGTCGCCGCCACCGCGGCTCCGGCCGCATGCAGCGCCGCGGCCCAGGTGCCGGGGCCGGCGACGGTGTCGGGATCCAGCGCGCGGCGCTGGCCGGTCGCTTCGACCTGCTCCATGAAGCCGCGCAGGTTGGCGACATACAGCGATTCGTGAGCCAGCGCCAAGGTGCCCTCGTCGACCGGCGGCGCCTCGCGCTGCTCGAGCGCGATGTCCAGGCCGGTGGAGATCAGGTGATCGGCAATGGCGTCGAGCCGTTGCGGACACTCGGGGTGGCCGTCGCCCATGTCATGGGTGCGGCAGGCGGGGTGGGAGTAGTAGGCGGTAGCCATCCGTCGTAGCGGTGCGAGGTCTCGGGAATGGCGGCTTTCGGCTAAGGTGTGCACCATGACACTGCACACCCGGCTTCACCAGCTCGTCGATCAGATCGCCACGATTATCGTCGGCAAGCGCCCCCAGATCGAAGACAGCCTGGCCTGCCTGCTGGCGGGCGGCCATCTGCTCATCGAGGACGTGCCCGGCGTCGGCAAGACCACGCTGGCCCATGCGCTTGCGGTCTCGCTGGGCCTGCGCTTCTCTCGCGTGCAGTTCACCGCCGACCTGATGCCCTCGGACCTGGTGGGCGTCAGCGTCTACGAGCGCGGCAAGGAGAGTTTCGTGTTTCATCCCGGGCCGGTGTTCGCGCAGGTGCTGCTGGCCGACGAGATCAACCGCGCCGGACCCAAGACCCAGAGTGCTCTGCTCGAGGCGATGGAGGAGCACCAGGTCAGCGTCGAGGGCGAGACCCGGCCGCTGCCCGCACCCTTCTTCGTGATCGCCACGCAGAACCCGAGCGACCAGCTCGGCACCTACCCGCTGCCGGAGAGCCAGCTCGACCGCTTCCTGATGTGCATCACGCTCGGCTACCCCGACCGCGCCAGCGAGCGCGCGCTGCTGTCCGGCCGCGACCGCCGCGAGGCCATCCACGACCTGCAGGCGGTGATGAACCCCGCCGACCTGCAGGCCGCGCAGCAGGCGGTGCTGGCGGTGCACGCCAGCGAACCACTGCTCGACTACCTGCAGGCGCTGATCGCCGCCACGCGCGACGGCCGCTGGTTCGTCGAAGGCCTGTCGCCGCGCGCCGGCATCTCGCTGCTGCGCGCCGCCAAGGCTCACGCGCTGCTCGATGCGCGCGACTACGTGGCCCCCGACGACCTGCAGGCGGTGCTGCCGCAGACCGTGGCGCACCGCCTGCTGCCGGTCGCCGGGGCCGGCCGGGGCCGGCGCGAGCAGGTGCGCGCGATGATTGACGCGATCGCGCTGCCCTGAACGCCGCGGAGCCGACCGTGAGCGCGGTGCTCGACGACCCGACGGCGCGCAGCGGCCCGCTCGCGCCGCTGCGCATGCGCTGGCGCGCCTGGTGGCAGGCCCGCCATCCGCGCAGCGACACGCTGCAGCTCACGCAGCGCAATGTCTACATCCTGCCCACGCGCGCCGGCTGGGTGTTCGCGCTGACGCTGGGCGTGCTGCTGGTCGCGTCGATCAACTACCAGCTCAGCCTGGGTTACCTGCTGACCTTCCTGCTGGCCGGCAGCGGCCTGGTGTCGATGCACGTCACGCATGCCACGCTGCGCGGCCTGAGCCTGCACCTGCGCCCGCCCCAGCCGGTGTTCGCGGGTGACGCGGCGGTGGTCGAGTGCGTGCTGGCATCCACCGCCCCGCGCACCCGGCACGGCATCGGCCTGCGGCTGGCCGGGCCGGAACGATCGCTGCACTGGAGCTGGACCGACGTGCCGGCCGGGGCCCAGGCCGCCGTGCAGCTGAGCTTCGTCGCGCCGCGGCGCGGCCGGCTGCCGCTGCCCGACGTGGTGCTGGAAACGCGTTTCCCGCTGGGGTTGTTCCGCGCCTGGAGCGTATGGCGCCCGCTGTCGACCGTGCTCACCTACCCTCAGCCGGAGCGGCCGACGCCCCCGCTCCCCGCGGCCCGGGCCACCGGTGGCGAGGCGACCACCGCGCGCAGCAGCGAGGGCAGCGAGCTCGAAGGCATCCGCGCCTACCGGCGCGGCGATCCGCTGAAGCTGGTGGTCTGGAAGAAGGCCGCGCGCGCACTCGACACCGGCGGTGAACTGGTCAGCCGCGACACCCGCAGCGCGGCCCGCCAGGAACTCTGGCTGGACTGGGCAGCGACCGGGGGTCTGCCGCCCGAAGCAAGGCTCTCGCGGCTGGCGGCCTGGGTGCTCGCCGTGGAGCACAGCGGTGCGGCGTGGGGACTGCGCCTGCCGGGCCGCGAATGGCCTCCCGCGACGGGCGAGACGCATCGGCGCGCGGCACTGGAGGCGCTGGCGCTGTGGGCCTGATGCGCCGACCCGCGACGATCGCGTGGCCCGGGTGGCGGCATCTGCCGCGCGAGGCGCGCGACACGCTGTTCCTGCTGGCGGTGATCGCCTGGACAGTGCTGCCGCACGTCGGCCAGCTGCCGGTCTGGTGCACCGCGCTGACGGCCGCCGTGCTGCTGTGGCGCGGCGCGCTGACGGTGCGGGGTGCGGCGCTGCCGAACCGCTGGGTCCTGGCCGGCGTGCTGCTGCTGGCGCTGGCGCTGACCTTCATGACGCACCGCACGCTGCTCGGCAAGGAGTCGGGCATCACGCTGCTGGTGGTGCTGGTGGCCCTGAAGACGCTGGAGCTGCGCGCGCGGCGCGATGCGTTCGCGGTGTTCTTCCTCGGCTTCTTCCTGGTGCTGACGCACTTCCTGAGCTCGCAGTCGATGGCCATCGCCGCGGCCATGCTGGTGTCGGTGTGGGGCCTGATGACCGCGCTGGTGCTCGCGCACATGCCGGTCGGCCAGCCCGGCCTGGCGCGGGCCGGCGCGCTCGCCGGCCGCTTCGCGCTGCTCGGCGCACCGGTGATGCTGCTGCTGTTCCTGCTGTTCCCGCGCATCGGGCCGCTGTGGGGCGTGCCGAACGACGCCGGCGCGAAGACCGGCCTGTCCGGCGAGATGCGTGTGGGCATGATCGCCGAGCTGGCGTCCGACGACAGCATCGCGATGCGGGTGCGCGTGCTCTCGGGCACGCCGCCACCACCGGAGCAGCTGTACTTCCGCGGGCCGGTGCTGAGCGGCTTCGACGGCACGACATGGCGAGTCGGCTCGCCGCGCTTCGCTTCGGGCGCGGCGCTGGCGCGCAACTTGAGGCCGATCGGCGAGCCGGTCGAGCTCGAGGTCACCGTCGAGCCATCGCGGCTGTCCACCATCCCGGCGCTGGAGGCCACGCCGGCCCTGCCGCCACTGGAGGGTCTGCGCACGCAGTTGCTCGACGACCTGCACTGGATCACGAACCGCCCGCTGACCGAGCGCATCCGCTACACCGCGCCGTCGTGGCCGCGCTTCGCCCACGGTCCGACCGAGCCCACGCTCGGCCTGCAGGATGCCCTGGACCTGCCGCCCGGCTTCAACCCGCGCACGCTCGAATGGGCCGCGGCGCTGCGGCGCGACCCACGTTATGCCCAGGCCGACGGCGACACCCTCGCCGCCGCGCTGATGCAGCACATCCGCCTCGAGAGCTTCAGCTACACGCTGGCCCCCGGCCCCTACGACGAGGCGCAGCGCGGCACCGCGATCGACGAGTTCTGGCTCGACCGCAAGGCCGGGTTCTGCGAACACTTCGCGACCGCCTTCGTGGTGATCCTGCGCGCGCTCGACGTGCCGGCGCGCGTGGTCACCGGCTACCAGGGCGCCGAGCGCAACCCGGTCGACGGCACGCTGGTCGTGCGCAACAGCTTCGCGCACGCCTGGGCCGAGTACTGGCAGCCCGGCCAGGGCTGGGTGCGCGCTGACCCGACGGCGGCCGTCGCGCCCGAGCGCATCGACCGCAGCCGCCCGCTGACACCGGCCCCCGGCTTCGTGGCCACCGCCTTCGGCGGCGTGGCGCCCGACGCGCTGCTGCAGCTGCGCGCGCTCTGGGAATCGGCCAACAACGCCTGGAACCAGTGGATCCTGAACTATTCGAGCGGCACGCAGTTCGACCTGCTCAAGCGCCTGGGCTATGCCTCACCGAGCTGGGAGGACCTGGCCATGATGCTGATCGTCGTGGCCAGCGCGCTGAGCCTCGCGGTCGCGGGCTGGGCCTGGTGGAGCCACCATCGCACCGACCCCTGGCTGCGCGCCTACGCGCGCGTGCGGCAGGCGGCCGCGAAGCGGGGCGTCGCGTCGCACAACGGCGTGCCGCCGCGCACCCTGGCCGCGGCCCTGCGGACACGGCACGGCCACGAGGCAGACGCCGCCGCACGAGCGTTGGACGCGCTGGACCGCTTGCGCTACGCCCCTACCGACGTACCGGCCTCCAGGTACGGCACGGCCGTGCAGGCACGCCGGCTCGCCGACACCGCCCTGGCCGCCTTGCGCGACCTGAAGCCTCACACTTCGGCGTCCGAGATGACGATCACCGCTCCCCGATGATGACGAAACCACGCCCCCTCCCCCTGGCGCTTGCCGCGGCCCTGATCGCGCTCACGACCCTCTGCCCGACCCCCGCCGCCGAGGCCGCCCGGGCCCGCAAGAAGCCCGTCCCACTGCAGGACGACAACGCACCCGAAGCCGTGACCTACGGCCGTCGCGAGGACGTGGTGGCACTCGCCGCCGGCATCGCCGAACGGCGCGGGCTCGACCGCGCCTGGGTCGAGGAGACGCTGGCGCAGGCGCGCTTCATCCCGGGCGTGGTGCGGCTGATCCAGCCACCGCCGGCCGGCACGGCCAAGAACTGGGCGGCTTACCGCGCGCGCTTCGTCGAGCCGGTGCGCATCCGCGCCGGCGTGGCGTTCTGGCGGGAGAACGAGCGCTGGCTGCGCGAGGCCGAGGCGCGCTACGGCGTGCCGGCGGCCATCGTCGTCGGCATCGTCGGCGTGGAGACCATCTACGCCCAGCACATGGGCAACTTCCGCGTGCTCGACGCGCTGGCCACACTGAGCTTCGACTTCCCGCGCGACGCGCGGCGCGACCGCAGCCCCTTCTTCCGCGACGAGCTCGAGAGCTTCCTGCTGCTGTGCCGGCAGCAGGGCAGCGACCCGCTGGCGCTCAAGGGCAGCTACGCCGGCGCGATCGGCATGCCGCAGTTCATGCCGAGCTCGTGGCTGAAGTACGCGGTCGACTTCGACGGCGATGGCCGCATCGACCTGCATGCCAACGCCGCCGACGTGATCGGCTCGGTGGCGCACTACCTGGCCGAGTTCGGCTGGCAGCGCGGCCAGCCGACCCACTACGCGGTGGGCGCGCCGGTCGACGTGACCGAGCGCGCCACACTTCTGGCGCCCGACATCCTGCCCAGCTTCAGCGCGACGCAGTTCACCGAGCACGGCGCGGCACTCGAGGCCGCGGGCCGCCAGCACGAGGGTCCGCTGGCGCTGGTCGAACTGCAGAACGGCAACGCGGCACCGAGCTACGTGGCCGGTACGCAGAATTTCTATGCGATCACGCGCTACAACTGGTCGAGCTACTACGCGCTGGCGGTGATCGAGCTGGGCCAGGCGATCGCCACGGTGGTCGAGGCCACGCGCTGAGGCGGCGCACGATGGAACCCCCGCGCCAGCCGGTGCTCAAGCAGGGATGAACTTTCCGAACTGGCTCCCCCCGGCGATCGCCGACTGGCTGCCCGCGCTGGGCATCGCGGCGGCGGCCATGCTGCTCGCCGAACTCGTGTTCCACGTCGGCGAGCGCGTGGTGCGGCGCGCCACCCGCAGCACGCCGCTGGCTTCGGCCGTGGCGCAGGCGGTGCGCAGCCCGGCGCGCTGGGCGCTGCCGCTGCTGGCGCTGAACCTGGTGTGGCACGAGGCAGCCCCCGACACGTTGGCCGGCCTGGCCTCGGTGCAGCGGCTGACCGGCCTGCTGTTGATCGCCGCGCTCACCTGGCTGCTGGTGCGCGCCGTCAACGGCCTCGCCAAGGCGGTGATCGCGGCCCATCCGGTGACGGTGGCCGACAACCTGGAGGCGCGCCGCATCCATACCCAGACCCGCGTGCTGTCGCGCACTGTGGCCGGCCTGGTGGTGCTGATCGGCGCGTCGCTGATGCTGATGACCTTTCCGGCGGTGCGCCAGATCGGTACCAGCCTGCTGGCCTCGGCCGGCGTGGTGGGCATCGTCGCCGGCTTCGCGGCGCGGCCGGTGCTGGGCAACCTGATCGCCGGGCTGCAGATCGGGCTGAGCCAGCCGATCCGCATCGACGACGTGGTGATCGTCGAGGGCGAATGGGGCGTGATCGAGGAGATAACCGGCACCTACGTCGTCGTGCGCATCTGGGACCAGCGGCGCCTGGTGGTGCCACTGCAGTACTGGATCGAGAAGCCGTTCCAGAACTGGACCCGCAAGACCTCGGAGTTGATCGGCACCGTGTTCCTGTGGGTCGACTACCGCATGCCGCTGGCGCCGCTGCGCGCAGCGCTGCAGCGCGCCTGCGAATCGACCGAGCACTGGGACGGCCGCTTCGCGCTGCTGCAGGTCACCGAGGCCGGCGAGCACGCGATGCAACTGCGCTGCCTGGTGACTTCGGCCTCGGCACCGGCCGGCTGGGACCTGCGCTGCCATGTGCGCGAGTACCTGGTGGACTTCATCCAGCGCGAGTACCCGCAGTACCTGCCGCGGCTGCGTGCGGATGCGCGGATGACTGGCGCTCCCGTCGCCGACGATCCGCCGGGCGGTGGTCCGCCCGCGATGGTCGGCTGAGATCGTGAGCGCGCGTCGGGTGGGCAGCGACGCATGGGACGCCTGGCAGGTACCGCGATAATCACGCCGATGCAGGGCGCCTCCTCCTTCGATGTCGTGGTGATCGGCGCGGGAGCGGCCGGCCTCTTCTGCGCCGGCATTGCCGGCCAGCGCGGCCTGCGTGTGCTGCTGGTCGATCACGCGGAGAAGGTGGCCGAGAAGATCCGCATCTCCGGCGGCGGGCGCTGCAACTTCACCAACCGCGAGACCGGGCCGGCGAACTTCCTGTCGGGCAATCCGGCGTTCTGCCGCTCGGCCCTGGCGCGCTACACG
The DNA here is from genome assembly GCF_001425905.1 of Methylibium sp. Root1272. Taxonomy (GTDB): domain Bacteria; phylum Pseudomonadota; class Gammaproteobacteria; order Burkholderiales; family Burkholderiaceae_C; genus Methylibium. The sequence goes on from NZ_LMDY01000015.1 coordinate 121,526, forward strand.
CCGCGCGACTTCATCGCGCTGGTGCAGCGCCACCGCATCCCCTGGCACGAGAAGCACAAGGGCCAGCTGTTCTGCGACGAATCCAGCGAAGACCTCATCGCGCTGCTGCTGCGCGAGTGCGAGGCCGGCGGCGTGACGCGCTGGCAGCCCTGTCGCGTTGGTGCGGTGAGGCAGGCGGCCGGCCGCGGCTTCGAGCTCGACACCGATCGCGGCAGCGTGCGCGCAACGCGCGTGGTAGTCGCCACCGGGGGGCTCTCGATCCCGAAGATCGGCGCCAGCGATTTCGGCTACCGGCTGGCGCGGCAGTTCGGCCACCGCGTCGTCGAGCCCCGGCCTGCGCTGGTGCCGCTGAGCTTCGATGCCGCAACCTGGGCGCCGTTCGCGGCGCTGGCCGGCCTGTCGCTCGAGGTGGCGGTGAGCACCGGCCAGGGCCCCGCCGCCGGCCGTTTCCTCGAGGACCTGCTGTTCACGCACCGCGGTCTCAGCGGCCCGGCGGTGCTGCAGATCTCGAGCTACTGGCAGCCCGGTACGCCGATCGCGCTGGACCTGGCGCCCGGGCAGAATCTGGCCGCCGCGCTGCGCGAGGCCAAGACGGTGTCGAAGCGCCAGCTCGGCAACGAGCTGGCGACCCGGCTGCCGGCCCGTCTGGCCGAGGCCTGGTGCGCACCGCTCAGCGGCCTGGCAGCGCGGCCGCTGCCCGAGGTCAAGGACAAGGACCTGGCCGCCCTGGCCGCCTCGCTGCAGCGCTGGACGCTGACGCCAGCCGGCACCGAGGGCTTCCGCAAGGCCGAGGTCACCGCCGGCGGCGTGGACACGCGAGAACTCAGCTCGCAGACGATGGAAAGCCGGCGCGTGCCCGGCCTGTACTTCATCGGCGAGGTGGTCGATGTGACCGGCTGGCTCGGCGGCTACAACTTCCAATGGGCCTGGGCCAGCGGGCATGCCTGTGCGCAGGCCTGTGCCGAGGCCACGACCACCACCGGTGCCCCGGAGGCGACCGTTCTGCGCCCTTGACGCCCGGTACAGCCCACATTGCGCCGGTTTGCGGCGCCGGTCTATAATCTTCGTCTTTGCTGGCAAACCGCGCGCCGAACCCGGCCCGAATCATCCGGAAAGATTCCCCGGAACCCGGTGCGCAAATTCAAGGATCCACCGTTTCATGACCACCGTTCGCGTCAAAGAAAACGAGCCCTTCGATGTGGCTCTGCGTCGTTTCAAGCGCACGATCGAGAAGATCGGCCTGCTGACGGACCTGCGGGCCCGCGAGTTCTACGAAAAGCCCACCGCCGAGCGCAAGCGCAAGAAGGCAGCGGCCGTGAAGCGCCACTTCAAGCGCGTGCGCAGCATGCAGCTGCCCAAGAAGCTGTACTGACCGCCCCTCAGTCAGCACCACATCAAGCCCGCGCGGGGACGCCCAAGCGGGCTTGATCGTTTCTGGAGACCGGAGAGAGCCTCATGACGAGCCCGATCAAAGACCGCATCACCGAAGACATGAAGACCGCGATGCGCGCCAAGGACGCACCGCGCCTCGGCACCATCCGCCTGCTGCTGGCCGCGCTGAAGCAGAAGGAGGTCGACGAGCGCATCGTGCTCGACGACGCCATGGTGATCGCGATCGTCGACAAGCTGATCAAGCAGCGCAAGGACTCGATCAGCCAGTTCAGCGCCGCCGGCCGCACCGATCTGGCCGACAAGGAGACCGCTGAACTGGCCGTGCTGGAGGCCTACCTGCCCGCGCGCCTGAGCGTCGAGCAGGTGGCCGCCGAGGTGGCCGCGATCGTCGCCGAACTCGGCGCCAGTGGCCCGGGCGACATGGGCAAGGTGATGGGTGCGGTCAAGACCCGGCTGGCCGGCAAGGCCGACATGGGGTTGGTGTCGGCGGCGGTGAAGCAGGCGCTGTCGAAGTAAGCTCGCTCCGGTACGCCGCCTGCACGACGAGGACCTACTGATGGATCTGCCCGCCACCCGCCTGAATGCCGAGATCGCCACGGCACCCCAGCTGACGCCCGACGCGATGGCCGCCGCCGCCGCCGCCGGCTTCCGCAGCGTCGTCAACAACCGCCCCGACTTCGAAGGCGGGCCGGACCAGCCGAGCAACGCCGCGATCGAGGCCGCCGCGCGCGCCGCCGGCCTCGAGTACGCATTTCTCCCGGTCGCCGGCGGCTTCCAGACGCCCGAGCAGGTGCAGGCGATGGCCGAGCTGATGGAACGCCTGCCCAAACCGGTGCTGGCGTTCTGCCGCAGCGGTGCCCGCAGCGGCCGGCTGTACGCGTTGTCGCTAGAACACCGCCAACAGCGCTGAGCCCACCGGCCAGCGCCGCCTTCGGCCGGCGGCTCGGCGCATGCCCGAACGCTACATCGCCCATCTCGACATGGACGCGTTCTACGCGTCGGTCGAGTTGCTGCGTTACCCGGAACTGATCGGCCAACCGGTCGTCATCGGTGGCGGCCGGCGGCACGAGCCGCAGACGCTGGCCGACGGCAGCCGCCGCTACGCGACGCTGCGCCACTACGCCGGCCGCGGTGTCGTCACCACCGCCACCTATGCCGCGCGCACCTACGGCGTGAACTCCGGCATGGGCCTGATGAAGGCGGCGGCACTGGCGCCCGACGCGGTGCTGCTGCCGGTCGACTTCGACGAGTACCGGCGCTACTCGAGGCTCTTCAAGGCGGCGGTGGCCGAGGTCGTCGGCGACACCCCGCCGCTGATCGAGGACCGCGGCGTCGACGAGATCTACATCGATCTCTCCGCCCAGCCTGGCGTTGCAGCCGACCGCGGCGTGGCGCTGGCGCGTGCCATCAAGGCCCGCGTGCTCGAACGCACCGGGCTCAGCTGCTCGATCGGCGTGACGCCGAACAAGCTGCTGAGCAAACTCGCCTCCGAGCTCGACAAGCCCGACGGCCTGACCATCCTGCGTGAAGCCGACATCGAGGCGCGCATCTGGCCGCTGCCGGCCCGGCGCATCAACGGCATCGGCCCCAAGGCCTCGGCGAAGCTCGAGGCGCTGGGCATCCGCACGATCGGCGAGCTGGCTGCCGCCGACCCGGCCTGGCTGCTGGACAACTTCGGCCAGCACTACGGCACCTGGCTGCACGCCGCCGCCCACGGCCGCGACGAACGGCCCGTGGTAACGCACAGCGAGCCGGTCAGCCTGAGCCGCGAGACCACCTTCGACCGCGACCTGCACCCGCGCAGCGACCGCGCAGAGTTGTCGGCCATCTTCACGCGGCTGTGCGAGCAGGTGGCCGACGACCTGCAGCGCAAGGGCTATGTCGGCAAGACCATCGGGCTGAAACTGCGCTACGACGACTTCAAGACGGTGACACGCGACCTGACGCTGCCGGCCCCGGTGGACGACCTCGCGGCGATCCGTCGCGCGGCCGGCGAATGCCTCAAGCGCGCACCGCTCGAGCGGCGGCTGAGGCTGCTGGGCGTGCGCGTGGGCTCGCTGTCGCGCACGAGCGATCGTGTCACGTCGGCAACATCGCAGCCGCTTGCGCTACCGCACACGCGATCGCTGTTCGACGACTGAGGTGCTGCTGACATGCCGCAGCCTGTCAGGCGCGCAACTTGCAGCCCGGGGCGATGGAATGATGTCCTCGACTCCGCAGTGCCCAGGACATCACGAACTCCCACGGCACTGTGGCCTCTTTCGTCGGTGGTTGGAGCCTCCATGTCATTCAAAGTCGTGCGCCGCGGGCGACACGTGACCTCATCGGTCGGCATCGCCCTGTCCGTCCTCATGCTTCTGGCGGCATCGACCACCGCGTCGGCCGAAGGCCGTTCGCGCGAAGGCAAACTGCTGTTGACCGGTGGCGTCAGCAGCATCGACGGCGCGGCCGGCGGCGGTCTGACGCCCTGGGCATTGACCGGCAGCTATGCCAGCGTCGGCCAGTTCGGCGCGAGCGCCTACCTGACCCGCCTGAGGACGCAGGACTACGGGCTCACCGGCTACGGCGTCGCCGCCAGCTTCGACGAGCGCATCGAGCTGTCGCTGGCCCGCCAGGACTTCGACACCGGACGCACCGGCACCGCGCTCGGCTTGCCCGGCCTGCGGCTGAAACAGGACATCTTCGCGGTGAAGCTCAGGATCGCCGGCGATGCCGTGCTGGACAGCGACACCTGGATGCCGCAGATCGCCGTCGGTCTGGAGCACAAGCGGCTCGACGCCGGCGGCCTGGCGCCGACGCTCCAGGCCCTGGGCGCGAACGACCGCGGCACCGACGTCTACTTCAGCGCCACCAAGCTCCTGCTGGCGCAGGGCGTGCTGCTCAACGCGACGCTGCGGGCCACCAAGGCCAACCAGAACGGCCTGCTCGGCTTCGGCGGCACGGCGCACGACCGCTACAAGCTGCTGCCCGAGTTCTCCGTCGCCTGGCTGCTGCGCCGCGATCTGGCGATCGGCGCCGAGTACCGCTTCAAGCCGGACAACCTGAACCCTTCGCTGCTCGGCGAAGGCCTGAAGGAAGACGACTGGAAGGATCTTTTCATCGCCTGGGCTCCGGGCAAGAACCTGTCGCTGACGCTGGCCTGGGTCGATCTCGGCAAGATCGTTCCTGCCGTCGTCGACCGGCGCCAGAGTGGCGTCTACGTTTCGGCCCAGGTGGCGTTCTGACGCCCTTCACGATTTCGCGAGCCACACCATGAAGCGTCTCCTGATCACCCTGAGCTGCGCGCTGGGCGCACTCACCGCCTCCGCACAATCCACGCCGCCCGACGATGCGCTCTACCAGGCTCTCGGCGGCACGCCCGGCCTGACGAAGCTGATGGACGATTTCGTGCCGCGGCTCACGGCCGATCCGCGCATCGCTGAGTTCTTCAAGGAAACCAAGCTGTCGGAACTGAAGAAGCAACTCGTCGACCAGTTCTGCGTGGTGTCGGGCGGCTCCTGCATCTACGAAGGCGAGACCATGAAGAACTCCCACGCCGAGATGAAGATCCGCAAGTCCGACTTCAATGCGCTGGTCGAGGTGCTTCAGCAGTCGATGGACCAGCAGGGCATCCCCTTCACCGTGCAGAACCGGCTGCTCGCGCGGCTGGCGCCGATGCACCGCGACATCGTCAACACGCGCTGAAGTTCGATCTACTTCCGCGTGCGTTGACTGCGCGCTGCTGACCAGGGCGCCGGGTGAACGGCTGCGTTCGTGTCCGCCGTGCCGGGCTCACGCCCGGCCCTCCTCCTCGACCTCACTTCGCCGCTCACCCAACGCCCTGGTCGCACGAACCATCGTGGCATGCGAAGGTCTTTGGACCCCTGCCGTCCGCGGTGTATCGAAGCGCCGTGACGGGCCGCTGTGTGGAGCGAGGTAGAGGAGGAGCGGTCGGCCCACAGGGCGGACCGCGGGGGACACGAGCGCAACACAGCGGCCCGGCGCGGCGCCCTCTCCACCGCTCAACAGACAGCCCTCCGCACGAAGCAACGAGATCAGGACGGCAGGAAATCCACCGGCCAGGACACCACCATCTGCTCCACGTCCTTCGCGCCGAAGTCGAACTGCCTCACGCGGGCCAGCAGCTTGCCTTCCAGCTCGGTCGCATGCAGTTCGCTCGACACGATGCGCACGCCCACCACGTCGCCGGCCGGCGCGATCTTCAGTTCGAGCACCACCTTGCCCTGCAGCGACGGATCCTCGCGCAGCGCGCGGTTGTAGAGCGCATAGATCGCGCCCTTGTTGCGCTCAAACACGAGCTTGATCTCCTCGATCGAGCGAGAGGCCTTGCCGCTGCCGCTCTTGGTGAGCGTGCCGCCGGCCCCTGCCCCGCCGCCGCCACCTCCCCCACCACCGCTGCCGCCACCTTTGCCGGCCACCCCGCCACCGCCCGGGCCGCCGCCACCGCCACCGCCGGCCACGCCCTCCACCAGCGTGGTCGCGCGGCCGGCAAGACCGCCGCCTCCGGTGTCGCGGCTGTAGGCCGCGGTGTTGATGCCACCACTGCCCTGGCCGGCGTTCGACGTGATCAGCGCGCGCGCGGGCGTGCCGGCCTCGGTGCCGGCACCGACGCCCACGCCCTTGCCGGTGCCGACGCCCGGCCCCTGCTTGATGTCCTTCTGCAACTGCACCGCGACCGGCGCACCACGGATCTCGGCCAGTTGATCGGCCATCGCCAGCAGGCCCACGCCGGCGGCCTTGCGGCGCGCGGCCTCGGCCACCTCACCCGGCGGCTTGCCGGCCACCGGCTGGCGCGCCTCCGGCACCGGACGGCGCACGGTCTCGGGATCCCGGCTCGGCGGTTTGCTGGTCGAGCCGATCGGCTTCGGGTCGGCCTGCGGCGGCAGGGCCGCTGCCTTTGCCGACGTCGGGGGTGGCGGCGGGGGCACCGGCTTCTGTTCCAGCACCAGCTTGGCCAGGCGCGGCGGCAGTTCCACCGGCGCAGCGCGATCCTCGACCGGCCGCGGCATCAGCAGCAGCGCCAGGCACAGCAGCACGCAGGCGACCAGCACGACACGCAGGATGCGGCGGAAGCGCGCCTCGTCCTCCAGCGCCACCGCCCAGGGCAGCAGCGGCGCGCGGAACGAGATCGAAGCGGCGGCGGCACTCATGTCGTCGCCTTCCGGGTGACCGCGAACGCCACGTCGCTGAAGTTGGCACGCGCGGCGGTGTACATCACCTTGCGCAGCAGACGGTAGGGGATGTCCTTGTCGCCCATGATCGTCACGGCCTTGCCTTGCGCCTCGTTCTCCTTGCGCAGCACCGGGCGGCTGGCCTGCAGGTCCAGCTCGGCCTTCAGCGGCGCGATCAGGTCGTCCTCGCCCGCCATGGCCTCGCCGACCGTGGCGACCTTGCGCCCATCGACGAGGATCTCCGTGCCGCTGACGGTTACGACGATGGTCTCGCGCGGTGTCTTCTCGGCGGTCGACTCGGGCAGCTTGACCGCGCGGCTGGTGCTCAGCACCTCCACGCCGGTGCTCGACATCAGGAAGAAGATCAGGATCGTGAAGATGTCGATCAGGGCCACGAGGTTCATGTCCAGACCGTGGTTGTTGCGCGCCTTGCGTTCGGCGCGCTTCTGAAGCGGGGTGAGCTTCATCGTCGACCTCTCCCTATTTCCTGGCGACGCTGATCGGAGCGTCGCCGATCGAGATGTCGGGGAACAGCGCCGCCGCAGGCGCCACCGCGTTGGCCTGTGCGGAAGCTGCCGTCGGCGCCTCGCGCATCGTGTCCATCACCTGCACCAGCAGTTCGTAAGGCGTGTCGGGCTGGGCCAGCACGGTGGCGGTCGTGGTGTCCGGGAACTTGAGCTTGACCTGCTGCATCAGCAGCGACAGCGCGGCGAGGTCGTGATGCCCGGCGGTGGCCATGGGGATGCGCTGGATCAGCCCGCCGATGCGGTCGCCCACGTCCAGTGCGTCGGGGCGGATCACCACCTCGAGCTTCAGGTCGTCGACCTTGAGCTGCTCGACGCCGGACGACGGCGCTGGCAGCGTCAGTTCGAGCACCGACAGCCGCGTGAACACCGCGGTCGAGAGCAGGAAAGGCACCAGCACGACGATGACGTTGATGAACGCCGTGACCTCGAGCTGGGCCACGTTCTTGCGCAGGCGTCGGACACGCATGGTGGGTTACCTCGCCGGAGCCGATTCGGCCTTGATGCGCTGCACCAGGTTCAGGAAGCTGATCTTCGCGGCCTCCAGGCCGTCGACGATCTCGCTGGTGCGGGCCTGCAGGAAGGCATGGATCAGCAGGAAGGGAATGGCCACCGACAGCGCGAAGGCGGTGTTGTTCATCGCGATCGAGATCGACGCCGACAGCAGCTCGGCCTTCTCGGCCGGGTTCACCGCGGCCACCGCGGTGAAGCCCTTGATCAGGCCGATGATGGTGCCCAGCAGGCCCACCAGCGTGATCACATTGGCGAAGGTCGCGATGTAGTGCGTGCGCTTCTCCAGGCGCGGCACGATCTCCATCATGCCTTCCTCCATCGCCGCGTCGATGTCCTCGCGGCGGCCCGGGCTCTGCATGCGCTGCAGACCATTGGCGACGATCTTGCCGATCGCGGCGTCCGATTTCTCGGTGACGCCCTGCACTTCCTTGAAGCGGCCGTTCTGCAGCAGCGGCAGCACCTGCGCCCACAGCTTGCGGTTCTGGCTGCGCGCGCGGTTCAGGAAGATGTAGCGCTCGATCGCGATCGACAGGCCGATGGCCATGATCGCAATGCTGAAGTAGATGGCGACGCCGCTGTCCTGAAAGAACTTGACGGCAAACTCGAGGATGCTCATGGGCTTCTCCTGTGACGAACTGGGTAAGGGGGAGGGACTCGGATCAAGGACGGGCCGGCGCCGCCCCCGCAGGGCGGGGCTGCAACTGCGCGTCGTACTGGAGCTGGCGGCGGAACACGTCGCGGTCGATCGGTGCGAGCGCCTCGTCGAGCACGCTCACTGCCGGTCGACCCGACAGATCGCCGGGCAACGGCTTCTTCCAGGGCACGATGTACAGCACCTTCGGCAACTCGCGGTTGCCGATGATCTGCGTGCGGTCGATGTCGGCACGGTCCTGCGCCCACGCCCCCGGCGCGGCGACCAAGGCAGCGACGGCGACACCGGCGAGCGCGCCGCAAAAGGACGACGGTCTCATGGCTGCTCCTTGCGGCTCACCGCCACCGGCGGCGGCTTGCGGTTCTTCAGGTCGGCGACCCACTTCGCGACCTGCGCGTCGCCGCCCGGCGACAACGCCAGGTAGCGGTCGTAGAGCGCGAGGGCACGAGAGCCCTCGCCGAGATACAGGTCATGCAGGATGCCCAGGTTCAGCAGTGGCGACGCATAGGCGGCGTCGAGATCGATGGCGCGCTCGTAGGCCTCGCGTGCCTTCGCGAACTCGCCCTGCTGGCGGTAGGCGATGCCGAGCTGGTTGAAATAGACCGCTTGCTGCGGGTTGGCGTGCACCGCCGCCTCGAGCTCGGCCACCGCCTCGGGCAGCCGGCCGGCCTGGCGCAGCAGCAGGCCCAGGTTGGCATGCGGGCCACCGAGCTCGGGGTTGGACTTCACGATCGCACGCAGCCCGCGCTCGGCATCCGCCGGCCGGCCGGCACGCATCGCCTTGCGGGCCTCGTCGTAGGCACGCTGCACCGCGGGACTCACCGGCGTTTCGGCGACCACCGGTGCCGCCACGGGCTCGGGTGCCGCAGAGGCGGCTGGCTCTGACGCTGCGGGCGTCACCGCCTGCTGCAGCGCCTTCAAGGGCTGCTGCATGGCGGCGCAACCGCTCAGCACCGCGCCCAGCAGCAGCACGAGCCCGGCGACGCCGGTGAGAGACGACGAGCGGCGCTCTTCAGCGGATCGCATCGATCACTCCCTCGCTGCGTTCGGCCTTGCCGTAGCGCACCGGTTGCAGCTCGCGCAGCGCCGCGAAGCTGCGCTGGACCCAGGGGTCGTAGAGCCCGGCGGCGGCGCGGCGCGCGTTCACCTCGTGCAGCTCGACCGACTTCTCCTCGAACGGAAAGGCCTGCTCCTCGAGCAGCACGTTGTACTGCTCGAGCTCGGCCTTCGACAGCTTCTTCGGCCGCTGCGACGCCATCAAGGCCTTGCCGAAGTCCTGGTAGAGCGCAGCGGTGTGGTAGGTCGCCGCCGTCGTCACGTCGGCCACACCGTAGTTGGCAGCCACGCCATAGGCCTTCAGCACCTCTTCCATGCGGGTCTTCTTCAGCTTGAGCTGCTTGGCCAGCGGCTCGACCAGCGCCACCTTGCGGTAGGCGTCCAGGCTCGGCTCGGCCAGCGCCAGCGCCGCGGTGGCGCCGAGGTAGCGGGTGCGATCGGTGCGTGCGCTGCCGCCGCGCTGGTCGGCCTGCAGGTTGTCCTGCATCAGCGCGAGCTCGCGCGTCGCGTTGCCGTCCGCCTTGGCGATGCGTGCGAGCCGGTAGCGCGCCTCCATCGCCGGCTCCAGCGGCTCGGGGTGCTGTTTCAGGTAGGCCTCGTAGGCCTTCGCGGCCGCGGCGCGCGAACCGCCCTTCTCGGCCGCCTTCTCGTGCAGCTCGGCGGCCTGCCACTGAGCAGAACGCGCGGCGGCCGGCGACTTGGCCGCAACCGCCAGGCGCTCGTACTCGCCGGCCGCCTGGGCCCAGCGGCCCTGTTCCACATAGACCACCGCCAGCTTGCCACCGACCTCCGGCTGCAGCGGATGCGTGGGGAAGCGTTGGCGGAAGTCCTCGAGCGCGCGGGCCGCGCCGTCCCAGTCCTTCAGACCGATCAGTGCGGCCGCGGCGTCGTACTGCGCGGTCGCCCGCACGGTCGACTGCGGCGCGACGGCGGCCACCCGCGTGAAATGGTCGACCGCCTCGCGCGACTGCCCGGCGGCGCGGGCCTGCTCGCCCTGCTTGTAGATCGACGCGGCCTGGCGCTCGACCAGCTCGCCACGGCCGGCCGCCTTCTCCGGTGTCAGCGCGATCACCTCGCCGTAGCCGCGCTCCGCGCGGTCGAAGGCGCCCTGCTCGAAGGCGGTGTGCGCCAGCACGGTCCACGCGGTCCGGCGCTGCTCCGCGGCGGCCGGCGGCTTCAGGTCCAGTACCTGCTGAGCGACCGTGGCAGCAGGCTCGGCATCGCCCAGCGCATAGAGCTTTTCGGCGGCGTTGCTCAGCACGGGACCCACGCGCGGATCACCGTCGAAGGCCTTCGCGAACTGCAGCGCACTGGCCACCGCCGCGCGTTGCAGCGCCGGCCGTTCGGCCGCCGCGGCCTTCTTCTCGAGCTGCGCATGGCCGAGCAGCGCCGCATAGCCGGCGTCGGCGCTCTTCGCGTGGGGCGGGTACTGGTAGGCCGTCTTCTCGTACTCGGTCACGGCCTCGGCGTGGCGCGCGTCCTCGTACAGCAGCTCGGCGAGCAGGAAGTTGTTGGCCGCCGCATCGGGATCGGTCGGGAACGACTCCAGCCAGCTGCGGTACCAGCGCACCGCCTCCTGGTAGTCGGCCGTGCTCCTGCTCTTCTGCGCGCTCGCGTGATAGTGGCGCGCCAGCTCGGCCAGGTGGGTCTTGACCAGCGGCTGCGCGCGTTCCCAGCCCTGCGGGTTGGCGCGGCGGAACTCGCTGGTCGCGCCGTAGCGGGCCACGTATTCCTTCTTCGCCTCCAGCGCCAGGTTCGCGAAGCCGGCCTGCTGGTAGATCTCGATCACGCGCGCCTGCAGCACCGGTGCCTGCGCATGCAGAGGCTGGCGACGCGCGAAGGCACCGAAGGTGTCGGCCGCGTCCTTGGTGCGCTCCTGCTTGATGTAGAGCTCGCCGAGCTGCTGGTAGACGCGGAACTCGTAGCCGCGCCGCACGTCGCTGGTGATGTAGGCCGGGATCGATTCGGCGCCCTGCAGGTTCTGCAGGCACAGGCTGGCGACACGGAAGGTGTCCTCGACGAGTTCGCGGTCGGCGCGGCTCAGGTCGGCCAGGCTGGCGAGGTCGTCGTCTCCTTCGTGCTCGCCCAGCGTGAGGTCGAGCACGCCGAAGAACGGGCTCAGCGCCTCATCGAGCCGGCCCTGCTTGAAGCGCGACCAGCCCTGCATGTACAGCGCACGGCCCTGGTAGGGGCCGTCCTCGTCGCCGTCGAGCACGGTGCCGTAGGCCTGCTCGGCCTTCGCGTAGTCGCGCACCGTGAACAGCAGCTCGCCGCGGCGGAAATGGGCTTCGTCCCGGTAGGCGGTCTGTGGATAGTCCTGCACCAGCCGGTCGAGGGTCTTGAGCGCCACTTCCAGCTCGCCGCCCTGCTCCTGGGCGCGCGCCAGCTGGTAGAGCACGCGGTCGTTGCCCGGGTCCTTGGGGTAGGCCTTCAGGTAGCCCTGGTAGCTGGCGATCGCGGCACGGTAGTCCGGCCCGCTGGTCGCGGTGGCCTCGACGCTGCGCTTGTCGGCGCTCTCCATCTCCAGGTCGCCCAAGCGGCGCATCGCTTCCGCGCGCTGCGGCGCACCGGGCGCGACCTCGAGGAACTTGCGGTAGGCGGCGATCGCCTGCTCTTCGCTGCCCGCGATGCCAGCGTCCTTCTGCACGCTGATCTCGCGGCCGGCCAGGCTGCGCAGCGTCGGCTCGTCGTCGGGCGTGCCCTGGCGCTTGCCGGCGCAGGCGCTCAGCCCGCCGGCGATCAGCAAGGGCAGCAGCAGGCAACGACTACTGCGCGGGCGCACGGTCGGCCTCCTTCGCAAGGGTGGCGCGGTCGTGCAACTGGGCGACCGCGAAGCGGGCCTGCGTGAGGTAGGCCGTCAGGCGCTCCTGCTGGCGCGTCAGCGCCGCCACCGCGATGTCCTGCACCACCTGCTGCTGTTCCCGGCTCAGCGCGGCCACGCGCGGGATCAGCACCTGGATGCGCCGGTCGAGTTCGGCGATGCGTCCATCGAACTTGCCGAACCGCGCGGGCTCGTCGCGCTGCGCCTGGGCGAGCGCGGTGTCGCGGCGGCGCGCCTCGGCCAGTTCGCTGTCGATGGTCTGCAGCGCCTTCTTCGCCTCCCACACGCGCGCCGGGTAATCCTGAGCCAGTTGCCAGCTCAACGCGCCGGCGGCGAGCCGCACCCGATCGGGCGCGGTGGCGAACTGCGGGTCGCTGCCCTGCTCCTTCAGCGCAGCGCGTACGCCGTCGATGCGGACCTGCAGCTCGCGCTGCCGTGCATCGGCGAAGGCCACGCCGTCCGCCTGGGACTCTGCGCGCTCCAGATCGCCAGCCAGCGTGTCGCGGCGACGCTGGACTGCGTCGAGGCCGCTCTCGTTCGCCTTGGCACTCGCCTGGACCTGCGTCAGCCGCTGCGCGAACGCCTGGCGCCGGTTGGCGAGCATGTCGCCGAACACGCCGAGGTTGTCGGCCCAGTGCTGCAGGTTGTTGGACAGGAAGCGCAGGTCGCGGTAGTTCTTGAAGGCCTCCTGGAATTCATGCTCTGCCAGCACCTGCGCCAGGTGCCCGGCGTGCGGCAGCTCGGGGAGCTCGCGCAGAGTCCAGAACCAGCCCATCTCGTCGCCCGGGTTGCGGTCGATCAAGCCCTCGACCAGCTTGCCGGCGCGGATCGCCGCGATGGATTCGTTCAGGTGTGCGCCTTCGCGGTCGTAGGCGACGATCGCCTCGTTGTAGCGCTCCAGTGCCTGACCCAGCGCTCCCAGTTCGGCATAGGCATACGGCAGCGCGATGCGGCCTTCCAGCACCGCCGAGTCGCTGTCGTCGCGCTGCGCCAGCTCCGTCCACGGCACCAGCGCCTTGGCCGGCTGCTTGAGCGCCGCAGCCGCCCAGCCGAAGCCGAGCAACGCCTTGTTCGCGTGCAGGCTTTCCAGCCGCACGCGCTCCAGGTAGCCGCGCGCCGCCTCGGCACGCTCGTCCTGCAGCGCGGCGAAGCCGAGCGCCACGTTGGCCTTGTCGCGCAGCGTGCGGAACTCCTCGTTGGGCTGCGGCGCGCGACCGATCTCGTCGAGCAGCGCGCTGCCGCCCGCGGTGTCGCCACTGCGCACCAGTGCCACGCCGAGGTTGAAGCGCGCGTACTGGCCGGCGCCAGGGCGCCTGGCCATGCCGTTCAGCACGGTGGCGGCGCCGGCGTGGTCGCCGCGTGCCATCAGCAGGTTGGCCTTCAACAGGCCGCGGTCGTCTTCCAGCTCCGGCGGGAGGTGGTTCTCGACGCGATCGATGGCCTGCTCGGCCTCGGCGAGGAAGCCCCGCTGGTAGCGGATCTTGGCCAGGTAGTACCAGGCGCGATCGCGTACCTTCGGCGACGCGCCCTTCTCGATCAACTGCGCGAAGATCTGGCCGGCCTCGCGGTGCAGCCCGTAGGACAGCAGCAGCCCGCCGCGCAGCACCTCGGCCTCGTCGGCGTGCGCCGGCACGCGGTCGAAATGCTGCGAGGTCATCAGCGTGGTGATCGACGTGAAATAGTGGTCCTGGAAAAAATGGAACAGCGTGTCGCCGTAGTGGGGATCCTTGACCACCCGTTGCGGCGGCAGCGGCTCGGCCGCCAGCGCGCTGCCCGCCGGCAGCAGCGCCGCGAGCGTGGCCGCGGCGACGAACCGCCGCGTTGCGCGTGCCAGGAAGGACCTCGAACCCATGCGGCTCACTGCCAGACTTTGACGTCGAACTCCGGCTGCAGCTTGCCGGTGGAGTCGTTGATGCGCAGCTCGATGTACTTCGGGTCCGTGCCCTTCTCGAACTTCACGGTCGCGCCGCGCTTGTAGTCGCGCTCGTGCGGGCCCTTGCCGGTGAAGAAGGCCACCAGCTCGTGCTCTCCGGCGCGCAGGTTGCCGAGGTAGACGCGCTGCACGCCGCCGCGGTGCAGCGCCTGCACCTCCAGCGGCGTGTAGAGGTAGTTCGCCACCACCTTGTCGTCGAGCTTGATCTGCACCGAGTCGAGCTCGAACAGCTTGCCCACGTCCATCGACACGAACAGCGCCACCTGCGTGCTGGCCGGGAACAGCAGTTCCTCCTCCAGCACCAGCAAGTCACGATTGAGGCGGATCACGTCGCCTTTCACGTCCTGGATGCGTCCATCCAGTCCGCCAGCGGCCTCGCTCGCTGCCGGGGCCGGGGCCGCCACAGCCGCATCGGCCCCCCAGGCCGGCGCCACGGCCGCGCCGAACACGAACCAGGCGACGAGCGCCCCACAGCATCGACTGAACATACGCCGGGCTCTTTCAGAAGGTGGCTGATACATAGATCTGCATCACGCCGGCAGTGAAGCTGTAGCGGCTGCCGCTGCGGATGTCGGTGAAGTCGCGGAAGTTGTAGCGAACGAACTCCAGCGCCCCGCCCGCCTTCAGCTCGTACTGGCCCGGCACCTGCTTGAAGGTGTAGGACAGCTTGCTGCCCAGGCCGACGTTGTTGAAGCTGCTGAGCTGGCGGTTGCGCGAGATGTAGGTCGTCTCGACCGTGGCGTTGTCGCTGTAGAACAGCGCGCGGTCCTGGGTGTGCACGCGCACGAAGGCGTCGCCCAGCCAGAGCTCGCCGAAGTAGCGGCTGTAGCCGACCTCCGCGGTGTGCGCCTTGATGGCCCAGGTGTCCCAGAAATAGCGGTACTCGGCGTGCAGCGCGTCGCGCGATCCCAGGTCGCCGACCACGCGGAACTTGACGGCCCGCGCCGATCGCGTGCGCGGGTTGCGCTCGGGCACGGCGGCGCCGAACACGCGCGCCACGCGGTAGGGGCTGCCCAGGAAGCCGTCGTCCGACAGCACCTCGAGGTTCGCGCTCATCAGCCAGCGCGGGGTCAGGATCTGCGTCGCGCCCAGCCGGTACTGCCAGTGCCGGGCGTAGTCCGAGAATTCGGGCGAGTCCTTCTTGCCGACCTTGTCGGAGCCGCGCGTGAAGCCCAGGTTCACGGTGGTCATGCCGCCGAACACCTCCTGGCTCACGTCGAAGCTCATGGTGTCGGCCGTGTAGTCGGGCTCCTTGCTGTTCGTGAAGCCCAGCGTGAGTTTGGAGTCGCGGTACACATAGTCGGCACCGAAGCCGTACTCGGTGCGGCGCTCGCGATAGGGGCTCGCGGTGGTCACGACATCGATCGACGCGTTGCTCACCGCATCCACGTAATAGGAAGCCGACAGCGACACCTTGTCGGCCAGGCTCTTGCGCACCAGCAGCGCCGGACCGGAAGCGGTCACGCCGCCACCCTTGTAGACGTGGGCCAGGGCCTCGGCCTGGTCACCGGGCAGGTCGACACCGCGCGCCGCGCCGGCGGCCAGCACGCCGCCCAGCAGACCGGCCAGCCGCGCCCAGTGGCGCCGGCGCAGGCGTCGCAGGCTAGTTGCAGCCACAGCCGCCTCCCTGCACGCCGGTGGCGCCACGCGCGCCCTCGCGCACGCTGCGCACGTGCTCGCGGTGCTTGTCCACCAGCGGGTCCTGCGAGAACTGCATGATGGGATCGGCGAGCCGCTCGCGCTCGTAGGGCTTGACCCAGGGCTGGATGCCACAGCCCGAGAGCAGCGACAGGCCCAGCAACGCTGCCGCTGCAGAGATAAGGTTGCGTGACGGCTTCATTGCTTGAGCAGCTCCCGGACCTGCTTGTCGTAGGTGTCCTCGTAGCCGGTCTTGTAGCCAAGATGGACGTACTTCACGCGCCCGTCGCGGTCGATCAGCACCGTCGACGGCATCGTGCTCAGGTCGTACTGGCGGCTCACCTTCTTGTCGGTGTCCAGCAGCACCGGGAAGCTCACGCCCAGCTTGGCGGCCACCTCGGCCGCCTTGCGCACGTCGTCGTCGACGTTGACGCCGATCAGCACGAAGCCCGAGGCGCGGTACTTCTCGTACAGCCGGTTGAGATGCGGCATCTCCTGGCGGCACGGTCCGCACCAGGTGGCCCAGAAGTTCACCATCACGACCCGGCCGCGCTGCTCCTGCAGCCGCAGGTTCGGCCCGTTCATGCTGCGCAGCGTGAAGTCGGGCGCCGTCGAGGCCGGCGCGATCGCCGGCACGCAGAGGCCGGCGTAGGCGCCCAGCGCCGCGCCGGCGCACAGGCGCAGCGCCTGGCGCCGCGGTGGAAGCAGGATCGTGGTCATGGGGCGTCTTTCCTTCAGAAGAAGAAGCTGATGCCGGCCGTCAGCTCGAGGTTCTGCGTGCTCTGGCGCTTGCCCAGCACGTCGATCGAGAAGATGTGGTCGCGCATGTCGACCTGCATCGCCGCCCAGTCCGCCAGCATCAGGCGCATGCCCAGGCCGAGGTTGAAGGTCTGGCGCCGCTGGTCGTTGAACTTGGTGCTGCCGATGCCGCCGATCACGTAGACGGCGGTGGCCTTGGCGCGATTGCGGCCGAGGAAGACCTCGCCGGGCAGCACGTTGTAGCCGACCGAGAGGTTGTAGTACGCGAGCTTCTCGTCCTCGTCGGCGAACACGCCGCCGGGCAGCACCTGGCGGAAGGCCTCGTCGCTGACCTTGGTCTGCGCATAGACGCCCTGCACGAAGAAGTCCTCGGTGATGTGGTACCCGAGGCGCACCCCCCCGACGATGCTGGAGCCGAAGTTCTCGGTCGCGTAGGTGCCGGTGAACAGCCCGATCTCGAAGTCGTTCGACGGGAAGCGCGGCAGCTTGACGTCGCGGCGGTCGACCTCCGGCACGATGACCTGCTCGTTGCCGGGCTGCTGGCTCTGGGCCGCGGCCGGCGAGGACAGCGTGGCGAGCGCGGCGGTCAGGGCTGCGGCCGCAAGGGCCGTCGTCAGCAGGGGCTGGGCGTGGGTTCTTCCGGTCATGGTGTTCTCGTTAGAAGAAGAAGGAGAGGCCGGCGGTGACCGCGCGGTACTCGGTACTGCGGGTGTCGGCAACGAAGGCGGTGTAGATCGTGTAGTCGACGCGCAGCACAAGGCGCTCGGACACGTGGTAGCGCGCGCCGATGCCGGCATTGCCGAGCTTCGCGTCGGTGACCGATGCAGCCACCAGACTCTGGTTCGGGAAATTCCTGAACTTGCCCAGGCCAATGCTGAAGAACGGCGACAGACGCTGGTCCGACCAGGGCTCGGCGAGGACGTTGACGTGCCAGAAGTCGGTGCCGGAATACAGCCCCTGCACCTGACCGATCGTGCCCTCGACGCTCAGCGTGTCCGACAGCTTGTAGCTGGTCCAGAACTTGAGCATCGGCTCCGACTTGAACTGGCCCCAGGCCGCGCCGAGCTGGACGCGACGGCCCAGGTAGTCGTCGAGCGCGATGTCGCGGAAGGTCTTGGCGCCACCCGCCTCGGTCAGCGTGGTCTCGAGCTGCTTGCGGTGCACCCAGCCTTCCTTGCCACCGGCGGTGCGCACCTTGTACCAATCGGTGTGCCGCAGCGTGATGGCGATCCACTCCTGGCGCGCCGCGACGAAGTGCACCGGATAGCCGCGGCCGGGGCCGGTGTGCAGCTCGATGTAGGGGTCGGCCACCTGCACGCGCTCCACATCGGTGTCGGCCTCCGCCGCAGCGCCGTCTTCGGCGGCACGGGCGGGAAGCGAGACCGCGGCTGCGGCGACGACCAGCGAGAGCACCAGGCCGCGGCGCGCGAACGCGGCTGCAAGGCCGGAGAAAAACGGGCTCGGGCGCTTCATTGGGTATTGCAGGCGCCGGTGGCCGGATCGGCCGGTGTGAACATGCTGTTGCCGGCAACGCTGAACTCGTCCTGGCCCTGCGGCGAGGGGTGGCCGATCCAGTACTGCAGCAGCTTGACGTTCGGGTCCTGGTCGTTCTCGAAGATCAGGCCACCGCCGTGCAGCACGCCCAGCACCTGCGGCTTGGTGACCAGCCGGCTGGTGTTGGGCGAGCCGGGGATGACCTCGCCCTGCGCCGAGTAGAAGTTCTTGTACATGTCGCTGGTGCGCACCGCGTCGGGCGTGTTGGCCGGATCGGCCAGGTCGACCTCGGTCGCCGAGGGCACGACGCGGAAGGCCCCGCCGGTGCCGTTGGTGTTGTCGTGGCAACCCGAGCCGGCGCAGCTGTTGGTCGAGATCACGCCGTTGATGTTGATCTGCAGCTGCGCCTGGAAGATCGGGTTGATGCACTTCTGGAAATAGATGAACGACAGCTTCTGGCCCGTCACGCCACCGCTGTTGTCCACGTCCGACGGGTTGCTCAGCGGGTTGCCGCCGCCCCCGCAGCTCGCCAGCAGCAGCGCCGCCAGCGGCGCGAACGTCCTTCTCGTCATGGCGTGCATCCGCTGCTGATCCAGTTCGCGATCGCCGTGTAGCCGGCACTGCCCACCGGCAGCACCGCGGCGCTCTGGCCGGCTGCGCCGGCCGGGTGCGGCACCGTCGACGGCCGGCTCAGCAGGTAGTTGGCCGCCGCATTGCAGGTGTCGGAGATCATCGTCAGCGTGACGTTGTAGTCGCCGCCCGGGTCGCCGGTGAGGATGAAGCGGTTGCGCGAGTAGGACGGCGTCGTCTGCGACGCGCCGGCATTGCCGCCCGGCTGGTGGCAGCCGGCCGAGCAGCTGGCGCGCAGCACCGGCTGCACCTGCGCTTCGAACGAGGCCTGGGTCAACGCCGCGGCGACGTTGACGACGCTCGGGCTGCTGGCCAGGTCATTGAAGTACTGGCCGCCCAGGTCCATCCACTCCGTCACCAGGCGCCGTTCCGCCGCGTTGAGGATCGTCGCGTGGTCCGGTGCGGTGCCGGGCGGGTTGGGATGCGCGGTGCGCGCCGCCGCGCCGGCCATCAGCTCCTCGCCGAACAGGATCTCGGTGAGCCGGCTCATGCGCGCCAGGCCGCCGGCGTTGCCGCTCATGGTCTCCACCACCGCAGCACCACGCACGATCACCGGCACGCCGTCCTCGATGCGCGTCACCGGCAGGCCGGTGGCGGTATCGATGACCGGGTCGCCGATCAGCAGCTCGTCGTACGACAGCAGCCGGCCGGTGCCGCTGGTCGTGCCCTGCAGCGAGAGCTTGGCAGGGTCGTTGTGGCAGCCCGAGCAGGTGTTGCCCCCGCGGTTGCGCGTCCACAGCGGCTGGATGTGCTCGGCGTAATTGATGATGCCGTTGACCGGTACCGCGGTCTGCAGATCGTCGGCCGGGTTCGTATTGCCGGTGTAGCGCACCGTGATCGGCGCGCGGGCCACGCCGCCGCGGCTGGTGTCGGCCCACACGTCGGTGTAGACCATGTCGGCGCCGAGGCTCAGCGCAGCTGGGTCGAGCCGGGTGCGCAGCGAGGCCATGGTCTCGCCGGACTGATGGGCGCCCGACATCGACGGCAGCAGCGCGGTCGCCATCGCGTTGACGATCGAGCCCGAGTTGAGCGCTGCGCCGCGCCGCGGGCTGTGGCAGCCGTCGCAGGTGCGACGCTCGCCGGGCCGGACCTGGATCCAGTTCAGGTGGGTCTGGATGCCGCGGCCCTTGGCGTCGACGATCGCCAGCGCCAGCGGCGTATCGGCCGGCACCTGCAGCTTGAAGGAACCGTCGGGCTCGACCGGCGCGTAGCCGAGGATCTGCTGCGGCTCGAAATCGGTCTCCCCGATCGCCTCGCGCATGCCCATCATGTTGGCCTGCGGCGCCACCGCCCGCACCGCGCGGACGAAGCGCGCCGGCGCGCAGTTGTAGGCCGGATCGGCCGGGTCCTTGATGCGCAGCAGGTCGGCCACCAGGTTGCGCGTGTCCAGCGGATCGGTCGGCGCGGTCTTCTCGATGGCGGTGGTGCAGCCGGGCGGCAGGTCGGCCGCGGCGAGCATCGAGGTGCCCATGCGGTCGAGGCCATCGGTGTCGTAGACGCTGCGCACCTCGATCAGCGCCAGGTTCTGCGCCGCGAGCGTGGGATCGACGTTGGTCGGGTCGGCGGCGTTCGGCTCGGCGCGCTGCTGCAGCGCGACCGGGTCGGTGTACATGAAGCCCGCCGGCGGCGCGGCCACGTTCAGCCAGGTCTGCTTGGCCGGGTCGTACATGTAGATCGCGTAGGACGGCGGCACGTTGTCCTGCAGCGAATCGGCGGCGACCTCGGCCTCGGTGCGCTCCTCGTCGTCGAGGCGCGCGATCTCGGCGCTGGTGAGCGTGGCGCACGACACCACGTCGCCGTCGCGCGTGACCTCGCAAGGCCGGTAGCCCACCAGCACGCGGTCGGTGCCGTCCCACAGCGGGAACGGCGACGTGACGCGACCGTAGCGCGACAGGCCCCGACCGTCGTTGAGCGCCTGCGCGGTGATCTGCGCCTGCCCGCCCAGCGCCTGCACGTTGCGGTTGGCCGGCGTGTTGTATTCGGAGTAGTTGGCGGCGTCGACCAGCATCAGCGAGCCGCCCTCGTCGGTGCCCGACAACGACATCAGCGACGAGGTCAGGAAGCCGCTGTAGGCGCCGGCCGGGTCCATGTCGCGCGGATGCAGGAAGCTGTTGCCCGGGCTGTGCGCGCCGTACAGCACGAACATGTCGGTGCCGTCGGGCTTGGTGCGGAAGATCGCGAAGCGGTTGCGGTCGCCCACATGCTCCCAGCGCGAGAACAGGATGTCGCCATTCGGGCGCACCACCGGGTTGCGGTCGTGGCTCTGGTTGAACGAGATCTGCTGGACGTTCACGCCGTTGGCGGTCATCGTGTGCAGGTTGAAGACGCGCTCGCGCTCGTACTCGTCGAGCGCGTAATAGGTCTGGTTGAGCGCCTGCGTCGTCTTCGACTTGGTCTGGCGGTTCGACGAGAACACGAAGCCGCGGTCGGCCGGCAGGTAGGCCGGGTCCACGTCGTCGTCCTGCGTCGAACTGGTCAGGCGCCGGAAGCTGCCGCCGGTGTAGCCCCCGGTGGTCATGTCGTATTCCCAGATGTTCCAGCGGCCGGTACAGGCCGGCCCGCCGTCGATCTGCGCGGTGTTCGTGGTCGGGCAGCGCATCGCGAACACGATCTTCTTGCCGTCGTACGAGACCTCGGGGTCGGACGCGTCGCCCTGACCTTGTGTGAACTGGGTGGTGATGTTGTGTTCGGGCGCGCTCGGCGAGGACTTCTCGCGGATCATCAGGTCGCCGCCCGGCGCGGTGGGCGCGCCGTTGGTCGGGTTCGCGCGGATCGTGTTGGCGCGTTTCGCGTAGGCGATCGGCACGTCGCCCTGCACGGTGACCGTGTCCGAACCGCTGCCGCCGCTGCCGCAGGCCGCGAGCACGAGGCTCAGCGCCACCGCGCTGCAGGTCAGCAGTGCCGTCTGTTCTCTTCCCAGCTTGTTCTTCATCCTGGTCCCCTGATCGGTGAAATCAACGAGCGAGAGTCACTTGAGTTCTTGTGTCACTGCCGCGGCTGCGCGCCCGCGGCGAGCAGACCGGACGAGTAGTGCAGTGCCCCGGCCGCGTCGACCACCACGGCGTCGACACCGGCGTGGGACTCGACGAAGCGCATGCCGCGCTCGACGCCCATCACGAACAGGCTTTTCGAGAGCGCTTCGCTGGTCAATCCATCGGGCGCGATGATGGTCACGCTGCGCACGCTGTCCGGGGACTTGCCGGTCCGCGGATCGAGGATGTGGTGGCAGCGCACGCCGTCGGCCGCGTCGAAATAGCGCTCGTAGTCCCCGGAAGTGGAGACCGCCGCATCCTCGAGCGGCAGCAGCGCGACGATCTCGCCCGGCCGGCGCGGATCGCGCACGCCGATCGTCCAAGGCCGGCCGCGGCGGTCGCCGATGACGCGGCTGTCGCCGCCGGCGCTGATGAAGGCGTGGCGGATGCCGCGGCGCGTGAGGATCGCCGTCGCGTTGTCCACCGCATGGCCCTTCGCGAAGCCGCCCAGGTCGATGCGCAGGCCGTCGCGGGCGAAGCGCACGGTGCGCGCAACAGGGTCGAGTTCCAGATGCTGGTAGCCGACGGCCGCACAGGCCCGAGCCAACGTGTCGTCGCTCGGCCGGATGCGCTCGCGGTAGTCGTACAGCTTGCCGGCCCCAGCGAAGGTGATGTCGAAAGCGCCGTCGGAGCGGCGCGAAAACTCCTGCGAGCGCGTCAACAGCGCGAACATCTCCTCGCTGAGGGACACCGCCCGGGACGCTGCCTCGCGGTTGATGCGCGACAGCTCGGAGTCCGGCTTGTGCGGGCTCATGCCGCGGTCGATGCGGTGCATCTCGCCGATCACCAGGTCGATCGCCGCGTCGCCGGCCGCCCGGTCGTCGCTCCACAGCTCGACGCTGATCGAGGTGCCCATGATGGCCTCCTCGCGCCGCATCCAGCCGCCCTGTGCCCAGGCACCGGCCGGCAGGCGCGCCGAACCCCCCACGCGGTGGCCGACACTCGACATGCTGGACATGGACATCACGATCTCCCCTGAGCTGCTCGTCCGCCGATCGGGCGACGGATCTTTCTTGTTCATTCGTTCTTTCGTGCGCCGGACGCTGCCGGAAGCCGGCGGGTTCGGAGCGGACGAATACTCGCGCTTGAACCAGCGAAAAACGCGTCAATAGTTGGCAGTGCACGCAGCGCTTACACGCTGTCGCAGATGATTTGCTGCCGTATTTGTGCTTGTCTGCATGAAGACGATTCAGATGTGAGCAAGCGAAACCACACACGCCACCCAGCGCCTGCCGCACGCCTTCTCCGCGCCCTGCGGCCGGCCACGACCGCAGTACAGTCGGCACGCCTTGCGCACTGCCCTTGCAAACTGAAACGTCCCGTGTTGTCGCCACGCGCCCCGACCCCTGCCACCGCACCGCGCCTGTCCGCCACCGGCCTGGCCTGTCGGCGCGGCAACCGCCTGCTGTTCAAGGGGCTGGACTTCGCGATCGCCGACGGCGAGATCGTCTGGCTGCGCGGCCGCAATGGCCGCGGCAAGACCAGCCTGCTGCGGCTCGCCGCCGGCCTGGCCAGCCCCGAAGAGGGCGCGATCCTGCGTGACGGCGCGGCGGCCCACGCCGCGACCCCAGGCCGAAGTTTCGTGTTCATCGGCCACGCCAATGCACTGAAGGACGACCTGACGGCCGGCGAGTCGCTGCAGTTCCTGCTGCGCCTGCACGGCCGCCCCAGCACGCCGGCCATCGCGCAGGCCGCGCTCGAGCGCATGGGCCTGCAGGGCCGTCGTCAGGCCGCGGTCCGTACCTTGTCGCAAGGTCAGCGCCGGCGCGTGGCGCTGGCGCGGCTGGCGGTCGAGGACGAGGCCGCGTTGTGGATCCTCGACGAGCCCTACGACGCCCTCGATGCCGACGGCATCGGTCGACTCGATGAACTGCTGCTGGCGCATGCGGCGCGCGGCGGCAGCGTGCTGCTGACCAGCCACCTGGCACTCGACACCGCACGGCTGCGGCCGCGCGAGATCGACCTGGACCGGTGCGCCTGAGATGCGCGACCTGTTCCTCGCCGTCTACCTGCGCGACCTGCGCCTCGCGATGCGCCGGCGCGTCGAGACGCTGATGCCGGTGGCCTTCTTCGTCGTCACCGCCAGTCTGTTCCCGCTGGGGGTGGGGCCCGAGCCGCAGATCCTGCGTCAGCTCGCGCCAGGCCTGGCCTGGGTGTGCGCGCTGCTCGCGGCGATGCTGTCGGTGTCGCAGCTCTACGCGAGCGATTTCGCCGACGGCTCGCTGGAGCAGATGCTGCTGACCGGCCACAGCGCGGTGGTGATCGCCGCCGCCAAGTCGGCCGCCCACTGGACGCTGAGCGGCCTGCCGCTGATCGCCGCCGCGCCGCTGCTGGGCCTGCTGTTCGACATGCACCGCGATGCGCTCGGCACGCTGGTCGTGTCGCTGCTGCTGGGCACGCCGGTGCTGAGCCTGCTCGGCTCGGTCGGCGCGGCGCTGACGCTCGGGCTGCGCAGCGCCGGCGTGCTGCTGCTGCTGCTGGTGCTGCCGCTCACGATCCCGGCGTTGATCTTCGGCACCGGCGCCGTCGCGGCAGTCGACGCCGGGCAGTCGCCTGGAGGACACTTCTCGATCCTCGGGGCGCTGCTGATCCTGACGGCGCTGACGGCGCCGCTCGCTACCGCAGCCGCCTTGCGCATTTCACTGGAGTAGTACGGCGTGCCAGAACGCATCCGCTGGTTCACCTTCGCCGCGCCCGCGCGCTTCCATGCGCTGGCCGGTCGGCTCATCCCCTGGCTGTGGGCCCTGGCGCTGCCGCTCGCGGCGGCCGGGCTCTACATCGGCTTCTTCGTCGCCCCCACCGACGCGCAGCAGGGCGAGTCCTACCGCATCATCTTCATCCACGTGCCGGCCGCCTGGATGTCGATGGTGATCTACCTGGCGATGGCCTTCTGGGCCGCCATCGGGTGGGCGTTCAATGCCCGCATGGCCTTCATGCTGGCGCATGCGCTGGCGCCGACCGGCGCGCTGTTCACCTTCCTCGCGCTATGGACGGGCGCCCTCTGGGGCAAACCCGCATGGGGCACCTGGTGGGTGTGGGACGCCCGGCTCACTTCGGAACTGATCTTGCTGTTCCTGTATCTAGGCTACATCGCGCTGGTTGCGGCGATCGACGACGTGCGACGCGGCGACCGGGCCGGCGCGCTGCTGGCGATCGTCGGTGCGGTGAATATCCCCATCATCTACTTCTCGGTCCGGTGGTGGAATACCCTCCACCAGGGCGCCACGATCACGATGACCGCGGCGCCCAAGATGGCCACCACCATGCTGACGGCAATGCTGTTGATGACGTTCGCGTTCTGGGCCTACACCTTCGCGGTCGTGTTCATGCGCGCCCGCGCGCTGGTGCTGGAACGAGAGTCGCATGCCGACTGGGTGCGCGACCTGGTGGCTCGATCCCCCGCACGCGAGGAGCAGTCCCGATGAATTGGCCCAGCGCCTCGGCGTTCTTCGACATGGGCGGCTACGGCCTCTACGTGTGGGGCTCGTATGCCGTCACGGCCCTGCTGATGAGTGCAGAGCCCTGGCTGGCCGCACGCCGCCAGCGCCTGGCGCTCGCGCAGGCCGCCGGCGACGCGCCTGACACGGAGCTGCAGCCATGAAGCCCCGCCAGAAGCGCCTGGCGCTGATCGTCGGCATCGTCGCGGCGGTCGGCGTGGCCGCCGCGCTGGTGCTCAATGCCTTCCAGAGCAACCTGGTGTTCTTCTACTCGCCGGCCCAGGTGGCCGCGAAAGAGGCGCCGGTGGGCCGCACCTTCCGCCTCGGCGGCCTGGTCGACGGCGGCAGCGTGCAGCGCGACGGCCTGGTGGTGCGCTTCGTCGTGACCGACACCGTCAAGAGCATCCCGGTGCGCTACCAGGGCATCCTCCCCGACCTGTTCAAGGAGGGCAAGGGCGTCGTCGCGCAGGGCCAGCTCGGCGACGATGGCGTGTTCGTCGCACGCGAGGTGCTCGCCAAGCACGACGAGAACTACATGCCGCCCGAAGCCGCCGAAGCGCTGCAGCGTGCCGGCGCCAGCAACCAGAAAATCGGCGAAACCGTCGTCAAGGGCCCCAAGCCATGATCCCCGAACTCGGCCAGATCGCGCTGCTGCTGGCGCTCGCCACCGCGCTGATCCAGGGCACGCTGCCGCTGCTGGGCGCCGCACGCGGACGCGCCGACTGGATGTCGCTCGCGCGGCCGGCGGCGCAGACGCAGTTCCTGCTCGTCGCGCTGGCCTTCGGCTGCCTGGTGAGCTCCTTCGTGCGCCATGACTTCTCGGTGCTGAACGTGGCCACCAACTCGAACAGCGCGCTGCCGCTGTTCTACCGCGTCGCGGCCAGCTGGGGCAGCCACGAGGGCTCGCTGCTGCTGTGGGTGCTGATGCTCAGCACCTGGACGCTCGCGGTGGCGCTGCGCAGCCGCCACCTGCCGATGCCGGTGGTGTCGCGCATCCTCGCGGTGATGGGCCTGATCAGCGTGGGCTTCCTGCTGTTCATGCTGATCACCTCCAATCCCTTCCAGCGCCTGTTCCCGGTGCCGCCGGACGGCAACGACCTGAACCCGCTGCTGCAGGACCCCGGCATGATCGTGCACCCGCCGATGCTCTACATGGGCTACGTCGGCTTCTCGGTGGCGTTCGCGTTCGCCGTGGCCGCGCTGCTGGGCGGCACGCTCGACGCCACCTGGGCGCGCTGGACGCGGCCCTGGACGACCGCCGCCTGGGCCTTCCTGACGCTGGGCATCATGCTCGGCAGCACCTGGGCCTACTACGTGCTCGGCTGGGGCGGCTGGTGGTTCTGGGACCCGGTGGAGAACGCCTCCTTCCTGCCCTGGCTGGCCGGCACCGCGCTGATCCATTCGCTGGCGGTCACCGAGAAGCGCGGCGCCTTCAAGTCGTGGACGGTGCTGCTGGCGATCGTCGCCTTCTCGCTGTCGCTGCTGGGCACCTTCCTCGTGCGCTCCGGCGTGCTGTCCTCGGTCCACGCCTTCGCCACCGACCCGCAGCGCGGCCTGTTCATCCTGGTCTTCCTCGTCATCGTGATCGGCGGATCGCTCACGCTGTACGCCTGGCGTGCGCCGAAGGTCGGGCTGGGCGCGCGCTTCGGCCTGGTGTCGCGCGAGTCGATGCTGCTCGCCAACAACGTGCTGTTCGTCGTCGCCACGCTGTCGGTGCTGCTGGGCACGCTCTACCCGCTGCTGCTCGACGCGATGGGCCTGGGCAAGATCTCCGTCGGCCCGCCCTACTTCGACACCGTGTTCGTGCCGCTGATGGCGCCGGCGGTGTTCCTGCTCGGCATCGGCCCGCTGGCGCGCTGGAAGCAGGCCGAGCTGCCCGAGCTGGCGCGCCGGCTGCGCTGGGCGGCAGCGGTCGCGGTCGTCGCGGCGCTGCTCACCGGCTGGCTGGCCGGCCGCATCGCGCTGGGTGCGACGCTCGGCTTCCTGATGAGCTACTGGATCGTCGCCGCCATCGGCGTCGACCTGTGGGAGCGCCTGCGCCCGGCCGGCAGCCTGCCGAAGAGCCTGGCGGCCCGTGCGCGGCAGCTGCCGCGCGCGATGCTCGGCATGATGCTGGCCCACGTGGGCGTCGCGGTGTTCGCCTTCGGCGTGAGCATGGTGACCACCTACCAGCTCGAGCGCGACGTGAAGATGGCGATCGGCGACACCACCGAGGCCGGCGGCTACGTGTTCGCGCTGCGCGGCCTGAAGGAAATCAAGGGCCCGAACTACGACGGCCTGCAGGGCCAGGTCGAGGTCACGCGCGACGGCAAGGCGGTGGCGCTGCTGCGGCCCGAGAAGCGCATCTACCGCGTGCAGCGCAACCCGATGACCGAAGCCGACATCGACCGCGGCATCACGCGCGACCTCTACGTGTCGCTGGGCGAGCCCACGCCCGACGGCAGCTGGATCGTGCGCGTCTACTTCAAGCCCTTCGTCAACTGGATCTGGGGCGGCTGCGTGCTGATGGCGCTGGGCGGCGCCCTGGCCGCCAGCGACCGGCGCTACCGCGCGAAGCAGCGGCAGGAGCAGGCGCAGCAGGTGGGCCCGGCCGGGGCCGTGGCGTGATGTTGAGGAGCCTGCGCTACGTCCTTCCGCTCGGCCTGTTCGTGGTCCTCGCCGTCTTCCTGTGGCGCGGGCTCGGGCTGTCGCCGACCGAAGTGCCCTCGCCGCTGATCGGCAAGCCCGCGCCGGCTTTCTCGCTCGCGCGCCTGGACGACGCGAACCAGACGCTGCGCCGCGACGACCTGCTGGGCAAGGTGTGGATCCTCAACGTGTGGGCCTCGTGGTGCGTGGCTTGCCGCGAGGAGCACCCGACGCTGATGGAGTTCGCCCGCAGCAAGTCGGTGCCGGTGATCGGCCTGAACTACAAGGACACGCGGCCGGCCGGCCTGGAGTGGCTGCGCCGCTTCGGTGACCCGTACGATGCCTCGGCCTTCGACGCGGACGGCCGGGTCGGCATCGACTTCGGCGTCTACGGCGTGCCCGAGACCTTCGTGATCGATCGGCAGGGGCTGGTGCGGTTCAAGCACATCGGCCCGCTGACGCCCGCCGTCATCGAGACACGCATCCGACCGCTGCTGAAGGACCTGAATGGCTAGTTGGATCTCGCTTGTCGCAGGCGCGCTGCTGTCGGGCCTGCTGGCATTCCCTGCGCTGGCCAAGGACGCCCCGCCGCTGGCCGAAGACCCGGTGCTCGAGGCGCGCGTGATGCGCATCGCCGCCGAACTGCGCTGCCTGGTCTGCCAGAACCAGACCATCGCCGACTCGCACGCCGATCTCGCCGTCGATCTGCGCCGGCAGGTGCGCACGATGCTGCAGGAAGGCCGCAGCCAGGCCGAGATCCTGCAGTACATGACCGACCGCTACGGCGACTTCGTGCTCTACCGGCCGCCGGTCAAGACGAGCACCTGGCTGCTGTGGTTCGGCCCATTCGTGCTGCTGCTGGGCGGTCTGGCCACCCTGGTGCTGGTGCTGCGCCGGCGTGCGCGGCTGAGCGACGATCACTTCGAACCCGACGAGGAAGAAGCCAACGCCGTCGGTGACGGCCCGCGCGCCCCATGAACCCCTTGACCTTCTTCCTGCTGCTGGCAGTCGCACTGTGCCTCGCCGCGATCGCCGGCCTGACCCGTCCACTGTGGCGGTCCGCGACGGCCGAGCCGGCCGGCGCCCCTCCGCGCCGCCGGCTCGGGCTGGCCGCCGCGCTCGCGGTGTTCGCGATCGTCATCGCCGGGGGCGGCTACGGCTGGCTCGGCGCACCCGATCTGCTGGAGCTCGGCCCCGGAACACGCTCGGCCGCGGCCCCGCCGCCGGACGGCGCCAGCGCGGCGGCGAGCGACCCGGCCCGCGCGCAGATCGCCGCGATGGTCGACCAGCTCGCCGAGCGTCTGAAGTCCCGGCCCGACGACGCCGAGGGCTGGCAGATGCTGTCGCGTTCCTACGCGGCGCTGGGCCGCCATGCGGAAGCGGCCGAGGCCTTCCGCAAGGCCATCCCCCTGAATCCGCGCGACGCCTCGCTGCTGGTGGACCTGGCCGCCTCGCTGGTCGCGATGGACCGCGGCGCGATGCAGGGCGAGCCGGCCGGGCTCGTCGAGCGCGCACTGGCGATCGATCCGGCTCACCCGAAGGCACTGGCCTTCGCCGGCCTGATCGCCTTTGACCGCAAGGACTACCCGACGGCGGTGAAGCACTGGGAGGCGCTGGCGCGCGTGGAGCCCGCCGACAGCCCGTTCTCCCAGCAGATCCGCGCGAGCGTCGCGCAGGCGCGCCAGCTCGCCGGGATGCCGTCGGGAGCCGAGGCCGCGCCCGCCGCGACGCCGTCCGCGACGTCGGCCTCGCCGCCCGCCGGCGCACCGGCCCGGGTGAGCGGCACGGTTCGCATCGCACCGTCGCTGAAGGACCGCGTGGCTCCCGACGACACGCTGTTCGTGTTCGCGCGTGCGGCCGACGATGGTGGCGGTCCGCGCATGCCGCTCGCCATCCTGCGCCGCCAGGCCAAGGACCTGCCGCTGCAGTTCACGCTCGACGACAGCCTGTCGATGTCGCCGGCGGCCCGACTCTCCGGCGCGACGCGCGTGATCGTCGGCGCCCGCCTGTCGCGCAGCGGCAATGCGATGCCGCAGCCAGGCGACCTGCAGGGCCTGTCGGCGGCGGTGGCGGTGGGAACGACCGGGCTGCAGATCGAGATCGGCGAGCCGGCCGCAAAATAGGTCGACGCGGGCGAACGGCGCATCGCGCCGAACGGACCGCCCTCAGAGCCGGCTGGCCTCGAAGGTGTTGCAGTCGGCGATGCGGCCGGTCTGCATGCCACGCTTGAACCAGCTCACACGCTGCGCGCTGCTGCCGTGGGTGAAGCTCTCCGGCACGATCTGACCCTGGCTACGCTTCTGCAGCGTGTCGTCACCGATCTGCGAGGCGGCATTCATCGCCTCCTCGATGTCGCCCTGCTCCAGCCATTGCCGGGCCTGCTGCGAGCGGTTGGCCCACACGCCGGCAAAGCAGTCGGCCTGCAGTTCCAGCCGCACGCTCATCGCATTGGCCTGCGCCTCGCTGCCGCCGCGCCGCGCCGCTTCCACCTTCTCGCTGATGCCCAGCAACTGCTGCACGTGGTGGCCGACCTCGTGCGCAATCACATAGGCCTGCGCGAAGTCGCCCGGCGCGCCGAGGCGCTGATGCAGCGTGTCGAAGAACTGGAGGTCGATGTAGACCTGCTGGTCGCCGGGGCAGTAGAACGGCCCCATCGCGCTCTGGCCGGTGCCGCACGCGGTGGCCGTGGCGCCGCGGAACAGCACCAGCTTGGGCCGTACGTACTGCGCCTGGCCACTGCGGAAGACCTCGGTCCATACGTCCTCGGTGCTGCGCAGCACCACCGAGACGAAGCTTGCCTGTGCATCGTCGGCCGGCGGGGCCGGCGCGGGACCGCTGGAGACCTGCGCGGTCGGTGCGCCGCCACCGCTCAGGATGCCCAGCACGGTGAGCGGGTTGATGCCGAAGATCCACCCCGCCACCAGCGCGATGACGATGGTGCCGACGCCGATGCCACGGCCGCCGATCGGCAGCCCGCCGCGCCCCCCGCCCATGCGGCGGCGGTCCTCGACGTTGTCACTCTGTTCCTGGCCTTCCCACTTCATGACGCCCCTCCCCAGAAGCCGAACGATGCGGCCCATGGTACTGCCGGCCGCAGCGCTTTCGCGGTGCGGCCCTCGGGGGTCTCGGGGAGAAGAGGAAAGACGATCTCGCCGCGCGCGGCGGCGGTGGCCTCAGTGCGACAGGCCGTCGTCGGCGTGCATGCGGCGGAACAGATCGAGCGCGAGATCGCGCAGGGTCTGGTTCGCGCTGCTGTGCGCGAAGGCCAGGCGCTCGTGGGCATAGACGCGATCGAACAGCATGCGGGCGGCATGGACGGGCCAGCCTTCCTCGGCCATCAGCGCGCGAAAGCGCGACAGCGTCCAGACGTCGACGGCCAGCGGGGTCTGCGAGGCCTTCACGCCCAGGCGGGTGCAGGCGATGTCGTCGATCGACGCGAAGCCGGTGTCGTCGAACTCGGTCAGCAGTTCGGCCGGCATCGTCGGCAGGTCGTGATAGTCGGCAGGCAGGTCGCGCGGGTTCATGGGTCGGCTCCGGGGCCATCGCAGATGGCAATTCGATGTCGTCAGCTTAGAGGCGCCGCCCATCCTCGATGCCACGAATACACCGCCGAAGCCTCCGCAGTTGAGCGCTTGCTGCGCAAAGTGGTAGTGGCTTGTCAGGCAACTTCCTACAGGGTGAGCGCTGCTGACCAGGGCATCGGGTGAACGGCTGCGTTCGTGTCCCCCGGCGCCGGCCTTGCGGCCGACCCCTCCTCCTTTACCTCTCTTCGCCATTCACCCGATGCCCTGGTCAGCACGCACCACCGTGACATGCGAAGGTCTTCGAACCCCGGCGCAGCACGGTGTATCGAAGCGCCGTGACGGGCCGCTGTGTGGAGCGAAGTAGAGGAGGAGCGGTCAGCCCGAAGGGGCGCCCGCGCCAAACCGCAACAACGCAACGGCGCAACGGCGCAACGGCTCTACCAACGCTAGGTCTTGGGCAAGGTCACGCCCCGCTGTCCCTGGTATTTGCCGCCGCGGTCCTTGTAGGAGACCTCGCAGACCTCGTCGCTCTCGAAGAACAGCACCTGCGCGCAGCCCTCGCCCGCGTAGATCTTGGCGGGCAGCGGCGTGGTGTTGCTGAACTCCAGCGTCACGTAGCCCTCCCATTCCGGCTCGAAGGGCGTGACGTTCACGATGATCCCGCAGCGCGCATAGGTGCTCTTGCCCAGGCAGATGGTCAGCACGTTGCGCGGGATGCGGAAGTACTCGACCGTGCGCGCCAGCGCGAAGCTGTTGGGCGGGATGATGCAGACGTCGGAGTCCATGTCGACGAAGCTGCGCTCGTCGAAGGCCTTCGGGTCCACCACCGTGCTGTAGATGTTGGTGAAGACCTTGAACTCCGGCGCGCAGCGGATGTCGTAGCCGTAGCTGCTGGTGCCGTAGCTGACGATCTTGTGGCCATCGGGCGCGTGGCGCACCTGGCCGGGCTCGAAGGGCTCGATCATGCCGTGCTGCTCGGCCATGCGCCGGATCCACTTGTCGCTCTTGATGCTCATCGCGGTGCTTCTTCCTGCAAGAAGCCCGGATTCTAGGCAGCCCGGCTCCCGCCCTCCCCGGCGGGCGGCACGGCAGGCGCCCGCGCCAGCAATGGATCGCCGTCGAAGCGCTCGAAACCGCTATAGCAGAGGAAGTGCCGGTTGGTCGCGCGGCCGAACAGCGCCAGCCCGAGTTGCGTGGCCAGTTCGTGGCCCATCTGCGTGATGCCGGAGCGCGAGACGACGATGGGCACGCCCATCTGCGCCGACTTGATGACCATTTCGCTGGTCAGACGACCGGTCGTGTAGAAGGCCTTGTCGGCGCCGCCCAGGCCGCGCAGCCACATCCAGCCGGCCAGCGTGTCGATCGCGTTGTGGCGGCCCACATCCTCCACGAAGAGTTCGAGCCGTGCGTCGTCGCCGGCCAACGTGAAGAGCGCACAGCCATGCACCGAGCCGGCCGACTTGTAGGTGCTCTCCTGGCGACGCACTGCGTCGAGCAGCGCCACCAGCGCGCGCTGGCTGATGCGGGCCTGCTGCGGCCCGGGCAGCACGAGCGTGTCGAGTTCGTCCATCAGGCTGCCGAACACCGTGCCCTGGCCGCAGCCGGTGGTCACCACGCGCCTGGCGGTCTTGCGGTCGAAGTCCTCGATGCCGGCGCGCGTCTTCACCGCGGCGGCACCGACCTCCCAGTCGACCGTGACCGAGTCGATGTCGTGCACCGAGTCGACCAGGCGCTGGTTGCGCAGATAGCCGAGCACCAGCAACTCGGGCTCGGCGCCCAGCGTCATCAGCGTGACGAGCTCGCGCTTGTCGACGAAGACCGTCAGCGGACGCTCCGCCGGGATCTGGATCGTCTGGCGCTCACCGTGTTCGTCGAGCACGTCGACGCTGCGGGTCAGCGCCGCCTGCGCGCGGCTCATGCGGGGCAGCTTCGGATCCTTGTCGTTCATGCCCGCAGTGTGGCCCGAAACGAGCGTGGACCGCTCGACCGGGGGCGGAAGGTCATCGAACCGTGATGCGCACCGAAGCGCTCATCGCTTCCCCATAGGACTGGTGGAGGCCATCGGCGAACTGCATCTTCAGTACGTGACTGCCGGGCGCCAGCGGAACCTCGGTTTCCGTCTGGCCCTTGCCGAAGTGCAGGTGGCTGCCGTCCGCCGGAATCACGTTGCCCTGCCCCGGACCCGCGGTATCGATCAGCAGGTGGTGGTGCCCGGTGCCCTCAGCGATCTCACCGGCCGGCTTGACGGTCATGCCCTTGAGCCCGAACTTCACCTTCACCGGGCTGCTGACGGTGCTGCCGTCGACAGGCTCGATGAAGTAGACGCCCTGCGCGGCACTCGGTGGGGTGTTGCCGCCGGGAGGCGGCTTGCTGACGCAGGCCGTCAGCGCGACGGCGGAGACCAGGAACAAGGCGAACCGGTAGTGCATCGCAGACTCCTTCACGACGACGCGCCCGTGCCGGACGCCAGGCTCGCTACCTTGCTACTTCTTCGGCGTACCGGTCTGCTCGGCCGAGGTGGCCTTGCCGCTCGGCGGGCTGGTCGCCGTCTTGGCCGGCGAGTGCGCACCGGCGGCCTCGAGAGGGGGTGCTGGCGCCGCAGCGGCAGCCTGATAGGGTCCCGGGTCGGTGCAGGCCGGCGTCGCGGTCGCCGGCCTGGCGTCCTTGCCGATCGCCTTGGCGTCCTGGGCGTAGCGGGCCGCCACGCGGTCCATCGACTTGCAGAGCTGGTAGGCCGCCACCTTGTCGGACCAGGCGGTCTTCGCCTTGGCCTCGTCGGCCTTGGCCTTGGCCTCGGGCGTCGGTGCCGGCAGCTTGGCCTGCGCGGTCGGCGGCAGCGCCAGGCCGAGGGCGGTGCACAGGGCGGCACCGAACAGCGGTCGAAGGATCGGCATGTTCATCAGCATCGTCTTGCTCCCACTCAGGACTGCACGGCCGGGCCCCGAGCGCCGGACGCAGGCGGCGAGGAGCGCTGCGCGGGGATCTTCCCGGCCTGGATGTCGTCGTACCAGAGTTCGTGGTGCTCGCGCGCCCAGGCGGCATCGACCTCGCCGTCGCGCATCGCGCGGTAGGCACCCTTCATGCCGATGGTGCCGAGGTAGATGTGGCCGAGGAACATCGCCATCATCAGTACCGTGGCCACGGCGTGGATCATGTGGGCGATCTGCATGTCGCCACGCGTGTAGGCCAGGCCGGGGATGAGCTTGTCGAGCACCAGGCCCGATCCGACCACCACGATGCCCAGCGCGAACACGCCGCCCCAGAAGATGAGCTTCTCGCCGGCGTTGAAGCGGTGCGAAGGCACGTGGGCGCCGTTGAACAGGCCGCCGCCCTTGGCCAGCCACAGCAGGTCTTCCCGGCGCGGCAGGTTGTCGCGCACGAAGGTGAAGAACACGATCACCAGGGAGACCGCGAACACCGGCCCGGCGAAGTTGTGCAGGTTCTTCAGCGCATAGGCCAGCCAGCCGAACAGCGTGCCGCCGAGCACCGGCAGCAGGAAGAACTTGCCGAAGGCCATCACCACGCCCGACACCGCGAGCGCCACGAAGGCCACCGCATTGCTCCAATGCGCGGCACGCTCGAAGTAGGTGAAGCGCTCGATCTTGCGGCCCGTGTCCGGCGCGTGCACGCCAATCGGGCCCTTGGCCATGAAGAACAGGCCGATCGCCACCACGACGATCAGCAGCAGCGCGCCACCGTAGGGAATGATCCAGCGGTTGCGCACCTCGCGCCAGGCCTCGCCCGCCGTCGTGAAGCGCGAGCCCGGGTACTGCACGAACTGCTGGATCAGCACGCCCTTCTCGGCGCCCGGCAGGTTGCTGATGCCGGACTGCTGCCCCGACTCGCGCACCGCACGCCAGAACGGCGCGTTGTTGTAGGGCTGGGACTTCGCGCGCTGGGCGTTGGTCTCGTTCGCATCGGGCAGCGCCAGGGCTGCCGCGCTGGCGGCCGGCGCGGCCTGTGCGGCAGGCGTCGTCGAGGCCGCTTCGGCGACCGGCGCGCCCTGCGCCACCGCCACGCTGCCGAGCAGCGCCAGGCAGCCGGCAGCCCACCATCGAAGCATCGTGTGTGTCATCGGCATCCCCGTGTCAACGCTACGGCCGGTGTTCGACGTCGCGCCATCAGCGCGAGCGCGTGTACTCGTTCTGCTGCTGGTTGCGGGCCCTCAGCTGCTGTTCCCAGCTGGCGCGGTCGCCCTGCTTCCAGTCCGGCGCCGTGTAGCCGGCTTCCGTGCTGCCGTCCCAGGGCTTGCTGTCGCCCTTCTTGGACGCGCCGGACGCCGTCTGCGGCTTGTCGGCGCACGCCGCCAGCCCGGCGGTCAGGAGCACCGCTCCGAGCAGGGCCAGGCAGCGCTGCGGGGACCGCATCATGACTTGCCGCCTTCGGCCGCGGCCGGCTGCGCGGCGCCGCCGCTCGGCTTGCCGTAGGCCGTGCCCCAGCCCCACACCTCGGAGCCCTTGCCGCGCGTCAGCACGCGGGTGCGGAAGATGTCGGCCACCACGTCGCCGTCGCCGCCGAGCAGGGCCTTGGTCGAGCACATCTCGGCGCAGGCCGGCAGCTTGCCCTCGGCGAGGCGGTTGTGGCCGTACTTCTCGAACTCGGCTTCCGAGCCGTTGGCCTCCGGGCCGCCGGCGCAGAAGGTGCACTTGTCCATCTTGCCGCGCAGCCCGAACGTGCCGTTGGTCGGGAACTGCGGCGCGCCGAACGGGCAGGCGTAGCTGCAGTAGCCGCAGCCGATGCAGATGTCCTTGTCGTGCAGCACCACGCCCTCGTCGGTGCGATAGAAGCAGTCGACCGGGCACACCGCCATGCACGGCGCGTCGGAGCAGTGCATGCAGGCCACCGAGATGCTGCGCTCGCCCGGCACGCCATCGTTGAGCGTCACCACGCGGCGTCGGTTCACGCCCCAGGGCACCTCGTGCTCGGCCTTGCAGGCGGTGACGCAGCCGTTGCATTCGATGCAGCGCTCGGCGTCGCAGATGAACTTCATTCTTGCCATGTCAACTCTCCAATTCACACAGAGGCGCGCTCGACCTGGCAGACCGTGGTCTTGGTCTCCTGCATCATCGTCACGCTGTCGTAGCCGTAGGTGGTGGCGGTGTTGATCGCCTCACCGCGGATGACCGGCATCGCACCGTGCGGGTAGTAGGGCGCGAGATCCACGCCCTGCCAGAGGCCCGAGAAGTGGAACGGCAACCACACCGTCTCGCGGTCCACGCGCTCGGTGACCAGCGCCTTGACCGTGAGGCGCGCGCCGGTCGGCGTGCGGACCCAGACCGTCTCGCCGTTGCGGATGCCGCGGTCGTTGGCGGTGGCCGGGTTGATCTCGACGAACATCTCCTGCTGCAGTTCGGCCAGATAGGGGTTGGAGCGGGTTTCCTCGCCGCCGCCCTCGTACTCGACCAGCCGGCCGCTGCTCATGATCAGCGGGAAGTCCTTGCCGATGTCCTTGTTCTTGTCCTGCACGGTCTTGAACAGCGTCGGCAGGCGCCAGAACGCCTTCTTGTCATCGTGCGTCGGGTACTTGGCCACCAGGTCCGGGCGCGTCGAGTAAAGCGGCTCGCGATGCTTCGGGATCGCATCGGGGAAGTTCCACACCAAGGCCCGCGCCTTCGCGTTGCCGAACGGGTGGCAGCCGTGGTTCTTCATCGCCACGCGGATGATCCCGCCGGAGGAATCGGTCTTCCAGTTCTTGCCCTCGGCCGCCGCCTTCTCGGGGTCGCTCAGTTCGTCCCACCAGCCGAGCTTCTTCAGCAGCACGTGGTCGAACTCCGGATAGCCGGTGGTGAGGTCCGAGCCCTTGGAGAACGAGCCGTCCTCGGCCAGCAGATTGACGCCATCCTTCTCGACACCGAAATTGGCGCGGAAGTTGCCGCCGCCGTCCATCACGTGCCTCGAGGTGTCGTAGAGGTTGGGCGAGCCCGGGTGCTTGAGTTCCGGCGTCCCGTAGCACGGCCACGGCAGGCCGAAGTAGTCGCCGTCGAGGGAGTAACCGGTCTCCTTGTCCGTGCCGCCCTTGGCGCGCAGCGTCTTCACGTCGAAGACGTGCATGTTGCGCATGTGCGCCTTCAGGCGCTCGGGGCTCTGACCGGTGTAGCCGATGGTCCAGACGCTCTTGTTGATCTCGCGCAGGATCGATTCGGGCTCGGGTTCCATCATGCCGCCCTTGCCTGCGACCAGCTTGTAGTTCTTCGTCAGCTCCTTGTCGAAGCCCAGCTTCTGCGCGAGCTGGTACATGATCATGTGGTCGTTGCGGCTCTCCCACAGCGGCTCGATGACCTGCTCGCGCCACTGGATCGAGCGGTTCGACGCGGTGCATGAGCCACTGGTCTCGAACTGCGTCGTCGCCGGCAGCAGGTAGACGGCACGGTTGGGGTTCTGGTCCTCGGGCTTGCCGGGCATCGCCGCCATCGCCGCGGTGGCCGACGGGAAGGGATCGACGACGACCAGCAGGTCGAGCTTGTCCATCGCCTTCTTCATCTCGAGGCCGCGCGTCTGCGAGTTCGGCGCATGGCCCCAGAAGAACAGACCGCGCAGGTTGCTGTCCTGGTCGATCAGCTCGTTCTTCTCGAGCACGCCGTCGACCCAGCGCGACACCGTCATGCCGGGCTTGGTCATCATGCCCGGCGCGTACTGCTTCTTGATCCACTCGAAGTCCACGCCCCAGGTCTTGGCGAAGTGCTTGAACGAGCCCTCGGCCAGGCCGTAGTAGCCGGGCAGCGAATCGGGATTCGGGCCCACGTCGGTGGCGCCCTGCACGTTGTCGTGGCCGCGGAAGATGTTGGCGCCGCCACCGCTCTTGCCGATGTTGCCGAGCGCGAGCTGCAGGATGCACGACGCGCGCACCATCGCGTTGCCGATGGTGTGCTGGGTCTGGCCCATGCACCAGACGATGGTGCTGGGGCGGTTCTCGGCCAACGTCTTCGCGACGCGAAGGATCGTCGCCTCGTCGACGCCGCAGGCCTCCTGGACCTTGTCAGGCGTCCAGTTCGCCATCACGTCCTCGCGCACCTTGTCCATGCCGTAGACGCGATCGTTGATGTACTGCTTGTCTTCCCAGCCGTTCTTGAAGATCTGGTGCAGCACGCCGAACAGGAAGGGGATGTCCGAGCCCGAGCGGATGCGCACGTGCTCGTCGGCACGCGCCGCCGTGCGCGTGAATCGCGGGTCGACGACGATCATCTTGCAGCCGGCCTCCTTGGCATGCAGCATGTGCAGCATCGACACCGGGTGCGCCTCGGCGGCGTTCGACCCGATATACAGCGCCGCCTTGCTGTTCTGCATGTCGTTGTAGGAGTTGGTCATCGCGCCGTAGCCCCAGGTGTTCGCGACGCCCGCGACCGTGGTGCTGTGGCAGATGCGCGCCTGGTGGTCGCAGTTGTTGCTGCCCCACAGGCTCATCCACTTGCGCAGCAGGTAGGCCTGCTCGTTGTTGTGCTTGCTCGACCCGACCACGAACACCGAATCCGGGCCACTCTGCTTGCGCAGTTCGAGCATGCGCGCGCTGATCTCGTCGAGCGCGGTGTCCCAACTGATGCGCTCGTACTTGCCGTTCACCAGCTTCATCGGGTAGCGCAGGCGGTACTCGCCGCGGCCATGCTCTCGCAGCGCCGCGCCCTTGGCGCAGTGCGCGCCCAGGTTGATCGGCGAGTCGAACACCGGCTCCTGGCGCACCCAGACGCCGTTGTGCACCACCGCGTCGACCGCGCAGCCCACCGAGCAGTGGCCGCACACCGTGCGCTTGACCTCCACCTTGCCGGGGCCCGCCTCGGCCTTGGACGCATCGGAGGCCTGCGCCTTGCGCACCAGCGTCAGCTGACCGGCGGCGAGGCCGGCGCCCACGCCCAGACCAGAACGGCGCAGGAAGGACCGACGGTCCATCGTCGGGATGGCGCGCGCGAGGCCGCGCGAAAGGCTCGAGACCAGCGACGATGCGGGCGAGCCGGAGCCCGCATCAGGCGACTTGCGCGTGAGCAACATGGGACCTCCGGCACTCAGACTTTGGTGGTTTGGTAGTAGCGCTGCACGTGCGCCGTGAGCCGGTAGCCGGCGGATGCGCCGGGTTCGGGTTTGGCACCCGTCGTCACGGCCACGGGCTCGGCCTCACGGGCCACCGGCAGCACCGCCGCCGCGGCGGCCAGAGCCCCCACGGTGCCGGCGCCGGCAACGACGTGCCGGCGCGAGAGCTTGGATTTCGGATCGTTCATGGCTGACTCCTGGGTCTCAACGCCCGGTGGGGCGCGCGTGCCTTGGCATCGAGCTGATCGCCGACTTCGGCAGATTCATTCCTATGTTAGCCCTGGCTTTTGCACTCGGCGCGTGACAGCGCAGAGGGAAACCCCGCAGCCGGCGCCGTATCGGCAACGCTGCAGCGCAGCAGTGCGGTGGTTGCGCCAGCCTGTCGCTGCAGCGCCCTTGTCATCGACAGATTGACCGCCGGATCGCGACAGCTTGTCGTTGGTGCCTACCGCGTAACGATGCGGGAAAGTCCCAGGGGCCTGCTCGGATGATGTCGGCGCCCCGCCACGTGCTGCGGCCCGCTCACGGCCCGCCGCTCAGCGATTGAGCACGCGCCGCGCCAGGTAGGACAGCGCGTCGACCAGTGCCACCAGCCCGATCATCGCGATCAGCACGGTGCAGCTCTCGCGCATGTGGAACAGCCCGAGGTGGTAGTACAGCATCTGACCCAGCCCGCCGGCGCCCACCACGCCCAGCACCGCCGCGGCGCGGATGTTGTTCTCCCAGCGGTACAGCGAGTACGACAGCAGTTGCGGCCCGATCTGCGGCAGCGTCGCGTACAGGAAGACGCGCAGCCGGTCGACGCCCCGCAGTCGCAGCGCGAAGGCCGGCTCGGGCGCGGCGTTCTCGATGCTCTCGGCGAACAGCCGCCCCAGCACGCCGGTGGTGTGCAGCGCCAGCGCCAGCGTGCCGGGGAACGGCCCCAGGCCGGCGGCGATCAGCAGCAGCGAGGCCCACACCAGCTCGGGCACGGAGCGCAGCGCGTTGAGCAGCGTGCGGGTCAGACCGCGCAACGCTCGCGTGCCGGCAGGGCCGCTGGCACTGGCGGGCAGTGCCAGCGCCAGGCCGAACAGCACGGCGAGCGCGGTGCCCACCAGGCTCATCGCCAGCGTCTCCAGCGTCGCGCCCAGCGTCTTGCGCAGGAAGGCGGCCGAACCCTGGGGCGGGAAGAAGCTGGCGGCGAAGCTGCCCATCTTGCCGAGCGCCTCCAGCGAGAGGAAATCGGCCCAGCGAAGATCGAGGGAAGCAAAACTGGCGACGACCAGCACGCCCACGCCGAGCGCGATCCATGCAGCACGGCGGCGCGACGGCGGTGCCGCAAGGTCGGACGACGATGATGCGGTGCTGGCCACGCGGCTACTCCATCGCGCGCCGCAGCGCGGCGCTGACGCGGTCCGACAGCGCAACCAGCGCGATGAACACCAGCAGGATGCTGCTCACCTCCGCGCCGGCGAACATCTTCGTCGCGTTGTCGAGCTCCTGCCCCAGGCCGCCGGCACCCACGAAGCCCAGCACCACCGACGAGCGGATCGCGCACTCCCAGCGGTAGACGGTGTAGCTCACCAGTTCCGGGCCGCACTGCGGCAGCGTGCCGAACAGCAGCGCCTGCAGCCGCCCGCTGCCGTTGCGCAGCAGCGCCTCGGTCGTGCTCGGGTCGGCGCTCTCCAGGATCTCGGCATAGACCTTGCCCAGCATGCCGCCGTAGGCGATGCCGATCGCCAGCACGCCGGCCGTCGGCCCCAGCCCGACCACGCGCACGAACAACAGCGCCCACACCAGTTCGGGCACCGAGCGCAGCACGATGGTGGTCCAGCGCAGGCCCTGGCGCAGCAGCGCCGGCCCGGTGGCCATGCGCGAGGCCAGCGCGCTGACCGACAGCCGCGCCGTCGAGCCCAGCGCCAGCGGCACCGCGATGCACCACGCGATCGTGAGCCCGGCGGTGGCGATGGCCACGGTGCGCCAGGTCTCGCGCAGCAACAGGCGCAGGAACTCTGCGTCCGCGCGAGGTGGCACGAACTGCACCAGGAAGCCCAGCGTCGAACGCAGGCTGCGCTGGTCGAACACGGTCCAGGGCCTGAACTCGGTCAGCACCAGCAGCGGCCAGCACAGCACCAGCGCGACCAGCAGCGCACCCCAGCGGCGCAGCAGCGCCGGATCGCGCGCTGACGCCGCGGCGGGCAGCGGCAAGGCCGACGGTCGAGCCGGGCTCCGCATCGCGCCAGGCACCGGGCTCAGCGGCACATGGCCTGCGGCAGCGCGGCCGCCGCTGCCGGCGGTGGCATGGCCGGCGGCAGCGGCGCGGCGACCTCCGGCGAGTCGCTGCCGTAGAGCTCGCGCACCTGCTCGTCATCCAGGTCGCCGGCCGGTCCGTCGTACACCACGACGCCGTCGCGCAGCGCCACGATGCGCGGGAAGCGGCGTCGCGCCACCTCCACCTGGTGGAGCGAGCACACCAGCGTTCGCCCGGTCTCGCGCGCTGCATCGATGAGCCGCGCAATGGCCAGCTCCGAGCGCGCCGGGTCCAGCGCCGACAGCGGTTCGTCGACCAGCCACAGCGCGGCGTCCGACACCAGCAGCCGCGCCAGGCCGACGCGCTGGCGCTCGCCGCCCGACAGCCGGTCGACCCGCTGCCACAGCGTGTGCTCGAGGTCGAGCGCCGCCAGGGCCGCGCGTGCCAGCGGCGCCTCGCGCGGATGCCACAGCGTGCGCAGGCTGGCCCACAGCGACTGCGCGGGCAGGCGCCCCGCCAGCACCGCGGTGACCACGCGCTGGCGCGGCGGCAGCGGCGGCACCTGCGGCGCCAGGCACAGCCGCGCGCGCAGGCGCTGCCGTTCGCCGGACGAAGCACCGCGCCACGGTGCCAAGCCGAACAGCGACACCTCGCCCTGCAGCGGCGGCAGCGCGCAGGCCAGCAGCTGCAGCAGCGTCGTCTTGCCGGACCCCGAGGCGCCGATCACCGCCACTTGCTCGCCCGGCATCAGCCGCAGGTCGACGCCACGCAGCACCGCCACGGCCGACATCGGCGCGGCGGCAGCGTGCACGCGGCACAGCTCGGCCGTCGCCGGCCCGGCCGGTGCGGCGGGCTCGGTGTCGATCACTTCAGCAGTCCGGCGTTCTCGGCAGCGGCCCGGATGCCGATGTAGTTGGAGGCCTGGGTGGGCACGAAGCGCGTGGCGCGTTGCAGGCCGAGGATCTCCTTGCCCTGCGGCGTGTTCGCATCGAGCGCCAGGAAGGCCTGCTGCAGCTTGTTGCGCAGCTCGACCGGCATGTCGGCATGCACGGTCCAGTTGTAGTCGTAGTAGCCGGGCGTGGTGAAGAACACCTTCACCTGGGCCGGGTCGACCTTCTTCTCGGCAACGAACTTCTCCCACACCGAGATGTTCAGCGCCCCCGCGTCGACCTTGCCACTGGCCACCGCTGCGATGGTGGCGTCGTGCGCGCCGGAGAAGCTCACGCGCTTGAGGTCGGCGTCGGGGTCGATCTTCGCGGCCAGCAGGAAGCTGCGCGGCATGAGGTGGCCCGAGGTGCTGGACTGCGAGCCGAAGCTCAGCGTGCGGCCCTTCAGGTCCTCCAGCTTCGCGATGCCGCTGCCGGCGTCGGTGATGAAGACCGAGCGGAACTTCTCGTCCTCCTCGCGCTGCACCAGCGGAATCACCTTGCCGCCCGAGCGCACGCTGGCCTGCACGAAGGTGAAACCGCCGAACCAGGCCAGGTCGATCTTCTTGTTGACCAGCGTCTCCACCGCGGCGGCGTAGTCGGTCACCGGCGTCCACTCGACCTTCATGCCCAGCTTGCTCTCCAGGTACTGGCCCAGCGGCGCGAACTTGCGCGCCAGCTCGGTCGGCGACTCGTCGGGGATCGCGGTGACGCGCAGGACCGACTGCGCCTGGGCGCCGAGTGCCGCGAGGCCGAGCACCAGCGAAGACAGCAGGCGCGCCGCGCGGCCGGCAGAGAGAAGGCGGAACATCATGCTCGGAACTCCGTTTTCAGGGGTGCAG
Source organism: Methylibium sp. Root1272 (assembly GCF_001425905.1). GTDB lineage: Bacteria > Pseudomonadota > Gammaproteobacteria > Burkholderiales > Burkholderiaceae_C > Methylibium. The sequence continues at coordinate 164,744 of NZ_LMDY01000015.1, forward strand.
ATGAGAACACAAACCGCCCCACGCCCGCCCATGGGTCGCCGGTCGGGCGGCGGGCGGCGCCGCAGCGGATATGCCACAGTCACAGCCGGTCCCCGCACGCAACGCCTCACTGCCCGATGCCCGCCAGCACTGCCCTCCCCGTTCCCGCTCCCGGACTCGACGCCTGGCCGCGCGCCTCGGTGCTGCTGGTCGACGACGAACAGGGCATGCGCAACTTCCTGGAGAAGACGCTGACGCCGCGCTGCGGCAACGTGCAGAGCGCCGCCAGCGCCGAGGAGGCCGACGCGCTGGTGCGCCGGCACCGCTTCGACCTGGTGATCCTCGACATCTCGCTGCCCGGCAAGAGCGGCCTCGCGTGGTTGCGCGAGCTGCGCGAGCAGGGCTACAGCGGCGAGGTGGTGCTGATCACTGCCTATGCCGACCTCGACACCGCGATCGAGGCGCTGCGCGTGGGCGCCTCGGACCTGATCCTCAAGCCCTTCCGCGTGACGCAGATCCTCAACGCGGTGAAGCACGGCCTCGACCGCACGCTGCTCAAGCGCGAGAACTGGGTGCTCAAGCACATGATCTCGCAGCGCGGCGAGGGCTTCGACGGCCTGGTGGGCAGCTCGCCGGCGATGCAGGACCTCAAGCGCGCACTGCAGCGCGCCGCGCCGGTGGCCAGCACCGTGCTGCTGTCGGGCGAATCGGGCACCGGCAAGGAGCTGGCGGCGATCGCGCTGCACCGCCACAGCCCGCGCGCGGCCGAGCCCTTCGTGCCGGTCAACTGCGCGAGCCTCGCGCCCGAGCGCATCGAGAGCGAGCTGTTCGGCCATGCCCAGGGCGCCTTCACCGGCGCGACGCATGGCCGCGACGGGCTGTTCTATTACGCCCAGGGCGGCACGCTGTTCCTCGACGAGATCGCCGAGCTGCCGCTGGCCCAGCAGGCCGCGCTGCTGCGCGTGCTGGAAGACCACCGCATCCGCCCGGTCGGCAGCGAGCAGCAGATCCCGGTCGACGTGCGCATCGTCGCGGCGACCAACCGGCGCCTGGCCGACGAGGTGGCGGCCGGGCGCTTCCGCAAGGACCTGTACTACCGCCTGCAGGTGGTCGAGATCGGCCTGCCGCCGCTGCGCGAGCACAAGGACGACATCGCCGAACTGGTGGCGCATTTCATCGCCACGCTGGCGCCCCATCTCGGCGTGGAGCCGATCGCGCTGAGCGCCACCGAGATGGCCTACCTGCAGCAGTACGACTGGCCGGGCAACGTGCGCGAGCTGCGCAACCTGGTGGAGCGCTCGATGATCCTGGGCGGGCTCAACGTGTCGGCGCTCTACCCCGGCGGCACCGCGCCGCGCACCGGCGCGAGCACCGGCCCGACCGACCTGCAGACGCTCGAGAAACAGCACATCCTCGCGGTGCTGGAGTCGGTGCAGGGCGACAAGACGCGCGCGGCCGAGTTGCTGGGCATCTCGCGCCGCACGCTGGAGCGTCGCTGCGCCGAGTGGCTTGTAGCGTGACTCCCCCCCGTTGCGGCTGCGCCGCTCCCCCCCAGGGGGGCGCCGCTGGCGGACCGGCGGAGCCGGATCCGCGGCGGCTGCTGGGCTTGGGCGGGCTCGTGCGGCGCACGTCGCACGGTGCTCCGAGGAACGGTTGACATGAGGTTCTATGAGCGCTTTCAGCGGCTGCCGATCCGCAGCAAGCTGCTGGCCATGGTGCTGCTGCCGCTGGTGGTGGTGCTGCCGCTGCTGGGCCTGTTGCTGCTGGTCTGGGGCAATGTCGCGCTGGACCGCCTGCTGATCACCAAGGTGCGCAGCGACCTCGCAGTGGCGCAGGGCTACTTCGAGCGTGTGCTCGGCGAGGTCGGCAGCAGCACCGCGGCGATGGCCGATTCCCAGGCGCTGCACCGTGCGCTCGGCGACAGCGCGGCGGCACCCGTCGATCCGGGCGTGTGGGTGGCCCTGCTGCAGGCCTTCAAGGCGCGCGAAGGGCTCGACTTCATCAACCTTCGCGCCCCCGACGGCACGCTGCTGGTCACCGACTTCGGCGCGGCGCCCGCCACCGACCGGCGTTCGCCCGCCTTCAGTGCCGCGACGACGGCCACCGTCGGCGTCCGCCCGCATGCCAGTGTCGAGGTGCTGCAGCCCGACGAGCTGGCACGGCTGGCGCCGGCGCTGCAGGACCGCGTCGTGGTGCCGCTGGTGAGCACGCGCAACGCCGCGCCCACCGACCGCACGCAGGAGGACCGCGCGATGGTGGTGCTGGCCACCGCGCCGGTGCGCGACGAGCGCGGCACGCTGCGCGGCCACGTGCAGGCCGGCGTGCTGCTGAACCGCAACCTGCCCTTCATCGACCACATCAACGAGATCGTCTACCCCGAAGGCGCCCTGCCCTTCGGCAGCCGCGGCACCGCGACGCTGTTTCTCGACGACGTGCGCATCAGCACCAACGTGCGGCTGTTCGGCGACGACCCCAAGAACCGCGCGATCGGCACCCGCGTGTCGCAGGCGGTGCGCGACACCGTGCTCGGCGGCGGCCAGCCCTGGCTGGACCGCGCCTTCGTCGTCAACGACTGGTACGTCTCGGGCTACCTGCCGTTGGCCGACGGCGCCGGCCGGCGCGTCGGCATGCTCTACGTCGGCTACCTGGAGCGGCCCTTCACCTGGCTGAAGTACGGCGTGCTGCTGAGCATCGGCGTGATCTTCTTCGCCGTGATGATCGGCGCGACCGTGGTGTCGCTGCGCTGGGCACGCAGCATCTTCAAGCCGCTGGAGCAGATGGCGCGCACCATGCAGCAGGTCGAGGCCGGCAAGCTCGACGCGCGCGTCGGCGCGGTCGGCCACCACCCCGACGAGATCGGCCGGCTGGCCGCGCACCTGGACCATCTGCTCGACGTGATCGACGACAAGACACGCGCGCTGCAGCGCTGGGGCGACGAGCTCGACCGCAAGGTGGTCGAGCGCACGCACGACCTGGAGCAGGCGCAGGCGCAGCTGCTGCGCTCGGAGAAGCTCGCCACCGTGGGCCAGCTCACCGCCAGCATCGCGCACGAGGTCAACAACCCGATCGCGGTGATCCAGGGCAACCTCGACCTGCTGCGCGAGCTGCTCGGGCCGCAGACGGCCGCCAAGGTCGACGCCGAGCTTCGGCTGGTGGACGAGCAGATCGAACGCATGCGGCTCATCGTCACGCAGCTGCTGCAGTTCGCACGCCCGAACGAGTACGCCGGCTACGTGGACAGCGTGCACGCGTCGCGCGCGCTCGACGACTCGCTGCTGCTGGTCGGGCCGCAGCTCGCGCGCACTCGCATCGCCGTGCAGCGCGACGAGCAGGCGACGGCCAGCGCCGCCATCAACCGCCAGGAGCTGCAGCAGGTGCTGCTCAACCTGCTGATCAACGCGCTGCACGCGATGCCCGACAGCGGCACGCTGGCACTGCGCACGCGCGACTGGCACGCCGCCGACGGCCGCGTGCAGGGCGTGCAGATCGACGTGGCCGACAGCGGCCCCGGGCTCGGACCGGAACTCGAGTCACGGCTGTTCCAGCCCTTCGTGACGACCAAGACCGACGGCACCGGCCTGGGCTTGTGGATCAGCCGCAGCCTGATCGAGCGCTACGGTGGCACGCTGACCGCGCGCAACCGGGACGACGGCCCGAGCGGTGCGGTTTTCAGCGTGCGGCTCTACAGCGAGCCGCCGGCGGCGACGCTCCCGGCCTGAGGCCCTAGTCGATCAGGTCGAAGCCCTGCGTCTCGACCTCGACGAAGGCGCGCAGGAAGCCGGCCACGGCACGGTAGAAGTCAGCGCGAGGGTGCGCCTCGATGGCGGAGCACAGTGCTTCGGCCCAGGTCTGCAGGTGGATGCGGAAGAAGCGCCGCTGCTGCTCCAGGTTGCAGATCTCCGGGTCGTCGCCGGCGATCAGGAAACGCATCACCTCGCACAGGCTGGCGATGTGGTCCTCGGTCTCGCTCACGCCGTCGGCGCGCTCCAGGCCCAGCGTGCGCAGGTCCGCGCGCAGTTCGACCAGCGGCCGGTCGTTCAGCGCCCCGGCCAGGTGGAAGGAGGCGTAGAGAAAGATCTCGGCCCGCCCGACACCGAGGAACAGTGCGTCGTATTCGGCGGCCACCGCGTCCGGCGGCACGCGCCGAGCTGCGGCCACCACCTCGCCCCAGGCCGGCTCGAGAAAGCCGCCCGGCGTGGGCGCCTCGGTGGGCGCCACGCGCAACTGCGCGTGGAAGGCGGCGTCGGGCGGAGCCACGAACAACTGCGCGAGCAGGCCGTAGATCTCGGCCCGGGCGAGTTCCTCGCGTTCGTCGGTCGGGGTGGCGAACTGGATCGGTTGCGGCTTCATCGGGGGGCGTTGCTCCTGTCGGCTACGCGGCTCAGAGGTCGGTGATCTTCACTTCGTTCGGGTTCGTGTGCAGGTCGATCACGCGGCAGTCGCCGCACATCTTCAGGCGCTCGAGCGCCGCGCCCTGGAACATCGAGTGGCCGGCCAGCTTCGTCAGCATGCCCTCGATCGCCTTCTGCGTGCCGAAGGGCTTGCCGCACTTCACGCAGGCCCAGGGCTGCATCTCGTGCAGCACGCGCGGCTGCTTGCGCGCCTTGCCGCCGTCGGCCAGCCACAGGCGCGGCACCAGCGCCAGCGCGTCCTCCGGGCAGGTGACGACGCACAGCCCGCACTGCACGCAGTTCTTCTCGGTGAAGCGCAGTTGCGGGCGCTCGGGGTTGTCGCCCAGCGCGCTCTCGGGGCAGGCGCCGACGCAGCTCAGGCACATCGTGCACTTGCCGGTGTCGATCTGCAGGCTGCCGAACGGCGACGCCGCCGGCAGCGCGATCGCCTCGGGTACCGGCCGCGCAGGCGCCTGCGCCAGCAGGTGGTCGAGCGCAAGATCGAGCGTTGCGCGCTTGTCGGCCTGCACCGCGAAGCCGGCCGGCTGCGCGACGGTCTGCGCCGGCTCGGCCTGCAGCGCGGCGTCGAGCGAGGCGACGTCGCGCGCCTCGATCAGCCGCAGGTGGCGGCCGCGGTAGCCCAGGCCGTCGAGCAGCGCCTGGCCCACGGCCATCTGGGCCGCCACCGCCGCGCGGTAGTCGGGCGCCTCCTCGTCGGTCATCAGCACCCAGACCTGCGAGGCGCCGTGGGCGATGGCCGCGAGCCACAGGTCGAGCCCGACCGACGCCGTGTGGAACACATCGACCGGGATCACGCGCACCGGCACGCCGCGGACTGCCGGCTCGGTGCGCGCCGCGCGACCGAGCGCGTCGATCAGCTGCACGCCGGCACCCTGGCTGTGCAGCAGCAGGGCCGCGTCGCCGGCCAGCTTGGGCCCGCCGGCCTGGCGGTAGGCGGTGAGCAGCGTGCGCAGCCGCCGGCCCTGGTGCGCCGGCGTGGGCGTGGCGTAGGTCAGCGCGCCGCTGGGGCAGACGGTGGTGCAGGCGCCGCAGCCCACGCACAGGTTGGGGTTGACGGCGATGCCGCCCTTCTCCGGCCCGTTCTCGCTGCGCCGGCTGCCGATGGCCTGAGCGGAGCACACGTCGATGCAGGCGGTGCAGCCTTCGCGTTCGTTGCGGCTGTGGGCGCAGAGCTTGTGCCTGTACTGGAAGAACTTGGGCTTCTCGAACTCGCCCACCAGCCCGCGCAGGCGCAGCACCGCGGACACGAGCTGGGCCTCGTCGGCCGCGTGGAAGTAGCCCTGGGGCGGCTGGTGCAGGCCGATCAGCGGCTCGGCCCCGAGATCGAGCACGAGGTCGAAGCGCTCGGTGGTCTCGCCCGGCGCGCGCTGGAAGTCGATCGCGCCGGCGGCATCGCAGACCTTCACGCAGTCGCGGTGGGCGCTGCACTTGGCCAGGTCGACCTGGTAGCTGAAGTCGATCGCGGACTCGGGGCAGGCCTCGACGCAGGCATTGCAGCGCGTGCACAGGTCCAGATCGATCGGGTTGGTCGAGGTCCAGGTCGCCTCGAAGGCGCCGAGCCAGCCGGTCAGCGCCGTCACCCGGCCCGCGGCGACCGGCAGGCTGCGCGCCTGCGGCAGCGTGCCGCCGGGCGCCGTGAGCAGCAGCGACACGTCGAGTGCGTCCTGCAGCAGCTGTGCGGCGCGCTGCGCCGCGTCGGCCGGGCCGACGATCAGGCAGCGCCCGGCCGAGCGGTAGCCGACGGTGGCGACCGGTTCAGGGTCGGGCAACTGGGCGGCCGCCAGCAGTGCGGCGAGCTTGGGTGTGAGCGTTGCAGGCCGTGCGCGCACGTCCTTCGACCAGCCGCCGGTCTCGCGCAGGTTGACGAAGCGGATCGGCCGCTCCTGCACGCCGGGCGCTCCCTCGGTCTCGGCGTTGAGCTCGAGGAACAGCCGCTGCTCCTGGGTGCAGGCGACCACCAGGTCCTCGCCCGATTTCGCGGCACGCTGGAACGCACCGGCCTCGCGGCGGCACAGCAGCGTGTGGACGACGTCGAGGCCGTCAGAGGCCGCCGGTCCCAGCGCGCGTTGCAGCGCCGGGCCGTCCAGCGGCATCGTCTGGTTGCAGTTGCAGATCAGGGTCTTCATTGGGGGCGTGGGGCACGGCGGCGACGGCGGGGGCCGGCGCGCCTGCGTCCTCGGCAGGGGGAAAGGTGGGTGGGGACGCATCGGCGACAAGCGCCGCGTCGGCAGAGTGGGCGGACGTGGCGGGCGCTTGCGCCGCAGCACGGGCTTGGGCTTCGGCCTCGGCCTGCGCTTCGGCCGCTTCTTCGGCGGCGAACAGGCCCATGAACTTGGCCTGGTTCAGCTGGCGCAGCATGGCCATCGGGATCGGGTCGGGCTGGCTGTAGTCGTCGATGTAGATGTCGAGCCCGTCCATCACGTTGTAGTGCGGGTCGGTGAACAGCTTCTTGACGGCCGCGCGTTTGACATCCTCGTCGACGCCATGCGCGACGAAGCGCGACACCTCGTCGCCGGGCCGCAGTGCCGCCACGTCGTCCAGCGTCGGCAGGGGTTCGGTGGGCGCGTCGACCACCGGGTCGGCAGGCGAGGCCGGCACGACGGCGGGCGCCTCGACGACCGCGACGGGAGCGGCCGGCAGCGGCTCGTCCGGCGGCGGCCGGCCGCCCTTCACCGCGGCCTTGCGGCGCGACCAGCGCGACAGGAAACCGTCGTCGGCTTCGCTCATGAGCCTGCTCCGGCGCGGCAGCGCATGGCATTCATCGCTGCTCCGGCGGCAGAAAGGAGGCCGGGCGCTTGCGACGCTTCGGCTCGGGCCGGTAGTGCTCGTCGTTCCAGGCCTGCAGCCAGGCGGTCACGTCGGGCGGCAGTGGCAGGTTGTCGACGCGCTCCTGCGCGTCGAGCCAGCGGCCGGCCTCGTTGTACGACAGGCTGACGATCTCGGGCCAGGCCCGCGACGGTTCGTCGTCGGCGATGCGCCAGCTGACGAACCACACGGGCGCGCCCGAGCTCAGGTTGAGGTAGTAGCCCTCGCACTCGTCGGCGAACAGCTCGATGGTGAAGCCGGGGTGCAGCCAGCGCGCAAGGCGGCCGTCGTCGCGCAGCAGGCGGGGCGTGGTGCCGAACGCGCCGTCGTCGTCGCGCAGCACCTCGACGAGCCGGAAGCGCCAGTCTTCCCAGCGGTTGGGACTGGCCTCGCGCTCGATCACCACCGCCACGGTCACGGAGGGTCGCGCTGCCGGGCGATCGCTTCCGTCCATCCGTGTGCCGCCTCCGCTCAGGTGGTCTTGGAGATGCTGATCGTCGGGAACTTGGACGAATAGTCCTTGGCCTTCTCGGCGATCTTGATCGCGATCTTGCGGGCCACGCTCTTGTAGATGCCGGCGATGTCGCCATCCGGGTCGCTCACCACCGTGGGCCGGCCGGCATCGGCCTGCTCGCGGATCGACATGCTCAGCGGCAGGCCGCCGAGGTAGTCGACGCCGTACTCGGCGCTCATCTTCTGGCCGCCGTCGGCGCCGAAGATGTGTTCGGTGTGGCCGCAGTTCGAGCACACGTGCACCGCCATGTTCTCGACGATGCCGAGAATGGGCACGCCGACCTTCTCGAACATCTTCAGGCCCTTGCGGGCGTCGAGCAGCGCGATGTCCTGCGGCGTGGTGACGATCACCGCGCCGGTCAGCGGCACCTTCTGCGACAGCGTGAGCTGGATGTCGCCGGTGCCGGGCGGCATGTCGACGATCAGGTAGTCGAGCTCGCGCCAGTTGGTCTGGCGCAGCATCTGCTCCAGCGCCTGCGTGGCCATCGGGCCGCGCCAGATCATCGGGCTGTCGGCGTCGACCAGGAAACCGATCGACATGACCTGCACGCCGTAGTTCTCGAGCGGCTCCATGCTCTTGCCGTCGGCGCTCTCGGGCCGGCCCTCGATGCCCAGCATCATCGGCTGGCTGGGACCGTAGATGTCGGCGTCGAGCACACCCACGCTCGCGCCTTCGGCGGCCAGTGCCAGCGCCAGGTTGACGGCCGTGGTGCTCTTGCCCACCCCGCCCTTGCCCGAGGCCACCGCGACGATGTTCTTCACGCCGGGCAGCAACTGCACGCCGCGCTGCACCGCGTGCGACACGATCTTCACGCCGAGGTTCGCGCTGACGTTCTCGACGCCAGGCACGCCGCGCGCGGCGGCGATCAGCGCCTTGCGCAGCGCCGCGATCTGGCTCTTGGCCGGATAGCCCAGCTCGACGTCGAAGGCGACGTCGCCGCCTTCCACGCGCAGGTTCTTCAGCTGCTTCGTCGACACGAAGTCGCGTCCGGTGTTGGGGTCGATCACGCGCTTGAGCGCGTCGAGCACGGCGCCGTCGTTCGGAGACTGGGACATGGGTACCTATGAAAGTCGATGCAAAGCCGCCTTCGAGTCTAGCCGAGGGTCGGTCCGCGACGCGGGGCCTCCGCTCAGGCCCCCACGCTGCGCAAGGGCAGGGAAATCCAGAATACGGCGCCGCTGCCGCTCACGGCCGGCATCAGCCCGACATGGCCGTCGAGCTGCACCATCTGCTCTCGGCAGATCGCCAGGGCAAGACCGATGCCGGGACGGCCGTCGGCCGGCTCCGGCGGGGCGAACGGGTCGAAGGCGCGCTCGGCAAAGCCGGCCGGCAGGTCGGGCCCGCCGTCGGCCAGCTCGACCCGCACCGTGTCGCCCTGCATCGTCGCGCTGACGCGCACCTCGCCGCCGGCCGGCGAGGCGTCGATGGTCAGCGACAGCAGGCGCGACAGCAGGCGGCCGAGTTGCTGCGCGTCGGCCTGCACCGGCAAGGCGCCGTCGGCCGCGTGCAGCGTCAACCGGACCTGCTGGCGGCGCGCCCGCGCCTGGGCCGCGCGGACCGCGGCGCGCAGCTCCGAGCCCAGGTCGAGCGGCTCGACGCGCGCATGGCGCGGCCCGGCCCGCAGGCGCTCCAGCTCGAGCAGATCCTCCACCAGCGCCAGCGTGCGTTCACTGTGGCCGTGGGCCACCATGAGCTGCTGACGCAGCGGCGCCTCCAGCGCGCCGGCCGGCACCGTGGGCAGCAGTGCCAGCGCGTCGCGCACGTGCGCCAGCGGCAGGCGCAGCGCCTCGCCCAGCAGTGCCGCGAAGGCGTGCGTCAAGCGGCTGGCGCGCTCGGTCTCGCTGAGGTCGCGACACAGGCAGATGCCGATGCGTTCGCCGTCCACGTGGGTCTGCACGAGGGCGATCTCCATCGGCACCTCGATGCCGTCGTGGCCGGCCCGCCGGCCCGCGACGGTGTCGCGGCGCACGGTCCACGGCGACGGCGTGAGGCCGTCGAGCTCCGCCTCGGGCTGCGTGACCGGCCAGTCCAGGTCCTCGGCCAGCGACGGGATCAGCAGAGAGATCGGCTGGCCGCCGATGCCCTGGCGCGAGCGGCCGAACATCACCTCGCCGGCCGGGTTGATCCATTGCACGTGGCCGGTCTCGTCGTAGGCGATCGCCGCTTCGCTGATGTGCTCGAGCAGCATGCGCAGGCGGCGCTGCGCGTCGAGCATGCGCTCCTGAGCCTGACCGCGCTCGCCGGCCTCGCGCTCCATCCGCCGGCCCGCGGCCACGAGCTGGGCGGCAAAGCCGCGCACCGCGAGCAGCGCCACGACGCCCAGCAGCGCGGCCACCACCGCCACCAGCACGATCAGCTTGTCGGTCGCCGCCGTCGCTGCCTGCAGGCCTGCCGTACGTTCGGCCTGCAGGCCCGCCTCGGTGCGCCGCAGGCCGGCGAGCTCGGCACCGATGCGGTCCCGCGTCGGCGCGGCCACCCGGAACAGCGACTGCACGTAGGCCGAGCCCAGCCGCTGTCCGGCCGTGCAGGCCTGCTCCAGCGGCAGCGTGTAGAGCTGCTGCCATTCACGCAGCGCCATCGCGAGCGACTCGATGCGGCCGACCTGGGAAGGGTTGTCCGCCACCAGGCTGCGCAAGCTCGCCAGCGGCTCGCTCCAGCGGTTGCCGTTCGGACGCCCCTCGGGCGCCGAGGCCATCGGAGCGCCGACGGCCACGCACAGCGCTGTTTCGGTGGGCGGCGCCGTGAGCCGATCGAGTTCGGCCAGCGCGGCGATCGCCTGTTCGCTGCGCAGCCGCAGCTCCTGCGCCTGCAACAGCGCCGCGTAGTCACGCCAACCGATCAGCAACAGGCCGACCAGCAGCACGAGCAGGCCGCAGAAGGCCAGCGGCAGGCGCCACGCCACGTACAGTCCACGCGGCATTCAGAGGCTCCCCGGCAAGGACCGCAAGGCGGCGGGACAGAGCGGACGGTGGGGGGGAGAGAGCGAGGTCATGCAGGGACGCGAGCCGGTTCGACAGGCCGGCGGCTGCCGGGCAAGAGGTGGATTATCGGGGGCCAGACCTACAATCTTTTTCTTCGGCCATTGTCCCTGCCGGCCACCGCCGGCCCTGCTCCCATGCCGCGCCAGCTGTTCGTCACCACTGCCCTGCCCTATGCCAACGGGCATTTCCACATCGGCCACATCATGGAGTACATCCAGGCCGACATCTGGGTGCGCTTCCAGCGCATGCAGGGCCACCAGGTGCACTTCGTCGGCGCCGACGACGCACACGGCGCACCGATCATGATCGCCGCAGAGAAGGCCGGCAAGACGCCGCAGGCCTTCGTGGCCGACATCGCCGCGGGCCGCAAGCCCTATCTCGACGGCTTCCACATCGCCTTCGACAACTGGCACTCGACCGACGGCCCCGAGAACCACCAGCTCGCACAGGACACCTACCGGGCGCTGCGAAAGAACGGGCTGATCTTCACGCGCGAGATCGAGCAGTTCTTCGACCCGGTGAAGGCGATGTTCCTGCCCGACCGCTACATCAAGGGCGAGTGCCCGAAGTGCGGCGCGAAGGACCAGTACGGCGACTCCTGCGAGGTCTGCGGCGCGGTCTATGCGCCCACCGAACTGAAGCACCCCTACTCCACGCTGACCGGTGCGACGCCGGTGATGAAGACCAGCGAGCACCACTTCTTCCAGCTCAGCTCGCCGCGCTGCATCGAGTTCCTGGAAGGCTGGACCCACGGCAGCGCGCCGATCAGCCAGCAGCCGCGGCTGCAGCCCGAGGTGCTGAACAAGATCAAGGAGTGGTTCACCACCGACGAGCAGGGCCACGGCGGCCTGGCCGACTGGGACATCTCGCGCGACGCGCCCTACTTCGGCATCGAGATCCCCGACGCGCCGGGCAAGTACTTCTACGTGTGGCTGGACGCGCCGATCGGCTACCTGGCCTCGCTGAAGAACTACTTCGACAAGCAGGGGCTGGACTTCGAGGCCTTCATGGCCGACCCGAAGACCGAGCAGGTGCACTTCATCGGCAAGGACATCACCTACTTCCACACGCTGTTCTGGCCGGCGATGCTGCATTTCAGCGGCCGCCGCACGCCGGATCACATCTTCGTGCACGGCTTCATCACGGTGAGCGGCGAGAAGATGAGCAAGAGCCGCGGCACCGGCATCTCGCCGCTGCGCTACCTGGAGATCGGCATGAATGCCGAGTGGCTGCGCTACTACATCGCGGCCAAGCTGAACGGCAAGGTGGAGGACGTCGACTTCAACCCGGATGACTTCGTCGCGCGGGTCAACAGCGACCTGGTGGGCAAGTACATCAACATCGCGAGCCGGGCGGCGGGCTTCCTGACGAAGCGCTTCGACGGCCGGCTGACCGCCGAGCTGCCGGCCGAGAGCCGCACGCTGCTCGAAGGCCTGCAGGCCGCGCGTGACGACATCGCGCGGCTCTACGAGGAGCGCGAGTACGCCAAGGCGCTGCGCGAGACCATGGCGCTGGCCGACCGTGTGAACGAGTACGTCGACGCCCACAAGCCCTGGGAGCTCGCCAAGCAGGCCGGCCAGGACGCGCGCCTGCAGCAGGTCTGCAGCACCTGCATCGAAGCCTTCCGCCTGCTGACGATCTACCTGAAGCCGGTGCTGCCGGCGCTGGCGGCACAGATCGAAGGCTTCCTGAAGATCGAGCCGCTGCGTTTTGCCGATGCCGGCCGCCTGCTGGGAGCGCAGACGATCGGCGAGTACAAGCACCTGATGCAGCGTGTCGACGCGAAGCTGCTCGATGCGCTGTTCGAGCCGCCGGCCGAGCCCTCTCCCCAGTCCTCTCCCGCCGCGGCGGCAGACGGAGCCAAGCCCGGCGGCGAGGCGCTGGCGCCGACGATCACCATCGACGACTTCACGAAGATCGACCTGCGCCTCGCGAAGATCGTCGATGCGGCGCTCGTCGAGGGCAGCACGAAGCTGCTGCGCCTCACGCTCGACGTCGGCGAGGGCCGCCACCGCACCGTCTTCAGCGGCATCCAGTCGGCGTTCAAGCCGGCCGACGTGATCGGCAAGTTCACGGTCGTGGTCGCCAACCTGGCGCCGCGCAAGATGAAGTTCGGCCTCAGCGAAGGCATGGTGCTGGCCGCATCGCACACCGACGACAAAACCCACCCCGGGCTCTACCTGCTCGAGCCCACGCCCGGCGCCGTGCCGGGCCTGCGGGTGCGGTGATGCCCACCACCCCGCGCGACCTCCGATGAGCGACCCGCGCGACCCCCGCCCCCTGCCCCGCGCCGAGACGCGGACCTGGGGGCCGTCGCGCCGCCGCCGCTTCATCGCCCGCCTGCACCACTGCGGTCCTCCGACAGCCCGGCCTTCCGCCGCGCTGCCGCCCGCCCCTGACGCCCGAGGACCCGCCCCATGCAACTGCACCGTTTCCGCCCGCGCCTGCTCGATGCGCTGAAGACCTACGACCGTGGCCGCTTTGCCGCCGACGCCGGCGCCGGCCTGACGGTCGGCGTGATCGCGCTGCCGCTGGCGATGGCCTTCGCGATCGCCAGCGGCGTCAAGCCCGAGCAGGGCATCTTCACCGCGATCATCGGCGGCTTCCTGGTGTCCGCGCTCGGTGGCTCCAGCGTGCAGATCGCCGGACCGGCGGGCGCCTTCATCGTCATCGTCTACGGCATCGTCGAGCGCTACGGCCTGGCCAACCTGCTGATCGCCACGGTGCTGGCCGGCACGATGCTGTTCGCGCTCGGCCTGTTCCGACTCGGCGGCCTGGTGCGCTACGTGCCGATCACCATCGTCATCGGCTTCACCAACGGCATCGCGGTGCTGGTGGCGCTGTCGCAGCTCAAGGACCTGTTCGGCCTGGTCACGCCCAAGCTGCCGGCCGACTTCTTCACCCAGATCGGCGTGCTGCTCGAGCACGCCGACAGCTTCAACCCGATGGCCTTCGCGATCGGCCTGCTGTCGCTGGCGCTGCTGTTCGCGTGGCCGCGGCTGCAGAAGCACCACACCGTGGTCGAGCACACCACGCTGCGCAGCGCCTCGCGCATGCCCGCGCCGATGGTGGTGCTGGTGCTGGCGACCACGGCCACCGCACTGCTGCAGCTGCCGGTCGAGACCATCGGCTCGCGCTTCGGCGGCATCCCGCAGGCGCTGCCGGCCTTCGTCTGGCCGGAGCTCAGCTGGCGCAGCGCGAAGGAGCTGTTCATCCCGACGCTGACGATCGCGATGCTGGGCGCGGTGGAGTCGCTGCTGTGCGCGCGCGTGGCCGACAACGTGGGCACGGTACCGAAGCACGACCCGAACCAGGAGCTGATGGCGCAGGGCATCGCCAACGTGGTGACGCCGTTCTTCGGCGGCATCCCGACCACCGGCACGATCGCGCGCACCGTCACCAATGTGCGGGCCGGCGCGACCAGCCCGGTCGCCGGCATCGTGCATGCGGTCACGCTGCTCGTGGTGGTGCTGGTGGCCGCACCGCTGGCCGAGCACGTGCCGCTGGCGGCGCTGGCCGGCATCCTGCTGTTCGTGGCCTGGAACATGGGCGAGTGGCACGAGTTCGCACGGCTGCGGCACTTCAGCCTGCCCTACCGCATCATCCTCGTCGGCACCTTCCTGCTGACGGTGATCTTCGACCTGTCGGTCGCGGTGCAGGTGGGCCTGGTGCTGGCCTGCGCCTTCTTCATCTACCGCATGAGCACGCTGTTCCGCATCGAGCCGCTGGCGGCCACGGTGGACACACCGGCCGGCGTGGTGGTCGAGCGGCTCTACGGCGCGCTGTTCTTCGGCGCGGTGGCCAAGCTCGAGGCGGTGCCGGCGGGGCTGCCGGCCGGCACGCGGGTGCTGGTGCTCGAGGCGCAGCGGCTGATCTCGATCGACGCCAGCGGCGTCGACGCCCTCACCCAGCTCTACCGCACGCTGCAGCGCCAGGGCGTGGCGCTGCACCTGTGCGAGCTGAACGAGCAGCCGCGCTCGCTGCTGCAGCGTAGCGGCTTCTCGGCGCTGATCGGCGAGGACCGCATCGCGCCGACGCTGGCCGAGGCGCTGGCACGGTCGGCGGCGCCGGTGGCCGACTGAGCCTCGCTCAGTCAGGCCAGAACGGCCGCGCCTTGCGGAGGCGCTTCAGCGCCCGGCTGCAGGCGGCCAGCGTCGCCTCGCGCCGCGCCGCGAGCCAGCCGACCGCGAACCAGGCCTGCGGCTGCTGAGCGGCCAGCGGCCGGTAGGCCGCCAGCGCCACGCACACGTCGTTGAACTCGCCCAGGTGTTCCTGCGCCTCGCGCAGGGCATCGAGGTAGCGTTCGACGGCGCGGCGCGGGAACAGGCCGGTGCTGAACTCGATGGCGTAGCGCAGGCGCTTGAGGCGCTTGCGCACGCGGTGGCGGGCCTCGTCGCTCAGGGTGTCGAAGCGCTTCGCGTCGCGCAGCGCCTGTTCGTGCCAGGCCTGCAGGCGCCGTGCGGCGAGGGCCGGCAGCGCGGCGGTCTTCTCCGCGTTGTCGGCTGCAGCGGCCGGGGCGGCCGGCAGCGACAGCTCGGCCAGCAGGTCGAAGAAGACCGCGCCGTGGCGGGCGCGTTCGGCATCGGTCCAGTGCGGCAGGTCGGCCGCGGCCGGCAGCGGCAGCGGCTGCTCGCCGATCGCCGCCAGCGCGGCGTCCACCTCGCGCTGCAGCCCGCCGCGCAGCACGTCGACGTCGCGCGTGCGGCCGAGTTCACGGAACAGCGCTGCGGCCGCATCGGCCCAGGCCGGCGTCGTCGGCACCCCCGGCCAGCCCTCGAAGTAGCGCTGCGCGGAGCGCAGCCGCCGCAGCGCCACCCGCAGCTGGTGCACCGGCTCGGCAGCGCTGCTGCCGGCGGCGACTTCGCTCCAGTTGGGCGAGGCCTGCGCGAGCACGTTGCGCAGCACGGCGGCCCAGGCGTCACCGGTCGGCGTGTCCTTGCGCAGGCGCAGTGGCCCGGCCTTGACCGCCGGCACCGGCTCGCCCGGCGACAGCCCGCGCGCCAGACGATCGCCCCGTTCGGCCTTGGTGCGCACGTCCAGCCACAGGCCATGGCGCAACGCCAGGCGGCGTGCCACCTCGATGACCGCCTGCGGCGCGCCGCGCAGCAATTCCACCTCCAGCTCGCACACCGGCCAGCGGCGCTCGACGCCGTCGGCACCGCGGGCCACGATCTCGCCGCGATCGAGCGCCAGTTCCACCGTGCCGTGGCGGCTGCGCAGCGGCCGGTGCAGGCGCCGGATGTCGGTACGGTACTGCGCGACGAGCGCCGGGGCCTGCGCTTCGCCGTCGCGCGGCGCGAGCGCGGCGCTCAGCGCCGCATGCGGCGGCGACCCGGCATGGCGCGTCGGATCGGCCTCCTGCGGCACCTGGCCGGCGGGCACGAGCAGCGGCACGTTGTGCTCGCCGCGCGCCATGCCGTGCGCCGGCCCGGCCTTCAATGTCTGCACCCAGCGCCGGCCTTCCTTGCGCAGCCGCAGCGCGATACCGGCCGCCGCCAGCCGGCGGTCCGGGGTGTCGAAGTAGACCGCCTGTAGCCGGGTACGCTGCGCGGCCGGCGCCGCCACCGCGCGCTCCAAGGCGGCCAGCGCCGAGGCCGGCACCTGCAGCTTGAGTTCGATCTCGGTCATCGCGCGAATATGGCACGGCCATATGACAGTGACCGTGGCGTGACAGCCCGCCGCCGGGGCCTGCCGGGCGCGCCCGGTAAAATGGCCGCCGAACTCTGAAGCCCCGCCATGCCGCTGTTCTGGAAACCCTATCGCTCCGACGTGACCGACTTCATCGCCACGCTGAAGCAGCGCGATCCGCAACTCGAGGAGAAGCAGCGCGAGGGCCGGGCGCTGCTGTGGGACCGCCCGCAGGACCGCCAGGCGGCAGCCGACCAGCGCGATGCGCGGGTGCCGCAGCAGCCCTACGTCTACCAGACCAAGGGCTGAGCGCGAACGGGCTGCACGTGCGTGCGACCGTGATCGGCAGCAACGACAGCGTGGTCGCCGAGGGGGCGGCCCCGACCGACGTGGTGGACCAGATCGCGCTGGCCCGCCTGTACGGCGAGCCGCTGTTCGCGCTGCCGACCGACCTGTACATCCCGCCCGACGCGCTGGAGGTCTTCCTCGAGACCTTCGAGGGGCCGCTGGACCTGCTGCTCTACCTGATCCGCAAGCAGAACTTCAACATCCTCGACATCCCGATGGCGGATGTGACGCGGCAGTACCTGGCCTACGTCGACCAGATCCGCGACCGCAACCTCGAGCTGGCCGCCGAATACCTGCTGATGGCGGCGATGCTGATCGAGATCAAGTCGCGCATGCTGCTGCCCCCGAAGCGCAGCGACGAGGGCAAGGAGGCCGAGGACCCGCGCGCCGAGCTGGTGCGCCGCCTGCTGGAATACGAGCAGATCAAGGCCGCGGCCGCCCGGCTGGACCAGTTGCCGCAGCTCGGCCGCGACTTCCTGCGCGCGCAGGTGCACATCGAGCAGTCGCTGACGCCGCGCTTCCCCGACGTGAACGTCGACGAACTGCGCGAAGCCTGGCTCGACATCCTCAAGCGCGCCCGGCTCGTGCAGCACCACAAGATCACGCGCGAGGAGCTGTCGGTGCGCGAGCACATGAGCCTCGTGCTGCGGCGCCTGCAGGGCCGCCGATTCGTCGAGTTCGAGGACCTGTTCGAGACGAGTCGCGGCCCGCAGGTGATGGTGGTGACCTTCATCGCGATGCTGGAACTGGCGCGCGAGCGCCTGATCGAGCTGACGCAGGCCGAGGCCTTCGCGCCGCTGTACGTCCGGCTGGCCTACCAGCCGTCCTGAATTCCCCGGGCGCCGGGCCGGCGGCATGCTGGCAGAATCCGCCGCCCCAGCGTCGAAAGACAGCAGCCCGACCATGAGCAGCCACTCCTCGCCCGCCGACACCCCGAGTGCCCGCAAGCCCGTCACGCTGCACACGCTGCGCGAGATGCACGCGCGCGGCGAGAAGATCGCGATGATCACGGCCTACGACGCCAGCTTCGCCGCGCTGGTCGACACCGCCGGCGTCGACTGCATCCTGGTCGGCGATTCGCTGGGCATGGTGCTCAAGGGCCAGTCGAGCACGCTGTCGGTCACGATGGAACAGATCGGCTACCACACGCGCAGCACCTCGCGCGGCACGAAGGCGGCCTTCCTGATCGCCGACATGCCGTTCGGCAGCTACCAGGAGAACCCGGTGCAGGCGCTGCGCAATGCCGGCACGCTGATGGCCGCCGGCGCGCAGATGGTCAAGCTCGAGGGGGGCGGCTGGACGCCCGAGACGGTGAACTTCCTGGTCGAGCGCGGCGTGCCGGTGTGCGCCCACCTGGGGCTCACGCCGCAGAGCGTGCACGCCCTCGGCGGCTACCGCATCCAGGGCAAGGACGAGGCCGGCGCCGCCACGCTGCGCCGCCACGCCAAGGCCCTGGCGGACGCCGGCGCGGCGATGATGGTGCTGGAGCTGATGCCCTCGGCGGTGGCGAAGCAGGTGCAGGCCGACAACCCCGGGCTGATGACCATCGGCATCGGTGCCGGCGCCGGCACTGCCGGCCAGGTGCTGGTGCTGCACGACATGCTGGGCGTGACACGCGGCAGGCTGCCGCGCTTCGTGCGCAACTTCATGGACGGCGCCACGTCGATCGAGGATGCAGTGCGCCGCTACGTGGCCGCGGTCAAGGACGGCAGCTTTCCCGACGAAGCGCTGCACGCCTATTGAAGCAGCATGCGCGTCGTCCACACGATCGCCGACCTGCGCCACGCCCTGGCGGGCGCCAGGACCCCTGCGCTGGTGCCCACGATGGGCAGCCTGCACGACGGTCATCTGGCGCTCGTGAAGCTCGCGCGCGAGCACGGCGGCCCGGTGGTGGCCAGCATCTTCGTCAACCGGCTGCAGTTCGCGCCACACGAGGACTTCGATCGCTACCCGCGCACGCTGGAGCGCGATTGCGAGCTGCTCAAGAGCGTGGGCTGCAACCTGGTGTTCGCACCGGCCGAGCAGGAGCTCTATCCGCAGCCGCAGACCTACAAGGTGCAGCCGCCGGGCGACCTGGCCGATGTGCTGGAAGGTGCGTTCCGGCCGGGCTTCTTCACCGGCGTCTGCACCGTGGTGATGAAGCTGTTCCAGTGCGTGCAGCCGAGCGTGGCGGTGTTCGGCAAGAAGGACTTCCAGCAGCTGATGGTGCTGCGCGGCATGGCGCAGCAGTTCGCACTGCCGGTCGAGATCGTCGCCGGCGAGACGGCACGTGCCGACGACGGCCTGGCGCTCAGCTCGCGCAACGCCTACCTCGGCGAGACCGAGCGCGCCGAGGCCCCGCAGCTGGCAGCCACGCTGCACGTCGTGCAGGCGGAGGTGCTGGCCGCCGCGAAAACCGGTGCGCGCCTGGACGCTGCCGCGCTCGAGGCGCAGGCGATGGCCACGCTGCGATCGCGCGGCTGGGCTCCGGATTACGTGGCGCTGCGCCGCCGCAGCGACCTGCAGGCACCCACCGCCACCGCGCCCGATCCCGCCACCGAGCCGCTGGTGGTGCTGGCCGCCGCCCGGCTGGGCAAGACGCGGCTGATCGACAACCTCGAGATCTGAGGAGCAGCGCTCGCGCCCTCAGCCCTCGAGCCGGATGGCGCCGGCCGCCACATAGCGCTGGAAGTCGGCGATCGGCATCGTGGCCGCGCCATGCGTGTCCTCGTCGACCCAGCTCAGCAGGGCATCCATCTCGGTGGTCTCGACCTCGACGGGGCCGGGCCGGATGACGATCATCGGACCGTCGCCTTCGCGGTACTCGACCTTGCCGAGGATCTGTGCAGCTTGGGCCATGGCGTGCTTTCGAGGCAATGTGATCCCATCGTCGCCGGGCGGCCGACGGCTCGATAGAAGAAAGCCGCGCGCCGCGCCGTAGCCGATCTCCTACATCGCCGCGCGGCCGGGCCGGTGGCGGCGATTCATTCCCCCCAGCCCTCGCGCCGCCGCGCCTCGCGGTTCGCGCGGTCCTGGGCGAACAGCTCCTCGAGCTGCTGTCGACCGGCCTGGGCCATCGACACCAGCTTCGCCTCGTCCTGGTGGTGCGGCCACATCTTCTCGAGCTGGCCCACGCTGTGGCGCCGGAAGCGCATCGCCAGCGTGCGGGCACGGTGCGGCTCCCAACCCAGCAACTGCAGCACGCTGCGCGCGCTCATCAGCGAGGCGTCGAGGATCTCGCGCTCGACGTGCTCGACACCGCGGTCGCGCAGCGAGTAATAGTGCTGCACGTTGCGCGCGCGGGCCACCACCTGCAGGTTCGGGAAATGCTCCTTCGCCAGGTCGGCGACCTTGAGACTCTGCGTCACGTCGTCGATCGCGATCACCAGCACGCGGGCCGTCGCGGCGCCAGCGGTGCGCAGCAGGTCGAGCCGCGTCGCGTCGCCGTAGTACACGGTGAAGCCGAAGCGGCGCAGCACCTCGATCTGCTCGGCATCGTGTTCCAGCACCGTGGCCTTCAGGCCGTTGGCGTAGAGCATGCGCGCGACGATTTGGCCGTAACGGCCGAAGCCGGCGATGATGACCGGCGCATCCTGCGGCTCGCTCAGCTCCTCCAGTTCGGGCCCGGTGCGGATCGCATAGCGCGGCAGCACCCAGCGGTCGAAGGCGACCAGCAGCAGCGGCGTGACCAGCATCGACAGCGCCACCGCGCCGATCAGCACCGAGGCCACCTCGCCGGTGAAGACCTGCGCCGTCGCCGCGGCCTGGAACACGACGAAGGCGAACTCGCCGCCCTGCGCCAGCAGCAGCGTGAACACCGGCCGCTCCTGCCAGGGCACGCCCATCGCGCGCGCCAGCCCCCACAGCACCAGCGCCTTGACCGCCAGGAAGCCGGCCAGCAGGCCGAGCACGATGGCAGGATGCGCCAGCAGCGCGTCGAAGTCGACCGACATGCCCACGGCGATGAAGAACAGCCCGAGCAGCAGGCCCTTGAAGGGCTCGACGTCGGTTTCCAGCTCGCGCTTGTACTCGCTCTCGGCCAGCAGCACACCGCCGAGGAAGGCGCCGAGCGCCATCGACAGGCCCACCACCTGCATCAGCGCCGCGATGCCGACCACCAGGCCCAGCGACGCGGCGGTGAAGATCTCCGGCGTGTTGCTGCGCGCGATCCAGCGGAACAGTGGACGCAGCAGCAAGCGCCCGCCCAGCACGATGGCGACGATCACGCCCAGCGCGCGCGCCGCCTCCCAGCCGGCGTGGACGTCGTCGGAGACAGCGCCCCCGAGCAACGGGATCAGCGCCAGGATTGGGATCGCCGCAACGTCCTGGAACAGCAGGATCGAGAAGCCGGCCTGGCCGGAGCTGGTGGGCATCAGGTTGCGCTCGCCCATCACCTGCAGGGCGATCGCGGTCGAGCTGAGCGCCAGTCCCAGCGCCGCCACCAGCCCCAGCTTCCACGGCACGCCGAAGGCCCAGCCGGCCAGCCACAGCACCGCCGCGCAGCCCAGCACCTGGGCCGCACCCCAGCCGAAGATCGGCCGTCGCAGCGCCCACAGGCGCTTGGGCTCGAGCTCCAGCCCGACCAGGAACAGCATCAGCACCACGCCGAACTCGGCGAAATGCAGGATGGTCTCGGGGTCGCTGACCAGACCGAGGCCGAAGGGCCCGATCGCCAGCCCGGCGGCAAGGTAGCCGATGATGGCGCCGAGGCCGAGCGCCTTCGACAGCGGCACCGCGATCACCGCCGCCCCCAGGAACACCAGGCTGCCGGTCAGCCAGGGCGTGACGGTGCTCATGGCCGCACGGCCTCGGGACGGTCGCCCTGCGGCACTTCGCAGGCCGGGCAGTCGTCCAGCTCCGCCATCTCGGGCCAGCCCGGATAGCTGGCCAGGCGGTCGCGGTAGGCGGCTCGGTGCGCCGCGAGCTGCGCGGCCGCCATGCCATGGGCACCGTGCAGCACCAGCGGCGGCAGGAAACGCAGGCCGCACAGGGCCGCGGTCTGCTCGTAGGGCGGCAGGAAGGCGTCGAAGAAGTAGCGGTTGTAGCCGTCGGGCCGGTAGGCCGATTCCGTGCCCCCGGTCGACGCGACCAGCCACACGTCCTTGCCGCGCAGCGCCGTACCGTTCTGCCCGTAGGCCCAGCCCAGCGCCAGCACCTCGTCGAACCACAGCTTCATCAGCGGTGGCGCGGCGTACCACTGGATCGGGTGCTGCCAGACGATCAGGTCGGCGCGTGCCGCGCTCGCCTGTTCGGCCGGCACGTCGATCACGTAGTCCGGGTAGAGCGCGTAGAGATCACGCAGCTCCAGCGTGTTGCGCGTCGTGCTCGTGCTGCCGTCGGCCGGCCGGGCCGCCAGCTCACGGGCGGCCTCGAGCAAGCCCCGGTTCACGCGCGACAGCCGCAGGTCGGGGTGGGCGGCCAGCACCAGTACATGGGCCATGGGGTCGAGCTTCCTCGGTTCGGCAGCACGGAGGGCGGGCTGCGGGCAGACGGCGCGCGGGCGGGAGGCCAAGGCTGCCGCTAACATAGCCCGCGCATTCTCCCAGCGACCCGACCTTTGCACAGGAGCGAGCGATGCCCGTGATCGTGGTGGCCAATCCCAAGGGCGGCGTGGGCAAGTCCACGCTGTCGACCAACCTTGCCGGCTATCTGGCCCGGCAGGGCCACGCGGTGATGCTGGGCGACGTCGATCGCCAGCAGTCGGCACGCACCTGGCTCGGCCTGCGGCCCGCCACGCTGCCGGTCATCACCGGCTGGGAGCTCCAGCCCGATCACCTGGTCAAGCCGCCGAAGGGCACCAGCCATGTCGTGCTGGACACGCCGGCCGGCCTGCACGGCAAGAAGCTCGACGAGGTGATGCGGATCGCCGATCGCGTGCTGGTGCCGCTGCAGCCGAGCATCTTCGACATCTACGCGACGCGCGACTTCATCACCGCGCTGCTGGCACGCCGCAAGAGCGAGCGGGTCGACGTGGCGGTGATCGCCAACCGCGTGCGCGACGGCAGCATCTCGGCCGGACAGCTCGACAGCTTTCTCGGCACGCTGGGCGTGCCGCTGCTCGGCCACCTGCGCGACACCCAGAACTACATCCATCTCGCGGCCCGCGGGCTGACGCTATGGGACGTGGCGCCGAGCCGCGTCGAGAAGGACCTGGAGCAGTGGGCGCTGGTCACCCGCTGGGCCGATGGCCGCTGAGCGCATGCGCCGCTACGAACGCCTCGCCGATCTGCAGGCCCTCGTCGGAGAACCGCTGGGCGACAGCGACTGGTTGCTCGTCGACCAGGCCCGCATCGACCGCTTTGCCGAAGCCACCGAAGACCGGCAGTGGATCCACGTCGACCCGCAGCGCGCCGCCCAGGGTCCGTTCGGCGCCCCGATCGCGCACGGCTTCCTGACATTGAGCCTGCTGCCGGTATTCTTCGAGAGCGCCTACGTGATCGCCGACGTGCACATGGCCGTCAACTACGGACTCGACCGCGTGCGCTTCACGGCGCCGGTGCCGGTGGACAGCCGCCTGCGCGCGCGCTTCACGCTGAAGCGATGGGAGGCGATCGAAGGCGGCGCCCAGCTCGGCATCGAGGCCCTGGTCGAGCGCGACGGCGTGGCCAAGCCGGTGTGCATCGCCGAGTCGCTGATCCGCTGCTACACCTAGCGTCGCGGCCGGCGTACCGGCCTCACCCGAAAGGGGGCGTGCGGGGTCCCGACCCTCCGCTACCATCCTGCCGGCTCTACCCAACGCACGGAGGCACGCGATGAAGGTCCTGCTGGTCGATGACCATCCGCTCATCCTGTCGGCCTTGAAGGCTGTGATCCAGGGCCTCGGTGACGACGTCACCGTGGTCGGCGCCGGCAGCGCCGCCGCGGCCCGCGCCACCCTGAAGTCCGATGCCGAGTTCGACCTGGTGCTGCTCGACCTGCAGCTCGGTGACGCGAACGGCTTCGACCTGCTCGCCGAACTGCGCAATGCCTATCCGGCCTTGCCGGTGGTCGTGGTGTCGGCCAGCGACCGCACCAGCGACGTGATCCGCTCGATCGACATGGGCGCGATGGGCTTCGTGCCCAAGCGCGCCAGCAACGACACGCTGTTCGAGGCGCTGAGGCTGGTGATGTCCGGCGGCATCTACGTGCCGCCGATGACGATGGGCGTCGATGGCGGGGGCGGCAGCGTCGCACCGGCGGCCGAGCCCGACACCGTGCCGAGCTACATGAAGGTGATCGGCGCCCAGGCGACGAAGAGCGATTACCAGACCACGCCGACGCTGGCCGCACTGGGCCTGACGCCGCGCCAGACCGATGTGCTGGCACTGCTGCTGCAGGGCAAGCCCAACAAACTGATCGCGCGCGACCTGAACCTGTCGGTGGAGACCATCAAGGACCACGTGGCCGCGGTGCTGCGGGCGCTGGGCGTCAACTCCCGCACCCAGGCCGTGCTGGCGGTGAGCCAGATGACGCAGCAGGCGGGCGGCCTCACCTCCACCTGGCGTCTCGGCAACCGCTGATCCGGCGCCCCGCGGCGGAGGGCCCGGCCGCACACCCGAACCACGACGCATGAACGCCCTGCCTCCGCTGCCTCCTCTGCCCACGCCGCCCGAGCGCAAGTCGGTCAACCGCGCCGACCTGCTGCCCGACGTGGTGCGCACGCTCTACAGCCAGACCGGTGTGTCGCTGTCGGGCAACCTGCTCGGCGGGATGGTGCTGACGATGATCTACTGGCCCGTCGCGCCGCACCACGAGCTGGTCGCCTGGTGCGTGCTGTTCGGGCTGGTCTGGGTGCTGCGCCTCGTCACGCTGCGGCGCTACGCCCACGTCGGCTGGGCCGCAGCGTCGTCGCAGGCCGCGCACTGGCAGCGTCTGTGGAACGCCGGCGCCATGGCCTCGGGCGCCTGCTGGGGCCTGGCGGCCTGGATGTTCTACGAACACGGGCGGGCCTTCCACCAGACCACGCTGCTGCTGATCATCTACAGCTTCTGCGTCGGCTCGATCACGCTGATGGCTTCGCAGCACCGCGCGTTCTTCGCCTTCATCTCGCTGTGCTTCGTGCCGACCATCGTGCGCATCGCAACGCTGGGCAGCACCGACAACCTGCTTCTGGCCGGCGTGCTGAGCCTCGTGTTCCTCATGACGACGATCCTGGGCCGGGCCTACCGCCGCACCTTCGACCGCGCCATCGAGCTGAAGGTGCGCACCGAGATGCTCGCGGTGCAGCTGCAGACCGAGAAGGCCGCCGCCGACGAGGCCAAGCGCGCCGCGGAAACCGCCAACCGCGCGAAGACCCAGTTCTTCGCGGCGGCGAGCCACGACCTGCGCCAGCCGCTGCACGCCATGGGCCTGTTCGCCGAGGCGCTGCGCGCCAAGAGCCGCGGCGACGAGGAGGTGACCCACCTCGTCAACAGCATCAACAGTTCGGTCGACGCGCTGGAGGGCCTGTTCGGCGAGTTGCTCGACATCACCAAGATCGACACCGGCGGCGTCGAGCCGCAGCCGCGCCACTTTGCGCTTCGCGAGCTGTTTCAGCGCCTGAAGCTGCAGTACGAGCCGACCGCCTTCGAGAAGGGCCTGAGCCTGCGCTTCCGCGGCGCACACCACGTGGTCTACGGCGACCCGGTGCTGGTCGATCGCATCGTGCGCAATCTGCTGTCCAACGCCATCCGCTACACCGTCGACGGCGGCGTGCTGGTCAGCGCCCGCCGGCGCGGCGACGAAGTCCTGCTGCAGGTGTGGGACACCGGCGTAGGCATCGCCTCGGCCGAGCAGTCGAGAGTGTTCGACGAGTTCTACCAGGTGCAGGCCAACGCACCCCTCGGCCTGCACCAGCCCAAGGGCCTGGGCCTGGGCCTGTCGATCGTGCAGCGCCTGGCCCGCCTGATGGAGGCCCCGTTGCACCTGGTGTCGGTGCCCGGCCAGGGCTCGGTGTTCACGCTGACCGTGCCGCCCGGCAAGATCCAGCGCAGCCAGCTCTCCGAACCGAGCACCGGCAAGCCCGCGCTGGGACTGACGCTGGAGCATCGCCACATCGTCATCGTCGAGGACGAGCCGGCGGTTCGGGAAGGCCTGGTCGTGCTGCTCAAGGGCTGGGGCGCCAGCGTCGAATCCTTCGACACCGTGTCGGCCGCCGAGGCCTGGGCCGGCGGCCCCGGCGCGACGACCCCCGACCTGGCGATCGTCGACTACCGCCTTCCCGAAGGGCGCACGGGCATCGAGGCGCTGACGAGTCTGCGTGCCGCCTTCGGCCAGCCGCTGCCGGCCATCCTGGTGACCGGCAGCACCATGACCGGGCACGAGGAAGAGTCGAACCGCCACGACTTCCATCTGCTGATCAAGCCGGTGGCGCCAAACAAGCTGCGCGCGATGATCGCGTTCAAGCTGGGCCTGCGCTGAGCGTTGGGCCCGCGCGCTGCGTTGCCGCAGCCCGGACTCAGTGCGCCCGGTCCCAGTTCGCGCCCACGCCCACCTCGGCCAGCAGCGGCACCTTCAGCTCGGCCACGCCGGCCATCAGTTCCGGCACCGCGGTCCGGGCCCAGTCGAGCTCGGCCTCGGGCACCTCGAACACCAGTTCGTCGTGCACCTGCATCACCATGCGCGTGGCGCGCTGCTGGGCATCGAGCGCCGCCTGCACCGCGATCATCGCGAGCTTGATCAGGTCGGCCGCGGTCCCCTGCATCGGCGCATTGATCGCCTGGCGCTCGGCGCCGGTGCGGCGCGGGCCGTTGCCGCCATTGATCTCGGGCAGGTAGATGCGGCGCCCGAACAGCGTCTCCACGTAGCCCAGTTCCTTGGCCCGCGCGCGGGTCTCGTCCATGTAGCGCTTCACGCCGGCGAAGCGCGCGAAGTAACGGTCGATGTAGTCCTTCGCGGCCTTCTGCTCGATGCCGAGGTTGCTGGCCAGGCCGAACGCGCCCATGCCGTAGATCAAGCCGAAGTTGATGACCTTGGCATAGCGGCGTTGCTCGCTGCTGACCTCGGCCACCGGCACGTTGAACACCTCGCTCGCGGTGGCGCGGTGCACGTCCAGGCCCTCTGCGAAAGCTTTCAGCAGACCCGGGTCCTCGGAGATGTGGGCCATGATGCGCAGCTCGATCTGCGAGTAGTCGGCGCTCAGGATCACGTGGCCGGGCGGCGCGATGAAGGCCTCGCGCACGCGCCGGCCCTCGGGCGTGCGGATCGGGATGTTCTGCAGGTTCGGGTCGTTGCTCGACAGCCGGCCCGTCACCGCCACGGCCTGCGCGTAGTTGGTGTGCACGCGGCCGGTGGCCGGGTTCACCATCAGCGGCAGCTTGTCGGTGTAGGTGCCCTTGAGCTTGGCGAGCGAGCGGTGTTCCAGCAGCTTGGCCGGCAGCGGGTAGTCGGCGGCCAGCTCGGCCAGCACCTCCTCGTCGGTGCTCGGCGCGCCGCTGGCGGTCTTCTTCTTCGCCGGGATGCCCAGCTTGCCGAACAGGATCTCGCCGATCTGCTTGGGGCTGCCCAGGTTGAACGGCTGCCCGGCCAGCGCATGCGCCTCCTGCTCCAGCGCCACCATGCGCTGCGCGAGTTCGGCGCTCTGGCGCGCCAGCACCGCGCTGTCGATCAGCACGCCATGGCGCTCGATGCGGCCGAGGATGACCGAGGTCGGCATCTCGATGCGCTCGTAGACCTCGCGCAGGCGCGGCGCGGCCTCGAGCTGCGGCCACAGCACCCGGTGCACGTCCAGCGTCATGTCGCTGTCCTCGCCCGAATACTCGGTCGCTCGGGTCAGCTCCACCTGGGCGAACGGGATCTGCTGCGCGCCCTTGCCGGCCACGTCCTCGTAGCTCAGGCCCTTGCGGTCGAGGTGGCGGCTGGCCAGGCTCTCCAGGCTGTGCGGCTTGTGCGCCTCCAGCACGTAGCTCTGCAGCAGGGTGTCGTGCACGTAGCCGCGCACCGCGATGCCGTGGTTGGCGAACACGTGGGTGTCGTACTTGACGTTCTGGCCGAGCTTGGCGCGCGACCCGTCCTCGAGCCAGGATTTCAGCGTGGCCAGTACCTCGTCGAGCGGCAGTTGGTCGGGCGCGCCCGGGTAGGTGTGCGCCAGCGGGATGTAGCAGGCCTCGTAGGGCTGCACGCTGAAGCTCAGGCCGACGATGCGCGCTCGCATGCCGTCGAGCGAGTCGGTCTCGGTGTCCAGCGCCACCAGGTCGGCAGCCTCGATGCGTACGCGCCAGGCCTCGAAGGCCTCTCGCGTCAGCACGGTCTCGTAGCGCTTGTCGACGGCCGGCGCGGCAAGGTCGCCCACGGCGTCGGCCGCCGGCGGGTCGGCGAACAGCGCGCTCTGCCCTCCCGCCCCCGCCGCCGGCTGCGGCGCCGGCTGGGCAGCGGCGCGGGCCGATTCCAGCTCGTGGCGCCACGCCCGGAAATCGTTGTCGGTGTAGAAGTCCAGCAGGGCCTCCCGGTCGGCCTCGCGCCAGCTCAGGGCATCCCAGGCGGCAGTACCGCCCCAGCCCGGCAGCGCCTCCGACAGGTCGCAATCGGTCTTCACGGTCACCAGCCGCCGTCCCAGCGGCAGCCAGTCCAGCGCCTTGCGCAGGTTTTCGCCGGCCACGCCCTTGATGGCATCGGCCGCGGCCATCACACCGTCGAGCGAGCCGTGCTCGGCGATCCACTTGGCCGCAGTCTTGGGGCCCACCTTCTCGACCCCCGGAACGTTGTCGACGGCGTCGCCGACCAGCGTCAGGTAATCGACGATGCGCTCCGGCGGCACACCGAACTTCTCGGCCACGCCGGGTACGTCGAGCCGCTCGCCGCTCATCGTGTTGATCAGCGTCACGTGCGCGTCGACGAGCTGCGCCAGGTCCTTGTCGCCGGTCGAGACGATGACCCGCTGGCCGCGCGCGGCGGCCGCCCGAGCCAGCGTGCCGATCACGTCGTCGGCCTCGATGCCGGGGATCTCGAGCACCGGCCAGCCCAGCAGCTTGACCACAACGTGAATCGGCGCGATCTGCTTCGCCAGGTCGTCCGGCATCGAGGCGCGGTTGGCCTTGTACTCCGGATACCAATCGTCTCGGAAGGTCTTGCCCTTGGCGTCGAACACGCAGGCCGCGTGGGCGGACGGGAACTCCTCGCGCAGCTTCTTCAGCATCGCCACCATGCCGCGCACCGCGCCGGTCGGCTCGCCGGCCGGATTGCGCAGGTCGGGCAGTGCGTGATAGGCGCGGTAGAGGTAGCTGGAGCCGTCCACCAGCAGCAGGCAGGAATCGTCATGGGCACTCATGCGCCGATTGTGGCCGCTGCTCCACGCCGCGTGCCCCGTGCGCCCGGAGGGCACAGGCCGCGTCCTACAATCGACCCCATGCTGCAGCGCTCCCTGACTCTCGCCCTGCTGTGCTGCGCCTTCGGCGCAGCCCCGGCGCTCGCCCTGGCCCAGGCCGCGGTCGCGGCATCGGCGCCGGCCGCGCGCGTGGAGCAGGAGGCCCCGCCCACCCGAGGCGAACCGGCGGTCAGGCGCAGCGTCATCGAGGACGACAACGCACGCGTCGAGGAACTGCGCGTGCGCGGTGCCGTGCAGAGCATCAAGGTGCAGCCCAAGGGCCCGGTGAAGGCCGAGTACGAGGTGCTGCCGATCGACGCCGGCCGTGATTCCTCGGAAGGCCCCAGTTCGGCGAAGGGCGGCGCCGGTCGGCGCGTCTGGCGCGTCCTCACCTTCTAGGGCCTGTTAGCGCTATGGGAGGGCTTGCGTGACCCAGGAAGCGGGCGCCATCAAGGCGCAAGGCACAGCCGTAGCTTGGGCTACGGCGAGCATTTGCAACGCAGAGGGCGCCCGCTTCCTGGGATCACCCTTCGGACCGGGGCCGGGCAGGCCACGGGGCGACGTTGCGGCCTCGTTGTGTGCCACGGGCACACGGCCTCGGCCGCGCCTCGCCCCCTGGCCCGCCGGGCCTCGGCGCAAGCCCTCCCATAGCGTTAACAGGCCCTAGGCCGCCAGCGATGGCGGTCTTCACCGAAGTCGGCTTCGACGAAGCCGCGGCCCTGGCGCACAAGGTCGGCCTCGGGCCGTTGAAGGCGCTCAAGCCCATCAAGGCCGGGATCGAGAACACCAACTACTTCCTCACCGCCGAGCGCGGCGAGTACGTGCTGACGCTGTTCGAGCGCCTGAGCTTCGAACAGCTGCCGTTCTACCTGCACCTGATGAAGCACCTGGCCGGACGCGGCATCCTGGTGCCGATGCCGCAGGCCGATGCCGGCGGCGAGATCCTCCATGCGCTGTATGGCAAGCCGGCCGCCATCGTGGAGCGCCTGCGCGGCGGCCACGTGCTGGCCCCCAGCGCGGCGCATTGCCAGCAGGTCGGCGCGATGCTGGCCCGCATGCACGAGGCCGGACGCGACTACCCGCACCACCAGCCCAACCTGCGGGGCCTGGCCTGGTGGGACGAGACGGTGCCGCAGATCCTGCCCTTCCTCGCGCCGCCGCAGCGCGCGCTGCTGGAGGACGAGTTGGCGTTCCAGCACAGCGTCTCCGCGTCGGCCTCCGACGCCGCGCTGCCGCGCGGGCCGGTCCACGCCGATCTGTTCCGCGACAATGTGATGTTCGACGAGGACGCCGAGGGGCGCTCGCGGCTCACCGGCTTCTTCGATTTCTACTTCGCCGGCGTCGACCGCCTCGCCTTCGACATCGCCGTCTGCCTGAACGACTGGTGCATCGATCTCGAGAGCGGCCGGCTGCTGGAAGACCGGGCTGCAGCCTTCGTGACGGCCTACGCCACGGTGCGCCCGCTCACCGGCGACGAACTGCGGCTGCTGCCCGCCCTGCTGCGCGCCGCGGCGCTGCGCTTCTGGATCTCGCGACTGTGGGACGTGCACCTGCCGCGCGAGGCCAGCATGCTGGTACCGCATGACCCCACCCACTTCGAGCGCGTGCTGCGCGAGCGCATCGCGACACCGTGGCACCCGGCGGGCCGCTGAGAACCCCCACCCGATGAAACTCAAGACTGTTCGCGCCCGCCAGGGCCTGCTGTGGGTGCGCGCCGGTTTCACCGTGTTCTTCCGCCAGCCGCTGGCATTCGCGGCGCTGTTCGCGCTGTTCGGCCTGGTGGTGTTCGTGCTGCTGCAGTTGCCGGCCGTCGGGCCGGTGCTGGCCCTGTCGCTGATGCCGGTGGCCACCGTCGCCTTCCTGCTCGCCACCCGCGAGGTGCTGGCCGGCCGCGTTGCCACGCCACAGCTGGCGCTGCTGCCGCTGCGCGACCCGCTGAACCGCAACCGCCTGCTGCAGCTCGGCGCAGCCTACGCGGCCGCGGCGATCGCCGTCGTGCTGTTGTCGCATGTGCTCGATGGCGGCCGCTTCGCAGCGGCCATCGAGGCCATCGCCTCGGAGGAGACCACCGCCGAGGCGGCGCTCGAAGACCCGCTGCTGCCGTGGAGCGTGCTGCTGCGCCTGGCGCTGATGGCGCTGCTGTCGCTGGCCTTCTGGCATGCGCCGGCCCTGGTGTGCTGGGGCCGCATGCCGGTGAACAAGGCGCTGTTCGCCAGCATCGTGGCGTGCTGGCGCAGCCGCGGCGCCTTTGCCGTCTATGGGCTGGCCTGGTTCGGCCTGACGATGCTGTTCGTGACGCTGTTGCAGGTCGTCACCGCGATGCTGGGATTGCAGCAGGTGATGGGTTTGGCGGTGCTGCCGCTCACGATGCTGGTGTCGACCATCTTCTACGCCTCGCTGTACTTCAGCTTCGTCGACGCCTTCGACCTCAGCGACGGCCCCGACAGCAGCGAGGGCGAAGCGAAGACGGCATGAAAAAGGCCGGCGCAAGCGCCGGCCTCGAAAGCCCGCCCGGCATCCGCCGACCGGGCGCCGTCCAGGGCCTCAGGCCCCGACGCGGCCTCCGTCGTCCTTGGTGATCGCCAGCGTGGCCGAGCGCGGCCGCGAGCTCGTGTTGCCCGCGGTCGCCTGGTAGCCGGCGTTGCCGGGCCAGTGGCTCACATAGCCCGCCGGGTTGCCGATGGTCGCGGCGGAAATCGTCTCGCCGGGGTGCTGGATGTTGGCGAACACGGTCTTGCCGTCGGGCGTCTCGGTGCAGCCGGTCAGCTCGCAGTCCTTCGGGCCGACCAGGAAGCGCTTGAGCGTGTCGGCCGTCGGCTTCTTGCCGACATAGGTGTCGACCGTGAGCGTGGTGGTGTCGGCCAAGGTGTAGCTGAGCGTGGTCTTCACGCCGTCGCCCACCTGGCCCGGCACGCCGAGCAACATCATGCAGTTGCTCACATCGGTGTAGGCACCGTCATCGGTCTGGATCCAGCACAGGCCGGTCGAGCGGCTGAACCACAGGCCGTCGGGGCTGGAGAAGTCCTGGTCCGCGGTGAGCGAGGACAGGTTGATCTTGGACGTGTCGGCGTCGGACTGCGCACCGAACAGGTAGACGTCCCAGGTGAAGCCGGTCGCCGACGGCTCGCCGCCGTCCTCTTTCATGCGGATGATGTGGCCGTTGATGTTGCCGGCCGAGCCTTCCGGCGCGCCGCCGTAGGAGTCCTTGTAGCTGCGCGGGTTGGCCGCGTCGAGCGCGCGCTGGATGGAATCCGGCGCGGCGCCGACCGCCGGCGCCGCCGGTTCGAGCTTGCGCACGCTGTTGTTCGTGAGCGTGTAGTAGATCTCGCCGGTCGTCGGGTGCACCGCGCACCACTCGGGGCGGTCCATCGAGGTCGCACCGACGGCATCGCCGGCCAGCCGCGAGTGGATCGCCACGTCGCCGGCGTCGGCGAAGGCATAGCCGGCGTAGTTCTTCACGTCGAGGTTGTCGAAGCTCAGTTCGACCCAGTCGCCGCTGCCGTCGGCATTGAACTTCGCGACGTAGAGCGTGCCGCTGTCGAGATACTTGTCGCCCGCGGCAATGCGGTTCGAGGGTTCCGCATCGGCGGCATCCCAGTTGGTGGCCGACACGAACTTGTAGATGTACTCGCCGCGCGAGTCGTCGCCCATGTAGACGGCCAGCGGCTTGCCGGCGACCGCCCTGCCGAAGGCCGCGCTCTCGTGGGCGAAGCGGCCCATCGTCGTGCGCTTCTTGACGGCCGCGATCTTGTCGTAGGGATCGATCTCGACGATGTAGCCGAAGGTGTTGAGCTCGTTGCGGTAGTCGTCGCTGCCGTCGGCCGAGGCCCCGAGCTTGCTGATGTCCCAACGCTGGTACTTGTCGTCCGCGCCGCTGGTTTCCCAGCCGTGGCGGCTCGCAGCACCCTGCTTGCGTTTGTAGCGATTGAGCGCGGTGACGCTCTTGTCGCCGCGGGCCGCGTCGTCGGTCGCGGAGCGTGTGAAGTAGCCTTCGAAGTTCTCTTCGCCCGTCAGCAGCGTGCCCCAGGGCGTGTAGCCGGTGCCGCAGTTGTTGATGGTGCCGCGGGCGCCATTGCCGGTGGTCGAGTACAGGGTCTTCGCGAGCGCGTTGCCGCGCACCGCGCCCGACAGCTCGACCGGCGTGAGCGGCGTGACGCGGCGGTTGTAGGCCGAGTCCTGGACGTAGGACCAGGCGCTGCCGGTCTTGCGGACCTCGACCACCGAGACGCCGTGGGCGGGGATCTCCTTGTCGGATTCCGAGGCCGGCCGCGGGCGCGCCGAGCTGCCGTTCACGTGCAGATAGTTGTCGCTCAGCGCCTCGTGGTTCATCGCCAGCAGGCCGCGCTCGGAGCCGTTCGCATCGCGCGCAGTGCCGGCGGCGTTGAGCCCGAAGTACTCCATGCCGTCGTGGTGATCGCCGGCGCGGTTGTCGAAGTCGGTGTCGCTGCCGTCGTTGGCATAGGCCGGAGTGCCGGCCGTCAGCGGATCGCCGAGCGCATAGATCACGGCGGCGGTGTAGCCCGCGGGCACGCTCACGGCGTCGGCGGTGCTCTTGGCCACCGCGGTGAAGCCGAGCTTGTCGACCGGGGGGTTGGTCGCCGGCGCGTCGTCGTCGTCCCCGCCTCCGCAGGCGCTGACGCCCATCCCGCCCAGCACCACGGCCGCTGCGGTGCCCACCCCGCCGCGCAGCACGGAACGCCGGCTCAGCCGGGCGTCGAGCACGGCCATGAAATCGGCGTTGCCGCTGGCATTGCTGTTCTCGTCATCGCCTTCGATGCCGAGCAGGGGGAGATTGACTCGCTGATTCATGTCTGCGTTCCTTGCGACTGCTGGGGGACGGGGTGGGCCGGGATGGGCACACCTAGAAGCCGCAGACGTTAGGCACGGGACATGAAAGCGCGGTGACAGATCGGTGTCGCGCCTGTCACGAAGACGGCAGTGCAAGAGCGCCCCGGCCGTCAGGGACGGCCGGGGCGCTCTGCGCTGTCGTGGGTCAGACCACCGCGGGAGCGGCCTTCTTGGTCAGCATGCCGGCCAGCGCCTCGGAGGCCCAGCCGAAGCCCGCGCCGATCGCGATCGACACGATGGACGGCACGATCGCGTCGATCGGCGCCACGCTCTTCAGCAGGATCAGCCCGGCCACGCACGCGAAGCCGTAGACGCAGGCCGGGATCGTGGCGAGCAGACCGATGTGCGCGGCCAGCACGATCACCGCCGCACCGATGCCCACCGCCACCGGTGCGGCGAGCGACCCGAGCGAGCCCAGTTGCCCGGCCAGCATGACCGACAGCGCCCCGACGACGACGCCGAAGGACATGCAGACGATGGTGGTCCGCGCCGAAGCGGGCTTGCCACCGCAGTGGAAGTAGCAGGCCCAGGCCACGAAGGCCTGCCAGATCTGGACGCCGAAGGCCGCCAGCGGGCCGAGGAACAGGAAGGTCGCGACCACGGCCAGAACGCCGATCGAAATCGCCAGGGCAATGAGCAAGGGCATGGTGAGTCTCCTCAAGTCTAGGTATCGGTATGGAGAGAAGAAGCGCCCGCCGCCGGCCGGCGCACCACCCCTGACTGCCAACGACGAGTGGTGGCGGCAGTGTTCGGATCACCCCCGCCGCGAACAAGCAAGGACAAACCTTTGTGAGCAGCGCAGCATTTGCTTACAAGTTGTTCCCGGCTGTCTCAGCAGGGACCACAACGCACCAGCACGGAGCGCCGAGCGGGCGGCGGTGTTGCGCGCGCGCCGCGTTCTCAGTCGACCGGTGTCAGCTTCGCGACGCTGAGCGCCAGCCACTTCATGCCGTGGCGGCCGAAGTTGACCTGGGCGCGGGCATCGGCGCCGACGCCCTCGAGCGTGACGATCACGCCCTCGCCGAACTTGGTGTGGAACACGCCCTGGCCGGACCGCAGCCCGTTCGGCGTGCTGCGCGCCTGAGCTTCGAACGCTGCCGGTGCCGCCGCGACCCGACCCGCGCCCACCATCGAGCCCAGCCCCGAACCGCGCTGCCACGCGGCCTGGTAGTCGCGTGCGTAGCCCGAGCCGAAGCCTTGCAGCTTCGGCGTCAGCCACTTCAGCGCGGTCTCGGGCAGTTCATCGAAGAAGCGGCTCTTCAGGTTGTAGCGGGTCTGACCGTGCAGCATGCGGGTCTGGCTGAAGCTCAGGTAGAGCCGCTTGCGGGCGCGCGTGATGGCGACGTACATCAGGCGCCGCTCTTCCTCCAGCCCGTCGAGGTCGGCGGCCGCGTTCTCGTGCGGGAACAGTCCTTCTTCCAGGCCGGTGATGAAGACCTGGTCGAACTCCAGGCCCTTGGCGGCGTGCACCGTCATCAGTTGAACAGCGTCCTGGCCGGCCTGCGCCTGGTTGTCGCCGGCCTCGAGCGCGGCGTGGGTGAGGAAGGCCGCGAGCGGGCTCATGATCTCGCCCGTCTCGGCATCGGGCTGGGTGTCGACCAACGCCACCGCGGCCGGCAGTCCCTCGGCGATGCGGCCGGCCTGCTCGTCGACCGGCAGCGCCACCGCGTCCTTGCCGAAACCCTCCTGCGTGACGAAGGCCTCGGCGGCGTTGACCAGTTCATCCAGGTTCTCCAGCCGCTCGGCGCCTTCCTTCTCGTTGCGGTAGAAGTCGGCCAGGCCGGAAGCCTGCACCACGTGCTCGATGATCTCGCGCAGCGTGAGGCCGCGCGTCGCGTCGCGCATCGCATCGACCAATGCAGTGAAGGCCCCGAGGTTCGAGCCGCCCTTGCCGGCGATCGCACCGACGCCCTGCCAGAGGCTGCGGCCGCTGCTGCGCGCGGCGTCCTGCAGCAGCTCCATCGTGCGTGCGCCGATGCCGCGCGTGGGGAAGTTGACGACACGCAGGAAGCTGGTGTCGTCGTTCGGGTTCTCGATCAGCCGCAGGTAGGCCAGCGCGTGCTTGATCTCGGCACGCTCGAAGAAGCGCAGGCCGCCGTAGACGCGGTAGGGCACGCCGGCGTTGAACAGCGCGCTCTCGATCACGCGGCTCTGCGCGTTGCTGCGGTAGAGCACCGCGATCTCGCTGCGCGGCGAGCCGTCGCGCTGCAGCTGGCGCGCCTCGTCGAGGAACCACTGCGCCTCGGCGAAGTCGCTGGTGGCCTCGAACACGCGCACCGGCTCGCCGGGGCCGGCCTCGGTGCGCAGATTCTTGCCCAGGCGGCGCGAGTTGTGTGCGATCAGCGCGTTGGCGCTGTCGAGGATGTTGCCGAAGCTGCGGTAGTTGCGCTCGAGCTTGACGACCTGCTGCACGTGGAACTCGCGCTCGAAGTCGGCCATGTTGCCGACGCGCGCGCCGCGGAAGGCGTAGATGCTCTGGTCGTCGTCGCCGACGGCGAGCACGTTGTTGTCGGTGCCTGCGAACATCTTCAGCCACGCGTACTGCAGGCGGTTGGTGTCCTGGAACTCGTCGACCAGGATGTGGCGGAAGCGCCGCTGGTAGTGCTGGCGCAGCTCGGCGTGGTCGCGCATCAGCTCGTAGGTGCGCAGCATCAGCTCGGCGAAGTCGACCACGCCCTCGCGCTGGCACTGGTCCTCGTAGGCCTGGTAGATGGCCTGCTGGGTGCGGGTGAGCTCGTCGCGCACCTCGACGTCCTTCGGACGCAGGCCGTCTTCCTTGGCGCCAGCGATGAACCAGGCGCACTGCTTGGGGATGTAGCGCTCCTCGTCGAGCTTCATCGCCTTGACGATGCGTTTGACCGCCGAGACGCTGTCCTGCGCATCGAGGATCTGGAAACCCTGAGGCAGGCCCGCCAGCTTCCAGTGCGCGCGCAGGAAGCGGTTGCACAGGCCGTGGAAGGTGCCGATCCACATGCCGCGCGGGTTCACCGGCAGCAGCGTGGAGAGCCGCGTGAGCATCTCCTTCGCGGCCTTGTTGGTGAAGGTCACCGCCATCACGCCGGCCGGCGAGACCTGGCCCGTCTGCACCAGCCAGGCGATGCGGGTCGTCAGCACCCGCGTCTTGCCGGAACCGGCGCCCGCGAGGATCAGCGCATTGCCCGCCGGCAGCGTGACCGCAGCGAGTTGCTCCGGGTTCAGATGGCGCAGCAGGCCAGCCGATTCACCCCGGGGCGCACGATCGTTTTCAACTGACACATTCATCCGGGGATTCTATGGAGCCGCGCGCAGGTCCAAGGGTATCCTCGACACCATCGTCACCTCGACCGCTCTCGCCATGTCCGACGCGCTGCTCATCGGCATCTCCGCGCGCATCTACCATCCGATCACGCCGGTGGCCGACATCGGCGGCATCTTCACCCGGACCCTGCACTACCTGGAGCAATCGGTGGCGCACTGGGTGCTGCAGCCCGACGCACTGGCGCTGATGATCCCGCCCGTCGAGCGCGAGGGGCTGCTGCAGCCCAGCGAGGTGAGCCTGGCCAATTATGCGGAGCGGCTCGACGGCCTGGTCCTGCAGGGCGGCGCCGACGTGGCCCCCGAGAGCTACGGCGAGACCCCGCTGGCGCCCGCCTGGGCCGGCGACCGGGTGCGCGACCGCTACGAGATCGAGCTGTTCAATGCCTTCGTCGCGGCCGGCAAGCCGGTGATCGGCATCTGCCGCGGCTGCCAGTTGATCAACGTCGCCTTCGGCGGCACGCTCTACCAGGACATCTCGACCCAGGTGCCTACCGCCATCGCCCACGTCGACGATGCCCGCTACGACAACCAGTTCCACGAGGTCAGCCTGGTGCAGGGCAGCCGACTCGCCGGGCTCTATCCGGGCACGCACCGGGCCGAGATCAACTCCATCCACCACCAGGCGATCAAGGACCTGGGCCGCGAACTGAACATCGAGGCGGTCGCGGTCCCCGACGGCCTGATCGAGGCGGTGCGCTGGCGCGGACCGAGCTATGTGTTCGGCATGCAATGGCACCCGGAGTTCATGGCGCAGCGCCAGTTCCATCCCGATCAGCTCGACGGCCGGCCGATCCTGCGCGAGTTCCTCGATGCCGCACGTGCGCGGCGGCATGGCTGAGCCTTGCGCCTCCCCCTCCTGACCGCAGCCGGCGCCACGCTGCTCACCGCGCTCGCTCACGCGGCTGCGCCGCCCTGCAGCGCGCCGCGCGAGGTCATCGAGCGGCTGATGTCGTCCGACTGCGAAACCTGCTGGTCCGGCGCCGCTGCGCGCCCGCTGCCGCGCTCGACCTGGGTGCTGGACTGGATCGAGCCCGGCGCCGCCGGGGCCGACGCCCCGCTGGCCGCGGGCGCCCTGCCCGAGGCCGGTGCCCGCCGGCAGGCGCTGGCGGCCCTCCCCTCGGCCGACGACACGCGAGAATTCCGCTGGCCGCTCGCCAGGCGACCGACCGTGCGCCTGACGGTGGGCGGCGGCCCCGCCTGGAACGGCTACCTGGGCCTGCAACTTCAGGCCAGCGGCAAGCCCCCCGAGGGCGCCGAGGTCTATCTGGCCCTGATCGAGAACATCCCGGCCGGCAGCGACGGCAGCCCGGTCGCGCGGCGCCTGGTGCGCAGCGTGGCCGGCCCGCTGGTGCTGGACGCGGACGGCCGGCGCTCGACGCAGTGGCGAGCACTCCGTATCCCCGATGGCGCCAAGCCGGAACGTCTGCAGGGCATGGCGTGGTGGGTGGATCGCGAGGCGCGGCTGCGTGGCATTGCGCTGGAGGCATGCGCCGCGCGCTGAGGCGACGAGTGCGTGCCGCGCTACAAGGCCGCCGCCGTCCGCAATCTCGACGCGACACCCTGCGCGGCCAGACGTGCCTGCAGCAGGCGCTGCAGCGCGGCATGCGCTGCAGCCAGATCGAACGACGGATCGATCAGGGCACGGACGGCCAGGCCG
Organism: Methylibium sp. Root1272; assembly: GCF_001425905.1. Taxonomy (GTDB): domain Bacteria; phylum Pseudomonadota; class Gammaproteobacteria; order Burkholderiales; family Burkholderiaceae_C; genus Methylibium. Next base: position 203,451 of record NZ_LMDY01000015.1, read on the forward strand.
TCGAGCGCGGCGGCGACCACCGCGCTCAGCGAGGACAGATCGTCGAGCTCGGTCGCCGCCGCGGCGGCGACCGAGGCCAGTTGACGGCCCATTTCGGATTCCGCGTCGCTGTGACGCTGCGCGGCGGCCTCCGCCACCACCGGGTCGCGCAAGGCAGCGCTGTCGATGTCGGCGGACAGGCGGATCCGATCCGAGGTGACGAGCCGCCCGGCTCGCCCGAACCAGGGCCCGGCGTCTGAATCGTCGCCGGTCTGCAGTGGCGGGTCTTCCGCGCGCAGGCGACGCGCGCCGGCGCCGACCAAGGCCGCGATCAGTTCGCCCTTCGACTCGAAGTAGTAATGCGCCAGTCCGAGCGCCACACCGGCTTCCCGGGCCACGCGCCGCATCGACAGCTTCCCGATGCCGTCGGCCAGCAGCACGTCGAGCGCGGCCTCGACGATCAGCGTGCGCTTGTCACTGGCAGTGGCGGGGCCACCGCCAGCCGGATCGTCGGTGCGCGTCAGCAGGGGATCGAGCCAGTCGGACATCGGGCCAAGGACTTGGAGGGGCGTTCAAGCGACGCGTTCGACGCGACGCAGGGAGTGTTGCGCAGCCACGCACCGCTTTCGATCGAACAGGCGTTCAAACCTGCAGGTCGGGAGAAAATCCTGTTGCACACAGCGCGATCCGCTGCTTGTCCCCGACGTCCTGATTCGCTTTCCAGTCTGCCCCTCTCCCGCATCAGAAAGGTCCACCATGCATCTGCATCGAACAACGCGTCGCCGTACGCTGCACGAGGCACTCCCGCTCGTCGCTGCGATCTCGGTTCTTGCCTTCTGGAGCGCCGGCGCGGCCGCGGTGCCGAAGATCCCCAAGGTCAGCGTCGGCATCGAGAAATGCATCCCGACGGTGCTGGCCAAGCACCCGGGCACCGTGCTGCAGGTCGTGCTGAAGCCGGAGGACGGCAAGCCGGTGTGGGAGATCGAGGTCGACGGCAAGGACGGCAAGCTCTGGGACGTCGAATGCAGCGGCGCCACCGGCAAGATCGTCGAGAGCGAGCAGCGCTTCAAGTCGGCCGACGAGGCCGGCTTCAAGGACAAGGCCAAGATCAGCGAGGCCGACGCTACCAAGATCGCGCTGGCCAAGCACCCGGGCAAGGTCGAGCGTGTCGAGTACGAAATCGAGGCCGACGGGACGCCGGTCTACGAGTTCGACATCGAGTTGGCGAACGGCGACGACATTCGCGTCGAGGTCGATGCGGTGACCGGCAAGCTGCACGAGGCCCACGCGGAGCTGATCGAGATCGGCCGCCTGCCCAAGTGACGCGCGGTCGTCCCGCCGCGGCGCGGCCCCGTCGGGCTGCCTCGTAGAATGCGGGCTTCGACCCAGCGGAAACGGCGCCCCATGGGCGCCGTTTTCCTTCCAGGCCTGCCATGACCGAACTCGCGAAATCCTTCGAACCCGGCCCGATCGAGGCCAAGTGGGCTCCCGTCTGGGAGCAGCGCGGCCTGTTCGTGCCGACGCTCGACGCCGCAAAGCCCTCGTTCGCCATCCAGTTGCCGCCGCCCAACGTGACCGGCGTGCTGCACATGGGGCATGCGTTCAACCAGACCATCATGGACGCGCTGACGCGCTACCACCGCATGCAGGGCGCGAACACGCTGTGGGTGCCGGGCACCGACCACGCCGGCATCGCGACGCAGATCGTCGTCGAGCGCCAGCTGGAACAGCAGGGGCAGAGCCGTCACGACCTGGGCCGCAAGAACTTCGTCGCCAAGGTGTGGGAGTGGAAGGAGCACTCGGGCTCGACGATCACGCAGCAGATGCGCCGGGTCGGCGCCAGCGTGGACTGGCAGCACGAGTACTTCACCATGGACGAGAAGCTGTCGCCGGTGGTGACGGACACCTTCGTGCAGCTCTACGAGCAGGGCCTGATCTACCGCGGCAAGCGGCTGGTGAACTGGGACCCGGTGCTGAAGTCGGCGGTCTCGGACCTGGAGGTGGAGAGCGAGGAGGAAGACGGCTTCCTGTGGCACATCCGCTACCCGCTGGCCGACGGGAGCGGCTCGCTCGTCGTGGCCACGACGCGGCCGGAGACGATGCTGGGCGACACCGCGGTGATGGTGCACCCCGAGGACGAGCGCTACGCGGCGCTGATCGGCAAGCAGGTGGCGCTGCCGCTGTGCAACCGCACGGTCCCGGTGATCGCCGACGACTACGTCGACCGCGCCTTCGGCACCGGTGTGGTCAAGGTCACGCCGGCACACGACTTCAACGACTACGCGGTCGGCCAGCGCCACGGGCTGCCGGTGATCGGCATCCTGACGCTGGACGCGAAGGTCAACGATGCGGCGCCCGAGGCGTATCGCGGGCTGGACCGCTTCGTGGCGCGCAAGAAGGTCGTCGCCGACCTCGAGGCCCAGGGCCTCCTGGTCGAGGTGAAGAAGCACAAGCTGATGGTGCCGCGCTGCGCGCGCACCGGTCAGGTGGTCGAGCCGATGCTGACCGACCAGTGGTTCGTCGCCGTCAGCAAGCCGGGCCCGGACGGCAGGAGCATCGCGCAGAAGGCGATCGATGCGGTCGCCTCGGGCGAAGTGAAGTTCGTGCCCGAGAACTGGGTCAACACCTACGACCAGTGGATGAAGAACATCCAGGACTGGTGCATCTCGCGCCAGCTCTGGTGGGGCCACCAGATCCCGGCCTGGTACGGCAGCGGCGGTGAGCTGTTCGTCGCGCGCAGCGAGGACGAGGCGCGGGCCAAGGCGCGTGCGGCCGGCTACGACGGCACGCTGACGCGCGACGAGGACGTGCTCGACACCTGGTACTCGTCGGCGCTGGTGCCGTTCTCGTCGCTGGGCTGGCCGCGGCAGACGAAGGAGCTCGAGCTCTTCCTGCCCTCGAGCGTGCTGGTCACCGGCTACGAGATCATCTTCTTCTGGGTCGCCCGGATGATCATGATGACGACTCACTTCACCGGCCGCGTGCCGTTCCGCACCGTCTACATCCACGGCATGGTGCGCGACGGCGAAGGCAAGAAGATGAGCAAGTCCGAAGGGAACGTGCTCGACCCGGTGGACCTGATCCAGGGCGTGGACCTCGACACGCTGGTGAAGAAGAGCACCACCGGCCTGCGCAAGCCCGAGACCGCGCCGAAGGTCGCCGCGCGCGTGAAGAAGGAATTTCCCGAGGGCATGCCCGCCTACGGCGCCGACGCGCTGCGCTTCACGATGGCCAGCTACGCGAGTCTGGGCCGCAACATCAATTTCGACACCAAGCGCTGCGAGGGCTATCGCAATTTCTGCAACAAGCTCTGGAACGCGACGCGCTTCGTGCTGATGAACTGCGAAGGCCATGATTGCGGCTTCGCCGACCACACGGCCGAGCAGTGCGTGCCGGGCGGCTACCTGGATTTCTCGAACGCAGACCGTTGGATCACCAGCGAGCTGCAGCGTGTCGAGGCGGCGGTGCAGAAGGGCTTTGCCGAATACCGGCTCGACAACGTGGCGAACGCCGTCTACAGCTTCGTCTGGGACGAGTACTGCGACTGGTATCTCGAGATTGCCAAGGTGCAGATCGCGACCGGTGACGACGCGATCAAGCGCGCTACCCGCCGCACGTTGATCCGCGTGCTCGAGACAGTGCTGCGCCTCTTGCATCCGTTGACGCCCTTCATCACCGAGGAGTTGTGGCAGGCCGTCGCACCGGTCGCGCAGCGCAAGGTCGCCGGCAGCGATGAGTCGATCGCGACGGCGCGCTACCCGCAGCCGCAACTGGACCGCATCGACGCCCAGGCCGACGCCTGGGTAGCGAAGCTGAAGGCGCTGGTCGGCGCCTGCCGCAACCTGCGCTCGGAGATGAGCCTCTCACCGGCCGAGCGCGTGCCGCTGCTGAGTTTTGGCGACGCTGGCTTCATGGCGCAAGCGACACCGTTGCTGAAGGCCCTGGCCAAGCTCAGCGACGTGCGCGTGATCGACTCGGAAGCCGGCTTCGTGCAGGCCACCACCGCCGCGCCGGTATCGGTGCACGGCGATGCGCGACTGGCGCTGCATGTGGAGATCGATGTGGAGGCCGAGCGCGAGCGTTTGTCCAAGGAAGTGGCGCGGCTCGAAGGCGAGATCGTCAAGGCTGAAATCAAGCTCGGCAACGAGAGCTTCGTCGCCCGCGCCCCGGCTGCCGTGGTGGCGCAGGAGCGACAGCGCCTCGCCGATTTCAGCGCGACGCTGGATCGCTTGCGGGCTCAGCGCTCGCGCTTGGGCTGAGCCGGGCTTCGTCGGCCTCGGCCGACAGCGGGGGCCGCGGCGGATCGAGATCGTCTTCGTCGTCCTCGACGACGACGGCACCGTCTGTCGGCAGGTCATCGGGCTGCGCACTCAGCGGCGCCGGACCCGACACCGGGCCGTGCGGCGGCGACACCGCCACGCGAAGTTCGCGTGCCAACGGCGGGGTCTGGCTGAGAATCTCGTCGAGCCGCTGGGCCACAGCCCAGACGCTCCGGACGCGCGACTCCTGCGTGTAGCCGGCCAGCCGCGAGGTCGTGTGCAGGTTGGGTGCGCCGTTCAGCGGCCGGCCCGGATCGAGCAGCCCGGGCTCCACGCTGTCGAGCCAGGCGCTCGCGATGCGGCCGCTGCGCAGCGCCATTGCCAATGAGGCCTCGTCGAACAGCGCCGAATGCGAGGTGCTGACCAGCACCTGCCCCGGCTTGCACTGCGGCAGGTAGCGCTCGCCGAACAGGCCCTGATAACGGCTGTAGTAGGGCAATTGCACGCAGACGGCGTCGGCTGTCTCGAGCAGCTCGCGCAAACCCATTGCCTCGATGCGCCAGCGGCCCCAGAGAATGTCGCTCGCGTGCAAGGTCGGGTCGTAGCCGACCAGCCGCGTGCCGAAGCCGCTGAGCATGGCCGAAAGCGAGCGCGCCGCCGGCGCCAAGCCCACCAGACCGACCGTCACCGAGGCCAGTTCGCGGCCGGTCGTGACCCGGCCGCCACCGGCGCCCGGGCGCAGCAGGGTGATCAGCGCGCCGATCATGAACTCGGCCTCGGCCGGCGCCGTGGCGGCTGCGCCCCGCACCAACTCGACGCCCGCGCGCGAGCAGGCATCGACATCGATGTTCTCCAGTCCGGGCTCGACGCGTGCCACGGCACGCAGCAAGGGAGCGAACGACAGCGCCTCGGAATCGATCCGCAGCTGCGGCGGCAGCACCGCGGCGCGCACGTTGAACAGCGTCTGGCGGAAAGCGCGCGCATCGCGCGCCAGTTCGGGCGCATAGCGCACCCGGTGCCGAGCCTGCAACCAGCTCAGTACCTCGCTTTCGATCGGTTCGACAATCAGCAGATCCATGGCGGCCGATGATGACTCAAGCCGGACCGTGACATAAGTTCACAAGCCCACTTGACCAGGGGAGCGCGTGACAGAAGCTGCATGACAGAATGATTCGAACTTCTCTCACGATTGTAAGTACATGCTGATCAACAAGGCGATCTTCCCCGTGGCCGGCCTCGGCACCCGATTCCTGCCGGCCACCAAGGCGCAGCCCAAGGAAATGCTGCCGGTCGTCGACAAGCCCCTGATCCAGTATGCCGTCGAGGAGGCCTACGCCGCCGGCATCCGCGAGATGATTTTCGTGACAGGACGCAGCAAGCGCCCGATCGAGGATCACTTCGACATGGCGTACGAGCTCGAGATGGAGCTCGAGGCCGCCGGCAAGGCCGAACTGCTGGAATTGGTCCGCCAGGTCAAGCCCGACGACATGGAATGCGTCTACGTGCGCCAGTCCAAGATGCTGGGCCTGGGGCATGCGGTGCTGTGCGCCGAGCGGCTGGTGCGCAATGAACCCTTCGCGGTCCTGCTGGCCGACGACCTGATGGTCGGCGAGAAGCCCATCCTGACGCAGATGGTCGAGCAGTTCGACGAGTGGCGCGCCTCGATCCTCGCGGTGCAGGAGGTGCCCGAGGACCAGACCCGCCGCTACGGCATCGTTGCCGGCACGCCGGTGAACGACCGCATGATGGACGTGTCCCGCATCGTCGAGAAGCCGGCTCCGGCCGACGCGCCGTCACGCCTCGGCGTGGCCGGACGCTACATCCTGATGCCGGACGTCTTCACCGAGATCCGCAGCCAGCCGCGCGGCGTGGGTGGCGAGATCCAGCTGACCGACGGCATTGCCGGCCTGCTGCGCCGCCAGAAGGTGTTCGCCTACACCTACGAGGGCAAGCGCTACGATTGCGGCAGCAAGGAAGGCTTCCTGCAAGCCAACATCGAGCTGGGCATGGCCCATCCGCAGATCGGTGCCAGCGTGCGCGAGTACCTGAAGACGCTGGCGCTCTGACCCGGAACGGCGCCCCCGTTCGCGAAAAAGCCGCCCGAGGGCGGCTTTTCTCATCACTTGTCCGCCGACGTCAGCGCCGGCGCAACCAGTGGATGAACTCCTCACCGGCCGTCTGCTGGTCGACCAGTTCATTGCCGGTCTGGCGGGCGAAGGCCTGGAAGTCGCGCACCGAGCCGGGGTCGGTAGCGACGACCTTCAGCGTCTGACCGCTGCTCATGTCGGCCAGTGCCTTCTTCGCCTTCAGGATCGGCAGAGGGCAGTTCAGCCCCCGTGTGTCGAGTTCCTTGTTCGCTTCCATCGATATCCCCCGTTGCAACGATTCTAGGCCGACGCGCGGCCCCATTCGATCCACTGCGGCTCGATGCCGCGGGCGCGCTGCCAGTCGGCCAGTGCATACCCGGTGCCGGCGGTCCAGCACTTCACCTCGGCCGGCTCGAACAGGCGGTACTCGACCAGTTCCGGCGACAGCACGATCTCACCCTGCGCCCTCACGTGGTAGGCCACGATGAGCTGGTTCATCCGCTGAAAATCATAGACACCGATCAGCTCGACGCTGCTGGCAACCAGCGCGGTCTCTTCCAGCACCTCGCGCGCGATACCCTCCTGCGGGGTCTCGCCGGCCTCCATGAAACCGGTGATCAGACCGAAGTTCCTGCCCGCCCAGGCCGCGTTGCGCGCCAGCAGCAGGCGGCCGTCGCGATCCTCGCATTCCAGCACCGCCGCCAGCACCGGCGTGGGGTTGTTCCAGTGGGTCCAGGTGCACTGGGGGCAACGCAGCCGGGACTTGTCGCCGCCGTCCTCGGCCGCGACGATCCATTCGAGCGCGCTGGCACAGTTCGGACAGAACCGGAACGCGTGCGACATCGAAGGCTCAGGCCGGGAAGACCCCGGTCGACAGATAGCGGTCGCCGCGGTCGCAGACGATGAACACGATGGTCGCGTTCTCGACAGTCCTGGCGACCTCCAGCGCGGCCCACAGTGCCCCAGCCGCCGAAATGCCGGCGAACAGACCTTCTTCGCGTGCCAGCCGCCGTGCCATGTCCTCGGCGTCCGACTGGCTGACGTTGATGGTCTCGTCGACACGGCTGGGCTCGTAGATCTTCGGCAGGTAGGCCTCGGGCCACTTGCGGATGCCGGGGATCCGCGAGCCTTCGCTGGGCTGCGCGCCGATGATACGCACGCCGGGGTTCTTCGACTTCAGATAGGTGGATACGCCGGTGATCGTGCCGGTGGTGCCCATCGCGCTGACGAAGTGCGTGATCTGCCCCTCGGTGTCGTCCCAGATCTCCGGGCCGGTGGTCTCGACGTGGACGCGCGGGTTGTCGGCATTGGCGAACTGGTCGAGCACCCGGCCCTTGCCTTCGCGCTGCAGCCGCTCGGCCAGGTCGCGCGCGTACTCCATGCCGCCGGCCTTGGGTGTCAGCACCAGTTCGGCTCCGAAGGCGCGCATCGACTGCGCCCGCTCGATCGACAGATCCTCCGGCATGATCAGCAGCATGCGGTAGCCGCGGATGGCCGCTGCCATCGCCAGCGCGATGCCGGTGTTGCCCGAGGTGGCCTCGATCAGGGTGTCGCCCGGCTTGATCTCGCCGCGTTCCTCGGCGCGGCGGATCATGCTGATGGCCGGACGGTCCTTCACCGACCCCGCCGGGTTGTTGCCCTCGAGCTTGCCGAGGATCACGTTGCCGCGCCGCTCGTTCTCGGCGCCCGGCAGGCGCACCAGGCGAACCAGCGGGGTTCGGCCGATCGTGTCTTCAACGGTCAGATAACGAGGCATCGGGGCACCTTTCTGAGGCAATTGTGGCAGCAGCCCAAAGTCCCCGTGGCAGAATCGCCGCGACTCATCCGTGCCTCGGTGGCGAAATCGGTAGACGCGCGGGACTCAAAATCCCGTTCAGCAATGAGTGTCGGTTCGAGTCCGACCCGAGGCACCACTCCCCCATGCACCGGCAGCCGCGCTGCAGCCGACCCGCCCGCGCCACATGCCTCCATTGCCCCCGATCACCCAGGCCCTGATCCTGATCAACGTCGCGGTGTTCTGCCTCGACCAGTTCCTCGGCCTGTGGTTCACGCGGCTGTTCGCGCTGTGGCCCCTGGGCGGTGGCTTCATGCCCTGGCAGGTAGCGAGCTATGCCTTCCTGCACGGCGGCATCGGCCACTTGTTCTTCAACATGCTGGGCCTGTGGATGTTCGGCGCGGAGCTCGAGCGCCTGTGGGGAACGAAGCGCTTCGTGCAGTTCTACGGCGCCAGCGTGCTGGCTGCCGCGGCAGCGCAATTGCTGGTGGCTTGGCTGCTCAACTCGCCCTATCCGACCGTCGGGGCCTCGGGCGGCCTGTTCGGCCTGCTGCTGGCCTTCGGAATGCTGTTCCCGAACCGCACCATCATGCCGCTGTTCCCGCCCATCCCGATGAAGGCGCGCACCTTCGTGATGGTGTTCGGCGGCCTGGAACTGTTGCTCGGCTTCATCAGCCCGACCGGCGGAGTCGCGCACTTTGCCCACCTGGGCGGAATGGCCGGGGGCTGGCTGATGATCCGCTACTGGCGCGGCCAGGCCCCGTTCGGTCGGCACTGAGGTCGGCCCCGGCGCGAAGCCCGGGCCCTCGCTCTCGCTCCCGTTTTTCGCCTGGCGCAAAGCCCTCAGGTTCCCATCGGGTTCGACGGCGGTTCATGCTGCGATCACCCCTTGTGGAGGTCGCGATGGCACCCGCCCTTCTGCTTCGCCTGTCGTTCGCCGTCGTTCTCAGCCTCGCCGCCGGCGTTGCGCAGACAGCCCCACCCCCCGAAAGCGAAGGCGAGGTCGCCGGGAACGGCGGCCAGCGTCTCGCACTGAAGCGCGCCAGCGACGCCGTGCTCGGGGTGCAGAGCACCGCGACCGAGGATGCCAGCACGATCGACACGCTGGGGGAACGCCGCGCCGGCTCCGGGGTGGTGATCGCCAGCGACGGCCTGGTGCTGACGATCGGCTACCTGATCCTCGAGGCGGAAGAGGTCGAGCTGGTGCTCGACAGCGGCAAGCGCATGCCGGCCCGTGTGGTGGGCTACGACCTGGCGTCCGGCTTCGGCCTGGTGCAGGCGGTGCTGCCGCTGGGCATCGAGCCTGCGCAGATGGGGCAAGCCCACAAGGTTGCGGAGGGCGACCCGCTGCTGTTCGTCAGCGGCGGCGACGATGGGGCACTGAGCGCCGCGCAACTGGATTCGCGACGCGGTTTCTCCGGCTACTGGGAGTACCACATCGACGGCGCGCTGTTCACCAGCCCGGCTCGCCCCGACCACAGCGGTGCGGGGCTCTTCAACGCGCAAGGTGAACTGATCGGCATCGGCTCGCTGCTCGTGCCCAGTGCGCAGGGCGACGGCACGCGGCGTGCGGGCAACATGTTCGTTCCGGTCGACCTGCTGCCGCCGGTCTTCGCGGAGTTGCGCGAGCGAGGCCTGTCACGCGCCAGCATGCGCGCCTGGCTGGGTGTGAACTGCGTCGAGCAGGACGACGGCCTGCGGGTGATGCGCGTGAGCCGCGACAGCCCGGCCGAGACGGCCGGGCTGCGACCCGGCGACCTGATCCGCCGACTCGACGGGGCGACGGTCGGAGGCCTCGAGTCCTTCTACAAGATGCTCTGGAACGGCGGCAACGCCGAACGCGACCTGACGATCGAGGTGTTGCGTGAAGGCCGGATGCAGTCGGTACCCGTACACAGCATCGACCGCACGCAGACCTTGCGCCGCGCGCGCGGCATCTGAGCGGAGCCCTCACCCACCGCGCAATCCTTCGCGCACCGTCGGGTAGCGCAGCGCGACGCGCAACTCCTCGTGCAGGCGGCGGTTGATCAGCCGCCGCGATTCGCTCATGAAGCTCAGCCCGGCCGGGGATATCGCCTCGCCCGCGGCCGCCCGCGTGATGCGCAGCGGCCGCGGCAGGCCGGCCAGATCGGCCACGAGATCGAAGTAGTCGCCCATCTTCATCTCGGTGTCGTCACTGGCATGGACCACCCGCTGCGGGCGGCCCCGGTGCAGCGCCGCAATGCAACTGCGGGCCAGATCATCCGCATGGATGTGGTTGGTGTAGACGTCCTCGTCCGCCACCAGCACCGGCGTGCCGCGCACCACGCGTTCGCGCGGCGCGCCACCGGGTCGGTCGGTGGCATAGATCCCCGGGATGCGCAGCAGCGTCACCCGCACGCCGAAGGCGCGACCGTGCCAGCGCAACCGGGCCTCGGCCGCGACACGCCGCCGAGCCCGCGCGGTGGCCGGCGCGACCGCGCGCGTCTCGTCGAAGCGCGCGCCGTCTGCGTCGCCGTACACGCCACTGGTGCTGCCGTAGACGATGCGCTGCGTGACGCCGCCGCGCGCCAGCGCCCGCAACAGCGACGCGGTGCGCGGATCTCCTTCGCCGGTGCCCGGCGGCGGCGCCAGGTGCAAGACCCGCGGGGCCAGCGCACCGAGCCGCCCGAGCGTCACCGGCCAGTCGAGGTCGCCGAGCAACGGGCGCGCACCGAGCGCTCGCAGCGTCTCCACACGCGACGTTTGCGAGGTCAGCGCCACCACGCGGTAACGCCCGGCGAGCTGCGCGAGCACGCGCTGCCCCACGTCGCCGCAGCCGACGATCAACAGGCGCGGCTTGCGGAAGCGGGCGGGACGACTGGGAGGGGGTGTGGGCATGGGTGAGGGAAGCGGCGGCGCGCCGGGGACGGCGGGCACAATCCTGTCTGGTTCGAATCGTGTTCGAGGATAACGAAATGAATTTCAAGGTGACGTTGCAGCCCAGTGGCCGCAGCTTCGAGGTCGCCCGCGACGAGGCGGTGCTGCCAGCTGCCATCCGCGCCGGCGTGGGCCTGCCCTATGGCTGCCGTGACGGCGCCTGCGGCTCGTGCAAGAGCCGGCTGCTGGACGGCCGGGTGATCCACGGCGCTCACCAGCTCAAGGCGTTGAGCGTGGCCGAAGAGGAAGCCGGCTGGCTGCTGACCTGCTGCGCCACCCCGCAGACCGACCTGCTGATCGAGGCCCGCACCGTGGCCGGTGCCGGCGAGTTTGCGGTGCAGAAGATGCCCTGCCGCGTCGGCTCGCTGAACAAGGTCGCGCCCGATGTCGCGATCCTGAAGCTGCAGCTGCCTGCCAATGTGGTGCTGAAGTACCACGCCGGCCAGTACGTCGAGTTCATCCTGCGCGACGGAGCGCGCCGCAGCTACTCGATGGCCAACGCACCGCACCGGGCAGCCGACGGGCTGGAACTGCATCTGCGCCACATGCCCGGCGGCAAGTTCACCGACCACGTGTTCGGCGCGATGAAGGAGAAGGACATCCTGCGCATGGAAGGCCCGTTCGGCAGCTTCTTCCTGCGCGAGGACTCTTCCCGGCCGATCGTGCTGCTCGCCTCGGGCACCGGCTTCGCCCCCATCAAGGCGATCATCGAACAGATGCAGTTCAAGGGCATCGCGCGCGACACGGTGCTGTACTGGGGCTGCCGCAGCCAGGCCGACCTCTACCTGCACGACTGGGCGCTGCAGGCCGCCGCCGACCTGCCGAATCTGCGCTACGTGCCGGTGCTGTCGGAGCCGCGCCCTGAGGATGCCTGGATGGGCCGCACCGGCTTCGTCCACCAGACAGTCATGGCCGATCTGCCCGATCTGAGCGGACACGAGGTCTACGCCTGCGGCGCCCCGGTGATGGTCGACGCCGCCCAGCGCGACTTCGTCGCCCGGTGCGGCCTGCCGGCGGAGGCCTTCTACGCCGACTCGTTCACCAGCGAGGCCGACGAGCACTGAGCTGCAGTGCTGCTCACTCCCCCAGGTAGGCCGCCCTCACCTTCGGGTCGTTGAGCAGCGCCTTGGCCTCGCCGCTCATCGTGACCTCGCCCGACTCCATCACGTAGCCGCGCGTCGCGAGCTGCAGGGCGCGGCTGGCGTTCTGCTCGACCAGCAGCACGGTCGTGCCCTGGCTGTGGATGTCGTTGACCACCTCGAAGATCTTGTCGACCATGATCGGCGACAGGCCCATCGAGGGCTCGTCCATCAGCAGCACCTTCGGCCGCGCCATCAGTGCGCGCCCCATCGCGAGCATCTGCTGCTCGCCGCCGCTCATCGTGCCGGCCAGTTGGTTGCGCCGCTCGCGCAGCCGCGGAAAGATGCCGAAGACCTTCTCGAGGTCGGCGTCGATCTCCTTGTCGGTGCGCGTGAACGCGCCCATCTGAAGGTTCTCGGTGATGGTCATGCGGGTGAAGGTGCCGCGCCCCTCGGGCACCATCACCAGGCCCTGCTTCACCAGGTCCCAGGCGCCCTGGCCCTTGATGTTGCGGCCCATGAATTCGATCTCGCCGCTACCCACCGGCTGCAGGCCGGTGATCGCCTTCAGCGTGGTGGTCTTGCCGGCACCGTTGGCGCCGATCAGGCTCACCAGCTCGCCCTGCTTGACCTCGAGCGAAACGCCCTTCACGGCCTGGATGCCGCCATAGGCGACCTTGAGTCCGGTGACCTTGAGCAAAGTGTCTGCCATCGTATGCTCCTCGCTCAGTGGGCCTTGTGACCGGCGCCCAGATAGGCCTCGATCACCTTCTCGTTGCGCTGCACGTCGGCCGGCGCGCCCTCGGCGATCTGCTTGCCGTAGTCGAGCACCGTCACGCGGTCGCACAGTCCCATCACCAGCTTCACGTCGTGCTCGATCAGCAGGATGGTGCGGCCGTCTTTGCGGATGCGGTCGATCAGCTCGCGCAGCACCACCTTCTCAGTCGCGTTCATGCCCGCGGCCGGCTCGTCGAGCGCGATCAGCTTGGGCTCGGTGGCGAGCGCGCGGGCGATCTCCAGCCGGCGCTGGTCGCCGTAGCTCAGCGTGCGGGCCTTGTACTCGGCGTACTTGCCGATACCGACGTAGTCGAGCAGTTCCTGGGAACGTTTGGCGATGGCCGCTTCCTCGTGCTTGAAGCCAGGCGTGCGCAGCACTGCGCCGATCAGCCCCGACTTGGTGCGGATGTGGCGCCCGACCATCACGTTCTCGAGCGCCGTCATGTCGGCGAACAGACGGATGTTCTGGAAGGTGCGCGCGATGCCGGCCTTGGCGACCTCGTGCACGGCGCTCGGCTTGTAGGCCTTGCCTTCGAGCTCGAAAACTCCCGAGTCCGGCGTGTACAGGCCGGTGATGACGTTGAAGAAGGTGGTCTTGCCGGCGCCATTGGGGCCGATCAGGCCGTAGACCTGGCCGCGGTCGATGGTGATGCCCACGTCGCTCAGGGCCTGGAGGCCGCCGAAGCGCTTGGACACGTTGGCCACGCGGAGAACGGTGTTCGTCATGTCGTTCTCCTCACTTCGCGGGGACGGGTTGAACGCCACCGCTCGGCGGCGGTGCCGCCTTGCCGTGCTCCGGCGACGGCCACAGGCCACGCGGGCGCGCCAGCATGATGGCGATCATCGCCAGCGCGATCAGCAGCTGGCGCAGGATCGCTGAATCGAGCCGGCCGCCGCTCATTTCCTGCAACGGCCCGGCCACGTAGCGCAGCACCTCGGGCAGCGCCGCGAGCAGCAGCGCGCCGACGATGACGCCCGGGATGTGGCCGATGCCGCCCAGCACCACCATCGCCACCACCATGATCGATTCCTGCAACGAGAACGATTCCGGCGAGATGAAGCCCTGGAAGGCACCGAACATGGAGCCGGCGACGCCGCCGAAGCTGGCGCCCATGCCGAAGGCGAGCAGCTTCATGTTGCGGGTGTTGATGCCCATGGCCTTGGCGGCGATCTCGTCCTCCCGGATCGCCATCCAGGCCCGGCCGATGCGCGAGCGCTCGAGCCGGTAGCAGATGATCACGCTCACGATCACCATCGCGAGGAACAGGTAGTAGTACAGCGTGACGGAGGGCAGCGAGATGAAGCCCAGGTCCAGCGTGCGGCCGAGGTCGAGCCCGAAGAACTTGATCGAGTCGATCTGCGACACGCCCTTGGGGCCGTTGGTGATGTTGACCGGCGCGTCGAGGTTGTTCAGGAACACGCGGATGATCTCGCCGAAGCCGAGCGTGACGATCGCGAGGTAGTCGCCGCGCAGCTTCAGCGTCGGTGCACCGAGAATCACGCCCGCCGTGCCGGCAACCGCCAGCGCCAGCGGCACCACGAACCACAGCGGCGTGTGCATGCCGTTGGGGAACATCGCGCGGACCGCCGCGAAGTTCTCCGCCAAGTGCGGACTGGCCAGCAGGCCGAACAGGTAGGCACCGACGGCGTAGAAGGCGATGTAGCCGAGGTCGAGCAGGCCGGCATAGCCGACGACGATGTTCAACCCCAGCGCCAGTAGCACGTAGAGCAGCGCGATGTCGATGATGCGCACCCAGGCGTTGCCGAAGTATTGCGCGATCAGTGGCGTCAGCAGCAACAGCACGCCTGCGACGAGGAAGACGACGAGCTTGTTCTTCATCATGGTCGTCTCCCGCTCAGGCCCGGTCCGCCACGCGCTCGCCGAGCAAGCCCTGGGGCCTGAGCGTCAAGATGAGGATCAGCACGATGAAGGCGAAGATGTCCTGGTAATGGCTGCCCAGGATGCCGCCTGTGAGCTGGCCGATGTAGCCGGAACCGATCGACTCGATCAGGCCCAGCAACACGCCGCCGACCATCGCGCCCGGCAGGTTGCCGATACCGCCGAACACCGCCGCGGTGAAGGCCTTGAGCCCGGGCAGGAAGCCCATCGTGTGCTGCACCGAGCCGTAGTTGGCGGCGTACATCACGCCGGCCAGTGCGGCCAGCGCGGCCCCGATGACGAAGGTGGCCGAGATCACCGTGTCGGGCCGCACGCCCATCAGGCCGGCGACGCGCGGGTTCTCGGCGGTGGCGCGCATCGCACGGCCGAGCTTGGTCTTGTTGACGAGGAACATCAGGCCGGCCAGCGTGAGCGCGGTGACGACCAGGATCAGGATCTGCGTCGTGTTGATCACCGCACCGAACACGTCGAAGGGTTCGCTGGGCAGCAGGATCGGATAGGGCTTGTAGTTGGGCTTCCAGATGATCATCGCCAGCGTCTGCAGCAGCAGGCTCATGCCCATCGCGGTGATCAGCGGCGCCAGGCGCGGTGCATTGCGCAGCGGGCGGTAGGCGATCTTCTCGATCGCGAAGTTGAGCGCGGAGCACACGATGATGGCCGCCACCAGCGAGATCAGCAGCAACAGCCAGCCCGGAAGCCCGACGGCCGCCAGCACCGTGACGACCGTCCAGCTGGTGAGCGCGCCCACCATCAGCACCTCGCCGTGGGCGAAGTTGATCAGGTTGATGATGCCGTAGACCATCGTGTAGCCCAGCGCGACGAGAGCGTACATGCTCCCGAGCACCAGGCCGTTGATGATCTGCTGGATGAAGATGTCCATCGTGAGGTCTCCCTGTACGGGCGCTGTGGATCAGCGCCGCTGCACCGCCGAGCGGCCGGTAGGCCGCGATTGCGATGTCTAGCAAAAAGCCCGCCAGCTGCGGGCTTTGTTCATCGTCCTGTCATCGGACGCGGCGCATTGTAGACAGCGAAATCGGGCGCTCCGCTGCGGGAAGTCCCGCTGGCAAAACGCCATGGATCAGGAATCGCGGCGTCTTTTCCCCTCGACGGCGGCGTTGAGCTCCCGCAGCTGGGAGAGCTTTTCACCGATCTTGATCTCCAGCCCGCGCGGCACGGGGACGTAGAACTGCTGGTCCACGCCGTCGGGCAGGTAACGCTCGCCGGCCGCGAAACCACCCTCCTCGTCATGCGCGTAGCGGTAGCCCTTGCCGTGATCGAGCTGCTTCATCAGCGCGGTCGGCGCATTGCGCAGATGCATCGGCACCGGGCGGCTGCCGTCGCTCTTCACGAAGGCGCGCACCGCCTTGTAGGCGGTGTAGACCGCATTGCTCTTCGGCGCCACGGCCAGGTAGACCACGGCCTGGGCCAGCGCCAGCTCACCCTCGGGGGACCCGAGGCGCTCGTAGGTCTCGGCTGCATCGAGCGTGAGCCGCAGCGCGCGCGGATCGGCCAGGCCGATATCCTCGCTGGCCATGCGCACCAGACGGCGCGCGACGTAGCGCGCATCGACGCCGCCGTCGATCATGCGCACGAACCAGTACAGCGACGCGTCGGGGTCGGAGCCGCGCACGCTCTTGTGCAGCGCGGAGATGCTGTCGTAGAACTGGTCGCCGCCCTTGTCATAACGGCGCAGCTGCTCGCCGAGTGCCTGCTCGAGAAAGGCCTCGTCGATCTCGAGCACCGCACCGGCCATGCGCGCGATGTTCTCGTAGGTGTTCAGCAGGCGGCGTGCGTCGCCGTCGGCGTAGGCGACCAGCCGCGTGCGGGCCGCGTCGCTGAGCGGCGATCCACCCAGCAGCGCCCGGCCGCGCTCCAGCAGTTCGGCCAGTTCGCCGTCGTCGAGCGGCCGCAGGACGTGCACCGTGGCGCGCGACAGCAGCGCCGAGTTGACCTCGAACGACGGATTCTCGGTCGTGGCGCCGATGAAGGTGAACAGGCCCGACTCGACGTGCGGCAGGAAGGCGTCCTGCTGGGCCTTGTTGAAGCGGTGCACCTCGTCGACGAAGACGATGGTGCGCCGGCCCATGCCCTGGGCCACCTGAGCCTGCTCGACCGCCTCGCGGATGTCCTTCACGCCGCCGAGCACCGCCGAGATCGCGATGAACTGGGCATCGAAGGCGTGCGCCATCAGGCGCGCCAGTGTGGTCTTGCCGGTGCCCGGCGGGCCCCAGAGGATCATCGAATGCGGCCGGCCCGACGCGAACGCGGCCCGCAGCGGCTTGCCCTCGCCGAGCAGTTGCCGCTGACCGATCACCTCGTCGAGTGCGGCCGGCCGCAGGCGCTCGGCGAGCGGCGCATCGCCGGACGCGGTCGCGTCGGTCGAAGAAAGCAGGGAGGAAGGCGACGCCATGCCACGATTGTCGCAGCGGGGCGACCCGCGCCCAGGCGTACGCGACTACTGGGCGATGACGTCGGCGCCGGCCGGTGGCGTGAAGCCGAACCGGTCGGCGGGCAGCTTCGCGTCGGCCTCGAACTGGCTGAAGTCGAGCCGCGAGCGCTGGCCGAAGGCATCGACGATCTCGACCGCGGCCAGCGTCTTGCCTCGGAACCCGACCTTCAGTGACTGGAACGAACCTTCCTTCATTCGCGGCAACGCCTGGGCCCACTGCAGGCCGCCGTCGTCGGGCAGCGCCTTGAGCTCGAAATCCTTCTCGAGCGAGGCGCCGGCCAGCAGGGCGGCCGGCGTGGCACCGAGCGCCTGGCCGACGGGCCGCACCGTGACCTGGTTCAGGTCGGGGTCATGCAGCCAGACCTTCTGGCCGTCCGAGACGATCAACTGCTCGTACGGCTTGGTGTAGGCGAAGCGGAATCGGTTGGGTCGGGAGAACTCGAAGCTGCCACTGGAAATCTTCTTCTTCGCGCCATCGGGCGAAGTGACCGTCTGCGTGAATGTCGCACGCCCCGTCTTCACCTCGGCGACGAAGCCCTTGAGCGTGTCGATCGCATCCGCGTGCGCCGCGCCGGCCGCAAGGCACAGCGCCGCCAGCCAGACGCGGCCCGGTCTCATTCGGCGTTGCGCACCGGCACGAGCAGGTCGCGATTTCCATTGGTGGCCATGCTGGATACGAGTCCGGATTTCTCCATTTGTTCCAGCAGGCGCGCGGCGCGGTTGTAGCCGATGCGCAGGTGGCGCTGCACCAGCGAGATCGAAGCGCGCTTGTGCTGCAGCACGATGCCCACGGCCTGGTCGTACATCGGGTCGGCCTCGCCGTCCGACGCGCCACCGCCCTCGCCGCCGGCACCCGCCTCGTCCTCGATCGTGCCGCCTTCGAGAATGCCCTCGATGTAGTTCGGCTGGCCCTGGCTGCGCAGGTAGTCGGCCACGCGGTGCACTTCCTCGTCGCTGACGAAGGCGCCGTGCACGCGGATCGGCAGGCCGGTGCCCGAAGGCATGTAGAGCATGTCGCCCATGCCGAGCAGCGCCTCGGCGCCCATCTGGTCGAGGATGGTGCGCGAGTCGATCTTGCTGCTCACCTGGAAGGCGATGCGGGTCGGGATGTTGGCCTTGATCAGCCCGGTGATCACGTCGACGCTGGGCCGCTGCGTGGCCAGAATCAGGTGGATGCCGGCGGCACGCGCCTTCTGCGCCAGGCGAGCGATCAGCTCCTCGATCTTCTTGCCGATCACCATCATCAGGTCGGCCAGTTCGTCGATCACGATCACGACGTGAGGCAGGCGCTCCAGGGGCTCGGGCGCCTCCGGCGTGAGGCTGAAGGGATTCGGCAGCTTCTCACCGCGGGCCGTGGCCTCGTCGATCTTCTTGTTGTAGCCGGCGAGGTTGCGCACGCCGAGCTTGCTCATCAGCTTGTAGCGGCGCTCCATCTCGCCCACGCCCCAGTTCAGCGCGTTGGCGGCCTGCTTCATGTCGGTGACCACCGGGCACAGCAGGTGCGGGATGCCTTCGTAGACACTCATCTCGAGCATCTTCGGATCGATCATGATCAGCCGCACGTCGCGCGCCTCGGCCTTGTAGAGCAGGCTCAGGATCATCGCGTTGATGCCGACCGACTTGCCCGAGCCGGTGGTGCCGGCCACCAGCACGTGCGGCATCTTCGCGAGGTCCGCGACCACCGGTCCGCCGACGATATCCTTGCCCATGCCCATGGTGAGCATCGAACTCGCATCGTTGTAGGCCTGCGAACCGAGGATCTCGGACAGCCGGATGGTCTGCCGCTTGGCGTTCGGCAGTTCGAGCGCCATGTAGTTCTTGCCGGGGATGGTCTCGACGACGCGGATGCTCACGAGGCTGAGCGAGCGGGCCAGGTCCTTGGCCAGGTTGACGATCTGCGAACCCTTCACACCCGTGGCCGGCTCGATCTCGTAGCGGGTGATCACCGGGCCGGGCGAAGCCGCCACCACGCGCACCTCGACGCCGAAATCCTTGAGCTTCTTCTCGATCAGCCGAGAGGTCATCTCGAGCGACTCGGGCGTCATCGTCTCCATGCGGCCGGGCACGGCGTCGAGCAGGTCCACCTGTGGCAGCTTGGTGTCGGCCAGCTCCGTGAACAGCGGCTTCTGCTTCTCCTTGGCGACGCGCTCGCTCTTGGGCAGTTCGACCACCGCGGCCTCGATCACCAGCGGCACGTGGTCGTCGAACTGCTCGCGCTCGAACTCGACGACATGCTCGCGCTCGCGCATCGCCTGCTCGCCCAGGCGGATGTCCTCGGCCCGCTCGATGCGCTCCTGGCGCTTCTCGCGCAGGCCTTCCAACGACGAGCCGAGCTGTTCGGCCACCGCCGACCACGAGAAGCGCAGCGCCAGCGGCAGGCCGAGCACCAGTGCGGCGATCCAGAACACGCCGGAGCCGGTGAAGCCGATGGCTTTCATGCTGAGGCCGCCGATCGCATAGCCGAGCACGCCGCCGCCGTGCCCGCCCGGCAGGCGCGACTCCCACTGGTACAGGCGCGTCCACTCCAGCGAGCAGCTGGCCGCCAGCACCAGCGCCAGGCCGAGCCAGAAAAGCCAGGCCGGCCGGGCCGCCACGACATCGTTGCGCGCGGGCGTGTCCTCGGCCCGCAGCAGCTTGGCCAGCGCGCTGAGCCAGGCCCGACCGGCGATCAGCAGCGCCCACCAGACGGAATAGCCGAACAGGAAGAAGGCGATGTCGGCGAACCAGGCCCCGAGCACACCAGCCCGGTTGTGCATCTCGTCGGCCATGCCGGACGTGGACCAGGCCGGGTCGTTGCCGCTGTGCGTCGCGAGCGCCAGCAAGGCCAGCAGCCACAGCACGCCGCCGAAGACGACGGCGAACTGCAGGCGCCAGCGCGGCGCGGAAAACTCGGCGACGCCGTCGCGCGGCGCGGCGTCCTTGCTCAGGGAACCCAGCGGAAAACTCATGCCGCGGATTGTGGCCGATGCGACTGCCGGCCTCGTGTCCAACTGTTGAGGCGCGAAGGTGTTCGCGTCCTGCTCTGGCGGCGCCGGGACATCAACGGTGCGCCAGGCGCTCCATGATGTGCACCGAGCCGTTCTCCTGCGTCTGGATGAAGCCGCGCTCTTCCAGATCCTTCATCACGCGGCTGACCATCTCGCGCGAGGCGCCCACCACCTTGGCCAGATCCTGGCGCGAGACCTTGTTGCGGATCAACTTGTACTCGGCACCCTCCTCCGACATGTCGAGCAGCGCGCGCGCGACGCGACCGTAGACATCGAGCAGCGCCAGCGACTCGATCTGCCGGTCGGCAGCGCGCAAGCGAGCCACGAGGCCGCGCATGATCGCGTAGGACAGGCTGGAATTCTCCGGAAGGCAGCGTGCGAACTCGGAGCGCCCGAGCACCAGCACGTCGCACTGCACCTCGGCGCGCACGGTGGCGGAGTGCGGTTCGTTGTCGATGAGGCTCATCTCGCCCAGGTAGTCGCCGGGCTGCAGCACGGCGAGGATGACTTCGCGGCCGCGCGCATCGGCCGTGACCACGCGGGCCCGGCCGGTCAGCAGGATGTACAACGCGTTCGACTTGGTGCCCTGCTCGACGATCACTTCGCCGCGACGGTAGCGACGCTTGACCACGCCCTCGGCGATGGCCTGTGCCTGCTCGCCGGTGAGCAGCGAAAACAGCGGCACGCGCCGGATCAGGTCGAGGTTGGACAACATGGCCATCGCGGCATCCTTCGGTCTGGTTGGACTATCGAGGCCATTGGCCCCCTTGACGCGGCCGGCTCGCAGCTCTACCTACAATTCCATCCTGCGCTGCAAGACAGCCCCGGGCTGTGAAATCTTACCGATGCGAACTCTAACCGACGGTCAGCGCTTACCAACACGGATCGTCGCTGATTTCGTCCCCCAACAACGTCTTCAACTGTCTTAGAGCCCTCCGCCATGAGCACTTCCCTGCACGCCCGTGTCCTGATCCTCGGCTCCGGCCCGGCCGGCTACACGGCCGCCGTCTACGCGGCCCGCGCCAACCTGGAGCCCATGCTGATCACCGGCATGGCCCAGGGCGGCCAGTTGATGACCACCACCGAGGTGGACAACTGGCCCGCCGACGTGCACGGCGTGCAGGGACCCGAACTGATGCAGCGCTTCCTGGAGCATGCCGAGCGTTTCAAGACCCGGATCGTCTTCGACCACATCAATGCGGTCGACTTCTCCAAGCGGCCCTTCACGCTCACCGGGGACTCGGGCAGCTACACCTGCGACGCGCTGATCCTGGCGACGGGCGCATCGGCCATGTACCTGGGCCTGCCGTCCGAGGAGGCCTTCATGGGCCGCGGCGTCAGCGGCTGCGCCACATGTGACGGCTTCTTCTACCGCGACCAGGAGGTCTGCGTGATCGGCGGTGGCAACACGGCCGTCGAGGAGGCGCTCTACCTGTCGAACATCGCCAGCAAGGTCACGCTGGTGCACCGGCGCGACAAGTTCAAGGCCGAGGCCATCCTCGTGGACAAACTGATGGAGAAGGTCGCAGCCGGCAAGATCGAACTCAAGCTCTTCCACGTGCTCGATGAAGTGCTGGGCGACAGCAGCGGCGTGACCGGCGTGCGCCTGAAGAACACCCAGACCGACGCAACGCAGGACCTGATCCTCAAGGGCTGCTTCATCGCCATCGGTCACCGGCCGAACACCGAGATCTTCCAAGGCCAGGTGGAGATGAAGGACGGCTACATCATCACCCGCACCGGGCTGAATGGCTTTGCCACGATGACCAGCGTACCCGGCGTGTTCGCGGCGGGCGACGTGCAGGACCACGTCTACCGGCAGGCCATCACCAGCGCCGGCACCGGCTGCATGGCCGCGCTGGATGCCCAGCGCTTCCTCGAACAGGGCTGATCTTCTGCTCGACGGCCTCGGGCCGCCGAGACCGGCAGAGTTCTGGCTATAATCGCAGTCTTTGCCAAACAGGGCCCGGAGCCTTGGACCCGCCCAGCGCGGGTTGCAGGCCCGGAAGGGTACGCATCAGGCGGGTTGCCAGTCATCTCACCTGCTCTGCGCACTGTGTTGCATCACATCGAACGGAGAAGCGTCATGGCGCGCGTCTGTCAAGTCACGGGCAAAGGCCCGATGGTGGGGAACAATGTCTCCCACGCCAACAACAAAACCAAGCGTCGCTTCCTGCCGAACCTGCAGTACCGTCGCTTCTGGCTCGAGACCGAGAACCGGTGGGTGCGCCTGCGCGTGACCAACGCGGCGCTGCGGCTCATCGACAAGGTCGGCATCGAACAGGTCGTCTCCGACCTGCGTGCCAAGGGCGAACTCTGAACCCCGGGAGCTGATCATGGCAAAAGGTGGACGCGAAAAGATCAAGCTGGAATCGACAGCCGGCACCGGTCACTTCTACACGACCGACAAGAACAAGAAGCTGCATCCCGAGAAGATGGAGCTGATGAAATTCGACCCGAAGGCGCGCAAGCACGTCGCCTACAAGGAAGTGAAGCTGAAGTAAGGCTTTCCCTTCGCGGCGTCGCGAAACCCGCCCGGCCGCTCGGCCCGGCGGGTTTTTTGTTGCTCCCCGCCCCCTGCTCTTCGAGCTGCAAACAAAAAAAGGCGCCCGCAGGCGCCTTCATTCGTTCAGTTCAATCCGCGCTGATCAAGCGTGGGCAGAACGCAGCCGCAGCGCGAATTCCTGCAGCGCGGCGATGCCACTCTCTTCGGCCTTCTTGCACCACGCCTGAAGATCCGCCACGAGTTGCTCGGCCGACACATTGGTGCGAGTCCACAGCTGTCGCAGTTCCTCGCGCATCGTGACCAGCTTGTCGAGCACCGGGTGTTCTGCGCGAGCGGTCTCCACCTGCAGGCGCACGGCCTGCGGAATGCGATCGTCGTCGCGGTGCAGCCAGCGATGCGCCAGGTGGAGTTGGTTCCACTTCGGCGAGTGTTGCTGGCCCTCGGCCTTCAGGCGCGCCAGCTCGACTCGGCAGGCCGCCTTCAGCTCACGGCCGTAGCCGGCCATCAGCTCGTAGCGGTGGGCGATGATGGCCTCGAGCGTCTGGCTGTCGGCCACCGGCCGGATCGTGCCGAGCGCCAGCTTCGGCGCCGTCTTGCGCACCGAAGCCAGACCGCACTTGACCAGCACCGAGATGTAGACCCAACCGATGTCGAATTCGTAGGGCTTGATCGAGAACTTCGCCGAGGTCGGGTAGGTGTGATGGTTGTTGTGCAACTCCTCGCCGCCGATGATGACTCCCCACGGCGATACGTTCGTCGAGGCATCGGGCGCCTCGAAGTTCCGATAGCCCCAGAAGTGCCCGAGGCCGTTGATGATGCCGGCCGCGTTGATCGGAATCCACATCATCTGAACCGCCCAGACGGCGAGGCCGACCACGCCGAACAGGAACACGTTCACCAGCAGCATCAGCCCCACACCCTGCCAGCTGTAGCGGGTGTAGAGATTGCGCTCGATCCAGTCGTCGGGTGTGCCATGGCCGAATTTGCTGATCGTCTCGGCGACCTTGGCTTCGGCGCGATAGAGCTCGGCCCCCTCGAGCAGCACCTTCTTGATGCCGCGCGTCTGCGGGCTGTGCGGGTCTTCTTCGGTCTCGCACTTGGCGTGGTGCTTGCGGTGGATCGCCACCCACTCCTTCGTGACCATGCCGGTGCTCAGCCACAGCCAGAGGCGGAAAAAATGCGCCACGGCCGGGTGAAGATCGAGAGCGCGATGGGCCTGCGAACGGTGCAGGAAGATCGTCACCGCAGCGATGGTGACGTGCGTGAACACGAGCGCGCACAACAGCACCTGCCACCAGGTCGCGTGCAGCCACCCGTGAGCCAAGCCGTTGATCGTGCCATCCCACATCGTCGAAACCAGTTCCATCGCCATCCTTTGAATTGCAGCCGCATTGTAAATGTCGGCCTGCTGAAAAGCCCGCGGAAACTACGGACTTTCCCGCGGCTGTTTGCCTTGGAGCAAATCCTGCGGCCGACGTTCCCCCACCATTTATCTACTTTCGCTGCCAAATTGCAGCAAAGAAGCCGTCTGTTGCGTGCCGATGCGGCCACAGGCGCAGAAATTCACCCCGCACCAACTTCCCGGCGTTGTCGACCTTGCAGCGTTCGAGCGCCTCCTCGGCAGCGAGCGGCACGAAGTCCGGATGCTCCGTCGAGAAGGCCTCGGCGATCGCCTCGTTCTCACTGGCCAACAGGCTGCAGGTGGCATAGACCAGGCGGCCACCGGGCTTGAGAAGCCGGGCGGCACTGGCCAGGATCGCCGCCTGCTTGACGCGCAGCTCCTCGATGGCCTTCGGCGACTGACGCCACTTCAGGTCGGGGTTGCGACGCAACGTGCCCAACCCGGAACACGGCGCATCGATCAGCACCCGGTCGATCTTGCCCGTGAGCCGCTTGATGCGGTCGTCCCGCTCGTGGGCAATCTGCACCGGGTAGACATTCGACAGGCCGCTGCGGGCAAGGCGCGGCTTCAGCGCGTCGAGCCGATGGCCGGACACGTCGAAGGCATAGAGGCGCCCCGTGTTGCGCATCATCGCGCCCAGCGCCAGCGTCTTGCCCCCGGCGCCCGCGCAGAAATCGACCACCATCTCCCCCCGCCGCGCCTCGGTCAACAGCGCGAGCAACTGGCTGCCCTCGTCCTGCACCTCCACGTCGCCGCGCTTGAAGAGCTCGAGCTTGTTCAGCGCCGGCTTACCCTGGATCCGCAGCCCCCAGGGCGAATGTGGCGTAGCGCTGGCCTCGATGCCGGCCTCGGCCAGGGCAGCCGTCACGTCCTCGCGCTTGGCCTGAAAGGCATTCACGCGCAGATCGAGCGGCGCGGCACCGTTGAGGCTGGCCGCCAGCGCCCAGAATTCGGATTCGTCCAGAACGCCCTTGAGCGGGGTCGCGAGCCAGTCCGGCAGGTTGTGGCGCAGCTTCTCGGGCAGGGTATCGACGTCGATGGCACGCGCTCGCGCCAGCCATTCGCGCTCCGGCGGCGAAGCATGGCTTTGCAGGATGCCGTCGCTGCCTTGCCAGCCGAGCAGGACCAGGCGCCGCTCCATCGGCCCTTGGCCGGATTGCGCCAGATGCTGGAACAGCAGGCGCCGACGCAGCACCGCATACACGGTCTCGGCCAAGGCATGGCGCTCTCGGTGACCCAGGCTGCGGTGCTCGCGAAAATAGGCAGACACCACGCCATCGGCCGGCGCGTCGAGCTTCAGAACGGCTCGCAGCAATTCACTGGCGAGGTCGAGCAAGGCAGAAGGATGCATTGCGCCGATTATCCGTGGCGCCCCGTCGCCAGCTTCGCCCGGTGCACCCGCTACAGACCGCTGGTCGTCAATGCCTCGCGCACCGCGCCGACCTGGCGCCGCGACACGGCAAGCCATTCGCCGGAGGAACCGACCCGCACGGCCCATCCTTCGGCGCCCTCCTCCTCGCTGGCGCGACGCTCGAGCGCGCTGACCGCGGCCTTGGCGACGACCGCATTGCGATGCACGCGCAGGAAGCTGTCGCCGAGCCGCTGCTCGATCTCGCTCAGCGCGTCGTCCAGCACGTAGGTGTGCGTCGCGGTGCGCAAGGTCACGTACTTGAGCTCCGCTTTCAGGTACAGCACGTCAGCCACCGGCACCCGCACCAGCCGCCCCCGCTCGCTGACCACGATCACCGGCACCGCGGGCGCGACACCCTGGACGGCCGAGCGTCGCGCTACCCGAACCAGCGCCGCCTGCAGCCGCTCGCGCCGCACCGGCTTGGTCAGGTAATCGGTCGCTTCCAGCTCGAAGGCGCGGAGCGCGTGCTCGGCGTGGGCCGTCACGAACACGACGGCCGGCGGTCGGGGCAACGCCTGCAGCCGGGTCGCCAAGGCGGTGCCATCGAGCCCGGGCATCTGGATGTCGAGCAACAGCACGTCGGCATCCTGCCGCGCCAGCCAGTCGAGCGCCGCCTGCGCCTCGCCCAGTTCGCCCAAGACCTCGGCAGCCGGATCGCCGCCTGCCGACACCTCCCGCACCAGTTGAGCCAGCCGCATGCGCGCCAGCGGCTCGTCGTCGACGATCAGCACGCGCAGCGGCGCGACGGGGTGGCTCATAGCGGCACGGTGATCTGCACGCGGTACACGTCACCGTCGCGCCCGGCCTGGAAATGTGCCGCCACGTCGTGCATCAGCCGCAGGCGCTCGTGCACGTTGCGCAACGCGATGCCGTGCCCCGGCACCGAGGCCTGCTGCGGCACGCTGTTGGCCACCAGGATCTCGACCTGGCCGCGCCGCACCCGTGTTCTTACGCGCAACAGGCCGCCAGCGGCGGCCGGCTCGACACCGTGCTTGACCGCGTTCTCGACCAGCGGCTGCAGCAGCAACGGCGGCAATCGGGCCGCATCGCCCGCAGGATCGATCTCCCAACGCACTTGCAGGCGGTCGCCGAAGCGGATCTGCTCGATCGCCAGATAGCGGCGCGCCAACTCGACCTCGTCGCGCAAGGTCGCCGCAGCCTGGGTGCCGGTGTCGTTCAGCGCGACACGGAAGAGCTCCGCCAGGTCCTCCAGCACGGCTTCCGCACGGGACGGGTCGACGCGGACCAGCGCGATGGCCGTGTTGAGCGTGTTGAACAGGAAGTGCGGCCGGATGCGCGATTGCAACTCGGCCAGCCTCGCCCGCGTCGCGGCCGGCTGTTCCAGCCGTGCGCGCTGCCGCAGCCATTGGAAGAAGGCCGCCGCCATCGCGGCCCCCGTGGCGGCCCCGGCCACCGCGTGCAGGCCATCCACCGGTCGAGGGTTGGACCACTGCATCCAGCTCCACAACCACCATGCCGCGCCGCTGCAGGCGCCTCCCCAGAGCGTGGCCAGCGTCCATTGCAGCGCCACCGACCGCCGGGCCAGCCAGCGCTGGGCCAGGCAGGCCGTCAACAACCACCACATCAAGGCCGGCATCGCGACGCCGGACGCGATGGCGAACTGCAGGCCCCACTGGGTGATCTCACCGACGCTGAACGCCGTTCCCAGCGCCAGCACCCCGTGCACGAACAGCAGCGCACGCAACACCACGCCGACGTGGCAGACGTCGAATGCCGAGCGCTCGGGCGCGGCAGCAACCCGGCCGGGATCGCGGCCGCTGTCGGCCCCCAGCGCCCCGAAGCCGGTATTCAACAGCGTGGTGTCGACTCCCATGGCGGGCTCCCCGCCGCCGGGTCGGGTGGCTGGGTGGGCGGCGGGAATCGGGGGGATCACGAGGGGCGGGCTCCTACAATCGATTGTCCACAACCTGCACGACCCGCAGCAAGCACCGCCCGGCGGGTCCGGCCATGAGCAACGACAACCAACTCGACAAGAAATCCCAGGCCTGGTCGGCGCTGTTTTCCGAACCTATGAGCGAACTGGTGAAGCGCTACACCGCCAGCGTCGATTTCGACCAGCGCCTGTGGCGTGCCGACATCGACGGCTCGCTCGCCCACGCCGAGATGCTGGCGGCGCAAGGGATTCTGACGGCCGAGGACCACGCGGCCATCGTCCGCGGCATGGCACAGGTCGCGACCGAGATCGAATCGGGTGCGTTCGAGTGGAAGCTCGACCTCGAGGATGTTCACCTCAACATCGAGGCGCGCCTGACCCAGTTCGTCGGCGACGCCGGCAAGCGGCTTCACACCGGGCGCTCGCGCAACGACCAGGTCGCGACCGACGTACGCCTGTGGCTGCGCGGCGAAATCGATGCGATCGGCGCCTTGCTGACGGCGCTGCAGCGTGCGCTGGTCGATGTGGCCGAGCCGAATGCCGAGGTCATCCTGCCGGGCTTCACGCACCTCCAGGTGGCCCAGCCGGTGAGTTTCGGCCACCACCTGCTGGCCTATGTGGAGATGTTCGCCCGCGATGCCGAGCGCCTGCTCGACGTACGCCGGCGCGTCAACCGGCTGCCGCTCGGCGCCGCCGCGCTCGCCGGCACCAGCTACCCGCTCGATCGCGAGCGAGTCGCCCGCACGCTGGGTTTCGACGCCGTGTGCCAGAACTCGCTCGATGCGGTGAGCGACCGCGACTTCGCGATCGAGTTCACCGCCGCCGCCTCGCTGTGCATGGTGCACGTGTCGCGCCTGAGTGAAGAGCTGATCCTGTGGATGAGCCAGAGCTTCGGCTTCATCGACCTGGCCGATCGCTTCTGCACCGGTTCGTCGATCATGCCGCAGAAGAAGAACCCCGACGTGCCTGAACTGGCACGCGGCAAGACCGGCCGCGTCGTCGGTCACCTGATGGCGCTGATCACGCTGATGAAGGGCCAGCCGCTGGCCTACAACAAGGACAACCAGGAAGACAAGGAGCCCCTGTTCGACACGGTGGACACCTTGAAGGACACGCTACGCATCTTCGCCGAACTGGTGGGCGGCATCAGCGTCAAGCCCGAGGCGATGGAACGCGCCGCGCTGAAGGGCTACGCGACCGCGACCGACCTGGCCGACTATCTGGTGAAAAAGGGCCTGCCGTTCCGCGATGCCCACGAGGTGGTCGCGCATGCGGTCAAGACCGCGATCGCCCAGGGCCGCGACCTGAGCGAGCTGCCGCTGCCGGCCCTGCAGGCCTTCCATCCGGCGATCACCGACGATGTCCACGCCGCGCTGACGCTGCGCGGCTCGCTCGATGCGCGCCAGGTGCTGGGCGGCACCGCGCCAGCACAGGTGCGGTTCCAGATCGCACGGCATCGCGCACGGCTTGGCAGCTGAGCCGTTCCGCATCCAGGCGCCTGCGACGCGCGTATCTCTCCGAATGAACTCGCGACGCTCGCTGCTGCGGACCGGCGGCCTGACCGGCCTGGCGCTGGGCCTGACGGCCTGCGCACCGACGCGCGTGCTCAACGCCCTCGCCGCCTCCGACACGCACACACTGAAGATCGGTCTGCCCTACGGCCCGGACCCACGGCAGCGCCTCGACATCTACACGCCGACCCGCGCGGCGACCAGCGCGGGCCACCCGGTCGCCCTGTTCTTCTACGGCGGGTCCTGGAACAACGGTGAGCGGGC
The DNA here is from genome assembly GCF_001425905.1 of Methylibium sp. Root1272. Taxonomy (GTDB): domain Bacteria; phylum Pseudomonadota; class Gammaproteobacteria; order Burkholderiales; family Burkholderiaceae_C; genus Methylibium. Next base: position 232,628 of record NZ_LMDY01000015.1, read on the forward strand.
CGACTACCGCTTCGTCGGCGAGGCGCTCGCCTCGCGAGGCGTGCTGACCGTCGTTGCCGACTACCGCCTCTATCCGCAGGTCAGCTACCCCGACTTCCTGCGCGACTGTGCGCGGGCCCTGGCCTGGACGCTGCGCGAAGCCCGGAGTTTGGGCGGAGATCCGCACCAGCTCTTCGTGATGGGCCACAGCGCCGGCGCCTACAACGCCGCGATGCTGGCCCTCGACCCGCGCTGGTTGGCCGCCGAGGATCTCGCGCCGCGACAGCTGGCCGGCTGGATCGGTCTGGCCGGGCCCTACGACTTCGTACCGATCGTCAACCCCGACGTGCGCCCGGTATTCCATCATCCCGATGTGCCGCCCGAGTCGCAGCCGATCCGCTATGCCGACCGCGCCGCCATCCGCAGCTTCCTCGGCGCCGCTGCCGAGGACTCACTGGTCGACCCGCAGCGCAACACGGTTCAACTCGCGCGCCGCCTCGAGGCACACGGAACGAGCGTCAGCCTGCATCTCTACGAGCGGGTGAATCACCTGACGCTGGCCGGCGCCCTTGCCCGTCCGCTGCGTTTCCTGGCGCCGGTGCTCGACGACGTGGAAGCCTTCATCAAGCAGCCACCGGCGGCCTGACGAGGCCGTCAGCCGCCACGGACTCAGCCGATCAGGTTCGCCAGGCTCAGCAAGGCCAGCAGCAGCATCCACAGCACCACCGAGCGCCACACCAGCCCCACCACACTGCGCAGGTGGCCGAGCTCTGGCGCGAGGCCGGGCGTCGAGCCCACCGCATCGGTGTCCTGCCGGTTGGCGCCGGTGGCGAAGTCCTTGGAGCGATCGGTCTGCAGCGGCGGCGGCGCGCTGCCGCCAAGGCGCACGCCGACCGCACCGGCCGCCGCGGCGAGGATGGTGCCATCGTTCCGCGAGCGCCACAGCCCGGCGTCGCGCCGCCAGCACTCGATCGCGGCTTCGAAATCACCGACCACCGCGAAGCCGAAGGCCGTGAGGCGTGCCGGCAAGTGGTCGATCCAGGCGAACAACTGCTGCGAGCGCTGCATCAGCCGCTCGTTGATCGGCACCCCCACCGTGCGGCTGCGGAAGGCCCAGTAGCGGCTCGAGAACTCTGCCAGGCGGTACAGCACCGCGCCCGCCGGGCCCAGACCGAGCGTGGACAGCAGCACGAACCAGAAGAACACGCCGAACACATGGCGATGTGCCGCGACCAGCGAATGCTCGATCACGTGCCGCAGCAGTTCGGTGCGCGGCAGGTCGCTGGCGTCGAGTTGCCGCCACTCGGCCAGCAGCCGGCGGGCTTCGATCTCGTCGCCTCGCTCCAGTGCGTCGCGGATGTCGGTGAAATAGTGGCTGAACTGGCGAAAACCGAGCGTGAGGTAGAGCACCAGCACGTCCCACACCAGCGCCAGCAGGATGCTGAAGTGCGCCAGCGCGAAGTGCACCGCAAACACCAGCAGCGCGGGCAGCACCACGGTGATGATCCAGACGACCCAGGAATGATGATCGCGCCCGGCGTCGAAGTTGCGGCCGGTCCATCGGATCCACACCACCATCACGTCGTGGATGCCATTGCTGCGTGGCAGGGGATGAAGTTGCTCGATGACGAGGGCCAGCAAGACCGCGAAGAAACTCATGGGTCGATGATACCGAGGCGCCCGGCACGCAAGGCGCAGAGGACGACGAAGCGCCCCCGTCGTCAGGCGCTGAGAAAGCGGTAGAAGTTGCGCAGCATCGCGGCGGTCGCGCCCCAGATGAAATAGCCCGGGGACTCGGAGGTCGGATACCACGGCATCGAGTAGAAAGTCCGCTGGCCGCCCGGCCCTTCGAACAGATGGCGCTGGTGATGCGCCGGGTTCATCAGGAAAGCGAGAGGCACCTCGAACACCTCGGCCACCTCGAAGGGGTCGGGCCTGGCCGTGAAGCCGGGCTCGATCAGGGCAACGACCGGCGTGACGACGAAATTGGTGACCGTGGTGTAGGTCGGCAGCGTACCGATCACCTCGATGTGCCGTCGCGACAGGCCGACCTCCTCCTCGGTCTCGCGCAAGGCCGTCGCGATCGCGTCGGCATCCTCCAGCTCGGCTCTGCCGCCGGGAAAGCTGATCTGGCCGGCATGGTCGGTCAGATGGTCGGTGCGCTGCGTCAGCAGCACCGCAGGACCTCCGTCGCGGACGACCAGCGGTACCAGCACCGAGGCGTTGGCGGGCTCCCGATCGATGAGCCGCCCATCTCCTGGAAACTCGACCTGCCATGCCGGCGGGGCGAGAAAGCGTTGGCGCAGCGCCGCCGGCAGGAAGCGCTCGAGCGGGACGGCAGACAGGTGCGAGTCGCGCCCGACCACCGGCACGGCGCGCGGATCGATGATGGGAATGCGTTGCATGGAACTGCGAGCTTAGGCGTTCGGGAATAGAAAAGCCGCCCGGAGGCGGCTCTTCGTAAGGCAGCTTTTGACGCGACTGGCTGCGCCGGGTCGCATCGAAAGCTCGCTTCGCGCTGAGCGCGACCGCGAGCCGGTGCTCGCGGCTGACCCAAGGGTCAGGCGAGCTTTTCCTTGATGCGAGCCGACTTGCCGCTGCGCTGGCGCAGGTAGTACAGCTTGGCGCGGCGCACGTCGCCGCGGCGCTTGACTTCGATCGACGCGATCAGCGGGCTGTAGAGCTGGAAGGTCCGCTCGACGCCTTCGCCGCTGGAGATCTTGCGCACGATGAACGAGCTGTTCAATCCGCGGTTGCGCTTGGCGATGACCACGCCTTCGTAGGCCTGCAGGCGCTTGCGCGTGCCTTCGACGACGTTGACGCTGACGATCACCGTGTCGCCCGGCGCAAAGGCCGGAATGGTCTTGTTCAGGCGAGCAATCTCTTCCTGCTCGAGGGTTTGGATCAGGTCCATGGGTTCTCCAAGTGATCATGCCCGCGCCGCGTTCCCTGGGAAGGGATCTTTTCCGAAAGGCCGGGTAGAGGATCGAAAAGCCTTCGATTATAGGCCAAGTCCTTGCAGCGACTGCAGGTAGCGCTCGTCCGCCTTCGAGAGCCTCCCCTGCGCACGCGCGGCGGCGATCAGATCGGGGCGGCGCCGCGCCGTCAGATCCAGCTGCCGCTCGCGCCGCCAGCGGGAGATCTCGGCATGGTGGCCGGACATCAGTGTCGCCGGCACCCCATCCGCAGTACCTTCACCCAGATGCTCGGGGCGGCTGTAATGCGGGCAGTCCAGCAGACCATCGGAGAAGCTGTCCTGCTGGTGCGAGGCCTGGTCGTTCAGCACGCCGGGCTGCAGGCGCGCCACCGCATCAAGCAGCGCCAAGGCCGGCAATTCGCCTCCCGACAGCACGAAGTCCCCGAGGCTCAGTTCCTCGTCGACATGGCGGTCGATGAACCGCTGGTCGATGCCCTCGTAGCGACCACACACCAGCACTGCGCCCGCCCCAGCCGCCAGGGACCCGACACGCCCCTGCGTGAGCGGCGTGCCGGCCGGGCTGAACAGCAGGACCGGCGTTCGAGCTCTCCCTGCCGCGGCCTGGTCCTCACGCACGGCGGCCAAGGCGCGTTCCAGCGGCTCGACCAGCATCACCATGCCCGGCCCGCCACCGTACGGCCGGTCATCGACGCGACGGTAGGCGTTGTCGGCAAAGTCGCGCGGCTGCCAGAGCTTCAGGTCGATGCCTCCACCCTCGAAGGCGCGGCGCGTCACGCCCACGGCCTGGAACGGCGCAAACAGTTCCGGGAACAGCGTCAGGACGTCGAAGCGCATGGGGAGGAGGCCCGCGTTCGCCTCAGAAATCGAGACCCCAGTCGACCGTGATGCGACGCTCCGGCAGGCTGACCTCGTCGATGTAGGCCGCCACGAAGGGAATGAGCCGCTCGTGCTCGACCGTCTTGCCGTCCGCGCCGCTCTCCTCGGGCTGGATCACGCGCAGCACACTGTGCGCTCCGGTATCCAGCAGGTCGGCCACGCTGCCCAGCGCTTGCCCCTCGCGATTGACGACGGCCAGCCCGATCAGGTCGATCCAGTAGTACTCGTCGGTGTCGGCGGTGGGAAAACTGGCGCGCGACACGAACACGCGGCAGCCCCGCAAGGCTTCGGCGGCGTTGCGGTCCGCGATGTCCTGTGCGGTGGCGACGATCACGTCGCCCTGCTCCCGCGCGTTCGTGACGCGCAAGAGCGTCGGCAGCGGCACGCCCAGCGGCGAGCCGATCTGCTTCTCGGGCGGCCGCAGGAACCAGCGGCGCGACGAGAACAGCGCCTGGGGATCGCTGGAGAAAGGCAGCACCTTGATGCCGCCCTTGATTCCCCAGGCATCGACGATGCGCCCGACCTCGATGGCATCCTCGGGCCAGACGACCTCGTCGTCGAGCACGGGAGCGCTCACGGTGCGGCAGACGCTCGTCGCTGCAGCAGCGGCATCAGGCCGCCGGCGCGACCTTGGCCTTGGCGTCCTTCACCAGACGCGCGACGGTCGGCGACAGCTGGGCGCCGTGGCTGACCCAGTGGTCGATGCGATCGAAGGCGACGCGCAGCGGCTCTTCGCCGCCGGCGGCGACCGGGTTGTAGAAGCCCACGCGCTCCAGGAAGCGACCGTCACGACGGTTGCGTGCCGGGGCGGCGACGATGTTGTAGAAGGGGCGCTTCTTGGAGCCGCCACGTGCGAGTCGGATCACGACCATGATGTTTCCTTGTGTCTGGTTCAGGATCCACGTCACCCGGGACACGCGGGGCCGGCGAATCGGTTCATTGGCAGCTCGCGCTGCCCGTGCTCGGCGTCGTAGATACGCCCCGGACCACCGCCGTGCATTGCTGCGCTGCTGATGGGTGAGACCGCCACCGAAACCGCGCATTATAAACTCGTTGTCGATGAGCGTCACCATCCCTGCCCCTGCGCTCCTGCTTCGGCCGAGCATCCCCACCGACCTGCCGGCCCTCACCGCCCTCTACGGCTGGCACGCGCGGCGCGGCAGCGGCACCTTCGAACTGGAAGGTCCGAGCCTCCAAGAGATGACCCGGCGCCGCGACGACGTGCTGGCCAAGGGCCTGCCCTGGCTGGTGGCCGAGCGCCACGGCGACCTGCTCGGCTATGCCTACGCGACGCCATTTCGCCCGCGCCTGGCCTACCGCTTCGCTCTCGAGGACTCGATCTACCTGGCCCCGCAGGCGCACCGTCAGGGCGTGGGTCGGGCCCTGCTGGCGGAGTTGATCGCCCGCTGCGAAGCCTGGGGCGCTCGACAGATGTTCGCCGTGATCGGCGACAGCGCCAATGCCGCGTCGATCGGTCTGCATCGCGCGCTCGGCTTCGCCGACGTGGGCACCATGCATGCGGCCGGCTGGAAGTTCGACCGCTGGCTCGACGTGGTCATCATGCAGCGCGCGCTCGGCGACGGCGATGCCACGCCGCCTTTCGATCGCGCCCCGGCAGGAGGCCGCTGATGACCGCACGCTCCAAGACGCTGGCGACCTGGCTCGCCTTCATCGCCGGCAGCATGGGCTTCCACCGCTTCTACCTGCACGGACTGCGCGATGTCTGGGGCTGGCTGCACGTGCCGCCGACGCTGCTGGGCCTGTACGGCGTGGAGCGCATGCTCGAACTCGGGCAGGACGACCGTCTGGCCTGGGCGCTGATCCCGCTGCTCGGGCTGGCCCTGGCTGCCAGCATGCTCGCAGCGATCGTCTACGGCCTGACGCCCGACGACCGCTGGAACGCGCGCTACAACGGCGGTGCGAGCGGCCGGCCCAGCGGCTGGCTGGCGGTGTTCGGCGTGGTGGGCGCGCTGTTCGTCGGCGCCAGTGTGCTGATCGCCACCATCGCCTTCAGCGGGCAGCGCTACTTCGAGTCCCAGGTCGAGGCCGGCCGGCAACTCAGCCAGTGAGCAGTCGCTGCCTCAGGCACCGCCCGCGAACACCCCGGCGTGCTGCTGGCGCAGCAGGTTCTTCTGCACCTTGCCCATCGCATTGCGCGGCAGTTCGGCCACGACGAACACCCGCTTGGGCAACTTGAACGCCGCGATGCGCGACTTGAGCTGCGAGACCAGCTGCTGCCCATCGACATCGGCCGCCGGCCGAAGCACCACGACGGCCACCACCGCCTCGCCGAAATCCGGGTGTGGCACACCGATCACCGCCGACTCCGCAACGCCCGGCAGGTCGTTGAGGTAGCCCTCGACCTCGGCCGGATAGACGTTGTAGCCGCCGCTGATGATCAGGTCCTTGCTGCGGCCGACGATCGTCAGGTAGCCGCGCTCGTCGAGCCGCCCGACGTCGCCCGTCCTGAACCAGCCATCGGCGGTGAATTCCTCGGCCGTCTTGTCCGGCATGCGCCAGTAGCCGGCGAACACGTTCGGGCCCCGCACCTCCACGCCGCCCACCTCGCCGGCCTCGCAGGCCGTACCGGCCTCATCGACGACGCGCAGCGCCACGCCCGGCAACGGCCTGCCGACGGTGCCGCCGATGCGATCGCCATCCTCCGGCCGACACGGATTGGAGGTCAGCATCGCGGTCTCGCTCATGCCATAGCGCTCGAGGATCGTGAGGCCGGTGCGCGACTGCCAGTCGCGAAAGGTCTCGATCAGCAAGGGCGCCGACCCGGAAATGCACAACCGCAGGCGGGCGCAGGCGGCCCGCGTCAGCGCGGGGTCCTGCAGCAACCGCACATACAGCGTCGGCACGCCCATGAACACGGTCGCACGCGGCAGGCGCTGGATCACCGCGGCGGGGTCGAAGCGGCCTAACCACAGCATCCGGCTGCCGTTCAGCAAGGCACCGTGACAGGCGACGAACAAGCCGTGCACGTGGAAGATCGGCAGCGCATGGATCAGCACGTCGTCGGGCTGCCAGTCCCAGTAGCGCTGCAGCGTGCGCGCATTGCTCAGCAGGTTGCCGTGGCTCAGCATCGCGCCCTTGCTGCGCCCCGTCGTGCCGGAGGTGTACAGGATGGCGGCCAGCTGGTCGGCGCTCGCCAGCGCCGGTTCGTGCCGCTCGCCCTGCTGCGCGGCGCGCTCCAGCAGCGTGCCGCTGCGGTCGTCGTTCAGCGTGAACACGTGGCCCACGCCACGCCGGAACGCCAGCTTGCTGACCCAGGGGAAGTTGCGGCCCGCGCACACCACCACGCCCGGCTCGGCGTTGTCGATGAAGTACTCGAGTTCGGCCTGCTGGTAGCCGTTGTTGAGCGGCAGGTAGACGAAGCCGGCGCGCAGCGTCGCCAGGTAGAGCAGCAGCGTCTCGACCGACTTGTCCGTGTGCACGGCAACGCGGGTGCCGGGCGGCAGTTCCAGCGACACCAGCAGGTTGGCGATCATCGCGGTGGCCCGCTCGATGTCGCGCCAGGTGTAGACGAGGCCGCCCTCGGCCTCGATCGCCACGCCGTCCAGATCGGCCGGGAAACCGGCGCGCAACGCGACGAAGAGGTTGTCGTTGTTCATGTCCTTGCCTCGCTCCATTTCACTGCACGGATCCCGCGACGCGCTGTGCACCGCCCGTCATACCGGATCGTCCGGGAACGCCGGCCCGCGCCGGCCCAGGAAGGCCTGCACGCCTTCGCGATGCGTCGCGCTGCCGGCGTAGCCGAAGTGTCGTGCCCGCTCGGCCTCCGTCGGACCGCCGCGCTGCAGTTGGCGCAGCGTGCGCTTGTTGGCGCGCGCCACCGAGGCCGGCAGCGCCGCGATGCGCTGCGCCGTGGCCTGGGCTTCCGCGCCTGCGTCGTCCACCACGCGCTGCACCAGCCCGCGCTGCAGGGCCTCGTCGGCATCGAGCAGGCACGCCTCGAACAGCAGCTCGGCCGCGCTGGCCCGCCCCACCACGTCCAGCACCACCGACAGCTCGTCGGGCGCCATCGGGAAGCCCAGCCTGGCGATCGGGATACCGAAGCGGGCGCCGCGCTGCGCGATGCGCAGGTCGCAGCAGGCGGCGATCTCCAGCCCGCCACCGATACATCCACCCTCGATCTGGGCGATCAACGGCACATCGGTCCCGAGCAGCGCCTGCAGCGCCGGCGCCACCAGGCGCTCGTGGTAGTCGCGCAAGGCCTCGGTCGAGAAACGATGCACCGGAAACTCGGCGATGTCCGCCCCGGCAGCGAAATCGCCGCCTTCGCCGCGCAGGATCACGGCATGCAGGTTCGGCTGCAGCGCGTCGAGCGTCGCGGCCAGCGCGCCGAGCTCGCGCCACATCGCCACGCTGATCGCGTTGAGCTTGCCGGGATGGGACAGCGTGACGACGCCGATGCGCGGATCGCCGGGGTCGCGCTCGAATGCCAGGGCCCCGCTCATCGCGGCCGGCGCGCGCCCGGGGGCGTGCAGCGATTCGAGGGTCGCGGCAGGGGGAAGATCGGGTGAGGCTTCATGCCAGGATCCAGTCTGACGGGCTCATGGCGCCGGATGGCGCCACAGGGCCCGCATCCTAACCAAGGCCCTCAGCCGCGCAGCCCGTCCCACAGCAGCTTCACGCCGGTCAGCAGCATGCCCAGCGAGAGCAGCCGGTAGAACAGCGTCGGCTCGATGCGACGAGCCAGGCGCACGCCGATCCACACGCCGAGCGGTGCCAGCGGCATCAGCAACAGCGAGGTCGTCAGGTTGCGCAGGTCGATCAGGCCGAGCCACGCGTAAGGAATCCATTTCGACGCATTGACCGCCGCGAAGAACACCGCCGTCGTGCCGGCGAACACCATCGGCCGCAGCTTCAGCGGCATCAGGTAGGCCAGCGCCGGAGGCCCACCGGCATGGGCAACGAAGCTGGTGTAGCCGGCGGCGATGCCCAGCCCGAAGCCCCACCAGCGTGGCGGCGGTGGCGCGTCGGCGCGCGGCGGGAAGAACTGGCGCTGCGCGAGGAACAGCAGCGTCAGCGCACCGACGATGCCCGCCACGGTCGACGATGGCAGCAGACCGAAGCTGAGCGTCCCCAGCACGGTGCCCAGCAGGCCGGCCGGCAGCAGCAGCTTGAGCAGCGAGCGGTCGGCCTCGCGCCACAGCGCTGCCAGACCGAAGGCGTCCATCACCGCCAACAGCGGCAGCATGATGGCCGCCGCCTGGGGCACCGGCAGTGCGACCGCCATCAGCGGCGTCGCGAGCGCACCGAAGCCGGCCCCGAAGCCGCTCTTGCTCACGCCCATCAACAGTACCGCGGGCACGGCCACCGCATAGAAGACGGGATCGGTGATGATGTCTGCCGTCATGCCCCGGCTCCGGCCATTGCACCCGCTCCGATGCCCGCCCACCCGCTGAACCTCGCGACCGCCCTGCTCGTGGCCGAGTGGGCCGCCATGCTGGCCTTCGCGCTGTCGGGCCTGATGGAGGCCGCGCGCAAGCGACTCGACGCGGTCGGTGTCGTGGTGGTCGCCGGGCTCACAGCGTTCGGCGGTGGCACCCTGCGCGACGTGCTGCTGGACCGCCGGCCGTTCTTCTGGGTGCAGCATGCGCAGTACATCTGGGCCATCGTGGCGCTGGCGGTGATCGCGATGCTGTTCATGCGCAGCCGCCACTTCCAGCCAACAGAACGCGCGATCGTCTGGCCCGATGCGCTGGGGCTCGGGCTGTTCGCCGCCAGTGGCACGCTGATCGCGCTGGCCACGCCGCTGCCGGCGCTGGTATCGGTGCTGATGGGCGTCGTCACCGCGGTCTTCGGCGGCGTGCTGCGGGACATCGTGTGCAACGAGATCCCGGCGGCCTTCAGCGACCACCGCCCGTACGCCGTGTGCGCCTTCGCCGGCGGCTGGGTGGTGGTGGCCGTGCGCAGCCTCGACGGCAGCGAGACGGCCGCACTGATCGCCGGGACCCTGCTCACCGTGCTGCTGCGCGCGCTGGTGCTCTGGCGCAACTGGCAGCTGCCGGCCTGGCGCATCGACTGAGTTCCCACGCGCCCCGGTGCCGGCCGCGCCAGCGCGACAATCGGGCGATGTTCACGCCCTCCCAGCACGACGTCCGCCGCTTCTTCTGCGAAGTCCGGCGCAAGCACCAGGCCGCCGAAGTGCTGGCGCCGATCGAGGCGATGGCTGCCGACTGGATCGAGCAGCACCCCGAGTACCACGCCGACCTGGCCGATGCCGATGCCGCGGTAGCGGCCAGCTACAGCGTCGAGGACGGCCGCACCAACCCTTTCCTGCACCTGTCGATGCACCTGTCGATCACCGAGCAGGTGGGCGTCGATCAGCCGCGCGGGATCAAGCAGGCCTTCGAGCTGCTCGCGGCCCGCCGCGGCTCGGCCCACGAGGCCCAGCACGAGATGATGGAGTGCCTGGGCGAGATGATCTGGGCCTCGCAGCGCAGCGGTCTGCCGCCGGACGGCGAGGCCTACATCGACTGCGTGCGCCGCCGCGCGACGCGCTGACGCCGGCGGCCGGGGCCGCCGGCGCTGCGTCACTTGACGCTGATCCACGACCACTCGAGCCAGTTGTCGGCGCGGTGGACCACCGTCACGTTGCTGCGCGCCGCCCAGGGCACGATCTGGCGGTGCAGCGGCAGGTGCAGCACCAGCTCGTTGTGGCGCGCCAGCGCCGCCTTGACCAGCGCTTCGCGCTTCTTCGCGTCGGGCTCGCTGCTGGAGGCGGCAGCCAGCTCGTCGAGCTTCGCGTCCTTGACGCCGCCGAAGTTCCAGCTCCCCACACCGCCCGAATCGCCCGGGATACGGCTGCGCAGCACCGGCGTCAGCGTCGTCTCGGCATCGGTGATCGAGCCGCCCCAGCCCAGCAGGTACATCGAGGTGTCCAGCTTCTCGAGCTTTGCAAAGTAGGTGCTGCGCGGCATCGCGTTGACCCGCACCTTCACCTTGAGTTGGGCCCACATCGCCGCCAGCGCGAGGCAGATCTCCTCGTCGTTGATGTAGCGGTTGTTCGGGCAGTCCAGCGTGACCTCGAAGCCGTCGGGGTAGCCGGCCGCCTGCATCAGCTGCCGGGCCGCCGCCAGGTCGAAGGGCAGGCGCTTCTCCAGCGCCGCATCGTTGTAGGCGCCCAGCGGCGACGGTGTGATACCGCCGGTGGGCAAGGCTTGCCCCCGCATCAGCTTCGTCTTGATCGTCTCGATGTCGATGGCCTGGTAGAGCGCCTTGCGCACCCTCAAGTCCTTGAACGGGTTGCGGTCGCCGGGCACCTGGCCGTACAGCAGCTTGTCGCGCGCCTGGTCCATGCCGATGAACAGGACGCGGTTCTCCGGCCCGTCGACAACCTGCACGCCGGCCGTGTTGCGCAGCCGGGCGATGTCCTGCGGCGCCGGGTCGAGCACGAAGTCGAGCTCGCCCGAGATCAGCGCCGCGGAGCGCGTCGCATCGCTCTTCACGGGCGTGTAGACCACCTGCTGCAGGTTGCCCGCGAAGCGGCCCCACCAGGCCGGGTTGCGCTTGTAGACCGTCTTCACGTCCGGCTGGCGCGAGACCAGCATGAACGGGCCGGTGCCGTTGGAGTTCAGCGATGCATGGCCTTCCTGCTTGTTCTTGAAGTCCAGCGGCCGAGCGGCTCCGTGCTTCTCGCTCCAGGCGCGGCTCATGATCTGCACCGTGCTGAGGTGCTGCAGGAAGATCGGGTTCACCTGCGCCAGCCGGAACTCCACCGTCAGCGCATCGAGTGTCTTCGGCTCGCCCAGCGCGCCGGCGTAGACGCGGATCGCCGACGCCGGATCGCGCGCCCGCAGCACCGAGAACACCACGTCATCGGCGGTGAACGGGCTGCCGTCGTGGAAGCGGACCTGAGGACGCAGCTTCAGCCGCCACACGGTCGGTGAAGGCTGCTGCCACTCGGTGGCGAGCACCGGCTCGATGGCGAGCTGCCGGTCGCGGTTGACCAGCGATTCGTAGACCTGGCCGTTGATCTGGTTGGTCAGCGACTCGTTCTGGGAGTGCGGGTCCAGGGTCTGGACATCGCCCTGGCTGGCCCAGCGCAGCGTCTGTGCCGAGCCGGCCGAAGCCAGCGCGGCCAGCAGCAGCGCCGATGCGAATCGAAGGAGGGTCGGCATGGCGGTTCTTCTGCGCGCGAGCGGGGGAGCGCGCAGTGTAGACAGGCCACGCTATTCCCTCAGGGGCGGGCGGCCTCCCCGGCCCAGAGCCGGTCGATGTCCTTGAACGGCCACTTGTCCGGCGGCTCGCAGGCGATCACCTTGTCCTGGCACCATGGCCCGCCCAGGTCGATCTCCTCCGGCAGGATGCGCTGGTTGGACTTGATGCTGAAGAACACCTTGACCTTGGGCGTCAGCAGCGAGGCCGGGTTCTGCTGGATCACCACCGCCAGCCGCCCGGTCTGCAGGCGCACCAGCGAGCCGACCGGGTAGATGCCGACCGTCTTGACGAAAGCCTGGAACACCAACGGGTCGAAATGGCCTTTCCACTGCGCCATCTGACGCAGCGACTCGCCGGGATCCCAACCGGTCTTGTAGGGTCGGTTCGAAGTGATGGCGTCGTAGACGTCGCACACCGCGCCCATCTTGGCGATCAACGAGATCTGGTCGCCGGCCAGCCGGTGCGGGTAGCCGCTGCCGTCGACCTTCTCGTGGTGGTGCAGGCAGACGTCGAGCACGTCCGGCGGCGCGTTGCCTCCCTCGAGCAGCAGCGCATGGCCCCGCTCGGGGTGGGTGCGGATGATCGCGAATTCTTCGTCGGTCAGGCGCCCGGGCTTGTTCAGCACCGGGCTCGGCATCACCGCCTTGCCCAGGTCGTGCATCAGACCGGCCAGGCCCGCCTCTCGGACCTGCGACTCGCGCAAGCCCAGTTGGCGACCCAGCGACACCATCAGGGCACACACGGCCACGGAGTGCAGGTAGGTGTAGGTGTCGGAGGTCTTGAGGCGCGCCAGGCTCACCAGGGTGCCGGGGCTGCTCATCACCGAGCTGGCGATCTCCTCGACGAGCTGCCGCCCCTGCTCGACGTCCATCGCGCGGCCCAGCCGGGCCTCGGCGAACATCGACTGCACGGCTTCGCGCGAACGGCCGATCACCTTGCGGGCCTGCGCGAGCTCCTCGTCCTGCGAGCGCGGCAGCTCGATCAGCGGACTGGGCGCCGTGGCCGCCGCCTCGAGTTCGCGCTCGATCTCCTCGCGCACCTCGGACTCGCTGATGCCACCGTCGACGTCCATGCCGATCTCGACGTTGATCCAAACCTCGCTGATCCCGCTGTCGCGGATCTTCGCGATGTCGGCCGGATCGCGCAGCACGAACTTCGAACGCCAGAACGGATGCTCCATCCATGAGCCGCACAGCTCGTGCAGGTACATGCCGGGGCGCAACTGGTCCACCGCGATTCTTTTCAACACGCCGCTTCTCCGTCGAACGTGGTCATGGCGTCATATCGACAGCGGCCGGACAAACTGAAACCGGACGGCCGACGCACCCGCGAGCGCGCCGGGCGTGAAAAAAGCCGCCGGACCTGACGGTCGGGCGGCTGCTTGCCGGCGCAGGGTGGCTGCGGCTTACTTGAACTTCGACTGCGGCACCGTCTTGAGGTCGGTCGGGAGCGCGGCCATGTAGTTCGACAGGCCCTTGAGCTCGGCATGGCTGAACGCCTTGACCTGGGCGCCCATGATCGCGTGGCTGCGACCGACGTTGGGGTTGCCCTGGGTCGCATACGCCTTCAGCGCGACATACAGGTAGTCGGCGTGCTGGCCTGCCAGCTTGGGGTAGGTGCCGTCGATCGGCTTGCTGAAGTTCGCGCCGTGGCAGGCCGCACAGCTGCCCTTGGTCAGCAGGGCCGCGACCGCCGGATCCGGAAGCTTCGCGGGCTCGGCCGGCAGCTCGGCACGCGCTCCGCCCTCGGCTTCGTAGTAGGCGGCCAGGTCGGCCATGTCCTGCTCGCTCAGAGAGTCGGCGATGCTGCGCATCGTCGGGTGCTTGCGGTCGCCCTTCTTGTAGGCGTTCAGTGCGGCCACGATGTACTTCGCGTTCTGGCCCGCGATCATCGGCACCTTGTAGATTTCCGGGAAGCTCGCCTGGTAGCCGACGATGCCGTGGCAGCCGATGCACATGGCGTTCTTCTTCTGGCCGGCCGCGGCATCGCCGGCCTTGTCTTGCGCTTGCGTCGTGGCGGCAAATGTCATCGCAAGCAGCGCGATCATCGCGGGGAACAGTGTCTTCATGGTCCGGCGGTGGGTTGAGTTCAGCGGCGGAGTATACGGGCCCCCTATACTGAATTGGCCATCCTCAGCCGACTCTCCGCGCCATGAAATATGCAGGTTCCAACCAGTACGTCGCCACGCCCGACCTGATGCTGGCGGTCAACGCCGCGATCACGCTGCAGCGTCCGCTGCTGATCAAGGGTGAGCCCGGCACCGGCAAGACGATGCTGGCCGAAGAGGTGGCCGCCGCGCTGAAGCTGCCGCTGCTGCAATGGCACATCAAGAGCACCACCAAGGCCCAACAGGGTCTGTACGAGTACGACGCGGTGAGCCGCCTGCGCGACAGCCAGCTCTCGGGGGCCGACGGTGCCGAGCGCGTGCGCGACATCCGCAACTACATCGTCAAGGGCGTGCTGTGGCAGGCCTTCACCGCCGAGCAGCCGGTGGCGCTGCTGATCGACGAGATCGACAAGGCCGACATCGAGTTTCCGAACGACCTGCTGCGCGAGCTCGACCGCATGGAGTTCCACGTCTACGAGACGCGCGAGATGGTCAAGGCGAGACACCGGCCGCTGGTGTTCATCACCTCCAACAACGAGAAGGAACTGCCTGACGCCTTCCTGCGCCGCTGCTTCTTCCACTACATCAAGTTCCCCGAGGCCGAGACGATGCGCAAGATCGTCGAGGTGCACTTCCCCACGCTGAAGAAGGAGCTGCTGGCCTCCGCGCTGAAGAGCTTCTACGACGTGCGCGGCCTGCCGGGCCTGAAGAAGAAGCCCAGCACCAGCGAACTGCTCGACTGGCTCAAGCTGCTGGTGGCGGAGGACATCCCGCTCGACGCGCTGCAGAGCCAGGACGACAAGGTCGCGATCCCGCCGCTGCTCGGCGCGCTGCTGAAGAACGAGCAGGACGTGAGCCTGTTCGAGAAGCTGGTGTTCATGCAGCAGCGCAATCGCTGAGCGTGGCACGCATGCAGAACGACACGCGTCGCGAACTGCTCGTCGGCGTCGCCGACGCCCTGGGCTTCGTGCTCGGCGCGCTGGCCGGCTGGGGCCTCGGCCGGCTGATGGGCTTCGATTTCGTCGGCTCGCCCGGCTACGGCGGCGCGCAGATGGTCGGGCTGGTGTTCATCGTGCTGGGCTGCGGCCTCGGCAAGTGGCTGGCGCGCACGCTGGCGCAAAGCTTCACGCGGGATCGTTCATGAGTGCCATGCCCCTTACCGCGCCGGTCACGCTCGAGGGCCGGAACGCCAGCCTGGTGCCGCTCTCGCCAGCGCATGCCGACGCGCTGGCCCAGGCCAGCGCGGAAGGAGAACTGCATCGGCTCTGGTACACGGCGATCCCGGCACCCGAAGCCGTCGGGCCCGAGATCACGCGTCGGCTGGCGCTGCACGCGGCCGGTTCGATGCTGCCGTTCACGGTGCTGGACGCCGACGGCACGCCGGCCGGCATGACAACCTACATGAACATCGACGCGGTGAACCGCCGCGTCGAGATCGGTTCCACCTGGTACGCGCTGCGCGTGCAGCGCACCGGGCTCAACACCGAATGCAAGCTGCTGCTGCTGACGCATGCCTTCGAGACGCTGGACTGCATTGCGGTCGAGTTCCGCACCCACCGGCTCAACACCCAGAGCCGGCGTGCGATCGAGCGGCTCGGCGCGCAGCTCGACGGCGTGCTGCGCGCCCACCAGCGCGCCGCCAACGGCACGCTGCGCGACACGGCGGTGTACAGCATCACCGCGGCGGAATGGCCGACCGTGAAGACGCACCTCGAGTGGCAGTTGCTGCGGCCGCGCTGAAACCCGGACCGATCGCTCACACGGGCTTACCGGTCGCTGCCGCGCGCGCCGCAATGGCTGGGGCTACCATCGACGTTCATCGGCCAGCGCACCCCGCGCCCCGCTCTCCCGTGACGCCATGCTGATCGACTTCTTCTACACGCTGCGCAGCGCGAAGCTGCCCGTCTCGATCAAGGAGTACCTCACGCTGCTCGAGGGGCTGCAGGCCGGCCTGGCCGAACGCGAGGGCCAGCCCTCGGTCGAGCAGTTCTACTTCCTGGCCCGCACCACGCTGGTCAAGGACGAGGCCCATTTCGACAAGTTCGACCGCGCCTTCTCCGCCTACTTCAAGGGCGTTCAGATGCTGGCCGACTTCACCCAGGAGCTGCCGCTCGACTGGCTGCGCCGCACGCTGGAGCTGGAGCTCACGCCGGAGCAGAAGGCCGCGATCGAGAAGATGGGCTGGGACGAGCTGATGAAGACGCTGAAGAAGCGCTTCGAGGAACAGAAGGACCGCCACGAGGGCGGCAGCAAGTGGATCGGTACCGGCGGCACCTCGCCGTTCGGCCACTCCGGCTACAACCCGCAGGGCATCCGCATCGGCGGCTCGGGCAAGAACAGGAGCGCGGTCAAGGTGTGGGACCAGCGCGCCTACCAGGACTACGACGACACCAAGGAGCTCGGTACGCGCAACATCAAGGTCGCGCTGCGCCGGCTGCGCCGCTTCGCGCGCGAGGGCAACGAGCTCGAACTCGACCTCGACGACACCATCCACCGCACCGCCGCCAACGCCGGCATGCTGGACATCAAGATGGTGCCCGAGCGCCACAACAAGGTGAAGGTGCTGCTGCTGATGGACGTGGGCGGCACGATGGACGAGCACATCCACCGGGTGGAAGAGCTGTTCAGCGCTACCAAGACCGAGTTCAAGCACCTGGAGTTCTACTACTTCCACAACTGCGTCTACGACTTCATGTGGAAGCACAACCGGCGCCGCTTCAGCGAGAAGCACTCGACCTGGGACGTGATCCGCAAGTACAACCGCGACTACAAGTTGATCTTCGTCGGCGACGCGACGATGAGCCCCTACGAGATCCTGCAGCCGGGCGGCAGCGTCGAGTACAACAACGAGGAGCCGGGCGCCGAATGGCTGCAGCGCCTGACCCACGCCTTCCCCAAGTACGCCTGGATCAATCCGGAACCGCAGGGCGTGTGGGGCTACCGCCAGAGCATCTCGATCGTCCAGCAGCTGATGCAGCAGCGCATGTTCCCGCTGACGCTGCAGGGGCTCGAAGGTGCGATGCGCCTGTTGAGCAAGTGACCGGACTGCGGCCGTTGACCGCCACGCTGCAACGCGCCGTCGCGACGACGCTGATCGCCGTGGCCTGGAGCGGCCCCCTGCTGCCCTTGCAGGCCGCGTGGGCACAGGCCGACGAGGACGACGAGGCGATCCGCGCCGAGGCCCGCGCCGACCAGGCCAGCGAAACTGCCGCCAAGGCCACCGAGGATGCGGCCCGCGCCTCGCTGTTCGACACCGGCGTCACCACGCTGACGGCCGGCAAGCAGGCCGTCTATCACCTGGAGGTGCGGGCGCCGAACCCGCTGCGCGACCTGCTGGTGCGCCACCTCGACCTGGTGCGGTTTCGCGAGCAGCCCGACATCTCCGCGGTCGAGATCGGCCGCCTGATCGCCGCGGCCCCGGAGCAGGCGCGCAGCCTGCTGGAGCCGGAGGGCTACTTCAACGCCCGCATCGACGTGAAGCGCGACGACGACGCGCCGGCCGGCGGCCCACCGACCGTGCGGGTGCGCGTCGATCCGGGTCCGCAGGTGCGGGTGGGCCGGGTGCAGATCGAGGTCCAGGGGCCCTACGCCGATGCAATGAATGCCGGCGACGCCGCGCTGCGCGCCCGCTGGCAGCGACTGAGCGCGCGCTGGTCGCTGAAGGAAGGCGAGCCCTTCAGCCAGGCGGCCTGGACCGGCGCCAAGAACACGCTGCTCGCCAGCTTGCGCACGCGCGGCTACGCA
Organism: Methylibium sp. Root1272; assembly: GCF_001425905.1. GTDB lineage: Bacteria > Pseudomonadota > Gammaproteobacteria > Burkholderiales > Burkholderiaceae_C > Methylibium. Next base: position 250,444 of record NZ_LMDY01000015.1, read on the forward strand.
ACGGCGGGCTTCTCGGGCACCAGCGCCGAGGTAGACGCCACCAGCAACACGGTGCGCCTGTTCCTGGTGGTCGACAGCGGGCCGCTCTACCGCATCGGCGAGATACGCGTCGAGGGCCTGGAGCGCACGCCGCAGGACGCCGCGCTGAACGTGCTGCCGTTCCAGATCGGCTCCGATTACACCGAGAAGAAGCTGCTGGACTACCAGGAGGCCCTGCAGAAGACCGGTCTCTACGAGGGCGTGGCGGTCGAGCTCGACCAGAGCCCGGAGGGCGCCGACCGCGCGATCGTCTACGCGAAGCTGCGCGAGAACAAGCTGCAGAACGCCACGTTCAGCGTCGGCTTCTCCAGCAACACCGGCCCGCGGGTCGGCGTCGAGCACACGCACCGTCGCGTGTTCGGCTACGACCTCGTGGCCACCACCAAGCTCAAGGTCGGCCGCGACGAGCGCGAGGCCTCGTTCGACCTGCTCACCTACCCGCAACCCGAGGGCTACCGAAACCTGCTGGGCCTGAAGGCGGACTACCTGGACGCCGGCGGCGCGCTCACGCAGACCCAGCGCGTGCGCGTGGGCCGCACGCGCGACACGGAACGCATCGACCGCCTCTACTACCTCGAGTTCAACCGCACCACCGTGGAGACGGCAACCGCCCGCACCACCGACCGCGCGCTGCTGGCCAACTACGAATGGGTGCACCGCGACGTCAACAACTTGGTGTTTCCCACCCGCGGCGTGATCCTCAGCGCGCAAAGCGGTGCGGGCGTGGCCTACGACGGCGACAAGGATCGCGGGCCCTTCGGGCGTTTGTACCTGCAGGCCGTCTGGTACCAGCCGCTGATCGGCGGCTGGCTCGGCCAGGTGCGCGGCGAGGTCGGCCAGGTGCTGCGCAAGGACACGCTGGGCATTCCGGATTCGCTGCTGTTCCGTGCCGGCGGTGACGACTCGGTGCGCGGCTACGGCTACCGCACGCTCGGCCCGGTGCGCGACGGCGCCGTGGTCGGCGGCCCGGTGCTGGCCACCGGCAGCATCGAGCTGGCGCACCGGCTGTCGGACAGCTCGCCGCAATGGCGCAACTGGTACGGCGCGGTGTTCGTCGATGCTGGCAACGCGGCGCTGACCTGGGGCGAGTACGACGCGGCCGTCGGCTACGGCGTCGGCGTACGCTGGCGCAGCCCGATCGGCCCGCTGCGCATCGACCTGGCCTATGGCCAGCAGGTCGAGGCCGTGCGGCTGCACATCAGCGTGGGAGTCACGTTCTGATGGCCGACACCCCGGCCCCGCGCGGCGCGGGCGCGCCCGCAGCGGCGCCGCGTGCTGTGCGCCGCTGGCCCTGGCTGCTGGGCGCGGTGCTCGCGCTGCCGCTGGCCGCGGCGGCGGTCATCGCCTCGGCGTGGCAGGCGCTGCACACCGAGGCCGGCACGCGCTGGTGGCTCGAGCAGATCGACACGCACGTGCCGGGGCTCGTGCTCGAAGCCCCACGCGGCGCGCTGCTGGGGCCGGCGAGCGAGTTCTCGCTGGCGCGGCTGTCGGTGACCTTCGGATCCAGCACGGTCCGCATCGACGGCCTGCAGTCGAGCGGCCTGCAACTTGTCGACTGGCGCTTCGCCGCGCCCTTCGTTCACCTGCAGGCCCGCACGCTGGCCGCGCGCAGCGTGACGGTCGAGCTCTCACCTGCGCCCGCGCCGGCGCCCGCCGCGGGCGCCCCGTCCGATCTGCAGCTGCCGCTGAGCGCTCGCATCGACACGCTGCGCATCGATCGCCTGCAGCTGCCGGGGCTCGCCGCGCCGATCGAGGCGCTGAGCGCCCGCGTCGAAGCCGGCAGCACCCACCGCATCGAGGCGCTTTCGCTGCGCTGGAACGGCCTTCAGGCCGAGGGCGGCGGCCAGATCGAGGCCGCCGCGCCGCTGCCGCTGCAGGCGCGCTTCGCGCTGCATGGCGCCGCCGACGCCACCGAGGCGCAAGTGCCGCCCTGGGCCCGCGACGTGACACTGGCGCTGCAGGCGGCCGGTCCGCTGAGCCGTTTCGATGCGCAGGCCACCGTGGTGATGCAGGCTCAGCGCCTCGACGCCAAGGCCCAGGTCACGCCCTTCGATCCCCTGCCCGTCTCGCAGCTCGATGCGCGCTTCGTGCAGCTCGACCTCGCCCGGTTGCTCGCCCCCTTTCTGTCCGCAGGCACGTCCGCGCCCACCACCGAACTGAACGGCAGCGCCGTCCTGCAGCTCAACACCGACCAGCCGCTGGTGCTGCGGGCGCAGGTGCGCAACGAAGCCCCCGGCCGCTGGGACCAGCGGCGCGCGCCGGTGCGCGAGATCGACCTGCTGCTGCGGGGCCGCGGCACGGCGTGGGACATCGAGCGCGCCCGGGTGCAGCTGGCGTCCGACGCACGCACGCCGGCCGGTCAGGTCGAGGCCAGCGGCCGCATCGAGGGGCCCGATGCGCAGGCGCAGATCCGGTTCGACGGCGTGCTGCTCCAGGGACTCGACCAGCGTGCCCCGCCGCTGCGGCTGAGCGGGCCGGTCGATCTGAAGCACGTCGCGCCGCCAGCCGCACCGTCCGACGCGGCAACGGTCTTTGGCCGCCTCGCGTTCGATGCCCGGCTCGAGGGCGCGCTGCTCGGCCCGGCACGCCGCAACGCCCCCGCGCCGCTGCGCGGCACCGCGCAACTCGCATTGCGCGGCAGCGCCACGCCGACACTCGCCGTCATCGACACGCTGAGCGCGCGCGCCGGCGCGGCCCGACTCGACGGCAAGGGGCGCGCGCAGCGCAACGGCGAGCGCTGGGACACCGAGGCCGACCTCAAGCTCGCCGCCTTCGACCCCGCGGCCTGGTTGCCCGGCGAACCCACGGCAGCCTGGCGGCGCAGCCGCAATGCGCTCAACGGCCAGCTCAGCCTGCGCGCGCAGGTGCCGGCGGCGGCCGACGCAGGCGCACTGCTGGCGGCTCTGCGCGGCACGTTGCGCGCCGACCTGAGCGACAGCGCCTTCGCCGGCCAGCCGCTCGCGCTGCAACTGCAGGCCGACGCGGACGGCAAAGGCCAGCTCGACGCCACCGCGAGCGCCCGCGCCGCCGACAACCGTGCCGAACTCGGGTTGAAACTGCGCGCACCGGCCCGCGGCGGCAGCGCGCCGGCGGCCGGCGGCGAGCAGCTGCTGATGCAACTCGACGCACCGGCCCTGGCCCAGCTCGCGCCGCTGGCCGACGCGCTGGGACTGGGGCCGCTGGCGGGCCGCGCTCGCATGGAAATCCGCGCCGACGGAGCGATCGGCGCCTGGCTGCTTGGCGACGCGGCGCGCGGCGCCCTCGTCACGCGCGGCAGCCTGGCGCTTGAGCGCCTGCAGTTCGGCAGCCTCCAGCTCGAAGCGGCCCAGGGCCGCTGGGACGCCACGCTGCCCGGCAGCGAAGCCGTCAGCAGCGCGCTGGCGCGCGCCGCGCTGCAGGGCGAGTTCACCGCCACCCAGATCCGGATGCCGGGACTGACGCTGCCAACGGCCGCGTTGCAGGCCGACGGCACGCTCGGCGAGCACCGCGCCAGCCTGCGCGCCACGTTGCGGCAGCCGCAGACCCCAGGCAGCGAGGCCGGCGCCGTCGAACCCGCGCCGCTGAGCCTGGTGGCCCGACTGACCGGCACCTGGCGGGCCGGAGAGAGCGGCGCGCCGAACATCTGGCGAGCGCGCCTGCCCGAGCTGTCGCTGCTGCCCGTTCCACGGAGCGCGGGGTCGGTGCCCTCTCCCGCGGCAGCAGCGGTCGCCGAGCCCGCCGACGTGACGGCGGCCCGCGCACAGGTCGCACCGCTGCCGCTGGTTGTCGCACGCGAGCTCGCGTTCGAACTGCAGCAGGGCGAGCAGTTGCTGCGCTGGCAGATGGAGCCGGGCAGCGTGGACGTGCTGGGCGCGGTGCTGCGCTGGCAGACGCTGCGCTGGCAGCGCCAGGGCGAGCGGCCTCCGCAACTCGACCTGCAGGCCGATGTCGAGCCCTTCGAAGTGGCGCGCCTGCTGCGACGGCTGCAGCCCGATTTCGGATGGGTCGGCGATCTGCGCGTCGGCGCACAAGTGCGCGTCCGCAGCGATCCGGCGGTCAGTGCGCACATCGAGATCGCCCGCACCGGCGGCGATCTGCAGGTCAACGAGTTCGGCAGCATCCAGCCACTGGGCCTCACGGACGCGCGACTCGAACTCACGGCCGAGTCCGGTCTGTGGCAGTTCAACCAGCTCGTCGCCGGCGCCCAGCTCGGGCGCGTGGTCGGCGCGCAGACCGTACGCACGGCGCCCGACCTGCTGTGGCCCGCGCCCGACGCGCCGGTCGAAGGCGCACTGCGGGTGCAGGTCGAGAACCTGGGCGCCTGGGGGGCCTGGGTGCCGGCCGGCTGGCGCGCGGGCGGACAGATGGACGGCACCCTGCTGGTCGGCGGGCGGTTCGGCGGGCCCGACCTGACGGGTCAGCTCACCGGCCGTCAGCTCGCGCTGCGCAACACGCTCGAAGGCGTGACCTTGTCCGACGGCGAACTCGACGCCCGCTTCGACGGCGGCACGGCTCGGCTCACCATGCTGCGCTTCAAGGCCGGAGAAGGCGAACTGCGCGCCAGTGGCGACGCACGCCTGGGCGATGCGCCCCAGGCTCGGCTGCAGCTCACGGCAGAACGCGCCACGGTGCTCGGCCGCGTCGACCGGCGCGTCGTCGCCAGCGGTCAGGCCAGCCTGGCGCTCGACGCCCAGACGATCAAGGTCGACGGCGACTTCCGGGCCGACGAGGGCCTGATCGACATCAGCCGCAGCGACGCGCCGACGCTCGGCGAGGACGTGACCGTGCGTCGCGCCGGCGACGCCCCCGCGGCAGCCGAGAGTGCGGCGCCCCGCGCCCCGCGCACGGTCGACCTGCGTCTTGCGGTCAACCTCGGCTCGCGCTTCAAGCTGCGCGGCCGCGGCCTCGACACCCGGCTCGAAGGCGACCTGCGGCTCACCACGCCGGGCGGCCGGCTGGCTGCGCACGGCGAGATCCGCACCGATGCGGGCACCTACGAGGCCTATGGCCAGAAGCTCGCGATCGAGCGCGGCGTGATCACCTTCGTCGGCGACATCGCCAATCCGCGGCTCGACATCCAGGCGGTTCGCGCCAACACCGACACCCGCGTCGGCGTCATCGTCGGCGGCAACGTGCAGTCGCCACGGGTGCGGCTGTTCTCCGACCCCGAGCTGCCCGGCACCGAGAAGCTCGCGCTGCTGGTCACCGGCCGCAGCTACGACAGCCTGGCCGGCGGCGACGTGCTGCTGCTGCAACGCGCGGCTTTCGCGCTACTGGCCGGCGACGGCGCCGACGGCAAGAACCCGCTGGACGTGGCGAGCCTGCTGCAACTCGACGAGTTGTCCGTGCGTCAGAGCGACGGCGCCGTCAAGGACACCGTGGTCACGGTCGGCAAGCAGATCTCCGACCGGGTGTACGTGGGCTACGAGCGCGGACTGAACGCCACCGCCGGCAACTGGCAACTGATCTACCGCATCGCCCAGCGCTTCACGCTGCGTGCCCAGTCGGGCGAGGACCCGGCCGTCGACCTGATCTGGATCTTCCGCTGGAACTGAGGCCGCTGCGGCCTCCTACAATCCAGCCCGCCGCCACCGTAGTTCAATGGATAGAACGGCCGCCTCCTAAGCGGCAGATACAGGTTCGATTCCTGTCGGAGGCACCAGCCGCGGCGGGCCGCCGCTCAGCGCAGCCGCATCGCGCGCGACAGCAGCAGCACCGGAATCAGGCCGACGAGCACGATCGCCAGCGACGGCAACGCGGCTTCGGCCAGGCGCTCGTCGCGCGCGAACTGGTACGCCACCACGGCCAGCGTGTCACTGTTGAAGGGCCGCAGCACCAGCGTGGCGGGCAGCTCCTTCATCACGTCGACGAACACCAGCAGCGCGGCCGCCAGTGCCGAGCGCGTGAGCAGCGGCGCGTGCACGCCGAAGAACAGCCTCCCGCCGCCCGCCCCGAGCGTGCGGGCGGTGTCGTCGAAGCTGGCCGGGATGCGCGCATAGCCCGCCTCCACCGACTGCAGTGCCACCGCAGAGAAGCGCACCAGGTAGGCGTAGAGCAAGCCGCCGATGCTGCCGGTCGCTGCCGCAGTCACCCAGCCGGCGGCACTGCTGCCCGGCGCCGCCGCTTGCACCCAGCCCACCGGCAACAACAGGCCGACCGCGATCACCGCCCCCGGTACCGCATAGCCCAGCGACACCAACCGCGCCAACGGCCGCACGGCGCCGCCGGCACGGCCGCGCAGCACGAAGCCGAGCAGCACCGCCAGCGCCACCGCCGCGGTCGCCGCGATCGTCGCGAGCTGCAGGCTGGTCCAGGCCCAGCCGGCGAAGCGCAGCCACGGCAGGCCGAACTCGCCGTGGCGCGCCTCCAGCCACACCGCGCGCAGCAGCACCGCGACCGGCAGCACGAAACCCAGCAGCACCGGTGCCGCGCAGAGCGAGAAGGCCAGCACGGCGCGCCGGCCGTGCAGCACCACCGGACGGCCCTCGCGCGCCGCCGCGCCACCGCGGCTGCTGGCATAGCGCAGCTTCCTCTGCGCGCGCCGCTCGGCCCACAACAGCAGCGCGACGACCACCAGCAGCATCGTCGCGAGCTGCGCCGCGGCGATGCGGTCGTCCATCGCCAGCCAGGCCTTGTAGATGCCGGTGGTGAAGGTGGTCAGACCGAAGTAGGAGCCAACCCCGTAGTCCGCCAGCGTCTCCATCAGCGCCAGCGCCACGCCGGCCGCCAGTGCGGGCCGGGCCAACGGCAGCGCGACGGCGCGCACGCGACGGCCGAGGCCTGCACCGAGCAGGCGCGCCGCTTCCATCAGATGCAGGCCGCGCTCCATCAGTGCGCCACGGGTCAGTAGGTAGACGTAGGGATAGAGCGCCAGCGTGAACAGCACGATGGCACCGGGCAGGCTGCGCACGTCGGGCCACAGCGGACCCTGCGCACCGGTCAGCGCCCGCAGCGTGGTCTGCAGCGGGCCGCTGTACTGCAGGAAATCGGTGCTGGCATAGGCCAGTACATAGGCCGGCATTGCGAGCGGCAGCAGCAGCGCCCACTCGAAGACGCGCCGCCCCGGAAAGTCGAACAGGCTGACCGCAGCGGCGGTGGCCCCACCCAGCAGCGCCACGCCGATCGCCACGCCCAAGGCCAGCAGCAGCGAACTCAGCGCGTAGCCCGGCAACACCGTGGCGGCCTGGTGACGCAGCAGTTCCAGGCTCTGGGCCTGCGGTGACAGCCAGGCGCCGAACACCCCCAGCAAGGGCAGCGCCAGCAGCGCACACAGCACGACGGCAAGGTGTCGCATGGCTCAGCCCGGCCCCGGCCCGGTGCCGCGAGCACAACGACACCGCGGGCCGGGAACCCTGGAACGGCCGCGAAAAACGCGCGGCGCCAAGACGGGGATGGGAATGCGAACGAATTTCATTTGAAGTCAGCTCGCTATCATAGAGGGATGCTGTTGCGCCTCGCCGACGTCTCCATCCGCTACCCGGCGGCGCACCCGGTCGGCGGTGAACGGCCGGCGGTCGACGGCGTGTCGTTCGGCCTGGCCGAGGGCGAGATCGGCGTGCTGATCGGCCCCTCGGGCTGCGGCAAGACCTCGCTGTTGCGCGCCGTCGCCGGGTTGGAGCCGCTGGCAGGTGGAAGCATCTCGCTGGGTGACGAACTGCTGGGCGATGCCGCCAGCGGCCGCCATCTCGCTCCGGAGCAGCGCCGCATCGGCATGGTGTTCCAGGACTACGCCCTGTTTCCCCACCTGAGCGTCGCGCAGAACGTGGCGTTCGGCCTGCACGGCCTGCCGAGGGCGCAGCGGGAGCAGCGCGTGGCCGAACTGCTCGACCTGGTGGGCCTGGGCAGCGCCGCGAAGCGCGCGCCGCACCAGTTGTCGGGCGGACAGCAGCAGCGCATCGCCCTGGCCCGGGCCCTGGCGCCCGCCCCGCGGCTGCTGCTGCTGGACGAACCCTTTTCCAGCCTCGACGTCGACCTGCGCGAGCGCCTGGCGCAGGAACTGCGTGCGATCCTCAAGCGGACCGGCACGACGGCGCTCTTCGTCACCCACGATCAGCTCGAGGCCTTCGCCCTGGGCGACGTGATCGGCGTGATGCACCGTGGCCGCCTCGACCAGTGGGACAGCGCCTACCAGCTCTACCACCGCCCGGCGACACGCTTCGTGGCCGACTTCATCGGGCACGGCGTGTTCGCGCCGGCCCGCATCGTCGACGGCGCCGACGGCCCGCGCGTGCACACCCCCGTGGGCGATCTGAACGACGTCGAGGAATGCCCCCTGCCCGGCGCCTACCCGGGCGGCGAGTGCGAGGTGCTGCTGCGTGCGGACGACATCGTCCACGACGACAGCTCGCCGGTGAAGGCGCGTATCGAACGCAAGGCCTTCCGTGGCTCCGAGTTCCTGTACACGCTGCAACTGGCCAGCGGCGAACAGGTCCTCGCCCACGTGCCCTCGCATCACGATCACCAGCTCGGCGAGTGGATCGGCATCCGCGCCGAGGTCGACCACGTGGTCACCTTCCCGCGCCAGACGAGCTAAGCGCAGCGTCGCGCCGGCACCGCGTCCCGGTCCGGCAGCGTAGGTAAAAGCCTGCAAAGCCTTCCAAACGACGCAACTTTGGGGCCTGGCGCAGACTCACATTGGGGATGCCAGTCCTATACTGGCCTGCAGCAATCGAAAAGGAACCCGGACGTCATGGGTGCAAAGACAAAAGTGGCTGGTTGGATCGTCGTCGGGGCGGTCGCAGGGGCACTGACCACGATGCAATTGACCGCGACGGCACGCAATCCGTCGGCCGCCTTGCCGCTGGAGGAACTGCAGCAGCTCGCCGCGGTCTTCGGCATGGTGAAGAGCGACTACGTCGAACCGGTCGACGAGAAGAAGCTGATCACCGACGCGATCGGCGGCATGGTCGCCGGCCTCGACCCGCACTCGCAGTACTTCGACAAGAAGACCTTCAAGGAATTCCGCGAGGGCACCAGCGGCCGCTTCGTCGGCGTCGGCATCGAGATCGGCATGGAAGACGGGCTGGTCAAGGTCGTCTCGCCGATCGAGGGCTCGCCGGCCTTCCGGGCTGGCGTGAAGAGCGGCGACCTGATCACCAAGATCGACGACAGCTTCGTCAAGGGCCTGACGATGGACCAGGCCGTCAAGAAGATGCGCGGCGAGCCCAACACCAAGGTCGTGCTCACGGTATTCCGCAAGGCCGAGAGCCGCAGCTTCCCGGTCACCATCACGCGTGAAGAGATCCGCGTGCAGAGCGTGCGCTCGAAGATGGTCGAGCCCGGCTACGCATGGTTGCGTGTGAGCCAGTTCCAGGATCGCACCGTCGAGGACTTCGCGAACAAGCTGACCGACCTGTACAAGCAGGACCCCAACCTCAAGGGCCTCGTGCTCGACCTGCGCAACGACCCGGGCGGCCTGCTCGAGGCGTCGGTGGCGATCTCCGCCGCCTTCCTGCCGAAGGACGTGACGGTGGTGTCCACGAACGGGCAGATCGCCGAGTCGAAGGCCGTTTTCAAGGCCAATCCGGAGTTCTACTCGCGCCGCGGCAGTGATCCGCTGAAGAAGCTGCCCGACGGGCTGAAGAACGTGCCTCTGATCGTGCTGGTGAACGAAGGCTCGGCGTCCGCCAGCGAGATCGTCGCCGGTGCGTTGCAGGACCACAAGCGCGCCACCGTGATGGGCAGCCAGACCTTCGGCAAGGGCTCGGTGCAGACCGTGCGCCAGCTCTCGCCCGACACGGCGCTGAAGATCACCACCGCGCGCTATTACACGCCGAGCGGCCGCTCGATCCAGGCCACCGGCATCGTGCCCGACGTGTGGCTCGACGAGACGGCCGAAGGCAACGTGTTCGCCGCCATCCGCACCCGCGAGGCCGACCTGGAGAAACACATCTCCAGCGGCCAGGGGCCGGAGGTCAAGGATCCGGCGCGCGAGAAGGCCCGCGAGGAAGCGCTGAAAAAGCTGGAAGAGGCGAACGCCAAGGACAAGGACAAGGGACCCAAGCCCCTGCCCGAGTTCGGCAGCGCCGAAGACTTCCCGTTGCAGCAGGCGCTGAACCGCCTGAAGGGCAAGACGGTGCTGGCCTCGAAGACCCAGACCGAGCGCAAGCCCGAGGACACCAAGACCAACTGACGGAGCGCCCCGTTCGGGCTCCCAAGCGAAGAGCCCGCCACGGCGGGCTCTTCGCTTTCCGCAGCCCCTCGGTGGCCTGCGAAGCTATTCTCGCGCCATGAACGACGACCAGCTGCTGCGCTACAGCCGCCACATCCTGCTCGACGAGATCGGCATCGAGGGCCAGCAGCGCCTCCTCGATGCCCATGCGCTGGTCATCGGCGCCGGCGGTCTGGGTTCGCCGGCGCTGCTCTACCTGGGCACGGCCGGGGTCGGGACGATCACCGTGGCCGACCATGACACCGTGGACCTGACCAACCTGCAGCGCCAGATCGCGCACGACATGGCGCGCATCGGCACGCCGAAGGCGCAATCGGCTGCGCGCAGCATCGCCGCCATCAACCCCGAGGTGCGGGTGCGGGCCCTGGCCGAGCGAGCCGATGCCGCGCGGCTCGACGCGCTGGTGCGCGAGGCCGACGTGGTACTCGACTGCAGCGACAACTTCGCGACGCGCCACGCGGTCAACCGTGCCTGCGCCGTGCACCGCAAGCCGCTGGTGGCCGGCGCGGCGATCCGCTTCGACGGCCAGATCTCGGTCTACGACGTGCGCGACGACGCCAGCCCCTGCTACGCCTGCCTGTTCCCCGAGGACAGCGCCTTCGAGGAGGTGCGCTGCTCGACGATGGGCGTGTTCGCGCCGCTGGTCGGCATCATCGGCAGCATGCAGGCCGCCGAGGCGCTGAAGCTGCTGGCCGGCATCGGGCCGACGCTGGCGGGGCGTCTGCAGATGCTCGACGGCCGCGCGATGGAATGGACCGAGATCCGCCTCGCCCGCCGCACCGACTGCCCGGTGTGCGGGCTGCATCGCGGACCTGCGAGGTAAGCTGGGCGCATGGACGACACGACCCACGATCTGCGCGCGCGCAATTTCCCCTCGGCCCAGGAAGACGTGGCCGCGGTCACGCCGGCCTCTCGCTATGCCGGCCCCGAAAGCGCCTACCGCCTGGCCTTCGACGACAAGGAGTTCCTGCTGCGCGAGGAACTGCGCCCGGTGCGCATGCAGCTCGAGCTGCTCAAGCCCGAACTGGTGCAGCGCGAGCACCGCATCGAATCGACCATCGTGATTTTCGGCAGCGCGCGCATCCTGCCGCGCGACGAGGCGCTGCAGCGCGTCGCCGCCGCGCAGGCCCTGGGCGACACCGACGCGCTCAAGCGCGCCGAGATGCAGCTCGCGATGTCGCATCACTACGAGGAAGCGCGGCGCTTCGCCGGCATCGTCACGACGGCCTCGAAGCTGCTCGACGAGCCGATCGCCGTCGTCACCGGCGGCGGCCCCGGCATCATGGAGGCCGGCAACCGCGGCGCCTTCGAGACCAACGGTCCGAGCATCGGCCTCAACATCGTGCTGCCGCACGAGCAGGCGCCCAACGACTACATCACACCGGAGCTGTGCTTCCAGTTCCACTACTTCGCGCTGCGCAAGATGCACTTCCTGATGCGCGCGATCGCACTGGTGTGCTTCCCCGGTGGCTTCGGCACGCTCGACGAGACCTTCGAGGCGCTGACGCTGATGCAGACCGGCAAGATCCGCCGCCGCCCGGTACTGCTGTTCGGGCGCGAGTTCTGGACCAAGCTGATCAATTTCGACCTGCTGGTCGGCACCGGCATGATCAATTCCGAGGACCTGAAGCTGTTCCATTTCGTCGAAAGCGCCGAAGAGGCCTGGGGCGTGATCGAGCGCCACTACGGGCTCGACGCCCTCGACACCCAGACCGGCGCCTTCGCCGAGGACGTCTGAACCCGGAGGGTCCATGAGCGCCGACGTCAGCCGCCTCGCCCCGAAGATCTCGCTGATCGGTGCCCCCACCGACATCGGCGCCGGCGCGCGGGGCGCGTCGATGGGACCGGAGGCGCTGCGCGTCGCCAACCTGCAGAGCACGCTCGAGGCGCATGGCCTGGAGGTCGTCGATCGCGGCAACCTCAACGGCCCCAGCAACCCCTGGCTGCCGCCGACCGAGGGCTACCGCCACCTCGCCGAGGTCGTGGCATGGAACACCGCGGTGCACGAGGCGGTGCATGCGGAGCTCGAGCGGGGCCGGCTGCCCATCCTGCTGGGCGGCGACCATTGCCTCGCGATCGGCAGCATCAGCGCGGTGGCCCGCCACTGCCGCGAGGCCGGCAAGAAGCTGCGCGTGCTGTGGCTCGATGCGCACGCCGACTTCAACACCAACGTGCTGACGCCCACCGGCAACGTGCATGGCATGCCGGTCGCGTGCCTGTGCGGCCGCGGCCCGCAGGCGCTGATCGAGATCGGCGGCCAGGTGCCGGCGATCAACCCGAAGTGGGTGCGCCAGATCGGCATCCGCAGCGTCGACGCCGGCGAGCGGCGGCTGGTGCACGAGGTCGACCTCGAGGTGTTCGACATGCGCTACATCGACGAGATGGGCATGCGCCACACGATGGAGCTGGCGCTCGCGACGCTGGACGCCAACACCCACCTGCACGTGAGCTTCGACGTCGATTTCCTCGACCCGCCCATCGCGCCCGGCGTCGGCACCACCGTCAATGGCGGCCCGACCTATCGCGAGGCGCAGCTGTGCATGGAGATGATCGCCGACACCGGCCGCCTGGCGTCGCTCGACGTGATGGAACTCAACCCGGCCTTCGACGTGCGCAATGCGACCGCGGTGCTCGCGGTGGATCTGGTGGAGTCGCTGTTCGGCAAGAGCACGCTGATGCGCAAGTAGCGGTACCAGCCGGCGCTCAATCGCACGGCCCGTGGCGCCGCCGGAAATCGCGCGGCAGCTCGGGGTCCGGCACGGAGAACAGGCCGCGCCCCGCAGCGCGGGCACGCCGCTCCTGACCGGCATAGGGGCCCGGGTTATCGCCGTAGCGAGCCGACCAAGCGTGGCCCTCGGCGACCAGCCAGGCGCCCACGTCCTGTTCGCCCAGCCACAGTGTCCCGAGGGCACGGCCGTGCATGTCGGTCGCACGCCGTCGCACCGTGACGCGGCGGTCCTGCACGCGCTCCGCCAGGGCGGCGCCGGCTGCGCTACCGTGCGGCTGGCAGCGTTCGGGCGCGTCCAGGCCCACCAGCCGCAGCTTCACGGGCTTGCGGCGACCGTGGCCTTCGGTCACGTCGGGTCGCACCCAGACCGTGTCGCCATCGGTGATGCGGGTGACCACGCCATCGAAGCGTTCTTCCGCTGCCACGGCATGGCCCGACACCACCATGGCGGCCAGCCACGCCATCGCCTGCAGACCCCACCGCTTCATGCAGCGCCCCAGGTGCGCCACGCCCACCACGCCAGCAAGCCGCCGCACAGCAGCCACACCGCGGCGATCAGCAACACGCCCCACAGCATCTTCGGCACGCGCTCGCCACTGGCCTCGGCCTCGCGCAGCCGGGCCTGCCACAGCGCGTCGGGGGTCAGCTTGACGGCCAGTGCGATTCCCAGCGGCAGCAGCACCAGTTCGTCGAGCATGCCCAGCACCGGGATGAAATCAGGGATCAGATCGATCGGGCTCAGCGCGTAGGCGATCACCAGGATGGCGATGAGCTTGGGCGCGCGCGGCGTGTCCGGGTGCTTGAACAGCTTCCACAGCGCCAGCAGGTAGATCGCGAGCCGCGCCCGGTTCGCCCGGCCGAACAGGGCGCCGAGCTTCATGCTGCGCTCCCGACATCGGCGTTCCAGGGCGCGGTGACGATCCAGCCTTCCAGCGGATCGATCGCCGGCGGCAAGCCGTGATTCGACTGCGTCGCGGCCCACGCGGCCTGCAACATGCAGAGCACGGCGTCGAGCCGGTCGCCGCGCGCGTCGGCCACCAGTTCGTCGCGCTGCGCATGGCGCAACTTCAGGCGCAGGCCGAGGCGCGAACGGCCCTGCTCCAGGGCGTCGACCAGGTCCTTGCGGGCGATCAGGCGTTCGGGTGTCTGCTTCGCGCGTTCGTCGCTCTTGTACGAGCGCGCACCGATCAGCTCGCGCGCCAGCAGCCCGGGGTAGGCCTCGAGCGCCACACGCTGCGGATCGCCGGCGTGCAGACCGGCCAGCGTCACGCCTGCATCGACGAGCCGTGGCACGCCTGCATGCAGCATGTAGGCGACGGGCGGATTGACCCACTTCATCGACGGGCTCGACCCGGCCGGCCCATCGGTCGCACGGTGGGCGAACTTGGCCCCGGCAGGCCGGGCCGCGCAGAAGGCCGAGAAGCGCTCGCGGATCTCGCTGCGCGGCAGCGCCGCATAGACGCGCAGCCAGGGCAGCCAGGCCAGTGGCCAGCCCTGCGCGACGACCAGTTCGCGCGGCAGGCCGAACGGCAGATCGAAGCCCCCCAGCCAGGGACCGGGCCGCTGCAGCAAGGCCGAGAACGCCGAAAGATCGGGCAGCAGCTCGATCGCATCGAGACGCAGCAGGGAGCCGTCGGCATGGCCGCGCGCCAGCACGATGGGCTTGCGTCGTGTGGGCGCGCTGCTGAAGTCGACACCCAGCAAGGGCAGGGTTGCGACGGCGGCGACGGAGGATGGGGGGGCTGACATGGACGCTGGGACTCTACCGGCCCGCGACAATCCCGGCATGACGACTGCTGCCGCGCCTCTGCCCCGCCCTGCCCCGCGCCGCCTGGTCCGCGGCCTGGTGATCGGTCTGGCCATCGCGCTGGCGACCTTGGCAGTGATCTGGCAGCTGGCGGCACACCGGCTGCAGCAGCACCTGGTGGCTGCGCTCGGCCCGCGCAGCGAGGTGGGATCGATCGGTCTCACCTGGGGCGGAGTCGAGATCCTCGGTCTGCGCATCGCCGCAGCGCCGGGCAGCGGTTGGCCGTCCGCCGACGAGCTGCGGGCGCCCCGCGTGGTGGTGGCGCCGGACCTGTGGTCCGCGCTGCGCGGCCGCATCGGGGTGCACAGCGTGCGCATCGAGGACGGCTACATCTCGCTGCTGCGCGGCCGCGACGGCCAGCTGCAGGTGCTGCCCGCGCTGCTGGGTCGACGCGAAAAGGCCGGTGCTGAACGCCGCGGCGGCAGCCTGCCCGCGGTGCGGATCGGCGACGTGCAATTGCACGGGACCGAGATCGCGTTCTACGACGCTTCGGTGAGCCGGCCACCGCTGGCGCTGCGGCTGGTGGACATGCAGGCTCGGATCGGGCCGCTCGCGCTGCCGGCGCTGGACACGGCGACGCAGATCGATATCACCGCCGGAGTCCGCGGCGCGCGGGCGGGCCAGGAAGGCCGGCTCGAGTTGCGCGGAAGCGCGACCGGGGCCACCCGTGACGCAGCGCTGAAACTCAGCCTGCGCCGCGTCGATCTGCTCGCGCTGCAGCCCTACATGAACCGGGTGACCGAAGGCGGCGTGAAGCACGGCGCACTCGATCTCGATCTGGCGCTCACCGTGAAACACCAGCAGCTGCATGCGCCGGGGCACATGACGCTGAGTCAGCTGGAGCTCGGCGATGGCAACTTCGCCGGCCTGCCACGCAAGGCCATGCTGGCCTTCATGAGCCGTCACGACCGCATCGAACTCGATTTCACTCTGGAAGGCCGGCTCGACGACCCGGCGTTCTCGCTCAACGAGAACTTCGCGACGCGCGTCGCCTCGGCGCTGGGCAACGTGGTGGGCCTGAGCGTGGAAGGTGTGGTCGAAGGCGTCGGCAGCGTCGTCAAGGGGCTGTTCGGACGCTGACTTGCGTTGGCATCGAAGGGCCCGGCCATCTCTTATCGAGCCAGCACGTAGGCGCGCAGACTGGCCTCGGTGTACTTGGAGCCGGTCGGATCTCTCACGAACACCGGCGCCTTGAACAGCACGCGCGCCGTGGCGGGCTTGGACCAGTTGGCGTGGTCCCACGGATAGAACCCGAATTTCTGCCATGTCGGATGCTTGTCGATCGTCGCGTAGCCCGTCGGACCGGCGTAATCCGCGAACTGGACGCCGTCGCGCCAGGCTCGGAAGTAGCCCCGCCCGCCCTCGTTGGGATCGATGCGCACTTTCGTGACAATCACGGTCCAGGCCTTCGTCGGGATGCCGTGTGATTCGAAACTGCGCGTCTGGTTCGTGGCGCGCGTCGGCGGCACGGTGGTGTTGTACCGAACGAAAAGCACCAGGCCGTTCTTCTCGGCCTGGATCGCCGCCCAGGGATTGACCGTCTGCGGCGTCAGTTGGTGGTACTGGCTGATCACGGCCTGGAAGTCGTACCCGCCGTCGGGCATCAACAGTCCGAAGGCGTGCCAGATGTCGACATACGGCTTGACGACCCCGGGCTGCGTGATCCACCAGCTGACCTCGCAGCGCTTGGCCCCGGCACCTGCCAGGCTGTCGCTCGTCGATGGCGCGAACATCAGCACCTTCTTCGAAGCATCTTGCGGATCCGCCACTTTTCCAAAACGCATGCCCGCGGGCTGCGCAGAACCGGAAAAGCCGCTGGTGTCGTCCAGAGATCCGACGCTGATGTCCTTCGCTCCGGCGCACTCCAGGCCTGCGTTGCCGCCCCGGATCTGCCGGAAAGGCTTGTTCGCGTCGATCTCCGCAAAGATGTCCGACTCGGCGATCGGCACGCTGCGCTCCGCCGCAGGAGCTGCGGGGCGCGCCGTTTCCGCCGCCGAGCTCCATGTCGCCGATCCGGCAAGTACCAGGCACGCAAGAGCCGAAACCACGGAAGTCGAATGATTCATGGGCGTCACGATCGCTTTGGGCTGGCGGACAGAGCTAGGTTGCGTGCCCATTGTCTTGCACGCCACTCGCCGTACTCAAGCCTTGGTGCACCGAACCAACTCTCGCAGATGGTCGCATCAACCCAGCGCAAGGCCGGCGACACCGGCAGCGATGAACGCCGCGCCGACCAGCCGCCAGCCGAGTTCGCCCTCGCCCAGCAAGCGCCCCCCCAGCAGCGCCGCGAACAGCATCGACACCTCGCGGGCCGGCGCCACATGCGACAGCGGTGCGAGCTGCATCGCGTACAGCACCATCACGTAGGCGGCCGGGCTGAACACCGCCACCACCAGCGCGTGGCGCCACTGCGCGCGCCAGGCGGACATCAACGCCGTGCGGTCGCGCAGCAACGGCAGCATGAACGGGATGCGCAGCAGGTTGCCGAAGTAGTCCACCAGGATCGGCGAGACCGCCAGCAGCTTCACCGCCGCGCCGTCGATCAGGGTGTAGGCGGCGATCGTCGCGCCGGTCGCTGCCCCCCAGCCGAGGCCGGCGCGCACGCGCTGCGACGCCATGTCCCCGTCGCCCTGCCGGCCGCTCAGTGCCTTCAGCAGGCGCGGCCCGCCGGCGATCAGCACGATGCCAACCGTCACCGCCAGGACACCGGCCGCACCGAGCGCCGACAGCGACTCGCCGAGCAGCAGCACGGCACCCAGCGCCGACAGCAGCGGCCCGGTACCGCGCGCCACCGGATAGACGACCGTGAGGTCCGACGCCCTGTAGCCGCGCAGCAGGATCGTGAAGTAGGCCAGGTGCATCAGGCCGCTGGCCAGCACCGCTGCCCAGGCCAGCAGGCCCCAGTGCGGCAACTCTTCCCAGGCCACCCACAAACCGACCGGGGCCCACAATACCGCGACCATCAGCGCCGTCAGCAGCACGAAGCGCTGGTCACCGCCTGCGCGCTTGGCAACGAGGTTCCACAGCGCATGCAGCAGCGCGGCGGTCAGGACGAGGGCAAGAGCGGAGGCGGGCAAACGACAGGGGGCTTGCCGGCAGCCGTGAGGTCACAGCAACCACCGGCACGCGCGGAAGTCGGGAAGTGCCCCGACTGTAGCGCCGGCGACGACGGCGCCCGGTCAGCGACGCACGCCGCTCAGAACGCCTGCCGCCACTTCACCGACAGCAGCCAGTTGCGCGGCATGCCGGGCTCGAAGAAGCGGCCGTTGCCGTCGTTGACGATCACGCTGCCGGCGTACTCGCGATCGAACAGGTTGTCCACGCGCACCAGCGCGTCGATGCGGCTGCCTTCGGCCAGCTTCCAGCTCTGGGTGGCACGCAGGGCCCAGGTGGCCCAGGTGCCGGCGAAATCGGTGTTGCGGTCGTTGACGGCCACCTCGTCCTGCGCCCTCAGCTCGGCGGCCAGCTCCATCGCCGCCGTGCCGAAGGGCCGCCATGCCAGCTCGGCGAAGGCGCTGCGCGGGCTGGTGCCGGCGATGCGGTTGCCGGCCGGCACGGTGGCCTGGTTGCCGGGGTTGGCCGCATTGCAGGGCACGGCCGTGCAGGTGACGAAGGCGTCGTCGTAGGTCGCCGATAGCCAGGTCAGCGCCAGCGCGGTGCGCCAGTGCGGGGTGATGCTCCAGCCCGCGCCCAGCTCGGCACCGCGCCGCGTGGTCGAACCGACGTTCTGGAAGGTCGATCGGCCTCCAGCGTTGGTCGCCACGCCGATTTCGTCGTCGGTGCGCGCCTCGAACACCGCGAAGTCCGCAGCCAGGCCGCGTGCATCGTCGCGCCACTTCGCGCCGAGCTCGATCTGCTTGCTGGTCTGCGCCTTCAGCCCATTGTTGAAGCCGCTGCCACCGTCGGGCCGGTAGGCCAGTTCACCGAAGGTCGGCGATTCGAAGCCCTCGCCGGCGCTGACATAGAAGTTCCAGTCCGGCAGGCCGCGCCACTGCACTGCGGCGACGGGGTTGGTGTAGCTGTACTTCAGCGAACCCGAGTCGTCGCCGTTGAGACCGGACACATAGTGATCGTCCGCCTCGAAGCGCACGCGGCCGGTGCGCGCGCCGAGCGTCGCCACCCAGTCCTTGATGAATTCCAGTTCGCCCTGTGCGTAAAGGTCGGTGGTCTTCACGGTGTTCTTCTCGTCGCGGCGCTGGTTGCCCGCGACGCCGAGCGCCGTGGGCGCCAGCGGATCACCGAGGAAGTTCTCGTAGCCGCGACGGTCCTCGGTGCTGCGTTCCAATGCCGCGCCGGCCACGAACTGGGCGCTGCGGTCCCCGTCCAGCGTCCAGCGCCAGACCAGCCGGCCGTCCAGGCCCTGGTAGTCGCGGTCGAAGTCGATCACGCCACCGGGGTGCCGGTCGGTGTTCGGCGGCGGCGTCGGGTTGCGCTGGGTCAGCACGGGGATGGATTGCCACTGGGTGACCGACCGCTGCCCGAAGTAGGCCGTGACGGCACTCTCGTTCAGCGCACCGAGGTCCGCAAAGCGATGCCGCCAGGTGGCGCCGATCTGCTCCTGCTGCGCGACCTTGCGGGTGTTGAACTGGGTGGCGACCGCGGCCGTCTGCCGCGGATCGGCGTCGAACTGCGCACGGTTCAGGCCCAGCGGATCATCGGCGGGCTGGTCGACGTGGTTCACGCTGACGACCACCGTATCGCGCTCGCCGGTCCACCCCAGGCGCAGGTTGGCGAGCGTGCGGCGCGCGCTGCTCTGCGGGCGGAAGCCGTCGTAATCCATGTAGCTCGCGCCGAAGCGCAGGTCGAAGCCGCGGCCCGGCTCGTCGCCGAGCGGCGCCTGCACCGTCACGCGCCCCTGGCGCAGGCCGAAGCGGCCGACGTCCGCGCCGAGCTCGCCGTAGCGCTCCCGCACCGGCTGGCTCACCAGCGCGATGACGCCGCCCGAGCTGTTGCCGTAGAGCGCGCTGAACGGCCCGCGCAGCACCTCGACGCGCTGCGCTCCGGCGAGGTCGAAGTGCGACACCTGCCCCTGGCCGTCGGGCATGGTGGCCGGAATGCCGTCGCTGTACAGGCGCATGCCACGCACGCCGAAGGTCGAACGGGCACCGTAGCCGCGCGAGTTGATCTGCAGGTCCTGCGCGTAGTTGTTGCGGTTCGCCACGGTCAGGCCCGGCACCCGCGCCATCGCTTCCGACAGATTGATCATCGGGCCGGCGTTGCGCAGCACCTCCTCGTCGACGGTGCCCACCGAATAAGGCGTGTCGAAGGCGCGTTGCTCGAAGCCCTTGCCGGTCACGACCACGGGCGCGAGCGTCCCGCTCGCCGCCTGCTGCGCCTGCAGCAAGGGCGCAGCGCCGATCAGGGCACAGGCGGCGACCACCGGCTTCACGCGCCACAGGGAGGGGGCGCGACGCTGAGCTGACGACATGAATACTCCTGAAGATGTCCGGTGGATGCGAAAGCGCGCGGACTCTACCTTCAGGATCACCCCTGCCCAATAGAGAAAATCTGCAAAAGGGATCGGGGATGACGCGGGGCAACAGGACGGCGGCGGCGCGCCGCTCGCGCTAGCCCGCGCGGCCGATGATCGACGCCGTGGCGATCAGTTCCTCGAGCAGGGCCATAGAGACCTTGCCGGACACGCCGAACGGGTCGAGCGTGGGGCGCTCGCTGTACTTCAGCACGATCGACGGGTTGATCTTGGCCAGGTTGACCTGGCCCATCGTCCAGCCCGCGAAGCGGCGCTCGGTCACTTCCTCGAAATGCAGCACCGCGATGTCGCGGTGGCGCGGGTCGCGCACGATCTGGGCATAGAGCCCGTTGACGACGTCGCGGCCGCCTTCGAGCACCTGCATGAAGACATCGCCGCCGTGGCACAGGATGCCGGTGATGCCGAGCGCCGGGTTGTGGGCCCGGCACTGGGCCAGGATGCCGTCGATGACCTCCGGCGTCACCGGCCCGGCGGCGCGGCT
The DNA here is from genome assembly GCF_001425905.1 of Methylibium sp. Root1272. Lineage (GTDB taxonomy): Bacteria > Pseudomonadota > Gammaproteobacteria > Burkholderiales > Burkholderiaceae_C > Methylibium. The sequence goes on from NZ_LMDY01000015.1 coordinate 271,140, forward strand.
CGCGTACAGAAGACGCACCAGCATGGTCGTCAGCCCTTCTTGTTGTTGACCAGCGAAAGGAACTCGCGGCGCAGGTTGGCGTCCTTCAGGAACACGCCGCGCATCACGCTGTTGATCATCTTGGAGTCCAGATCGCGCACGCCGCGCCACTGCATGCAGAAGTGGTCGGCCTCCATCACGATCGCCAGGCCGTCGGGGCTCATCTTGTCCTGCAGCAGGTCGGCCACCTGGGTGACGGCCTCCTCCTGGATCTGCGGCCGGCTCATGATCCACTCGGTGAGCCGCGCGTACTTGGACAGGCCGATCAGGTTGGAGTGCTCGTTGGGCATCACGCCGATCCACACCCGGCCCATGATCGGGCAGAAATGGTGCGAGCAGGCGCTGCGCACGGTGATCGGGCCGATGATCATCAGCTCGTTCAGGTGCTCGACGTTCGGGAACTCGGTGACCGCCGGCTCGCGCACGTAGCGGCCCTTGAACACCTCGTTCACGTACATCTTGGCGACGCGCCGCGCGGTGTCCTGGGTGTTGTGGTCGCTCTCGGTGTCGATCACCAGGCTGTCGAGCACGCCGCGCATCTTGCCGGCCACCTCGTCGAGCAACTGCTCCAGTTCGCCCGGTTCGATGAACTCGGCGATGTTGTCGTTGGCGTGGAAGCGCTCGCGCTGCGCCTTGATGCGTTCGCGGATCTTGACGGAGACCGGCACGCCCTCGTCGTCGGGCACGGCGCGGAGACTGGGCAGGGTGTGGGGAGCGTTCATCGGAGCATCTCGCACGGAGCGAGCAGCGACTGCGGTCTGCTAGCTTAACGTTTGTCGGATCGCCCTGGCGGCCGGCGGTGTTCGCGGCCTCTGCCGTCAGTAGCGCCCGCTTGCACCGGCCGCGCGCAGGTAGAGGCGTGCCACCCAGGAAACGAAGCCCCGGCGCAGCCAGCGCCGCCATCCGGCGACGGGCACCGGAGCCGTGATCTCGCGCGCGACCGCGAAATCGCGGTCCAGTTCGCGCGACAGGCTCGCGGCGAAGCCGCGGTCCTCGACGATCACGTTCGCCTCCAGGTTGACCAGCAGCGACAGCGGGTCGATGTTGGAACTTCCCACCGTGGCCCAGCGCTGATCGACCAGCGCCACCTTCGCGTGCAGGAAGGCCGGGGTGTACTCGAACACCGCCACGCCGTGTGCCAGCAGTTCGTCGTACAACGCCTGTGCCGCCAGTGCGGCAAAGCGGTAGTCGGCCTTCCCTTGCAACAGCAGCCGCACGCGCACGCCGCGCCGCGCCGCGCCCAGCAGCGCACGCCGGAACTCGAAGCCGGGGTAGAAATAGGCCGACACGATGTCGATGCGGTGCTGCGCGCGACGCAGCGCGTCGATGTAGCTGCGCTCGATGCTGCGGCGCTGGCTGAGGTTGTCGCGCACCACGAAGGCCGCCCGCACCGGCTGCAGCGCACCGGCGCCGAAGCCTCCGGGCGAGCCGCGCCGCACGGCGATGCGCAGACGCCGCAGCAGGCGACGCGCCCGCGCCATCGGCTGGCTGCTGCGCGCGATCTCGCGCACCTCGTCGCGCCAGTCGCGGCCGAAGGCGGCTCGGGTCCACATCGCGCGGGCTGTCTGCTCGATCGGCCCGACCACTGCGCCCCGCACGCGCACCGCGTAGTCCAGCCGAGGGGCGTCGCTCCAGCCGTGGTTGAGGTCGTGGCGGTCGTCCAGCACGTTGATGCCGCCGACGAAGCCGACCTGCCCGTCGACGACGCAGAGCTTCTGGTGCAGGCGGCGCAACTGGCCTGGCTGCAGCCAGCTCCACCAGCGCTGCGTCGGGCGGAACACGGCCAGCGCCACGCCTGCGGGCTCGATTTGCTCGCGCAGCGCCGCCAGCGCATGCAGCGAACCGAAGCCGTCGACCACCACGCGAACGCGCACACCACGTCGGGCCGCCGCGACGAGCGCCGTCGACACGGCTTGTGCAGCACTGTCGTCGCCGTAGATGTAGGTGGCGAGCCAGACCTCGTGCAGGGCCTGGCCGATCGCCTCGATCATGGCCGGGAACAGCGCATCGCCGCCACGCAGCAGTTGCACCTCGTTGCCGCCGCTGAACACGGCCCGGGCATGGGCATACCAGGCCAGGGCCTCGGACAGAACGGGATCGTCCGGCGGCGGGGCGCCGGCCGGAGCGGTCATGCTCTCAGGCCTCCAGCGGCTCGAACTCCGCCACCAGCGGCAGATGGTCGGACATGCGGGCCCAGGTGGCGCCGCGCGGCACGAAGGTCGACACGCAACGCCAGCCGCGGGTGTAGACGCGGTCGAGCGCGAACACAGGGGCGAGTGACGGGAAGGTCAGGCTGCGCCGCTGGCCGCTGGCCGCCGGCGCCACGGCGCGGCTGAGCCCGGCCTCGTGCATCGCGCCGTCGAGGCGCTCGCCCCAGTCGTTGAAGTCGCCGGCCACGAGCAGCGGAACGGCGGGATCGAGCTCCTGCTGCACGAAGGCCGCCAGCCGCTGCACCTGCCGCAGGCGGCTCGAGTGGCTGAGGCCGAAGTGCGCGACGATCGTGTCGACCGCCCTCCCCTGCCAGTGGACCTGCACGTGCAGCAGCCCGCGCTGCTCGAAGCGATGATCCGACACGTCGTGGTGGTTCGGCTCCCCGATCGACCAGCGCGACAGCAGCGCATTGCCATGCTCGCCGTGGCGCGTGACGGCGTTGGTGCGGTAAGCAACGTCATAGCCTTCCGGCGCCAGGAACTCCGCCTGCCCCTGCTGCGGCCAGCCGAAGGAGGTGCGGTCGAAGCGTCGTGCGTCGCGCTTGTGAAAGCGCCGCACTTCCTGCAGACAGACCAGGTCGGCGTCCAGCGCTTCGATGGCGAGGCCGAGGTTGTGGATCTCCAGCCGCTTGGCCGGGCCGACGCCGCGCACGCCCTTGTGGATGTTGTAGGTGGCCACGCGCAGCAGCCGCTCGTCGCCCGAAGCCGGCGGGAGCACCGTGGACTGCAGCGGATTCATGCCCCGCCTTGCCACAGCCGCGGCAACTGCAGCAAGGCCTCGGCGTTCGATGGGGAGAAGCAGCGGTCGGCCGCCTCTCGGTACGGCAGCCACTCGTGTCGAAGGTGCTCGCGCGGCGCCAGCCGGATCGCGATGTCGCGCGGCACCGTCAGCCCGAACACGTGCTCGGTGTTGTGGGTCACGCCCGGCGCATAGCGGTGGCGCCACACCGGATAGATCTCGTAGACGTTGGCGAGCTGCCAGTCGCGCAGCGCGGTCCGCGGCACCTCGAGCGACCCGACCTCGATACCGGTCTCCTCGGCCACCTCGCGGATGCAGGTCTCCGGCAGGGGCTCGCCGGCCGTGTCCTTAGATCCGGTGACGCTCTGCCAGAAGCCGGGGTGGTCGGCCCGCTCGATCAGCAGGACCTCGAGCGCCGGCGTGTGGATCACCACCAGCACGGATTCAGGGACCTTGTACGGGCGGGATGGCGTCGTCACGTCGTGGGAAGCGGGCAAAAAGAAGGGGCGCCGATCGGCGCCCCTCGATTGTGCGGCAAGCTGCCGGCTCAGACGCCGCTCTGTCCCGCGGCCGGGTTGCGCAACCGGATGTGCAGCTCGCGCAGCTGCTTCTCGTCGACCGGGCCCGGCGCGTGCGTCAGCAGATCCTGCGCGCGCTGCGTCTTCGGGAAGGCGATCACATCGCGGATCGAGTCGGCCTTGGTCATCAGCGTGACCAGACGGTCGAGCCCGAAGGCCAGGCCACCGTGCGGCGGCGCACCGTACTGCAGCGCATCGAGCAGGAAGCCGAACTTGAGCTGCGCCTCGTCCGGGCCGATCTTGAGCGCGTTGAACACCTTGCTCTGCACCTCGGCGCGGTGGATCCGCACCGAGCCGCCGCCGAGCTCCCAGCCGTTGAGCACCATGTCGTAGGCCTTGGCGATGCACTTGCCCGGATCGGTGTCCATCAGGTCCTCGTGGCCGTCCTTCGGCGCCGTGAACGGGTGGTGCACCGCGGCCCAGCGGTCGCCCTCCTCGTCGTGCTCGAACATCGGGAAGTCGACCACCCAGAGTGGCGCCCACTTGTCCTCGAACAGGCCACCCGACTTGCCGAAGTCGCTGTGGCCGATCTTGACACGCAGCGCGCCGATGGCGTCGTTGACGACCTTCGCCTTGTCGGCGCCGAAGAACAGCAGGTCGCCGTTGCGCGCACCGCTGCGCGCGATGATCTCGGCGATCGCCGCGTCGTGCAGGTTCTTGACGATCGGGCTCTGCAGGCCCTCGCGACCCTTGCTCGCATCGTTGACCTTGATCCAGGCCAGGCCCTTGGCGCCGTAGATCTTGACGAACTCGGTGTAGCCGTCGATCTCGCTGCGGCTCATCTCGCCGCCGCCCGGCACGCGCAGTGCGACGACGCGACCGCCCTTGGCCTGGGCCGGCGCCGAGAACACCTTGAAGTCCACGTCCTTCATCACCTCGGTGAGCTCGGTGAGCTCCATCTTCACGCGCAGGTCCGGCTTGTCGGAGCCGAAGCGATGCATCGCCTCGGTGTACTTCATCACCGGGTAGCCGGGCAGTTCCACGTTCATCACCGCACGGAACACCGTGCGGATCATGCCTTCGAACATGCCGCGGATCTCTTCCTCGTCGAGGAAGGAGGTCTCGATGTCGATCTGCGTGAACTCGGGCTGGCGGTCGGCGCGCAGGTCCTCGTCGCGGAAGCACTTGGTGATCTGGTAGTAGCGGTCGAAGCCGGCCACCATCAGCAACTGCTTGAAGAGCTGCGGCGACTGCGGCAGCGCGAAGAACATGCCTTCGTTGACCCGGCTCGGCACGAGGTAGTCGCGCGCGCCCTCCGGCGTGCTCTTGGTCAGCATCGGCGTCTCGATGTCGATGAAGCCGTTGGCGTCGAGGAACTTGCGCACCTCCATTGCGACCCGGTAGCGCAGGATCAGGTTCTTCTGCATCGCCGGTCGCCGAAGGTCGAGCACGCGGTGCGTGAGGCGGGTGGTCTCGCTGAGGTTGTCGTCGTCGAGCTGGAACGGCGGCGTGACGCTCGGGTTCAGCACCTCGAGCTCGTGGCACAACAGCTCGATCTTGCCGCTCACGAGGTTGGCGTTCTCGGTGCCGGCCGGCCGGGCGCGGACCTTGCCGACGATCTTCAGGCAGAACTCGTTGCGCACGCCCTCGGCCGCCTTGAACATCTCGGCGCGGTCGGGGTCGCAGACGACCTGCACCAGGCCCTCGCGGTCGCGAAGGTCGATGAAGATCACGCCGCCGTGGTCGCGCCGGCGGTGGGCCCAGCCCATCAGGGTCACGGTCTGGCCGAGCAGCGTTTCGCTGACGAGGCCGCAGTAGGTGGTACGCATGGAAGAAGGCTCCGGAACTCTTGGATCGAAGGCCGCCGTGGCGGCGCAATGTTGGGCGCTGGCGGGCTGTGTCGCAAGCCCTCGGGGTTGAACGCGGGCCGCGGCGTTCAACCCGCCAGATTTCGCACCGGCTGCGACGGCAGGTGCAACGGGGGCGCGACGACGCCCATCGAGATGATGTACTTCAGCGCTTCGTCGACGCTCATCGCCAACGCGACGACATCGGCGCGCGGCACCATCAGGAAGAAGCCCGAGGTCGGGTTGGGCGTGGTCGGCACATAGAGGCTGAGGTAGTCGCCGCTCAGGTGTTCGCCCGCCTCACCGCCCGGCCGACCGGTGACGAAGGCGATGGTCCACGAGCCCTGGCGCGGGTACTGCACCAGCACCGCCTCGCGGAAAGCGTTGCCGCTGCTGGAGAACAGCGTGTCCGAGACCTGCTTCACCGAGCTGTAGATCGACTTGACGATCGGAATCTGGTTCAGCAAGCGGCTGCCCTGGCGGAGCCACCATTGCCCGACGATGTTGGTCGCGAACATGCCGGTCAGCAACAAGCCGACCACCATCACGATGACGCCCAGGCCGGGGATCTGCTTGAGCATCTCCAGCGGCGAATGCGCGGCCGCCGGCAGCAGCGCCTGCGAGGCGCTGAGCAGCCAGGCGAACACGCCGTCGAGCAGACCGAGCACCGCATGCAGGACCCAGATGGTGATGGCCAGCGGCAGCCAGACCAGCAGGCCGGCGATCAGGTACTTTTTCAATCAGGGCTTTCGGACGGGGCGAAACGCGATGCGCGGGGGCAGTTCAATGGCAGGCACAGGAGGAACCGCAGCCGCCCGCGGCGGCCGATGGCGTCGAGGTCGGAGCCGCGCCGCCGCCGGCATCACCGCCCGAGCTGCCGCCGCCGGAGTTCCCACCACCGCTGTCGGCGGCGGGCGCCGCTGCCGGCGTCGCGGCGGCAGTGCCATCCGTCTTGGGCGCCGTTGCAGCCGCGGCTGCGGGCTGGGCGCCATTGCGGAAGTCGGTGACGTACCACCCCGAGCCCTTGAGCTGGAACCCGGCAGCCGTGAGCTGCTTCTTGTAGGCGCTGGCGCCGCAGGAAGGACAGACCGTGAGCAGCGGATCGGAGATCTTCTGGAGCACGTCCTGCGCATGGCCGCAGGACTCGCAGCGATAAGCGTAGATCGGCATGGCTAAGCCCTTGATTCGAAAAGCGGAATTGTAAGGGTGCGGCCACCGCCGGCGGCGGCTCCGGGGCCTTCGCAGGGCCCGCACGCGCGTCGGCGCGTCAACCCGGCCAGCGCTGCCAGATCTCCACCGCGAGCAGTCCCAGCAGGAAGCCGACGCCGGCATAGAGCACCGCCTGCAGCAGGCGGTTGGTGCGCCGCTGCTCGGACAGCACCGCGGCGAGCAGCGCTTCCGTCGGGCTATCGCCGTGCGCTGCCGGGCGCACCCGGGCCTGGGCCGCGAGGGCGTCGTGCAGGAGCCGCGGCAGCTCGGGCAGCATCTTCGCGTAGCGCGGGGCTTCGTCCTTGAATCGCTCGAGCAGACCGCGCCAGCCGATCTGCGCGTCCATCCAGCGCTCAAGGAAGGGCTTGGCGGTGCTCCACAGGTCGAGTTCGGGGTCGAGCTGGCGCCCCAGCCCCTCGACGTTGAGCAGCGTCTTCTGGAGCAGCACCAGCTGCGGCTGGATCTCGACGTTGAAGCGCCGCGAGGTCTGGAAGAGCCGCAACAGCACCTGGCCGAGCGAGATCTCCTTCAGCGGCCGGTCGAAGTAGGGTTCGCAGCAGGCCCGGATCGCGCCTTCGAGCTCGTCGATGCGCGTCCCGGCTGGCACCCAGCCCGACTCGAGGTGCAACTCGGCCACGCGCTTGTAGTCGCGGCGGAAGAAGGCGATGAAATTCTGAGCGAGATAGTCCTTGTCGGACTCCGTCAGCGTGCCGATGATGCCGAAGTCGAGCGCCACGTAGCGCCCGAAGGTCCGCGGCGCCAGGCTGACCTGGATGTTGCCCGGGTGCATGTCGGCGTGGAAGAAGCCGTCGCGGAACACCTGCGTGAAGAAGATCGTCACGCCGTCGCGCGCCAGCTTCTTGAAATCGACGCCCGCCTCGCGCAGCCGAGCCACCTGGCTGATCGGCACGCCGTTCATGCGCTCCATGACGATGACGCCGGGCGTGCAGAGATCCCACATCATCTCCGGCACCAGCACGAGGTCCAGGCCCTCCATGTTGCGGCGCAGCTGCGCGGCATTGGCGGCCTCGCGCACCAGGTCCAACTCGTCGTGCAGGTACTTGTCGAACTCCGCCACCACCTCGCGCGGCTTGAGCCGCTTGCCGTCGGCCGAGTAGCGATCGGCCCAGCCGGCCAGCACGCGCAGCAGCGCGAGGTCGGAGTCGATGATCTGCAGCACGCCCGGGCGCAGCACCTTCACGGCCACCTCGCGGCCGTCGTTCAGTACCGCGAAATGCACCTGCGCGATCGACGCGCTGGCCACCGGCTCGCGCTCGAAGCTGGCGAACAGCTGGTCCAGCGGCCGACCGAAAGCCGCCTCCACCAGCGCCACCGCCTGCTCGGCGGGGAACGGCGGAACGTCGTCCTGCAGCTTCGCCAATTCGTCGGCCACGTCGACGGGCAGCAGATCGCGCCGGGTCGACAGGACCTGTCCGAACTTGACGAAGATGGGGCCGAGACGCTCCAGCGCCATGCGCAGGCGCGCGCCGCGCGGCGCATCGAGGCGCCGACCCATCCCGACCGCACGGGCCAGCCCGCGCACCCAGCGCTGGCGGAAACTCGACAGCGCCAGTTCGTCGAGCCCGTACCGAAGGACGATGAAGACGATGTAGACCAGGCGCGCGAGATCCCTCATCGCGACGGCGATCCGTTCGCGCCCGCAGCGAGCGTGGCGGCGGCGTGCGCGGCCGCCCGCAATGCGGCAGCAGCGCCCCGCCCTGCGCGCGCCAGCCCCTCGGCTGCCACCGGGCCGAACAGCCGGGAGAGATCGGCCTGTACGTCCCACCGCAGGTTCTCGACCACCCAATGCAGGTCGGCAGCGAAGGCCGCATCGCCCTGGATCGTCACGTTCGGCCGGCGCCCGTTCAACCAATCCAGCGCTGATTGGGCTGGGTTCGAGGCCTCGAAGCTCATCTGCAGCTCATCGATCGCCTCGGAGCCACCCTCCTGCGGCGCCCATTCCAGCAACCCTGCAGGCGTCACGCGAAACCTCAATACAGGTGGCCGCGGCAGCCAGGAAGGCAAGGCATCGGCTCGCAAGGCCACACACCGACCAGCGTGTCGGATCAGATGCTCCGCCGCAGCAGGCTCGGCAGCCAGGAGATGGTTGAGCCACAGCGTGAGCCGCTCGCCCATGGCAGGCCCGACCGCCGCCGTGGCTGCGCCGAGAAATCGCGAGTCGAAAGCGTGAAGCATTTGCGAATTGTAGGCAAGCGCCCGCATCGCGCCCCCGGGGATAGGGGCCCGGTGCCGTGGGGACATGCGCGAGAATTCTTGGTGGCGGGTTCGGGTGGCGCGGGTCTGGTCGATCGCAATGACTGCTCGCATGCCACCAGCTGCCGAGTTGTGCTGGCAAGACGAGGGACGGTGGCGAACCACGGCGATGCCTGAAGCGAAAGCCCTGATCAACATCCATGTTCGAAGACCGCAGCTACAAGAGAACGTTCTACAGCGCACCGCAATCGGTGACCTCGCTCGTTGCGGCGTTTCTCGAGCCGACGGTGTCGGTGGTGACCTACGTGGCGGTCTGCCACTGGTTCGACGAGCCTATCCTGCGGGCTTCGTTGACGTTGTGCCTGCTGGTCTTCGTGCTTACCTTTCCGGGGCGCAACCGCTTCCGCGATCACATGGTGGCCGCAGGTATCGACATCGCGTCGTCCTGGCTGGTTCTGCTCGCCATCCTTGCGCTCTGCGGTTATGCCACGCGAAGCCTGCAGTTCTTCAACCGAGACGTCCTGATCGCCTGGGGGCTGATCACCCCAGTGCTCCAATGGGTCGCCGTCTGGATCGGCAAGCTGATTCTGCGTCGGCGCGCTGCGCTGCCCGAGGCACGACGCACAGCAATCGTCGTCGGAGCCAGCCCGCTGGGCGTCAAGGTCGCCAGAGCACTGACTTCTGGAAGAGACACGGGCGTTGATTTTGTCGGCTACTTCGATGATCGAACCGATGAGCGTGTGCACGTCGACGGGATGGCGAAACGCCTAGGCGGGCTTGCAGACGTCGCGGCGTATGTGTCGCTGCACGGCGTCCGCGAGGCCTATATCACCCTGCCTTTGGGGTCGCAGCCGCGAATTGTCGAACTCCTGGAGTCACTCCAAGGCACAACCGCATCGCTTTACTTCGTACCGGACGTCTTCGGCATCAGCATCATTCAAGGGCGTTTCGAAGATGTCAACGGGGTGCCTGTGGTGGGCATTTGCGAAACACCGTTCACGGGCACGAACGACTTGGTCAAGCGCATCAGTGACGTCGTTGTGGCAACGCTCATCCTGATCTTGATCTCCCCCGTGCTTGTCGCCATTGCGATCGGCGTGAAGCTCAGTTCACCCGGTCCGATCATCTTCCGCCAGAAGCGCAATGGCCTAGATGGCAACGAGATCACGGTGTACAAGTTTCGCTCCATGACCACACAGGACAACGGGGCAGTTGTCAAGCAGGCAACGAAGCACGATGCCCGCATCACCAAGTTCGGCGCATTCATCCGCCGCACCTCCTTGGACGAACTGCCGCAGTTCTTCAACGTCCTCCAGGGCCGCATGAGCATCGTCGGGCCTCGGCCTCACGCGGTGGCACACAATCAGATGTACCGAGAGTTGATCAAGGCCTACATGGTTCGACACAAGGTGAAACCGGGCATCACTGGTTGGGCTCAAGTCAACGGGTTCCGTGGCGAAACGGACACGATCGAGAAAATGCAGGCCCGCGTCGAATACGATCTTGAGTACCTGCGCAACTGGTCGTTGGCGCTTGATCTTCAGATCATCATTCGCACGGTTCGCACCATGTTCTTCGATCGAAACGCATATTGATGCTGGGCGAACCGGAGACTTACAAGGAATTCACGATGAAACTTCGCCATAAGCTCAATCTCGCTTTGCTTGGGGCCGCCTGCACGGGGGGGTCGGTTGCGCAAGTGGAACTCCAGCCATCGTCCAGTCCTTACTACATCGGCGCATCCCAGGCCTTCACGCGCGAGGACAACATCTTCCGCACACCGGAGGGTCAGCCAGAGATCAGCGACACCTATTCCACGACATCGCTTCTGGCCGGAGTAAATCAGCCGATCGGGCGTCAACGCTTGTTCGCGAACGCTGCCCTCGGCCGAAACATCTTTCGCGACAACTCCCAGCTCAACAACACCGCGTACGACCTCGACGCCGGCTTGGATTGGGCCACGATCGACAAGCTTTCGGGCACGCTCAGCTATGCGACCAAGCGGAATCTCGCGCGCTATGGGGTGGACGATGGCCCGACTTTGACCACCGAAAAGAACGAGGAGCGCAGCCAGCAACTGCTTGCTCGCATCCAGTACGGCATGGCTTCGCTGATGTCGCTCGAAGGTACCGCCATCCATCGCGAACTCGATTATTCGGCGGCGAGCTACGCGTTCAAGGAACTGAAGCAGGACTCGCTCGGCTTGCGCGTTCTGTACCGCCCCAGCGGCTTGCTCACGCTGGGCGCCGGGGTTCGCGGCACCGACGGACGCTATCCGTTCGCGATCCAAACGGCGCCGGGTGTCTTCGAGGAAGACGCGTTCGATCGACGAGATTTCGACCTCTCCGCGGTTTGGACGGCCACTGGATTGAGCCGCCTGACGGCGCGTCTGAGCTACAGCAAAGAGGATCACGATCGCTTGCAGTCGCGCGATTTCTCCGGCGTCACCGGCGCGCTGAGTTGGGCATATGCAGCCACCGGAAAGCTCAATTTCATCACCGATTTGATTCGCGACACCGGGTCGGAGAACAGCTTCAACGACTTCTCGAGCGGAGCCAGCACCTCCGGCAACACCAATCGAGTCTCCAATGCGGTGCGTCTGCGCGCCACCTACGATGCGACGGCGAAGATCCGGTTCGGAACTGACCTCAAGTATCAGAAGCGCGATCTCGTCAATACCTTCACATTGACGGGCGGCACCTCGACGCAAACCGGAGAAGACAAGACCACCGAGTTCAGCCTGACCGGCCGCTACAAGCCGACCCGCAATGCCGAGATCGAATGCGGCGTCGGGCGCGAGAAGAGAACGACCTCATCGCCGATTTCCTATCCGTATTCCGCCGGCAAGGCCAGTTGCTCGGCGCAACTGGTGCTCCAGTAGCAACCCCAGGTCCGCCAGGTTTCGGTTCAGGTATCGCGCTTGACGGCCGGACGCGTCGATGCGCCAGCCTCAATGAGTATTCATCATCCCTAGCAAGAGGTAAGTATCGTGTCAGTCGTTGCAGTCATAGGCCTGGGTTACGTCGGACTCCCGCTGGTGGTGGAGTTCGGCAAGAGCATTCCGGTGATCGGTTTCGACATCGTCGAAACGAAAGTCGCCAAGTGTCAGGCCGGGACGGACCCGTCTCGCGAGATCCCCGACGAAGAAATGCAAGCCGCGATTCACGCGACTTACACCAGCGACGCCTCGCAATTGAGCGCCGCGGACTACCTGATCGTGGCCGTGCCCACACCGGTGGACGATGCTCACATTCCCGATTTCCGGCCGCTGATCGGGGCCAGCCGGGCCATCGGCGCCCACCTCAAGAAGGGAGCCGTGGTCATCTATGAATCCACCGTGTATCCCGGCGCGACCGAAGAGATCTGCATTCCCGAACTCGAGAAGACATCGGGCTTGAAGTGGAAGCGCGACTTCTTCGTCGGCTACAGCCCCGAACGGATCAATCCGGGGGATCGCGAACACATGCTCACCAACGTTATCAAGGTGGTCGCCGGCGACACCCCGGAAACCTTGGAGCGTGTGGCGAGCCTGTACGAACGCATCGTGAAGCCGGGAGTACACCGCTGCACCAGTATCAAAGCGGCAGAAGCCTGCAAGGTGATCGAGAACACACAGCGTGACCTCAACATCGCGCTGATGAACGAACTCGCGATCATCTTTGACAAGATCTCGATCGATACCGCCGAAGTTCTCGAGGCGGCCGGCACGAAGTGGAACTTCCTGCGCTTCAAGCCCGGTCTGGTCGGCGGCCACTGCATCGGCGTGGACCCGTACTACCTAACCCACAAGGCGGAGATGCTCGGCTATCACCCGCAGGTCATCCTTGCGGGCCGGAGGATCAACGACGGCATGGGCAAATACATCGCCGAGCAGACTGTCAAGCAGATGATCGGTGGCGGCAGCTACGTGAAGGGCGCCAAGGTCATCGTGCTCGGATTGACCTTCAAGGAAAACTGCCCCGATCTGCGCAACAGCAAGGTCATCGACATCATCCAGGAACTCAAGAGCTACGGCATCGAAGTGTTCGTGCACGACCCCGAGGCGGATCCGGAAGAGGCCATGCACGAGTACGGCGTCAAGCTGTTGCCGTGGGAAGAACTGCCCCGCGCCGACGCCATCGTCGCCGCCGTTGCGCACAACGAGTACAAGACGCTGTCGGCCGGTGATTTCGCCCGCAAGGTCGTCAAGGGTGGCAATTTCGTCGACGTGAAGGCCAATTTCGACGAGAAGGAATTGCAGGCGAACGGCATCAAGGTCTGGCGCTTGTAAGCCGGCAAGTCCGGCCGCACCGCCGCGGTCGCCGCAGCGGCTGGTTGTGACGCGTCAAGACGTTGTTTCTTGACGAGATGAGTCTGGACATGGGTGCGGCACCACCGATGCCACTGTGAGGGCGGTGCCAGCTGTAGTGATGCTGCCAACTGGCCCGGGCCGCTGTTCTGTGCATCGAGTTCTGGTATGCCCAGCCGTAGGCCCACTCGCGCAGGGCCGACGGGATGAAGCGCTCGGCCTTACCGTTGGTCTGCGGCCGGTAGGCACGCGTGAAACGGTGCTTGATGCCCAGGCCCTCTGGCAGGTTCGTGCGAAGTCGTGCGAGCGGAACAGCGCACCGTTTCGGTCAGCGGCCGCTTGATGCTCACGCCCAGCCGGGCACAGTACGCCACGGCGTCCTTCAGGAACTGCACTGCCTGCGGCGTCTTCTCGTCCGGGTGCGTGGCCATGAAGGCGATCCGGGCGTGGTCGTCGATGGCCACGAACAGCGTCTCCCAGCCGGCGCCGTCCACCCCGTCGCGCCGGTTGCCTGTGACGCGGTGGCTCGGCCGCACGATGCGCCCGAGCCTCTTGGTGTCGATGTGCAGCAGATCGCCAGGGGCCTCGTGCTCGCCGCGCTGCAACGGCTCGAGCGGCCGCAGGTCGCTCAGCTTGGACAGGCCCGCACGCGCGAGCACCCGGCTGACGGTGGACTCCGAGACACCGACGCTGCGGGCGACCTGAGCCTGAGCATGCACCGACGGACGCAGATCGACATCAGCATTGCCTTGCCAGGCTCGATCGCCCGCGGCGAGCGCACCGGTCGCGACGAAGCGTCCTCCAGTGCAGACTCTCCGCCAGCCAGGAATCGCCCCAGCCACGTGCACGCCACCGGCGGCGTCACGCAAGACTGAGGGTTTGGCGATTTCCAGTCTCTCAGACTCAATCCGGGCGAACACCCGATACAACCTATTGAAGCTTCACAGCTAGCCCTGAAGGGAATCGTATCGCTCGAACTCAAACAATGGAGGATTCTTCCGAGAGTTCAGCAAATCCGATTTGAATCGCCACGCATTCCAATCGACCGCGAGATCTCGACCCACCCTCGAATACGTATGCACGCAATTCGTCTCCCCGCCGCCGCTCAGAGTTGCCACCAGACGCTCCTTGAGACCTTGCATCGAAATGGATTCGACGGCCAACAAATGCACGGCCCGCCCATAACGCCCACGACAATCTTGAACCGGACGAATCCATTGGCCTTGCCATTGAAACCAAGGACCCGCGGGTCGACTCGAAGCTGCATCGACCCGCAGCGGGTTCATCGTCACCGGCCGCCAATTCTTGTTCAGCGCCGATGAATGATATAGATGCAGGGTGTCGTAAAGACGCATGTCGTATGGCGAATCATCGACACTCTCAGCATTGATTTGACCCGGGCCACTCGCCGTCAGCCACCATCCTGCATCGTTTCGATGCAAAGTGGCATCGGCCAATCGAACTTGTGTCAACAGCTCGGCAACTGGCTCCCATTCATAGGGGAAATTCTTCGCCTGATAAAGAACGACGTTTCCGCGCCCGCCACTTTCCGGCAACATATACCAGGCATCGTCGCACTTGAAGATTTGCGGATAGGATAGGTGACACGACTCTTCCAACACGACCTCAGGCTCACTGCATCTACCGGTCTCGTCGATGGACACGCAGACGATTCGCCCTTTCGGGGACACGACTGAATCTTCCTCGAAGAATACCCATAGCAATTGATCTTCACGCGCCACGAAGGGGTCGGCCCAAATCTTGTCGATCGGTGGAACGAAATCGATACCGTGCTTTTCGTCACTTGGCCATAGCTGATGTGGATCGAGGTTTTGATAAACCCGAAACGACCATTGATCATTCGCCGTCACCCGGTGGACCATGTGGCGAAAAGCGCGACTCAGCGTGCTGGCCCCTGCGGCAAAAGCCGCCGACACCTCGGGCACCGATAACAAGGTCGATTGCGGGAAGTCGGAAGCTTGGTCGGGCTGGCGAATGACATAGCCCACGAGATCAAGCAGCCGTGCCGCGGCGGCATCCATCGATCTCGCAATGGAGTGATCTTTCAGCGCACAGCGCCAAACCAGCTTGCGGGGGCTACCATTGCCTCGTCGACAAATTGCCTCGAGTTCTACGCTGCCGAGGCCACGCCGCAGGGCTCGCTCGACGGCGACGGCGAGGTCGCACGCTGGCGCACCGTCGGCTCGCAGTTCTATCAAGTTATCTTGCCGGAGATGCCGGGCATCGGCCAGTGCAACGCAGACGCCGATGCCCTTCGCATCGCGCACGCCGCCCTTCCCGTCGACAGCAAATCCCGCTCGCCGCAAAGATCCGGCACCAGCATTTCGGGCGGTGTCGAACAAGCCCGCAACCCCCAGGGGAAAGAACGGAGCCGGATCCCTGACTGGAACTCCGATGATTTCCCCGTACCCGGCAAAGGTGTCGCGCAACAGATTGGCGATCGCCAAGACCCAGCGAGGATAATCACCCGTGCGAGTCACCAAACGCCATGAATCCATGGCCCGGTATTCAATCACGACCGATGGTTATCGATGTAATGGACAGCATCCAGTCACCCTCAATTCTCTATCTACGCGCAGCAGATCAGTATCGAACACTTCATGGACATTACAATGAAAGCAGTGTGAAATCCGGATTCCGATTCGTCGCGACGTAAAGCAGTGCGGCCGCGTGGAAAAGACGCTGCCATCTTGCCTTGCGTTCTTTGGGAAACTTCGAAATCATTATCTTTAATACCCGAATGAATTTTGCGCGAAGCGTTCGGTCTTCAATAATATTGTATTCAACGACTTTGCGACCGCCAAACTCTTCCTTGAACCTGTTGACCAAGAGCAGCGCCTTGTCTTCCACCCCTGCATACCAGCCGCAAAAATCGTAAATAGGACAGCCTTGATCCTTGAGGAACAGCATCTCGCGCCAATGCAGCAGTCGATTGGCTTGTCCGATCACCTTTCGAAGCGACTGGTCGGCCGTCGGCAGACTCGCTGAATACAGCACGACAAATCTATCACCCGTCCGTAAGCTAGCATGCCACACCAGTGTTTCCTGATCTCGAATGACACGGCTGAGCACCAGTCGATCGGATTCATGCAGCGCCCGTAGGCGAGGAGCCCAGATTGGCCAAATAGACTTGCTGCGTGAAAAATCATCGTAGAAGTTCAGGAACTCCGCGAGTTGAGCTGCAGAGGCTCTTTCTATTATCTCGACCGCGACGCTCTCGTCAGCTTCGGCCGCGCGGATCTGCGATCGCGTGTTGCGATCGAACGACGATAATATTTTCTGCGGCTGCGGCGTCAAATCGATCAGCAGAGTATGGAATTCCTCGTTGCGCTTGCCCGGTATCGGCGAGATCGACTGATTTCGCGCAACGATATCGTATTTTCCGGCCTGCTCTGGCTCATTGAACCAGAGCTCCTGACAGCGCAATTTCTCGCGCGATCTGAAAATGATCATGAAAGAAGACGCTCGTCAGCCAAGCAAGAAAATACGCTCACGACCGCTCATGCCGGCGGCGCGGTTAGATCAGGTAACTTGTCCGACAGACAACTCGTCGATTAGCGTCTTGGTCTGCTTGATATTTGCCCTGCTCGATGCACCGAACACAATCGATTCGATATTGGGCTGGTCACACACATAAGACAAAGCAGCCCGCGGCGAAATGGCTCCCGACGCAAACACCGACATGGCGACCGGCCTGAATTTCCGGGTGGCAATGATATCTTCATAAAGCTTGATGCCGCCGCACATTCTGAAGCCGATCTTGTTTATATTCGAACAGACGATGGGATTCTGAATCCCCTGCGCTTCGAGTATATCGAGCATTTTCGGAAGATTCATCGTAATGAATCCTGGCTCGGCATTGTACTTTTCACGCACATGGTCCGCGAAGAAACGAAACATCTCGTTCATGCCGAGTCCCATCAGCAGATCGCTGATCACGTTCTGAATGAAGATGACGGGCGTGTTCAACCCATGAAACATCTTCATCTCTGCGTCGATCAGCAATTTCAGAATGGTCTGAGCATCCTTCCCTGCTAGTGCGACGCCGCCTTTGAGCATCGCACCTAATGCACCATCGGTTGGCAGGAACATCCGCAACGCGTCTACCATGCCATGCTCGGTGACGGCGTTGGCATACTTGTGTGCATAAGGCATGCAAGGATAGAAAATATAATCAGGGTATTTTTCTTTGTTATCCCTGAAATAATCACATATTTTTGCAACTCGATCGTGCGTGGTGCACATGAAAGTCCTGACACCTTCTTGATAAGCAGTGTCGAGCACGTCGATCACTGCCTGAAGGTCTTGAAAGCGCATCGACTGAGCGCGCGCCTTCTCTTCGGACATGTGATTGACGCCAAAAAACTGATTGTCGCCGAACAAAACTCTGTCCATACGGTGATTCATCTTCTTCTCTCAGCTAAACAGTTTGCCAATCAGACCTTTGCGATCAGTGCGCGAGGCTGCACGCGCAGCC
Organism: Methylibium sp. Root1272; assembly: GCF_001425905.1. Lineage (GTDB taxonomy): Bacteria > Pseudomonadota > Gammaproteobacteria > Burkholderiales > Burkholderiaceae_C > Methylibium. Next base: position 288,702 of record NZ_LMDY01000015.1, read on the forward strand.
GGCACCGGGGCTTTTTCGCCGGTCTCGCTCTCCGACAAGATCATCTCGACGATCTTGTCTGTCGCAAGTGCAGACTTGAAACTGTTCTGGCCATTGGTGCGCTTTTCCTTGATACTTTGGACGAAGTAGTCGATCTGCGCCGAGTATTCCTCGCCACGCAGGTAATACCACACCTCTTCCGTGAGGTCCGTCGTGTAGCGAACTGTCCACCCCTCTTCGATCCCGGGCAACGAAGGGTGCGGTTCGCGCAAAAAGATCTGACACTCCTGCCGGTCAGCAGTGATGCGGCCGTTGGTCCCCCAAACAGAGATTTTCGTCGACATCTTCCGATAGCTTTCGTCGCTCCAATTGACGGCCAATTGACCGCTTGCGCCGTCGGCGAACTCGAACGAGCAATAAACCTCGTCTTCGACATCGTTCGAGAAAATCCGGTTCAGCACGCTCCCGTGCACCGAGGTCGGCGCCTCGAACACGAAGTTGACCAGATCGATAGCGTGGCATGCGTAGTCGTAGAGCGCGCCCCCGCCCTGGTTCTTCGCAGACCGCCAGGTCATGCCCTTCTGCCTTAGGACGACCGGCCCATATGCTTCTGCCCGGACATGGTGAATCTTGCCGAGGGCACCCGACTTCACGACACGAGCCGCTTCCTTGAATGCACCGACGAAACGGTAGTGATATCCAACCTGACTCACGCGCCCTTTCTGCTCTGCCAAGTCGACGAGCCTCTGACCATCGTTCGAATCAAGGACGAAGGGTTTTTCGCAAAACACGTGCAACCCACGCTCGAGCGCCTTCGTCACCATGCCGGCATGCAGCGTGGACGGCGTCGCGACGAGCAGCGCATCCAGTTGCTCCTTGGCAAGCATTTCGTCGAAACTGGCATAGCATTTTAGATTTGAATACTTCGTCAGTATATCAGTCAAATATGTAGTGGTATCGCATGCAGCCACAAGCTCTACATCCGGATGTGCCCGAACGATCGCAAGATGCGATAAACCCATTTTACCCAAGCCAACCATGGCAATCCTAATCACACAAGCTCCTTTTTAATTCGAATATCATTTCAATTCCGCAAGCCATTTCTATTTTTCCAAAATGGCCGAATACAATTCATCAATGCTTCTGGAAACGTAATTTGACGAGAACCCCTGCTCGATCCGCTTCAAGGCCTTCCGGCCCATGGCTTGACGGAGCGATGCATCCGATACCAGGCTGACCAGCGCCGTCGTGAGCGCGGGGATATCACCCGGGCTGATAAGGAAGCCTTCTTCTCCCTCACGAACCAGTTCCGGAATTCCGCCCACCGTGGTGGACACGATCGGTAATTTCCACGACATCGCTTCCAGGATGCTCATAGGCAGCCCCTCGTTGTAGGACGGCAGAACGTAGATCGCCGCGCCACGAAGCAAGGCCTGCTTCTCGTCGCCGACAACCCATCCGCGGAATTCCACGGCGTGCTCGACACCGAGTTCTCGGACCAAGTCCTGCGCTCGCTCCATCTCGCCTTTGCCACCGATCTGCAGGCGTACGTTCGTGCACTGGCGAAGTACGCCCTGCAACGCGCGCAACAGGTCATAGACCCCCTTGCGTTCGCCAATCTCGCCGAGAAACAGGATGTTGATGCACTCGTCGCCAGCGGCATCGAACGGGTATGCCTTCGGCAATGCCACACCGTTCGGAATCACGCGCACGCGCGCAGCCGGTTCGATCGAAAGGATGTAGTCCTTCCAACTTTCCGACAGCACGATGACCGCATTCGCCTTGCGAAGCTGCCAGCGAATCATGCTCAGCCGCCACTGCGGCTGCTGCGCGACGAATTCCTTGGTGCGGGACCCGTGAAGATGCAGGATGACCGGCACCTTGCAGAAATGAGCCAACGACGCAAATATCGACTTCCGCCAAAAACTCCCATACGCCGCGACATGGCAATGAAGCCCATCCACTTCGCCGCGCGCGAGCAACCCGATAAATCGAAACAGCGCAGCGCAAAATACCTTGAAACGCACCAAATAGCCGCCCTCGACGTGCGTATCGATCAACGATACGCCCCATTTGTCGAATATGCCATCGTCTCGATAACCCTCAACCACTGAGCGCATTCCGCCCCGTGCAACGGTACACAGCATCACGATCATGGCAGTACTCATGCTCTCGTCAACGTCATCGCACTAGACTGCGCGGACGAAACTTCTGACTTTATCAATTAGTTCGATCGAAGCATAAGGTGAGGCGGCGTCGATTGCATGATTCATTTTGCCGTCAATGAAACTCGTCAGAAGTTCTTCGATTTCTCTTTCGTCATTGGCGACCCAGACGCCAGGTCGACCACGCAACCATTCTGTTCCATGCACCTGGTGATCGGAGGTGGCCTCGCCGAGCGACATTCTTCTCGGCAACAGTATGACTGGTTTCTTTGCCTGCATCGCGGAAATGATAGAACCCATTCCGAGATGGGCCACCATCAGATCACAATTCCTGATGGCGTTTGAAAAATCGTCGGGCGGTAGTGAGCGAATCCATTTCGAATTCTGCGGCAGATAAGCTCCAGCCCCGATCTGCATGCTGATATCTTTATAATTATTGTGTCCTGCCCATCGATCCACCGTGCGCACGAGCCGGTCGAAAGGAAACATCGAGCCGATCGTCACGAAAATCATAGCGTCCGCCCCCAGTACTCGATGCGGTTTTCGTGGGCAATCTCTTCCCACTGGCTGACGCACCGAGTTGCCACCTTCGACGCTTTGCGTCCCGAGGTCGACAACTCCTTGCAATTGGCAATGCTGTCGATCCAAAGCGTTCGCGCACCGACCAGGCGCCCGAAACTGATGCAGATCAGCGCCGGCGCTGATCCCGTCGTAACTATCACGTCTGGCCGCTCGCGCAGCACGATCCAAAACATCCGGAGGATCACGGCGAAGAAGGCCAGCTTGTTCTTTCGCGATGCATCCTTGAAAGAGTAGAACCGGTGTCCCGGCACCTCCACAGCGGACGCCGCATGCACACTCGCATACACCACCTCGCAGCCATCGAACGCCGGCCGCAATCTCAGCAACTGCACCCAATGACCTCCGCCCGAGGCAATTGCCAATACTTTTCTATTCCTCACGTGACAATCCGATATTGAACTGATTCAACAGAATATCACCCCAAAACTCTTAAATGAAGGAGTGAAGTTGACTCAATCTCCAAGCATGATTCGTGCTCAGAGTTGGTGAAAATTGGGGGGGTGCATCGCTGCAAACACCATAGTGTAGATAGGCTTGCGCAACTCGTCGGCGGGACCCGCATTGAGCCAACAATGTTTCGGTGATACCGCACGCATCGGCCACGCAGACAACTCCTCACAATGAGAAGGATGCTCACTGTTCATGGCAGGAATGCGTAATCGGGTAGCATCGCCGTATGAAGATCACGATTACGGCCGATGACTACGGCTGGTCACCCGATAGTGTCGAGGCCACTTCGGCGTGCCTCCTGGAGGGCTCGATCACCAATGCTTCCTTGATGACGGGTGCGCCCGCCTTCGAACAGGCTCTAGCATTCTCCAAAAATAACTCCCAGTTCTGTTATGGAATTCATCTCACGCTGGCCGGCCGTGGTCGACTGCAACCCGCAGCGCCACGGGCAAATGTCGGCACGCTCCTGAATAAGGAAGGTCATCTCGGATCGCTGCAGCGTTTTCGCGCTTTAGCCTTGCTCGGGCGAATCGACCCCCGACATATCGAAGTAGAAATCGGCGCACAAATCGCCTTGGCGCGAGACGCGGGAGTTTCGATTGCCTATGTGGATTCGCATCACCATGTCCACAAATTACCCATGGTGACCGAAGCATTGAATCGGGTATTGCCTAAATTTGGCATTGATCGTGTCAGATGCGTTCAGAATTTCTACGTCAAACCCGCCCACACCAAGCCGACCTACTGGTTCGGAAAATTTCAAGACCAGAAACTGCGAAAGCGCTGGAAAACGACCGACTGGTTTTACATGCCGGCCACATTGCTGGAAACCGGTTGGCAGGAACCACTGTTGCAGCGTTTGCCATCGAATACGCTGGAAATCGGAGCGCACCCCGGAACTGTCGAAGATTGGCGCAAGATAGAGTTCGACGACATTCGCGCTTTCGCCCGCTTGGCCCGAGCGGCTCGTCATGAACTGGTCAGTTGGGTGGACATCGTGTAGGACAACCTGGATTCACGGCGCCCCGACGGGAAGAGGATTCAGGTGCCATCAAAGCTGTGCCAGTTGATTCATGATGTCGGCGACATAAGAGATCGTCGGGAATTCAGGGGTCCGATATCTGAGTCGAGCTTGACGATCGAAGAGATAGACCTGCCCGGTGTGCCCGTCGACGCCCCGATTGCGCCCCCCTAGGAAATCGAACAGCGCATCGACATCCTGCAGTTTCGGTGCCGCAGCGCTCCATAGGCGATGCGCCCCGAAGCGCTCTTTCCAGCGACGCAAAGCCGCCGGATCATCGTTGAGCGGATCAATCGTCAGCGAAAGAAGTTGGGCACCGCGCACGGACTCGATCCTTTGCGCGACCCCGGCGAACAACGCGCCCTGGATCGGACAAATCGCGCTGCAGCCAGCAAACATCAACTGCACCGCCGTCACCTTGCTTCTCAGGCGATGTGGAAGATAGAAAGCCTGTCCATCGTCGCCGATCAAAGGAACCGAAAGCGCCGTCTGGGGGGGAACGACGGGCCCGAACGGCGCATGGGCCGGGGCCGCCGGTTGCGGGGCTGCCGTCACGCCCTCCAGACTCAAGCCACTCGCGATCCCGAACAACAACAAGCGACGCCGATTCAAAATCTTCTCCAGGCGAGCCAATTCACGGCGTCGGTTGAGTGATGTACATCCACAAAGCCTCGCACTGAGGCTCGTCGAGCTTGTAGCGCGGCATGGTGCGCTGGATGATGACCTTGGCGGGGTCGACGCCCGTTTTCAGCAATTCGCAGAACGCATGCAGGTCGTATCGTGACGGCGGCCCCCCCCGCCGAGGCACCAGTCCTTTCAGTCCTTCGGCCGACAGCAGCGGACCGAACGCCACGGTCTTCTGCGATCCACTGGCCGGGCGCGGTGAGCCCGCCAACACATGGCAATTGACGCAACGGCTCGCGGTCTCCGGCAGCGGCGTTTCGTGTCCGGCGATGTACCCCGCCAGCGTCTGCTGCCCAGCGTACAGGCGAGCACCGAGTGGTTGTTCGGCCTGCTGTGCGAAGAGCACCATCGGCGATGCCGATGCCGCCATCCCTACGAGCAATGCAGCCCACAGCGCCCTTCCTTGCCCTGGGCGCATGAAGCAATTGTCCTCGCGCCGCCGAAGGATATCCATCCCCCGTCATCCCTGTCCGCTCACGGCGGCGCGAACGTGACCGTGCGCTCTGCCGCGTCGTTGGTGAACGTGCCTTGGGCCACCACCGTCCAGTTGGTCCCGTCGGGACTCGTCAGGAACCGCCACCCCGCAATCCGGCCCACGCTCAGATTCTGCCGCGGCAAGTACTTGAATCCACCCACAGTCCTCGCCGTGCCCAGGTTCACAGTGAACGTGTGAGGCGGCGGCGGGCTGGCGGCCTGCCACTGCGTGTGCCAGAACGTCGTCGTGCTGCCGTCGATCGCGTTCGTCGCCGCGCCGTTCTCGCCCTGCGTCTCCTGGCTGTCGGCCACTGTGCGCTCTGCCGCGTCGTTGGTGAACGTGCCTTGGGCCACCACCGTCCAGTTGGTCCCGTCGGGACTCGTCAGGAACCGCCACCCCGCAATCCGGCCCACGCTCAGATTCTGCCGCGGCAAGTACTTGAATCCACCCACAGTCCTCGCCGTGCCCAGGTTCACCGTGAACGTGTGGGGTGGCGGCGGGCTCGCGGCCTGCCACTGCGTGTGCCAGAACGTCGTCGTGCTGCCGTCGATCGCGTTCGTCGCCGCGCCGTTCTCGCCCTGCGTCTCCTGGCTGTCGGCCACCACCGTCCACCCCGTGCGCGGAATGACCACCCCAGTCGCATCCAGCAGGTTGAACTCCGCCATCGTCGTGTACGCGCGTCCCATCACCTCCGACAGCGCCTCCAGCCTCACGTACTGGGTGCCGCCTCCGNCAGTCGCATCCAGCAGGTTGAACTCCGCCATCGTCGTGTACGCGCGTCCCATCACCTCCGACAGCGCCTCCAGCCTCACGTACTGGGTGCCGCCTCCGCCGCTCGCGGCCGTGACCGTCCAGATGAAAGCTCGATTGGCCACGCCTCCGCGACCATCGCTGACCTGGGCGACGACGTTGTATGTGCCCGCCGTGGTCGGGCTTCCGGAGATCAGGCCCGTTCCGGCATTGATGCCCACGCCCGTCGGCAGTCCGGTGGCCGAATAGGTCAGCGCATCGCCGTCGGGATCCGTCGCACTCAATGCCAATGACGCGCTCTGTCCGACCGTCGTCGAGAGATTCGCGACGGCCGTCAGCGCCGGTACCTGATTCGCCGGAGCCTGGAAGGTCACTGTGCGCTCTGCCGCGTCGTTGGTGAACGTGCCTTGGGCCACCACCGTCCAGTTGGTCCCGTCGGGACTCGTCAGGAACCGCCACCCCGCAATCCGGCCC
>NZ_LMDY01000016.1 GCF_001425905.1 Methylibium sp. Root1272
GGCTGCGTGCGGGCAACCAGCAGATCGCCTGGGGCGAGGCGCTGTTCTTCCGCGTGGCCGACCAGCCCAACGGCCTGGACCTGCGCGGCCACCTGTTCGGCATCGCCGCCGAGGAGTACTCCGACACCCGCCGCTCCGCGCTCGGCCTGCGCGCCAACTACCGCGTCAACGAGAAGATGGACGTCGACGGCTTCGTGCAGCGCTTCGCGCCCACGCTGCTGCCCAACGGCGAGACCGGCTACAACCTCATCCAGGACCAGTTCACCGTCGACCAGCGGCCCGGCTACGAGGACGTCAAGAACAAGTGGAACGTCGGCTTCCGCTTGAAGGGCGAGGCCGGCGGCTTCGGCTACCAGGCCTTTGCGATCAACCGCACCAACCCCGACGGCGTCTTCAAGTGGTCGGCCGCCAAGGGCGAGAACGTCCTGCCGGGCACCGCGTTCGCGGTGCAGCCGACCGGCGTCTGGAGCGCCGAGGAATGGTTCCGCGGAGCCTCCAACTCGCGCCTGAACGGCATCGAGGGCGTGGCCACCTCGATGAACTTCATCACCGCGGCCGGCGACCCCTACGGCCTGGTCGGTCTGGCCACCGCCTGCGGCGCCGAACGCGCGGTCTACGGCGACTTCAAGATCGGCAGCAAGGCGGCAGCGTCGTGCATCCTGGACACCTTCTTCACGCCGGGCGTGGCCGGGCCGCTGCGCGGCTGGCTGAGCCGCGAGTACAAGCGCGAGACGGTGTTCGGTGGCGGCATCAACCGGGTGTTCGAGGGCGAGCCCGACTCGCTGCTCGACCAGCTGATCGGGCGCTTCGAGTTCTCGTACACGCCCAACAAGCACTTCACCAACCCGACGCTGGGCGACTACATCGAGAAGGACGAGTACCAGTTCGCCTTCATCATGGAGAAGTACCACAAGTTCACCAGCGCCTTCCCGGCGACCTACTTCGTGGCGCAGTGGCTGCACAAGTCCAGGAGCGACCTGTTCGGGCGCTACCTGGGCGGCGTGGGCAACACCCCGGGCGACAACCCGAGCGGGCAGTCGGGCGGCTTCAACGCGGTGGCGCTGGCGCTGCAGCAACCGTCGCCGACGCTGGAGTACCGCTTCGACTTCGCGATCCTGACCGACCTCAAGGGCGGCTGGTACGCGCAGCCGGGTGTGAAGTGGAAGCCCACCAAGTCGATCCAGGCCGACCTCTACCTCAACGCCGTGTACTCCCAGAACAAGGGCGAGTACCGCGACTTCGTCGACGGCCTGCAGCACAACAACGAAATCTTCGCTCGCGTGGCTGTCGTGGTGTGCGTCGAACCGGCCGCCCGGCGGGCCGGTTTCGACGACGACACGCACCGGCCGCTCGCGCAGCCGGTGCTTTTTTCTTTGTGCCATCGCCTTCGCGCCGGGGCGATGGCCTGAACAGGTCATTCATGGCGCACCTCCTGCGTTTCGACCGCGACTACAGCCGCCGCGCCTTCCTCGACGCCACCGGCAAGGGACTGCTGCGCGCCGGCGTGTTCGGGTCGGCCTGGGCGGCCTTCCTGCGCACCGGCTCGGTCGCAGCGGCGTATCCGGACGAGTTGCTGTCGATCGAGGTCTACACGAAGGGGCGGCTCAAGCCCGGTGACGTGATCGACGCGGGCAACGTGGAACTGGTGAAGGACCTGCTCGACCCGGTCCGCTACCGGCAGATCGCCACGATGGGTCGCAAGCTGGTGCTCGCGCCGACCACCACCGACCTGAGCCATCTGAATCCGCTGCCTTACCTGGAGGCCACGGCGCGAAACCGCGGCAAGGCGCGCTTCGATGCCACCGGCAACATCGTCACCACCGAAGGCAAGCCCTGGATCGGCGGCAATCCGTTTCCGGAGCCCACGTCGGCGCTGGAGATGTTCGCCGCCCACACGCTGAGCTGGGGCCGGCACGACGTGTCGGTCTATGCCAGCAAGGAATACGACCTCGACCCCGCGGGCAATCTGCAGTACCAGTACTCGTCGGTGTGGGCCGAGATGTCCACGGTAGCGCGTACCGTCATCGATCCCAAGCCCTACTGGGCCGGTGAGGCGGACAAGCTGCGCTACCAGTCGGTGCTGTTCACCGAGCCGGCCGACGCGCGCGGCACGATCTTCCTCAACATCTGGGCCTACGACCAGAACCAGTTCCCGCAGCTCTACGGCTACCTGCCGGCCTTCAAGCGCGTGCGCAGTTTCCCGACCAATCAGCGCTTCGAGCCGCTGGTGGCCGGTGCCGAGCTCTACCTTTCGGACGCCTGGGCGGCCGGCGACCCGTTCCTGACCTGGGGCAACTATCAGGTCGTGCACCGTGGGCCGCACCTCGCAGCGGTCTCGCGCGGATGGACGTCGACCCATCCGAACTGGGAGCACACCACCCATGGCGGCCCGAAGGGCAACCTGTTCTGGGACCACGCGGTCGAACTGGTGCCCGAGGTGATCGTCATCGAGGCCGAGCCGGTGCGTTACCCGCGCGCGCCGGTCGGGCGCAAGCGCGTGTGGTTCGACGCGCGCACGCTGGTGCCGTTCCAGATGGTGTCCTACGACCGTCGCGGCGAACTGTTCCGCCACTTCGACGCGTCCTTCGCGTACTACGACGACGGCAAGGCGCGCGTGATGGACGGCAAGGAGCCCTACTGGTCCTGGGCCACCGTGCATGCCTTCAACGTGCAGACCAACCGCATGACCCGCATCGAGCAGGTGCGCGAGGTGCCGGGCGGCCACTCGATGCGCGTCAACGACCCCAGCGTCTACGACAAGTACCTGACCACTTCCGCGATGCAGCGGCTAGGCAACTGAAGCCCGGTCTCTGCGCTTCTTCACCACCCCCAAGGAGACGACGATGTCACTGGACCCGCAAGTACAAGGATTGCTCGATGCGTTCAAGGCGCAGGGCCTGAAGAGCTTCGAGCAGATGACGGTGCCCGAATCCCGCGAGACTGCCATGGCCTTCGTCGGCCTGGAAGGCGACGAGGAGGCGGTAGCCGATGTGTCGAATCACCGTGTGCCGGTGAAGGGCGGCGACATCGCCGTGCGCATCTACCGGCCAGCGGGCAACGCCCCGCACCCGATGCTGGTTTACTTCCACGGCGGCGGCTTCGTGTTCGGCAACCTGGATCTGGTCGACAAGGTCGCCCGCTCGCTGTGCAACGCGTCCAATGCGGCGGTGGTCTCGGTCGACTACCGCAAGGCACCCGAGCACCCCTATCCCACGGCGCCGGAGGATGCCTACGCCGGCCTGGTGTGGGCGCGCGAGAACGCCGCGAAGCTGGGGCTCGATCCGGCCCGCATCGCGGTGGCCGGCGACAGCGCCGGTGGCAACCTCGCGGCGGTCGTGTCGCAGATGGCACGTGACCGCAAGGGCCCGAAGATCGCCCACCAGGTGCTGGTCTACCCGGTCACCGACGCGGCGGGCGACTACCCCTCGCGCAAGGAAAACGCCGAAGGCTACCTGCTGACGCAGGGTGCGATGAACTGGTTCTTCGGCCATTACCTGACGAGTCCCGGCCTGGCGAGCGACGCCTATGTCTCGCCGATCAAGGGGGATCTCAAGGGCCTGCCCGCCGCCACCGTGATCACCGCCGGCTACGACCCGCTGCGCGACGAGGGCGATGCCTACGCCAAGGCGCTGGCGAAGGCCGGTGTGGCGGTCGACCACGTGCCCAACCCGACGATGATCCACGGCTTCTTCTGGATGAAGGGCGTGATCGGCCACACGCAGAGCATCTACGACCGCGTCGGCAGGAACCTGAAGGCCGCGTTCGGGACCGCCTGAATGCCGCCGGTTTCGACGCGCAGCTGAGGAGGGCGGTCATGCCGGCAACGGGCCCGGGCCCCGGTCCGTTGCGCGGCGTGCGCGTGGTCGAGTTCTCTGCCATGGGGCCGGCGCCGTTCTGCGGCATGCTGCTGGCCGACCTGGGCGCCGACGTGCTGCGCATCGACCGGCCCGGCGGCGGCCCGCAGGCGGCGCTGTTCGATCCCGCCCGCGACGTGCTTCAGCGCGGCCGCAACGCCGTGGCGCTCGACCTCGCGCAGGCCGATGGCCGCGCGGCGGCCTTGCGCCTGGTCGGCACGGCCGAGGTGCTGATCGAGGGCTTCCGGCCCGGCGTGATGGAGCGTCTGGGTCTGGGCCCCGAACCCTGCCTGGCGCACAACCCGCGGCTGGTCTACGGCCGCATGACCGGCTGGGGCCAGAGCGGCCCGCTCGCGCACACTGCAGGCCACGACCTCAACTACCTCGCGCTGTCGGGCGCCTTGCATGCCATCGGTCGTGCCGAGGGCGGGCCGGTGCCTCCGCTCAACCTGGTGGCCGATTTCGGCGGCGGCGCGATGCTGCTCGCAGTGGGCGTGCTGGCCGCGGTGCTGCATGCGCGCCAGACCGGTGAGGGCCAGGTGGTCGACGCCGCGATGACCGATGGCTGCGCCCTGCTGCAGGCGATGAACCTCACGTTCCAGGCCATGGGGCAATGGCAGGACCGCCGGCAGAGCAACCTGATCGATGGCGCCGCGCCGTTCTACGACACCTATGCCTGCGCCGACGGCGGCTACCTGGCGTTGGCCGCGCTCGAGGAGCGCTTCTACCGCCAGTTCCTCGAGCGCACCGGCCTGGCCGAGGAGGGGTTGATGCAGCGCCAGCACGACCGCACGCTGTGGCCGCTGCAGAAGCAGCGCATCGCCGAGGTGCTGCGCACGCGATCGCGCGACGACTGGGCGCGGGTCTTCGAGGGCAGCGATGCCTGCGTCACGCCGGTGCTCACGCTGGGCGAGGCACCGCGCCATCCGCACCACCGGGCGCGCGGCAGCTTCGTCACGGTCGACGGCCAGGTGCAGCCCGGCCCGGCGCCGCGCTTCTCGCGCACGCCCACGGTGGGCGCGCGCTCGCTCCCGGCCACGCACGACGGGGGGCAGGCGCTGGCGGACTGGGGCTGGTCTCGGGAGGACATTGCGCGGCTCGCGGCCAGCGGCGCGATGGCCGCCTGAGCGCTGACCGGCGCCACTCGCTCAGGACACCAGCCGCAAGGTCCGCGCCGCGTTGATCGCCTGCACGCGACCGCTGACGCCGAGCTTGGAGTAGATGTTCTTCAGGTGGAACTTGACGGTGTTCTCGGAGACGAACAGCCGCGAGGCGATCTCCTTGTTGGCCACGCCGTTGGCCAGGAACTGCAGCATCTCCTTCTCGCGCTCCGACAGCGGGTCGGTGAGGTGATGCCGGCAGCGCGGCTGGCCGAGGTCGGTGCCCGATGCGGCCAGCAGCAGCTCGATGAAGTCGCGGTCCGGGTCCGCCGGCGCCTGGCCATCAGCGGCGGACTGCAGGAAGTGCTGGTACTCCTCGCGCAGCATCGACACGATCGCGCGGCCCTCGTCGAGGAAACAGCGTACATAGCGGCCCGGCCGCGCCAGCTGCAGCGCCTTGCGCAGGCTGCGATGGGCGCCGTTGGGCGAGCCCTTGTCGTGGAGCATCAGGGCCTCGAACACGTACAGCCGGATGTCGCGATAGACACGGCCGGTCTGGCGCGCACGCTCGCGTGCGATCAGCTGCGAGGCCAGCGCATGGTCGTGGTGGGCGATCGCCAGCCGGATGCGGCCGAAGGCCTCGCCCTCCATGTCGTCGGCCATGTAGATCCAGTGCGGATTCAGCGGCGGGCACACCGGTGCGATGCGCTTGGCCAGTGCCGTGGCGCGGTCGAGCTCACCGGCCAGCACCGCGCGGCGCACGCGCTCCCAGTCGGCCAGCGAAACCAGCCGGTCGAGATGGCTGTCGTGGCCCATGCGCTCGAGCTCTTCGAGCACCTCCTGCGCCTCGGCCGAGCGACCTCGGGCGTCGTGCATGCGCGAGATCGACACATAGGCCAGCGCGATGAAATCGAGCGTGACGCACTCGGAGATGCCGCGCTGGAATTGCGCGCACAGCGGCTCCAGCGCCGCCAGGTCGTTGGCCTCGTAAAGCGCCCAGATCTGTGCGGCGGCCATCACCGCCGGCGCGAACGACTTGTCGAGCGGCGCATGCTGCGACAGCATGTCGGCGCGGTAGCGCTCGATCGCCTCGTTCAGGTGGCCTTGCACGATCAGGCGCGCGCCACTGACGGCCGTGGTGTAGCCCATCACGAAGGAGCCAGCGCCGCGTTCGCTGTGGGCACGGGCCAGCATCAGCGACTTGCGCGCGCCCTCGAAATCGCCGGCGGCAATGCGGCCGAAGCTCAGCACGTTGCACGCTGCGCCGAGCTCGAAGGCCGGGAAGCCGCTGACCTCCTGCTGAAGCACCTCGGGGCGATCGATGATGTCGAGTGCCGCGTGCAGGTCGTCCTCGAACAGCAGGCAGGCCATGGCCCGGCACAGGTCGGGGCTGGTGGTCTGCAGGATGTCGCCGCAACCGGCGTGCTGGTTCATCAGGTCCACCAGCGGCCGCAGTTTGGCGCGCCGGCGCAGGAACATCAGCGAGTAGGCCGCCTTGATCGCCAGCACCGGGCGGTTCGCGACGTGGTCGAAGGGCAGGCGGTCGTACCAGCGCTCGAGCGTGATCAGCTCGGCATTGGAGATCAGGCGCGAGGACCAGTCGCTCAGGATCGCCGCGGCGAGCGAGAAGTTGCGGCACGACAGCGCGTGGTAGATCGCTTCCTCGGGCAGATGCTGCGCGAGGTACCAGCGCGCCGCGCGCTCGTGCACGCTGACGACCTCGCTCTCGGAACTGCGGTGCAGGCTGTCGGCGAGGAAGCTCGAGAACAGGCCGTGGTACTTGAACCAGCGGTTGTCGGAGTCGAGCGCGCGAACGAACAGGCCGGAGCGTTCGAGCTGCTCCAGGATGTCCTGCGCGTCGTCGAAGCCGGTCACGGCCGCGCACAGCGGCGCCGACAGGCGCCGCAGCAGCGAGGTCTTGAACAGGAACTCCTGGATGCGCGGCGACTGCAGCGTGACCACGTTGTCGGTCAGGTACTCGGCCAGCTCGCGCGGGCCATGGTCCTCGGGATCGACCAGCGAGGTGCGCACCTCCGGGCTGCCGAGGCCGAGACGGAACAGCTGCAGGCCGGCCGGCCAGCCCTCGGTGCGCCGGTAGATCGCGCCCACTTCCTCGGCGCTGACCCGCAGGTCCTTCGACTCGGCGAAGAACTGCGTCACTTCGCCGGGCGTGAAGCGCAGGTCGTCGGCGCGCAGCACCGTCGCCATGCGGTTGACCAGCAGCGTCGCCAGCCCGATCTCCGGCAGCGAGCGCGAGCCGATGAAGACGTGCGCATGGGCCGGCAGGCGCGACAGCAGGAAGCGGAAGAAGCGCAGGATGGCGTCGTTGCGCAGGGCCTGGAATTCGTCGAGGAAGATCGACGCGTGGGTCTCCATGCCCGACAGGCTGTCGAGCATCCAGTTCGCCAGGTCGGGTGGCGCGTCGCCGACCCAGGCCGCGTCGGCCTCCGGATGCGCGGCGCCGCCGCGCATCAGCCCCACCAACGCGCGCATGTGCGACTCGAAGCGGCGCGGGTCGTTGTCGGCGTCGTCGAGGGTGAGCCAGGCGGTGCGCCAGCCGCGTGCCTCGTGCGCGGTCTTGATCTGCTGCAGCGTGGTCGACTTGCCATGCCCGGCCGGGCCCTGCAGCACCGTGACGCGCAGGCTGTTGTCCTGCAGCACGCGGTCGAGGATGACGCGGCGACGCACGGCGCCGGGGTAGATCGGCGGGGCGAACAGCTTGTGGGTGCTGACCTCCATCGACGCCGGCGAAGGGCCGGACGAAGGCTTCTCCGTGCCCGGTGGCGCCGCGACCACCGGGGCGGGGATGTCGGCGGGCTTCGAACGGCGGAGGCCGGCGTCGGAGTGACCGGTTTTCGACATGGGCGACAGTGCCGGGCGGGCCGGCAGAGGGATACAACGAGGTGGATTGTTCGGTCCGACCCGGTACGAGCGCCAGCGGACTTCTACCGAGAGCCAGGGTAAACGCGAGACCGAATTGCCGGGGCCATGGGTCCGTGGGGCGCGTCACGCACCGAAACGACACAACTACCCTTCCGGGTGGGAGTGCGAAGGACCTTCCAGCGTCCAATTCCTGCAGGCGGCCGATGTCCTTGCAGAGGCCACCACGTGGAGGGCAAACAAGCCCCTGCGTCGCGGGCCTGACATCGGGCCCGATCGCGGATCGACGATGGATGCGTATGTCGGCTCAGTTTCTACTTGTTCAACCCTCATGAAGGGCTTGCTCGTCAGTCGTGACGGTGGCCTGGTGCGTCTGCGCCTCGACCGACCGGAGGCGCTCAATGCGCTCGATGTCGATCTGGCCCAGGCGCTGCTCGCCGCCTGCCGCGATCTCGCCGACGACGCGTCGGTGCGCGCGGTGCTGCTCAGCGGCTCGGGCCGCGCCTTCGCCGCCGGTGGTGATCTCGCGCAGATGCGCGCCGCGCCGGTGGCAGCGGCCGACAGCCTGATCACGCCGATGCACCAGGCGCTGCGGCTGCTGGGGAACATCGATGCGCCGGTGCTGGTCGCGCTGCACGGTGCAGTGGCCGGGGCCGGTCTCAGCCTGGCGGCCGCGGCCGATCTGGCCATTGCCGCCGAGGGCACGAAGTTCAACCTGGCCTACATCAACATCGCGACCAGTTGCGACCTCGGCGCCTCGTGGTCGCTGCCGCGACTGGTGGGCCTGCGTCGCGCGCTCGAGATCGCACTGCTGGGCGAAAGTTTCGACGCGCGCAAGGCGCTGGAAATCGGGCTTGTCAACCGCGTGGTCGCCGCCGACGCGCTGGAGGCCGAAGCCGAGGCGCTGGCGCAGCGTCTGGCACGTGGCCCGACGCTGGCCTACGGCCACATGCGCCGGCTGATGCGCGCCAGCTTCGAGCGCAGCTTCACCGAGCAGCTCGATGCCGAGCGCGATGCCTTCCTCGCCAGTGCCGCGACCGCCGATTTCGGCGAAGGCCTGGCCGCTTTCTTCGATCGGCGTCCGGCCCGCTTCCAGGGCCGTTGAGCGCTGCTCTTCTCCTTCTTTTTCCCCCGGGACCATGAACATCCTCGACAGCGTTGCACGCCAGACCCTGGGCGACCTGTTGCGCCGCACCCGCCAGCGCCATCCGAACAAGCTCGCCATCCGTTGCGGCGACACCGCCTGGACCTACGCGCAGTTCGACCACGTCTGCAACCTCCTGGCCACCGGCCTGTCGGCCCAGGGCATCGGCAGCGGCGACCGCGTTGCCGTGCTGGCGCGCAATTCGCACGCCTTCGCGGCGCTGCGCTTCGCCGTGGCGCGGCTCGGCGCGGTGCTGGTGCCGATCAACTTCATGCTGAGCGCCGACGAGGCGCGCTACATCCTCGAGCACTCGGGCGCGAAGCTGCTGTGCACCGACAGCGGTCTCACCGAGCTGGCGCGCAAGGCCAGCGCCGGCACCGCGGTCGAGAGCCTGGTCTGGCTGCCCGGCGAAGACCCCAGCGAGCCGGCCGCGGGGCTCACGCGCTTCGAGGAACTGCTCGAGTTCGGCGACCGCGTGCCCAACCCGGTGCTGCACGGCGGCATGCTGGCGCAGATCGTCTACACCAGCGGCACCGAGTCGCGGCCCAAGGGCGCGATGCTGACGCACGACGCGGTGATCGCCGAGTACGTGAGCTGCATCGTCGATGCCGAGGTCGCAGAGAGCGACCTGATCCTGCACGCGCTGCCGCTCTACCACTGCGCGCAGCTCGACGTCTTCCTGGGCCCGGCAATCTACGTCGGCGCGACCAACGTCATCACCGGCAAGCCGACCGCCGACAACCTGCTCACGCTGATGGCGCGCGATGCCATCACCTCGTTCTTCGCGCCGCCCACCGTGTGGATCTCGCTGCTGCGCGCGCCGCAGTTCGACGCCACCGACCTGTCGGCCTTGTGCAAGGGCTACTACGGCGCCTCGATCATGCCGGTGGAGGTGCTGAAGGAACTGCAGCGCCGCCTGCCCAAGGTGCGGTTGTGGAACCTGTACGGACAGACCGAGATCGCGCCGCTGGCCACCGTGCTCAAGCCCGAGGACCAGCTGCGCAAGGCCGGCTCGGCGGGGCGCGCGACGCTCAATGTCGAGACGCGCGTGGTCGACGACCACATGCGCGACGTGGCCACCGGCGAGATCGGCGAGATCGTGCACCGCTCGCCGCAGCTGCTGAGCGGCTACTTCCGCGACGAGGAACGCACCCGGGCGGCCTTCGAGGGCGGCTGGTTCCACAGCGGCGACCTCGGCGTGCTCGATGCCGAGGGCTACCTGACCGTCGTCGACCGCAAGAAGGACATGATCAAGACCGGCGGCGAGAACGTCGCGAGCCGCGAGGTGGAGGAGGCGATCTACGCGCTCGAGGGCGTGTCGGAGGTGGCCGTGATCGGCCTGCCGCACCCGGTGTG
This sequence comes from Methylibium sp. Root1272, assembly GCF_001425905.1. GTDB lineage: Bacteria > Pseudomonadota > Gammaproteobacteria > Burkholderiales > Burkholderiaceae_C > Methylibium. Next base: position 10,335 of record NZ_LMDY01000016.1, read on the forward strand.
GATCGAGGCGGTGACGGCCGTCATCGTGCCGAAGGCCGGCCACGTGCTGACCGAGGCCGCGGTGATCGCCTTCTGCGACCAGCGCCTTGCGCGTTTCAAGATTCCCAAGACGGTGATCCTGACCGATGCACTCCCCAAGAATCCGAGCGGCAAGCTGCTCAAGCGCGAGCTGCGGCTGCGCTACCAGACCCCGGCGACATGAGCGCCTGACCTGTCCCGCCTGCCATCCACCGCGTGCGCGGGCCATGAATCCTTGAACCAAGAACGTCGACCCGGAACGGGTCGAGCACATTCGGAGAAGAAACGATGAAGGTCTACAACGTTGCGATCCTGGGCACCGGCTTCGGCGGCCTGTGCATGGCCCTGCGCCTGCGCGAGCAGGGCGAGAACGATTTCGTGCTGCTGGAGAAGGCCTCCGGTGTCGGCGGCACCTGGCGCGACAACACCTACCCCGGTGCTGCCTGCGACGTTAAGTCGCACCTCTACTGGCTGTCGTTCACCGAGCGGCCCGAGTGGAGCAAGACCTACTGCGACCAGTCCGAGATCCTGCACAACATCGAGCTGCTGGCCGAGAAGAGCGGCCTCAAGCCGCAGATCCGCTTCAACACGGAAGTGATCGACGCGACCTGGGACGAGGCGCAGCTGCTGTGGCGCATCCGCACCGCGAACAACGAGACCGTGCTGGCGCGCAACTTCGTGCCCGCCTGGGGCCAGCTCAACCGGCCGAGCTTTGCCGGCATCGCGGGCCGTGAGCGCTTCAAGGGCGCGCAGTTCCACTCGGCCGGCTGGCGGCACGACGTGCCGCTGCAGGGCAAGCGTGTCGCCTGCATCGGCGTGGGCCCGAGCGCGGCGCAGTTCATCCCCGAACTGGCCCGCCAGGCCGCGCACCTGACGGTGTTCCAGCGTTCGCCGAACTACGTGGTGCCGCGCCTCGACCGGCCGTACACCGACGACGAGCAACGCATCTTCCACGCCGTGCCGGCCACGCGCGACGCCAGCCGGGCGGCGATATTCGCCGACCACGAGAGCTGGTACGACGCGATGCGCCTGGACACGCCGAAGGCGGCCGAGTTCACCGCGATGGCGCGCGCCCAGCTGGAGTCGCAGGTGGCCGACCCGGTGCTGCGCGAGAAGCTGTGGCCGACCTATCCGATCGGCTGCAAGCGCATCATCATCGCCGACGACTACTACCCGGCGCTGGTGCGCCCGAACGTGACGCTCGAGACCACCGCGATCGCGGGCATCGAGGAAAACGGCATCCGCACCAAGGATGGCACGCTGCACGAGTTCGACGTGATCGTGTTCGGCACCGGCTTCGAGACGGAGACGCTGCTCGGCGTGTCGGACATCAAGGGCCGCGGCGGCAAGTCGCTGCGCGAGACCTGGAAGCCGGTGCCCGAGGCCTACCTCGGCATCACCGTCAGCGGCTTCCCGAACCTCTACGTGCTGTACGGTCCCAACACCAACCTCGGTCACAACTCGATCCTCAACATGATCGAGGCCCAGGTCGACTACACGGTGCGTGCGCTGCAGGCGGCCAAGGCGCACGGCGTGGCGGCGCTCGACGTCAAGCCGGCGGTGATGGCCGAGTTCAACCGCCAGCTGCAGAAGGATCTGCAGGGCACCTCGTGGGCCGGCTCCTGCACCAGTTGGTACAAGCACGCCGACGGCCGCATCAGCAACAACTGGTCGGGCAACGTGGTGGACTACCGCCAGGCCACCGCGAACTTCCGGATCGACGAGTACGACCAGCTCCGTCAAACCGAGACGGCCAGCGCCTGATCCTGACGAGCGAGCTGTCGGGGCAACGACCGAAAGAGGAGACGTTTTCGATGGTCGAGAACGAGTACTACACGCAGGCCGTCCACGGCCCCTACGAGTGCTTCAACATCGGCGATCTGGTGCTGGAGGAGGGCGGCATGATCCGCAACTGCCAGATCGCCTACGCCACCTTCGGCACGCTGTCGGCGGCGAAGGACAACGCGATCCTGGTGCCCACCTGGTTCTCGGGCACCAGCAAGATCATGGAGCAGGCCTACATCGGCCCAGGCCGGGCGCTCGACCCCGAGAAGTACTTCATCGTCGTGGCCAACCAGATCGGCAATGGCCTGTCGACCTCGCCGCACAACACCGCCTGGCCACTGGGCATGGCGAACTTTCCCAAGGTCCGCATCGGCGACGACGTGGTCGCGCAGCAGCGGCTGCTGAAGGGCCAGTTCGGCATCGAGTCGCTGGCGCTGGTGGTCGGTGGCTCGATGGGCGCACAGCAGACCTACGAGTGGGCGGTGCGCTTCCCCGACGCGGTGAAGCGCGCGGCGCCGATCGCCGGCACCGCGAAGAACACACCGCACGACTTTCTCTACACGCAGTCGCTGTGCGACGCGATCACCTCCGACCCGGCCTGGGCCGGCGGCTGGTACGAGCAGCCGCACGCGGTGCGCGAGGGCCTGCGCCTGCATTCGCGGCTGTGGGCGGTGATGGGCTTCAGCACCGAGTTCTACAAGCAGGAGCTGTGGAGGCCGTTCGGCTTCTCGTCGGTCGACGACCTGATGCTGAATTTCCTGGACGCGACCTTCCTGCCGATGGACCCGAACGACCTGCTGTGCATGGCCTGGAAATGGCAGCGCGGCGACGTGAGCCGGCATACCGGCGGCGATCTCGCGAAGGCACTGGCGCGGATCACGGCGAAGACGGTCGTGATGCCGATCAGCACCGACATGTTCTTCCCGCCGGCCGATTGCGCCGCCGAGCAGCGGCTGATCCCGCAGGGCGAACTGAAGGTGATCGACAGCCTGTGGGGCCACATCGCCTTGTTCGGGCTGGATGCGGGCTACATCGAGCAGGTCGATCGGGCACTGAAGCAGCTGCTCGACACGCCGGCCTGAAGCCGCAACCGCACCCGCAGCAGGGCTTCAACGAAGCGAAGATCGTCGGCTCACTCGATCAACCGCAGTGCCCGCGCCGTGTTGATGGCCTGCAGCCGGTTGCCGACGCCGAGCTTGGAGTAGATGTTCTTCAGGTGGAACTTGACGGTGTTCTCCGACACGAACAGCCGTCCGGCGATCTCGCGGTTGGTGATGCCGTTGAGCAGGAAGCGCAGCATCTCCTTCTCGCGGTCCGACAGCGGTTCGGTCAGGCGACTGCCGATCGCCTGGCGGCCCAGGTCGGTGCCCGAGGCCTCGAGCAGCAGTTCGATGTACTCGCGGTCCGGGTCCGCCGCAGCGCCGCCCGGCTCGTGGGTCTGCAGCAGGTTCTGGTAGGTCTCGCGCAGCAACTCGATGATGCCGTCGCCCTCGTCGAGCAGACAGCGCACGTAGCGGCCCTTGCGGCCCAGCTGCAGCGCCTTGCGCAGGCAGCGGTGGGCGGCGTTGCGCGCGCCCATGCGCTGCTGCAGCAGCGCCTCCAGCACGCACAGCTTGATGTCGCGGTAGACGCGGCCGGTCTGGCGCGCCCGCTCCCGGGTGATCCGCTGCGCGGCGTCGGCGTAGTCCTGCCGCGCGATGGCGAGGCGGATCCAGCCGTAGCCCGATCCTTCCACGTCCTCGGCCATGTGGATCCAGTGCGGCGCGTCGTCGCGTGAGTCCGGGGCGATGCGCATCGCCAGCGCCACCGCGCGCTCGATCTCGCGGTCCGCCAGCGCGCGCCGCACGCGCTCCCACTCGCTCACCGCCACCAGGCGCTGCCAGGGGCTCGTGTGGCCGATGCGCTCGAGTTCGTCGAGCACCGCGACGGCCTCGTCGGAGCGCCCCCGCGCCTCGTGCATGCGCGAGATGGCGAGGTGGGCCGCGGCGATGAAGTCGAGCGTCACCGAGTCGGAGATCTCGCGCTGGAAGCGGTGCGCCAGCGACTCGAGCGTCGCGAGGTCGTTGGCCTCGTACAGCGCCAGCATGTGGCAGGCCGCGAGCGCCGCGCCCGCCACCGACGTGTCGAGCGGCGCCTCCTGCGCGTTCTCCTCGCGCAGGTGCGCCAGCGCCTCCTGCAGCCGTCCCTGAGCGAGCAGGTTGCTGCCGGTGATGGCGGCGGTGTAGCCGCCGACGAACGAACCGCCGCCGCGGCCGATGTGGGCGCGCGCCAGCGCCAGGGCCTGGCGCGCGCCCTCGAAATCGCCGCTGGCCACCTTGCCCAGCGCGAGCACGTTCGCGGCCGCCCCCAGCTCGAAGGCCGGGAAACCTTCCAGTTCGCGCTGCACGACGCCGGCCTGCTCGACGGTGTCGGCCGCGGCGGCCATGTCGTCGTCGACCAGCAGGAAGGACATCGCGCGGCACAGGTCGGGGTTGGTGGTCGGCACGATGTCGCCACCGCCGGCCTGCGGTGCCATCAGCTCCAGCAGCGGCCGCAGCTTGGGGCGGCGGCGCAGGAACATCAGCGCGTAGGCGGCGCGGATCACCAGCGCCGGCCGTTGTGCCACTTCGTGGAAGGGCAGCCGGTCGTGCCAGCGCTCCAGCGTGATCAGCTCGGCCCCGGCCACCAGATGCGAGGACCAGTCGGTCAGCGTGGAAGCCGCCAGCGGGAAGTTCCTGCAGCACAGCGCATGGTGGATCGCTTCCTCGGGCAGACCGTGTGCCAGGTACCACTGCGCCGCCTTCTCGTGGACCTGCCGCAACTCGTCGGGGCCGTTGCGCTGGAGGGTCTCGGCGAGGTAGGTGGAGAACAGGCCGTGGTACTTGAACCAGCGGTTGTCGGAGTCCAGCGCACGCAGGAACAGCCCGGAGCGCTCGAGGCGGACCAGCAGGTCCTGCGCGTCCTCGAAGCCGGTGACGGCGGTGCACAGCGGCGCCGACAGGCGCTGCAGCAGCGCGGTCTTCAGCAGGAACTCCTGCATGCGCGGCGGTTGCAGCGACATCACGTTGTCGGCCAGGTACTCGGCCAGCTCGCGCGGCCCGTGGTCGTCGGCGCCGTCCAGCGCCATGCGCACCTCGGGGCTCACCAGCGCCAGCCGGAACAGCTGCACGCCGGCCGGCCAGCCCTCGGTGCGGCGGTAGATGGCGTCCACCTCGCCGGCACTGACGTGCAGGTTGGCAGAGTCGGCGAAGAACTGCGTGACTTCGCCGGGCGTGAAACGCAGATCGTCGGCACGCACCACCGTTGCCACGCGGTTGACCATCAGCGTCGCCAGGCCGATCTCCGGGAGCGAGCGCGAGCCGATGAACACATGCACGTTCGCCGGCAGGCGCGCGAGCACCGAGCGGAAGAAGCGCAGGATGGCCTCGTTGCGCAGCGCCTGGAACTCGTCGATGAAGATCGAGGCCGGCGCAACCCGGCCCGACAAGGTGTCCAGCATCCAGTCCGCCAGGTCGCGCGGCGCATCGCCCGTGCCGGTGCGAGATGCGCCGGGCGTCGCGGCGCGACCGTGCAGCAGGCCCACCAGCGCGCGCATGTGCGACTCGAAGCGCCGCGGGTCGTTGTCGGCGTCGTCGAGGGTGAGCCAGGCGGTGCGCCAGCCGCGCGCCTCGTGCGCGGTCTTGATCTGCTGCAGCGTGGTCGACTTGCCGTGCCCGGCCGGCCCCTGCAGCACCGTGACGCGCAGGCTGTTGTCCTGCAGCGCGCGGTCGAGGATGGCCTGTCGCAACACGGCGCCCGGGTAGACCGGCGGCGTGAACAGCTTGTGCATCCGCACGTCCGGCGGGAAGGTCCGGTCGGTCGAGGCCAGCTCGGCCAGCGGTGTGGGCCAGACCGTCGCGGCCTCGAGCGCATGCGGCCGAAGCTGACGGTGGTTTGACGTCGGGGACATGCGGCTCGCAGGGCAACCAGCGGAACGGCGATTGTTTGCTGCGGCGCAGCTGAGCGGTCTGCGGGCTTCCCCCAGGGGGTGGGTGGGAAACGGGTGGCCAAAACTACCTGACCGGGTGGCGGGTTTTGCGGCGCCGGCGGGTTCAATCGGGCCCAACCATTTCCAGAGGAGATCCTGATGTCGAATGTCCAGCAGGCGCCGAAGCAGGTCGATGCCGTCGTCGTCGGTGCCGGATTCGCCGGCATGTATGCGCTCTACAAGCTGCGCGAGCAGGGTCTGCGCGTCCAGGTCTACGAGGCCGGCACCGGCGTCGGCGGCACCTGGTACTGGAACCGCTACCCCGGCGCGCGGGTCGACTCGCAGGCCTACATCTACCAGTACTGGTTCTCGAAGGAGCTGCTGGCCGAGTGGGACTGGAGCGAGCGCTTTCCCGCCCAGGACGAGACCGAGCGCTACCTCAACCACGTGGCCGACCGCTTCGACCTGCGCAAGGACATCCAGTTCAAGACCCGCGTGACCGCGGCGTCCTACGACGAGGCGTCCCAGCGCTGGACCATCACCACCGACGACGGCCAGTCCGTCAGCGCCCAGTACTTCATCATGGGCACCGGCGGCCTGTCGGTGCCGATGCTGCCGGCGCTGCCGGGCATCGAGAACTTCAAGGGCCGCATCGTGCACACCGCCCAGTGGCCCCGGGAGGGCGTGGACCTCAAGGGCAAGCGCGTGGGCATCATCGGCACCGGCGCGACGGGCATCCAGGTGATCCAGACCATCGCCAGCGAGGTCGGGCACCTGACGGTGTTCCAGCGCACGCCGAACTACACCATCCCGATGCGCAACCCGAAGTACGACGACGCGGCACGTGCCGAGCTGCGCGGGCAGTACCCGATGCTGAAGGAGCGCGTGCAGCACACCTTCGCGGGTTTCGACTACGACTTCGAGGACCGCAACTTCTTCGACGTGGCCCCCGAGGAGCGCCAGCGCACGCTGCAGCGGCTGTGGGACGACGGCTCGCTGAACTTCTGGATCGGCGGCTTCCGTGAAGTGTTCTTCGACGAGAAGGTCAACGCCGAGTTCTCCGACTTCGTGCGCCAGCGCATCCGCGAGCGCATCAAGGATCCCAAGGTCGCGGACAAGCTCGTGCCGCAGGACTACGGCTTCGGCACGCGCCGCGTGCCGCTGGAAACCAAGTACTACGAAGCCTTCAACCGCGACAACGTGCTGCTGGTCGACACCAAGGCCACGCCGATGGAAGAGGTCACCGAGAAGGGCATCCGCACGGCGGCGGGCCTGCACGAGCTCGACATCCTGATCTGCGCCACCGGCTTCGACGCCGGCACCGGCGCGCTGACCAAGGTCGACATCCGCGGCCGCGACGGCGTGCTCCTGCGCGACGCCTGGGCGCAGGACGGCGTGCGCACGACCATGGGCCTGCAGGTCCACGGCTATCCGAACCTGTTCATGACGATGGCGCCGTTCTCGCCGGCGGCGGCCTTCTGCAACGTCCCCACCTGCCTGCAGCAGCAGGTCGACTGGATCGCCGACTGCATCGGCTTCGTGCGCGACCAGGGCCGCCATTCCATCGAGCCCAGCGCCGAGGCCGAGGCCAAGTGGGTCGCCCACCACGACGAGCTCGCCAACCTGACGCTGGTGCCGAAGACCAACTCCTGGTACATGGGCTCCAACGTCAAGGGCAAGCCGCGGCGCCTGCTGGCCTATGCCGGCGGCGTGGGCACCTACCGCGCCAAGTGCGACGAGGTCAAGGCGAGCGGCTACGAGGGCTTCGTCACCGCCTGAGACGACCTGTCTCCTGCCCGCGTCGCGTGGGCGTGGGACCTCAGTCGATCGACAGCACGACGTTGCCGATCGCGCGACCGCTCTCGACCAACTCGTGCGCCTCGACGATGCGCTCGAGCGGCATCCGGGCGGCGATCTGGTGCACCAGGTCGCCTTGCGCGAGGAAACCGTTCAGCGTGTCGATCGCGCGCCGGCGATCGGCCTCCTCGAGCAGGTAGACGATGAACAGCCGGATGCGCGGGCTGCGGGCGGCGAGCGCGAAGAAGGGCAGCGTGAACTGCACCGCGCCGCTGCCGTAGACCACCCACTCGCCGCCGGGCCGCACGGCCTCCATGTTCAGCGCCGCGTTGGCCACCACGTCGACCTCGATCACGCGGTCCACGCCCCGGCCTCCGGTGACCTGGCGCACGCGCTCGGCCACGTTCTCGGTCTTGTAGTCGATCACCGTGTCGGCGCCGGCCGCACGCACCAGTTCGGCTTTCTCGGCGCTGCTGACCGTCGCGACGATGTGCTTCGCACCGAGCCGGCGCGCGAACTGCACCGCGTAGTGGCCCACGGCACCGGCCCCACCGGCGATCAGCACCGTCTTGCCCGCGACACCGCCGTCGACCAGCAGCGCGTGCAGCGCCGTCAGCGCCGGGATGCCGAAGCAGGCACCGGCCTCGCCGGGCATGCCGGGCGGCAGCGGCACGGCCTGAAGTTCGGGCACGGCGATGAACTGCGCGGCGGTGCCGGCCGGTCGGGCCCAGGCGCCGTTCCACAGCCACACGCGCTCGCCGAGGCGCGAGTCGCTGACGCCCGGACCGACGGCATCGACGATGCCCATGCCGTCGCTGTGCGGCGTGACGCGGGGAAACGGCATCACCGGGCTGCGCAGACCGCCGCGGGATTTCACGTCCGAGGGGTTCACGCCGGACCACTGCAGCTTCACCCGCAGCTCGCCCGGGCCCGGCACCGGGTCGGGCAGGTCGCCCAGCTGGAGCACGTCGCGGGCCGGGCCGGTGCGTTCGTAGAAGGTAGCGCGCATGGTCTTTGCAGGGTGAGGAAGCGGGACGATGGGGGGCCGGCACGAACGGCCGGCTCCGAGTCGACCGATGGTGCCCGACATCGGGCGCGCCTGCAGTGGCAAAACCCGCCAGCCCCTGCGACGCGTTCGGGCATCGGTGCGCGGGCCGGCAAGGCCTACAGTGGCGGGTGTACACCGAAGGAGTTCCTGCATGAGCGGTCAAAGAATCGGCGTGATCGGCGCCGGCACCATGGGCAACGGCATCGCGCAGGTGTGCGCGATGGCCGGGCTGGACGTGACGCTGGTCGACGTGTCGGACGCCGCGGTCGCTCGCGGCCTCGCGACGCTGGGCAAAAGCCTGGAGAGGCTGGTCAAGAAGGACAAGCTGACCGTCGCGGCCAGCGCCGCGGCGCTGGCGCGCGTGCAGGGCACGACCGACTACGCCGCGTTGGCCGGCGCCGACCTCGTGATCGAGGCCGCGACCGAGAACCTGGCCCTGAAGCTGCGCATCCTGCAGCAGCTCGCCGAGGTGGTGCGCGAGGACGCGGTGATCGCGACCAACACCTCGTCGATCAGCATCACCCAGCTGGCGGCGGCGGTGAAGGCGCCCGAGCGCTTCGTCGGCATGCACTTCTTCAACCCGGTGCCGCTGATGGCGCTGGTCGAGGTGATCGGCGGCCTGCAGACCTCGGAGGCGACACGCGAGCGCGCGCTGGCTTTCGTCAGGTCCATCGGCAAAACGCCGATCGCGGTCAAGAACAGCCCGGGCTTCGCGGTCAACCGCATCCTGGTGCCGATGATCAACGAGGCGATCTTCGTGTTGCAGGAGGGCCTGGCCAGTGCCGAGGACATCGACGCCGGCATGACGCTGGGCTGCAATCAGCCGATCGGCCCGCTGGCGCTGGCCGACCTGATCGGCCTGGACACGCTGCTCGCCGTGATGCAAGTGTTCAGCGAGGGCTTCGACGACCCGAAGTACCGGCCCGCGCCGCTGCTGAAGGAAATGGTCGCCGCCGGCCGTCTGGGTCGCAAGAGTGGTCGCGGTTTCTACGCCTACACCTGAGGTCTGCCCTATGTTCCGTGCCCTGATGCTGACGCAGGTCGACCGGCGCACCCACGCCGAGCTGGTGGAGCTGGACGAGTCGCAGCTGCCGCCGGGCGACGTGACGGTGCGCGTCGAGTATTCCAGTCTCAACTTCAAGGACGCGCTCGCGGTCACCGGCCGCGGCGCGGTCGTGAAGAACTGGCCGCTGGTGCCGGGGATCGACCTGGCCGGGGTGGTCGAGCGCAGCAGCGACCCGGCCTGGCAGCCGGGCGATCGCGTCGTCGTCAACGGCTGGGGCCTGGGCGAAACCGAATGGGGCGGGCTGGCGCAGAAGGCGCGGCTGTCGCCGCAATGCCTGCTGCGGCTGCCGGCGGCCTTCACCACGCGCGAGGCGATGGCCATCGCCACGGCCGGCTATACCGCCGCGCTGTGCGTCATCGCGCTGCAGCGCCACGGCCTCGAGCCGAGCACCGACGAGGTGCTGGTCACGGGCGCGGCCGGTGGCGTGGGTTCCGTGGCGGTGGCGCTGCTGGCGGGGCTGGGCTTTCGGGTGGTCGCGTCGACCGGACGGCCGGCGGAAGCCGAGTACCTGCGCTTCCTCGGCGCGGCGGCGATCCTCGACCGGTCGGAACTGTCGTCGCCCGGCAAGCCGCTGCAGAGCGAGCGCTGGGCCGGCGTGGTCGACACGGTGGGCAGCCACACGCTGGTCAATGCCTGCGCGCAGACGCAGTGGCACGGCGCAGTGACCGCCTGCGGCCTGGCGCAGGGCGGCGACCTGCCGGGCACGGTGATGCCCTTCATCCTGCGCGGCATCACGCTGTACGGCATCAACTGCATGCGCGTCGACGAGGCCACGCGCAGCCTCGCCTGGGAACTGCTGGCGCAGCACGTGCGCAGCGACCAGCTGGCGCAGATGACGCAGGAGATCGGGCTGTCCGAGGTGATCGCGTATTCGCCGGGCCTGCTGGACGGCAAGGTGCGCGGCCGCACCGTGGTCGACGTCAACCGCTGAGCGCGGCCTGTGCGGTGGCCGTCCGTCGCGCCGAGACGGCGCCGGGCGCCGACGCGCCGTCACTGCGCAGCGCGCGGTACTCGCCGGGCTGCGAGCCGGTCCACTTCTTGAAGGCGCGGTGGAAGGCGCTCGGCTCCTGGAAGCCGAGCAGCGTGGAGATCTCGGCGATGCTGAGCCGGCTGTGGCACAGGTGGTGGATCGCCGCGTCGCGCCGCAGGTCGTCCTTGGCGCTCTGGTAGGTGCCGCCCTCGGCCTCGAGCCGGCGCCGCAGTGTCGACGGGGCGACATGGAACTCGACGGCCAGGTCGTCCAGCGTCGGCCAGCCGGCCTGGCTGCCAAGACAGCGGCGCAGCCGGCGCCGCACGCGTGCGGTCCAGCTGTCGGTGCTCTTGTACTTGAGGAACACCGACTGCGGCGCCGATCGCAGAAAGCTCTTCAGCGCGGCCTCGGTCTGGATGATCGGCGCGTCCAGCAGCGCCGCGTCGAACTGGATAGTGGTGCGTTCGGCGCCGAACGCCAGTTCTTCTCCGTACATCACACGGTACTCGCGCGCTTCCTCGGGCTGCGCGTGACCGAAGGCGATGTGGGCGAGCTGGATGCGCCGCCCGACCAGCCAGCACATCAGGCCGTGCACCATCACCAGGTAGGTCTCCTCGGCGAAGCGGCGGTCGGCCGGGTCGGCGATGTGGTTGTGCAGCGTGATCACGGCACGGTCGCCGTCGACGGCCAGCTCGCCGTGCAGGTCGTCGAGGAAGACCGAGAAACTGCGCAGGCACCGGCGCAGGGCCCGGCCCAGTGTGCCGCAGTGCAGCACTGCATGGCACATCAGCGCGAAGCTGCCGACCTTCATGCGGCGGGCGTCGAGGCCGAAGAACTCGTCGTCGAGCTGTTGGGCGACCGCCAGCCACAGCGCCGCGAAGGCCCGGGCCGGCACGCGCGCCTGGCGGTGGGCCAGCATCTCGGCCGGGATGCCGGCCGCGCGCAGCACCGCTGGCAGCGCTTCGGGGGCAAGATGCGCCAGCGCGGCCCGCACGAAGTAGATCGAGACGGTGTCCTTGTCCATGGTCAGCCGCGAGTGTAGTGAGCGGCCGCAGCGGGTGGCAAAAACGAGCGCGGCGTTTGACGGTCCGGGGCATGTCGCCGGGCCGCCACCGCGCTGAAAATCGACAACCGACCCAGGCCCGCGGACAACCGCCGGGCGACGCAGCAAGGAGACCCGCGATGACCGATCTGTCCGCCGAGTTCAAGGCCCTGGCCGAGTACCGCCCGACGAACCGGGTGCGCTTCGTGACCGCCGCGAGCCTGTTCGACGGCCACGACGCCGCGATCAACATCATGCGGCGCATCCTGATGGGCATGGGCGCCGAGGTCATCCACCTGGGCCACAACCGCTCGGTCGACGAGGTGGTGACCGCGGCGCTGCAGGAAGACGCCCAGGGCATCGCGATCAGCTCCTACCAGGGCGGCCACGTCGAGTACTTCAAGTACATGGTCGAGCTGCTGAAGGCGCGCGGCGGCGAGCACATCCAGGTGTTCGGCGGCGGCGGCGGCGTCATCGTGCCGGACGAGATCCGTGACCTGGCCGACAGCGGCGTGCGCATCTTCAGCCCCGAGGACGGCCAGCGCATGGGGCTGCAGGGGATGATCGGCGAGATGGTGATGCGCTGTGACCGCGACCTGTCGCCGCATGCGCCGACGGCGCTGGACGCGCTCACGGGCCATGGCGAGGCCGCCTGGCGCGCGCTGGCTCAGCTGATCACCGCGCTGGAGAACGGCAAGGCCGACCCGGCGCTGGTGCAGGCGCTGCACGCACGGGCCCAGGAGCGCCACGTGCCGGTGCTCGGCATCACCGGCACCGGCGGCGCCGGCAAGTCCAGCCTCACCGACGAGCTGATCCGCCGCCTGCGGCTGGACCAGGACGATGCGCTGCGCGTCGCGGTGATCTCCATCGACCCGTCGCGCCGCAAGAGCGGCGGCGCGCTGCTGGGCGACCGCATCCGCATGAACGCGATCGGGCCGTGGAGCCAGGGGCCGCGAGTCTTCATGCGCAGCCTCGCCACGCGCGACACCGGCAGCGAGATCAGCGCCGCGTTGCCCGAGGTGCTGGCCGCGGCCAAGGTGGCCGGCTTCGACCTGGTGATCGTCGAGACCTCCGGCATCGGCCAGGGCGACGCCGCCATCGTGCCGCTGGTCGACGTGCCGATGTACGTGATGACACCGGAGTACGGCGCCGCCAGCCAGCTCGAGAAGATCGACATGCTCGACTTCGCCGAGTTCGTGGCGATCAACAAGTTCGACCGCAAGGGCGCGCCCGACGCGCTGCGCGACGTGGCCAAGCAGGTGCAGCGCAACCAGGAGGCGTGGAAGCAGCGGCCCGAGGAGATGCCGGTGTTCGGCACCATGGCCAGCCGCTTCAACGACGACGGCGTGACCTCGCTCTACCAGTCGCTGAGGGTGCGGCTCGCCGGCCTGGGCCTGCCGGTGAGCGAGGGGCGGCTGCCGGCCGTGGCCACGCGCCACAGCACGCACCAGACGCCCATCGTGCCGGGCGCGCGCGTGCGCTACCTGGCCGAGATCTCCGAGACCGTGCGCGGCTACAAGCGCCATGCCCGCGAGCAGGCGCGCATCGCGCGCGAGATCCAGCAGCTGCGCGCGAGCTCGCGCATGCTGCACGAAGCCATCCCCGACAAGTACAAGGCGCGCGACGCTCTCGAGGAGCAGGCCGTGCTCCGCGATGCGCGGCTGGACCCGCGCGCGAAGAAGCTGCTCACGATGTGGCCCGATCTGCAGAAGGCCTACGCCGGCGACGAGTACGTGGTGAAGATCCGCGACAAGGAGATCCGCACCCGGCTCACCCACACCACGCTGTCGGGCAGCAAGATCCGCAAGGTGGCGCTGCCGCGCTACGAGGACCACGGCGAGATCCTGCAGTGGCTGATGCTCGACAACGTGCCGGGCAGCTTTCCCTACAGCGCCGGCACCTTCGCCTTCAAGCGCGAAGGCGAGGACCCGACGCGCATGTTCGCCGGCGAGGGCGACGCCTTCCGCACCAACCGGCGCTTCAAGCTGGTGAGCGAGGGCATGCCGGCCAAGCGGCTGTCGACCGCGTTCGATTCGGTCACGCTGTACGGCCACGACCCCGACCTGCGGCCCGACATCTACGGCAAGGTCGGCAACTCCGGCGTCAGCATCGCGACGCTCGACGACCTGAAGGTGCTGTACTCGGGCTTCGACCTCACCAACCCCAGCACCTCGGTGAGCATGACGATCAACGGCCCGGCGCCGTCGATCCTGGCGATGTTCATGAACACCGCCATCGACCAGAACCTCGAGAAGTTCAAGGCCGAGAACGGCCGCGAGCCGACCGATACCGAGGCCGCGAAGATCCGCGAATGGGCGCTGGCCAACGTGCGCGGCACGGTGCAGGCCGACATCCTGAAGGAAGACCAGGGCCAGAACACCTGCATCTTCAGCACCGAGTTCAGCCTGAAGGTGATGGGCGACATCGCCGAGTACTTCGTGCACCACGACGTGCGCAACTTCTACTCGGTGAGCATCAGCGGCTACCACATCGCCGAGGCCGGCGCGAACCCGATCTCGCAGCTGGCCTTCACGCTGAGCAACGGCTTCACCTTCGTGGAGGCCTACCTGGCGCGCGGCATGCACATCGACGACTTCGCGCCGAACCTGAGCTTCTTCTTCAGCAACGGCATGGACCCGGAGTACACCGTGATGGGCCGCGTGGCGCGGCGCATCTGGGCGGTGGCGATGCGCGACCGCTACGGCGCCAACGAGCGCAGCCAGAAGCTGAAGTACCACGTGCAGACCTCGGGCCGCAGCCTGCACGCGCAGGAGATCGCCTTCAACGACATCCGCACCACGCTGCAGGCGCTGATCGCGATCTACGACAACTGCAACTCGCTGCACACCAACGCCTACGACGAGGCGATCACCACGCCCACCGAGGAGAGCGTGCGCCGCGCGATGGCGATCCAGCTCGTCATCAACCGCGAGTGGGGCCTGGCGAAGAACGAGAACCCCAACCAGGGGGCCTTCATCATCGACGAGCTGACCGAGCTGGTGGAGGAGGCGGTGCTGGCGGAGTTCGAGAAGATCTCCGAGCGCGGCGGCGTGCTCGGCGCCATGGAGACCGGCTACCAGCGCGGCAAGATCCAGGAAGAGAGCATGCACTACGAGATGCTCAAGCACACCGGCGAGTACCCGATCATCGGCGTGAACACCTTCCGCAATCCGCACGGCGACCCGACGCCCGGCCACATCGAGCTGGCGCGCTCAACCGACGAGGAGAAGCAGTCTCAGCTGCAGCGCCTGCACGACTTCCACCGCACCCATGCCGACGCGGCGCCGGCGATGCTGGCGCGGCTGCAGCAGACCGTGATCGCCAACGGCAACGTCTTCGAGGTGCTGATGGACGCGGTGCGGGTGTGCTCGCTGGGGCAGATCACCACAGCGCTGTTCGAGGTGGGCGGGCAGTACCGGCGCAGCATGTAGGGCGCCGGGATCCTGGCGCGCTGTTGCTGTGCGCTGTGCTCGGACCGAGCGGCGGCGGCCAGGCTGCCGGCTGGGCAGCTTCGTTCATGCCTGGCCGCTTGTATCGCGGCCGGGCGTTCAGCAGCCGAGAGGCGCCTTCTGGCGCCTCTCGCGCGGCTTCACTCCCCCGGGTCGGCCTCGCGGCCGMCCCCTCCTCATCTACCTCACTTGCGCCACCCACCCGACAGCCTGGCCGCCGCGCACCGTTGCTGCGTGAGCACGATGTCTGGAGGCATTCGCGGTGGTGCTCAAGCTGGGTCGGGGGCCGTATGGAGTGAAGTGAAGGGGGAGGGCCGGGTCGAAGGCCCGGACCGGAGGACATGAACGCAATACGGCCCCCGATCCAGCGCCCGCCACAATGAAGGCCATGTCTGCAGCGCACTTCCCTGAACGCATCGTCTGCCTGACCGAAGAGCCGACCGAGGTGCTCTACGCGCTGGGCGAGGAGCATCGCATCGTCGGCATCTCCGGCTTTACCGTGCGACCGCCGCGCGCGCGCCAGGAGAAGCCCAAGGTCTCGGCCTTCACGAGCGCGAAGCTCGAGCCGATCATGGCGCTGCAGCCCGATCTGGCCATCGGCTTCTCCGACATCCAGGCCGACATCGCCCGCGAGCTGATCCAGCGCGGCGTGGAGGTCTGGATCAGCAACCACCGCTCGGTCGACGGCATCCTGGGCTATGTGCGCCGGCTCGGCGCGATGGTCGGCGCGGCGGGTCGGGCCGAGGCCTATGCCGACGAGCTGGCCGCGCGCGTGGAGCGCGTGCGGCAGGCCGCCGCGAAGCTGCCGCGCCGCCCGCGCGTCTACTTCGAGGAGTGGGACGAGCCGCAGATCAGCTGCATCCGCTGGGTCAGCGAGCTGGTGGGCATCGCCGGCGGCGACGACATCTTTCCCGAGCGCGCCGTGGCGAGCCTGGCGCGCGACCGCATCCTCGCGTCGCCCGACGAGGTGATCCCGCGCGCGCCCGACATCGTCATCGGCTCGTGGTGCGGCAAGAAGTTCCGTGCCGAGAAGGTGGCCGCGCGGCCCGGCTGGGACCGGTTGCCCGCAGTGCGCGACGGCGAGCTGCACGAGATCAAGTCGCCGCTGATCCTGCAGCCCGGCCCGGCGGCGCTGACCGACGGGCTGGACGCGCTGCACGCGATCATGGCGCGCTGGGCTTCCAGGCACTGAGCCCGGCGGCCGCGCGAAAGCCGAGCGGGCCGCGCCGCCTCGAATCAGGCGTTCAAACCTACCCGCCCGGGTAGAAAACTACCCTCGAGGGTAGTGGTCGAGACGACCCCGGACCGGGATCATCGCGCTCTCGCGAGCGGGGCTGCGTACCCCAATGGCAGCGCTCGACCCTGGCTTCATCGCGCGTGCCGGTCGGGCTGGCAAGAAGCAAGACACGAGACGGAGACCTGCACGATGCACCGATGGAGAATCGCCACGCCCGCAGCGCTTGCGCGGCTGGCCCTGGTCCTGAGTCTGGCTTGCGGCGTCTGCACGTTGTCGGCCGCCGCCGGCACCGAAGTCGACGACGCGGCATTGCGGGATCAGACCCAAGGAGAGAACTGGCTGGCGTACGGCCGCAACTACAGCGAGCAGCGCTACAGCCCGCTGGAGCAGGTCAACGCCGACAACGTCGGGCGACTCGGACTCGCGTGGTCCATGGCGCTGACCGAAGACCGTTCGCTGCTGTCGACCCCGTTGATCGTCGATGGTGTCATGTACTTCACCGGCAGCTGGAGCAAGACCCGCGCGGTGGATGCCCGGACGGGCAAGCTGCTCTGGGAGTACGACCCCGAGTCGATCAAGCATGCCGGGGGTGAGCGCCTGCGCGCCATGTGGGACTCCAGCCGCGGGCTCGCCTACTGGAAGGGCAAGCTGGTCATCGCGACCATCGACGGGCGGCTGATCGGCCTGGACGCGAAGACCGGCAAGAAGCTGTGGAGCACCCAGACCTTCGACCCGAAGCGCCCGCTCTACATCTCCGGGTACCCGAAGGCGTTCCGCGACCTGGTGATCGTGGGCAACGGGGGCTCCGAGTTCGGCGCGGGACGTGGCTTCGTCAGTGCCTACCACGTCGACACCGGCAAGCTGGCGTGGAAGTTCTTCGTGGTGCCGGGCAACCCCGCCGACGGCTTCGAGGACGAGGCCCAGGCCATGGCCGCCAAGACCTGGACCGGCGAGTGGTGGAAGCACGGTGGCGGCGGGCAGGTGTGGAACGGTCTCACCTACGACCCCGAGTACGACCAGATCCTGATCGGCACCGGCAACGGCGGGCCGTGGAACAGGAAGGTGCGCAGCCCCGGGGGCGGCGACAACCTCTTCCTCTGTTCGATCGTGGCCCTGGACGCCAGGACCGGCAAGTACAAGTGGCATTACCAGACCGTGCCCGGCGAGACCTGGGACTACAACTCGAGCATGGACATGGTGCTGGCCGACCTGAAGCTCCGGGAGGGCAGCGGACAGCGGAAGGTGCTGCTGCACGCACCGAAGAACGGCTTCTTCTACGTCATCGACCGCAAGGACGGCAAGCTGCTGTCGGCCGAGAAGATCGCCAAGGTGACCTGGGCGACCGGCATCGACATGAAGACCGGACGGCCGATCGAGGCCGAGGGCGCGCGCTACGAAGACGGCTCGGAGCTGGTATGGCCGAGCGTGTACGGCGCCCACAACTGGCATGCGATGTCCTTCAATCCGAAGACCGGGCTGGTCTACATCCCCAAGGTCGAACTGCCGGCGTTCTTCAGCGAGAAGGGCGTGCAGATCGTCGACTGGCGCAATCCGCAGACCTTCGGTCAGCTGGATGTCGCGGTCGATGTCGGTCTGGGCAGCGACATCCCCAAGGAGTCGGGCGTGAGCTCGCTGCTGGCCTGGGACCCCGTGAAGCAGAAGAAGGCCTGGGAGGTGCCCCAGCCGAACTACTGGAACCCGGGCACCATGACCACCGCGGGCAACCTGGTGTTCCAGGGCCGCATCGACGGCAACTTCATCGCCTACGACGCGCGCAACGGCAAGCAGTTGTGGTCGGTGCATGTCGGCTCCGGCATCAGCGCACCGCCGGTCACCTACTCGGTGGGCGGCAGGCAGTACGTCTCGCTGCTCGTCGGCTGGGGCGGCGCAGGCATGTCGCTGGGCGGCGGCAGCTCGATGGCGCAGTACGGATGGAGCTTTCGTGGGCAGACGCGGCAGTTGCTGACCTTCGCGCTCGACGGCAAGTTGCCGATGCCCGACGTGGGCAAGCCCGTGTTCGCCCAGCCCATCGTGCCGGCCGACTTCAAGCCCGACGAGAAACAGGTCGACCGAGGGCGAGCGCTCTATGCCAGTACGTGCGTCTGGTGCCACAGCGCCGGGGCCGTGTCGGGAGGCTATGCGCCGGACCTGCGCGCCTCGCCGATGCTGCTGGACCTGACGGCGCTGAAGACGGTGCTGAAGGGCGCCCTGGTGCAGAACGGCATGCCGCAATACCCCGACCTCACGGACGACGATCTCGTGGCGCTGCAGCACTACGTGCGCAATCAGGCTATCGTGACCACTCGGCCGCCCAAGCCCTAGGTGGCACTAAAGGACGCACTGCATGATCGATCTCTACACCTCGGCCACGCCCAACGGCTGGAAGGCCACCATCCTGCTCGAGGAGCTGGGCGTTCCCTACACGGTGCATCCGTTGTCGTTGCAGAAGCAGGACCAGAAGACGCCGGCCTTCCTGGCCATCAACCCGAACGGGCGCATTCCGGCGATCGTCGATCGCAGCGCGGGCGACTTCGCGGTCTTCGAGTCCGGCGCGATCCTGATCTACCTCGCGGAGAAGCACGGCCGCTTCCTGCCCGCCGATGCGAAGGGGCGCTCGCTCGTCATCCAGTGGTTGATGTTCCAGATGGGCGGCATCGGCCCGATGCAGGGCCAGGCGAACGTGTTCTACCGCTATGCGCCCGAGAAGATCCCCTACGCCATCGAGCGCTACCAGAGCGAGACCAAGCGCCTCTACCGCGTGCTCGACGGTCGGCTGGCCGATCACGAGTTCCTGGCCGGTGACTATTCGATCGCCGACATCGCCAACTGGTCCTGGGTGTCGCTGCACGACTGGGCCGGCGTGAACATCGACGACCTGCCGCATCTTCGGCGTTGGCTCGATGCCATCGCGGCGCGGCCCGCGGTGCAGCGCGGCATCGTCATCCCCGAGCCGCTGCAGCTCGGTGGCGGCGGCGAGGCCGTGAAAAAGATGGCGCAGTCCATCCTGGTCTCCGCGCCGGGCACGGCCTGAAGCGGCGCCCCCGCCGCTTCAAGCACGTTCTCGCGGCGCGCGTCAGCCGCGCATGCCGATCTCCTGCCAGCCCGGCGACAGTGAGGCGGTGGCGCTCGGCCGCGCGTTCATGCGTGCCAGCCAGGCGGTCACGTTCTTCAACGCGGGGTCGACCTGCAGGCCGGTCGACATGCAGAAGTCGAGGCAGCAGTACAGCACCAGGTCGCCCAGCGTGACGCGCTCGCCGCACAGGTAGGACTTGCCCTTCAGCAGCGTGTCTACCAGCGCCACGCCGTCCAGCCCCTTGGCCTTCAGGCCGTCGGCGGCTTCGGGCAGGCAGCGCACGCGGTCCTTGAACAGCGGCAGCCCGGGCCCGGAGCGGAAGGCGTTGTAGAGATACTCGCAGGCGTTGAGTTCGGCGCGCCGCAGTGCCATGCGCGCCTCGGCTCGCTCGACGGGCGTGCTGCCGATCAGCGCCGGCGTCGGGTGCAGCTCCTCGAGGTATTCGCAGATGGCTACCGTCTCCGAGATGATGCGGCCGTCGTCGAGTTCCAGGCTCGGCGTCTGACCGGCCGGGTTCTTCGCGAGGTAGGGCTCCTTGCGGTTCTCGCCGCCGAGGATGTCGAAGTCCTGGAACGGCATCGAGATCTTCTTCTCCGCCATGAACATCCGCACCATGCGGGGATTGGGGCCGAAGGAATTGAGCAGTTTCAAGTGTGTCTCCTGTTGTAGCTACCGCTGACAAAAAACGCGACGCGGGCGTTTCGCCGTCTCGCGCACCTCCTGCGGGCTCGACCGAGCCCGGGATTCCGTTCAATGCTTTCCAAAGGCTTCGAGATAGGGCTCGATGTCGGGGGCGAAGGCCTCGTGCGCGCACAGGCGGCCGAAATGGGCCCACGCCAGCGGATGCTCCGCCGCGACACCGTCCGACAGGACGGGCGCCAGCCCGGCCCGGTGCAACTGCCCGTGATGGACCCGCTCGTTGTGGAACAGCGCCAGCTCCGCTGCGAAGCAGATGTCGGCCAGGCTCAGCGTGCCGCCGGCAATGAAGCCGGCCCCGCTGGCGAGCGCCCGCTCGATACCGCTCAGGTAGCTCGTGAAGGCCTGCTGCGCGGCGGCGTGCAGGCCGGCGCTCACCGTCTCCGCCCGCAAGGCCAGCACGTAGAGCTGGGTGTCGCGCGCGAACAGCAGGCTGGCGTCCAGGAAGCCGTCGATGCGCGAGGCGGAGTAGGCATCGCTGCCGTAGAGCGGCACGCGGCCGTCGCCGAGCCGGGCGACCGCGCGCAGGATGCTGTTGGATTCGAAGATGCCGGTCTGCCCACTCGGGTCGAAGGCGGCCGGCACGGCGCCGAACGGGTGCGCGGCGAGGAAGGCATCGGTCTTGTAGAGCGCGCTGGTGAAGCCGGTGCGCCCGGTGCGCACGCAGTGCCGCAGCGCGTCGCGTTCCTCGACGGACAGCGGGTGGGCATCGAAATCCCACAGCCAGTCCTGCAGCTCCTGCACCGGCGCGCCGCGCACCTCGAGGCTCACGCCGCACAGCCGCGCGGCGATCGTCGCCTTGGCGATGCGCGGATTGGGCAGGTAGGAAAAGATGCGCAGCACGCTCACGGCGGTCGTCTCCGGCGGCTTCGGCGGCGTGCGCTGCTCCGGTGGGCTCAGAACGATTCCTTGTACGGACGCAGGTCGATCTCCTGTGCCCACGCGGTCCGGGGCTGGCGATGGAGTTGCCAGTAGGTGTCGGCGATGGCATCGACGTCGAGCAGCCCATCGTCGCCACGCTGCTCCACCATCTTCGGCATCACGCTGCGCAGGCGCGCGCCGTTGATGCCGCCGTCGATCACGACATGGGCCACGTGCAGCCCCAGCGGTCCGAACTCGCGTGCCATGCTCTGGCTCAGCATGCGCAGCCCGGCCTTGGCTGCGGCGAAGTGAGCGAAGCCGGGCTTGCCTCGCAGGCTGCCCGAGGCGCCGGTGAAGATCACCGTGCCACGTCCGAGCGGCGCGAGGCGCCGCGCCGCCTCGCGGCCGACCAGGAAGCCGCCGAAGCAGCCGACGCGCCAGAAGCTCTCGAACTGCGCCGCCGTGAGCGTGCGGAAGTCGATCACCTGGTTGTTGCCGGCATTGAACACCACCAGATCGGCCGGTTCGCGGCCCGCGCCCGGCGCCATCGCAAGGTCGAACAGCGTCTGGACATCGGCTTCCGACGTGGTGTCGGTGACGACGGCCTGCGCGCTGCCGCCCGCCGCGCGGATGGCGTCGACCACCTGGCCGATCTTGGCCGCCGTGTGGCCGGCCGCGAGGACGTGATAGCCCTCGGCCGCGAAGCGGCGGCAGACCGCACCGCCCACGCCCTGCTCGACACCCACGCCAACGACGACGGCGGTTGGAAGGCCCATGCTGTTCTCCAATGAACTCGGTTGCGGGTTCAGGCGAATCTCAGCGGGCCTTCGCGGTGCCTTGCCGTGCCGTCGCGCGCTCCCGCGTCGGCCCGTTCGTCTGCCGACGCATTCTCCGCATCGGCCGGCAAACGGCACTACCCGAAAGGATAGGTTTGCGTTTGCAGGCGTTGGCTCGGTGTCAGCATCCACCAGGCCGGCAGCAGCGCCTGGACGTCGCGCCGTGCGTAGCGGTCGTCGATCAGGTGAACGACGCCCCGGTCGTCGGGCGTGCGGATCACGCGGCCCGCGGCCTGCACCACCTTCTGCAGGCCGGGGTAGAGGTAGGTGTAGTGGTCGCCGTGGCGGTTGCCGAACAGCGCCTGCATGCGAGCTCGGATCTGCTCGTTGACCGGGTTCACCTGCGGCAGGCCGAGCGTGGACAGGAAGGCGCCGATCAGGCGCCGACCGGGCAGGTCGATCCCTTCCGAGAACGCGCCTCCGAGCACCGCGAAACCGACGCCCGCGCCGTGGTCGGTGAAGCGATCGAGGAACTGTCGCCGCTCGGCCTCCGACATGCGTGGCGACTGGCGCCAGCTCGGCAGCCTCGGGTGGCGCACCGCCAGGCGATCGGCCACCTGCTGCAGGTAGTCGTAGCTGCTGAAGAACGCGAGGTAGTTGCCCGGCTGCGCCTCGAACTCGCGGGCGATCAGCTCGACGATAGGGTCCAGCGACGCCGCTCGGTGCCGGTAGCGCGTGGAGATGTGCCGCGCGATCTCGACACGCAATTGGTCGGGCTGGAACGGCGAGCCCACGTCGACGCACGCGTGGTCGGCGGGCAGGCCCAGCAGGTCGGCGTAGTAGTGCGTGGGCTGCAGCGTGGCCGAGAACAGCGTGCCGGTGTGGGCGGCGGCCAGACGCGGTGCCAGGAAGGGCGCGGGCACGAGGTTGCGGATGCAGAGCGTCGACGGCGCGGTGCGGCCCGGCGCTGCAGTGGTGGCCGCCGGAGGCCGGCTGGCATCGACCAGCGAATGGGCGTCCAGCAGTTCGGCGAGCCGGAGAACCTGCAGGGCCTCGAAGTAGAACGCCTGCAGCGCGGCGTCGCGCGTCGCCGGGTGCTCGGTGTAGTGGTCCGTGAGGCTGCCGCTGCAGTGCTGCAATGCATGGAGCAGAGAGGCAGGAAACGTGGCATGGACCTGGTAGGGAAGGGCCTGCTCCTTGTCGAACGCGGTCCAGCAGCGCCGCAGCTTGTCGAGCGCCTTCCTCACCGTCGGAAAGGCCTTCGCCGTGACCGAGCGGCGCGCCTCGGCCAGCGTGTCCGGGCGCAGTTCGGCGGTGTACATGCTGCGCCCGCGCTCGACCAGGTTGTGCGCCTCGTCCACCAGCAGCCCGATGCGCCACTGGTTGGCCTGCGTCAGGCCGTGCAGCAGGGCGCCGAGATCGAAGTAGTAGTTGTAGTCGCCCACCACCACATCGGCCCATCGCACCAGTTCCTGGCTCAGGTAGTAGGGGCAGACCTCGTGCTGCAGAGCCACCTCGCGCACCCGGGCCTGGTGCAGCACCACGCGTGCCGCGGACGGCGCCAGCGCCGCCGCGCGCGCTGCCGGCAGCCGGTCGTAGAAGCCGCGGGCCAGCGGGCAGCTTTCGCCGTGGCAGGCCTTGTCGGGGTGCTCGCAGGCCTTGTCGCGGGCTACGAGTTCCAGCACCCGCAGCGGCTGCGCGCCGCCGGCGAGGCGGTCCAGGGCGTCGAGCGCGAGCTGGCGGCCCGAGGTCTTGGCCGCCAGGAAAAACAGTTTGTCCAGTTTCGCCGCCGGTGCCGCCTTGAGCAGCGGAAACAGTGTGCCCAGGGTCTTGCCGATGCCGGTGGGGGCCTGCGCGAGCAGGCAGCGCCCGGCGGTCGCCGCCTTGTACACGGCCTCGGCCAGCGGGCGCTGGCCGGCGCGGAAGCCGTCGAGCGGAAAGGCCAGCGCCTGCAGCGCGCCGTCGCGTGCCTCGCGGTGCGCCAGCTGCTGCGCGGCCCAGGCCAGGAAGCGCTCGCACTGCTGCTCGAAATGCCGCTGCAGTTCGGCGGCGGTGCAGTGTTCGGTGAAGAGGGTCTCCTGCTGGCTGCCCACATCGAGATAGACCAGCGCGATGTCCAGCGCCGACAGACCCTGCTGACGGCACAGCAGCCAGCCGTAGACCTTGGCCTGGGCCCAGTGCAGGTGGCGGTGCGAGGAGGGCTGACGCTCGAGCCGGCCCTTGAAGGTCTTCACCTCCTCCAGCCGTTGCCGTGCCGGGTCGTAGCCGTCGGCGCGGCCGCGCACATGCAGCGGACCGTGATCGCCGCTGAGGCTCAACTCGGTCTGGTAGCCCGGGCCGCGGCGGGTGGCCACCAACGCGTGGCCGGCCATGCCCTCCAGCGCGCTGGGCGCGGGCGTGAAGCGCAGATCGAGATCGCCCCGCTTGGCCGCGAACTCGCAGAGCTCGCGGACGGCGACGGTGTACTGGCGCTCGCTCAAGGCAGGCTCGGCAAGGCGTCGCCCAGCATCGCCTGCGCGCCGTCGGTGTCGCCGCGCAGCGGCGTGGCCTTGGCCAGTGCCAGCCAGACCGCGAAGGGCAGCGTGCAGCGGGCATGGCGCGCGGGACGCAGTTGCTCGAAGCGACCGTCGTCCAGACTGCCATGCAGCACCCAGACGCCGAAGGCGTCGGGGATCTCCTCGGGCCGCGCCACCGCCACCGGGAAGACGTAGTGGCACTCGCTGCACAGCCACTGGTAGGCCTGCCGCTTGGCGGCGTGTCGCAGGTCGGAGAGCAGATCGGCCCGCGTGAACTTCACCTCGTGGACCATGGGCTGCAGGTAGGCCTCGACGCTGGTGTTGCGCACCGAGAAGAGATCGGGCCGCGCCATGCGCCACACGCTCGCTGGCGTGGTGACATCCGTGCCCCCGTCGTTCCAGAGCGCGGACTCGTCGGGGGGCTGCGGCGGCTCGGCGTGCTCCGGTGGTGGCGCGTCGATGGCGGCGCGCAAGGACAGTTCGCGCCAGACGATCCGGCCGCCGCTCATCAACTGCTCCGCGAACTTCTGCGCCAGGCGGTCGTGCGCGCCGAGTTCCCGCACGCCACGCCGGCGCGCGTCGGCCAGCACCTCGATGCCGGCCGCGGTGAGCCGCAACGTGTCGCGGCCCTCGGGTGTGGTGTGCAGGCAGAGCAACTGCGCTGCCAGCAGATCGATCTCGATGCCGTCCTTGCAGGGCCAGCCTGCAGAGCGCCAGATCTGCAGCAGGCGGGCGCGGTGGTGGCGGGTCAGGAGAGCTTCGACCATGGGGGCACTGGACGGCAGGAGGCGGTACTGGTTGTAAATACAGTATCACGCTTCTCGCCGGCAGCGAACCGCTCGAGGCGCGCGCCGTGACCGCGGCCGGGTAAACGAGGGCCGCGTTCGCCTTGACAGGCACGGGACGCGCTCGTTAACCTGCCGACCGATCGGTACAGAATTTGATGTGCGCCATGCACCACGACCTGCCACCTGGGCCTTCGCGTCCAGGGGATCGACGAGGAAACACGACCATGAAGAATCCGAACACCAATCGCTGGATGGAGGCCGCCCGGACCGAGCTGCAGGCTGGCGGTTCCATCACCCACGACCCGGGACGACGGGCGCTGCTGGGCCGCTCCGCGACGGCAGTCGCGGCCGGTGTGACCGCGCTCGCCGCCGGCCGCAGCGTGGCTGCACCGCTCGCGGTGCCCGCCGCCAACCTGGCGATGGGGCGGGCCCTGCCGGAGAGCGAGTACGGCATGCCGTCGAAGTTCGAGGCCCACGTGAAGCGTCGTCGGACCGATGTGTTCGTCAACAAGCAGAACTTCTCAGACTGGAGCATGACGCCGCTGCATCAGCAGCACGGCACCGTCACGCCCAACGGGCTGATCTACGAGCGCCACCACAACGGTGTTCCGGAGATCAACCCGGACGAGCACCGCTTCGCGATCCACGGCATGGTGAAGCAGCCGCTGGTCTTCACGATGGCCGACCTGATGAAGTACCCGTCGGTGTCGAAGTTCTACTTCATGGAATGTTCCGGCAACGGTCTTGCCGACTGGCTCAAGGCGTCGTCGAAGACGGTGCAGCAGACGCACGGCATGCTGTCGTGTGCCCAATGGACCGGCATCCCGGTGTCGACGCTGCTGCAGGAGGCCGGCGTGATGCCCGGTGCGACCTGGGCGCTCGCCGAGGGCGCGGACGGAGCGGCGCATGCGCGCAGCATCCCGATGCAGAAGATGCTGGACGACGCGCTCATCGTCTACGCCGCCAACGGCGAGATGCTGCGCCCGGAGAACGGCTATCCGCTGCGCCTGTTCATTCCGGGCTGGGAGGGCAATGTCAGCATCAAGTGGCTGCGTCGCATCAAGCTGGGCGACCAGCCCTGGAACCTGCGCAGCGAGACGGCGCGCTACACCGACCCGATGCCCGACGGCAAGTGGCGTCAGTTCAGCTTCGCGATGGAGGCCAAGTCGGTGGTCACCTCGCCGTCGGGCGGCATGAAGGTGCAGCCCGGGGAACTGGAGATCCTGGGCTTCGCCTGGTCCGGGCAGGGCAGCATCCGCGCCGTCGACGTGACGCTCGACGGCGGGCGGACGTGGCAGGAGGCGACGCTGGAGCCGCCGGTGCTGGATAAGTGCCTGACCCGCTTCAGGCTGCGCTGGAAATGGGACGGTCGACCGACGTCGATCGCCAGTCGTGCCGTCGACTCGACGGGTTATGTGCAACCCACCGTGGAAGAGATCAAGAAGGTCCGCGCGATCACCGGTTTCGTGCAGCACCACAACGGCATCTTCCCGTGGTCCATCGATGCGGCAGGGGAGGTGAAGAATGCGATCGCCTGAATTCTCGTGGTGCGGCCTCGCCGTCGCTTGCCTGATGGCCGGTTGTGCGGCGCCGGCCGCCGCACCGAACGCAGCGGCACCATCGCCGCACGGCCATGCGATCTCCGAGCAGGAAATGCAGGCCTGGAACATCGACGTACGCGGCACCGACGGCGCGGGGCTGCCACCCGGGTCGGGCTCGGTCGCGGCGGGCAAGACGGTGTTCGACGCCAAGTGCGCCGCCTGTCACGGCGCCGCTGCGGCCGGCGGGCCGGTGTTCGGCCCCATGGTCGGCGGCATCGGCTCGTTCAAGACCGATCGCCGCGTGCTCACGCCAGGCAGCATGTATCCGTATGCGCCGATCCTGTTCGATTACGTGCGGCGTGCGATGCCGATGAATGCGCCGCAGTCGCTGTCGAACGACGAGACCTACGCGGTCAGTGGCTACCTGCTGCACCTCAACGGTCTGGTGCCCGCCGATGCGGTGATGACCGCGCAGACGCTGGCTGCCGTGCGCATGCCCAACCGCGACGGCTTCATCGTCGACGACCGGCCCGATACCAAGGCCACGCGGTGCATGAGCAACTGCTCCCCGATCTCGAGCGCGGCACGCTGATCGGGAGACGCTGAACGCCGCCTGCCGGAGGCGGCGTGTCAGGCGGCCAGGGCCCGCAGCGCCATCGAGTTGAAGCGCTCGGCGATCTGCCTCGGCCCGACGCGGCCCGAGGGCTTGAGCCACAGGTAGCTGTAGAAATACATGCCCAGCAGGCCCTTGAGCACGATGGCGTCGTAGGGGCGGAACACGCCCTGGCGTTCGCCATCGACCAGGATGCTCTTCCACGCGCCCTCGTACCGGGCGTGCAGCGCCATCACCTCGCGGTGCCGCTCGCCGGTGAGGGACTGGACCTCGCGGAAGCACACCGTCAGCTCGGCCTGGTGCGAAGCGATCTTCTGCATCAGGTAGTCGCCCAGCAGCGCCAGCCGCTCTGCGGGCGGCAGGTCGCCGCGCGCCACCTCGGTGGCGTGCGCGGCCAGGTCGACGATGTACTCGCGGCTGATGTCGTACAGCAGGTCTTCCTTGCTGCGGATGTGGTGATACAGCGCGCCGCGCCCCAGTGCGACGGCGTCACCGAGCTCCGCGATGCCGACCGCGTGGAAGCCGCGTGCCGCGAACAGCTGGGCCGCGGTCTTGAGGATGCGCTCGCGCTGGGTTGCTTCGGAGGGGGCCTTGTTCTTGATCATCGGTCGTTCTGCAATCGGCAATCGACAGCCGGATTCTAGGGGCCGGTGTACCGATTGTTCCACCCTTCGATACGGGGGCGATCGCAGCGTGGGGGTCGGTCTCTATTGCTGCGCCGACAGCGTGCTCATACGCTCCGTCCTGCCCCGCCATCATCTGTTCCATTGACCGATACCGATGAGAGCCCAGCGCCATTCCTACGATCTTGCCGAGGTGTTCGAACAGATCTTCTCGGCCGCGCCGTGGCCGATGCTGATGCTGGGTGAAGACGGCGAAGTGCTCGGCGCCAGCGACGAGTACGGTCATGGAGAGATCGCGTCCGACCTGCCGTTGCGTGCTCGCGCGGCGCACTACCTGGCCTCGCTGCGCGGCAGCCCCCCCTGGTCCGCGCCGCAGGAGGCCGACAGCGTGCGGATGCTGCCGTCGGGCGTGCAGGCCCACGAACGCTTGTTCCTGAGGCGCACGCCCTGGGGTGCGAGCCTCGTCGTCGTCGACCAGACCGACCTGCGTCAGCTCCAGACTTCCGACCTGCAGACCGCCCGGCTCGCTGCGCTGGGCTTCATGGTCGCGGGCGTCTGCCACGAGATCACGAACCCGCTCACGTCGCTGCACTCCATCGTGCAGATCCTGCGGTCCGAGAAGCAGCCGAGCCGCGAACTGCTCGACAAGGGCTTCGACAACATCGCGGTCAACGTCAAGCGCATCCTCGACATCTCGCGGCGGCTGGTGAAGTTCTCCCGCGTCGGCGACGAGCCGCGCTACGGCCTCTCGGTCGACGAGGCCATCGAGGAGGCGCTCTACGTGCTGCGCCAGGACGACCTGCTCCGCGACGTGGAGCTCCAGTACCGGCGCGACGCAGGCCTGAAGGTGTTCGGCAACACGGGGCAGATCCGCGAGATCTTCCTGAACCTGTTCGTCAATGCTGCGCAGGCCATGGCCGGTCGCGGCACGCTGAGCATCGAGACGCGCGAGGCGGGCCCCATGGTCGAGGTGCTGGTCGGCGACACCGGCCCGGGCGTGCCGGCCGAGGCCGTGGGGCGGATCTTCGAGCCCTTCTTCACCACCAAGTCCAGCATGCACGGCACCGGGCTCGGGCTGGCGATCAGCACCGAGATCGCCCACGAGCACGGTGGCAGCATCACGCTGCGGCACACCGGCAGCCAGGGCGCGACGTTCTGCGTCGCGCTGCCCAGGGAGCGCTCATGAGCAGCCAGCCACGCAGGGAAACGCCCGCCGAGGACCGGCGCCCTTCGGAGCAGGTGCTCGTGATCGACGACGACCACGGCATCGGCGACTGCGTCGAGATGCTGCTGCAGCGGGCCGGCTATGCCTGCGTGATCACGCGCACCGGCGGCGAGGGCCTGGCACAGCTGCGCAGTCGCGAGTTCGACATGGTGATCACCGACCTGCGGCTGCCCGATGCCAGCGGACTGGACATCGTGGCGGCCAGCAAGGCGGCGAATCCCGAGACGCAGGTGATCCTGATGACCAGCTTCTCGTCGGTCGAGAGCGCCATCGAGGCGCTGCGCCTGGGGGCCAACGACTACGTCATCAAGCCGTTCGACAACGACGACTTCCTGTTCTCCGTCGAGCGGGCGCTCGGCGAGCGGCGCACCCGCATGGAGAACGTGGCGCTCAAGCGCAGCCTGCGCAAGGCCTACACGCAGAACGCCATCATCGGCGAGAGCGACGGCGTCAAGCGCCTGCTGGGGATGATCCAGCGCGTGGCCGCCACCGAGGCCAACGTGCTGATCCAGGGCGAGAGCGGCACTGGCAAGGAACTGGTGGCCCAGGCCATCCACTTCGGCGGCAACCGGGCGCACCGACCGTTCGTCGCGGTGAACTGCGGCGCGATCCCGGCCGAGCTGATCGAGTCCGAGCTGTTCGGCCACGTCAAGGGCGCGTACACCGGGGCCTCCTCGGCCAGCGAAGGCCTGATCCGCGAGGCCAGCGGCGGCACGCTGTTCCTCGACGAGATCTCGGAGATGCCGCTCAACGTGCAGGTCAAGCTGCTGCGGGTGCTGCAGGAGCGCCAGGTGCGCCCGCTCGGCTCGGGGCAGAGCTACATCACCGACACGCGCTTCCTCGCGGCGAGCAACCGCAACCTGAAGGAGAGCGCCGAGAGCGGCAGCTTCCGCGCCGACCTCTACTACCGCCTCAACGTCATCACGATCCACGTGCCGCCGCTGCGCGAGCGCGGCGCCGACATCGAGCTGCTCGCCCGCCACTTCATGCAGCTGTTCAGCCGCAAGTTCGGCAGCCAGGTCCGAGGCATGGACCGGGACTTCGTGGATTTCCTGAACCGACACTCGTGGCCCGGCAACGTGCGCGAGCTCCAGAACGTGATCGAGCGCGCGGTGATCCTGGCCGACGCCGACATCCTGAGCGCCGCCGACCTGGAAGAGACGCTCGCGCTGCCGGCCAAGGAGGCCCACCTGCCGCTGGGCGGCGGGCTGCCGCTGTCGGTGGAGGAGTACATCAAGGAAGTCGTGCTGCTCTACCAGGACCGGCACGGCGAGGCCGAGCTCGCAGCGATGCTGGGCATCGGCCGCAAGGCGCTCTGGATGCGGCGCCGCAACTGGGGCCTGCACCGGCAGCGCGACCGCGCGCCGGCCGGCGACGAGCTAGACCACCTCCACCGCGTTCAGTGAACCCCACGGAAAGCAGGCCATGTCGAACGAATCCGCCGAACTGCTGACACCGAACCTGATCCTCGCGCAGACGGGTTTCTTCCAGGGCCTGACCGCACGACAGCTCGAGCGCATCGCGCTGCTCAGCGAAGTGCAGCACTGCGACGAGGGACAGCAGGTCTACCGGGTCGGCGAGCCGGCCAGCCTGGTCTACGTGCTGGTGCGCGGCCGGGTCCGGCTCGCGGTCGGCTACGGCGAGCGCAACGCCAGTGCCGGCAACGTCCTGCGGCGCGGCGAGGTGTTCGGCTGGGCCGCGCTCACGCCGAGCTGCAACCTGCGCATCGCCACCGCGACCTGCCTCACGACCTGCAGCTTTCTCACGATCGACGGGACCGGCCTGCTCGGCCTGATGGAGCAGGACCACACGCTGGGTTATCGCCTGATGACGCAGCTCAACCGCATCATCTCCGGCACGCTGACGGCGTTTGCCGGCGGTTGACGGAGCGCCGGGCGGCCGGCGCGCTACACCGCGCGCAGCAGCAGGCCGGCCCCGACCACGATGCACAGCACGCCCACGGCGCGGCGCAGCAGCGCGGCATCGACGGCGTGCGCGAGATGCACGCCGATCCACACGCCGGCCACCTCGAACACCGTCAGCAGCGCGGCGAGCTCGAGGTCCACGATGCCGTGCGCCAGGTGGCCGACGCTGCCCGAGATCGAGGCCAGGATCTGGACCACCTGGCTGGCGCCGATCGCGGTCAGCGGCGCGAAGCCGCTCAGCACCATCATCGGCACCGACAGCGCGGGGCCGCCCACGCCGGTGAGCCCGGAGCCGAAGCCGGTCAGCGCGCCGATGCCGAACAGCAGCGCGCGCCGCCGCTGCGGCTGGTCATGGAACCAGGCACGGCGACGCGCTCCCCCCCCGAGCAGCGTGTACACGCCGGCCAGCACGATCAGCACGGCCAGGATCAGCCCCAAGAGGCGGGCATCGAGCCGGGCATTGGCCCACGCGCCGAGCGCACCGAACAGCGCGCCGCCCGCGCACAGCGGCAGCGTGACCGACCAGTCGATGCTGCCGCGCCGCTGGAAGAACCAGGTGCCGACGATGCCGGTGAAGATGAAGGTGAAGAGCGCCGTGGCCATCGACGCCTGGATGGACAGCGGCGCCAGCAGGTTGAGCGCCGGGATCAGCAGGATGCCGCCGACGCCCACCGCGCCGATCAGCACGCCGACGACCGTGGCGATGGCGATCAGCCCGAGCATCGCGGGTCAGCGGCCGGCTCGCGCGCCTCGCCATTCGGCAGCACATGCTGACATTGGCTGAAGATGCGCGCGGGGCAGTGGCGGCAGACCTCCACGTCGAGCCGCGGATAGATGGCGTCGATCACGTTCGTGCCGATCGCGTGCAGGTTCTCCCGGCCGATGGCGTCGAGATGACCGGCGCGCTCCAGCACGTCGACGGCCGACGGGTGCAGTCGGTGGAAGTACAGGCCGCCGCCGATCTGCCGGCGCCGGCGCGCCTCCTGGCCCAGCAGTTCGGCGCCCGAGCTGTCGATGAAATTGACACCCGGCGCCAGCACGAGCAGGTGCTTGTGGCCGGGGTTCACCGCGTCGATGTCGCGCAGCCGGCGCTGCACGTGATCGACGGCGCCGAAGTAGATCGGGCCGTCGATGAACACCATCTTCAGCTGGCAGCAATCGGGCTCGGTCGTCTGCGGCACGAAGTGGTAGCTGTGCTCGCCCGGCGCCGGGACCGCGTCGCGGATGTCCGGCCGGGCGGTGCGCTCGAGGAACACCATCAGCGACAGCAGCACGCCGACGTAGATGGCGAACTCGAGGTGCAGGAACAGGGTGGCCAGGAACGTCGCACCCAGCACCGCGGCCTCGGCGCGGCTGGTCCGCAGGATGCCGCGGATGTGATGCACATCCACCAGAGAGTACGCGACGACGAGCAGGATCGCCGCCATCGACGCGATCGGCAGGTAGCGCACCAGCGGCGCCAGCGCCACCAGCGTGACCACCAGGAACAGCGCCGAGAACACCGGCGCCAGCGGTGTCTTCGCCCCGGCCGTGTAGTTGACGCCGCTGCGCGTGAACGAGCCGCTGGAGACATAGCTCGAGGCGAAGCTGCCCACCACGTTGGCGAGGCCCTGGCCGATGAACTCCTGGCTGCTGTCGATGCGCTGGCCCGACTTCAGCGCGATCGCCCGCGCGATCGCCACCGCCTCGGTGAGCGAAAGCATCGCGAGCGCCAGCGCGATCGGTGCCAGCTGCCTCAGGGTCTCGCCGGACGGGATCGGCATCGACAGCGGCGGCAGGCTGCGCGGGATGGCCGACACCATCGCGATGTGCGCCGCCGGGCCGAACACGGTGGTGAGCGCCAGCGCATAGAGGCTGCCGACCAGCATGGCGACGATCATGTGCGGCACGCGCGGCAGCCAGGCGCGCGTGCCCACGGCCGTCAGCAGCGTCACGACCCCGACGCTCAGCACGTGGAAGTTCGTGTCCGGCAGCCGCTGTGCGAACAGGCTCAAGGTTTCGATGAACGACGAGGTGGCCGGTGCGGTGACGCCGAAGAAGTTCTTCAACTGGCTGGTGGCGATCAGCACGGCCGCACCGGCGGTGAAGCCGATCACCACGCTGTGCGAGATGAAGTTCACCAGCACGCCGAGGCGGGCCAGCCCCATCGCCAGCATCAGCAGCCCGGTCATGAACGTGAGGCTCAGGGCCAGCTGGATGTAGACGGCGCTGCCCGGCTCGGCCAGCGGACTGAGTGTGGCGAAGATGACGATCGACAGCGCAGCGGTGGGGCCGGACACCAGGTGCAGCGACGAGCCGAACAGCGAGGCCACGATGACCGGCACGATCGCCGTGTAGAGACCGTACGCCGGCGGCAGGCCGGCGATGCTGGCGTAGGCCACCGCCTGCGGCACCAGGATGATGGTGCCCGTGAGTCCGGCGAGCAGGTCGGCCCGCAGACTGCGCCGGTTCACCATCGGCCACCACTGCAGCATGGGCAGCAGCCTTGCGAGCCAGCGGTCGGTCGATGTCATGTTGTTTGGGTCGGGCGCGTGCGAGCGGCCATGCGATGACGGCACCACGCCGCGGGATCACATCGCCAGCGACTCACGCTGCAATGTTGGTGCCACGCGCATTGGCGCGGCGTGCAAGGCGCGCCGCCGCCTTCGCGTTTCGATTCGAAACGGCAGCAGGTTTCGGTCTGAAACGTCGCCTCGTCTCGAGCGCTGATGCAAACCCTTGGAAGCGGCGCAGCATCGGATCGAAAGGCCGCCCTTTCGACCTCGCAGAGCTGCCGAAACCTTGATTTCCACCGTGGGCACGGACCATGCAATGAAGGAGGCGTCACGGACGCAGCGGTGACCTCGAACCCTGCGTCACCCCCGTCTTCGCAACTCACGGAGAGCCGCATGTCGCGCAATGCAACCGAGTGGCAGCAACGCCCCAACTTCCCCGACACCCACTTCGTCAGCACCGACATCTACACCGACGAGCAGATCTTCCGGCAGGAGCAGGAGCTCATCTTCAACAAGGTGTGGATCATTGCCTGCCACGAGTCGGAGCTGCAGAACGCCTACGACTACCGCACCTTCAACCACCCCGGCGGCGCGCCGCTGATCGTGGTGCGCGGCGAGGACATGAAGGTCCGCAGCTTCTACAACATCTGCCCTCACCGCGGCAACACGCTGCTCTACGAGCCGGTCGGCAACGCCAAGCGCATCACCTGCATCTTCCATGCGTGGTCGTTCGACGTGAAGGGCAACTGCATCGACATCTCGCGCGGCAAGCAGGGCTACCAGGACCGCTACGGCTGCGAGCAGGCCGGGCTGCGCGAGGTGAAGACCGAGATCGGCTACGGCGGCTTCGTCTGGGTCAATGTCGACGACCAGTGCTCGTCGCTCGGCGAATACATCGGCGACTCCATGAGCATGCTGGACGAGCAGCTGAACATGCCGCTCGAGGTCTTCCACTATCACAAGGCCGTGGTCAACACGAACTACAAGCTGTGGCACGACACGAACAGCGAGTTCTATCACGACTACATGCACTACTTCAACCGCATCACCGGGATGATCCAGCCCGGCTACTTCGACCGCAAGTACACCGGCTACCCCAACGGCCATGCGTCGGTCGGATCGATGGCGATCAAGTACGATGCCTACGAAGGCAGCAAGTCGCGCGGCGTGGGCTGGCCCGGCCTGGCGCCGGGCGGCTGGGTGCTGATCGACATCTTCCCAGGCATGACCTTCAACCTGCGCACCTCGGTGCTGCGCATGGACACGGCGATCCCGCTCGGCCCGAACAAGCTGCTGATCGAGTTCCGCGGTCTGGGCCTCAAGAGCGACACCCCCGAGGAGCGCGCCGAGCGCATTCGCGACCACAACACCATCTGGGGGCCGTTCGGGCGCAACCTGCACGAGGACCTGCTGGGCGTGCATGGTCAGGGGCTGGCGATGCGCGACCGCACCGACAGCAAGTGGGTGCTGCATGGTCGCGAGGAGAACATGACCATCCACGACGAAGGCGGCATGCGTCACTTCTACGCGGAATGGAGCCGTCGCATGGGACGCATGGCGCACGACCCGCATGGCAAGTCCGCCGCTGCGGCCCAGGCCGCCGCCTGAGTCCGGCCCATCGATACGAGGACTACCGTGGACACACGCACCGCCATCACCGAACTGGTCAGCCGCTCGGCCATGACCCTGGACGACAAGAAGTTCGACGCCTACCTGGAACTCTGCGATCCGGCCTATGTGTACCGGATCACCGCCTACAGCCCCGAGATCCGCAAGGAGATGACCTGGCTGGAGCACGACAAGCCGGGACTGAAGACGCTGTTCACCAACCTGCCGCGACACAACAGCGACCAGTCGCCGATGACGCGGCACGTCTGCGTGTACACGGTCAAGATCGACGAGAGCGCGGCGCAGGCCGAGGTGGTGAGCACCGTCCAGGCCTATCGCACCACACTCGACGGCGGGACGACCGAGCTGTTCGCCGTCGGCAAGATCTACGACAAGGTCGCGCTCGGCGCCGACGGCCCGCGGATGCTGGACCGCAACGTCAGGCTCGACACGCGGATGCTCGGCTTCGGCTATCACATTCCGATCTGAGCGCTGGCCACGGGACGACCATGAAGATCGAAGTGAAGGCGCGCAACCGTGCGCATGCGTTCGACGCCGAGCCGGGCAGCCGGGTCCTGTACGCCGGCCTCGGCCAGGCGATCGACCTGCCCTACGAGTGCGGCAGCGGCACCTGCGGTACCTGCAAGGCGCGGCTGCTGTCGGGCGAGATCGACGACCTGTGGCCCGAGGCGCCGGGCCGCAAGTACCTCAAGCAGGCCGACGAGTTCCTGATGTGCCAGTGCGCCGCGCGCGGCCCGCTGTCGATCGAGGTGGCGAGCTTCGTCGAGGACCTGGAGCCCGACGTCTGCATCCCGCGCACCGCGTCCGGTCGCATCGTCGCCGCCCGGCTGCTGACGCACGACGTGATGTCCCTGCGCATCGCGCTCGCCGCGCCCATGCCCTTCGACGCCGGCCAGTTCGTGCTGGTCCAGGTGCCGGGGATCGACGGCTACCGCGGCTGGTCGATGGTGAATCACGTGAAGGACGCCCTCGAGCTCGACTTCGTCATCAAGAAGAAGCCCGACGGGAAACTGTCGGACTGGTTGTTCTCGGCGACGCCGGCGGGCACCTCGGTCGAGCTCTTCGGGCCGCTCGGCTCGGCGACCTTCTATCCGGAGCTCGACAAGAACATCCTCTGCATCGCCGGCGGCAGCGGCATCGCGGGAATGATGTCGATCCTGGAGCGGGCCGCGCGAGCCGACTACTTCGCCGGTCACGACGGCGACGTCTTCTTCGGCGTGCGCTCCATGAAGGACGCGTTCTTCCTCGACGAGTTCAGCCGCCTGCGTGCCACCTGCGGCGAGCGCCTGCGCGTCACGGTCGCGTTCTCGGAGGAGCCGGCATCCGACGCTCTGCGCGCGAGCCACCCGTTGCTGCAGTTCGACACCGGCTTCGTGCACGAGGTGGCCGGCCGCAGCATGCAGGGGCGCTACCAGGGCGTGCGGGCCTACCTGGCCGGGCCGCCGCCGGCGGTGGACGCCTGCGTGCGCATGCTGCTGATGGCCCGCGTGTCGACCGACAACATCCGCTACGACAAGTTCAGCTGACGACGGGCCCCCCATGAAGCGCATCCGCATCTGCAGCGCCAGCGAGATCCCCGGGCAGGGGATGAAGTGCTACGACACGGCGTCGGGCACCAAGATTCTCGTTGTGAACAACGGCGACCAGTTCCACGCCTTCCAGGGGCTGTGTCCGCACCAGGACGTCTGTCTCGACGAGGGCTTCTTCGACGGCAGCACGCTGACCTGCCACCAGCATCTGTGGCAATGGGACGTGAGGACGGGCGAGGCGCTCGGGCTGGCCGAGGCGCCGCTGGAGCGCTACGAGATCGAACACGTCGACGGCGAGATCTTCGTGCTGCAGTCCAGCGCCCTGCGGGCCTGCGAGCTGTTCAAGGGCATCTCCGATGCGATGGTCGGTCGGCTCGACGCCCTGGCACGGCGCGAGGAGCATGGCGTGGCGACCGCGCTGTACGACATCGGCGATCCCGCCGACGACCTCTACATCCTCGAATCGGGCCGCGTGGAGTTCGAGATCGGCCGCGAGGATCGCACGCGCATGGCGGGCTTCATGTTGCGCAAGGGCGAGATGTTCGGTTGGGCCGCGCTGCTGCAGGACCAGCCGCGCCGCATCGCCCGCGCCACCTGCATGGAGCCGTCCACGTTTCTGAGGCTCAAGGGCGAGGATGTCCTGAAGGTGCTGGCGGATGAGCCGGCGGCGGGCTTCCTCGTGATGCGCCAGCTCTCGACGCTGATCACGCGGCACCTGCGCACGCAGGGCGGCAAGTGAGCGCCGTACTGCTGTCCACGGAGAAGGAAGGCTAGGAAGAACGAAGAAGCCCGCAGACGGGTCGAATGGTCCGATAAATCCGGGTCCGCTTCGCGGACACCGCATGAACAAGCAAGGAGACAAGCATGACGTTCTGGATGAATCAGCGTGTACGCGCGGCCGTCGCAGGGATTGCGGCGGCTTGCGGCCTCGGTATCGGGGCTCCTTCGACGGCGCTCGCCGCCGACCTCGACTACGGCAAGCCGGGTGATCCGGTGCAGCTGGTGATCGGCTACCAGCCGTACTACACCCAGTCGTGGTCCGGCGTGGTCATGCGGGGCAAGAAGTTCTACGAGAAGTACCTGCCCAAGGGCTCCACGGTCGACTTCTCGATCGGCCTGCAGGGCGC
This sequence comes from Methylibium sp. Root1272, assembly GCF_001425905.1. Lineage (GTDB taxonomy): Bacteria > Pseudomonadota > Gammaproteobacteria > Burkholderiales > Burkholderiaceae_C > Methylibium. The sequence goes on from NZ_LMDY01000016.1 coordinate 48,110, forward strand.
GGTGATCGTCAACGCGATGCTGGCCGGCAAGCAGCACATCGGCTACATGGGCGACATGCCGGCGATCGTCTCCACCACCAAGGAATCGGTGGCCGACATCCGCATCGTCGCGACGCTCGGCGTGGGCTACGACCAGTGCAACATCCTGCTGGCCCGCAACGACGCGCCGAAGTTCAGCACCGGCAAGGAAGGCGTCAAGTGGCTCGACGGCAAGCGCATCGGCATCCCGCTGGGCAGCTGTGCCGACCGCTTCGCGAAGGAGGCCTTCCGGAAGGAGGGTGTCGCGCCGGCGGCCATCATGAACCAGAACATCGAGGTCATCACCAGCGGCTTCCGCGCGGGCAAGCTCGATGCCGCGGCGATCTGGGAACCGACCGCGTCGCGGCTGGTGGAAGAAGGGCTGGCGCGTCGCATCGCCAGCGGCGCGACGGTCAACGAGAAGGACGCCGGCTTCCTGGCGATGCGCGCCGACCTGATCAAGCAGCGTCCTGACATCGCGAAGGCCTGGCTCAACGCCGAGCTCGATGCCCAGTTGTTCCTCGCCGATCCGAAGAACGCGATGGAAGTGGCGGCGATGGCGGCGCAGCAGGCCACCGGCTTCAGCGAGAAGATGCTGTGGTCCTCGCTCTACGGGCAGTACCCGGCCGAGGTCGGCGGGATCCCGGTGCGCATGCAGCTGCCCTTCACGCTGACGCCGGAGGTGGTGGCGCAGATCGGTCAGTCCGCGGCCTTCCTGTTCTCGATCAAGAGCATCAACGTCGAGAAGCTGCGCGCCGAGGCCCTGATGAACGACATGGCGGCCCAGGTGCTCAAGGAACGCAACCTGAGCTCGCCGATCGGTGAAGTCAAGTCCATGCCCGACAGCGCGTACGGCAAGAAGTAGATCGGCCGCTCGGCCCCGAGCGACCAAGAGCAGCCAGTCATCGCCGCGGCGGCGGAGCCGCAGGCGGTGCTGCCACTCGGCCCTATTCAGGAGGATGCATGGATCACATCGGTGCGGTGCTCAAGCGAGCCATGCCGTTCCAGACGGTACCGCCGGAGATGCTTCAGGAGATCGTGAAGCTGTCGAAGCTGAAGTCGTATGCCCGTGGCGACATGGTCTACGACCTCGATGAAGAGGCCGACGATGTGTACATCGTCGCCTCCGGCAGCGTGAACCACGCCCTGCGCAGCGAAACCAACGGCGAACTGCTCGAGAAGATCATGCGCCCGGGCGACGTGTTCGGCTGGGCCGCCGTGCTGACCGGCAACAACCGGCGCATGGCCCGCACCGTGTGTCTGGAGCGCACCGAGGCGATCCGAATCAACGGCGCGGCGCTGATGGCCCTGATCAAGCAGTCCCCGGCGCGCGGCGACGTGGTGATGAGCCGCTTCGCGACGATGATCACCCGCGAGTTCTCCGTGTCGCCGTCGGTCGCGGCGCGTGTGCCGCATTTCGCCGGCGCCGACGCGGGCGCTGACCAGGGCAGCGGCGGGGGCGACGGCTGGGCGCGGGCGATGTTCCGCATCTCGCAGTGGCTCAAGAGCCCCAAGCCCTACATGATGCTGGCCGGCTACGCGATGCTGCTGGGCTTCTGGTACTTCACGGTCGAGGTCTGGAAGCTGCCGCGCTTTCGGGACATGCCCGGGCTGACGACGGTGTTCACCGAGATGTTCAGCCGCCATCCGGTCTACGGGCTCTCGATCTACACGCCGGAGTACTACGACCACATCTGGGCCAGCGTGCGGCGGGTCGCCACGGCCTTCTTCCTGGCCACCGGACTGGGTGTGCCGCTCGGACTGTTCCTCGGCTGGTCGAAGACCTTCCGCGAGTACGTGTTCCCGATCTTCGAGACGCTGCGGCCGATTCCGATCCTGGCCTGGGTGCCGCTGGCGATCCTGATGTTCTCGGGCACCGAGACGCCGGTGATCTTCCTGACCTTCCTCGCCTCGTTCTTCGCCACGGCGCTCAACACCATGCTCGGCGTGGAGTCGATCGACGAGTCCTACAGCCGGGCGGCCTACTGCCTGGGTGCGAGCAAGTGGCAGGTGTTCCGGGAGGTCATCGTGCCGGGTTCGATGCCCTACATCTTCACGGGGCTGCAGATCTCGGTGGGGGTCGCCTGGTTCTCCCTGGTGGCCGGAGAAATGGTCTCGGGCGAGTTCGGCCTGGGCTATGTGATCAACACCTCCTACACGATGGTGCAGTACCCGACGATCGTGATCGGCATGGTCACGCTCGGTGCGGTGGGCTACGTGACCAGCGCGATGGTGCGCGTGGTGGGGGACTTGATGATGCAGTGGCGCGTGCGCGAGCTGGCGTTGGGAGGACGCTGAGATGAACACCACCCAGGAACGACAACGCAACCTCGGCGGGAGAGCGGCCACGCAGGGCGCGATCCGCATCGACGACGTCGTCAAGATCTACGACCCAGAAGGCGCGGCCGTGATGGCCGTCGACCACTGCACGCTGGACATCGCGGCCGGCGAGATCTGCATGATCGTCGGGCCCTCGGGCTGCGGCAAGACCACGCTGCTCAACGCGATCGCCGGCTTCCACAGCATCTCGTCGGGCACGATCACGATGGACGGCGAGGTGCTGTGCGGCCCCGGCAAGCCCAAGGCCGAACCCGGCTCCGACCGCATCGTGGTGTTCCAGAACGGCGCGCTGTTCCCGTGGAAGACCAACCTCGAGAACGTCGCCTTCGGCCCGCTGATGCAGGGGAAGATGAGCAAGAAGGAGATCTACGAGAAGGCGCGCCGCATGATGGCCGATGCCGGCCTGAACGGCACCGAGAACAACTACCCCGGCGAGGTGTCTTCGGGGCTACGCCGCCGGGTCGAGATCGTGCGGGCGCTGATGAACGATCCCAAGGTGCTGCTGTTCGACGAGCCCTACCGCGCGCTGGACTCGCTGACCAAGTCGGTCATGCACGAGGCCTTGCTGGAGATCTACTACAAGAACAAGGTCACGATCTTCTTCATCACCCACGATCTCGAGGAGGCCATCTTCCTCGGGCACCGCCTGGTGATCATGACCTCGCGGCCGTGCCGGCCGAAGAAGATTCTCGATGTCGACATTCCCCACCCGCGCGACTACAGCGTCCTGACCAGCCCGCGCTTTCGCGAGTTGATGGAGGAGACCAGCGCGATCGTCCACGAGGAAGCGAAGAAGTCCTTCGCGGCCGGCGAGAAGGAGGGCTGAACCATGAGCCATGGCATCACCCGGTTTCGCCAGCGCGTGCTCAGCCGCTCGACGCTGCGCGCGATCATCGCCCTGACGGTCTTCGTCGTCCTGTGGGAACTGGGCGCACGCTCGCCCGAATGGCTGGGCTTCGCGCTGCCCTGGATCGGCCAGGTGCCCGCACCGAGCGGCGTGCTCAAGGCCTGGAGCGGCCTGCTGGGCAACGCCGGCTACTGGGAGAGCTGGTATCTCAGTCTGGTGCGGGTGCTGGCGGGCTTCGGCGCGGCGATGCTGATCGGCATCCCGCTGGGCCTGATGATGGCCGTGAGCAAGGCGGTGCACGGCGTCGTGTTCCCGAGCTTCGAGCTGCTGCGGCCGATCCCGCCGCTGGCCTGGGTGCCGGCCTCGATCATCTTCTGGCCGACGGCCGAGATGTCGATCGCCTTCGTGACCTTCCTCGGCGCCTTCTTCACCATCGTCATCAACGTCGTCGGGGGAGCCAAGTCGATCGACGTGCGCTACTTCCAGGCGGCGCAGGCGATGGGGGCCTCGCAGTGGGACATCTTCCGCCGCGTGGTGCTGCCGGCGACGCTGCCGTCGATCGTGGTCGGCTCCGCGGTGGGCATGGGCATCACCTGGGAGGTGGTGGTGGCGGCCGAGATGATCTCCGGTGGCGGCAAGAGCGCCGAGGGCGGCGGCCTGGGCTTCTTCATCTGGAACTCGTACGTGGGCGGTTCGTACGAGCAGATCGTCGTCGGCATGATCAGCATCGGCATCGCGGGCTTCGCCTGCAGCGAGGCGCTGCGCGCGCTCGGCGGCCTGGTCACGCCCTGGTTGAAACAGCGTTGAGGAGAGCACGATGGCCAACCACAAGCCTTCGGGCGCGACACGCGGCGAGATCCAGGTCCGCAACGTCACCAAGACCTACGGCACGGGGCCGTTCGCCAAGACCGTGGTGCAGGACTGTTCGTTCACGATCGAGCACAACAAGCTCACCGTGATGATCGGTCCGTCGGGCTGCGGCAAGAGCACGCTGATCCGGCTGCTCGCGGGCTTCGAGAAGCCCGACACCGGCAGCATCCAGATCGACGGACGGCCCATCACCGGCCCCGGCAAGGACCGGCTCGTCGTGTTCCAGGAAAGCGCGCTGTTCCCCTGGATGACGACGATGGACAACATCCTGTACGGGCCACGCGCGCGCGGCGAGCAGAACGGGCAGACGCAGTCGCAGGCCGACTTCCTGCTGGAGAAGGTCGGCCTCAAGGCCTTCAGCCGCAAGTACCCCACGCAGCTGTCGGGCGGCATGCAGCGACGCGCCGAGCTGGCGCGGGCGATGATCAACAACCCCGACGTGATGATCCTCGACGAGCCGTTCCGCGGCCTCGACGCGATGTCGAAGGAGCTGATGTGGGAGTACTACTCCGGTCTGTACGAGGAGTCGCACCGCACCAACTTCTTCGTGACCACCGACATCGACGAGGCGATCTTCCTCGCCGACCGCCTGATCGTGATGACCAACATCCCGACGCAGGTGAGGGCGACGCTCGAGGTGGACATCCCGCGCCCGCGACGGCTGGCCAACACCTTCGACAACGAGCGCGCCAACGAAATCAAGATGCAGGCGCTGTCGCTGCTGCACGAGGAGGCGATGAAGTCCTTCTCGGGCGGCAGCCGCGCCGCGGCGGACTTCATCGAGGCCTATGCCAAGCGTACCAGCAAGGCACCGGTCGAGGCGAAGCTGCCGGAGTGAAACCTGTCGCGCCGTCGACCCGAACAACGAACGAACCATCCAAGAAGGAGAACGATCCATGGCCAGCAAGAAGGTGATCGACATGCGCAGCCGCCCTGCGTTCCTGCACGACTTCTACGGCAAGACGCGCGGAACGCCGGAGTTCGAGGTCGTGAAGTGGCTGAACGGCCGTGTCGGCTCGCGGGACCTGGAGCACTTCACGCACTCGAAGAACATCGACGGCTACCTGCGCGACATCAAGGAGACGCGGATCACGGCGGCGGTGGTCGTCGGCCGCGACACGCCCGGCATCAAGCACTCCAACGACGAGATCCACGACCTCGTCAAGGGCCACAAGGAACTGGTCGGGGTGGGCTCGATCGACCCGCACCGCTGGGGCGTCAAGGCGGCGATCGACGAGGTGGAGCGTGCGGTGCGTCAGCTCGACCTGAAGGCGATCAACGTCGAGCCCGGCTTCGGCAGCCCGCTGTGCAAGGCGGACGATCCGATGCTGTTCCCGATCTACGACGCCTGTGCGCAGCTCGGCGTGCCGGTGTCCATCATGTCAGGCCCCACGGCGCCGAGCCTCGACATGGTCACGCCGACCGCGGTGGGCCACGTGGCGAAGGCCTTCCCCAAGCTGTCGATCATCTGCTACCACGGCTTCTATCCGTACGTGAACGAGATCATCGGCGTCGCGTTCCGCTGGGAGAACGTCTTCATCGTGCCCGACATGTACATCTTCGCGCCGGGCGGATCGCTCTACGTCGAGGCGGCGAACGGCTGCATGCGCAACCAGATCCTGTTCGGCAGCTCCTATCCGTTCCGGCCGATGGGACAGTCGATCAACGACTACCGCACCCTCGGGTTCGCGGACGGCGTGATCGACGACGTGATGTACGGCAACGCCAAGCGCGTGCTGAAGCTCGGCGTCTAGCCGCCCGGACCGGAGAACCATGGTGGAGGACCTCGAGATACGCGCCGCGCGGCTGTCCGACGTGCCGCGTCTCCTGGAGTTCTACAAGCAGCTCGACATCACCCCCGAGCCCGAGATGCCGATCGAGCACGCCTGGGCGCGCTTTCTCGACCTGGAAGCGAACCCGCTGCACCACATCTATGTGGCGGAGTCGCACGATCTCATCGTGGGCACCTTCGCGGTGGTCTTCGTGGGAGGCATCTCCCACGGCGCGCGCGACTCCTGCATCGTCGAGGACGTGGTCGTGGCGCCGGACGCCCAGGGGCAGCGGATCGGCCGGCGGATGATGCAGTTCGCGATGAACCTGTGTGCGGCGCGCGACTGCTACAAGCTGGTGCTGTCGAGCCACGTCAACCGAGAGAAGGCCCATGCCTTCTACGAGGGCCTGGGTTTCCGCAAGCACGGCTACAGCTACCTGATCGACCCCGGCGACGCCGCCGTTCCAGCGGCGCCCGCCTGACCGACCGGAGGAGACTCGCCATGGTGGAGGCCGACGAACGCGGTGCCGAATACAGCATCCAGGTGAGTGCCGTGGCGGACGCCGGCTACTCGGTCTATCGCGCGCGGGTGGTGGTCAAGGAGTTGCCGGCGATGCGCCAGGTGTTCTGCGACGACGTGCTGCCTCAGGAGCAGACCTGGCCGCAGCTTCAGGAGGCGCTGGCCGCGGCCCTCGCCCGGGGGCAGCAGTTCGTGCGCTTCGCGCTGTGCCGCCGGTTCGCCGAGGGCGTCGACGACGACGAGGCGGCCTGGGAGGCAATGCTTGCCGGGCTGGCCCGCAGAGCGTCCGCGATGAGCTCGCCGGCCGAGTGGCGCAGCACCGGTCTCCATTCGACATGGAAGCAATGACGTTCGCGACGTCCGATGAAGCGGAAGGCCGCGCCGCGCCGTCGCTGCACTCGGCCGAGCACGATGCGGCGAGCGCTTCACGGTCGGGCGCCGAACTGCGGGCGTTGATGGCCGCGAGGCAGCACACGTCGCCGAAGCGCCTGACCGGGCCGGGCCCCGACGCGACGCAGATCGACAGCCTGTTTCGCGCGGCCGCGACCGCGCCGGACCATGGCCGACTCCTGCCCTGGCGCTTCGTGGTCGTTCCCGCCGAGCAGCGCGCTCGCCTGGCGGAGGCCTTTGCGTTGGCCCTGGTCGATCGTGATCCCGGCGCCACCCTGGTCCAGATCGAGGAAGCCCGGCTCAAGGCCTGGCGAGCACCGTGGGTCGCCCTCGCGATCGCGCGCACGCGCGACGACGAAGGCGACGCCTGCGCCATTCCTGCGGCCGAACGACTCGTCTCGCTGGGGTGCGCCCTCCAGAACCTGCTGCTCGCGGCGCACTCGATGGGCTTCGGCAGCGGGCTGACCAGTGGCCGCGCGATGGATTCGGTTCGCGTGCGCAGCTTGTTCGGCGTGCAGCCGCAGGAGCAGGCCGTGTGCTTCGTCAACGTGGGCACCGTGATGGCGCGGCGACCGGTGCCGCCCAGGCCGGTGCCGGCCCGGTTCGTCAGTTGGCTGTCATAGCGCCCGGACTCGTTCGGGCGCGACGCAGCGTTCCACTGACGGCCCACAACGCGACCCGCCGCGCCGGCCCTTCGCAGTGCGAATCCCCACCATGTCCTACCTGGATGACCCCCGCGTGTTCCTGGCCGCCGAGCGCACCCTGCTGGCCTGGCAGCGGACGGCGCTGGCCCTGATGGGCTTCGGCTTCGTGGTGGAGCGCTTCGGCCTGTTCCTGCACATGGTCGTCGGCCAGGCCCTGACGCCGGCACAGCGAGGGTTCTCGCTGTGGCTGGGCGTCGGCATGACGCTGTTGGGCGGCTTGCTCTGCGTCGGCTCCGCGGTCCAGTTCAGGACGGTGATCCGCTCGCTGGGCGAGGCAGAGATTCCGCGAGGCTACTGGACGGGTTGCGGAGTCTGGCTCGGCTTCGCGCTGGCCGTCATTGCGCTGGCGCTGGCGATCTACTTCGTGCTGAGCGCAGCCTAGTTGTCTGTTCGGCGGACCCCGCTGCATGCCACTCCTGCAGCGTATGCTCGCGGGCACCGCAATCCTCGATGGGCACGGATGGGCAGCTTCTACGACGATCACATCCTGCCTCGCGCGGTCGACGTCATCTGCGGCCTGCCCAGCTTCGAGCGCGGGCGCGCGGATCTGGTGCCGCAGGCCTCGGGCCGGGTGCTCGAGATCGGCATGGGCACGGGACGCAACTTGCCGTACTACCGCGCTGCCGGACTGCGATGCCTCTGCGGTGTCGATCCCGGCTTGCATGCGCTGGCCCAGCGCCGGGCCAGGGCCGCTGGCCTGGAGATCCAGGCGCTGCCGCTGTCGGCCGAGCGCATCCCGGTGGACGACCGGAGCTTCGATTGCGTGGTGTCGACGTTCACGCTCTGCACCATCCCTGATGCAGCCCAGGCGCTGAAGGAGGTGTATCGCGTGCTGGTGCCGGGAGGGCGCCTGCTGTTCCTGGAGCATGGCGCTGCGCCCGATTCGACGGTGCGCCGCTGGCAGGACCGCATCACGCCGTACTGGAAGCCGCTGGCAGGGGGCTGCCATCTCAACCGCGAGATGCCCGGCCTGATCGAGTCTGCGGGCTTCACGATCGATCGCCTGGACCGCGGCTACCGCCCCGGGCCGAGGTGGCTGACCTATCTGTACTCGGGGGTCGCGACGCGGCCCCGTTCCTCGGCTCAGACGGATCGAGGTTCGTCACCGGATTGATCCGCCGGTGATGCTGTGGCAGGCTCGGTCGCGACAACGGCATCCCGCCGGACTGATTCCACGATGACGACAGGCCCCCTTCAATACCAGAGCGGCTTCGCCAACCACTTCGAGAGCGAGGCGCTGTCCGGCGCGTTGCCGGTGGGCCGCAATTCGCCGCAGCGCTGCCCCTACGGCCTGTATGCCGAGCAGTTGAGCGTCACCGCATTCACCGCGCCGCGCGCCGACAACCGCCGCTCCTGGCTCTATCGCATCCGTCCGGCGGCGATGCATGCGCCCTTCGAACCCTACGACGACGGCGGCCGCCTCGTCAGCGACTTCTCGGCGCTCGCCACGCCGCCCGACCCGATGCGCTGGAACCCGCTGCCGCTGCCGGCGGCGGCCACGCCCATCGACTTCATCGATGGCCTCGTCACCTGGGCCGGCCAGGGCGACCCGAGCGTGCAGGCGGGCGCGACTCTCCATCTGTATGCCGCCAACCGCTCGATGCAGGGCCGCAGCTTCTACGACGCCGACGGCGAACTGCTGATCGTGCCCCAGCACGGCCGCCATCGCTTCGTCACCGAGCTCGGCGTGCTCGAGGCCGAGCCGCAGGAGATCGTGGTCATCCCGCGCGGCCTGCGCTTTCGCGTCGAGCTGCCCGACGGCGAGGGCCGCGGCTACGTCTGCGAGAACCACGGCGCGCCGTTCCGCCTGCCCGACCTCGGCCCGATCGGCTCCAACGGCCTGGCGCACGCGCGCGACTTCCTGGCGCCGGTGGCCGCCTACGAAGACGTGGACGGGCCGCACCAGCTGGTGGCCAAGTTCCTGGGCCGGCTGTGGTCGGCGGCGATGGACCACTCGCCGCTCGACGTGGTGGCGTGGCACGGCAACTGTGCGCCGTACAAGTACGACCTGCGCCGCTTCAACGCCATCGGCTCGATCAGCCACGACCACCCCGATCCGTCGATCTTCCTGGTGCTGCACGCGGCGTCCGACACGCCGGGCACCAGCGCCATCGACTTCGTGGTCTTCCCGCCGCGCATCCTGGCGATGCAGGACACCTTCCGGCCGCCCTGGTTCCACCGCAACGTCGCCAGCGAGTTCATGGGGCTGATCCACGGCGTGTACGACGCCAAGGCCGAGGGCTTCCTGCCCGGCGGCGCGAGCCTGCACAACTGCATGACCGGCCACGGGCCCGACGCCGAGACCTTCGAGAAGGCCAGTCGCGCCGATCTGTCGACGCCCGATGTCATCCAGGGCACCATGGCCTTCATGTTCGAGGCGCGCCACGTGTGGCGCCCGACCGCGCGCGCGCTGGCCTCGCCGCTGCGCCAGCCGGACTACGCGCGCTGCTGGCAGGGCCTGCAGAAGCACTTCGATCCGGCGCGGCGCTGAGGGCACGCGGCCCATGTTCCCGGCCTGATGAACCGGGTCGTCTTCCCAGCGCGCCCGGAAGCGGCGCACGAGCTCCCGCCGTCGCTACCCGCGTACTACCCGCTGCGGGGCCGTTGATGAAAAACTGTCGACCATCCCCCGGGAGCGAGATCGCCGGATCCGCGTGCGTCCATCGACGTCTTCGACGCGCACTCGCGCCCCGCCAGTCACAGGAGTACACGTGGCAAAGCTCATTCACACCATGATCCGGGTCCGCGAGCTCGAGCGCTCGCTGAAGTTCTACGAGGCCGTCCTCGACATGAAGGAGTCCCATCGGCTGGACTTCCCGGAGTTCACGCTGGTCTATCTGCGGGCCGACGGCTGCCATTTCGAGATCGAGCTGACGCTCAACAAGGGGCGTGAGGACGAGTACACGCACGGCACGGGCTACGGCCATGTCGCCGCCGTCGTGCCGGACGCGAACTCGAAGCGCGCGCAGGTCGATGCGCTCGGCTACGCGCCGACCGCGGTCAAGGAGTTCAAGCGGGGTGAGGAACTGCTGGCCCGGTTCTTCTTCGTGCAGGACCCCGACGGCTACAAGATCGAGGTGCTGGAGCAGCACGGGCACTACCGCTAGCGATCGTCGAACGCCCGGGCCGACGGCCCGGGATGGATGCGTCGCGCGTCCGACCTCGATCAGGTCCCGCGCGGCTCCGTGAGATTGCTCAGCGCTGCCAGGAGAGCACCGTGCACGCCCTCGTGTCGATCAAGGCCTTTGCCGACAACTACATCTGGCTGTTTCGAGTCGGGAACCGCGCGTGGGTCGTCGACCCGGGCGAGTCGGCCGGCGTGCTCGGCTACCTCGACAAGCACCACCTGATCCTCGAAGGGATCCTGCTGACCCACCACCACGACGACCACACCGGTGGCGTCGACCACCTCCGATCGGTGCGTAACGCCAGGGTCTACGGACCCGCGCGCGAGCGCCTGCCCGAGCCCGTCATCCGGCTGCTGCACGGCGACGAGGTGGACGCCCTGGGCGTGCGCTTTCGCGTGATCGACGTGCCCGGGCACACCGCGGGGCACATCGCCTACTACGCGGAAGACTTCGACGGCCGTCCGCTGCTGTTCTGCGGCGACACGCTGTTCTCCGGCGGTTGCGGGCGCCTGTTCGAGGGCACGCCGGCGCAGATGTTCGCGTCGCTCGATCGGCTCGCCGGCTTGCCCGGCGACACGCTGGTGTGCTGTGCCCACGAGTACACGGTGGGCAACCTGCGGTTCGCTAACGCCGTCGAGCCCGGCAATCGCGACGTGATGGAGCACCTCGATCGCTGCCTGGCGCTGCGAGCCCGCGACGAGCCCACGCTGCCCAGCTCCATCAAGCAGGAGCGCCTGATCAACCCCTTCCTGCGCTGCCAGGATCCGGGCGTGGCGAGCGCGGCCCGGCGCCGGGCCGCGCTCGGCCATGCGATGGACGACGTGGCGGTCTTCGCCGCACTGCGGGCCTGGAAGGACCGCTTCGCATGAGGGCCCGACCATGGCGATGAGAGTTTCCTTCTTCCGCGCTCGCAGGGAAGCGCCGCAGGAACCGGACGAGAAGGGCGCCGAGCTGGAGCTGCTGCGTCGGCAGGTTGCGGCGTCGCAGGCCGAGATCGAAGGCCTGCGGATGCGCTTCGACCTGATCCGCCGCGCTTCGGGAGAAGGCCTGTGGGACATGGAAGTGCCCGCCGATGACGCGGCCGGTGCCGGCAACCCGTTCTTCTGGTCGGCGCAGTTCCGCAGGCTGCTCGGCTATCAGGACGAACACGACTTTCCCGACGTGCTGTCCAGCTGGTCGGACCTGCTGCACCCGGAGGACAAGCAGCGCACCCTGCAGGCCTTCGCCGCTCACATGGGTGACCGCTCCGGACGCACGCCGTACGACGTGACCTACCGCCTGCGCTGCAGGGACGGCGTCCATCGCTGGTTCCGCGCACGCGGCGAGACGCTCCGGTCGGCCGACGGCACGCCTTTGCGGGTGGCGGGCACGCTCATTCCCATCGACGACGACCTGAAGCTCCAGCGGGAGCTCGACGTGACGCACACGCGCTTCGAGCTGTCGCGGGAGATCGTCAACGACGGCGTCTGGGACCTGGCCGTCGTCGCCGGCGATCCGGTCAACCCCCGCAACGCGTTCTGGTGGTCGCCGCAGTTCCGCCGCTTGCTGGGCTTCGCCGACGAGGCCGAGTTCCCGAACGTGCTCGACAGCTGGGCATCGCGTCTGCACCCGGAGGACAAGGACGGGACGATGACGGCCTTCCTGCAGCACCTGACCGACAAGACGGGTCGCACGCCCTACGACGTCTGCTACCGGCTGCGATGCCGGGACGATCGGTACCGCTGGTTCCGGGCCCGTGGCCAGACCCAGCGGGCCGCCGACGGCACCGCGCTGCGCGCCGTCGGCGCCCTGGCCGACATCCAGGCCGAACGGGATCGGGAAGAGGCCGAGCGGCAGCGCCTCAAGTACAACGCCCAGCTCGAATCGAGCCTGAAGGACATCGGTGACATCGTCGGCACGATCCAACGGATCGCCCAGCAGACCAACCTGATCGCGATCAACGCGGCGGTGGAAGCCGCGCGGGCCGGCGATGCGGGCCGCGGCTTCTCCGTCATCGCCGGCGAGATCCGTGCGCTGTCCAAGCGCACCAGCGATGCGACGACCGACGCGACGCACATCCGGCAGAAGCTCGAAGACGGTCGACGCGAGTTGATCGAACGCTGACCGACTCAGACCACGACACCGGGAGACGCCATGAAGGCCGCCGTGCTTCACCAGTACAACGAGTCGCTGAGCGGCGACAGCTTCGTGCGCTACGGCGACGTGCCCGATCCGAAGATCGAGGGCCCGACCGACGTCATCGTGCGCATCGGCGGCGCCGGCGTGTGCCGCACCGACCTTCACGTGGTGGAAGGCCTCTGGCGCGGCAAGGTGAGCGTCGAGCTGCCCTACATCATGGGTCACGAGAACGCCGGCTGGATCGAGGCCATGGGTTCGGCGGTGAGCGGCATGAAGGTCGGCGACCCGGTGATCTGCCACCCGCTCGTGACCAGCGGCCACTGCTTGGCCTGCCGGCGCGGCGATGACATGCACGCCGACGGGAGCCGCTTTCCCGGCATCAATGCCGATGGCGGTTATGCCGAGTACCTGCGCACCGACCAGCGCTCGCTCATCAAGCTGCCGAAGACGCTGGCTCCCAAGGACGTGGCTCCCTACACCGACGCCGGGCTCACCGCCTACCGGGCGGCCAAGAAGGCGTCCCGTCACCTGCTGCCAGGGGAGTACGCGGTCGTCATCGGCGCCGGCGGATTGGGCCACATCGGCATCCAGGTGCTGGCGGCGCTGTGCGCCGCCGAGATCATCGTCGTCGACCGTGCCGACGCCGCGTTGCAACTGGCCAAGTCGTGTGGCGCCCACCATCTGGTGAAGGCGGACGAGCAGGCGTTGGAGCGCGTGCTCGAGCTCACGGCGGGCAAGGGCGCCCAGGCGGTCATCGACTTCGTCGGCGAGGGCGAGGCCATCCCCAAGGGCCTGGCGATGACACGCAACGCCGGCACCTATTACATCGTCGGTTACGGCGGCAAGATCGAGCTGCCCGCGATCGACATGATCACGAGCGAGAAGAGCATCGTCGGCAACCTGGTCGGCACCTATCCGGAGCTGGTCGAATTGATGGCGCTGGCCGATCGCGGGCGGGTGCACCTGGCGACGCGCGAGTACAAGCTGAAGGACGCCAACCAGGCGCTGCTCGACCTGCACCACGGCATGATCCAGGGGCGCGCCGTGCTCATTCCCTGAACGGGGCTCGCGGCCGCGGGCCGCGTCGGCGTCAGCAGGGGCGTCGGCGGGCGTACACGCGCGGCACGGCGAAATCGCGACCCACGAGCGCGCGCGCGTACAGGTAGCTGTTGCGCTCGTGCTCGCCGAGCCCGTCCATGCGCACCTGGCCCGCGGCGTCGCACGGGAAGGCGTAGGCACGGCCGGCATCGAACAGCGACTGGAATCGCAGCTGGTAGCGGGTGGCTTCGTCGGGGTCGTCGGCTGCGGGATCGGGCATGGTGGGCCTCCTGTCATGTCGGGTCGCCGGGTTTTCACCCTGAGCCGACCCGTGCGAATCGCATGCCAATGCTCCAGATGCCTAGGCGCGGTCCTGCTCAAGGGGAGGGCGCGCCGCGCGGCCGCGCTGCCTGCGGGGCGAGCGTCGTGTTCCAGGACGTGCTGCGGGTCCATCCGTCCGATTGCTGGACGCCGGCCATCGGCGCCGCAGGCGTCCGACCGACAAGCGGGCTTACGGTGCCTTCTCGAAATGGGTCGCCACCTTGCCCAGCCCGCCGTCGAAGGCGATGCCGACCCATTCGGTCGCGATGTCTTCGTCGACATCGACCGCATCGAAGCTGGCGCTCCAGGTCAGCAGCGTCTTGCCATCGGCCGTGGGACTCACCGAGAGGGTCGAGACGCAGTTCTTGATCGGGAACGGGCTCTTCAGCGTGGTGTAGGTGTAGCGGGTCTTCGCGGCGTCGTAGGCGAGCAGCTTCTCCACCATTTCGCCGTCGCTGACGAGTTTCAAGGTGCGGATCGCGCCCGGCCTGGTGCCGTTGCCCTTGAGCGTGCTGTTCCTGACCGAGGGGTGCCAGAGGTCGGTCGCGTTGAAGTCGCCGACGTACTTCCAGACCGTGGCCGGCGATCGATCGATCGTGATGTCGCGAGAGAACGAGATCGCGCCTTCGGCACGGCCGAGACCGGCCATGGCCATCAGCAGACCCGCCGCGGCGGCGTTGCGGAGGTGGGTGTTCATGTGCTGAGTCTCCTGATCATTGCGGCTTGAAGTTGGCACGCACCTTGGCCATCCCGGCGTCGTGGAGGCCGCCGATGATCGTGGTGGCCTCCTCGTCACTGACGCCGTTGGCGTCGAATGTCGCGCGCCACTTCATCAGGGTGCGACCCTCTTCGGCCGGTGTGAGCGTGAGGGTCGCCTTGTAGTTGGCGACCGGCAGGGCGCTCTCGACGATGGCGTAGCTGTAGCTGCGCTGCGCCGCGCTGTACGACAGCAGCTTCTCGAGCCGCGTGGCGCCATCGTCCAGCGTCAGGAGCCGCCGGGCGCCGGCCTGGCCGGCCTGGCCCTTGAGTTCGCTCTTGAGCACCGACGGGTGCCAGACGTCGATGGCGTTGAAATTGCCGACCAGCTTCCAGACGGTGGCCGGCGAGTTGTCGATCGTGACCTCGCGCTCGACCGACAGGGCGCCTGCAGCGAAGCAACTGCCGGTCGCGAGCAGGAAGCCCGCGACGCTGAGGGGGAGGGTGCGTATCTTCATGAGGAAGCAGTCTCCTGGGTTAGAACTTGATCGACAGTCCGGCACCGAACTCCCAGTCCGGTGAGGTGTGGGTGATCCCGCGCGAGACCACGGCATCGACCTGGACCGAGGGGCTCAGGAGATACGCGGTGCCCACGTCGAAGCTCACCACCGACCCCCCGTGGCGCGAGGAGGCGAGCTGCCGGCCCGCCAGTTCGACAAACGTGCGGAAGCGATCGGTCCAAGACCTGCCCACGGTCACTGCGAGGATGCCCGTAGCGAACCGCCCGCTGTCGGGGTTGCGATCCACCGCGAAACCGCCCATGGCGCCCACCGACAGTTCGTCGGCAAGCTCCCATTCGCCGACCACGCGCAAGGAGGGGCGGAGCCCGTTGCCGCGGAACGCGGCCGATCCCGTGTCCACGTCGACATGCAGAAGCCAGGCGATGGCGGGGCGCCCCGACGCCTGATCGCCATCCTGCATGTGCCACTTGATGCCGAGCGACGTGTCCGCAACGCCCCGTTCGCGCGTGACGCGCGAGGGGGCCGCGTCCACGGATCGGGACCTCTGGTAGCCGTCGGTCTCGATCCGCAGTTCGACCGTGTCGCTGACACCCAGGCGCAGCAACGTCGGTGTCGAGTCGACCCTCAGCCGGGTCCCCGACGCATCGTCGCTGCGCTCCCGGGCGAGTCCCGTCTCCAGCTGGAACCGGCCTTTGCCGACCACCTGGCTGGATTCGACGAAATCGGGCCGATCGGTGCTGATGCCGTCGTCGGCGTGTGCCGGCACCAGGTAGCACAGCAAGGCGGCTGCGGCGGTCAGGGGCTTCACGAAGTCTCTCTGTCTCATGTTCGGTCGTTGTGGCGCGGTGCCCGGCGCGCCGTGCGGCGGACGCCGGAGCCGTGCGCGAAGTGCAAAGGCCGCCGGGCCGGCGTTCGAGGCAGAGCCTGAACGCGGCGACCCGGCGGCCCCTGGCAGCAACGGAGCTGCTTACTTCCCGGTCCCGGTCGCGACCTCTTCCAGGATGTTCAGCGCCACGTCGGTTTCCTTGACGCCCTTGGGGTTGGACTTCATGTTCGACGACCAGTTGGTGGCATGACCGCGCTTCACGTCGATGATGTGGCCGATGACGGGCATGACCGCCTTGTAGCCGTCGTCGCCGACGTCGGGCCGGTTCTGGAAGATGAACATCTTCCAGAACTCACCCTTGCGGTCCAGCGCATAGCCGAGGTAGGGGCGCGGGAAGTCGACTTCCATGTACACCACCTTCTTGCTGTACGGGTGCTCGTCGGGGCAGGTGCCCTCCACCACGTACACCTCGCGCGGCTCCCAGCCGATGTCCGGTGCCGGGTTGAAGTGCGGCGGGATGTCGATGCCGATGCGCGGGAAGCGCTTGGCCGGATCGGTCCAGGGCTGCTTGACGTCCACGCTCATCTCCGGGCTGTGCGCGATGGCCAGCACCCAGCGCTTCTCGATCAGCTTGTTCGACTTGTACTTGGTCGGGGCGGCGTCCCAGATGTCCCAGTCGTCGTACAGCTGGTCGGTGCCACCGATCGGGTCCATCCACGCGCCGCCGGAGAGACGGCGTGTGCGGCGCACCGACTTCAGGTAGGCGTAGGAGTCGTCGGGCTTCTTCGAGTCGGCCTGGTTGTAGCGGACCGAGAAGAGCCCGAGCCCGCGGATGTCCTGCGGGTAGGTCGCGACGAAGTAGGTCTTCTGCGCGACCGTGCCGTCGCCCTCGGAGACCGGCCCGCCGTCGAGCCGGCCTTCCATGTAGTAGCGCCGCGACTGGAAGGCCTGGACGCGCTCGTAGCCCTTCTTCGCATCGAGGAAGGCCCAGGCGATGTCGCGCAGGTCCATCGTGGCGCCGTAGGTGGCGGCGCGCAGGTTCCAGATCACCTTGTCGCCCGCATGCGGGTCGTCCATCTTGATGGACTCGGGCGGGAACATCATGCCCGCCTTCCAGCCCGACACGGTGCGGTCGGCGGTGTTGAACTTCACGTCCTTGGCGCCGTCCTTGGTCGCCTGGACGTACTTCGGGTCCATCACGATCTTCTTCGAGTTCGCCAGCTTGATGGTCAGGTCGTAGTTCCTGATCATCCACTCCAGCTTCTCGGGGACCATGCTCGCGATGGTCTTGCCTTCGAAGGTGTCGTTCTTGATGCTGTCGAAGTTGCCCTTGTTGATGACGAAGCCTGCCTCGAGCTCCTTCGCCATCGCGGGGGTGGCCACCAGGGCCGCCGCCAGGGCCACGGCGCCGCCGAAGCCGGTGCGCAGCACGCTGCGTCGATTGGTCATGTTCGTTCCGGTTTTCATCTTCATGTCTCCTGTCTGTGATCAAAACTGCCGGGTCAGGCGGAACACCAGCTGACTGGCCTTGCTGAAGTAGCCGAACAGCTGCGAACCTTCGCCGCTGAACTGCGTCTTGTTGCTCTTGCCGCCGTCCCAGAAGAGGTCGGCTTCGACCTTGGCCACCCACTTGTCGGACAAGGTCATCGCCACGCTCGGGATCGCGAAGCCGCCGCCGTTGCTCAGGTCGAAGCCGATGGCGAAGCCCGGGTTGATCTCGTCGTTCTTGTAGTTCAGCACCGTGAAGGCCGTCAGGATGGTGCTGTGTTCCTTGATCTTCGAGCCGTACGCGAACAGCCGGACCAGGTCATCGCTGTCTTCGTAGTTGAGGATCTGCGTGTCGAACAGCTGAATGGACGAGAACGACGGCCGGCTCGTGCCCAGCAGCCCCTCGAACTTCAGGTTCTTGTCGATCCGCAGCATCGTGGTCAGCGTGTCCTTGAGCTTCACGCCGTTCAGGCCGATGCCCGGATTGCCGACGCCCGAGGCGAAGTTGCCGGCGTTGAAGGCCCCGCTGCCCACGTTGTACGGCTGGTCCTTCGTGTAGGCGACCTCGGCGCTCAGCACCGCGTCGAGCGTGTCGCTGTAGCCGCTCACCGTGGCGCCGAAGACGTCGATCTTCGGGTGGATCAGATCGAACACGCCGCCGGTGGCCGCCACGCCCTCGTAGCTCTTGCCGGGCGAGGCCGAATTGGCCACCGGGTCGGCCGAGAAGGTCTTCAGGTAGGCCAGCGAGTAGCTCAGGCCGAAGGCCTCGCCGCCCCATCGCACACCGCCCGTTGCATCGCGGAAGTCGCCCGCCGGGTGGCTGCAGTTCTTGTTGGTCACTTCGTGCAGGTCGAAGCCGCGGTAGGGCTGGAAGAACCAGCGACCGCCGCCGACGTCGTAGGTGTTGCCGATGTCCTGGCAACGGTCCCAGCCCGGGCGGATGTAGGCCGCCAGCATGCCGTTGGCCTCGGGGACGCGAATCTTGGTCGACAGCAGGATCAGCGGTTTGCGCCACTCCTCGTTCTCGCCCTCGAAGAACAGGCGCCAGCTCAGGTCGTAGCCGTGCACCAGGTCCATCGCGTGGAAGAAGTCGGACTCGCCCCACACCAGCTGCTGCTTGCCGAACTTGACCGTGGTGCGGTCACCGAGGTTGGTCTCGGCCCAGAACTCGCGCACATCGAAGTTGTTGTAGTTCTTGATGATGCTTTCGCCACCGGTGGTGCCGTTGGTGGCGCGCAGGTCCTCGAGGTCCTCGAGGTAGTTGGTCTTGTACTCGCGGTCCAGGCGGGTGATCGCCTTCCACTTGATCGGGCCGGTCTTCGCGTCGGCGTCGAGCAGCACGGAGCCGCGCACCATCGAGAGCTTGCCGCGGCTCTTCTTGCCCTGCTGCTCCAGCTCGGGCTGGTTCTGCAGGTTCATCGACACCCAGCCACGGGCGTAGCCGGACAGCGCGAAGGAGTAGTCGCCGTCGTCGGCATTGCTCTTGGCCTCCTCGGTGGCGGCGTGCGCCGTCGAGGTCGCCATGCCACCCAGTGCCGCTGCGAGAGCGATCCCCGGGATTTGCTTGAAGCGCTTGTTTCGTTTCATGTCTCCGTTCCTTTCGTCTTTTCACTAGAAATTAGCCAGCACGAATCCGCACGGCGCCGTCGGAGCGACGCCGTCGCGAGTGGCTGGCGCCCTCACACAACCACTGCGGAATCGGCGCGCTCGATCGGGCGCTGCTTGCTGCCCACGATGAAGGCGGGTCGGAACACGTAGACGATCGCCGGCATGATGAAGAGCGCGCTGAAGGCCGAGATGAACAGCCAGAGCGCGATCAGCAGGCCCATGTCGGCCTGAAGCCGCAGCGACGAAAAGCTCCAGAGCCCGACGCTGGTGATCAGCGTCAATGCGGTGATGAGCACACCGCGGCCGGCACTGCCGAGCGCCTTGATGATGGCGGCCTCGACGTTGTCGGAGTGGTGAAGCTCCTCGCGGATGCCGTCGACGATGTAGAAGGTGTAGTCGACGCCGAGGCCGATGCCCAGTGCGACGACGGGCAGGGTGTTGATGTTCATCCCGATGCCCTGCCACGCCATGTAGCTGAACGTGATGGTGTTGGACAGCATCACGGGGATCATGAAGAACACGCCGGCTACCGTGGAGCGGTAGGTCACCGTGCAGCACACCACCAGCACCAGCAGCGCCAGCGCGATGGCCTCGATCTGCCCGGCGAGGATGACCTCGTTCACCGCCGCCAGCACACCCACCAGGCCGCCGGCCAGCAGGTAGTCCGCCTTCTGCATCGCGTTCTGGGCCACGTAGTCCTGCACCCGGGCGATCGCGGTGCGGATGGTCTCGCCCTGGTGGTCGCGGAAGAACAGCGTCACCGCGCCGTTCTTCGCGTCGGCATCGGCGTAGCGGTCCATGTCGCCGGGGTCGGAACCGGAGACGAACATGTAAGTCAGCTCGCCGTTCTCGTTGGCGTCGTTGCCGAGCTCGGCGTACATCGGGTTGCCTTCGCGCAGCACGCGGCGCACCTGCGGCAGCACGTCGGCCAGCGAGATGCTGCCGCCGACCTCCGGCTGGGCCTCCATGTAGCGCTGGAAGTCGCTCATGCTCCTGAGCACTTCCGGCTCGCGCAGCGCGCCCTTCTCCTTGCCGGCGACCACCACGAACATGCGGTCCGAACCCTGGAACTGCCGGTTGATGTCGGTGGCGTCGCGGTTGTAGGAGGAGTCCGGCCACAGGATCGGCGAGCCGGGGTTCGCGTCACCCACCTTGAGGTTGAAGGCGTACCAGCCCGAGACGAAGAACACCACCAGCGCGGTGCCCAGCACGCCGTAGCGCCAGCGCGTGGTGACGATGCTTGCGCAGACGCGCAGCACGCCGTCGAGCGCCGGGCGGATGTTCAGCGGGTGCACGAAGCTCTGCTTCGGCTTGAAGTAGGACAGCATCACCGGCGTCAGCAGCAGCGCGCTGACGAGGATCGAGAAGATCCACACGGTGCCGATGTAGGAGATCTTCTCCAGCATCGGAATGGGCGTCAGAGCCACCACCAGCACGCAGCCGGCGTCGGCCACGATCGCCAGCATGCTGGGCTTGAACAGGTTCTTCGCGCTCGCCATGGCCGCCGCGGCCGAGCTGGTCGCGCCGTTGGCGATCTCGTCGTCGTAGCGGGAGATCAGCTGGACCGAATTCGAGATCGCCTGCGCGGTGATCAGGAAGGCCACCACGATGACCAGCGGGTCGAGGTGGAAGCCCATCAACTTGGCGGCCCCGAGCGCCCAGATCGCGCTCACCACGCCAGCCAGCAGCGGCAGCAGGGTGCCGTGCCAGGTGCGCGTGATCAGCATGAGGATGAGCACTAGCGAGGCGATCGCGGCGAAGAAGATCTGCAGCGTCTCGTCGAGGTAGAAGTTGACCCAGCCGTACAACACCGGCTCACCGACGACACGCACCTTCACGCCGTCGGCCGAGGCGTCCTTCACCAGCGACATGATCTGGTCGAAGGCCTTGCTGTAGTTGATCTCGCCGTCGAGGAAGTCGGCCGTGATCAGCGTGGCCTTGAGGTCCATCGAGACGTAGGGGCCGTAGATCAGCGGGTTGTTGAGCACCGCCTCCTTCAGCACGGCCATCTCGGCCGGCGACTGCGGCAGGTTGGGCCACATGATCGGGCGCGACTCCACCCCTTCGGTCGATGCACGCACCTCCTTGATCTTCTTGGAGGCGATCGAGACGATCTGGTAGGTGTCGACGCTGTCGACCTGCTGCAGGCCGACGGTCAGCTTCTGCACTTTCTGCAGCACCTTCGGGTCGAAGATGTCGCCGTGCTCCGTCTCGACCATGATGCTGACCATGTTCGAGCCGCCGAAGGTCGACTTGAACTTCTGGTTCACCGCCACGTAGGGGTGATCCTTCGGCAGCAGATCGCTGAAGATCGTCTTGACCTCGACGTGGGTGGCCAGGTAGCCCATCACCGCCGTCAGCAGCGCCACCGTCAGCACCACCCAGCGGCGGTAGCGGATCAGGCGCTCGAACGCCTTCTCGATTTTTCCGAACGTTGCATTCTTCACAGCCGTCTCCTCGGTTCTTTTCTTGTCAGCGACCGGCGACGGTCAGTGTTTCGCCCTCGAGCACGGCGAGGTTGGCGCCGGCCAGGTAGTAGCGCGGGCCGGACTTCGCGATCTGGGTGCGCCACGAGACGTCGCCGTCCGCGAGGCGGCGCGCCTTCCAGGCTTGCGCAGCGGCGTCGGAGCTCACCACGACCCCCTTGTCGCCGACCGCGGTCCAGCGGTTCTCGTCCCAGATGACGTCGAGCAGGTGCTCGCGCGTCGGGCGCTCCACGTCAGTCCAGGTCAGTCCACCGTCGTTCGTGACGAGCAGCGTTCCCGTCAGGCCGACGGCGACGCCGTGCTGCGCGTCGCGGAAGCTCACCGCCATCAGGCTGATCCTGTTCTTCGCCTCGATGTCGGTCCAGGTGGCGCCGCCATCGGTCGTGCGCATCACCGCGCCGAACTCGCCGACGAGCCAGCCGGTCTGGCCGACGAAGTGGACGGCGTTCCACGCGCGGTCCTTCTCGGGCAGCGCGCGCGTCCAGGTCTTGCCCTTGTCGTCGGAGCGCAGCAGCGCGCCGAACTCGCCGACCGCCCAGGCCACGCCGTCGAAGATGCGCACGCGGAACAGCTTGTTCGGGTTGCCCGAGCTCGGCAGCGTCGCGGCGGACCAGAGGCTGCCGCCGTTGCTGGTGACGAGGATGACGCCGTTGTTGCCCACCGCCACCGCATGCATCGCGTCCCACGCGGCGATGCCCTGCAGGTTCTCCAGCGTCGCGGTCGACTGCCGCTGCCAGCTCTTGCCGCCATCGACCGTGTGAACGATCTTGCCGCCGCTGCCCGCCGCCCAGGCCACCTGGTCGTTCGGCGTGGCGATGCTGAAGAAGTTGTCGCGGCGTTCGACCGCCTTCGGCTCGACCTTCTTGATCACGGCCTCGGCTTTCACGAAGAAGCCGGCGTAGAGCAGCCCGCCGATGATGGCGATGGGCAGGGCCGAGGTCAGGAGGTTGACTGCGCCGCGCGCGCCCCCTCCGAACTTCTCAAACTGGGAAAGCATGGTTCTGTCTCCTTGGAGCAGCGTGGCGCGCCAGGGCGCGTCCGATGTCATTCGTGTGGGGTCCGGGGGCCGGACCGGTCGGTAAGGCGGGCGTGTCGGTCCTGGTCGACGCGCCCGCCGTGCGGCTGTCGCTCAGATGGCCCGGGCGCTCATCTGCTTGGCGATGTACTCGGCCTGCCGGATCGCGAGCGTCACGATCGTCAGCGTCGGGTTCTCCGCGCCGCCGGTGGTGAACTGGCTGCCGTCCGAGATGAACAGGTTCGCGATGTCGTGCGTCTGCCCGTACGAGTTGCAGACGCTGGTGCTGGCGGAAGCGCCCATGCGGCAGGTGCCGAGG
The DNA here is from genome assembly GCF_001425905.1 of Methylibium sp. Root1272. Lineage (GTDB taxonomy): Bacteria > Pseudomonadota > Gammaproteobacteria > Burkholderiales > Burkholderiaceae_C > Methylibium. Next base: position 71,134 of record NZ_LMDY01000016.1, read on the forward strand.
TTGTGCGTCGACGGGTAGGGCGGCGTGCGGAAGGACTTGCGGGCGCCGGCCGCCTCGTACACGCGCTGGCCCTGCGTGAAGGCGTGCTCGCGAAGCTTGACGTCGTTCTCGTGATCGTCGAAGTGGACGTTGGGGATCGCGCTGCCCCACTTGTCCTTCAGCGTCTTGTGCAGCGTGACGCGGTTGGTCTCGCGCGGCATGTCCTCGCCGACGATCCACATGCCGGCCAGCTGCGTGTAGTTCTCCATGTACTCGGTGAAGTCGGCGCCCCAGCCGCCCGGGTTCAGGAAGGCGGCCATGAACGGCAGTCCGAGCGACAGCGTCTCCAGCTCGTAGCCGCCGACGAAACCGCGCTTCGTGTTGTTGTGCGCCTCGTCGCGCACGATCCCGGCCATCGTCGTGCCACGGTACATGTGGACGGGGTTCTCGAACAGGCCGTACACCGAGCCGGTCACGTGGCGCATGTAGTTGCGGCCCACCTGGCCCGAGCGGTTCGCCAGTCCGTCCTTGAACATCTTCGAGGCCGACAGCAGCAGCAGGCGCGGGGTCTCGATCGAGTTGCCGGCGACGGCCACGATGCGGGCCTTCTGGCGCTGTTCCTTGCCGTCCTTGTCGAAGTAGACGACGCCGCTCACCTTGCCCTTCGCGTCGTGCTCGATGCGCGTCACGTGGCTCTCGGGGCGCAGTTCGAAGTTGCCGGTCGCCTCGGCCTTGGGCAGTTCGGTGTAGAGCGTGCTCCACTTCGCGCCGCTCTTGCAGCCCTGGAAGCAGAAGCCCAGTTGCAGGCAGCGCGCGCGATCGTCGCGCGGCTGGCTGTTGATCGCCATGTTGCCGGTGTGAACTTCCTTGTAGCCGAGCTTGGTGGCCCCGCTGTACATCACCTTGAAGTTGTTGTTGCCCGGCAGCCCCGGGATGCCGTGGGTGCGCGTCACGCCCATCTTGTCCTCGGCGCGCGCGTAGAAGGGCTCGAGCTCGGACAGCGTCAGCGGCCAGTCCTGCAGGTTCGCGCCGGCCACGTTGCCGTAGGTCGTTCGGGTCTTGAACTCGTGTTCCTGGAGACGCAGCGACGCGCCGGCCCAGTGGGTGGTCGTGCCGCCGACCGTCTTGCAGATCCAGGCGGGCAGGTTCGGAAAATCCTTGGCGACGCGCCAGTTGCCCGAGGTGGTGCGCTTGTCCAGCCAGGCGAGCTGGCTGAAGGACTTCCATTCGTCGTTGATGAAGCTGGCGTTGGACTGCATCGCGCCGGCTTCCAGGACCACGACCTTGATGCCCTTCTGGCACAGCTCGTTGGCCAGCGTGCCGCCGCCGGCACCGGAGCCGATGATGACGACCACCGCGTCGTCGTTGAAATCGAATGTCTTCATGGGGGTTCTTGCCTCGCGTTAGCTGGGATGTCTTGGCGACGAGCGAGCTCAGCCCATGTAGGGCGGCGGGCTCGCTTCGGTGGGAGGCGCAGGCAGCCAGGTCAGGTCCTGGAAGCCGCGCGTGATGTAGCCGCCCTTCTCCCAGGCGGAGCCGGGGTAGCCCAGCGCGGCGAAGGCCATGTCGTTGTCGTACAGCGAGGTGACGCACTGGCCGCGCACGGTGATGAAGAAGGGCGTCTTCTCGATCGAGCGCACGATCGACAGCTGCTTCTCCGCCGCGGCCTTCTCGAAGCGACCGCCGGCGAGCCGATCTAGGTTCGCGACGCCGTCCTTGAGCAGCTTGGCGAACTTCGGGTCGGCGGCCGCCTTGGCATCGAGGTCCTTGACGAGCAGGGCGTACACGGCGTCGTCGAGCTTCTTGTGCGGGTACAGGACGCGGCCCAGCGTCAGCAACGTGCGGCCTTCCGCCTCGTTGAGCTTGCCCATCGGAACGGCCCACACGGGGGACGGAGCCAGGGACGCGAGCAGGGTGCCGGTGGCGAGCGTGCCCATCAGCACGCCGGAGCCCTTCAGGAGCTCGCGCCGCGAGAGCGGCAGATCGAGCTTCGGGACGCGCCCGTCCTCTTCGTTGCACTCCCCGGTCGGCACGATCAGCGAGATAGCGATGGTCTTCATGGATGTGTCTCCTTCGTCGTTTCGTGCGAATCGCCGCACGACGCGAGACGAGTTTTCCAGCGCCCATCCGCCAGCAGGTGGTGGTCCGTTAATTACTAGGGAAAGCACCTTCGGAGAGCCCGCCGGAGGTGACCCGGCCGAGTGTCCGAAAACGCGACACGCATGCGACCCGGGGTCTAGGGGGAAACCGCGGGGCCCCGTGCGAATCCTGAGATCGATCAAGCACTTATCGCGCGATCGCCGCTGCGGGCGGCGGATGGCATAGCGATTGCGCATTGGGGCCGACCCTCGGCTTGCACAACGTGTGCCGACGGTCGACTGAAACGAAGAACGTGGCAAGCGGACGCACGACGCCGCTGTCCGGCAGACAAGGACCCCACAGCATGAGCATGAACTCGAGAATCCCCGTCACCGTGATCACCGGCTTCCTCGGTGCCGGGAAGACCACCCTGCTCAACCGCATCCTGCACGGCACCGTCGGCGGGCGCTACGCCGTGATCGTCAACGAGTTCGGCGAACTCGGGATCGACGGCTCGCTGGTCGTCGGCGCCGAAGAGGAAGTGCACGAACTGAACAACGGTTGCGTCTGCTGCCGCGTGCGCGGCGACCTGATCCGCGTCATGAGCGGGCTCATCCGGCGGCCCGGACGCTTCGACGGGATCATCATCGAGACCAGCGGGCTGGCCGACCCCGCGCCGGTCATCCAGACGCTGCACTTCGACGACTTCCTGCGCCAGCACACGCAGCCCGACAGCGTGATCTGCGTGGCCGATTCGCGCCACCTCGCGGCGCAGCTGCGCGCCGCCCCGGAGGCCGCCGCGCAGCTGGCGCAGGCCGACCTGGTGCTGCTGAACAAGTGCGACCTCGTCAAGGCGGACGAGCTCGCCGTGTCGGAGATCGCCGTGGAACGCGTCAACCCGACGGCCGAGCTGGTCCGATGCGAGCGCGGCAACATCGATCTCGACCGACTGATCGGACGCGGTGCCTTCGACCTCTCGCGCCTGCGCATTCCGCCACTGCAGATCCAGCGCGGCCGCATCGGTCGTGTGCCACACGCCTACGTCGAGGTCGAGGAGGGCCAGCACGGCGACGGCCTGCGCTGCGTGTCGCTCAGCATCGAGCAGGCGTTCGACCCGAGCCTGTTCGTCGGATGGCTGCTGCGTTTCGTTCGCGAGAACGGCGAGCACCTGCTGCGCGGCAAGGGCATCGTGTCGCTGCGCGGCAGCGAGAAGCGCTTCGTCTTCCAGTCCGTGCACATGACGGTCGACAGCGGCATGGACCGCGCCTGGAAGCCTGGCGAAGCGAGGGGATCGCGGCTGGTGTTCATCGGTCGCGACCTGAACTCGATCGCGCTGCGCGAGCAGCTGGAGCAGTGCCTGGCCCAGGTGGAGGTGACGCCGTGATGCCGACGATGCCACTCCGGAGGACGAAGCGATGAATCCGCCGCTGCTCGACGTGCTGGGCACGCAGTGGGACCTGAAGGCTCCGATCGTGTCGATCTGCTGGGGTCCGGACGGCCGCACCGCGGCCTACGCGATGGGAGACGGCCGCGTCGCGTTCGCCGATGCGCACTGGCCCCAGGGTCCGCGTCTCGAACCGCGCCAGGGCGGCGGCGTGAGCCTGGTGCCGGCCGACGCGGCGGCCGTGGCTCCGGCCGTCGTGACGGCCCATGCAGGAAGCTGCCACGCGCTCGCTTCCGATGGGTCGGGGGGCTTCGTGACCGGCGGTGACGATGGTCGCGTGGTGCGCGTGCGGCCCGGCGCCGAGCCCGAGGAGCTGGCGCGCATGGAGGGTCTGTGGATCGACGCCGTGGCCTGCGGACGCTCCGGCGACGTGGTCTATGCCGGGGGCAAGCGCGTGGCGCGCTGGCGCGACGGCGGCATCGACGAGATCGAGTTGCCGGCGTCGGCGACGGCGCTCGCGTTCTGTCCCGACGGGCGCACGCTCGGGGTCGCCCATTCCGGCGGGGTGACGCTGTGGCACGAGGCCTCGCTGCCACGCCGCCTGGTCTGGCCCGGTTACCACCGCGCGATCGCGTGGAGTCCGGACGGGCGCTACGTGGTCACAGGCATGCAGGAGAACGCGCTGCATGGCTGGCGCGTGCAGGACGGCGGCGACATGGAGATGGCCGGCTATCCGGGCCAGCCGCTGTCGCTGGCGTTCACGCCCGACGGCGAGCAGTTGGCCACCAGCGGGGCGCTGCGGCCGGTGTGCTGGGACTTCGCGCGGCCCGGTTCGTCACAGGCACCGCGCGAGTGCGGCATCCAGAGCAAGGCGCCGGTCGCGTGCGTCGCCTGCCATCCGCGCTTTCATGTGATCGCCGCCGGCTACCACAGCGGCGCCGTCACGCTGTGCCAGCCCGACAGCGACAGCTTCCTGCTGCTCAAGGGCGCGGGCGGCGGCGCGCCGTCGGCGCTGGCCTGGTCGCCCGACGGCCAGCGGCTGGCCTTCGGCACGCAGGACGGCTGGCTGGGCTGGATCGAACTGCCCGACCCCGTGTTCAGCAATCACCGGTCCGCAATGGCGCGGCCGCCATCAGAGAAGGAGTCATCGACATGAACGACGAACAAGAGACGCAATCGAAGGACAACTACTTCCAGCAGATCGCCGAGATCTCGAACGCGATGAGCGCGGCCCACGGCCGCGACTTCGCCATCGGCACGCTGGTGCTCGCGGCGCGCTATGTGGCACAGCATGCGGCGCCGGACGGCAGCGACAAGGCCGCCGAGGCGCCCGCCGGCGTCGTGGCCACGATCTGAAGGTCGTCGTCGTGCCACGCGCTGTCCCGCCGGCCGGCCTCGGGTGTCGCGCGACCCTGATGACGGCGCGTCTCACGCTCGGACGCACCGCGGTCGTCTCTGACCCAGAACGAAACGGCCGCGAAATGTCGAACGGCGCGCCGCTGGCGCCTTCTACGGGGAAGAAGGGCGGCTCGCTAGGGATTGCGAGCAGTGGCACAGCGATCGCTATGGAGAGGAGGGGCCGAGGCCCCAGGACAGGCTGGCGGCACGACCGCGCAGCCTCGACGCACAGCAAACCGATCCGAACGGATCAGCAGTAAAGGAGACCTTCATGTCAGCAGGTTTGACGCTCAACAAGATCACGTCCCAGAAAGGGATCAGCGTGGCCGAGGCGGCTCGGCGCATCGCCGACCTCGGATGGCAGCCCAGCTATGTCCAGGAGGCGATGACCTTCCCGACCGACTACAAGATCGGCAAGGCCCCTCGCGACCCGATGAAGCAGGTGCTGCGCTCCTACTTCCCGATGCAGGAAGAGAAGGACAACCGTGTCTACGGCGCGCTCGACGCGGCGCTGCGCGGCGACATGTTCCGCAATACCAAGCCGCGCTGGGTCGAGTGGATGAAGCTGTTCCTGGCGATCATCCCCTTCCCCGAGATCTCGGCGGCGCGCTCCATGTCGATGCTCGGTCGTCTTGCTCCGGGCGAGGAGCTGCGCACCGGCTTCACGATGCAGATGGTCGACGAGTTCCGCCATTCCACGATTCAGATGAACCTGAAGAAGTGGTACATGGAGAACTACATCGACCCGGCCGGCTTCGACATCACCGAGGCCGCGTTCGGCAAGTGCTACGCCACCACCATCGGCCGCCAGTTCGCCGAGGGCTTCCTGACCGGTGACGCGCTGACGGCGGCGAACATCTACCTGCAGGTCGTGGCCGAGACGGGCTTCACCAACACGCTGTTCGTCGCGATGCCGTCCGAGGCGGCGCGCAACGGCGACTACGCGCTCTCGTCGGTGTTCCTGTCGGTCCAGTCGGACGAATCGCGCCACATCGGCAACGGCCACTCGCTGCTGATGTCGGTGGTCAACGATCCGGACAACCACCTGCTGCTCGAGCGCGACATCCGCTACGCGTTCTGGCAGAACCATGCGATCGTCGACGCCGCCATCGGCACGATCATCGAGTACGGCACCACCGACCGCAGCAAGAACAAGGAGTCCTACGCCGAGCTCTGGCACCGCTGGATCTACGAGGACTACTACCGCACCTACCTGCTCCCGCTCGAGAAGTACGGCGTCAAGATCCATCACGACGACGTGTCGGCCGCGTGGGACCGCCTGGTCAAGAAGAACTACGTGCACAAGGTCGCGCAGTTCTTCGCGGTCGGCTGGCCGGCCAATTTCTGGCGCATCGAGGCCCAGACCGAGAAGGACTTCGAGTGGTTCGAGCACAAGTACCCGGGCTGGTACGCGGAGTTCGGTGACTTCTGGAAGTGGTACGAGCGCAAGAGCGTGCCGGGCGAGACCAACATGCTGTTCGACCAGGAGAACGGCTACGTCTACCCGCACCGTTGCTGGAGCTGCATGGTGCCCGCGGTGATTCGCGAGGAGCTGGTGGTCGACGAGGTCGACGGCAAGCTGTTCACCTACTGCTCCGAGCTGTGCCGCTGGACGCACAAGACCGCGTTCGCTGCCGAGTACGAAGGCCGCCCGACGCCGGCGATGGGCCGCTTCAGCGGTCGTCGCGAGTGGGAGGAGTGCTACCACGGCTGGGACCTGGCCGATGCGATCAAGGACCTCGGCTTCGTCCGTTCCGACGGCAAGACGCTGGTCTCGCAGCCCCACCTGCGCTTCGACGACAAGCACATGTGGACGCTGGACCACGTCAAGGGCCATCAGCTCCAGAGCCCGCTGGTGCTGCTGCGCGAGATGACGCCCGAGGCGCGCGAGAAGCACATCGCCTCCTACCGCGCCGGTTTCAAGATCAAGCCGTTCTGACGCGGTTCTCAGTGGTCCCGGGCGGCAGCGCCGCCCGGGACGGACAAGATTATTCGGGGACAGACATGTCTGCAAAAACAGTCCATACCGTTCGTTTCGAGCCGGTCGGCGTCGAGATGGAGGTGGAAGAGGGGGAGTGGGTCCTGGATGCGGCGTTCCGGCAGGGCATCGCCTTGCCCCACGGTTGCCGCGAAGGGCGTTGCAGCAGTTGCAAGTGCGTGGTGCTGGACGGCGACGCCGAGGTCGAGGGCCATTCCACGTTCGCCTTGCCCGACTACGAGCGGGATGCCGGCCAGGTGCTGCTGTGCCGGACCTATGCCTACAGCGATCTCACGGTCGAACTGCTGAACTACGACGAGGACGCGATGCGTCGCTCGATCGCGATCAAGTCCTTCGACGGATCGCTGGTGTCGGTGACCGCGCTGACGCACGACATCCGCATGCTCGAAGTGAAGATCGAGCAGCCGATCAAGTTCTGGGCGGGCCAGTTCGTCGAACTGACCGTGCCCGGGGCCGGTGTGACGCGCTCGTACTCGATGGCCAGCACGCAGAGCTCGGAAGACACCGTGCGCTTCATCATCCGCAAGTATCCGGAAGGGGCCTTCTCGTCGCTGCTCGACGGCGACCTGAAGCCGGGCACGCCCGTCACGCTGAAGGGGCCCTACGGCAGCTGCTTCCGTCGGGAAGAGCGTCCGGGTCCGATGGTCCTGGTGGGGGGCGGCTCCGGCATGTCGCCGTTGTGGTCGATCCTGCAGGACCACATCGAGAGCGGCGAACAACGGCCGATCCGCTTCTACTACGGCGCCCGCACGCGCAAGGACCTCTTCTTCGTCGAGGAGTTCGCGGCCATCACCGAGAAGCTCACCGACTTCGAGTTCATCCCGGTGCTGTCGCAAGCGACCGAAGAGGACGCCTGGCAGGGCGAGACCGGCTTCGTGCACGAGGCCGTCGAGCGCATCCAGCGCGAGCGTCCCCAGCCCGGCGAGGTCGATGCCTACACCTGCGGACCGCCGCCGATGGTCGACGCCTTGCTGCCGGTCCTGCAACGCCTCGGCGTCGCGCTGGACCGCACCTACGTCGACAAGTTCACCCAGGCCAGCGCGAGCGCACCCAACAACGTTCATTGATCAGGAGAGAGACATGAGCCAAGCCACCAGCAACACGACCCCCGAGACCCCGTCGACCGCGACGGGTGCCGCCGGCTCCGCGCGCTTCGCGGGCTGGGACAGCCGCAAGTACAACTACTTCACCCCCAAGGGCCGCAAGGCGACGCACTACGAGGACATGACCCTCGACGTGCAGCCCGACCCCAAGCGCTACCTGCTGCAGGACTGGATCATGTCCTTCGGCAACGGCGACACCACCTACACGGAGTCGTGGACGGCCGCGCGTTCGAGCGACTGGCACGTCTACCGCTCGGTCGACGAGGAATGGGAGCGCACCCACTACCAGCGCCAGTCGACGATCGTCGGGATGATCTCGCAGGCCATCGAGAACGCGCGCCGCTCGGGCGCCGCGCAGCGCTACGACAAGACCTGGGTCAAGGTCCTGGAGAAGCACCTCGGCGCGTACAAGCACGCCGAGTTCGGGCTCGGCACGTCGCTGATGCACGCCCAGCGCTACGGCTACACGCAGATGATCAACTCGGCGATCCTGACGAACTCGTCCTACAAGCTGCGCTTTGCCCAGGACATCACGCTCTACCTCGGCGACATCGGCCTCGACATCGAGGGCTTCGACGCCGAGATCGGGAAGACGCAGTGGCTGGAAGATCCGATCTGGCAGCCCACGCGCCAGCTGATCGAGGCCATCGGCGGTGCGACGGACTACCTCGAGAAGTACTTCGCCGTGAACGTGGTGTTCGAGCCGCTCATCGGCGAGCTGTTCCGCAGCGGCTTCTTCATGCAGGCCGCCGCCGCGCAGAACGACTTCCTGACGCCCACCGTGGTGTCCTCGGCCGAGGGCGATTTCCAGCGCAACCTCGCCAACTCCGTCGAGCTGTTCCACATGCTCACGGCGGATGCCGCTCACGGCAACCACAACAAGGCCTTGTTCGCCGACTGGCTGACGCGCTACGGCGATCTCGCGGTGCATGCCGCCAAGAACCTGCAGCCGATCTGGTCGCTGCCGCGGACCAAGGTGGCGCAGTTCGAGGAGGCCTATGCGGCGGCCGTCGAGCGCATGAAGGCCATCTCGCAGCAGATCGGCGTGGCGCTGCCGGCCTCGCTGTCCGCCTGACGTTCTCCGACCCCACTGAATCAAGGACAACACCATGTCAGCTACCACGAACAGCGGTTCGATCTTCAAGGCCTTCAAGGATCTGGCCTTCGAGGAAACCGTGTCCCACCAATGCGGTGTGACGATGAACGACAGCGTCGAGGCACGCGCGATCGCCGAGCTGATGGCTTCCAAGCCGGGCATCCGCGTGACCTACATGCCCGCGATGATCCGCATCGACGGCGAGGGGCGCATCGAGTTCAAGATGGACGAGATCGCCGAGACGCTGGGGCGCGAGATGACGCCGCACATCTTCGAGATCTCGACCTCGACCCACTACGGGCGCATGGTCATGGTCGACGAGAACACCGTGGTCCTGTTCGGGAACATGGAAGAGGCGATGCAGTACGAGTAAGCCGTACCGGATCCCCGCGCCGGCGCGTGCTGCGCGCGGGGACCGAGGCGATCAGCCAGCCACGAGAGACAGCCAGCCACACGAGAGACAGAGGAGACGAGCCATGCCCAACATCATGTTGCACGACGAAGAAGCCCGCCTGGCGCTGGGCCGGGGCGTAGCCAAGCTGGCGCGAGCGGTCCGCGGCACCCTGGGTCCGCGCGGGATGAACGCCATCATCGACCGGCCGATCGGCACGCCGATCATCTCGCGCGACGGTGTCAGCATCGCCGCCGAGATCGAACTCGAGGATCCGTTCGAGAACATCGGCGCCCAGGTCGTTCGCGAGGTGTCGAAGCAGACCAACGAGATCGCCGGCGATGGCACGACCACGGCCACGGTGCTCGCCGATGCGCTGGTGCAGGACGGCCTGGCCTGCCTGGCCAAGGGTGCGAATCCGGTGGAACTGGTGGAAGGCCTGGAGCGCGGCGCGGCCGCAGCGATCGCGCTGCTGAAGGCGGCGGCGACGCCGTTGGCCGGCGCGGAGGCTCTGCGGGCCGTGGCGGTGGTCGCCGCGAACGACGAGATCACGGGCCACCTGGTCGCCGAGGCGCTGGAGCGCGTGGGCGCCGACGGCATCGTCGATGTCGAGTTCGGCACCACCGTCGAGACGGTGCTGGACGTGGTGGACGGCATGGCCTTCGACCGCGGCTACCTGTCGCACCACATGATCACCGACGTCGAGAAGATGCAGGTGGTGCTGGATCAGCCGTTGATCCTGATGACGGACCAGAAGCTCCAGACGCAGGAAGAGGTGTCCTTGCTGCTGGCCCTGGCCGCCGAGGCCAAGCGCCCCTTGCTCATCATCGCCGACGAGGTGGCACCCGCCTGCATCGTCACGCTGCTGGCGTGGCGCGAGAAGTCCGGCATCACGGTCGCGGCCATCCATCCGCCCGAGTACGGTCACTGGCGCAAGGCGATGCTGGAGGACATCTCCATCCTGGCCGGCGGCCGCGTCATCGCACGAGACCTCGGCGGCAGCCTGGGCGCGGTGGAACTGCGCGATCTGGGGCGTGCGCGCCAGGTGCGGATTTCGTCCAACCAGACGGTCATCAGCGCCGGCGGCGGCGATCCGGCGCTGATCGCCGCCCGGCGCCAGCAGGTGGCCCGCCAGCACGAGCTGGCGCCGCCGAACATCGACAAGGACAAACTCAAGGAGCGGCTGTCGAAGCTGTCCGGCGGCACCGCGCTGCTGCAGGTCGGCGGCGCGACACCGGTCGAGCAGAAGCGTCGCCTTCACCTGGTGGAGGATGCGATTCACGCCGCGCGGGCCGCCGTGGCCGAGGGCGTGGTCCCGGGCGGCGGTCTGGCCTTGCTGCGGGTGTCCAGCGGACTGGATGCCGAAGTGGCGCGGACCGAAGGCGCGGTGCGCGAGGGGATCCGCCTGTTGCAGCGCGCGCTGCAGCAGCCGCTGCGGCACATCGCCGCCAATGCAGGGATCGACGGTCCGGCCGCGGTGCGCAAGGCGCTGGATTCGGCGCCCGGCGTGGGGCTCGACGCCCGTGACGGACGCTTCGTCGACCTCGCGGCCGTCGGGATCATCGATCCGGTGAAGGTGAGCTACAGCGCCGTGCGCAACGCGGTCTCGGTGGCGGCGCTGATCCTCACGACGCAGACGCTGATCGCCAAGAAGCCGGAAGACATGGATCCCACCGCAGGACCGGCGCTGGGAGGGGGCGCCGAGCGGCTGGGGCGGCAATGACGGGTCGCCGGCGCACCCGGCTCGTCTGCGGATTGGCGATCACGGGCGCAGGCCTCGTGATTGCCATCGTGGGGGCCGTCGGGCATTGGTTCTGAGCGCCGCAACGTCGAACGACGAACGAGACAAGAAGAAGGAGGGGACATGACGAACCTCGAGCAAAGCGTGGACATGCGTTGGCGTGTCCCGGGGCAATGGCGGATGTTCGGCTTCATCGGGCCGGCGGCGATGGTGAGCGTCGGCTACATGGACCCGGGCAACTGGGCGACCGATCTGGAGGGCGGCGCGCGCTTCGGCTACCAGCTGCTGTGGGTGCTGCTGGCATCGAACGTGATCGCCGTGCTGCTGCAAAGCCTGGCGGCGCGGCTGGGGATCGTGGGGCGCCTCGACCTGGCCCAGGCCTGCCGGGCCGGCTACTCGCGCCCGGTGTCGCTGTCGCTGTGGGTGCTGTGCGAGCTGGCGATCATCGCCTGCGACCTGGCCGAGCTGCTGGGCAGCGCGATCGCGCTCAACATGCTGTTCGGCATCCCGCTGATCTGGGGCGTGGTCATCACCGCCTTCGACGTGATGCTGATCATGGTGCTGCAGCACTACGGCATCCGCAAGCTCGAGGCCGTGGTCGCCGCGCTGGTGCTGACCATCGGCGTGTGCATGGCGATCGAGATGGTGCTGGTGCAACCCGTGCTGGGCGACATCGTCGGCGGCCTCGTGCCGAAGATCGACGCGAACAGCCTGCTGGTCGCGATCGGGATCCTCGGCGCGACGGTGATGCCGCACAACCTCTACCTGCACTCGTCGCTGGTGCAGACGCGCCGCATCTCGCACACGCCGGCGGGTCAGCGCGAGGCCATCCGCTACAACTTCGTCGACACGCTGCTGGCCTTGAACATCGCGTTCATCATCAATGCGTCGATCCTGGTGCTGTCGGCCTCGACCTTCTTCACCCACGGCATCGAGGTCAACGAGCTGCAGCAGGCGCACACGCTGCTGACACCGCTGGTCGGCACCACGCTGGCCGCGACCGTGTTCGCGATCGCGCTGCTGGCCGCCGGCCAGAGCTCCACGCTGACCGGCACGCTGGCCGGCCAGGTGGTGATGGAGGGCTTCCTGTCGCTGCGCATGAGCCCGCTGGCCCGGCGTCTGCTGACCCGGGGCCTGGCGATCGTGCCGGCCGTCGGGGTGCTGGCCTACCAGGGCGATTCGGGCGTGCTGCAGCTGCTGATCCTGAGCCAGGTCGTGTTGAGCCTGCAGCTGCCCTTCGCGATCGTGCCGCTGGTACGTTTCACGAGTGATCGTCAACTGATGGGGCAGTTCGCCAGCCCGACCTGGGTCCGCGTCGCAGCCTGGTCGGCCGCGGCGGGCATCGTGTCGCTGAACGCCTGGCTGGTGTGGCGCACCCTGACTGCGGGCTCTTCGGGCGGCGCACCGTGGTATGCGTACCTCCTGGTCGGCTCGCTGACCACCTTGCTGTTGTGGATCTCGTGCGTGCCGCTGAAACTGTCTGCGCCGGTGGCGCTGGAGGAGAGTCGGGCCTAGGGTGCGGCCCTGATGGCAATGGAGGGGTGCATGACGCCCAATCCCGGAAGAACCAAAGGACGCTGAGGCATCACGCCCGGACGTCCTAGCAGGTCGGAGGAGACAGCCATGGTGACCAGCCATTCCCCCAAGCCGCTGTCGACAACGCAGTTGTCGGCCGGGCCGCAGGGCGAGTTCGAGCCCCTGGGCGTTCGGGAGACCACGCAGGCCTGGGAGCAGTTCGTCACCGGACAGTCGCTCGTCCAGTCGGCCGTGCCCAAGCACGTGCTGTCGTCATGGCAGCGCAGCCGGCGCTTCGGCGTCGAGCCGGGGTCGCGCAAGGCGCCGCTCGCGATCCGAGGTGACGACGAACTCGAGCAGCTCCGCTTGCGCAACCGCGATCTGGTCTGGGCCGCGCAGGGCATCTTCATGTCGTCGGCGCACCTGCTCGCGAAGTCGGGCTCGATCATGCTGCTCACCGACGCCGCCGGCATCGTGCTCGAGTCGTCGGGCGATGCCCGCACGCTGGATGCGGCGCAGGACATCCACCTGACCAACGGCGGCAACTGGAACGAGAGCGTCGTCGGCACCAACGGCATCGGTACGGCCCTGGCGACCGGGCGGCCGATCCAGGTGCACGCAGCGCAGCATTTCTGCGAAGGCATCAAGAGCTGGACCTGTGCTGCCGCTCCGGTCTACCTCTCGGGGACCGACCAGCTTCTCGGGGTGATCGACATCTCGGGCCCGCCGGCGACCTTCCAGCTCAACAACCTCGCCCTCGCCGTGGCGTGTGCCCGGCAGATCGAATCGGTGCTGGCCGAGCGCATCAGCCGCGAACACAACGTCCTGCTGGAGGCCTGCCTGAACCACCCGGGACGGGTCGGCGCCGCCGCCATGGTCGTGATCGACCGCAACGCGCGGATCGTCCACAGCAGCGGCTGCCTCACGCCGGATCTGGCGGTGCGACTGGCGGACGGCCTCAAGGGGCGCCAGATCGCGGCCTGGAACAACCGCCTGCCTGACGGGCTGCTGGGCGAATGGATGAACCCGGTGCGTCTGGACGGCAGTCCGATCGGCGCGCTGCTGATCGTGCCCAAGCGCTCGATCGGCCGCATCCTGCAGCGCCCGGAGGGCGATGTGCCGCAGCTGCCGGCACCGGCGGCGCCGAGCCTGGCCGCCGCCCCGGCGCCGGAGTGCCTGCCGGGCGTGGTGGGGGCCAGCACGGTCTTCCTCGGCGCGATCGAGCGTACCAAGCTGCTCGGGCGGCGCCGGGTCTCGGTGCTGATCCAGGGCGAGACCGGGGCGGGCAAGGAGTTGTTTGCCCGCGCACTGCACGAGGAGGAGCGCAAGGGCGGCAGCTTCGTGGCCTTCAACTGCGGCGCGACGACCAAGGAGCTGATCGGCAGCGAACTCTTCGGGCACGTGCGCGGCGCGTTCACCGGCGCCACCAGCGAAGGGCGCGCCGGACGCTTCGAGCTGGCCCACGGCGGCACCCTGTGCCTCGACGAGGTGGGCGAACTGCCGCTGGACCTGCAGCCGGTGCTGCTGCGTGCGCTCGAGGAGGGCGTCGTCTACCGGCTCGGCGACACCACGCCGCGCCCGGTCGACGTGCGGCTGGTGGCGATGACCAACCGCGATCTGCTGCAGGAGGTCGAGGCGGGCCGGTTCCGTCGCGACCTCTTCCATCGCATCGGCGTCACGCGGATCCAGGTGCCGGCCCTGCGAGAACGCGATGGCGACGTCGACCTGCTCGTGGACCACTTCGTGCGGACGCTGTCGGTGCGCCACGGGGTCGCGAGCCGCGAGATCGGTCCGGACGTTCGGCAGCTGTTGCGGGCCTATGCCTGGCCCGGCAACGTGCGCGAACTGCGCAATGTGATCGAGTCGCTCCTGCTCACCTCCGATGAAGAGGTCGTGCGGAGGGAGGAACTGCCCGTGGAATTGCTGGCGACGATCGACGGCGCCAAGTCACCGACGCTCGACGCCGACCTCACGAGCCTGGAAGCCACGGAACGCCTGACCATCCTGCAGGCGATCCAGCGCGTGCACGGCAACCTGGCGCTGGCGGCACGCATCCTCGGCATTTCGCGCAGCACGCTGTACAGGAAGGTCGAGCGTTACCAGCTCGACGATATCGTGAAGGCGAGCAACGATGGCGAAGGCTGAAGCGGGCGCGGCGCGCGACGCGAGGCCGGGCATCGATGCAACGGAAGGCGAAGTTGCGACCGGCAACGCCACGGCGAGAGCCGATGCCGACCGGGCGCGTCATGCCTGCGTATTACCGATGACCGCCTTCGTCGTGAAACACTCAATCAAGCGGCCCGCATTCCATGCACCGCGAAGGATCCCGTGATGTGCAAGCTCTATGTTCAGGCCGATCCCCTCCACTACGAACCTCGGCAGCGATCCGTGCGCATCCACGGGGTCATTACCAGCATCCGGCTCGAGAACCTAATGTGGCGGGTGCTGTCGGACATCGCCTCGGAGCAGAAGTGCACGACGAACGCATTGATCACCAAGCTCTACGACGAGGCGACGACGCATCGATCGGAGTCGGCCAACTTCGCGTCCTTCCTGCGTGTCACCTGTGTCCGCCACCTGATCGACTCGGGCCGGCTGGTCCGGGAGCGCAGCGTGATCCGTTCCGAGGCGGACGAGGAAACCTGGGACGTCGAGGAAAGCCAGGCGGTGTCGTTCGCGCACTAGACGTCCAGTGAGCGCCGTGGAGGGCCATGCGATGCCGTCGGTGAGCGCTGAGCAGCGGGATGCGCTCGCTCGGCCGCAGCGTGCCGGACCGCCGCGCAGCTTCGACGAGTTCGAGCAGCGCCTGCCGTGCATCGCGGGCCGGGTGCCGCTCGCGCCCGCGGACTGGACCGGGCGGCGCGCCGCCACGCTGGCGCGCCGCGCCGGCGCCTGCGATCACCTGATCACCGCGGCGCTGGTGCACGACTTCGCGCGCTACTTCGACGGCCGCGAGGAGGCCTGCGTGGCCCGGCGCAGCGCGGACCTGCTCGTCGCGGTGTTCCCCGAACCGGTGCTCGAGCCGATGCGCTGTCTCGACGGCAGGCCGTCGGATCCCGGCGCCGCGCCGGCGCCGCGTGCCGTCACGCAGGGACGCCGGCTGCGTGCCTACATCGATTCGGCGAGCACGTGCAGCGACGACCTGCTGCTGCCGTGGCAGACGCTGCTCGGCATCGCGCGGCGCGCTTCCTTCGACGGCTGATTCGCGATGTCCGGATCTCCTTCGAGCCGGGCGGCCACCGCCTCGGCCTCTCCTGCTGCGCTCCAGGCGCAGGTCGTCGAGGCCCTGGCCGCGGTGCTGCCGCGCCACGCCATCCTGTTCCGCAAGGAAGAGACCGGGCCGTTCGAGTGCGACGGCCTGACCGCCTACCGCGCGGTGCCGCTGGTCGTCGTGCTGCCGGACAGCGAATTGCAGGTGGCCGACGTGCTGCGCACCTGCCACACGCTGGGGGTGCCGGTCGTGACGCGCGGGGCCGGCACCGGGCTGTCCGGCGGGGCGCTGCCGCACGAACGCGGGGTGACGCTGTCGCTGGCGCGGCTGAACCGCATCGTGTCGGTCGACCGCGCGAGCTGCACGGCGACAGTCCAGTGCGGCGTGCGCAATGCGGCGATCAGCGAGGCCGCGGCGCCGCACGGCCTCTATTACGCGCCGGACCCGAGCAGCCAGATCGCCTGCACCATCGGCGGCAACGTGGCCGAGAACGCCGGCGGCGTGCATTGCCTCAAGTACGGCCTGACGCTGCACAACGTGCTGCGCGTGAAGGGCTATGCGGCCGACGGCGAGCCGGTGGAGTTCGGTTCCGCTGCGCTCGACGCGCCGGGCCTCGACCTGCTGGCCGTGATGGTGGGCAGCGAGGGCATGCTGGCGGTGGCGACCGAGATCACCGTCAAGCTGGTCCCGAAGCCGGCCGTGGCGCGCTGCATCGTGGCGAGCTTCGCCGACCTCGAGACGGCCGGCCGGGCGGTCGCGGCGATCATCGCCGCCGGCATCATCCCGGCCGGTCTCGAGATGATGGACAAGCCGATGACCGCTGCGGTCGAGGACTTCGTTCACGCCGGCTACGACCTCGATGCCGCGGCCATCCTGCTGTGCGAGAGCGACGGCACACCCGAGGAGGTGGAAGAGGAGATCGCGCGCATGGTGGCGGTGATGGAGGGTGCCGGCGCGACGCGCTTCGACATCAGCCGCAGCGAGGCCGAACGGCTGCGGTTCTGGAGCGGGCGCAAGAACGCCTTCCCGGCCAGCGGGCGCATCAGCCCCGACTACCTGTGCATGGATTCGACCATCCCGCGCCGCAAGCTGGCCGAGATGCTGGGCCGCATCGCCGAGATGGGCGTCCGCTACGGCCTGCGCTGCTGCAATGTCTTCCACGCCGGCGACGGCAACCTGCATCCGATGATCCTGTTCGACGCCAACGACCCCGACCAGTTGCACCGCGCCGAGCGCTTCGGCGCCGAGATCCTGGAGACCAGCGTCGATATGGGCGGCAGCATCACCGGGGAGCATGGCGTGGGCGTCGAGAAGCTCAACTCGATGTGCGTGCAGTTCACGCTGGAGGAACGCGAGCAGATGCTGCGCCTGAAGGAGGCCTTCGATCCCCGCTCGCTGCTCAACCCCGGCAAGGCCATCCCGACGCTGAACCGTTGCGCGGAGTACGGGCGCATGACGGTGAGGGGCGGGCGCCTGCCTTTCGCGGACCTGCCGCGCTTCTGACGATGGACCCGCTCTCGCCAACCGATGCGGCCGAGCTCCGCCTGGTCGAGCAGGTGCTCGAGGCTCGCAGCGAAGGCCGCTGCCTCGAGGTTCGCGGCGGCGGCACGAAGCGGTTCTACGGCGGCGAGCCGCGCGGCGATGTGCTGGACCTGCGGGCGCTGTCCGGCGTGCGGAGCTACGAGCCGACCGAACTGGTCGTGACGGTGCGCGCCGGCGAACCGCTCGCAAGGCTGGAGGCGCTGCTGGCCGAACGGGGCCAGCACCTCGCCTTCGAGCCGCCGCGCTTCGCGCCCGGCGGCACCGTGGGCGGCGTGGTCGCCGCCGGACTGAGCGGACCGGGCCGGATCGCGGCGGGTGCGCTGCGCGACCATGTCCTCGGCGTGCGCCTGCTGAACGGTCGGGGCGAGTGCCTGAGCTTCGGCGGGCAGATGATCAAGAACGTCGCCGGCTACGACGTGTCGCGCCTGATGGCCGGGTCGCTCGGCGTGCTCGGCGTGCTGCTCGAGGTGTCGCTGAAGGTGCTGCCCCTGCCACCGGCCTCGGTCACGATCAGCCTCGACTGCGCGACGCAGGTCGACGCACTGAGACGGCTCTCCGTCTGGGCCTCGCAACCCTTGCCGATCGGCGCCACGGCCTGGCACGACGGGCAGCTGTGGGTCCGGCTCGACGGCGCCGCCGCGGCGCTGCGGTCGGCCCGCGCCGCGTTGGGCGGCGAGGCGCTGGACCCCCGGGCCGGCGCCTCGTGGTGGACCTCGGTGCGCGACCAGACACATCCCTTCTTCGACCTCGATGCCAACGCGCGGCTCCGTGGCGTGCGGCTCTGGCGCCTGTCGGTGCCGCGAGGCGTGCCGCCGCTCGAGCTGTCCGGCGAGACCTTCGTCGAATGGGGGGGCGCGCTGCGCTGGCTCCGGTCGAGGGAGCCGATCGCCTGTGTGCGGCAGGCGGTTGCCCGCGTGGGCGGCCACGCCACGCTGATGCGCGGCGACGGCCGGGAAGCCGGCCCGTTCTCACCGCTCTCGCCGGCGCTGCTGCAACTGCACCGCCGGCTCAAGCAGGCCTTCGATCCGGAACGGCTGTTCAACCCGGGCCGGCTCTACGAAGGCCTCTGAGACCGTCATGCAAATCCAGTTGAGTCCCGAGTTCCACGGCAATCGCGAAGCCGCCGAAGCCGAAGCCATCTTGCGCAGTTGCGTGCACTGCGGCTTCTGCACGGCCACCTGCCCGACCTACCAGCTCGAGGGCAACGAGCTCGATGGCCCGCGCGGGCGCATCTACCTGATCAAGCAGGTGTTCGAGGGCGGCGAGGCCAGCCGCAGCACGCAGCGGCACCTGGACCGCTGCCTGACCTGCCGCAACTGCGAAACCACCTGCCCGAGCGGCGTGCGCTACGGCCGGCTGGTCGACATCGGCCGCCAGGTCGTCGATGCCCGGGTGCAGCGGCCGGTGGCCGAGCGCGCGATCCGCTGGGTGTTGAAGGAGGGCCTGACCTCGCCGCTGGTCGGGCCGGCCGTGCGCCTGGGGCAGCTGCTGCGGCCGGCGCTGCCCGGGGTGCTGAAGAAGAAGCTGCCGCGGCGTGCGGGCGCGCGGGCGTCGGACTGGCCTCGCACCGAGCGTGCGCGCAAGGTGATGCTGTTGCAGGGCTGCGTGCAGCCGGCCATGCTGCCGAACATCAACGCCGCGACCGCGCGCGTGCTCGATGCGGCCGGGCTCCAGACCCTCGTTGCCGCAGAAGCAGGGTGTTGCGGCGCCTTGCGCACACACCTGGGCGATGCCGAAGGCGGGCTGGCGGACATGCGTCGCAACATCGACGCATGGTGGCCGGCCATCGAATCCGGCGCCGTGGAGTGCATCGTCGTCAATGCCTCCGGCTGTGGCGCGGTGGTCAAGGAGTACGGCGAGGCGCTCGCGCACGAGCCGGCCTATGCCGAGCGGGCCGCCCGGATCAGCGCCCTGGCCAAGGACCTGAGCGAACTGCTGCCCGAGCTGCTGCCGGCCCTGAAGGACAGGATGTCGCCGCAGGCGGCCGGGCGCAGGATCGCGGTGCACACGCCCTGCACGCTGCAGCATGCCCAGCGCCTGCGCGGCGGCGTCGAGGCCGCGCTCGTGATGCTCGGCTTCGACGTGACGGCCCCGGCCGGCGACGGGCACCTGTGCTGCGGCTCGGCCGGCGCGTACAGCGTGCTGCAGCCCGGCATCGCAACGACGCTGCGCGATCGCAAGCTGTCGAGTCTGGGCTCGCAGGAGCCCGACGTGATCGTCTCGGCCAACGTGGGCTGCATCCTGCACCTGCAGTCCGGCACGGCCGTGCCGGTGCAGCATTGGGTGGAGGTGCTGGATCAGGCTCTCGCCTGAGTCGTCGCGCCCTTCTTGTGCATGCGGTAGACCACCTGCGTCCGTGTCATGCCGATCAGCCGCGCCGCGGCGGCCATGTTGCCGTTGCAGCGCTGCACCGCTTCCTCGACGAGCTGGGTCTCCAGTTCGTCGAGCCAGGTGTCGGCCGCCTGCGGGCTCCGCACCGCGCCGCGCAGGCGCAGCACCCGGTCGAGCAGTGTCGCGTCGCCTGACGACTCCGACTGCGGCACGGAGGGCGCCGGTCCCTCGGCGCCGGCCAGCCGGCCCTGATCGCTGACGGCGAAGGTCGATTTCGCGTTGAACAGCTCATCGCGAAACAGGTGCACGGTATCGATCTGCGACTCGTCGCTGGCGGCGATCACGGCCCGTTCGATCATGTTCTGCAACTCGCGCACATTGCCGGGGAAGGTGTAGGTCAGCATCGCGCGCATCGCCCGCTGCGTGAAGCCGTGGATCTGACGGCCGTAGCGGGCGCCGTAGAGCTTGAGGAAATGCGTCATCAGCAGCGGCACGTCCTCGCTGCGGGCCCGCAGCGGCGGCAGGTGGATCGGGTAGACGTTGAGCCTGAAGAACAGGTCCTCGCGGAAGCGTCCCTGCCGCACTTCCTCGCGCAGGTCGACGTTGCAGGCCGCCACGACGCGCAGGTCGAGCGGGATCGGGCGCGTGCCGCCGACCCGCTCGACCTCGCTCTCCTGCAGCGCGCGCAGCAGCTTGCTCTGGGCGACCAGGCTCAGCGAGGAGATCTCGTCGAGAAACAGCGTGCCCCGATGGGAGCGTTCGAAGCGGCCCGGCCGTGAGGCATGGGCGCCGGTGTAGGCGCCGCGCTCGACGCCGAACAGCTCGGCTTCGACGAGGTTCTCCGGAATCGCCGCGCAGTTGACGGACACGAAGGGCCCGTCGCGCCGCTCGCTGATCTCGTGCAGCATCTTGGCGAACAGTTCCTTGCCGACCCCGGACTCGCCGAAGAACAGCACCGTGGCGGTGGTGGTGGCCACCTTGCGCAGCGAATGGCAGGCGGCGTTGAAGCTCGACGACACGCCCACCATGCGCGGAGCCGCTTCGGCCTCGGCGTCGTGCGCGCCGACGCGCGGGGCGCCGCGCTTCGGCGGAGCCGCGCTCGGGCGCTCGCCGACGAAGCCCTCGGCCTGCATGTAGCGCAGGTCCTCCTCGACGTTGTCCCAGTCCCTGGCCGCCTTGCCGATCACGCGGCAGACCGACGCACCGGTCGAGCGGCACTCGAGCTCGCGGAAGATGATCGACGTGCCCAGCAGCGTGGAGACATAGCCGTTCGCGTAGCCGATCGGCAACCAGCAGCCCGCATCGGTGCCGACGCCGAAGGCGTTGATGTGCTCGTCGTCCTCCAGCGAGTGATGCCAGAAGAACTCGCCGCTGAAGGCGATGCGCTCGGGGTCGTAATCGAAGTGCACCGCCTCGACGCGGGCCAGGCCCTGCAGGCCGAACAGGCGCGTTCCTGCCAGCAGCTTGCCGACCGGGTCTTCCTTGGGCCAGTGCGAGGCCACGAAGCGCGCATCGCGCATGCCGGCGATGTAGCCGCTGCGCGTGAGGATGCCGCGCGCCCGCTCGACACCGACGCCCTGGATCAGCTCGCTGCGCAGCGAGCCGAGCGTCTGGTGGTTCAGCATCACCATGCGTTCGTCGTCGAGCCAGATGCGCCCGGTGTCCGGGTCGAAGGTCAGCCATTCCGCCAGCTCGCGGTGGGTCGGCCGCAACTCCGTGGCCGACGAGCCGCTGCGGCTGGCCAGGTAGTGCGCGTGGAGAAAGTCGGCGGCGTTCGGTGCAGGTGAAGCATTCATCGGCGTGATCCCGTGCGCATGCGAATGGAGAGGATTGCTCATCGAGTCCTCGATGAGTGATGAATTTTGTTCGCTGGTGGCGTGTGCCCCGGGCAGCGCTTTCCACTACGAACGCGCTGCTGCGACGCAGCATCCGGTCATCGATGGCAGTGAGCGCCAAGACGCGGCGCCCCATGAAAGAACACCGATCTCGGTGAACGATGCGGTGCAACAGCCGGCACCCCCCGTGACCGCTTCGCGGCCGATGGCCTGCGCCTTGCGGTTGCGCTGCCTCGGACGGCCTTCGCGCCGCCGATGGACAGCCAACGAGGAGACGCAATGTTTGTGAAGAACGCGTGGTACTGCGCGGGGTGGGACAAGGACCTGAGCCTGGGCCGCGATGGCCTGCTGGCGCGGCGTATCGCCGGCGAGTCGCTGGTGCTCTATCGCCGGCCCGACGCCACGGTGGTCGCGATGGAGGACCGCTGCTGCCACCGGCACGCCCCGCTGTCGCTGGGGCGCAAAGAGGGCGACTCGATCCGCTGCATGTACCACGGCATGAAGTTCGGGCCCGACGGGCGCTGCACCGAGATCCCGGGCATGAGCCGGATCCCCGAGAAGGCCTGCGTGCGCACCTACCCGGTGACCGAGCGGGACAACTGGATCTGGGTCTGGATGGGCGAGCCCGCGAAGGCCGATCCGGCGCTGATCTGCGAGGCCATCGGTCCCGGCGACCCGGCCTGGAACCTGCGGCTCGGCTACGTCCGCGTCGACACCAACTATCGGCAGGAGATCGCGAACCTGGCCGACCTGAGCCACGTGGCCTGGGTGCACAGCCTCACGCTGGGCGGATCCGATGCGTGGTCGAACGTCAAGCCGCGCCACGTGCTGGGCGAGCGCGGGATCGACACCACCTACTGCGTGCGCCGGACGCCGGCTCCCAGCTTCGCCAAGCACCTGTTCCCGGAGGGCGCGCTGTTCGACATCCAGGTGCATGTCCGCATGAGCGTGCCGTGCAACTTCATCCTGCATTTCTCGGTGCACGAGGTGGGCAGCGCGACGGAGGGGCCGACCAACGGACGCCTGGTGCTCGACACCTTCTCCAGCCAGGCCGTCACGCCGCGCGATGCCCATTCCTGCGACTACTACTACTCCTGGGGCTGCAGCCGCGCCACCGACATGCCGGGTCTCACGGACCTGATGCACGAGGCCAACAACGTCGCCTTCCTCGAGGACAAGGTGATGCTGGAAGGGCAGTACCAGCGGATGCGCGAGCGTCCCGATGCCCCGAGCGTGGACATCGTCCACGACGCCGGGCCCGGCAAGTTGCTGTGGGTGCTGGACAGGCTGCTCAAGGAGGAAGCGCGTGCGATCGAGATCGTGCCGGCCTGAGCGACGCGCGCGCGGGGCCTCTTCTGTAAATGCAGAGATCGGCCCCGCGGCGATTCGACAAATGGCGAAGCGACGAGGGGCTTCGAGAGGCTCGGGTTTTCACTGAAGTTCGGCAGAAGCTCTTTGAAATCAAGCGCTTGCGATCGCCCTCCGGCATGGCATCGCGATTGCAATCCACGCCCTCACGCACCGGACGAAGTGCGGCGGTGATGCGTCAGTCAACAACACCCATCGACAACGGAGACAAGATGAGAAAGAAATCGACATCGGCCTTTCGGCGGTCGTGCGCGGCGTCGCGCGCGCTGTGCACGCGCTGCACCGCCGCGGCGGTCCTGGCCCTGCCGTTCGGCCTGCCGGGCGGCGCGGCGCACGCCTTCGAGATCCGGACCGACAACCCGGACCTCAAGCTGCGCTGGGACAACACCTTCAAGTACAGCAATGCGTTTCGCGTCAAGAGCCAGTCCGAGCGGCTGCTCCAGGACGTGAACCTCGACGACGGCGATCGCAACTTCGACAAGGGGCTGATCTCGAACCGTCTCGACCTGCTGTCGGAGGTCGACGTCGGCTGGAAGAGCCTGGGCTTCCGCGCCAGCGGGGCCGCGTGGTACGACAGCGTCTACAACCGCCGCAACGACCACGACTCGCCGGCCTCGGCCAATTCCACCAGCGTCGGCTACAACCGCTTCACCGATGCCACGCGCGAACTGCACGGGCGCAAGGCCGAGGTGCTCGACTTCTTCGCCTTCGGAAAGGCCGACCTCGGCTCGATGCCGCTGACGGTGCGCCTCGGGCGCCACACGCTGATCTACGGCGAGAGCCTGTTCTTCGGTTCGAACGGCATCGCGGCCGCGCAGGGTCCGGTCGACCTGGTCAAGCTGCTCACCGTGCCGAGCTCGCAGTTCAAGGAGATCCTGCGGCCGGTGGAGCAGGTCTCCGGCGTGCTGCAGATCAATCCGCAGATGACGCTGGGCGCGTACTACCAGTTCAAGTTCCGCGAGAGCATCATCCCGGCGGCCGGCAGCTACCTCAGCGCCTTCGATTTCGTCGGCGACGGCTCCGAGCGCTTCATCGTCGGCGCGCCGATCACGCCCGGCGGTGGCGCGGCGGCGTTCTGGCGCGGCCCCGACGTCGAGGCCAGCAATTCGGGGCAGGGCGGCCTGCAGTTCCGCTGGGCCCCGGCGGGCAGCGAATGGGAGTTCGGCGTCTACGCCGCGCGCTATCACGACAAGGGGGCGGCGCTGTACCTCACGCCGTCGGCCGCGCCCGACGTGGTGAGCGGCCGGGTCGGCGCGATCCAGCAGGTCTATCACGAGGGCATCAAGACCTACGGCGCCAGCGCGACGACCTCGATCGGCCAGCTCAACCTGGCCTTCGAGGGCTCGATCCGCCGCAACGCCTCGCTGGTGAGCGACCCGCAGGTGGTGCTGCCGGGGGTGCTGGCCGACAACGATGCCCGTCCGCTCTACGCCGTCGGCAACACGGCGCATGCGCAGGTGTCCGGCATCTACGTGCTGTCGGAGACGCGGCTGTGGGATGCGGGCGCCTTCCTCGGCGAGGTGGCGTGGAACCGCCGGCTCAGCATCGACAAGAACCCGGGGGCGCTCGATCCCAACACCACGCGCGACGCCGCGGCGCTGCGCTTCATCTTCGAGCCCTCGTACTTCCAGGTGGTCGACGGCATCGACCTCTCGCTGCCGATCGGCGTGGGCTACAACTTCTACGGGCGTTCGTCGGCGATCTTCAACTTCAACGGCGGCAGCTCCAAGGGCGGCGACTTCTCGATCGGCGTGAAGGCGACCTACCGCACCGTCTGGCAGGCCGGCCTCACCTACACCGGCTACTACGGCGGCGAGGACACCTTCCTCACGCCGGCCAACTCGCCCACGCCGGTGCTGTCCTACAAGCAGTTCTACAAGGACCGCAACTTCATTTCCTTCTCGCTGCAGCGTGCCCTTTGATGGAGACCGGCATGAACAAGAACCCCAAGATTTCGTTCGCCGTCGCGCTCGCGCTGGCGTCCTTCGCCGCGCAGCCGGCCCTCGCCGCGGTGAGCGCCGAAGAAGCCGCCAGGCTCAAGACCACGCTCACGCCACTGGGTGCCGAGAAGGCCGGCAACGCCGACGGCTCGATCCCGGCGTGGGACGGCGGCTACACCAAGGTGGCACCGGGCTGGAAGAACGGCCAGCCGAGACCCGACCCGTTCGCGGCGGAGAAGCCGGTGGCGTCGATCTCGGCGAAGAACGCCGCGCAGTACGACGCAAAGCTGAGCGACGGCGTCAAGACGCTGATGAAGAAGTACCCCGACTTCCGCATCGACGTCTACCCGACGCACCGCAGCGCGGCGGCGCCGGCCTGGGTCTACGAGAACACCTTCAGGAACGCGACTTCCGCGAAGGTGGCCGACAACGGCTATGGCGTCGTGGATGCCTATGGCGGCATTCCGTTCCCGATCCCCAAGACCGGCATCGAGGTGATGCTCAACGCGCGGCTGGCGTGGGAGGGCGTGGCGCAGAAGTACCAGCTCAACACCTGGGTGGTCACCGGCGACGGACACCGCACGCTGTCGTCGGCCGGGCTGATGTCGTGGCTGTGGCCCTACTACTACAAGGACGCGCGCGACAGCTATCTGGCCAAGCCGGCCCATTACAAGATGGGTTCCTTCGTCAAGTCCGATCCGTCGGCGGTGGCCGGTGAAGTGATCCTGCTGCATGAGACCGTCAACGAGGAGAAGGTGCCGCGTGGTGTGTGGCAGTACCTGGTGGGCCAGCGCCGCGTGCGCAAGGCACCCTCGATCGCCTACGACACGCCGGACACCGTGACCTCGGGCACCGGGCTGTTCGACGAGTCCTTCGGCACCATGGGTCCGATCGATCGCCACGAGTACAAGATCGTCGGCAAGCAGGAGATGTACATCCCGTACAACTCCAACAAGACGGCACTGGCCAAGGTCGACGAGCTGGTGACGCCGAAGTTCCTGAACCCCGACCACGTGCGCTGGGAGCTGCATCGCGTGTGGGTCGTCGAGGCGACGCTGCTGCCGGGCAAGCGCCATGTGATGACCAAGCGCCGCTACTACATCGACGAGGACGGCTGGAAGATGGTCATGGCCGACCACTGGGATGCGCAGGGGCAGCTCTACCACCTGCAGTACACGCTGCCCTACCTGGCACCCGACATTCCCGCCGTCGTCAGCACGGTGCAGTGGGGAATCATCAACCTGCTGACCGGCCAGTATTACTACAACTGCAACTTCAACGACCTGCCGCAGCACTTCCCCGTTCCGGAGGTGCCGAAGCAGCTCAACGAAGCCATGTTGAGCCCCGAGGCCATCGCCACCGGGGCGCGCTGAGGTCTCCTCGCTTCGGTCCGGCAGCAACAGGCACCCACGGGGTCCGGCCGGGCCGTCTTTTTCTTCTGCTTCTCTAGATATCCAGGGGTCTGCCGATGTCTTCATCGCGCTCGCTGATCGCGCTCGCCTGCACGCTGTGCCTGGCGATCGCCACCCTCCCGGGCAGCGCCGCGACGGCCGGGGCGCAGCGCTTCGGCGTGCTGCAGCAAGCGGCGCTCCAGTCGCCCCGAGCGCTGTCGTCCACGATGCTCGCGATGGCGGTCGCCGGGCAGCGGCTGGTCGCCGTCGGGGAGCGCGGCATCGTGCTGCTCTCCGACGACCGCGGCGCCAGCTGGCGCCAGGCGGCCACGCCGGTGCAGACCAGCCTGACGGCGGTGCAGTTCGTCGACGAACGCCACGGATGGGCCGTGGGGCATCTCGGCGTGGTGCTGCATTCCGGCGACGGCGGCGAGACCTGGACCAAGCAGCTCGACGGGCTGCAGCTGCCGGCGCTGTTCGAGCAGTCGGCGCGAGCCGACGCAGCGGCCGCGCCGGCCTATCTCGATTACGTGCAGCTGCTCGCCGACGACGGCCCCGACAAGCCCTTCCTCGCCCTGCATTTCCAGGACGCGAAGCGCGGCATCGTCGTCGGCGCCTACAACCTTGCGCTCACCACCGAGGACGGCGGTGCGACCTGGGTCCCGCTGAGCGCGCGGCTGCCCAACCCGAAATCCCTGCACCTCTACGGCATCGCCGTCAGCGGCCGTTCGATCGTGATGGCCGGCGAGCAGGGCCTGCTGCTGCGCTCCGACAACGGGGGCCGGGACTTTGCCGTGCTCGAGTCGCCCTACAAGGGCAGCTGGTTCGGCCTGCTGGCCACGCGCGGCGATCGCTTGCTGGTGTACGGGCTGCGCGGCGCGGCTTACGTGTCGGCCGACCGCGGCTCGAGCTGGACGCAGGCGAGCACCGAGCTGCCCGTCTCGATCAGCGGGGCCGCCGAACTGGCCGACGGCACGCTGGTGCTCGGCAGCTCGGCCGGCGACCTGTTGATCAGCCGTGACCAGGGCCGCAGCTTCCAGCGCCGCGGCGGGCCGCAGCAGCCGCCGATCACGGGCCTGGTGCCGACGCAGGACGGCGCCCTCGCGCTGGCCGGACTGCGCGGCCCGCAGCGCCTGGACCTGACTGCCCCGGTCGCTGCCCGCTGACGCCGCGACGCTGTTCTCTCACCGACGAATGCCATGCACGCAGACTCCAGCCTCGACCCGCATCCCGTGATCGCGCGCGTCGAAGACTTCGACCGCCGCTCGGGCACGCTGCTCGAACGCGCGTTCTTCAACTTCCGCCCGCTCGTCGTCATCGCCTGCCTGCTGGTCACGCTGCTGCTCGGCTGGCAGGCCGGCAAGCTGCAGCTGAATGCCAGCTTCGAGAAGATGATCCCGACCACGCATCCCTACGTGATCAACTTCCTCGAGTACCGCGGCAAGCTCAGCGGCCTGGGCAATTCGGTGCGCATCGCGGTCGAGACGACCTCGGGCGACATCTACGACAAGACCTACCTCGAGACGCTCGCCAGGATCAACGACGAGGTGTTCCTGCTGCCCGGCGTGGACCGTGCCTACATGAAGTCGCTGTGGACCCCGGCGGTGCGCTGGACGGCGGTCACCGAGGAGGGCCTCGAAGGCGGCACGGTGATCTCCGAGGACTACGACGGATCGCCGCAGGCGCTGCAGAAGGTGCGCTCCAACATCGAGCGCTCGGGGCAGATCGGGCAGCTCGTCGCGAACGACTTCAAGTCCAGCATCATCTACGTGCCGCTGCTCAGCCGCATCGAGGCGACCGGCCAGGCGCTCGACTACGCCGAGTTCGCGCGCCAGGTCGAAGCCCTGCGCGCGAAGCACGAGTCGGACACGATCCGCATCCACATCACCGGCTTCGCCAAGATCATCGGTGACCTGATCGACGGGCTGGCGGAGGTGCTGAAGTACTTCGCCGCCGCGATCGTGATCGCCGCGGCGATGGTCTACGCGTACAGCCGCGACCTGCGCAGCACGCTGCTGGTGGTGTCGGTCTCGCTGGTGGCGGTGGTGTGGCAGCTCGGCCTGCTGCCCACGCTGGGCTTCCGGCTCGATCCGTTCTCGATGCTGGTGCCCTTCCTGGTGTTCGCGATCGGCATGAGCCATGGCGCGCAGAAGATGAACGGCATCATGCAGGACATCGGCCGCGGCACGCACAAGCTGGTGGCGGCCCGCTACACCTTCCGCCGCCTCTTCCTCGCCGGCCTGACGGCGCTGCTGGCCGATGCGGTGGGCTTCGCGGTGCTGCTGGTGATCGACATCCCGGTGATCAAGGAGCTCGCGCTCGCGGCGAGCCTCGGCGTCGGCGTGCTGATCTTCACCAACCTGATCCTGCTGCCGGTGCTGCTGTCCTACACCGGCGTCAGTCGCAAGGCAGCCGAGCGCAGCCTGCGCACCGAGGTGGCGGACAGCGCCGGGGCCGGACGGCACGTTCTCTGGCACTCGCTGGTGCGCTTCACCGAACGCCGGTGGGCGCTGGGTGCGATCGCCGTGTCGGCCGGGCTGGCGGTGCTGGGTTTCGCGGCGAGCCTGCACCTGCAGATCGGTGACCTGGACCCCGGCGCGCCGGAGCTGCGCCCCGAGTCGCGCTACAACCGCGACAGCGCCTTCATGGTCGCCAACTACGCCGCCAGCGCCGACATCCTGGTGGTGATGGTCAAGACCGAGGACAAGGGCTGCGTGCGCTATCCGGTGGTCTCGCGCATCGACGAACTGGCGTGGGCGCTGGAGCAATTGCCCGGCGTCGACTCCACCAGCTCGGCCCCCGCGCTCGCGAAGCTGTCCTCGGTGGGCTACAACGAGGGCAATCTCAAGTGGTACGAGCTGGTGCCGAACGAGGCCGCGCTCGGCACGCTGCTCACCTATGCGCCGCGCGAGCTGCTGCCGGCGAGTTGCGACCTGCTGCCGCTCTACGTCTACCTCAAGGACCACAAGGCGGCGACGCTCGGCCGCGTGGTCGAGACGGTCGAGGCCTTCAAGGCGCGGCACGACTCGGACGAGGCGCGCTTCCTGCTGGCCGCCGGCAGCGCCGGCATCGAGGCGGCGACCAACATCGTCGTGCAGCGGGCCTGGTACGAGATGCTGGCGCTGGTCTACGGCGCCGTGGTGGTGCTGTGCTTCGTGACCTTCCGGTCCTGGCGGGCCGTGGTGGTGGCGGTGCTGCCGCTGATGCTGACCTCGCTGCTGGCCGAGGCGCTGATGGTCATGCTGGGCATCGGCGTCAAGGTCGCGACGCTGCCGGTCATCGCGCTCGGCGTGGGCATCGGCGTGGACTACGCGCTGTACATCCTGTCGGTGATGCTGGCCCGGCTGCGCGCCGGCCACACGCTGGCCGAGGCCTACTACGGGGCGCTGCTGTTCACCGGCAAGGTGGTGATGCTGACGGGGCTGACGCTGGCCCTGGGCGTGGCGACCTGGGCGTTCTCGGACATCAAGTTCCAGGCCGACATGGGCCTCCTGCTCGCCTTCATGTTCCTCTGGAACATGCTGGGCGCGCTGATCCTGCTGCCGGCGCTGGCCTGCTTCATGTTGAAGCCCACTGGCGTGATCGAGAGCCGGACGGTCGACCCCGCGGTGCCTGTCGAGCCGCACAAGCTGGCGGCCTGACGGCGTGAGTCCTGTTCCCGGCGCCGCGGCTGCGGTGGGCGGGTGGGCCCTGCGCCGCAGGTTTTGGTAGCGTTGTCATCTCCAATACACTCGGCGAATGGACACGCCCGACGTCACCGTTCCCCGCCGTTCACGCCGCGGCGGCGGCATCACGCTCGGTGACGTGGCGCGCATCGCCGGGGTCTCGCCGATCACGGCCTCGCGCGCGCTGAACACGCCCGACCAGGTGGCGCCCGAGAAGCTGGCGCGCGTGCGCGAGGCGGTGGCGCGCACCGGCTACGTGCCGAACCGGCTCGCCGGCGGCCTGGCGTCGGCGCGCAGCCGGCTCGTCGCGGCCGTCGTGCCGACGATCGCCGGGCCGGTGTTCATGGAGATGGTGCAGTCGCTGACCTCGGCCCTTGCCGACGCCGGCTACCAGCTGATGCTCGGCCAGAGCGGCTATGCCGAGTCGCGCGAGGACGCGCTGCTCGAGGCCATCATCGGCCGGCGCCCCGACGGCATCGTGCTGACCGGCATCCTGCATTCGCCGGAGGGCCGGCGCCGCCTGCTGGCGAGCGGCATCCCGGTCGTCGAGACCTGGGACCTGACGCCGACGCCGATCGACATGCTGGTCGGTTTCTCCCATACGGAAGCGGCTGCCGCCGTGGCCCGCCACCTGCACGCCAAGGGCCGGCGCCGCCCGGCGCTGCTGAGCGCCGACGACGAGCGCGCGCTGCGCCGCAACCGCGGCTTCGTGGACGAGGCGTTGCGGCTGGGCCTGGTGCGCGACGCGGCCGAGATCCCGGTGCTGCGCGTGCCCGCGCCCACCACCCTGGGCAGCGGCCGCACCGGCCTGGCACGCCTGCTGGCCGAGTGGCCCGAGGTCGATGCGGTGTTCTGCAGCTCCGACATGCTGGCGCTGGGTGTGCTGATCGAGGCCGCCGCGCGTGGCATCGCCGTGCCGCAGCAACTGGCGGTGGTCGGCTTCGGCGACCTGGGCTTCGCCGCCGACACGCAGCCCGCGCTCAGCACGGTGCGCATCGACGGCACCGGCATCGGCCAGCGTGCGGCGCGCTTCATCGTCGACCGGGCCGACGGCCGGGCCACGGGCGAGAAGGTCGTCGACCTGGGTTTCCGCGTCATCGAGCGCGGCAGCAGCTGATCAGGGTTTTCGCGCATCTGTGGTGTCTTGCAATCCAAAAAGGTAGCGCTACCATTGCAAGAAGATAGCGCTACCAAATGGCGCTCTGGCTCACAAGGAGACTGTTTCGATGAACAAGCTGCTGACCACGCTGTGCCTCGCGCTCGCCGCGCTGGGCCCCTTTGCCGCGCAGGCCGCGGCCTGGCCCGACAAGCCGGTGACGATCGTCGTGCCCTTCCCGCCGGGCGGCTCGACCGACACGCTGGCGCGTGCCATCGCGCCCAAGCTGCAGGAGCAGCTGGGCCAGACCTTCATCGTCGACAACAAGGCCGGCGCCACCGGCACCATCGGTGCCGGGCAGGTCAAGCGCGCGGCGCCCGACGGCTACACGCTGCTGCTGTCCTCGCTGGGCCCGTTCGTCATCGCGCCGCACCTGATCAAGGGCATGCCCTATGACGCGCTGAAGGACTTCGACCTGCTGACCGTCGCGGTGCAGGCGCCCAACGTGTTGGTGGTGCCCGCGGCCTCGCCGCTGAAGACCGTGGCCGACGTGATCGCCGCCGCGAAGAAGGAGCCCGGCAAGATGACGCTCGCGTCCTCGGGCAACGGTTCGCCCGATCACCTGACCGCCGAACTGTTCTGGCTGCAGACCGGCACGAGCGGCACGCATGTCCCGTACAAGGGCGGCGCGCCGGCGATCCAGGACCTGCTGGGCGGCCAGGTCGATGCCTCGTTCCAGAACGTCAACGCCGTGCTGCAGCACATCAACGCGGGCAAGCTGCGCGCCATCGCGGTCACCGGCGACAAGCGCTCGGCGGTGCTGCCGAACGTGCCGACGCTGGTCGAGAGCGGCGTGAAGGGCGTGGACGTCTACTCGTGGCAGGCGGTCGCCGCGCCCAAGGGACTGCCGGCCGACGTGAAGGGCAGGCTGCACGCCGCGCTCGTCGCCGCGCTCAACGATCCGCAGGTGAAGCAGAAGCTCGCCGAGATCGGCATCGAGGTGGTGGCCAACACGCCGGAGCAGTTCGCCGCCTTCCAGCAGGCCGAGTACGCGCGCTGGAAGAACGTGATCGAGACGCGCAAGATCACCGCAGACTGAATCACCCACCCCCGTTGCGCCTTCGGCGCTCCCCCTCGAGGGGGCGACGCTGGCGGGCCGGCGGAGCCGGACCCGCGGCGTCTGCTGGATGACTCTCCCTTGACCGGACCACGATGCCTAACGCCACCTTGTCTTCTACGCCGCGTGTCACTGCGATGCGCGTCATCCCGGTCGCGGGGCGCGACTCGATGCTGATGAACCTGAGCGGCGCGCACGGGCCGTTCTTCACCCGCAACCTGGTGATCCTGAGCGACAACGCCGGGCGCAGCGGCGTCGGCGAGGTGCCGGGCGGCGAGAAGATCCGCCAGACGCTGGAAGACGCGCGTTCGCTGGTCGTCGGCCAGCCGGTCGGCGACGTGCAGCGCGTGCTGCGTACGGTGCGCGAGCGTTTCGCCGACCGCGACGCCGGCGGCCGAGGGCTGCAGACCTTCGACCTGCGCACCACCATCCACGTCGTCACCGCCGTCGAGGCGGCGCTGCTCGATCTGCTGGGTCAGCACCTGGAACTGCCGGTTGCGGCACTGCTCGGCGAAGGCCAGCAGCGCGAGTCGGTCGAGATGCTCGGCTATTTGTTCTTCGTCGGCGACCGCAGCAAGACCGGCCTGCCGTACGCGACGCCCGCCGGCGAGCCGGCCGACGCCGACGACTGGCAGCGCCTGCGCCACGAGGCGGCGATGACGCCCGAGGCGGTGGTGCGGCTCGCCGAGGCGGCGCGCGCTCGCTACGGCTTCAACGACTTCAAGCTCAAGGGCGGCGTGCTGGCCGGCGAGGCCGAGGTCGAGGCGGTGAGGGCGCTGCACGCGCGCTTCCCCGAGGCCCGCGTCACGCTCGACCCGAACGGCGGCTGGCTGTTGAAGGATGCGGTGCGCCTGATGCGCGACCTGCACGGCGTGGTCGCCTATGCCGAGGACCCTTGCGGCGCCGAGGAAGGCTACTCGGGCCGCGAGGTGATGGCCGAGTTCCGCCGTGCCACCGGCCTGCCGACCGCGACCAACATGGTCGCCACCGACTGGCGTCAGCTCACGCACGCGCTGTCGCTGCAGTCGGTCGACATCCCGCTGGCCGACCCGCATTTCTGGACCATGGCCGGCTCGGTGCGCGTGGCCCAGACCTGCCGCGACTGGGGCCTGACCTGGGGCTCGCATTCCAACAACCACTTCGACGTCTCGCTGGCGATGTTCACGCACGTCGGCGCCGCGGCGCCGGGCCGCGTGACCGCGATCGACACGCACTGGATCTGGCAGGACGGCCAGCGCCTGACGAAGGCGCCGCTGCAGATCGTCGGCGGCCATGTGCAGGTGCCGAAGCGGCCGGGCCTGGGCATCGAGCTCGACATGGCCGAGGTCGAGAAGGCCCACCGCCTCTACCTCGAGCACGGCCTGGGCGCGCGCGACGACGCGGTGGCGATGCAGTCGCTGATCCCGAACTGGACCTTCGACCCGAAGCGGCCCTGCATGGTCCGCTGAGCGGGGGTGCCGGCCGAGGTGCTGTCGGCGATGATGTCGCCATCACTTGCTTTTGATCATCGGTTGTCATACAACTGATGCCGAATCATCCCCACCAGCCGCCGAGGCGGCCGTTTCCGGGCCTTGCCGACATGGACATGCCTTTCGCACCGCGCCGCCGCCCCCGCACCCTTGCGCTCGAACTGGTCGACGCGCTGGGCGACCGCATTCGCGACGGCCGCCTGGCCCCCGGTGCCAAGTTGCCCACCGAGGCGGCGATCATGGCGGAGTTCGGTGTCAGCCGTACCGTGGTGCGCGAGGCGATCTCCAAGCTGCAGGCCGGCGGGCTGGTGGCCACGCGGCACGGTGTCGGCACCTTCGTCGCCGGGCTGGGCGACGCGGTGCCGTTCCGCATCGCGCCGGAGCAGTTCGCGACGCTGCGCGACGTGATCGCCGTGCTGGAACTGCGCATCGGCGTCGAGACCGAGGCCGCGGGCCTGGCGGCGCTGCGCCGCAGCACCGACAACCTGGCGACGATGCGGGGGGCGCTCGACGCCTTTGCCGACGCGGTGGAGGCGGGCCGCGATGCGGTGGGCGCCGATTTCCAGTTCCATCTGGAGGTGGCGCGCGCGACGCAGAACCACCATTTCGCCGAACTGATGGGCACGCTGGGCTCGATGATCATCCCGCGCGCGCGCCTGGACGCGCCGGAGGCCGAGAGCGCGGCGCGGCGCGACTACCTGCGCCGCGTCAATGGCGAGCACGAGAGCATCTACGACGCCATCGTCAGCCAGGATGCCGAGGCGGCCCGCGCCGCGATGCGCACCCACCTGGCCAACAGCCGCGAGCGTCGGCGTCGGGCCAGCGCGGCGGCTTCGGTGGGTGAGGGCAGCAGCGGGGCCGCCCGCGGCTGAACGATCCGAGGGCAATTCCCAGTTGACGCCGTCGGCCTATGTTGTACGATGACGTACAACTAGTGAGGCGCAATCGCTGCGCGACCCGATCCGCTCAACGACCGAGGAGACCCCGATGATTCGACGCATCTTTGTCCGTACCCTGGCCGCCGCGATGGCGCTGGCCGCCGGTGGCGCTCAGGCCCAGGCCTGGCCTACCCAGACGATCCGCATCGTCGTGCCTTATTCGCCCGGCGGTTCGTCGGACATCATCGCCCGCGCGATCTCGGGGCCGTTGTCCGAGGCGCTGAAGCAGACGGTGATCGTCGAGAACAAACCGGGCGCCAACGGCAACACCGGCACCGATTTCGTCGCCAAGGCCAACGACGGCCACACGCTGCTGCTGTGCGACGTGGGCGCGCTGGCGA
Organism: Methylibium sp. Root1272; assembly: GCF_001425905.1. GTDB lineage: Bacteria > Pseudomonadota > Gammaproteobacteria > Burkholderiales > Burkholderiaceae_C > Methylibium. The sequence continues at coordinate 106,063 of NZ_LMDY01000016.1, forward strand.
TCACCGCCTCGGTCTATGCCAAGCTGCCCTTCGATCCGAGCAAGGACCTGCGCGGCGTCGGCATGCTGGCCTACTCGCCGCACCTGCTGGTGGTGCATCCGTCGGTCAAGGCCAACAACCTGCAGGAACTGGTGGCGCTGTCGCACAAGGAGCCGCTGAACTTCGCTGTCACCGCCATCGGCAGTGCGCCGCACCTGGCCGGCGTGGCCGTCGAGAAGGCGACGAAGGCCAACTGGACCTACATCCCCTACAAGGGCGGCGCCCAGGCGATCGGCGACACGGTGGCCGGCCAGACCCAGGTGCTGATGAACGGCATGCTGGCGACGCTGCCGCAGGTGCAGGCGGGCAAGCTGAAGGTTCTGGGCGTCTCCAAGGCCACGCGCGTGCCGCTGCTGGCCAACGTGCCGACCATCGCCGAGCAGGGCGTGAAGGGCTTCGAGTCGGGCACCTGGCAGGGTGTGCTGATGCCGGCGGCCACGCCGCCCGCGGTGGTGGCCAAGGTGGCGGCCGAGCTGTCGCGCATCATCCGTTCGCCCGAGGTGCGCGAGCGCCTGGTGTCGCAGGGCGCCGAGGTTTACACGATGACGCCCGCCGAGTTCGCCACCTTCTTCGAGCGCGAGCGCAAGAACTGGGCAGGGGTGGTCGCCCAGGGTGGAGTGAAGATCGAATGACGACCACGAAGCCCCGCGTGCTGCAGATCGGTCGCCTGCTGCCCTGGCTGGAGACGCGGCTGGCTGCGGACTACGAACTGCACCGCTTGGCCGACGAGGCCGACCCGCAAGCCTTCCTGGCGGCGCGCGGCGCCGAGTTCGTGGGCCTGGTCACTTCGGCCGGCGGCACCGGTGCGAATGCGGCGCTGATCGACGCGCTGCCGTCGCTGCGCGTGATCTCGAGCTTCGGTGTGGGGCTCGACAAGATCGACCTCGCGGCGGCTGCGCGGCGTGGCATCGCCGTCGGCTACACGCCCGACGTGCTGAACGACTGCGTGGCCGATCTCGCGATGGCCCTGCTGCTCGACGTGGCGCGCCGCACGCCCGAGGCCGACCGTCACGTGCGTGCCGGCCGCTGGGGAGCGCCCGGCGTGCCGGCCTTTCCGCTCGGGCGCCGCGTCAGCGGCGCGAAGCTCGGCATCGTCGGGCTGGGTCGCATCGGCCGCACCATCGCCCGGCGCGCGCTCGGTTTCGACATGGCGATCCGCTACCACGCGCGCCGGCCGGTCGCCGACGCGCCCTGGCCGCACGAGCCCTCGCTGGTGGCGCTGGCGGGCTGGGCCGACTTCCTGGTCGTCATCGCCGCCGGGGGCGCCGGCACGCGCCACCTCGTCGACGCGGCGGTGCTCGACGCGCTCGGCCCCGAAGGCTTCCTCGTCAACGTCTCGCGCGGCTCCGTCATCGACGAGGCGGCGCTGGTGAGCGCGCTGGTCGAACGACGCATCGCCGGGGCGGCGCTCGACGTGTTCGAGCACGAGCCGCAGGTGCCGGCGGAGCTGCTGGCGCTGGACAACGTGGTGCTGCTGCCGCACATCGGCAGCGCCACGCGCGAGACGCGCCAGGCAATGGGCCAGCGCGTGCTGGACAACCTCGCGCTGTTCTTCGCCGAGGGCCGGCTGGTGACGGCTGCGCCGCTGGACTGATCGATCAACCAACGAACGAACCATCCAACGCCGAGAGGAAGACCATGAGACCCAACCGCCTGCGCGAGATCTGGAAGAGTGGCGGCGCCGCCCTGAACGGCTGGCTCGCCATCCCCAACAGCTTCTCGGCCGAGACCATGGCCCACCAGGGCTGGGACGCACTCACCATCGACCTGCAGCACGGTGTGGTCGACTACCAGGCGATGGTCCCGATGCTGCAGGCCCTCTCCACCACGGCCACCGTGCCGGTGGTGCGCGTGCCCTGGCTCGAGCCCGGCGTCTTGATGAAGACGCTGGACGCTGGCGCCTACGGCGTGATCTGCCCGATGGTCAACACCCGCGAGGACGCGCAGAAGCTGGTGGCCTGGACCCACTACGCGCCGCGCGGCACGCGCAGCTTCGGACCGGTGCGCGCGCTGCTGTACGGCGGCGCCGACTACGCGCAGCATGCCAACGACACCATCGTCACCTTCGCGATGATCGAGACCGCGCAGGCGCTCGACAACCTGGACGCGATCCTGTCGGTCGAGGGCCTGGACGCGATCTACATCGGCCCGTCGGACCTGTCGCTGGCGCTCGGCTGCACCCCGACCTTCGACGACGTCGATCCGCCGGTGGCGCAGGCGATCGACCACATCCTGGCGCGCGCCAAGGCGCACGGTGTGGTGGCCGCCATCCACAACGGCAGCCCCGAGGCGGCGCTCGCGCGCATCGCCAAGGGCTTCCAGTTCGTGACCGTGAGCTCCGACGCGCGACTGATGGCCGCGGGCGCGCAGCAGGTGGTCGCGAAGATGCGCGCGCGCCCGGCGCCGGGCAGCGCGCAAGGCTATTGATCCCCAAGCAAAGAAGGACCACACCATGAAGATCGGATTCATCGGCCTGGGCATCATGGGCGCGCCGATGGCGCTGCACCTGGCGGCCGCCGGCCACACGCTGTTCGTCCACACCCGCGGCAAGCTGCCCGAGGCGATCGCCGCCTCGGCCGCGCAGGCATGCGCCAACGCGGCCGACGTGGCGCGCAAAGCGGAGGTGGTGTTCACCATGGTGCCCGACACGCCCGACGTCGAGGCGGTGCTGTTCGGCGACAACGGTATTGCCGCGGGGCTCTCGGACGGCGCCGGCGGCACGCGCAAGGTCGTCGTCGACATGAGCTCGATCTCGCCGATGGCCACCAAGGCGTTCGCGCAGCGGATCAACGCGCTGGGCGCCGACTACATCGACGCGCCGGTGTCCGGCGGCGAAGTGGGGGCCAAGGCCGCGTCGCTCACCATCATGTGCGGCGGCGACCCGGCGGTGTTCGAGCGCGTGCGCCCGCTGCTCGAGACGATGGGCAAGAACATCACGCTGGTCGGCGGCAACGGCGACGGCCAGACCACCAAGGTGGCCAACCAGATCATCGTCGCGCTCAACATCGCGGCGGTCGGCGAGGCGCTGCTGTTCGCCAGCAAGGCCGGCGCCGACCCGGCCAAGGTGCGCCAGGCGCTGATGGGCGGCTTCGCGGCCAGCCGCATCCTCGAGGTGCATGGTGAACGCATGATCAAGCGCACGTTCGCGCCGGGCTTCCGCATCAAGCTGCACCAGAAGGACCTGGGCCTCGCGCTGCAGGGCGCGCGCGAACTCGGCGTGTCGCTGCCGCAGACCGCCAGCGCGGCGCAGCTGATGCAGGCCTGCGCCGCCAACGGCATGGCCGACCTCGACCACTCCGCGCTGGTGCGGGCGCTGGAGCTGATGGCGGGCCACGACGTGGCCTCGGCCTGAGCGAGTGTGAGCGCTCCGAACAACGGCGACCGCCGGCCCCTGCTGCGCGCGCTGTTCGACGCGGCCGTGGCCGCGGCCCAGCCGGCGCTGTGCCTGCCGGCCCACCTGCCCGAGAAGCCGGCCGGCCGCACCTTCGTGATCGGCGCGGGCAAGGCCTCGGCCGCGATGGCCCGCGCGCTGGAGCAGCACTGGGACGGCCCGCTGCAGGGGCTGGTGGTCACCCGCTACGGCTACGGCGTGCCCTGCGAGCGCATCGAGATCGTCGAGGCCGCCCACCCGGTGCCCGACGCGGCCGGGCTGCGCGCGGCCGAACGCATCCGCGCGCTGGTGAGCGGTCTGCGCGCCGATGACCTGGTGATCGCGCTCATCTCCGGCGGCGGCTCGTCGCTGCTGGTGGCGCCGGGCCCCGGGCTCACGCTGACCGACAAGCAGGCCGTCAACACCGCGCTGCTGGAGAGCGGCGCGACGATCTCCGAGATGAATTGCGTGCGCAGGCACCTGTCAGCGCTGAAGGGTGGGCGGCTGGCTGCCGCCTGCCACCCGGCCCGGCTCGTGAGCCTGCTGATCTCCGACGTGCCGGGCGACAAGCCGATCGACATCGCATCAGGCCCGACCGTGGCGGACCCGACCACCTGCGCCGACGCGCTGGCGATCGTGCAGCGCTACCGGATCGCGTTGCCGCCGAGGGTGCGCGCGTTGCTCGAGAGCGGCGCCGGCGAGACCGTCAAGCCGCACGATCCCCGCCTCGCCCGCAGCGAAACACGCCTCATCACCGCGCCGCAGATCGCGCTCGAGGCGGCGGCGAAGGTCGCGCGCGACGCCGGCATCACGCCCTACATCCTGGGCGACAGCCTCGAGGGCGAGGCGCGCGAGGTCGGCAAGACGATCGCCGGCATCGCAAGGCAGGTGGCGCTGCACGGCCAGCCGTTCCGCCCGCCCTGCGTGCTGCTCTCGGGCGGCGAGACCACGGTCACCTTGAAGGGCCGGGGCCGCGGCGGCCGCAACGTCGAGTTCCTGCTGTCGCTCGCCATCGCGCTGGACGGCCTGCCCGGCGTGCATGCGATCGCGGGCGACACCGATGGCGTCGATGGTGTCGAGGAGATCGCCGGCGCCTGCGCGGCACCCGACACGCTGGCGCGCGCCTGGGCCCTGGGCCTGAACCCGCGCGCCAGCCTCGACGACAACGACGGCCACGGCTTCTTCCAGGCGCTGGGCGACTCGGTCGTCACCGGCCCGACGCTGACCAACGTGAACGACTTCCGGGCGGTGCTGATCGACGGCCCGGCCGCGGGCTGACGCACAGGCCTCGTCAGGCCTTCAGCCGGTAGCCGGTCCGGAAGATCCAGGCCACGACGGCCAGTGACCCGGCGAGGAATGCGAAGGTCACGCCCAGGCTCAGCGCGATGTGGACGTCGGCCGTGCCATAGAAGCTCCAGCGGAAGCCGCTCACCAGGTAGACCACCGGGTTGAACAGTGCCACCGTCTGCCAGAACGGCGGCAGCATGCTGATCGAATAGAAGCTGCCGCCCAGGAAGGTGAGCGGCGTGACGATCAGCAACGGCACCACCTGCAGCTTCTCGAAGCCGTCGGCCCAGATGCCGATGATGAAGCCGAACAGGCTGAAGGTCACCGCCGTCAGCACCAGGAACAGCAGCATCCAGACCGGGTGCTCGATGCGCAGCGGCACGAACAGCCAGGCGGTGGCCAGGATGATGAGCCCGAGCACGACGGACTTGGTGGCCGCGGCGCCCACGTAGCTCAGCACGATCTCGAAGGCCGAGACCGGCGCCGACAGCAGCTCGTAGATCGTGCCGGTGAACTTGGGGAAATAGATGCCGAACGACGCATTCGAGATGCTCTGCGTCAGCAGCGACAGCATCACCAGCCCCGGCACGATGAAGGCGCCGTAGCTGATGCCGTCCACTTCGGGAATGCGCGTACCGATCGCAGCGCCGAACACCACGAAGTACAACGAGGTGGAGATCACCGGCGAGATCACGCTCTGCATCAGCGTGCGCCAGGCGCGCGCCATCTCGAAGCGGTAGATGGCGCGCACGGCGTGCAGGTTCATGCTCATGGGTTGTTGTCCTCGATCAGGCCGACGAAGATGTCTTCCAGAGAACTCTGCGTCGTGTGCAGGTCCTTGAAGGCGATCCCCAGCCCGCTCAGCGCGTCCAGCAGCGCGGCGATGCCGGCGCGCCCGCTCTGCGCGTCGTAGGTGTAGGTCAGCTCCAGGCCGTCGGCCGACAGCGCGAGCGCGTAGGCGGCCAGCGCGGGCGGCACCTGCGCCAGCCGCTCCGCCAGCTGCAGCGTCAGCTGCTTGCGGCCGAGCTTGCGCATCAATTCGGTCTTCTGCTCGACGAGGATCAGTTCGCCCTTGTTGATCACGCCGATGCGGTCGGCCATCTCCTCGGCTTCCTCGATGTAGTGCGTGGTCAGGATGATGGTCACGCCGGTGGCGCGCAGCTCGCGCACCAGCTGCCACATGTCGCGTCGCAGCGTCACGTCGACGCCGGCGGTGGGCTCGTCCAGGAAGAGGATGCGCGGCTCGTGAGACAGCGCCTTGGCGATCATCAGCCGCCGCTTCATGCCGCCCGACAGCGCCATGATCTTGCTGTCCTTCTTGTCCCACAACGACAGCGCCTTCAGCACCTTCTCGATGTGCGCCGGGTTCGGCGGCTTGCCGAACAGGCCGCGGCTGAAGGACACCGTGTTCCACACCGATTCGAAGGCGTCGGTGGTCAGCTCCTGGGGCACGAGGCCGATCAGCGAGCGCGCGGCGCGGTAGTCGCGAACGATGTCGTGCCCGTCGACGACGATGCGGCCGGTGCTCGCGTTGACGATGCCGCAGACGATGCTGATCAGCGTGGTCTTGCCGGCGCCGTTGGGCCCCAGCAGCGCGAAGATCTCGCCGGGGCGGATCGCCAGGTCGACGCCCTTGAGCGCGTGGAAGCCCGAGCGGTAGATCTTCGAGACCCCCGTGGCCGTGAGGATGTGCTGCATCGGGACGAGGATAGCCGCAGGCGTGCGTCTTGCGCCTGTCATGTCTGGGCAAGACCGATGTCCTGTATGAGCCATCTTTCGGCAGGAGGGCGCCCTAGGCTCTGCACCGAGCATTCCGGAGGAGACCCGCCCCATGAGCCAACCCGTTGCCATCGTGCCGCCCGAGGCGGTGACCCCTGCGTGGATCACGGCCGCGCTGGCCGCCGGTGGCGTGAACGCCCGGGTCGCCGGACTGGTGATGGAGTCGGTGGGTACCGGACAGCTCGGCGAGACCCGGCGCTTCCATCTCGAATACGCCGGCACGCCGCCGCCCGACGCGCCGAAGTCGGTGGTCGGCAAGTTCCCGTCCGCCAATGCCACGGCGGCGGAGACCGGGCGGTCGATGGGCTTCTACCGCTCGGAGGTCATGTTCTACCGGGAGGCGGCCGCGAAGGCCGGCATCCACGTGCCGCGTACCTACGTCGCGGAGATCGATGCCGCCAACGATTTCGTGCTGCTGTTCGAAGACCTGGCGCCGGCCCTGCCCGGTGACCAGATGCGCGGCTGCAGCGTCGACGAGGCACGCCGTGCGCTGTCGGAGGCGGCCCGGCTCCATGCAGCGTACTGGAACGACCTCGAGCTGATGAAGCAGCCCTGGCTCTACGTGCCCGAAGGCGCGCAGGGCTTCTACACCACCGAGCTGATCGAGTCGTCGTGGGACTACTTCAAGCGCACCTACGACGGCATGCTGTCCGCCGAGGTCACCGATGTCTGCGAGCGCTACGTCCGCCACCACGCGCACTGGAACCGGCCGCGGCCGCTGCCGAAGTGCTACTCGCACTGCGACTTCCGGCCCGACAACATGCTGTTCCATCCCGCGGGAGGCCGGGTCGCGATCGTCGACTGGCAGACCAGCAACTTCCTCGGGACCGGCATGGACACCGCCTATTTCCTGGGGGGGGCGTTCGACCGCGACACGCGCCGCAAGCACGAACGCTCGCTGCTCGCCGGCTACCACGAGGCACTCTGCGCCCACGGCGTGCAGGACTACAGCTTCGACCATGCGATGGACGACTACCGGCACTACAGCTTCGCGGTGCTCGCGGTCGCGATCGCCGCGACGGTGATCGTCAAGCGCACGGAGCGGGGCGACCGCCTGTTCGCGCACATGATCACCGGTGGCGCGCACCAGGCGATCGACAACCAGGCGCTCGATACGCTGACCGCCTGAAGGGACCGGCTCATGCGCCTGCTCAAGCCGCACCTGGACATCGGCCTGTTCACCAACCAGATCGCGCAGCAGCGCAGCTTCTGGTCGGACACCGTGGGTCTGCGCCTCGACCATGAGCTCGACTTCGGCAACGGCACCGTCCAGCACCGCTACGACGCCCACGGCTCCGTCGTCAAGGTGAACCACTACCCCACGCCACTGCCCGAGCAGCCGCCGACGGGCTACGTGGGCCTGACGATCGCGGGCCCCGATGCCCGCCGCTACGAAGGCCGGCACCCGGACGGCGACACCGTTCGCGTGGTGCCGAGCGGCACCGACGGCGTGGTGGGCATCGGCATCACGGTGCGCACGCCGGACACCGCGCGGCTGATGCGCTTCTACACCGAGGCGATGGCGTTCGAGCGCGTCGCCGACGACGTGGCGCGCTGCGGCGACACGCTGCTGTTCGTCACACCCGGACCGGGCGGGCGGCCCTGCAACGATTTCGTCGGCCTGGCGTTCCGCTACCTCACCGTCCAGATCGACGATGCCGACCTGGCGATGCAGGAAATCGTCGCGCGCGGCGGGAGCGTCGCGCGCGACCCCGTCACCTTCGGCACGGTCGCGCGCTACGGTTTCGTCGAGGACCCCGACGGCAACTGGATCGAGATCTCCGCGCGCGGATCGCTCGGCGGTCACGTGCCACCGGTCGATCGCTGAGCTCACCGAGGACCATCACATGGCGCACTACGTCGACGTGGAGGAAGCGATCGGGATGCCGGGCCTGCGCGTGGTGCTCACGCCGGGCGTGCCGGGCCCGTGGAGCGAGGCGGCCAAGGCGATCCTGCACGTCAAGAAGCTCGCGCACGTGAAGGTGAGGCAGGAACTGCTCGGTTCCAACCTGCCGCTGATCCGCTGGACCGCGCAGGCCACCGCGCCGGTCGCGGTGTGGAACGAGGAGCCGCCGCGTTCGACGTGGATCGAGCAGCTGTATCTGTTCGAGCGGCTGGCGCCGGAGCCGGCGCTGATCCCGCGCGACATCGACGAGCGGATGCTGATGTTCGGCCTGGCCAACGAAATCTTCGGCGAGAACGGCTTCGTGTGGAACCGGCGGCACCTGATGGTGCGCGACTTCTCCGGCCCCGATCAGCCGCCGGAGATCCGCGAGAGCTTCAGGTTCCTCGGCCGCAAGTACTGGTACGGCGAAGCTGCCGCGGCGGCGGCGCCCGCCCGCTGCGCCGAGGTGATGGGCCTGCTGGCCGACCGACTGCGGTCGCAGCGCGAGCGCGGCAGTCGCTACTGCGTGGGGCAGTCGCTCACCGCGCTGGACCTCTATGCCGCCTGCGCTTACGCGCTGGTCTCGCCATTGCCGCAGGACCTGTGCGCGATGACACCGCTGTTCCGCGCCGTGTACACGACCGACGACGCGGTGGTGAGAGCCGCCGCGGTGCCCATCCTCGGCGAGCACCGCGACTTCATCTACCGGCAGCACCTGGAGCTGCCGGTCGACCTCTGAGGCTCAGCCGACGGGGTCGATGGGCGTGGCGAGCGCGAAGCGCCGCTCGATCGCTTCGGCGGCATCGAGGCACTGGTCCTCGCGGAAGCGCCGGCCGGTCAGCAGCACGCCGATCGGCAGGCCGGTGACCTCGTCGCGGTCCGCCGGCACGCAGGCCGAGGGCAGGCCCATCAGGTTGGCCGGCAGCACCGGACGGATCATCTCCGCGGTGTCGGCGGCGCCGGCGGGCGAGGCGCAGTCGAAGCCGGGCTCGAACGGCAGCTGCGACCAGGTCGGCGACAGCAGCAGCGGGTACGTCGCCATGAACCGCGACCAGTCGCGTGCGATGCCGTCGCGGCGCATGAACAGGTCCGACACCGCCGCGGTGTCGGACCAGGGCGGCATGATGGCTCGCAGCATCTCCCAGAAGGCTGCGCCATCGCGACCCATCATCGGCAGCAGCTGCGGCGTCATCGCCTCGAAGTCGCCGAACAGCAGCTGCGCCCAGGCGGTGATCGCGTCCTCGTAGCGCGGCGGGCAGACCTCCGTCACCTCGTAGCCGGCATCGGCCAGCGCCGTGGCGGCCCGCCGCACCGCGGCGGCCACGCGTGGATCGGTGCGGCCGCCGGGCGGCTCGGGCAGCACCGCGACGCGCAGCGGCCCGGGCTCGGCGGCGCCGACCAGCGGTGCCGAGATCGACCAGGGATCGCGCGGGTGCGCGCCCATCAGCGCCTGCAACGCGGCGCGCACGTCGGCCACGCGACGCGCCATCGGGCCCTGCACGTTCATCAGCTGCACCGCGAACAAGCGGTCTTCGGCCGGTACGAAGCCGGCGTCGGGCACGCGCCCGGCTGACGGCCGGATCGACGCGATGCCGCACGCATTGGCCGGATTGCGCAGCGAGCCGCCGATGTCGTTGCCCAGGCCGATCGCGGCCATGCCGGTGGCCAGCGCCACCGCGTCGCCGCCGCTCGAACCGCCGGCGGTGCGCCCGGGGTTCCAGGGGTTCAGCGTGGCGCCGTGCAGGCTGCTGTCGGTGTGCACCCGCAGCGCCAGGTCGGGGAGGTTGGTGCGGGCGATCGGGATCGCGCCGGCCGCGCGCATGCGCTGCACCATCGGCGCGTCCTCCGGCACCACCGCCTCGGCCAGCGCCTTGACGCCCCAGGTGGTGGGCAGGCCGGCCATGTCGATGTTCTCCTTCACGGTGATCGGCACGCCGTGCAGCGGTCCCAGCACGGCGCCCGCGGCCACCTGGCGATCGGCTGCCACGGCGGCAGCCCGCGCATCGTCGGCCAGCAGGCGGACGATGGCGTTGACGCGCGGGTTGACCGCGTCGATCCGTGCCAGATGGGCCTCGATCACCTCGACGCACGACACGTCGCGTCGCGCGATCAGCGCGGCCAGGTCGAGGGCGCTGTGTTGCCAGAGTGCTTGCATGGGGTCCGCCGTGGTGAGTTGAGTGGACAGGAAGAGTCAGTGTGCGATGGCCTGCGCGCGACGGCAGTCGCCGGCGTGACGTGCTCGTCAGCTGCGTTTCGTGGCGATCAGCGACTGCACCGGCGGCGCCTTCAGGCGCGGCCGGTCGGCTTCGACGGCGGCGAGCGGCAGCACCTCGCGCAGCGAGGCCAGGCTGCGCCGCGCCAGGTCGTGGTAGGTCCGCGTGCCTTCGAGCTTCCAGGCGATCTCGTCCTCGCTCAGCGGGCGCCGGACCTTGGCCGGCACGCCGGCCGCCAGCGTGCGCGGTGGCACCTGCATGCCGGCCGGGACGAAGGCGCAGGCCGCCACGATGGCCTGCTCGCCGACTTCGGCCTCGTCCATCACCACCGCGTTCATGCCCACCAGCGCGTCGCGCCGCACGACGCAGCTGTGCAGCACCGCGCCGTGGCCGATGTGGCCGTTTTCCTCCACCACGGTCGCCTGGTCCGGAAAGCCGTGCAGCACGCAGTTGTCCTGCACGTTGGCGCCCGGCCCGATCACGATGCGCCCGAAGTCGCCGCGCAGGCACGCACAGGGGCCGATGTAGCAGCGCGCACCGACGATCACGTCGCCGATCAGCACCGCGGTCGGATGCACGTAGGCGCTCGGGTCGACGACCGGAACGACCCCTTCGATGGCGTAGCAGGGCATGGACGCTCCGGACAGGACATGGCGTGGAAGGGACGGCGATCGCTGGAAAATATAGATTACCGACTGGTCGGTCAATCATGCATTGCCCGAGTTGGACCGGCGGAGCTGGCCGATGGGCGGTCCTCGACCTGCTGTCCGGAACTTCCCAGTCCAGGCCGGTCTCCGCCATCGTCGAATGGCGCAGCGGCGGCTACTACACCGGCCGCCGCAACGACCAGGGCCTGACGCTGAGATGGCATCCGAGTTCGCACTGGAGCGCGGCGGTGGGCGGCATGCGCAACGCGATCCGCTTCGACGAGGGGCGGTTCACGGTGCGCATGGCGACCTTGCGGATCGACCATACGCCGAGCACGCAGCTCGCGGGCAGCCTCCTGCTTCAATGGGACAACGTGTCGCACGAACTGGGCGCGAGCGGGCGCGTCCGATGGCAATGGCAGCCCGGTCGCGAGCTCATCTTCTCCATCGACCGCCTGGGCTACACCGGCGAGCAGCGCGATGCCTTGCCCGGGCAGACCCGCGCGCTGCTGAAGCTGGTGTGGACGCTGGAGCGCTGATGTACCCCACGCTCCTACGGACCGGGGAGTACGCTTTCTGAGGCGAGTTGCCGCAGCGCGGTCTTGAGCACCTTGCCATAGTTGTTCTTGGGCAGCGCCTCGACGAAGCGGTAACGCCGGGGTCGCTTGAAGCGGGCGATGTGCTGGAGACACAGCGCATCGAGCGCTTCAGGCTCGACCCCGTCGCCCACGATGAACGCGACGACGATCTCGCCCCACTCGGCGTCGGGCTGGCCGATGACGGCGGCCTCTCGCACGTGCGGGTGGCGCAGCAGCACCTCCTCCACCTCGCGGGGGTAGATGTTGGAGCCGCCGCTGATGACCACGTCCTTCGAGCGGTCCTTGAGCGTGAGGAACCCGTCCTTGTTCATCGCCCCCAGGTCGCCGGTCCGGAGCCAGCCGTCGCGCAGCGCCTGTGTGGTCGCTTCCGGGTTGCGCCAGTAGCCCGTCATGACCGTCTCGCCTCGCACGACGATCTCGCCCATCTCGCCCGCCGCCACTTGTTTTCCCTGTGAGTCGACCACGCGCACCTCGACCAGGGAGTGCGACACGCCGACCGACCCGATGCGATCGAGCCACTTCGGGTGGGCACGATCGGCCAGGTGATGACGGGAGAGTGCCGTGATCGTCATCGGCGACTCGCCCTGGCCGTAGATCTGCACGAAGCACGGGCCCATGACGCCGAGCGCGTCCTGTATGTCTTCCACGTACATCGGGCCGCCGCCATAGACGATGGTCTTGAAACCGTGGGCCGGTGCGCCCGTGTCCCGCAGGTGCGCGACCAGGCGTTTCACCATGGTGGGCGCGGCGAACAGGCACAGCCGCCCGATGCGGTGAGACAGCGCCAGCAACTCGGCCGGATCGAAGCCGCCCGAGACCGGCACCACGTGGCGAGCCGCCTTGGCGACGAAGGCGAAGTTGTACATGCCGGCGCCATGAGACATCGGCGCGGCGTAGACGATGGCGTCGTCGGCCGCCACCTCGTCCACGTCCATGAAATAGCAGGCCGTCATCGCGTACAGGTTGCGATGCGACTGCATGACGCCCTTCGGGCGGCCGGTGGTCCCCGAGGTGTAGAACAGCCACGCCAGGTCGTCGGGGGCTCGATGCACGGCGTCGATGGCGGCGGTTTCCAGCGCCACGATATACGTCGCATCGGCGGGCGTGAATACATGGCGCAGCGTTGGCAGGGCCGCGCGGTGACCGAGCATGTCCGGTGCAAGATCCTCGGAGAGGAACAACACCGCCGCCTCGGCATCGCCAACGATGAACGCGACCTCGCTGGGGTGCAGCTTGGCGTTGATCGGCACCACCACCAGGCCGGCCCACCACGCAGCATAGAGCGCCTCGAGATAGCCCACATGGTTGCTCATGCAGAGGGCCACGCGCTCGCCCGGCTGCAGGCCCAGGGTTTCGCGCAGATGGCCGGCCAGCCGCGCGACGCGGTCGGCCAGCGCCCGGTAGTCCAGCACGACCTCATCGCCGAGCAACACGGCAGGCCGGTCCGGATGGACGAGCGCGGCACGGACGAGCAGTTGGGCCAGGTTCATGGCATGCGCTCCAGGCGGTTGGCAAGCCTCGCAGTGATCGGCTCGCTTGCAGTAAGAGGCAATGTAGGAAACTCGTTCGCTCGCTGCCAGACGTAGGACTACCTCATGGTGGATTCCCGCATGCTCCGCACAGATCCTCCTACGTCGGCGCCGCCGGCAGTGATCGCTATCGAAGACGACCTGGCGCTGGCCTTCGAACTGGCGCCGATCGGCTTGTGTGTCTCTCGCGACCGGACGATCCAGCGCTGCAACTCGACCTTCGCTGCCATGTTCGGATACAAGCCGAATGAGCTGAGTGGGCGGTCCCTCGAATCCCTGTATCCGTCGCGCAGCGAATTCGAGCACATCGGCGCACAAGGTCTGGCCGTCATGCAGAAGACCGGCTACTACAGCGACGACCGCGTCATGCGGCATCGCAGCGGGCGCCCTTTCTGGTGCCACGTGGCCGGGCGCTCGATGAGATTCGATCGGCCCTTCGCCTGTGCGGTCTGGATGTTCGAGGACATCTCCTCGCGCCGCCCCGTCGCGATCGAATTGACGTCCAGGGAGCGCGAGATCGCGCGTCAGCTCGCGGCGGGGCGGAGCACCAAGGAAATCGCGCGTGTTCTCGGTATCAGCCCACGCACCATCGACGGGCACCGCGCACGAATGATGAAGAAGCTGCACGCCCGCAGCGCGGGCGAGATGATCGCGCGGCTGGTGGGCCTGAAGTGATCCCGACGAGACCCGACGCTCGTGCGAAGTCGACGACGAGTCGAAGCGCCGGGCGGAGCGCGCAGGGCGTCGGCATCGCGTGGCAGCCCTGGCGGACTGGGACATGTCAAAAGACATGCGTCGGCCTGCGTCGACGTCAGGATTCGATTGCTTAGGCGGTGTTGCCGACCGCATACTTCCTGCCCGGGTGCCGTGCAGGGCGACCGAGCTCGCAATCCAGCGACGACGGACGACCCGCGGCCCACTTACCCTTCCGCATCGACATGAACACCAGCCCTCTCGACCCGGCCTTGCTGGCATCGACCCTCCGTGCCGGCGGCCTCGAGGAGGGGGTGCGACTGCTGAACGAGCGAGTGCCCCATCGCTACACCGGCATCTACCAGCTGACCGGGAACGTGCTCAAGTGCGAAGTGCTGTACGACAAGCAGCACGAGGTGATGCCTGAGCTGCTGGCCGTGGTGCCGCTGGAAGACAGCTTCTGCCAGTTCGTGCTGCGGGACCAGGGCTTCCAGACCAGCGACGCCCGGGACGACACGCGACTGTCGGGGCATCGGTACCGGGAGGTCCTGCTCTCGTACCACGGCGTGCCGCTGCTGGACGCGTCCGGCGCCTTGTTCGGCAGCCTGTGCCACTTCGACTTCCTGAGCCTGCCGCTCACCGACGACGAGTTCGAGAACATGAAGCGGGCCTCGCCACTGCTGTCGCCCTTTCTGCCGTCGGTCAGGGGCTAGATCGGGCGGGGCGCCGCAACGCCGCAGCGCGCCCGCCGGCGGCGACCGGCTTCAGCGCTCCGATCGATCGTCGTCCTCATCGCGATCGTCATGGTGATCGTGATCGTCGTCGTGATCGCCGTGGCCCTTGCCCCTGTGCAGGTCGAGTTCGAAGAGCGAGGTCGTGTCGGTGACCTCGTGAGCGACGGCGAGGTAGTACTTTCCATGGGCCTTGAAGGCCTTCAGTCCCTCGGGTGAGGTGTCCCCGTCGCTGACGATCATGTCGAGATACTTCACGGCGTCCGGCTTCGTGATGTCGTAGACCGCGATCGCCGACTTGAGCGTGCGCTCCAGCCCGATGAAGGCGAGCGTGCGGCCCTTGATGCGCAGCAGCGCCAGGCCCTCGGGCTCGACGCCCTTGTTGTCGCTGCGGCCGTCGTCGTAGATGCCGAGCCGGATCGCTTCACGGTCGAGCTGGCTGCCGCTGTCGAAGACGATGCTGCCGTCGGTGCGGCGGATCGAGAACGAATGACCGCCGAACTTGACGAGCGGGCCGTCGCGCACGGAGTCCACGTTCGACAGCGTCAGCCGCCCGAGTTCCGAGCCGTCCGGCACGTACTCGATGGACGCGTTGCCCGCAGACCCGCGTCGCTCGTCCTCGCCATCGGCGCTGCCGTTGTCGCGCGCATCGCCTTCGTTGGCCATCACCAGGTAGGTGCGTCCCCGGTACTCGTAGGTGGCCAGGGTGTCGGGCTGATACAGCCCCTTCACCGCCGCGCTGCGCAGCTCGATCCGGCCGTCCTGGTCATTGGGGTCGATCTCGTTGCCGGGCAGGCTGAAGTCCTTCAGGCCCAGGCTGTAGATCTTCTCGAAGCGGCGCGAAGCGAGGTCGAGCACGGCGATGGCGTTGGCCTCCTGCAGGCCGACATAGGCACGGCGGCCCGACTTGTCGATGGCGATGTACTCGGGCTCGGGACCGTAGGGGCTGAAGGTGGCCGGCTGCGTGGGCAACGTGCCGGTCGCCGGGAACTGGCGCAGCGTGTCGTAGCCGGGGATCGCCGCGTCGACGGTCAGGGTCTGGACATTGCGCGAACGAACGTCGATGAGGCTGACGCTGCCGACCGGATCGTCGGCACTCAGTCCGGCGGCGGCCTGCCGCTGGTTCGGCGTAGCCTCGTTGGCCACCAGCACCTGCTTGCCGTTCGGTGTGAACGTGAGCATGTCGGGCAACGCGCCCACCGGCACCGGTGCGCCGCTCTGGCGGCGCGTGCGGGTGTCGTAGAACAGCACGACGCCAGGCTGGGTGCGGTCGCTACCGTTCTCGACGGCCAGCGCCGCGAGGCCCTCGTGGATCGCCACGCTGTTGATGGCGCCGTGGTTCGTCACGCTGATATGGGCCAGCGGCTGGCCGGTTCTTCGGCTGAGCACGTCCACGCCCACCACGCCGGCGACCCAGAGCGTGTCGGTCCGCTCGTCGTAGGCGACGATCTCGGCCTTCTGACCGGGCACGCCAGGCTGGTGCGCGAACTGCCAGAGGCGCTGCGCCGAGAAGTCGGCAGCGGCCACGTCAGGCGCCTGGAACAGCGCCAGCGATGCGACCCCCAGCGCGATCGAGCGAGCGAGGGAGCGAAGCTTGGGCAGGGGATGGGTCATGTGGACGCTCGGCAGCTTGGTTAGCCAGAGAGCTTCGCGTGGCCGTGTGACAACCGCATGTCAGGTGATGCCTGCACTGGCGACCTGGCGGCTGCTCAATCATTGAGCAGTCACAGGCTCGTCATGGCGGGCTGCGGCTCTCGGGGCCGCGACGCGCTCTTGTCCACAGCTTTGTCCACCCGGGCTGTGGAAAACATGAACCGTGTGACAGTTGAAAAATGTGATCCCGCAGGACGATTTCGTCGACGCACTCCGCTTAGATTCGTGCTGTGACACGGCGGCGACAGGAGGCGGCATGGACGACATCGGCAACGCAGCGCAGGATGCCTTTCAAGCGACGGAGATCGCCCGCTTCGCCTTCCTGGGCGCTGTCAGGAGCATGACCCACGGCAGTCATCCCGTCGATGTCGACTACCTGATCCGTCTTGTGGACGTGCTGTTCGAGGCCCATGACCAGTCGGTTCGGCAAACCCGTCCGGCGGTGGAAAGCTCGACGGCCGGCGACTGATCAGCCGGCGACTCGAGCGTCGATTGCGTCCGGCTTCCTCGACGCGGCGATGAACTCCCTGGGCGAGGCGCCGAACCTGCGCTTGAAAAGTCGAGAGTAGTGGGAGAGGTCGCCGAACCCCCACCGGAGCGCGACTTCCAGGATCGACGGCCGGTTCGGCCGCAGCAGATCGTGCGCGCTTCGTTCCAGGCGCAGGGTGCGGATCGTTCCGCTGACGGAGAGGGGTGACGCCTCGAACAGGGAGTACAGCGAGCGGCGCGACATCCTGAATCGCGCGGCGATCGTGTGAGGACTCAACGAGGGATCCGCCAGGTGGTCTGCGATGTAGCCCTCCACCGCGCTTCTCGTGGCACGCTGCAGCGATGATCGATCCCGTTCCCTCGTCTCGGGCGTCGATCCCAAAACGGCCGTGACGACGCAGTTCAGTGCACTGCTCAGGCTTTCCTGGGAGGCCTCGCTCAGGTCGTCATCCAGATCCTGAAGCGAGTGCGCGAATCGAGTAGCGACCAGACCCGCGCCATGCGAGCCGCTGAGGCAACGCGCCATGGCGTCACGAGGCGCGGCGAGCCGGGCAAGAAACTGCGTTCTCGGAACCCGAAACGACAATACGCGCCAGTCGTCCCGGAAGTCGAGGAAGTAGGGGCGTGTCGTATCGACGATCGAGAAATCACCGGTCTTGACCAGGGACTCATGCCCATCCTGACGAACGACGCAGGAGCCTTCGAGCTGGAAATTGACGAAGACGAATTCCACCGGGTTGCGACGGATCTCCTCGGTGCGTCGATTGAGGAACTGGGCGCTCGACGCAACGCTGGTTTGCATCGTGCGGCCCAGCGGGCTCGAGCAGACCTCGCCGGCGAAGCCGGGTTCCATGCGTTGACGCACGGGGTCGAGCGAGACGAAGGCCTCGCAAAGCACCTCTCGCCAGTAGCTGAACTGCAGGTGCTGCGGCTGAGTCTCGGTGGTCCAGATGCGCATCGACAAACCTCTACAAAACGCGGCGCGGCCTCACCCCGCAGGTTGCGGAACGCCTGCACGCCCATCGGCAGTCAATCCGGTGAGTGATGCCTCTCGGCGGATTTCTCGCTGATTTCTAACCGGCGGGTCAGTCGATTGCAAGCCGGCTTGCACGAATCGTCAAGTCGCTCCGCACGAACCGCCAAGACGGCGCCCGGGGCGCCGGCCTAGCATGGGCCGCGGCGGCCGTTTCGGCCTGAACCCCTCAAAGACCAGGAGCTTCCATGGCGATCGACTTCACTCTCAGCGAGTTCCAGCGCGGCTTGCAGGCCGACGCGCGAGGCTTCGCCGCCCGCGTTCTCAGTCAGGTGGCCGCGACGATCCAGCCGCTGGCACGCCCCGAGGAGCGCTTCTATGCGACGCGGCCGTTCTACGACGCCATGGTCGCCGCGGGGTTCGTCAAGGCACTGATCCCACAGGAGTTCGGTGGCGCTCCGCTGTCGACGCTCGATTTCGCGCTGGCGGCCGAGGAACTGGCTGCCGTCGATGTGAACGTGCCCTCGGCGCTGTTGTCCACCGGCCTGGGGCTGCAACCGCTGCTGCGCTTCGGCAATCCGGCCCAGAAGCAGCGCTTCCTGCCCGACTTCATCGAGGACGGCGCGCGCCTTGCCGGCATCGCGTTCACCGAAGTCACCGGAGGCGCCAACTACGACTGCCCGGATCCGAGCGCCGGGGTTCAGACCTTCGCGCGACGCGAGGGCGATGAATGGGTCATCAACGGGCGCAAGCACTACACCACCAACGGGACCGGGTGGGATGGCCGGGGGCCCCATCTGTTCACCGTGGTCTGCCGCACCGACCCCGCGCTGGCGCCGAAGGAGTCACTGGCCGTCATCCTCGTGCCTGGTCACCTGCCCGGCATCCAGGTCGCGGGCATCCTCGACACGGTCGGCCATCGTGCGACGATCTCGCCGCGGATCCATTTCGACAACGTTCGAGTGCCCGTGGGCAACCTCCTCGGGTCGCCCGGCGACGGCATCGACATCGTGGAGACCGCCTTCGCCTGGACGGCCGCGTTGATCGGTGCCGCCTGTGTGGGCGTCATGAGATCGGCCTTCGACACGGCTCTGAAATTCGCGAAGACCGACAAGCGATCCGGGACCGTGCCGGTGATCGAGCACCAGAGCGTCGGCTACATGCTGGCGGACATCAAGATGCGTATCGAGGCGGCCCGCTACCTGACGTGGAAGGCCTGCCATCAGTTCGATCTCACCGACGGGCGGAGCCGCGAACTGCCGACCACGGCGAAGGTCTACTGCTCGGAACTGTGCGTGCAGGTGGTCTACGACGCGATGCGCGTGGTGGGCGTGGACAGCTACACCGACATGTTCCCGCTCGCAGGCCTGATGCAGGACGCCCTCTGCTTTCCCCTGTACGACGGCGGCAACATGGGCGTGCGGCGGCGTCAGTTGCACGCGCTGCTCCGCTCCCCCGGCTTCGACGGCATGGCGTCGGCCGAGGCTCGGGGCTAGCGGGTTCGCACCTCACTTCAAGGCGAAGCGCACCGTCGACGGCTTGCCGGCCACCGTCACGACGGCCACGGCCTTGCTGCCGGGGCCGACCTTGAAGCTGCCGGTGGCCTCGAGCCGGTCCCCGGCCGGCTTCAACTCCACCTCCTGCTTCTCGGTACCGGTCAGCAGCGTGAGCCTGGCGGTGGCCTTCGACACATCGGCAGGCTTGCCGTGGTCGCGCAGGTGCAACTGGATCACGGTGGGCTTGGCGACCAGTTCGTAGTCGATGTCCTTGACCTCGACGACCACGCCGCCGTGCAGCGGCGTGTGCGCGTGGGCATGGTCGTGCTTGTCGCCTGCGGCGAAGGCGGTGGCGGCCAGGGTCAGGGTCGTGGCGGCGAGCAGGTGTTGCGGTTTCATGGAGCGTCCTTTCGTGTGAGGGAGGAGAGCAGGAAATTCAAAGCGCCTCGGCGTCCTTGTCGTTCATCAGCGCTTCGGCCGATCGGCGGCCGAACAGCCAGAACATCGCGGGCGTGAGGAAGGTGTCGAGCAGGGTCGAGCTGATCAGGCCGGAGAAGATCACCACGGCCACCGGATGCAACACCTCGGTGCCCGGCTGTTCGGCCTCGAACAGCAGCGGGGCCAGCGCGAAGGCGGTGACCAGGGCCGTCATCAGCACCGGGCTCAGCCGCTCGAGCGAGCCGCGGACGATCATCTGCCGGTCGAAGTTCTCGCCTTCGAAGCGCATCAGGTTGATGTAGTGGCTGACCTTCAGGATGCCGTTGCGCACCGAGATGCCCGCCAGCGTGATGAAGCCGACCAGCGCCGCCACCGACAGCGGCTGGCCCGACAGCCACAGGCCGAGCACCGCCCCGACCAGGGCCAGCGGGATGTTCACCATGATCAGCGCCGACAGCGCCGCCGACTTGTAGCGGCTGTAGAGCACCACGAACATCAGCGTGAGCGACACGATCGACAGCAGGCCGACCAGCCGCGAGGCCTCCTCCTGCGCCTGGAACTGGCCGCCCAGGGTGATGAAGTAGCCTTCCGGCAGCTTCGTCTCGGCCACGACCCGGCGGATGTCGGTCACGATCTCCGACAGGGCCCGCCCGGAGGCGTTGGCCGACAGCACGATGCGCCGCTTGCCGTCGTCCCGGCTGATCTGGTTCGGGCCGTCGCCGTCCTCGAGGGTGGCGAGCTTCGACAGCGGAACGCGGCCGCTGGGCGTCTCGATCAGGATCCGGCCCAGCCCTTCGATCGAGCGCGCCGACTCGGGCAGCTTCACCACCAGCGCGAAGCGCCGGCTGCCCTCGACGATCTGCGTGATCTTCTCGCCCTCCACCAGGCTCTGCAGCACCGCCAGCACCTGGGGCGCCGGCACGCCGTACTGCGCCGCGGCGGCGTAGTCGATGCGCACCTTGATCTGCGGCGCCAGCACCTGCTTCTCGATCTGCAGGTCGGCGATGCCGGGGATCGTGGCGAGCCTGGCGCGCAGCACGTCGGCCTGGCCGCGCAGCGCGTCGAGATCCTCGCCGAAGATCTTGATCGCGATCTGCGAGCGCACGCCCGACAGCATGTGGTCGATGCGATGCGAGATGGGTTGGCCGATCTCCAGCGCGGCCGGCAGGTTGACCAGCCGCGCGCGGATGTCGGCCTTGATCTCGTCCATGCTGCGGGTGAGTGCGGCGGTGGGTTTCAGCCCCACGTCGAGCTCGCTGACGTGCACCCCCTCCGCGTGTTCGTCCAGCTCGGCCCGGCCGCTGCGCCGCCCGACGTGCGTCACCTCGGGCACCTGCTTGACCAGCAGCTCGGCCTGGCGGGCGATCGCCGAGGTCTCGGTCAGCGTCACGCCCGGGTTCAGGCGCAGGCCGATCAGCAGCGTGCCTTCGTTGAACGGCGGCAGGAAGGTGGTCGGAAAGAACGGCACCGCCACGGCCGCCATGGCCACCGCCGCGGCGGCTGCGGCCAGCGCGGCCTGCGGCCGGTCGAGCACGCGCTGCAGACTGCGGCGGTAGCGCGCCTTCAGCCAGGCCAGCACCCGGGTGTCGCCATGGTCGATGTTCTTCATCCGCGGCAGCAGGTAGAAGCCGAGCACCGGCGTGACCGTGACGGAGACGACCAGCGAGGCCAGTGTCGAGACGATGAAGGCGATGCCCAGCGGCACGAACAGCTTGCCTTCCAGCCCCGGCAGCGCGAACAGCGGGATGAAGACCAGCACGATGATCACCGTGGCGTAGAGGATCGCCGAGCGCACCTCCATCGTCGCGCGCGCCACGACCTCGATCGGGTGGATGCGGTGCTCCGGGTGCTTGAGTCGGTCTTCCTTCAGGCGCCGCAGCACGTTCTCGACCCCGACCACCGCGTCGTCGACCAGGCCGCCGATGGCGATCGCCAGACCGCCCAGCGTCATCGTGTTGATCGACAGCCCGAAGTACCCGAAGACCAGCGCGGTGATGAAGATCGAGACCGGGATCGCGGTCAGGGCGATGACGGTGGGGCGCAGCGTGCCGAGGAAGAAGAACAGGATCACCGCGACGAAGATCGAGGCACCGATCAGCTTGCCCTGCAGCGTGGTGATGGAGGCCTCGATGAAGCTGGCCTGTCGGAACGTGACCTGGGGCGCCTCCATGCCGGGTGGCAGCGAGGACTTCAGCCCGACCAGCGCGTCCTCGAGCGCGAGTGTCAGCGCGATGGTGTCGGCGGTGGGCTGCTTCTGGATACCCAGGATTACGGCCGGCTTGCCTTCGAAGCCCGCGTCGCCGCGCTTGAGCGCGGCAGCGAAGCTCACGTCGGCAATCTGCTGCAGCAGGATGGGGTGTCCGTCCCGGGCGGTGAGCGCCAGGTTCTTCAGGTCGTCGAGCCGCGAGGTGCGGCCCAGGTGGCGGATCAGCACCTCGCGACCATGGAGTTCCAGGAAGCCGCCCGAGGTGTTGCTCGAATAGCCCTCGAGCGCCGCCTCCAACTGCTCGTGCGTGATGCCCAGCTCGGACATCCGCGTGGTGTTCGGCTGCACCTGGAACTGCCGCACCTCGCCGCCGATCGGGATCACCTGCGCGACGCCGGGCACCGACAGCAGCCGCGGGCGCAGCACCCAGTCGGCGTACTCGCGCACCGCCATCGGGCTGATCCTGTTCGGATCCACCGGGATCGCGATCTGCATGATCTCGCCCATGATCGAGCTGATCGGGCCCATGCGCGGCAGCACGCCTTCGGCGAGGCCTTCCTCCATCGCCGACAGGCGCTCCGACACCAGTTGCCGGGCGCGGAAGATGTCGGTGCGCCAGTCGAAGGTGACGTAGAGGAAGGACAGGCCGGCCGAAGAGGTCGAGCGCACGCTCTCCACGCCGGGCAGGCCGTTCATGGTCGTCTCGAGCGGGAAGGTGATGAGCTGCTCCACCTCCTCGGCGGCCATGCCGCCGGCCTCGGTCATGATCGTGACGGTGGGCTTGTTGAGGTCGGGGAACACGTCCACCGGGGTGCGAGAGAGCGTGAACGCGCCGTAGGCCATCAGCACCAGGCTGGCGATGATCACCAGCAGCCGGTTCGCGAGGCTGTTGTCGAGGAGCCACTTGAACATGGTGGCTCCCTCAGCGGACCTGGTTGATCAGGGTCGCGCCTTGCGTCGCGACCCGATCACCGGGTTTCAGCCCCGAGGTCACCGCGGCGTCGACGCCGTCCAGCGGCTCGGTCGTGACCGTCCTCGGCTCGAAGCGCTCCGGGGCCGTCTTGACCCAGACCACGGTCTGGTTGGCGGCGTTCTTCATCAGCGCAGCCACCGGCACGGCGATGCCCTGGACCTTGTCCCGGGTCTGCACGAACACGCGCACCGGCTGTCCGACAGCAAGCTGATTCAGGGCCGTGCCCTGGGCTCGGAAGGCCAGCGGCAGCGCTTGCTCGCGCAGGCTGCGCGAGGCACCGACGAAGCTCAGCGGTACACGCTGCTCGCCGACGGCCATCGTCGCGCCGCCGATGTTCGAGGCGATCGTGGGGTCGAAGGCCAGTGCCTCGATGCGCAGGCGGGAGGGGTCGACGATCTCGAAGACCAGTTCGCGCGCATCGACCACCTGGCCGGCCACGACATGGGCCGAGGCGATCACGCCCGCCACCGGCGCCACCAGCGCTTCCCGGGTGGACAAGCCACCGCCGACGGCCGCGATGCGGGCTGCCAGGCTGGCGGCCTCGCTCTCGGCGGCCTCGATCTCCTTGCGTGGCACCGTGTCGGCCAGCTCCTGCAGGCGCACCAGGCGCTTGTCGGCCAGGGCCTTGGCGGCGCGCAGTTCGGCCAGCTGGGCGGCCTGGTTGGCTCGTTCGATCGGCGCGGCCGACGGCAGGACATAGGCCAGCACCTCGCCCTTGCGCACTGTCTGGCCGGGGTCGGGCAGCCCGAGCGGACCGGGCGCGATGCGGCCGGCGTTGAGCGCCTGCACCTTGCCGCCGGCGTTCGGGTCCATCAGGACCTTGGCGCTGAGCTCCACCGTGCGCGGCAGCGCGGCCGTCTCGGTCACGACGGTCCGCACGCCCAGCTGGCGCTGCGCGGGCTTGGGCAGGAAGACGCTGCCGTCGGGCTGTCGTTGCGGGCCGTTGGCGCTGGGCGCCGCGGGCGCATCGCCATGGTCGTGGCCTTCGCCGGCAGGGGCCATCGGTACGACAGCTGTCAGGGCGATCAGCAAGGCCAGGCGGGTCGTGGTCGGGCGGTGCTTCATGCGGCAACTCCGGCGCGGACACGGCGCATTCCGATCGCTCGGCGCCCGCCCCAGCCGAGCAGGGCCAGCAAGGCGATGCCGCCGGCAATCCATCCGACAGACCCCAGCCAGGAATGCGTGTGCGCCGATTCGTCGGCGTGCGCGGGCTCATGGAGATCGAGTTCGCCGGCCAGCAGATCCACCTCGTCGCCGGCGGTCACTGTCGCGGTGATGGGCAAGACGCCCGGCGCGAGGGGCGCGGGCAGAACGACTTCGTATTCGTCGTCGCCGTGTCGTGCGGCCTTGAAGGCGGTGCCGGCGATCTCGAGCTCGATCTGCGCGTCGCGCACCGGGCTGTTGTCGGCATGGCGGTCGAGGTAGAGCGTGAGCTGCTTGCCGCTGAGCACGCCGACGAGTTCGAAAGCCTCGGAGACGGCGGTGAAGCGGGGCAGCGCCTGGCCGGCAGCGGCCGGTGCTTCGCTGCCGTGGTCGTGGCCTTCGCCGGCGTGGGCGGCTTCGCTGGTGGCGAGGAGGGCCGCGAAGGCGAGCGCGGCCAGCAGGGAGTGGGAGGTCATCGGGCGGGGTTCCTGAAGGAGTTCGGGGTGCATGGCGACGCGGGGTGTCACTGCGGCAGCAGGCCCAGGGCCTGGCGCCATGCCGAGATGGATGCGGCGAGTTCGATGCGGGTGCGCGCCGCCTGGCGCTCGGCGTCGGCCGCTTCGGCCTCGATGCGCAGGCGGGTCGGCAGGTCGGTCTCGCCGAGACGGAAGGACTTGTCGAAGAAACCGCGCGACTCGCGGGCCAACCGGGCGCGCCGCTCCGATGCGGCGAGCTGGGTGCGCGCCGCATCGACGCGCCCGCGCGCCGCTTCGCGCTCGGCCAGCAGGCGCTCGCGCTCCAGCGCGAGCCGGGCCTGCAGCTCCAGCGCCTCGGCGCGGGCACGGGCCACGCGGGTGTCGTGGCGCGGACCGCCGCCGAAAGGAATGCGCAGGCCGAGCGTGATCGACTGCTGGTTCGACTCGCCGTCGGCGCCGCGCTCGCGCGTGCTGGCCAGCGTCAGCTCCGGGTTGGCGCGCGACTGCGCGGACGCGAGCTGCGCCGTTCGCTCGGCCACCGCGGCGCGGTCCTGCAGTTCGCGCAGCACGGCATGCGTGTCGGTCTCACCGGTCGGGCCGGCGTCGGGCTCCGGCTCGGCGACGGGCCCTGTGGTGGCGGACTCGGCCGGCGCTGCCATGCCGGTGCCGGCCTTGAGTTGCTGCCGGGCCGCGACCAGGGTCGCCTGGGCCTGCGCCAGTGAGGATTCCGCTGCGGCGACGGCGCCGTCCGCCTGGTGCTGATCGGCCCGCGCCAGGTCGC
The DNA here is from genome assembly GCF_001425905.1 of Methylibium sp. Root1272. Lineage (GTDB taxonomy): Bacteria > Pseudomonadota > Gammaproteobacteria > Burkholderiales > Burkholderiaceae_C > Methylibium. The sequence goes on from NZ_LMDY01000016.1 coordinate 131,463, forward strand.
CGGCCCGGGCGCGGCGGCTCACGTCGACCGCAATCCGCTCGGCGTTGTCGAGCTGGTCGCGTGCGATGTCGGCGTCGATGCGCGCGCGCTGCCAGGCCCACCAGGCCTCGCGCACGCTGGCGGCGACGCTCAGCTGCGCGGCCGACGTGTGGCTCTCGATGGCCACCGCTTCGGCTTCCGCCAGCGCGCCGCTGCGGCTGCGCTCGCCCGGCAGCCACAGCGGCACCGCGACCCCGACCTCCAGTTCGCGTGCGCCCTGGTTGCGGTTCAGGCGATCGGTCTTGTTCGACAGCTCCAGCGCGGCGGGTTCGGGCGTCCACGATCGCGCCGCGATCTGTTGGGCCCGCGCGGCGTCGCGCCGCGCGGGCAGGGACAGTGACTCCGGCTGCCGCGCCCAGGCCGCATCGAAGGCCTGCTTCAGGCCGATGGGGTCTGTGGCCATCGGCGCCGGCTGGGCCTGCGCGGCCAGCAGCAGGGTCGAGAGCGCTGCGGCGGTGGCGCCCCGCCGCAGCCCGCCATTCGTTCGAGTTCTTCGGTGCATCCGATGCTCCAGTGTTGAAGGAATCAACCCACGGAAGATCGGCAAGTGGCGACCCAACGGTCGCTGCGCGCCGGGCGCGGCCGCGTCTGCGGCACGCGCTCAGGCGTGTACGGGCTTCAGGAAAAGGAAGAGCGACCCGCCTTGCCGATCAGGCAAGGACCGCCCACTGAGGGCGTTCGGGTCGGGCCGGCGCGTGGGCGCCGCCCGCTTCGTCGGCCGAGGCGCGCGGCGGCGCCGTCGTCAGGCCGCCGGGCACACCGTCCGGCAAGGCCAGCAGGCCGGTGCAGTGGCCGTGGCAGTGGCCGCAATCGACCTCGATGGTGCCTGCGGTCGAATCCGCGGTGCGATCGCTGTCGGCATCGGGCGCCGCATCGCCGTGATGCGGGTGCTCGTGATGGCCCAGATGCCCATCGTCGACCGAGGTCTCGTGCTCGCAATACGACGCCACCGCCGCCCAGCTGAACTGCAGGGGCAGCAAGACGAGCAGGATGATGGCAAGGAGGCGGCGCACGGGCGGCAGTGTAGCGACCACGGGGCCGACCGCGGAGATCGCAGGGGATCAGGACGTTTGCAAGGCCGGCGTTCGTCGTGACGAATGTGGCGCGCGCTCGCGTGACCGGGTGTAAGGCCCGCGTCCACTTAACGTCTGCTTAAGGTCGTACCGCGAGCATGAGGGCCTCCAAGGAGTGTTCATGCGCATCGCCCAGTTTGCCGCCGGTCCCAGCTCGCAGGATGTCGAGGAGACAGCCTGTCCGGCGCCGCACTTCGCCTGCCACGGCGTCGGCGATCCCGCGCGGCCCCGCGTCGAGGAGTTCATCCGCCGCGTCTACGACGAACGCTATGGCGCGCGTGTCCGCCAGTTCGCGCCGGTGCTGGTGAGCCTGCGTGACGCTGCCGATCCCGATGCCCCGGTGCTGGCCGCGGCCGGCTACCGCGTCGCGACGCAGCCGCTGTTCCTCGAACATTACCTGGACGTGCCGATCGAGCACGCCCTGGCCGTGGATGCCGCGCGGCCGCCGCGCGAGCGCATCGTCGAGGTGGGCCACCTGGCCGCCGTCCGCGCCGGCGAGGGCCGGCGCCTGATCCTCCGGTTGGCGCAGCACCTGGCGGGGCTGCAGGTCGAATGGGTCGTCAGCACCCTGACCGAAGAGCTGCGCCACCTGTTCACGCGCATGGGCGTGGTGCCGAGGGCGCTCGGAGCGGCCGACCCGGCCCGTCTCGGCCAAGCCGCACACGACTGGGGCCGCTACTACGACCACCATCCCGTCGTGCTGGCCGGCCACCTGCCGCTCGCCATGCGTCGACTGGCCGAGCGGGCGCGAGGCGCCGACCGATGAATCTCGTGGAAACGCTGGCGTCGGGGCAGCCTGACGCCTGGCCGGCTGCGCGCTTCGAGGTGGCCGTGGACCTTGTCGCCGAGGCCCTGCGGGCGGGCGGCACGCGCGTGCTGGCGACGCTGCTCGACAACGGCATCGCCTGGCTCGTGGCCGATGCGGGCGCGGCGCGGGCCGGGGTCGTGCATGTGCCACTCCCCGGCTTCTTCACGCGAGGGCAACTGCAGCATGCGCTGGTCTCGGCCGGCGTCGATACGCTGTGGACCTTTCCGGCTGCCGCGGCCGGCTTTCCCGGTGCCGCGCCCGAGCCGCTCGGCTTCGATCCCGGAACCGAGCCGATCGCCGCACTGCGCCTCCCGGCGGCGCCGGTGGCGATGCCGGCCGGTACGGCCAAGATCACCTTCACGTCCGGCACCACCGGCACGCCGAAGGGCGTGTGCCTGGGCCAGGCCGCCATGGACCGGGTGGCACAGGCGATCGGCGAGGCCACGGCCGCGCTGGACATCACCCGCCACCTCAGCGCCTTGCCGTTCGCGGTGCTGCTGGAGAACATCGCCGGCGTCATGGCACCTCGGCTTCGAGAGGCCACCTGCATCGCCTTGCCGCTGGAAAGCGTGGGGCTGCAGGGCTCATCGCGGTTCGATCCGGCGCGGCTTCAGGACGCGGTCGAGTCGTGGCAGCCGCACAGCCTGATCCTGCTGCCGCAGATGCTGCGGGCCTGGACGATGTGGCTGCGGGCCACCGGTCGGCGCGCGCCGGCCTCACTGCGGCTGGTGGCCGTGGGCGGCGCCGCGGTCGGTGCGCCGCTGCTGCAGTCGGCGCGTGAGCTCGGCATTCCGGCCTTCGAGGGCTACGGCCTGTCGGAGGGCGCGTCGGTGCAGACGCTGAACCTGCCGGGTGCCGATCGACCCGGCAGCGCCGGCCGGCCGCTGCCGCACGCGCACCTGCGCATCGCCGCCGGCGGCGAGATCGAGGTGGCGGGGAGCGCGTTCCTCGGCTACCTCGGCAGCGAGGCGCCACCGCCGGCCTGGTGGCCCAGCGGCGACCTCGGCACGATCGACGCCGACGGCTTCCTGCACGTGCAGGGCCGCAAGAAGCAGGTGCTGATCACGGCCTATGGCCGCAACGTGTCGCCCGAATGGGTCGAGACGGCGCTGCAGGGCGCCCTGGTCGGCGGCCTGCTGCCGATCGGCCAGGCGGTGGTGTTCGGTGACGGCCAGCCGGCGCTGTCCGCGGTGCTGTGGCCGCTGCGCGCGGACGCGCCCGACGCGGCGCTGCAGGCGGCGGTGGACGAGGCCAATGCCGGCCTGCCCGACTACGCGCGGGTGCGCCACTGGGTCCGCGCCCGCGCGGCCTTCGACACCGACGCCGGACTCGCCACCGCGAACGGCCGGCCGCAGCGCGCCGCCATCGAGCAACTGCACCGCGATGCGCTGGCGGCCCATGCGCTCCCTTCGCCCTTCTTTCCGGAGCCCTCGCATTCATGAGCTTTCACGCCCGACTTCTTCGCGACACCGCCGCCGAACGCGGCGAGCTGGTCAGCATTCCCATCATCCAGGGCTGCCTGCGCGGCGAGGTCTCGCAGGACAGCTACCTGGCCTTCCTGACGCAGGCCTACCACCACGTGCGCCACACCGTGCCCCTGCTGCAGGCCTGCCGCGCGCGCGTGGGGTCGTCGCGGCCGGCATGGCTGACCGACGCGCTGGACGAGTACGTGGAGGAAGAGCGCGGGCACGACGAATGGATCCTCGACGACATCGCCGCCTGCGGTGGCGACTCGGACGCCGTGCGCCGCGGCACGCCGGGCCACGCGACCGAGGTGATGGTGGCCTATGCCTACGACACCATCGCGCGCGGCAATCCGCTGGGCTTCTTCGGCATGGTGCACGTGCTCGAGGGCACCAGCGTCTCGCTGGCGCTGATGGCGGCCGATCGCATCCAGGCGAACCTGCGTTTGCCCGACGCCGCCTTCAGCTACCTGCGGTCGCACGGCACGCTCGACCAGGAGCACACGGCGCATTTCGAGCTGCTGATGGATAGGCTGGACGACCGCGCCGATCAGGACGCCATCGTGCACGCGGCCCGCGCCTTCTACCGTCTCTACGGCGACGTGTTCCGCAGCCTGCCGCTGCCGCGCGCCACAACCGCCGTGGCCCCAGCCACGGCCCGGGCCGCGTGATGGGCCTCGAACTCAAGGACTGCAGCGTGGTGCTCACCGGCGCCGCGGGCGGCATCGGTGCGGCCGTGGCGCGCGCGCTGTCCGAGGCCGGCGCGCGCCTGCTGCTCGTCGGCCGCCATGCCGGCCGGCTGGCGGCCCTGGCGCGGGCACTCGAGACCCACCCCGACGACCCTCGGCGCGTCGAGGTGCTGGCCGCGGACCTCACGACCAGCGCCGGCGTCGAAGCGGTGCGGCGTGTGGCGCTGGCCCGTCGCGCCAACGTGCTCGTCAACAACGCCGGCGTGGCGAGCTTCGGGCCCCTGGGCGCGCTGGACGATGCGCACATCCTGCAGGCCGTGACGACCAACCTGGTGGCGCCGATGCTGCTGACGCGGGCCCTGCTGCCGGGGCTGCAGGCGCAGCGTAGCGCGGCGGTGCTCAACGTGGGCTCGGTGCTCGGTCGGCTGGCCCTGCCGGGCTTCTCGGTCTACAGCGCCACCAAGTTCGGCCTGCGCGGCTTCAGCGAGGCGCTGCGACGCGAGCTGACCGGCACGCCGGTGCGCGTGCAGTATCTCGGGCCGCGCGTCACCGAGACCGGCTTCAACGCGCCGGAGGTCGAGGCCTACAACCACAAGACCGGCGCGGCGGTCGACCGCCCCGAGGACGTGGCGGCAGCGCTGCTGCAGTTGCTGCGCAGCGGCGCGGCCGAACGCTTCCTCGGCATGCCGGAGAAGCTGGCCGTGTGCGTCAACGGCCTCGCCCCCGCGGCGCTCGACGGCGCCTTCAAGCAGCACCGGCTGGCGCTGTCGGGTGCCTGAGGCGCCGCGTAACGATTCAAGGAGAACGACGATGTCTGCACGCCACCCCCTGTTCCTCATCGCCGGGCTCGTGCTCGCGCTCAACGCCACCGCGCTGCGGGCCGGCCTGGTCGAGGACGCCGTCACCGAGGTCCAGCACGAGTGGGAGGTGACGCGCTACCAGACCCCGCCGAAGGAGCGCGAGAAGCGCTACGAGGCCCTGGTCGCGAAGGCGCACCAGTACAGCGAGGCCAACCCGGGGCGCAGCGAACCGCTGGTCTGGGAGGGCATCGTCGTCAGTTCACTGGCGGGCGAGAAGGGCGGTCTGGGCGCGCTCGGTCTCGTCAAGCAGGCCAAGGGCCTGTACGAGCAGGCGATCAAGATCAACCCGGAGGCGCTCGACGGTTCGGCGTACAACAGCCTCGGCGTCCTCTACTACAAGGTGCCCGGCTGGCCGATCGGTTTCGGCGACAAGAAGAAGGCCGATGAGCTGATGCAGTCCGCCCTGAAGCTCAACCCGCAGGGCATCGATCCGAACTTCTTCTATGGCGAGTTCCTGCTCGAGCAGAAGCGGCCGGCCGACGCGCTGGCCTACCTGGAGCGGGCGCTGCAGGCGCCCGCGCGCCCCGGCCGCCAGATCGCCGACGCCGGGCGCCGCGACGAAGCCCGGGCACTCATCGAGAAGGCGCGTGTCCAGCTGGCCCGGTAGCGTTGACGGGCCCTAGAGCGGGCAGATGTGCACGGCCTTGCGGCCCTTCTCGTCCAGCTTCACGTCGAACCGCACGCGCTGGCTCTCGAACAGGCCCTTGAAGCCGCCCCCGTCGATCTGGTCCACGTGGGCGTACAGATCCACGCTGCCGTCGTCCGGCGTGATGAGCCCGACGCGCCGACTCTCGTTGAACCACTTCACCGTGCCGCTCTGCGAACTCACGTCTCATCCTTCGCAGGGGCTGACGACAAGCCCACGGCGTGAAGTGTCCGGTCTGCGCGGTGTTGCATCACGCGTTGCTTGAGGGCGATCACCAGGCGGGTCTCGTTGTCGAACTGAAGGATCGCAGGGATAGTGACCTCGCGGACCGCCACCGCGCTCACCGCAAGGCCCCAGTCGGCGGCCTTGCTTCGAACGTCCAGGTACAGGCGCTGCTCCAGCGCATGGCGGTCCAGCAGCAGCGCGCCGATCGTGGATGCGCTCACGGCCTCCGCCAGCGATGCGTGGGCAATGCGGTCCAGCTCGCGGGGGGCCGTCGGGTCTGCGGCGCTGTCGTCGACAGCGCGTGCACGGCTCCAGAACAGCTCCGCACCGACGTTCACCGTGGCGACATCCGAGGTGCAGGCCTGCTCGACGGCGATCACCAGCTTGTGGATGCGCTCCTCGCCGGACTGCGATTCGCGATGGCCCGACGAGTGGTTCCAGGCCGAACTCGTGTCCGCATGGGATGCCTGTCCGGCCGCCTGGCGCAGGACGTTCGAGCCCGCGTGCCGAAGGGCACGCGAATTTTCGGGAATGTTCATCGCGATGAGCATGCGCTGCCGGTGTTCGAGCGTCGGTTCGCTGCCGAACGGAGCGAGCCTCTCAGGAGGGCCGTTCATCGGGGTCGTGTCGGGCCCCGGCGCGCCTGCGCGTGCGCAGATAGCGCTGCATCAGCGGCTGGGCGGTCAAGCCGTGCGCGACGATCGACGCCGCCACGGTCCACAAGGTCAGCGACACCAGGGTGTCGGCCAGCGCGCCGTCGACCCCCGATCGCAGTGCGAACAGCAGGTAGAACACCGAACCGATGCCGCGGATGCCGAACCAGCCGATCATCGCCTGCTGCGACCCGACCAGCCCCTCGCCCGTCGTCGCGGCCAGGGCCGACAGCGGGCGCAGCACCATCAGGGTCAGCGGCACGAACCACCAAGCCGCCGGCAAGGGCTGGGCATAGGCCAGCATGGCGCCGACCACCAGCACCAGGGCGAGCTCGGCGAGCCGCTCGAGTTGCTCGTTGAAGGCCTGGACCGAATCCCGCATGGTGGCGCTCGCATGGTGCGAGTGCGTGGCCAGCATGTCGTACGAGTGACCCTCCAGCCCTGCGGCGGCGTGCAGTGGCTGCGTGTCGGGACGGGGCCGCTCGCGCACGCGTTGCAGTGCAAGGCCTGCGGCGAATACCGCGAGGAAGCCCGAGGCCATGCAGATCTGGGCCACGCCGTAGGCCATGCCGACCAGCCCGATCCCGAGGAACTCGTCCAGCCCTACGGCTTCCTGGTGGCGGCTGCGCAGATGAACCACCAGGCGCCCGGTCGCCGCGCCCAGCGCACCGCCGATCGCCACGCCGCCCGCGGTGGCCCACAGCAGGTCGATGCTCCACCACCGGACGAGGCCGGATCCCAGATCGTGCAGGCCCAGCAAGCCGATCCCGAGCATCACGAACGGGAAGGCGGCGCCGTCGTTGAGGCCGCCCTCGGCGGCCAGGCTGAAGCCCAGCCGATCAGGGTGAGAGCCGCCGTCCGACGGCACGCCGCTGGCCAGCACCGGATCGGTCGGCGCAAGGATGGCGCCCAGCAGCACCGCCGCCCCTAGCGGCAAGGCCAGCATCCAGACGCCGACGGCGGTGACCATGGCGACCATGGCGGCCATCGACACGAAGGCCAGGCGCAGCGGCAGCCGCCAGCGGCGGTCGCTCAGCGGCACGCCCAGCCGCAAGCCGACGGCGAACAGCGAGATCAGCAACGCACCCTCGGCGAGCCGCTCCAGGATGTGGGCGTGTGCCAGCGGGTCGGGCCGCAGCACGTCCACGCCCTGCGGCCCGAGCAGCCACCCCAGGGCCAGGTAGACCATCGCGCTGCTGAGCGGCAGCCGGCCCAGCAGCGTGCCGGCCAGCACCATGGTGACCAGCAGCGCGCCGACGAACAGGGACCATTGCGCCAGGGACATCTAGGCGCTCGGCGGGTGCGCCCGGCGTGTCATCGCGACCGTCGGGACGGCGCCATCGGACGGAAATGACGGGCTCGGCCGACGAGATGGATGATCTGGGCGGCCGCATGCACCGTCGGACGGTGAGGCGTGAAGCCCGGCCGCGGTGAGATGTAGGTCGCCATGTCCCGGGCGATCGCGAGCTGGCGCTCCGAGGTGTCGGCGAGCAGGCTGATCACCAGATTCTCCAGCGCGATCACGCGGATGCGCAGTTGTGCCAACTCCGCGTGGGCGCACGCCGCAGGTTCGTTTTGCAGGGTCGTCAAGAGTTACTCCGGGAAGGCGGAAGCGTCGAGCGGCGCGAGGCCGTCAGCCGATGCAGGATCGGCGGCAGAAAGCTACGCCCGAATCCGATGGTCGTCTGTCTGCTGGAGCACCTTGCGGACGTGGCAGACCGTCGAACTCCGCGTCCGCCGCGACCACGAACCCATCGCCATCCGGCGATTCGCTCTGTACGCTATCGAACATACCGGATGCCGGGAAAGCGCTAGATTCGGGACGCTGGCGCCTGCAAGGCTGTCCTGCTTCGACATGGGCCGGCCTCGGAGTTTCCAGATGGCCGACATGCCAGATCCCAGGAAGAACCATCTGCTCGCCGCCTTGCCGCCGGCCGAGTGGCATCGTTGGCAGCCGCAGCTCGAATCGGTGGAGTTGCCGCTCGGCCAGGTGCTGTACGAACCGGGCCGCACGCTCTCGCATGTCTACTTTCCGACCACGGCCATCGTGTCGCTGCTGTACGTGATGGAAGACGGCGCCTCGGCCGAGATCGCGGTCGTCGGGCGCGAGGGCATCGTCGGTGTCTCGCTGTTCATGGGCGGCGGGTCCACACCGAGCCGCGCGGTCGTTCAGAGTGCAGGGCTGGGCTACCGCCTGGCGGCCGACGTGATGAAGCAGGAGTTCAACCGCGCCGGCCCCGTGCTGCACCTGCTGCTGCGCTACACCCAGGCGCTGATCACGCAGATGGCGCAGACGGCGGTGTGCAACCGCCACCATTCACTCGACCGGCAGCTGTGCCGCTGGTTGCTGTTGAGCCTGGATCGCCTGCAGGGCAATCAACTATCGATGACGCAGGAGCTGATCGCGAACATGCTGGGGGTGCGCCGCGAGGGCGTGACCGAGGCGGCGCTGAAGCTGCAGAAGGCGGGCCTGATCCGCTACGCCCGTGGCCGCATCACGGTGCTCGACCGCCCTGGCCTGGAGCAGCGCACCTGCGAGTGCTATGCGGTCGTCAAGAAGGAGTACGACCGGCTGCTGCCCGATCGGCTTGCAACGTAGCGCACTCCGCGACCGGACCGCGTGCTTCGCACCTATGTACGCTGCGGCACAGTCGCGCGGCGTGATCTCGCTCAGACTGGGCCGAGTCCCGCGATCCGGGTCCCCGACCTGCCGGAGAGCCTGCGTGGCCACCACAGAGAACCATCTGATCGAATTGCTGCCGCGCAAGGACCGTCTCAGCCTGCTGTCCGTCTGCGAGCCCGTCCCGCTGGTGTTGGCCGAAGTGCTGTGCGAGGCCGGCGAACCGACGCGCCATGTCTACTTTCCGACCGAGGGCTTCATCTCGCTGTTGACCGCCGTCGACCTGCACCCGGGACTCGAGGTGGGCATGGTGGGGCGCGAGGGCATGCTCGGGGCGCAGCTGGCCCTGGGTGTCGCGACGACGCCGCTGCGTGCGCTGGTGCAGGGCGAGGGCAGCACCCTGCGCGTCGAGACCAAGGCCTTCAAGCGCGAACTGGGCCGCAGCGACGCGTTGCAGCAGGGTCTGCTCCGCTACGTTCATGTGTTGATGGCGCAGCTGACGGCATCGGCCAGCTGCCTGCGGTTTCACGCGATCGGGCCGCGCCTGGCCCGCTGGCTGCTGATGAGCCAGGACCGCGCTCACTCCGACCGCTTCCGCGTGACCCACGAGTTCCTCGCCTACATGCTGGGCGTGCGCCGGGTCGGCATCACGACCGCAGCCAGCGCCCTGCAGCGTAGCGGCCTGATCGAGTACCGCCGCGGCGACCTGAAGGTGGTCGATCGCAAGGGCCTCGAAGCGGCGGCTTGCAGCTGCTACGCGGCTGAACGCCAGGCCTATGCCGAGGTGATGCGCTGAGCTGTCCTTCGACGGCCCTGCGCATGCCCCGACACCGGCCGTGCGCGGGCCGGGCCAGTTTCCTCGACCTGCTCGACTGGGCCCACGAGCTGTACCCGCAGGACCATCGGCTCGATGCGGCCACGGTGGCGCGCCGCGAGTTCGCGATGTTGAGATCGTCTCGAGCGCCGCTCGCGTTCGCGCCGACGGGGATCGACCGCATCGCAGGCACGCTGCGTTAGCGCGCATCGATCGCGCCTCGGTTCGGAGCCGCACAGACGTTTGCGCGGGGCGCGCTCAATGTCCGTGCACCGAATCACACTGGAGCCTCTCCATGAACAAGCTGCTTTCTCTCCCCCTCGCCGTGGCGATGGGCGTCATCGGCGCCATCGGCGTCGCTCAGCCTGCCAGCGCGCCGTCCGACGGCACGCCCATGAAGAAGAGCATGGGCATGCAGGACGGCAAGGGCGCGAAGATGATGGACGCCAACGGCGACGGCATGGTGTCCAAGGAAGAATTCATGAAGCACCACGAGGCCGCGTTTGACAAGATGAAGAAGAACAGCAGCGGCACGGTGGACATGAAGGACATGGAGCCGATGACTGGCGGCCCGGCGATGCAGAGGTGAACACGAGACCTCTGCGGGTCGGCCTGGCGAAGCTGAAGGCTGTGGGTTCATTGGCGCGTCAGGCACCTGGTCAACAGCCCGCCGTCGATGCGTGCGCGGCGTTGGTGGGCGCGTCCCCGACGCATCATTCACTACCGATACCGGCCGAAGACTGGGACGCGCTCTTCAACACGGTCAAGGATCGCCTGACCTGGTCTGCGACGCCGGAGGCGCTGCAGATGCCGGGGCCGGCGCTGCGCGTCCGGACCGGCGTGCTGGAGTGCGTGGAGGCACTGGACCAGCTCCACCACCTGCTGGGGATCGAGCGCAAGGGTCGCCAGGAGCTAGAGCATTCGCTGCAGGAGGCTCGAGCGATGCTGGCGCAGGTGCGAGCCGAGCTGATCTGCGCCCAGGGGGGTGAAGAGCAGGCCCGGCATCTGGCCCTGCACGACAGCCTGACATCGCTGCCGAACCACCGCAACTTTCACGCGCGGCTGCGAGATGCGATATCCCAGGCGCCCCGCCGAAGCGCCCAGACGATGGCGGTGCTGTACCTGGATCTGGACGGCTTCAAGCTGATCAACGACACACACGGGCATGCCATCGGCGATGAGCTGCTCAGGATCGTCGCCGCGCGGCTGACGCGGGCGTTGCGTGCGCAGGACGTGGTGAGCCGTCTGGGCGGCGACGAGTTCGCTTGCCTGATCCACGGCGTGCCGGGAAGCCGGCAACTCGGCAGACTGGCGGGCAAGCTGGTCGGCGCCGTGTCGGCCAGCGCGAGGATCGGTACGCTGCGGGTGCGCGTGCGTGCCAGCATCGGCATTGCATCCTGGCCCATCGACGGCGTGACCGCCGAAGCGCTGCTGGAGAGCGCCGATGCCGCCATGTACCGAGCCAAGCAGAGGCAGTGCGGTTTCGCGTTCCTTCAGCGAGAGGTGGCATCCACGTCAGTGCTCGAAACGGGTTCGCGGGGCGGCGGTGCCGAGGCCGGCATGCCGATGTCGAAGAACCGGCGGCCAGAAGGGGGCTTCGTCGGCGCAGAGCACAGCGGCGAGGGCAGTCCGAGGGCGTAAGCCAGCGTCCGCGGCGGCGCGAGAGGATCGAGGGCAGGGCTCTCGGGTCAAGTTGTCCCCGCTTCTGCCGAAGAGCTCCGAGTGCTGTCCCGGTGTCACCGGATCAGGCGCGCTGGTCCGCTGTTTTCCGACGCCCCATGACGAACACCAACCCTTTCAGTCGCCTGCTGTCCCGCCTGAGCGTCGGTCGCAAGCTGATGCTGATCTACCTGCTGGACCTCACGGCGGTGATCTTCGTCAGCAGCATCCTGATCAACGAGAAGTTCATCGCGATCGACTTCGCGCGCAAGGAGATCGCCGGCAACGCCTACATCGCGGAGATGCGCGATGGCCTGATCGATGCTGCGCTGGGGCCGGCCGCCACCGGCGCGACCGGGCTCTCGGAGCGCCAGGCCGCCCTGTTGCGCACCGAGCGGGCGCACGGTCCCGGCATGCAGAGCGAGGAGCCGAGCGCCGCGCTGGCCGCCGCCTATGGCGTGCTGGCCACGGCCGGACCCAGCGAACGCCGCAAGGCCCAGTCGGACGTGCTGGCGCGCGGGCGTGACCTGATCACGCGGGTCGGCAACCAGTCCAACCTGATCCTGGACCCCGACCTCGACAGCTACTACACGATGTCGCTGATCGTGCTGCGCTACCCGGAGTTGCTCGAGACCATCGACGGCATCGGGACCCAGTTGGCGGCCCAGGTCACCGCGGGCACCGGCATGGCCGAGGCGCGCACGCAGTACCTGATCCTCGAAGGCAAGCTCGACGCGACCCGCCAGGGCATCGACACCGACCACAGTGAGGCCTATGCGGCCGGCGGGCCGGCGCTGAAGACGCAGCTCCGGCCCGCCCAGGAGCGCCTGCAGGCCGCGCTGGAGGCCTACCGGCGCAGCGCGCGCCTGCTGATCGACAGCGGTGCCACGCCGCAGTCGCTGGCCGGCGTGCACGCGGCTCAGGCGGGCCTGGTGCACGAACTGCAGGCGGCCTGGGCCGTGGCCGGCGGCGCCATGGACGGGCTGCTCGACGCGCGCGTCGCGAGCCTCTACCACCGCATGTGGATCCACCTCGGCACCGCGCTGGCGCTGCTGTGCGCGATCCTGGCGATCGTCTACTTCGTCGCCCGCCAGATCGCGATGCCGCTGCGGCACCTGGCCGAAGTGACCGACACGGTGCGACTCACGGGCGACCACACCCGGCGCGCGCAGTGGAACAGCAGCGACGAGATCGGCCGGCTGGTGGTCGGCTTCAACGACATGCTCGCGCAGCTCGACCAGGAACGCGAGACGCAGAAGGAACTGGCCGCCAGCGCCCGCGCGGCAGACGCCCAGCGCGCGCTGGTCGAGGCCACGCCCATCCCGCTGGTCGTGACCTCGGTGCCGGGCCACGAGGTGCTGCATGCCAACCCGCCCGCGGAGGCCTGGTTGGCCGGTCATCGCTCCGATCCCTGGAAGCACGGTCTCGATTCGTCGGTGCGGGCGCGCTTCTTCCAGCAACTGGCCGACCGTGGTGCGGTCGACGAGTTCGAGGTTCGCTGGGGCGCCGGGGCCGAGCCGGCCTGGGCGGTGCTGTCGGCCCGGCGCGTGCGCTACCAGGGCCAGGACGCCGTGCTGACCGCGTTCGCCCCGATCAATCACCTGAAGCTGATGGAGCGACGGCTCGAGCTGTGGGCCAAGGTGTTCGAGGCCTCCAGCGAAGGCATCCTGATCGTCGATGCGCAGCGCCGCATCCTGACTGCGAACCAGGCGTTCTCGCGCCACACCGGCTACGAGCTGCAGGAGGTGGTGGGCGAGAAGCCGTCGTTGATGCTGGCCGTCGAACAGTCGGACGAACAGAGCGCCGCGTTCTGGCAGAGCGTGTCGCAGCGCGGCACCTGGCAGGGCGAGCTGCAGGTGCGTCGCCGCAACGGCAGCGAGTACCCGGCCTGGCTGGTGGTGAACGCCGTGCGGCAGTCGCAGGGCGACATCTCGCACTACATCTTCACGTCGATCGACATCAGCGACCGCAAGAAGAGCGAGCAGCGCATCCGCTTCCTGGCTGACCACGATGTGCTGACCGAGCTGCCGAACCGCACGCTGTGCACCGAGCGGCTGCGCATGGCCGTGCAGCAGGCGCAGCGCAGCGGGCAGCAGGTGGCGGTGATGTTCATCGACCTCGACCGCTTCAAGGACATCAACGACTCGCTGGGCCACCACATCGGCGACGGGCTGCTGCGCTCGGTGGCGCGGCGCCTGCTGGAAGCGGTGCGCGCCGGCGACACCGTCAGCCGGCTGGGTGGCGACGAGTTCGTGATCGTGCTCAACGGCGTGCAGCACATCGACGAGGTCACGCACATCGTCGACCAGCGGCTGATCCCGCTGATCCGCCAGCCGCACCTCGTCGAGGGCGCGGAGCTGCACGTGTCGTGCAGCGTGGGCATCGCCATCTTCCCGGACGACGCCACCGACATCGACGAGCTGATGAAGCACGCCGACACGGCGATGTACCAGGCCAAGGCCGGCGGCAAGGACGCGGCCGAGTTCTTCACCGCCGAGATGACGCAGCGCGCGGAATCGCGCATGCAGCTCGACGCCGACCTGCGGCGTGCGCTGGAGCTGGGGCAGTTCGAGCTGCACTGGCAGCCTCGCGTGAGCGCAGCCGCCGGCGTGCTGCTCGGCGTCGAGGGCCTGCTGCGATGGCAGCATCCGCAGCGCGGCCTGGTGTCGCCGGCGCACTTCATCCCGCTGGCCGAGGAGACCGGGCTGATCGTGCCGATCGGCGCCTGGGTCATCGAGCAGGCCTGCCGGCAGGTGGCCGCGTGGCGCGCGCAAGGCCTGCCGTCGTTCGGTGTGTCGATCAACCTGTCGGCGCGCCAGCTGCGCGACGACGGCCTGACCGAGCAGGTGCGCGCCAGCATGCTCCGGCACGGCGTGCCGCCCGGCGTGCTGGAGCTCGAGCTCACCGAGTCGATGGTGATGGACGACGCCGAGCGCAACCTGTGCCAGATGCACACGCTGCGTGACCTGGGCGTCGGGCTGTCCATCGACGACTTCGGCACGGGCTACTCCAGCCTCGCCTATCTCAACCGTTTCCCGATCGACAAGCTGAAGATCGACCGCTCGTTCGTGCACGACATGCTGGCCGACCCGACCGATCGCGCCATCACGATGGCCATCATCGGCCTGGGCCATGCGCTCGGCCTGCAGGTGGTGGCCGAAGGCGTGGAGGAGCCGCGTGCGGCGGCGCTGCTGCGCGAGGCCCGCTGCGACGAGCTGCAGGGCTTCCTGTTCGGGCGGCCGATGCCCGTGACGGCGTTCGAGGCCTGGCTGGCCGAGCGCGAGGCGCCGGTCAGCCGGGTGTCCGCGTGACGTCTCGCAGTCTCTTCAGTACGACAGCCTGATCGTCACCGAGTAGTTGGCGGGCGCCCCGTAGTACGTGTTGTCGTACTCGTCCAGCACGTAGTACTTCTTGTCGAACAGGTTGTCGGCGTTGAACTGCGCCGACACGTTCGGCGAGAACTGGTAGCGGGCCATCAGCGACACCTGCGCGACGCTGCCCTGGCGCAGCACGGCCGGACCGCTGGGCGAACCGACGACGGTGCTGCTGGCCGATTGCCAGTTCACGCCGGCACCGAGACTGAGGTGGTCGACCAGCCGCCGCGGCTCCCAGGTCGCGAACAGGCGGACCAGGGTGCTCGGGATGAAGGTGCGCACCGCCTGCCCCGACCCGTTCTGCGTCAGGTAACGAGTCCACCCGAAGGATCCTTGCAGTTCGCTGGTCAGCCGCCCCGCAGCCTCGATCTCGAATCCCCGCGTGTTCGCCTTGATGGGCTGCGAGACGGCCCCGCCGTCCGGCAGCAGCTCGGGGTCACCCGTGCCGGGATCGATGACCGGGGCGGCGACATTGTTCTGGCGCGTCTCGAACAGCGTGATCGCGGTGTTGAGTCTTCGATCCAGGTGTTCGCCCTTGAGCCCGACCTCGAAGCTGCGGCCTTCCATCGGATCGAGATAGTGGCCGTTGGCGTTGCGGTTGTTCTGCGGCTTGAAGATGCCGGTGTAGCTCGCGAACGCGGAGTACTGAGGCAAGATGTCCCACACGAGACCGGCATACGGAATCGTCTTGGAATAGTTGTACTTCGTATCGACCGGCGTGTCGTAGAGGTAGAAAGAGTCGATCTTCCAGCGCGCGAAACGAGCGCCGGCGATGAGCTTCAGCGAATCGGCCAGCGAGAACCGGCCGGCGGCGTAGAGGCCGTCCTGGTCGGTCCGGATGTCGTTGAGCGGCGTTCCCTCGGCGAAGGCAGGCTCCGGATAGCTGCCGTCCCATTCGAAGAAGTTGCCGGGGTCCGGGAGCGTGCCCAGGGGCTCGAACACGGTGCCGATGTTCCTGGCCCGCGAGCCGTTGTAGCCGACGACGAGCTCGTGCTTGCGGTCCAGGAATTCGAACGGTCCGGAGGCGTAGACGTCCAGCGACTTCTCCGTGATCTTGCCGCGGCTGCGGTAGGCGTAGGGCTCGAGGCCGGTGCCGGTCGTCGGATCCGGGTAGCCGAACACGTAGAACAGTTGCTGTTCCTCGCTGTAGCGGCGATGACTCAAGGTCGAGCGCAGGGTCCAGCCGTTGTCGAAGGCGTGGCGCAACTCGCCGAAGACCGTCTGCGTCTTGCGGTTCCAGTACGACCAGTCCGTCGCGGTGGTCACCGAGCGGGGCCAATCCGCCAACCGGCCATCGGCGAGATACAGCGGGAACGAGCCCCAGGTGTTGGATCGCGGCCGATTGTCCTGGTGGTCGAAACCGAGTGACAGGCGCGTGGCCGGCGTCAGGTCGGCATCGACGATGCCGTACAGCACGTAGGTCCGCTTGTTGTAGAGCGCCTGGTACGAATCGCGGTCTTCGCCGACCGCGACGGCGCGAGCCCGGATGCTCCCGTCTGCGTTGAGCGGGACCGTCGCATCGGCTTCTGCACGCCGGGTGTGCCACGAACCCGCGGTGAGATCGAGCCCGAACGTCGCGGTCCGGCTGTCGGCGTGCTTGCGCACCAGGTTGATCGATGCGGCGGGATTGCCGGCGCCCGTCATCAGGCCGGTTGCGCCGCGCACGACCTCGATGCGCTCGTAGAGCGCCGTCTCGAGCGTCTCGTCGATCGAGCCGGTGTTGAAGTTCGAGAGTGCCGGCACGCCGTCGTACATCAGCGTGTCGATCAGGAACCCGCGCGAGTAGAACAGCACGCGCTCGGAGTCGTAGGCGTTGGAGTAGACGCCGGGCGTGTTGTCGAGCACCTCGCGCAAGGAAGTGAGGCCCTGGTCTTCCAGACGCTCGCGCGTGATCACGGTTATCGACTGCGGTGTCTCGCGCGGAGAAAGCGTCAGCTTCGTCGCGGAGGCGCTGTCCTTGGCGACATAGGAATCCGTGCGACTGCCGGTCACCCTAATGGCGTCCAGCACGACGGGTTCCTGCGCGCCGTCCTTGGCCGGCGGGACGCCCTCGGCACCGGTCGTTTGTGCGGCGGCCGTGATGGCGAGTGCGGTGCCGAGCATCAGCAAGGTCGCATCACGCAGCGGGGAGCGCGAAGGAGCGGGGCGTCGGCTAGCAGGCATTTTGGATAATTATGAGAAGCATTCGCATTATTATCCACTGAGCGTGATCGGTGTCACGCGCGCGGTCGAAAACTGTCTGGATTGAGCAGGCGTTCAAAGATGACGGCATGAGAGCCGTCTCTTCCGCCCATCGGCTTGTCACCACCTCGGTATCTTTGGGCATCACCGTTGCGGAGAGCCCCATGCAATTCAGACACCTTTCCGTCAAATCCAAACTCGCGACGGCATTCGCCCTGCTCACGGCCATCGTGCTCGTGGTTTCCGGGGTGGCCATTCGAGCCCTCGCCAGCGAGCACCAGTCGTTCTCGAGCTACGTGGACGAGACGGCCGTCCGCATCACGATGGCCAACGACGTGCTCGACGCAGCCAACGCCCGCGCCATCGGCGCGCGCAACCTGGTGCTGGTCACGACGCCCGCCGACAGTGAGATCGAGAAGGCGGCCGTGACCGCGGCGCACAAGAAGGTCGGCGAGTCGATGGCCCGCCTGAGGAAGGCGCTCGATTCGATGGCCGGCGTGAGCGACGACGAACGCGAGCTGTTCGCCAAGCTCGATGGCGTCGAATCCCGCTACGGCCCGGTGGCGCTCGACATCGTCGGCCTCGCCCTGCAGGGCAAGCGCGAAGAAGCCGTGACCCGGATGAATGCGGACTGCCGCCCCCTGTTGACCGCGCTCGTGAAGTCGGCCAACGAGTTCATCGATCTCAGCGTGGTGGTGGCCCAGCGCGACGTCGCACGCGCCGACGCCAACGCCGCCGCCAATCGCAACATGATGCTGGCCGCCTGTGTGGCGGCGGCGGCCCTGGCGGCCGTGCTGGCCTGGGTCATCACCCGCGCCATCGTCGGCCCCATCAACCGGGCGATGGAAGTGGCACAGACCGTCGCGGCCGGCGATCTGCGCTCCAGCATCGACGGCAGCGCGCGGGACGAGACCGGCAAGCTGCTGGCTGCGCTCAAGTCGATGAACGACAGCCTGGTCAGCATCGTCGGCAGCGTGCGCACCAGCAGCGACAGCATCGCCACCGGCAGCGCCCAGATCGCCACCGGCAACGCGGATCTGTCGCACCGGACCGAGCAGCAGGCTGCCAGCCTGCAGGAGACCGCGGCCTCGATGGAAGAGATGAATGCGACGGTGAAGGCCAACGCCGACACGGCGCGCCAGGCCATCCAGCTCGCCGGCTCCGCCAGCGGTGCGGCGGAGAAGGGGGGTCAGGTCGTCGGCCAGGTGGTCGCGACGATGGACGACATCACCGCCAGCTCGCGGCAGATCGCCGACATCATCGGCGTCATCGACGGCATCGCCTTCCAGACCAACATCCTGGCGCTGAACGCGGCGGTCGAGGCCGCGCGTGCCGGCGAGCAGGGACGAGGCTTCGCGGTGGTGGCCAGCGAGGTGCGCAACCTCGCGCAGCGCAGCGCCAGCGCCGCGAAGGAGATCAAGGAACTCATCGGTGCCAGCGTCGAGAAGGTCGAGGTGGGCACCCGTCTGGTGGGCGATGCGCGGGCGTCGATGGACGACATCGTGGTCCAGGTCAAGCGCGTGTCCGACCTGATCTCGGAGATCGGGGCGGCCACCATCGAGCAGACCACCGGCATCGGCCAGGTCAGTACCGCGGTGTCGCAACTCGACCAGGCCACCCAGCAGAACGCGGCACTCGTCGAAGAGAGCGCCGCCGCCGCCGACAGCCTGAAGCAGCAGGCTTCGAAGCTGGCGTCGGTGGTGAGCGTCTTCAAGCTGGCCGCCTGACGGGCATCGGCGGCGCGGGCCGCTTTGCGCGGGATTGCGCGTGGCGACCCGCCGCGCCGGTCCCGGGTGCCGTCGCAGCGGGCTCGGGCGACTCGTCCCCCGAGCCCGCTCGCACCGGGGCCGCGTCGACGTTCATCGGCAGCGTGGAGAACACGGTCTTGTGCAGCGTGCTGGCCAGCATCGCCGCGATGAAGCAGGCCAGGATCAGATGCCCGGCGAAGCTCGCGCGCGGCGGAGCCGCCCGTTCGGCAGGGCGTGACGTGTCGGCGCTCATCGGCGCACCTCGTAGATCAGGTTGAAAGGCGTCTCGGCGGCGCGCCGGAACTGCGTGAAACCCGCCTTGCGGAACACGTCGGCCAGGCGCTTCGGCCCCGCCTGCGCACCGAGCACGAGCGTGCCGCCCTCGGAGATCGCGTGGGCGCAGCAGATCAGCGACGAGCCGGCGTAGAACAGCTGGCCCACCGTCGACAGGTTGTCCTCGACGCGGTCGTTCGCGAACGGCTCGACCAGCAGCACCGTGCCGCCCGGTGCCAGCGTTTCAGCGGCGTGCCGCGCGGCGGCCACCGGGTCGCCCAGGTCGTGCAGGGTGTCGAAGAAGCAGATCAGGCCGTAGCGATGGTCGGGGTAGCTCACCGCGCTGGCGGCGGAGAAGTCCACCCGCTGCGCGGCGCCGGCCGCCGCCGCATGGCGCCGTGCCTCGGCGAGCGATGCCGCGTGCGTGTCGAAGCCGAAGAAGCGCGAGTTCGGGAACGCCTGGGCCATCAGCAAGGTCGAGTGGCCGTGGCCGCAGCCCACGTCGGCCACCGCGATGCCGGCCTCGAGCCGCGCCACCACACCGTCGAGCGCCGGCAACCACTGCGACACGAGGCTCGCGCGGTAGCCGTTGCGGTAGAACGCCGCCACGCCGCAGGCCATGCGTGCGTCGTGCTCGCCCCAGGCGACGCCGCGGCCGCTGCGGAAGGCGTCGAGCGCCTTGGATTCATCGGCCCACATCGCGGCCGGCACGTTCCAGGCCTGCGGGAGGTAGACGGGGCTGTCCTCGTCGGCCAGCACCATTGCGTGCTCGGGTGACAGCTCGTAGGTGTCGCTGACCGCGTGGTAGCCGAGGTAGCCGGCTGCGGCCTGCGCGTTCAACCACTCGCGCACGTAGCGCTCGGCGCAGCCGGCGCGCTTGGCGACCTCCTTGGCGCTCAGGGGGCCGGCACCGGCCAGGGCCCGGTAGAGCCCGAGCTTGCTGCCCAGGCTGACCATCACGCCGGTGTAGGCGGCGGCCACGTCGCCGACGGCGCGCATCGCGAAGGCTTCGACCTTCGCTGTATCGATCACGGGGGTGTCCATCGTTTGATTTCCTCTCTCGCCACAGGGCGCGGTTGAACAGTGCACGCATGTTGGCGAGACGCGCCGATTGATGGCAGAGCTGAAATCGCCCAAGATCGGTCCGTTCGTGCCACCAGCCCGCCGCACCATGCCTTCACGTTCGAGCCTCGCGCCATCGCCCGCCCGCCCGGCCGGCCTTCACATCTCGTTGCTGGCGGTGCCCGATGCGGCGCTTTCCACGCTCGCGGGCATCTACGACGTGATGAACGTGCGGGCCCTCAGGGGCTCGCCGGCCGGCACCGCGAGCCAGCCGTTTCGTGTCGACATCGTCGGCGAGTCGGTCGGCCCGCTGGACCTCGCCAGCGGCGTGCCGATCCAGGTGCAGCGATCGATCGACAGCATCGAGACGAGCGACATCGTGATCGTGCCGTCGCTGTTCGTCTCCGGGGCGGGTTGGCAGAGCGGACGCTATCCGCGCCTGGTCGCCTGGCTGCAGCGCATGCACGAGCGCGGCGCGCTGCTGTGCTCGGCGTGCTCGGGCATCTTCCTGCTGGCCGAGACCGGGCTGTTCGATGGCAGGGACGCCACCGTGCACTTCGGCTACGCCCGGGAATTCGCTGCCGCGCATCCGGCCGTGACGATCCATCCGGAGCGCGTGTTGGTGGTCTCGGGCTCGCGAGAGGAACTGGTCAGCTCGGGCGCGTCGACGACCTGGCACGACATGGTGCTGTACCTGATCGCGCGCCATGCCGGTGCCGCCGAAGCGCAGGAGGTGGCCCGCCTGTATGCGCTGCAATGGCACCATGATGGGCTTGCACCGTACATCAGCTTCGACGGCAAGGTCGATCATGGCGACGCCGAGATCGAGGGCGCGCAGCGCTGGCTGACCACGCACTTCCCGGTCGCCAACCCGGTGGAGGAGATGATCAAGCGCTCCACGCTCGCCGAGCGCACCTTCAAGCGCCGCTTCACCGCGGCGACGGGCATCGCGCCGATCGCCTACGTGCAGCGCCTGCGCATCGAGGATGCCAAGCGCCGCCTCGAACGCACCGATGCGCCGGTCGACGACATCAGCTGGCGCGTCGGCTACGAAGACGCCGCCTTCTTCCGGCGCCTGTTCAAGCGCATCACCGGTCTGGCGCCCGGCGCCTACCGCAAACGCTTTCGCATCCCCGAGTTCGCGCGGCCATAGGCCCCTAGAATCCGCCCGGTCCGCGCCGCGGGCGAATGATTTCCCAACTCCCGGTATCCGAAGACCCCATGGCAACTGCTAAGAAGACCGCAACCAAGTCCCTGATCAAGAAGGCCGCCCCCACCAAGAAGGCGGCTCCTGCCAAGAAGGCCGTCAAGGCGGCTGCTCCCGCAAAGGCCGCGGCCGGTCCGCTGAAGCCCATCAAGACGGCGCTCAACAAGACCAGCCTGATCGCCCACCTGGCGGAAGTCGCCGCGGTCGACACCAAGGCCGTCAAGGCCGTGATCGCCTCGCTCGAAGCCACCATCCTGGCCTCGGTGCACAAGAAGGGCCTGGGTTCGTTCACCTTGCCGGGCCTGCTGAAGGTCAACGTGATCAACGTGCCGGCCAAGAAGAAGCGCACCGGCATCGACCCCTTCACCAAGCAGGAACGTGTCTTCGCGGCCAAGCCCGCCACGGTCAAGATCAAGACCCGCGCGCTGAAGAAGCTGAAGGACGCCGCGCTCTGATCTGAAACGATCACCGCGCTCGATCTCCTCGTCGAGCGTCCAGCCGGCGGTGGCACCGAGGTGCCACCGCCGGCTTCTCTTCTTGTGCAGGTCGCGTCGGCCATCGATGCACGAATCGCCGGTGCTACATTGAAGGAACGATGCAGACCCAGCCTGCGCAGGCGCACGGCGACCGCGAACTCCTCGACCTGAATCGTCGCTTCTACGACTCGCTCTGGTCCGGCGCCCGCCTGATCGAGCCCCGGCGCTTCAACACCTGGCCGCTGGTGCAGTCGCTGTTGCCTCGACCGGGGCGACGGCTCGAAGTGGCGCCCGGACTGCGGCCGCGCCTGCCGATCGAGGGCACGCAGTTCGTCGACATCAGCGCCCCGGCGCTCGGCAAGCTTCGCGAACGCGGCGCGCAGGTGGTGTTCGGTGAGGTGACCGCACTGCCGTTCACGGAGGCCTCCTTCGATCTGGTGTGTGCCCTCGACATCATCGAGCACGTGGACGACGAGGATGGCGCGTTGTCGGAGTTGTCGCGCGTGGCGAAGCCGGGCGCGGCCGTGCTGATCTCGACGCCGCTGCACCCCGAGCAATGGACGTCGTTCGACGACTTCGTCGGCCACAAGCGCCGCTACGAGCCCGAACGCCTGCTCACCAAGCTGGCGCAACACCATCTGCTGCTGGAGCGCAGTGCGGTGTTCGGCATGCAGCCGCCGTCGTCGCGCCTGGTCGACCTGGGCATGTGGTGGCTCGCTCACCGTCGCGAGCGGGCCCTGTGGTGGTACAACAAGGTGCTGATGCCGCTCGGCCTGCGGTTCCAGAAGGAACTGCGCTTCGTGCCCGGCATGATCCCGACGGCCGGTGTCGACGAGGTGCTGCTCGTGTGCCGAAGAACGGCGCCGCCTCGGCAAGAATCCACACCCACCGACTCTTCGGTGTAACGCCGCCCGAAGCGGGCCAGCGTCCTTCCTACACTGCGCGTCATGCAAAACGGCGCCCCCCTCGCGACCCCCGGCCATCCCATCGACGGTGCCAGGAAGACCCACGCTGCGACGAGCCAGTCTGTCGCGGACGAGCGCCCGCCGGCGGGCGAGGCGATGCTCGAGCTGATCGGCCTGATCGCCATCGCGGTGGCGGCGGCTGCGGTGTACTTCGGGGCCCGCAGGACGCGCAAGGACCGGACCGGCGGTGCGGGCGAGTCGCACGAGAAGCGGGCGCGGCGCCGCGCCGCGCCGCGGCCGTCGACCTACGGCTGATCCCTCGTCCGATCGTCGTCGCGGTGAGCGAGTTGGCTCGCCGCGATGCAGGGTAGTTCCCTAGGCGCCTTCCTCCCGGGCTCTGTGCGAGAGTCGGTCGACGCGTTCGCCCGAGCGCGGCGCATCGCGTTCCCGATGCGCTTCCCGAGGAGAGGTCCATGTACCAGCAGAAGAAGGTCATCATCAGCTGCGCCGTCACTGGCGCGGTCCACACGCCGTCGATGTCGCCCTACCTGCCGGTCACGGCCGAGGAGATCGCCGAGTCGTCGATCGCCGCCGCCGAGGCCGGCGCGGCGATCATCCACCTGCACGCGCGCGACCCCGTCACCGGCAAGCCCGACCAGCGGCCCGAGGCCTTCACACCCTTCCTGAAGACGATCAAGGCGCGCTGCGACGCCGTCGTCAACCTCACCACCGGCGGCTCGCCCTACATGACGGTGCAGGAGCGCATGCAGCCGGCGAAGGTGCTCAAGCCCGAGGTGGCCTCGATGAACATGGGCACGATGAACTTCGGCCTGTTCCCGATGCTCCAGCGCTTCAAGGAGTTCAAGCACGACTGGGAGCGACCCTACCTGGAGGGCAGCAAGGACCTGATCTTCCGCAACACCTACGGCGATCTGGAGACCGTGCTGACCGAGCTCTCGCCCAACGAGACGCGCTACGAGTTCGAGTGCTACGACACCGCGCACCTCTACAACCTCGCGCACTTCGTCGAGCGCGGCCTGGTGAAGGCACCGTTCTTCGTGCAGACCGTGTTCGGCATCCTGGGCGGCATCGGCACCCACCCGGACGACGTGATGCACATGAAGCGCACGGCGGACCGGTTGTTCGGCGACGACTACCGCTGGTCGGTGCTGGGCGCGGGCGCCAGCCAGATGAAGATCGCCGCCATGGCCGCTGCGATGGGCGGTAACGTGCGCGTCGGGCTCGAGGACAGCCTGTGGATCGGCAAGGGACAGCTCGCGCGCTCCAACGCCGAACAGGTGCGCCGGGTGCGCAGCATCCTCGAAGGCCTGGGGCTGGAGATCGCGACGCCCGCCGAGGCGCGCGAGATCCTGCAGCTCAAGGGTGTGGGCAAGGTGGCGTTCTGAGACGCTGCCGCGCACACCTGCTCGAACCGGCGGACGCCGGCCACTGATCGATGAAGGAGCCCCCGATGTCCCTCTGGACTTGCACCCTGGACGACGGCGTCGTCACCGCGATCTACCGCAACCCGCCGATGAACTACTTCTGCGCCGAAGGCGCGGCCGAGCTCGGCGGGCTCATCGAGTCCTGGCGTGAGCCCGCCATCAAGGCGGTCGTGCTGTCCGGCGGCATGGCCGGCCGCTTCATCACGCACTACAGCGTCGAGGAACTGCTGTCCTATGCCGAGGACCGCACGGCCATGCGCGAGGCCGGCACGGCGCTGAACGACGGCTACCACGCCTTGCTGCTGAGCCTGCGCGACCTGCCCAAGCCGGTCATCGTGGCGATGAACGGCGACGCGATGGGCGGCGGCTTCGAGCTGTGCCTGGCCTGCGATCTGCGGATCGCCCAGCGCGGCGATTTCCGCTTCGGCCTGCCCGAGGTCAAGCTCGGCATCCTGCCCGGCGGCAGCGGCACTCAGCGCCTGTCGCGGCTGATCGGCGCGGGCCGGGCGATCGAGTTCATCCTGCGCGGGCGCATCGTCGAGCCTGCGGTGGCGCTGGAGATGGGGCTGGTGCACGAACTCGCCGACGATGCCTTGCGGCGCGCGCAGCAGATCGCCCACGAGATGGCGCTCACGCCGCCGTTCGCGATGGCGATGGCCAAGCGCGCGGTCTACGAAGGATCGGACACGAGCCTGGCGGCCGGCCTGAAGCTCGAGGGAGAACGCTTCCTCGAGACCATGCTGTCCGACGGCAGCGTGAGCGCGATGCGCGCCTACGTGGCTCAGCCGCTGGACGCGCGCAGAGCCTGGCTGGAGAAGCCGCCGGCCGCGCGGTAGTCCTTCGGACTGCTGGCGAACTCGCGCTTGAAGATCTTGCTGAAGCTGCTGGAGTCGCCGAAGCCCCAGCGGTAGGCGATCTGCGTGATGCTCAGATGCGCGGTCTCGGCCGCGCGCAGGTCCTGGCGGCAGCGGTCCAGCCGCTGACGCCGTATCCAGGCTGCCGCCGTGGTGTCGGCACGCTCGAACAGCCGGTGCAGATGCCGCTCGGTGATGCCGCAGTCGCTCGCGACGCGGCGCGTGTCGAGTTCCGGATCGTCGAGGTGGCGGTCGATGTAGGCCATGACGCCCTGCAGCACGATCTTCCCGCTGCGCCCGGTGCAGGGCGCGGCCTGCGCACTCAGTGTGGAGGCCAGCAGCTCCACGCTGGCATGCAGCACGTGGCCCGCGTTGCCGTGCGGCAGCTCGCCGAAACGGGCGTCGAGCGAGATCAGGTGATCGACGAACAGCCGGCTCAGGCCGCCGGTGGCGTCGATCCGGCGGCCGACGAAATCACCGGCTCGCGGCAATGCCAGGTGCAGGTGGCGCTGCGGTACCGCGAGCGTGATCTGTCGCAGGCCCGCGCCGGTGACGAAGGTCATCGGCCTCGCGCTGTCCCAGAGGGCGAAACTGCCCGGCGTCAGCGTGAGCTCCTCGCCGTCGATGACCAGGCAGATCGATCCTTCGGCGATGTAGATCAGGTTGTAGAGCGCCTCGCTGTCCTGCGCCATCTCGCGCGTGCCGCGCGTGCCGACGATGCCGCCCTGCGCGGAGGTGAGGTGGGTGACGCGAAAGCCTTCGAAGCGGCCCTGGCGGATGAAGGCCGGAAAGCGGTCGCAGCGGATCGGCCGGATCGACCAGTGCAGGTGCGCGTCGATGACGAAATCGCGCCAGCAATCGAACTGCTTGTTCGGCGCCACGCGCTCCGTCGACCAGACAGCGGGATCTTCCCAGCGATCGACCAGCGATGAGATCTGCCTGTCCACTTCGCGTCTCCTCTTCGCGGCCGCCAATGGCCAGGGTTCGTCCGGACGATCATAGGAGGGCTCCGCGGCGCGGCGCAATCCGCACATCCCCCGCAGGGCGGGCGATGTCAGGCCTGACCAAGTGGCAGGTCATGTGCAGCCAAGGCAGCGAGCGGCGCGCTGGCTAGGATCGCCCTGCATGCTCTGCCGACTGTCCGGCGGAGCCCACCGGAGGTTCGCCCATGTTGATCAGCACCGTCGAGAAGGAAGCGCTCTCGCCCTACATGCGCAAGATCGCGGATGACCTGTATCCACGGGTCGACCCGCTGTTCATGCCGCATTTCGAGCGCTATATGGGCCTGCTGGGCAATGCGCCCGAGCATGCGGAGCGCTTCTTCCCGTACTACTTCGGCATCTGGTTCGACAACAAGCTGGGCGCCCGCATCACCGAGCTCGCGCGGCTGGCGATCGCGAACGGCACGCAGTGCCAGCTGTGCCTGGCGGTGCGCTACACGGCAGAAGTCAACGAGGCCGATGTCGCTGCCCTCCCGGGCATCGACGCGAGCACGCTGACGCCGGCGGAGCGCGCGGTGGTGCGCTTCGCGACCCATTTCGGCAACGATCACCACAAGGTCACGGCCGAGCATTTCGAGGATCTCAAGCGCCACTTCAGCGACGAGCAGATCACCGAGCTGCTGCTGTGGAGTGCGATGGCGCTGGGACTGGGGCGCATCCTCAAGGTGGCCCAGCTGGTCGATGAGAGCTGCCCGCTGCCGGCACGGGACGCGGCGGCGCGCGCCGAAACGATCGCGGCAGCCTGAGGCAGCGGCACGCGACGGGGCGCCGATGGCGGCCCCGTCGCGCCGCCTTGTCGCTCAAAAGCCGAAGTCGGCTGCCATCTCGTCGATCAGTCCGCGCTGGAAGGCGGCGAAGCGGTCATTGGGCTGCTGGCCACCGGTGAAGTGGAGGAACGGGTCTTCGACGCCCAGGCGCTCGCCGACCAGCGTTTCCACCACCGCGTGGCCGCAGAACGGAACGCAGGCCTCCGAGTAACCGCCCTCGTGCACCACCACGAGCTTGCCGCCGCAGTGGCGATCGGCCAGCGCCATCGCCAGCTCCGAGAGGCGGCGGTAGGACTCGCTGTGCAGCAGCATGCGCGCCAGAGGATCGACGCCGTTGGCGTCGAAGCCGCTGGCCACGATGATGAGCTCGGGGCGGTAGCGGTCGATCGCCGGCGTCACGATGCGCTCCATCGCGTACAGGTAGGCGTCGTGTCCGCCACCCGGCAGCAGCGGCACGTTGACGTTGTAGCCGAGGCCGCGGCCCTGCCCGCGGTCCGGCGCGCCGCTGTAGCCGACCGGGAAGCAGCCTTCCTGGTGCAGCGAGACCGTCAGCACGTCGTCGCGTTCGTAGAAGATCGACTGCGTGCCGTTGCCGTGGTGCACGTCCCAGTCCAGCACCGCGATGCGCTTCACGCCGTGGCGTGCGCGCGCGGCCTCGATCGCGATCGGGATGTTGGCGAGCAGGCAGAAGCCCATCGGCATGTCCGCGAGGCAGTGGTGGCCCGGCGGGCGCGACATCGAGTAGGCGTTGCGGTGGTTCCCGGACAGCACCGAGTCGACCGCGTGCAGCGCGAGGCCGGCGGACTGCTTGGCGATCTCGTAGCTGCCCGGGCCGAAGGGCGCATAGAGGCCGATCTCGCCGCCGCCCTGGTCGGACAGCGCCTTGAAGCGCTCCAGGTAGGCCGGTGGATGGACCCGCTGCAGGTCTTCCTCGGTGGCCATCGGTGCGCTGCGCAGGTCGACCTTGTTCGCAAGGCCGGAGACCTGCATCAGCGACACCATGCGCCGCTTCGACTCGGGGGATTCGGCCAGTCCCGCGCCGGCCGGTGGCTGCACCCAGCCGCCCACCGGCGCGATCAGCGCGAAGCCGCCCGCGGTGCTGTGCCAGAGGCAACGCTCGTCATGGAAGAAGGCGGTCTGCAGGGTCATGAGCGGGAATCCTTTGCGTGGGGGCCTTGGATCGCGAGCGTTGCGGCGCGCGGGGCCGAAACCTGCATTCGATCGACAACAGCGCCGTTGCCTCGGAGGGTTTTCCCGAGAAATCGGCTTCGGGTCAGTGTTCTTGCCGAAGCGTGATAGTTCAACGCCCCCGCGCACCGCAGACTGGCCGTCAATGCTCGACGATCGGTCGCGGTGTCGATGGGCGACGCCGGTGTGCCGAACGCGAGCGCGGATGGGGGAGGCCCAGGATGCGGAGGATTCACCGGCATGGCAGCGCGGCCGTGCGCGCGGCGGCCTGCGCGGCCCTGCTCGCGCTGGGGATCCAGGCGTCCGCGGCACCGGCTGCGAAGGCCCGCCCGCTGCCCGACGAACTGCCGGTCGAGACGCTGTCGACCGGACCGATCGCGGCATCGACCACGGAGCGCGTGTACGTGGCCGACGTTGCCGTCAGCCATATCTCGGACGGCCGCATCCGCGTCTTCGATGCGCGCCACGGCCGCTTCCTCGGCATGATCTCGACCGGCTACGTCGGCAACTTCACGCTCAGCGCGAACGCCGACGAGCTGTACGTGGCCACCACCTACCTCAGCCGGGGCTCGCGCGGCGAGCGGGTCGACGTGCTGGAGGTGCACGACACCGAGAGCCTGGCGTTCAAGTACGAGATCGCGCTGCCGGCCAAGCGGGCGCAGGCGCTGAACTACCGGGGCCTGGTGCGGGCCAGCGGCAACGGCCGCTTCGTGCTGGTGCAGAACGCCACGCCGGCGACGTCGATCACCGTGGTCGACCTGCAGCAGCGCAAGGTGGTGTCCGAGGTGCCGACCCCGGGCTGCTGGGGCATCCTGCCGGCGTCCGGCCACGGCAGCCGTTTCTCGATGCTGTGCGGCGACGGCAAGCTGGCGACGGTCACGCTCGACGACAACGGCCAGGTGAGCGACCGCCAGATCAGCGAGCCGGCCTTCGATGCCGACGCCGACCCCTGGTTCCACCACGCCGAGCAACTGGCCGACCGCTACTGGTTCGTGTCCTTCAAGGGCGTGCTGACCGAGGTGGACGTCGGTGGCGCGGTGGCCGTCGTCAAGTCCGCGAGGCCGCTGGTCGGCGACGCCGGGCAGCGCGCCGGCTGGCGGCCCGGTGGCTACCAGCCGTTTGCCATCGACCCGACCGGTCGCTGGCTGGTGGTGGCGATGCACGACAAGGGCGGCGAGGGCTCGCACAAGCGGCCGGCGCGACGGCTGTGGATGTTCGACATCGCCACCGGCACGCGCGTGGCCACCGCCCCGGGACACGGCAGCGTGTCGCTGACCTTCTCGCGCAGCGGCCAGCGGCTGCAGGCGCTGGACGGCGAGAAGGGCGCCCTGCACGTCTGGCGCTGGGGCGAGCGCGGCAAGCTGACACCGATCAGCACCGTGGCCCGGGCCGGCGAGGCGGCGATCCACCTCGAATCGCACGACTGAGCCAGGGCCGCTGCACCATGCCGTTTCCACCGCCTTCCTTCGATCCGCTGCCGGTGTGGATCGCCGCGGCCGCGCTGGCCGCGCTGTTCGCGCATGCGGCCCTTGCCAAGTGGGCCGACCTCGCGCTGTTCGAGCAGCAGCTCTCGGCCTATGGGGTGCCGGCCAGCGGGCTGCCCGCGCTGACCCGGCTGTTGCCGCTGCTCGAACTGCTGACGGCACTATTGCTGATGGCCGGTCCGTGGCGATCGCTCGGTGCGGGGTTTGCTGCCGCGCTGCTGCTGCTCTATGCGGGTGCGATGGGTTACCACCGCTGGCGCGGACATGCACTCGATTGCGGTTGCGGCGGCGAGCCGCTGCCGGTGTCGTGGGCGCTGGTGCTGCGCAACCTCGGGCTGGCCGCGCTGGCGCTGTTCGCCGCCTCGGGCCTGAGCGCGCGGCCGATGGGCGGCGTCGACATGGCGGTGGTCGCCGCCGCCACGGCGCTGGCCGCCCTGCTGTATGCGGCGATGAATCAGTTGCTGCGCCACCGGGCCAGCAGGCACGGTCTTCGTTCTCTGTTCGGGAGCTCTTCTTCATGAATGCATTGACGGTCTCCGTCGTCCTGTTGTGGGCTGCAGTGCTGGCGCTCGGCGTGATGCTCTGGGCGCTGTCGCGTCAGGTAGGCATCCTCTACGAGCGCGTGGCGCCGATGGGGGCGCTGGTCACCGACGCCGGCCCGCCGGTCGGCGCGCCGTCGCCGAGCTTCGCGTTGACCAGCCTGCAATCCGAGCCGGTATCCATCGGCGGCGTCCAGGCCGGGCCGACGCTGCTGTTCTTCCTCTCACCGACCTGTCCGGTGTGCAAGAAGCTGATCCCGGTGCTCAAGGCGCTGCTGCGCGACGAAGGCCGCCGACTTCGCATCGTGCTGGCCAGCGACGGCGAGGCGCCGGCGCACCAGAGATTCGTGCGCGAGTACGGGCTGGACGCGCTGCCCTACGTGCTGTCGACCGAGCTGGGCATGAGCTATCGCGTCTCGCGGCTGCCCTATGCGGTGCTGCTGGACGCGCAGGGCGTGGTGGCGGCGAAGGGCCTGGTCAACTCGCGCGAGCAGTTCGACAGCCTGCTCAACGCGCACGAGATGGGCACCCCGACGATCCAGCACTACCTGGGCGGCACGTCGGCGGCGGCCTGAGCTGCACGGCATTCCCGTCGTCGACCAGGCCCATTCACGGAGGACGTTTCATGCGCTGGCTCTTCAAGCTGATCGACCGGCACGCCGAGCGTGGCGTGCGCCAGATCGCGCACCGGCACGGGCGGCGCAGCCTGCTCGCGCGCCTGGGCGTGGCGCTGGTCGGCGGCGCCGTGCTGCCGATGCTGCCGTTCGACCGCAGCGGACAGTCGTCCGGGGCCGCCCACGCCGCGGAGCCCTCGCCACGCAAGGCCGCCAAGCCCGATCCGCGTGAGGATCCGCTGCAGTGCGAGTACTGGCGCTACTGTGCCTTCGACGGCTACCTGTGCACTTGCTGTGGCGGCTCACTGACGCAGTGCCCGCCCGGCACCGAGGCCTCCAAGGTCAGCTGGATCGGCACCTGCCTGAATCCGCAGGACGGCCGCCAGTACCTCGTGTCCTACAACGACTGCTGCGGCAAGGGCTCGTGCGGCGAATGCCTCTGCAACAACAACGAGCGCGAGCGCCCGGGCTACCGGCTCGGCGTGCACAACGACATCAACTGGTGCATGGCCAACACCAGCCCGATGTTCCATTGCACGACGGCCATCATCGCGGGCGTGGCGTGACGCGTGGGCGCACCCTGGCAGTGTCGGTGCTGCTGGCGTGCACCGGGCCCGCGCTGGACGCGCAGTCGCTGGGACGCCAGGCCGCACCCCGCGCGAAGGCCGAGTCGGTGGCCGTGACCACCAGTGTGCGCAGCCAGTACGTCGTGCATTGCGCCGGCTGTCATGGGCTCGATGGCGCCGGATCGCGCGTCGGCAACGTGCCCGACATGCGGAAACTGGGCCACTTCCTGCGGGTCCCGGGCGGACGGGAGTTCGTCATCCGGGTTCCCGGGGTGATGGGCTCGGGCCTGAGCGACCAGCAGGTGGCCGACGTGACCAACTGGGTGCTGACCACGCTGGCGCCGGCCTCGTTGCCCGCGGACCACGTGCCCTACGATGCGGCCGAGGTGCAGCGCGCGCGCGCGGACCCGCTGGTGGACGTGGCGGCGGCGCGCGCCGGCCTGCTCGACGAGGCGCGCCGGCTCGCCGTGCCGCTCGACTGAGGCACACCGAGCACCGAGGCGACACCCCGTCGCGCACCGCCGTGCTACAAGATCGCATGGCTCTCGTGCTGGAACATCAATCGGCCGACGTCGACGACCAGGCGAAAGCCTTGGCGGGTTGGCAGCAGCGCTACGAGCAACTCGGTCGCGGGCGCTTCCAGGGCTCGGCGCGGCAGGTGGTGATGGCCGGTGGCACGGTGTTGCGCGAGTCCACCAACCGTCAGCTGCGCGAGCAGATCCGGCCGCCCTCCGACTGCCTGGTGCTGGCGATTCCGCTGTCCGTCGCGCCCGGATCGGTGTTTGCCGGCCGACCGCTGGACGCCGACGCGCTGATGATCATCTCGGGTCATGACGAGTACGACCTGGTGGCAGCGGGCGAACTCGACCTGCTGGCCTTGTCGGTCGATCGCCGGCGGCTGGACAGCATGCTGACGCCTCACGAGATCGAATGGCTGGCGCAGGCCGAACGCCAGCGCCGTTGGGCCCTGGCCGCCGACACGGCCGGTGCGGTCCGCGGCGAGCTGCTCGCCGTGTGCAAGGCCGCCGAACGTGGCGCGCCCGGCGCGGTGATCGACCTCGAGAACGAGTCGGCGCTGATCGGCGCCACGCTCGCGCACATGGTGGCGCTGGCTATGTCCGGCGGGAGCGCCGAGCGCAGCGACGCCGGCATCCCGCGGCGCGCGGACTCTCGGTTGCGGGTGGTGAAGCGCGCGATCGAGTTCATCCGTGCGAACCTGCAGGAGGACATCGGCATTCCCGAGATCTGCACGGCTGCCTGTGCCAGCCGCCGCAGCCTGCAGTACTGCTTCGAGGAGTTCCTGCACACGACGCCGCAGGCCTACCTGCGCGCGCTGCGCCTGAACGAGGCGCGGCGGCGCCTGAAACAGCAGGCAGATCAGCCCATCACGCTGCTGGCGTGCACGATGGGCTTCAGCAGCGCGAGCCACTTCACGCGCCATTACAGGCTGATGTTCAACGAGCTGCCGTCACAGACGCAGCGGCTCGGCGGCGAGGGTACGACCAAGGACTGAGGTCGCGGGGGCCGGCGCGCCGCCGTCCTACAGCGGATCACGCAGGGTTCCGACGGCGATGCGCCGTGGTCCGGTCGATCATGGGTTCGTCTCAGGATGACCCCATGACATTCAGCCACTCACTCCCTGCAAGCGACGTGCGGCCCTCGGCGGCGTCGATTCGATGGCCCGGCCTGGGCGTCGCGGTGCTGGTCGCGGCGCTGGCCGGATGCGGCGATGTCGCAACGCTGCAGGTGTCGGACGGCACCGGGACCCGGCCCCAGTTGCCCGCGCCCCGCGAACCGCTGATCCCCACGGTCAACGTGGCGCCCGCCGTCGGCTGGCCGGCCGGCACCACGCCGCAGCCGGCGCCGGGCACCCAGGTGGCGGCCTTTGCCAGCGGGCTCGCGCATCCGCGCTGGCTGCTGGTCCTGCCCAACGGCGACGTGCTGGTGGCGGAGACCAACGCACCGCCGAAGCCCGAGGACGGCAAGGGGTTCAAGGGCTGGGTCATGGGCCTGATGATGAAACGCGCCGGCGCCGGCGTGCCCAGCGCGAACCGCATCACGTTGCTGCGCGATGCCGACGGTGACGGGGTCGCCGAATTCCGGTCGGTGCTGCTGGAGGGCCTGCAGTCGCCGTTCGGCATGGCCCTGATCGGCAACCGGCTCTACGTCGCCAACACCAATGCGGTGATGCGCTTTCCCTATGCCGCCGGCGACACGCGCATCACGGCGCCCGGCGAGTTGGTGGTCGACCTGCCCGGCGGTCCCATCAACCACCACTGGACCAAGAACCTGATCGCGAGCCCCGACGGCCGCAAGCTCTACGTCACCGTGGGCTCGAACAGCAACGTCGGCGAACGCGGCATGGCGGCCGAGGAAGGGCGAGCGGCCATCTGGGAAGTGAACGTCGCCGACGGTTCGCACCGCCTGTTCGCGTCGGGCCTGCGCAATCCGAACGGCCTGGCCTGGGCGCCTCGCAGCGACAGGCTCTGGACGGTGGTGAACGAGCGCGACGAACTCGGCAGCGATCTCGTGCCCGACTACCTGACCTCGGTGCGCGACGGGGGCTTCTACGGCTGGCCCTACAGCTACTACGGGCAGCATGTCGACCAGCGCGTGACGCCGTCTCGACCCGATCTGGTAGCGCGGGCGATCGTCCCGGACTACGCGCTGGGCCCGCACACGGCCTCGCTGGGCCTGGCGTCGTCGGCGGGTACCCGGTTGCCCGGGCAGTTCTCCGAAGGCGTGTTCATCGGCCAGCACGGCTCGTGGAACCGCCGGCCGCCCAGCGGTTACCGGGTGATCTTCGTGCCGTTCTCGAGTGGCATGCCGTCCGGCGAGCCACTCGACGTGCTGACGGGATTCCTCAGTGAGGACGGCAAGGCCCGTGGCCGGCCGGTCGGGGTGGCGCTCGACAGGCAGGGCGCGCTGCTGGTGGCCGACGACGTCGGCAACGTCGTCTGGCGCGTGACGCCGCAGCGCTGAGTCCGGACCGTCGCATGGCGACGAGCGCCGTCAACGCGCCGTCGGCAGCGTGTGCTCGCGGAAGAAACGCAGCATCTCTTCGGTGGCATCGGGGCCCCGGGCGTCGGTGTACGACCCCCGGGCCGAGCCCCCGGACCAGGCGTGGCCCGCGCCGTGGATGGCCCAGTGCTCGGCGACGACGCGCCCGTCCTCGGCGCGGTAGCGGCGGCGCGTGTACTCGCGGCCGTTGTCACTGCGCGCGCGGGTGCTCTCGGGCGTGACGCCGCCGGCCCGCGCGGCGATCGCATGTTCACCGTTGGCGGGGTGCACGGTGGCGTCCGCATCGCCGTGGAACACGAGGGTCGGCACCGCGGTGTTCTTCGGCGGGGCGTTTGCGCCGCTCTTCATCGCCGCAAGCGCGGATGGCAGGTCGGTCGCCGCGCCGGCCGGCAGGCCGGAGTGCACACCGACCGCGGCGAACAGGTCGGGGTAGGCGTCACCGAGGATCGCCGCCATCGCGCCGCCGGCCGACAGGCCGGCCACGTACACGCGTTGCGGATCGATGTCGTAGCGCGCCATCACGTCGCGCGTCATGGCGGCCAGCAGCGCGGGCTCGCCGCGACCGCGCTGCTGGTGGTTGTGCTTGAACCAGTTCCAGCAGCGCGACGCGTTGGCGCGCTGCGTCTGCGCGGGGTAGAGCACGAAGACGCCGTGCTCGCGGGCCGCGTCGTTCATGCCGGTGCCGGCCGCGAAATCGTCGGGGTTCTGCGTGCAGCCGTGCAGCATCACCACCAGCGGCAGCGCCTGCCCGTGCCAGACCGGCGGCACGAAGAGCTTGTACTCGTGCGCACCGTTCACGTCGGTATGGCTGCCGGCGATGAACTGACCGCCGGGCACGCTGGCCGGGGCCGACGCCGGCACCGGCTTCTGCATCGGTGGCTCGGGTTCGACCCGGCGCGCCTCGACATCGATCACCACGCAGTCGTCTTCGGCCGCGGTCGGCGTCGCGGCGGGCGCCGCACCCTGGCCGAGCGCGGCGCGGATCGATGCGGTGGCGCGCCGCAATTCGCCGGCCCGCGTCAGGCGGGCGGCCTCGGTCATCAGGCGCTGGAAATCGGGGGGCATGGTTTTCCTCGGTAGCGATGGGTTCGCACGCTCAGCGGATGCGCTGGGCGAGCGCTGCCTTGACGGCCGGGCTGGCGTGCAGTGCCCCCAGCACCACCACCGACTCGACGGTGGCCAGCGCGAGCTCCGGCGTCACGTCGGCGGTGAACGATGCGAGACCGAGCACGCGGATCTGCAGCGTCTGGCCCGCCGCCTGCACGGCGCGCAGGTCGCTGGCGGTGAACTGCTGGATGCCCAGCACCAGAGTCTTGCGGGCCACGGCCTGCTTCAGCACATCGGCATGGCCGGCGAGCTGGTTGCGGACCGCCGTGCGGATCAGGTCCGTGCGGTTGGCATAGAAGCCGTCCTGGACGAGCAGGTCGATGTGACCGAGGTCCACGTAACCGAGGTTGATGGTGACCTTCTCGTCGAGCGGCTTGGTCGCGGTGGAAAGTTGGCGTCGTGCAGGCATGACGCCATCCTATCACCATCCACTTGGATGGTTTTTTGGCGATCCCAAAAACAGGAATCGCCTCCGGGCGCCTTCAACTGCCGACCGACTCCGCGCTCTCCTGGGCCGCACGGCGGCCTGCATCCATGGCGAAATGGAGCGCGGAGCGAGCATCCTTGAAACGGTGGCCACCGGCGAGGCGCTCGTCGCGGAACACCGCCACCGGCTCGCCGGTCAGCTTGCGCACCTGCATCACGACGACGGCGGCCAGGTAGCCTCCGCCGGGAGCGTCGAGCGCCCCGCCGTAGATCCGGAAGTCGCCGCAGTCGCGCTCGTCGAAATGCATGCGCCGGGCCTCAGTTGCGCTCGGGCAGGAGGGACAGCACGGCAGGCACCGTCTCGGCGCTGTCGAACTGGGCCGCTCGCGCGGCGTGCAGTGCCCGCACGTCCGCGACCCCCGGCAGCACCGTGTCGGCACTGCAGATCGGGCACACGGCCGTGGTGTCGTCGTGAACCCAGGCCACCACGTCCTGGGGCTTGAAGGTGCCCAGGCAGGAATAGCAGCCGGCGATGGAGGACCGCGCCAGGGCGGCGCGGTTGTTGAAGGACTGGAGGTGGGTGTAACTCATGGCGTCTAGCCTAGGGCCCGCCCACGACAGCGGCCATCCCGCTAGAGGGGGAGAAGCTGGGGTGTCCGGGCCCGGCTTGCCGGGCATCGCTCAACCGGGCGCAGGTGCGTACTGCATCTCGCCGTTGCCGAACGACCAGTTCTCCTTGGCGACCTCGATCAGGTTGATGAAGACATCCTGCCGGCGCACGCCCAGCCTGGCGTGCACATCGTCGGCGATGCGCTTGTAGAACGCCTTCTTCAGCTCGATGGAGCGGCCCTGGTTCAGCGTGATCTGGATGAACACGATGCCGGGCGAATACTCGACACCCAGATAGCTGGCCGGGAACACCAGTTCGCCCTGGCCGTGCCGGGCGATGATCTGGAACTTGTCGTCGGCGGGCACGTTGATCAGGTCGGTCATGGCGGCGTAGATCAGCTGACCGATGTCACGTCCCAGCGTCGGTGGGGCGTCATGCGAAATGTCGATTCGAACGAGTGGCATCGTTTCCTCGCGGCGGTTCGGGGTGAAGGGAGGCGGCAGGGCCATGCAACGGCGACAACCGGCCGATCTGACTGTGTCACAGCCGGCGTTTCGTCGACGGCCTGGGGTTGTGGCAAGTCCTTCAACGGGGGCTTGAAGCCGGGTCCGGTGCCGGTTCCCTTCCGGTCGATTGCAGCCGCTTGAACCCTGCGTGCAGATTCGGTGCGTTGCGGGCGGGCCGGTCCGCCCCAAACTCCTGCTCGAAGGAGAGCAAGCATGAAGCAGATTTCGTTCGTTCAGCGCAGCCAGGGGCGCCACTGGGTCGGCGACGGTTTTCCGGTGCGCAGCATCTTTTCGTACAACGACCTCGCGGAGCAGATGTCGCCTTTCCTGCTGCTCGACCATGCGGGTCCGGCGGACTTCGAGCCGACGTCCCGGCGGCTGGGTGTCGGCCGGCATCCGCACCGCGGCTTCGAGACGGTGACCATCGTCTACGCCGGCGAGGTGGAGCACCGCGACTCGACCGGTGCCGGCGGTTCGATCGGCCCCGGCGACGTGCAATGGATGACCGCCGGCCGCGGCATCGTCCACGAGGAATACCACGGCAGCGACTACGCGCGTCGCGGCGGCCCGTTCGAGATGCTGCAGCTGTGGGTCAACCTGCCGGCGAAGGACAAGCGGGTCGCTCCCGGCTACCAGGGCATCACCTCGGCGCAGATCCCGCGCGTGGAATTGCCGGAAGCCGCGGGCACGGTGCGCGTGATCGCCGGCGAACTGCAGGGGGTCGAAGGACCGGCGCGCAGCTACAGCCCGATGAACCTGTGGGACCTGCGGCTGGTGGCCGGCAAGCCGGTGCGGCTGACCGTCCCGGCCGGTCACACGACGGCGCTGTTCGTGCTGAAGGGCGCGCTGCGGGTGGACGGGAGCGACGCCGTGGTCGGCGAGGCGGAACTCGCCGTGCTGGAGCGCGAGGGCGACACGCTGCAGATCGAGGCCGTGGAGGACACGACCCTGCTGCTGCTCGGCGGCGAACCCCTGAAAGAGCCCGTCGTCGGCCAGGGGCCGTTCGTGATGAACACGCAGGCCGAGATCCGGCAGGCGTTTCTCGACTACCAGAGCGGGCAACTGGATCGCCCATGAAAAAGGTGGACAGCGCGCGGCGCTGTCCACCATAAAGAAGCCGTCAGCGGGAGGAGGGAGACGGGAGGAGAGACGGCTTCTTGTGCCGGTCCGGCGCGTCGCCCGACCAACGCTTTCAATGTAGTGCGGGCTTGCCGGAGGGTCTGTAGGAAAACGGCTCGATCCGGGCTTCAGCCTAGGGGCTCGGCGCATTCACAGATCTTTACCGGCTGCGCAAGCGGGCTTCACTCCCGCATCCGACCATCTGTTCACCCCCTGATGGGGTTTGCATGGAAAGGACGCACGATGAACAGCTTCACTCTTCCTTCCCGCGGTCTCCGCGGCGTGATTCTCGGCGCGGCCATCGCGCTGGCCGGCGGCGCGAGCCTGACGGCCTGGGCTGTCCCCGACGGCGGGCCGGGAGGTCCGCGTGCCCACGGCGCAGCGGGCTTCGGCTGGGGAGCCTCGCCGCGCCAGCTCGACCGCATGCTCGACAGCGTGAAGGCGACCGACGCACAGCGCAGCCAGATCAAGCAGATCGCGCAGGCGGCGGCGGCCGACCTGAAGGCGCAGCGCGAGGCCGGCAAGGGCCTGCGCGAGCAGCAGGCTCACCTGTTCACGCAGCCCACCGTCGACGCGCAGGCCGTCGAGGCACTGCGCCAGCAGATGATGGCGCAGCACGACCAGGCCAGCCGGCGCATGAGCCAGGCCCTGGTCGACGCGAGCCGCGTGCTGACGGTCGAGCAGCGCGTGCAGCTGGCCGAGCGGATGAAGTCGCGCCACGAGCGGATGGAGCGCCACCACCGCGCGCCGCCGCCCGAGCCCAAGGGCTGACGCGGTTGCTGGCGTGGCCGGCCCGGCCTGCCGGGTCGGCCACGCTGTTCTATCCTCCGGAGCCCGGGCTCCACCGCCACCAACCACCATGAGTGCTCGACTGCTGCTGATCGACGACGACACCCGCCTCACCGCGATGGTGGGCGATTACCTGCGCCAGGCGGGCTACGAGGTCGAGGTCGCGCCGACGCTGGCGTCCGGCCGCACGCGCCTCGAGCGCGAGCTGTTCGACGCGCTGGTGCTCGACCTGATGCTGCCCGACGGCGACGGCCTCGACCTGTGCCGCGAGCTGCGCGCCGCGCCACGCACGCGGGCGCTGCCGCTGCTGATGCTCACCGCGCGCGGTGAGCCGATGGATCGCATCGTCGGCCTCGAACTCGGTGCCGACGACTACCTGCCCAAGCCTTTCGAGCCGCGCGAACTGCTGGCGCGCGTCAAGGCCCTGCTGCGCCGCGCGACGCCGAGCGGCAGCGATGGCGACGTGCTGCGCTTCGGCCGCCTCGAGGTCGACGCCGGCGGTCGCCAGGCCCGCCTCGACGGCAGGCCCTGCGACCTGACGAGCTACCAGTTCGACCTGCTCCAGGTGCTGGCCAATGCGCCGGGACGCGTGCTGTCACGGGACCAGATCATGGATGCGCTGAAGGGCCACGCGCTCGAGGCCTTCGACCGCTCGATCGACGTGCACATCTCGCGCATCCGTGCGGCCATCGAAGACGATCCCAAGACGCCGCGCCGCATCCTCACCGTGCGCGGCGCCGGCTACGTGTTCGCGAAGAAGCAGGATGCCGAGGCAGCCTGATCGGCGCCGCGCCCGCGCAGCAGGACGGTCCGGCCGGTGAAGACGCTCTATCTGCGCATCTACCTCACCGTGGTGGCGGCGCTGCTGCTGTTCGCGCTGGTGTCGGGCTGGCTGCTCCAGCGCAACATCGAGCACGAGCGCATCCGCGTCGAGGCGAGCGGCAACGAGCGCCTGATCGCGTGGGGCGAACTGCTGCAGAACGCGCTGCCGGCCGTCGACGCACCGCGCGAGGAACAGAGCCAGGCGCTGCTCGAGTGGTCGTCGCGGCTGCGCATGCCGCTGGCGCTGGATGACGAACAGGGCCAGCGCATCGCCACCTCGCAGGCCTTCGCCCGCTGGATCGACGGTGCTGGCGGACCCGATGCGCCCGGGCCGCCCGATGAACTGCGCCGTCCACCCCCGGACGGCGCCGACATCGCCCCGCCCGAGCGGCCGCGCGAAGCGCGCCGACCGCGCCCCGACGACCGGCTGCCCGACCTCGTCGAGCGCCGTCCGCCGCAACGCGTGGTGCTCAGCGACGGCCGCACGCTCTGGGTCGTGCGGCCGAGCATGCTGCGTCCGGGCGGGCGCGGCCCCGACGGGCGCCTGCTGGTGCCCGAGCCGCCGTTCTTCATGCGCGGCGTCGGCCTGCTGCTGACTCTGGGCGTGCTGTTCGTGGCCGTGGCCGGTGGGGCCTATCCGGTGGTGCGGCGCCTGACGCGCCGGCTCGAGACCCTGAAGCGCGGCGTCGAGACCTTCGGCGCCGGGGAACTGCATCACCGCGTGGACGCCACCGGCCGCGACGAGATCGCCGCGCTGGCGACGAGCTTCAATGCGGCGGCCACGCGCATCGAGTCGCTGGTGCAGGCCAACCAGTCGCTGCTGGCCAATGCCAGCCACGAGCTGCGCTCGCCGTTGGCGCGGCTGAAGATGGCCCTGGCCATGCTCGACACCACGGCCGCCGACCGCCGCGGTCCGCTGAAGGACGAGATCGAACGCAACATCCGCGAACTCGACACGCTGGTGGAGGAGGTGCTGCTCGCCAGCCGGCTCGATGCCCGCCACCCGCGCTCACGCGACGGCGTCGACGAGCGGGTGCGCGATCCGGTCGACGTGATCGCGCTCGCGGCCGAGGAAGCGGCCCGCGTCGATGCGGTGCTCGAGCTGCCGGACGAGGCCGACCGCGCCGCGGCGGTGCCTGCCACGCTGCTCGGCGACGAGCGCCTGCTGCGCCGCGCGCTGCGCAACCTGCTCGAGAACGCCCGCCGCTACGGCGGCGTCGGGGCGCCGGAGCTGCAGTTGCGCCGCGTCGGCGAGCGGCTCGAGCTGAGCGTCAGCGACCGCGGTCCGGGCGTGCCCGAATCGCAGCGCGAGCGCATCTTCGAGCCCTTCTACCGCCTGCCCGGTCATGCCGAGCAGGCCGGCGGCGTGGGCCTGGGTCTCAGCCTGGTCCGGCAGATCGCCCAGCATCACGGCGGCGAGGTGCGTTGCGAGCCGCGTCCGGGCGGCGGCAGCCGTTTCGTTCTCAGCCTGCCGATCACGCCCTGAGGCGCGAAGGCGGCGAGCGGTTCACGCCGCGGTCGGCGGCGGGCTGGCGGCCGGTGCGTCCTCGCCCGGACTCGCTGCCCGGGCGGCCGTCGCATCGACCTCGTGCGCGCGTTCGGCGTAGCGGTTGAAGCGCCAGGCCGTGGCCTCCATCGTGATGCGCCGCCAGGTGGTCCGCTTCGCGGCCGGGCTCAGCGCCGGCCAGTGCTGCACCTCGTCGAAGGTTCTGCCGCAGCCCTTGCAAATGTCGTCGCCCTGGCTGGTCGAGCAGATCGCGATGCACGGGGCGTCGGGCGTGCTCGCGTACCACGCGAGCCACGCGGCCTTGGCCTTCGGCGGCATCGTGGCCTCGTCGCACTCGCTCTCGTGGTAGTAGACCAGCAGGGCATACACCTCGGCCAGCGCGCGAACTTCGGCGCAGGCGGTGATGCCGTCGGGTGACGGCGAGCGCTCGCGCCACCAGTTGATGGCCGACTCGATGTCGGTGATGTGGATGCCGGCCATGCCCGCGCCCTGGGCGGCGATCACGCCTGTGCGGCGGCCAGCGCGTTCAGCGCGGCTTCCACATCGGCCGCGTCGACGCCGGCGCCGCGTTGCACCGGCGCGTCGGCCAGCGCCGCCGCGCCTTCGGTCTTCAGGCGCTTCACCCAGCCGCCGGCCTCGCGGCCCTCGGCCAGACCGGCGCTCTGCAGCAACAGCTTGTCGTCAGCGGTCATGAGCTTGAAGAAGAACAGGCCGTTCTCGCGGTACTGCTTGAACTCGGGCAGCGCCTTGCCGGCGGCGCGTGCCGTCGTCGTCTTCGCGGCCGGGCGGTTCACCGCCACCATCGCGCGCAGGCCGACCGCGTCGCGCAGCTCGCGCATCAGCGGCAGCGCCACCGCGCGGGCCTTGCGGGCACCCTCGAGCAGCGCGTCCTCCACGCGCTCGGGGTGGGCCATCAGCTCCTCGTAGCGAGCCCGCATCGGGCCCACGTGCGACTCGATCAGCGCCACGGTGCGCGCCTTGGCCTCGCCCCAGGCGAGGCCGGTGCGCAGCTCGGCGCGCAGCGCGGTGCGCTGCTCTGCCGTGGCGAAGGCATCGTGGATGGTCACCAGCGAGGAACTGTCGGGGTCCTTGGCCTCGCCCGGCAGCCGCGAGTCGGTGACGATGCGCGCGACCGACTCCTTCAGCGCCTTCGGGCCGCCCTCGAACAGCGGGATGGTGTTGTCGTAGCTCTTCGACATCTTGCGGCCGTCTAGCCCCGGCAACGTCGCCACGTCTTCCTCGATCTCCGCCTGCGGCAGCACGAACAGATCGTGCCCCCGGCCGAACAGGTGGTTGAAGCGCTGGGCCACGTCGCGCGCCATCTCGATGTGCTGCACCTGGTCGCGCCCGACCGGCACGCGGTGGGCGTTGAACAGCAGGATGTCGGCGGCCATCAGGATGGGGTAGCAGTACAGGCCCATCGTGATGCCGGCGTCGATGTCTTCCGACGCCGCGGCATTGGCGTCCGTCGCGGCCTTGTAGGCGTGGGCGCGGTTCATCTGGCCCTTGGCGGTCACGCAGGTCAGCAGCCAGGTGAGTTCGGTCGTCTCGGGGATGTCGCTCTGGCGGTAGAAGGTGACGCGCTGCGTGTCCAGGCCGGCGGCCAGCCAGGTGGCCGCGATCTCCAGGCGCGAGCGCTCGATGCGGTCGGGCTCGTCGCACTTGATCAGCGCGTGGTAGTCGGCCAGGAAGAAGAAGCTCTCGACGCCAGGCTCGCGGCTCGCGGCGATGGCCGGCCGGATCGCACCGACATAGTTGCCCAGGTGGGGCGTGCCGGTGGTCGTGATGCCGGTGAGGACGCGTTGGGTCATGAAAGCTGCTTCCAGGGACTCGTCGGGTCGCGGATTCTAGGCAGGCGTCGCCGGGCTTCAGTCGGCGTCGCTCACGCGCAGCCACGCGATGGCGATCAGCAGCAAGGGCACGAAGGTCTCGAGACCCTCCTCGTGCAGATGCGCCAGCGCGGTGGCGGTCCAGCCGAGCGGGCGGTGGTATTCGTCGGCCAGCACGGCCGGCAGGCGGTCGAATACCTTCGACAGCACCAGCAGCACGCCGGCCAGCACGACCAGACGGCCCCACGGCCGACGGTAGAGGCGCCGGCGCAGGAAGGCGAGCGTGTTGAGCCCCAGGCCCCCCAGCACGGTCCCGAGCACGCCGAGCGCGATGAGGCCACCGAACAGCTTCTGCGTCAGCGTGACCTCGTGTCCGCGGTAGAAATTGATCTTCAGGAAGCTGACGCTGCCGAACAGCGCCTGCTTGTGCAGATCGAGTTCGCGCGCGCAGAACAAAAGGCACACCGCCGCCAGCAGCACGGTATAGCGGTTCACGCCGGCCGTGGCGATGATCACGGCGGCCAGCACCAGCCAGGCGATCACGCTCGTCCATTCGAGCGGGCCGTCCTCGGAGGTGAGCCAATCGACCATCGGGCGGTCGCCCGACAGCGCGATCGACACGAGCCACAGCACCAGCGCCGCCAGCAAGGCGACCGTGACGACCTCGGCTCGGCTGATCGGTGCCCAGCGGCTCGATGACAGGGCGATGGAAGGGGGCACGGAGCGCCCGCGGGCAGCGTTCATTTGATGGGAGCGTGGGGTGGGGTCGCGGGATGCTGCAATGAGCTGTCCGGTCGGCCTGTCGCCGAGGCGTCATTGGCCAGGCGCCAATTATCGGTGCCCCGGGATACCCGCCTACACTGCCGGCCCATGAAGCGCATCGTGATCCTGATCTCCGGCCGAGGCTCCAACATGGAGGCCATCGTGGAGGCCTGCGCCGCGCAGGCCTGGCCGGCCCGGGTGGCGGCCGTGATCAGCAACCGCGCCGATGCCGCGGGCCTGGACTACGCTGCTGCGAGAGGCATCGCGACGGCGGTGGTCGAGCACCGCGCCTACGCCGACCGCGAGGGCTTCGACGCCGCGCTGGCACAGGCCATCGATGCGCAGGCCCCCGACGTGGTGGTGCTGGCCGGCTTCATGCGCATCCTGACGCCGGGCTTCGTGCAGCGCTATGCGGGCCGCCTGCTCAACATCCATCCTTCGCTGCTGCCGGCCTTCACGGGCCTGCACACCCACCGGCGTGCGATCGAGGCCGGCTGCAAGCTGGCCGGCGCCACCGTCCACTATGTGACGGCCGAACTGGACCATGGCCCCATCGTCGCGCAGGCGGCGGTGCCGGTGCTGCCCGGCGACACCGAGCAGACGCTGGCCGCGCGCGTGCTGGCCAGCGAGCACCGCCTCTACCCGATGGCGGTTCGCTGGGCGATCGAGGACGCCCTGCAGGTGGATGCGAACGGCGTGGTGCGGCAGCGCGACGGCGCCGCGCAACTGATGCTCTGACCGTCGCCTCGGCCGGCCCCCGGCCGAGGATCAGCGCACCACCAGCACCGGGATCGCGGTGTGGGTCA
Source organism: Methylibium sp. Root1272 (assembly GCF_001425905.1). Classification (GTDB taxonomy): domain Bacteria; phylum Pseudomonadota; class Gammaproteobacteria; order Burkholderiales; family Burkholderiaceae_C; genus Methylibium. The sequence continues at coordinate 176,000 of NZ_LMDY01000016.1, forward strand.
GCAACTTCTGCGTCTCGCTGCCCAGCAGCAGCGCGCTCATGCCGCGGCGGCCGTGCGAGGCCATCACGATCAGGTCGCAGCCGCGCTGGCTGGCGTGCTCGATGATCGCCTCGTAGGGATGCAGCGCCTCGATGGTGTAGGTCTCGCAGCCCAGGCCGGCGGCCTGGCAGGCGGCGGCGACCTGCTGCACGCGGCGCTGCGCGATCTGCTCCTGGGCGTCGAAGTATTCCTGCGGCGCGATCGGCTGGATCTCGCTGATCGCGCTGTACGGGAAGGGCTCCTTGACGCTCAGGGTCTCGACCTTCGAGCCCAGGGCCTTGGCCAGCGAGACGGCGGTCGCGATGGCCTTGGTCGTGACGTCGCTACCGTCGGTGGGAACCAGGATGCGTTGGTACATGGCGGCCTCCTTGGCTGCGGGACTGACAGGCGCATCTTGCGCCTTTGCCCCGCCCCTGATCTTGCCGAGGATCAAGCTTTGCGTCGAGCCTAGCCGCGTGCCACCGGGCGGGCCGGATCGGCGCACCACTCGCTCCACGAGCCCGGGTAGAGCGCGGCACCGGGCAGGCCGGCGATCTCCATCGCCAGCAGGTTGTGGCAGGCGGTGACGCCGGAGCCGCACTGGTGCACCGCCTCGGCCGGCGGGCGGCCCGCGAGCAGCGGGAGGAAGGCGGCGCGCAGCGCCTCGGGTGCGAGGAAGCGGCCCTGGGGATCGAGGTTGTCCTTGAACGGCCGGTTCAGGGCCCCGGGGATGTGGCCGGCCACCGGGTCCAGCGGCTCCACGTCGCCACGGAAGCGCTCCGGGGCCCGCGCGTCGATCAGCCGCACGCGACCGAGCCCGGCCTGCAGCGCGGCGGCATCGATCGTCGGGACGAGTGAGGCCGCGGCCTCATAGGCGCGATGGGTCGCGGCGGCCGCAGGCGTTTCGGTCGCGAGCCCGCCGCCGGCCGCCACCCAGGCGGCGAGTCCGCCGTCCAGCACGGCGACCTCGCGGTGGCCGAGCCAGCGCAGCATCCACCACGCGCGGGCCGCGAACATCCCGCCCTGCCGGTCGTAGACCACCACCGGCGTGGTCGGGTCGATGCCCACGCGCGACAGCGTCCGAGCGAAGGCCTCGCGCGAGGGCAGCGGATGGCGGCCGCGGAAGCGGCCGTCGGCGACGGGCGCGTGGTCGGCCAGGTCGCGGTCGAGGTGCAGGTAGTGGGCGCCGGGCAGGTGGCCCTCGCGGTAGCTGCGCTCGCCGGCCGCGGGATCGGCCAGGTCGAACGAGGTGTCGACCACGGCGGTCGGCGCGCCGGCGGCGAGCCGCTCACGCAGCGCCGCAGCCTCGATCAGCGGCAAGGGCAAGGCAAGGACATCGGTCATCACAGTTCTCCTGAATCGCAGCCTGAGGCCGCGCGCGGCCGCCGCGGATCCGGCTTCGCCGCTGGCGCAACGGGGGTGGTTCACGTCTCCAGCGTCGATTGCACAGCGTCCCGCGGCGCCGCGCGGTTGCGCAACTGTGTGGCGGCGATGCCGGCGGCCACCACCAACGCCATGCCGGCCAGCGCCATTGGGGTGATCGGGTCGTCGAACAGCAGCGCGCCGAAGACGAAGGAGTAGACGATGCCGAGGTACTGCAGGCTCGCGTTGACCAGCGGCCGCCCGGTGGCATAGGCGCGCGTCATCAGCAACTGGGCGGCGGTGGCGAAACCGCCGACGGCCAGCAGCATCAGCGCCGCGAAGGCATCGGTGTGGGCGGTGAAGCCCCCGGTGGGCAGCGCCGTCAGCAGCCCGGCGGCCATGCCGCCGACGGAGAAATAGAACACCACCCGCGGCTCCGGTTCGCCGGCCCGGCCGAGCGCGGTGACCTGCAGGTAGGCCAGCGCCGACAGCAGGCCCGACAGCAGGCCCATCAGGCCGTGCCAGAGCTGGTCGCGCTCCATCGTCGGCCGCAGGATCAGTGCCACGCCGATGAAGCCGACCAGCACGGTCGCGATGAGCCGGCCGTCGGTGCGCGCGCCGCCGAGCATGATCGCGCCACCGATCAGGAACAGCGCCATCCACACCGAGGACATGTAGTTCAGCGTCATCGCCGTCGCCAGCGGCAGGCCGGAGATCGAATAGAACCACAGGCTGAGCGCGGTGACGCCGCTGGCACTGCGCCAGAAGTGCATCGCCGGCACGGGCGTGCGCACGCCGGCGCCGCGCCGGTGCAGCAGCGCCGCCATCGAGAGCGCGCCGATGAGCCCGCGGTAGAACACGATCTCGCCGGTGCCGTAGTGCGCCGACGCGTACTTGACGCACACGCTCATCGCGGCGAACAGCAGCGTCGCGAGCATCATCAACAGGGAAGCGGGCATCGTGCGGATCCGAAACCGGAGGAGGGCCGCCCGCCGGGCGGCCCTTGTGCGTAGCGGCGGTCAGCGCGGCAGCGCGGTGCGCCGCCGGTACCACTCGTGGAAGTGCTGCATGCCGTCTTCCATCGGGCTCTGGTAGGGCCCGAACTCGTCGTCGCCGCGCCGCCACAGCGCCTCGCGTCCGGCGTCCATGCGCAGCGCGATCTCGTCGTCCTCCACGCAGGTCTCCATGTAGGCAGCCTGCTGCGCCTCGACGAACTCGCGCTCGAACGCGGCGATCTCCTCGGGGTAGAAGAACTCGACCACGTTGAGCGTCTTGCGCGGCCCCTGCGGAACCAGCGTCGAGACCACCAGCACGTGCGGGTACCACTCCAGCATCACCGTCGGGTGATAGGTCAACCAGATGGCGCCGTGCTTCGGCGGCACGCTGTCGTGGGCGTCGCGACGGTAGTTGAGCAGCGCCTGGTGCCAGCGGCCGTAGACGTCGGAACCCGGCTTGCCGAGCGCCTCGCCGGCATGCCGTGCCACGCCCACGGTCTGCAGCGAGTACTCGGGACCCATCTGCCAGCGCAGGTCGTCGCAGGCGACGAAGTTGCCGAGGCCGGGGTGGAAGGGGCCGACGTGGTAGTCCTCGAGGTAGACCTCGATGAAGGTCTTCCAGTTGTAGTCGCACTGGTGCAGGTGCACGCGGTCGAACACGTAGCCCGAGAAATCGAACTCCGGCGGCAGCGCGAGGCCGGCCAGGTCGGCGTGCACGTCGCGACCGATCCGCTGGCCGTTCGCCTCCCGAGGCGCCTCGAACAGCAGCCCGTTCCACTGCTGCACCGGGTAGTTGTTCAGGTGCAGGCAGGGGTCGTCGGGGAAGTGCGGGGCGCCGACCAGCTGGCCCGACAGATCGTAGGTCCAGCGGTGCAGCGGGCAGACGATGTGGTTCTTCGTGTTGCCGCGTCCGCGCAGCATCACCGCCTGGCGGTGGCGGCAGACGTTGGAGATCAGCTCGATGCCCTGGGGCGTGCGCACCAGTGCCCGGCCCTCGCCTTCCTGCAGCAGCGCATGGTGGTCGCCGACCTCGGGCACCGAGAGCGCATGCCCGAGGTAACGCGGGCCAGGTCGGATGATGAGCTCCTCCTCGCGTCGGTACAGATCCTCGTCGAAATAGCTCGACACGGGCAGCTGCGCGCGGCTGCGCCCGAGGACTTCGCGGGTGATGCTCAGGTCGGACATGATCCGAGGGGTCTCCGATATCCGGTGCCGGCCGTCGGAGACGGCTTGGGCGCCACGCCGTCACGGCGACGGCAGGGGCACCTGCATGCTGCAGGGAGGAAGGTGGATTCTATCGGCCTCTTCGCCGCGCACCGGGTCGCGCCACGGTCCACGGCAGCAATCCCTAGGGCCTTTGGGGCGTCGCACAAATGCTCACGCTCCGCGGCATGCCTTGACGCCCGGCTGACTACAATTGGGTTTTGACGCGATCTCATGGCCAAGCAAGCACCCGCCAGCGGGCCCAGCCCTTCGATTCCCGCCGCCGAACCCGCCAGCTACGAGGCGGCGCTGGCGGAGCTCGAACAACTGGTCGCGGCCATGGAGGCCGGGCAATTGCCGCTCGATCGCCTGCTCGACAGCTACCGGCGCGGCGCGGTCCTGCTCGGCTACTGCCGCGGGCGGCTCGAGGCGGTGGAGCAGCAGGTGCAGGTGCTCGAGGCCGGCGAGCTCAAGCCCTGGGCCACGGCCGCATGAAGCGCGACGAGTTCGACGGCTGGTCGCGCGATCGTCTCGAGGCGGTCGAAGCGGCGCTGGAGCGCTGGGTGCCGGCGTTGGCGCCGGCCGGCCTGGGTGATGCCATGCGCTACGGCGTGCTCGACGGCGGCAAGCGCCTGCGTCCGCTGCTGGTGCTGTCGGCGGCCGAAGCCGTCGGCGCGACCAACAACGAGGCCGCGTTGCGCGCCGCCTGCGCGGTGGAACTGATCCACGCCTATTCGCTGATCCACGACGACATGCCCTGCATGGACGACGACGTGCTGCGCCGCGGCAAGCCCACCGTGCACGTGAAGTTCGGTCAGGCACAGGCCATGCTGGCCGGCGACGCGATGCAGGCCCTGGCCTTCGAGGTGCTGACCCCCGAGGACGAGAGCGTGCCGCTGGCGCTGCAGGCCCGCCTGTGCGGCCTGCTGGCCCGCGCTGCCGGTCAGGACGGCATGGCCGGCGGGCAGGCGATCGACCTGGCCAGCATCGGCCGGCCGCTCGACGAGCAGTCGCTGTGCGACATGCACCGCCGCAAGACCGGCGCCCTGCTGCAGGCCAGCGTCATGATGGGCGCAGCCTGCGGCGACGCCAGCCCGCAGGCCCGGCAGGCGCTGGCCGAGTACGGCGCGGCGCTCGGCCTGGCTTTCCAGGTGGTCGACGACATCCTCGACGTGACCCAGCCCTCGGTCACGCTCGGCAAGACCGCCGGCAAGGACGCCGACCAGAACAAGCCCACCTACGTGACCGTGCTCGGCCTGGGCGCGGCGAAGCGCCGGGCGCAGGCGCTGCGCGAGCAGGCCCAGACGGCGCTGGCCCGCAGCGGCCTGCCCGACGCGGCGTGGCTGAGCGTGCTGGCCGACAAGGTCGTCGAGCGCGATTGCTGAACCGTCCATGAAGTCCTATCCCCTGCTGTCCACCATCGACCAGCCGGCCGACCTGCGCGGCCTGTCGCGCACCGAGCTGAAGCAACTCGCGCAGGAACTGCGCGACCACGTGCTCACGAGCGTGTCCCAGACCGGCGGTCACCTGTCGAGCAACCTGGGCACGGTCGAGCTGACGATCGCGCTGCACCACGTGTTCCACACGCCGCAGGATCGGCTGGTGTGGGACGTGGGCCACCAGACCTATCCGCACAAGATCCTCACCGGCCGGCGCGACCGCATGGCCGGCCTGCGCCAGCTCGGCGGCATCAGCGGCTTCCCGCGCCGCGACGAGAGCGAGTACGACACCTTCGGCACGGCGCACTCGTCGACCTCTATCTCCGCCGCGCTCGGCATGGCGCTGGCCGCCAAGATCAAGGGCGAGGATCGCCGTTCGGTCGCGATCATCGGTGACGGTGCGATGACCGCTGGCATGGCCTTCGAGGCCATGAACAACGCCGGCGTATCCAGCGCCAACATGCTGGTGGTGCTGAACGACAACGACATGTCGATCTCGCCGCCGGTGGGCGCGCTGAACCGCTATTTCGCGCGGCTGATGTCCGGGCGCTTCTATAGCGCCGCCCGCCAGGGCGCCAAGAGCGTGCTGAAGAACGCGCCGCCGCTGCTCGAGCTGGCGCGCCGTTTCGAGGAGCACGCCAAGGGCATGATCGTGCCCAGCACCATCTTCGAGGAATTCGGCTTCACCTACGTCGGTCCGATCGACGGCCACGACCTCGACTCGCTGATCCCGACGCTCGAGAACCTGCGCGACCGCAAGGGCCCGCAGTTCCTGCACGTGGTCACGAAGAAGGGCTACGGCTACAAGCTGGCCGAGGCCGACCCGGTGGCCTACCACGGCCCGGGCAAGTTCAATCCCGCCGAGGGCCTGAAGAAGGCGGCCCCCGGCAAGCCCACCTTCACCCAGGTGTTCGGCCAGTGGTTGTGCGACATGGCGGCGAAGGACGAGCGCCTGGTGGGCATCACGCCGGCCATGCGCGAGGGCTCCGGGCTGGTGGAGTTCGAGCAGCGCTTCCCGAACCGCTATTTCGATGTCGGCATCGCCGAGCAGCATGCCGTGACCTTCGCCGCCGGCCTGGCCTGCGAAGGGCTGAAGCCGGTGGTGGCGATCTACTCCACCTTCCTGCAGCGTGGCTACGACCAGTTGATCCACGACGTGGCGATCCAGAACCTGCCGGTCGTGTTCGCGCTCGACCGGGCGGGCATCGTCGGGGCCGACGGCGCCACGCATGCCGGCGCCTACGACATCGCCTACATCCGCTGCGTGCCCAACCTGAGCCTGATCGCGCCGGCCGACGAGAACGAGTGCCGCCAGGCGCTGACCGCGGCTTTCGAGCAGCAACACCCGGTGGCCGTCCGCTATCCGCGCGGCGCGGGCGTCGGCGTGGCCCTTCAGCCTGAACTGACCGCGCTGCCCTGGGGCCGCGGCGAACTGCGCCGCGAGGCGCGCGGGAGCGGCCGGCGGATCGCCATCCTGGCGTTCGGCACGCTGCTCTACCCGGCGCTGGCCGCGGCCGAGAAGCTCGACGCGACGGTGGCGAACATGCGCTTCGTCAAGCCGCTGGACACCGAACTGGTGCTGCGCCTGGCGCGCAGCCACGAGGCCCTGGTCACGGTGGAGGAGGGCTGCCTGCAGGGCGGCGCCGGCAGCGCGGTGCTCGAGGCGCTGCAGGCCGCCGGTGTCAACCTGCCGGTGCTCACGCTGGGCCTGCCCGACGAGTTCGTCGAGCATGGCGATCCCGCCAAGCTGCTGGCGCAGCTGGGGTTGGACGCCGCCGGCATCGAGCAGAGCATCCTCAAGCGCTTCGGCGCCAAGCTCGAGCTGGTGCGGCCGGCGATCAACGGCTGACGGCTATCGCCGCCATCGAGGCGACAAGGCCCCTGTCGCCCTTGCAACTGCGCCGTCTGATACAAACTGTCATGCTCGCGAACGAATTCAACGCCCCAAGCCGCACACACCGGCCGGCGCGACGCCCATGAACGACATGACCCACGTTTCCGCCCTCGGCCTGACGCAGCACATCCCCGACACGCAGAGCGAGCGGGACGAACGCCACCTGGCGATCCAGCGCGTCGGCGTCAAGGACGTGCGCTACCCGCTCACCGTGCGCATCGGCGAGCAGCTCTCGCCGACCGTGGCGAACTGGAGCCTCGACGTGGCGCTGCCGGCCGAGCAGAAGGGCACCCACATGTCGCGCTTCGTCGCCTGGCTGGACGCCCTCAGCGCCTCCGGCAAGCCGCTCGACGAGGCCGCGCTGCGCGACGAACTCGCGGTGATGCTCGACAAGCTGCATGCGGTCGAGGGGCGCATCGAGGCGCGCTTCCCGTTCTTCATCCGCAAGCACGCGCCGGTGTCCGGCGTGTCCAGCCTGCTCGACTACCAGGGCGCCTGGATCGCCGAACGCCGCGCCGGCGTCGGCACGACGGTGTGGTGCGAGGTGGTGGTGCCGGTCAAGAGCCTGTGCCCGTGCTCGAAGGAGATCTCCGACTACGGTGCGCACAACCAGCGCTCGCACGTGACGATCCGCGCCGAGCTGATGGAGCCCCCAGGCGACCGCCGGCGGCCGCCGCCCCCCGGGGGGGGCGAGTCGACTCGGGAGCGGCCCGTCGTCGACTCGGCAGTTGAACTCGGCTTCGACGCCCTGGTGCGCTTCGCCGAGGAGTCGGCGTCGAGCGAGATCTGGGGCCTGCTGAAGCGCCCCGACGAGAAGTGGATCACCGAGCGCGCCTACGAGAACCCGAAGTTCGTCGAAGACCTGGTGCGCGACGTCGCGCTGCGGCTCGACGCCGACAGCCGCATCGGGCGCTACCGCGTCGAGGTCGAGAACTTCGAGTCGATCCACAATCATTCGGCGTTCGCGGTCATCGAACGCGAATGACGAACCTCCCTCGCCTCCGGCACGGGGGAGAGGGCCGGGGTGAGGGGGCGAAGCCCCGTCCGCTCAGCCGCCCAGCATCTCGATCGGCCAGCCCTCGTACTGTGCGATCCCCCGCAGCCGCGCGTCGGGGCGCACCGCGACCGGCTGGCTGACGGCGCGCAGCAGCGGCAGATCGCTGGCCGAGTCGCTGTAGAACCAGCTGTGTTCGAGCCGATCCAGCGGCCGGCCCTGGCTGTCGAGCCAGGCCCTCACCTTGTCGAGCTTGTGCGCGCCGTGGCAGGGGGTCCCGACGATCTCGCCGGTCGGTACGCCGTGGCTGTCGACAGCCGATTCGGTGGCGAGCACGTGCTCGATGCGGAAGGCGCGCGCAAAGCGCTCGGCGATGAGGCGCGAGGTCGCCGTGACGATGCAGCACAGGTCGCCCGCCCCCAGGTGGCGCGCCACCAGCACGCGGGCCGCGTAGGGCAGCCGCGTCGAGACCTCGGTCTCGAACTCGTCGAGCCAGTGCGACAGCTCGGCACGCGTGAGCCGCGTCAGCGGCGCGAACATCGAACGGTGCAGGGCCGCGATGCCGAGCCGGCCCTCGGCATAGGCCTTGCAGTGCGCCAGGTAGTCGGCTTCCTGTGCCGCCTCGACGACACCGCGCGCGACGAGGAAGCGCGTCCACTCCATGCCGCTGTCGTAGGGCAGCAGCGTGTGGTCCAGATCGAAGAGCGCGAGCTTCATGTCGGAGGAGAGATCGACCCCGGGCCGGTTCAGACGACGCGGGCCGGCACGGCGCCGCGCAGGGCGTTGCAGACGACCACGGCCTCGGCCCGTGCAAGGTCGGCGCGGGTCAGGCAGCGCTCCGCAGCGGCCCAGACCGGGTCCTCGAGCAGCAGGCCGCGCATCACGCCGGGCAGGGCGCCGTCGGAGAGCGGGGGCGTCCACCAGCGTCCGTCGAGTTGCAGGAACACGTTCGTGCGGCCGCCCTCGACCAGCCGGCCGTCGGCCGTGAAGAACAGGCTGTCGAAGGCGCCTGCGGCTTCGGCGGCCCGCACGCCGGCGTCGTAGGCGGCGCGCAGCGTGGTCTTGTGGCCGGCCAGCGGACGCGGCTCGGACAACGGCACGGGCTCGAGGCGCAGCGTCACCGGGCCGGCCGGCAGCGCGGCCAGCGGCGCGCCTGCGAGCTCGAAGCGGCCGGCGCGGTCGAGCGCCAGGCGCAGCCGGCTCGGCGTGGCGGCCGGCAGCCGGCCGACCTCGTCCTGCAGCGCCTCGCGCAGCTCGATCTCGTCCCAGCGAAAGCCCAGCGCGGCAGCGCTACGCTGCATGCGTGCGAGGTGGCGATCCAGGTGGCGCACGCCCTGTTCGCGCGTCGCGTGCAGGGTCTCGAAGATCGAGAAGCCCGGGTCGAGACCGGTCAGGAAGCGGCCCTTGAGCTGGCACTCCCCGTATTCGTCCTCGGCTTCGCTGTCCAGCACGATGCCGGCGCCGATGCCCAGCCGGCCCGCGCGCAGGCCATCGCGGTCGGGGCCGAGCGTCAGCGTGCGGATCGCCACCGACAGGCAGAAGTCGCCGCAGGCCGCGCCCGCCGCCGCGGGTGCTGCGGGTGAGAGATCCACCCAGCCGATGGCACCGCAGTACAGGCCGCGCGGCGTGCTCTCCAGGCCGGCGATCAGCTCCATCGTGTGGTGCTTGGGCGCACCGGTGATCGAGCCGCAGGGAAACACCGCGCGCAGCACCGTCGGCAGGTCGGTGCCGTCCGCCAGCTCGGCGCGCACCGTCGAGGTCATCTGGAACACGGTGGCGTGCGACTCCACCTCGAACAGCTCCGGCACCTTCACCGAGCCGGTGCGGGCGATGCGGCCGAGGTCGTTGCGCAGCAGGTCCACGATCATCAGGTTCTCGGCGCGGTTCTTCGTGTCCAGGCTCAGCAGGCGGGCCGTCTCGCTGTCGCCTTCGAGCACGGCACGGCGGGGCGCGGTGCCCTTCATCGGCTTGGCGACGAGCTGGCCCTGCGCATGGCGGACGAACAGTTCCGGCGAGCACGACAACACGTGCGTGACGCCGCTCGCCGCCGCCTCGTCGGCCGGCAACGCGATGAACGCGCCATACGGCACCGGCTGGCGCGTGCGCAGCCGGCGGTACAGCGCGACCGGCGTGCCGTGGGCCTGGAAGTCCAGTCGGTAGGTGTAGTTGACCTGGTAGGTCTCGCCGGCGCGGATGGCCTCGTGGATGCGGCCGATCGCGGCGTGGAAGGCCTCGCGGTCGACGCTCGCCTGCACGTCCAGCGAACCGGCCGGGCCCGGCTCTGCCGCGCCCTCGACCGTGGCGAGCCAGCGCCCGGCCTCGTCGGCCGACAGATGCTGCAGCTCGCGGAACAGCAGCACGCGCAGCGCGGCACGCTCGTCGCCGGCGCGTCGGCCGGCCCGCAGCAGCTTGGCGCCCCATTCGTAGTCGGCCAGCAGCACCGCGTGCAGGCCCGCGCGCTGGTCGGCCTCGACCGCGCGCCACACCGCGTCGAGCGCAGCCGGATCGTCGCAGCGGTGCGTGCGCACATGGCCCGTGTAGAGCCGACTGCTCGGCCGCTCGGCCGTCGCCGCGCGGTCGTCCAGCAGCGCAAAGGCGTCAACGTCGTCGCTCATACGCACGCGGTCAGCGTCACAAACCAATCACCCATTCAACGACAAAGCCGCCGCCACAGCGCACAGGCCGTGGCCAACCGCAGGCCACCCAGTGGACGCCGCGGGACCGGCTCCGCCGGCCCGCCAGCGTCGCCCCCTTCGAGGGGGAGCGGCGCAGCCGCAACGGGGGTGGTCATTTTTATGACCAATCGTCCATGTCGTGCTTGATCGTGTGCCGGTTGGCGATCAGCTCGTCGATCGACGGCTCGTTGTTCAGCGCACGGCGGATCGCCAGCTTGGTGGCCTCGTAATTGGTGCGGTACATGTCCTTCTTGTCGAGGTTCGGGTCCTTCGCGCAGCGCGGATCGATCCACACCAGGCTCACGATGCACAGCTCGTTGGCCACGTCCTTCGGGATCACGCCCTCGATCACGCAGTCGATCACCGCGTCGGCGGTGGCGGCCTGCACCACGCCGCCGAACAGGTCGATGTTGGCGCTGTCCTTCAGCGTGACCTTCGGCACCGTGATGGTCGCCGGGCGGACCATCTGGTTGCAGGCGCGGATCGCGAACATCGCGGTGTGGCCCTTGCTCTGCGCCATCATGTTCGCGAACGCGGCGCCCACCGGACCGTCGGTGCGGCCGATCAGGATCTCCGGCATCGCGTCGGTGAACTGGCCGTCGGCGGCGAACACGGTGGCTTCGCCGGCGTGGAAGGTGTAGGTCTTGCTCATGGCAGGGTCTCGAGTGAGTGGACGAAGGAAAAGCAGAAAGAAATAGAAGACGGACACAGGACCGATCGGTCCGCCCGGCACCGGCCGAGAGCTTAGCCGGGCCGGCCCGGGCCGGCGCGCTGCCCGCTCAGTCGCACAACAGCAGTTCGCCCTTGCCGCCGGCCGCCAGGTCGCCGAGATGCCGATGCACGCGCCGTGCCGGCAGGGTGGCGAAGGCGCCGCCATGGCGCGCGAGGTCACGCGCCAGCAGCTGCCAGAACACGGCGATGTTTGCGTCGTTGGCCACGAAGGTGGGCGGGACCGTCGGTGCCGTGCCGGCGCACACCACGCTGCCGCGGCGCATGCCGTAGCCGGCATGCGCGCCGATGCGTCCGGCCACCGCGATCGTGCCGGCCACCATGCGCGAGGCCAGGAAGTCGCCGGCATCGCCGAACACCAGCGCGCTGCCGCGCCGCATGCGGTCGCCGAAGCGCGCCCCGGCCGAGCCGCGCACGAGCAGCGTGCCGCCGCGCATGCCGTCCATGCTGCCCGGCAGGGCGCTCGCCGCGTAGTCGCCGGCGTCGCCGCCGATCTCCAGTCGGCCGCCCGACATCTCGCAGGCCGCCAGCAGGCCGGCATGACTGCTCGCGACGATCTCGCCGCCGCTCATGCCGGCGCCGAGGTAGTCGCCGGCCGGACCGTCCACGCGGATGCGGCTGCCGGCGAGTTGCCAGCCGATGCGGTCGGCCCGGCTCAGGTCGCCTTCAAGGTGCAGTTCGTGGTCGGAGCGCGGAGCAATCGTGAACAGCTCGCCCAGCGCGATCGACTCGTTGCCGTGCCAGACGCCGAGCTTCGCCACCGCGTCGGCCGACAGTTCCGCCAGGGCCGCGGGGGACAGCGTGCGCAGGTCCAGGCGCAGCGCCGGCGCCTGCTTCAACGTGAGTGTCCAGCCGCTCATGACCGCCCCTCGCTCGCGGCCGCGTGCCGCTTCCGCTCCCCCGCGGGGATGTCGCCCGCCTTCGGGCGGCCGTGCACCGGGCTCATGCCCGCGCCTCCGCCGTGCCCGGCACCAGCTTGTGCAGGTGGTAGAGGAAGGGCCCGAGCTTGCCGCCGTAGTTGCCCGCACCGATGCGCTTCAGGCCCGAGGCCGCGCCGCGCTCGATCAGGGCCTTCAGGCCGGTGCGCATCGCAGCGGCCACGTCGGCGTCGGTCAATCCGTCGATCACGATCTCCATCACGCTGCCGATGTCGGGGCCGAGCTCGCTCTTCGCGGCCAGCTCGCGCAGGCTGGGGCAGTAGGCGTCGTTGGTCGATGCGCCGAGCGCCGGGTACTTGCTGCCGACCTTGGAGCCCGAGCGCACCACGCCGCCGGGGAAGGGCATCACGATGTTGGGCAGTTGCTTCATCGCGGCGACCGCGGCTTCCGCGGCCGCCAGCGCGGCTGCGGTGTCGGTCGCCAGCAGCAGCAGGTTGCCGCCGCCGACGGCCTGGGTCGTGACCCAGGTGGTTTCCTGCGCGACGAACTCACCGTCCATCACCGGCACGCGCCAGTAGCGCTGTCCACCGATGACCTTGCTGGTCTGCCAGCCGTCGCCGAAGAAGCGCAGGTTCTTGCCCAGCGCGATCGCGTCGCCCTCGAACAGACCGGCGTAGACCGCCGTCGTCGGGCAGGTCAGCACGCACTGGCCGACGCGCTTCTCGACCTGCTTGGCCAGCTCGCGGCCGCTCATCGAGAAGATCAGGATCGCGATGCCGGGCCGCCCGTCGGGCGTCTCTTCGGGCCCGAGCTCGCGCTCGATGCCGGCCTCGCAGCCGCAGGCGATCACCGAGGTGGCGAAGCCGGTGGTGGCCACCGCCGCATGGCGCGCCCATTCGAGGTTGTGCGCGGTGATGACGAGCCGCGTGCCCTTCATCGGAAAGGCTTCGGCGAAGCTGTCGTCGATGACGATGCCGTTGAGTTCCATCGCGTCAGTTCGCAGTCGTCGTGAAGCAGGCGGTCGGCAGCAGGCGCCCGCCGTTGCAGCATCTGCACAGTTCGTCGGGGCCGATGACGGCATGGCGCAGGCTCACGCTCAGGTGCTTCTCGGTGTAGGGCGCCAGCACCTTCTCGATGCTGCGGTCGAACACCGGCTCGACGAAGTGCGTGCCGCCGGTCGGGGTGGCGGTGATGACGCCGGCCCGCGCCACGCGCACGCCATCCTTGAACACGTGCTCCGGCGCGGTGAACATCGTCTCGCGGTTCGCGTGCTCGCGGTAGACGGCGATGTCGGCCGCCGCGCCGTTGCCGAGCTGGCCGCGGTCCTTCAGGCCCAGCAGCTTCGCCGGGCCGGCGCGCGTCATGATGGCCACCTCGTTCAGCGTCAGCTCGCGCGTGATCGAGCCCAGCGCCGACTGCGCCACCACGTCGGGGTGGAGCTTGGCGAACTGCTCGTCGCGGAAGCTCTTGTCCGTCAGCAGGCGGATCAGGTGCGGGTAGCTGGTGAACGGCGCGCCGTTCGGGTGGTCGGTGGTCAGCACCACGCGCCACGGGTCCTTGACCAGCAGGAAGATCTCCAACCCGATCGCCCACTGCAGCGCATTCACGTAGCTCTGCTCGCGGTACTTGAAGGGCACCACGCCGCAGCCGGCGTCGCACTCGATGTCGGCGCCGATCCACTTGCGCGGGTTCGCGAGGCCGGCATTGGCATGCTGGCGCATCGTGTCGCCCGACGCGGTGACGGTCTGGCCGAACATGATCTGGCCGACGTCGATGCTGATGTTCGGATTCGCGTTCACCGCGTCGGCCAGGCGCTGCGCGGCCGACGAGAACTTCTTCGGGCCCTCGCTGCCGTAGGCGTGGAACTGGATGTGCGTCAGGTGCGCGGGCAGCCCCTCCAGCGCCTCGATGGTGGCGAGCGTGGATTCGATGTTGCCCGCCACGCCGAGGTTGCTGCCGTGGATGTGCAGCGGGTGCGGCACGCCCAGCTCGTGCAGCGCCTTCGCCAGCGTGTGCACGATCGCTCGCGGCGTCACGCGCCAATGGGCGTGCTCCTCGTCGACGTCCAGCTTGCGCTGGTTGAACTTGAAGGCCGAAATGCCGCCCGGGTTGACCACCTTCACGCCCATCGCCTTCGCGGCGTGGATGGTCCAGCCGGCGTAATCGCGGATCTGCTGGAAGTCGCGGCCCTCGGCCAGCAACTGCAGGAACAGCTCGTCGTTGCCGAGCATCACGTAGGCGCCGTGGTCGAGGATGGGCGTGTCGCCCATCTCCATGTGCGCGTGGCGTGCGTTCGAATGCATCATCGCCGGCTCGAAGGCGGCCGTGTAGCCCATCTCGGCGTAGCGGTAGCCGGTGGCCAGCGTGCCGGGCGCGCAGTGGCCGCAGGAGGCCAGCTCCAGCGGGTTGGTCGGCAGCGCGATCGGGTCGCGGTTGAGGCGGTGGTCTTCCGGCAGCAGCATGCGCGCCAGGTTGACCTTGCCGCCGCCGATGTGCGTGTGCATGTCGATGCCGCCGGCCATCACCACGCAGCCGCTGGCGTCGATGTCCTCGCCCACCGCTTCCTTGGGATGCAGCTCGACGATGCGGCCGTCGCGCACGCCGATGTCGCGCACCGCGTCGACGCCGTTCGCGGGATCGATGACGCGCCCGCCGCGCAGTCGCAGCGTGCCGTTCATGCCGACCTCCCGGCCTGCAGCGTGCGCACGCGCGCGTTCAGCCGCTGCAGCACCTGCGCCACCGTCGGCAGCCCGTCGTCGTACACGGCCTCCAGCGGCAGCGCCACGCCGCCGTCGAAGCGGAACAGGTGGCCCGCCGAGCCCATGCCCGGCGTCGACACCGGGATGAAAACCGCATCGGCGCCGGCGCCGGCCTGCTGCGCCGGATGGCCCAGCACCACCGTCGGTATCGAAGCGCGCGGGGCCGCAGGCTCCGGGCCGAAGGCCGACACCCACAGCAACGCATCGACGCTGCCGTCGGCGAGCAGGCGCTTCGCATCGAAGCGCAGCGGCTCGTGTTCCAGCCCCAGCGGCCCGACGCGGCTGCGCAGCGGCAGGCCCGACAGCCAGGTGAAGACGTAGTTCACCGTCTGCAGCCCGTCCTTGCCGCTGAGTGGCAGCAGCGCGGCGCGCGAGCGTTGGTTGAGCGTGCCGACCAGGCGGTTCAGCGCTTCGGCGATCAGCGCGCCGTGCTCGGGCAGCTGCGACGATTCCCACGCGATGACCGCATAGCGTGCGGCGTGCAGTTGCGCGGCCAGTTCGGCCAGCGCCAGGGCCGCGCGCGGCACGCGCCGGCCGTCCACCAGTGCGGCGAGCTGCGCGACGCTGTCGAACAGGTCGCCGCTCAACGCGACGCTGCGCTGCGTGACGCCGGCCAGGCCGTCGAGCGCGGGCTCGGTGGCGCCACCGAGGAAGACGATCTCGCGCTGCGCGACCAGCGGCTCACCCACGCCGACGCGGCGCCACAGGCCCGGGAAGTTCTCGCGCGGCGATGCGCCGATGCAGACGATCAGGTCGGCGCGGTTGCGCACCTCGGCCAGCGTGGTGGTGAAGGCGCCGCGGTCCTGCAGCGCGCGCAGCGTGTGCAGCTGCGCCGCGCCGCCCGCGGCGTCATAGATGGCGCCGGTGGCGCAGGCCAGCGGGTAGAGCGCCCGCGCACCGTCGACGTCGGTCGCGAGCCCGCCGAACAGCGGCTGGCGGCTGGCGGCGAGCCGCTGCGCGGCCTGCTCGACGGCGTCGTCGAGCGTGGCGGGCTGCCCGGCAATCGTCGGCGTGGCGGTCGAGCGCTCCGGCCTGAAGTGCGCCAGCGCGCGCTGCGCGCGTTCGCAGCCGGGGCCGGTCAAGGCGAAGTGATCGCCTTGCTGCACCAGCTGCAGGTCGTCGTTCAGCAGCGCGCAAAACGGGCTGGTCCAGGGGTGGGGGGCGGGGGCGGTCACGGGAGCAGTCATCGGCGTGCGTTCACGCAAAGCATGTGCCACGGCCGGGGCCGCGCGCCGCCACTGCGGGGGCGGCATCGGCCCGCGACACAGTGTGGCCGGCGCCGCCACAAGCGCCACAGTCTGTTGCGCCGTTCGGCGTGCGTGCCGCGGCGGGCACGCGGCCGTCGTGCAGCGCCGAGGCCACCAGCCAGGCGTGCGCGCCCGCGGCTTCGGCGGCGGCGAGGTCGGCTGCATCGCGCACGCCGCCGGCGCCGATCAGCTGCGCGTGCGGCGCGCGTGCGCGCACCGCGGCCAGCGTGTCGAGGTCGGGCCCACCGTCGCTGCCGACGCGCGACAGCGTCATCACGATCAGGCGTCGCGGCCACAGCGCCGGCGTGTCCCACACGCCGGCCGGATCGAGCGGTGCCCCGTGGCGATGGTCCAGCGAGAGCAGGGCGCGCGAGGGCGGTGCGAAGCAGCCGGCCAGTTCGTCGCGCGAACGCAGCGACTCGCTGCCGTACACCGGCGTGACGCGCTCCGCCGCCGGTCCGAGTCGCGCCAGCAAGCGCGCGGCATCGGCCGGCCCGCCGAAGCCGGCGTCGAGCCAGAGCCTCAGGCCCGGCCGATCGCGCAGCAGCGCCTGCAGCAGCTCGAACTGGGGCGCGCGGCCCTGCAAGGCGTTCAAGTCGGCGACGTACAGCGTATCGGTGGCACAGTGTTCGCATAGCCGCCGTGCCGCGACCTGCGGATCGGCGCTGCCGCACAGCGCCGATTCGATCGGCCGGTAATGCTGGCGCTCACCACGCACCGCGCGGACCACCTGGCCGTCCAGCAGGTCGATGACCGGAATGATGTGCATAGGATGACCCAGACCCTCTTCGTCTACGAGTATCTCAGCGGCGGCGGCCTCGATGCTGCGCCAGGCAGCGTCGAGGCCGCCGGGCGCGGTGAGCTGCTGGGTGCCGGCCTGGCGATGCGGGCGGCCCTGCTGGCCGAGCTCGCCGGCCCGGGGGTGCGCCATGCCTGCGGCGACGGCGTCGAGCCGTTGCCCGGTGCGACGGGCGGCGCGCTGCGGCCACGGCCCGGCGACACGCCGCTGGCTTTCGTGCGGCGCGAGGCGCTGTCGCACGACCGGGTCTGGGTGATCGCCCCCGAGAGCGACGGCCTGCTGCTGCAGCTGGCCGAAGCGGTGGCGCCGGAGCGCTGGATCGGCAGCGATCGCGCCGCGATCCGGCTGTGCAGCGGCAAGCGCGCCACGCTGGCCCACCTGGCAGCACGCGGCCTGGCCACGCCGCTGGCCTTCGATGCCGGCGCGCGGCAGTGGGTGGTGAAGCCGGGCGACGGTGCCGGCACGCTGGACACCCGGCGCCACGCCCAGCGCGCCGCCGCGCAGGCCGACCTGCAGCAGCGCCGCGCGCGCGGCGCGTCCGCCACGCTGGAGCCCTGGGTCGACGGCGAGGCGCTGAGCCTGTCGCTGCTGTGCCGCGACGGTGAGGCCGAGCTGATCAGCATCAACCGCCAGCGCATCGCCATCGCGGACGACGGCCGGCTGCGCGATGACGGCGTGGCCATCAACGAACTGGCGCTCGACGACGCGCGCGCCCCGGCGCTGGCGCGCACCGCGCAGGCGGTGGCGCGAGCGATCCCCGGCCTGCGCGGCTTCGCCGGCATCGACCTGGTCTGGCATCCACAGCGCGGGCCGGTGGTGATCGAGGTCAACCCGCGCCTGACCTGCGCCTTCGTCGGCCTGTCGGCCGCGCTGGGGCGGCCGCTGGCGGCCGAGATCCTGGCGCTGCACGAGGAGCCGGTCGATGCCTGAGCGTGTCGTGGTCGGCTGGGACCTCGGCGGCGCGCACGTCAAGGCCAGCCTGGTCGAGCGCGGCGTGCTGCGCGACGTGGCGCAGTGGGCCTGCCCGCTGTGGCAGGGGCTCGATCGTCTGCAGGCGGTGCTGGCCGAGGTGCAGGCGCGCTGGCCGCAGGCCGCCGGCGCCGCGCACGCGATCACGATGACCGGCGAGATGGTCGACCTGTTCGAGCACCGCGAGGCCGGCGTCATTGCGCTTGCGGCGGCGATGGGCGATGCGCTCGACGGTCCGCTGCGGTTCTATGCCGGCGAGCGCGGCTGGTGTGCGCCGGCCGAGGTGGCGGCGCAGTGGCAGGCCATCGCCTCGGCCAACTGGTGGGCCACCGCCGCGCTGGCCGCGCAGGCGCTCGGCGACGGCGTGCTGGTCGACATCGGCAGCACCACCACCGACCTGATCGCGCTGCAGGGCGGCACGGTGCGCGCGCAGGGCCGCAGCGACGCGGCCCGCCTCGTCAGTGGTGAACTGGTCTACCAGGGCGTGGTGCGCACCCCGCTGTGTGCGCTGGCGCCGCGGGTCGTGTTCCGCGGCCGGGCGTCGAACGTGATGAACGAGTTCTTCGCTACCACGGCCGACGTCTACCGGCTGACCGGCGAACTCGATCCGGCGCACGACCTCCACCCGGCGGCCGACGGCGGCGGCAAGGACGCCGCCGCGACGCGCCGGCGCCTGGCCCGCATGATCGGCCTCGACGCGCGCGACGCCGAAGAGTCCGATTGGCGCGCCTTCGCGAACGCCTGGCGCGAGCTGCAGCTCGACGAACTGCAGGGCCAGCTCGAACGCGTGCTCGACGCGGCGCCGCTCCCGGCGGCGGCACCGTTGGTCGCCGCCGGCTGCGGCGACTTCCTGGCCGAGGCGCTGGCAGGTCGGATCGGGCGGCCCTGCCGCAGCTTCGCGTCGCTGCTGTTCGGCGACCTGCCGCGGGCCGACGCGGCGCTGCGCTGCCGGGCCCAGGTCGGTGCGCCCAGCGCGGCGGTCGCGCTGCTGCTGGCGCGGGAGAGCGTCTGATGTGGGTTGTCAAGCTCGGCGGCAGCCTGAACCAGGACGCGTCGCTGCCGCAATGGCTGGACCTGCTGGCCGAGCTCGGCGGCGGCCGCGTGATCGTGGTCCCGGGCGGCGGAGCCTTCGCCGACCAGGTGCGCGACGCGCAGTCGCAATGGCAGTTCGACGACCTGGCGGCGCACAACATGGCGGTGCTCGGCATGGCCCAGACCGCGCTGATGCTGCAGGGCCTGTGCCCGGCGCTGCAGGCCGCCGCCGGCGAGCAGCCTCTGCGCCGCGTGCTGCAGGGCGGCCAGACCGCGCTGTGGCTGCCGCTGGACCTGCTGCGCAGCCGGCCCGACGAACTGACGAACTGGGGCGTCAGCTCCGACAGCCTCGCGCTGTGGCTGGCGCAGCGCCTGCACGCCGAGCGGCTGCTGGTGGTGAAGTCCTGCGCGATCGATGGGCGGCGCTCGCTCGCGCAGCTCGGCGAGACGGGCGTGCTCGACGCCGAGTTCGCGCAGCGCGCGCGCCAAGCCGCCTTCCCGATCGACCTGCTGCACAAGGGCGAGCTGGCACGCGCGCGTGCGCTGTTGCTCGACGAATCGCTCAGCTGCCGGCCGTTCGCGGACTAGGGCCTGTCTTTTCTTACGCTGCCTGCGCGGTGTCCTCGCACTGCAGCTGCTCGCGCAGCGCCTGCACGCGTTGCGGGTCGAGCGCCGAGGTGCGCGCGCCGCTGCACACCGCGCTGCGGAAGCCGGCGAAGTCGGGCGCGAGGGCCAGCAGCCGAGGCAGGTGCTCGAAGCGCAGCGCGCCGGCCAGGCCGCACAGCTTGCCGCCGCGGCGCACCTGCGTGACGAAGCGCCGCAGCTGCACGTCGCTGACGATGTCGAACAGGCTGCCGCGCGCCTTGTCCTCGGTGTCGAGCATCAGCGCGGGGAAGGCCAGCGCCCCGGCGCGCGCGAGCAGCGCGCCGTCGATGCCGTGGTCGGCCACGAACACCGGCACCACCGCGTGGCCGCAGACGGCCAGCGCGTCCAGCAGCGCGTGCTGCCCGGGCGCGATGCCGACCTTCACGTAATCCACACCGCAGGCGGCCGTCTCGACCACGCGCTCGAGCACCTCGGGCATGCCGGAACAATCGCCGATCGTCGCGCTGATCGGACGCCGCCCGGGCGCGCGCTTCAGCGCCGCGACGATGGCTTCGATGGTGGCCGGCGGCAGCGCCCCCAGTGCGCCGTCCGACGGCTCCTTCAGGTCGATGAAGTCCACGCCGGCGGCGGCAGCGGCCAGTGCCTCGTCGACGTCGCGCACGCTCACCAGCAGCCTCATGCGCCGGCTCCGGCCTGCACCCGCTGCCGCGCCACGGCCTCGCGCAGCCAGCCCCAGGCCTCGTGCTCCTCGGGGCCGGCGGTCTTGTCGATGGCGATCTGCAGGTAGCTCATCTCGGTGTCGATCTTCTCCGGCGCCAGCATGTGCAGCCGGCTCACCAGCACCGCGCCCTCGATCACCGCGGCCTGCGCGCGGTTGAATCCGGGGAAGGGCGCATGGCTCACGTCGAGCACGCGCGCCAGCGTGAGCGTCGGGCGTTCGGCATGGTCGTCGTCGTGCTGCAGTTCGAGTTCGCTGTGCGCCAGCGCGCCGGCGAGCCGTTGGCCGGCGATGGCCTGGGCCGGCAGCAGCGGCCAGCTGCGCGGCCCCAGCCAGCGCGCGCACACGGCGCCGGCGAACACGCGCGTATCGGTCGTCAGGTTGAGCACCGCGTGTCGCGTGCTGCGCAGGTTGTCCAGCGTCGCGCTGGGCTTGAACGGCATCAGCACCACCTGCTCGCCGCGGTAGCGCACGCCGAAGGGCGCGATGTGCGGCGTGCCGTCGGACGCCACGGTGGTGATCACGGTCTCGAAGATCTGGTCGTTCATGAGTTCTTGCCCTCACCCCCGCCCTCTCCCGCTGGCGCAGGAGAGGGGGCCACTCCCTCGCCCCGTTCACGGGGAGAGGGCGGGGGTGAGGGCGGGGTGTTCTTGCTGCCGTGAGTCATCGTCGTTCCGGGGGCACACCAGGCGTCCAGGTCGTCGGCGCGCCGCGGCACGGCGACGCCCCAATCCAGCGGCTGGTCCTGCACGTAGCGCTTGCCGAGCCGCCACGCGGTCTCCGCACGTGCAAGTTCCACGCCCATGTAGAAGGCGTGCGCGGCGTCGTCCTCGATGCCGAGCTGCGGCCACAGCGCGAAGGCATCCTGCGCCATGCGCACACCGTCGCGGTTGTAGACGTGCAGGCCCTCGGGCGAGATCTGCACGCGGAAGTTCGGGTCGCGCACCTGGGCCGCGGTCGCGGCGATCTCGGCCGGCGTGTCGGGAAACGGATGCTTGGCATGCGTCGTCATCAGCGCGTCGCTGATGCCCTTGGGCAAGGTGTTGTGGCGAGTGGCGGCGTGCATGATGCGGCGCGCCAAGTCGGCCTCGGCCACCGCGCGCCGCGCGTGCTGGCTGACCTGCGTGGTCAGCACCGCCGCCACGTCGAGCTCGGCACACAGGCCGAACAGCAGTGCGTTGATGCCGCTGGTGTCGGCCTCCGTCAGCTCGGTGACGTTGCCCACGCCCATCATGATCGGCGCCTCGGGGTAGCGCTGGCGCAGCGCGTGGTAGCGCACGATCGAGGTCGTGAAACCGAACGGGATCGGGTCGAGGATGGGGTCGGCGAGGTAGGCCTTGCCGCGTCGCTCCATCGTCTCGATCGCCTCGTGCAGCGTGGACATGTCGGCCTGGTCGCTGGCGATCAGCACCGGCACCGAGTCCACCTCGTCGGCGATCCACAGCGTCTCGAGCTTCAGGCTCAGCAGGTAGTCGGCGCCGGCGCGGCCGCCGCGCAGCAGTTCGTCGCTGCTCATCGAATCGACGCTGACGTTCCAGCCCTCGGCCTTCAGCGCCTTCACGCTGTCCTCCAGGTGGTCGAAGGGCGTGGCCGGCAGGCAGCCGAGGTCGATCACGTCGGCGCCGTCGGCCACCAGCGCGCGGGCGCGCTCCACGATCGCGGCCACCGTCAGCCGCGGCGCGTCGACGATCTCCGCGAAGATCGCCACCTGGTACTCGCTCAGGTCGATGGGCTGGGCGGCGCGGTTGAAGAAGCGCGGCAGGTCCTTCAGCTCCTCCGGCCCGCGCTGCACCGGCACGCCGTAGTGCGCGCTCAGCGCGTCCACGTCGCCGCGGCAACGGCCGGGCACGAGGATGCGGTCCACGCGGCGCGGCCGGCCTTCGGCATCGACGCTGGTCAACGAGGCCTCGACGCGGCGGCGGATCATGTCGGCCGTCATCAGCGCCGCCACCTGCAGCCCGATCTCGCGCACCTCCCAGGTGAAGGCCGGCGGCGCGATGCCGGCGAGCACGCGCTCCAGGCCGGGCTGCGCCAGCCGGCCGGTCAGGAAGACGATGTGTTCCATGCGAGCTTCAGCGCCTTCAGCCGCGCGTCGAGCGCGGCCTCCAGCTCGGCCGGCGAACTGAGCACCTGGCAGTGGTCGATCTGCTTCAGGCGCTCGACGTTCTCGAGTTCGATGCGCCGCGGCCGCAGCGTCAGCCATTCGCTGGCGTGGCTGCGCGGCGCCTTGGTGATGACCACCGGCTCGGTGTCGCAGGCGAACACCAGGCTGGGCACGCCCAGCTTGCCGGCCTGCGCGAACATGTTGGTCGGCAGCGTGTCCGACAGCCCGAACGCGCACTTGGCCACCGTGTTGCTGGTGGCCGGCGCGATGACGACGGTGTGGTACGCCTCCGCGTACAGCCGCCCGACCGGCACCGAGCTCGCGCTCTTGTCGCGGAACACGCGGTAGCGCTCGCGCAGCACCTCGAGTCGCATGCCGTACAGCGGCAGCACCTCGTCGGCGGCGCCCGACAGGAACAGGTCGACGTTGGGCAGCCGCGCCGCCAGCGCCATCGATTCCTCGAGGTAGTGACCGGAGCCGGTCACGCACCACGCGAAGCGCGAGCCGGGCGGGTCGTCGGTGGCCGGCGCGTGATCGTCGCCGAGCGCCGCCGCCCAGCGCTTCGCCGCCTCACCCTCCAGTGGCGGGTCCGCTGCCGGGGTGGGAGAGGGCGATGTGCAGCTTGTGGAGCTTGCGGTAGAGGGTGTTGCGGCTGACATCGAGCGCCTTGGCGACATTGCTCACGTTCCAACGGTGTTCTTCCAGCAGCTGCAGCAGCACCTCGCGCTCCTTGGCCTGGATCGGGTTCATCGGCGGCAACGCTGGAACTCCATTGTCGACGTTCGCCGTCGCGGCCGGCGCCGGCAGGGCCAAGGGCATGGTGGAACGGACGGCCGGCGCGCGCAGCGACGCGAGATGGCCGATGTCGATCAGGCCGTCGTCGTCGGCCAGCGCGAGCGCGGTGCGCAGCGCGTGGCGCAGCTGGCGCACGTTGCCGGGCCAGGGGTGCTGCTCCAGCAGCGCCTGCGCC
The DNA here is from genome assembly GCF_001425905.1 of Methylibium sp. Root1272. Taxonomy (GTDB): domain Bacteria; phylum Pseudomonadota; class Gammaproteobacteria; order Burkholderiales; family Burkholderiaceae_C; genus Methylibium. Next base: position 199,391 of record NZ_LMDY01000016.1, read on the forward strand.
TCGGGCGTCAGCGAGGCCCGGCCGCCGGATTCCAGCGCCAGCAGCTCGGCGATCAGCGCGTGCCGGTCGCTGCGCTCGCGCAGCGCGGGCAGGCTGACCTCGAAGCCGCACAGCCGGTAGTACAAGTCCTCGCGGAAGCGGCCTTCCTCCACCATCTGCGCCAGCGGCCGATGGCTGGCGCTGACGAGCTGGAAGTCCACGTCGACGGTCTCTTCCGCCCCGAGCGGCGTGACCTTGCGCTCGTCCAGCACGCGCAGCAGGCGGGCCTGCAGCGGCAGCGGCATGTCGCCGATCTCGTCGAGGAACAGCGTGCCGCGGTCGGCCTCCAGCACCTTGCCGCGCCGGCCGCTGCGCTGCGCGCCGGTGAAGGCGCCGGCGCGGTAGCCGAACAGCTCGGCCTCGATCAGGCTCTCGGGCAGGCTCGCGCAGTTCACGGCGACAAAGCCGCCGGCGTGCTTGGGGCTGGCCGCATGCAGCGCGCGTGCGAACACCTCCTTGCCGGCACCGGTCTCGCCGTGCAGCAGCACCGGGATGTCGCGCGCGATCGCGCGGCGCGCCTGGTCGAGCTGGCCGCTCAGCCGCGGGTCGCCGAAGGCCGGCGCGGCGCGCGCGGGCTGGGCGGCATCGCGCCGCGGCTCCATGCGCGGCACCAGTGCCCGGGCGCGCGTGCCGGTGCCGGAGCCGCTCAGGGCCACCGGCAGTTCGTGCGCCTCGGTCTCCGACGCCGGCGGTCGCGCCACCACGAAGAAGCGGCTCGAGCCCTGCGCGCCGAAGCTGACCACCGGATGGAAGGCGCTGCGCCGGCAGCGCTCCACGATCTCGGCCAGACGCGTGTGGAACAGCTCGTCGAGCCGGCGGTCGCGCAACTCGGCCACCGAGTGCAGGCCGAGCTGGAACAGCGCGCTGCGGTTGCCGGCGAGGATGCGGCCGTCGGCATCGAGCGCGAGCTTGCCCTCGTGCAGCGTGTAGACGAACTCGGGCCGGCTGTGGAAATGCAGCAGGTGGGCTTCGGGGTGGCGCAGCTCGAGCAGGCGGTTCTCGATCATCTGCGCGGTCATGCCCAGCAGCACCAGCGAGTGCTGCTGCTGCAGGCTCGAGCGGCTGGTCACGTCGAGCACCGCGGTCATCTGGCCCTGCGGGTCGAACACCGGCACCGCGGAACAGGTGAGCGACGTGAGCCGGGTGAAGAAGTGGTCCTCGCGCCGCACCGCCACCGGGCTGGCCGCGACCAGGCAGGTGCCCATGCCGTTGGTGCCGGCTTCGGCCTCGCTCCATACCGCGCCGACGTGGAAGCCGAGCGGCGTCACGTCCTCGGCGAAGGCCGGCGACGACACCATGTGCAGGATCACGCCGTCGGTGTCGGTCAGCACCACGGCCGACTCGGTGTCGGCAAGCTGCTGGTAGAGCGTGGCCATCTCGTGACGGGCGCAATCGATCACGTCGGCCAGACGTTCCTGGCGCAGCGCGAGCTGAGCCGCAGGCACGACCGACGGGCGGTGCGGCCGGTCCGGATGCAGGCGGTGCTGTTCGAGGCAGCGCGTCCAGGAGCGCGCCATCTCGTCGTCGTCGGTGGCCCGTGCACCCTGACGCACGGCGTCGAGAATGCGGTGTGCGTGTTCGCCTGCCTCGCGCAGCGATACGATGCCCATGCTGTCTCTCCTTCGTGTTGTGGCCGAACGCGCGAGGCACTGGCACCGGGCCAGCGATCCGGGCGCCGGGCCGGTTGCCGCCGGCCAGGGTCCCAGGGACCGTTCAGCTTGTCCCTCACAGGGTCATTGCGTACCGATTCTGGCGCGTCGCGTCCGGGCCTCGTAGGGGGTGGAAGCCCGGGTCACGCCGGTGGAGTGTTCCAAAATCTGGCATGGTCCGGGTCTTGCACCGGCCCACGATGGTATTTCAGACCCAGGAGTCGCCCTTGATCGCCGCCCCCCGCCCGCAACTGCAGTTCACCGCCATCGACGCCGGCCGCGATGCCGAAGCGCTGGATCTGATCTTCATCGAAGGCTTCACCGGCCAGACGGTGATCGGCATCCACGACTCCGAACTGCACCGGCCCCAGACCATCCGCATCGACGTGACGGCCGGCCTGCCGCGCCCGCGCGCCTGCGACAGCGACCACATCGCCGACACCATCGACTACGGCGTGGTGCGCGAGCGCCTGCAGCGGCTGCTGAAGGAGCACAAGCTCACGCTGCTGGAATCCTTCGCCGAGACCGTGGCCGACATCCTGCTCCACGAGTTCGGCGCGCACTGGGTGCGCGTGGTGGTCGTCAAGCCGAAGAAGTTCGACGACGTCGAGGCAGTGGGCGTGGCGATCGAGCGCCGCCGCGCCGTCGATCCGGCCGGCGGCCGCGCGGCGCCGGTGCTGTCGCTGATCGGCGCGGGCATGGTGCCGGGCGGCGCCTGATCCCGGCACACGGCGCCCCCGGGGCGCCCGGACGAAAAAAAGCCGACCGGGCAACCGGTCGGCTTTTCTCATGCAGTGACCAGTGTGCTGCGCGCTACGGCACGCCGCACACCGGCCCAGGCATCACTTGGCCGCGAACGGGTGAGCGGCGCTGCCCTTCTTGGCGACCACTTCGCGGGCGGTCGGCGAACCCGACACGGCGCGCTTGATCGATTCCTTGACGGCCTGGTAGTTGTAGTCCTGGATCTTCTTGTCGTCTTCGGCCAGCCAGTGGATGAAGACACCGACGCTGATGAACAGGTTGTCGGCTTCGTCGGCGGGGATGGTGCCGTCTTCCACGCAATCGGCGACAGCCATGGCCACGCCGCGCTGGGCCGGGCCGAACATCTGCACGGCCTGCTTGGCGCCCTTGATCGTGACCTTGTTGAACATCACGGTCGCCGGCTTGACCAGCAGGTTGGGAGCCACGACGGCGAGCAGGGAGGTGAAGCCGTCCTTGTTGTTGGTCAGGCTGTTGGCGAAGGCCGTTTCGGCGGCGCTGCCGCGCGGCCCGATCAGCAGGTCGATGTGAGCCACTTCGTTGCCATCACCGACGAGCGATTCGCCGACCATCATCCGGTCAATCTTTGCCATGTTGAGTCTCCGTGAGCAAGTTCTGCAGAATTGAATGTGAAGAGCACTGGGCGTTGCCAGTACATCGTGAACTTACACGTTCCATGCCAGCGCCGCAATCATGGGAAAGTCGAGAGGTCGGCGATGCCGAGTGCGCCAGCAATGAACAGTGTGGCCACGGTCAGATCCGCACTCGTGCCGGGATTGAGCCCGCGGGCCTTGAGATCTTCGTCCCAGGCGGCAAAAGCCGGGTCGTCGCCGACCGGTTCACCGTTCTCGGCGCGCCGCAACCACGGCGCCGCTTCGTCGGTGACAGCCTGTGCCACCGCCGCGCCGAACTTTCGAACAATGTGTGAATCGGGCCAGCGGCCGACGAAGGCGAGGAACAGCGCCTGCACCGCAGCGGCATCGATCGGTCGTGGTGGCGCGGCCTGCCGGATCAGCGCCTCCAGCCCGGTGTCGAACAGATCGGCGTGGCCGGTGGCGTACTGGTGCGCGATGCGGTCGCGGTCGGCGGCGAGCCGCATCGCTTCCTGCAGCCCCACGGTCGGCCCGGCCGCCACGTCCTGCGCCTCGGCCCGTCCGAGGCCGCCCGGGTTGGCTGCCGCGATGGCGCGGTAGGCCGCGCGCGCGTCCTCCACGTCCAGTTCGGCCAGCACCTGCGCCAGCGCGGCACGCAGTGCCGATGGGCGCTCGTCGTCGCCATCGTCGTTCCACGATCCGGCACATCGCTCGAGGGCGGCGGCCAGCGGCGCGCACAGCAGCACGATGCCCAGGTTGGTGTTGCAACCCGCGACCGCCAGCGTCGCGGCCATCGCGGCCTCGATGCGCGCGCCGACCCGTGCGCCCGGCGTGAACAGCGCGGGCGCGGCCGCCGCGGCGCTGTCGAGGAACTGCCGCGCCTGCATGCCGTGGCCGGCCGAGTGCAGACTCACGTTGCCCGGCTTGCGCACCGCCACGTCGAGGCGGCAGGCCTGCAGGAAGACGGTGCGCGGCGGCGCGATGCGCGCGGGGCGTGGGTGGCTCATGCGCGGCGTGCGCCGCCGGCCGCCGCCACCGATGCGCGCACCGTGGCGAGCTTGCGGTCCAGCAGATCGTCGACCAGCGCCCGCGCGATCGGGAAGCGCGTGACGCGCTGCAGGCCCTGCCAGGCGGCGACACCGTTCACCTCCAGCACCTGCGGACCGTCGGCGGTGGGCAGCAGATCGATGCCAGCGTAGTCCATCTGCAGCGCCGCGGCGGCGCGTTCGGCCAGCGCGGCGAGCTCGGGCGTCAGCGCCGCCGGCTCGACCTTCGCGCCCTGCTTGACGTTGTGGATCCAGTGAGAGCTGCAGCGCCGCATCGCCGCGATCGCGCGCCCGCCGACCACCAGCACCCGCCAGTCGAAGCCCGGCGACTCGACGTAGCGTTGCAGGTAGGCGAGTTCGCCGTAGTCCTTCAGCGACGGCAGCGGCACGTGCGCACCGTCCACGCAGCCCACGCGCTGCAGGCCCTTGCCCTGCGAGCCGAACAGCGGCTTGAGCACCAGCGCCTGGCCGGCCGCGCTCTCGCGCGTGACCAGGCGCTGCGCCTGCGCGGTCGACTCCATCGCCCAGGTCGGCGGGGTCGGGATGCCGGCCGCGTGCAGCAGCAGGCTGGTCATCGACTTGTCGACGCTGCGCTCGATCGCGCGCGCATCGTTGTAGACCGGCACGCCCAGCTCGCGCAGCCCATGCAGCACGCCCAGCCGCTTGGTCACCTGCTCGAAGCTGCCGCCGGCGATGCCGCGCACCAGCGCCGCGTCGGGCAGCTCACGGCCGTAGCCGGGAATCACCAGCCCATGCCACGCGGTGGTGGTGTCGATGCGGCAGTCGGCCAGGTCGACGCAGCGGCCCTCGGCGCCGCGCGCCCGCAGCGCCTGCTGCACCTGGCGCGTATGCCAGCCCGTCTCGTCCGTGAAGATGGCAACACGCATCGCAGCAGGAGAGGACTCAGGCCGCGTCGAGCCACTGCCCGCGCAGCAGCTCCAGGTTCATGCGGCCGGCATGCCAGGTCTTGCCCGACTCCAGGCTCGACACCCACACCTCGGCCGGCGCGAACAGCGCGCCGTCGATCTTGTAGAAGTCGTACTCGGCGGCCTTGAAGATGTCGGCGAAGCCGCGGCCGTAGTCGCGCGAGTTCAGCGACGGCAGCTCCTTGGCCAACAGCCGCGCCGCGTCGTCGCCGCCGCGCACCGTGAGCTGCACGCGGCCGCCGTAGAGGATGGCGTCGTTGGTGCGGCCCATCGCGTCCAGCCCGTCGGCGCCGGGCGAGGGCAGCGGCGCGCTCGCCACGCCGTCCACGATGTGCTCGAGTGGGAAATGCAGCTCGTGCGCCTTGTGCAGCGCCACCTCGAGCACGCGCGCCACCACCTGCGTCGTGCCGGCCAGGCTGCGCGTGGGCGTGAGGATCAGCGTCAGCTGCTCGGGGCGCAGGCCGCAGTCGCGCAGCACCTTCTCCACCACCACCGGCGGCGGTGCGCGGTCCACCTCGAGCACCAGCACGCCGCTGCGCTCGGCGGCGGCGATCGGGTCGCGGTAGCCGAGCTCCTTGAACAGCTCTTCCTTGCCGGCCAGCGCGCGCGCCGGGCCGGAGCCGAGCGAGAAGAACTTCTTGCCGCCCGCTTCTTCCTTGCTGGCCGACAGGCTCCAGCCGGCGTACTGGCTCGCCAGGCAGGCCAGCACCGGCTGGCTGCTGCTGACCTCCAGCCAGGTCGGCCAGCCGTGGCTCGCGTCGCCGAAGCCCTGCGCGGCCAGCTCCACGCGGCCCAGTCCGCCCATGCAGATCTCGCCGATCAGCACGCCCGCGGCCACGCTGCCCGGCGCGGCGATGCCGGCGTCGACGATGCGCACGCCGCTCGCGTCCTGGCTGACCTGCACGCGCAGGCGGTCGGCGTCGTCGAGCAGGCGCTGCAGCAGCGGGCGCACCGCGGCGTTGACGCTGAGCGGGCTGTCGGCGAAGGGCGGGGTGACGGTGGCGTCGGAGGCGGAGGCGGGCGTGGACGGGGTGCTGCTCATGGCGTTGTCTCTCTCGGGGTCTGTCGTCGTTGTGTTGTGTCGGAAGGTCTCAAGTCTGCGCCAGCGAGGCGCGCAGCGCGGCCCGTTTCTCGGCCAGCCGGTGGCGCACTTCGGCCACGCTCGCACCATCGGCGTCCACGCTGCACAGCGGGTCGCCCGGCGCGTGGCGGCTGCCGGCGGCGGGCAGGTCGTGGCAGTCGTCGCGGGCCGCCAGCGCCTCGGCCTGCGCCGCGGTCAGCTGCACCGCGGCGCGCGCGAACACGATCTCGCAGCCACGCAGCGCGGCGAGGTCGGGCGGTGCGGTGGTGGCGGCCTCGGCCAGCGCGCCGGTGGTGCAGGCCGTCACATGGGCCTGCATCCACGGCGTCCGTGCGCCATGGATCGCCACGCTGGCCGACGGCCGCGGGTTGATCTCCAGCAGCGACCAGTGGTCGCCGTCGAGCAGGAAGTCCAGGCTGCACAGCCCGCGCAGTCCGAAGGCGGCGACCAGCGTGTGCAGCGTGGTGTCCAGCCCCACCGCCAGCGCCGCCGGCAGCGCCACCGGTCCGATGGCGCCGCGGTAGACATGCGGGTGGTGCGCGCCCAGCGGCCGGACGATCAGCTCGCTGATGCCGAGCACGCGCGCCTCGCGGCCGTTGGCGATGAACAGCGCCGACATCGGCGTGCCGGCAGCCTCGCGCTGGTAATACGGCTGTTGCGTGGCGTCGACCGGGTGCCGGTCGTCGGCGTGCCGGATGTGCCAGCCGCCGGTGCCGCGCGCCTCCTTGCGCAGCCAGCCCAGCGGGGGATCGGGTTCGTCGAGCTGCACCTCGGGGTGCGGCAGTCCCAGCCAGTCGAGCATACCGAAGAAGCCGGCCGGGTCGCGCACGCGCAGCACCGTTTCGGCCGGCGTGCCGATCAGCGGCAGCAGCTGCGCGCCGCGGCCCAGCAGCTCGGGTTGGCCCTCGAAGCCGCTGCCTGCCACCCAGCCCAGCACCTGCGGATCGGCCGCCGCCGCGCGCAAGGCCTCGAGCGTGCGCTGCGGGTCGATGCCGAGCGACCCGTCGTCGCGCCCGATCGACTGCCAGAGTCGCGCCGCACGCCGCGTGTCCACGTCGCCGAAGACATCGAGCGCGATCACGTCGTAGCCCTCACGCGCCGCCGCCTCCGCCATCAGCCGCGCGGACAACCCCGCGACCACCAGCGTCGCGCGGCCGTTCGAAGCAGCAGTCACGTCAGCGTCCCGCGTACGCCACCGCGATCCACGCGCGCAGACGCCGTGGATCCGGCTCCGCCGGTCCACCAGCGTCGCCCCCTCGAGGGGGAGGCGCCGCAGGCGCTTCGGGGGTGAACAAAGGGGGTCATCACGTCAGCTTCCAGAACGCTGAGCGTCGGCCCGACCGCAGCCCCCGTCAGTAGACGCCGTGGATCCGGCTCTGCCGGTCCACCAGCGTCGCCCCCTCGAGGGGGAGGCGCCGCAGGCGCATCGGGGGTGGGTCATACCTCGGCCAGTACTTCGCGCGCCACCGCCAGCGCCTCGGGGAAGCTCAGGTAGACCGGCTTCTCCGCGGCGCGCATGCGCACCAGCAGGCGGTGCTGCACCTGGTACTTCACGTTGCCGACCGCCAGCGCGCCGATGCCCACCGCGCGGCTGCCGGGCAGCAGCTTGCCGCTGTCCATCACGCCGACGCCGGCGATGCCTTCCGGCGGCACCGCGTTCACGTCGGCGGCCACCAGCAGCCGCGTGGCCACCGCGCGGTCGGCCTCGGTGATCACCTGCACGCCGGCCGCCGCGGTGCCCAGCACCACGTCGGCGTCGGCGATCGACGCGCGGATGGCGTCGACGCCCTTGCCCGACACGCCGCTCATCGCGCTGCCGAAGCGCACATTGGTCTCGTCGGCGGCGCGCTGCGCGGCCTCCACGCCGCCGCGGCTGGACAGCCGCACGTCGGCGCCGAGCTGCTGCGCCAGCACGCCGGCGATGCGGCCCACGGTGCCGCCGCCGCCGAGGATGACCACGCGCTTGCCGGCCAGGTCGGTGCCGTGCACCTTGCGCAGCTGTCCTTCGACACAGGCCACCAGCGCCGCGGCGGTGGTGTAGGAGCCGCTCGGGTCGGCCATCACCGACACGACGAAGGGCTTGACCATCGCCTTGCGCGCGGCGTCCAGCATGTCGGCGGCCAGCAGCACGTCGCGCCCGCCGATGAAGATGCCGGTGCGCACCACGCCCTTGGGGCCGCGCGAGAAGATCGCGTCCTGCGTCAGGCCGGTCACGCCGTCGAGCGTGACCTCGCTGTAGGTCGGCAGCAGCTGGTAGCCGGCGTCGGCGGCCATGTTGATGTCGAACGGGCTCATCTGCTTGCCCGGCGTGATCATGTGGAGGATGTAGGGGCGTTCCATCGCGGTCGCTTTCAGGTCGTCGTCGTCGGGGTCGGGGAGAACGTCGGTATTCACAGGCTGGGTCGAACTTCGATCGAGGCGCCGTGCGCGCGGGCGCTCACGGTGCGCAGCTGCAGCGCCGCGTCCACCATGCCGGCCGCGCGCGCGGCGGCCACCACGGCTTCGGCGTCGGCCTCGGACGGCAGGATCGCGAAGCCGGTCGGGCCCCACGAGCTCTGGCCGGTGGCGGCCACGCGCTGCCGGGCGATCCATTCGCACAGCCGCGCCACCGCCGGGCTGGCGTAGAGCTGGCCGCCCTGGGCCGGCGCGAAATGCGCGCCCACCTGGCGCTGCACGGCGCTCACGCCTTCGGCGAACAGCGCGAAATCGCCGCTCGCGGCGCCGGGCAGCACGCGCATCAGCACCTCGTGGCAGACCGCCGCAGCGCTGGCCTGCGTGAAGGCCGGCAGCGTGGCGATCGCGGACTTCTCGTCGGCGCCGCTCAGGCCGTGGCGCGACGGGTCGAGCACCAGCAGCACGCGCCACGCGGACGGCAGTTCCATGCGCGCCAGCAACGGGGCCGGCACGCCGTCGTCGGCGGTGCCGCCGTCGAGCAGCAGCCCGCCCTGGTCGAAACCGGCGATGCCCACGCCCGAGCGCAGTCCGCGGCCCAGCAGGCGCGCGATCTCCGTCGTGGCCAGCGTCAGGCCGTGCAGGCTGGCGAAGGCGCGGCCCACCGCCAGCGCGAGCTGGGTGCCCGAGCCGAAGCCGGCATGGGGCGGCGGCAGCTGCAGCAGTTGCAGGTGGAGCGGGGTGTCGGCCAGGCCGAAGGCGCGCTGCAGCGTCGCCACATGCGAGCGCGCGCGCGCCAGCGCCTCCTGCGCGGCCGGGCCGTCCTGCGCCTCGCCATGGTCGCGCGTGTCGCGGCGCAGCGCCACCACGGTGTCGAAGTCATCGATCACGAGCCCGAGGCTGCCGAAGCGCCGCCCCAGCGTCGCCGACGGATCGAGGAAGCCCAGGTGCAGCCGGCCGGGCGCACGCACGACCACCGCGCTGTCGGTGGCGGGCCGCAAGGTCGAACGGGCGGTCATGAGCATCGGGTCGGGGAAGGCAGGTGCGGCGTGAGCCAGGGTTCAGAGCAATCGCTGTTCCCGGCCCGCCGCGGTGGCTGGCGGCGTGGCCGGCAGGGCACGGGCCGTTCGCAGTGTGGCGTGATGTGCCAAAGCGCGGACAGTGTGTCACGCCCCGGCGCCGGCGGCGAGAGCGCGCGCCAATGAAAAACCCCCGGCGGTGGCGAGCACCGGCGGGGGCGGGATCGGGCGCGGTCTGCGCTGCGCGATCAGTAGCGGTAGCGCAGTCCCACGAAGAAGGCGCGCGGCGCGCCCGGGGCCACGAACAGCGCGTCGGCTTCCTCGCCGGTGTAGGTGCCGTTGGCGTCGAACATGGTCTCGGCCAGCGCGCCGAAGGTCTCGTGGCGGCGGTCGAAGACGTTGTTGACGTTGGCGTACAGCTCCCACTGCGCGCTCGGCTTCCAGCTCGCGCGCAGGTTCACGATCGCGTAGCCGGGCAGGCGCACGCGCTTGTACTCGGGGTCCTCGCCGACCTCCGGGTCTTCCAGCAGGCCGTCCTCGTTGCCCGACACGCCGCGGCTCGTCACCGCCTGCAGATCGCTGCCGACCGTGAAGCCGCCGCCCACGCGCCAGTCCACCGCCATCTTCAGCGTGTGGCGCGGCAGCCCGGCGATGCGGGTGCCCGGCGTGATGGTCACGTTGCGCTCGCCCTGGCGCAGCACGCCGTTGGCCTCGTAGGTGGCCTTCAGGAAGCTGTAGCCGATGCCGTAGTCGAACGCGCCGCTCGACACCGCGAACTCGGTGTCCACGCCCTGGTTGCGCGTCTTCGGGAAGTTGGCGAAATAGCCGAGCTGTCCGGTCACGCTGGTGCTGCGGAACAGGATGTCGTCCTTGTTGTCGGTGTGGTACGCGGCCAGGTTGAAGCGCATGCCGGGCGCGATGGGCCAGCGCAGACCGGCCTCGACGGTGGTCGACTTCACCTGCTTCAGGTAGGGGTCGGCCTGCAGCCCGGCCGGCAGGCGGCAGGGCTCGTCGGGGTCGGCGCAGCCGAGCTCGATGACGGTGGGCACGCGCGTGTTGCGCGCCACGTTGGCGAACAGCGTGGGCGTGGTGGCGGCCTCGCCGATGCGGTGCGCGATGCCGAGCGCCGGGTTCACGCTGTTGTAGGTGAAGCGCTCGTTGGGCTTGTCCTCGATGACGCCGGTGTCGTCGTCACGCGTGGTGAGCTGGTTGCTGACGGCCGAATGGTTGTAGCGCGCGGTGCCCGTCACGTGGGTGCGCGGCGCGACCTGCCAGGTGTCGGTGGCGTACACGCCGTAGTGGGTGGACTTGCCGTCCACGTGGGCCGACAGCTCGCGGTCCTCGCCCGGCGCCGGGATCACGCCGCGGGCGTCGGTGAAGAAGCCTTCCTGCTCGTACTGGCTGTAGTTGACGCGGGAACGGTCCACGCTGGCGCCCACCTGCCACTGGTGCGGACCGCTGACGCGCGAATAGCTCAGTGCCGCGCCGTAGCCGGTCTGCGTGGTCGCGGTGCTGTTGAACGCGGCGGTCGGATCGCCCGGATCCTCCGGCTCTTCCTCGGCCTCGTCGCCGTTGATCGTGCTGCGCGAGCTCTTGCGCACATAGAGCAGTGCCGACAGCGAGCTGTTGGCGTCGATGGTGTGCTGGCCGTTGAAGCTGAGCTGGCCGAGCTTGTTGCGCGTCTGGTCGGGGTAGGTGTAGACGGCCTCGCGGCGCGTGAAGTACAGGTCCTTGGTCAGCGCGCCGTCGTCGATGGTGTAGGCCGGCAGCAGGCCGTTGCCCACCAGGTTGCTGTGACCGTACAGCGCCCCGATGCTCCAGCTGGTGGTGCCGTCGTCGTGCCCCAGCTTGCCGAAGAACTGGCCGAGCTTGCCGTCGGAGGCATCGCGCCAGCCGTCCTCGTCGAAGCCGGTGACGGCCACGTACTGGTGCCAGCCGGCGTCGTCGCTGCGGCCGTAGCTCAGGTCCGCGCGCTTGCGGCCGAAGCTGCCGGCCGACAGGTCGGCGCGGAAGCCCGGCGCCGTGCGGCCGTCGTGCGTGGTGTAGGCCAGCGCACCGCCCAGCGAGTTGAGGCCGAAGGCCGGGTTCGCACCCGGCACGAGCGACAGCGTGTTGATCGCGAATTCGGGGATCAGGTCGAAGTTGACGACGTCGCCGAAGGGCTCGTTGATGCGCACGCCGTCGAGGTAGACCGACAGGCCCTGGCCGGCGCCGAGCAGCGGCGAGGCGCGGAAGCCGCGGTAGGTGAGGTCGCCCTGGAAGGGGCTGCCCTGGATCTCGTTCACCTGCACGCCGACCACGCGGCGGTTCAGGTAGTCGGTCTGGTTCACGGTCTGCGAGCCGTCGATGGCGTCGCGCTTGATGACCTGGGTGGAGTAGGGAAGGATGTTGCGGTCGATGCCCTGGCCGGGCAGCGGCGAGACGCCGATGATCTCCACGCGATCGAGCTGCGCGGCGGCGGCCTGGGCTGTGGCGGTGGTGGGCACTGCGATCAGCGGCAGGCCCAGCCACCCGAGGGCGGCCAGTGCGCGCGCGATCGGCGACGGTGTAGAACGGGCCGGCAGTGCAGACCGCGCAGGCCGGGTTTCGAGAATGCGAGTCACCGTCAAGTCTCCTGATCTAGTTATGGGTGTCACAACGACCGGCGATTGTGTGTGCGGTGCACCGCGGGTCGGGTCGGGAGAAATTCCCGAGTTGAACGCCTGAGCATTGGGGGAAGAACCGATTGCTCGCAGGCCCGGCTCGGCCCGTGCCGCTAAAAAATACCCCGCCCGATGCAGGCATCGGGCGGGGTGCAGGGGCCAGCCCATCAGGCGCGGCAACGCCAGGCTCGCCCAGAGGGACACGGGGGAAAACGGAGTCAGCGACGGGGCCGGAGAACGGCCCGTGGGGTGCGGCAGCGAAGCGCTGCCAGCGACGCCGGTCCGGCGCTCGCCAGGGCCGCGAGGCGACCGAAGGCCGCCGATGCGGCAGGGCCCGGCGCGGCGTTCCGAACCGCGAAAGTACCGCGCGCTCGTGCACACTGCGTCGGCATATCAGCGGACGGCATCGCGCGCATCACGGGCCGGCCGCTCGGCACGCCGCTCGCTGGGCGTAGGGCCTCCATCCGGGCCTGCATCGTCGCTCTCTCCTTGCTGCTTCGTTGGTGATGACTCGTCCTGATTCTGTGGTGCTTCCTCCCGCCGGTACGCCGGGAGTTCTTCCCGACGTACCGGCCGCGCCGGCGCCGCTGGAGCTGCCGCGCCTGGTGATGCGCGGCGCGCTGGTGGTGGTGCTGGGGGCGCTGCTGCTCGCGCTGCTGGTGGGGCTGTGGCGGGCCCGCGAGGACATGCGCGACGAGCTCTCGGGCGCGCTGGCCCAGGCCGAGATGAGCGCCCTGCTGATCGCCGCCAGCACGATCGACGACGACGAACTGGTGGCCGCCGTGCGCGCGCTGCGCGACGCCGGCGGTTCGCGCCACCTCGACGTGCGGCTGCTCGACGGCGCCGGCCAGGTGCGGCTGGAGCCCAAGCCCGAGCCGCCGGCTTCGGCCGTGCTGGGCCTGCTGGTGCAGCTGAACCGCGTGCTGTTCGCGCCGCCGCGGCCGCAGACCGTGGCGGCGGCGCTGCCGCGGCCGGACGGGCCGGCCTGGCAGGTGCAGTGGATCGCCTCGCACGACAGCGAACAGCGCGAGTCGCTGGTGCAGCTGGTGGAGATGATGAGCCTGCTGGCCGGCTGCGGCCTGCTGATGCTGGGGGTGATGCACTGGCGCGTGCGGCGTTCGTTCCGCGCGCTCGCGCCGCTGCTGTCGGCCATCGAACAGGTGGAGCGGCAGGACCTGAGCGAAGTGCGCGCGCTGCCGGCCATGCCGATCCGCGAGCTGGACGTGATAGCCCACGCGCTGCGCCACCTGGCCGGTGCGCTGGAGGAGGCCGAGGCCCGCCGCCGCCTGCTGGGCGCGCAGGTGCTGACGCTGCAGGAAGACGAGCGCAACCACCTGGCCCGCGAGCTGCACGACGAACTGGGCCAGCACCTGACCGCGCTGCGCGTGGACGCGAGCTGGCTGCAACGCCGGCTGAGCGGCGAACCCGAACTCGCGGCGGTGGTGGCCGGCATGAGCGAGCACTGCTCGCGCATCCAGAGCGAGGTGCGGGCGCTGCTGACGCGACTGCGACCGCTGGGCACCGCGGAGAACGCGCAAGCCGACGGCGGCGAGAGCGTGGAACGCCTGCGCGTGCTGCTGGAGACGCTGGTGCAGGCCTGGGTGCAGTCGCCGGGCCGCAGCACGCGCTACACGCTGGCCTTCGACAGCGTGGGGCTCGACGACGGCGACCGCCTGCCGCGCGAACTGGTGCTCACCGTGTACCGCATCAGCCAGGAGGCGCTGACCAACGTGGCCCGGCACGCCCGGGCGAGCGAGGCGCGGCTGAGCGTGCGCATCGAACGCGCGCCCGGCGCCGCCACGGCCCTGCTGGACTGGGCGGTGGAAGACGACGGCTGCGGGCTCGACGACGCCGGCGCCTGGCAGCGCGGCAACGGCCTGGCCGGCGTGAAGGACCGCGTGTGGTCGGCCGGCGGCGACCTGGAATGGCAGCCCGCGTCCGTGGCGGCGGCGGGCGCCGGCGGCCCCGGCTTGAAGCTGCATGCACGGCTGCCCTTTGCCGTGATCGACGGCAGCAACGTCAACAACATCAGCACCCAGACAAGCGCTGAACAGCAGGAGAGAACGTCGTGACCGTGAGCCAAATGCCCGGGCCCTTGCGTGTGGCGCTGGCCGACGACCATGCGGTCGTGCGCGCCGGCTACCGCCGCCTGCTGGAACTGGAGGCCGATATCGCCGTGGTGGCGGAGTACGGCGACGCCGAGTCGGCCTACAGCGCGCTGGCCGGCAACGGCGGCGACGACATCGACCTGCTGGTGCTGGACCTCTCCATGCCCGGCCGCAGCGGGCTGGAGCTGCTGCGCCGCCTGGCGCAGCGGCGGCCCGAGTTGTCCGTGCTGGTGTTCACCATGCACGACAGCGCGGCCATGCTCGACCAGTGCCTGCGCGCCGGCGCGGCGGGCTTCGTGACCAAGAGCAGCGCCCCCGAGGTGCTGGTGACGGCGGTGCGCCAGGCGGCGCGCGGCGAGATCGCACTGTCACCCGACGTGGCCGCGCTCGCGGCGCGCGCCGAGGGCGGCCCGCCGCACACCCGGCTGTCGAGCCGCGAGTTCGACATCCTGCAGCAACTGCTGGCCGGCCGCGGCGTGGAAGAGATTGCGCAGACCCTGCGCCTCAGCACCAAGACCGTGGCCAACTACCAGACGCGCATTCGGCAGGCGCTGGGGGTGGGGAGTGCGGTGGAGTTGCTGAATTACGCGCGGGAGCATGGGTTGGGGGGGCCGGGGGTGTAGGGCCGCGGCGCGCCTTTTTTGGCGAGGCCTGTGCAAGGCCGTCATCGACATCGAAGTGGGAGAAGGGCCTTGTCGGGTTCGCCTATCAACTGGCCCAGCGCCGGGTTTCATTAGGCCGTCTCACGCACCTCCGCTCCACAACAAATTGGGCGTCCTTTTCCCATGGCGAGTGGTGGAGGGATTGCGTTAGATCCGCGCAGATAACGTCCATGGCATCTAAATCTAGTTACGCGTCAACTCACCCTCAGCCGGCACTCCTCAGCAGGAATCAAAGCCTGCCGGCGGCCTACACTCACCATCAGCGTCACGTGATTGCAGCCGGTTCCGCCCACCTCTTTCGACACTCAAGTACCCACCACTGCTCTAGCAATACCTCATGAACGTGACCACAGTGATAACGGTACATGGCACAAGGAAGTCAGAGCGCGCTGGCGGTCTGGATGACGGCGAGGTTAGTCAGTTCACCATTGGGCCTGGCCAATACGACGCCAATGTAACCAGTCCCAGCGATCTCATCGCTCAGATTGATCGCAGCGCCTACTTGCGCGGAGAGTGGATAGCATCCCTCCGAATCGACCACGTGGACGTTGTCGAACACATCATCGCGGAGTCCCTGAAGGAATTGCACGGTGACGTGGATGCGGTCATACAAGCCCTTTCGGAAATGGGCATGTTCTCCAACGCGGACGCCACTGATCTTCGACCGATCGTGATGATGGTCGAGAACGCACGACGCGCGGAGTAGCCATGGAGAACAACAGCGGCAAGCAGCTGTACACGAGCTACGAGGAGACAGAACGGGCAGCGAAGGCTATGCGAACTCGACACAATGAGAACTTCCAACCAGTCAAGGTCGATGGAGGGTGGGTAGTTGGAGGCACTCATGTAAAGAGTAAAACGCCCTACAAGCGAGTGAAGGCGCTTGCCGACGTGCGAGCGCTCTTCGACGACATTGCTGAGTCCGTGTGCGAAGCCGATGTGGTCGCGTACTCGAATCAGATCGATGCGGAGTCGGCTGCGTCGAAGGTCAGCGAAGTCAATGGCGACGGTGAAAATTGGCAGCTGGTGTCGCTCGAAGTCATGTCTGGCCGACAGCTGCAAATGAACAACGACACGTCGTATCTCGTTCTCACTGTCGAAAGCGACAAGCAAACGCTGCGAATCCAGATGGGAGGAGCCTTTTCAAGGCACATCCCCTTGATCTCAGCTCAGGCTGAGTCTCTGCGCGGACGCAGTATCGTCTGGCATACATGGAACCCCGCACGCCAGCCTTCGAAGTGGGAGCGCAGCAAGTGGTTCTACATGATCGAGCCGGTTGATGCCTAATTAAGTCAGACGTTGGAAGGTCCACTGCCTCTCACGTACGCGCCAAGTAGGTGGCTGAGTATCATCAGTCCGTCGCTAGGAGCCTCACCATGCCGGATGTCGTCGCTGACCTCGCTGAACAAGCCCGCAGCCTTCCTGCCGAGGAACGCTCGCGCCTCGTTGACCTTCTCATCGAGTCGCTTCACGACTCGCCTATGGCCGAGGTCGAGGCTGCGTGGGCCAAGGAGATCGAGCGCTGTGTGGCCGCCTACGAGCGCGGAGAGGTGCAGACCTACGCCGCCGAAGATGTCTTTGCGGAAGCGCGGCGTATCGCCCCGTGAAACTCGCTCGCTTCACGAGTGAAGCCCGGTCGGAATTGCTGGCGCAGACGGTCTACTACGAGACCATCCGCAAGGGGTTTGGCGTTAGACCCACTGCGCGGCTAAGGAAGGTCTCATCATGGGCATCCAACACAACGAGCGCGATCCACATTGGAACTACTTCCTCGCTCTCGAGGAAGATGTTGGTCGCCTATCTCGATGGATCGAATTCAGCGCGGTCAATGAATCCACTTACTCGATTGAACTCGCGCGTCTGCTGATGGCCGCCGCCGCCGAGGCTGATGTGGTTTCCAAGAGAATTTGCCGCCGACTTGATCCTGACAGCGGAGCAAAGAGCATCAATGCCTATCAGCGTGTCATTCTTTCGGCCTATCCACGATTGCCGGAAGTAAAAGTTCCAATGCCGAGGTTCGGCATGTTGTTCACACCATGGAAAGAGTGGGAAAAGCCAGAATCTCCGCCTTTTTGGTGGACGGCGAATAACAAGGTCAAGCACCATCGACAGGAACACTTCGCGGACGCAAACCTGAAGAATGTCCTCAACGCCACCGCCGGCTTGTTACTTCTTCTGGCCATCAGCTACGACCACGTTGTTAAGGTCATCAAGCCTGCACCAATGCTTTTTCTGCCTAAAGAGTACGCCTCAGTCAGTGGCAATGAGCTTCACATTGTTTGGAGCGGCGATTGAGACCTGATCTCTTCGAGAAAGGGCCTTCACCGATTGGCGGCACTCCATGTTGCAGTATTGTTCGATCCACGTGGCCGGCCGCTTCTTGATCGCTCAGACCAAACGCTGAACGTTATGAAAATCCGAGCCATCAGTAATTCGGATGAAGTTGACGAGCTAGTGACTGCCATCACTATATCGGCAGAGCGGGCGCTCGCCGATATCGACAAAAGTGTTTCAGTGAACCGCGGGCTTCAGGCACTTTGGTCCATGAAGTTCACGCCCGTCGGCTGTGACCCTCTAAATGCAGAGTTGCCTCTCAATCTCATCGAACAAATCAACCAGACGTTCACCTATTTGGCATCAGCGAAGGCCGTGAGGCAGCTTCTTGAGCTACATCCAACGCTGGCGCCGTTTACGGTGAATCTCGGCACATCGCCCGGGTCTGATATTGAGAGTTCTTGCGGTTTGTTGGCTGCCGAGGTTTTCGCTGCAGTGAATACATCGAACAACCGAAAGCTCGCTCGAGATCGGGCGAAGGTCAGCCAAACCAGCGCTCAGTTCAAGTACGTCTTTTTTATGTGCCCAGGCGTTGGGTCGGGCCGCCAGACCGAGTCAGAGCGGGAAGTGGGAGTCGAAGTCTGGTCAGTAGGCGGCGAGCTATGACGCCTGACCCTTCATTCCTGCGGTCCGTCTTCTGCGGCGGCTGCTGTCAAACGTAGAGCGCTGCAAATACAAGCTATGAAGATCGTCGCGTTGAACCTAAACCATAAAGCCAGTCTGCGCGCGATCAAGCCGCGTTTGGTCGAGGGCATTGAAAAGTTTCACCCAGACGTACTCACTCTCAATGAGTACGTTCACGGCGACACTAGAGCCGCGCTTCTGGATGCAATGGCGCATATCGGGCTAATCCATGTGCTTTTCTCGGAGCGTTTGAACGAAAATAATCAAGTTCTCATTGCCAGTCGGACCCCTTTGACTATTGGTGATCTTCTTGGTCCTGACACTGCCGACAAAGGTGGAGAGTCGAACTTTCTTCACGTCATGCTGCCGCACGTTGGCATGGAAATAGTGGGCGTACGTGCGCCCGCATATAAAACAAGCGGCGAACTTCGGATTTACTGGCAGGGACTCATCGAAATCGTTCGCTCATCGAAGCAACGAAGAATCTTGTTCGTTGGCGATCTGAACGCCGATCCTGATAGAGGGCGAAGCGTTGGCGCCTTAGCTTTGACAGGTTTGCGCTCAGACGGTTGGACCGTTCCATCCCCGTCCGGCCCCTGGAGTCACGTTTCAGGTAGCCGAATAGACCATGCCATCGCTGCTCCGAGCCTTTCAGTGGAGAGTGCTGAATACGTGACCGAGATCGGCAGCGTTTCTATTGCTTCGAAAAATAAGGAATCGGCAATATCTGACCATGCAGCCCTTGTGGTTCAAGTGCGCACCTCGGTCAATGCGCTCTAACCAATTGTTCCAGTGGCCACCTCCGGTGCCCGCTGAACTCAAACTACAAGAGCTTCCTCGTCGTTGGGCGTTGCCGTAAAAATGAGATTCACCCTCGTTCTGAAAGCACGCATCCCGGTTGGCGGCGGAGCCGCGGAGCAGATCCGCTCCAATACAGAGCTTCAGTCCCAACTTGCCGCCTTGCATACGGTCACGGGGAAGCGTTACTCGCAGAGCAACAACCTGATTATTGGCGACACAAAGTTCACTTCCATCCTGCCGCTGGCTTGGGTATGTTCGGTGGAGATCATCTTGGTGCGCGCTACACCTCATACGAATATCAGCGGACTCGCAGACATCGACAACACACTAAAGACCCTGTTTGACGCGCTTTGCGCGCCAGCCGGAGGCAGTTCACCAAAGGGCATTGGGTTTCAGCAAACTCGTTATGTCGTCGCGCTTGAAGACAAGCAGTTTTCAAGCGTCACCGCGTCGTCCGACCATCACTGGGGTGCCAAGAGCGACGACGATCTGACGATCATCCGTGTTGTGACTCAGGAGACACCGATTGACGACCTGGTTTCGCTCGGCGGACAGAGCTTCTCGACGATCCGGAAGAATGTCTTCTGATCTCGGGTCGACTCCTAGCCTTGAAAAAAGCTTCCCAGAGTCGAGCCGTTGATGACAGGTCGATTCGCAAGGTCGAAGTCGATCGAACGTGTCCGATGGGCAAACGCAGCGGCTTTCGCCCATCGAGCGCTTTCGTTCCACTCGATTCGGCGTACAGGTCTCGGCCTGTAAGCCTTCCTCAGCCCTCGTCCACCAACTCCATCACCAGCCGCCCCCCAAACACCAACCCACTCGAACCCACCAACTCCTCGCGCTCCAGCCGCACCAGGCCCACGCCGGGGCAGTACCACTCGCGCGCCACGATGGGCACGTCGCGCCAGCCGCCCACCGAGCTGGAGAAGATGCGCAACTGGCCGTTGCCTTCCACCTTGGTGCAGCCGGTGTAGCGGCGGCCGTCGGCTTCCACCGCGGCGTCGACCGCGGTGATGCTGAACAGCATGGGCACCGCCGGGTGGCGGTGGCGGGTCTCGCGCGGGAAATTGGTGTTCTCCAGCAGCAGGTAGGGTGCGGTGTCGGTCTGCCACTGCGTGCCCACGGTGTAGGGCGCCTTCAGCACGTAGCGGCGCGTGGCGTCGGGCTGCGGCTCGGCGTCGAGCTCGCTCTTGCTGGCCACGCGGTAGATGCCGGTGTCGTCGGCGCGCAGCCAGTAGTCGGCGCCGCCGTCGCTGTGGCGGTGCCAGGCCGGGCCGGGCTCGGCGGCCTGCTCCACGGTCAGCGTGTCCTTGGCCAGCGTGCGCAGCGTGATGGTCTCCTGCTCGCGCGTGTTGTCTTCCAGCTCGGTCACTGAGCGGTAGACCCAGGAGCGGCCGGGCTCCAGCGGGAACAGGTTGGCCGCGGCGGGCGGCTGGCCGCAGCCGGCCGTCAGCAGCAGCGCGGCTGCTGCGCACAGCAGGCCGGGCGCGAGAAGAGCGCGGCGCGTCATGCTCGTGCTCGTCATCATCATTTCTCCGGCAGCTGCGGCTTGGGCAGGTCGCGGATCTTCACGTTCTGCTCGTCGCGCCCGGGGCGCAGCCAGGCCAGACCCTTGCGGCCGGCCTTGGGTTCGGAGGTGCCGAGCTGGCTCACGCCTTGGCGGGCCTTCTTCATGCCCTCGTTGAGCAGCGCGTGCAGGTCCTTGGCATAGGGCAGCTTGTAGGCGCGCGGCTCGAGCGCGGGCTTGCCGTCTTCTATGCGGTTCACCCAGACATACAGCGCGCCGGGGTGCGAGTTGCTCGGTTCGTCGATCACGGCCGCCAGCAAGATGAAGCGCGGCGGCAGCGCCTCGTCGGCCGGCAGGCCCCACACCGCCTGCAGCACCGCGGAGCCGTGGAAGTAGAGCACCGTCACGCCCGCCACCAGCAGGCCCTTCAGCCAGGCGGGCCAGCGCGAGTACAGAAGTGCCAGCGCGGTCAGGGCCAGCAGCGCGGCGTAGGTGATGGCAATGGAGAGTGTCATGGCAGGGGCCGGATCAGATGGGCTGCACCAGGGTCTTGGGCAGGGTGTTGATGTTGTTCACGCTGCCGTCGGGCAGCATGGTGAAGCGCAATGCCGTGACCTCGTCGCCCTTGCGGGCCAGCTGCGCGGTGCCGTAGTACACGACCTCGGCGCGCGGGTTCACCTTCACCAGCGACACGGTGGCCTCCACCGGCTCGCCGTTCTTGGTTTCGTAGTACTGCAGGTTCACCGTGTACTCGCCCGGCGCAATGCCGCGCAGCGTGACCACTTCCTGGTTCAGCGGGTTCACGATCTGCTTGCCGTTGACCACGATGGTGTCGTTGGCCAGGCCGCGGTCGTCTCGGTCCAGGTGCATCAGCCCGGCCTCGCGGGCGCGGAACCACACCAGATCGCCGGCCGGGTCCTGCACCCAGGTGTCCAGGTCGTTCGGGTTGTTGTCGGGCCAGCTCACGGTGATGATGAACTCGGCCTTGGCCGGTATGTCACCGGCCTTCAGCGCCTTCGGGTTCATCGCCAGCAGCGCGATGATGAAGCAGAAGACGAAGGCGATGAGCATGTTGAACAACATGTCGTAGAACGGGTCGACCTCGACCTCGCGCTGACGACGCCTGCGGCTCATGCGCGCTTCTCGGCCGCCGCGGCGGCAGTGGCGGCCTCTTCACGCGCGGCGGCGCCTTGGGCCAGGCCGTGGCGCTGCGTGTCGGACACCAGCGCGTCTGCATAGCGGTCCAGGCGCGTGAGCTGCAGCCCCAGCAGGATGTTGCCCACCAGGCCCACCATGGTGGTCAGCAGCGCGATGCCCAGGCCCGAGGTCAGGCTCTTCAGCAGCGCCTGCGACTGGGCGGCGTCGAAGCTCTCGGTCTGGCCGATCTGGATCGCGAGGATGGAGAAGCCGATCACCTTGCCCAGCAGCCCGAGCTTGAGCTGGATGCCGTTGACCCACCACGCGGTGGCGTGCGGGCCGTGGGTCTGCTCCATCAGCACGTCGAGCGGTGCGTCGGCGTCGGTGGGGCGTTGCGCCAGCGCGGCCCAGTAGGCGGCGGCCCAGCCGTCGCCGTCGCGCCGGCCGCTGGTGATGGCGTGGTGCAGCGCGGCGCGCTGCTGCTGCAGCTCGCGGGCGCGCCGGCCGGCCCACAGCGACGCGGCGACGAAGATGATGATGATCACCAGCGTGAGGCCGGTCGGGTCGGAGCTCAGCAGCAGGCCCCACACGCCGCGCACGCCGAGCAGCCAGGTGCCGAAGCCCAGCAGCCCGATCAGCGCCAGCCACTCCAGCCAGATCGGCTCGGGCAGGCCGCTGGCGCGCAGTGTGCCGCCGGGCCGGCGGGCCGCGTCGGTGGCGGCCGTCATGCGGCTTGCGTCCTGCGCAGGGGGATCGGTGTCCGGATCGTCCGGGTGAGCTTGGACCGCATGGCTGCCTCCGTCGTGTCGGTGGGGTGTCCCGACCGCGGGCGGCAGGCCGGCCCGGCGGTCGCGGTGATTGTTAGCCAGGCCCTGCCGTTTGGTGCAGGGCAGTTTGCCCGACCGCGGGATGGCGCCTGTCGTTCGGCCCGGCCTCAGCCGCCGCGTTTGGCGAGCTGCCCGAAGCCGCGCTGCGGGTCGTAGCCCCAGCACGCCAGCGTGAAGAACACGCCCAGGCAGCCGAGCACCACCCAGGGCGCGATGCCCGGGTCCTGGCCGTAGAGCGCCAGGCGCATCCATTCCACGGCGTGCGTGAAAGGGTTGAGCCGGGCCACTAGGTAGATCCACTGCACGCCCGAGGCCTGCAGTTGCTGCAGCGGGTAGAGCGCGGTCGACAGGAAGTACATCGGGAAGATGACGAAGTTCATCGTGCCGGCAAAGTTCTCCAGCTGCCGGATGTGCACCGACAGCAGCAGGCCCAGCGCGCCCAGCATCAGCGCGGCGGCCAGCAGCGCGAGCAGCGCATGCAGGCCGCCGGCCCAGCCCGCCGGCAGGTCGGTGCCGATCAGCAGCGCCACCGCCACGAAGGCCAGCGCCTGCAGCGCCGACAGCAGCGCGGTGGCGCACAGCTTGCAGAACAGCAGCCAGGGCCGCGGCAGCGGCGCGGTGAGCAGCAGGCGCATCAGGCCCATCTCGCGGTCGTACACCATCGACAGCGAGGACTGCATGCCGTTGAACAGCAGCACCATGCCCACCAGGCCGGGCACGATGTACACGTCGTAGGGCTGCTGCAGCGAAGCGTCGGCCACATGGCGGAAGCCGGCCGCGAACACCGCCAGCCACAGCAGCGGCCGCACCAGCGCCGACAGCAGCCGGCCGGTCTGCTGCGAGAACTTCAACAGCTCGCGCATCACGATGGCGCGCAGCGCCTGCAGCGCATGCGCCGGTCCGCGGCGTCGCTCCTGGGGCTCGCTCACGCGGCCTCCCGCATCGCCGGTCCACTCGTTCCGCTGGTGCGGGCGATGAAGCCCTGCTCCAGCGTGGCGCCGCCCAGGGCCGCCGTCACGTCGGCCGGCGTGCCGTCGGCCAGCAGCCGGCCCTGGTGCAGCACCAGCACGCGGTCGGCCGGCTCGGCTTCCTCGACCCAGTGCGTGGCCCACAGCACGCAGACGCCGCGCGTGCGCACGTCCTCGCGCAGCGCGGCCAGCAGGTCGTGGCGGGATTTCGGGTCCAGGCCCACGGTGGCCTCGTCCATCAGCAGCACCTCGGGGCGGTGCAGGCCGGCGCGCACCAGCTCCACCTTGCGGCGGTTGCCGCCCGACAGCTCGCGCGCCTTGCGGTCCAGGTCGGCCGCGGCGATGCCGAGGCGTGCGCTGTCGGCGGCGATGCGCTCGCGGGCCAGCGCGCGCGGCAGGCCGTGCAGGTCGGCGTGGAACAGCAGGTTGCGGCGCACGCTCAGGTCGAGGTCGAGCGAGATCTGCTGGAACACCACGCCGATGTGGCGAAGCGCGGCCGGCGCGTCGTGGCGCAGCGAGTGGCCGGCCACCTCGACCTCGCCCTCGTCAGCGGCGAACAGACCGGTGAGCACCTGGAACAGCGTGGACTTGCCGGCGCCGTTGGGGCCCAGCAGCGCGGTGAACTCGCCGGGGCGCAGCGCGAGGCTCAGCGACTGCAGCGCCGCGCGCTCGCCGTAGCGCTTGGTGAGGCCGCTGACGCTCAGCATCGCGGGCCGATCTCGCGGCGGGCGAGGCCGGGGCGGCGCATCACCGCGTCTCGGCGGCGGCGGGCTCGGTGTCGTGCTGCGGGCCGTGCCCGTCGTCGGACAGCGTGCGCGAGTTCGCGTCGGTGCGGTACCAGAGGTCGCCGCTGCGCGCCGCGCCGGGCACGAAGCGCAGCGGCTGCGGCGTGGCGCTGAGCGCGCTGCCGGCCTGGGCCACCGCGGCATCGAGGGCGGCGTCGATCAGGTGGCGGTCGGGGCTCTTCGGGCACACCGGGTCGGTGGCCGCCGCGTCGCCGGTGACGAGGAAGGCCTGGCAGCGACAGCCACCGTGGTCGACCGGGTGCTGGTCGCAGCTCAGGCAGGTGTCGCTCATCCACGACGTGCCGCGGTAGCGGTTGAAGGCGTCGCTGTCGCGCCAGATGCTGGAGATGCTGTGCTCGGTGACCTTGGGGAAATCGAAGCCCGGCAGCATGCGCGCACTGTGGCAGGGCAGGGCCGTGCCGTCGGGCGCGATCACCATGAACACCGCGCCCCAGCCGGCCATGCAGGGCTTGGGCTTGGCGTCCACGTAGTCGGGCGACACCCACAGGATCTTCATGCGGCCGGCCAGCCGCTGGCGGTGGCTGTCGACGATGGCCTCGGCGGCGTGCAACTCGTCGGGCGTGGGCATCAGCGCGGCGCGGTTGAGCCAGGCCCAGCCGTAGTACTGGGTGTTCGCCAGCTCCAGGAAATCGGCGCCCATGGCTTCGGCCATGCCGATGATGCGGTCCACGTGCGGCAGGTTGTAGCGGTGCATCACGCAGTTCAGCACCATCGGGTAGCCGAGCGACTTGATGATGGCGGCGACCTTGTTCTTGTGGTCGAAGGTGCGGGTGGACGACAGGAAGTCGTTCAGCTCCTTGGTGGAGTCCTGGAAACTCAGCTGGATGTGGTCGAGCCCGGCGTCCTTCAGCGCGCGCGCGCGCTTCTCGGTCAGGCCGATGCCGGAGGTGATGAGGTTGGTGTAGTAGCCGAGCTGGCGGGCCTCGGCCACCAGCTCCTCCAGGTCGTCGCGCAGCAGCGGCTCGCCGCCCGAGAAGCCAAGCTGTACCGCGCCCATCTTGCGGGCCTCGCGGAACACGCGCTTCCAGTCCTCGGTGCCGATCTCGCTCAGGTGGTCGGCGTAGTCGGTCGGGTTGGAGCAGAACACGCAGTGCAGCGGGCACTTGTACGTGAGCTCCGCGAGCAGCCACATCGGCGCACCGGGCGCAGACCGGAGCTGGCCCGAGGGCACGCCCATGTCGTGCACTTCCTCAGACGATCCAGTTGCGTTCATAGGCGTGTTGCAGAAAGTCGTCGACGTCACCGCGCAGTCCCTCGGCGCTGAAGCTGCGCTCGAGGTCGGCCGTGATCTCGATCACGCTCGCCTTGCCGTCGCAGCGCTTGAGGATCTCGCTGGCCGGTCCGTTGAGCTTGACCAGGCCCTCGGGGTAGAGCAGCACCCAGCAGTCCTGCGCGGGCTCGAACTGCAGGCGGTACATCGGCGCGAGGCGCGGGCAGGCGGTGTCGGCGACAGCGCTCATGGTCGGCGGTCCTCCGGCAGGTCGTCGGGGTAGGCGCGCTCCACGGCGTCGAGCATCGACCACAGCACGTCGAGCTTGAACTGCAGGATCTCGATGGCACGCTCCTGTTTCGCACGGGTGTCGCCGAACGCGATGGCGACCTCGAGCCCGTGCTCCACGTCGCGCTGCGCCAGCGGGATGCGGCTGCGGAAATAGGCCAGGCCCTCGGCGGCGATCCACGGGTACATGCTGGGCCAGCCGGCCAGCCGGTCGGCGTGGATCTTGGGCGCGAACATCTCGGTCAGCGAGGAGATCACGCCCTCGCGCCAGGGCGCGCGGCGCGCGAAGTTCACGTAGGCATCGACCGCGAAGCGCACGCCGGGCTGCACGTGGCGGTGCGACCAGAGGTCGTCGCGGCTCAGGCCTACGGCCATGCCCAGGCGCGTCCAGGTCTCGATGCCGCCGGCGTTGGGACCCTCGTGGTCGCCATGGCCATCGTGGTCGAGCATGCGCTCGATCCAGCGGCGCCGCGTGGCGCGGTCCTCGCAATTGGCCATGACCGCGGCGTCCTTCATCGGGATCGCCTGCTGGTAGTAGAAGCGGTTGGCCACCCAGCCGCGCACCTGGAAGGGCTGCAGCGCGCCGCTGTTGAGCCGCTTGTTGAAGGCGTGGTGGATGTGATAGCCGGACTCCTTGGCGCGCAGGCGCGCCTCGAACTCGGCGGGGGACCAGGGCGGGGCGAGCGACTTCTCACCAGTCACAAAACGATCTCCATGCCGTCGTGCGCCACCTCGATCCCGCGGCGCGCCAGTTCGGCGCGCTCGGTGCCGTAGTCGTCGAGGATGGGGTTGCTGTTGTTGATGTGGATCAGCAGCTTGCGGTGGGCGCCGGTGCGGTCGAGCGCGTCCATCATGCCGCCGCGCTGCGGCGAGCCGCTCTGCGGCAGGTGGCCCATGTCGGCGGCGAACTTGCTGCCCAGGCCGGCCTGCACCATCTCGTCCTCGGTCCAGAAGGTGCCGTCGACCAACAGGCAGTCGGCGTCGCGCATCCACTCCAGTTCCACGTCGCCCACGTCGGCCAGGCCCGGTGCGTAGAACAGCCGCTTGCCGGTCATGCGGTCGGTGACCTCGAGCGCGATGTTGTCACCCACCTTGGGGTCGTGGCGGTGCGGCGAATACGGCGGCGCCTTGCCCGGAATGGCGACGGCGCGGAAGCGCAGCGTCTCGAAGCCGTCGACGCTGAACTCGGCCACGCGCTGCTCGCCGGCCACCGGCAGCATGTGCCAGTGCACGCCGCAGTAGTGGTCCAGCACGGTGAGGATGGGCAGGCCGGTGGTGAGGTCTTCGAACACGCAGGGCGTCACGTACAGCTCGATGGGAGGGCCCTCGCGCAGGCTGAGCAGGCCGGTCGCGTGGTCGATCTGTGCATCCATCAACACCACCGCCTTGATCGGTGAATCGCGCAGGCCGTGCTTCGGGTGCAGCGCGGGCTGTACCCGCAGTTGCTGGCCGATGTCGGGCGAGGCGTTCAGCAGCACCCAGCGCTGGCCGTCGGGAGAGATGGCGATCGAACTCTGCGTGCGCGGCCGGATCAGCCGCGTGCCGCTGCGCGCGGCGGCGCACATCGCGCAGTTGCAGTTCCACTGCGGGCAGCCGCCGCCCGCGCCGGAGCCCAGTACCAGCACCTTCATGGCGCACTCCGGCGTCTGCCGCGCCGCTCGATCAGCAAAAACATCGGTCCCCTCGTCTTGTTCTGTCCAGCGCGAGATCGCGCACACTGCGAGCTCGAACCCGAACGCTACTCGCGCCCCGAAGGCAACGCCAGTCGATCATGATTTTCTTCCGAGCCACGGATGGGGCCTTGCGTATGCCGCGCAGGGCGTCCGTGTTACGGCCACGTGCTCGATGGTTGCCGCCATCGATGGACGGAGGTTCGCGCACGCCGGACGACGGCCGCAACCCCGCATTGACCCTGTGAGCCGCAGCGACGATCCGGGGCAAACCCTCGCCCCCGCCGCCCTGCCGGCCGGCGACTGGCTGGCGCCTGCGGACGGGCATCGGGTCTGGTGGTGCGAAGGCGGTGACCCGGCGGGCCTGCCGGTGCTGATCGTGCACGGCGGCCCGGGGGGCGCCAGCCGCCTCGAGCCGGCGCGCTGGTTCGACGGCCTGCCAGTGCGCTGGATCGCGATCGACCAGCGCGGCTGCGGCCGCAGCGAGCCGCTCGGCCAGACCGCCGGCAACGACCTGGGCGCGCTGCTCGACGACATGGAGCGCCTGCGCGCCCGCCTCGGCCTGTCGGGCTGGGCGGTGGCGGGCGGCTCCTGGGGCGCCTGCGTGGCGCTGGCCTACGCCGCGCGGCAGCCGCAGGCGCTGCGTGGCTTGCTGCTGCGCAGCCCCTTCCTCGGCACGCCGGCCGAGACGCGACGCTACATCGCCGGTTGGCTGCCCTGGCTGGGCGGCGCAGGCCGGGACTGGCTGGGCGAGGCCGCCGCGGAGGCCGTGGCCGCGTTGTATCAGGCAGAACCGGGGTTGCTCCACATTGGCGCAATGCAGGCCGACGAGCGGATCGCCCGTGCCTGGTCGGCGTTCGACGATGCGCAATCGGCGCCGGGTGGGGTCGCGGCGAGCGGCGCATGCTGCGATCCCGCCGCCTTGCCGGCCGCGACGCCGCAGCTGATGGCTTCGTGGCGCGTCCACGCCCACTACGCCGCCGCGTCCTGGGGGGTGGCGGGCGCCGGTGCGGCGGGTGTGCCGGCGCTGAACACCGGTGTGCCGGTCAGCCTGGTCTGGGGCGCGGCCGACGCGACCTGTGATCCGGCCGTGGCCCGGGCGCTGGCGGCGGCGCTGCCGGAGGCCCTGTCGAACGAGGTGCCGGAGGCCGGTCACCGCATGAGCGATCCCCGGTTGGCGCCCGCCTTGCGTGCTGCCGCGCGCGACTGGGCGCTGCGGTGCTGAGCCCACCCCTCTCCCCTCAGGCGGGAGAGGGTCGGGGTGAGGGCCGGTCGTCAGTCGCTCAGACCGCCGGTCATTCCGGCTCGCGCCAGCGCAATTTGCGGTAGATGGTGTTGCGGCTGATGCCCAGGCGCTTGGAGGCCACGGAGATGTTGCCGTCGGCGGCGTCCACGGCGTGGCGGATCATCTCGCGCTCGAGCTCCTCGAGCGTCTTGCCGCTGCTGTCGATGCCCGCCGCCGGGGCACGCGCCGCACCCGACGCGGAGGCCGCGGCCGTGCCGCTGGCCGGCGTCGCGCGCAGCAGGGCTTCCTCCAGGAAATCGTCCGACAGGTGCTCGCGGGTGATCACGGTCTCGCCGGCGGCCATCACGGCGGCGGTGTGCAGCACGTTCGCCAGCTGACGCAGGT
Organism: Methylibium sp. Root1272; assembly: GCF_001425905.1. GTDB lineage: Bacteria > Pseudomonadota > Gammaproteobacteria > Burkholderiales > Burkholderiaceae_C > Methylibium. Next base: position 228,108 of record NZ_LMDY01000016.1, read on the forward strand.
TGCCGGGCCAGTCGTAGCGCTGCAGCAGGGCCTCGACGTCCGCGGCCAGCATGAGCTGCGCGCCGGGTGCCTCGTCGGCCAGCAGCCGGCGCACCAGGGCCATCAGGTCGGAGCGCTCGCGCAGCGGCGGCAGCTTCACCGCCAGGCCGTTGAGCCGGTAGTAGAGGTCCTCGCGGATGCGGTGGGTGTCGATCAGCTCGCGCGGGTTGCGGTCGGTGGCGCCGATCAGCGCCAGATCGACGTCCTGCGGCTGCAGCGCGCCCAGCGGCGTGACCTGGCGCTCCTGCAGCACGCGCAGCAGGCGCGCCTGCAGCCCGAGCGGCAGGCCGCCGATCTCGTCGAGGAAGAGCGTGCCGCCGGAGGCCTGCACCAGCTTGCCGACCGCGCCCTTGCGCCGCGCGCCCGGGAACACCCCTTCGGCGTAGCCCAGCAGTTCGGCTTCCAACTGCGCCTCGGGTGTCGAGGCGCACTGGACCGAGATGAAGGGCCGGTGCGCCCGCCGCGATTCGCGGTGGATGGCGCGGGCCAGCATCTCCTTGCCGCTGCCGGCTTCGCCGAGGATCAGCACCGGGATGTCGCGGTCGAGCACGCGCTTCAGCTTGGAGATCAACGACTCGACCTGCAGGTCGCCGGTGAGCAGCCGCGCGAAGGTGACTTCGGGTTCCGGGGTGGCTTCGGCCGTTGCCCCGCCTTCGACCGCGGTGGCCGGCCGGGAGCTCCGCAACACGGTGTCGCGGGCGGTCGCGGCCGGCGGCGTCGGGCTGTCTTCTTCTTCGGCGGCGAGCGTGGCAGTGGCGCCGTCGGTCCCCGCGTCGCGCGCGCCGCCGCCCGTGCCGGTCCATTGACCGGGCCACAGCGGCCAGTTGCAGCGCGCCTGCACATGCACCGTCTGACCGTTGGGCAGCGCCATGCGCATCGGGGCCCCCATCAGCGCGCGGCCACGGTCGACGATGGCGCCGAGCGGCGTGCCCAGCAGGCTGGCCACGGTGTGCATGCGCAGCGCGGCGCCGCTCATGCCCAGCAGGTCGAGCGCGCTGCGGTTGGCGCCGAGCAGTCGGCCGTCGCGGTCGATCGCGAGGATGCCTTCGAGCAGCGTGCCGATGAACTCCATGCGCGGGTGGATGTGCAGCCGCAGCGCGTCGCTGAAGTCGTCGTTCAGCCAGTGGTTCTCGATCATGCGCGCCGACATCTTCACCAGCCCCATGGTGTGCTGGTGGTAGCCGCGCCGGTCGCCCGACACGTCGAGCACGCCGAGGATGTTGCCGCGCGGGTCGAGGATGGGCGCGGCCTGGCAGGTCAGGAAGTGGTTGGCGTGCATGAAGTGCTCGTCGGCATGCACCAGCACCGCGGTCTCGTCGACCAGCGCGGTGCCCATGCCGTTGGTGCCCTTGGTGCACTCGGCCCAGTTCACGCCGGGCGCCAGCGCCACCTTGCCGGCCTTCTCGAGGAAGTCCTCGTCGCCGATGGAGTGGAGGATGGTGCCCTGCGCGTCGGTCAGCACGACCATGCTCTGGGTCTTCACGATCTGGTCGAACAGCAGTTCCATCACCGGCGCCGCGTGGGCGAACAGGCGGCGGTTGCGCTCGCGGGTGATGGTGAAATCGGCGCGCCCGAGCGGGGTGTAGTCGGGCGCGCCGATGCGGCTCAGGCCCAGCGCGGCACAGCGCTCGTGGGACTCGTTGATCGACAGCACGTGCTCGCCGTCGAGGGGCAGGGCGCTGGCGATCGGCCGCTGGGCCGCCTCTTCGCGGCGGCGGCGGCTGGTGGTCGGGTTGGGATGCACGCTGGGGATCGACATCGAAGCCTTCCTTTCATGCCGCCATCGGCGGCCAGTGTCTCGTGCGAGAGGGGACCCCTCGCCCGGCGAACGGATCAGCGCCAGATCGGGTGTGGACCTTCACATTCATTGTCAGCCTGCCGATCCTAGGAGATATGGAAATCTTGTTCAATTTCGACGCAGGCCTGGGCGGCGCGGTCAGAGCCTCCGGGCGTGCCCGGTGATACGCGAGGGAGCGACCGCTGGATGCTCCCACTTTTCGGTCGGCATGCTGCATGGGAGCAATTGTTCTGCGCTGGATCAGGGTAAGCACCGGATATGAAGTGGGGTGTTCAATCCAGAACATAGGCAGACTTGTTCCTAGCGCAGGGGCGGATTTGCCCGCGCGTCCGGAATGCCGACCCGATCACGAACCGCCAGCGGAGACGCCAGCCATGCAGAAGACCCTTCACCTTGACCCCGAGAAGTGCACTGGCTGTCTGCAGTGCGAGATGGCTTGCTCGTTCGAGAACTACGGCGTCTACGCGCCGAGCAAGTCGCGCATCAAGGTGTTCGACTTCCATCACACCGGTCGCAAGGTCCCGTACACCTGCACGCAGTGCGACGAGGCCTGGTGCCTGCATGCCTGCCCGGTCGAGGCCATCACGATCGACGGTGCCACCGGCGCCAAGATCGTCAACGAGACCACCTGCGTGGGCTGCAAGGTCTGCACCATCAGCTGCCCGTTCGGCACGATCAACTACGTGCAGGAGACCGGCAAGGTCCAGAAGTGCGACCTGTGCGGCGGCGAGCCGGCCTGTGCCGAGGCCTGCCCGACCGGCGCCATCACCTACGTCGATGCCAACTGGACCGGCCTGAACAAGATGCAGGCCTGGGCCGACAAGCTCGGCAACCAGAACGCTGCGGCTTGAGGAGAACACTATGTCTTGGGCTGGAAAGATCCTTCGCGTCAACCTCACCGCCGGTACCGTTTCCTCGGAGCCGCTGAACATGGAATGGGCGCGCGCCTACCTGGGCTCGCGCGGCATGGCCACCAAGTACCTCGTCAGCGAGATCGACCCCAAGGTCGACCCGCTGGCACCGGAGAACAAGATCATCTGGGCGACCGGCCCGCTGACCGGCACGATGGCCTCGACCGGCGGCCGCTACACCGTGGTCACCAAGGGCCCGCTGACCGGCGCGATCGCCTGCTCCAACTCGGGTGGCTACTGGGGCGCCGAGCTCAAGTTCGCCGGCTGGGACATGGTGATCTTCGAAGGCAAGTCGGCCAAGCCGGTCTACCTGTCGATCGAGGACGACAAGGCCGAACTGCGTGATGCTTCCCACCTGTGGGGCAAGAGCGTCTGGCAGACCGAGGAGATCATCAAGAAGCAGCACCAGGACCCGCTGACCCGCGTGTCGAGCATCGGCCTGGCCGGCGAGAACGGCGTGCTGTACGCGGCGGTGGTCAACGACCTGCACCGCGCGGCCGGCCGCTCGGGCGTGGGCGCGGTGATGGGCTCGAAGAACCTGAAGGCCATCGCGGTGCGCGGCACCAAGGGCGTCGGCAACGTGGCGAACCCGAAGGAATTCATGCGGGTGACCTTCGAGAAGAAGAAGATCCTCGCCGACAACGCCGTCACCGGCCAGGGCCTGCCGACCTACGGCACCCAGGTGCTGATGAACGTGATCAACGAGATCGGCGCCTCGCCGACGCGCAACCACCGCGACGTGCAGTTCGAGGGCGCCAAGGACATCTCCGCCGAGGCGATGGCCACGCCGCGCAAGACCGACGGCAAGAAGCCGCTGGTCACCAACCAGGCCTGCTTCGGCTGCACCATCGCCTGCGGGCGCATCCAGAAGATCGACCAGAGCCACTTCTCGGTCGAGAACAAGCCGCAGTACTGGGGCGCCTCCGGCGGCCTGGAGTACGAGGCGGCCTGGGCGCTCGGCAACGCCAACGGCGTGAACGACCTCGACGCGCTGCAGTACGCCAACGTGCTGTGCAACGAGCAGGGCATGGACCCGATCTCCTTCGGCGCGACCATCGGCGCGGTGATGGAGCTCTACGAGATGGGTGTGCTGACCAAGGAGCAGCTCGGCACCGACGCACCGTTCGGTTCGGCGCGGGCCTTGGTGCACTTTGCCGAGATGACCGCGCAGGGCGTGGGCTTCGGCAAGGAGATCGGACTGGGCTCGGCGCGGCTGACCGCGAAGTACGGTCACCCCGACCTGAGCATGAGCGTCAAGGGCCAGGAGTTCCCGGCCTACGACAGCCGCGGCATCCAGGGCATGGGCCTGGCCTACGCGACCTCGAACCGTGGCGCCTGCCATCTGCGCGGCTACACGGTCGCCTCGGAAGTGCTGGGCATCCCGGTCAAGACCGACCCGCTGGTGGCCGAGGGCAAGCCGGAGCTGGTGAAGGCCTTCCAGGACGCGACCGCGGCCTTCGACTCGGCCGGCATCTGCATCTTCACCAGCTTCGCCTGGGGCCTGGCCGATGTGCAGCCGCAGGTCGCGGCCGCCTGCGGCGAGGAGTTCACGCTCGAGAAGCTCAACGAGATCGGCGAGCGCGTGTGGAACATGGAGCGCGACTTCAACAACAAGGCCGGCTTCACGGCGAAGGACGACACGCTGCCCAAGCGCCTGCTGACCGAGCCGGCGAAGACCGGGCCGGCCAAGGGCCTGGTCAACAAGCTGCCGGAGATGCTGCCGCTGTACTACGAGGTGCGCGGCTGGGACGCCGGTGGCCAGCTCAAGCCCGAGACGCGCGCCCGCCTGGGCCTGTAAGCCGCGGCCGGGCGCCGCGGGCGCCGATGAAGAGAGAGAACGCATGAGACACCTGATCCTCGGCGCCGGCCCCGCCGGCGTCATCGCGGCCGAGACGATCCGCAAGCACGCGCCCTACGACAGCATCACCCTCGTCGGTGACGAGCCGGAGCCGCCGTACTCGCGCATGGCGATTCCCTACCTGCTGATCGGCAAGGTGGGTGAGGACGGGACCTACCTGCGGCGCGACGCGGACCAGTTCCGCAAGCTCAATATCACGGTGCTGCGCCAGCGCGCGACCCACGTCGATGCCGCGCGGCGCACCGTGACGCTCGACAACGGCAGCATCCTCGGCTTCGACAAGCTGCTCATCGCCACCGGCTCGAAGCCGGTGCGCCCGCCGATTCCCGGCATGGACCTGCCGGGCGTGCAGCCGTGCTGGACGCTGGAGAACGCGCGCCACATCGCCGAACTGGCGCAGCCGGGCGCCAAGGTGCTGCAGATGGGCGCCGGCTTCATCGGCTGCATCATCATGGAAGCGCTGGCGTTGCGCGGCGTGGAGCTGACGGTCGTGGAGATGGGCGACCGCATGGTGCCTCGCATGATGGGGCCGGCCGCCGGCAACATGATCAAGGCCTGGTGCGAGAAGAAGGGCGTGCGCGTCTTCACCGGCACCCGCGTCGAGGCGATCGAGGCGGCGCCGTCGACCGTGGCCGAGCCGGCCGCGGCGGCACCGGCCTCGGCCGAGGGGGGATTCATCGCCCGCGCGGCGGCGATGCTCGGCCTCGGCAGCAAGAGCCCGGCTCCGCCCGCGCCCGAGTGGCGCGAAACGGCCCCGGCGCCGCGCGGCAGCGCGATGCGGGTGCGCCTGTCGAACGGGCAGACGGTCGAGGCCGACCTGGTGATCAGCGCCACCGGGGTGAAGCCCAATGTCGCCTTCCTGAAGGACTCCGGCATCGAGTGCGGCCAGGGCGTGCTGGCCGACGAGCGCCTGCAGACCAACGTGCCGGGCATCTACACCGCCGGCGACTGCGCCGAGGCCTTCGACCTAGCGACGAAGGCGCGCGTCATCAGCGCGATCCAGCCCAACGCCGCCGACCAGGCCTACGTGGCCGCGATGAACATGCTCGAACGCGGCGCGGTGCTCAAGCGCGTGCCGCAGATCAACGTGCTCGACACGCTGGGCCTGATCTCGGCCAGCTTCGGCGACTGGCAGGGCGTGCCCGGCGGGCAGCAGATCGAACTCACCGACCTCGAGGGCTTCAAGCTGCTCAGCCTGCAGTTCGACGCGGACCGGCTGGTCGGCTGCAACAGCATCGGCTGGACCGAGCACGTCGGCGTGATGCGCGGGCTGGTGGAGGGCCGTGTGAGGCTCGGCGACTGGAAGGAGCGGCTGATCGCCGACCCGACGCGCCTGACCGAGGCCTACATCGCGCAGGGGCAGGCGCAGGAGCGCTGGGCCCAGGCCGGCGCCCACGTGTGAGCCGGTTCCGGGCGATGATCGCCGCATGAAGATCAGCTTCAAGCTCTACGCCACGCTCACCGACTACCTGCCCGCCGAGGCCCGCAGCGGCAACCGGGTCGAGCTCGACATCGCACCGTCGGCCACCATCGCGGACGTGATCGCGCCCTATGGCCTGCCGATGAAGCTGGTGCATCTGGTGCTCGTCAACGGCCACTACGTGGCGCCCGAGGATCGCGCCGCGCGCACCTTCCAGGAGGGCGACGTCCTGGCGATCTGGCCGCCGATCGCCGGAGGGTGATGCAGGCGCGCTATCCGCCGCGCTTCGAGCGCGAGATGGGCTGCACCGAGGCCGAATGGCTCGGCTGGCTGCCCGGCGCCTGTGGCGCGCGGTCGGTCGATCTGGCGGGTGACGCCACGGCGCAGGTGAGCCTCGGCGAGGGCGTGCTCGACCTGAACTGGTCGCCGCTGCCGGACCGGCAGATCGCACTGATGCGCCTGCCGCGGCTTGCGGTGAATTTCAGCTTCACGGCCGTCGACGAGGCGGACCGGGAGCGCTTCATGCGCTACTTCGACCTCTTCATGCAGCGCGGCGGCGGCTGAAGAGCGCCGAGGGGCCGTCGACCACGACGGCCCGCTCCGCCTGCCTCAGGCCGCCTTCGGTGCGTACCCGAGCACGGCCTTGACTTCCAGGAACTCGCCGAAGGCGTGGTCGCCCCACTCGCGGCCGTTGCCCGACTGCTTGAAGCCGCCGAAGGGCGCCTTGAAGTCGAGCGGCACGCTGTTGATGTTCACCTGGCCGGCGCGCAAGCGCGACGCGACCTTGCGCGTCGCCTCGGGGTCGGTGCCCGACACGTAGGCCGCCAGGCCATAAGGTGTGTCGTTGCCGATCTCGACGGCCTGGTCCACCGTGTCGTAGCCCAGGATGGTCAGCACCGGCCCGAAGATCTCCTCGCGCGCCACCGTCATCTGGTTGTTCACGTTGCCCAGCACGGTGGGCTTCACGTAGTAGCCGGTCTCCAGACCCTTGGGCTTGCCCGGACCGCCGGCGACCACGGTGGCGCCTTCCTCGATGCCCTTGTGGATCAGCGTCTGGATCTTGTCCCACTGCGTGGCCGAGATCACCGGGCCGAGGGCCGCGCCGCTGGCAGGGTCGCCCACCGTGGTGGCCTCGGCGGCCTCCTTGGCGATGGCCAGCGCCTCGGCCAGGCGCGAGTTCGGCACCAGCATGCGTGTGGGGGCATTGCACGACTGGCCGGAGTTGAGCATCACGCCCTGCACGCCGGCGGTGATGGCGTGCTTGAAATCGGCGTCGGGCAGGATGATGTTGGGCGACTTGCCGCCCAGTTCCTGGTGCACCCGCTTCACCGTCGGGGCGGCGTTGCGGGCCACCTCGACACCGGCGCGCGTCGAGCCGGTGAACGAGACCATGTCGACTTCGGGGTGGCTGGACAGTGCTGCGCCCACGATCGGGCCGTCGCCGTTGACCAGGTTGAACACGCCGGCCGGCACGCCCGCCGCGTGCAGGATCTCGGTCCACAGGTAGGCCGAGAACGGTGCGATCTCGGACGGCTTGAGCACCATCGTGCAACCCACCGCCAGCGCCGGCGCGACCTTGCAGGCGATCTGGTTGACCGGCCAGTTCCACGGCGTGATGAAGCCGCAGACGCCGATCGGCTCCTTGACCATCAGCGTGGTGTCGCGCAGTTCCTGGAACTTGTAGTTCTTCAGCACGTCGAGCGCGATCTGCAGGTGGGCGATGCCCATCGCCGCCTGGGCGTCCTTCGACAGCGCGACCGGCGCACCCATCTCCTCGGTGATGGCCGCGGCCATGTCGGCGTAGCGCTTCTTGTACTCGACGATGATGCGCTCGAGCAGCGCGACGCGCTCGGCCACGCTGGTCTGCGAGTAGCTCGCGAAGGCCTTGCGCGCGGCCTTCACCGCATGGTCGACATCGGCGGCCGAACCCATCGAGATGCGGCCCGCCGACGCTTCGGTGGCCGGGTTGACGACATCGAGGCTCTTGGCCTTGACCGGATCGACCCAATGGCCATCGATGTAGAACTTGAGGTAGTCGCGCATGGGGGCTTGCTCCAGGAAGGGATGAAACAACATCGGAAAAAGGACGGTGCCACGTGCGGAACCTGGTTCGTTCACCAGCGTCGTATCGACCCTGCAGGCCTTGCGGTCTTGCCGTCGTCGATCCGTGGGTCGCCCTCGATGGTCAGGGCGCGATGTTCAAACAACCGTGACGTGCCGAAGCCACCCGCACGGGTAGTTTTTCTGGCGAAAATTTCGTAGTTACCCTCGCTCTGCTCGTCGAGCAGGGCCTTGAGGGCGGTCGGCCGCACACGTCGACGCAGGAAGATCCCGGCCGCGGACCATCGCGGCGCGCGCCTCGTCCAGCACGTCGAGCAACTCGAGCGCCAGCCGATAGGCCTGCTCGAGCGCTTCGGCCAGCGCCAGTTCTGTTTCGCGCGTCGGCATGCCGGTTCCGCTACGGAGTCGATCTGAACAGCATCGCAATGCCGAGCAGGACGAACATCGCATAGAGCGCTCGCTGGAAGGTCTCAGCCGGCATGCGCCGCCGCAGCCGGGTGCCGGCCCACAGGCCTGCGAATGCGGCGAGCAGCGCGACGCCGCTGGCCGTCATGTCCGGCGTGGCGGTGCCCGGAGCTGCCGTCCACAGCACGATCGCCAGCGCGACGGTCGCTACCGTGAAGCTGAGGCCCAGGGCCTGGATCAACTCGTCCTTGTCCATCTGCAGTGATTGCAGGTAGGGCACCATCGGCAGCACGAACACGCCGGTGGCCGCGGTCAGCACGCCGGACAGGCTGCCGGCCAGCGCGCCCAGCCAGGCCTCGTGACGACGCGCCGGGCGCGGCAACGCAGGCCTGACCAGCCCCCACGCGCCATACACCACCAGTACCGCGCCGAGCGCGGCCCGCGGCCCGCGGCCTGCGCCGGCGAGGCTCGGCAAGGGGCTGAAGACGGTGAAGCACAGCAGGCCCGCCCACATCGGCCAGAGCCGGCGGCACAGGGCGCGCCAGCGCGGGCCGGCGCATTGCGCCAGGTTCGTGGCCAGCGAGGGCCACACCATCAGCGTGGCCGCGGCGGCCGGTGGCATCACCAGTCCGAGCAGTGCCATCGAGACGGTCGGCAGCCCCAGGCCCGACACGCCCTTGACGCCGCCGGCCAGCGCGAAGATCACGCCGATGACGGCGAGCAGTCCGATGTCCATGCCGGCATCGTCGCGGTGCGGTCGCGTGGTGTCCATCGCGCAGCGGCGCAGCTATCCTCCGGCAACCGCGAAGGATGATGAAGCCGATGGCCCGAGCCCGCACTGCAACAAGTTTCCGCATCGACCCCTTCGATCTGCGCCTGTTCGGCGCCGTCGCCGAGGCGGGTTCGATCACGGCGGGCGCGCGCGAGATGCACCTGTCGCTGTCCGCCGCCAGTGCGCGCCTGCAGCACCTGGAACACGCGCTCGGCGCCGCGCTGCTGGTGCGGTCGAAGCAGGGTGTGGTGCCGACCGATGCAGGGCACACGCTGCGGCGGCACGCCGGGCGGCTGCAGCGCGAGATGGAGGCGCTGCATGCCGAGATGTCGGCCCATGCCCATGGCGTGCGCAGCACGGTGCGCGTGCTGTGCAACACGGCGGCGATGACCGAGTACCTGCCGGCCTTGCTGGGGCGCTTCCTGGTCGCCCATCCGGACATCGACGTGGACCTTCGTGAGCTCGGCAGCGCGGACGTGCTGCGGGCGATGCGACAGGAGAACGCCGACATCGGCATCGTGGCGGACTACGTCGACACCGAAGGCCTGATCACGCGCGTGTTTCGCGAGGACCGCCTGGTGGTGCTGCAACCGGTGCGGAGCGGCAGGGCGGGGCGGCGCGCGCTGCGCTTCGCCGATGTGATCGACCAGCCCTTCGTCGGCCTGCCCGCCGAGAGCGGCCTGAGCCGCTTCCTGCAGGGTCAGGCGCTGCGCCAGGGGCGCGGACTGCACCACCGCGTGCGCGTGCGCAGCCTCGACGCGGTGGCCGGTCTGGTGGCCGACGGGGTCGGTGTCGCGGTGGTGCCGGCCGCGGCCGCCGCGCGGCTGGCGACCTCGCGCATCATCGTGCGGCCCCTGACGGACGCCTGGGCGACGCGCCGGCTGCTGCTGTGCACGACCGACGATGCGAACCCGGGCGCCGGATCAGCCGCGTTGCTGCGTTTTCTCTCGGACGCGTCCTAGCCGTAGCGCAATTCGGTGGCCTTGCCCCAGAACACGCGGTAGGAGAACACGGTGTAGGCCGCGATCGCCGGCACCGAGATGCAGACACCGATGAGGATGACCTTCAGCGCGGCCGGGCTGCTGGCGGCCTGCCAGATCGTCAGCTGGTCGATCACGACGAAGGGATAGATGCTGTAGGCCAGTCCGAGGAAGCCGAACACGAACACCGCGATCAGCAGCACGAAGGGCAGCCAGCACAGTTCCTTGCGAACGATGGGCTGGTCGAGCACGAGGCGGGTGGTGACGAGCGCGATGGCGGTCGTGAGCGGAATGGCCAGCAGCGCGATGATGGCCGGCAGCTCGAACCAGCGGTCGCGCACCGTCGCGCTGATCCACGGCGTGGCCAGCGAGATCAGCACCATGCCGCCGACCACCGGCCACCAGGCCAGCTTGGCCCATCGGATGGCCTTGCGCTGCAGATCGCCTTCGGTCTTCATGATCAGCCAGGCCGCGCCGAGCAGCACGTAGGCCGCCGGCAGCGCGAAGGCGATCGCTGCGGCGAACACCGGGTAGTTCCAGCCCTGGCCGAAGCCGCTGATGTAGCGGCCGAGCATCCAGCCCTGCGACATCGACGCGAGCAGCGAGCCGGCGAAGAACAGCCGGTCCCAGGTGGCCTTGTGCACGTCCTTGGCCTTGACACGGAAGTCGAAGGCCACGCCGCGCAGCATCAGGCCGATCAGCATCAGCGTGACCGGTAGGTAGAGCTGCGACAGCACCAGGCCGTGGGCCTTGGGGAAGGCGATCAGCAGGATGCCGATGCCCAGCACCAGCCAGGTCTCGTTGGCGTCCCAGAACGGGCCGATCGAGGCGATCAGCACGTCCTTCTCGGTGGCATTGGCGCGCGGCATCAGCAGGCCGACACCGAGGTCGTAGCCGTCGCTGACGACGTAGACGAGCATCGAGATGCCCATCAGCGCCATGAAGATCAGTGGCAGCGATTGATCGAACGTCATGTGGCACTCCCCTTGGCCAGTGCGGCGGCGGCGCGGCCCTTGGCCTGCTCGAGCGCGTCGGGCTGGATCACGTCTTCGGGCTTCTCGGCCATGTACTTGAGCACGCTGACGTAGGCCACGATCAGCGCGAGGTAGAGCGTCACGTACAGTGCGAGGCTGAGGGCGATCATCGAGGAAGGCACGTTGGTCGCGGCCACGTCGGCGGTGCGCAGCAGGCCGTAGACGATGAAGGGCTGGCGGCCGATCTCGGTCACGTACCAGCCCGCCACGGTAGCGATCCAGCCGGAGAAGGTCATGCCCGCCAGCACCCACAGCAGCCCGCGCGACAGGCGTTGCGGCGCCCAGCCAGCGCGGCGCCCCATCCACCAGCCGGCCCAGCTCACCAGCAGCATCAGCACGCCCACGCCGACCATCACGCGGAAGGCGAAGAACAGCGGCGCGGCCGGCGGGTGCGCGTCGGGGAAGTCGTTCAGGCCCTTGATCTCGCCGTCGGCATCGTGGGTCAGGATCAGGCTCGCCATCTTCGGGATCGCGATCTCGAAGTGGTTGGTGCGGGCCTTGTCGTCGGGCACCGCGAACAGCAGCAGCGGCGCGCCTTTCTCGGTCTCCCACACGCCCTCCATCGCGGCGATCTTCTGCGGCTGGTGGTGCAGGGTGTTGAGGCCATGCAGGTCGCCGACGAAGATCTGCACCGGGATCAGCAGCGCCGCGACGGTGAGCCCGACGCGCAGCACCTTGGGCGCCGAGCGCTCGGCCTGGCCGCGCAGCAGCTGCCAGGCGCTCAGCCCGGCCATCAGGAAGGCGCAGGTCAGTGCAGACGCCAGCAGCATGTGGGTGAAGCGGTAGGGGAAGGACGGGTTGAACAGCACCTCGGCCCAGCTCTTGACGTGGAACACGCCGTCGATCACCTCGTGGCCGGCGGGCGTCTGCATCCAGGAGTTCAGTGCCAGGATCCAGAATGCGCTGACGGTGGTGCCGAAGGCGACGAAGAAGCTCGCCATCATGTGGATGCGCTCGCTGACGCGGCCGTGGCCGAACAGCATCACGCCCAGGAAGCCGGCCTCGAGGAAGAAGGCCGTGAGCACCTCGTAGCCGAGCAGCGGCCCGGCCACGTTGCCGGCCTTCTCCATGAAGCCCGGCCAGTTGGTGCCGAACTGGAAGCTCATGGTGATGCCGCTCACCACGCCGAGCGCGAAGCTCAGCGCGAACACCTTGGTCCAGAAGCGGTAGGCCGCGAGCCAGGCGCCGTCGCGGGTGCGCAGCCAGCGCCAGCGGAAGAACAGCAGCAGCCAGCCCAGCGCGATGGTGATCGTCGGGAACAGGATGTGGAAGGTGATGTTGGCGGCGAACTGCGCGCGCGCGAGGATCAGCGGGTCCATGCGGTCGGTCCTTTCAGATCGGAGTCAACGCGGCTCGGGCGGCGGCGCGGCGGGCCTCGCCTTGCGGGCGAACTCCAGCAGCCGCTGAACTTTAGAGCCCATCTTCATCAGCTGGGAGAGGGTTTTCGCATCGAGCTTCTGGACGTCGTCGAACCAGGTGCTCATCAGCTCGATCAGTTCGTGCATGCCGCGCAGGCGCTGCTGCGCGATGCGGTCGGCCTCGCTGGTCGGCGTCTCGAGCAGCGCGCTGCGCAGCATCGTCAGCGTGGGTTCGATCTCGCGGCGCCGGCGCTCCTCGGCGAGCGTGCGGAAGATCTCCCAGGCATCGGTCGGGGCCTCGAAGTATTCGCGCCGATCGCCGGACAGGTGGCGCAACCGGACCAGCCGCCAGGCCTGCAACTCCTTCAGCCCCATGCTGACGTTGGAGCGCGAGAACTCCAGTTGCTCGGCGATGTCGTCCGCATGCAGCGGCGCCGGCGACACGAAGATCAACGCGTAGATCTGTCCGACCGTGCGGTTGATGCCCCAGCGGCTGCCCATCTCGCCGAAGTGCGAGACGAAGCTGTGGACGAGAGGGGACAGCGTGCTCATGCGGTGGGTGCGGAAGGTGATCGAAGTCTAGCTGAATTTTCAGTAATTACTGAAAATTCAGACTGTACCGAATGTGGTGGCGAGCGCGTGCCCTCGCGCGAGCGGCGGTGCCGGGCGGCCGCGATAATCGCGCCCATCCGGCGGCTCGACGAGCGGCCTCGACGACGAAAGCCTCACGATGACCGATCGCCCCGAGCCTGGCGGTGACCTCGCGAACCGGCAGCTCGTGCTGGGACTGAGCGGCGGCGTGGCCTGCTACAAGGCGGCCGAGCTGCTGCGCTTGCTGGTCAAGGCCGGGGCCAGCGTGCGGGTGGTGATGACCGATGCCGCGCAGCAGTTCATCACGCCGGTGACGATGCAGGCGCTGTCGGGCCAGCCCGTGCTGACCAGCCAGTGGGACGCCGGCGAGCCGAACAACATGGCGCACATCAACCTCACGCGCGATGCCGACGCGGTGATCGTCGCGCCGGCCAGTGCCGACCTGATGGCCAAGCTGGCCCAGGGCCGGGCCGACGAACTGCTGAGCCTGCTGTGTCTGGCGCGCCCCATCGCCCGCTGCCCGCTGCTGCTGGCTCCGGCGATGAACCGCGAGATGTGGTCGCACCCGGCCACCCAGCGCAACCTGGCGCAGCTGCGGGCCGATGGCGCGACGGTGCTCGGGCCGGCGAATGGCGACCAGGCCTGCGGCGAGGTCGGCGACGGCCGCATGCTCGAGGCCGCCGAACTGTTCGAGGACATCGTGGCGCAGCTCGCGCCCAAGCCGCTGGCCGGCGAGCGCGTGCTGATCACCGCCGGGCCGACCTTCGAGGCGATCGATCCGGTGCGCGGGCTCACCAACCGCTCCAGCGGCAAGATGGGTTTCGCGCTGGCGCGTGCCGCGCGCGAGGCCGGTGCCGAGGTCACGCTGGTGGCCGGCCCGGTGCACCTGCCCACGCCGCGCGGCGTGCGGCGCATCGACGTGCAGAGCGCCGAGCAGATGCTCGCGGCCGTGCTGCCGCTGGCCGCGACGCACGGCATCTTCGTCGCCACGGCCGCGGTCGCCGACTGGCGTCCGGCGCGGCTGGCCGAGCACAAGATCAAGAAGGACGGCAAGAAGCAGGCGCCGAGCTTCGAGCTCACCGAGAACACCGACATCCTGGCCACCGTGGCGGCACTGCCGAAGCCGCCGTACTGCGTCGGCTTCGCGGCCGAGAGCGAGCAGCTCGCCGTGCACGCGCGTGCCAAGCTCGAGCGAAAGAAGCTGCCGCTGGTGGTGGGCAACCTCGGGCCGGCCACCTTCGGCCGCGACGACAACGCGCTGCTGCTGGTCGACGCGCAGGGCGAGCAGCCACTGCCGGCCGACGGCGGCACGGCCGACAAGCTCACGCTGGCGCGTGCGCTGGTGGCCGAGATCGCGCGGCGCCGCGCCACCCTGGATATCTGAACCCATGACGACGATCGACGTGAAAGTGCTGGACCCGCGCATGGCGGACCAACTGCCCGCCTATGCCACTCCGGGCAGCGCCGGCCTCGACCTGCGCGCCTGCCTCGACGCGCCGCTGTTGCTCGAGCCCGGGCAGACGCAGCTGATCCCGACCGGCCTGTCCATCCACATCGGCGACCCGGGCCTGGCCGCGGTGATCCTGCCGCGCTCGGGGTTGGGCCACAAGCACGGCATCGTGCTTGGCAACCTGGTCGGGTTGATCGACTCAGACTACCAGGGACCGCTGATGGTGAGCTGCTGGAACCGCGGGCCGGTCGCCTTCACGGTGCAGCCGCTCGAACGCATCGCGCAACTGGTGATCGTGCCGGTGGTGCAGGCAAGCTTCCGGGTCGTCGACGACTTCGGCGCCTCGGAGCGCGGCGAGGGCGGTTTCGGTTCGACCGGCAAGCGCTGACGGCCCGAAGCGCGCGCAGCGCGGCCGGCTCAGTGCAACTGCGGTGAGGGCGGCACCGCGCTCAGCACCGAGAGCACCGAGGTGGAGACCGACCCGTGCTCGACCTCTTCGTCGCTGGCCGCGCGCACGTCGCGCACCTTGAGCGCGAGAACCAGGGCGATGCCGGCCAGCGGGTGGTTGCCGTCGAGCACCACGTGGCTGTCGTAGACCTCGGTGATCGTGTAGACGGTATCGAGCGGCAGGTCGCGCGTGGTCGTGCCCTCGGGCGGCCCGTCGAACTGCATGCCGGCCTCGATGTGCTCGGGGAACACGCTGCGTTCCTCGAAGAACACCAGGTCGGCGTCGTAGTCGCCGAAAGCGTGCTCGGGCTCCAGATGCAGCGTGGCCTCGAAGCCTTCGGACTGGCCGACGATCGATTCCTCGACCTTGGCCAGCAGGTCGTCGCCACCGACGAAGAACTCCACCGGCTCGGCCAGTTCGTCGATCAGCTGACCGTGCGCATCTTCGAGCCGCCAGGTCAGACTGACGACGCAGGGGGGCGTGATTTGCATGAAAGGATGATCGCACAATGAGGCCATGCCCCTGCCTCCCGCCATCGATACGCCGACCCCGTTGCTGGGCGCCCTGAGCCCGCGCCGGTTCATGCGCCGCCACTGGCAGAAGCAGCCGCTGCTGATCCGCCAGGCGCTGCCCGGCATGCCCCCGCCGCTGGGTCGCAGCGCGCTGTTCACGCTGGCCGGCAACGAGGATGTCGAGTCGCGCCTGATCGTGCGGCAGCGCGATCGCTGGACCCTGCGTTCGGGGCCGTTGCCGCGCCGCGCGCTGCCGCCGGTTTCGCAGGCCGGCTGGACCTTGCTGGTGCAGGGCCTGGACCTGCACGTGCCGGCGGCGCGCGAACTGCTGTCGATGTTTCGCTTCGTGCCCGAAGCGCGGCTCGACGACCTGATGCTGTCCTGGGCCAGCGACGGCGGCGGTGTCGGCCCCCATGTCGACTCCTACGACGTGTTCCTGCTGCAGGTGCAGGGCCGGCGCCGCTGGCGCATCGCGCCACCGGGCGACGACACGCTGAGGCCGGATCTGCCGCTGAAGATCCTGGCGCACTTCGTCCCGCAACAGGAGTGGCTGCTCGAACCCGGCGACATGCTCTACCTGCCGCCCGGCTGGGGGCACGACGGTGTGGCCGAAGGCGAGTGCATGACCGCGTCGATCGGTTTCCGCGCCCCGGCGCGCGGCGAACTGGCGCGCGAGGTACTGGGCCGACTGCTCGAGCGCGAGGACGAGGCGCCGCGGGTGCTGTACCGCGATGCAGCCCAGCCGGCGACCGATGCGCCGGGGCGCATCCCCGAGGCGCTGCAGCGCTTTGCGGCCGATGCGGTGTCGCGCGCGCTGCGCGATCCGCGGGCGCTGCAGGCGGCGCTGGGCGAGGCGCTCACCGAGCCGAAGCCGCACGTCTGGTTCGCACCGCCGGCCGAAGTGGCGGCGCTCGGCTCCGGCGTTCGCCTGGACCCGCGCACGCGCATGATGTACGACGCAGCCCATGTGTTCGTGAATGGCGAGTCCTGGCGCGCCGCGGGGCGCGATGCCGCATTGATGCGCCGGCTCGCCGACCGGCGCGCGTTGTCGACACGCGAATTGGAGCGGGCCAGCGAGCCTGCACGGGAGTTGTTGACGCAGTGGGCCGAAGACGGCTGGCTGCAGGTCGTGGGAGACGAGGATGACTGCTGAACCGACCGATGGATCGCAGGAGGATGCGCCGGCGCCTGCCGGTGGCACGCAGGTGATCGACACGCGCGAGGGCTTCGCCCGAGCCGTGCTGGCCGCACTGGACGAGTGTGCGGAGGCCGGAGCACAGCATCTCTGGTTGTGCGACCGTGACTTCGCCCGCTGGCCGCTCGGGCAGCCCGCGGTGATCGAGGCGCTGACACGCTGGGCCGGCTCGCGACGCCGGCTCACCGTACTGGCCGCCGGTTACGACGGCTTCGCGCAGCGCTTTCCGCGCTGGGTCCACTGGCGGCGCCAGTGGTCGCACATCGTCCAGTGCCTGGCGGTCCACGAGGAAGTGGCCGACAAGCTGCCGACGCTGCTGTTCGCGCCGGAACGGGTGGCCGTCCGCTTGCACGATGGCGAGCGCTACCGGGGCCGGATCTACCGCGAGACGGCGGATCTGGTGTCCTGTCGAGAACTCGTTGAGGCGCTTTTGCAACGAGCCGACGACAGCTTCCCTGTGACGACCTTGGGTCTATGAGGGTATGCACCATGTTCGGGATACACTCTTGGGCTAGGCATGGGGCTGCTCGAGCGGCCCTGGTCTTTGTCAGGAACTCGACGTTGTTCGGCGGGTTCCGCCACACCGGTGTTATTTGAACCCTTCGTTTGAGGACCTCATGATGAAAAAATCGCTCCTGCTTGCCACGCTGATCGCTGCTGCCGCCCTCGCCGCTTGCGGCAAGAAGGAAGAAGTCGCGACCGCCGTTGACGCTGCGGCGTCGGCGACCGCCCAGGCGGCTTCGGCTGCCACCGATGCGGCTTCGGCTGCGGCTACCGCTGCGACGTCGGCTGCCGCTGCGGCGACCGACGCGGCTGCTTCGGCGGCTGCCGGTGCTGCAGCAGGCGCTGCGGATGCCGCTTCGGCTGCCGGCGCTGCTGCTTCGGCCGCCATCGACGCTGCCAAGAAGTAAGTGCAAGCAGGAGGGTGACGGGGCGCAGGCCCCGATCGCTCTTCTGTTCAGGAAGCCGCCCTACGGGGCGGTTTTTTTTCGCCCCACGGATACCCTGTCCGGCTCAGGCCAGGTCCAGCCAGGCGAAACCCTGGCGCGCACTGGCCACCACGATGTCGGCGGCGTCGGTGCCGACCGCCGCGGCCAGCGCGGTGGCGGCCAGCTCCGGGCGGTTGTTCTGCTGGCTCAGGTGGGCCGCGACCACATGGCGCAGGCCGGCGTGCCGGCAGGCCGCCAGCACCTCGGCCGCGGTGTCGT
Organism: Methylibium sp. Root1272; assembly: GCF_001425905.1. GTDB lineage: Bacteria > Pseudomonadota > Gammaproteobacteria > Burkholderiales > Burkholderiaceae_C > Methylibium. The sequence goes on from NZ_LMDY01000016.1 coordinate 246,148, forward strand.
TCGCCAGGTGGCCCAGGCGCCCGCCGACGCGGGCCTTCAACGAGGCCGGGTAGCTCGAGGTCGCCAGCAGATCGCGGTCGTGATTGCACTCCAGCAGCAGTGCATCGCAGCCTTGCAATGCACCCAGAAGGTGCGCCGTGATCGAGCCGGCGTCGGTGAGCACGCCCAGGCGGTGGTTGCCGTCGGTGCAACTCAGCTGCAGCGGCTCGGCGGCGTCGTGGGGCACGGTGTAGGGAGACAGCTCGAGGTCGCCCACCGCGACAGGGGCCCCGTCACTCACGAAGTGCAGCAGGTCGTCGTCGAGCTCGGGGGCGCCGATCGCGCGCCAGGTGCCGCGACTCATCCACAACGGCAGACGGTGGCGCCGGGCCAGGCTCAGGGCGCAGCCGATGTGGTCGCCGTGCTCGTGGGTGACGAACAGGGCCGTGATGTCGCTCGCGGCCAGACCGAGGCGGCCGAGCCGCAGCGCCAGTTCCTTGAGCGTGAAGCCGCAGTCGATCAGCAGGCGCGTTCCGCCTGCCTCCACCAGCGTGGCATTGCCGGTGCTGCCGCTGCCGAGGCTGCAAAAGCGCATGGCCGCGGCCGCCGAACCCGACGTTCAGGCCGCCGTCGTCACTTCAGGTCGGTGGCCAGCAGTTCCAGGATGCGCTGGGCGGCGTCGCCGGTCTCGGAGGCGCCCTGGTTGTTCAGCACCGTCACCAGCGTCGAATCCGCCTGGCTCTTCACCGCGATGCGGTAGCGCGCCAGGCCGCCCTGCGTGGCCGCGTCCTTCTTGCCGCCACCGAACAGCTTGCTGAAGAAGCCGGGCTCGTCCTTGCCGGCTTGCGCCTGGTCGACATAGCGCACGTAGTACAGACCTTGGGCGCGGTCGCGGTCCTCGACCGTGAAGCCGCTGCGGTCCAGCGCCAGGCCGACGCGCCGCCATGCGCGGTCGAAGCCCTCGTCGACCTGCAGCCCGGTGCCGGAGCCGGCCAGCAGCCGTGCACGGGCGGCAGGCGGCACCGGGGCGGCCGAGGCGGCCGCCGCTGCGGCTTCGGCGGCCTTGGCCTGCTCTTCCTTGGCACCGAGCTTGAGCATCAGGCGCGACAGCATCACCGCCTCCAGATCGGGGTCGGCTGGGCGCGGCTGCCATACCGTGGAATCCTTGCGCTCGCTGGTGTAGACCTCGACCATGCCGCGGTGGCTGATGTAGATCTCGGTGCCGCCCTCGGCCGTGCGCTCCAGGCGGGTGCGGTAGCGATCCCGCTCGCCGGTGTCGTAGACGGAATCGAACACCTTGCCGATCGTGCCGCGGATGATGTCCTGCGGCAGCTTGGCGCGGTTCTCGGCCCAGTTGGTTTCCATCAGGCCGGTGTCGCGCTGTTCGAGATCGAGCTGGAAGCCGCGTTCCTGCCAGAAGGCCTGCAGTTGCGGCCACAGTTGCTCGGGTGTCTGACGCGTGGCCAGCCAGCGTTGGCTGCCGGCGCGCTCGAGGCGGACATCGCCGACCACGCTGGGCGCGACGCTCGCGGCCGTGCCGGCGGCCGTGGGCGCCGAACTGTTCGGCGCCGGCGTCTGCAGGGTCGACGCGCTGATCGTGCCGCTGGCGGTCTGGTAGCGCTGATCGGGCGAGAGCTGGGTGAGGTCGGGCGGGATCTCGAGCGAGACGGATTTCGCCCCCTTGGTCTTGTAGTCGACCTTGTCGCCTTCCAGCGCAGTGTTGATCGTGCAGGCCGACAGGCCGGACGCCACCGCGATCAGCAGCAGACGGGCAGGAACGTTGAATCGACTTTGGAAACTCACGGGAGGCTTCTCCGGGGATCGGGCTGGGCAACAAGCCGCCTGGGCGGCGGGGCAGGGGAGCGCAAGGGGTCGTGGGTGAAGCAGCGGTGCGGTTCCGGATGTCGAAGCGCTACAGCAGCCCGGCGTCGCGCAGCGACTGCTCGACGGCCGGCTGCAGTGTCGCGCTCAGCGGCGTCAGCGGGAGCCGCAAGGCGCCGCCGCAGCGGCCCATGCGCTGCAGCGCCCACTTCACCGGAATCGGGTTGGGTTCGCAGAACAGCTGCTTGTGCACCGGCAGCAGCTTCAGGTGGATCTCGGCGGCGCGTTTCGCGTCACCGGCCATCGCCGCGACGCACAGCTCGTGCATCGCACGCGGTGCGACGTTGGCCGTCACGCTGACGTTGCCATGGCCGCCCAGCAGCATCAGCGCCACTGCGGTCGGGTCGTCGCCGGAGTAGATGGAGAAGCCCTTCGGTGCCTGCTTGATCAGCCAGCACGCGCGCTCGATGTTGCCGGTGGCCTCCTTCAGGCCGACGATGCCGGGCACCTGGGCCAGGCGCAGCACCGTCTCGGGCAGCATGTCGGCCACGGTACGGCCGGGCACGTTGTACAGCACGACCGGGATGTCCACCGCCTCGGCGATGCTGCGGAAGTGCTGGTACTGGCCTTCCTGCGTCGGCTTGTTGTAGTACGGCACGACCTGCAGCGTGCAGTCGGCGCCGACCTGCTTGGCGTAGCGGCTCAGCTCGATGGCCTCGCGCGTGGAGTTCGCGCCGGCCCCGGCCATCACCGGCACGCGGCCGGCGACATGCTCGACCGCGACGCGGATGATCTCGCAGTGCTCCTCGGGCGCGACCGTGGGGGATTCGCCGGTGGTGCCGACCACGCCGATGCAGTCGGTGCCTTCGGCGATGTGCCAGTCGATCAGGCGACGCAGCGCGGGGTAGTCGACGCTGCCGTCCTCGTGCATCGGCGTGACGAGCGCGACGATGCTGCCAACGATGGGTTTCATGGGGGATCCTCTGAATCCTGGGATTTTAGCCAGCCGCGGCAACGAGGCTGACGCAGCGGCTACAAGGGATAACGCGGTGGCCCGGCCGACGCCGCCGCGCCGGGGTTCGCCTCGTGCACGGCGGCGATGCGCTGCACGAAGCGCAGCGGCGTCTCCAGCGTGCCGTCCTCGTAGCCCAGCACGCGCCAACCACCGCCGGCGCCGCGCACGGCGTCCAGCAGTTCGCCCGGCCGCAGCAGGAAGTCGGGGTTCGACGGCTTGCCGACGGTCTGGTTGCCGAGCGCGAATGTTTCGTAGATCAGGCGGCCGTCGGGCGCCACGCAGTCGAGGATCGCCGGCAGCAGCGGCCTCCACAGGTAATTGGTGACGATCACCACATCGAAGGTGCGGCCCTCCAGCGGCCACGGACCGGACTCGATGTCGGCGGTGATCAGCTCGGCCTGCGGGCAGGCGGCCGCCAGATCCTCGAGGGCCGCCGCGTCGCGGTCCACGCCGGTGACGTGCTGCCCTTGCGCCGCGAGCCAGCGCAGATGCCGGCCGGAACCGCAGGCCAGGTCGAGCACGCGACGTCCGGCCGGAAGCGCGCGCGTCCAGCGCACCACCCAGGGCGACGCCATGAGCCCGCCATGCAGCGATGCCGCGGTCATCCTAGAAGCAGCTCCACACGCGGTTGGCCAGGTCGACCACCAGGTCAGGCTGCAGATAGGCCATGAACACCGCGGTCAATGCGGCCGCGGCCGCGGCCCAGACCAGCATTCGCTTGAACGAGAGTGCTCTCATCGCGGCCGTGCCACCACGTGTCATGCCGGGACCGGGGCGCCGCCGCGCGTGATCGCGGTCTCCCGCACCGGCAGGTTGATGAGCGCGGCGAACACGCCGAGCGCGACCGCGATCCACCACACCACGTCGTAGCTGCCGGTCGCGTCGTAGAGCTTGCCGCCCATCCATACGCCGAGGAAGCTGCCGACCTGGTGGGCCAGGAACACGAACCCGCCCAGCATCGAGAAGTGCTTGACGCCGAAGATCTGCGCGACAACCGCATTGGTGGTCGGTACCGTCGACAGCCACAGCAGGCCCATCGCGATCGAGAACGCGTAGACCGAGGCGGGCGTCAGCGGCAGCAGCAGGAAGGCGATGATGGCCACCGAGCGCAGCGCATAGATGGTCGCCAGGATGTGGCGCTTGGCCAGATGCTGACCCAGCACGCCGGCCGCGTAGGTGCCGAACACGTTGAACAGGCCGATCAGCGCCAGCGCCGTCGTCGCCACCTGCGGCGACAGGCCGTGGTCCTTCAGGTAGCTCGGCATGTGCACGCCGATGAAGACCACCTGGAAGCCGCACACGAAGTAGCCCGCCATCAGCAGCTGGAAGCTGCGGTAGCCGAAGGCCTCGCGCACGGCCTCGCCGATGCTCTGCTGCGGTTCGGCCGTGGCGACGCTTCGTGGCGCTTCCTTCAGCCCGAAGGCGAGCGGCACGATCGCCAGCGCCGAGCAGCCCAGGACGATCAAGGCCACCTGCCAGCCGAAGGCTGAGATCAGCCCGCTTTCCACCGGCACCATCAGGAACTGTCCGAAGGAGCCGGCCGCTGCGGTGATGCCCATCGCCCACGAGCGCTTCTCGGGCGCAACGTTGCGACCGATCACGCCGTAGACGATGGCATAGGTGCAGCCGGCCTGCGCCATCCCGATCAGCAGCCCGGCACTGCCGTGGAAGGCCAGGCCCGAGGTGGCCAGCGCCATCAGCACCAGCCCGGCCGCGTAGAGCACGGCACCGGCCACCAGCACCTTGAAGGCGCCGTAGCGGTCGGCCAGCATGCCGGCGAACGGCCCGACCAGACCCCAGGTGAGGTTCTGGATCGCCAGCGCGAGGCCGAAGGTCTCGCGGGTCCAGCCGCGGTCCATCGTGACCGGCTGCAGCCACAGGCCGAAGCCGTGCCGGATGCCCATCGACAGCGTCACGATCGCGGCGCTGCACAGCAGCACCTGGGTCATCGAGAGCGTCTGCGGGGCGCGGGTCGGCGAGGTCATCGACGGATTGTCACGACTTTCACGTTCCGACGCTGGCCACCCGGCTTCGCCCGGCCCGCTGCGGTGATGCCACGCACCGGCAACGAGGCGCGCGCGGGCGCTGTGGTAAGCCCGCGCGCCGGTGCACGCGCGGCGGCTCCCTAGAATCTTCCTCCATGGCAACCAAACCTTCTTCGCCGGGCCGTTACGGCGAATCGTCCATCCGCGTGCTCAAGGGCCTGGAGCCCGTGAAGCAGCGGCCGGGCATGTACACCCGCACCGACAATCCGCTGCACATCGTGCAGGAGGTGATCGACAACGCCGCCGACGAGGCGCTCGCCGGCCACGGCCAGCGCATCGCCGTGACGCTGCATGCCGACGGCTCGGTCGGCGTCGACGACGACGGCCGCGGCATCCCCTTCGGCCTGCACCCCGAGGAGCAGGTGCCGGTGGTGGAGATCGTGTTCACGCGGCTGCACGCCGGCGGCAAGTTCGACAAGGGCTCGGGCGGCGCCTACAGCTTTTCGGGGGGCCTGCACGGCGTGGGCGTCAGCGTGACCAACGCGCTGTCGACGCGGCTGCAGGTCGAGGTGTTCCGCGAGGGCAAGGTCGCGGCGCTGGCCTTCGCCGGTGGCGACGTGATCGAGCCGGTCAGCACGCGCAAGGCCGGTGCTGCCGACCGCCGGCAGGGCACGAGTGTGCGGGTCTGGCCCGACCCGAAGTACTTCGAGAGCGCCGAGCTGCCGAAGAACGAACTGGTGCACCTGCTGCGCAGCAAGGCGGTGTTGATGCCGGGCGTGAGCGTGACGCTGGCGCATGAGAAGACCGGCGAGTTGCAGACCTGGCGCTACGAGGGTGGGCTGCGCGACTACCTGATGCAGACGCTGCTGGCCGACCCGGTGATCCCGCTGTTCGAGGGCGCGCACTACGCCGAGGAGGGCGAGACCGAGAACTTCGCCGAAGGCGAGGGCGCGGCCTGGTGCGTGGCCTTCACCGAGGACGGCGCGGCGGTGCGCGAGAGCTACGTGAACCTGATCCCCACGGTGGCGGGTGGCACCCACGAGTCGGGGCTGAAGGACGGCCTGTTCCAGGCGATCAAGGGCTTCATCGAGCTGCACGCGCTTTGCCCGAAGGGTGTGAAGCTGATGCCCGACGACGTGTTCTCGCGCGCCAGCTTCGTGCTGAGCGCCAAGGTGCTCGACCCGCAGTTCCAGGGCCAGACCAAGGAGCGGCTCAACTCGCGCGACGCGCTGCGGCTGGTCTCCACCTACGTGAAGCCTGCCTTCGAGCTGTGGCTGAGCCAGCACGTCGAGCATGGCCGCAAGCTGGCCGAGCTGGTGATCCGCCAGGCCCAGGCGCGCCAGCGCGCCGGGCAGAAGGTCGAGAAGCGCAAGGGCTCCGGCGTGGCCGTGCTGCCCGGCAAGCTGACCGACTGCGAGAGCCGCGACCTCGCGCTCAACGAACTCTTCCTGGTCGAGGGCGACTCGGCCGGCGGCAGCGCCAAGATGGGCCGCGACAAGGAGACCCAGGCCATCCTGCCGCTGCGCGGCAAGGTGCTCAATTCCTGGGAGGTCGAGCGCGACCGCCTGTTCGCCAACAACGAGATCCACGACATCTCGGTGGCGATCGGCGTCGATCCTCACGGTGCCAACGACGAGCCCGACCTGTCCGGCCTGCGCTACGGCAAGATCTGCATCCTCAGCGACGCCGACGTCGACGGCTCGCACATCCAGGTGCTGTTGCTGACGCTGTTCTTCCGGCACTTCCCGAAGCTGATCGAGCGCGGCCACATCTGCATCGCCAAGCCGCCACTGTTCCGTGTGGACGCGCCGGCGCGCGGCAAGAAGCCGGCGGCCAAGCTCTATGCGCTGGACGAGGGCGAGCTCACGGCCATCCTCGACAAGCTGCGCAAGGAAGGTGCCCGCGAGACCAGCTGGACCATCAGCCGCTTCAAGGGCCTGGGCGAGATGAACGCCGAGCAGCTGTGGGACACCACGCTCAATCCCGACACGCGCCGCCTGCTCCCGGTGAGCTGGGGCGTACTCGATTTCGGTCAGACCGAAGGCTCGTTCAACAAGCTGATGGGCAAGGGCGAGGCCGCGTCGCGGCGCGAACTGATGGAACTGCACGGCGATGCGGTCGAGGTGGACGTGTGAGTCGGACAGGTTGACAATCGCCGTGAAGGAGCACGCCACATGAGCATGTTCGATCCAGCCGCGTTCTTGTCGACTCTGAAATCCGCCGTCAATGCGTTTCAGCTTCGTCAAGTCGAGGCAGCGATTCCCAAGGTGCCGCTTCGGGCCGAGCATGTGGCGAATTGCAGGCTGTTGCTCAATCGCCAGGCCTTGTTGCATGAACTCCCGACCCGAAGCGTCTGCGCCGAGATCGGCGTCGATCAGGGTGATTTCACGGACGCCATTCTTCGCGTTGCGCAGCCGAGCCAACTGCATCTGGTCGATACCTGGGGGAGCAGGCGCTACAACGAAACCAAGTTCGAGCAGGTGCGCAATCGTTTCGCGCGGGAACTGCAGTCGGGCACGGTGGTGATCCACCGCAAGCTCTCGCTGGAAGCCGTGTCCGATTTCGAGGATGCGTGTTTCGACTGGATCTACCTGGACACCACGCACGCCTACGAGCTGACGGCGCAGGAGCTGCGCGCCTATGCCGCCAAGATCAAACCGGGCGGTTTGATGTGCGGGCACGATTACTCGATGGGCAACTGGATCAAGGCGTATCGGTATGGCGTCATCGAGGCTGTGCACGAATTCTGTGTGACGGATGGCTGGGAACTGGTCTACCTGACCCTCGAGCCGATCGAGTGCCAGAGTTTCTCGATCCGCCGTATCGCCGCGCCCGTGAGGGCGAGCTGAGGCTGGCTCGGCCCAGGGCCCGCTTGCCACGGGACCGAGGTCCCGCGCCGGTAGACTCGCAGTCTGACCCGTGCCAGTTCGATGGGCATCGCTGTTGAGCATGGCCCGACGCCGTCGGCCAACAGCAAGGTCGTACGCCTGCCTCGCTGCCAGCACGACGGCGTGCAGGCGCTCTGCCCCTCACAGGCAAGATGAGCGCTGCGAGCCGCTGGTCCAGCGCCATCCATAGACCCGCATCCTTCTTTCTGCATGAGCGATCTTTTCGATATTCCTGCCCCCGCTGAGTCCGGCGACGCGATCACCCTCGCCCACTACGCCGAGCGGGCCTACCTCGAGTACGCACTGAGCGTCGTCAAGGGCCGGGCGTTGCCCGATGTGTGCGACGGCCAGAAGCCGGTGCAGCGCCGCATCCTGTATGCGATGGAGCGGCTGGGTCTGGCCTTCACCACCGCCGGTGGCCCCAAGGCGATGAAGAGCGCGCGCGTCGTCGGCGATGTGCTCGGCCGCTACCACCCGCACGGCGACACCGCAGCCTACGACGCGCTGGTGCGCATGGCGCAGGATTTCTCGCAGCGCTACCCGCTGATCGACGGCCAGGGCAACTTCGGCTCGCGCGACGGCGACGGCGCGGCGGCGATGCGCTACACCGAGGCACGCCTCGCGCCGATCACGCGGCTGCTGCTCGACGAGATCGACGAGGGCACGGTCGATTTCATCCCCAACTACGACGGCTCCACGCAGGAGCCGAAGCAGCTGCCCGCGCGCCTGCCCTTCGTGCTGCTGAACGGCGCGAGCGGCATCGCGGTCGGCCTGGCGACGGAGATCCCCAGCCACAACCTGCGCGAGGTGGCTGCGGCCGCGGTGGCGCTGATCAAGCAGGAGAAGCTGTCCGACGAAGAACTGTTCGCCTTGCTGCCCGGTCCCGACTACCCGGGCGGCGGACAGATCATCAGCGCCGAGGCCGACATCCGCGACGCCTACCGCAGCGGCCGCGGTTCGCTCAAAGTGAGGGCGAAATGGAAGATCGAGGATCTGGCCCGAGGCCAGTGGAACCTCGTGGTCACCGAGCTGCCGCCCGGCACCAGCACGCAGAAGGTGCTGGAGGAGATCGAGGAGCTGACCAACCCCAAGGTCAAGACCGGCAAGAAGGCGCTGAGCGCCGAGCAGGCCCAGCTCAAGACCACCGTGCTCACGGTACTCGACACGGTGCGCGACGAATCCGGCAAGGAAGCGGCGGTGCGCCTGGTGTTCGAGCCCAAGAGCCGCGCCGTCGAGCAGCAGGAGCTGATCAACGTGCTGCTGGCGCACACCAGCCTGGAGACCTCGGCGCCGATCAACCTGACGATGGTCGGCGCGGACGGCCGGCCGACGCAGAAATCGATGCGCCAGATGCTGGCCGAGTGGATCGGTTTCCGGCTCGAGACGGTGCAGCGCCGCACCCGCCACCGCCTGGGCAAGGTGCTGGACCGCATCCACATCCTCGAAGGCCGGCAGCTGGTGCTGCTGAACCTCGACGAGGTGATCCGCATCATCCGCAACGCCGACGAGCCCAAGCCGGCACTGATCGAGCGTTTCCGGCTCAGCGACCGGCAGGCCGAGGACATCCTCGAGATCCGGCTGCGCCAGCTGGCGCGGCTCGAGGCCATCAAGATCGAGCAGGAGCTCAGGAACCTGCGCGAGGAGCAGGGCCGGCTCGAGGACATCCTGAACAGTCCGGCCGCGCTGAAGCGCACTGTCGTGAAGGAGATCGAGGCCGATGCCAAGGCGCACGGCGACGATCGCCGCACGTTGATCCAGGCCGAGAAGAAGGCGGTCGCCGAGGTCAGGGTGATCGACGAGCCGGTCACGGTGGTCATCAGCAGCAAGGGCTGGGTGCGCGCGCGCCAGGCCCACGGCCACGACGCTGCGGCCTTCGCCTTCAAGGCTGGAGACACGCTGTACGGCACCTTCGAGTGCCGCACCGTCGACACGCTGCTGGTGTTCGGATCGAACGGGCGCGTGTACTCGGTCGCGGTCAGCGGCCTGCCTGGGGCGCGCGGCGATGGTCAGCCGATCACGTCGATGATCGAACTCGAATCGGGCACCCAGCCGCAGCACTACTTCGCCGGGCCGGCCGATGCGACGCTGCTGCTCGCCAACACCGGCGGCTACGGCCTGCTGGCGAAGGCCGGCGACCTTCAGTCGCGCCAGCGGGGCGGCAAGGGCTTCCTCACGCTGGCCGAGGGCGAGAAGCCGTTGCCGCCCAGCCGTGCCGATGCCGCGGTGCAGATCGCCTGCCTGAGCCTCGCCGGGCGCCTGCTCGTGTTCTCGCTCGGCGACCTGAAGCTGCAGCCCAAGGGCGGCCGTGGGCTGACGCTGATGGACCTGGAGGCCAAGGATGCGCTGGTCAGCGTGGCCGCCTTCGACAAGACCCTGCGCGTGCTGGGCAGCGGCCGTGGCGGCAAGGCCAAGGACGAGACGCTCGGCGCGGCTGCGGTAGCCGTCTACAAGGGCGTGCGGGCGCGCAAGGGCAAGCCGGCCGACATCGGCTTCAAGCCGACCTGGTTGCTGCGCGCCTGAGCGTTTTGCCGGCGGCTGCTGGAGCCGATCACTTGCCGCGTGCGGCCCGGCGCGGACGCGCCGGTGTGCCGGCCGGTGGACGGGACGCGGCGGTCTTGCGCGTCACGCTGCGGCGGTGCGGGGCCGTGGGGGTCGCCGCCACGCGCAGCGGCACCGCGGCGGGCGGGCTGGGCGGTACGACGGGCCGCGCGGGCACGGCCCCCGGCAGGCCGGGCCAGGCGAGGCGCCAGTAGCGCCACCAGGCCTCGGTCGCCTCGGCGGCCTGCTGCCACAGCACGCGCTGTGTCTCGGCGAGCGCCTGCGGTGTCCACAGCGCGGCATCGCGTGTGGGCGACGGCACGCTGTCGCCATCGGGAAACCAGAAGCGATGCCAGGGGGTCATGGCCCATCTCCTACGGCGCAGCACTGCGCCTCGACGGTCAGCATAGTCCCCGCGCGTGACCGGGTCTTGACCGGGATCAGGAGCGCAGCTTGCGGTGCCACAGCAGCAGCGCCGCCGTGAGCCCGATCAATGCGAACAGCAGGCCACTCCACACCTCGAAGGGCTGGCCCAGCAGCCGGGCCGACGCCGCCTCGGCGCAGGTGGCCGTCACCTGGAACAGCCAGGGCACTGCGGTCTCCAGCCCGGTGACGCTCAGGAAGCGATCGGCGAGCGTGAACGCGCAGCTGCTGTCCTTGGCCGCGACCTGGTGCTGGAACACGGCCGATGCGATGCCGCCCACCGACAGCGCGAGGACCAGCCCGCTCGTCACCACCGTCACCGCACACACCGGTGCGGCCCAGCCGATCAGCGCGACCCCGGCGATCGCGAGATAGAGCACGCGCTGGAAGATGCACCAGGGGCAGGGCAGCATGCCGAAAACGTGCTGCGCGACCAGCGCGCCGCCGACCGCGGCGATGCAGGCCAGCGCCACCAGCGCGAGCACGCCGCGCGGCAGCCGATGGAACACGCTGGCGTGATGCAGGCGCGCGGTCGCAACGTTCACGCAGCCACCTCGGCGATCAGCTCGATCTCGACGCAGGCGCCCAACGGCAATTGCGCCACGCCGAAGGCGCTGCGGGCGTGGGCGCCGCGGTCGGCACCGAACACCTCGCCGATCAGCTCGGAGGCGCCATTGGTCACCAGGTGGTGCTCGGTGTAGGTGGGCGCGCTGTTGACGAGGCTCATCAGCTTGACGATGCGCACCACGCGTTCCAGGTCGCCGCCGACCGCGGCGTTCAGCGTGCCCAGCAGGTCGATCGCCACGGCCCGTGCGGCGGCCTTGCCGGTGTCGGTGTTCATGTCGGTGCCCAGTTGGCCGACGTGCGGCTTGCCCTCGCGCTTGGCGATGTGGCCGGACAGGAAAACCAGGTTGCCGCTGCGCACGAAGGGCACGTAGGCGGCGGCCGGCACGGCGACCGGCGGCAGCACGATACCGAGGTCTTTGAGACGTTGCTGGATCGACATGATGGAGGCTCCTTTTCGCGGGCGACGATCCTACCGCGCGGCCCGTCACCCCAGTCGTGCAGGGCCTGCCGGTCGGCGCATCGGCTTCCTACACTCGACCGATGCCCTCGTTTCCGCCGCTGCCGGGCCTGCGACTGCTGGCCGCCGGTGCCGGTGTGGTGCTGGGATCGTCCCTGCAGTTGCAGCAGGCCCGGCTGTGGCTGCCGGTTCACTACACCGCGCTCTCGGCGCTGGGCCTCGCGGTGTTGGTTCTGCTGTTCGGCCTCGATCGTCGCGGTCCGCTGCGAGGAAAGGCCCACGTGCTTGCGCTGGCCATCGTGCCGGCCCTGGCCGCGGCGAGTTTCGGCGTGACGGGCCTGCGCGCTGGCGAGCGCCTGGCCGAGCAACTGCCGGCCGAACTCGAGGGCCGCGATCTCGCGGTGATCGGCGTGATCGCCGGGCTGCCGCAGCGCTCGCCCGAGGCCTGGCGATTCCACTTCGAGCCGCATTCGGCGCGCATCGGCGACCGCGTGATCGATCTGCCGTCCCGCTTCTCGCTCGGCTGGTACGCCACGCCCGACGGCGCCGAACTGCCCGCGCTGCGCGCCGGCCAGCGCTGGCAGCTCACGCTGCGCCTGAAGCGCCCCCACGGCCTGTCGAATCCGCACGGCTTCGACTACGAGCTCCATCTCTTCGAGCAGGGTGTGCGCGCCACCGGCTCGGTGCGCACGGTGCACGACACGCCCAACCGCCTGCTCGGAGACGGCGAGGGCCACGTCGTCGACCGCCTGCGGCAATCGGTGCGCGACGCGATCACGGCGCGCGTGGCCGATGCCTCGTCGGCCGGCGTGCTGGCCGCGCTGGCGGTGGGCGACCAGGCCGCGATCGAGCGCGACGACTGGGCGCTCTATCGCCAGACCGGCGTCGCACACCTCATGTCCATCAGCGGCCTGCATGTCACGATGTTCGCGTGGCTCGCGGGTCTGGGCGTGGACGCACTGTGGCGTCGCAGCCGCCGTGCGATGGGGGCCTGCCCGGCGCCGCTGGCAGCGCGCTGGGGCGGCCTGGCGGCGGCCTGCGCCTATGCAGTGTTCGCTGGCTGGGGTGTGCCGGCGCAGCGCACGGTGCTGATGCTGGCCAGCGTCGTCATCCTGGGGGCGGCCGGATTGCGCTGGAGCTGGCCGCTGGTCTGGACGGCGGCCATGGTCGTCGTGACCGCGATCGATCCCTGGGCCCTGCTGCAGCCGGGCTACTGGCTGTCCTTCGCGGCCGTCGGCCTGTTGCTGGCCTCGGGCGAGGCGCGCGGACTGGTCGCAGCCACCAGCGGGCTGGCGACGGAACCGATGCGGCTGCGCTGGCAGGGCGCTGCGGCGTGGCTGGTCCGGCTGCTGTCCGGCGGTCTGCGCACGCAGGCCATCGCGACGCTGGGTCTCGCACCCTTGACGCTGGTGTTCTTCCAGCAGTTGTCGCTGGTCGGCTTTGCCGCCAACCTGGTCGCCATCCCCGTCATCACGCTCGGCGTCACGCCGCTGGCGCTGCTGGGCGTGCTGCTGCCGCCGTTGTGGGGGCCGGCAGCCTGGACGGTGGCGCAGCTGAACGCCGGGCTGCAGTGGCTGGCCACGCCGGACTGGGCGGTCTGGTCCGTACCGGCCGCCGCACCGTGGGCCGTGGCCTTCGGCCTGCTCGGCGCCGCGCTCGCCCTGCTGCCGTTGCCCTGGACGCTGCGGGCCCTCGGCCTGCCGCTGCTGCTGCCCCTGCTCGCGCCCGCCGTGCCGCGGCCGGCAGAGGGCGCCTATGACATGACGGTGATCGACGTCGGCCAGGGGACTTCGGTGCTGCTGCGCACCGCGCGCCACGCGCTGCTCTACGACACCGGGCCGCAGTACGCGCGCGAAGCCGATGCCGGCGGGCGGGTGCTGCTGCCGCTGCTGCGCTCGCTGGGCGAGGAACGCCTGGACCTGCTGATGCTCAGCCACCGCGACAGCGACCACGTGGGCGGCGCGGCCACCGTGCTGCGCGGCCTGCCGGTGACGCGCCTGGCGAGTTCGCTCGAGGCGGGCCATGGCCTGCTGGCGCTGGCCGGCGCGCTGGGCGTCGATCGTGAGCCCTGCGTCGCGGGCCGGCAATGGACCTGGGACGGCGTGCAGTTCGAGCTGCTGCACCCGACCGCCGAGGCCCTGGCGTCGGCAGAGCGGGTGAAGACGCGGCCCAACACCCTGAGCTGCGTGCTGCGGGTCAGCGGCCGCTGGGGTGGGCAGGTGCACACGGTACTGCTGACCGGCGACCTGGAGCGCGAGCAGGAGGCGCGCCTGGTGGCCCAGCACGGCCGGGCGCTGGCGAGCGAGGTGCTGCTGGTCCCTCACCATGGCAGCAAGACCTCGTCCAGCGCGGCCTTCCTCGACGCGGTGGCGCCGCGCATGGCGGTCGTGCAGGCCGGCTATCGCAACCGTTTCGGCCATCCGGCACCCGAGGTGCTGGCGCGTTATGCCGCGCGCGGTATCGAGGTCCTCGACAGCCCGCGCTGCGGTGCCTGGCGCTTCGGGCCGATGGGCGCCGCCTGCTGGCGTCCACAGGTCCGGCGCTATTGGCATCATCCTGACGCTGACAGCACGCACAATGGCGTGGAAGTTGCTAACCCTGTCGGGCCGGAATCGACCGACTGACACCGGCACGCACTGCCCGTCCCGAAGGAGAGTCTCTTGTCGATTCACGTCGCGCTGAACCACGTCACGCACTACCGCTATGACCGGCGCGTTGCGCTCGGCCCCCAGGTGGTCCGCCTGCGCCCGGCGCCACATTGCCGCACACCGATCCTCAGCTACTCGCTGCGCGTCGAGCCTGTCGATCATTTCGTCAACTGGCAACAGGACCCGTTCGCGAACTACCTGGCGCGTCTGGTGTTCCCCGAAAAGACCACCGAGTTCAAGATCACCGTCGATCTCGTCGCCGAGATGTCGGTCTACAACCCCTTCGACTTCTTCCTCGAACCCAGCGCCGAGAATTTCCCCTTCAGCTACGAAGAGGGCCTCAAGCGCGAACTCGCGCCCTACCTCGTGACCGGCGAGCCGACGCCGCGCTTCAAGGCCTTCGTCGACAGCGTGCCGCGCAAGACGCAGCGCACCATCGACTTCCTGGTCGGCCTGAACCAGCGCCTGCAGAGCGACATCAGCTACCTGATCCGCATGGAGCCCGGCGTGCAGACGCCCGAGCAGACGCTGGAGAACCGTTCGGGCTCCTGCCGCGACACCGGCTGGCTGATGGTGCAGGCGCTGCGCCACATGGGCCTGGCGGCGCGCTTCGTGTCGGGCTACCTGATCCAGCTCAAGCCCGACGTGAAGGCGCTCGACGGCCCGAGCGGCGCCGAGACCGATTTCACCGATCTGCACGCCTGGTGCGAGGTCTACCTGCCGGGGGCCGGCTGGATCGGCCTCGATCCCACCTCGGGCCTGATGGCCGGCGAGGGCCACATCCCGGTGGCCTGCACGCCCGAGCCGTCGAGCGCGGCGCCGGTCGAGGGTGGCGTCGACGAGAGCGAGGTCGTGTTCACCCACTCGATGAGCGTCTCCCGCATCCACGAATCGCCGCGCGTGACCAAGCCGTATACCGAAGAGCAGTGGGGCGAGGTGCTGTCGCTCGGCGAGCAGGTCGACCTGCAGCTGAAGGCGCAGGACGTGCGACTCACACAGGGCGGCGAGCCGACCTTCGTATCGGTCTACGACCGCGAAGGCGCCGAGTGGAACACCGCCGCACTCGGTCCGACGAAGCGCGGCTTCGCCAACGAACTGGTGCAACGCCTGCGCGCGCGCTACGGTGTGGGCGGCTTCCTGCACTTCGGCCAGGGCAAGTGGTACCCGGGCGAGCAGCTGCCGCGCTGGGCGCTGAGCATCTTCTGGCGCGCCGACGGCGAACCGTGCTGGATCGACCCCACCCTGTTCGCCGACGAGCGCCAGCCCACCGGCTACAGCGAGGTCGAGTCCAAGGCCTTCATCGAGCTGCTGGCGCGCAAGCTCGGCCTGGCCACCGACTACATCCAGGCCGGCTACGAGGACACCTGGTACTACCTGTGGCGCGAGCGCCGCCTGCCGGTCAACGTCGATCCCTTCGATGCGCGGCTCGACGACGAACTGGAGCGCGCCCGCCTGCGCAAGGTGTTCGACCAGGGGTTGACCAAGGTCGTCGGCTACATGCTGCCGATCAAGCGCGAGCCGGGCGCGCCGGGCCTGGTCGGGCCGAGCTGGACCACTGGCCCGTGGTTCTTCCGTGACGAGCGCATGTACCTGATGCCCGGCGATTCGCCGATGGGCTACCGGCTGCCGCTCGATTCGCTGCCCTGGGTCACCAAGGGCGACTTTCCTTACCTGATCGATGCCGATCCATTCGCGCCGGCCGGGCGACTGCGCTCGGTCGCCGCGCTGCGGGCGCAGTACGGCGAGCACGCCTTCCGCGGGGCCGATGCCGATGCGGCCGGTCTGGCCAGCGGCGACGCCAGCGCTTCGGCGCTGGCCGGGGCCGCGGCAATTGGTGCCGGCGGCCTGGGCGGCGCGCCGGGTGTGGCGCAGCCTGCTGGCGCGGGCCTGGGTGCTGGCGCTGGCGCCGGTGCGAGCGGTTCGCCGCGCGCTGCCGCGGCCCGCCACGGTCTGACGCATGCGCCGGCCCGCTTCGAATCGGCGGCCTGGATCACGCGGACCGCGATGTGCGTCGAGGTGCGAGGCGGCATCCTGTACGTCTTCATGCCGCCGCTGGAACTGCTGGACGACTACCTCGACCTGCTGTCCGCGGTGGAGGCCACGGCCGCGGCGCTGGGCATCAAGCTCGTGCTCGAGGGCTATCCGCCGCCGCGCGACGTGCGGCTGAAGATGCTGCAGGTGACGCCCGATCCCGGCGTGATCGAGGTCAACATCCATCCGGCCTCGAGCTGGGAGCAACTGGTCGACCACACCGAGTTCCTCTACGAGGCGGCGCACGAGACGCGCCTGTCGACCGAGAAGTTCATGCTCGACGGCCGCCACACCGGCACCGGCGGCGGCAACCACTTCGTGCTCGGTGGTGCGACACCGGGCGACAGCCCCTTCCTGCGCCGGCCCGACCTGCTGGCGAGCCTGCTGGCCTACTGGCACAACCACCCCAGCCTGTCCTACCTGTTCTCGGGCATGTTCATCGGCCCGACCAGCCAGGCGCCACGCATCGACGAGGCGCGCAACGACCAGGTGTTCGAACTCGAGATCGCGCTGAAGGAGATCGAGAACCAGACCTCGCGCTTCGGCCAGGTGCCGCCGTGGATGGTCGACCGGAGCTTGCGCAACATCCTGATCGACGTCACCGGCAACACCCACCGCGCCGAGTTCTGCATCGACAAGATGTACTCGCCGGACGGCCCCACCGGCCGCCTGGGCCTGCTGGAACTGCGCGCCTTCGAGATGCCGCCGCACGCGCGCATGAGCCTCGTGCAGCAGCTGCTGCTGCGCGCGATGATCGCGCGCTTCTGGCGCACGCCCTACACCGGCGGCAGCACCACGCGGCTCACGCGCTGGGGCACCGAGCTGCACGACCGCTTCCTGCTGCCGACCTTCGTGCAGATGGACTTCGCCGACGTGCTGGCCGAACTGCGCCAGGACGGCTTCGCCTTCGATCCGGCCTGGTTCGCGCCGCACTTCGAGTTCCGCTTCCCGATCATCGGCGAGGTCACGGTGGCCGGCATCGAGCTGACGGTGCGGACCGCGCTCGAGCCCTGGCACGTGATGGGCGAGGAGGGTGCGCCCGGCGGCACCGTGCGCTATGTCGATTCGTCGCTGGAGCGCGTGGAGGTCAAGGCGACCGGTCTGAACGGCAACCGCCACGTGGTCACCGTCAACGGCTGGGCGCTGCCGCTGCAGCCCACCGGCCGGGTCGGGGAGTTCGTGGCGGGCGTGCGCTACAAGGCCTGGGCGCCGCCGTCGGCACTGCACCCGACGATCCCCGGCCATGCGCCGCTCACCTTCGACATCGTCGACAGCTGGATGAGCCGTTCGATCGGGGGCTGCCGCTATCATGTGGCGCATCCTGGTGGTCGCAACCATGACAGCTTCCCGGTCAACGCCTACGAGGCCGAAAGCCGACGGCTGGCGCGCTTCTTCAAGCTCGATCACACGCCGGGCAAGATGAAGGTCCAGCCGGCCCAACCGAGTCGCGAGTTTCCCTTCACCCTCGATCTGCGCCACCTCTGAGTCTCGATCCCGCCGCCGTGCAGCAGTCTTCGCTCGAATTCGACGCTTCCGGCGGCTGGCATTCCGATGCGGTGCTGCACGGCGTGCTTCACGCCGCGCGGCGGGCCGATCCGGGCCACTACGACGAACTGTTGCAGGACACCGGTCAGGCGCTGCGCGAGCGCTGGCAACACTTCTTCGAGCTGCTGGGCGCCGACGGGCTGAGCGGCCTGGACCGGCGCGCCGGCCAGATCGCGCAACAGATCCACCGCAACGGCGTGACCTACAACGTCCACCAGCCGGCCGGCGTCGGCGGCGAGAGCGTCAAGCGGCCGTGGTCGCTGGGCGTGCTGCCGCTGCTGATCGAGCCGGCCGACTGGCAGGTGATCGAGGCCGGCATCGCCCAGCGCGCGCGCCTGCTCGAGGCGATGCTGGCCGACTGCTACGGGCCGCAGCACCTGCTGCAAGAGGGACTGCTGCCCCCGGCCCTCGTGCTGGGCCATCCGAGCTACCTGCGGCCGCTGCACGGCATTGCGCCGGCCGGCGGGGTGCGGCTGCATGTGCTGGCCTTCGACATCGCGCGCGGGCCCGGTGGCGAGTGGTCGGTGGTGTCGCAGCGCAGCCAGGCGCCGTCCGGTCTGGGCTATGTGCTGGAGAACCGGCTGATCGTGTCGCGCCAGTTCCCCGAGGCCTTCCGCGAGCTGCGCGTCGAGCACATCGCCTCGAGCTACCGCAGCCTGCTCGACTCGCTGCTCGGGCCGGCCTCGGTGATCGCCGCGGCCGACGGCAGCGCGACGCCACGCCTCGCGCTGCTGACCCCGGGACCCTACAACGAGACCTATTTCGAGCAGGCCTACCTGGCGCGCTACCTCGGCTTGCCGCTGGTCGAGGGCGGCGACCTGACGGTGCGCGACGACCGCCTCTACCTGAAGACCGTGCAGGGCCTGGAGCCGGTGCACGGCCTGCTGCGGCGGCTGGACGACATCTGGTGCGATCCGCTCGAACTGCGCGCCGACTCCGCCCTCGGCGTGCCGGGTCTTCTGCAGGTGCTGCGCGCCGGCCGGCTGGTGATGGCCAATGCGCTGGGCACGGGTTTCGTCGAGTCGCCGGGCATGCTGGGCTTCATGCCGGCGATCTCGCGGCGCTTGCTCGGCGAGCCGCTGGCGTTGCCGGCACTGGCCAGCTGGTGGTGCGGCGAGGGCGCGGCCTGGCGGGCCACCCGCGGCGAACTGGCGGCCCGCGTGATCCGGCCCACCTACCAGGGTGTGCGGGGCCGCAGCTTCGAGCCGCAGATCGGCGGCACGCTGCCGCCGGCCGCGCACGAGCAATGGCGCGCGCGCATCGAGGCCGAGCCCGACGCCTACACGCTGCAGCGCTACCTGCCGTTCTCGCAGACGCCGTGGTGGGAGTCGGGCAGCTTCCTGCCGCGAACGGCGATGCTGCGCGTCTATGCCATCGCCGACGGCCGCGGTGGCTACCGCGTGCTGCCCGGGGGCATGACGCGCATCGCGGCGCGCGATCCGCACATCGTGTCGATGCAGCACGGCGGCGCCAGCCTCGACACCTGGGTGCTGCGCGAGGGCGCGGTCGACACCTACTCCATGTTGCCGCAGCGCCTGCGGCCGGAGGAGATCGCGGTGCACCAGCGGCCGGTGTCGAGCCGCACCGCCGAGAACCTGTTCTGGATGGGGCGCTACACCGAACGCACCGAGCAGCTGGTGCGGCTGGCGCTGGCCACCGCGGCACTGGTCGAGGACGACGACGACACGCCGTCGGCGGTGCTCGACGCGATCTCCGAGCTGACGCAGCGCAGTGGCCTGGCACCGACCGGCGTGCCGTCGCTGACGCAGTCGCCGCGGGTGTTCGAGCGCTCGGTGGTCGCCGCGCTGGCCGACCCCGAAGACCACCACAGCATCGCCTACAACCTGGCCGCGCTCGACCGCGTGGCCGGATCCTTGCGCGAGCGCCTGTCGATCGAGCACGGGCGCCTGGTCCGCTCGATGGTCGAAGACTTCCACGCCCGGGTCACGAGGGCAATGACGCCGGTACCCGCCGGCAACGACGACGAGGATGGCGAGAGCGAGCAGGCGATTCCGGCCGTGCCCGGGCTCGCCACCGACACGATGCGTGGCGCGCTCGAGCACCTGGCGAGCCAGCTCGCGGCGGTGACAGGCGCACAGAGCGACCGCATGACGCGCGACGATGGCTGGCGCCTGCTGACCGTCGGGCGCCAGGCCGAGCGCCTGATCGCGATGAGCGGCACGCTGCGCTGCTTCTTCGAGGCTGGCGCGGTGCACAGCGCCCACGGCTTCGACCTGCTGCTCGACCTGTTCGACAGCAGCCTGACCTACCGCGCGCGCTATCCCGGCCGCCAGGAGGCGCTGGCGCTGCTCGACCTGCTGGTCATCGACCCGGCCA
Organism: Methylibium sp. Root1272; assembly: GCF_001425905.1. Classification (GTDB taxonomy): domain Bacteria; phylum Pseudomonadota; class Gammaproteobacteria; order Burkholderiales; family Burkholderiaceae_C; genus Methylibium. The sequence goes on from NZ_LMDY01000016.1 coordinate 266,382, forward strand.
ACCCGCGCGCGCTGGGCTGCGTGCTGCGCCGCCTTCGCACCGAGCTGGCCAAGCTGCCCGGCAGCGCGGGTTCGGTGGAGGAGATGCTGGGTCTGCTGCCGCCGTTCGGCGTCGGCACGACGCTGGTCGAGCTGTGCCGCAAGGCCGAGCCCGGCCAGGAGTCGGGGGTCGACGACGAGCTGGTGGTCGCGCTCGCCGACCGCCTGGCCGAAGCCGGAGCGCGGCTCTCCGACGACGTGGGGCGGCGCTATTTCGCGCTCGCCGGCCTGCATGAACAGCATCTTTCGGTCTGAGCCTCAGGCGCCGTCGCCGCGTCCGGCCGACGCCCTTCGCGGGCCGGTCGAGCTGGAGGTCGTGCACGTCACCGAATACCGCTATTCCAGCCCGGTCGAGCTGGCGCAGCACATCGCCGTGCTGCGGCCGCGCGACGAGGCCGCACAACAGCTTCTGGGCTTCGAGATGGAGATCGAGCCGGCGCCGGCGCAGCAGCACGACGACTGCGACGTCTACGGCAACAGCCGCCGCGTGTTCACGCTGACGGCTTCGCACCAGCACCTGCGGGTCTGCGCCACCAGCCGCGTGCGCGCCCACGCGCCCGAGCGCCCGCCGGCCGCGGCGCTGCCCTGGGAGGCCTGCCGCGCCCACTGGCGCTACGAGTCGGGCCGCCCGCTGGACGCGGCGGTCGAGTTCACCTTTCCGTCCACGCTGGTGCCGCACCACGCCGTGCTGCGTGACTGGGCCCTGCCGTCCTTCCCGCCGGGCCGCGGCATCGACGAGGCGGCCACCGAGCTGATGCACCGGCTGCACGCCGATTTCACCTACGCGCCGCACAGCACCGAGGTCGGCACGCCGGTGCTGCAGGCCTTCGAGCAGCGGCGCGGCGTGTGCCAGGACTTCGCCCACGTGATGATCGGCAGCCTGCGGGCGCTCGGCCTGTCGGCCCGCTACGTCAGCGGCTACCTGCTGACCGAGCCGCCGCCCGGCCAGCCGGCGTTGCAGGGAGCCGATGCCTCGCATGCCTGGGTGGCGGTGGCGGTGCCGCGCGAGGACGGCTCGGCGGACTGGCTGGAGCTCGACCCGACCAACGATTGCGAGGCCGGCCTGACCCATGTGCGCCTCGCACTGGGGCGCGACTATGCCGACGTGACGCCGCTGTGCGGCGTGATCCGTGGTGGCGGCCGCCACCAGCTCGATGTGCGCGTCGGGACGCGCGTGGTGCCCGCAGCATGAGCCCGCTTCGACCGGCAAAAGCGGGCTGCTTGGCACAATCTCTGCTAGCTCCAGTCTCAGCGTGGGAGACACGATGAAGAAGTTCTACGACGAGATGCATGCCAACGGCGACAAAGTGCGCGAGCACTACGCCGGCTACGAACGCTGGCTCGCCCAGCAACCGCACGAGTCCATGAAGGGCCACCGCGACGAGGCGGAGATGATCTTCCGCCGCGTCGGCATCACCTTCGCGGTCTACGGCGCGAAGGACGAGGACGGCTCCGGCACCGAGCGGCTGATCCCCTTCGACCTGATCCCGCGCATCATCCCTGCGCAGGAATGGCGCGAGATGGAGAAGGGCCTGAAGCAGCGCGTCAACGCGCTCAATCGCTTCATCCACGACGTCTACCACGACCAGGAGATCATCAAGGCCGGCATCGTGCCGGGCGAGCAGGTCTTCAAGAACGCACAGTTCCGCCCCGAGATGATGGGTGTGGACGTGCCGGGCAACGTGTACTCGCAGATCGCCGGCATCGACATCGTGCGTGCCGCCAACCCGGACGGCTCGGGCAACTACTACGTGCTCGAGGACAACCTGCGCGTGCCCAGCGGCGTGAGCTACATGCTCGAGAACCGCAAGATGATGATGCGGCTGTTCCCCGAGCTGTTCAGCAGCCACCGCGTCGCGCCGGTCGCTCACTATCCCGACCTGCTGCTCGACACCCTGCGCGCCGTGGCGCCGCCCGGCGTGGCCGAGCCGACCGTGGTGGTCATGACGCCGGGCATGTACAACTCGGCCTACTTCGAGCACGCCTTCCTGGCGCAGCAGATGGGCGTGGAGCTGGTCGAAGGACAGGACCTGTTCGTCAAGGACAACTACCTGTACATGCGCACCACGCAGGGCCCGCGCCGCGTCGACGTGATCTACCGGCGCATCGACGACGACTTCCTCGACCCCAAGGCCTTCCGCGCCGACTCGACCATCGGCTGCGCCGGCCTGCTGTCGGTCTACCGCGCCGGCAACGTGAATCTGTGCAACGCCATCGGCACCGGCGTGGCTGACGACAAGTCGATCTACCCCTACGTGCCGAAGATGATCGAGTTCTACCTCGGCGAGAAGCCGATCCTGAACAACGTGCCGACCTACCAGTGCCGCGAGAGCGAGGACCTGCAGTACGTGCTGGCTCACCTGGGCGAACTGGTCGTGAAGGAAGTGCACGGCGCCGGCGGCTACGGCATGCTGGTCGGCCCGGCCGCCAGCAAGGCGGAGATCGAGGAGTTCCGCGTGCAACTGGTCGCGAACCCCAACAACTACATCGCGCAGCCCACGCTCGCGCTGTCGACCTGCCCCACCTTCGTGGAGAGCGGCATCGCGCCGCGCCACATCGACCTGCGGCCCTTCGTACTTTCGGGCAAGACGGTGCAGATGGTCCCGGGCGGGCTGACGCGGGTGGCGTTGAAGGAAGGCTCCCTGGTCGTCAACTCGTCGCAGGGCGGCGGGACCAAGGACACCTGGATGCTCGAAGCGTGAGCCGGGCCTGAGGAGACACGACCATGTTGTCAAGAACCGCAGACCACCTGTTCTGGATGGCCCGCTACACCGAGCGCGCGGAGAACACCGCCCGCATGCTCGACGTGAACTACCAGACCTCGCTGCTGCCGCAGTCCAGCGAGGCCACCGAGCAGGGCTGGCGCGGCCTGCTCAGCATCAGCGAGCTGACGCACGACTACCACCGCCTGCACGACAGCGTGAACCCGCACGAAGTCATGGAATTCATGGTGTGCGACGAGTCCAACCCGTCGAGCATCCACTCCTGCCTGCGCGCGGCGCGCGAGAACGCCCGCGCGGTGCGCGGCACGCTGACCACCGAGGTGTGGGAGACCGCCAACACCACCTGGCTGGAATTCAAGCGCCTGATCGCCGATGGCAGCTTCAAGCGCGATCCGGCCGACTTCTTCGAGTGGGTGAAGTTCCGCTCGCACCTGTCGCGCGGCGTGACGCTGGGCACGATGCTGCAGGACGAGAGCTTTCACTTCCTGCGCATCGGCACCTTCCTCGAGCGAGCCGACAACACCGCGCGCCTGCTCGACGTGAAATTCCACGGCGCGCAGTCCGAGTTCTTCGGCGTGCGCGAGCAGCGCGAGCCGGTCGAGGTCGACTTCTACTACTGGAGCGCGATCCTGCGCTCGGTGTCGGGCTTCGAGGTCTACCGCAAGGTCTACCGCAACGTGATCCGCCCCGAGAAGGTGGCCGAACTGCTGATCCTGCGGCCCGACATGCCGCGCTCGCTGGCGGCCTGCATGGACGAGGTGGTCGGCAACCTGAAGATGGTGGCGAACGAGCAGAGCGGCGAGACGCTGCGTCGCGCCGGCCGGCTGCGCGCCGACCTGAGCTTCGGTCGCATCGACGAGATCCTCGCCACCGGCCTGCATGCGTTCCTCACGCAGTTCCTCGACCGCGTCGGCGACCTGGGCGTTGGCATCAGCCGCGACTTCCTGGTGCCGGTCTGACACGGACGCAGCCCGTCTGGGCTGCGTGGTGCGAAGGGAAGAGGGTGACGAGCCCGACCCCGGCACTGGAGGCTAACGGTTAGGGCTGCTTCGTTCCCGACCTGACCCGGTTGGCCGCGCCCCCATGCGGGGAGGCCCGTCACCGTGGATTGTAGGTGACGGGTCGGGCGTCGCCGGATCGAAGGGTGAAAGGCCGTCAGCGCAACTGCAGGTCGTCGTCGCCGAACCGCACGCCGATCGGCTCGATCAGCAACTGCTTCGGACCCGCCTCGACCGTGCCCGCCACCCAGGCGGCAACACCTTGCTCGCGTGCGACCTCGACGGTGCGCTGTGCATCGGCGGCCTTCACGAACAGCGCGAAGCCGGCGCCCATGTTCAGCGTGCTGTAGGCCTCGCGCGCGTCGTGGCCGGCGTGCTCGGCGATGAAGCTCAGCACCGGCGGCACCGGTGGCACGGTGTGGATGCGGTAGGTGTGCGTGGCCGGGTGGCGCAGCAGCTTGCGCCAGCCGTGGCCGGTGATGTTGGCGCTGTAGTGCGGCACGATCTGCGCGTCCCACAGCGCCTCGGTCACCGGCGAGTACAGCGTGGTCGGCGCGAGCAGCGCCTCGCCGTAGTTCAGGCCCGGCGCCACCTCGGTGAGGTAGCCCTGCGGCAGGCGTTCGACCAGCTTGCGCGCGAGGCTCAGGCCGTTGGCATGGATACCGCTGGAGGCGAGCAGCACGATCGCGTCGCCCGGTGCCAGCGCATCGCCGACCGACAGCCGCGACTTCGGATTGATCAGCCCGGTGCAGGAGGCCGCGAGGTCGATGCGGCCGGCCTCCACGATGCCGGCCAGCGCCGGCGTCTCGCCGCCGCCCCAGGCCACGCCGCAGGTGTCGCAGGCCTGCTTCCAGCCCGCCACCAGCGCCTGGGCGCGCTGCGCGTCGGCGAACCATTCGCTGCCGCCTGCTGCCCAGTAGGCCTGCACCACCAGCGGCGTGGCGCCGACGGTGATCAGGTCGTTGATCGCCATCGCGATGGTGTCCTGCGCGATGCCGGCGTAATAGCTCTGGCCGGTCAGCGCCTTCATCTCGTCGGCGACGAGTGCCTTCGAGCCCAGGCATTCGACGATGCTGGCCAGGTAGAACGGCCCGACGTCGACCACGTAGGCCGACTCTCCGCGCGACGCGGCCACTTCGCCGAAGCCGTGCGCGGCGAGGTTCTTCGCGGTGTCCTTGGCGGCGCGTTGCGCGGCCACTTTCAGCGGGTCGATCAGGTCGTAGTTGACGCCGGCCTGTTCGTAGCTCAGCGGAGGGGGTGGGGGCGTGGTCATGGTCGGCAGGGCGGGGTGCCCGAAGAGCGGGTGGCGCGGCGCGGGCAGGCCGCGGACTCGCCCCGATTATCCGGCACCCCTGCGGCCGGGGGCTTCCACCCCGGCCGGTAAACTGCCGCGCATGAGCACCCTGGTCCTGGCCCGCAAGTACCGCCCGCGCCACTTCGGCGAGATGGTCGGCCAAGAGCACGTGGTGCAGGCGCTGGCCAATGCACTCACTTCTCAGCGGCTGCATCACGCCTACCTGTTCACCGGCACGCGCGGTGTCGGCAAGACCACGGTGTCGCGCATCCTGGCGAAGAGCCTCAACTGCACCGGGCCCGACGGCCAGGGCGGCATCACTGCGCATCCCTGCGGCGTGTGCCCGGCCTGCCGCGACATCGACGCCGGCCGCTTCGTCGACTACACCGAACTCGATGCGGCCTCGAACCGCGGCGTCGACGAGATCTCGCAGTTGCTGGAGCAATCGGCCTACAAGCCGGTGGTGGGGCGCTTCAAGGTCTTCATGATCGACGAAGTGCACATGCTCTCCAGCACCGCCTTCAACGCGATGCTCAAGACGCTGGAGGAGCCGCCCGAGTACCTGAAGTTCGTGCTGGCGACCACCGACCCGCAGAAGGTGCCGGTCACGGTGCTGTCGCGCTGCCTGCAGTTCAACCTGCGGCCGATGGCGCCCGAGACGGTGCTGGCGCACCTGGAGCAGGTGCTGGCGGCCGAAGGCATCGCGGCCGAACCGGGTGCGCTGCGACTGCTGGCGCGTGGTGCCCACGGCTCGATGCGAGATGCGCTGTCGCTGACCGACCAGGCCATCGCCTTCGGTGCCGGCACGCTCCAGGAAGCTGGTGTGCGCCAGATGATGGGCGCCGTGGGCCGCAGCCACGTCTATGCGCTGATCGACGCGCTCGCCGCCGGTGACGGCGCCGGCGTGGTGGCGACCACCGATGCCTTGCGAGCCGAGGGCCTGTCGGCCGAGGGCGCGCTGGAGGAGATGGCGGTGGTGCTGCAGCAGCTCGCGTTGCTGCAGGTCGTGCCCGATGCGCTGGACGCCGCCGATCCCGACACCGCGGCACTCGCGCAGCGCGCCGGCCTGCTGCCGGCCGACGAGACGCAGCTGCTCTACAGCATCGCGCTGCACGGCCGCGCCGAGCTGGCGCTGGCGCCCGACGAATACAGCGGCCTGGTGATGGTGCTGCTGCGCATGCTGGCGTTCCGGCCTCCGGGTGCGGCGCGTGCCGAGACGGTGGTGCGGCCGGGCCAGGCCGCGCCCGCAGCTGCACCGCCTGCCACGGTCGCTGTCGTGCGCGGCCCGGCGCCTGCGGTACCGCTGGTGCGTTCGTCGGCGACCGCCAGCCTCGCCGTGGCGCCGCCCGCCAAGGCGGACCCGGTGCCGCCCCCACCGGCCGCGTCCGGCCCGGCCAGCGTGCCGCCGTGGGAGGAGGACATCCCGCTGGCGGAGGAATCGTCCTTGCCCTCGGTCGCGATGGCGTCGCGCGCCGCGGCGCCGACCGCCGCACGGGGCGATGCGGCCGGCAGTCCTGCGCCGATCGAGATGACCCGTGGGCCGCTGGGCGACCGCTGGGCCGCGCTGGTGCGCCAGCTGACCGATGCGAATGCGATCGCGGCGCTGGTGCGCGAGCTGGCGCTGCAGGCCGAGTGCGTGGCCATCGATGCCGGCGAGACGCGCCTGCGCCTGCGCGTCGAGCGCGAGAGCCTGCGCAACCCGAACCATGCCGAACGCCTGCAGGCGGCGCTGACCGCAGCGCTGGGCCATGCGGTGTCGCTCGACATCGAGGCTGGCGCGGTGAACGACACGCCGGCGCGGCGCGATGCGGCGGCGCGCGAGCAGCGCCAGCGCGAGGCCGAGGCGCTGATCCACAACGACCCGCTGGTGCTGCAGCTCACGGCGCAGTTCAAGACGGCACGCATCGTGCCGGGGTCGATCAAACCCGTCTGACGTATCGAACCACCGGAGAACGACATGCTCAAAGGACAACTGGCCGGCCTGATGAAGCAGGCGCAGGCCATGCAGGACAACCTGAAGAAGGCGCAGGACGAACTGGCGCTGATCGAGGTCGAGGGCCAGTCGGGCGCCGGGCTCGTGAAGGTGCTGATGACCTGCAAGCACGACGTCAAGCGCATCACCATCGACCCCAGCCTGCTGGCCGACGACAAGGACATGCTCGAGGACCTGGTGGCCGCGGCCTTCAACGACGCCGTGCGCCGCGCGGCGGCGACCAGCGAAGAGAAGATGGGCAAGCTGACGGCGGGGATGCCGCTGCCGCCGGGCATGAAGCTGCCGTTTTGATGGCTCCCCCCCGTTGTGGATGGACCACCCCCGTTGCGGCTGCGCCGCTCCCCCTCGAGGGGGCGACGCTGGCGGGCCGGCGAAGCCGGACCCGCGGCGTCTGTTGGGTGGACGGTGGCTTACAGCCATCGCTGCGTCGCATTCGTGATGATCGAGCTGCTGATGCATGGCCACGTCCTCCTCGCTTGAGTCGCTGACCGACGCGCTGCGCCGCTTGCCGGGCGTGGGCGTGAAGTCGGCGCAGCGCATGGCCTATCACCTGCTGCAGCACGACCGCGAGGGCGCGCTGCGGCTCGCGCGTGCGCTCGAGCAGGCGGTGGCGACGGCGCGGCATTGCGAGCGCTGCAACACCTTCACCGAGGCCGAGGTGTGCAATACCTGCCTCGACCCGGCGCGCGAACGCCGGCAGTTGTGCGTGGTCGAGACGCCGGCCGACCAGGCGGCGGTCGAGCGCAGCGGCAGCTACCACGGGCTGTACTTCGTGCTGATGGGGCGGCTGAGCCCGCTCGACGGCATCGGCGTGCACGACATCGGGCTGGAGAAGCTGCTGGCCCGCGCCACCGATGGCGAGGTGCAGGAGCTGATCGTCGCCACCAACTTCACCGCCGAGGGCGAGGCCACCGCTCACGTGATCGCGCAGGCGCTGAAGGGCCGCGGGCCGAGCGTCACGCGGCTGGCGCGCGGCGTGCCGGTCGGCAGCGAACTCGAGTACGTGGACCTGGGCACCATTGCCCATGCATTGAGCGATCGACGCTAGGCGCGCCGCGCCGGCCTGAGTCGATCCCGACCTGGAGACGATGTGATGACAATGCTGCTTGTGAGCGTGCTGGCCGCGGCGCTGATGCCCATCGTGTGCGCCGGCATCGCCAAGAGCGGTGGCTTCGGCAAGCCGCGCGGCGAGGGCGGTTTCGACAACCATGCGCCGCGCGAGTGGCTGGCGCGCCAGGGCGGGTACCGGGCGCGTGCGAACGCGGCCCAGGCCAACTGCTTCGAGGCCTTGCCGTTCTTCGTCGGTGCGGTGGCGATCGCGCTGGCGCTCGGGGCCACAGCGGACCGCGTCGGCGCGTTGGCGCTGGTCTGGGTCGGCCTGCGGGCCGCCTTCGTGGCCTGCTACCTGGCGGATCGCGCCATGCTGCGCTCGGCGGTCTGGGCGCTGGCGCTCGCGGTCAACATCGCGATCCTGTTCGCGCCGCGCTACTGACGCGGACGCACGGCGCGGCGGCGCGCCTCAGCGGCTGTTGGCGGCCACGCGGTTCTTGCTCTGCGCGGTCGGTCGCGCCGCCACCGTCTTGCTCGCCGGCTTGCGCTTGGCCGCGGTCGACGTGGCCGTGCGGGTGCTGCGGGTCTTGGCCGTCGCGCCGGCGGAGCTCTTGCGGGCCGTGGCGGCCTTGCCTGGCAGGTAGAGCACGACGGCCTGGCCGGTCTTGAAATGCGCGCTGGCGGCGACCTTGTTCCAGCCCGCCACGCTGGCGGCGCTGAGCCGGTAGCGTGCAGCGATCGAGGCGACGCTGTCGTTCTTGCGCGCCTTCACGGTGGAGCGGCGCAGCGCCGGGGCCTCCGGCGCGAGCAGCATCGTCGCGTTGTCGGCCACGCGCTCGGACACGTCGTCGTGATGGCGGTGCGGGTGGCGCGGCACCATCAGCGTCGAGCCGGCGCGCACCAGCATGCGCGGCGGGATGCGATTGGCCTCGCGCAATTCGGCTTCGCTCATGCCCACCCGCTTGGCGGCTTCGGCCGGCTTCATCGTTGTCGGCACGACCCAGGCGGTCCAACTGGCCAGCGGGCCCTGGTAGCCGGGCAGCACGCGCACGAACTCGTTCGCGTTGTCGTAGGGCAGCAGCACCTGCGGCGTGCCGGCGGCCAGGATCACCGGCTTGTTGAGCGACGGGTTCAGCGCGTGGAACTCGTCGAGCGGCAGGCCGGCCAGGCGGGCCACCAGGGCCGCGTCGATGTCGCGCTGGATCGGTACGCTCAGGAAATACGGGTGGTTCTCGATCCCGGGCAGAGCCAGCCCGAAGGCCTCCGGCCGCGCGATGATGTTCTTCACGGCTTGCAGCTTGGGAACGTAGTAGCGCGTCTCGTCCGGCATCTTCAGGCTGAGGTAGTCGGTCGGCAGGCCGAGCTTCTGGTTGCGCGCGATCGCGCGGCCCACGCTGCCCTCGCCCCAGTTGTAGGCGGCCAGCGCGAGATGCCAGTCGCCGAACATGCCGTGCAGCTTCTGCAGGTAATCGAGCGCGGCCCGCGTGGAGGCCAGCACGTCGCGCCGGTCGTCGCGGAAAGCGTTCTGCGCCAGATCGAAGTGCTTGCCGGTCGACGGGATGAACTGCCACATGCCCGAGGCCCTGGCGGTCGACATGGCCTGCGGATTGAACGCGCTCTCGATGAAGGGCAGAAGCGCCAGTTCGGTGGGCATGCCGCGCCGCTCGATCTCCTCGACGACATGGAACAGGTAGCGGCTCGACCGCTCGGTCATGCGCTGCACGTAGTCGGGCCGCGTGGCGTACCACTGCTCGCGGTCGCGGACCAGCGGCGTGTCGATGTCGGGCATCGCGAAGCCGCGCCGCACGCGCACCCACAGGTCGCGTTGCGCCGCGATGGCGTCCAGGTCGACGGGCTCTTCCGGGCGCACCGGATCGGTCGGCGGGCCGGCCGCGACGGCGGCTTCGTTCGGCGCGGCGGCGCTGGGAACTGCGACCTCGGGGACCGGTGTGGCGACGGACGCGGGGGTGCCGGCGTTGATGACGGGCACTGGTGCCGGGTCGGGCAACGGGGCGGTGGCACAGGCTGCCAGCACGAGCGTCAGGGCCAGCACGGACAGCGTGGCGCGACGCTTCGGCAAGAGCAGCAGGTCAGTCATCGGAATTCGTTCTTCCACTGTCGCAACGCCGCGAGCACGCTCACCGCATCGTCGCCTGCAGCGCCATGCGCGCGGGCACTGGTTCGGACCTGCGTGGCCGTGACGCGCAGGAAGGGGTTGACCTGTCGTTCGCGTGCCACCGTGCTGGGCAGCGTGGGCAGGTCGCGCTGTCGCAGCGACTCGCACTGCGCGACGTAGTCGATCAGATCGGCGTTGCCGGGTTCCACGGCACGGGCGAATTTCAGGTTGCTGAGTGTGTACTCGTGGGCGCAGCACACCCGCGTGTCGCCGGGCAATGCGGCCAGGCGCGACAGCGACGCGTGCATCTGCGCCGGCGTGCCCTCGAACAACCGGCCGCAGCCGCCGCTGAACAGCGTGTCGCCGCAGAACAGGATCGGCGCCTCGCCGGCCGGCTGGCCGAAGTAGGCGATGTGGCCCGCCGTGTGGCCGGGCACGTCGATCACTTCGAAGCGCGTGCCGAACAGTTCGATCGCCTCACCGTCGCGCAGCGGCCGGCATGGCTGCGGGATGGCCTCGCGCGCCGGGCCGTAGACCGGACCTTGCCCGTCGGGCAGGCGCGCACGCAGCGCATCGACACCGCCGACATGGTCGCCGTGATGGTGGGTCACTACAATCGCCGCGAGCTTCAGTGACCGCTCGTCGAGCGCGCGAGTCACCGGCGCGGCTTCCCCCGGATCGACGACGATGGCCGACACGCCATCGTGGAGCATCCAGATGTAGTTGTCCGTGAAGGCGGGAACAGCGATCAGGTTCATGGTGCAGGAAGCGTCGAGTATAGATTTGCCCTTGTGGCTGCAGACCCCGCCCGGCCGGTATGTGTTGGCGTGGGAGCAGGCGCGCATCGACACGCATGTGGCCGATGTGTTCGGATTTCACGCATTGCAGCTCGGCCTGCCGGAGATCGACGCGCTGCAGGCCAACCGCATGCCGCACCGTTGGCTCGCACTGTCGGCCCGCGAGGGCGCCGTGACGACCGTTCGGGAAGACGGCGCCGCCGCGCCGCGCGCGGTCGCGCTGTCGTGCGATTTCGATGCCTTGCCGTTTGTGAGCCAGAGCCTCGACCTCGTGGTGCTGCCGCACACGCTGGAGCTGGCGCGCGACCCGCATCACACCCTGCGCGAGGTCGAGCGGGTGCTGGTGCCGGAAGGGCAGGTCGTGATCACCGGGCTGAACCCGACCAGCCTGTGGGGTCTGCGCCAGGCTGGCGGACGTGCCGCGCAGCGCCTGGGTCGCCGCAGCGACGACGAGCGCCTGTTCCTGCCGCGCGCTGGCGAGTTCATCGCCTACCGGCGCCTGCGCGACTGGCTGCGCCTGCTCAGCTTCGAGGTCGAGAGCGGCGGCTTCGGTTGCTACCGGCCGGCCTTGCGATCGCAGGCCTGGCTGGACCGCTACGCGTGGATGGAGCGAGCCGGCGAACGCTGGTGGCCGGTGTTCGGGGCGGTCTACCTGCTCAAGGCCGTGAAGCGCGTGCGTGGCATGCGCCTCATCGGCCCGGCCTGGAAGAAGGCGCCGAAGCCGCGCGCCGCGCCGGCCGTCGTGAGCCACAAGCACCACCGGGCCGGATCGTTGCCCGACGACAGAGAAAAGAGACTCGAGACATGAAGTGGCTTGCCTACACCGATGGCGCCTGTGCGCCGTCGAACCCCGGGCCGGCGGCCTGGGGCGCCGTGCTCATCGCGCCGGATGGCCGGACCGAGACCGATCACTTCGGATTCATCGGCCACGGCACCAACCAGATCGCCGAGCTCACGGCCGCGATCGAGGGCCTGACGCGCGTGCCGGCCGGCGCGGCGGTCGAACTGGTGTCCGACAGCCAGTACGTGCTCAAGGGCCTGAGCGAGTGGCGTGCCGGCTGGGAGCGCAAGGGCTACCGCAATTCCAAGGGCGAGCCGGTCGCCAACCTGGGGCTGTGGAAGCAGTTGTTCGCGCTGGCCGATGCGCGCAAGGTGTCGACGCGCTGGGTGCGGGGCCACAACGGCGACCCCCACAACGAGCGCGCCGATGCGCTAGCGAACAAGGCCCTCGCGCTGAAGTCGGGCAGCCCGACGCCGTAGTCGCCGTCTCAGAGCAGCCGCCAGGCCAGCCCCAGCACGCCGGCCATCAGCACGACCGGGATCACGCCGACCTTGAAGCGGAACAGCGCGACGGCCGCCGCCGCGCCGATCAGCGCCGAGGCCCATTCGAAGCGCCCTGCGAGCCCGTCCGGCCACAGCACGTGGTACGCGAAGAACACCGCGAGGTTGACGATCACGCCGACCACCGCGGCGGTGATGCCGGTGAGCGGCGCGGTGAACCGCAGCTTGCCGTGCGTGGTCTCGATGAAGGGACCGCCCAGCAGGATGAACAGGAAGGACGGCAGGAAGGTGAAGAAGGTGACGACCGCGGCGGCCGTGGCACCGGCCGCGAACAGGGCGTCCGGCCCGAACACGGCGTGGGTCCAACCGCCGACGAAGCCGACGAAGGCCACCACCATGATCAGCGGCCCGGGCGTGGTCTCGCCGAGCGCCAGGCCGTCGATCATCTGCGGGGCCGTCAGCCACTGGTAGTGCTCGACGGCGCCCTGGTAGACATAGGGCAGCACCGCATAGGCGCCACCGAAGGTCAGCAGCGCGGCCTTGGTGAAGAACCAGCCCATCTGCGTCAGCACCGCGGACCAGCCGAAGGCCAGGCTCAGCGCGCCCAGGACCACGAGCCACAGGACCGCGAAGACCGCCAGCACGCGGGTCGCATGCGGCCAGGAGAAGCGGGCGTGGGCCGGCGTCGGCGTGTCGTCGTCGATCAGCGCCGGCCCGAGGCACGCCGCGCCCTGGCCATGGCCGCCGCCGACCGCGAAACGGTCCGGCCGGTAGCGGCCCCCGAGGTGGCCGAGCAGGCCGGCCGCCAGCACGATCAGCGGGAACGGCGTGTGCAGCGCGAAGATCGCCACGAAGGCCGCGACCGCGATGGCCCACAGCCAGGCGTTCTTCAGCGCCCGCGAGCCGATGCGCCAGGCGGCGAACACCACGATCGCGGTGACCGCCGGCTTGATGCCGTACAGCACGCCCTCGACGGCCGGCAGTTCGCCGTAGGCGAGGTAGACCCACGACAGCGCGACCAGGATGAACAGCGAAGGCAGCACGAACAGCCCGCCGGCCACCAGGCCGCCCCAGGTGCGGTGCATCAGCCAGCCGATGTAGGTGGCCAACTGCTGTGCCTCCGGACCGGGCAGCACCATGCAGTAGTTCAGCGCGTGCAGGAAGCGCTGCTCCGAGATCCAACGGCGCCGCTCGACCAGCTCCTGGTGCATGATCGAAATCTGCCCGGCCGGGCCGCCGAAGCTGATGAAGCCGAGCTTGAGCCAGAACGCGAAGGCCTCGCGGAGTCCGACTTCGGCGGGGGGGGCGGTGTCGCTGGGGCTCATCGGCGGCGCGTGTCCTCACGGCAACGCGCCGTCGCACCGACAGTATCTCAGCGTGCCGCGATGGCTCAGGGCATCGCTTCGACGTGGGCCTTGGTGATCGCGCCGTCCGAGCGGCCCTTCAGGTAGGCGTAGAGCTGATCGATGTTGCTGGCGACGTTCGGCGCCTGTCCGAAGCTCGGCATGCCCTTCTCAAGGCGACCCTTCGTCACGGTGGCGACGAAGTCCTCCTTGCTCAGGGTCTTGAGGCTGTTGATCAGCGAGGGGCCGACCATGCCCTCCTGGTTGGCGCCATGGCAGCGGTCGCAGGCTGCGGCGCGCCAGGTGCGAAAGCCCTTCAGCGTCTCGGCATCGACCTTGTAGCCATCGACGACCTTGTACGGCGCGGCCCCGGTGGCCGCTGGCGCAGCGGCGGCCTTGGCGTCGGCGGCCGGCGCAGCAGGCTGGGTCGCCGCTGTGGGCGCGGGTGGCTTGGCGGCCGGCGTGGGCGTGGCCTTCAGGTCCCGCAGGCACACGATCTTGGCGCCCCCCTGAAGCGACTCGCAGTACAGGCGATCGGCTTCGAGGTCGGCACGGGCCGTGCCGGCGACGAGCAGCATCGCCAGCGCGCCGTACGGCGCCATGCGATGTTTCCACGAGGGCTTCATTCCACTGATGCGCATTCATTGACTCCTGTTTGGTTCGGCCGGACGCCCGCATCGAACAGCCGATGCGATGGCTTCGCTTGCACCGTAGTGCGTCCGTGCAGGCACCGTAGTCGGCCGGCACCGTCGATATGTGTAGGCGGCTTCCCACATCAGGCAGATGTCAGCTCGTCGCGGGGGCGCGACGGCGAATCGACAGCGCTGTGACGGTGCGCTGTCAGCCGGCGTTCAGTCGCCGGGCGAGCAGCCTTCGCAGGGCGGCGGCTCGGCGGTATCGAGCGCCTTGCGCAACTGCCGCAATGCGGTGCGCACGCCTTCCTCGATCACCGGGTGATAGAACGGCTGCGCCAGGGCCTCGTCGACCGTCTCGTGGCGGCCGATGCTCCAGGCCAGCAGATGGCCCAGGTGCTCGGCGGCCGGGCCCAGCATTTCGGCACCGAGCAGGCGGCGCGTGCCGCGCTCGCCGTAGATGTGCAGCGCGCCGACGTTGCGGCCGATCACGCGGCTGCGGCCCTGGTTCTCGAAGCTCACGGCGCCCGTCGCGAAGCGCGTGCCGGCCGCGGTCAGCTCGCGGTGGCTGCGGCCGGCCATCGCGATCTGCGGCTCGCAGAACACCACGGCCAGCGGCGTACGGCGTCGCTCGGTCCGCACGTCCGGATAGCGGCCGGCGTTGTGCCCGGCGATCAGCCCGTCGTCGGCCGCCTCGTGCAGCAGCGGACGGTCGTCGCTCGCATCGCCGGCGAGGAAGACGTGCGAGCCGCCGATGCGCATCGTCGTGCTGTCGTGCAGCGGCACGCCGTCGTCGTCGCAGGCCAGGCCTGCGTGCTCGAGCCCGAGCGCGTCGGTGTTCGGGCGGCGTCCGGTGGCGGCGAGCAGGAAGTCGAAGCGTTCGCCGTGCGTGCCGGACGCGCTGCGCCAGTGGACGGCGACCTCGTCGCCGAGCCGCTCGACCCGCAGCACCGTGGCCTCGCGCTGCAGCGGCAGGCTCGCATCGAAGGTGCGGGCGGCCAGCGCCGCCAGCGCCGGATCGCTGAGCGGGCCGACCTTCGGTCCGCGGCCCAGCAGGCGCACGCGCACGCCCAGCCGGTGCAGCGCCTGCGCCAGCTCGAGCCCGATCGCGCCGGTGCCGACCACGGCCACCGAGCGCGGCAGGTCCTGCCAGTCGAACACGTCGTCGTTGACGATCAGCCGATCGCCGAGCGCACTGCGCCAGTCGGCCGGCACGTCCGGCCGCGAGCCGGTGGCCAGCACCACGCGATCGGCGCGCACGACAGCCGTGCCGCGGGGGCCGTCCACCTGCAGCCGGTGCGGATCGACGAAGCGGGCGCTGCCTTGCAGCCGATGGGTGGGGTCGATGCGCTCGATGTCGTCGAGCACGAAGCCGACGAAGCGGTCGCGCTCGGCGCGCACGCGCGCCATCACGCGCGCGCCGTCGATGCACACGCCCTGCACGTCGATGCCGAAGCGCGCCGCGTCGTCGACGGCATGCGCGGCCTCGGCGGCGGCGATCAGCAGCTTGCTCGGCATGCAGCCGACGCGGGCGCAGGTGGTGCCGTAGGGGCCGGGGTCGATCATCAGCACGCGCTCGGTGTGCTCGCGCGCCGCGCGGTAGGCGCTCAGGCCGGCCGAGCCCGCACCGAGGATGGCCACGTCGACTTCGCTCACCGGGGTCATGCGAGCTCCTTGCAGATCGATCGTGCCAGGCGGACCGTCGGGCGGTGACGCGTCCGGGGCCGGGCTCAGACGAGGCCGTCGAACGGCAGCACGTCGACGTAGCCGCCGCGCTCGACCGAGGCTTGCTCGTGATGCAGCACGACCAGGCCATTGGCCACGCTCATGCTGCGCAGGATGCCCGAGCCCTGGGCGCCGGTGAGCTGCACGTCCCAGTCGCCGTCGGCGGCGCGCGAGACGATGCCGCGCTGGTATTCGGTGCGGCCGGGCTTCTTGCGGATCGCCTCGGTGGCGCGTGCGCGCAGCAGTGGCAGGCTCTGCGGCGTGGCTCCGGCCATCGCCAGCAACGCGTCGCGCACGAAGGCATAGAAGGTCACCATCACCGCGACCGGGTTGCCGGGCAGGCCGAACAGCACCGCGGTGCGGCCGTTCGACGCGACGCGGCCGAAGGCCATCGGCCGGCCGGGCCGCATCGCGATGCGCCAGAACGCCACCTCGCCGAGCCGTGCCATCACCTGCTTGGTGTGGTCGGCCTCGCCGACGCTGACGCCGCCCGAGGTGATCACCGCGTCGGCGTTCTCGCAAGCGCTGCGGAAGGCGGCTTCCAGCGCGGCCGGATCGTCACGCACCACACCCAGGTCGAGCAGGTCGACGCCAAGGCGCGTGAGCATGCCGTGGATCGTGTAGCGGTTGCTGTCGTAGACGCAGCCGGCCTCGAGCGGCTCGCCGATCGAGCGCAGTTCGTCGCCGGTCGAGAAGAAGGCGACGCGCAGCCGGCGCCGCACCGGCACCTCGGCCTGGCCGAGCGAGGCGAGCAGGCCGATGTCGGCAGGGCGCAGCACGCGGCCGGCCTGCAGCGCGGCCTCGCCGCGCGCGAGGTCCTCGCCGGCGAGGCGGCGGTTGTCGCCGGTGCGAACCACGCCGGCGGGCAGCGTGACGACGGCGTCGGCCACGGTGGTGAACTCCTGCGGCACGACGGTGTCCAGACCGGCCGGCATCACCGCGCCGGTCATGATGCGCACGCATTCGCCCGGCGCCACGCGGCCCTCGAACTGCTGGCCGGCATAGCCGGTGCCGACCAGACGCAGCGCGGTGGGCGCGCCGTCGCGCAGGTCGGCACCGCGCAGCGCGTAGCCGTCCATCGCGGAGTTGTCGTGCGCCGGCACGTCGATCGGCGAGACGATGTCGCGCGCCAGCACGCGGCCCAGTGCGCTGCGCAGCGCGAGCTGTTCCACCGCGCCGACCTGCGGCACGAAGCGCGCGATGAAATCCTGCGCCTGCGCCACCGCCAGCGCATTCGGGTCGTAGCCGGCGACGCAGGAGGCGATCTGCTCGATCGACGGCAGGGCGGAGGAGGGTGGTGGCACGTCCATCGTCATGGCGCGCGCTTCACAGCGTGAGCTGCATGTGCGCGCGATCGAAGTAGCGCTCGCCGCGCGCGTCGACCAGCCGCACCGCGCGCGGCAGCAGGCCGTAGCGGCGGAAGCCGGCGCGCTCGTAGAGCCGCAGCACGCCGTCGCTCGAGGCGGTGACGCTGAGCACGATCATCTGCAGGTCGGTGGCCTGGTGCGCCGCGGCGACGCAGGCGCCCACCAGTGCGCTGCCGATGCCGTGGCCGTTGTGGGTGGGCAGCACCATCAGCCCGATCAGGCGGCTGATGTGGCGGGTCTTGCTGCGGGTGTCGCGCTCGAGGCCGACCGAGCCGACCAGGCGTTCGCGCCCGCCGTCTTCATTGACGAAGGCGCCGAGCAGGAAGCTGCCGCCCAGCGGCTCGTTCAGCCCCAGCCGGCCGAGATAGCTTTCCGGCGTGCGCAGGCGCTGGCTCTCGTGGTCGGAGGTGAAGGCCTCGGGGTAGAGGCGCAGCGCCTCGTCGCGCAGGTTCTTGTAGGCCAGCAGGTCGGCCGGCGCCAGGCGTCGAATCACGGCCGGCTGCTGCGCGCTGCTGCGCCGGGTCAGGATCGATTCAGCCACGTTGTGTCTCCAGCCGACGCAACTCGTCCAGCGTGTTCGCGTTGAAGAACGGCGCAGCGTCGAAGTCGACCATCGCGCAGCGGTGCTGCGCGGTCCAGCGGTCGATCTTGCGGCCGCCGGCGTGGACGAAGCGAACCAGGCTTTCCAGCAGCGTGGCGCGCAGCAGGCAGAACACCGGCTGGGGCCGCGGCTCGCCGGGGGCGTCGGCGCTGTCGGGCGCGCGCACCATCGCGAGCTCGGCGTCCTCGGCCTCGAGCGCTCGGGCCAGGCGGGCCACCAGGTCGTCGGGGAAGTCCGGCGTGTCGCAAGGCACGGTCACGACGAACGGCGTCTCGGCACGCTCCAGTCCGACCAGGAAGCCCGACAGCGGACCGGCGAAGTCGGGGTCGGTGTCGGGCCAGACGGGCACGCCGAAGCTCTCGTAGGCGGCCAGGTTGCGGTTGGCATTGATCATTGCCGCGCCAACCTGCGGTTGCAGGCGCATCAGCGCGTGCAGCGCGAGCGGGATGCCGCGATAGGGCTGGAGGCCCTTGTCCACGCCACCCATGCGGCTGCCGCGCCCGCCGGCGAGGACGACACCGGTGATGTGGTCGGCGCTGATCATCGCGCTCGTGCCCTACCCACCGATGTAGCTCATCTCGACCTTGGCCGCCGCCGCCTCGGCACCGGCCGCACTGCCGCGCAGCTCGGAGTAGCGGTCGTCTCGGCCCTGCCAGATCTGCCCGATCGCCGCGGCGATCTGCCGGTCGTCGTAGGCGGCCGGATCGCGCAGCAGTGCGCGCAGGTCGTGGCCCCGCTGCGCGAACAGGCAGAGGTAGAGCTTGCCCTCGGTCGACAGGCGGGCGCGGTTGCAGTCGCCGCAGAATGCGTGCGTGACGCTGGAGATCACGCCGATCTCGCCCCGGCCATCGGCATAGCCCCAGCGCTCGGCGGTCTCGCCTGGCGCGGTCGGCTCGAGCGCGCGCAACGGGAACACCTCGTGGAGGCGTTGCACCACCTGGGCCGACGGCAGCACCTCGTCCATGCGCCAGCCGTTGGTGATGCCGACGTCCATGTACTCGATGAAGCGCAGCACGACCTGGCCGCCGAACTGTTCGCGGAAGAAGCGCGCCATCGGCACGATCTCCTGGTCGTTGGTCCCGCGCTTGACCACCATGTTGACCTTGATCGGCGCCAGACCGGCGGCGATCGCCGCCTCGATGCCGGTCAGCACGTCGGCCACCGGGAAGTCCACGTCGTTCATGCGGCGGAACACGGTGTCGTCGAGGGCATCGAGACTGACGGTCACGCGCTGCAGGCCGGCGGCCTTCAGCACCGCTGCCTTGCGTGCGAGGAGCGAGGCGTTGGTGGTGAGCGTCAGGTCCAGCGGCTCGCCGTCGGGTGTACGCAGGGAGGCCAGCTGCCCGACCAGGATCTCGAGGTTCTTGCGCAGCAGCGGCTCACCGCCGGTCAGGCGGATCTTGCGCACACCGTGCAAGGTGAAGAGGCGGGCGAGCCGCGTCGTCTCTTCGAAGCTCAGCAACTCGCTGTGCGGCAGGAAGCGGTGGTCCTTGTCGAACACCTCCTTCGGCATGCAATAGCTGCAGCGGAAGTTGCAGCGGTCGGTGACGGAGATGCGCAGGTCGTGCAGGGCGCGGCCACGCCGGTCGCTCAGCAGTCCGCTCGGTTGCGCGGCATGCACAGGCACGGCCGGCCGCGCGGCGAGCTGCCGGTGGTCGATCAGGGGGATGCTGCGCTCGGCCATGCGGCATTGTGCCGCGGGCGCTGCGCGCGACCGCGTGTGCCGGTCAATGACCGGGGCTGTCGAGTGGCGAGGCGAGCGCCGTCGCGCCGACCGCGGGCGTCGACGGCGCCGTCGCGGCGACCACCGGCTCGGCCGGCTGCGGGGCCCGCCGCGCGCCGTCGTAGCGCTTGCTCCAGTACGCGATGCGCATGTCCTCGACGCGCACCTTGCCGCCGGTGCGGGGTGCATGGATGAACTTGCCGTCGCCGACGTAGATGCCGACGTGCGAGAACGCCGTGCGCACGGTGTTGAAGAACACCAGGTCGCCGGGCTTGAGCTCGTCGCGGTTGACGTTCAGCAGGCCCGGCGCCTTGGCCTGCTCGTTCGAGCGGCGCGGCAGCACCAGTCCGACGCTGGCCTCGAACACGTGGCGCGTGAAACCGCTGCAGTCGAAGCCCTGCTCGGCGGTCTCGCCGCCGCGGCGGTAGCGCACGCCCAGGAAGTTCATGGCCGAGAGGACGAGGTCGGAGGTCCAGTCGGAAGCGCGTTCCCGCACCTGCTGCGCCAACGACGAATCGGGCGCGACGGGTTCGATCAGGCCGCGTTCGGCGAGGAAGCGAGCGACGCTGTCGGATGCGCTGTCGGCGACGCCCGGCTCGGCCTGCACGCCCGGGCAGGCCAGGCACAAGGCCAGCCACAGGCCGGCCAGCGATGGCCGCATGCTCCCGGACAGACGAATCATGGCTTCGAAGATAGCGGCCGCCGGCGGCCGCCGTCAAGGCGGAAACTTCTTGTTTCACAAGCACTTAGCCGAGTTTCTCGATCGATCGAGTGTGTTGCGGCAAGGCTGTACGCACACGGTCGCTTGAAAAATATAGACGATCGGTCTAATCTAGCGCGTTCATGCCTGCCAACTCATCCGCTCCGGTCCGCGCTGGCCCTGCCACCACCCGGCGCAGCCATGCCGAGCGGGGCGACGCACGCGAAGGCACCCGGGCCCGGCTGGTGCGCGCCGGCATCGAGGCCGTGCTCGAACGCGGCTGGGCTGCCAGCGGCGTGGACGCGGTGTTGCGTTCCGCCGGTGTCCCGAAAGGTTCGTTCTATCACTACTTCCCCAGCAAGGACGACTTCGGCTACGCGGTGCTGGACGGTTACCAGACCTTCTTCCTGAGGCGGCTCGAACGCTGCTTCGGCGGCGAAGCGCCGAAGCAGCGCCACCTGGACACGCAGTTCGCCGCCTTCCTGGCTGAGTCGCTCGACGGCATGGCGCGGCACGGCTGGCAGCGCGGTTGCCTCGTCGGCGCGCTGGGCCAGGAGCTGGGCGGGCTGCACGACGGCTTCCGGCAGCGGCTGCTGGCGTCGCTCGACGAATGGGGCGAAGTGCTGGCGCGTGCGCTCACCGCGGCGCAGGTGCGCGGCGAGGTGCGCCGCGGTCTCGATCCCGCGCAGGCCGCGCGCGGCTTCTGGACGGCCTGGGAAGGAGCCGTGCTGCGTGCCCGCCTGGCGCGCGACGGAGCGCCGCTGGAGGCGGCCATCGCCGATTTCCGACGGCTCGTCGCGCCCGACTGAGCCACCCCGAACCGACCACGACGATTCACTCACCAGGAGACGACAGACATGTTCAAGGCTTTGGTGCTCGACAAGAGCGAGGGTTTCCGCGCCGAGGTGCGCGAGGTCGACGACAGCTTCCTGCCGGAAGGTGACGTCACGGTGGCGATCGACTACTCCACCCTCAACTACAAGGACGGCCTGGCGATCACCAACCGTCTGCCGGTCGTGCGCAACTGGCCGATGGTCGCCGGCATCGACGGCTCCGGCACCGTGGTCGAGAGCACCCACCCGGACTGGAAGGCCGGTGACCGTGTGGTGCTGAACGGCTTCGGCGTCGCCGAGGTCCACAAGGGCTGCCTGGCGGGCAAGGCGCGGCTCAAGGGCGATTGGCTGGTGCGCCTGCCCGATGCCTTCACGCCCCGGCAGGCGATGGCGATCGGCACGGCCGGCTACACCGCGATGCTGAGCGTGCTGGCGCTCGAGCGCTACGGCATCAAGGCCGGCGATGGCGAGGTGCTGGTGACCGGCGCGACCGGTGGCGTCGGCTCGGTTGCGGTGGCGCTGCTCCACAAGCTGGGTCATCGTGTCGTCGCGGCCACCGGCAAGTCCAGCGAGGCGGCCTATCTGAAACAGCTCGGTGCCGAGTCGGTGATCGATCGCGCCGAGCTGAGCGCGCCCGGCAAGCCGCTGCAGACCGAACGCTGGGCCGCGGTGGTCGACGCGGTGGGCAGCCACACGCTCGTCAACGCTTGTGCGCAGACGCGCTACGGCGGTGCCGTGACCGCCTGCGGCCTGGCGCAGGGAGCCGACCTGCCGGGCACCGTGATGCCTTTCATCCTGCGCAGCGTGGCGCTGCTCGGCGTGGACAGCGTGATGGCGCCGCTGACGCTGCGCCAGCAGGCCTGGGCGCGTCTTGCGAAGGATCTGGACCCCGCGCTGCTGCAGTCGATGACCACCGAGATCGGCCTGGACGAGGCCATCGATGCCGCGGCCAAGTTGATGCGGGGCGAGGTGCGCGGCCGCATCGTGGTGCGCACGCAGGGCTGAGTGCGTACGCTCAGTCCTGCTGTCGCGTCGACGCCGGCAGCGCCACCATCACCGGCTGGCCCGGCACGGTGCAGCCGGTGTCGCAGCAGCGGCCCGGCTGGCGGTTCCGCGTGATCGCGCGCGTCTCGTCATGCAGCACGCCGCGGTCGAGCAGTCGTTCGACCAGCTCCACCTTGCTGCCCACCGGGTAGTTGCGCCAGATCTCCTGCTTCAGCGCGGCCGGCGAGCCGCCGCCGTGCAGGCTGATCACCGAATACCAGCCGCCCTGGTAGGAGGCGGTCAGGTCCTCGATGAAGCGCGCGACCTCGATGCGCTTGTCGTAGGGCACCGTCGGGTTGGCGCGCAGCACCTCGGACAGCGTGGCGGCGGTGGCCGGGTTATGGTCCTCGTCGGGGCCGGGCAGCGCGACGATCAGGCCGCCCGAGACCTCGTGCGCCAGGCGGTGCATGTCGTAGATCTGGGTCGACATCAGCAGCTTGCCGATGTTGCTGAACACCGGCTCCGGCATGAAGCTGCCGCTGTACGGATCGGCCGTGCCGTACACGCTGGCCGCCACGCCGCAGGCGAAGAAGCCCTCGGTGATCTTGATCAGCTCGACCATCGGCTCGCGCAGGTTGCTCTTCTCGCCGGGGTCGAAGCCGTTGGCCTCGCACATCAGCGCGCCGGCGCCGATCAGCAGGTCGCCGAAGCCGGCGCGCGCGGCGATGCAGCTGTGGCGATGGTGGGTGGCGTAGCTGTAGGTCAGCACGCCGCTGTGCTCCCACTCGCCGTCCTGGCCGGCGTAGAACACGCGCTCCCAAGGCACGAACACGCGGTCGAAGATCACCACCGCGGTCGCCTGGCCGTAGCGGCGCGAGAACAGCGCTGCGCCGTGCTCGAGCTTGTCGCCCGGCCGTCCGGCCGGTCGCGACACCAGCGTCATGCCCGGCGCGTCGATCGGCACAGCGCAGCAGACGGCGAAGTCGGCGTCCTCGGCGCCCATGTTGCGTCCGGGCATGACCAGCAGCTCGTGCATGTAGGGCGCGCCGGTCACGATGGCCTTGGTGCCCGAGATGACGATGCCCTTGCCGTTGCGCTCGACCACGTGCACATAGGTGTCGGGGTTGGCCTGCTGGTGCGGCCGCTTGCTGCGGTCGCCCTTGGCGTCGGTCATCGCGATGCCGAGGCTCAGGTCCTCGTCCTGCACGCGCGCCAGGTAGGCCTGGAAGCGGGCGCGGTGTTCGGTGCTGCCCTTGGCGTCGTCGAGACGTGCGCTGACCTGGGCGATGCCGTTCAGCGCATCGTGCATCAGGTAGCGCTGCGCGCAGCCCGTCTCCTGGCACAGCAGGCGCACCGCCTCGAGCTTGTTGAGCAGGTCACCGGCCGACTCGTTGACGTGCGCCATGCGGTTCACGGTGAGGCCGCGGCTCGACTGCACGGCCAGCGCCAGCGGCGCCATCGCCGGATCGCGCGCGAAGTCGTAGGTGTAGGCGAGGGCGTTGACGCCGGGCCGCAGCGACGGCGCATCGGCCACCGAGTCGACCAACTGGCCGTCGACGTAGACCGTCGGCTTGTAGCGGCGCAGCGAGTCGCGGTAGTCGGCGCCGGACATTAGGGTGGCCGGGCGGGCCGACGGGGCGATGGAGGTCGGAGCGTTCATGGTGGTGGGCCTTCGCTGGCAGGAGGAATCGAAAATTGAACAGTGTTCAAAGAATTGATCAACTGTATATTCGAGCGATGCCGAAATCAACCACCTTGCCCAGCGCCGAGCGCGGGATGCGGCAGCGCGCCGTGGCCGATGCGCGCCGCGCGCTGGTGCTGGATGCCGCACGCGCGGCCTTCTTCGAACTCGGCCTCGAGCGCGCCAGCGTGCGCGAGATCGCCCGCCGTGCCGGCTACACGGCGGGCGCGATCTACAGCTACTTCGCGAGCAAGGAGGAGATGTACGGTGCGCTGCTCGGTGAGTCGCTCGAACGCCTGAACGACGCCGTGGCCGCGGCCCGCCCGGCGACTGCGCGGCGCGGTGAGCCGGCCGAGGCGGCGGTCTTGCGCAGCGCGGCCAATGCCTTCTTCGGCTTCTACCGCGAGAACCCGCGCGACCTGGATCTCGGCTTCTACCTGTTCCAGGGCCTGCAGCCGCGCGGCCTGACGCCCGAGCTCAACGATCAGCTCAATGCCCGCCTGCGCGCGGCCCTGGCGCCCGCGCAACGCGCGCTGGCGCAACTGGGCCTGGGCGAGCGCGACGCCCTGGCCGAGGTGACCGCACTGTTCGCGCACACCGTGGGCCTGCTGCTGCTGAGCCATACCGGCCGCATCCGCATGTTCCACCAGGAATCCCAGGGGCTGTTCGATCGTTATCTCGACGCGCTGGTCGAGCGTGCCCTGGGCCGGGTGAAAGGAGCCGCCCGATGATGACGAACGCGATGTCCGCACCAGGCAGCACGCTGGTGCTGGTCGACTTCCAGCAGCGGCTGATGCCGGCCATCGCCCACGCCGACGAGGTGCTCGCGCAGGCGACGCTGCTGGCCCGGGCGGCCCGGCTGCTGGGCATCCGCACCCTCGGCACCGAGCAGAACCCGATCGGGCTGGGGCCGAGTGTCGAGAGCCTGCGTCAGTTCTGCGAAAGTAGCTTGTCGAAAATGCACTTCGACGCCTGCGCCGACGGCCTGTCGGAACTGATCCGGACGGCGGGCGGTGCGACGGCGGGCGACGTGGTGCTGGCCGGCTGCGAGGCGCATGTGTGCCTGCTGCAGACGGCGCTGGGGTTGCTGCGTGCCGGGCATGGCGTGTGGGTGGTTGCGCCGGCCTGCGGATCGCGTAAGGTCTTGGATCACGCGCTCGCGATGCAGAGGCTGCGCGAGGCGGGTGCGGGGGTCGTCAGCACCGAGATGGTCGTGTTCGAGTGGCTGCATTCGTGCCGCCATCCGCGGTTCAAGGAGGTGCTCGCGCTGCTGAAGACCCCGGCCGCCTGAGCGCCCGACAAGAAGACAGACAAAACACTGGAGACAAGCGCATGACCGACTACGCCACCTTCTACCGCCGCTCGATCGAAGACCCGGCGGGATTCTGGGCCGAGCAGGCCAAGCTGATCGACTGGCATCGCCCGTTCGATACGGTGCTCCCAGCTCGGGCGGCTCGATGGCCACNGAGTGGCTGCATTCGTGCCGCCATCCGCGGTTCAAGGAGGTGCTCGCGCTGCTGAAGACCCCGGCCGCCTGAGCGCCCGACAAGAAGACAGACAAAACACTGGAGACAAGCGCATGACCGACTACGCCACCTTCTACCGCCGCTCGATCGAAGACCCGGCGGGATTCTGGGCCGAGCAGGCCAAGCTGATCGACTGGCATCGCCCGTTCGATACGGTGCTCGACGACAGCAAGCCGCCGTTCACCCGCTGGTTCGTCGGTGGCCAGACCAACCTCTGCCACAACGCCGTCGACCGCCACGCCGCCCAGCGCCCCGACGCCAACGCCCTCATCTGGGTCTCCACCGAAGTCGAGCAGGAACGCATCTACAGCTTTGCCGAACTCCAGCGCGAAGTCGAACGCATGGCCGCCGGCCTCGTCGAACTCGGCGTCGGCCAGGGCGACCGCGTCCTCATCTACATGCCCATGATCCCCGAGGCTGCCTTCGCCATGCTCGCCTGCGTGCGCATCGGCGCCATCCACTCCGTCGTCTTCGGCGGCTTCGCCAGCGTCAGCCTCGCCAGCCGCATCGACGACGCCCAGCCCAAGCTCATCGTCAGCGCCGACGCCGGCAGCCGCGCCGGCAAGATCGTCCCCTACAAACCCCTGCTCGACGAAGCCATCCGCCTGGCCAAGCACAAGCCCCAGCACGTCCTCATGGTCGACCGCGGCCTCGCCCCCAGCCAGAGCGTCGCCGGCCGCGACATCGACTACGCCGCCCTGCGAGCGCGCCACCTCGACAGCCGCGTCCCCTGCACCTGGGTCGACGCCACCCACCCCAGCTACACCCTCTACACCAGCGGCACCACCGGCACCCCCAAGGGCGTACAGCGCGACACCGGCGGCTACGCCGTCGCGCTGGCCGCCAGCATGAAACACATCTACCTCGGCAACGCCGGCGAGACCTACTTCTCCACCAGCGACATCGGCTGGGTCGTCGGCCACAGCTACATCGTCTACGGCCCGCTCCTCGCCGGCATGGCCACCATCATGTACGAAGGCCTGCCCATCCGCCCCGACGCCGCCATCTGGTGGAGCCTGGTCGAGAAGTACAAAGTCACCGCCATGTTCAGCGCCCCCACCGCCGTGCGCGTGCTCAAGAAACAGGACCCCGCGGCGCTGAAGAAACACGACCTCAGCAGCCTGCGCGCCCTGTTCCTGGCCGGCGAGCCGCTCGACGAGCCCACCGCCCAGTGGATCGCCGACGCCCTGGGCGTGCCCATCGTCGACAACTACTGGCAGACCGAATCCGGCTGGCCCATCCTCAGCATCGCCAACGGCGTGCAGCGCCAGCCCAGCAAGTTCGGCAGCCCCGGCATCCCCACCTACGGCTACAAGGTCAAGCTCGTCGACGACGCCAGCGGCGAAGAACTGCACGGGGCCCACCAGAAGGGCGTGCTSGTCGTCGAAGGCCCGCTGCCGCCCGGCTTCATGCAGACCGTCTGGCGCGACGACGCCCGCTTCGTCGACACCTACTGGAAGAGCGTGCCCGGCCAGAGCGTCTACAGCAGCTTCGACTGGGGCATCCGGGACGAAGACGGCTACTACTACATCCTCGGGCGCACCGACGACGTCATCAACGTCGCCGGCCACCGCCTGGGCACCCGAGAGATCGAGGAAAGCGTCTCCAGCCACGCCAACGTGGCCGAGGTCGCGGTGGTCGGGGTGGCCGATCCGCTCAAGGGCCAGGTGGCCGTCGCCTTCGTGGTGCCCAAGGACGCCCGGGGGCTGGACGAGCCGGCGGCGCGGCTGAAGCTCGAGGGCGACATCATGAAGACGGTGGACCAGCAACTCGGGGCGGTGGCRCGGCCGGCGCGGGTGCACTTCGTGACGGTGCTGCCCAAGACCCGCTCGGGCAAGCTGCTGCGCCGGGCGCTGCAGGCGGTGGCCGAGGGCCGCGACCCCGGGGACCTGACCACCATCGAGGACCCCNGTGCTGCCCAAGACCCGCTCGGGCAAGCTGCTGCGCCGGGCGCTGCAGGCGGTGGCCGAGGGCCGCGACCCCGGGGACCTGACCACCATCGAGGACCCCACAGCCCTGCAGGCCATCCGGGAACTGCTCGGGAGGTGAGGCAGGCGCGGGCGCGGTGGCCCGGCCGCCGGTTCAGTGGATGTCGTCTCGCCCGAGCATCGCGCGCTCCTCGCCGCCCGCCTGGGTGAACTCGCTCTGGTCGATGTTGAGTTCGGCGAACTTGCGGTACAGCGTGGAGCGGGCAATGCCCAGCGCGCTGGCCACGTGGTTGACCTTGCGGTACTTGCGCAGCAGGCCCAGGATCAACTGGCGCTCGTAGTCGCGCACGGCGGCCAGGCCCTCGCCGGGCAGGGCGGCCAGCACCGGCTCGGCGCTGGTCTCGGGCGGGCGGGTCACTTCGGGCGGCAGGCACTCGATGCCGATCGCGCCGTCGGAGCACAGCATCGCGGCCTCGATGACATTGCGCACTTCGCGGGCGTTGCCCGGCCAGCGGTAGCGCTCGAGCGCGGCGCGGGTTTCCGGAGTGATCTGCACCGTGGGCAGGCCGTGCTTCTGGCGCATCGCGTCGACGAACTGGTCGACCAGGAGCGTCAGGTCGCAGGGGCGCTCGCGCAGCGGCTTGATGGACTTCTGGACGATCTTCAGGCGGAAGTACAGGTCCTGGCGGAAGCGGCCCTGCGCGACCAGCTGTTCCAGGTTGCGGTGCGTTGCGGCGACGATCCGGCAGCGCGCATGCTGGGTCTCGCAGGAGCCCACGCGCTGGTAGCTGCCGTCCTCGAGCACACGCAGCATCGCGGCCTGCATGGCCAGCGGCAGCTCGCCCACCTCGTCGAGGAACAGCGTGCCGCCCTTGGCGGACTCGAAGTAGCCGGCCCGGCCGCGCGGGTCGGCGCCGGAGAAGGCGCCCCTCACGTAGCCGAAGAAGGTGCTCTCCATCAGGTCTTCGCTGATCGCGCCGCAGTTGACCGCGATGTAGGGCTCGCCGCGGCGCGGGCTGCAGGCATGCAGTTGCCGCGCGAGCACCTCCTTGCCGGTGCCGGTCTCGCCGATGATGAGCACGTTGACATCGGCGGCCGCCACGCGCTCCAGCTCGGTCAGCATGCGCCGGGTGTCCGGATCGCGGGTGAGGAAATGGCCGAAGCGCTTGACCGGCTCCACCGCGTCGCGCAACGACGGCGGCGTGTTCGACGGCAGGAACACGCGGTCGTAGCTGGCGGGCTTGGCCAGCAGGATGAGGGTGCCGATGCGGGATTCGGCGTTGGGCGACGTCACTTCGAAGGTCTCGCGCACGGCGGGCGTGCCCTCGAAGCCGCCCGAAGCCCAGTTCTCGGCGATGCGCCGGCAGCGTTCGCTGGGCGTGTGGGTGACCAGGCGCCCGGCGTGGTCGAGCACCAGCATGTCGTCGAAGGGGTAGCGCCGCGCCGCCTCGCTGAAGGCGGTGACCAGGCGGCTGCGCTCGAGCTCGCGGTGCATGGTCATGCGTGCCTGGATGGAGTTCGCGACCGAGACCGTGAGGGCGAGCGCCTGTTCGCGGAAGTCCGACGCCATGGTCGTGTAGTCGATGACGCCGAGCACGGTGTGGCCGTCGGCATCGAAGATGGGCGCGGCCGAGCACGACCACGACTGCCAGCCCTCGCAGAAATGCTCGGAGGCGAACACGTGCACCGGTTGCCGTCTGGCGAGCGCCGTGCCGATGCCGTTGGTGCCGGCCGTGGCCTCGTCCCATTGCGAGCCCACGACGATGCCGGTGCGGTTGGCCGCGAACTCGCCCACGCGCGGATCGCCGCTGATGTGCAGCGCGCAGCCGGAGCGATCGATCAGGATCATGATGCCCGGCACGTCGGCGAGGAAGCGGTCCACGTCCTTCACGATCGGCACCGCGGTCTCGAGCAGCAACTGCTCGGCCTGCATGCGCAGGCGGAACTCGCTGTCGCTCAGGCGGCGGCCCATGGTCATCGCGACGTCGACGCCCAGCGCCTTGCAACGCTGCCACTCGTGCAGCAGCAGCTGCTGGTAGGTGTCGCGGCGCTCGTCGGTGTCGATCAGCCCGGCGTTGAAGCGCTCCCACAGGCTCTTGACCCCGCGGGCGTCCTTGTCGAAGCCGAGGTAGGGGCTGGCACTCGGCTTCATGACTGGCCTGCTCTCATCGCGTGAATCCCGTGCGGTGGTCAGTAGGGAAGGACTGTCGATTACACCGGTTGGCCGGCCTCTGCTCAAGCGAGATCAAACCCTGTCCGGTGTCCCAGGAATCGGACATCCGGCGGGGAGCGCCGTGTGGCGGCCGCGCCTGTCCGGAATCTCGGACACGCTGTCCGAAAGTGGGCGCGCGCGAACGCGCGGACGGCCTGCCGGAGCCTGCGAGAGCGCTGCAGCTTCAGGGTGAACCCTCGCGCCGGCAGTGCAAACGCCGTGGCCCGTGAATTGCGACTTGGGGTCCAGGTGCCGCTGCGGAATGCAGCGGTGGCTGTGCGCGCTGGCCGTCCCGGGAGCGATGGCATGCGGTTTCGAAACAACTGATGAACGGACTCCCAGGTGCCTGATGGAAAAGATTGACCTGCGACGCAAGCTGGCGCGATTTGCGCTGGGGAACAGGGTATTGATCCTGGCCGTGATGGGATTGATCACGGTGTTCTTTGCGGTCGGGCTGGTGCGGGTGGACGTGAAGACCATCTTCTCGGACCTGTTCCCGAAGAACCACCCGTTCGTGCAGGTCTACNTTGATCACGGTGTTCTTTGCGGTCGGGCTGGTGCGGGTGGACGTGAAGACCATCTTCTCGGACCTGTTCCCGAAGAACCACCCGTTCGTGCAGGTCTACAAGGACCACCCCAACTTCGGCAACCCGCTGACGGTCACGCTGATGATCAAGCGGACCGACGGCAAGGACGTGTTCCAGGCCGACACGCTCGAGAAGATCTGGCGCATCTCGCGYGACATCGACCTCACGCCCGGGGTCGACCACGACCAGATCCTCTCGATCGCCACCTCCAAGGCGCGCTACACCGTCATCACCCCCGACGGCATCTTCTCGCAGCCCATCATGGACGACGAGCTGCCCAAGACGGCAGAGCARCTCGCCGAAGTGCGCCGCCGCGTCGACGAATCGCCCGGCGCCAACACCTTCCTGGTGTCCTCCGACGGCACTGCCACCATCGTCAACGCCACCTTCATCGAGCAATCCGTCGATTACCACAAGGTCTTCGACGCCGTCCAGGCCATCGTCAAGAACGAGACCGACGGTGCGCACGAGATCCACGCCGCCGGCTTCCCCGTCATGACCGGGTGGATCTACGCCTTCGGCGACAACACCCTCGAGATCTTCGGCATCACCCTGGCGCTCATGTTCGGCGTGCTCGCCTTCCACATGCGCAACGTCGCCGGCATCCTGGTGCCCGTGCTCGTCAGCACCGTCTCGGCCATCTGGGGCTTCGGCCTCGTCGGCTGGCTCGGCCTGCCCGTCGAGCCGCTGCTCATGGTCGTGCCGCTGCTGCTCATCGCGCGCTGCTTCAGCCACTGCGTGCAAGCCACCGAACGCTACTTCGAACTCCTGCACGACGGCCACCCCAAGGAGAAGGCCGCCGAGCTCTCCCTCGTCTCCCTCGTCTACCCCGGCACCCTGGGCATCTTCACCGACGTCGCCGGCCTGCTGCTGGTGGCTCTGGCGCCCATCCCGGCCATGGAGCGCTTCGCCCTCTTCACCGGCCTGTGGGCCCTGAACCTCGTCCCCTGCAGCGTCTTCCTCACCCCCATCCTGCTCAGCCTGATGCCGCGGCCGAAGAACATCGASCACCTGCTCGGCTACGACCAGCACAGCGGCCCGGTGCAGCGCGGCATCCAGGGCGTGCTCGGCGGCTTCGCCTCCCTGTCCCAGGGCCGCAACGCCCGCTACTCCGGCATCGTCTTCATCGTCCTCGGCATCGTCGCCGTCTTCCTCATGCTGCGCGTGCAGGTCGGCAACCCCGTCGAAGGCACCAACCTGCTGCGCTACGACTCCAAGTTCAACCTCGCCGTGCGCGAGATCAACCAGCACTTCCCCGGCTCCATGACCATGGAAGTGGTGTTCGAAGGCAAGGGCAACGCCCGCATCGTGCGCCAGAGCGACACCCTCACCACGATGCGCGACCTCCAGCACTGCCTGGAGAGCAGCCCCAACCCGCCCACGGCCACCCTGTCCTTCGCCGACCTCGCGCCCGAAGCCAACCGCGTCTTCAGCGGCGGCAACCCCAAGTGGTCGCCGCTCGACAACGACGACGCCTCCGCCTCGGCCGCCGTCACCGGCCTGATGGCCGGCACCAACGCCAAGGCCTTCCTGCACGTCACCGACTTCGAGCAGAAGAACGGCACCGTCTCGCTCTGGTACTCCAACAACAAGCAGGAGACGGTGGACACCGCGCTGGTCCAGGCCAAGGCCTGCGTCGAGAAGGTCGGCCCCGAGCACCCCACCTTCACCATCCGGCTGGCCTCCGGGGCGATCGCGCTGCAGCAATCCATCAACGACACCGTGGTGCGCTACGAGAGCCGCATCCTGCTGGCGCTCAACCTCGTCATCCTGATCGGCTGCTCGTTCGCCTACCGCTCCATCGTCGCCGGGCTGCTGCTGCTGATCCCGGTGAACCTGGCCAACGCCATGCTCACCGCGTCGATGTCGCTGGCCGGCGTCGGCCTCGATGTGAACTCGCTGCCCATCCTGGCCATCGGCATCGGGGTCGGCATCGACTACGGCATCTACCTGATGACGCGCATCTGCGAGGAATACCAGGTGGCCAACAAGGACCTGGGCGTGGCGATCCGGGTGGCGCTCAAGACCTGCGGCAAGGCCATCTTCTTCACCGCCTCGCTGATGACGATCGGGCTGGCGCCGTGGTACTTCCTGTCGGAGCTCAAGTTCCTCTCCGACACCGGGCTGCTGCTGGTGATCCTGATGCTCATCAACATGGTGCTGGCRCTGGTGCTGCTGCCGCTGCTCATCTACCTGATCAAGCCCAAGTTCCTCGACAGCGACATGTCGGCTCTGTCCGAATCCCTGGAGAAGAAGCCTCAGACGGCGGTGCCTGCCTGAGCCCTGTGAGTGTGCACCCCGCGCCGGGGTCTGCGATTTGTCGACAACGAAGTAGGAGACARCCATGCATATCAGAAAGTACGACCACGACTACAGCCGCCGCTTCTTCATGGAGCAGGCCGCCAAGGGCATTGCCACGGCCGGCGTGCTGGGTCCGCTGTGGCCGATGATCGCGAACTCCGCGGACATCACCAAGGCCTACCCGGACGAGCTGCNAGGCCGCCAAGGGCATTGCCACGGCCGGCGTGCTGGGTCCGCTGTGGCCGATGATCGCGAACTCCGCGGACATCACCAAGGCCTACCCGGACGAGCTGMTGTCGATCGACGCCTGGTCCAAGGGCAAGATCAAGACCGGTGACTTCATCACCGCCGAGAACGTCGAGATCGTCAAGGAATTGCTCGACCCCGTGGCGTACCAGGAAGTCAAGACCATGGGGCGGCGCATCCGCATCGTGCCGACCACGAAGGATGTGACCCGGATGTTCCCGCACGAGTATCTGGAGGCGACGCTGCGCAACCAGGGCAAGGCCAAGTTCGACGCGGGCGGCAACATCGTGTCGCCCGACGGCAAGCCCTGGATCGGCGGCAACCCCTTCCCCGATGCGAAGACCGGTGTCGAGGTGGCCGCCAACCTCACGCTGTGCTGGGGCCGCCACGACAACTCGATCTACGCGATCCGCGACTGGGAGATCGCGCCCGACGGTTCGCAGAGCTACCAGTACGACTTCGCCTGGGTGGAGGAGAACTCGGTCGCACGTGCCCAGGCCAAGAGCTTCCCCGGGGGAGAGGACAAGCTGCGCTACCAGGCCGTGTTCTTCACCTCGCCGGTCGACGTGAAGGGCACCAGCTACCTGAGCACCTGGTACTACGACCAGCGCAAGTTCCCCGATCTCTCCGGTTACCTGCCCGCCTTCAAGCGCGTGCGCAAGTTCCCCACCAACCAGCGCTTCGAGCCGCTGGTGGCCGGGGTGAACTTCTATCTGTCCGACGCCTGGGCGTCCGGCGATCCTATGCTGACCTGGGGCAACTACAAGATCGTCGGGCGCGGCCCGATGCTCGGTGCGCAGTCGCAGACCTGGTACGGCGACCACCCGAACTGGGAGCGTCCGGTGCACGGCGGCCCGAAGGGCATCACCTTCTTCGACACCAACATGGAGCTGTGTCCCGACGTGGTGGTGTTCGAGGCCGAACCCGTGGGCTATCCGCGTGCGCCCGTCAGCAAGAAGCGGGTGTGGGTCGACACGCGGAACATGATGTTCGTGGCCTACGTCACCTACGACCGGCGCGGCGATCTCTTCAAGTCCTTCGAGCCGCAGTTCAGCCTGTACGAGAAGGGCGACAAGAAGCTGATGGACGGCAGCCACACGGCCTGGTCCTGGACGGCGGTGACCTGCCACAACATCCAGGACGGTCGCATGACGCGCTTCCTGCAGACCAAGAGCATCTCCGGCGGCGTCTCGCAGGGCTACAACGTCGAGGGCACCTTCGACAAGTACCTGACCGAGCAGGCGCTGCAACGCCTGGGGACCTGAGCATGCCCGAACGTCGGCAACACGGGCGGCCCGCCGCCCGCGCCGGCCTGCTCGCGCGGGTCGCGGCGATGGCGGTGCTGCTGGCTAGCGGATCGGTGTCGATGGCGGCACCGCCCTCCGGCAGCGCGAAGCTGATCCGCCACGGGACGGCACACGACGCGCTGTACGACGTGGCGTTCGAGGGTGAGCGCGGCATCGCCGTCGGCGCCTTCGGTCGCGTGCTCGTGACGACGGACGGTGGAACGACGTGGCAGGTTCAGCGCTTCCCGCTGAAGCACCTGGCCTTGATGGCCGTGGCGATGCGCGAAGGCAGATGCATCGCCGTCGGTCAGACCGGCATCGTCTTCACCGCAGCGGATTGCAGGAACTGGGAACTCGTGCTGCCCTTGACGAAGGCCAGATTATTTGCGGTGGCCCTCAACCGCCAGGGCGTGGCCTACGCGGTGGGCGCGTTCGGGACCATTCTCAAGTCCAGCGACTGGGGCCAGTCCTGGGCGGTGCAGACGGTCGACTGGAGCACCATCACCGAGGACGGTGCGGAGCCCCACCTGTACGACATCCACGTTGCCGACGATGGCACCGTCACCGCGGTGGGCGAATTCGAACTCGTCATGCGCACCGGCGACGGCCAGCAGTGGAAAGCCCTGCACAAGGGAGAGCGCTCCCTGTTCGGCCTGTCCGTCGTCGAAGGCGGCAAGAAGATGTACGCCACCGGCCAGAGCGGCGCGCTGCTCAGCAGCGCCGACGGCGGCGTCACCTGGGAGTCGCACAAGACCGGCACCGGCGCCATCCTGACCGGTGTGCACGCGACCGCCCAGGGCGAAGTGCTCGCCAGCGGCATCAACGCCGTGGTGCTCAGCCGCGACGGCGGGGCCTCCTGGAGCCCGCTGAACTCCAAGCTCGTGCGCAACGCCTGGTACCAGGCCCTGGCGGCCAGCGA
>NZ_LMDY01000017.1 GCF_001425905.1 Methylibium sp. Root1272
CAACGCCGTGGTGCTCAGCCGCGACGGCGGGGCCTCCTGGAGCCCGCTGAACTCCAAGCTCGTGCGCAACGCCTGGTACCAGGCCCTGGCGGCCAGCGAGGGCGCTGGCGGCAAGCGGCGCGTGGTGGCGGTGGGAGCGGGTGGAACGATCCTGGAACTTGATCTTTGACCTACAACGAGGAGACAACAGCGTGAAGAAGATTCGTACAGAAATCTCTCAGCGGCACGCCATNAACTTGATCTTTGACCTACAACGAGGAGACAACAGCGTGAAGAAGATTCGTACAGAAATCTCTCAGCGGCACGCCATCGCAGCAGCTGCGTTGGTCGCGCTGTGTGGGTCGGCCCAGGCGGCCGAATGGGCGGTGTCGGGCTTCATCCGACAGGAGTTGGCGGTGAAGACCACCGACGACCAGAACATCACGACCCAGAACGGCAACTCCACCAACGGCGTGACCTTCGCCAACAACGGCCTGGGCGCAGGGATCGTTCCCACGCTCACCCGCCCGGCGGAGTACAAGAAAGACGCCGACATCAACTGGTTCGCCACCCGAGTCGACCTCAACTTCGACGGCAAGCTCACCGAATCGCTGAAGGCCACCATCAAGGTGCGCGGCATCCTCGACGAGACCCGCGTCGTCGAGAACGCCTACGGCACGCGCACCGTCAACGGTGCCAGCACCGGCGTGGGCGACATCAACTCCGGCAGCAGCTTCCGCCAGGCCTTCGGCGGCACCGCCGGCGGCCCGCTGGCCTACGCCAACGACCGCGCGCTGATCGACCTGCCGGCCTTCTACATCGACTACAACAACGGCCCGCTGTGGCTGCGTGCGGGCAACCAGCAGATCGCCTGGGGCGAGGCGCTGTTCTTCCGCGTGGCCGACCAGCCCAACGGCCTGGACCTGCGCGGCCACCTGTTCGGCATCGCCGCCGAGGAGTACTCNGCCAGCACCGGCGTGGGCGACATCAACTCCGGCAGCAGCTTCCGCCAGGCCTTCGGCGGCACCGCCGGCGGCCCGCTGGCCTACGCCAACGACCGCGCGCTGATCGACCTGCCCGCCTTCTACATCGACTACAACAACGGCCCGCTGTGGCTGCGCGCGGGCAACCAGCAGATCGCCTGGGGCGAGGCGCTGTTCTTCCGCGTGGCCGACCAGCCCAACGGCCTGGACCTGCGCGGCCACCTGTTCGGCGTCGCCGCCGAGGAGTACTCCGACACCCGTCGCTCCGCGCTCGGCCTGCGGGCCAACTACCGCGTCAACGAGAAGATGGACGTCGACGGCTTCGTGCAGCGCTTCGCGCCCACGCTGCTGCCCAACGGCGAGACCGGCTACAACCTCATCCAGGACCAGTTCACCGTCGAGAAGATGGACGTCGACGGCTTCGTGCAGCGCTTCGCGCCCACGCTGCTGCCCAACGGCGAGACCGGCTACAACCTCATCCAGGACCAGTTCACCGTCAACCAGCGGCCCGGCTACGAGGACGTCAAGAACAAGTGGAACGTCGGCTTCCGCTTGAAGGGCGAGGCCGGCGGCTTCGGCTACCAGGCCTTCGCGATCAACCGCACCAACCCCGACGGCGTCTACAAGTGGATGGCCGCCGGTGGCGCCGGTGCGCTGCCCGGCACCGCCTTCGCCATGCAGCCGACCGGCGTCTGGAGCGCCGAGGAGTGGTTCCGCGGTGCCGCCAACTCGCGCCTGAACGGCATCGAGGGCGTGGCCACCTCGATGAACTTCATCGGCACCAACGGCGACCCCTACGGGCTGGTCGGACTGGCCACGGCCTGCGGCGCCTCGCGCCCCGAGCTCGGCAACTTCCAGATCGGCAGCAAGGCGGCGGCCCAGTGCATCCTGGACTCCTTCTTCTCGCCGGGTGCGGCGGGTGGCGTCGGACCGCTGCGGGGCTGGCTGAGCCGCGAGTACAAGCGCGAGTCGGTGTTCGGTGGCGGCATCAACCGCGTGTTCGAGGGCGAGCCCGACTCGCTGCTCGACCAGCTGATCGGGCGCTTCGAGTTCTCGTACACGCCCAACAAGCACTTCACCAACCCGACGCTGGGTGACTACATCAAGAAGGACGAGTACCAGTTCGCGCTCATCCTCGAGAAGTACCACAAGTTCACCAGCGCCTTCCCGGCGACCTACTTCGTGGCGCAGTGGCTGCACAAGTCCAGGAGCGACCTGTTCGGGCGCTACCTGGGTGGCGTGGGCAACACCCCGGGCGAGGCCCCGAACGGGCAGTCGGGCGGCTTCAACGCGCTGGCGCTGGCGCTGCAGCAGCCGTCTCCGACGCTGGAGTACCGCTTCGACTTCGCGATCCTGACCGACACCAAGGGCGGCTGGTACATGCAGCCGGGCGTGAAGTGGAAGCCCACCAAGTCGATCCAGGCGGACCTCTACCTCAACGCCGTGTACTCCCAGAACAAGGGCGAGTACCGCGACTTCGTCGACGGCCTGCAGCACAACAACGAAATCTTCGCTCGCGTGGCCATGGTGTATCGAACCTGATCCTGTCGCGCACGCGGCAGGGCTCGATACCCATTTGCACCGGCTGCCTGTCCGGCAGCCGGTGTCTTTTTGCATTCCGCGGAGCGTTCGTTGTCCGACCGATGCCTGCACCCTTGTGGGACGGCCTCAGGCCCGATGCCGTGCATGCGCGGGCGAACCTGGCGCAGGCGCTCCCCAGCTTGGACGCCGCGTTTCACGGCAGGCCCCCGCCGTCCCCCCTCCGGCGGGGTGGATGGGGCCGGGTGACGGGACTACGCTCGTTCGCATGAGCTACGCCGCCTTCCTGTCGTTCAACAACCGCGCCGCGCTGGCGCGCTCCGTCAGCGCCGGTTGCTACACCTGCCTGGGCAGCTTCACGCCCGCCGACGTTCGCCACTGGATCCACGACGACACCACGGCGCTGTGCCCGATCTGCGGTGCCGACACGGTGCTGCCCGGCGTGAGCGATGGGGCCACCCTGCAGTCTGCACGGGCCTCCCAGTTCGAGGAGGCCGAGACGGTCCCTGC
The DNA here is from genome assembly GCF_001425905.1 of Methylibium sp. Root1272. Taxonomy (GTDB): domain Bacteria; phylum Pseudomonadota; class Gammaproteobacteria; order Burkholderiales; family Burkholderiaceae_C; genus Methylibium. The sequence continues at coordinate 3,012 of NZ_LMDY01000017.1, forward strand.
CGCCCTGTCGATCACGCCCGAGTGGCTCTAGGCGCCGACCTTCGGCATGCGGCGCATGCCGCGGACACCGCGGATCGACGGCCCCGGGACTTCTGAAGAAATCACCATACATGCAACGCCCCTGCGCTGCACAGATCGTCTGCGAGGTCCATGCCGACAGCACCTCCCGGCTGAACGCGAGCGGCAGCAGCTGCGATGAAAAATACAAGAGCACCCAGCAGAAGCTCTACGCCAAGACCCGATGGAAGCTCGAGGGCGACAAGTTCACCACCTCGGCCACCAACTTTGCCGTCGGGCAGAGCTACACGGTCAGCGTGTCCTGCAACCGCATGACGTGGGTCGGCACCGAAGGGCAGGGAACGCTGATACTCCAGAAGCAGTCGCCATAACGAGCGGGAGCCGTCCTCATGGTCAGCATCGAGTTCCTCGTCACCTCGCTCGTCGTGGTGCTCATCCCCGGCCCCGGGGTTCTCTACACGGTGTCGACCGGGCTCACGCAGGGCCGCGGCGCCAGCGTCTACGCGGCGCTGGGCTGCACGGCCGGCATCGTGCCGCACCTGCTGGCCACCGTGCTGGGCCTGGCCGCGGTGATGCACACCAGCGCGCTGGCCTTCCAGGTGCTCAAGTTCGCCGGCGTGGCCTACCTGTTCTACGTGGCCTACGCCACCTGGCGCGACACCTCGGCCTTCGCGGTGGACGGCAACGCCGCTGCGTCGCGCACCCCGGCGTCGAGCCTGGTGGCGAAGGCTTTCCTGCTGAACATCCTCAACCCCAAGCTCACCATCTTCTTCCTCGCCTTCCTGCCGCAGTTCATGGAGCCGGGTACCGGCCCCTGGTCGCCGCTGCTGCAGTTGCTGCTGCTGAGCGCGGTGTTCATGGCGATGACTTTCGTCGTCTTCGTGGTTTATGGCCTGGTGGCTCATGCCTTCCGCCAGCGCGTCATCGACTCGGCGCGCGTGCAGCGCTGGCTGAGGTACGGCTTCGCGGCGGCATTTGCGGGCCTGGGTGCCCGGCTGGCGCTCAGCGAGAAGTAGCGCCGGCCCGGTGTGGCGCCTTCGGGGGGCGCTGGCATTCCGGCGCGGCCGTGCGCGAATCTCCCACAATCGAGTTTCCCCATTCTTCGCAGAGGCCTCCGCCATGCAGCTGATCGGCATGCTCGACTCGCCCTATGTCCGCCGCGTCGCGGTGTCGCTGCAGCTGCTCGGGCTGCCGTTCGAGCACCGCTCGATCTCGGTGTTCCGGGGCTTCGACACGTTCCGCCGGATCAGCCCGGTGGTCAAGGCGCCGTCGCTGGTGTGCGACGACGGCAGTGTGCTGCTCGACTCGACGCTGATCCTCGAACACGCCGAGGCGCTGGCCGCGACCCTGCCGCCGCCGCGCCGCAGCCTGATGCCGGCCGACTCGGCCGAGCGCCTGCGCACGCTGAGCCTGCTGGGCCTGGCGCTTGCCGCCTGCGAGAAGAGCGTGCAGATCGTCTACGAGAACCTGCGTCCGGCCGACAAGCGGCATGCACCCTGGTTCGACCGCGTCAGCGGCCAGTTGCGAGTGGCCTACGGTGAGTTGGAGGCCGCGCTGGCGCGCCGGCCGCTGGCGGTGTCGACCGACAGCATCGACCAGGCCGGCGTCAGCATCGCCGTGGCCTGGTGGTTCACGCAGGCGCTGATGCCCGACGTGGTCGACGCGGCGGCATATCCGCGGCTCGCCGCGCTCTCGGCGCAGGCCGAGGCGCTGCCGGCCTTTCGCGCCGCGCCCCACGGCGAAGATGCGTACCCGGTCACGGCCACGTAGCGCCGGCCGGCGCATCTTCATCTCATCTCTCGTGCGACGGCGGCTCTCCAGGTGCCTGGGCCGCGCGCATCAGCGACGCCCAGCGCTGCGTACAGCGCCTGCATGTGAAACCCGAGGCACGGGTCGCAACTCGCGGTAGGGGGCAGTAGGGCGGCTGTCGATGCGGTCGGCCAGGGCGTTGCGCGCCCGTCGCTCACTTGTCGCTGCGCGTGGAGCAGGTGTTCAGCCCGAGCGGCAAATAGGCGGGGCAGAAGCGGAACAGCCCGGTGGCGATCGGCACCACGCCCAGCCAGCCCCAGGGGCCGATGGCGCCCGCCACGGTGGCGGCGATCAACGCGACACCGACGACGATGCGCGCGCCGCGGTCGAGGGTTCCCACATTGGCATTCATGGCGTTTCTCCTGGAGTGAAGCCGGCTTCATCATCTCGCCGCGCGGTGAGTGCGGTGCTGACGTGGATCAAGGCCGCGGTTCGTGGCAGGAGAAGGGATTGACTTTGTTCGATCGGCGCCGCTAGCGTGCCGACGTCGATTTCGAGCGACGCCTCCGGGATGCACGCATGACGATGACGATCGCACCGCCCTCTCTCGACGCCCTGGCCCGGCAGATCCAGGCCGCACAGGACGCGACCCGGCAGATCGAGCCCTTCACGTCGCAACTCGACGGCTTCGACGTGCCGGCCGCCTACGCGGTGGCGCAGCTCGTGCACGAGGCGCGGCTGCGCGAAGGCGCGCACGCGGTCGGTCGCAAGATCGGCTTCACCAACCCGGACATGTGGTCGCTGTACGGCGTGCGCGATCCGGTGTGGGCCCACGTCTACGACCGCACCGTGGTGCACGTGGCGGGCGGGCGGCACGTGTGCCGGCTGGCGCCGTTCGCCGAGCCGAAGATCGAGCCCGAGATCGTGCTGCACTTCCATCGCGCGCCGCCGGTGGGCGCCGACCCGGCGGTACTGCTGGACTGCATCGACTGGGTGGCGCACGCGTTTGAGATCGTGCAGTCGCATTTCCCCGGCTGGAAGTTCCGCGCTGCCGACACCGTGGCCGACGCCGCACTGCACGGCGCGCTGCTGATCGGCGAGCCGCAGGCGGTGGCGCGCTTGCAGCCCAGCCTGCGCTCGGCGCTGGCGGCCTTCTCGGTGGAGCTGGTGTGCGACGGCAGCGTGCGCGAGGTGGGCGTGGGCGCCAACGTGCTGGGCAGCCCACTGGCCGCGCTGGCCCATCTGGTCGGCGTGCTGGCGCGTCAGACGCAGGCGCCGCCGCTGCAGGCCGGCGAGCTGGTGACCACCGGCACGCTCACCACCGCGCAGCCGGTGCGTGCGGGCCAGGCCTGGCACACGGTGCTGCGCGGCATCGATCTGCCGGGACTGGCGGTCGAGTTCGTCGACTGATGGGCGTGCGGCGCCGGCCGCGCCGCGGCGTTCTCGGCTTGTCAGCCCAGCGGCGGATTGGCCGGCATGCGGGCGCGGCCCGGGTCCTGCGCCACCCAGGGTTGGGCGTGGTCGCACCAGATTTCCATCTGCGGCTGCAGGCCCGAGGTGTCGTCCAGCGTGCCGGCCTTCAGGAAGGTGAGGGCGGGGGCGGCCGCCACCTCGGAGACGATCGCCGAGCCGCAGTTGGGGCAGAACTTGCGATCCACCGGCAGGCCGCTCTCGCCGGTGTCGCGGTAGGTGGACACCGGGCCGCCTTCGATCACCAGGCTCTCTCGCGGCAGGCCGAGCACGATGGAGAACGAGGTGCCCGACTGCTTCTGGCAGTGCTTGCAGTGGCACACGGCAGTGAACACCGGTTGCGCAGAGCCGTGATAGCGAACCTTGCCGCACAGGCAGCCGCCGACGATTTCCATGGGGAGTCTCCTTCAGGCCCGGGCGTCGAAGGCGCCCGCTGGGGTGACGCTAGCACCGCAGGTGCCGGTGCGCCAGCGGGCGGTTGCGGGTGTTCCGGCGCATGACAGTCGGATCGAGGCGAAATGCGGGTGCCGTCGTGCGGAACAAGCCTGGAAATCGGCTACAAAGCGGTGGGATCCGGCAGGGACTGGAGCGAGGGCGGCCCATGACTCGAAGAACGTTCGGCGGCGCAGCGGCGGTGGCGTCGGCCGCGCCATGTCGGCGGCGGCGCTTGCTCGCGCCGTGCATGGCGTTGGCCCTCGCGGCCGGCGTCGCGACCGGGCTGCGGGCGCAGCAGCCGGCCATGCCCGTACCCGCCACCTTCGCCGGCGTGATGCCCTGTGCCGACTGCCCCGGCGTGGCGCAGACACTCACGCTGCGCGCGGACGGGCTGTACCGCCTGCGCCGCACCTACCTCGGCAAGCCCGACGGGCCGTACTCGGAGCTCGGCCGCTGGAAGCTGAATGCTGCCGGCACGCTGCTGATGCTGCGCGGCGAGACGGACACGCTGCTGTTCGCGGTGGCGCCATCCGGCGGCGAGGGCGAGGACATGCTGCGCCTGCTCGACCGTCGGGGTCAGCCCATCGAGTCGGATGCGAACCTGGCCTTGCGCCGCACGGCGGAGCTCGACCCGGTCGCGTTCACCGACTGCGACGGCGGAGTGCGTGAGCGCACCGCCGTCGAGCTTGCCGCCGGCGGCAGCAACAGCGATCCACCCGGCGTGGCCTGCGGGCCGCGGCCGACCGACCCGCATTGACCGATCAATCGAACGACAACACGAATTTCATCAAAGGGAGGATTCCATGGACACCGAAGCGATACAGACTTTCCTCGGCACCACCGTCACCGCGGTGGGCCTCAAGATCCTGGCCGCGCTCGCGTTCTGGATCATCGGCCGCTGGATGATCAGCCGGGTGATCGCGCTGGTGCAGGCCGGCATGAACCGCAACCACGTCGACCCGACGCTGACCAAGTACCTGGGATCGATCATCGCCATCGCGCTGAACATCGCGCTGGTGCTCGGCATCCTGGGCTACTTCGGGATCGAGACCACCTCGTTCGCGGCGATGCTGGCCGGTGCCGGCGTGGCGATCGGCGCGGCATGGAGCGGGCTGCTCGGCAACTTCGCGGCCGGCGCCTTCATGCTGATCCTGCGGCCCTTCAAGGTGGGTGATTTCGTCAGCATCGGCGGCGTGGTGGGCACGGTGCGCGAGCTCGGGCTGTTCGGGACCACGATCGTGACGCCCGACAACGTGATGACGATCCTGGGCAACGGCAAGATCTTCGGCGACACGATCCAGAACTTCTCGGTGCTGCCGGTGCGGCGGGTCGAGCGGGTGGCGCAGCTGGCCAACGGTGTCGATCCGCTCGATGCGATCGCGCGCCTGAAGGCCGCGGTGGCGCAGATCCCGAATATCTCCAAGGACATGCCGCCCGAGGTGAACCTGCTCGACTTCAGGCTCGAGGGCCCGCAGATCGCGGTGCGCCCCTACACCCACACCGACCACTACTGGCAGGTGTACTTCGACACCAACGAGGCCATCGTGCGGGTGTGCCAGGAGGCCGGCTGGCCGGTGCCGTCGGCGCTGCACGACATCAGGAAGCTGTGATGAAGGGGGGTGGTGCTGACGGCGCCGGCCTCGGCGCCGTCGCGCAGCGGCATGGACCGGCCGGGCCGGCGAGAGACCAGTCGATCAATCGACGAAGAAGTCCAGCACGAAATCCTTCGTGCCGGGCGTGACGCTGTACTGCTCGAGGTCGGTGATGCCGTGCTGCGCGAGCAGCGTGTCGTCGATGAAGAAGTTGCCGGTCACGGCCTTCGCGTCGCTGGTCAGCACCAGCCAGGCGGCGTCGGCCAGGATCTCCGGCGTGCGGCAGCGGGCGATGTCGATGCCCGGGATCATCTGCAGCGCCGCGGTGGCGATGGCGGTGCGCGGCCACAGGCTGTTGACGGCGATGCCCTGGCTCCTGAACTCGGCCGCGTGACCCAGCGTGCATTCGCTCATGCCGTACTTCGCCATCGTGTAGGCCACGTGGTTCTTGAACCAGTGCGGCTTCATCGACAGCGGCGGGCTCATGTTCAGCACGTGCGGGTTGCGGCCGGCCGCGGCGCTCTTCAGCAGTTGCGGCAGGCAGGCCTGGGTGCACAGGTAGGTGCCGCGCACGTTGACGCCGAACATCAGGTCGAAGCGTTTCATCGGCGTCATCGGCGTCGGCGTGAGGCTGATCGCGCTGGCGTTGTTGACCAGGATGTCGATGCCGCCGAAGCGCTCGACCGTCTGCGCCACCGCGGCCAGCACGCTGGCCTCGTCGCGGATGTCGCCGGCGATCGCCAGCGCCTGGCCGCCCGCGGCCTCGATCTCGGCCGCCGCGCTGTAGATGGTGCCGGGCAGCTTGGGGTTGGCCTCGGTGGTCTTCGCGACGATCGCGATGCGCGCGCCGTCGGCCGCGGCGCGCTTGGCGATCGCCAAGCCGATGCCGCGGCTGGCGCCGGTGATGAAGAGGGTCTTGTCGCGCAGGGTCGGTGACGTCGTCATGGCAGCTTCCTCGGTGACGGAAAGGATGAGGTGGCAGAGGCGCGCAGCCTCAGACCTTGCTGAAGTCCGGCTTGCGCTTGTCCATGAAGGCCGAGAAGGCCTCGCGCGCCGCGGGCCCGCGCAACAGCGGGCCGAACACCTCGCCCTCGGCGGCCATCGCCGTGGCCACCGCATCGGCCGATGCGGCCTTCATCAGGCGCTTGGTGGCGACCAGCGCGCTCTGCGGCTTGTCGGCCAGCTTGCGCGCCTGCGCCTGCGCGAAGTTGTTCACCTCGCCGGGCGGCAGGATGCGGTTCACCAGGCCCCACTCCGCCGCCTGCTCGGCGCCGAAGGGCTCGCCGAGCAGCAGCGCCTCGGCGGCGCGCGCGTGGCCGAGGCGTCGCGGCAGCAGCAGGCTCGACGCCGCCTCGGGGCACAGGCCCAGGTTCACGAAGGGCAGGCTGAACTTCGCGTTGTCTCCGGCGTAGACCAGGTCGCAATGCAGCAGCAGCGTGGTGCCGATGCCGACCGCCGCGCCGCAGACGCCGGCCACCAGCGGCTTGGGGAAGCTGCGCAGGCCGTGCAGGAAGCGCCACACCGGCGCGTCGGGGCTGGCCGGCGGGTCGTTCAGGAAATCGGCGAGGTCGTTGCCGGCGCTGAAGATCAGCTCGTGGCCCTGGATCACCACAGTGCGCACCGCGGCGTCGTCGCGGGCCGCGGCCAGCGCGTCGGCCAGCGCCGCGTACATCGCCGCGGTGATGGAGTTCTTCTTGTCGAGGCGGTTGAAGGTCAGCGTCAGCACGCCGGCTTCGGTGTGGCTCAGGATGTCGTCGTTGCTCATGTCGGGTCTCCGGTGGGTCGTACGGGGGCGAGGTCGATCCGGCGAGGCGCTTCAGGCGAGCCGGGTCTCCTCGAATTGCTGCCAGTGGGCGGCCAGGTGCATCTGGTGGGCGCGGGCGTAAGCCGGCTTGTCGAGTGCGCCGTAGGCGAAGTGCGGCGCCAGCGCGCCGTCGTGCGACTCGAACGCGTCCATCGCGCGCAGCAGGCGCAGTGCCGCCGCATCGGCCGGCACCTCGGGTGCCAGCACAGGTGCGCCGGGAATCGGCTCGTCCAGGGGGTGCGTCATGCGGCCGCGCGCGTCGAACAGCGCATGGGCCGCCGCGCCCAGCGTGTGGGTGAACCAGGCCGGCTTCGACTGGGGATAGCCAGCCAGCGAGCCCTCGATGCTCTGCGCCAGATGCTGCAGCGTCTGGCTCAGCGACCAGGCGCCGCCGCTGCGCCAGCGCGAGCCCGGCTGTGCCAGCGCGAACACCGCATTGCGCGCCTCGGCCCAGGTCGCGAAACGCTCGACGCGGCCCGGCGCGCAGCCGGCCAGTCCGCCGGCCGCGACGGCGGCCATGCCGGCCAGCAGGATGTGCCGCCTCGGCCAGCTGAGTGGCCGCCGCGGATCCGGCTCCGCCGGTCCGCCAGCGGCGCCCCCTGGGGGGAGCGGCGCAGCCGCAACGGGGGGATTCACACCCGCTCGAAGATGCCCGCCGCCCCCTGCCCCATGCCCACGCACATCGTCACCATGCCGTACTTCAGCTGGTGGCGTTGCAGCGCGTGCACGACGGTGGCCGAGCGGATGGCGCCGGTGGCGCCCAGCGGGTGGCCGAGCGCGATGGCGCCGCCCATCGGGTTGACCTTGGCCGGGTCGAGCCCGACGCTGCCGATCACCGCCAGCGCCTGGGCCGCGAAGGCCTCGTTCAGCTCGATCCAGCCCAGGTCGTCGAGCTTCAGCCCGGCGTGCTTCAGCGCCAGCGGGATCGCCTCGATCGGGCCGATGCCCATGATTTCGGGCGGCACGCCGCGGATCGCGTAGCTGACGAAGCGCGCCAGCGGCTTCAGGTCGAACTGCCGCACCGCCTTCTCGCTGGCGAGGATCAGCGCGCCGGCGCCGTCGCTGGTCTGCGAGCTGTTGCCCGCGGTGACCGAGCCCTTGGCGGCGAACACCGGGCGCAGTCGGGCCAGGCCTTCGAGCGAGGTGTCGGGGCGCGGGCCTTCGTCGAGGGTGACCGTGCGGGTCTTGCTGCCGACCTCGCCGGTGGCCAGGTTCGGGAAGCGGTCGATCACGTCGATCGGCGTCATCTCGTTCGTGAACTCGCCGGCCGCCTGGGCCGCGAGCGCGCGCAGGTGCGACTGCAGCGCGAAGGCGTCCTGCGCCTCACGGCTCACCTTCCACTGCGCCGCCACCTTCTCGGCCGTGAGGCCCATGCCGTAGGCGATGCCGACGTTCTCGTCCTTCTCGAACACGGCCGGGTTGAACGAGGGCTTGTTGCCGCCCATCGGCACCATGCTCATCGACTCGGCGCCGGCGGCGATCATCACGTCGGCCTCGCCGACGCGGATGCGGTCGGCGGCCATCTGCACCGCGGTCAGGCCCGAGGCGCAGAAGCGGTTGACCGTCACGCCGCCCACCGAGTGCGGCAGACCGGCCAGCACCATCGCGGCGCGCGCCATGTTCATGCCCTGCTCGCCCTCGGGGAAGGAACAGCCGACGATGGCGTCCTCGATCGCCTTCGGGTCGAGCGAGGGCACCTGGCGCAATGCACTCAGCACTGCGGCGACCAGCAGGTCATCGGGCCGCGTGTTGCGGAAGTAGCCGCGACCGGACTTGCCGATCGGGGTGCGGGTGGCGGCGACGATGTAGGCGTCCTGAACTTGTCTATTGCTCATCTCTGTGCTCCATCTGGCCTATCGAGTGGCCGCCGCGGATCCGGCTCGGCCGGTCCGCCAGCGGCGCCCCCTGGAGGGGGAGCGGCGAAGCCGCAACGGGGGTGGTCAATTGCGAACGGGCTTGCCGGTCTGCAGCATGCCCATGATCCGCTCCTGGGTCTTGGGGTGTTCCAGCAGACCGCAGAAGTGCCTGCGCTCCAGCGCCATCAGGTACTCCTCGCTGACCAGCGAGCCGGCGTCGACCTCGCCGCCGCACACCACGTCGGCGATCAGCGCGCTGATGTGGAAGTCGTGGGCGCTGATGAAGCCGCCGTCGCGCATGTTGGCGAGCTGGCCCTTGATGGTGGCGATGCCGCTGCGGCCGGCCACCGGGAACAGCCGCTTCACCGGCGCGCGGTAGCCCGACGCGAACAGTGCCTTGGCCTGCTGGGTCGCCACGTAGAGCAACTCGTCCTTGTGCGGCACGATCACGTCGCCGTCGATCAGGTAGCCGAGCTTGCGGCTCTCGAGTGCGCTCGTGCCCACCTTGGCCATCGCGGCGCTGGTGAAGCCGTCGGTCGCGAACTTCAGGAGGTCGGCGTTCGCGTTGCCGGCGTTCGCCATCTCGGCCGCGCGCCGCGCGATGTAGGTCAGCCCGCCGGCACCTGGGATCAGGCCGACGCCCACTTCCACCAGGCCGATGTAGCTCTCCATCGCCGCCACGCGCCGCGCGCTGTGGATGGCCAGCTCGCAGCCGCCACCCAGCGCCAGCCCGCGCACCGCGGCGACCACCGGCACGCCGGCATAGCGGATGCGCAGCATCGCGTCCTGCAACTTCTTCTCTTCGGGCGCGATGCCCTTGGCGCCGCTTTTCATGAACACCGGCATCAGCGCCTCGAGGTTGGCGCCGGCCGAGAACACGTCGTCGGGCGACCAGATCACCAGACCCTGGAACTTCTCTTCGGCGATCTCGACCGCCTTCAGCAGCCCTTCGGTCACCGTCGGGCTGATCAGGTGCAGCTTGGCGGTGATCGACGCGATGAGCACCTCGCCGTCGAGCGTCCAGACGCGGATTTCGTCGTTGCGGTACAGCTCGGTGCCGCTCTTCAGCGCATCGATCGCACCGCTGCCCAGCACGCTCTCGGGGAAGGGCTGGCGCTGGTAGACCGGCAGCACGCTGCGCGGCACGAAGGCCTGGCGCGATGGCGACCACGAACCCTCTGGCGTGTGCACGCCGCTGCGCTCGGCCACCGGGCCGTCGAACACCCAGGTCGGCAGCGGCGCCTTCGACAGCGCCTTGCCGGCGGCGATGTCGTCCTGCACCCAGCCCGCCACCTGCTGCCAGCCGGCGGCCTGCCACAGCTCGAACGGACCCTGCTGCATGCCGAAGCCCCAGCGCATCGCGAAGTCGACGTCGCGCGCGTTGTCGGCGATGTCCTCCAGATGCACTGCCGCGTAGTGGAAGGCGTCGCGCAGGATCGCCCACAGAAACTGCGCCTGCGGGTTGCTGCTTTCGCGCAGCAGCTTCAGGCGCTCGGCCGGCGGCTTCTTCAGCATGCGCGCGACGATCTCGTCGGCCTTGCCTCCGCCGGGCACGTAATCCTGCTTCGCGGGATCGAGCCGCAGGATGTCCTTGCCGACTTTCTTGTAGAAGCCGGCGCCGACCTTCTGGCCGAGCGCGCCCTTGGCGATCAGCGCCGACAGCACCGGCGGCGTCGCGTAGCTCGGGTAGAAGGGGTCGTCGGCCAGGTTGTCCTGCAGCGTCTTGATGACGTGCGCCATCGTGTCCAGGCCCACCACGTCGGCGGTGCGGAAGGTGCCGCTGCTGGCGCGGCCGAGCTTCTTGCCGGTGAGGTCGTCCACCACGTCGACGCTGAGGCCGAAGGTCTCGGCCTCCTTGATCGTCGCCAGCATGCCGGCGATACCCACGCGGTTGGCGATGAAGTTCGGCGTGTCCTTGGCTCGCACCACGTTCTTGCCGAGGAAGGTGGTGACGAAGCTCTCCAGCTCGTCGAGCACGCGGTCGTCGGTGGTCGGCGTGTCGATCAGCTCCACCAGCGCCATGTAGCGCGGCGGGTTGAAGAAGTGGATGCCGCAGAAGCGCGGCTTGAGGCTCTCGGGCAGCGCCGCCGACAGCGTGGTGATCGACAGGCCCGAGGTGTTGGACGCCAGGATCGTGCGCGGCGCCACATGCGGCGCGATCTTGGTGTACAGGTCGAGCTTCCAGTCCATGCGCTCGGCGATCGCCTCGATCACCAGGTCGCATTCGCCGAGCAGCGCCAGGTGCTCCTCGTAGTTGGCCGGCTGGATCAGCGCCGCGTCTTCGGCCAGGCCCAGCGGCGACGGCTTGAGCTTCTTCAGGTTCTCGATCGCCTTCAGCGCGATGCCGGACTTCGGGCTGTCCTTGGCGGGCAGGTCGAACAGCACGACCGGCACCTTCACGTTGACGAGGTGGGCGGCGATCTGCGCGCCCATCACGCCGGCGCCGAGCACGGCGACCTTGCGGACTTGGAATCGACTCATTTCGGTGTTCTCCAGTGATTCATCGTTCGGGGCGTGGACGCCGCGGCTCACTCGACGCGCGTCCAGGTCTGCGTGCGGCCGAGCAGCGGCGCGCCGATGTAGCCGCGCACCTCGAGCTTCTGGCCGCCGTCGACCGGCTTCACGCGCAGCTTGTAGGTCTTGCCGTTGTTCGGGTCGAGGATCTCGCCGCCGTCCCACAGCGCCGCGTCGCCGGCGCTCTGCTTGATGTTGCGGATGATCGTCATGCCCAGTACCGGCTGGTCCTTGCGTTCGTCGCTGCACTTGTCGCACCTGGCGTCCTGGCGGGCCGGGTCGAGCAGCTTCTCGACCTTGCCGGTGTACACGCCGCCGGACTCGGCGATGCGCACCAGCGACTTCTCCTTGCCGGTGTCGTCGTCGACGGTCTTCCACAGGCCGGCCGGCGTGGCCTGGGCCTGGGCGGCGAGGGCGGCGAACGACAGCAGACAGGCGGTGATCACGTGTTTCATCATCGTCTCCTCGTGTTTCAGAACAGTGCCTCGTCCATCGCGAGCAGCGGCTGGACGCCGCTGCGTGCGGTGCGGATCAGGCCGGCGGTCTCGGGCAGCAGCTTGGCGAAGTAGAAGCGCGCGGTGGCGAGCTTGGCGGTGTAGAAGGGGTCGCCGGAGCCCTGCTTCTCCAGCGCGATCTTGGCCGAGCGCGCGAAGAAGTACGCAAACACCAGGTGGCCCACGATGCGCAGGTAGTCGACCGCCGCGCCGCCCACCTCGTCGGCATTGCCGAAGGCCTTCATGCCCAGTTCGCTGGTCAGTTTGGTGACCTTGTCACCCAGGTCGGCGAGCGGGTTCACGAACTCCTGCATCGCCTCGACCACGCCTTCTTCCTCGACGAAGTCGACGATCAGCTGGCCGAACTTCTTCAGCTTCGCGCCGTTGTCGGCCAGCACCTTGCGGCCCAGCAGGTCGAGCGACTGGATGGTGTTGGTGCCCTCGTAGATCATGTTGATGCGGGCATCGCGCACGTACTGCTCCATGCCCCATTCCCGGATGTAGCCGTGGCCGCCGTAGACCTGCAGGCAGTGCGAGGTGGCGAGCCAGGCGTTGTCGGTCAGGAAGGCCTTGACGATCGGCGTCAGCAGCGCCACCTGGTCGGCCGCATCCTTGCGCACCGCCTCGTCGGGGTGCGAGAGCTCGCGGTCGATCAGCAGCGCGCAGTGCAGCGACAGCGCGCGGCCGCCCTCGGCATAGGCGCGTGCGGTCAGCAGCATCTTGCGCACGTCGGGGTGCACGATGATCGGGTCGGCCGGCTTGTCGGGCGCTTTGGGGCCCGACAGGCTGCGCATCTGGATGCGGTCCTTCGCGTAGGCCACCGCGTTCTGGTACGCCACCTCGGTGAGGCCCAGCGACTGCATGCCGACGCCGAGGCGGGCCGCATTCATCATCACGAACATCGCTGCCAGGCCCTTGTGCGGCTCGCCGACCAGCGTGCCGGCAGCGCCGTCCAGGCTGATCTGCGCGGTGGCGTTGCCATGGATGCCCATCTTGTGCTCGAGGCCGGTGCAGTAGACCGGGTTGCGCGCGCCGAGCGAGCCGTCGGGTTGCACCAGGAACTTCGGCACCACGAACAGCGAGATGCCCTTGCTGCCCTGCGGCGCGTCGGGCAGGCGGGCGAGCACCAGGTGAACGATGTTCTCGGCCAGGTCGTGCTCGCCGGAACTGATGAAGATCTTGCTGCCGGTGATCTTGTAGCTGCCGTCGGGCCGGGGCTCGGCCTTGCTGCGCAGCAGTCCCAGGTCGGTGCCGCAGTGCGGCTCGGTCAGGCACATCGTGCCGGTCCAATGGCCGCTGGTCAGCTTGGGCAGGTAGGTGCGCTTCTGCTCGTCGGTGCCGTGGGTGTGCAGCGCCTCGTAGGCGCCGTGCGTCAGACCGGGGTACATGGTCCAGGCCTGGTTGGCGCTGTTGAGCATCTCGTAGAGGCACTGGTTCAGCACGATCGGCAGGCCCTGGCCGCCATAGGCCGGGTCGCAGCTCAAGGCCGGCCAGCCGCCCTCGACGTACTGCGCGTAGGCCTCCTTGAAGCCCTTCGGGGCGGTGACCTCGTGGGTGGACTTGTCGAGCGTGCAGCCCTGCTCGTCGCCGCTGGCGTTGAGCGGGAAGGTCACCTCGGCGGCGAACTTGCCGCCTTCCTCGAGCACGGCGTTGAGCGTGTCGGTGTCGATTTCGGCGTGGGGCGGCATGGCCTTCAGCGCATCGGTCACGCCCAGCAGTTCGTGCATCACGAACTGCATGTCGCGGATCGGGGGGGTGTAGGTGGCCATCGGTTGCTCCGGAGAGGGATAGAACGAAGAAATGGGACGAGACCCAAGCCTCAGCGGGCCGGCATCGCCGGGGCGGTCGAGGTCAGGTGGTCTGCGAGGATGCGTTCGAATCCGCGCCCCGCGCGCTCGACGGCGCCGGGGTTGCGCATGAAGCGCGCGTCGTGGTGCAACGCGAGGATGAGGCCGTGGATCTCGAACAGCAGTTGTGTCGGGTCGGTGTCGGCCCGCAGGTGGCCCGCGTCGATCGCGAGGCGGATCGCGCGTTGCAGGGCCTGGTGCCAGGTGCGGACCATGGCCACCAGGGCGTCGCGCACCGGGCCCGGCCGGTCGTCGAATTCGACCGCGCCGCTGATGTAGATGCAGCCGGAGTCGACCTCGACCGACACTCGCTTGACCCAGCGCTGGAACAGGCTGCGCAGCCGCGGCAGGCCGCGCGGCTCGTCCATCGACGGCACGAAGATCTCGTCCTCGAAGCGCGTGTGGTACTCGCGGATCACCGAGATCTGCAGTTCCTCGCGCGAGCCGAAGTGGGCGAACACGCCCGACTTGCTCATGTGCGTGACCTCGGCCAACGCACCGATCGACAGGCCCTCCAGGCCGATCTGCGAGGCCAGGCCGAGCGCCGCCTCGAGGATCGCCGCGCGGGTCTGCTGGCCCTTGTGCTGGCCGCGCGGCTGGGCGCGCGGCTCGCCGCGGACGGCGCGGCTCGCGGGGGTGTCGGGATCGAGCGTCGGGTCGGCCAAGCGGGTCTCCGATGAAAATCGAACGATCGTTCTATTTTGCAGAAAACCCTGGCATCGGTGTGAGCGGATGGGGTCCTTCTGTAGGGCCGTGCGCCTAACGAACCCTAGGGTTTACCTGGGGCCGGTGTCGGAGCCCGCCCGGGCTCCGCGCTCAGTCCTCGTCGAACGGCGTCAACCAGGATGGCGCATCGGTGTCCTTTGCGCGCTGCTCGAGTGGAGCGCGCAGGGCGCCGGCTTGTTCGATGAAGCGCTGGGTGTCGACCGTCGGCGCCAGCCGCAGGGCCGGCGGGCCCAGGGTGCTCAGGTAGAGCGGCGCGAACCAGCGGTCGCTGCGCTGGTGGTTCAGCGCCAGCTTCAGGCCGGCGCCGACGACGAACATCGTCGCGAAGCCGACCGCCAGCATCTGGCGGCGCGTCGGCAGGATCAGGCTCAGGTGGCCCCACACCAGGCCGCAGCCAAGCGCCAGCGTGATCAGTTCGCCGCATCGAGCCAGGCTTTCCCAGGACAGCGCGAAGGCCGCCAGCGGCAGCAGCGCGTCGAGCAGCAGCGACGCCAGCAGCACACCCAGCGCGAGCTGCAGGTGCGCCAGGTAATCGAAGTGGCGCGTGAAGAGCTTGGAGCCCAGCGCCCACAGGAAGCACCACACCCCCAGCATCACCGGCGTGCCGACCAGCACCGGCAGGTAGCTGCTGAACGGGTCGCCGGGATCGGTCTGCAGCCAGTGCTCGCCCAGTACCCAGGCCAGCAGCAGCACCAACCCGATCACGAGGCGGCGGCCATGGACCGGCGGCGCGGCGGCCCATGGCAGTTCGGGCGCCAGGGCCTCGCCGGCCAGGCGCAGGCGCAGGCGGGTGCGGCCGATCTGCCATTCGCTGCCGCCGCTGAGCGCGGTGGCTTCGCCAGCCCGCAGCGTGCGGCCGCCCAGGCGCACGCCGTTCACGGTGTCGCCGACCTGCAGGCGAGGCGCGCCGTCCGGGGCGTCGAGCAGTGCGTGGCGCGGCGCGGCGTGCGGGTCGTCGAGCACCACGTCGCAGTCGAGCGCGCGGCCGATCGTCACCGGCCACTGCAGCACCGGCACGCGGTGCGCCACGGCGCCGTCGCGGTCGAGCAGCTCGATCAGGCCGAGCCGGCTCACGGGACTGCCTTCACGCTGTAGCCCTGCAGGTAGTGCGAGGCCAGCTTCATCGCGTTGTCGAAGCTGACGCCGCGTGCGTCGAGACGGCCCTGCGCGCCGGCGCGGGCCTGGTCGAGCGTGGCGACCAGCACGCTCAGGTCGTACAGGCCGGTGAGCCGCTTGTAGGCCGACAGGCACAGCACCGCGCGCAGCGGCAGGCCGTCGCGGTCGACGAAGCGCTCGCTGCACTGCGGCGCGGTGTACTCCTTCGGGTTGCGACGCCCGAAGCTCTCGTTGCGGAAGCTCGCGCTGTAGCGCTCGGTGAAGCGCAGCCAGCCGATCTTGCGGCCGTCGTAGGCCTCATGGCGCACGCCCAGCGAGCCGGTGAGCAGGCTGCCGCTGACGAAGATCTGCGTGTCCATCTCGCAATCGGAGCGCTCGAACTCCAGGCCCTTGGTGTCGGCCGGCGTGCTGCGCCCCCAGCAGCGCAGGAAGTCTTCCTGCGGCACGGGGATCAGGTAGTGCGGGTGGCCGGCGCTGCGCCAGGGTTGCTGGACGAAGCGCTGCACCACGGCTTCCTGATGCGCGAGCAGCTGCGCGGTGAGCTGCGGGTAGACCGGCGCGGTGATCGGCGCCGCGCCGCGTGCCCGCTCGACCAGCGCCTGCGCGAACGGCGCCGGCACCAGGAAGCTCACCTGCTGGCCGTCGCGCCGCGTGGCGACGTTGACGCCCACCACGCGGCCGGCCTCGTCGAGCGCCGGGCCGCCGCTCATGCCGGAGTTGAGTGCGCCGCCAAAGAAGATGCTCGGGTAGAAGCTGCGCTCGACGAGCCCGTTGTAGTTGCCCTCGAGCACGGCGAAGCCGACGTCGAGCGGGTTGCCGAGCGAGTAGATGCGTTCGCCCTGGGCCAGCGCGTCGCCTGCGGCGCGGAAGGCGAGCGGGCTGCCCGGTGCATCGACCACCGCGCCGCCGTTCTTGCGCGACGGGCCGTTCGGCGGCAGAGCCTTGACGAGCGCCAGGTCGTGGATCGCGTCGAAACCCAGCAGCTGCAAGGTGCCCTCGCGGCCGTCGACGCGGGTGTAGGTCAGCCGGTAGCGCTCGGGCTGCAGCGCCACCTGGCTGACGACGTGGTAGTTGGTGACGATCAGCCCGTCGTCACTGACGAAGAAGCCCGAGCCGACCGAGGCCTGGCTGTCCTGGCCTTTCAGCAGCGTGCGCACCTGCAGCAGCTGGCCGCGCGCGCGTTCGTAGAGGCGTTGCGCGGACGGCGACACGGGCAGCGGCGCGGCGGCGACCGACGGCGCGACGATCCCGGGCGCGGGGTCGGAGGAAGGGGTGGATGCGGGGGCGGCAGACTGCGCGACGACGGTGCCGCTCACCAGCGCGATCAGCAGCCCGAGTGCACGCTGCCGCCAGGCTCGGGGTCGTGTCATGGCACCGATTCTGGCAGGTGACCGAGGCTTACCATGGCCCGGATTCATGGCGCGCGAGCGCGAGGAGGATCGATGCGGGTTGCAGTGGTGGGTCTGGGGGCGGTCGGCGGCTTCCTCGCCGCGCGGCTGGTGCGCGGCGGGCACCGCGTCAGCGCACTGGCGCGGGGTGCCGCGCTGGCGGCGGTGCGCGAACACGGCCTGCGGCTGGACGAAGCGGGCCGGGTCACCGCGTACCCGATCGACATCGCCGACGATGCGGCGGCGCTCGGTCCGCAGGAGCTGGTGATCGTGGCGGTCAAGTCGCCGGCGCTGGCGGCCGTGGCCGAACGGCTGGCGCCGCTGCTGGGCCCCGACACGCCGGTGCTGACCGCGATGAACGGCGTGCCCTGGTGGTTCCTGCAGACGCTGCCGGCCGGCCGCATCGACCCGCGGCTGGCGAGCGTCGATCCCGAAGGCCGCATCGCCGCTGCGCTGCCGCTGGCGCGCGTGCTCGGCGGCGTGGTGCACCTCACCTGCAGCATGCCCGCGCCGGGCCTCGTGCGCCACGGCTTCGGCGACCGGCTGATCGTCGGCGAGCCGGTCGGCGGCGGCAGCGCGCGCGCCGACGCGGTGGCGCAGGTGCTGCGCGACGGTGGCCTGCAGGTCGAGGTCACGCCCGACATCCGCCAGGCGATCTGGTTCAAGCTGTGGGGCAACATGACGACCAATCCGGTGTCGGCGCTGACCGGCGCGACGGCCGACCGCATCTTCGACGACCCGCTGGTCAACGCCTTCTGCCTGCGCGCAATGGCCGAGGCCTCGGCCATCGGCGCGCGCATCGACTGCCCCATCGCGCAGAGCGGCGAGGAACGCCAGGCGGTGGGACGCAAGCTCGGGGCCTTCAAGACCTCGATGCTGCAGGACGTGGAGGCCGGCCGCCCGATCGAACTCGATGCGCTGGTCACCGCCGTCCACGAGATCGGCCTGAAGCTCGGTCTGGCCACACCCAACATCGACGCCCTGCTCGGGCTCACCCGGCTGATGGCCGGCACGCGCGGCCTTCTGCCCGCTACGAACGGCCGGTGACCGTCGCGTGACGCACCGGCGCGGGATGCGCGCGGTGTCGCGCCGACCCCGCAGACGGGCCGCCGCCGCAGGGGCGCTGGTGTTGCTCCGCTTGAGGCGGCAGGCCGCCGTGCTCTATGCTCCGTGTCAAGGAGTTTGTGCATGGACGTGCTGCAGCTCGACGTGTCGGGCCGACCTCAGGCTTGGATCACCGCCCGCGAGGCGGCGGTTCTCTACGCCAGCGATGGCGTCGCGTGGACGCTGGGCGACGCCTGCGTGGTGCTGCGCGGCGGCATCCAGCGCCGCACCGGCGTGCAGTCGCGCATCGAGGTGCACTCCATCATCGCGGTGCGCGGCAGCGTGCCCAGCCGCGCCTGGCGGCAGACGCCGGCGCTGTCGAATCCCAAGCTGTTCGTCCGCGACCGCTACATCTGTGCCTACTGCGGCGGCCAGTTCCATGCCGACGACCTGACCCGCGAGCACATCCAGCCGACTTCGCGCGGCGGCGGGGACAGCTGGATGAACTGCATCACCGCCTGTCGCGGCTGCAACGGCCACAAGGCCGATCGCACGCCGGAAGAGGCGCGGATGAGCCTGCTGTTCCTCCCCTACGTGCCCAGCCTGCACGAGGACATGATCCTGCGCGGCCGCCGCATCCTGGTCGACCAGATGGAGTTCCTGCTGGCGAGCGTGCCGCGCTCCAGCCGCCTGCATGGTTGAGGCCGCGGTGAAATAATTCCTCCCGGGCCGTCGTGCGTGGGTGAACCGGAACCGCGTACCGCGACTCCAACCGACTCGTGGCGTCAACGCCCTCGAAGGCGGACTCGTTGTGCCGTGATCGCGTAGCGCGTGAAGGAAGCTCTCATGAAGAACCTGTGGATTGCCGGCGTCGTGCTGGCCCTGGCCGCCTGTTCCACCACCAGTCCCGACGTGATCCAGCGCGGCGACGCGCAGCGCCTGTCGACCGTGCAGGACGCGGTGGTCGTCAACGTGCGTCCGGTGACGGTCGACGGCAGCCAGTCGGGCATCGGCGGCGTGGCGGGCGGCGTGGCCGGTGGCGTGGCCGGCAGTTCGGTCGGCGGCCGCCGCGAAGCCGTGGTGGTGGGCGTGCTGGGTGCGGTGGCCGGCGCGGTGGTCGGCAACGCCACCGAGCGGCTGGCAACGCGCGAGCAGGCCTTTGAAATCATGGTCCAGTTGCGCAACGGCGAGCGCCGCGCCATCGTCCAGGCCCAGGGCAAGGAAAGCTTCCAGCCTGGTGACCAGGTGGTGCTGATCTCGACCGGCGGGACCACGCGCGTCGCGCGGTCCCAGTCGGTGCAGCCGCCGCCGGCGCCGCAGCCGCGCAGTTGATCCGGCGCGCCGTCGGCGCCGGTCGGTCAGGGTTCCGGCGTCGCGCCGGGCTGTAGCGCGCACTCGCCGAAGATCCTGACCTTGCAGCCGGCGCAGATCGCGGGGTCCAGACGCGGCACGATCCGCGCGATCGCGCTGTACTTGTCGGCGAACACGTGGTCGCGCCCGAGCGTGTCGAGGAATCCCGAGCGTTCCCACAGCTCCAGCACCGGCGGGCGCGGACGGTGGAAATAGAGATCGCCGCCTTCGGCACGGCGCGCGCGCAACTCCTCGTCCCAGACCTGGGCCCCGGCCGGGTCGATGAAATTCATGCTCTTGCTCATCACGAGCAGATGGCGCGGGGCGGCAGGTGCCGCGCGCAGATGGTGCAGCGTGTCGGACACGTGCTGGGCGGCACCGAAGTAGACCGCGCCCTCCATGCGCAGCAGCTTGAGCTGCGGGCATTCCGGCAGCGCCTCGGCCTGGCCGTCGAGCACGACGAACGGGCGGTCGGGCGCAATGGAATCGAAGCCCATCGTGCGCATCGCCGGTCGCGCCGTGCGCTGCAGATAACTGCTCAAGGACAGGATGCTGCCGAGCAGGATCGCGATCTCGAGCCTCAGGCTCACGGTGGCCACCGCGGTGGCTGCGGCGATCGCGAAATCGCTGCGCTCCAGCCGCATCAGGCGCCGCCAGCCGGGCAGGTCGAGCAGGTTCCAGGCGACCGGCAGCAGCACCGCGGCGATCGCCGCGTTCGGGATCAGCGCCAGCAGCGGGGCGCTCACGAGCACCAGCAACAGCAGCAGCCCGGCCGAGAACACCGAGGCCAGCGGTGTGCGCGCGCCGGCCTCGAGGTTGGGGATCGAACGGTTCAGGGAGCCGCAGGAGACGTAGGCCGACGTCAGACCCCCCACCACGTTGGACAGTCCCTGTCCGAAGAACTCGCGGTTGGCGTCGATGCGCTGGCCCGAGCGGGCGGCCACGGCCTTGGCGATCGAGATCGATTGGGCGAGCGCCACCAGCGTCAGGGCGAAGGCGATGCTGACCAGGTCGCGCAGCCGCGCGACGTCGACGTCCGGCCAGTGCCAACGGGGCCAGGGCAGTGGTACGTCACCGATCTGCTCGACATGCCAGAACGTGCCGTCCTCATGGCCGGCGTTCAGCAGCACGGCGACCAGCGTGCCGGCCGCCAGCCCCAGCAACAGGGCGGGCCAGTGCCGCTGCCAGTGCCGCACGGCGAGCGTGACCGCGAGCGTCACCGTCGCCACGACGAGCGAGCCGAGATGCATCGTCTCCAGCGGTCGCTGCCAGAGCGCCTCGAGCATCGGCCTCAGGCCGGTGCCGGAGCTCATGCCGAGCAGATCGGGCAGGGCGTGCAGTCCGATCAACACCGAGGCGCCGGCGGTGAAGCCGAGCAGGGCCGCCGGCGAGATGAAGTTGGCGATGCTGCCCAGGCGCAGCGCGCCGATCAGCGTCTGCATCACGCCGACCAGCAGCGTGACGGTCAGCGCCAGCTCGATGTAGTCGGGGCTGCGCACCCAGGCCAGGGGCGTGAGCATGGCCGCCAGCGCCAGCGAGTTCGCGTTCGTCGGCCCTGACATCACATGGAGGCTGGAGCCGAACAGCGCCGCGACGATGCACGGCAGGATGGCCGTCGCCAGGCCGTACTGCGGCGGCAGGCCGGCGAGCGTGGCGAAGGCGATGCCTTGCGGCAACACCAGCACGGCGCCCAGCAGGCCGGCCAGCAGGTCCGCGCGCAACGTTTCCCGCGACACGAGCCTGACCCATGGACCGAAGCAGCGTTGAAGCCAGGACGGGCGGGCGACCGGCGCAGCGGGTGAGGACATGCCGAATGATAGAAGCCGCCCCGGCCCGGCCGACCGGCTGTGTCACGAAGCAGAACGCGGCGCAATTTCGGGGCCCCGGGCCGTGTGCCGCACGTCGCTGCGTTGCACAATGATCCGCATCGGGGACGGACTCGACATGGCATCCCGCCGGCCGACGTCCCGCTTTTCGCCATGGAGAGCTGAACAGCATGACGCAGATTCCCACGCTCGAGACCGCGACCACGTCGCGGATCCACATGATCGGCGGAGAGAAGGGCGGCGTCGGCAAATCGCTGGTGTCGCGTCTGTTGGCGCAGTACCTCATCGATCACGAGGTGCCGTTCACCGGGTTCGATACCGACCGTTCGCATGGCTCGCTGATGCGTTTCTACGCGGGGTACGCCTCGCCGGTGCTGGCCGACCGCTACGAGGCGCTGGATGCGATCGTCGAGGCGGCCATCGAGACGCCCGGGCGTCGCGTGCTGGTCGATCTGGCGGCGCAGACCCACGAGCCGCTGGTGAAGTGGATGGACGAGTCGGGCGTGCTAGACCTGGCCGACATGTCCGGTGTGGCCATTCATTACTGGCACGTGATGGACTCCGGCAAGGATTCGGTCGACCTGCTCAAGCGCCTGCTCGACCGCTTCGGCCGGCGCCTGCGCTACGTGCTGGTGCGCAACCAGCTCCGCGGCGACGACTTCAGCCAGCTCGAGAAGTCGGGCGAGCAGGACCGCGCGCTGGCGCTGGGCGCCCGCGTGATCACGCTCAAGCGCCTGCACGACTCGGTGGTGCAGAAGATCGACGCCAGCAACAGCAGCTTCTGGGCCGCGCGCAACTCGCCGGGCAGCGAAGGCCCGAGCCTCGGACTGATGGAGCGCCAGCGCCTCAAGCTGTGGTTGAACCACGCCTTCGGCGAGATCGAGACGGCAGGCGTCTGACGCCCCGGCCCGCCGCGAGGCGGGCCTTCGTCACGCTCCCGACGCGGCGCTATTGAAACGCCGTGCGCGACCCCTATAATCTGTCGCTAGCACTCGCGCAGACTGAGTGCTAACAAACCCAGAAGCGGTATCTCCGCTCTGGGTTGCGCAATGTGAGTTTGCGCTAACTGCGCGAAATAAGTCCATAGACATTCGATACCCATCAAGGAGATGCGATGAAACTTCGTCCTTTGCACGATCGCGTGATCGTCAAGCGCCTCGAACAGGAAACCAAGACCGCTTCGGGCATCGTGATCCCCGACAACGCCGCCGAGAAGCCCGACCAGGGTGAAGTGCTGGCCGTGGGCCCGGGCAAGCGCAACGACAAGGGCGACTTCATCGCCCTGAACTGCAAGGTCGGCGACCGCGTCCTGTTCGGCAAGTACAGCGGCCAGACCGTCAAGGTCGACGGCGACGAACTGCTGGTCATGCGCGAGGAAGACCTGTTCGCCGTGGTCGAAAAGTAAATCGCGTGCGATTTACTTTCGTCGCAGGCTGACTTCGCGCAGCGAAGTCAAGGTCCGAAGGGCCGGCCGCAGACAAGAGAATTCCCCGGCGCGAGCCGGCAAACCAGATTTCGGAGAATACAAATGGCAGCTAAAGACGTCGTTTTCGGCGGTGAAGCCCGCGCGCGCATGGTTGAAGGCGTGAACATCCTGGCCAACGCGGTCAAGGTGACCCTGGGCCCGAAGGGCCGCAACGTGGTGCTCGAGCGTTCGTTCGGCGCCCCGACCGTGACCAAGGACGGTGTGTCCGTGGCCAAGGAAATCGAGCTGAAGGACAAGCTCCAGAACATGGGCGCCCAGATGGTCAAGGAAGTCGCTTCCAAGACCTCGGACAACGCCGGTGACGGCACCACCACCGCCACCGTGCTGGCGCAGGCCATCGTTCGCGAAGGCATGAAGTACGTGGCCGCGGGCATGAACCCGATGGACCTGAAGCGCGGCATCGACAAGGCCGTCGTGAGCCTGGTCGAGCAGCTGAAGAAGCAGTCGAAGCCGACGACCACCAGCAAGGAAATCGCCCAGGTCGGCACGATCTCGGCGAACTCGGACGACGACGTCGGCCAGATCATCGCCTCGGCGATGGACAAGGTCGGCAAGGAAGGCGTCATCACCGTCGAAGACGGCAAGTCGCTGAACAACGAGCTCGACGTGGTCGAAGGCATGCAGTTCGACCGCGGCTACCTGTCGCCCTACTTCATCAACAACCCGGAAAAGCAGAGCGCGGTGCTCGACAACCCGTTCGTGCTGCTCTACGACAAGAAGATCAGCAACATCCGTGATCTGCTGCCGACGCTGGAACAGGTCGCCAAGTCGGGCCGTCCGCTGCTGATCATTGCGGAAGAGGTCGAAGGCGAAGCGCTCGCGACCCTGGTGGTCAACACCATCCGCGGCATCTTGAAGGTCGTCGCCGTCAAGGCCCCGGGCTTCGGTGACCGTCGCAAGGCCATGCTGGAAGACATCGCCATCCTGACGGGCGGCAAGGTCATCGCCGAGGAAGTGGGCCTGACGCTGGAGAAGGTCACGCTGGCCGATCTGGGCCAGGCCAAGCGCGTCGAGGTGGGCAAGGAAAACACCACGCTGATCGACGGCGCCGGCGCCGCGGGCGACATCGAGGCACGTGTCAAGCAAGTGCGCGTGCAGATCGAGGAAGCCACCAGCGACTACGACCGCGAGAAGCTGCAGGAGCGCGTGGCCAAGCTGGCCGGCGGCGTGGCCGTCATCAAGGTCGGTGCAGCCACCGAAGTCGAGATGAAGGAGAAGAAGGCCCGTGTCGAAGACGCCCTGCACGCCACGCGTGCCGCGGTGGAAGAAGGCATCGTGGCCGGTGGTGGCGTGGCGCTGCTGCGTGCCAAGCAGGCCGCCGGCACGATCAAGGGCGACAACCCCGACCAGGACGCCGGCATCAAGCTGATCCTTCGTGCGATCGAGGAGCCGCTGCGCATCATCGTCTCCAACGCCGGTGACGAAGCCAGCGTGGTGGTGAACGCCGTGCTCGCCGGCAAGGGCAACTACGGCTACAACGCCGCCAACGGCACCTACGGCGACATGATCGAGATGGGCATCCTGGACCCGACCAAGGTGACCCGCACCGCGCTGCAGAACGCTGCCTCCGTGGCCGCGCTGATGCTGACGACCGAAGCCATGGTCGCCGAGTCGCCCAAGGACGATTCGCCGGCAGGTGGCATGCCCGGCGGCATGGGTGGCATGGGCGGCATGGGCATGGACATGTGATGTCCTGCCGGCCTCCTCCGGGAGGCTGGCCGCCTGGGCTTTGCTCAGCGTTCTGTCAGACAAAGGGCCGCAGGAATGCGGCCCTTTTTCATGGGCGGTCGCCACGCCCACCCGGGATAATCGAGGGCATGGACGTCTCGCCACTGCTGCAGCGCTACCTGGACAGCTGCCTCGCGGAGGTGCCGCGCTGGATGAGCCGGGTGGCGAACGAGGCCTTGCAGGCCTTGCACGCCCCGACCACCCGCAGCGCCCTGCGCGAGCTGCCGGTGCGTCCGCGCGACGACGCCGAGCAGGCCTTGCGCCACAACCACCCGCTGTGGGCTCGCCGGGTCGGCGAGCTGCTGGCCTCGCGATGGCGCGCAGAACTGGAGGCCGCGCCACCCGACGCGGGCGCCACGCTCTCGCCGCGCCCGGTGTGGTCGGCTGAGGCGCTGACGCTGGTCGACGAGGCCGAGGCCGAAGAGAACATCGAGCTGCTGCGCGCCGTGCAGCTGGTCGACCACGCGGCGGAGCTCGAGCTGCACGACCTTCAGGCACGCAGCGCGACGTTGCGCGGCCAGGATGCGGTGCGCAAGACGTCCAACCTGCTGCGGCCCGACCTGCTGGTGCGCGCCGTGTGGGACGCCAGCGAGGTGCTGGGGCTCGGCGCGCCGGCCCGCAAGGCGCTGATGCGCGCCTGCGGCGAGCCGCTGGCGCAGGCGCTGAAGCAGGTGGTGATCGACGCCGGCCGGCGCCTGGCCGACTGGGGCGTCGGCCAGGCGGCCTGGAAGGCCAGCTCGACGCCGGCGGCGCGGCGCGTTGCCCCCCCGAACTCCGGCTACGACCTGACGCGCCCGGGCGCGCTCGACAGCCTGCGCAGCCGCCTCACCACACGCCACGCGAACATCGACGGCGCCACGCGCGCCGGCCCGATGGACGAGGCCGACTCCCTGCAGCAGCTCGACCGCAACCTGGTGCATGTGCTGGCTCGCAGACCCCTGGGCGTGGACGGCGCCGACCGGCTGATGGCCCGGCTGCCTTTCCTCGAGGCGGCCGGTCGCAACGACGACGACCGCGAGATCATGCTGCTGGTGGCCCACCTGAGCGGTGCGGTGCTTGACGATGCGCTGCTGCCGCTGCCGGTGCGCACCGTGCTGGCCAGCCTGCAGTCGCCGCTGCTGCGTGTGGCGCTGCGTGAGCCGCGGGTGCTCGAAGACCATTCGCATCCGATCTGGCAGATGATGATCCGGCTCGCATCGCACACCGCCGGATTCCAGGACGACGACGACCCCCGCCTGTGCAAGCTGCTGGAGGAGGTGGGCGAGCTGTTCACGCGTTTGAAGGCTTCGACGCCGGCGATCGCTGTGCAGGCGCAGGCACTGGCCGCGCTCGACGCGATGCTCGTCGGCGAGCTCGACACCGAACGGCACGAGGCCGCCGCGCCGATCGCCAAGCTGCAGGCCGCCGCACGGCGGGCCACGCTGATCGAGGCGCTGCGCCGCCAGGTCCGGCTCGAACTGCACGATGCCACCTCGCCGTGGCGGATCGAGGGCACCACACCGGCCAGCGCGTCGGGCGCGGTGGTGCTGGACGACACGCTGCAGCACTTCCTCACCGGACCCTGGGCCGAAGCGCTGGCGCATGCCCTGATCAACGACGGCGAGCATGCCGACACGACACGCGGCCTGCTGGCGGTGGTGCCGGAGCTGCTGGCCAGCCTCGCGCCGCTGCGCAACGATGACGACCGCCGCCGTCTGCTGGCCGCGGTGCCGGGCCTGGTGCAGCGGCTGCAGCAGGGCATGGCGCGCATCGCGACGCCACCACCCCAGCGCGACGCCGTGCTGGCCGCCTTGATGGCGCGCCACACCGAGCTGCTGCGGCCGATCGGGAGTGCCGTCGCGCCGGCGCTGACGCCCGAGGAGATCGTGCGCCAGATGCGCGAAGAGGAATTGCCGGACGGGAACGCGCCGCGTGTGCCGGCCGGCGATTCGATGTTCGACATCGCGACGCTCGACACCGTGCCGGCGGCGCTGATGCCCGAGACGCCGATGCCGGGGGCGCGCGGCTGGTTGCAGCACCTGGCGGTCGGCACCTGGTGCCGGCTGGTCGCACGCGGCGACTGGACCGTGGCGCGCGTGCTGTGGGTCGACGAGGCCCGCGAGCACTGGCTGCTCAGCGACGCCGAACTCGGGCTCACACACGGCCTCACGCGGCGCGCGCTCGAGCGCCTGGCCGTCGGCGGGCTGGCCGCGCCGCTCGAGGAGCGCAATCTCATCGAGCGGGCCGTCGACACCCTGATGGCGCCGCCGCGCAGCCGCGACACCACGCTGCGCTGAAGCGCGGCGCGGTCGCGCGCCGACGAGGCGGCCGTTGCGAGGGCCATCGCACAATCCCGGCATGCATCGCATCCGCATCCTGTGGTCGCTTCGGGTGGGCCTGCTCGCGGCGATCGCCGGTGCGGCGACGGCGGCCGAAGCGGCCGCGGCGGACGACGCGGCCCCGTCGCCGCTGCCGGCCGCTGCGCCCGCCGCTTCGGCGCCAGCCGCGGCGCGAGCCACTTTGCCCGTGGTCGAACCCCGACCCTTGCGGCCCGAGGGGCGGCTGCGCATCGGTCTCGTGCTGTCGGGCGGCGGCGCGCGGGGCCTCGCGCACGTGGGTGTGCTCAAGGTGCTGGAGCGCGAGCGCATCCCGATCGATGTGATCGCGGGCACCTCGATGGGCGCCATCATCGGTGGCCTGTATGCCAGCGGCATGAGCGCCGAAGCCCTGGAGCGCGAGCTGCTCAAGGTCGACTGGGACCAGCTGTTCGCGACCCGCGTGGCGCGCCGCGAGTTGTCGCAGCGCCGCAAGGAGGCCGACTTCGAGATCGCCTCGGCGCTCGAGATCGGCCTGCGTGACGGCGAGCTGCGGGTGCCGATCGGCACACTGTCGAGCCGCGGGCTGGAGTCGCTGCTGCGCCGCTACACGCTGCCGGTGCGTGCGGTGCGCGATTTCGACCGCCTGCCCACGCCGTTCCGTGCCGTCGCCACCGACATGGAGACCGGCCAGCCGCTGGTGCTGAAGGAAGGCGACCTGGCGCTCGCGATGCGCTCGAGCATGAGCGTGCCGGGCGTGTTCGCGCCGACCGAGATCGAGGGCCGAATCCTCGGCGACGGCGGGCTGGTGAACAACCTGCCGGTCGACGTGGCGCGAGCGATGGGGGCCGACATCGTGATCGCCGTCAACATCGGCACGCCGCTGGGCGCGCGCGATACGCTGGGCTCGCTGATCGGCGTGACCACGCAGATGATCAACATCCTGACCGAGCAGAACGTGCAGCGCAGCCTGACGACGCTGGGCCCGCGCGATCTGCTGATCGCGCCGCAGCTCGGCCTGCTGACGTCGGCCGATTTCGCCAAGACCTTGGAGCTCATCGAGCTGGGCGAGTTGCAGACGGCTCAGATGGTGCTGCAGCTCGAGGCCTATGGCATCGACAAGGCCAGCTACCAGAGCTGGGCGCAGGCGCGCGCGCAACCCGGCCTGCCGCAGCCCGTGCTGGAGTTCGTGAGCTTCGACGGCAACGAAGTCACACGGCCGGACCGCTTCGCCGAGTTGCTGGAGACCCGTCCCGGCACGCCCTTCACCGCTGACGCGGCCGAACGGGACGCGCGCCGCCTCGCGGCCAGCGGCGACTACACCCGCGTCGACTACCAGCTGGTGCGCACCGGCCTTGGCGACGACGGCGTGGTGTTCAATCTCGAAGAGAAGTCCTGGGGGCCGAACTACTTCCGCCTCGGGCTCGGGCTGTCCACCGACTTCAGCGGGCGCAGCAGCTTCAACATCAAGATTGCCCACGTCTGGCGCTGGTTGGACGAGGTGGGCAGCGAGTGGCGCAACGTGGTCGAGATCGGCTCTCGGCCGGGCTGGTCCACCGAGTGGTACCGCCCATTGGGCTGGAACACGTCGCTGGGTCACGACTGGTTTCTCGCCCCGGCGGCCAGCGTCGATCGGCGGGAGGTCGTCACCTACGCCGGCGCCGAAGGGCCCGAAAGCGGCCGCTTCCGCCGCAGCAGCCTGCGCCTGGGCATCGACCTCGGCCAGCCCTGGGGCGAGTTCGGCGAGCTGCGGCTCGGCCCCTACCTGCAGCGCTGGAATGACAAGACGCTGATCGTCAGTCGCGATTTCGCCTCGCCCGACGAGAACACCGAACGGCGCGAGATCGGCCTGCGCCTGCGCGCCATCGTCGATCAGCTCGACTACGCCTTCTTCGCTCAGGAGGGCTATCGGCTGGTCGGCGAGGTGGCCGGGGGGCGGGTGCGCAACGGCAGCGACGCGGGCGACGTCGAGCGCGACTTCAGTCGCGTCGAGGCCAACGTGAACGTCGCCACCACCTGGGCCGCGAAGCACACCTTGAACTTCTACGGCAGCACCCTGTTCGCCGGCCGCGCCGCGCCGCTGGGGCGCGGCCTGTATGCGCTGGGCGGCTTCCAGAACCTGTCGGGCTACGAACCGGGCCAGGTCGAGGGCAACTACCTGCTGTTCGGCCGCGCCAGCTACTACTACCGGCTGACCCCGCCGGCGCTGACGCGCGGCTTCTTCGCCGGCTTCTCGCTCGAGGCGGGCAACGCCTGGGCCGAACGCCGCCAGATGAGCCTCGGCGACCTGCGCAGCGGCATGAGCGCCTTCCTCGGTGCAGACACCGGGCTGGGTCCGCTCTATGTCGGCGTGGCCTACGCTCCGCGCGGCGAGACCGCGCTCTACCTGCTGCTCGGTCGCCCCTGAGCGGCTGCGGCCGGCGGCGGCTCGTTCAGCCTGCCGGAGCGGCCGCCGGTGGCGGGGCGCCGTGCGCCCAGGTGTGCAGCACCTGGGCAGCGTCGCCGACACCGCGCCGGCTCAGCGCCGAGAACAGCGCGAGGCTCAGGTCGGCATCGTCGGTCGCCAACTGGCCGAGCACGCCCTGCGCCGCGGCGAGCGAGGCATCGGCCTCGCGGCGGTTGAGCTTGTCGGCCTTGGTCAGCAGCACCAGCAGCTTGATCTCTCCGGTGCCGACACGCGGCGCCACGAAGGCCAGCAGTTGCTGATCGAGTTCGGTGAAGCCCAGCCGCGAATCGACCATCAGCACCACGCCCGACAGGCTGCGTCGCGTTTCCAGGTACTCCGCCATCACCTGCTGCCAGCGCAGCTTCGCGCCGCGCGCGACCGCCGCGTAGCCGTAACCCGGCAGGTCGGCGAACAGCGCATCGGGCGCATCCTTCGGGCCGAGCGAGAACAGGTTGATGTGTTGGGTGCGGCCGGGGGTCTTCGATGCGAAGGCCAGCCGCTTCTGCTGCGTCAGCAGGTTGATCGCGGTGGACTTGCCGGCGTTCGAACGGCCCACGAAGGCGATCTCCGGCAGCTCGTTGACCGGCAGGTGTTCCATCCGCGCGGCGGTGGTGAGAAAGCGGGCGGTGTGGGTCCAGGCCAGCGCCACTTTGGCGGGGTCCGGGACCGCCGGAGTGGGCGAGTTCATGCGGCATTGTAAAATCGACGGTTAGCCGACGGGTCGGACCCGTTCGCCACCCACTCCTCCATCGCTCGCCCATGAAGTCTTTCCTGTCGTTCCTGTTGGCCGCCGCCCTCGTGACCCCGGTTCTGGCGGAGGAGGCCAAGGCGCCTGCCAAGCCCGACCTCAAGAAGGGCGAGGCGATCTCCACGGCGGTCTGTGCCGCCTGCCACACCGCCGACGGCTCGCGTGGCAGCCCGGCCAACCCCATCCTGGCCGGCCAGCACCCCGAGTACCTAGCCAAGCAATTGGCCGAGTTCAAGTCGGGCAAGCGCAACAACGCCATCATGAAGGGCTTCGCATCGACCTTGAGCGAGGACGACATGCGCAACGTGGCGGCGTTCTATGGCAGCAAGCAGGCCAAGCCGGGCTTCGCGAAGCACAAGGACACGGTGACGCTGGGCCAGCAGATCTACCGCGGCGGCATCGCCGACAAGCAGGTGCCGGCCTGTGCCGGCTGCCACAGCCCGACCGGGGCAGGCATCCCGGCCCAGTACCCGCGCGTCGGCGGCCAGCATGCCGACTACACCGAGGCGCAACTGGTGGCCTTCCGTGGTGGCGTGCGCAACAACAACGCGCAGATGAGCGTCATCGCGGCCAAGCTCAGCGACAAGGAGCTCAAGGCCGTCGCCGACTACATCGCCGGGCTGCGCTGACCGCGGCGCGTTCGCGCGATTTTCAGAAGGCCGGCGCTACGCCGGCCTTCGCGCTTGTGCGATGCCTGGCCCGACGACACCGAATCGCCCCGCAACGGCTGCTGCGGTTGAACTTTCGGGCCGCTGCCGCCTCTGCCTGTTCGCCCTGAGTCGAATCGATCCCTCCTCATGACCGTCAGCACCACCGGCCTCGAACTGCCGACCCGTTCGCGCACGCTGCGCGAAGCGGTCGAGGTGCTGTCGTCGATGCGTTTCTCGATCACGCTGCTGACCGTGATCTGCATCGCCTCGGTCATCGGCACCGTGGTGCGGCAGCGCGAGTCGATGAACAGCTATGTCAACCAGTTCGGGCCGTTCTGGGCGCGGGTGTTCGATGCGCTCGACCTCTATGCGGTCTACAGCGCCTGGTGGTTCCTGCTGATCCTGGCCTTCCTGGTCGCGTCGACCAGCCTGTGCATCGCGCGCAACGCGCCGAAGATCCTGCTCGATCTCAAGGCCTACAAGGAGCAGATCCGCGCGAGCAGCCTCAAGTCCTTCCACCACCGCGCCGAAGGCACGCTCGACGAACCGCGCGCCGACGTGCTGGCCCGGGTGTCCGCGCTGCTGGCCACCAGCGGCTGGAAGGCCAAGCTGCAGGAACGCGAGGGCGGGGTGATGGTGGCGGCCCGGAAGGGCGCCGCCAACAAGCTCGGCTACCTGGCCGCGCACTCGGCGATCGTGCTGATCTGCATCGGCGGACTGTTCGACGGCGACCTGGTGGTGCGTGCGCAGATGGCGCTGTTCGGCAAGTCGGCCTGGCCTGGCGCCGGCCTGCTGCGCAACGTGCCGGCCGAGCACGTGCTGTCTGAGGGCAACCCCACCTACCGCGGCAACATCCTGGTCGGCGAAGGCCAGCGCGGCGGTACCGCGGTGATCCAGCTGAAGGACGGCGTGGTGCTGCAGCCGCTGCCCTTCGACATCGAGCTGAAGAAGTTCCTGGTCGACTTCTACCCGACCGGCATGCCCAAGCGCTTCGCGAGCGACATCGTGCTGCACGACCGCGACACCGGTGCCACGCGCAGTGCGACGGTCAAGGTCAACGAGCCGGTGCAGCATCGCGGCGTGATGATCTACCTGTCGAGCTTCGAGGACGGCGGCTCGAAGCTCAAACTGCAGGGCTGGCCGCTGGGCGGCGGGACGCCGTTCCAGATGGACGGCGAGGTCGGCACCGAGACCAGGATCCAGAGCGAGCGCGACGGCCAGACGCTCGGCCTCGATTTCACCGGGCTGCGCGTCATCAACGTCGAGAACCTCGCGGCGGTCGATGCGAGTGGCGGTACCGACGTGCGCAAGGTCGATCTCGTCAACCGGCTCGAGAGCCACCTCGGTTCGGGCGCGAAGACGCGCACCGAGAAGACATTGCAGAACGTCGGCCCGTCGATCAGCTACAAGCTGCGCGACGCGGCCGGCCAGGCCCGCGAGTACAACAACTACATGCTGCCGCTGACGCTGGACGGCCAGCGCGTCTTCCTCGCCGGCGTGCGCGAGACGCCCGACGAGCCGTTCCGCTATCTCCGAATCCCGGCGGACGACGCCGATGGCCTGGCCGGCTGGATGCGGCTGCGCGGCGGTCTGACCGAGCGCGCGCTGCGCGAGGCCGCGGTGCAGCGCTACGTGGCCCGCGCCACGCCGGCCGACAAGCCCGAACTGTCCGAGCAGCTGGCGGTATCGGCGCGGCGCGCGCTGGACCTGTACGCCGGCATCGAGCCGGTGCGTGCCGGCGAGCCGGCGGTCGGCGGGTTGCAGGCGCTGTCGGGCTTCCTGGAGGCCAGCGTGCCGGAAGCCGACCGCGAGCGCACCTCGGAAGTGCTGCTGCGCATCCTCAACGGCACGCTGTTCGAGTTGCTGAACCTGACGCGCGAGCGTGCCTCACTCAAGCCCCTGGTGCCCGACGAGGCCACGCAGGCCTTCATGACGCAGGCCGTGCTGTCCCTCTCGGATGCCTTCTTCTATCCGGCGCCGGTGCTGCTGGCGCTGGACGACTACACCCAGGTGCAGGCCAGCGTGTTCCAGGTGACGCGCACGCCGGGCAAGACGCTGGTCTATCTCGGCTGCCTGTTCCTGATCGTCGGCGTGTTCGCGATGCTCTACGTGCGCGAACGCCGGCTGTGGGTGTGGCTCGAGGACGCACCCGACAGCGGCGGCACGCGCCTGACCACCGCGCTGTCGTCGACCCGCCAGACGCTCGACACCGACCGCGAGTTCGAACAGCTCCGCGACAGCCTGCTACCGAAGGGAAGCGCATGAACACCACGACCCCCCAGACCGCCACGCTGACGATCGGCCGCGGCGGCTACTTCGCGCAGCGCAGCGCGTTCGATTGGATCTTCGCGCTGCTGGTGGTGGCCGGTGCCGGCCATGCCTTCAGCCGCTACGGCGCGCACATGGACGGCTACGAGCTCGGCATTCTGGCCGGCGCCACGCCGCTCGTGATCGGCCTGGGCTGGTTCTGGGGGCCGCTGCGCGGTCTGGCGATCGCCGTCGCGCTGGCCAGCTTCCTCGCGATCGGCCTCTACAGCCGCGCGACCGACGGGTTCGGCGCCGACCTCGAGGCCGGGCAGCAGTTGTTCCTGCTGAAGTACCTGTTCGCGAGCCAGACCGCGATCCTGTGGATGTGCACGCTGTTCTTCATGAGCACGCTGTTCTACTGGATCGGCTTCCTCAAGCAGCGCGACAGCCAGGCCACCGCCGAGAAGATCGGTTCGCTGCTGGCCTGGGGCGCGGTGTTCATGGCGCTCACCGGCACCATGGTGCGCTGGTACGAGAGCCACCAGATCGGCGCCGACATCGGGCACATCCCGGTCAGCAACCTCTACGAGGTGTTCGTCCTGTTCGCCTGGATGACGGCGCTGTTCTACCTGTACTTCGAGGCGAACTACCTGCAGCGCGCCGCCAGCACCGCCAGCGGCCGGGCCGCCAACGCCGGCAGCGGCGAGGGCAGCGTGCGCTCCCTGGGTGCCTTCGTGATGCTGATCGTCAGCGCGTCGGTCGGCTTCCTGCTCTGGTACACGGTGGCGCGCGAGGCGCAGGAGATCCAGCCGCTGGTGCCGGCACTGCAGAGCTGGTGGATGAAGGTGCATGTGCCGGCCAACTTCGTCGGCTACGGCACCTTCGCGCTCGCGGCGATGGTCGCCTGGGCCTACCTGCTGAAGACGGCCGCGACGCGGGCGCTGGTAGTCGCCTTCATCGCCCTGCCGGTGGGCCTGCTCGCGGTGCTGGGCGCCTTCGCGGCGTTCGCGCCGCTGCAGGCCGAAACGGTGGGTTCGCTCGGCTCGGCGATGCGCCTGATCGGCGGCGTCGGTGCCTTCTTCGCGCTGACGCTGGCACTGCGCCGGCCGATCGTCGCCAAGCTGCCGTCGCTGGAACTGCTCGACGACGTGATGTACCGCGCCATCGCGGTCGGCTTCGCCTTCTTCACGATCGCGACCGTGCTGGGCGCGCTGTGGGCCGCCGAGGCCTGGGGCGGCTACTGGAGCTGGGACCCGAAGGAGACCTGGGCGCTGATCGTCTGGCTCAACTACGCGGCCTGGCTGCACATGCGGCTGATGAAGGGCCTGCGCGGCACCGTGGCCGCCTGGTGGGCGCTGGTCGGCCTGGTGGTCACCACCTTTGCCTTCCTCGGCGTGAACATGTTCCTGTCGGGCCTGCACTCCTACGGGCAGTTGTAAGCGGCAGGACGCCGCGCCGATTAAAGTCGGCAACGCCATGCCCTATGCCCTGCGCCACACCGACGGCCGCGTCCTGAGCCTGCACCGCAACCCGGAAGCGGGCGCGGAGTTCCTTCCGCCCGACCACCCGGAGGTGCAGGCCTTCGTCGGCGCGGGCAGCACGCCGCAGAGCGAGTTCGCGAGGCTCGACGCAGACGTCGTGCGCGTGCTGGAAGACCTGATCGACGTGCTGATCGCCCGCCAGGTGCTGCGCATCACCGACCTGCCGGTGCAGGCGCAGGAGAAGCTGTACGCGCGCAAGAGCTTCCGAGACCGCAAGCCGGCCCAGGCGCTTCGCCTGTACGGCGACGAAGACGACGGCATCCTGTCCACCGATTTCTCGGCCCTCTGACGAATCGCCCGGGACGCGTGCCCGGGCTGTAAGGTCGCTCGTCGCGCCGCGACTGTTGTGCAAGGATGTGCGGCCCGTGACGGAACTCCCGCCCGGCGCCGGCCTTCGAACTCCCGCGTTCCTCACCAGGCGACCGACCATGCTGCTTCCTCGACAGGCCCGCTCGGGCCACCTTCACCCCGTGGCCAGCGAGATCACGCCGCGTGCGGCCTACGAGCAGCGGCGCGAGTTCCTGCGCCTGCTGGCCGCTGGCAGCGCCGGCGCTGCACTGGCCGGCTGGGCGCAGCGCGACGCGCTGGCGCAGAGCCCCCGCGCCGGCAAGCTCGCGGCCCTGGCCGGCGCGCGCAGCGGCGTGGCTGGCGCCTCCACGGTCGAGAAACCCACCACCTACGCCGACGCCACCAGCTACAACAACTTCTACGAATTCGGCACTGGCAAGGAAGACCCGGTGCGCAACGCTGGCAAGCTGCAGACGCGGCCCTGGACGGTGGCGATCGAGGGCGAGGTGAAGAAGCCGCAGACCCTGGGCATCGAGGACCTGCTCAAGCTCGCCCCGATGGAGGAGCGCATCTACCGCCTGCGCTGCGTCGAGGGCTGGTCGATGGTGATCCCGTGGGTCGGCTACTCGCTGGCCGAGCTGATCAAGCGCGTCGAGCCGACCGGCAACGCGAAGTTCATCGAGTTCGTGACCCTGGCCGACCCGAAGCAGATGCCCTTCGTCGGCTCGCGCGTACTGGAATGGCCCTATGTCGAAGGCCTGCGTCTCGACGAGGCGATGCACCCGCTGACGCTGCTGGCCTTCGGCATGTACGGCGAGGTGCTGCCCAACCAGAACGGCGCGCCCGTGCGGCTGGTGGTGCCTTGGAAGTACGGCTTCAAGAGCGCCAAATCCATCGTCAAGATCCGTTTCGTCGAACAGCAGCCGAAGACCGCCTGGTTCAAGGCGGCGTCGCATGAATACGGCTTCTACTCGAACGTGAACCCCAAGGTCGACCACCCGCGCTGGAGCCAGGCCACCGAGCGCCGCATCGGCGAGGACGGCATCTTCCAGAAGAAGCGCCCGACGCAGATGTTCAACGGCTACGAGGCGCAGGTCGGTCAGCTGTACGCGGGCCTCGATCTCGCCAAGAACTTCTGACGATGAGCGCCACGCTGCCGGCGCCCCCGGTTCCGCGCCGTGCCGCGTCGGTGCTGCTGCGGCCGGCCGCCAAGCCGCTGCTGTTCGTCGCGAGCCTGCTGCCGTTCGCCTGGCTGCTCTACGGCGCCCTGGCCAACACGCTGGGCGCCAACCCGGCCGAGGCGCTGATCCGCGCCACCGGCGACTGGACGCTGCGCTTCCTCTGCCTCACGCTGGCCATCACGCCACTGCGGCAATGGACCGGCCAGCCGGCGCTGCTGCGCTTTCGGCGCATGCTGGGCCTGTTCACCTTCTTCTACGGCGTGCTGCACTTCCTCTGCTACGCCTGGCTGGACATGGGCTTCGATCTCGCCGAGATCACGCGCGACATCCCGAAGCGGCCGTTCGCGCTGGTCGGCTTTGCCGCCCTGCTGCTGATGGCGCCGCTGGCGGCCACCTCGTTCAATCGCGCGATCCGGGCGCTGGGCGCGAAGCGCTGGCAGGCGCTGCACCGGCTCATCTACGCGGTGGCGTTGCTCGCCATCCTGCATTTCTTCTGGATGCGGTCGGCCAAGCACAACTATGCGGAGGTCGCGGTCTACGCGGCCATCCTCGCGGTGCTGCTGGGCTGGCGTCTGCTCGCGCGCCTGCGGCGCCGGCCGGTTGCCCCTGGCTGACAGCGACCCGTCAGCTGCGCGGAATCTCCCGCGGGCTGCCGTCCATGTTGATCGCCACATAGGTCAGGTTGGCTTCGGTCACCTTGACCACCACCGGGTCCGCCGGGTTGCGCTCGGCGTAGACCACGACGTGCACCGTGACGGACGTGCGGCCGACGCGCTCGACGCGGGCGTAGAAGCTGAGCAGGTCGCCGACCGACACCGGCTGCTTGAAAACGAACTGATTGACCGCCACTGTGACAATGCGGCCACGCGCCACGCGCGCTGGCAGCACCGCGCCCGCCAGGTCGACCTGGGCCATGATCCAGCCACCGAAGATATCGCCGTTCGGGTTGGCGTCGGCGGGCATCGGCATGACCCGCAGCACGAGCACGAGGTCGGGGTCGACCTGGGTAAGGTTCGCGCCCAGCAGGTTGGGCTGATGGTGCGGGGCGTCGTTCATCGGGCGGGACGTTGGGGTGCGGGTCGTTGTGGAGATTGTGATTGATGCGTCGCGCTGAAAC
This sequence comes from Methylibium sp. Root1272, assembly GCF_001425905.1. Classification (GTDB taxonomy): domain Bacteria; phylum Pseudomonadota; class Gammaproteobacteria; order Burkholderiales; family Burkholderiaceae_C; genus Methylibium. The sequence goes on from NZ_LMDY01000017.1 coordinate 39,967, forward strand.
CCTGAGTCCGCCGCCGGCCGCTGCCGGCCCGGCCGCGTCTGCCGCGAGCCCGGCCGCTGCGGCGCGCTCCGACTGGGCCACGCTCGCCAGGCTGCTGCCCTACCTGTGGGTCTACAAGTTCCGCGTGATCGCGGCGCTGGCCTGCCTGATCACGGCCAAGGTCGCCAACGTCGGGGTGCCGCTGCTGCTGAAGCAGCTGGTGGACGCGCTGTCCATCCCGCTGGGCGACCCGCGCGCCGCGCTGGTGGTGCCGGTCGGGCTGCTGCTGGCCTACGGCGCGCTGCGGCTGTCGACCTCGCTGTTCACCGAGCTGCGCGAGCTGGTGTTCGCCAAGGCGACCGAGGGCGCGTCGCGCAGCATCTCGCTGCAGGTGTTCCAGCACCTGCACGCGCTGAGCCTGCGCTTCCACCTCGAGCGCCAGACCGGGGGCATGACGCGCGACATCGAGCGCGGCACGCGCGGCGTGCAGTCGCTGATCTCGTATTCGCTCTACAGCATCCTGCCCACGCTGGTCGAGGTCAGCCTGGTGCTCGGGCTGCTGGCGGTCAAGTTCGACGCGATGTTCGCGTGGATCACGCTGGCCGCGCTGGTGGTCTACATCAGCTTCACGGTGCTCGTGACCGAGTGGCGCACGAAGTTCCGCAAGACGATGAACGAGCTGGACTCGAGCTCCCATTCCAAGGCGATCGACTCGCTGCTGAACTACGAGACCGTCAAATACTTCAACAACGAGGCCTTCGAGGCGAAGCGCTACGACGAGAGCCTCGACCGGCTGCGCCGCGCGAAGCTCAAGTCGCAGTCGACGCTGTCGCTGCTCAACACCGGCCAGCAACTGCTGATCGCCATCGCGCTGATCGCGATGCTGTGGCGCGCCACCGAGGGCGTGGTGTCCGGGCGCATGACGCTGGGCGACCTGGTGATGATCAACGCCTTCATGATCCAGCTCTATATCCCGCTCAACTTCCTGGGCGTGATCTACCGCGAGATCAAGCAGGCGCTGACGGATCTCGACAAGATGTTCGACCTGCTGGAGCGCGAGCGCGAGGTGCGCGACGCACCCGACGCCCAGGAGCTGCACGCCGAGGCGCCGCCGGTCGTGCGCTTCGAGAACGTCGGTTTCGCCTATGAGCCCGCGCGGCCGATCCTGCACGGCCTGAGCTTCGAGATCCCGGCCGGCCACACGATCGCGGTGGTCGGGCCGTCGGGCGCCGGCAAGAGCACCCTGGCGCGGCTGCTGTACCGCTTCTACGACGTGGGCGAGGGCCGCATCACGATCGCTGGCCAGGACATCCGCCAGCTCACGCAGGCCAGCCTGCGCCGCGCCATCGGCATCGTGCCGCAGGACACCGTGCTGTTCAACGACACCGTGGCCTATAACATCGCCTACGGTCGGCCCGGGGCGAGCCAGGCCGAGATCGAGGCGGCGGCCCAGGCGGCGCGCATCCACGGCTTCATCGCGTCGACTCCGAAGGGCTACGGCACGATGGTCGGCGAACGCGGCCTGAAGCTCAGCGGCGGCGAGAAGCAACGCGTGGCGATCGCGCGCACACTGCTGAAGAATCCGCCGATCGTGATCTTCGACGAGGCCACCTCGGCGCTCGATTCAGCGAACGAGCGGGCCATCCAGGCGGAGCTGCAGACCGCGGCGCGCAACAAGACGGCGCTGGTCATCGCGCACCGGCTGTCGACCGTGGTCGATGCCGATCAGATCCTGGTGATGGAAGCGGGCCGCATCGTCGAGCGCGGCACGCATGCCGAACTGCTGGCCCGCGAAGGGCGCTACGCGCAGATGTGGGCGCTGCAGCAGCAAGGCGGCGCCGAGGCGGCGGCCGACGTCGCCGCGTCGTGAGCCGCGAGGGGCCGTTCAGCCCGCGCTCGGACCGCCGGCGGGCGGGGTGCCGGCCGCCGGCGGCGCATTGTCCGTGGCCTCGCCGGCCTCGGGCTCGCTGCCCTCGCCCGATCCGGTGGACTTGCGCTTGAGCTTCTCTTCCTTCTTGCGCTTCTTCGCCAGCTCGCGCTGGCGCTTCTCGTAGGAATAGTTCGGGGTGGCCAATCAGCCCTCCTGGGTGTCAGTGCCTGCATGGTAACCGGGCAGGCCTTCCTGCAGCAGCCGCGCCAGCAGCGCGGCCGGGGTCGTGCCGTCGGCTTCGGCGGCCGCGTGGAGTGCCGCCACCAGCGGCGCCGGCAGCTTGGTGGCGAACGGCACCAGCCCGGCGGCCTGGTCGAGGCGGCGCTGCTCGCGCCGGTCGAGCGCCGGCGCGGCCGCCGCGCCGAAGCGTTGCGGTGTGCCAGACTGCGCGAGCCGCCCCAGGGTCCTCTTGGCCTTGTCCTTCTCCAGATCGAATTTCTTGCTCGGCATCGCGACACTCCATGGCTCTCAAATCAACGGTCTTCAAGGCCGAACTCCAGGTCGCCGACATGGACCGTGCCCACTACGGCACCCATGCGCTGACGCTGGCCCAGCACCCGTCGGAGAACGACGAGCGGATGATGGTGCGGCTGCTCGCCTACGCCTTGCACGCCGAAGGCGAGGATCAGGCGCCATTGTCGTTCGCCAACGCGATGACCGAGATGGACGAGCCCGACCTGTGGCGCCGCAGCCTGGTCGGGGACATCGAGCTGTGGGTCGATGTCGGCCAGCCGGAAGAGAAATGGGTGCGCAAGGCCAGCCACCGCTCGCGCGAGGTGGTGCTCTACATCTACGGCCGCAACGGCAGCCTGTGGTGGGGGCAGAACCGCGGGCCGCTGGAGAAGCTGGCGAACCTGCGAGTTCGCCAGGTCCCCGCCGAGGCGAGCACGGCGCTCGCGCTGCTGGCCCGCCGCAACATGAAGCTGCAGTGCACGGTGCAGGACGGGACGGTCTGGCTCGGTGATGGCGACGCGACCGTGGAGGTGGAGCTGGTGGAGCTGAAGGAAGCCGTGCTCCGCTGAGCCGACGCCGGCACGCCGGGCGCTGGCTACACTGCGGCGCGTGGAGACCAAGTGGCTGGAAGACTTCGTGAGCCTGGCCGAGACGCGCAGCTTCTCGCGCTCGGCGCAGTTGCGCCACGTCACCCAGCCGGCGTTCTCGCGCCGGATCCAGGCGCTGGAGGCCTGGGCCGGCACCGATCTGGTCGACCGCTCGTCCTACCCGACCCGCCTCACGCCGGCCGGCGAGAGCTTCCACGCCCAGGCCCTGGAGATCCTGGTGGCGCTGCAGGCCACCCGCAACCTGCTGCGCGGTCACCGGGCCGCCGGGCCGGACATGATCGAGTTCGCGGTGCCCCACACGCTGGCATTCGCCTTCTTTCCGCACTGGATCATGGAGCTCAACCGCGACCTGAAGCGCGAATCCGGTGCGCTGAAGAGCCGCCTGATCGCGCTCAATGTGCACGACGCGGTGCTGCGCCTGACCGAGGGTAGCTGCGACCTGCTGATCGCCTACCACCACCCGGCCCAGCCGCTGCAGCTCAACACCGACCGCTACGAGATGCTCACGCTCGGCGAGGAGTCGCTGCGCGCCTACGCCAAGGCCGGGCCGGACGGCGAGCCGCTGTTCCGCCTGCCCGGGCGTGATCGCGAGCGGGTGCCCTTCCTGGGCTACGCCAGCGGGGCCTACCTCGGGCAACTGGTCGACCTGATCATCAAGCAGACGCCGCTGCCGGTGCTGCTTGACCCGATCTACGAGACCGACATGGCCGAAGGCCTGAAGGCGATGGCGCTCGAGGGCCACGGCCTGGCCTTCCTGCCGGCCAGTTCGGTGCGCAAGGAGCTGAAGACGCGCAAGCTGGTGCCGGCCGCGCCGTCGGGCAGCTTCGAGCTCAGCATGGAGGTGCGCATCTACCGCGAGCGCCCCGAGGTCGCGAAGCACATGAAGCCCGGCGTCCGGGCGTTGTGGGCGCACCTGCTCCAGGCCGGTGCCGGGCCCTTGTCGGCCGGCGTGCTGCCGCGGGCGGCTGCCTGAGGCGCCGAACCCCGGTGTGGCACGAACCCTGCTCGCATCTTGGTTCCGTGAACCTGTGGCGACCCCGTATGGCCTGCGCGCCGAGCCTCCTGTAGATTTTTGCTCTTCCGTTACCGATACCCTGAAGGAGTCTTCATGAAGAAATCGCTCTTGATCCTCGTGACCGCGCTGGCCGCCACCGGCCTTGCCCAGGCCGAGGACACCCTGAAGAAGGTCAAGGACTCCGGCGCCATCACCCTCGGGGTGCGCGAGTCCTCCGGGGTCCTGTCCTACACGCTGGGCGGTGCCAAGTACGTCGGCTACCACGTGGCGATCTGCGAGAAGGCGGTCGAGGACATCGAGAAGGCGGTCGGCCGCAAGGTCAAGGTCAGCTACCAGCCGGTGACGTCTCAGAACCGCATCCCGCTGGTGCAGAACGGTACCGTCGACCTCGAGTGCGGCTCGACCACCAACAACGCCACTCGCCAGAAGGACGTGGCCTTCGCCAATACCACCTTCGTCGAGGAAGTGCGGATGGCGGTCAAGAGCAGCTCGGGCATCAAGTCGATCGCCGACCTGCAGGGCAAGACGGTGGCCACGACCACCGGCACGACCTCGGTGCAGACGCTGCGCAAGAACAAGCGGGCCGAGAACATGGAGTTCAAGGAAGTGTTCGGCAAGGACCACTCCGACAGCTTCCTGCTGGTCGACAGTGGCCGCGCCGACGTGTTCGTGATGGACGGCAGCCTGCTGGCCGGCCTGATCGCGCGCAGCAAGAACCCGGCGGACTTCAAGATCGTCGGCGAGGTGCTGTCCGTGGAGCCGATCGCCATCATGATGCGCAAGGACGACGAGGCGCTGCTGAAGCTCGTCAATGCGACGATCGCGAGCATGGTCAAGTCGGGCGAGATCAATGCGCTCTACGACAAGTGGTTCATGCAGCCCACGCCGCCCACCGGCGCGAAGGTCGGCCTCGCGATGAGCGAGAACCTCAAGGCTGCGCTGAAGAGCCCCAACAACAAGCCGATGGAAGACTACGCGAAGAAGTGATCCAGACAGACCAGGCCGGGGCGACCGCGTCGCCCCGGCTTGAGTCGGGCGCGCGATAAGGGTACAACCCAACCGCGCCGTTCCACCGGGCGCAGATATCGCGCTCGCGCACCCCAGGAAAGGGAGGCCTCGTGGCCGCATGGGACTGGCAGGTGTTCTGCAAGAACACGCTCGATGGCGAGGTCATCCCGCGCTGCTTCGGCAGCGGTGGCGACATCACCTATCTCGACTGGATGATCTCGGCCTGGGGCTGGACGCTGTCGGTGGCGCTGCTGGCGCTGCTGGTCGCACTGGTCGTCGGCTCGCTGGTCGGCATCCTGCGCACGCTGCCCGACAAGCGGCTGGTGTTCGTGGGCAATGCGTGGACCGAGATCTTCCGCAACGTGCCACTGCTGGTGCAGGTGTTCCTCTGGTACCACGTGATCCCGTCGGTCTTCACCAGCCTCCAGAGGGTGCCCAGCTTCGCGCTGGTGGTGTTCGCCCTGGGCTTCTTCACCTCGGCTCGCATCGCCGAGCAGGTCAAGGCGGGCATCCAGAGCCTGCCGCGCGGCCAGAGCTACGCCGGCCTCGCGATGGGCCTCACGCTGGGGCAGACCTACCGCTACGTGCTGCTGCCGATGGCGTTCCGCATCGTCATCCCGCCGCTCACCAGCGAATCGATGAACATCGTCAAGAACTCGTCGGTCGCCTTCGCCGTGAGCATCGCCGAGCTCACCATGTTCGCGATGCAGGCGCAGGAGGAAACATCGCGCGGGATCGAGGTCTATCTGGCGGTGACGGCCCTTTACTTCATCTCGGCCTTTGCCATCAACCGCATCATGATGGTCGTCGAGGAGCGCCTGCGCGTGCCCGGCATGGCGGCGGGAGGCAAATGATGAACCCCCACGTCCCTTTGCTCCTTCCCCCCAAGGGGGCTCAGCCTGCCCTTGGGGCGGCCCGGCGGGAGGCCTGAGATGCTCAACCTCGACTTTTCCTTCCTGAGCTGGGACGTCGTCTCCGGCTTCGTCCTCAAGGGTCTCGTCTTCTCGGTGCAGCTCACGCTGATCGCGATGGTCGGCGGCATCGTGCTGGGCACGCTGCTGGCGCTGATGCGGCTGTCGGGCAAGAAGTGGCTGGTGATGCCGGCGGCGTTCTACGTCAACACGCTGCGCTCCATCCCGCTGGTGATGGTGATCCTGTGGTTCTTCCTGCTGATCCCGCTGCTGATCGGGCGACCGATGGGGGCCGAGCTGTCGGCCATCATCACGTTCACGGTGTTCGAGGCGGCCTACTACTCCGAGATCATGCGCGCCGGCATCCAGAGCGTGCCCAAGGGGCAGGTCTATGCCGGCTATGCGGTCGGCATGACCTACTCGCAGAGCATGCAGCTGATCGTGCTGCCGCAGGCCTTCCGCAACATGCTGCCGGTGCTGATGACGCAGACCATCATCCTGTTCCAGGACACCTCGCTGGTCTACGCGATCGGTGCCTACGACCTGCTCAAGGGCTTCGAGGTCGCCGGCAAGAATTTCAACCGCCCGGTCGAGACCTACCTGGTCGCTGCCGTCGTCTACTTCGTGATCTGCTTCAGCCTGTCGATGCTCGTGCGCCGGCTGCAGAAGAAGATCGCCATCATCCGGTAACTGTTGACCCCCCGGCTGCGGCGTACCGCTGCCTACCCCCCGCGGGGGTGCTCGAACGGCTCGGGGCGGCCCAGCGCTCGTTCGAGCCCCGCTCTAAGCAAAGGAGTCTCGCGTGATCGACATCAAGAACATCTCCAAGTGGTACGGCAGCTTCCAGGTGCTGACCGACTGCACCACCAACGTCAAGAAGGGCGAGGTGGTGGTGGTGTGCGGGCCCTCGGGCTCGGGCAAGAGCACGCTGATCAAGACGGTGAACGCGCTCGAGCCCTTCCAGAAGGGCGACATCGTGGTCGACGGCATCAGCATCGCCAACCCCAAGACCGATCTGCCCAAGCTGCGCTCGCGCGTCGGCATGGTGTTCCAGCACTTCGAGCTGTTCCCTCACCTGAGCGTCACCGAGAACCTGACGCTCGCGCAGATCAAGGTGCTCAAGCGCAACCCCGACGAGGCCAAGAAGCGCGGCCTGAAGATGCTCGAGCGCGTGGGCCTGATCGCCCACAAGGACAAGTTCCCCGGCCAGCTCTCGGGGGGCCAGCAACAGCGCGTGGCGATCGCCCGTGCGCTGAGCATGGACCCGATCGTGATGCTGTTCGACGAGCCGACCTCGGCGCTCGACCCCGAGATGGTCGGCGAGGTGCTCGACGTGATGGTTCAGCTCGCCAACGAGGGCATGACGATGATGTGCGTGACCCACGAGATGGGCTTCGCGCGCAAGGTCAGCCACCGTGTGATCTTCATGGACCAGGGCAAGATCTGCGAGGACTGCAAGAAGGAAGACTTCTTCGGCGCGCCCGAGGCGCGCTCGCCGCGGGCGCGCGACTTCCTGTCGAAGATCCTGCAGCACTGAGAGGCCGGGCGCGCCGGCCCGGGCTCAGGGCTCGATCGCGATCCCGACCACCGGCTGGCCGCCGGCGATGCTGCCGATGGGCGTCGCGGCGCCCGTGGCGAGATCGATCCGCACCCAGCGCGATGACCGGGTGTCGTGGGCCGTGAGCGCGGCATAGGCCGTGTTGTTCACGTCGCTGATGTCCAAGCTGGCGCGCTCGAAGGCCCCGGCGTTCAGGGGACCGACGGTCCACAGTCGCCCGGTGTTCGGCGACACCGCGGGCTGCATGCTCTCCCGGCTGCCCTGCGTGACCAGCACGCCCTGGCGGGCGTCGATCGCGAAGTTGGTGGTGAGCTTCTCGTCCTGCTGGTTGTAGGTGTAGCCGGCGGCCACGACGGCCGGTGTGCGGCCGGCGTTGGCGTCGGCGGCGTCGTAGGCGAGCGTGCCGTCGATCTGCAGGCCCTCGGTCTTCAGGTCGGCATCGACGACCGCGCCGGTGTCCGGATGCAGCCGCAGGTTCTGCCCGGCATCGCTGACGACGCGGAGGCGGTCCACGGTCGGGTTGAAGTCGACGCCGAACTCGTTGCCCCGCAGCGCGATCGCCAGCGGCGCGCCGACCGGTGTCGCGGCGGCGGTGGCCGTGTCGATGCGGTACAGCCGGCCGCTACTGCCCAGCGCGAACAGCTGGCCGCGGGCGACGCGGTAGTCGATGCCGAGCACCCGCTCTCCGGGCTGCAGGCCGGCGAGGGCGCGGCGGTCGAGCAGCTTCTGGGGCTGACCGGCATTGAAGCGCAGCAGCTGCTGCGAGGCGTCGACCGCGACGATGGTTTCCTTGGCCGGCGGGCCGAGGGCCTCGGGGGCGGTCGGGAGGGCGCAGCCGAAGAGGCCGAGGGCCGCCAGGCCGGCGACGAGTGTGGTTCGAGTCATGTGTTGAGGTTCCCTGAGTGTCGTGATTGGCGCGCACTGCCGCACCATCGCGCACGGTGGCATGGCGGCTGCGCTTGCGATCGGCGGAACCGAGCCGGGGTTCCGTGCCAGATCGGGAGACCGCCGGACGCGCCACCCGTGCAGGCGACAATCCGCCGCATGAGTTCCCCGGACACCCTGACCCTGACACGCCCCGACGACTGGCACCTGCATGTGCGCGACGGTGCCGCGCTGGTGGCCGTCGTGCCGCACACCGCGCGCCAGTTCGGTCGCGCGATCATCATGCCCAACCTGAAGCCGCCGGTCACGACCGCGGCGCAGGCGCAGGCCTACCGCGAGCGCATCCTCGCGGCCGTGCCGGCCGGCCTCGCGTTCGAACCGCTGATGACGCTCTACCTGACCGACAACATGCCGCCCGACGAGATCACACGGGCGAAGGCGGCCGGCGTCGTGGCCGTGAAGCTCTATCCGGCGGGCGCCACGACCAACAGCGACGCCGGTGTGACCGACCTGCGCAAGACCCGGGCGACGCTCGAGGCGATGCAGCGCGAGGGCCTGCCGCTGCTGGTGCACGGCGAGGTCACCGACGCCGAGATCGACCTGTTCGACCGCGAGGCGGTGTTCATCGACCGCCAGCTGATCCCGCTGCGGCGCGACTTCCCGGCTCTGAAGATCGTGTTCGAACACATCACGACCCGCGAGGCCGCGCAGTACGTGGCCGAGGCCGGGCCGCACACCGCGGCGACGATCACCGCCCACCACCTGCTCTACAACCGCAACGCGATCTTCACCGGCGGCATCCGGCCGCACTACTACTGCCTGCCGGTGCTCAAGCGCGAGCTGCATCGCGAGGCGCTGGTGGCCGCCGCCACCTCGGGCAGCGACCGCTACTTCCTGGGCACCGACAGCGCGCCGCACCCTGCCCACCTGAAGGAGCACGCCACCGGCTGCGCCGGCTGCTACACGGCGCTCACGGCACTGGAGCTCTATGCCGAGGCCTTCGAGGCGGCCGGTGCGCTGGACAAGCTCGAAGGCTTCGCCAGCGTCCACGGGCCGGCCTTCTACGGGCTGCCGCGCAACGCCGGCACGGTGACGCTGCGCCGGCAGCCCTGGACGCCGCCCGAGACACTGCCGTTCGGCGACGCGACGCTCAAGCCGCTGCGCGGCGGCGAGCTGCTGGCCTGGCGGCAGACCGAATGAAGCATCCCGCATGCGTGGCACAGGAGACCCTATGACAACCTCGACGATCCGCACCGCGCTGCTGGTCGACGCCGACAACGTGAAGGTCGAGCTGGTGGCCGAGGTCATCGACCGGCTGCAGGCGGCCGGCCGCGTGCTGCAGCACCGCCGCGCCTACGGCAGTGTGCAGAAGGCCACCGAGTTCGCGGCGCTGTCGCAGGACCATGCGATCCGCTTCCTGCCCAGCACCTTCGCGGGCCCCAACGCGACCGATCTCGCGCTGGCCATCGACGCGGTCGAGTTGGTGCTGCGCCAGCCGGTCGACGAGGTGGTGCTGGTGTCCTCGGACCGCGATTTCGCGCCGCTGATCGTGCGCCTGCGCGAACTGGGCTGCCGCGTCGTCGGCTTCGGCCAGCATGGCAAGACGGCGCAGGACGTCGAGCGCGACTACCTGCGCGTCTACGACGAATTCCATGTCCTCGGCGCGGCCAGACCGGCGTCGCGGGCTGCGGCCTCCAAGTCCGTGGCGAAGCCGAGGGTGGCCAAGGTGGCGAAGACCGCCCGTCCCGCGAAACCCGCCGTCGAGACGCCACCCGCACCGCCGGTGTTCCCCGCCGAAGTCGAGGCCGTGCTGGCCGCCTGCCCCGATCTGCGCCAGGGCCGTGCCATGCGGCTCAATGCCGCCGGCAAGGCGCTGCACGACAGCGGCGTGCTGAAGAAGAACGGCCGGCCATCGGCACTGTTCAAGCGACTCGAACCGCACTTCGAGATGCTGCCCGCCGACAAGCCGGAGCAGGTCCGGCTGCGGTCCTAGCCGCGAGGCCTCACTCCGCCGGCAGGAAACCCTCGATCGACAGGTAGCGCTCGCCGGTGTCGTAGTTGAAGCCCAGCACGCGGCTGCCGGCCGGCAGTTCGGGCAGCTTCTGGGCGATCGCCGCCAGCGTGGCCCCGGACGAGATGCCCACCAGCAGGCCTTCGTCGCGCGCCGAACGGCGCGCCATCTCGCGCGCCGCCTCGGCCTCGACCTGGATCACGCCGTCGAGCAGCGCGGTGTGCAGGTTGGTCGGCAGGAAGCCGGCGCCGATGCCCTGGATGGGGTGCGGCGAAGGCTTGCCGCCCGAGATGACCGGCGACGCACTCGGCTCCACCGCGAACACCTTGAGCTGCGGCCACTGCGCCTTCAGCACCTGCGCGCAGCCGGTGATGTGGCCGCCGGTGCCCACGCCGGTGATCAGCGCGTCCAGCCCCTGCGGGAAATCGGCCAGGATCTCCTGCGCCGTGGTGCGCACGTGCACGTCGATGTTGGCCGGGTTGTCGAACTGCTGCGGCATCCACGAACCGGGCGTCGCGGCGATCAGCTCCTGGGCCTTGGCGATCGCGCCCTTCATGCCCTGCTCGCGCGGCGTGAGCACGAAGCTCGCGCCGTAGGCCAGCATCAGGCGGCGGCGCTCCACGCTCATGCTGTCGGGCATCACCAGCACCAGCTTGTAGCCCTTGACCGCGGCCACCATCGCGAGGCCGACGCCGGTGTTGCCGGAGGTCGGCTCGATGATCGTGCCGCCGGTGCGCAGCCGGCCGTCGCGCTCGGCCGCCTCGACCATCGACAGCGCGATGCGGTCCTTGATCGAGCCGCCGGGGTTGCTGCGCTCGGACTTGATCCACACCTCGTGCCCGGGCCCGAACAGCCGCTGCATGCGGATGTGCGGCGTGCTGCCGATGGTGTCGAGGACGGTATTGGCTTTCATGGGGTCTCCTCAGCGGGGGGCGGACGGTGTTCGTGGCAGCAACGATAATCCATTGGTGAAGTGGGCCAGACCGCCGCTGGCACACCGGCCGAAAGGCCGTGCTGGAGGAAGGTCCGGACTGCACAGGGCAGCGCAGCAGCCAACGGCTGTCCACCGCAAGGTGAGGATCAGAGCAACAGAGACGAGTCAGGACGGGTCCGTCCGCTCGGGTGGTCTGCGAAGCACCGGCGAAAGTCGGTGACCGGGTGGCGCAAGCCGCCCGGTTCGGGCGAAGCCCGAAACTGAGCAGCACCCAGGGCGGTGCGCGCAAGCGTGGCCCGCCCTGGGTGAAACGGGCAATCTCTGCGCGCAGCAACACCAAATAGGCCAGCGTCGATGTGGCTCCGCGGAGCTGGCGGGTAGGTGGCACCGAGCCGTTCCCGCGAGGGGCGGCCCAGAGGAATGGCGGTCACGGCCGCGACGCCGCAAGGCGCCGCGGCTGCACAGAATCCGGCCTATCGGCCCGCTTCACACTTATTCGTTCGACGCGCCGCGGCCCTCGGGTTCGGCGCGTTTCGCTGCGGCGCGAGCCGCGACACACTGGACCCGATGAATCCCGACGCTCACACCCTCTGGCGTGCTCCGATGTGGGCGTTGTCCGTGCTGCTGGCCTGCCTCGGCATGCTGGGGCCGTTCGCGATCGATACCTATCTGCCGGCCTTCACCGGCATCGCGGCCTCGGTCGACGCGACGCCGTTGCAGATGCAGCAGACGCTGTCGATCTACCTGATCGGCTTCGCGGTGATGAGCCTGTTCCACGGCGCGCTGTCCGACAGCTTCGGCCGCCGCCCGGTGGTGCTGTGGGGCGTGGCGGTGTTCGCGGTCGCGTCGGCCGGCTGTGCGTTGTCGCAGACCATCGGGCAGCTGGTGTTCTTCCGGCTGCTGCAGGGCCTGTCCACTGGCGCCGGCATCGTGGTGTCGCGCGCGGTGATCCGCGACATGTTCCCGCCGGCCGACGCGCAGCGCGTGATGTCGCAGGTCACCATCTTCTTCGGCGCCGCGCCGGCCATCGCACCCATCATCGGCGGGCTGCTGTTCGTGCACGCCGGCTGGCATGCGATCTTCTGGTTCCTCACCGCGGTGGGCGTCGCGCTGTGGATCGCCAACTGGAAGCTGCTGCCGGAGACGCTGCACCTCGACGCGCGCCAGCCCTTCAACGTGCGCCACCTGCTGCGCGGCTACTGGCAGATGGGCTCGAGCGGGCGCTTCGTTCTGCTCGCGCTGGCCAGCGGCATCCCGTTCAACGGCATGTTCCTCTACGTGCTGTCGGCGCCGGTGTTCGTCGGCGAGCACCTGGGCCTGGCACCGGAGCAGTTCTTCTGGTTCTTCCTGTTCACCATCGGCGGCATCATGGGCGGCGCCTGGTGGAGCGGGCGGCTGGCGGGCAAGCTGCCACCTCAGCGCCAGATCCGCCGCGGCTTCCGCATCATGGTCTCGGTGTCGGTCGTCAACGTGATCGCCAATGCGCTGATGCCGGCGCAGGCCTGGTGGGCGCTGCCGCTGATCTCGCTGTTCTCGTTCGGCTGGGCGCTGATGGTGCCGGTGGTCACGCTGATGGTCCTCGACCTGGTGCCCGAGCGGCGTGGCATGGCCTCGTCGATGCAGTCCTGCCTCGCGGCCAGCGCGAACGCGCTGGTGGCCGGGCTGCTGGCGCCGCTGGTGATGCACTCGACGCTGCTGCTGGCGCTGGCGTCGATGGGACTGATGAGCATCGGCCTCGCGTCCTGGCTGTGGGTGAAGCCGCGGCTGGCCGCCACGGCCTGAGCCGGCGCTCAACCCTCGCCGGCGCGGCGGTCCGCGGCCCGCTGCAGGCATCATGCGAGCCTGGCTGTCCCGGCTCTCCCGTCATGCGCTACGAACACCTGCTTCAAGTCACCGACCCTGCCGACCCGCGGGTCCCGCCGATGAGCCGTGCCGAGCTGTGGCGCGGCCTGCTGGTGCGGGTCGAATCCCCGCAGCAGTTCCCGCTCGGCCCCGATCGCTGCGAGTCCCGCGCCGGGGCCCACGAGCGCGAGCGCCGGCGCAGCGTCCATTTCGGCGCGCTGCGCTTCGAGGACACGGTGCAGCTCGAGCCGGAGCGGCGCATCGTCTTCACGCCCGAACCGCACGAGGGTGCCGCGCCGGTCCGGCTGAGCGTGACCCTCGAGGAGCCGACGCCCGGTGCGCTGTTCCTGCGCTTCGTCTACGAGACCGACGACCCGGGCTCGTCGGAGGACAAGGCGCTGCAGGGCTACCGCCAGCAGGCCTGGCTGGAGCTCGACCGCGAGATGCTGCGCACGCTGCGCGAGTGGCAGGCCGAGGGCCGCCTTGCCTGAGTCCCCCAAGATTTGTGCCGAGTTCATCTTTCACTTCCAGAGGACTCCGCAAGTCCTTCTTTTAGAACAACATTTTCTTTCTGCCGCATAAGAAATCACGCCTAAGTGCTTGATTTCATTGGGATTTCCTTACATCTCCGGTTGACCCGCCGGAGGGGCTCCGCTAAAGTGGGACAAAGTGCACTTTAGTGGGATTTCGTGGCAGAAATAGTCTTTCAGGGGGCTTCGGCGCTCGCGCTCGACGCAAAGGGGCGGCTGGCCGTCCCGGCGCGCCATCGCGAGGTGCTGAGCGCGCTGGCCCAGGGCCAGCTCACGCTCACGAAGCACCCGGTCGGCTGCCTGCTGGTGTTTCCGCGCCCGGCGTGGGAGAGCTTCCGCGACAAGGTGGCGGCGCTGCCGCTGCGCGCCGAGGGCTGGAAGCGCATCTTTCTCGGCAACGCGATGGACGTCGAGATCGACGCCAGCTCGCGCGTGCTGGTCTCGCCCGAACTGCGCCAGGCCGCCGGCCTGGTCAAGGACGTGATGCTGCTCGGCATGGGCAGCCATTTCGAACTCTGGGACGTGCAGCGCTACCAGGCCCACGAGGCCGAGGTGATGCAGCAGGGCCTGCCCGAGAGCCTGGGCGATTTCTCCTTTTGACGGCGATGAACCAGGGAGTCGGGCCTTGGCAGCACACCACCGTCCTGCTGAACGAGGCGGTCGATGCGCTCGTGCATTCGCCGGACGGCTACTACGTCGATGGCACCTACGGCCGCGGGGGGCACTCGCGACTGATCCTGTCGCGGCTGTCCGCGGCGGGCCGCCTGCTGGCGATCGATCGCGACCCCGACGCGGTGGCGCATGCCACCTCGGGCACGGCGCGGGTCACGGACCCGCGCTTTCACATCGAGCATGCGCCTTACAGCGAACTGCCGGCGCTGCTGGCGGCGCGCGGCGTGTCGCGCATTGACGGCCTGCTGCTGGACATCGGTGTGAGCTCGCCGCAGATCGACAACCCCGAGCGCGGCTTCAGCTTCCGCGCCAGCGGTCCGCTGGACATGCGCATGGACCCGACGCGCGGTGAGAGCGCGGCCGACTACCTGGCGCGCGCCGACGAACGCGAGATCGCGTCGGTGATCCGCGACTACGGCGAGGAGCGCTTCGCCACCGCGATCGCCCGTGCGCTGGTGGCGCGCCGCCTCGCCGGCCGCCCGGTGCGCACGACCGAGGAGCTCTCGGAACTGGTCGCGCAGGCGGTGAAGACGCGCGAGCCGGGCCAGAACCCGGCCACGCGCACCTTCCAGGCGCTGCGCATCTTCGTCAACGCCGAGCTGACGCAGCTCGAACAAGGCCTGGCGGCGGCACTCCAATGCCTGAAGCCCGGGGGCCGGCTGGTCGTGATCAGCTTCCATTCGCTCGAGGATCGCATCGTCAAGACCTTCATCGCGAGCCACAGCAAGGCAGTGGTCGACCGCCGGGCGCCGTTCGCGCCGCCGGCACCGATGCGGCTGCGCGCGGTGGCGCGCGTGAAGCCCGGCGCTGACGAGGTGGCCGCCAATCCGCGTGCGCGCTCGGCCATCCTGCGCGTGGCCGAACGCACCGACGTGGGGGTGGCTGCATGACGCGCCTCAACATCATGGTGCTGATCGCGCTGGTGTGCAGCTCGCTCTACCTCGTCAAGGTGTCCTACGAATCGCGTCGCCTGTTCGCCGAGCTCGATCGCGCGCAGGCCCAGGCGCTCAAGCTCGAGAGCGACCACGACCGGCTGCTGGTCGATGCGCGGGCGCAGTCGACGCCGCTGCGCGTCGAGAAGGTCGCACGCGAGCGTCTCGGCATGCGCAGCGCCACGCCGGCCGTCACCGAATACGTGGTGGTGCCGGTGGCCGCCGCGCCGGCGCCCGATGTCGCGGAGCTGCGCCGATGAGCCGGTGGCGCCAATGGCTGGGTCGATTCGGCCAGGGCGGTGCGCGCCGTCCCGGTGCGCGCGCCGCCAGCGGCGCCGTGAGCGTGCGCAGCGTGCGCTACGCGAGCAGCCCGCTGCTGGCGTCGAAGACGCCGCCGTGGCGCTCCAAGTTCCTGGTCGGCCTGGTCGGGGCCGGCTTCCTGCTGTTGCTCGGCCGCGCCGTCTACGTGCAGGTGATCGGCACCGAGTTCTACCAGAAGCAGGGCGCGAACCGCTACGCGCACAAGCTCGAGCTGCCGGCCAACCGTGGCCGCATCACCGACCGCAGCGGCGAGCTGCTCGCCTCCAGCGTGGAGGCGCCGACCCTGTGGGCCATACCGCGTGACATCACCGCGACCGCCGCCGAGAAGCGCCAGCTCGCCAAGCTGCTCGGCATGCCGGCTGGCGAGCTCGAGAAGCGTCTGTCGGACAACCCGAACTTCGTCTACCTGCGCCGCCAGGTCGACGAGTCGGTGGCGCTGCAGGTGCGTGCGCTCAACCTCAAGGGCGTGCACCAGCTCACCGAGTACAAGCGCCGCTACCCGGCCGGCGAGGCGGCGGCGCACGTGGTGGGCTTCACCAACGTCGAGGACCGCGGGCAGGAGGGCATCGAGCTTGCCTTCCAGTCCGACCTGGCCGGCCGTGACGGCACGCGCCGCGTCATCAAGGACCGGCGCGGCCGCGTGGTCGAGGACATCGGCGAGAGCGTGCCGCCGGTCGATGGCCGCGACATCGAACTCGCGATCGACACCAAGGTGCAGTTCTTCGCCTACCAGCGCATCCGCGACGCGGTGGCCGAGCACAAGGCCAAGGCCGGCAGCGTGGTGGTTCTCGACGTGCAGAGCGGCGAGGTGCTGGCGCTGGCCAACTACCCGAGCTACACGCCGGGCGACCGCCGCAAACTCAGCGGTGCGCAGCTGCGCAACCGCGCGCTGACCGACACCTTCGAGCCCGGCTCGACGATGAAGCCCTTCATCATCGGCCTGGCGCTGCAGACCGGCCGTGTCTCGCCTTCGACGGTGATCGACACCGCGCCCGGCCGCATGAGCATCACCGGCAGCACCATCAGCGACGCCCATCCGCACGGCGCGCTCACCGTCGAGCAGGTGATCCAGAAATCGAGCAACGTCGGCACCGTGAAGATCTCTCAGCAGCTCTCCGAGCGCGAGATGTGGGAGACCTTCAGCGCCATCGGCCTGGGCCAGAAGCCGCAGATCGACTTCCCCGGCGCCGTCACCGGACGGCTGCGGCCCTACAAGACCTGGCGGCCGATCGAGAAGGCGACCATGAGTTACGGCTACGGCCTGTCGGCCAGCCTGTTCCAGCTCGCGCGGGCCTACACGGTGTTCGCGCGCGACGGTGAGCTCATTCCGGTCAGCATCACCCGCTCGCAGCAGCCCGGCGCCGGCGTGCGCGTGTTCTCGCCCGAGGTGTCGCGCGAGGTGCGCCACATGCTGCAGATGGCGGCGGGCCCCGGTGGCACCGGCCCGAAGGCGCAGACCATCGGCTACTCGGTCGGCGGCAAGTCCGGTACCGCGCACAAGCAGGAAGGCAAGGGCTACGCCGACAAGAAGTACCGCGCCTGGTTCGTCGGCCTGGCGCCGATCGCCAATCCGCGCATCGTGGTCGCGGTGATGGTCGACGAGCCGAACGCCGGCAAGTACTTCGGCGGCGAGGTCGCCGCACCGGTGTTCAGCGAGGTGGTGCAGAAGACGTTGCAGGCGATGGGCGTCTCGCCCGATCTCGACGTCAAGCCGCAGATCGTGGCGCGCCACGAGGACGCCGTGGAGGAGAGCTTCTGATGCTCACCGCCCTGCGCTCGCCCGCCGCCGCCGCCCGCTGGCTCCGGGAATGGACCACGGGCACGCTGCGCACCGACAGCCGCCTGGTGCAGCGCGGCGACGCCTTCATCGCCTGGCCCGGCCACGCGACCGACGGCCGCCGCTTCGTGAAGGCCGCGCTGGCGGCCGGCGCGGCGACCTGCCTGGTCGAGGCCGAGGGGGTCGACGCCCACGGTTTCGACGACGCGCGCATCGGCGCGCTGCCCGGGCTCAAGGCCGCCACCGGCGAGATCGCCGACGCCTACTTCGGCCATCCGTCGCAGCAGTTGCGCGTGGTGGCGACCACCGGCACCAACGGCAAGACCTCCACCGCGTGGTGGACCGCGCAGGCGCTGAGCCTGCTGGGCCGGCGCTGCGGCGTGGTCGGCACGCTCGGCATCGGCGAGCCGCCACTGCCCGGCCGCGAGACGCACATCGACTTCACCGGCCTCACCACGCCCGACCCGGTCACGCTGCACGGCGGCCTGCGCCGCATGGCCGACACCGGCTTTGCGGCCTGCGCGATCGAGGCCTCGTCGATCGGCATCGTCGAGCACCGGCTCGCGGCGCTGCGCATCGAGGTGGCGCTGTTCACCAACTTCACCCGCGACCACCTCGACTACCACGGCAGCATGGACGCCTATTGGGCCGCCAAGCGCGTGCTGTTCGGCTGGCCCGGGCTGAAGGCCGCAGCGGTGAACCTCGACGATGCCCAGGGCGCCGAGCTGGCGCGCAGCCTGGCCGGCCACGTGCCGGAGCTCTGGACTTACTCGCTGGAGCGCGACGACGTGCGGTTGCGTGCGCGCGATCTCGGCTACGTCGACGGCGGGCTTGCGTTCACGCTCTACGAAGGTGGCGTGGTGCTGCCGGTGCGCAGCCGCCTGATCGGCGACTACAACGCCGCCAACCTGTTGGCCGTCATCGGCGGCCTGCGCGCGCTGGGCGTGCCGCTGGTCGACGCGGTTCGCGTGGTGCCCCAGCTCACGCCGGTGCCGGGCCGCATGCAGAAGGTGGACGGCGACACGGGCGTCGCTCCGCAGCCGGAGGTGGTGGTCGACTACGCGCACACGCCCGACGCGCTGGAGAAGGCGCTCGGTGCGCTGCGCCCGCTGGCCGCGGCGCGCGGCGGCCGGCTGCTGTGCGTGTTCGGCTGCGGT
Organism: Methylibium sp. Root1272; assembly: GCF_001425905.1. Taxonomy (GTDB): domain Bacteria; phylum Pseudomonadota; class Gammaproteobacteria; order Burkholderiales; family Burkholderiaceae_C; genus Methylibium. The sequence goes on from NZ_LMDY01000017.1 coordinate 58,490, forward strand.
GGCAACCGCGACGCCAGCAAGCGCCCGCTGATGGCCGCGGTGGCCGAGCGCCTGGCCGACCGTGTGATCGCGACCAGCGACAACCCGCGCGACGAGGCGCCGGCGGCGATCCTGGCCGATGTCGTTGCCGGCTTCGCGTCGCCGGCCGCCGTCGAGGTGATCGAAGACCGCCGCGCGGCGATCGCCCGCGCGATCGGCAGCGCCGCGGCCCGCGACGTGCTGCTGATCGCCGGCAAGGGCCACGAGGACTACCAGGAGATCGCCGGCGTCAAGCAGCCGTTCTCCGACGTGACCGAGGCGCGGCAGGCGCTGGCGGCGCGGGGGGCGGTGACATGAGGACGAAGAACGTGCACTCGATGTGGCGGGCCGAGCGCCGGGCCGCTCCCAAGCCGGCCCGCATCCCAGGGCCCACGAAGGGGACTCTCGCGGCCCCTGGGGATCGGCCGACGTACCCGGCGGACGAGGGGTCGTCATGAGTGTCATGATGGATCTGGCTCTCGCGCACCGGCTGCTGCCGGGCTCGACGCTCGTCGGCGATCCGGCCACGCCGCTGCTGCGCGTGCACAGCGACACCCGCACGCTGCGTGCCGGCGACCTGTTCGTCGCGCTCAAGGGCGAGCGCTTCGACGCGCACGACTTCCTGCCGCAGGCGCGGGCCGCCGGCGCGGTGGCGGCGATCGCCGAGCGCGGTCTCGCCGAGGCCGGGCTGGCCGGGCTGCAGGTGGCCGACAGCCGCGCCGCGCTCGGCACGCTGGGCGCGAACTGGCGCGCCCGCATGAGCCTGCCGCTGATCGCCGTGACCGGCAGCAACGGCAAGACCACGGTCACGCAGATGATCGCGAGCATCCTGCGCGCCTGGGTCGGCGACGCGGCGTTCTCGACCGAGGGCAACTTCAACAACGAAATCGGCGTGCCGCTCACGCTGCTGCGGCTGCGCCAGGACCCCGACACCTGGCACCGCGCCGCGGTCGTCGAGCTGGGCATGAACCACGTCGGCGAGATCGCCCAGCTCGCGCGCATGGCCGCGCCGACGGTCGCACTGGTCAACAACGCCCAGCGAGAGCACCAGGAGTTCATGGCCGGCGTCGAGGCGGTGGCGCGTGAGAACGGCGCCGTGATCGAGGCGCTGGGCGCCAGCGGCACGGCGGTCTTCCCGTCCGACGACGCCCATGCCGCGGTGTGGCAGGTGCTGGCCGGCACGCGTCCGACCTTGACGTTCTCGCTCGAAGGTCCGTCCGACCTGCTGGCCGAGGCGGTGTGGAGCGGCGACCACTGGGCGACGGTGCTGCACACGCCGGCCGGCGCCACCGCGATCCGCCTGCGTGTGGCTGGCTGGCACAACGTGAAGAACGCGCTCGCCGCAACCGCCTGCGCGCTGGCGGCGGGCTGCCCGCTGGAGGCCGTGGCGCGCGGGCTCGAAGCCTTCGAGCCGGTGAAGGGCCGCTCGCAGGTCAAGGCGCTGCAGCGCGGCGGCCGCGCGGTGACGCTGATCGACGACAGCTACAACGCCAACCCCGACTCGGTGCGTGCGGCGATCGACGTGCTGGCCACGCTGCCCAGCCCGCGCTGGCTGGTGCTGGGCGACATGGGCGAGGTCGGCGACCAGGGCCCGGCCTTCCACGCCGAGGTCGGCCGCTATGCAGCCGAGCGCGGCATCGACGTGCTGTGGACCGCGGGTTCGGCCAGCGCTGCCGCGGTGGCCGCCTACGGGCCGACCGCGCAGGCCCATGCAAGCGTGGCCGAGCTGATCGCGGCGCTGGGGCCGGGCACGCGCGATGCGCCGGAGGTCGCCTCCATCGTCGTCAAGGGCTCGCGCTTCATGAGGATGGAGCAGGTGATCGCCGCGCTGCAGGCCGCGGGCGACGCGATCCGGCCGGAGAGCGCCGCCGCCCCGTCTTCCTCCACGCACTGAATCGAAAGACCGGACCTTCATGCTGATCTCCCTGTCGCAATGGCTGCAGCTGCTCTACCCCGAGCAGCTCGGCTTCCTGCGCGTGTTCCAGTACCTCACCTTCCGCGCCGTGATGGCGGCGATGACGGCGCTGCTGATCGGGCTGGCGCTCGGCCCGATCGTCATCAGGCGGCTGACCGAGCTGAAGATCGGCCAGCCGATCCGCGAGTACGGCGTCGCCGAGCACATGGTGAAGCAGGGCACGCCGACGATGGGCGGCGCGCTGATCCTGCTGGCCATCGCGATCAGCACGCTGCTGTGGTTCGACTGGAGCAACCGCTTCGTCTGGATCGTGATGATCGTGACCTTCGGCTTCGGGGCGATCGGCTGGGTCGACGACTGGCGCAAGGTGGTCGACAAGAACCCCGAGGGCATGCGCTCGCGCGAGAAGTACTTCTGGCAGTCGCTGATCGGGCTGGTGGCTGCGCTCTACCTCGCGTTCAGCGTGTCCGAGACCTCGAACCTGCGTGTGCTGGAGCTGTTCATCCGCTGGGTGCAGAGCGGTTTCTCGAACGACCTGCCGCCCAAGGCCGACCTGATCGTGCCCTTCTTCAAGAGCATCAGCTATCCGCTGGGCGTGTTCGGCTTCATCTTCCTGACCTACGTGGTGATCGTCGGCAGCAGCAACGCCGTCAACCTGACCGACGGTCTCGACGGCCTGGCGATCATGCCGGTGGTGATGGTGGGCTCGGCGCTGGGCATCTTCGCCTACGCGACCGGCAGCTCGGTGTACGCGAACTACCTGCTGCTGCCGCACATTCCCGGCGCCGGCGAGCTGATGATCTTCTGCGCCGCGATGGCCGGCTCGGGCCTGGCCTTCCTGTGGTTCAACGCCTATCCGGCGCAGGTGTTCATGGGCGACGTGGGTGCGCTGGCGCTGGGTGGCGCGCTCGGCACCATCGCGGTCATCGTGCGCCAGGAGGTGGTGCTGGCGATCATGGGCGGCATCTTCGTGCTCGAAGCGCTGTCGGTGATGGCGCAGGTCACCTGGTTCAAGTACACGAAGCGGCGCTACGGCGCCGGGCGGCGCATCCTGCTGATGGCGCCGCTGCACCACCACTTCGAGAAGTCCGGCTGGAAGGAGACGCAGGTCGTCGTGCGCTTCTGGATCATCACGATGCTGTTGTGCCTGGTCGGGCTGTCCAGCCTGAAGCTGCGCTGAACCGATGCCGATGAAATCCCTGGACCACCAGACCGTGCTCGTGCTGGGCCTCGGCGACTCGGGCCTCGCGATGGCGCGGTGGTGCGCCCGCCAGGGCGCCGCGGTGCGCGCGGCCGACAGCCGCGAGACGCCGCCGCAGGCCGCGGCGCTGGAGCAGGCGGTGCCGGGTGCGACGATGCATCACGGCTTCGACCCCAGTCTGCTGGACGGCGTGCAGCGCGTGCTGAAGAGTCCGGGCCTGTCGCCGCTGGATCCTGCGCTGGCCCCGCTGCTGGCGCGCGCGGCCGAGCTCGGCGTGCCGGTCGAGGGCGAGCTCGACCTGTTCGCGCAGGCGCTGGCCGAGCTGAAGACCGAGCGCGGCTACGCACCCAAGGTGATCGCCATCACCGGCACCAACGGCAAGACCACCACCACGGTGATGTGCGGGCAGCTGATCGAGCGCAGCGGGCTGCGCGTGGCGGTGGCCGGCAACGTGGGGCCGACGATGCTGGGCACGCTGGCGGCGGCGCTGGAGAAGGAGGGTGAGCCGGAATGCCCCTCACCCCAGCCCTCTCCCGCCCCGGCGGGAGAGGGAGACGAACCTCGCGCTCCCGCCGGGGCGGGTGAGGGCGACGAAGCTCCTGCTCCCTCTCCCACGCCAGTGGGAGAGGGCGGGGGTGAGGGTCCTCCCCTGTCCGAACCCGCCGATGACGACGACGAAGCCCCGCTGCAGCTCGCCCCGCCGCCGCCCGCGGCGCCGGTGTTCGAGCACCTGCCCGAGGCCTGGGTGCTGGAGCTGTCGAGCTTCCAGCTCGACGGCGTGCGCGGCTTCGTGCCGGATGCCGCGGTGGTGCTGAACGTCACGCAGGATCACCTCGACTGGCACGGTTCGATGCCGGCCTACGCCGCGGCCAAGTCGCGCATCTACGGCCCGTCCGACGCCTGGGGCAGCACGATGGTGATCAACCGCGACGACACGCAGGTCGAGGCCATGATCCCGGCGCCGCTGCCGCAGAAGGGCCGTTTCGCGAAGCCGCTGGCGCGCAAGGTGGTCCGTTTCGGGCTCGATGCGCCGCAGCGCCCCGGTGACTACGGGCTGGTGGTCGAGAACGGCATGGCCTGGCTGGTGCGCGCGCTGGAGGCCGACGAGACGATCAAGCGCCGCAAGGGCGACGCCGAGGAAGAGATCCACCTGCAGCGCCTGATGCCGGCCGACGCGCTGCGCATCCGTGGCCGCCACAACGCCGCCAACGCGCTGGCCGCGCTGGCGCTGGCCACCGCGATCGGCCGGCCGCTGGCGCCGATGCTGCACGGCCTGCGCGAGTACGGCGGCGAGCCGCACCGTGTGGAGTTCATCGCGACGGTCGGCGGCGTCGAGGCCTACGACGACAGTAAGGGCACCAATGTCGGCGCGACGGTGGCCGCGCTCGACGGCCTGGGTGCCGACAAGGCGCCGGCCAAGCTGGTGGTGATCCTCGGCGGCGACGGTAAGGGCCAGGACTTCACGCCGCTGGTCGCGCCGGTCGCGCGCCATGCGCGTGCGGTCGCGCTGATCGGTCGCGATGCGCCGGCGATCGAGGCGGTGCTCGGCGCCGGCAGCGTGCCGCTGGCGCGGCACGACACGCTGCAGGCCGCCACCCGCTGGTGCTTCGAGCAGGCCCGCGCCGGCGATGCCGTGCTGCTGAGCCCGGCCTGCGCCAGCCTGGACATGTTCCGCAACTACGCGCAGCGCGCCCAGGTGTTCTGCGACACCGTGCGCGAGCTGGCGTGCGAGCACGGGGAGACCGCATGAGCCGCGCCGCGTCGGCCGCCGTCGGCGCCCGGACTGCGCTGGCCGCGCTGAAGGAGCGCGTGACCGCGCTGCTGGGCCGCGGCCCGCGCAGCGAGGCGCTGCCGATCCGCGACTGGGTCAGCGTATCGAGCGGCCAGCCGGCACGCCTGCTGGGCTTCGACCAGATGATGGTCTGCGTGGTGATCGCGCTGCTCGCGCTCGGCCTGGTGATGGTCTATTCGACGTCGATCGCGCTGCCGGACGATCCGCGCACGGCCCGCTTCGCGCCGACGCCGCACTACCTGATGGTGCGCCATGCCTTCGGCCTGCTGATCGCGCTCGGGGCTTCGCTGGCGGTCGTGCAGGTGCCGCTGCGGCTGTGGGAGCGCTGGGCGCCGTGGCTGTTCGTGGCCGCGCTGGTGCTGCTGGTGCTGGTGCTCATTCCGCACATCGGGCGGGCCAGCAAGGGCGCGCGGCGCTGGATCCCGCTGGGCTTCATGAGCTTCCAGCCCAGCGAGCTGGCCAAGCTGGGCATCGCGATGTACGCCGCCAGCTACATGGTGCGCAAGATGGAGATCAAGGAGCACTTCACGCGTGCGGTGGCGCCGATGGCGGTGGCGCTCGCGGTGATCGGCGTGCTGCTGCTGGCCGAGCCCGACATGGGCGCCTTCATCGTCATCGCGGCCATCGCGATGGGCATCCTGTTCCTCGGCGGCGTCAACGGCCGCATGTTCCTGCTCAGCATCGCGGTGCTGCTGGGCGCCTTCGTGTCGATGATCGCCGTCAGCCCCTGGCGGGCCGAGCGCATCCTGGCCTTCCTCAGCCCCTGGGACCCGCTCTACGCGCAGGGCAAGGGCTATCAGCTCACGCACTCGCTGATCGCGCTGGGCCGCGGCGAGATCTTCGGCCAGGGCCTGGGGTCGAGCGTGGAGAAACTGCACTACCTGCCCGAAGCGCACACCGACTTCCTGCTGGCGGTGATCGGCGAGGAGCTGGGTTTCGTCGGCGTGGCGCTGGTGATCGCGGCCTTCTTCTGGCTCACGCGCCGCATCTTCCACATCGGCCGCCAGGCGATCGCGCTCGACCGCGTGTTCTCCGGCCTGCTGGCGCAGGGCATCGGCATCTGGATGGGCGGCCAGGCCTTCATCAACATGGGTGTGAACCTCGGCGTGCTGCCGACCAAGGGGCTGACCCTGCCGCTGATGAGCTATGGCGGCTCGGCGATCCTGATGAACTGCGTGGCGTTGGCGATCGTGTTGCGCGTGGATATCGAGAATCGGCAGCTCATGCGGGGAGGGCGCGCATGAGCCAGCGCCACCTCGTCGTCATGGCCGCCGGCACCGGCGGCCACATCATTCCGGGTCTGGCCGTCGCTCAGGAGATGCAGCACCGCGGCTGGACCGTCAGCTGGCTCGGCACCGAGCAGGGCATGGAGAACCGCCTCGTGCCGCCGGTCGCCGAATCGGGCATCGAGATGGACACCATCGCCTTCAGCGGGCTGCGCGGCAAGGGCCTGCTGCACACGCTGACCGGTGGACTGCGCCTGCTGGGCGCGTTCGCGGCCTGCGTGAAGATCCTGCGCCGGCGTGCCACCACCGCGGTGCTGGGCATGGGTGGCTATGTGTGCTTTCCCGGCGGGCTGATGGCCTCGCTGCTCGGCAAGCCGCTGATCCTGGTCAACGCCGACGCGGCGCTGCTGATGAGCAACCGCGCGCTCAAGCCGGTGGCAGACCGCATCGCCTTCGGCTTCGACGGCGCGGCGGCCGCCACCACGAAGCAGGCGGTCGTCACCGGCAACCCGGTGCGTGCCGAGATCGAGGCATTGCCCGAGCCGACCGTGCGCTACGCCGGACGCGAGGGCCCGCTGCGCGTGCTGGTGGTCGGCGGCAGCCTGGGCGCGCGCGTGCTGAACGAGACACTGCCGCAGGCGCTGGCCCTGCTGACGCCCGCGGAGCGGCCGCGGGTGCTGCACCAGACCGGCCAGCTCAACCGCGACGGCGTGAAGGAGGCCTATGCCGCCGCCGGCATCGACGACGGCGTCGAGGTGCTGGCCTTCATCGACGACATGGCCGCGCGGCTGGCGCACTGCGACGTGGTGATCTGCCGTGCCGGTGCGGTGACGGTCAGCGAGCTGTGCGCTGCCGGCGTGGCGAGCGTGCTGGTGCCGCTGATCGTGAGCACCACTTCGCACCAGCGCGACAACGCGCTCTACATGGCGCAGCACGGCGCGGCGATCCACCTGCCGCAGAGCGAACTGACACCGCAGGCACTGGCCGAGCGGCTGCGCACGCTGGACCGGCCGCAACTGCTGGGCATGGCCGATAAGGCGCGTGCGCTGTCGCGTCCGCGCGCCGCGGCGCGCGTGGCCGACGAGATCGAGCGTCTCGTGCGAAAGGAGGTGCTGTGATGAACCTGCAGACACTTGCGCACGCGGGCCGAGCGCCGGGCCGCCCCAAGCCGGCCCGTATCCCCTCGGGGGATCGGCCGACGTATTCGTCGGACGAGGGGCTGTCATGAAGCACGCAGTCAAGCACATCCATTTTGTGGGCATCGGCGGCGCCGGCATGAGCGGCATCGCCGAGATCCTGCACAACCTCGGCTACGTGGTGTCGGGCTCCGACCAGAGCGATGGCGTGACGACGCGCCGGCTGGCGTCGCTGGGCATCCGCGTGGCGATCGGCCACGACGCCGCGCACATCGCCGGCGCCGAGGCGGTGGTCACGTCCACGGCGGTGAAGGGCGACAACCCCGAGGTGATCGCGGCGCGCGCGAAGCGCGTGCCAGTGGTGCCGCGCGCGGTGATGCTGGCCGAGCTGATGCGGCTGAAGCAGGGCATCGCGATCGCCGGCACGCACGGCAAGACCACCACCACCTCGCTGGTTGCCAGTGTGCTGGCCGAGGCCGGGCTCGACCCGACCTTCGTGATCGGCGGGCGGCTCAACAGCGCCGGCGCGAACTCACGGCTCGGCGCGGGCGACTACATCGTCGTCGAGGCGGACGAGTCGGACGCATCCTTCCTGAACCTGATGCCCATCCTGTCGGTCGTCACGAACATCGACGCCGACCACATGGACACCTACGGCCACGACCTCGGACGCCTGAAGCACGCCTTCCTGGAGTTCCTCCACCGCATGCCGTTCTACGGCGCGGCCATCATCTGCGGCGACGACCCCGGCGTGCGCTCGATCATCCCGATGATCTCGCGGCCGGTGGTGAGCTACGGCTTCGGCGAGGACGCGCAGATCCGCGCCGTCGACGTGCTGGCGCTGCCGGGGGGACAGATGCGCTTCACCGCGCAGCGCCGCAACGGCGTGGTGATGCCCGACCTGCCGGTCACGCTGAACCTGCCGGGCCGGCACAACGTGCTCAACGCGCTGGCGGTGATCGCGGTGGCGGCCGAGCTCGAGCTGCCCGACGCGCCGGTGCAGAAGGCGCTGGCCGCCTTCGACGGCGTGGGCCGGCGCTTCCAGCGCTACGGCGAACTCGCGCTGCCGTCCGGCGGCAGCTTCACGCTGATCGACGACTACGGTCACCACCCGGTCGAGATGGCCGCGGTGATCGACGCGGCGCGCGGTGCCTTTCCCGGTCGCCGTCTCGTGATCGCCTTCCAGCCGCACCGCTACACCCGCACCCGCGACTGCTTCGAGGACTTCGTCAAGGTGATGGGCGGTGCCGACGCGGTGCTGCTGAGCGAGGTCTACGCCGCTGGCGAAGCGCCGATCGTCGCCGCCGACGGCCGGGCGCTGACGCGCGCCCTGCGCGTGGGCGGCAAGCTCGAGCCGGTGTTCGTCGACGAGATCGCGGCGATGCCGCAAGCGATCGCCGACAACGTGCAGGACGGCGATGTCGTGATCACCATGGGGGCGGGCTCGATCGGTGCCGTGCCCGGCCAGGTGGTCGAGCTGTTGGGAGCCCGCGCATGACCCCTCTCGATCCCAAGTCCCTCGGCAAGGTCGCCGTCCTGATGGGCGGCACCTCGGCCGAACGCGACATCTCGCTGATGTCCGGCGGCGGCGTCCTGAAGGCGCTGCAGGCCCAGGGCGTCGACGCCCACGCCTTCGATCCGAAGGACCACGACCTGATCGAGCTCAGGCGCCAGGGCTTCCAGCGCTGCTTCATCGCGCTGCACGGCCGCCATGGCGAGGACGGCACGGTGCAGGGCGCGCTGGAACTGCTGCGCATCCCGTACACCGGCTCGGGCGTGATGGCGAGCGCGATCGCGATGGACAAGATCATGACCAAGCGCGTGTGGCTCGCCGAGGGGCTGCCGACGCCGCGCTACGTGCGCCTCGCGCCCGACCAGCAGACGCCCGAGCGGGTGATCGCGGTACCCGACGAACTGGGCCTGCCGCTGATCGTGAAGCCGCCGCGCGAGGGCTCGTCGATCGGTGTCACCAAGGTGCTCGGCATTTCGCAGATGCAGGACGCCGTGAAGCTGTCGGCGAGCCACGACCCCGACGTGCTGTGCGAGGAGTTCATCGACGGCGCCGAAGTCACCTGCCCGGTGCTGGGCGAGGGCGCCATGGCGCGGGCGCTGCCGGTGATCCGCATCGTGCCGCCCGAGGCCGGCTACGACTACCAGAACAAATACTTCACCGACGAGGTGCAGTACCTCTGTCCGAGCGGCCTGCCGGCGGACGAGGAGGCCGAGATCCAGCGCATCGTGCTGGCCGCCTACCGCGCGCTGGGCTGCCGCGGTTGGGGCCGGGCCGATCTGATGGTCCGCGCCAGCGACCGCAAGCCCTTCCTGCTGGAGATGAACACCTCGCCGGGCATGACCGGCCATTCGCTGGTGCCGATGTCGGCCAAGGCCGCGGGCCTCGGCTACGAGCAGCTGTGCCTGCACCTCCTGCAAGGAGCGGCGCTCGACGCCTGAGCCCCTCATGGCCCGCCGACCCCGCCTCCCCGCGAAGCCGCAGCCGCTGCCGGCCGACGTGCGCCTGATGCGCACCGGCGCCAGCGTGCTGTTCGCGTTCGCGCTGCTGGCCTTCGTCGGTCTGGTGCTGACCTGGGCGCTGCGGGCGCCGCTGTTCACGCTGCGCGGCATCCGCGTCGAGGGCGAGGTCGCGCGCAGCAGCGTGACGACGATCCGCGCCAACGCGATGCCCAAGCTGAGCGGCAACTTCTTCAGCCTCGACCTGGCTCGCGCCCAGGAGGCCTTCCAGTCGGTGCCCTGGGTGCGGCGGGCCGCGGTGCAGCGGGTGTGGCCGAACCGCCTGGCGGTGCGCCTCGAGGAGCACCACGTCGCCGCGTGGTGGCACCAGGAGGACGGCGACGACAAGCTGGTCAACGTGCAGGGCGAGGTGTTCGAGGCCAACCCGGGCGACGTCGAGGACGAGGGCCTGCCGGTGCTGCAGGGGCCGGAGGGCAGTTCCGCGTCGATGCTCGCGATGTACCGCCGGCTGGTGCCGGCGTTCGAGGCGATCGACGCCCGCATCGAGACGCTGGCGATGAGCGCGCGCGGCTCCTGGCGGGCCGAGCTCGACAGCGGCGCGCAGGTCGAGCTGGGCCGCGGCGGCGAGGCCGAGGTGATGGCGCGGGTGCAGGCCTTCGTGGGCACCGTGCCGCAGCTGACGGCGCGCTACGAGCGTCCGCTGGCTTACGCCGACCTGCGTCATGCGGACGGCTACGCGCTGCGGCTCAAGGGCATCGGCACGGCGACGCCGGCGGCAGCGGCAGGCAAGAAATAGAAGGAAAAGGCGGGAAGCACATGGCCAAGGAATACAAGGATCTCGTCGTCGGGCTCGACATCGGCACCGCCAAGGTGATGGCGGTGGTGGCCGAGGTGCTGCCCGAGGGCGAGTTGCGCGTCGCCGGCATCGGCACCGCGCCGGCCCATGGGCTCAAGCGTGGCGTGGTGGTGAACATCGACGCGACGGTGCAGTCGATCCAGCAGGCGCTGAAGGAGGCCGAGATGATGGCCGACTGCAAGATCACCCGCGTCTACACCGGCATCACCGGCAGCCACATCCGCGGCCAGAACTCCACCGGCATGGTGATCGTGCGCGACAAGGAGGTCACGCCGGTCGACGTGGCGCGCGTGATCGAGACCGCCAAGGCGATCAACATCCCGAACGACCAGCGGATGCTGCTCGTGGAGGCGCAGGAGTTCGTGATCGACGGTCACGAGGTCAAGGAGCCGATCGGCATGAGCGGCGGCCGGCTCGAGGTGAAGGTGCACATCGTGACCGGCGCGCAGAGCGCGGCCGAGAACATCATCAAGTGCGTGCGCCGCTGCGGGCTGGAAGTCGACATGCTGGTGCTCAACCCCAGTGCCTCCAGCCACGCGGTGCTGACCGACGACGAGAAGGACCTCGGCGTCGCACTGGTCGACATCGGCGCGGGCACCACCGACGTCTCGATCTTCACCGACGGCTCGGTGCGCCACACCGCGGTGATCCCGATCGCCGGCGATCTGATCACGAGCGACATCGCGATGGCGCTGCGCACGCCGACCAAGGACGCCGAGGAGATCAAGGTCGAGCACGGCGTGGCCAAGCAGTTGCTGGCCGATCCGAACGAGCAGGTCGAGGTGCCGGGGCTCGGCGACCGCGCGCCGCGCATGCTCTCGCGGCAGGCGCTGGCCGGCGTGATCGAGCCGCGCGTCGAGGAGATCTTCTCGCTGGTGCACCAGGTCATCCGCGAGAGCGGCTACGAGGAGCTGCTGTCCAGCGGCATCGTGCTGACCGGCGGCACCGCGGTGATGCCCGGCATGGTCGAGCTGGGCGAGGACATCTTTCTGAAGCCGGTGAGGAAGGGACTGCCCACCTACGCCGGCGCACTGTCAGACATGGTGGCGAGCCCGCGCTCGGCCACCGTGATGGGCTTGCTCGAAGAAGCGAGGCTCGCGCGCACGCGCGGCATGAAGGCAGCGCAGCAGGCGGGGTCGGTCCAGACCCTGTTCGGCCGCGTCAAGGATTGGTTCATCGGGAATTTTTAAGGGCGTCATCCAGCCCACGTTTTCAACCGGCAACTGCATCAGACGAAGGAGGTCCACCATGGCCATCGAGATGATTGAGGAATTCGAGCTCGGCACGAAGATCAAGGTGATCGGCGTGGGCGGCGGCGGCGGCAACGCCGTCGAGCACATGATCAACGAGGGCGTGCAGGGCGTGGAGTTCATCTGCGCGAACACCGACGCGCAGGCGCTGCACCGCTCCAAGGCCGACCAGCTCATCCAGCTCGGCAGCACCGGCCTGGGCGCGGGCTCCAAGCCGGCTGCGGGCAAGGCCGCGGCCGACGAGGCCGAGGGCCGTATCCGTGATGCGATCTCGGGCGCCAACATGATCTTCCTGACCGCCGGCATGGGCGGCGGCACCGGTACCGGTGCGGCACCGGTGATCGCGCGCGTGGCCAAGGAGATGGGCATCCTGACGGTGGGCGTGGTCACCAAGCCCTTCGACTTCGAGGGCGGCCGGCGCATGAAGCAGGCCGAGGCCGGCCTGCAGGAGCTCGAGGCGAACGTCGATTCGCTGATCGTCGTGCTCAACGAGAAGCTGCTCGAGGTGCTGGGCGACGACGTGTCGCAGGACCAGGCCTTCAAGCAGGCCAACGACGTGCTGAAGAACGCCGTGGGCGGCATCGCCGACATCATCCACATCGATGCGTCGATCAACGTCGACTTCGAGGACGTGAAGACGGTGATGAGCGAACCCGGCAAGGCGATGATGGGCACCGCGATCGCGACCGGCCCGGACCGCGCCAACAAGGCGGCCGATTCGGCCGTGGCCTGCCCGCTGCTCGAAGGCATCGACCTGTCGGGCGCGCGTGGCGTGCTGGTGCTGATCGCGGCGAGCCGCGCCAGCCTGAAGCTGAGCGAGAGCAAGAACGCGATGAACACGATCCGCCGCTACGCCGCGGAAGACGCCCATGTGATCTTCGGCGCTGCCTACGACGAGAGCCTGGGCGACCAACTGCGCGTGACTGTCATCGCCACCGGCCTCGCGCCGGCGCGCCGCGTGCAGGCGCCGATGACGGTGGTGCACAACGCCACGCTGCAGCGGACCGGCACCGACAACATCCCGGTGCTGAACCAGCCGCTGCATGCACAGGGCGGGCTGTCTGCCGCTCCGACCCAGCACGACTACGCCGGCATGCAGGTGCCCAGCGTGTGGCGCAGCGGGCGCACGCAGGCCGCGGCCAAGGTCGATGCCCTGGCGAGCAACGGCATGGACGAGATCGAGATCCCGGCGTTCCTGCGCAAGCAAGCCGATTGATGACGACCACCCCCGTTGCGCCTTCGGCGCTCCCCCTCGAGGGGGCGGCGCTGGCGGGCCGGTGGAGCCGGACCCGCGGCGCCTGCTCGCTGGGGCGGAGCGGGACCCGCGGCGTCCGATCGGTTGGCCATCGATGCGCGGTGTGAGTGGATCTCGCTAACGAGGTGATAGCGCGGCCCTGCAAGCCGGTCGGGGCTGCGCTTTTTACAATGACAGCATGCTGCAGCAACGAACCCTGAAGTCGATCACGCGCGCCGTCGGCGTGGGCGTGCACAGCGGCCAGCGGGTCGAGCTCACGCTGCGGCCGGCCGCGCCCGACACGGGCATCGTGTTCCGGCGGGTCGATCTGCCGAGCCCGGTGGACATTCCGGCGCGCTTCGATGCGGTGTGCGACACGCGCATGGCTTCCAGCATCTCCCCCGGCGGCGACCCGGGCGGCCCCAAGGTGCAGACGATCGAGCACTTCATGTCGGCCTGCGCCGGGCTGGGCATCGACAATCTGCTGGTCGACATCACGGCCGACGAGATGCCCATCCTCGACGGCTCCGCCTCCAGCTTCGTGTTCCTGCTCCAGAACGCGGGCATCGAGCTGCAGAAGGCGCCCAAGCGCTTCATCCGCGTGCTGAAGACCGTGGAAGTGCGCGACGGCGAAGGGCCGGGCGCCAAGTGGGCCCGACTGGAGCCCTATCACGGCTACAAGCTGGCGTTCGAGATCGTGTTCGACCATCCGGCGGTCAGCCAGACCGGCCAGCGCGTGGAGTTCGAGTTCGGCGAGGGCCAGTACCAGCGCGACATCGCGCGCGCGCGGACCTTCGGCTTCGCCAAGGACGTGGACGCGATGCGCGCGCGTGGCCTGACGCTCGGCGGCAGCATGGACAACGCCATCGTCGTCGACGACCACCGCGTGCTCAACGCCGACGGGCTGCGCTATGACGACGAGTTCGTGAAGCACAAGCTGCTCGACGCGATCGGCGACCTGCACATCGCCGGCCATGCGCTGCTGGCGAGCTACACCTCGTTCAAGGGCGGGCACGCGTTGAACAACACGCTGCTGCGCGCGCTGTTCGCCGACCCGGCGGCCTACGAAATGGCCACGTTCGCGCGTGAGGCCGATGCCCCGCGCGGCTTCGCCGAACTGCCGCCGGCCTGGTAGCGCGCGGCGCCCGGCGGCCCGACCGCCGTCCCGCTTAGACTGCCGGCCATGCTGATCTTCCGCTGGATCGTCCTGTTGCTGCTCGTCGCCGGCGTGCTGTGCTTCGCGATGTATGCGGGCACCGGCCAGGCGCGCTGGCGCGACTTCGGCCTTCGCATCGTCAAGTGGACGGTGGTCGCGGCCCTCGGTTTCTTTGCGGTGCTGATACTCGAGCGCCTGGCGCTCATGGTGTGAACGGAGATTTCGAGCGATGACTGTCTTCTGGTGGATCGTCGGCGTGCTGCTGCTGGGGACCGGGGGCACCGCCGCGGTCACGTTCGCGCTGTACGTCAGCAGCGGCGAGGATCGCTACATGGACGTGGCTCGCGCCGCGTGGCGCTGGACGGTGGTCTTCGCGCTCGGTGCCTTCAACCTCACGATCTTCAAGCACATCGTCCTGACCTTGATCAGCATCTGGCGGTCCTGATCCACGGCGGCTGCAGCCGGTCACGATGGCCTGCAATTTGCCTCTGTATCGCTCCAGGAGGCAAAGATGTTCCCAATAGACGCGAAGTTGCAGCGCCGACAACTGGTGCTGGCGAGCGCCGCAGCCTGCGTGCTGCCGGCCCGTGCGGCCACCGACGAGTACGGTGGCGACCCCTATCGTTCGGCGCAGTGGCCCGAGATGGTCAAGGAGTTCCTGGGCGCGAAGTCGCGGGTCGAGTTCGATCCGCGCGTGCAGGTCAAGGGGCCGGCCCTGGCGGAAAACCCGATGGTCGTGCCGATCACGGTCTCGGCGCCGGAGCTGGCCGACATCCAGCAGATCGTCGTGCTGGTCGACCGCAACCCGATCCGCAAGGTGCTGGAGTTCGAACCGCTGGACGGCACCAAGGCTGCCATCTCCTTCCGCTTCAAGCTGGAGCAGGCCAGCGCCGTGCGGGCCGCGGTGCGCACCCGCGATGGCGTCTGGCACGTCGGCGGCACCTGGGTCGAATCGTCGGGCGGCGGCTGCACGGTGGCCGGTGTGACCCGGCAGGACGGCAGCTGGTCGCAGACGCTGGGCCAGGTCAGCGGGCGCTTCTTCGGCGATGCCATCGAGGCGCCGGGCGCGCGGCTGCGCGTGCGGGTGATGCATCCGATGGACACCGGCCTGGTGAGCGGCATTCCAGCGTTCTACCTGCGCCGCATGGCCGTCACCGACGGTGGCGGCGTGGAGCTGTTGCGCCTGTCGACCTACGAGCCGATCAGTGAAAACCCTGTGTTCTCGTTCGACTTCAAGGGGCGGCCGCCGGGGCCGTTCCGTGTGACCGGGATCGACAACAACGGCAACCGAATCGACGGGAAGGTCATATGAATCACCCCCGTTGCGGCTTCGCCGCTCCCCCTCGAGGGGGCGACGCTGGCGGGCCGGCGGAGCCGGACCTGCGGCGTCTGCTGGCCTGGTGCAGAGCTTTGCTGGGCGTTTTGCTTTGCGGTGCGGCGGCGGGTGCGGTGGCGCAGGCCGATCCGGCCACGCTCGACTACCGACTGAGCGCGCGCGCACTGGCTCCCGATGTGTATGTGGTCGAAGGCGCCAATGCCGACTTTTCGCGAGCCAACGGCTGCAACATCATCAATACCGGCTTCATCGTCTCTGAAGATGGCGTCATCGTCATCAACACCGGGCCGTCGAAGCGCTACGGCGAACAGCTGCGGGCACTCATCGGGCGCACCACCGCCAAGCCGGTGAGGCAGGTGCTGCATCTGAACCTTCATCCCGACTATTTCCTCGGCAATCAGGCCTTCGCCGACGTGCCGAGACTCGCCACCGCCGCGACGATCGAGGGCATGCGGGCCGAGGTCAAGTCTTACGAGGACAACCTCTACCGTCTCTGCGGCGACTGGATGAAGGCCACCGAGGCGGTGCTGCCCGATCGCACGGTGACGCCGGGGCCGTTGCTCCCGGGCACGCCGCGCTTCGAGCTGCGCGAACTGAAGGGGCATACGGCCTCCGATCTGGTCCTGATCGACCGGACCTCGGGCGTGGTGTTCGCCGGCGGCCTGGTGTTCGTCGACCGGGTGCCGACCACGCCCCACGCCCGGTTGTCGGACTGGCTGCTCAGCCTGGACGCGCTGGCTGCGCAACCGTTCAAGACTCTGGTGCCGAGTCACGGGCCGGTGATCGACGACGGGCGCGGGATCGAGCAGACCCGGCGCTACCTGCGCTGGCTGGACAGCAGCTTCGACGCCGCGGCCCAGCGAGGCTCGGAGATGACCGAGGTGCTCGCGCAGCCCGTGCCGGCCGAATTCCGCAGTTGGGCGGCGTTCGCGACCGAGTACCCGCGCAACGTGGTACATCTTTACCCTGCCTACGAACTCAAATCGCTCCAGGCGCGCTGAAGCAGGCGGTGCTCCACGCGGAGACAGCCCGGACGCCGGATTGCGGTGAAACCCGCAGTCAAACCCGGAAAATCTCCCGATCGGTCCGTGGCACGGGCCTTGCCCTCTGGGAGTCAGAACGCGCTTTAGCGGCCATGTCGTGTCGCACGCGTCTCACCCCCGAGGAGACAAAACTATGCGTCTGCACCTGCTTTCTTTGTTGGTGGCTGCCGCCTGCGCCAGTGTTGGCGCCCAGGCCGCCGGCGTCACCGACGCGATGATCGACAACGATGCCAAGACCCCGAACGACGTTCTGAGCTGGGGCATCGGCTCGCAGGGGCAACGCTATTCCCCGCTCAAGCAGGTCAACACCTCGACCGTGCAGAAGCTGGTGCCGGCCTGGGCCTTCTCGTTCGGCGGTGAAAAGCAGCGTGGACAGCAATCGCAGCCGCTGATCCATGACGGCAAGATGTTCGTCACGGCGTCGTACTCGCGGATCTACGCGCTGGACGTCAAGACCGGCACCAAGCTCTGGAAGTACGAGCACCGCCTGCCCGAAGGCATCATGCCCTGCTGCGACGTGATCAACCGCGGCGCCGCGCTGTACGACAACCTCGTCATCTTCGGCACGCTCGACGCCCAGCTCGTCGCGCTCGACCAGAAGACCGGCGATGTGGTCTGGAAGGAAAAGATCGACGACTACGCAGCCGGCTACAGCTACACCGCCGCGCCGCTGATCGCCGGTGGCCTGCTGCTGACCGGCGTGTCCGGCGGTGAGTTCGGCATCGTCGGCCGCGTCGAGGCGCGCGATCCCAAGACCGGCAAGATGGTCTGGGTGCGCCCGACCGTCGAAGGCCACATGGGCTACAAGTTCGACAAGGACGGCAACAAGACCGAGATCGGCATCTCGGGCACCACCGGCAAGACCTGGCCGGGCGACATGTGGAAGTCGGGCGGCGCGGCCACCTGGCTGGGCGGCACCTACGACGCCAAGACCGGTCTGGCCTATTTCGGCACCGGCAACCCCGGCCCGTGGAACAGCCACCTGCGCCCCGGCGACAACCTGTTCTCGTGCGCGACCGTCGCGATCGATGTCAAGACCGGCCAGATCAAGTGGCACTACCAGACCACGCCGCACGACGGCTGGGACTTCGACGGCGTGAACGAATTCGTCACCTTCGACCTGGACGGCAAGCGCGTGGGCGGCAAGGCCGACCGCAACGGCTTCTTCTACGTCATCGACGCCGCCAACGGCAAGCTCGAGAACGCCTTCCCCTTCGTCAAGAAGATCACTTGGGCCACCGGCATCGACCTGAAGACCGGGCGTCCGAACTACGTGCCGGAGAACCGTCCGGGCGATCCGACCGCCGGCGCCGATGGCAAGAAGGGCAACTCGGTCTTCTCGGCACCCAGCTTCCTGGGTGGCAAGAACCAGATGCCGATGGCCTACTCGCCGGACACCAAGCTGTTCTACGTGCCGGCCAACGAGTGGGGCATGGAGATCTGGAACGAGCCCGTCACCTACAAGAAGGGCGCAGCCTACCTGGGCGCCGGCTTCACGATCAAGACGATCAACGACGAGTACATCGGCGCGATGCGTGCGATCGACCCGAAGACCGGCAAGACCGTCTGGGAAGTCAAGAACAACGCGCCGCTGTGGGGTGGTGTGCTGACGACCGCCGGCAACCTGGTGTTCTGGGGCACGCCGGAAGGCTTCCTGAAGGCGGCCGACGCGAAGACCGGCAAGGTGGTCTGGGAGTTCCAGACGGGTTCGGGCGTCGTGGCCCCGCCGGTCACCTGGCAACAGGACGGCGAGCAGTACGTCTCGGTCGTGTCCGGCTGGGGTGGCGCCGTGCCGCTGTGGGGTGGCGACGTGGCCAAGAAGGTCAACTTCCTCGAGCAGGGCGGCACCGTGTGGGTGTTCAAGCTGCCGAAGTGAACTGAGCGAGTACGACACCCGGGATGACCGGGTGCTTTGCACGGCACGGACGCGTGAGCGTTCGTGCCGTTTTTCGTTGGCGCGCACCGCGACCGCGGCGGGACCGCAAGCCGCCACGGTGGTCACGGTCGCCGCGACTCCAGGAAACTCCGTAGTGACCAGATGGCCTCCTGCGTCAGCACGCCTTCCCAGGGTGGCATGTGCGCCACGCCGACCCGGATCTTGCCGTGCAGCACCGATTCCTTGAAGTAGTGGTCGTTGTCGCGCACGCAGTGACGGCGCGCGGCCTCGTCCTTGAGCTTGCCGAAGCAGTAACTGTCGAGACGGCGAAGGTCGGTGCCGACGTGGTGCGTCGCATTGCCGTCGTCGCCATGGCAGCGGGCGCAGGCCTGGTTGAACAGCGTGCGCCCGATCTCCGCGACCTTCGCATTACCGCGGTACGGGTTGTCTTCGAGCCATGGCATGCCGAGCGCCGGCAAGGCCGAGAGATCGACCGTCACCGGCGTTGTGATTGGCTCCGTCGAAGCCTGCTGCGCCGCGACACCGGCCGCGCCGAGCAGCGCCATGGCCAGTCCGGTCATGCGCAGGGCCGTCGCGACGCCGCGAAGAATGTTCGTGAGGGGTGAGTGCATGGTCTACCAGTCCGTGGGGCAACCGGTGCATTGGTCGAAGGTCGAATCCGGGAAGATGGTGAAGCGCAGCACGTTGCCCTTCATCGTCGCGCCGGTGAAGTTGACGGTGTTGAACTTGCCCTCCTGCAGGTTGGCATCGACGATCTTCGCGCGCACGAACCAGGAGAAGGCGGCACGGACCATTTCAAGGTTGGCGCCGGTGAAGTCGGCATCGCTGAAGTCGCAGCGCATCACGCGCGCGAACTCGAGGTCGGCGCCGCTGAAGTTCGCGCCACGGAACGTGGCGGTGGGTGCATTGATCTTGTTGAGCTTGGCACCCGCGAGGTTGGCGCCATCGAGATTGGCGCCGGCCAGGTTGGCGACGCGCAGGTCGGCGCCGGCCAGATTGGCTCCGCGCAAGTCCGCACCGGCCAGGTTGCGGGCCGACAGGTCCGCGCCGCGCAGGTCGGCGCCGGGGCAGCGCGTGTGTGGCCAGATGCCGCAGCCGTTGATGTAGGCAGGCGCGGCGGCGTTGCCGTCGTCTTCCGTCGCCTGGGCCGGTCGAACGTCGGCGAGGGCCGCCAGCGTCACCAGCGCGACGGCCGTGTGCAGCGATCGCAGGGATGGGGAGGTCATGGTGTCTGCGGCCGAAGGAGAGTGAGGACAAAGGGGCAGGCCGGCAGGGTCGCCGGACCGCCCCTCACGAACGGGGTCTGCCTACTTGGGCAGCCTGAACACCCACATCGATCCGCCCTGTGTGACCTTCTTGGTCATCTCGGCCATGTCACCGCCCCATAGCGGCACGGCGCCGCCATAGCCCGACTGGATGCCGACGTACTGCTCGCCGTCCAGCTCCCAGGTGACGGGCACCGAGACCACGCCGGAGCCTGTCTGGAACTTCCACAGCTCCTTGCCGGTCTTGCTGTCGAAGGCCTTGACGTAGCCATCGGACGTGCCGGTGAACAGCAGGCCGCCGGCCGTCGTCATGGTGCCGGCCCACAGCGGCAGCTTCTCCTTGTGCTCCCACGCGATCTTGCCGGTGACCGGGTCGATCGCGCGCAGCGTGCCGACGTGGTCCTCGTACAGCCGTTTGATGCGGAATCCCTGGCCGAGGTAGGCGGAGCCGGCCTTGTAGGTCAGGTTCTCGGTCCAGTAGTCCATCGCCCAGTGGTTCGCCGGGATGTAGAACAGGCCGGTGTCCGGGCTGTAGCTCATCGGCATCCAGTTGGTGCCGCCCAGGAACGGCGGCGACACGAAGATTGACTCGCCCTTGTCGGCGCCCGGCTTGGGGGCCGGCGGACGGTTGTTGTTCTCGATCGGCTTGCCGGTCTTCAGGTCGAAGCCCTTGGCCCAGGTGATGCCGTCGACGAACGGCCACGCCCCGATCAAGGCAGTCGGCTTGTTCGGATAGCCTGCGCCGGTCGCGAGCTTCTCGCGGTCGGTCACGAAGAAGAAGCCGTTGCGGTCGGCATGCGCGCCTGCCTTCACCAGCTTGCCGGACTTCGGATCCTTGTACTCGAACAGCACGATCGAGTTGTTGCCCGAGAAGTCCCAGGCATCGTTCGGTGTGTGCTGGAAGAAGCCCTTGAGTTCGCCGGTCGACGCATCGACATAGGCCTGACCCGAGGTGAACAGGCTGTCCCAGTTGCGGGGATCGTCGCCTTCCTTCGTGCGCTTCCAGGTGTTCCACGGCGCCGGATTGCCGGTGCCGATCACGATGGTGTTGTTCTCGGCATCGAACGACGCGGTCTGCCAGGGCGCGCCGCCGCCCTGGTTCCAGGCCTCGACCAGCTTGCCGTCCTTGTCGCGCGGCCACGAGGGAGCCTTCGCGTCGCCTGTCACCGTGCTGTCCTTGCCGTTCAGGCGGCCCATGTGGCCCTCGACCATCGGGCGAGCCCAGACCTCGGCGCCGGTGTCGGGGTCACGTGCGAACAGCCAGCCCACGACGCCGAATTCGTCGCCCGACGAGCCATGGATCAGCAGCACGCGACCGGACTTCTTGTCCTTCACGATGAAGGGCGCGCCGGTCATCGTGTAGCCGACCTTGTGGTCGCCGAACTTCTCGTTCCACACCACCTTGCCGGTCGCGCGGTCCAGCGCCACGATGCGCGCGTCGAGCGTGCCGAAGTAGACCTTGTCACCGTAGATCGCCGGGCCGCGGTTGACCACGTCGCAACAGGGCCGGATGTCGTCGGGCAGCCGGTGTTCGTAGGTCCAGAGCTGGCGGCCGGTCTTCGCGTCGATCGCGGTGAAGCGCGAGTAGGAGCTGGTGGCGTAGATCACGCCGTCGTGCACCAGCACCTGACCTTCCTGCCCGCGCTGCTTCTCGCCGCCGAAGGAATGGCTCCATGCCGGCACGAGCTTCTGCACGTTCACGGTGGTGATCTGCTTCAGCGGGCTGTAGCGCTGGGCCTTGAGACCCAGGCCGTAGCTCAGGACGTCGGTGCTCGTGCGGTCGTCGTTCGAGATGTCTTCCCAGGTGACGTTCTTGACGGCGTGCGCGCCCTGGGACAGACCCAGAACGGCCAGCGCCGCCGCGATGGACAGAACGTGGCGGACGGGATGCTTGCTCATCGGTATCTCCTCATGTTGTGGTGTACGAGCGAGCCGCAGTCTAGGAAGCGGGCCGCGCGCTGTATCGGGAGATCGCCCGCGCGAGATCGGGAGATCCTCCCGCTCGCCGCGGCCGGTTCTGGAATGACGATTGCAGCCAGTCGGGTGTGCACTCGATCAATACACCGAAGGAGACACCCATGGACCTGAGCAAACGCCTCGTGGTCTGGCTCAGCCTGCTTGCGGCGCTGTGGCTGGGGGTCACGCTGGTCTACACCGCGGTGGCGCTGCGCTCGGGCATCCAGGACGAGATGCAGGGCGCCCATGCGGTGGTGGAACTGCTGTCGACCGCCGCGGAGGCGAACCTCGGCGACGCGCACAGCCAGCTCCGGCTGCAGACCCTGCTCGCCGAAGGCCATGCTCGGCACCTGCGCATGCGCTGGGCCGATGAGCCGAGTCGGGACACGCTGGAGCAGGTGTCACTGCTCCACGACTACGCGCGCCGACTGGTGCCCGCGGGAAAGCCCGTGCCCCAGCACCGCATCGCGATCGGCCCGCGCACGCTGGTCGTCGAGCCGGCGCCCGACAGCGAGATCGACGAGGTGCTGGGCGACGTGCTCCCGCTCCTGCTACTGCTGGTCGTGGCGGGCGGCGCGATGTTGATCGGTGTCTGGTGGATCGTGCGCCAGGCGCTGGCGCCGGCCAGCGTGCTGTGCGCCGGGCTGACCCGCCTGCAGGCCGGCCAGCAGGCACCCGGCTTCCCGACCCTGAGGCTGCGCGAGTACGCGGCCATCGCGCGGGGCATCGAGCAACTCGCTGCTGGACTCGCGAACGCGCGCGGCGAGCAGAGCCGGCTCGCCCAGCGACTGATCGAAGTGCAGGAGCGCGAGCGTCGCGAGCTGGCGCGCGACCTGCACGACGAGTTCGGCCAGCACCTGACCGCGATGTCGGCCACGGCCTCGCTGCTGCAGCGCCATGCCGCGCGGCTCGATCCGGCGGAGCTTGCGCACTGCGCCGGCCAGATGGCCGCTTCGCTGGGCTGTATCCGACTGCAATTGCGCACGCTGCTGAGCCGGCTGCGGCCGCATGGGCTCGAGGCCGAGGGCCTGGCGCAGGAGCTGGCGGGCCTGGTCGATCGAGCGCGGGCCCATCACGCAGCGGTGGCGATCCGGATCGATATCGCCGTGCCGCTGCCGGCGTTGAGCGAGGATGCGGCGCTGGCGCTGTACCGCAGCCTGCAGGAAGCCTTGACGAACGCCTATCGGCACAGCGACGCCAGCGAAGTGCAGGTCCGAATCGATGTGCCGGCCGCGCAGCGTGTGCGGATGCGGGTGATCGACGATGGCTGCGGCCGCGCCGGTGCGCTGCCGCGCGGTGGCCTTGGCCTGCTCGGCATGCGCGAACGCCTGGCCATGGTGGGTGGCGGATTGCGGTTGGTCGACAACGCCGGTCCCGGCCTGTGCGTCGAAGTCTGGGTGCCGGTGCCGGCCGCTCCCGTCACCGAGCCACTCAAGGGAGAAATGCTTGATACACGTCTTGCTGCTTGACGATCACGCGGTGGTGCGGGCAGGGTACCGGCAGCTCATCGATGCCGAGCCCGACATGTGCGTGGTCGCGGCCTGCGCCACCTCGGCACAGGCCTGCGAGCAACTGCGCCTGCAGCAGGTCGATGTCGCCGTCGTCGACCTGAGCCTGAAGGATGACAGTGGCCTGCAGGCTATCCAGCGGTTGCGCGCCCGGCTGGCCTCGCTGCGGGTCCTGGTATTCACGATGCATGCCCAGCAGAGCTATGCACTGCAGGCCCTGCGCGCCGGTGCGCTGGGCTATCTGACCAAGGACTCCGACCCTCAGGCGATGCTGGATGCGGTACGCCAGGTCGCTCAAGGCCGTCGGGTGTTTTCCAGCGACCTGATCGAGGCGATGCTCGATCCCCTGGAAGTGGAGCGCGGCGGGCCGCTGCGGCAGCTCACGCCGCGCGAGTTCGACGTGTTGCGGCTGGCCGCTCAGGGACTGGCAACGCGTGCGATCGCCGAGGCCATGCACCTAGGCGACAAGACGGTGCTCAACTACATGTCGCTGATCCGGCAGAAGCTGGGCGCGGCGAACGACCTGCAGTTGCTTCGGCTGGCGGCGCAGAACGGCCTCGTGGAACTCTGATCGCGCGTGAGCCCGCAGGTGAGTCCGGCCGCGGTCAGCGTCCTGCGCCGGGCGGCCAGTAGAGCTTGCGGTAGATCGTGTTGCGGCTGATGCCCAGACGCCGAGCGGCGACCGAGATGTTGCCACCGGCTTCGGCCAGCGCGCGGCGCACGGTGTCGTGCTCGAGCTGATGAAGCGTGCTGCGTCCGCTCGGCGCCTCGCCGACCTGGGCGCCGTCGAGCGGTGCCGCGGCCGAGGTTTGCGGGTTGGCGTGATGGGCCATGCTCAGCGGTGGCCGAGCGGCGGCGGCCGGTGCGGGCTCCTCGTCCAGCGTGCGGCGTGCGTCCTGTAGAAAGTCTTCGGACAGGTGGTCGACGGTGATCACGGCATCGTCACCGGCCATCGCGACCGCGGTGCGCAGCACGGTGGCCAACTGGCGGATGTTGCCCGGCCAGCGGCAAGCCTGCATCAGCCGCAGCACCTCGGCGTCGAGGCGAAGCAGACGACCGCGGCACTCGCGCTTCAGCAGCTTCTCGGTCAGCGCCAGCAGGTCGGTGCGCTCGCGCAGCGCCGGCAGTTGGACCACCAGGCCGTTCAAACGGTAATAGAGGTCCTCGCGAAACTGCTTGCGGTCGATCAGTTCGCGCAGCGGTTGATGGGTCGCACTGATGACCGACACATCGACCGGCAGCGCCCGCGTGCCACCGAGCGGCGTGACCTCACGCTCCTGCAACACCCGCAGCAGCCGCGCCTGCAGGCTCAGCGGCATGTCGCCGATCTCGTCGAGGAACAGCGTGCCGCCGTGCGCCTGCAGGACCTTGCCGACGGCGCCCTTGCGGCGCGCACCGGTGAACGCGCCTTCCTCGTAGCCGAACAGCTCCGACTCGATCAGGGTCTCGGGAATCGATGCGCAGTTGACGGCGATGAAGGGGCCGCTGGCGCGGCGCGAGCCCTGGTGGATCGCGCGGGCCAGCATTTCCTTGCCGGTCCCGGTCTCGCCCTGGATCAGCACCGGGATGTCGCGGTCGAGAACGCGTTTGACGCGCGTGACCACGTCGTCCATGCGCGCATCTCCGGTCTGCAACTGGCGCAGGCTCGGCGACGGCGGCACGGCATTGGGATGAGCCATCGTCTCGCGGGCCGTGTCGGGCAGCGCGTCGCGGGCGGTCGGCTCGCGGGCCGATTCGTGGGCGAGCGCCTCCGGCTGGTCGTCACGGGCACGGCCCAGTTGGTGCCAGCCGGTGCCGTTGAAGCGGGCGCTCGCATGGATCTGGCGGCCATCGGGCAGGCTCAGCTCCAGCGGCGTCGACAGGGTCGAGCCGAAATGGTCGACCAGCGCCCCGAGCGACACGCCGAACAGACCGGCGACCGTGTTCATCCGCAAGGCCGCGCCCGACAGACGCAGCATGTCCAGCGCGGCGCGGTTGGCGGCCAGCAGCTTGCCGTCCTGCCCGACGGAGACGATGCCTTCCATCAGCGTGCCGAGATAGTCGCGACGCAGGTGGAAGTGCAGGCGCAGCGTCTGGTGGCTGTCCTCGATCAGCCAGTGGTTCTGGATCATGCGCGCCGACATCTTCACCAGCCCCATCGTGTGGACGTGGAAGGAGTGGTGGTCGCCGCTGACGTCGAGCACGCCGACCAGGTTGCCGCGCGGATCGAAGATCGGCGAGGACGAGCAGGTCAGGAACTGGTTGGCGTGGACGAAGTGCTCGTCGGCGTGCACGATGGTCGGCGTCTCGGTGATCAGCGCGGTTCCGATGGCGTTGGTGCCCTTGCTCGATTCGCTCCAGTTCACGCCCGGCGCCAGCGCGACCTTGGAGGCGCGCGTCAGGAAGTCGTCGTGGCCGATCGAATGCAGCACCGTGCCCTGCACGTCGGTCAGCAACACCATGCTCTGGGTCGCGAGGATCTGCTCCAGCAGCATCTCCATCACCGGCACGGCGTGCAGCGACAGGCAGCGGTTGCGCTCCCGCGCCACCGAGAGGTCCGAGCGCATCAGCGGCGTGTGGTCCGGCGGGCGGATCGGGCTCAACCGCAGCGAGGCGCAGCGTTCGTGCGACTGCGCGATGGTGTCGACGTGACCCGGATCCGGCGGCAGCCAGACGCTGGTGGCGGAATGGCCGAAGCCGGACGGACGGCGACTGTCACGCTGGGCAGCGCGCGTGGCGGTGGTGGATGCGGTCATCGTGTCTCCTCGGGGCTGTCGGCCCTCTCGGGCGGCCGGCAGCCGCCCCTGCTGTCTATCCGTCGGCGTCGAGCGGCGTTAGTGCCTGTCATCGCGGCCTGGAACGTCCCCTGTCACCGTGCCTGCCTTGCCCTGAGACACATCAGTGGGGAGCGCCAGTATGCTCCAGCGTGGAGCAAACGGACGGTGTGAACCCGCCAGGAGGAGGGGTTCGAGACAGATCTGTGGCGCTGGCACATCACTTGCACCCTCGAACTGTCCCTCAGATTTGGAGCACCTTTCCATGAACTTTCGTACCCAGTGCCTGCGCCATGTCATCGCGCTGAGCCTGATTGCCGGCGCCGCAGGCGCCTACGCCCACGGGGACGTCACGCCGCAAGCGGTCGATACCAAGGCGCTTCCGGCGCTCGGCGACACCTGGCGCGCCGAGAATCCGTATCGCAAGAACGACGAGGCCATCAAGATCGGCACCTCGGCCTACAACCAGAACTGTGCCCGCTGCCACGGCCTGGAAGCCATTTCCGGCGGGATCGCTCCCGACCTGCGCAAGCTCGACGGCGAATGCGCCACGCTGAAGGACGACAAGAAGAAGGTCGCCTGCGTGAAGGAGATGGACGAGTACTTCGCGACCACGGTGCGGCACGGTCGCACCCGTAACGGCGCCGTCTACATGCCGCCGTTCGAGGGTGTGATGCAGCAGGAAGCCGTCTGGGCCATCAAGAGCTACCTCGAAACCCGCCGCGAGAAGCCGCTGTGATCTCCCGTCGTCGGCTGCTGGGCGCCGCCGCGGCGCTGGCGCCTCTTTCCTCTGCGCTCCGTGCCGAGGAGAGCGCGCTGGAGCGCGTGCGGCGCAGCGGGCGGCTGGTGGTGGCGGTCTACCAGGACATGCCGCCGTTCAACCTGAACGGCCAGGGTGTCGACGTCGATCTGGCCGCGGTGCTGGCCGACAGCGTCGGCGTGCCGCTCAGCCTGTTGCCGATCCCGGCCGGTGAGAGCGTCGGCGACGACCTGCGCAACGCCGTCTGGCGCGGCCACTACCTCGGCTGGGGACCGGCCGACGTGATGCTGCATGTGCCGATGGACCGGCCGCTGATCGAGGCCAATCCGCAGGTCGAGGTGTTCGGTGCCTACTACCGCGAGACGGTCATGCTGGCCTGGGACAGCGAGCGCGGTCCGGCACCCGAGGCCATCGAGGCGCTGCGCGGGCAGAAGATCGCGGTGGCGGGTGTCTCCCTGCCGGGCTACCTGCTGGCCAGTGCCGACTCCGGTGCCCTCCGCGACACGCTCAGCACGCAGCACGCCGACGGCGTGGCAGCGGCCAGGACGCTGCTGGCCGGCGACGTCGTGGCCGCGGCCGGGCTGGCCTCCGAGTTGGAGGCGGCGCTCGCCGGCAAGCCGCGCTACAAGATCGTGCCGCTGCCGCCGATCCCGCGGGCGCCGCGCAACGGCTGGGTGGTCGGCTGCGCGGTGAAGCGCGGCGCGACCGATCTGGCGCAGGTGATGCAGCGCCGCCTGATCGACCTCAACAACGGCCCGGGCCTGCGCGAACTCTTCCAGCGCCACAACGTGGTCTGGCGCGGCTGACTCCCGCGGCGCTGCCGCTCGCGCTCGTTCTGCGCCGACACCGGCGCCTTCCTTCTTCTTCAATAGCTGCGGCCCTTGCGGTATTGCGCATGGGCGCGCCGCGCCAGCGGGCTCACGGCGGCGATCGCCGCCTGCGAGGCACCGGCGTGCGCATGGCAGACCGCGAGGCCGAGCGCGTCGGCTGCATCCCGGCTCGGCTCGCCGGGCAGCGACAGCAGCCGCGCCACCATGGCCTGCACCTGCTCCTTGCGGGCGTGGCCGTGGCCGACGACGGCCTTCTTCATCTGCAGCGCCGTGTACTCGGCCACCGCGAGGTCGCCCGACACCAGCGCGGCCAGCGCCGCGCCGCGCGCCTGCCCGAGCAGCAGCGTGGATTGCGGATTGACGTTGACGAACACGATCTCCACTGCGGCGCAGTCCGGTTGGTAGCGCGCCGCGACCTCGCGCACACCCTCGAAGATGATCTTCAGCCGCCCCGGCAGGTCGCCGTTCGGCAGCGCATCGGTCCGAATCGTGCCGCTGGCGATGTAGTGCAACCGCGCCCCCTCGCACTCGACCACGCCAAAACCCGTCGTGCGCAGACCCGGGTCGATGCCGAGGATCCTCATGCCGCGCCGCTCCGGACGTGGCCGAGGGTGCAAGGGTTTCGGTGCAGGCTCACATCCGCGGGCGGATGTGAAGCCGCGAAGCGGCGGCCGGAGCCAAAACCCGTCGCGCGCAGACCGGGATCGATGCCGAGTATCCGGGTCGCCATCAGAAGCTCAGGTTGAAGTACCAGCGCACGGAATGGAAGAACACCGGCGCGGCGAAGCACAGCGGCGCCACGCGATCGAGCAGGCCCACCGCACCGGTGACCGAGGCGCGGTTGCCCCAGTAGTGCACGCCGGCGTCGCGCTTGAGCGCCTTCATCACGAACTCGCCCATCGTGCCGCAGGCGCTGGCGATCAGCGCCATCACCATCGCCTGCCCCGGCTTGAAGGGCGTGATCCAGTACAGCAGGCCGCCGACGAACGCCGCCACCAGCGCGCCGATCAGCCAGGCGCGGTAGCTGAAGCTTCGACTGATGTGGCGCGCCACCGGACGGCGGCGCAGGCGCCGGCTCGCAGCCTCCTGCGCGATGTGGGCCACCGCGACCACCAGCACCAGGAAGAACACCAGGAAGGCCCCGCGATCCTCGTGATTCGGAAACTGCAGCAGCAACAGCGCCGGCGTGTGGCTCATGCCGTAGACGCAGACCATGATGCCCCACTGGATCTTCGCGTTGCGCTCGAGAAAGCGCTCCGGGTCGCCGGCCAGCGCACTCACCACCGGGATCGCCAGGAAGATGTAGACCGGGATGAAGACCGAGAACAGGTCGAAATTTCGGTTGGCCACCAGCAGGTACTGCAGCGGCAGCACGATGAAGAAGGCCAGGATCAGGCTGCGGTGATCGCTGCGCCGCGTGTGCATCAGCGTGATGTATTCGCGCAGCGCCAGGAAGCTCAGCACGCCGAACAGCAGCGTCGCCCCCACCGGGCCCGACACCCAGGCGAGCCAGAACACCGAGGCGCCGATCCACAGCGCGCGCAGTTCGCGCTTGAAGCGTTCGTGCTGGTCGCGGCCCTCGTCGCTGCGCTCGCGCAGCGAGCGCAGCAGCGCTATGGCGCTGACCAGCAGCAGGGCGCCGAACAGCAGCAGGAACAGCAGGCCGACCTGCTGCGAGACCGTGAGCTGCCTCAAACCACTCATGCCGCGACGGCCTTCAGGTCGACCACGGCGTCGCGCGCGCGGTCGAGGAAGTCGCGCTTGTCCTCGCCGGGCTGCAGCGGCGCCAGCGGCGCGCCGAAGGTCACCGAGCACAGGATGGGCACCGGCACCACCTCGCCCTTGGGCATCACGCGCTGCACGTTGTCGATCCACGCGGGGATCAACTGCACCGCGGGGAACTGCTCGGCCAGGTGGTACAGGCCGCTCTTGAAGGCCTGGGGATCGCCCCGGTTGCTGCGCGTGCCCTCGGGGAAGATCACCAGCGAGTCGCCGCTGCGCAGCGCTTCGACGAGCGGCTCGAGCGGATCCTGGTCGTCCGTGCGCTGGCGCGCCACGTAGACCGCGTTGAACACCTCGCGCGTGATCCAGTGGCGCAGCGGGCTGGCGGTCCAGTAGTCCTTCGCGGCGATCGGCCGCGTCATGGCGCGCAGATCGCGCGGCAGCGCGGCCCAGATCAGCACCCAGTCGAGGTGGCTCTGGTGGTTGGCGAAGTAGATGCGCTGCTCGGCCTTCGGCGGGCAGCCGTACCAATGCCCCTGCGCTCCGGTGATGAGCCGGGCCAGGAAGGACAGCAGCAGGCCTACCGAGTCGGCAGCGACGGACATGACCCTATGCTATTCGGAGCGCTGGCCGCGGCACACTGCGGCCTCGCGCTCTCAGTGTCGGAAGTGCCGCACGCCCGTCAGCACCATCGCGATGCCGCGCTCGTTGGCGGCGGCGATCACCTCGTCGTCGCGCAGGCTGCCGCCGGGCTGGATGACGCTGCGCGCACCGGCGTCGGCCAGCACGTCAAGGCCGTCGCGGAACGGGAAGAAGGCGTCGCTCGCGACCGCCGAGCCGGCCAGGCTCAGGTCGGCGTGGCTGGCCTTGATGCTGGCGATGCGCGCGCTGTCGAGCCGGCTCATCTGGCCGGCGCCGACGCCGAGCGTCATGCCGTCGCCGCAGAACACGATGGCGTTGCTCTTGACGAACTTGGCCACCTTCCAGGCGAACAGCAGGTCGGCCAGTTGAGCGTCGGTCGGCGCCAGCTTCGTGACGACCTTCAGGTCCTGCAGGCCGAGCACGTGGTTGTCGGCGCTCTGGATCAGCAGACCCGAGCCGACGCGCTTGACGTCGTGCGAGTTGAGGCCGCGCGACCAGGCGTCCGGCGCGTCGCGCTGCACGCCGTCGAGCGAGATCTGCAGCACGCGCGTATTGGCCTTCGCGGCGAACACGGCGCGCGCCTCGGCGGTGTAGCCGGGGGCGATCAGCACCTCGACGAACTGCTTCGCGATGGCCTGCGCCGCCACGCCGTCGACCGGCACGTTGAAGGCGATGATGCCGCCGAACGCGGAGGTCGGGTCGGTGCGGAAGGCCTTGCCGTAGGCTTCGGCCACGTTGCCGCCGAGCGCCACGCCGCAGGGGTTGGCGTGCTTGACGATCACGCAGGCCGGCCCGTCGACGGCGGCGTCGAAGCCCTTCACGCACTCCCACGCGGCGTCGGCGTCCGCGATGTTGTTGTACGACAGCTCCTTGCCCTGCAGCTGCACGGCGCTCACCAGCGAGCCCGGCGCCGGGTACAGGTCGCGGTAGAACGCGGCGCTCTGGTGCGGGTTCTCGCCGTAGCGCAGGTCCTGCAGTTTGACGAAGCGGCCGTTGCTCTGCGCCGGGAACTCGGCGCGCGTGCCGTCGGGTCGCAGCGCCGACAGGTGGTCGCTGATGGCCGCGTCGTAGTTGCTGATGCGGTTGAAGGCCGCGACCGCGAGCGCGAAGCGCGTGGCCTCGCTCACCCGGCGGTCCTGTCGCAACTCGGCCAGCACGCCCGCATACTGCGACGCGTCGGTCAGCACCGCCACGTCCTTCCAGTTCTTCGCGGCCGAACGCACCATCGCCGGCCCGCCGATGTCGATGTTCTCGATCGCGTCCTCCAGCGTGCAGCCGGGCTTCGCGACGGTGGCCTCGAAGGGGTAGAGGTTCACCACCAGCAGGTCGATCGGTTCGATGCCGTGCGCGGCCAGCGAGGCCATGTGCGCCGGCAGGTCGCGGCGCGCCAGCAGGCCGCCGTGGATGGCCGGGTGCAGCGTCTTCACACGACCGTCGAGCATCTCGGGGAAGCCGGTGTGGTCGGCCACCTCGGTGACCGGGAGGCCGCTGTCGGCCAGCAGCTTGGCCGTGCCGCCCGTCGAGAGCAGCTTCACGCCCAGCGCATGCAGCGAGCGGGCGAGTTCGACGATGCCGGTCTTGTCGGAAACGGAGAGGAGGGCGGTGGCCATGTCGGTCGTGGATGCGGGGAAGGGACGGAAGGCGGAGCGCGGTGAGCTCAGGGCTTGATGAGCTTGTGCTCGAGCAGCTTGCGCCGCAGGGTGTTGCGGTTGATGCCCAGCCACTCGGCGGCGCGCGACTGGTTGCCTTCGGCGTGCTGCATCACCACGTCGAGCAGCGGCTTCTCGACCACCTGCAGCACCATGTCGTAGATGTTGCGCGGCTCGGCGCCGCGCAGGTCCTTGAAGTAGGCATCGAGGCTTTCTCGGATGCACGCGTCGATATGTTTCTTGGTCATGCAGCCTCTTGTTCGAAGGACGGTTCGAGCGCTGCCGCTGCTTGCGGCAGCAGCTCGTGCTCGACACCGAGGGCATCGAAGAAATCGCCGACGGCGGCGACTTGCGCCTCGCAGCTCTCCAGGGTGTTCATGCGGGCGCGGAACAAGGCCCCGCCCGGCAGCGTGTGCACCGCCCAGCCGATGTGCTTGCGCGCGGTGCGAACGCCGGCGTATTCGCCGTACAGGCTGTAGTGGTCGTGCAGGTGTTCGATCAGCCAGGCCTTGGCCTGGGCTGTGCGGGGCACCGGCAGCAGCGTGCCCGTGGCGAGGAAATGCGCGATCTCGCGGAAGATCCATGGCCGCCCCTGCGCTGCGCGACCGATCATCACGGCGTCGGCGCCGGTCCGGGCAAGCACGGCACGGGCCTTCTCCGGGCTGTCGATGTCGCCGTTGGCGACGACCGGCACGCGCACCGCCGCCTTCACCGCCGTCACCGT
Organism: Methylibium sp. Root1272; assembly: GCF_001425905.1. GTDB lineage: Bacteria > Pseudomonadota > Gammaproteobacteria > Burkholderiales > Burkholderiaceae_C > Methylibium. The sequence goes on from NZ_LMDY01000017.1 coordinate 90,828, forward strand.
GTCGTACTCGGCCTCGCCGCGGTAGCCCTGCTCGCGGGTGCGGCCATGCACCGTGAGCATCGCGACACCCAGCGCTTCGGCACCGCGCGCCAGCGCCACGGCATTGCGGTGCTGCACGTTCCAGCCGGTGCGCATCTTCAGCGTCACCGGCACGCCGTGCGGCGCGCAGGCCGTGACCACCGCCTCGACGATGCGCAGCGCCAGCGGCTCGTCGCGCATCAGCGCCGAGCCGGCCCAGACGTTGCACACCTTCTTGGCCGGGCAGCCCATGTTGATGTCGATCACCTGTGCGCCACGCTCGATGTTGTAGGCGGCGGCCTCGGCCATCATCAAGGGTTCGGTGCCGGCGATCTGCACCGCGATCGGCGCGACCTCGCCCTCGTGGTTGGCGCGCCGCGAGGTCTTCAGGCTGTGCCAGAGATCCTTGCGCGAGGTGACCATCTCGCTCACCGCGTAGCCCGCTCCGAGCCGCTTGCACAGCTGCCGGAATGGTCGGTCGGTGACGCCCGCCATCGGCGCCACGAACAGCCGGTTCGGGAGCTCGATCGAGCCGATGCGCAGGGGGGACACGGAAGGCGGTGTGCTTAAAAAGAGGGCAGAGTATAGCGGCGCGATCCGCGCTGGTTTTCCACCGATCGACGGCGTTGCTTGTTGCGCTGCATCGACAATCCACGCCGATGGAGACTTGGCTCGAATCGCTGCTCGCCGTGCTCGCCCTGCCGAAGTTCGGCCTGAGCACGGTGTTCGTCGTCGCCTTCATTTCGGCCACGCTGCTGCCGTTCGGCTCGGAGCCGGCGGTGTTCGGCCTGGTGAAGCTCGACCCGCAGCTGTTCTGGCCGGCCGTGCTGGTGGCCACCGCCGGCAACACGCTGGGCGGTGCGGTGACCTGGTGGATGGGCTACGGCGCCGAGCGCGCCTACGAGCGCGTGAAGCACAAGCCGGCCGAGGCACGCGTGCTGAAGTGGCTCGAGCGCTTCGGCCCCCCGGCCTGCCTGCTGAGCTGGCTGCCGGTGATCGGAGACCCTCTGTGTGCGGTGGCCGGCTGGCTGCGGCTGCCGTTCTGGCCCTGCGTGCTCTACATGGCGATCGGCAAGTTCGCGCGCTACCTCACGATGACGGCGCTGCTGCTGTGGGTGATGCCGGGGCAGTTCCACCCCTGACGACACCCGCGGTCCGACGGCCGCATCAGACCGCGCGGCCGAGCGGCCGGCTGCGGGCCAGGAAGCGCTGCGCCGGCGCACTGTGCGGCCGCAGCGCCACGCGCTCGGCCGCCAGGGCCTCGGCGAGCACCGGGTCGCCGCCACGCAGCGCCGCCTCCAGCAGGCTCAGGTCGATCAGGTCGCGCTGGGCATGGCTGCCGCCGAAGCGGTGAGCCCGGCTGCGGATCGGGCGCAGCAGCTCGCAGCAGCGCGCGAAATCGCCCTGACCGAACGCCTGCACCGCCAGCGCGGCCGGATGGCCGACCTCGCGCGTGAAGCCGGCGTTGTCGCTCTCCTCCAATGCCATCGCGGCACGTTGCGCCTCGATCACGGCGGCCTGCTCGCGCGGCCGATCGGCGGCGACGAAGGCGACCATCGCGTGCAGGTCGTTGAAGGCGTACTGGCCCGGCACGCCGGCGGCGGCCCAGCGGTCGGCCAGCGCCTGCCAGCGCTCGCCGAGGGCCGCACCGCGCAGATGGAGCCGCCACAGCATCGCGCTGGCATCCACCAGGTCCAGCAACACCGACGAGCCGGGACCGCCGATGCCGCGGTCGTAGAGCGCCAGCACCTCGTCCACCTCGTCGAGCTCCAGATGGAACAGCGCCAGGTGCCAGCGGTTGTGCACCGCGAGGAAACTCTCGTCGGACCAGGTGGCCTCGTGCGGCGCCAACCAGGCGATGCCCTCGCGCGGCTGGTTGCGCATCTCCAGCACGTGGGTCACGGCATGCCAGGCCCAGCCGTCGCGCGGCTCCTGTTCCACGGCGAGCCGTCCCTGGCGCTCCGCCTGGACGTAATCGCCGGTTTCCTCCAGTCCGAAGGCGTGCATGCCCAGCACCGCATGGTGTCCCGGCATGCCGCGCTGCCAGGCCGGCAGCGCGCGGGCGATGCGATCGCGCAGCATCCGCGAGTCGCCGGTGAAGAAGTCGATCTGGTGGCCTGCCTGCAGGGCCAGCACGTCGCGCGGGAAGCGCAGGCTCAGGTCTTCGAGGGCGTGGCCGGCGTCGCGCCAGCGCCCGGCGCTCAGCAGCGAGGCCGCATGCCGGTGGGCGCGCTCGCGTTCGGTGGCCGGCAGCGCGGCGGCGGCTTCGCAACAGGCGCGTGCCACGTCCAGCCCGCCGGGCTCGGTGCCGAGCAGGTGCAGCCAGGCCTTCAGCAGGTGGGCCATCGTCATGCCGGGACTGGCGGCGAGGGCGCGGTCGACGCTGGCGACCGGATCGCCGATGTAGCAGCGCAGTTCGCGCTGGGCATGTTCGTAGGCGTCCAGGCTGTCGGCCGTGGCGCCGGTCAGCGCATGGCCATGGAGGTCGGTGAGGGTCATGAGGGTCTCCGTCTGGGAACAGCGGCGTCGCGTCGGACTCGCCGCATGGAGCCCGCATCTTGTGGCCGGAGCCCTGCCGGCACTAAAGTCATTCGTGCAAGCTCACTGCCATTCGTGCCATGGATGCAGCCACCCCCCTAACTTCAGTCGCCCTGCTGGCCCTTCCAGGCTGCACCAGCGCGGCAACCGTCTATGGCTTCTTCGACGCGCTGTCGGGAACGCGGCGCGACTGGCAGATGCTGCACGGCGGTGCGGAGGTGGCGTCGCCCTTCCGTCCGCTGGTGGTCAGCCGTGACGGCGGCCCGCTGCGGGGCGCCAACGGCGTGACGATCACGCCGGACGCGAGCTTCGCCGGCTGTCCGCGGCCCGACGTGGTCTGCATCACCGACGTGATGGTGGCGCCCGACGAACCGCTCGGCGACCGCTTCGACGCCGAGGCGGCCTGGGTGCGTGACGCCTACGGCGCGGGCGCGACCATCGCCTCGGCCTGCTCCGGGGCCGTGCTGCTGGCACACACCGGCTTGCTCGACGGCTTGGACGCCACCTCCCACTGGGCCTACTGCGACGCCCTCAGCGCGCGGCACCCGCGCACGCGCTGGCATCCGGAGCGCGGCCTGGTGATGGCCGGCGAGAGTCAGCGCATCCTGATGGCCGGCAGCGGCGTGGCCTGGCACATGCTTGTGCTGGCGCTGATCGCGCGCTTCGCCTCGCCCGAGGAGGCCATGCAGGTGGCGCGCATCAACCTGCTCGACATGAACACCACCTCGCCACTGGCCTACGCCTCGCTGACGCGGGGCGGCCTGGCCAACGAGGATCGGGCGATCGCGCGCTGCCAGCAGTGGGCCGCCGAGCACTATGCGCGCGAGTCGCCGGTGAGCCAGATGGTCGAGCAGTCGGGGCTGCCCGAGCGCAGCTTCAAGCGCCGCTTCACGCGCGCCACCGGCATGAGCCCGCTGGAGTACGTGCACACGCTGCGTCTCGAGGAGGCCAAGCAGATGCTCGAGGCCGGCAACGCGCCGGTCGAGGCGATCGCCGTGGAGGTGGGCTACCAGGACGCCAGCTTCTTCGGCCGACTGTTCCGTCGCAAGGTCGGCCTGACGCCAGCGCAGTACCGGCGCCGCTTCGGTGCGCTGCGCCAGAGCCTGCACGGCACGCGCTGAACGCCGTGCCGCGTGTCAGGCCGCGAGGGCGGCGTCCAGTGCGTCCAGCGTCGTCTCGAGCCGGCGCAGCGCCGTGTTGGCGCGGCCCGTCGGCGCCGGGCGAGTGTCGAGCAGCGTGCGCCGCGGGTCGTCGAGCGCGGCGGTCCAGCCCAGCCCGTGACGCGCCAGCCGCGGGCCGAGCGCGGCGCGGCGCGCTCGCAGCTGCGCCCGCGTGGCCTGGTAGGCGTGCTCGGCCATGCGGCGGCGCTGCGAGTAGCTGAACGGGTTGGTGAAGAACACCTTGGCGTCCCGCGCGTCGGGCTCGAACAGCAGGACGTCGGTGTCGGGGTGGCTCTGGTCGTACTGGCGCAGGCCGAGCTCCATGCGCGAGCGGATCAGGGTGCGGAAGGTCTGGCTCAGCACCTGCGGCAAGCCGCCGTCGACCAGCCGCGACACCGGCGCCGCGCCGTCGCCCGTCGGTCCGCGGGCGTCGTCGTGGCTGTCGTAAGGCACCAGCGGGTTCAGGCAGATCAGCAGGTCCAGCCCCTCGTCGAGCAGCACCGAGGCATGCAGCGTCTTGCGCAGTGCGCCGTCGACGTAGCAGCGTCCGTCGATCTCGACCGGCGGGAACAGGCCGGGCAGGGCGGCACTGGCCTGCACCGCGAGCGAGATCGGCACGTGGTCGTGGCCCGGCAGGCCGAAGGGCCGGGCGTCGCCGCTGTCGAGATCGACGGCCACCAGCACCAGTCGGCGCGCCAGCGTGCGGAAGTCGTTGCTGCGGCCCGGAACGGCGAAGACGCGGCTCAGGTGCTCGTGGACCGTGCGGTTGGAGAACAGGCCGGTCGGCACGGCGCGGCCGAGCTGGTCGAGCACCTGGCTGCGGGTGGCGAAACCCAGCGCGTAGTCCAGCGCGGCGCCGGTCGCGAGGCCCGGTGCCCGCGCGAGGCGTCTTGCGAACTCGCCCCAGGCCGGCCGCATCAGCAGCGTGGGGTCGAAAACGTCCTCGGGCGGCCCCTCGTTCTCGATGAAGGAGCGGCACAGCTCGCGCGGACCGATGCCGTTGGCCAGGCCGGCCGCCACGAAGCCGCCGGCCGAGACGCCGACGTAACCGTGGCACTGCGTGAAGCGCAGGCCGTCGATCGACTCCTCAAGCGCGCACAGCGCGCCGATCTCGTAGATCGCACCCAGCGGTCCGCCGCCGGCCAGCGCGAGACCGATGCGCGTTTTCATCGGAACTGGCAGCCGCCGGGCTCGATGGCACGGTTGGCGGCGTGGGTGTAGGTGCTGCCGTTCCAGTGATAGACCGCCATGCAGCCACCCGGGTTGGCGACGCCCAGGTCGGCGTAGCCGAGGTGCTCACCGCCGGTCGGCAGCACCTCGACGCCGGGCAGGAAGCCGAAGAGATCGATCCACGCGCCGCGGGCGTCCCGCATGAACAGCGCGACGTTGCCGCCGCGTGCGGGGCCGAAGCAGGTCGAGGACGCCACGAACAGCAGCATTTCGTCGCGGCCGTCCCGGTTGATGTCCAGCCGCTCGGTCTGCGGCTTCAGCGCCGTGGCACAGGCCTCGCGGTAGTAGTCGCTGCCACGGGCCTGCAGGCCGGCGGCCGCATAGACCGCTGCCTCGTCGCTGTCGGGAAGCGGTGCGGCCGAGCTTGCGGCCGGTGCGAGCAGCGCGCTGACCGCCAGGACCGGAACACCGAGGGCGGTGGTGAATCGCATCGGCGGCGGCGTCACGCGGATTGGCGGGTTGCGCTCAGGCCTTGCGCTTGCGCGGTGCTGCCACGGCGCGCTTAGCTGACGCGGTCTTGGCGGTGGTCTTGCGCGGGGCCGCGGCCGTCTTGGCCGGGGCTGTCTTTCGGGCTGCCGGGGCCTTGGACAGGCGGGCCACGTTGGCGCTCAGGGCGTCGATGCGGTGGATCAGCGCGTCGATGTCCTTGCTCGACGGCACGCCGAGCTTGCCCAGGGCCTTCGCGACGCGTTCCTCGAAGATCGATTCGAGCTTGTCCCATTGCTGGCCGGCGCGCGCCTGCACGTCGTCGGACAGCTTCGTCATCTTGCTGCTCACTTCACCCAGTTTCTCTTCCGCGGCCGCCTGGGTCTTGCGCTGGATCGAGACGCCCTCCTTCACGAGCGACTCGAACACCTTGCCGCCTTCGCCCTGCGCCTTCGCGAATGCGCCGAGGCCGGCCTGCCAGATCTGCTGGGCCGAGTCCTTGACCGAGCTCGCGAACTGGTTGTCGAACAGTTGCGCCACCGACGGCGTGCCCGTGGCGGCACCCTGCTTGTCGGCGAGTTTCTGCAGCTTCTTGACCATGCTTGTCTTCCTTGTGGATCCGGCGCGGCGCTCCACCGCGAAGCTGCCGCTCGGACCACTATAGAAGCGCAAGCTAGAAGTCGCAGCCTAAAGGCGAGCGACTCGCCGCAATGAGATGGCGCCCCGGGGCACGTGAGTGCCCCGGGAAAGTCCCGAGCGCAACGCACGCCGCGGAGCCGCTGCGCGCCGGCCCCCGTGGACAAGAATGTGCGGGCACCCGCGGCAGCAACGTCAAGGAGGATGGCATGCAGTATTTCGTCACTGGGGCCACCGGCTTCATCGGCAAGCGGCTGGTCAGGAAGCTGCTCGATCGGCGCGGCTCGACCGTGCACTTCCTGCTGCGGCCCGAGAGCGAGGGGAAGCTGCCCGAGCTGCTGGCCTACTGGGGCCTCAGCGGCGCCGGCAAGGCTCGCGCGGTGCCGGTCTACGGCGACCTGACGGTGAAGAAGCTGGGCGTCGCCGCCGATGCACTGAAGGCGCTGAAGGGCCGCATCGATGCCGTCTACCACCTCGCCGCCGTCTACGACCTGGGAGCCGACGAGGCCTCGCAGGTGCAGGTCAATATCGAGGGCACGCGCAGCGCGGTGGAGTTCGCGCAGGCGATCCAGGCCGGGCACTTCCACCACGTCTCGTCGATCGCGGCGGCCGGGTTGTACGAGGGCGTGTTCCGCGAGGACATGTTCGACGAGGCCGAGGGCCTGGACCATCCGTACTTCATGACCAAGCACGAGTCCGAGAAGATCGTGCGCAAGGAATGCAAGCTGCCGTGGACCGTGTTCCGCCCGGCGATGGTGGTCGGCGACTCCACCACCGGTGAGATGGACAAGATCGACGGCCCCTACTATTTCTTCAAGCTGATCCAGCGCATGCGCCAGCTGCTGCCGCCCTGGATGCCGGCGGTGGGGTTGGAAGGCGGGCGCGTGAACATCGTGCCGGTGGACTTCGTCGTCGCGGCGCTCGACCACATCAGCCACGCGAAGCTCGAACTCGACCGCCAGTGCTTCCACCTGGTCGACCCGGTCGGCTACCGCGTCGGCGACGTGCTCGACATCTTCGGCAAGGCCGCCCATGCGCCGAAGATGAACCTGTTCGTCAACGCGGCGCTGCTGGGCTTCATTCCCAAGAGCGTGAAGAAGGGGCTGATGGCGCTGGCACCGGTGCGCCGCATCCGCAACGCCGTGATGAAGGATCTGGGCCTGCCCGAGGACATGCTGACCTTCGTCAACTACCCGACCCGCTTCGACTGCCGCGACACGCAGGCGGCGCTGAAGGGCAGCGGCATCGCCTGCCCGAACCTGAAGGACTACGCCTGGCGGCTGTGGGACTACTGGGAACGCCATCTCGATCCCGACCTGTTCATCGACCGCTCGCTCAAGGGCGCCGTCGGCGGCAAGGTCGTGCTGGTCACCGGCGGCAGCTCGGGCATCGGCCTGGCCGCGGCCTGCAAGTTCGCCGAGGCCGGCGCGGTGACGGTGATCTGCGCCCGCGACGCCGACAAGCTCGACGAGGCGGTGAAGGAGATCAAGGCCTTCGCCGGCAAGGAGGCCAGGGTGCACAGCTACTCGGTCGACATCGCCGACGAGGCCGGGTGCAAAGCCTTCTTGGAGGCGCTGCACGCCGAGCACGGCGGCGTCGACTTCCTGATCAACAACGCCGGCCGTTCGATCCGCCGGGCGATCGAGAACAGCTACGAGCGCTTCCACGACTTCGAGCGCACGATGCAGCTCAACTACTTCGGCTGCCTGCGGGTGACGATGGGCGTGCTGCCGGCCATGGTGGCCAAGAAGAAGGGCCACATCGTGAACATCAGCTCGATCGGCGTGCTGACCAACGCCCCGCGCTTCTCGGCCTATGTGGCGAGCAAGGCCGCGCTGGACGCGTGGACGCGCTGCGCGTCCAGCGAGTACGCCGACACCGGCATCAGCTTCACGACCATCAACATGCCGCTGGTGCGCACGCCGATGATCGCGCCGACCAAGATCTACAACAACGTCCCGACGCTGGCGCCCGAGGAGGCGGCCGACATGATCGCGCAGGCCTGCGTCTACAAGCCGGTGCGCATCGCCACCCGCCTGGGCACCGCCGGTCAGGTGCTGCACGCGCTGGCGCCGCGCGTGGCGCAGATCGTCATGAACACCAGCTTCCGCATGTTCCCCGACAGCGAGGCGGCCAAGGGCGAGAAGGGCGCGAAGCCGCAGCTGTCGGCCGAGGCGGTGGCGCTGCAGCAGATGATGCGCGGCATCCATTTCTGACGCGCGACGAACCTGCCGCTCGGCCTGCAGCGGCCGGCGCGGACTTCAGTGGGCGTGGTTGCCGGGACCGTGGCTGTGGCCGTGCGCGACAGGAGGCGATGCACCGCGGCAGCGATTGATCTCGATCGACACATGCGCCAGGCCGGCCAGCCCGTCCAGCCGGTCGCGGTAGTGGTCGGCGGCGAGCGGCGCGTCGGCCACCAGCGTGGCCTGGCAGGCGAACTGCGCATCGCCGACGCGCCACAGGTGCAGGTCGGCCACGCGCGCGTCGCCGTCGGATTCGAGCCGTTCGCGCACCTGCTGCGCGAGCGGATGGTCCATCTCGCGGTCGAGCAGGATGGTCGACGTCTGCCGCAGCAGGCCGAACGACCAGACCGCGATCAGCGCCGCGCCCAGCAGGCCGACTGCCGGGTCGACCCACACCCAGCCGGCGAACTTGCCGGCCAGCAACGCACCGATCGCCAGCACCGAGGTGGCGGCATCGGCCAGCACGTGCAGGTAGGCGGCGCGCAGGTTCAGGTCCTTGCCGTCGGCGGCGGTTTGGGCATGGTCGTGTCCGGTGTGTTCGGCGGCGTGTGCGTGATGTGCGTGGTGTTCGTGGTGGCCATGGTCGTGACCGGCGTGCCCCGGGCCGTGCGCGTGGTCGTGGCCACCATGCAGCAGCTTCGCGCACACGGCATTGACGGCCAGCCCGATGGCGGCGACGACCAGCGATTCGTCGTAGGACACCGGTTCCGGCGCCCACAGGCGCAGGCCGGACTCGACCGCGATGCCGATCGCCACCACGCCCAGCAGCACCGCGCTGGTGTAGGCCCCCAGCACCTCCACCTTCCACGGCCCGAGCGAGAAGCGGGCATCGCCGGCCCAGCGACGCGCCAGCGCATAGCTCAGCGCCGCCACGCCGATGGCGGCGGCGTGCGTGCCCATGTGCCAGCCGTCGGCCAGCAGCGCCATCGAGTGCCACCACCAGCCGGCCGCGATCTCGGCGACCATCATGACGAGCGTGATGCCGATCACCCAGTGGGTGCGCCGCTCGGCGGCCCCGCGGTCGGCGGCGAAGTCGTGACGGTGCTGCCAGGGGCTGAGGTCGTGCGCGTGCATGGACGCTAGCTTAGCCGGCCGACAGCAGCGGTTGCACGAAGGCGAACCACGCCCCCACGGCAAACAGCGCGACCGATACGGCATACACGCGGCGGGAGGCGCGGCGGGTGCGCAGGCAGGCATCGCGCAGCGATGGATCGATGGGGCAGGGCGCGTGGCGCTGCCGCCATTGCAGCGCGCCGGCAACGCCCAGCATCAGCGCGGCGAAGCTGAACACCAGCGCCTTGTGCTCGCTCAGCCAGACCAACTGCGGTACTGCGGCGACCAGCGACGACAGCACCGCGCCGGCGCCCAGAGTCACCAGCAGGGCCGGCAGAGCGCAGCACACGAGCGTGCCGCTGCTGGCCAGCAGCGCGGCGAGAGCGCCCCAGGCGCCCACGCGCAGGTCCGTGCGCCCGTCGGGGCCGGCGGGCGCCGCGGCGGGGGGCGTCACTTCTTCTTCGCCTTCGCTGCGGCGGCGCGCAGCGACTCGACCGACTGCTCGATCGCCTCGACCTTGACCACGTCGTAGCCGGCGTCCTTGATCTCGGCGCGCACCTTGTCGACGTCGATCGTCTGCCCTTCCCGGGCTTCGACCGCGACGATCTTCTCGCCGAGATCGACATAGACCGCGCGGGTCTGCGGCAGGGCGCTCAGTTTCTTCTCGATGCCCTGCGCACAGAAGGCGCAGACCATGCCGTTGACGGTGATCTTGGTGGTGGTGACGGCCTGCGCGGAGGCCATGAACAGGAGGCCTGCGGTGGCCAGGATCAGCGGGGTTCTCATCAGGGGGTCCCTTCGGGTCAGAAGATGTACATGAAATTGAAGCGGGCCTGCTTCTCGGTGTTCAGGCCCGCCTCGACGAAATAGCCCTTGTCGATCAACCGGAGCATCGGCGTGATCTCGACGCGCTCGGACAGCCCGCGCATGTGCCGCGCCTCGACGATGAGCCAGGGCTGGGTCTCCTCGTACGCGGCCTCGTAGAAGGAGAAGCCGGCGCGCACAGCGGCGTAGTCGTGGCGGAGGCCGTCGGCGCGGTACAGGCGCCCGAAGGCGGCGACATAGATGCGCGTGGTCTCGTAGTCGAGCTGGATCCCCGGCGCCAGCAGCGTGCGCGTGCCCGCGTAGTCGTTGCCGCGGATGCCGCCGGCGCCGACCACGAGCCAGGCGTTGGCCTGGGCGTGCGGCAGGTTCCACCGGGACATCAGGCGCGTGTAGGTGATCTCGGCGACATCGCGCGTCTTGCGCCCGTCGTCCGAGCGCATCGACAGGCCGCCGACGCCGACCGCGTCGCGCGGCGCATAGGCATGGTTGACCCAGGCCTCGCGCCAGTTCGGGCCGAAGTCGCCCATCGCCATCTGGCTGCCGTCGAAGCCCATCGGACCCGCCCGCGCGCTGCCGCCGAACACCAGCAGCGCGACGGTGGCGAGGCAGACCCGGGTCGTTGTCGATCTCATTTCGCGATCTCGATCGCCGTGACGGTGTAGACGCCGTCGATCTTGTCGGCGCTGAATCGCACCTTGTCGCCTGCCTTCACCTTGGCCAGCAACGCCGGGTCCTTGATCTGGAACGCCATGCTCATCGGCGGCATGTCGAGGTGCCTGATCTCGCCGTGCTTGAGCGTGATCTTCTTCTGCGCGGCATCGACCTTGCGCACCTCGCCGTCGATCAGGGGCTGGGCGCTCGCCAGCGTCGTGGTGGCGGCGAGCAGCAAGGCGCTCAAATGGTTTTTCATCGGGCAGCTCCGTGTCGATGTTTTCGTTCAGGGGTAGGCCTGGTAGACGGTCGAGCGGCCGTCGCGCTGTACCAGCAGCACCTCGTAGGGGTCTTGGCGGCCACCGTACTCCGGCCCGTCCATGCCGGGCGAGCCGATCGGCATCGCCGGCACGGCCAGCCCGATGGCCTGCGGTCGCTCCTTCAGCAGCCGCCACACCTCGCGCGCCGGCACATGGCCCTCGATCGCATAGCCGCCCACGCTCGCCGTGTGGCAGGAGCCGTAGCGCAGCGGCATGCCCAGCCGGGCCCTCGCATCCGTGTTGCCGTCGTCGTGGGAACGCACCATGAAGCCGTGGGCTTCGAGATGCCGGATCCAGTCCTTGCAACAGCCGCAGGTGGGGCTTTTCCAGACGTCGACGAGCGGCTTGCCGGCGGCGGCCGCAGCGGTCAGCGCGGGGATCGCGAAGAGCGAGGCGAGGGCCGTCAAGGCCCGGCGGCGATCGGCTTGGTGTCGGTGCTTCATGCTCATCACTCCTTGGTTCTGCGTGCGGCGGCCACGACGATCCTGCCGACCATGCCGGCCTGGTAGTGCCCGGCGATCAAGCAGGCGAAGTCGAACTCGCCGCGGCGGTTGAAGGTCCAGACGATCTCGCCCGTCTGCCCCGGACCGACGTGCGCCATGTAGGGCTCGTCGTGCTCCATGCCCGGGAACTTCATCATCAGCGCGGCGTGCGCGTCGTTCTCGGCCCGGGTGCCGATCACGAACTCGTGCATCACCTTGCCGTCGTTGCGGACGACGAAACGGACCGTCTCGCCCTGCTTCACGTCGAGCCGCTCGGGGCTGAAGCGCATGCTGTCCAGCATCGTCACTTCGACCGTCCGCCTGGCGGCCTTGGCGTCACCGGCGATGCCCCAGTCCTTCTGTTCCTTCTTGGCGACGGTGGGCTTCTTCGCAGGCTCGGCATCGCCATGGGCCCGGGCGATGCCGGAGGTGGCGACCAGCGCCGCCAACAGCAGGGTCTCGATGTTCAGCATGGAGGTCCTCGTCAGGGGTTGCGATCGGGCCGGATGTCGCACTCAATGGCCGGCGTGGCCGCCACCGCCAAGCGCCGGCTTGCGCACTTGGACCTCGATGTCGGCCGCCGGCATGTTCTTCGCGGGCATCGCACTGGTGCCCTCGGCCTTGAAGCGCGCCGGCTCGGCCAGTGCGCCGGTCCACTCGTAGGCCATCGTCCCGGCCGGGTGCTTGAACCAGCCCGGGTCCTTGTAGTCGCCCGGCTTCTGATCCCGGCGCACCTTCAGCACGGTGAACATGCCGCCCATCTCGACCGAGCCGAACGGGCCGGCGCCGCTCATCATCGGCGCGGTGTTGTCGGGCAGCGGCATCGGCATCTCGGCCATGTCGGCCATGCCGCGTTCGCCCATCACCATGTAGTCGGGCACGAGCTGCGTGATCTTCGAGACCACGTCTCGGTGGTCGACACCGATCATGGTCGGCACGCCATGGCCCATGGCATTCATCGTGTGGTGGCTCTTGTGGCAGTGGAAGGCCCAGTCGCCCTCCTCGTCGGCCAGGAACTCGATCTGGCGCATCTGGCCCACCGCGACGTCGGTGGTGACCTCGGGCCAGCGCGTGCCCTTCGGCGTCGGCCCGCCGTCGGTGCCGGTGACCATGAACTCGTGGCCGTGCAGGTGGATCGGGTGGTTGGTCATCGTCAGGTTGCCGATGCGGATGCGCACCTTGTCGTTCTTCCGGACGTTCAGCGTATCGATGCCCGGGAAGATGCGGCTGTTCCAGCTCCACAGGTTGAAGTCGAGCATGGTCATGATCTTCGGCGTGTAGGCGCCGGGATCGATGTCGTAGGCATTGAGCAGGAACACGAAGTCGCGGTCGACCGCGTCGATCAGTGGGTGCTTCTGTTTCGGGTGCGTGATCCAGAAGCCCATCATGCCCATCGCCATCTGCACCATCTCGTCGGCATGCGGGTGGTACATGAAGGTGCCGGGCCGGCGCGCGACGAACTCGTAGACGAAGGTCTTGCCGGGCTGGATGGCGGGCTGCGTCAGGCCGCCGATGCCGTCCATGCCGTTGGGCAGCCGCTGACCGTGCCAGTGGACGGTGGTGTGCTCGGGCAGCTTGTTGGTGACGAAGATGCGCACGCGGTCGTCTTCCACCACCTCGATCGTCGGCCCCGGGCTCTGGCCGTTGTAGCCCCAGAGGTGGGCCGTGAAGCCGGGGGCCATCTCGCGCACCACCGGTTCGGCGACCAGGTGGAACTCCTTGACGCCGTTGTTCATGCGCCAGGGCAGCGTCCAGCCATTCAAGGTGACGACCGGGTTGTAGGGATGGCCGCTCCCGGGCACCAGCGGCGGCATCGTGTCGGGCGAGGCCTGCATCACCGGTTCGGGCAGCGCGGCCATCGCGACCTTGCTGACGGCGGCGGCGCTGACGGCCGCGGTGACCGCGCCGGCACGGCCGAGGAAGTTGCGTCGGGAAACCATGGGTGTGTCCTTGTTGGGCTTCAGTGGCCACCGACGCCGGCGTCGGCACTGCCGGCCGCCGTGCCGGTGCCGAGCGCCATGCCGCCGCTCGAGAGTCCGGGCTTGCCGATCAGTGCCATCTCGAGATCGGCCTGGGCCAGCCAGAAGTCGCGCAGCGACTCGATGTAGCCGTTGACGCCGGCGATCTGCGAGCGCGCATCCGCGAGCAGCTCGAACACGCCGATCAGCATGCCGTTGTAGCGCAGCACGTTCTCTTCGGCGATGCGCCGGCGCAGCGGCACGATCTCGTCGCGGTGGTGACGCGCGATGTCCCAGGCCGAGCGATAAGCTCCATAGGCCTCGCGCACTTCCGAGCGGGCGTTGACCGCCGTCTCGGCGGCGCGGTTCAGCGCCTGCATGTAGACCGCCTCGGCGCGCGCGACGCGCGCTCCGCCCCAGTCGAACAGCGGCAGCTCCAGCCCCAGCTCCCAACCCGTCTGCGTCGGTTCCTCGTTCGAACTGTTGTGGACCCAGCCCAGCTCCAGCACGTTGACGAAGCGCGTCGTCTTCGTGAGCCCGAGGTTCTTCGCGGTCTGCTCCGCCGCCAGCTTCGCACCCTGGACGTCGAGGCGCTGAGCCAGCGCGGCGCGCTCGATGTCGGGCTGATCCTGCGGTGCCTCGGGCAGGTCGGGCAGCCGCTCGGGCAACTGGAAGCGCGTCTGCATCCCCCACAGGCCCATCAGCCGCGTCAGCCTCTCGCGCGAGGCCAGCGCGGCGTGCTCGGCCCGGGCCAGGCTCAGCGTCGCGTCGGCGTAGAAGCCCTGCTCGCGCATGCGCTGCAGCTTGTTGAAGTTGCCGACTTCGGCCATGCGCCGGGCCAGCTCGGCGCCGGCCTCGGTCGCCTGCTGCACCTGGCGCCGGTAGCGCACCGTGTCCTCGGCGGCCACCGCGGTGAAGTAGGCCTTGCGGGCTTCGGACGCCAGCGACAGCAGCTGCACCGCGACGGCGCCGCGGGTCTGCGCGAAGCGCCGTTCCTCGATCTGGCGCACGAGCGGCATCGCCAGCAGCCGCGCGAGGTTGAGGTGGTAGCCGCGCTCGAGTTCGATCTCGTCGCCGCGCTTGAGGCGGCCGAAGCTGAAGCCCGGGTTCGGCAGCCGGCTGGCCTGCACCAGCTCGGCCTCGCCGATGCCCAGTTCGAAGAACCGGGCCTGGAGCCCCTTGTTGTTGAGCAGCGCGACCTGCACCGCGTCGTCGACTGTCAGCGGCCGCGCGAGCAATTCGGCCACGCGGGCATCGATGCGGTTCTGGTCCTCGGTGGTCCGAGCCCAGAGGGCATCCTTGCCGAGGCGTTCCTGGGCCACCTGCTCGACGGCGCCGAAGCCGCCATCCGGGCTGAACGAGGCGCAGCCGGCCAGCGTGAGGCTCGCCAGCACGAGCGGCAGGCGGCGGGCCGCCGCAGCGCGAGCGTGTCGGGGTGTCGTCATCGCACGCTCCTCAGTGACGGTGATGAGGAGCACCGTGCGGCGCCGACGGGGCCCCGGTCGTTTCACTCGCTGCAGGGGTGGCCGGCGCGGCGTTTGCCGGCCGCGAGGCCTGCTGCGCCTCGCGCGCATAGGCGCGCCAGCCCCCGATGCGGCCGACCGCGTCGTTCGCGTCCTTCCAGGGCCGCAGCGTCGTGTCGCCGTGGCGGCGGTAGTCGGTGAAGGCCGATGGAGGGGCGAAGGTCGGGACGGCCGCGCTGGCGTTCAGCGGGTCGGGGCGTTCGTCGGCCACGGCGGCCAGGGAACAGGACAGCAGGGCAAGCGGCAGCCAGCAGTGCGATCGAAGCAGAAGCATGGAGCGTCCTCGCAGGACCACGTTCGAGGGCCCGGCGGGCGGGCCCGGCCGGGATCGAGACGGCGGCGCTCGCGAGTGCGTGCCGAGGCACGCGCCCGTCGGGCCGCGTCAGGCGAGGACGTTTCGGGGGGGACGGTCGAGCCCGCCGATCGCGGGCTGGCCGGTGTCGCGTGCGAGTGCGGGGATCGGCGCTTCGGCCGGCAGGGCGACCGCGACCGATTCGCAGCGCGGCACGATGCCGATCGCTGCGTGGCACCAGTCGCAGGACTGGCAGCTCGACGGCGCGCCGCCGTCCGCATCGCTCTGATGGCAGGGCGGCAGCGCCGCTTCGGACGCGGTGGCGTGGTCTGCGGAGAGGGCGACGGCGGGCGCCTCGGGGATCTGCGGCAGGCCCATGGACGCCACCGCCCAACTGCGTAAGGGCAGCAGGGCCAGCATCAGGCAGAGGATCCAGGTGGCGCGGCGCATGAGGACAAAAGTATGCGCCAGACTGAGCCGGGGCCGCCGCGAAAAGTTCCGCGGCGCACGGTCCGGTGCAGGCGCCAGACTAGGGCGAACCCTAGAATGCCCTGCGACAGACCCTGAGTTTGGAGACCCCGTCATGGCCCAACCCGTTCCCGCCCCCTCGTCCGACCTGCTGAACATCGCGCCGCGCGACAAGGCGGAGATCCTCGCGCAGGCGTTGCCCTACATCCGCAAGTTCCATGGCAAGACGCTGGTCATCAAGTACGGCGGCAACGCGATGACCGATCCGGCGCTGCAGCAAGACTTCGCCGAGGACATCGTGCTGCTCAAGCTGGTGGGCATGAACCCGGTGGTCGTGCACGGCGGCGGGCCGCAGATCGACGAGGCCTTGTCGCGCCTGGGCAAGAAGGGCACCTTCATCCAGGGCATGCGCGTGACCGACGAGGAGACGATGGAGGTCGTCGAGTGGGTGCTCGGCGGCGAGGTGCAGCAGGACATCGTCGGCCTGATCAACGCGGTGGGCGGCAAGGCGGTCGGGCTCACCGGCCGCGACGGCGGCATGATCCGGGCGCGCAAGCTGAAGATGATCGACAAGGACGACCCCAGCATCGAGCACGACGTCGGCCAGGTCGGCGAGATCACCGCCATCGACCCGGCGGTCGTCAAGGCGCTGCAGGACGACCAGTTCATTCCGGTCGTCAGCCCCATCGGCTTCGGCGAGCACAACGAGAGCTACAACATCAACGCCGACATGGTGGCGAGCAAGCTCGCCACCGTGCTGCAAGCCGAGAAGCTGATGCTGCTGACCAACACGCCGGGGGTGCTCGACAAGGCCGGCAAGCTGCTCACCAACCTGTCGGCGCGCGAGATCGACGAACTGTTCGCCGACGGCACGATCAGCGGCGGCATGCTGCCGAAGATCGCCGGCGCACTGGATGCGGCGAAGAGCGGCGTCAACGCGGTGCACATCATCGACGGCCGGGTGCCGCACGCGATGCTGCTCGAGATCCTGAGCGACCAGGCCTACGGCACGATGATCCGGTCGCACTGAGCGGTGGCTGCCGCCGGCCGTCCGGTCGTCTGGCTGTTCGACCTCGACAACACGCTGCACGACGCCTCGCACGCGGCCTTCGGCCTGCTCGACGAGGCGATGAATGACTACATCGCGCAGGCGCTGCGGGTCGATGTGGCGCAGGCCGATTTCCTGAGGCTCGACTACTGGCGCCGCTACGGCGCCACGCTGCTGGGGCTGGAACGGCATCACGGCATTCGCGCCGCGCACTTTCTTGAACACACCCACCGCCTGCCGGGCCTGGAGCAACGGCTGCGCGGCAACGCCCGTGACCGCGCAGCGCTGCGGGCCTTGCCGGGCCGCAAGTTCGTGCTGACCAATGCGCCGGCCAGCTACGCCAAGCGCGTGCTGACGGCGCTTGATCTGGCGGATTGCTTCGAAGGCATCGTCAGCATCGAGGGCATGCGCCTGTTCGGCCATCTGCGGCCCAAGCCCGATGCCCGCATGTTCCGCGTGGTACTGGCGCGGCTGAAATTGCGGCCGGCGCAGTGCGTGCTGGTCGAGGACACGCTGGCCCACCAGCGCGCGGCGCGCGCCGTCGGCCTGCGGACCGTCTGGATGCAGCGATATGTGTGGCGCAATGCTCATGGACCCGAAGTAGGTGCGCGCTTGCGTCGAAAGCCCGCTTACGTGTATGCAAGAATTCGCTCGCTCTCGACGCTAGCCACCCACTTCCTCTCCGCCTGCGCGCATGTCCGATACGCCGATCCCTGAGCCGCTGGATGCCGCCGACGACACGCCCACCGAGGGGGTCGCCGCCGCAGCGCCCGTGCGCAAGCGGCCCAAGCCGGGCGAGCGCCGCATCCAGATCCTCCAGACGCTGGCGTCCATGCTGGAACAGCCCGGTGCCGAGCGCATCACGACGGCGGCGCTGGCGGCCAAGCTCGACGTCAGCGAAGCGGCCTTGTATCGGCACTTCGCCAGCAAGGCGCAGATGTTCGAGGGCCTGATCGATTTCATCGAGAGCAGCGTGTTCACGCTGGTCAACCAGATCGTCGAGCGCGACACCGAGCCGCGCGATCAGGTGCACAAGATGCTCACCGTGCTGTTGCAGTTCGGTGAGAAGAACCCCGGCATGTCGCGCGTGATGGCCGGCGACGCCCTGGTGTTCGAGAACGAGCGCCTGACGGCGCGCATGAACCAGTTCTTCGATCGCTTCGAGTCGCAGGTGCGGCAGAGCCTGCGCACGCTGGCCGAGGCCGGCGGTTCGCAGACGCCGACCGTCGATGCGCAGGCGCAGGCGTCGGTCCTCGTCAGCTTCGTGCTGGGCCGCCTGCAGCGCTATGCGCGCTCGGGCTTCAAGCGCCTGCCGACCGAACACCTCGACGCGGCACTGCGGCAACTCGCCGCTTGATCCGGCCGCCCCTGCGAGGGGCTTTGGCGCCCCTACACTCGGCGGCCATGAATCCCGAGTTTCTCTCCTTGATGCAGCAGGCCGAGCGCCTGCTATCGCGGCTCGACGCCCTGTTGCCGGGTCCCGGCGCCCGGCCGGTGCTGGCGCCGGATTGGTCGGCTTCGATCGCTTTCCGTTACCGCCGGCGTGGCGCTTCCTTGCTGGGTGGCGGTTGGCTGGGGCCGGTGCGTCACGTGGCGCCGATCCGGCTGGCCGACCTGAAGGAGGTCGAACCCCAGAAAGAACGGTTGGTGCGCAACAGCGAGCAGTTCGTCGACGGCCGACCGGCCAATAACGTGCTGCTGACCGGCGCGCGCGGGACCGGCAAGTCCTCGCTGGTGAAGGCCTGCCTGAACGAGTTCGCGCCGCGCGGACTGCGGTTGATCGAGATCGACAAGGCCGATCTGATCGACCTGCCCGACATCGTCGACCTAGTGGCCGAACGCAGCGAGCGCTTCCTGGTGTTCTGCGACGATCTCAGCTTCGACGAGGGCGAGCCGGGCTACAAGGCGCTGAAGTCCATCCTCGATGGCTCGGTGGCGCAGTCGAGCGACAACGTGCTGATCGTGGCGACATCCAACCGCCGCCACCTGCTGCCGGAGTACATGAAGGAGAACCTCAGTTACCAGCACACCGAGGATGGCGAGGTGCATCCCGGCGAGGTGGTGGAGGAGAAGATTTCGCTGTCCGAGCGCTTCGGGCTGTGGATCAGTTTCTATCCGTTCAGCCAGGACGAATACCTGGCGATCGTCGCGCAGTGGCTGAGCGCCTTCGGCGCCGACAAGGCCCACATCGCTGCGGCGCGGCCGGAAGCGCTGGTCTGGGCGCTCGAGCGGGGCTCGCGTTCGGGTCGGGTCGCCTGGCAGTTCGCGCGCGACTATGCAGGGCGTGGCCGTCAGCGCGACGGGGTGCCGGAGTGAGCGAGCGCACGCCGGTCGATGTGGCGGTCGGAGTCCTGTTCGATGCGCACGGGCGTTTCCTGATGACATCCCGGCCCGATGGCAAGGTGTATGCCGGCTACTGGGAATTTCCGGGGGGCAAGCTGGAGGCCGGTGAAACGGTCGTGCAGGCGCTGCGCCGCGAGTTGCAGGAAGAACTGGGCATCTGCATCGCCGACGCGCAACCCTGGAAGACGGAACTGATCGACTACCCGCATGCCCGCGTCCGGCTGCACTTCTGCAAGGTGCATGCGTGGAGTGGCGAACTGGAGATGCGCGAGCGGCAGTCAGCGCGGTGGCAAGAACTGCCGGTCGAGGTGCGCCCGGTTCTGCCAGGGACAGTGCCGGTGCTGAACTGGCTGGCCCAGGAGCGGGATTTCTTGGGCAGCACCCACACGGCCTAACGCACAGCCCTACGGTTTGGCGTGTCAGTGCTCGGCATCGTCGCCTTCCACGGGCGGCGAGGCCTCGACGCGGTAGCGTTCGTTGGCCCAGGCGCCCAGATCGCCGTTCTTGCAGCGCTCGCTGCAGAACGGCCGGTAGGGATTGGTCGACGCATAGGCGCTGAACTGGCCGCAGCCCGGGCAGCGCACGGTGCGTGGCGGGATGTCGCTGCCGGTCATCGACGCAGGAGTGCGCTCGTCAGCACAGCGTGAGCTCGAAGCTCACGTCATCGCCGCTGGGCCGCAAGCGGCCTTCTCCATCTTGCCGCATGAGCCGGATCGACGCCATCAGCCGGTGGCCGCTGATCTCCGGCACCAGACCGGCCGATTCTTCCAGACGCACCCGCATCAGGCTGAAGCTGCGCCCGGGCGGCAGGCTCTGCTGGAACTGGCCGGTGGCGGCGACCACCATGTGCGGGCTGCCCGATTCGCGAAGCAGGGCCATCAGCACCTTCAAGGCGTCGGCGAGCGGCAGCAGCGTCGCCATCCAGCGCTGCAGGTCGGCCTTGCGGTGGGCCACGCTCTCGTGCTGCCATGCGTAATAGCCCGGCAGATCGAACTCGCAGGTGCCTCCAGGGATGCTGATGCGGCTGCGGATCCCCATCAACCACTCGTTCGTGGTCAGCGCATGACCGGCCTTGCCAGGCAGATGGTTCAGCGACGCAAAGGCCTCGTCGATGCGCAGGATGACCTGGTCGAGTGCGGCCTCGGAGATGGACGGATTGCCGCGGTACTGGGCAAGCTGCGTCTTGTGGCGCTCCAGGTCCTTGAGCAGATCGCTCTTCAGGTCGGCCCGGGACGCGACGTCCATGATCTCGAAGATCGTCGCGATGGCGAAGTGATGGTCGATCGCCGCGTCGCGGTCGGCCAGCACCGTGAGCCGCTCGAACAGGTGTTCGAGGCGAAGCATCGTGCGGATGCTCTCGTTCAAAGGGTACTCGTAGAGGATCAAGGCGGGCCACCTGCGCGCTGCAACGCGGTTGATTGTTCCACAGGGTTCGCGCCGAGCGGGCGCCAGGTCTCAGCGTTCGTCGATCCAGTGCCTCCACAGCGCATCGACGGCCGCCTGCAGCGCATCGACCGTGTCTCGCCGGTTGTCGATCACGGCGTCGGCGGCGGCGCGACGGAGGCGCCGCGGAGCCTGGTGCGCCATCACGCGCCGCACTTCGTCAGGGGTCCATTGGGAGCGTCGTACGACACGGTCGATCTGGATCTCCTCGGGGCAATCGACCGCCAGCACCCGATCGACGCGATCTCGCCAGCGACCCGACTCGACCAACAGCGGAACGTCGAACACGACGCAGGCCGCAGCGGATGCGGCGGACGCGAGCTTCTCCGTCTCGTCGCGGATCAAGGGGTGGAGGATGGCTTCGAGCTGAAGGCGCACGGCAGGATCGGAGAACGCCTTGTTTCTCATCCAGGCACGGGCGAGACCGCCATCCTCGCTGTCGATACAGTCAGGACCGAACTGCGCGAGCAGTGCCGAAACTGCGGCTCCGCCCGGCGCGGTGAGTGCGCGTGCGATCGCATCGGTATCGACCAGCACGGCTCCTCGTCCGACGAGCAGCGCGGCCACCGTGCTCTTGCCGCTGCCGATGCCCCCGGTGAGGCCGATGCGCAAGCCGGTGCGGTCGCTTCCCATCGAGCCTCAGGCCCAGCCGAGCCAGCCCATCACACGCTCGGAGCCTGCGTACAGAACGACCAGTCCGGCACCGGCCAGGAAGGGGCCGAAGGGCACGTAGCGCCCTTCGTGCAGAGCGCCGCCCAACTTCATGGCGATGCCGACGACGGCACCGATCAAGGACGCCCCGAGCACGATGGGGAGCAGCATCTGCCACCCGAGCCATGCGCCGAGAGCCGCCAGCAGCTTGAAGTCGCCCGCGCCCATGCCCTCCTTGCCCGTGGTGAGCTTGAACAGCCAGTACACCGACCACAGCGACAGGTAGCCGAACACCGCGCCCCAGAGGGCCGTCGAGAGTGGCAGCGTCCAGCCGAGTCCGGCAACCACCAGCCCGGCCCAGAGCAGCGGCAAAGTGAGGCTGTCGGGCAGGAGGGTCGTGTCCCAGTCGATGCCGGACAGTGCCAGCAGGACGGCGACGAAGGTGCACCAGGCCAGCACCGTCGGCTGCGCACCGAAGCGCCAGGCCAGCAACGCGAACAACAGCCCAGTCGCGATCTCGACGAACGGATAGCGCGGAGAGATCGGCGTCTTGCAGGCCGAACAGCGTCCGCGCAACAGCAGCCAGCTCAGCACCGGGACATTCTCGAACCAGCGGATGCGGTGGCCGCAGTGCGGGCAGCGCGAGGCAGGCTTCGCCAGTGTGAGCGCGGGCGACTCCGGTGCAGCGACTCCGAGCAGGTCGGCGCTTTCGAGCCGCCAGGCCCGCTCCATCATCTGGGGCAGGCGGTGAATGACGACGTTGAGAAAGCTACCGATGCACAGCCCGAGCAGTCCCAGCGTCCAGGGCGACAGCAACGCGCCCTGCAGGTCGGACGACATGCCTCCGGGCGTGCTCAGACCACTTGGCCGAGCTTGAAGATGGGCAGGTACATCGACACCACGATGCCGCCGATGATCGTACCCAACACGACGATGATGATCGGCTCGAGCAGGCTCGACAGGCCCTTGACAGCCTCGTCGACCTCGGCCTCGTAGAACTCGGCGGCCTTGGAGAGCATGTGATCGAGCGCACCGGATTCCTCGCCGATGGCGGCCATCTGCAGCACCATCACGGGGAAGATGCCGGTGGTCTGCATGGACGTTGTCAGTGCGGTACCCGTGGAAACGTCCTTCTGGATCTGCTCTGTCGCTTCGGCGAACACGGCATTGCCTGCCGCACCGCCGACCGAGTCGAGCGCCTCGACCAGCGGCACGCCGGCTGCGAACATCGTGGCGAGCGTGCGCGTCCAGCGCGCGACGGCCGACTTGTAGACCAAGTCGCCGAACACCGGCACTTTCAGTAGCAGCCGGTCCATGGTCTTCTGCATCTTCTCGGATCGCTTCCACGACTCGAAGAAGAAATAGGTGCCGCCAATGATGACGCCGAAGATCAGCCACCAGTAACTGACGAAGATCTCCGATACGGCCATCACGAACAGCGTCGGGGCTGGGAGGTCGGCTCCGAAGGAGGTGAAGACCTCCTTGAAGGCCGGGATCACGAAGATCATGATGACCGCGACCACCACGAAGGCCACCACCAGCACCGCGACCGGATAGATCAGCGCCGACTTGATCTTGCGCTTGATCTCGAGGGTCTTCTCCTGGTACATCGCCAGCCGCTCGAGCAGCGTTTCCAGGATGCCAGCGGCTTCACCCGCCTCGACCAGGTTGCAGTAGAGCGCGTCGAAATGCAGCGGGTGCTTGCGGAAGGCCGACGACAGACTGGTGCCCGTCTCGATGTCGGAGCGGATGTCGGTCAGCAGCTTGGTCACGCGTGCGTTCGTGCTGCCGCGCGCTACGATGTCGAAGGATTGCAACAACGGGACGCCGGCGCGCATCATCGTGGCGATCTGGCGGGTAAAGATCGCAATGTCCTTCGGCTTGATGGACTTGCCGCCGCTCATGCGGCGCTTCTTCACCTTGTTGACGAGGATGCCCTGGCGACGCAGGGACGCGCTGACAACCGACTCACCGCCGGCGCGCATCTCGCCGCGCACGACCTTGCCGTTCTTGTCCTTGCCTTCCCACTCGAAGACGAATTCCTTGATGTCTCTCGCCGAAGCCGTTGCTGCTGTGGCCATGGTGTCTCCGACTCTCCCTGCCGCCCGTTGGGCTTACTCGTTGGTGACCGAGATGACTTCTTCCAGGGTGGTCACGCCCACTCGCACCTTGATCAGGCCCGACTGACGCAAGTCGCGCACGCCCTCGCGTTGCGCCTGCTTCGCGATGTCGACCGCATTGCCCTGTGTGAGGATGATGCGCTGGATTTCTTCACTGATCGGCATGACCTGGTAGATGCCGACGCGTCCCCGATAACCGTTGCTGCAACTGGAGCAGCCGACGGCACGATAGGGCTTCCAACTGCCGTCCAGATCCGCTTCAGCGAAGCCGGCACGAAGCAACGCTTCGCGAGGGTAATCGGCCTGCGCCTTGCAGTTCTCGCAGAGTTTGCGCGCCAGCCGTTGCGCCGTGATCAGGATCACGCTGGAGGCGATGTTGAACGGTGCGACGCCCATGTTCATCAGGCGGGTCAGCGTCGTCGGCGCGTCATTGGTGTGCAGCGTGCTCATCACCATGTGGCCGGTCTGCGCAGCCTTGATAGCGATGTCCGCCGTGTCGAGGTCACGAATTTCGCCGACCATGATGACGTCTGGATCCTGCCGCAGGAACGCCTTCAGGGCGACCGAGAAGTTCAGCCCCGCCTTGTCGTTGACATTGACCTGGTTGACGCCCGGCAGGTTGATTTCGGCCGGATCCTCGACGGTGGAGATATTGACGCCGGGCTGGTTCAGGATGTTCAGGCAGGTGTACAGCGACACCGTCTTGCCGGAGCCGGTCGGGCCGGTGACCAGCACCATGCCATAGGGCCGCTTGATGGCTTCCAGCAAGCGGTCCTTCTCGATCTTCTCGTAGCCGAGCGCCTCGATACCTAGCTTGGCGCTCGACGGGTCGAGGATACGGATCACGATCTTTTCGCCGAACAGCGTGGGCAGGGTGCTGACCCGGAAGTCGATCGCCTTGCTGCCGAACTTGAGCTTCATGCGGCCGTCCTGCGGCACGCGCTTCTCGGCAATGTCGAGCCGGGAGATCACCTTGATGCGCGAGGCGAGCTTGTCCTTGATGGCGATCGGCGGTTGCGTGATCTCGCGCAGCTCGCCATCGACGCGGAAGCGGACCCGGTAGTTGTATTCGAACGGCTCGAAGTGCAGATCGGAGGCTCGCGCGTTGATCGCATCGATCAGCATTTTCTGCAGGAAGCGAACGACCGGAGCGTCCTCGACGTCGGTGGTGACGTCGGCGGTTTCGGCCGCGCTGGCATCTTCTTCGGTGACATCGAACTCGAAATCACCGGCGACCAGCGACTCGAGGGACTCGCTGGCCGTCGTTGTAGCGGCGTCGACGAGCCGAGACAGCTTGTCGTGCTCGACGATCACCCACTCGGGCGTCAGCTGCGTGGCGAACTTGATGCGCTCGGCGGCTTCCTGGTCGGTGGGGTCGGCCCCGGCGATGAAGAGGCGGTTGCCGCGCTTGCCCAGCACGAGCACTTGATACTGGGTGGCCAGCTTGGCATCGATGACATTGCGCGGCAGGCGCTGCGGATCGACCGCTGCGAGATCGAGCAAGGGCATCGCCAGCACGCTGGACAGCGTGTGGGCAAGATCCGAAGGGTTGACGGCGCCGGCGCTCAGAACCGCCGAGATGAAGCTGCGCTTCTGCTCCTTGGCGCTACGGACGAGATCTTCGGCGGTCTTAACGTTGAGTTTGCCCGCGTGCACGAGCACGCGAGCGACGCCGGACAGCGAACTCTGCGGGGCATCGGCAAGGGTATCCACAGGGCAATCGGCGAAGTCTGGGCTGCAACCAGATCATGATCGCCGATTCGCGCGGCCCTGTAAACGATCGAAGTCCGCGGATGTGAGCATCCACCACGCGATGCCGTGCAGACGCCACGACAAAGTCCGCAAATCGTGGAGACGATGGTGGTCGGGGTGAGAGGATTCGAACCTCCGGCCTCTACGTCCCGAACGTAGCGCTCTACCAGGCTAAGCTACACCCCGATTGGGTCAGACCGATGCTGACGACTACAGTCAACGGATCACGAGGATCGCTCCGTGGACTGAGCACATAAGTGTAGCAGAGCTTCGCGGTACTGCGAGGCCGGCAAGACCGACAAGGCCGCGCAGGCCCGTGCGACTTCGGCGCGCGCTACTTCCCTGGTGGCTTCCAGCGCGCCGGTGGATCGGACAATCTCGATGATCTCCGGGAGCCGCTGCACTTCCCCCTGCACGATAGCGGCGCGCACCACGTCACGCTGCGCTGGTGTCCCTCGCGTCATGGCCACCAGCAAGGGCAGCGTCGGTTTGCCTTCCCGCAGATCGTCACCGATGTTCTTGCCAAGGGCCGACGTTGCGCCTTCATAGTCCAGCAGATCGTCGACCAGTTGGAACGCGGTGCCCAACGCCCGTCCGTAGTCGGCACAAGCCGTTTCGACATCGGGGGAAGCGTCGGCCAGCAAGGCGCCGAGTCGGGCGCTGGCCTCGAACAACTTGGCCGTCTTGAACCGGATCACCCGGAGATAGTCATCGATGGCCAGGTCGGGGTCGTGCATGTTCATCAACTGCAGGACCTCGCCTTCGGCGATCACGTTCGTGGCGTCGGCCAGCACTTCCAGAACCTTCATGCGATTCACCGAGACCATCATCTGGAAGGCTCGCGAATAAAGGAAGTCCCCGACCAACACGCTGGCTGCGTTACCGAAACGCGCATTGGCCGTGTCGCGGCCGCGCCGCAGCGCGGATTCATCGACGACGTCGTCGTGCAGCAAGGTCGCGGTGTGGATGAACTCGACCGTTGCTGCCAGTTCGAAGCGCTCCGGCCCCCGGAAGCCGAGTGCCTGCGCAAACAACAGCACCAGCATCGGCCTCAACCGCTTGCCGCCGGCGCTGATGATGTAGTGCGAGATCTGATTGATCAGCGCCACATCCGAAGCCAGTCGGCGCCGGATCAACGCATCGACCTCGCCCATGTCGGCGGCGACCAGGTCTGCGAAGGAAAGGGTCGACCCGGAGACGTTCGAGACGGCAGTCACGCTGAAGGAGGAGGAGCTCGAGGAATTTCGAGCATTTCGATTATAGGGAGGGGGATCGCGTGCGATCCGCGGCTCAGAGCGCCCACGGTGCGCGGCGCATGCCGACCGCCGCGGCGATGCTACAATTCAAGGCTCTGCGCATTTTGCAGGGGCCGCTTGGGGGCCGGCAGGCATCCAGACGGGTCATTCGAGTGAAAGGGCTGATATGTACGCGCTCATAAAAACCGGTGGCAAGCAATACAAGGTTGCTGCCGGCGAAAAGATCAAAGTAGAACAGATTGCTGCGGACGTTGGCCAAGAGATCGTGATCGACCAGGTGCTCGCCGTCGGAAGCGGCGCGGACCTCAAAGTTGGCACTCCCTTGGTTGCCGGCGCGACTGTCAAGGCCACAGTCGTGGCGCACGGCAGGCACGACAAGGTGCGCATCTTCAAGATGCGCCGCCGCAAGCATTATCAAAAGCGGCAGGGTCACCGCCAGAATTTCACCGAGCTGGAAATCAGCACGGTGAATGGCTGACACGGCAACCGAGAAGGAGCTAGGAAATGGCACAGAAAAAAGGCGGCGGTTCCACCCGGAACGGCCGCGATTCGCAGCCGAAGATGCTCGGCGTCAAGGCTTTCGGCGGCCAGGCCGTGCAGGCCGGCTCGATCATTGTTCGTCAGCGTGGCACGCAATTCCACGCGGGCAGCAACGTGGGCATCGGCAAGGATCACACCTTGTTCGCTCTCGTCGACGGCAAGGTGAGCTTCGCCGTCAAGGGCGAACGCAATCGCCGCACGGTGGCGATCGATCCCGTTTGACGGCGTGTTTGGCGCCGCGACGAAGCCCCGGCCCGCCGGGGCTTTTTCGTTGCAGAGCTCCAGATAACATCCCACCGGCGCTCGTTCGAGCAACAGGCATTCCCCATGAAATTCGTTGACGAGGCCTACATCGACGTGATCGCCGGCAACGGCGGGAACGGCTGCGTGAGCTTTCGGCGCGAGAAGTTCATCCCCTTCGGCGGTCCGAACGGTGGCGACGGCGGGCGTGGCGGCAGCGTCTACGCGGTGGCCGACAGGAACCTCAACACGCTGATCGATTTCCGTTTCGCGCGGCGACACGAGGCCCGCCACGGCGAGCACGGCCGCGGTTCCGATCAGTTCGGCGCCGCGGCCGAAGACATCGTGATGCGCATGCCGGTGGGCACCATCATCAGCGACGCCGAAACCGGCGCGCCGGTCGCCGAGCTCCTGGAGCCGGGCGAGCGGATCCTGATCGCCAAGGGCGGTGACGGTGGCTTCGGCAACCTGCACTACAAGACCAGCACCAACCGTGCTCCCCGCCAGAAGACGCCGGGCTGGCCGGGCGAGCAGAAGAAGCTCAAGCTCGAGCTGCGCGTGCTGGCCGACGTGGGCCTGCTGGGCATGCCGAACGCTGGCAAGTCCACGCTGATCAGCGCGATCTCGAACGCTCGGCCGAAGATCGCCGACTATCCCTTCACGACGCTGCACCCCAATCTCGGCGTCGTGCGCGTCGGACCGGAGCAGAGCTTCGTCGTCGCCGACGTGCCTGGGCTGATCGAGGGCGCGGCCGAGGGCGCCGGGCTGGGCCACCGCTTCCTGCGACACCTGCAGCGCACCCGGCTGCTGCTGCACATGATCGACATGGCGCCGTTCGACGACACCGATCCGGTCGCACAGGCGAAGGCGATCGTCGCCGAGTTGAAGAAGTACGACCCGGCGCTGTACGACAAGCCGCGCTGGCTGGTGCTCAACAAGCTCGACGTCGTGCCGGCCGAGGAGCGTGCCGCGCGCGTGAAGGATTTCGTCAAGCGCTTCAAATGGAAAGGTCCGGTCTTCGAGATCTCGGCGCTGACGCGCGAGGGCTGCGAGACGCTGGTGCAGGCGATCTACCAGCACGTGGCCAGCTACCAGACCCACTATGTCGATCCCGACGTGCGCTTCGCCGAGCCTGAGCCCGACGACAATGACGACGGGCCCCGCTTTGCCCCGCAGGCGGATGACCCGCGCTTCCGCTGAGGCGCGCGCTCACCTGACTTAGAGACAAGAGGCCGCATGCCTGAAGTGCTGCGTAGTGCCAGGCGCATCGTCGTCAAGGTCGGCTCCAGCCTCGTGACCAACGAGGGGAGGGGTGTCGATGCCGCCGCGATCGGTAACTGGTGCCGCCAGCTCGCGTCGCTGGCCGGGCAGGGCCGCGAGGTGCTGATGGTGTCCAGCGGCGCGATCGCCGAAGGCATGAAGCGACTGGGCTGGAGCGCGCGACCGAAAGAGATTCATGAGTTGCAGGCCGCTGCCGCCGTCGGGCAGATGGGGCTGGCTCAGATGTACGAGAGCAAGCTCTCGGAGCATGGCATCGGCAGCGCGCAGGTGCTGCTGACGCACGCCGACCTCGCGGACCGCGAGCGCTACCTGAACGCGCGCTCGACCCTGCTGACCCTGTTGTCGCTGAAAGTGATCCCGGTCATCAACGAGAACGACACGGTCGTCAACGACGAGATCAAGTTCGGCGACAACGACACGCTTGGAGCCCTGGTCGCCAACCTCGTCGACGCCGATGCGCTGGTGATCCTGACCGATCAGCCCGGCCTGTATTCCGCCGATCCGCGCAAGGACCCGCAGGCCCGGTTCATCGGTGAGGCTGTCGCCGGAACGCCGGAACTCGAGCAGATGGCGGGTGGTGCAGGCTCCAGCCTGGGGCGTGGCGGCATGATCACCAAGGTGCTGGCCGCCAAGCGTGCCGCCAGCAGCGGGGCCTCGACCGTCATCGCCTGGGGCCGTGAGCCCGACGTGCTGCTGCGACTCGCTGACGGCGAGGCGATCGGCACGCTGCTCGTCGCGCGCACCGCCAAGCTGGCGGCGCGCAAGCAGTGGATGGCCGACCACCTGCAGTTGCGCGGCGCGGTCGTCATCGACGACGGCGCCGTTGCCAAGCTGCGCGACGAGGGCAAGAGCCTGCTGCCGATCGGCATGGTCGAAGTGCAGGGCGAGTTCGTGCGGGGCGACGTGATCGCGGTGCGCAGCCAGGCCGGTGCCGAAATCGCGCGGGGCCTGGCCAACTACGCGAGCAGCGAGGCGCGGCTGATCGCGCGCAAGCCGTCGTCGCAGATCGAGGGCTTGCTGGGCTACAGCAACGAGGCCGAGATGATCCACCGCACGAATCTCGTGCTGGCCTGACGAGATCTCTTGCTTCTGCACTCAGGCTGTCCTCGCAAACCCCGCATTCGGTGTTCCCGACGCGGTGCGGGCCGCTCCGCGTGACGACGGAGCGCGAACCCCGCGCCGCGCGCATCGATGCGCCGGCGGCCCTGGCGCTGGTCTGCTGCTGCGCGCTTTGGGGATTGAACCAAGTCGCCATCAAGGCGGCGCTGCCCGAGGTCGGGTCGCTGATCCAGCTGTCCGTTCGCAGCGTGGTCGCCCTGGTGCTGGTCCTCGCCTGGATGCGCTGGCGCGGCATTCCCTGGCACTGGCGTGACGGCACGCTGTGGCCCGGCCTGCTCGCAGGCCTGCTGTTCGCCATCGAATTCGGGTGCATCTTCGTCGGCTTGCAGTACACGACCGCCGCCCGGTCGGTCGTGTTCATCAACACCTCGCCGTTCGTTGTTGCCCTGGTGCTCGCGTGGCTGGTGCCGGCCGAGCGGCTGCGGCCCGTGCAGGCGCTCGGCCTGGCCATTGCCTTCGGTGGGGTGGCCTTCGCGTTTGCCGAACCTGCGCCTCGGGCGAGCGGCTGGCCCTGGCTGGGTGATGCGCTGATCCTCGTAGCCGCGGCCTTGTGGGGCCTGACCACGGTGATCATCCGCTTCAGTTCGCTGCGGCATGCTGCGCCCGAGAAGACGCTGGCTTACCAACTGCTTGTTTCGGCGCTGCTGTCGCCTGCGGCTGCCTGGGTGAGCGGCACGCCCTGGCCGGCCGCCTGGAGCGCGCTGGCCATCGGCTCGCTGTTCTATCAAGCGGTGATCGTCACCTTCGCCAGTTACCTGCTGTGGTTCGGGTTGCTCACTCGTTATCCGGCGACCAAGGTGCAGGCCTTCGTGTTCCTCACGCCGGTGTTCGGCGCGGCCTTTGCCGCTGGCCTGCTGGAGGAGCCGGTGGGCGTCGAATTGCTGGTGGCGCTCGTGGCGGTGGCTGTGGGGCTGAGCCTGCTCAACCGCCGACACCGCTGACGCCGCGCGGAGCCTCAGCGCGGCCCTTCGGGCGTCGTTCCGTCGTCGGTTGTCTCCACCCGCGCTTCGCCGTTGGGGCGCTCCTCGTCCTCACGCCGGTGCGCCCGCATGCCCGAGCGCAGATAGCGGTTGTGGTGGTTGGCGCGCGGCAGGAAACGAGCCAGTTCGGTCAGCGCCATCTGGTAGACGTCGCGCTTGAAGTCGATCACCACCTCGAGTGGCACCCAGTACTCGTTCCAGCGCCAGGCGTCGAACTCCGGGTGGTCGCAGGCGCGCAGGTTCATGTCGTTGTCGCGGCCGGTCAGCTGCAACAGGAACCAGATCTGCTTCTGGCCGCGGTAATGGCCGCGGGCCTCGCGGCGGATGTAATGGTCGGGCACCTCATAGCGCAGCCAATCGCGCGTGCGCGCCAGGATGCGCACATGCTCGGGCTGCAAGCCCACTTCTTCGTGCAGCTCACGGTACATCGCCTGCTCGGGCGTCTCACCGTACTTGATGCCGCCTTGCGGAAACTGCCAGGAGTGGGTGCGTATGCGCTTGCCCCAGAACACCTGGTTCCGCTGGTTGAGCAGAACGATGCCGACGTTGGGCCTGAAGCCTTCACGGTCGAGCATAATGAAACCTCGAATTCAGTCTTGAATTCATTATTGCACCGGGCCTCCGCGATGCAAGCCCGCCCCGCCCCAGGGTGCGGGGCCGGTCCGGCCGCATCGCTCCCGCAGCCTCTCTTTCGCATGCCCCGGCCGACGCCATGAAAGCCTCCCAGTTCTTCGTCTCCACCCTGAAAGAAGCGCCCGCCGACGCCGAGGTCACGAGCCACAAGCTGATGATGCGCGCCGGCATGATCAAGCGGCTCGGCGCCGGCATCTACAGCTACATGCCGATGGGGTTGCGGGTGATCCGCAAGGTCGAGGCGATCATCCGCGAGGAGATGAACCGGGCCGGCGCCGTCGAGCTGCTGATGCCCGTGGTGCAACCGGCCGAGCTGTGGCAGGAGACCGGGCGCTTCGAGAAGATGGGTCCGGAGCTCATGCGCGTGAAGGACCGCCACGACCGCGACTTCATCATCCAGCCGACCAGCGAGGAGGTCGTCACCGACATCGCGCGGCAGGAACTGCGCAGCTACCGCCAGCTACCGAAGAATTTCTATCACATTCAGACCAAGTTCCGCGACGAACGCCGGCCGCGCTTCGGTGTGATGCGGGGGCGCGAGTTCACCATGAAGGACGCCTACTCCTTCGACCGCGACGAGGCCGCGGCCGGCAGGAGCTACGACGCGATGTACGCCGCCTATGGCCGCATCTTCGACCGCTTCGGCCTCAGTTACCGCGCGGTGTCGGCCGACACTGGCGCGATCGGCGGCGACCGCTCGCACGAGTTCCAGGTCATCGCCGAAACCGGCGAGGACGCGATCGTCTACTGTCCGACCAGCGACTACGCAGCCAACATCGAGTTGGCCGAGTGCCTGCCGCTCGCCGCGCAGCGGCCGGCACCGACCCAGCCGCTCGCCAAGACGCCGACGCCCGGCAAGGCCACCTGTGCCGACGTGGCCACCTTGCTGGGCTTGCCGCTGACGCAGACCGTGAAGTCGCTGGTGCTGGCGACCGACGATCGCAACGACGGCGGCGACATCGTGAAGACCACCGTCTGGCTGCTGCTGGTGCGGGGCGATCATGAGCTCAACGAGGTCA
Source organism: Methylibium sp. Root1272 (assembly GCF_001425905.1). Classification (GTDB taxonomy): domain Bacteria; phylum Pseudomonadota; class Gammaproteobacteria; order Burkholderiales; family Burkholderiaceae_C; genus Methylibium. The sequence goes on from NZ_LMDY01000017.1 coordinate 123,076, forward strand.
AGGCCGGCAAGCTGCCGGGTCTGAGCGCGGGCTTCCGCTTCGCGACCGTCGGCGAGATCGACGCGCACTTCGGCTGCAAGCCGGGCTACCTGGGGCCGATCGGCCTGAAGCAGCCGGTGCGCGTGATCGCCGACCGGACGGTGGCGCACATGGGCGACTTCGTCTGCGGCGCCAACGACGCCGACTTCCACTACACCGGCGTCAACTGGGGCCGCGACCTGCCCGAGCCCAACCTCGTGGCCGACATCCGCAATGCCGTCGAGGGTGATCCCTCGCCGGACGGCAAGGGCGTGTTGGCGATCCAGCGCGGCATCGAGGTCGGCCACGTGTTCTACCTCGGCACCAAGTACAGCGCCGCGATGAACGCCACCTACCTCGACGAGACCGGCAAGCCGCGGCTGATGGAGATGGGCTGCTACGGCATCGGCGTCACGCGCATCCTCGGCGCGGCAATCGAGCAGCGCCACGACGCGCGCGGCATCGTGTGGCCCGATGCGATCGCGCCGTTCGAGGTGGTCATCTGTCCGATCGGCTACGACCGCTCGGCCGAGGTCCGGCAGGCCGCCGATGCACTGCACGACGAACTGCAGGCGCTCGGCCTGGACGTGATGCTCGACGACCGGGGCGAGCGCCCAGGTGCGATGTTCGCCGACTGGGAACTGATCGGTATTCCGCAACGCGTGGTGATCTCGGACCGCGGGCTGAAGGAAGGGCAGGTCGAGTTGCAGGGCCGGCAGGAGGCCGAGGCCGGCAAGCTGGCACTGGCCGAGGTGGTCGCGCAGTTGCGTGCGCGCTTGCGCGACTGATGCAGGGCAACCGCCGGCTCGTCCTGTTCGCCGGCCTGGGCCTGGCCGCAGGCCTGCCGCCTGCGCCGGCCCTTGCCGGATCGCAGATCGAGGAGCCGCTGGCCGACGCGGTGCGGACCGCGCTGTCCGCGGCGGTTTCGCGGGGTGCACCACCGCGCCCGAGCTTCGCCAGCACCGAAGAACGCCTCGCCTACCTGCGTTGGCTCGGAGCGATGAGCCAGCGCCTGCAGAAGCGCAAGGCCGAGCACCTGACACGCGTCGAGTTCCTTGAAACCCTTTGGTACGAGAGCCGGCGAGCCGGCCTGGACCCCGGGCTGGTGATGGGGCTGGTGGAAGTGGAGAGCGGTTTTCGCAAGTACGCGGTGTCGGTGGCCGGCGCGCGCGGCTACATGCAGGTGATGCCGTTCTGGATGCGGACTATCGGCGACGGCGACGTCGGCCGTCTGTTCCATCTGCAGACCAACCTGCGCTTCGGCTGCGTGATCCTGCGGCACTACCTCGACCGCGAGCGCGGTGACCTGTACCTCGCCCTGGGCCGCTACAACGGCAGTCGCGGCCGACCCGAGTATCCGAACGCGGTGTTCGCTGCGCGCAGGCGCTGGGAATACAAGCTCGGCTGAGCGGCTCCGAACCTCAGAGACCCGACCAGGCCTTGGGTGCTGCGGCGTCCAATCCCAGCAGACCGAGAACGCGCTCCACCGTGTCGTCGACCATCTCGTCGATGCTCGCCGGCCGGTGATAGAAGGCCGGCAACGGTGGAAACACGATGCCACCCATCTCGGTCACCGCAGTCATGTTGCGCAGGTGCGCCAGGTTGAACGGCGTCTCGCGCACCAGCAACAGCAGACGGCGGCGCTCCTTCAGCGTCACATCGGCGGCGCGCGTCAGCAGGTTGTCGCCGAAGCCATGCGCAATGGCGGCCAGGGACTTCATCGAACACGGCGCGATGACCATGGCCGCGGTCGCGAAGCTGCCGCTGGCGATGCAGGCGCCGATGTCGCCGGGTGCGTGAGCGTGATCGGCCAGCGCTTCCAGCGCTTGCCGGTCCAGGCCGAGTTCGTGATGAACGTTCAGCACGCCGGCCGGCGTCACGACGAGGTGCGTTTCGGCGCCCAGCGCGCGAGCGCGTGCCAACAAGCGCGTGCCGTAGACCGCGCCGGTCGCTCCGGTGATGCCGACCACGAGGCGTCGGGTCATGTGCTGTGCCTTCAAGTGAAGGGTCGCCCCGCGAGGCAGGACGACGGCGGCCAGGACGGCAGCCGTGCGGAGCGAGGCCTCAGGCCGGAGTGCTCAACAGCGGCTGCAGTTCACCGGACTGAAACATCTCGGCCATGATGTCCGAGCCGCCGACGAACTCGCCGTTCACATACAGCTGCGGGATCGTGGGCCAGTTGGCGTAGTCCTTGATGCCCTGGCGGATGCCGTCGTCCTCGAGCACGTTCACCGTGGCCAGATCGGTCACGCCGCAGGCCTTGAGGATCTGCACGGCGCGACCCGAGAAGCCGCACATCGGGAACTGCGCGCTGCCCTTCATGAACAGCACCACGCGGTGGGACTTGACCAGTTGGTCGATGCGCTGCTGAACGTCGGAGGTGGTAATCTGGGTCATGGTGGCTCGCGGCAAGAATTCGGGAACAGCCGCGGTTATACGGCAAAGCCGGCCAGCGTCGGCCGCCGCGGTGGCAAATCCCCACCCGAGGTCAGAACGAGTACGAGACACCCAACTGCAGCAACGGACTCAGTTGCAGGTCGCGCAGGCTGTCGCTCAGGCCCTGCTGACCGAAACGCACGGCCGAGCGCGGTTGCAGCGCCACCAGGCCGACGTCGGCGCTGAAGCCCCAACCACCGCCAGTGGCACGCAGGGACTGCAGCCCGGTGTAACCCACGCCTACATAAGGCACCGAGCTGTTGCCGTCGTCCGCGCCCAGCGCCGGGTTGGCCAGGCTGAAATTGCGCTGCAGCGTGCTGAAGCTGCCGCCCAGTGCCGACAGACCCGCCGGTAGCGCGGACCAGGCGGCCCCGCGCGGCCCGTAGATCAGCCCACCGGTCGCCCGCAGTCCGCCGCTGTAGCCGGCGCCGGCGATGCCCTGCTGAAGAAAGTAATAGTCGCCGAACAGGCTCAGACTCTGCTGCGGACGATCCGCACCATAGGCGTTGATGGTGTCCAGACCGGGGTCGTAGCGCCCACCGGCGAGTGCCGCCGGGCTGCCGCGGGTCAGGCCCAGCCGGCCCTGCCAGCGGGGCCATGCGGTGTCGCTGCTGCGCAGACCCAGGCCGTTGGCGTTGGACGTGGAAGATGAGGCGGTTTGGGCGCTGCCCGAGGCGGGCGCGAGGCTGGCAGCCATCGCGAAGACCAGCGGCAGCGTCGGGCGGAACAAGGTGCGGCACACATTCATGGCGAGCTCCTCGGGCAGACCGGGAGGGCCTCGCGCGTTGCGTTCGGGCCTTCCGGAAATCGATCCTACGCCGCAGCGACGCTTTGTGGGACAGCGGTCGCCGGATCGCAACAGGGCGCGTTGCGACGGTGCGATGTTTCGCACGAACCGCTGAACAGGAGCCCCGGGCTGGCCTCGGGAGCGTCAGCTGAGGCGTCCGCCCGTGCAGCGTGGCTGGCCGCCGAGATCGCGGCGGGTGGCGATGCGCTCGTACCCCGCCGCTTCCATCAAGCGCTGGACCTCGCCGGCCTGATCGAAGCCGTGCTCGATCAGCAGCCAGGCGCCCGCCGTCAGGAAGTCCGTGGCGCATGCGACGATGTGACGGATCGCTGCGAGGCCGTCTTGGCCGGATGTGAGCGCACGCTGCGGTTCATGGCTCAGCGCAGAGAGATGCGCATCGCCTTCGGCCACATAGGGCGGATTGCTGACGATCAGCGGGAACCGTCGTCCTTCGAGGGCCGAGAACCAGTCGCTGAGCCGCCATTCGACCGCCAGGCCGAGCTGGCGAGCGTTTCGCTTCGCAACGGCCAGGGCGGCCGGGCTCGCATCCACGGCGGTCACCCGGGCCGCGGGGCGCTGGGCGGCCAGTGCCAGCGCGATCGCGCCGCTGCCCGTGCCGAGGTCGGCCACGGCGGTCTCGACGTCGCCGGGCAGCAGCTCGAGCGCCCATTCCACCAGGGTCTCGGTGTCGGCGCGGGGGATCAGGACATCGGGCGTCACCTCCAGCCTCAGGCCGAAGAACTCCTTCTCGCCCAGCACATAGGCCAAGGGCTCGCCGGCAGCGCAGCGTGCGAGCAGGGCGCCGTAACGTCGGCCTGCAGCGGGATCGAGGGTCTCGTCCTCGTGCGCGAGCAGCCAGCTGCGCGGGCGGGCGAGCACGGCACCGAGCAGGCACTGCGCGTCGAGGCGGTCGATGCCGCTCTCGCGGGCCGACTGCAGCGCGGCGGCGACGCTGCCTGGGGGCGGAGCCGGGCGGCTCATCGTCAGCCGATCTCCAGCTCGGCCAGCAACTCGGCCTCGCGCGCCGCCACCAGCGCCTTCACGACCGGTTCGAGGTCGCCGTCCATGATCGCGCCGAGCTGGTAAAGCGTCAGGTTGATGCGGTGGTCGGTGAGCCGCCCTTGCGGGAAGTTGTAGGTGCGGATGCGGTCGCTGCGGTCGCCGCTGCCGATCAGGCTCTTGCGGGTGGCTGCTTCCCTGGCTTGCCGCTCCAGCCGGTCCTTGTCGCGCAGGCGGGCGGCCAGTACCGCCATGGCCTTGGCTTTGTTGCGGTGCTGGGAACGGTCGTCCTGGCATTCGGCCACCAGCCCGGTCGGTAGGTGGGTGATGCGCACGGCCGAGTCGGTCTTGTTGACGTGCTGCCCGCCGGCCCCGCTGGCGCGGTAGGTGTCGATGCGCAGGTCGGCCGGATTCAGTGTCACCTCCTGCGCTTCGTCGGGCTCGGCCAGCACGGCGACGGTGCAGGCGCTGGTGTGGATGCGGCCCTGCGTCTCGGTGGCCGGTACGCGCTGCACGCGGTGGCCGCCGGATTCGTACTTCAGGTGACCGAACACCCCGTCGCCCTCGATGCGCGCGACGACTTCCTTGTAGCCGCCCAGCTCGCTGTCGCTCGCCGACATCACCTCGACACGCCAGCCCTGGCGCTCGGCGTAACGGGTGTACATGCGCAGCAGGTCGCCGGCGAACAAGGCCGATTCATCGCCGCCGGTGCCGGCGCGGATCTCCAGGAACGCGGGGCGCGCATCGTCCGGGTCGCGCGGCAGCAGCAGGCGCTGCAGCTCGGCTGCCAGGCGATCGAGCTCGGCCTGCGCGCTCGCGGCTTCTTCCGCGGCCATGTCGGCCAGCTCCGGGTCGGAGGCCATCTCGGCAGCGGCGGAGAGGTCGCGCTCGCGCTGGGCGTGGCGCCGCTGTCGCTCGACGATGCCCGACACCTCGACGTGCTCGCGGCTCAGCGTCCGGAATCCGCCCGCGTCACGCATCACCGCGGGATCGGCGAGCAGCGAATCGAGCTCGGCGAGACGTCGGACGTAACGGTCGAGTTGCTGGCGCAGGGCGGGTTTCATCGGTGGGCAAGGGAACGCCAGGCCGGCAGCCGATGCGGCTACCGGAGGCCGGCAGGAGCCGGCGGGCTAGAGCACCCCGTCGAGATGATCGTCTTCGCGGGGCCCGCCGGGCCGCACCGCGTCGGGCGGGATCGCGCCGCGCAGGAACAGGCGCGAGACCGTCGTGGCGAGCTGGGCACGCTGGGTCGGGTCCGAGGCGTGCAGTTCGGCCAGCGTGCCGTGCAGCATCTTCTGGGTGAGCCCGCGTGACAGCGCTTCGAGCACGGCGTCGACGCTTTCGCCGCGCGCCAGCAGCTTGCGCGCGCGCACCAGCTCGTTCTCGCGCCAGCTGTCGGCCTGCGCGTTCAGCGCCTGGATCAGCGGCACCGTGCCCCGCTGACCCAGCCAGTGCACGAAGCTCTGCACGCCGGTCTCGATGATGGCCTCGGCCTGCGCCACCGCGGCCAGGCGCTTCTCGCCGCCGCTCTGGACGATGGCCGACAGGTCGTCGACGGTATAGAGATAGACATCGTCGAGCCGTGCCACCTCGGGCTCGATGTCGCGCGGCACCGCCAGGTCGACCATGAAGATCGGACGGTGTCGCCGCGCCTTCAGCGCCCGCTCGACGGCGCCCAGGCCGATCAGCGGCAGCGAACTGGCGGTGCAGGAGACCACGGCGTCGAACTCGTGGAGGCGCTGCGGCAGATCCGACAGCCGGATCGACTCGGCCCCGAAGCGCGCCGCCAGCCGCTCGCCGCGTTCCAATGTGCGATTGGCCACCGCCATTCGGGCCGGGGCCCGGGCGGAGAAATGGGTGGCGGCCAGCTCGATCATCTCACCGGCGCCGACGAACAGCACGCGGATCTCGCGCAGGTCCTCGAACAACTGCGCCGCCAGTCGCACGGCCGCTGCCGCCATGCTGATGGAATGGGCGCCGATCTCGGTTGCCGTGCGCACTTCCTTGGCCACCGCGAAGCTGCGCTGGAACAGCTGGTGCAGCGTGCTGCCCAGCGTGCCGGCGGCATCGGCCTCGCGCACGGCCTGCTTCATCTGGCCCAGGATCTGAGGTTCGCCCAGCACCATCGAGTCCAGCCCGCTGGCCACACGGAAGGCGTGGCGAGCAGCCTCGCCCCCCTCCAGCATGTAGGCGTGGTGGCTCAGCGTGTCGGCGCCGACACCGCCCACCCCGGCCAGCCATTCGAGCGCTGGCCGTACCAGTTGCGGCTCGGCGGCGCAATACAGCTCGGTGCGGTTGCAGGTCGAGAGGATGGCGGCTTCGGGCGTTCCGGGGCGTTGCGCCGAGGTCAGGCGCTCGCGAAAACCTTGCAACGTGGGGGCCAGTTGTTCGAGCGTGAACGCAAAACGACCGCGCAAATCCACAGGCGCGGTCGTGTGGTTTAAGCCCAGGGCAAACACTGACATGGCGTGATTATAAAATTGATGTGGACTTCAACTGCCGTACTTACCAGCAGTCCAGGCGCCCGTCGGCGCCGGCTGCAACGGCCCGCGGCCCCGGCTCTGACGCCGCCCGCTCACCCCATGACCGCGCTCGACGCCCTGACCCATCTGCTCAACTTCATTCTGCCGGCCGTGCTCCTGGGGGGCTTGGCCGCGGGCCTGGCGAAGCTGGTCTGGTTCCACGCCCTGAAAGCCGTGCCGTTGCGGCGCCTGGCCGGCTGGGCCAGCGCAGCCGCCACGGTGGCCCTGGTCGGCGGATTGCTGCTGACGGGCCGCGACGGCGCGATGCTGACCTACGGCGCCATGGTGCTGGCCTGCGCCGCCGCGCTGGGCTGGGCCGGCTGGGGCCGGCATTGAGGCGCACCCGATGACTTACGCGGTCAAGGAAGTCTTCTACACCCTGCAGGGCGAAGGCAGCCATGCCGGTCGCCCGGCGGTGTTCTGCCGCTTCGCCGGCTGCAACCTGTGGAGCGGGCGCGAGGCGGATCGGGCCGATGCCGTCTGCCGCTTCTGCGATACCGAGTTCGTCGGTACCGACGGCACCGGCGGCGGCAAGTTCACCATCGCCGAATCGCTGGCAACACACGTGGCGGCTCACTGGCCTTCGGACGACGCGGGCCGTCGCTTCGTCGTGCTGACGGGCGGCGAACCGCTGCTGCAGGTCGATGCGTCCTTGATCGATGCGCTGCACGCGCAGGGCTTCGAGATCGCCGTCGAGACCAACGGCAGCGTGCCGGCGCCGCCGGGAATCGACTGGCTCTGCGTCAGCCCGAAGGCCGGCGCGCCGCTGCTGCAGCGCTCGGGCCAGGAACTGAAGGTGGTGGTGCCGCAGGACGGCATTGATCTCGGTGAACTCGACGGGCTCGACTTCGCGCAGCGCCGCGTTCAGCCGATGGACGGCCCCGATCTGGCCGTCAACACCGATTGGGCCGTGCGCTGGTGTCTCGCGCATCCGCGCTGGCAGCTCAGCCTGCAAACCCACAAACTTCTCGGCATCCGCTGAACGGATGACCTCATGTTCGAACTCAGCCAGTCCTTCTATTTCGAGTCGGCGCACACGCTGCGTCGCCAGGTCGAACGCAACGAGGCCGACGGCAGCCGGCGTGTCCACGGCCACACCTACACGGCGGAGGTCACCGTGCGTGGCGAGGCCGATCCGGCCACCGGTATGGTGGTCGATCTGGCGCTGCTGCGTTCCGCCATCGCCGCGGTGCGCGAGCAACTCGACCACCACTTTCTCGACGAGGTGCCGGGCCTGGGGTTGCCGACCCTGGAGAACCTGTGCCGCTTCATCCACGAGCGGCTCCTGCCCACGGTGCCGGCGATTGCCAGCGTCAGCGTCGGGCGGCAGAGCAGCGGGGACCGCTGTGTCTTCCGGCCGGTGCCTGCGGACTGCCGGAGATGACGCGCAGACCCGACACCCTGGCCGAGCGCAGCCGGCGCGCGGTCTGGCACCCTTGCACGCAGATGAAGCGCCACGAGCGCGAGCCGCTGCTGGCGATCGCGCGCGCCCAGGGACCATGGCTGTTCGACACCGATGGGCGGCGCTACCTCGACGCGGTCAGTTCATGGTGGGTCAACCTGTTCGGCCATGGCCATCCGCAGCTGCGGGCCGCGCTGGCCGAGCAACTGGCGACGCTCGACCATGTGATGCTCGCCGGCCTGACGCACGAGCCCGTGGTCGAGCTCTCGGAGCGCCTCGCTGTGCTGACCGGCCTGGGCCATGCCTTCTACGCCAGCGACGGCGCCTCGGCGACCGAGATCGCGCTGAAGATGAGCGCCCACAGCTGGCGCAACCGCGGTCGGCCGCAGAAGTGCGAGTTCGTCGGACTGGCCGGCGGCTATCACGGTGAGACGGTGGGTGCGCTGTCGGTGACCGACATTGCGCTGTTCCGCGAGGCCTATGCGCCGCTGGTGCGCCTGAGCGCCACCGTGCCGTCGCCCGATACGCGCCATGCGGCACCGGGCGAGGACGCCGTAGCCCACGCCAGGCGTTGCGCGGCTGCGCTCGAGGACTACTTCGATCGACACCACGACCGCACCGCGGCGCTGATCGTCGAGCCGCTGGTGCAGTGCGCCGCCGGCTTCGGCATGCACGACCCCGAATACCTGCGGCTGGCGCGCGCGCTGTGCGACCGTTACCAGGTCCACCTGATCTGCGACGAGATCGCGGTCGGCTTCGGCCGCACCGGTACGCTGTTCGCGCACCAGCAGGCAGACGTCCGGCCCGATTTCATCTGCCTTTCCAAGGGCTTGACCGGCGGCACGCTGCCGCTGTCGGCGGTGCTGACCACCGACGCGGTCTACGAGGCTTTCTACGATGACCTGGCCTCGCGCGGTTTCCTGCATTCGCACTCCTACACCGGCAATCCTTTGGCCTGCCGCGCGGCGCTGACCGTGCTCGATCTGTTCGAGCAGCCGATCGACGGCGAGCCAGTGCTGGCCCACAACCGCCGCACCGTCGCGCGGCTGACCGCGCTGTGCGAGCCGCTGAGCGCCCACCCGCGCGTTCGCGCGGTGCGCCAGCTCGGCATGCTGTGGGCCTGGGACATCGACGATGGCGGCGTGGCGGGCTTCTCCAGCGCCTACCACCTCGCAGCGCGTGAACAGGGCCTGCTGCTGCGGCCGATCGGCAACACGCTGTACTTCATGCCGCCCTACGTGCTGGACGACGAGGCGCTGGAGCAACTGGCAGGCGGTGCGTTGCGCGCGCTCGAGGTCTCGCTGGCATGACGGCGCCGACGACGTTCGCTGCGCGCGGCTGGTTCGTGACTGGTACCGACACGGGCGTCGGCAAGACCCGCGCGAGCGTCGCACTGCTGCTGGCATTGCGCACGCGGCATGCGCGCTGCGTCGGCATGAAGCCGGTCGCGGCAGGCACCGAGCCGGCGCCCGACGGCGGCGAGCGCGAGAACGAGGATGTGCGGGCGTTGCGTGCGGCCAGCACAGCGCGCGTGCCGGCCGCGCTGGACAACCCGGTGCGTCTCCACGACGCGATGTCGCCGCACCTCGCTGCGCGGCGCGCTGGCCGGACGATCGAGATCGAGCCGCTGGCCGCGGCCTACCGCGCCTTGGCCCTGCAGGCGGATGCGGTGGTCGTCGAAGGCGCGGGGGGGTTTCTCGTGCCCTTGTCCGATACGCTCACCGGTGCCGACCTCGCTACCGCGCTCGGCCTGCCGGTGATCCTCGTCGTCGGCTTGCGCCTGGGCTGCCTGAACCACGCGCTGCTGACGCGCGATGCGATCCGGCAGCGCGGCCTGCCGCTGGCCGGCTGGATCGTCAGCCGGCTCGACCCGGCCATGCCGGAGCAGGACGCCAACGTCGACTACCTGCGCCGTCAGCTCGATGCGCCCCTGTTGGCCGACTGGCCCTGGCAGCCCGATGCCGACCCGGGCACGCTGGTGCTGCAACTTCCCCCTGAGCCTGTTCTCGATGCCGCCTGACATCCACGACGTTTTCGGGCCGGCGGTCGCTGCACTCGACGCCCAGCAACTGCGCCGCCACCGCCGCGTGGTCTCGGCGCTCGACGGTGCGATGGTGCAGGCCGACGGGCAGCCACGCCTCGCCTTCGCCGGCAACGACTACCTCGGGCTGTCGCAGCACCCGGCACTGATCGAGGCCGCACGGCAGGGCGCGGCGCGCTACGGCGTCGGTGCGACGGCTTCACCGCTGATCTGCGGGCACAGCCCGTCGCACGAGGCGCTGGAGCAGGAGCTGGCGCGTTTCGTCGGTCTGCCGCGGGCGCTGTATTTCTATGCGGGCTACGCGGCCAATGCCGGTGCGATCCCGGCGCTGGTGGAGCGCGGCGATGCGCTGATCTCCGACGCCCTGAACCACGCCTGCCTGATCGACGGGGCTCGCCTGTCGCGGGCCGACCTCACGGTCTACCCGCACAACGACCTGGCGGCGCTGGAGCGGGCGCTGATCGCGGCGCGCGGAGCGCGGCGGCGGCTCGTCGTGGCCGACGCGGTGTTCAGCATGGACGGCGACCTGGCGCCGCTGCCCGAGATGCTGGCCCTGTGCGAACGCCATGACGCCTGGCTCTACGTCGACGACGCGCACGGTTTCGGCGTGCTTGGCGACGGCGGGCGCGGAAGCTTGTCGCACTGGGGTGTGCCGACCGACGCGATGTCGTCGCGGCTGATCTACATGGCCACGCTGGGCAAGGCCGCCGGCGTTGCGGGGGCCTTCATCGCCGGCGCGCCCGCCGTGATCGAGTGGCTGGTGCAGAAGGCACGCACCTTCTTCTTCGCCACCGGGGCACCGCCGATGATCGCCGAGGCGCTGCGGGCCAGCCTGCAGGTCATCGAAGCGGAAGGCTGGCGGCGCGAACGGTTGCTGCAGCTGCACACGCGTCTCGTGTCCGGACTGGCCGCGTTGCCGTGGCCGGCGCCCGCCTCGCAAAGCGCCATCCAGCCGCTGCTGCTGGGCGACAACGGCACGGCGTTGCAGGTGATGGCAGCGCTCGATGCCCAGGGCATCTGGGTGCCGGCGATCCGCCCGCCGACGGTGCCCGATGGCACCGCCCGCCTGCGCATCTCGCTGTCGGCCGCGCACACGTCGGACGACGTGGACCAACTGTGCGCCGCGCTGCTCGCGGCCAGCGCCCGGCCCCCTGTCTGAGCTGCCCGTTTCACGGGGGTGGGCCGCGCCGCTGCGCACGGCGCTTCGCACAATCGAGGCATCGCATCACACCGTAGCGATGCGAAGAAGCCGGAGCGTGCGCCATGGTCCTGCCCGAGCGCCCACAGACTGCTACCGAGGAGCTGGCCAACGCGGTCAGCCATGGCCTCGGTCTGCTGCTCGCGCTGGCGTCCTTGCCGGTGGTCGTCGAGTTCGCCGCGCGGCACGGCAGCCTGGTGAAGCTGGTCGGTGTCAGCGTGTTCTCGGCGACGATGATCCTGGTGTACTTCGCGTCCGCGCTGTACCACGCGCTGCCGCCCGGGCGGGCCAAGCGCTGGTGCAACACGCTGGACCACGTGGCGATCTACCTCTTCATCGCCGGCAGCTACACACCGGTCGCACTGGGCCGGCTGCCCGATGGGCCGGGTTGGGCGCTGCTGGGGTTGGTGTGGGCGCTGGCCGTCATCGGCGCTTTGCTCAAGATCACCCGGCGGCTGGCGAATCCGCTGCTCTCGACCGCGCTCTACGTGGCGATGGGCTGGCTCGCGGTGTTTGCCGCCGGCCCGGTGTTGCGCGACATGCCGCTGGGCGTGCTGGCCTGGCTGCTGGCCGGCGGTCTGGCCTATCTGGTGGGCGTCGTCTTCTTTATGCTCGACTCGCGCCTGCGCTTCGGGCACTTCGTCTGGCACCTGTTCGTGCTGGCCGGCAGCGCCTGCCATTTCTTTGCGGTGCTGGGGCCGGCCGCCTGAGCAGTTGCGAGGCGGCCGTCAAGCCGGCTGCGGGCTGTGCTCCCGCAGCAGTACCTCGCCGCGCAGCGAATGCGGATAGGCCTCGGTGATCGTCACGTCGATCAACTGGCCGGTCAGGCGGGCCGGACCGGCGAAATTGACGATGCGATTGCACTCGGTGCGGCCCATCAGCTCGTGGCCGGCATTGAGCTCCGGCCGCCGCGACGGCCCCTCGACCAGGATGCGCTGCACGGTGCCGACGCGGCTCGCTCCGATGCGCCGGCCGTTGGCCTCGATCGCTTCCTGCACCTGCTGCAAGCGGGCCAGCTTGAGTTCGCGCGGCGTGTCGTCGTGCAGCGCCGAGGCCGGCGTGCCTGGGCGGGCGCTGTAGATGAAGCTGAAGCTGTGATCGAACCTCACGTCCTCGATCAGCTTCATCGTGCGCGCGTGGTCATCATCGGTCTCGCCGGGGAAGCCGACGATGAAGTCGGTCGACAGGCTGATGTCGGGCCGGATCGCGCGCAGCTTGCGGATCGAAGACTTGTATTCCAGTGTCGTGTAGCCGCGCTTCATCGCGCTCAGGATGCGGTCGCTGCCATGCTGCACCGGCAGGTGCAGGTGGTTCACGAGCTGCGGCACGCGGGCGTACACGTCGATCAGCCGCTGCGAGAATTCGTTCGGGTGGCTGGTGGTGTAGCGGATGCGGGCGATGCCGGGGATATCGGCCACGTACTCCAGCAGCAGCGCGAAATCGGCGATCTCGGCCGTGTCGCCCATGCGGCCGCGGTAGCCGTTGACGTTCTGGCCCAACAGCGTCACTTCCTTCACGCCCTGGTCGGCCAGGCCGGCCACTTCGGTGAGCACGTCGTCGAACGGGCGCGACACTTCCTCGCCGCGCGTGTAGGGCACGACGCAATAGCTGCAGTACTTGGAGCAACCTTCCATGATCGAGACGAAGGCGGTCGGGCCGTCGACGCGCGCCGGCGGCAGGTGGTCGAACTTCTCGATCTCGGGGAAGCTGATGTCGACCTGCGGGCGCTGCAGCGCATCGCGACGCGCCAGCATCTCCGGCAGGCGATGCAGCGTCTGCGGACCGAACACCACGTCGACGTAGGGCGCGCGCTCGATCAGTGCCGCGCCTTCCTGGCTGGCGACGCAGCCGCCCACGCCGATCTTCACGCCCTTGGCCTTCAGGTGCTTCACGCGGCCCAGGTCGCTGAACACCTTCTCCTGCGCCTTCTCGCGCACCGAGCAGGTGTTGAACAGGATCAGGTCGGCCTGCTCCACGTCGGTCGTTGGTTCGTAGCCTTCGGCCGCGCGCAGCACGTCGGCCATCTTGTCGGAGTCGTACTCGTTCATCTGGCAACCGAAGGTCTTGATGAAGACCTTCTTGCCGGTGCCGGCGGCGCTCATGGCTTGGCCCAGGCCTGCGCGGCCGGGTCGAAGGACCAGCGCGCGGCCTCGTCGGCGGTCTTCGGCCAGAGGCCGGTTTTCTCTTCGGCGCGCAGCACCCACACGTCCTTGACCAGGCCCAGCGTGTCGACGGTGTAGTGCGCCATGAAGCGCTGGCCGATCAGCGCCCCGGACACCTGCACGAGATTGTTGGTGTCGCGCAGCCTGGCACCGGGCGCGAGCCGAGCTGCCTTGCCGTTGAGCAGCACGTCGGGGGGATTCACCATCGTGATCTCGCCGCGCAGCGCGTTGTACGGGAAGTTGCGCTGCACCTGCGCAGACGCGGCGAACGGGGCACTCAGGGCGAACACGAGCAGGGCACAGCGGTACATGGTGTGGATCCAGTGGCTGCAGAAGGAGGGAAGCTTGAAATTGTAGTGACCCGCGGAGCCTGTCGGACTTGTTTGAAAACGTACTGCCACGCGTCGCCGCGGTTGCCAGATCCGTCACGAACGCCAGCCGTTGCCGGGGTGGGCGAACGGCCTCGACCGCACGCCGCTCCATGGCGCGGAAGTTGCCTTGCCCCTTCGGTTCTCAAGTGCCGGAGCGCGGAATGTCATCGAACCCTGGTCAGATCCTGGCGTCTTGGGCGCGCTCGCTGGCCTTGGCGGCGATCGGGGCGTCACTGTCCGGCTGCGGCGCGCTGGCCATCACCGCGCTCGGCGTCGGGGCCTCGGCCGGCGTCTCGCACACGGCGAGCGGCACGAGCTACCGCACGTTCACGGCCAGCGCCGCGCAGGTGAAGGCGGCATCGCTGGCGGCCCTGAACAAGATGGGCGTCACCGTCGAAGGCATCGCCAAGACCGATAGCGGCGAACTGATCAAGGGTAACTCTGCGGACCGCAGCATCGAGATCGAACTCGAGGCGATGAGCAAGTCCACCACGCAGATGCGCGCTTCGGCGAAGCGCAACCTGTTCGTCCACGATGCCGCCACGGCAAAGGAAATCGTCGAGCAGACCGAGCGCGCCATGGTGGCGGCCGACAAGCGCGCCAAGGCCGCGGCAACCAGCTACCTGGTCAGGGCTTCGGGCTCTTTGTGACCCGGAGCGTTTGCTCTGGGGCCTTGACGGCGGATGCTCAGGAGGCCACGGCCTCGCGCAGCCGGATCGCCTGGTGACCGATGTCGAGCGCGTGCCGCAGCGCCGCGGCCGGCGCCTCGAAGCGGTGGCCCCCGGAGACCCGGTCGCTGCTGAACACCACCTCGGGCGGCTGGTCGGCACCGCGCACTCGATGCACCTCGACTGCGGCCGTGTAGCCGCCGCGGGCTGCGTCCAGGGCGCCGGCGTAGATGCGGAAATCGCCGACCTCACGTTCTTGCAGGTTCATCCAGAGCTCCTTCTCGGCGATGTTCGCCAATGTTGAATCGAAGCATCGGTGATTCGCCGGCAACGAACCATCCCCCACTGGCGTCCGCCCCGAAGGGGGGAGGTCGAGCTGCTCAGCCGCGGACATGAGTGGCAAACAGGTAGACGGTGACCGCGCCGGCGAACAGCACCACGGTCAGAACACGCCAAGCGTTGAACGATCCGCGCCTGTGGTGACGCGATGGCGGGGCACGGTGTTGGCGACGCGTATCGTCATCGTCGCCATGCAGCAGCGAATAGGACGTGGAAGTCTTGAATTCGCTCGGCCGATCGTCGGCCCGCTCGCGGTCCCAATTGAAGGCTTGTGTGTCGTGGCGCATGCACGCAGTGTCTGCCCGCACCCAGCCACGCTGTATCCCGCGCTCGCGGGCCCCGCAGATGCGGGTGCGGCCAAGGCCACGCCGGAAACGAGAAGCCCCGCACGGGGCGGGGCTCGGGAGTCTTGGTGGCGCTTCAGGGATTCGAACCCCGGACCTGCGGATTATGATTCCGTCGCTCTAACCGACTGAGCTAAAGCGCCAAAGCCGCGCATTATAGCGAGCCTTCAAGGGGCTTGCGAATGCCACGCGGTTCTTGGGGGCAGCACGGTGCTTGTGCCAGCATCGGTTCACGGTGCCAAGGCTGCATCGACCGAGGTGACCCATGGGATGGTGGCGATCGGACCTGGCGGACGGGATCCGCAAGCACGGCTTCCGCAGGTGGTACGAGCGGGAGCTGATCTCCAGCCACGCGCACCTGGTGCTGACATTCCTGTGCATGGTCGGCCTGCTGGGGGGCTTCGAGGTCTATGACCGCCGTGCGCCGCTGGGCGACCAGGTGGTGACCGGCATCGCGGTGTTGCTGTCGGCGGCGATCGGACTGTGGGCCTTGCGCCGCTATCTGTTCTTGTTGCTGCACGCGGAAACCACCGCGAACCAGGCCGTCTGCCCGCAATGCGGCGCCTATGCTCGCTTCGACGTGGTCGCCGGGCCACAACAGCCCGAGGCCGATGCGGTCGCGGTGCGATGTCGCGGCTGCGCGCAGGTGTGGACGATCACGCGCTGAAGTGCAGAGCACCGGTCAGATCAACTGCCCGATGGCCATAGCCAGGAAGCTCAGCAGCAGCGTGGTTGCGATCGGCAGAGACCAGTCGCGGCCGCCGAGACGGAAGTTCAGATCACCGGGCAGCCGGCCGAGACCGAACTTCTCGAGCCAGGGCCGCAGGCCGTTGAAGACGACCAATGTGATGACGACGACGAGCAGCCAGCGCAGCATGGTGGGGTCCGGGTCTCAGAGCATGTGGCTGCGATCGCCCTGGGCGAAGCCGATCGCGTCGAAGGGCTCCCCGGCCGCGAAGCCGATCACCTTGAACAGCTCGCCCATCTCGTGCTCGGTCAGCAGCTTCTGCGCCGCGGCGATGGCGCGCAGGTCGGCACTCCGCAGGTCGTCGAGCAGGCCGCAGTTCATCAGGAAGCGCGCCTGGGTGGTGTAGCCCAGCACGGCGAGCCCGGCGTCCTGCCCTGCCAGCGCGATGCCGGTGAAATCGACGTGGGCGGTGATGTCCTTGTCGCCCACGTCGCTCAGCGGGTCGCCGTCGGCTAGGTGCGCGCGGTGGCACATCAGCGTGCCGCCGATGCGCTGCGGATGATGGAACTCGGCCTCGGGGAAGCCGTAGTCGATGAAAAACGCCGCGCCGCGCCCGAGGGTGGCCGCCAGCGTGCGGATGAAGGCCTCTCCCTGGCGCTGCAGTTCGGTGGTGGTGCCCGGCACGCGGTCGGTCGCCAGCGGTGGCCGCAGCGGGGTCGGCCGGTCGGCATAGACGAAGCGTCCATCGGAGAGCGCCACACCGCGCTCCAGCCATCGGCTGCCATCGAAGTGCAGCAGGGCCACCGGCATCGCGTCGAGCACCTCGTTGCCGACCAGCACGCCGTCGATCCGCTCCGGCAGACGATCCAGCCACACCGCTTTCGCGGCGTGCTGCGGCGGCACGCGCGCGGCGATCGTGGTCCGCTGACGATCGCGCAGCGCTCCCGACAGGTCGACGATGACGTAGCGGTCGATCCGGTCGCCCAGAGCCTCCAGCAGTTGCACGGCCAGTGCTCCCGAGCCGGCGCCGAACTCCCACACTTCGCTCGTTCCGGTGGCGTCCAGCGCCTGGCCCAGCTGGCGCGCCAGGGCACGGCCGAACAAGGGGCTCAGCTCGGGTGCGGTGACGAAATCACTGCCGGAGTCCGGCATCAGACCGAACTGGCGATCGCCGCGCACGTAATAGCCCAGGCCGGGCGCATACAGCGCGAGCTCCATGTAGCGCTCGAAGCCGAGCCAGCCGCCGGCGCGCCCGATCTCCGCCGCGATCCGCGCCTTCAAGGCCTCTTGCAGGCTCGGCGAAGGGGGGCTGGCTACACTGACAGGGCTCGATTCCACCTTCCCATTGTCTCGCACGACATGAGCGTCGATTCCCGTCCCGTGGTGCTCGTCACCGGTGCCGCGCGGCGCGTCGGCCGCGCCATCGCGCTCGAACTGGCCGCGCACGGCTTCGACGTGGCGGTGCACAGCCACCGGGCCAGCGACGAGTCGATCGACACGCTGCAGGCGGCCCGCGCAGCGGGGGCGCGCGCCGATGCGTTCGTGGCCGACCTGGCGGACGAGGCGGCCTGCCGCGCGCTGCTGCCTGCCGTGGCCGAGCGCATGGGGCGCATCGACGCGGTGGTGAACAACGCCTCGCGCTTCGAATACGACGGCGCGAGCGACTGCAGCTACGCGTCGATGGCCGAGCACTGGCAGGTCAACACCGCCGCTCCGGTGCTGTTGGCGGCCGCGCTGTACCAGCGGCTGAGCGGGGGTGCGCGGCGTGGCTGCGTTGTCAACCTGCTCGACCAGAAGCTGTGGAACCCGAACCCGGACCATTTTTCGTACACGCTGTCGAAGGCCGCACTGGAGGCGGCGACGACGCTGCAGGCGCAGGCCTTCGCGCCCACGCTGCGCGTGGTCGGTGTCGCGCCCGGTGTCACGCTGCCGTCGGGCCCGATGGACAGCGCGGAGTTCGTGCGCGCGCACGCGATGACGCCGCTGCGCCGCTCGTCGACGCCCGAGGACGTGGCGCGTGCGGTGCGTTTCCTGATCGAGTCGCCGGCCATCACCGGTACCACGCTGCTGGTGGACGGCGGGCAGCATCTGGCCGCGCAGCCGCGCGACGTGCTGTTCCTGGCGCGCGAGGGGGCTTGAGGTGCCACACTGGCCCCTGCATCCCCGGTTGGCTGCGTGCCGGCGCGTGTTCCTGAAGTCCTACGCGCTGCCGGTGCGCATCGGCGTGCACGACTTCGAGCGCCTGGGCCCGCAGCGGCTGCTGATCGACGTCGATCTGTACGTGCCGCTGGCGGCCAGCACGCCGCGCGCGGATCGGCTCGACGAGGTGGTCGACTACGACTTCATCCGCCACGCCATCGCCGAGCGCGTGGCTCAGGGCCACATCGGGCTGCAGGAAACGCTGTGCGACGAGATCGCCGCGCGCATGCTGGCCCATCCCCAGGTGCGCGCGGTGCGCGTGTCGACCGAGAAACCCGACGTCTACGATGACTGCGCCGCGGTCGGCGTGGAGGTGTTCCACATCAAGGAGAGCGACGCATGAGTGCCGTCGTCATCGAGCCCGGCGTCACGCAACGCCAGGCCGGCAAGCCCGCTTTCGAGGCCAACAAACTCAGCAAGCGCCTGCACCGGCTGGTCGGCCAGGCCATCGGCGACTTCAACATGATCGAGCCGGGCGACAAGCTCATGGTCTGCGTGTCGGGCGGCAAGGACAGCTACACGCTGCTCGACATCCTGCTGAACCTGCAGCAGCGCGCGCCGATCGACTTCTCGCTCGTCGCGGTCAACCTCGACCAGAAGCAGCCCGGCTTTCCCGAGCACGTGCTGCCCGAGTATCTGGCGAGCCGCGGCGTGCCTTTCCACATCGAGAACCAGGACACCTACTCCATCGTCAAGCGGGTCGTGCCCGAGGGCAAGACAATGTGCAGCCTGTGCTCGCGCCTGCGGCGCGGCATCCTGTACCGCGTGGCCGGCGAGCTGGGCGCGACCAAGATCGCGTTGGGCCACCACCGTGACGACATGCTGCAGACGCTGTTTCTCAACATGTTCTTCGGCGCCAAGCTCAAGGGCATGCCACCCAAGCTGGTCAGCGACGACGGCCGGCACGTCGTGATCCGCCCGCTGGCCTATGTGCCCGAGCATGACCTGGAGGCCTGGGCCGCGCACCGCCAGTTCCCCATCATTCCCTGCACGCTGTGCGGCAGCCAGGAGAACCTGCAGCGCAAGCAGATCGCGCAGATGCTGCGCGACTGGGAGCGCCAGCACCCCGGCCGGCTCGACAACATGGCCAGCGCGCTGGCCAACGTGGTGCCTTCTCACCTGCAGGACCGGAACCTCTACCCCTTCACCTCGCTCCAAGCTACCGGAAGGGCCGACGATCGGGGCGACAAGGCCTTCGATGACGACGAAGTCTGTGCGCCGCTCGGCGCTGCGTCGGTCATCGAGGCGGAAGTCCCGATCCGCTGGCATGGGCAGAACTGAAACCGAGCAAGGAGGCCGCATGCATCGAACCCGATCCGCCATGGCGTCGCTGCTCGTATGCGCTGCGGCCCTGCTCGTCGCGGGATGCGCCAGCCTCAACAGCGTGGCCGTCGACGTGTCCAGCCAGGGCAGTTGGCCGGCCGATCGCAAGCCGGGCAGTTACGCGATCGAGCGCCTGCCGTCGCAGCAGGCCAACGCCGCCGAGCAGGACCGCATCGAGGCAGGCGCCCTGCCTGCACTCGAGGCGGCCGGCTTCACCCGCGTCCCGCTCGAGCAGGCCGACGTACTCATCCAGGTCGGAGCCCGGGTGTTCGAGGTGTCACGCCGCGACCCCTACATGAGCCATTGGGCCTGGCGCAGCGACTGGTGGTTCTACGGCGGGCGCCGGCCGTTCTTCTATGGGCCCGGCTTCGGCTATGCGCCGGGTTTCGGCTATGACTACTACGACTTCCCGGATTACCAGCGCGAGGTCGGCATCCTGATCCGTGACCGGCGCAGCCAGCAGATCGTCTACGAAACGCGCGCCGCCTATTCGAGCCGCTGGACGTCGGAGGCGCTGCTGCCGGCCATGTTCGAGGCGGCGATGAAGGACTTCCCGCTGCCGGCGTTGACGCCGCGGACGGTGACGGTGGCACTGCCCACGTCGCCGCGCTGAGGAGCGGTCGCGTCGGTCAGGCGGGCGTCGCGAGACGCCGCAGATCGGCGGCCCAGCCCCTGAGCTTGCGCTGGGCCTCCTGGCGCTGCTCGGGAGTGGTGTCGTTGTGGATCTTCGAAAGCAGTTCGCAGTTCGCCGTCTCGAGGCGCTGCTGGTAGCGCCGATAGGCCTCGTCGGGCGAGCGCTTGACCTCCTGCCAGTGATTCCGTAGCGCCTCGGTGGCCGAGGGGCGCGACAGCACGCCGGCCTGCACTTGCCGCAAGGTCAGCAGCAGGTGGCGTTGCCGCCGCTGGCGCTCGGCCAGCCAGCGCTCAGGCTCGAACGGCGACGCGCTCATGGCCTGCGCGATGCGCTCGCGTTGCGAGCGGTCGAGCTGGCCATACAGCTGTTCGGCCCGCTCGACCACGCGGTCCGCCGCTTCTTCACGTCGCTCGGCCGGGTCGGGCTGCAGGAAGTCGTCGCGGAACTCGGCGTTGTTCTTCGCCTGCTTGCGCTCGAGGCGGTTCAACTGTTCGCGGCTGAAGCTCGCGGCAATCGCTGCGGCGTCGGGCAGGGCGTGGTCGACCGCGCGGTCGATGCGCTGGCGCACCTCCTCGAACCAGCGGCAGGCCTGGGCCGGCGTGGCATCCTGGCCGGCTTCGGCCGCCGCGCGATCGAGCAGCGACACGTAGTCCGGCAGCTCGGCCCTGCGATGCCAGGCAAACCACCGGGTGATCGCCTCGCGGGTGCGCAAGGTCTGGTCGCCGTCGAAATCCACGTAGCCGTCGAGCCACCAGTACGCGAATTCCCCCGCCTGCGTGTAAGCCAACCGCAGCGCGCTGCAGCCGGCCAGTGCCAACAGCAGGCAGGCCGCGATAATTCTCCAACTCCTCAACCACCTGACCATCAGCATGCTGGACATCGTGATCATGGCCGCCGGCAAGGGCACCCGCATGAAGTCGAGTCGGCCCAAGGTGCTGCACACCCTGGCCGGGCGAGCCCTATTGCAGCACGTGCTGGCCACGGCCGCCGGTCTGGGAGCGCAAAGACTCATCACGATCACGGGTCATGGCGCCGAGGAGGTGGAGGCGGCCATGCGCTCGGCCTTTCCCGAGGCGCCGCTCGCCTTCGTGCGGCAGGAGCCGCAGCTTGGCACCGGGCATGCCGTGCAACAGGCGGTACCGCTGCTCGACGATGCCGGCACGACCTTGATCCTCAACGGTGACACGCCACTGATCGACGCGTCGACGGCGCGCGCGCTGGTCGATGCCTGCGGCGGCACGCAGCTCGCGCTACTGACCATCGATCTGGCCGATCCGACCGGTTACGGCCGCATCCTTCGTGACGGCGACGGGCGGGGCGAGAAGCTGCTCGGCATCGTCGAGCACAAGGACGCCAGCGCGGCGCAGCGCGCCATCCGCGAGGTCTACACCGGCATGATGGCGGCGCCCACCGCGCTGCTGAAGCTCTGGCTGGCGCGTCTGTCCAACGACAACGCCCAGCGCGAGTACTACCTCACCGACGTGGTCGCGATGGCCGTTGCCGACGGCGTGGCGGTGGTCGCCGCGCAGCCCGCCAGCGAGACCGAGGTCCTGGGCGTCAACAGCCCGCTCCAACTGGCCGAGCTCGAGCGCCGTCTGCAGCGCAAGCAGGCCGAGGCGCTGCTCGAGGCCGGTGTGCGCCTGACCGACCCGGCACGCTTCGACCTGCGCGGCACGTTGGTCTGCGGCGGCGAGGTCGAGATCGACGTCAACTGCGTCTTCGAAGGCCGTGTCGAACTCGGCGACAGGGTGCACGTCGGGGCGAACTGCGTGATCCGCGACGCACGCATCGCCGCAGGCGCGGTGATCCACCCGTTCACGCATATCGACGGCGCCGAGGTCGGCGCCGGCGCGCTGGTCGGGCCGTTCGCGCGCCTGCGTCCCGGCGCCGAACTGGGGGCCGAGGTGCATATCGGGAACTTCGTCGAGGTCAAGAACTCCACGCTCGCGCGCGGTGCCAAGGCCAACCACCTGGCCTACCTGGGCGATGCGACGGTCGGCGAGCGTGTGAACTACGGTGCCGGCAGCATCACCGCCAACTACGACGGCGCGAACAAGCATCGCACCGTGATCGGCGACGACGTGCATGTGGGCAGCAACTGCGTGCTCGTCGCACCGGTCACGCTGGGTGCAGGTGCCACCATCGGTGGCGGCAGCACGATCAACAAGGACGTGCCGGCCGGGCAACTGGGCGTGGCGAGGGCGCGGCAGACCGTGATCGCGGGCTGGCGACGGCCGACGAAAAAACGCTAGCAGTTGTTACGCCGGTAACGGCGGGCCGAGCGGGCGGGCCGCCTTGCGTGGGCCCGGGGCACGGGCCCGCGGCACAGTTGCAACAACGCGGCGGAAGAGAGCGTTCCGGTTGCAGACGCGCCAACTCTGCACGACCTGACGTGACACCGCGCCGGTAGCATCGGAAACCGATGCGACGTCCCAAGATCCCCCATTACTACGGCCGCCTGAAGGTGGCGCCGGACGCGCCACCCGAAGTGATCCGTGCCGCCTACAAGGCGCTGGTGCAGAAGTACCACCCCGATCGCCACCACGGCAGCGTCCGCCACGAGCTCGTACTGACGGCCTTGAACAAGGCCCAGGACGTGTTGCTCGACCCCGAAAGGCGTGCCGCCCACGACCAGTGGATCCGGCGCGAGGAGACCCGCCTGGGCTACCGGGATCCCGAGGACCAGCCCGCCCCCGGGCTGCGGGTGCGGTTGCAGTTGCTGGCATCCGGCATGCGTGAGGGCGGCTTGTCGTTCGGCGAGGCCTGGCTCACCTACCTCACCGGCGCCCAGCGACTGGTGGTCGGTGCTGTCGGCGTGGTGGCCTTGGGGCTCGGGCTCGGCGGCTTGGTGGTAATGCTGTTGCCGCACGACGACGTGCTGAGCGGGTTGACCTCGCCGGCCGCGCTGCACAAGTCGCTGTCCGCGGCGCAAGGGTCGGCTTCCGCGCCGAATTGACGAGCGGCTGTGGCAGCTCTCGCCGGCCTGCGCAGTTCACCGTGCCGGCAGCGGCAGTTCGCTGCTGAACTTCGCGCGCTTGATGCTGAAGAAGGCGCGCACGTTGCGCACGTTGGCGTCGGCCGTCAGCAGCCGCGCGGTGAAGGCCTGGTAGGCCTCCATGTCGCGCATGCCCACCACCAGCATGAAGTCAGGCCCCGGCGAGACCCGCCAGCACTGCTGGACACTGGCATCGGCCACGGCGCGGGCCTCGAACGCGTCCAGGCTTTCGCTGGTCTGCACGTCGAGCGTGACCTCGAGCAACGCATGCAGTTGCGGCAGGCCGGAATCGGCCAGGCGTTGCGGCGATAGCTGGGCGGCCACGCGCTCGATCAAGCCCAGCGCATGGAAGCGCCGGACGCGGCGGTGCGTGGTGGCCGTGGCCACGTGGACTTCGGCCGCCAAGGCTTGATTCGACAGCGAGGCATCGCGCTGCAATTGCGCGAGCAACTTGAGGTCGAGGGGATCCAGCGTGATCTTATTCACGAAATAAATAGTTCATAAAAAACTAAAATCAGAATGAATTTTTCATTGTAGAAAGTTTTGAGATTTTTATGCCGTTTTATTCTTAATTTAGAAAGCATATTTGTTGCTACGGTCCCTAGGATGCTCCATCCATAGCTCAACAAGGCCATCTCATGTGCGGCATCGTCGGCGCGGTCAGCGCTCGCAACATCGTCCCCATCCTCGTCGAGGGTTTGAAGAGGCTCGAGTACCGGGGTTACGACTCCTGCGGGGTCGCGGTGCATCAGGACGGCGCGCTGCGCCGCAGCCGCAGCACGTCGCGCGTTGCGGAACTCGACGTGCAGGTAGGCGCCGACGCGGTGCAGGGAACGACCGGCATCGCCCACACGCGATGGGCCACGCACGGCGCGCCGGCGGTGCACAACGCGCACCCGCATTTCTCCAGCGGCCCGGGCGCCGATGCCGCGCGTCCGGCGCGCATCGCGCTCGTGCACAACGGCATCATCGAGAACCACGATGACCTGCGCGCCGAACTGCAGGGGCGCGGCTATGTCTTCGCGAGCCAGACCGACACCGAGGTCATCGCTCACCTGATCGATTCGCTGTACGAAGGCGATCTGTTCGAGGCCGTGCAGCAGGCCACGCAGCGACTCAAGGGCGCCTACGCGATCGCTGTGTTCTGCCGCGACGAACCGCACCGCGTGGTGGGTGCGCGAGAAGGTTCGCCGCTGATCCTGGGCGTGGGGCAGGGTGAGAGCTTCCTCGCATCGGACGCGATGGCGCTCGCCGGCGTGACCGACCAGATCGTCTACTTGGATGAGGGCGACGTGGTCGACCTCCAGCTCGGCAAGCACTGGATCGTGGCGCGCAACCCGGCGACCGGCCGCCACGAGCGCGTGCAGCGCGAGGTGCGCACCGTGCATGCGCACACCGGTGCGGCCGAGCTCGGGCCCTACCGCCACTACATGCAGAAGGAGATCTTCGAGCAGCCGCGCGCCATCGCCGACACGCTCGAAGGCGTGCAGGGCATCGTGCCGGAGCTGTTCGGCGACGGCGCGCACCGCGTGTTCAAGGAGATCGACTCGGTGCTGATCCTGGCCTGCGGCACCAGCTACTACGCCGGCTGCACCGCCAAGTACTGGCTGGAATCGATCGCGCAGATTCCCACGCAGGTGGAAGTGGCCAGCGAGTACCGCTATCGCGACAGCGTGCCGAACCCCAAGACACTCGTCGTCACCATCACGCAGAGCGGCGAGACCGCCGACACGCTGGCCGCGCTGAAGCATGCCCGCTCGCTGGGAATGAAGCACACGCTCACCGTGTGCAATGTCGCCACCAGCGCGATGGTGCGCGAGTGCTCGCTGGCCTACATCACCCGGGCGGGTGTCGAGATCGGCGTGGCCTCCACCAAGGCCTTCACCACGCAGCTGGCGGGCCTGTTCCTGCTCACGCTGATGCTGGCCAAGACCCGTGGGCGGCTGGACGAGGACGCCGAGGCCGGGCACCTGAAGGCGCTGCGCCACCTGCCGGTGGCGCTGCAGGCCGTGCTGGCGCTCGAGCCCCAGGTCATGGCCTGGGCCGAGGAGTTCGCCCGCAAGGAGAACGCGCTCTTCCTGGGCCGCGGGTTGCATTACCCGGTGGCGCTGGAAGGCGCGCTCAAGCTCAAGGAGATCAGCTACATCCACGCCGAGGCCTACCCGGCCGGCGAGTTGAAGCACGGGCCGCTGGCGCTGGTGACCAGTGCGATGCCGGTCGTCACCGTGGCGCCGCACGACGCGCTGCTCGAGAAGCTCAAGAGCAACCTGCAGGAAGTGCGCGCACGCGGCGGCGAACTGTTCGTGTTCGCCGATGCCGACACGCGGATCGAAAGCAGCGAAGGCGTGCACGTGATCCGCATGCCCGAGCACTATGGCGCCTTGTCGCCGCTGCTGCACGTGGTGCCGCTGCAGCTGCTGGCCTATCACACGGCCTGCGCGCGTGGCACCGATGTCGACAAGCCACGCAACCTCGCGAAGAGCGTGACGGTGGAGTGAGGTAACAAGGCGCCATCGCCTGATGCGTCCATCGGCCTCGACCGCGCACATCACGTCGAACGGCCCTGTCTCGCGGCGCTGCTAGCGCGACCCCTCATTGCCTTCTCCGCTGCTGCGGCAGAAGATCGATCGATGGGGCGACCCGCTGGTGGAGGATGCGCGATGGGCAAGAAGGTCTGCGTTTCGACGCTGGGCGGCCTGCTGGCGGCGACGGCGCTGGCCGGGCAACCGGCGCTGCATATCGCAGCGGCTGAACCTAGCGCGGGAGAGGCCCGCGACGGAGGGGCCCTCGTCATGGCCAGTTGCGTCGAGGGCAGTCCGCCGCTGGTTTTTGCCCGGGCCGATCAGCGTGCGTTGCTGGATTCGGCGGACCGCGAGCGATTTGAGGGCGCCGCCTTGTCGCTCTACAAGGTACTCGACCGCCGTGCGTTCGCATCGGTGCAGATCATGCTGTGGGACAAAGGGCCGGGAGAGTGGGTGTACGTGAGCGTGCTGCCGGTCGACGGCGGCACGCAGCGGTCGTGCTTCACGGCCACCTTCACCGCGGAGCCCTTCGAGTTCACGCCCGTGCTGATCCGCAAGTACTTTCCGGGCGCCGGCCGCACCTGATGCGAGGCCCGATCGGTTGGGCCGCGCCGTGCGCGGTTTCTCGGCCGAGGAGACAATGCGGAGGTTGGCGGGCCAGTCAACGCAGCGCGGCGGTTTGAAACGGGGGTCGGCTCATTCGGGTTGACCTCAGCGTGCTGCGGCGATGTTCTGGTACACAGTGGGCGGCATGCCTCTCCCGGCATGGCCCTCGGCAGCGCTCAGCGCCGACGGCAGGTTTTCGTGTGGCGCCCGTGGCCCGCATGACAGCCGCAGCCCCTACAACAGAGACAGTTTTCTCAGTGGAGTGATCGATGCCTGGCTTGTTGCCGAACGTGGACCCGGACGGTCTGCTCGAGTATTCGGTGGTCTACACCGACCGTGCCCTCAACCACATGTCCCAGAGTTTCCAGGGGGTCATGCGCGACATCTCGGCCACGCTCAAGCGCGTCTACAACGCGAAGTCGGCCGTCATCGTGCCCGGTAGCGGCACCTTCGGCATGGAGGCGGTGGCTCGGCAGTTCGCCACCGACCGCAAGGTTCTGGTCATCCGCAATGGCTGGTTCAGCTACCGGTGGACGCAGATTCTCGACATGGGCCGCATCGCTTCCGACTCGACGGTGTTGAAGGCGCGCCGCACCGGGCCGGGCGCGCAGGCGCCCTTGGCGCCCGCGCCCATCGACGAGGTGGTGGCCACGATCCGTGCGGAACGTCCCGCGGTCGTGTTCGCGCCGCACGTCGAGACCTCGGCCGGAATGATCCTGCCCGATGCCTACCTGCGCGCCGTGGCCGATGCGGTGCACGAGGTCGGTGGTCTGTTCGTGCTGGACTGCATCGCGTCCGGCACCTTGTGGATCGACATGCAGGCCACCGGCGTCGACGTGCTGGTCAGCGCGCCGCAGAAGGGCTGGAGCGGTTCGCCCTGCTGTGCGCTGATCGCGATGAGCGATCTGGCTCGCGAGCGCATCGATGGCACGCAGAGCACCAGCTTCGCCTGCGACCTGCGCAAGTGGCTGCAGATCATGGAGGCCTATGAGGCCGGTGGCTACGCCTACCACGCCACGATGCCGACCGACTCCCTGGCCCGCCTGCGCGACGTGATGCGCGAGACAGAGGCCTATGGCTTCGACAACGTGCGCGCGGAACAGCAGCAACTGGGCGAGCAGGTTCGCGCACTGCTGGTGCGCAAGGGCCTGCGCAGCGTGGCGGCCGAAGGCTTCCAGGCGCCTTGCGTGGTGGTCAGCTACACCGAGGATCCAGCCATCCAGTCGGGGCAGAAGTTCCTAGGGTTGGGCCTGCAGGTGGCCGCCGGCGTGCCCTTGCAGTGCGACGAGGGGGCCGACTTCCGAACCTTCCGCATCGGCCTGTTCGGTCTCGACAAGCTGCACCACATCGAGCGCACGGTCCGTCAGCTCGATGACGCGCTGAACCGCATCCTCTAGCCGATGGATCGATCCAGCGTCATGCCGGAACGATCGGCATGAAGAGCCGACCGGCCGACGGTGGCCTGGTCTACTCGACCGAGCTCGGCCGGACCTGCCCGGCCTGCCGCCAGGCGGTCACGCAGTGCGCGTGTCGTAGCGCCGGCGCCGTGCCGGCAAGCGACGGCATCGTGCGCGTCTCGCGCGAAACGAAGGGCCGCAACGGCAAGGGCGTCACGGTGATCAGGGGGCTGGGGTCGGAGCCGGCCGCGCTGGCCCAGCTCGGCAAGCAGCTGAAGGCCGCCTGCGGGTCCGGCGGCACCGTGAAGGACGGTGTGATCGAGATTCAGGGCGATCACTGCGAACGCGTGATCGAGTGGTTCCAGGCCCGCGGTCACACCGTCAAGCGTGCCGGCGGCTGACCGACCACGTCGGGCGGCCCGTCACGGGCCTCACATGGCCATGTTCATGATGTCGGTGTAGGCCTGCACCAGCTTGTTGCGCACCTGCAGCGTCGCCTGGAATCCGATCTGGGCCTTCTGCATCGCGACCATCGTTTCCTCCAGCGAGACCGACGAGTTGCCCAGCTGAACCTGCTTCTGCAGCTCGGTGGCCTGGTTCTGCGCGGAACTCACCGACTTCAGCGCGGCGCTGAAGCTGGTCTGGAAGCTCGCCGGCTCCACGCCCTGCGACTGCGTCGCCAGGCGCACGCGCTCGGCCACCTGCGGCATCCCGGCGCGGGCAGCGGCTTGGGCAAAGTCGAAGGGCTTGAGCTTCACGTCCATGGGGAAGGATCGTAGCCAAGGGCCCGCGGCGCAATGGTGGGAACTGGCGGGATTTGGCCGGCCTGTTCGCCGCTTTTCCGGCTCAAGGGTAACGAAACAATGCCGAGGCGCCGATGGGAATGGTCCCGTCGCGCTTCGACCCACGATCCGACACGGACACGCCGCGACGCCCGACCCCTGCCGATGGACACCGCACTTGCCCCCGTGAATTCCCTGCCGCTCACGCCGGCCAACGCCGACGGCTTCGGCTCGCGCCTCGCTGCGCTGCCCGCCGGCCGCAAGTTGACGCTCGGCATCGGCCTGGCCGCGCTGGTGGGCATCGCTTTCGCGATGTCGATGTGGTCGTCGCAGGGCAACTACAAGGTGCTGTACGCCGGCCTGTCCGACAAGGACGGTGGCGCGATCCTGGCCCAGCTGTCGACGATGAACGTGCCCTACAAGCACGCCGACGGCGGCGCCGCGATCCTGGTGCCGGCCGACAAGGTGCACGACGTGCGCCTGAAGCTGGCCTCGGCCGGCCTGCCCAAGGGTTCGATCGTCGGCTTCGAGCTGATGGACAACGCCAAGTTCGGCCAGACGCAGTTCCAGGAGCGCCTGACCTTCCAGCGCGGCCTCGAAGGCGAGCTGACCCGCTCGATCGGTGCGCTGGCTGCAGTGCAGAGCGCCCGCGTGCACCTCGCGCTGCCCAACCAGAACGGCTTCTTCCGCGAGCAGCAGAAGCCCAGCGCCTCGGTGCTGCTGACGCTGCACCCCGGCCGCACGCTCGACCGCACGCAGATCGCCGGCATCGTTCACCTCGTGTCCTCCAGCGTCCCGGAGATGGACCCGAAGGCCGTGACCGTGCTCGACGCCACCGGCGCGCTGATCTCCGGCGCCGGCGATGCCCACTCGGCCGGCGGCCTCGATGCCCAGCAACTTCAGTATGTGGGCCAGATCGAAGGCAACTACACCAAGCGCGTGTTCGACATCCTCGAGCCGGTGCTCGGCCGCGACAACCTGCGCGCCCAGGTGACCGCCGAGGTCGACTTCTCGCAGACTGAATCCACCTCCGAGGCCTATGCGCCGAACCAGGGCCTGGGTGCCGACGGCAAGCCGGCCGCGGCCACGCTGCGCAGCCACCAGGTCAGCGAGGCCAGCGGCGGCGGCAGCGCCCAACCGTCCGGCGTGCCCGGCGCCACCAGCAACCAGCCGCCGGTGCCGGCCACCGCGCCGGTCAACGGCAGCGCACAGCCGCTGCAGACCGCGCAGGCGGGCGGCGCCAGCGGCGGCGGCAACAGCCGGCGCGAGGCCACCACCAACTACGAGGTCGACAAGACCGTGCGCGTCACGCGCAATGCCACCGGCACCATCAAGCGGCTGAACGCGGCGGTGGTGCTGAACCACCGCTCGGTCACCGACGCCAAGGGCAAGACCAGCACCACGCCGATCTCGGCCGAGGAGATGGAGAAGCTCACCGCGCTGGTCAAGGAGACCATCGGCTTCAACGCCGACCGCGGCGACTCGGTGAAGCTGATCAACGCCCCCTTCAAGGTCGAGAAGCCGCCGGTCGAGGAAGCGCTGCCTCTGTGGAAGCAGCCCGACACCCAGGATCTGCTGCGCACGCTGGCCGTGCCGGCCGCGCTGACGCTGCTGGCGATGATCATCGTGTTCGGTGCGGTGCGGCCGGCGCTGAAGGCGGCCCAGCCGGCCAAGCCGCAGCGCCAGCTCGACGCCGTGGTCGACGACGTGCAGGCGCTGCCGTCGCCGACGACCGCCGCGGCACTGCCCGCGCTCGAGGCGCCGGTGGTGGACATGCGGCTGAACCAGGCCCGTGCGCTCGCCAAGGAAAACCCGGCGGCCATGGCCAACATCGTGCGCGGCTGGTCCGCCAAGGAGGCGGCATGAGCCGGCGAGAGCTCCCTCGCGGGGCAGGCGCGCCTGACGCGACGTGGTGGAGGTCATGACCATGGATGCCCAAGGACTGGAAGATGCGGCCATCCTGCTGATGTCGATCGGCGAGGAGGAGGCCGCCGAGGTCTTCAAGCACCTCGCTCCGAAGGAAGTGCAGCGCCTCGGCGAGACCATCGCCAAGATGAAGAGCGTGCCGCGCGAGCGCTTCGAGCAGGTCCTCGAGCGCTTCACCGGCGACGCGGCCGACACCAGCATGCTGGTGAGCGACACCGACGAGTACGTGAAGGCCGTTCTGCGCAAGGCGCTGGGCGACGACAAGGCCAACCTGCTGATCGACCGCATCCTGCAGGGCGGTGATGTCTCCGGCATCGAGAGCCTGAAGTGGATGGACCCGAACTCGGTGGCCGAACTGCTGCGCAACGAGCACCCGCAGATCGTCGCGGCGATCCTGGTGCACCTGGAGTTCGACCAGGCGGCCGAGGTGCTGAAGGAGTTCACCGAGCGCCAGCGCAACGAGGTGATGGTGCGCGTGGCCACGCTCGACGGCATCCAGCCCAGCGCGCTGAAGGACCTGAACGAGGTGATGGGCAAGGTGCTCGCCGGCGGCGAGCGCATGAAGAAGTCGATGATGGGCGGCGTCAAGCCGGCAGCCGAGATCATCAACATGATGGGTTCGGCCATCGAGACCTCTGTGCTCGACTACATCCGCGAGGCCGACAGCGACCTCGCGCAGAAGATCATGGACAACATGTTCACGTTCGACGATCTGCAGAAGATCGACGACCGCGGCATCCAGGCGCTGCTGAAGGAAGTGCAGACCGAATCGCTGGTGGTGGCGCTCAAGGGCGCGCCGCCCGAGCTGCGCGATCGCATCCTCGCGAACATGTCGACGCGTGCGGCCGAGACGCTGCGCGAGGACCTCGAATCGCGCGGTCCGGTGCGCGTCTCCGAGGTCGAGGCCGAGCAGAAGGAAATGCTGAAGATCGTGCGCCGCTTGGCCGACGAAGGCCAGATCGTGCTGGGTGGCGGTGGCGATGACCAGTTCCTTTGAACGCAAGCTCGGCGCCAGCCCGGCGCCGCGCGATCCCGGCAGCCGCAGCCGTGCGACCGACGGTCCGGCGGCCGATGGCTCGCCGAACGCCTATGCGCGCTTCATCCCGCGCGAGGAAGTGCGCAGCTTCGCCGCCTGGCGGCCCAGCAGCTTCGGCACCACGCCGCAGAACCCGGCGGCTCCGGCGCCCGCCGCGCCGCTGACGCCCGAGCTGGTGGCGGTGCAATTGCAGGCCGCCCGCCAGAGCGGCTACCAGGACGGCTACCGCGATGGCCTGACGGCACTCGAAGGCTTCAAGCAGAGCTACGCCCAGCAGGTGACCGGCCAGGTCACCGCCGTGGCGCAGGCCTTCCGCGGCCAGCTCCAGCAGCTCGAACAGGGCCTGGCCGCGCAGCTCGCGGACGTGGCGGTCGCGCTGGCGCGCCAGGTGCTGCGCAGCGAACTGGCGACGCGGCCCGAGCTGGTGGCAGCCGTGGCCCAGGAGGCGCTGGTCGCGACGCTGGCCTCGGCGAGGCAGGTGGCGGTGCACGTGCATCCCGAGGACCTCGCGTTGTTGAGCCTGCACGCCGGCGAGGCGCTGGCCGCGCGTGGCGCCCGGCTGGTGCCCGATCCGGCGCTGGCACGCGGCGGCTGCGTGGTCGACAGCGAGGTCGGCATCATCGACGCCAGCGTCGAGGCGCGCTGGCGCCGCGCGATGGACGGCATGGGACAGCGCGCCGCCTACGAGGTGGCGCCGTCGGCCGAAGAAGCCGCCGCCCCGGTGGCCGACGAGAACGGAGCGGGCGCATGAACGCGCCGACCGAAGGCTGGCTGCCCGCCGCCACGCCGGCGACCGAGCGCCCCGCGGCGCCGCTCGCCGCGCTGCCGGCGTCCTGGCAACGCTACATGGACGATCTGAAGGCGCATGCCATCGGCCCGGTGCCGCTGGAGGCGCAGGGCACGCTGGTGCGCGTGGCCGGGCTGGTGCTCGAGGCCGCCGGCATCCGCGTGCCGGTCGGGTCGGTCTGCGAGGTGCGCATGGAAGGCCAGCCGCCGGTGCTGGCCGAGGTGGTCGGCTTCGCGGCCGACCGCGCCTACCTGATGCCCACCGGCGAGTTGCATGGCCTGGCCAGCGGCGCGCGGGTGGTGCCGCGCTCGACGCCGAGCCTGGCGCCGGTGCTCGGCGAGGCGCATCACCCGTGGCGTCGCAGCGAAGACCGCACCCGGCACCTGCCGATCGGCGACGGCCTGCTGGGCCGCGTGATCGACCCGCTGGGCATGCCGCTCGACCGGCTCGGCCCGATCAGCGCCGTGCGCAACGAACCACTGGTGCGCCGCCCGATCAACGCGATGGAGCGCGATCCGGTGCGCGAGCCCCTGGACACCGGCGTGCGCGCGATCAATGCCATGCTCACCGTCGGCCGCGGCCAGCGCATCGGGCTGTTCGCCGGCTCCGGCGTCGGCAAGTCGGTGCTGCTGGGCATGATGGCCAAGTACACCGCGGCCGATGTCATCGTCGTCGGCCTGATCGGCGAGCGCGGTCGCGAGGTCAAGGAATTCATCGAGGACATCCTCGGCGAGGAGGGCCTGAAGCGCTCGATCGTCGTGGCGGCCCCGGCCGACTCGCCGCCGCTGACGCGCATGCAGGGGGCCGCCTACGCCACCGCGATCGCCGAACACTTCCGCGATCGCGGCCAGCACGTGCTGCTGCTGATGGACAGCCTGACCCGCTATGCGATGGCGCAACGCGAGATCGCGCTGGCGATCGGCGAACCGCCGGCCACCAAGGGCTATCCGCCGAGCTGCTTCGCGAAGCTGCCGCAGCTCGTCGAACGCAGCGGCAACGGCCTCAACGGCTGCGGCTCGATCACCGCCTTCTACACGGTGCTCAGCGAAGGCGACGACCAGCAGGACCCGATCGCCGATGCGGCGCGCGCCATCCTCGACGGCCACATCGTGCTGTCGCGCGACCTGGCCGAGAGCGGCCACTACCCGGCGATCGACATCGAACGCTCGGCCTCGCGCGTAATGCACAACGTGGCCCGGCCCGAGCACCTGCAGGCGGCGCGCCGCCTGCGCCAGCTGTGGTCGCGATACCAGAAGGCGCGCGACCTGATCGCGCTGGGCGCCTACGCACCCGGCCACGACGCCGAACTCGACCTCGCGGTCAAGCAGCACGACGCGATGCGCGCGCTGCTGCAGCAGGACATGCACGACGCCTCCCGGCTGACCGACAGCGTGCGCCAGTTGCGCCAGCTGACCGGCATCTGATTACCGAGCGACCCGACCGACCGTTCTCCCCGGAAAGAATCCATGAGCGCCCTCCAGCCCCTGAACACCCTGCTCGAACAGACCACGGTCGCGCGCGATGCCGCGCTGGGCGTCCACCGCAATGCGCTGAACGCCGTGGCGGCGGCCCAGGCCCAGGCCACGCAGCTGGCCGAGTACCGTCAGGAGTACGCGCAACGCTTCGGCACGCAGTTCCAGCGCGCCGGCGCGATCGAGCTGCTGCAGTGCTACCAGGGCTTCATGGTCCGGCTGGACGAGGCGGTGTCACAGCAGCAGCGGCTGCTCGCGCAGGCCGTCGAGCGCGGCGACACGGCCAAGGCCGCTCTGCTGAACGCCGAACTGCGTGTGGCTTCGGTGCGCAAGCTGATCGAGCGGCGCATCGCCGAGGCCGTGCGCACCCAGGACCGCAGCGACCAGAAGGCGACCGACGAGCTGGCCTCGCGCGCCGCGTGGCTGCGGCTGGCGGGCACCGCCCCCGGCGCCACGCTGGGCGCCGTCTGATCGCGCACACGCGCCGCAGCACCTTCCCGACATGAGCATGAACCTGTCCGTCCAGCAACGCGCCGCCACCGGCCCTGCGACCCCGTTCGGCGCCGAATCGGGGGCCGACCGCAGCAGCAACGCGACCTCACCGTTCGCCGGCCTGCTCGGGGAGCAGCAGCGTCTCGCCGCGAGCCATGGGCAGAACGGCAACAACGCCTTCGCCGCGCCTCCGGCCCCCGCTCCTTCGAAGGCGAACCCGCCCGCGCCTCGCGCCGAGGCCGCACGCCGGCCGGAGCCACGGGGCCGCGCCGCCGCCGACGAGGCGAAGCCGATCGAGAAGGACACGTCCGCCGCAAAGCGCGCGGCGGCCAAGGACGGCGTGGCGCCGCCCGCGTCCAAGGCTCCGGGCAAGCCCGCCGACGATGCGCCGGACGCGGTGACGACCGCCGTTGAGGCCGAAGTCACCGTGACCGATCCGACCACGGAGATGGCCAAAGATGAGCCCGTCGCCGGCGCGGCCGACGCAGCGGTCACCGCACAGGCGCCAGCGGCCCCTGATCCGAAGGCGATGCTCGACTGGCTGGCCCGCTGGGGCGCCGCACCGCCACCGCGTGAAACGGGCAGCTCGACGTCCTTGCCGACCGATGCCGAAGCTGCGACCGAGACTGTGAAAACGACCGGCGCGAGCCGCGTCACGGTCGATCCGCGCGAATCCGCCACGGGCGGCGCGGGCGCAGCCGGCGCCGCCCGCCAGCGCGCTGGCACCGACCCATCCACCGCCGTCGCGGGAGAGTCGGCTGCCAGCACTGCCGAGCCCGCCGTCACGCGGGCGCTGCACACCGCACATGCCGAAGCACAGGCCGAAGCGCGTGCCAGCGCGAAGGCCGTGGCGGCCGACGCGCTTCTGCAACCGGCCAATGGCGACCCGGCCCTCGCCGCGTCGCGGGAGCCTTTGCCGGCGGCGCCGATGGCAGCCGAACTCCGCCGCGGCGCAGAGGCATCCGACCGGGGGCGCGTCGGCGAACTGCTGCCGACATCGCCCCTCGGCGGCCTGGCGTCGCCGGCCGCAACCACTTCGAGCCTGCCCGGCGGTTCACTGCCTCTGAGCGTGGCGACACCGGTGAATTCGCCCGATTTTTCGCAGGCTCTGGCCACCCAGCTCACGACGCTGGCGCGTGACGGCGTTCACGAAGCGGAGCTGCAACTCAATCCGGCCGACATGGGACCGATCGCGGTGCAGATCGTGATCGACGGCGCCCAGGCGCAGATCGATTTCACCGCCTCCAACGCCGGCACGCGCCAGGCGCTGGAGACCAGCCTGCCGGCGTTGGCGGCGGCCCTGAACGGTGCGGGCCTGACCCTCAGCGGCGGCGGGGTGTTCGAGCAGCGCTCCGGAGGTCGCGAGGGTGCGGCCGACGGCGAGCGCCGTGCCGGCGGACGGAGCGAAACGATCGCCATCGGCGCTGCCGACGGCGCGGCGAGCGCGAGCCCGCGAGCGGCCCGCGGCCTGCTCGACCTCTACGCCTAGTCCGGCCGGCGCCTGCTGCGCCGCTGGTTGGCGGCACCGGTAAGCGCCTGTTTCGCCCCCCTTATCGCGGCTTCGCCGCGTGGGCCGGCTCGAATAATCCTTTCCATACCCTGCGTGCGGTGGCGTCTGCTCCGTGCGCGTTCATGGCAAGGAGTTCCCGATGTCTGCAGCCGCGGCCGATGCCGTCGAAGTGCCGAAGAAGGCCAAGAAAGGCCTGCCGAAGAAGCTCGTCATGATCCTGGCGGTCGTCGTGCTGCTCGTGGCGGCCGGTGGTGGCGCCGCGGTCTACCTTTTGAAGAAGAGGGCCGCCGAGGCCGCCGCTGCCGCCGAGGAAGGCGACGATGCCGAGGACGTGGCGCACGACACCGGCAAGAAGGACCACAAGGCACCGCCCAACTTCCTGCCGCTCGAGGCCTTCGTCGTGAACCTGGCCGATCGCGACCAGGAGCGCTTCGCGCAGATCGGCGTCACCCTGCAGGTCGACGATCCCAAGGTGGCCGAGGAACTCAAGCTCTACATGCCGGCCATCCGCAACGGCGTGCTGATGATCCTGTCGCACAAGACCTCGGCCGAACTGCTCGAACGTGCCGGCAAGGAAAAGCTGGCGACCGAGATCATGCGCGAGTCGGTCCGGCCGCTGGGCATCGAGATCGAGGTCGACGATGCGCCGGTGCACGACGAGGCGACCGCCGACGCCGAAGAGAAGCCCGCGAAGAAGAAGCGCAAGAAGGCCCCGGCCGTGCACAACCCGGTCGAGCACGTGCACTTCTCCAGCTTCATCATCCAATGACGCACCCCCCCGTTGCGGCTTCGCCGCTCCCCCCCGGGGGGGCGACGCTGGCGGACCGGCCAAGCCGGATCCGCGGCGTCCGCTTGCGTGGCGCCGCGCCTGCGGGCCGCGCGCCGGGCCGCTCCCAAGCCGGCCCGCGTCCCCTCGGGGGACCGACCGACGTACTCGTCGGACGAGGGGCACCATGAATCAGCAGATCCTGTCGCAGGACGAGGTCGATGCGCTGTTGCAGGGCATCACCGGCGAGAGCCAGAAGCTCGAGACCGAGGAGGTCGAGCAGGGTGGCGTGCGCGACTACAACCTGGCGAGCCAGGAGCGCATCGTGCGTGGGCGCATGCCCACGATGGAGATCATCAACGAGCGCTTCTCCCGCAACATCCGCATCGGCCTGTTCAACTTCATCCGGCGCACGCCGGAGGTGGCGGTCGGCACGATCAAGGTCCAGAAGTACAGCGCCTTCCTGCGCGAGATCGTGGTGCCGACCAACTTCAACATCATGTCGGTGCGGCCGCTGCGCGGCAGCGGGCTGATCGTCTGCGATCCGACGCTGGTGTTCGCGGTGATCGACGCGCTGTTCGGCGGAGCCGGCAAGTTCCACACGCGCATCGAGGGGCGTGATTTCTCTCCCACCGAGCTGCGCGTGATCTCGCGCCTGGTCGAGGTGATCTCATCCGAGTACAAGAAGGCCTGGGCCGGCGTCTACCCGGTCGAGCTGGAGTACCAGCGCTCGGAGATGCAGCCGCAGTTCGCGACCATCGCCGCGCCGAGCGAGATCGTCGTGACCACTTCGTTCACCGTCGAGATCGGCGACACCAGCGGCACCATTCATTTCTGCATTCCGTACGCCACGCTGGAGCCGATCCGCGACACGCTGTACTCCACCGTGCAGGGCGACGCCAACGAACCCGACCGCCGCTGGGTCAAGCTGCTGACACAGCAGATCCAGGCCGCCGAGGTCGACCTGGTGGCCGAGCTGGCGCAGGCGCCGGCCACGGTCGAGCAGCTGCTCGCGCTGAAACCGGGTGATTTCATCGAGCTCGACCTGGACCAGGTGGTGCAGGCCAAGGTGGACGGCGTGCCCGTGTTCGACTGCCACTACGGCACGAGCAACGGCAAGTACGCCATCAAGATCGATCAACTGCTGACGAACCAGGGCCCGTCCTGGCTGGGAGAACACCATGGCTGACGCCGCACCGAACGACGAACAAGACGCGATGGCCGCCGAATGGGCGGCCGCGCTCGAGCAGCAGTCGCCCGGCCACGAGGTCGTCACGGCGGCCGAGCAGGTGGCGCCGGCGTCGTTCGCCAACTTCGCGCCGACCCCCGGCGGCGGTGCGGGCAACGACATCAACATGATCCTGGACATCCCGGTGCAGCTCACCGTGGAGCTGGGCCGCACCCGCATTCCGATCAAGCACATCCTGCAACTGGCGCAGGGCTCGGTGGTCGAGCTCGACGCGCTGGCCGGCGAGCCGATGGACGTGCTGGTCAACGGCTACCTGATCGCCCAGGGCGAGGTGGTGGTGGTGAACGACAAGTTCGGCATCCGCCTCACCGATATCGTGACGCCCAGCGAGCGCATGCGCCGCCTGAGCCGCGGCGGCTGATCGCGCAGTCCGGAAGCACGAGACATCATGTCCGGTTCCCTGGGCTTCGGCCTGTTGTGGTTCGTCGTCATCGTGGCGGCCATCCCGCTGGCGCTGTGGCTGCTCAAGCGCACGCCCTACGGCGCGGCGATGAGCAACGCGAACGCGCTGACGCGCACTGTCGGCAGCATGGCGCTCGGGCCGCACCAGCGCATCGTGACCGTCGAGGTCGGACAGGGCGAGGAACGCCGCTGGCTGGTGCTGGGCGTCACGCCGCAGTCCATCACCGCGCTGCACACCTTGTCGCCGCAGGCTGACATGGCCGCGAATGCTGCTGCCCCCGAGGCGCCGTTCGCCGCTTTGCTGAAGAAGGTTCGCGATGCGAGGAAATGACGGCCACCCCCGTTGCGGCGTCGCCGCTCCCCCTCGAGGGGGCGACGCTGGCGGACCGGCGGAGCCGGATCCGCGGCGTCTGCTCGCGGGCATCGGTGCGGCTTCTTTCTTGACGCGCCACAAGCGCGCCGTACTGATCGCCGCCGTATCGGTGTTGTCGGCGCTTCCTGCAGCGGCTTTAGCGCAGGCGGCCGGCGGCAACGCGAACTTGCCCTTGATCATCGGCCAGGGCGCCGGCGGCACCAGCTACTCGGTGCCGGTGCAGACGCTGCTGTTCTTCACCGCGCTCAGCTTCCTGCCAGCCGTGCTGCTGATGATGACGGGCTTCACCCGCATCGTCATCGTGCTGAGCCTGCTGCGCCAGGCGCTGGGCACGCAGTCGGTGCCGCCCAACCAGGTGCTGATCGGCCTGTCGCTGTTCCTCACCCTGTTCGTCATGGGCCCGACGATCGACAAGGTCTACAGCGACGCCTACAAGCCCTTCGCGGCCAACCAGATCGCCTTCGACGAGGCACTGGCCCGCGGCGAGGCGCCGATGCGTTCCTTCATGCTCAAGCAGACGCGCCAGAGCGACCTGATGCTGTTCGCCCGGCTCGCCAAGCTCGACCCCGCGGTGAAGGGCGAGGACGCGCCGTTCCGCGTGCTGGTGCCGGCCTTCGTGACCAGCGAGCTCAAGAGCGCGTTCCAGATCGGCTTCCTGATCTTCATTCCCTTCCTGATCATCGACATGATCGTCGCCAGCGTGCTGATGAGCCTGGGCATGATGATGCTCAGCCCTGTGCTGGTGGCGCTGCCCTTCAAGCTGATGCTGTTCGTTCTGGCCGACGGCTGGAACCTGTTGCTCGGCTCGCTCGCCGCCTCCTTTGCCACCTGATCGCCCGCCATGGATTCCCAACAAGTCTTCACCTTCGGCCAGCAGGGCCTGGTCCTGCTGCTGATGGTCAGTGCGCCGATGCTGCTGACCATCCTGGTGGTCGGCCTGCTGATCAGCATCTTCCAGGCGGCCACGCAGATCAACGAATCGACGCTGAGCTTCGTGCCCAAGCTGATCGCCGCGGTCGCGGTCCTCGCGATCGCCGGGCCCTGGATGCTCACCACGATCGTCGAGTACCTGCAGCGCACGCTGCAGGCGATCCCGACTGTCGTCGGCTAGCCGCCTCAGCGGCCGGCGGATGCCGCCCCCGACGAACCGACCATGTTCACCTTCAACGAGGCCCAGCTCACCGCGTGGCTGAGCCCGATGGTCTGGCCCTTCCTGCGGGTGCTGGCGCTGTTCATCAGCGCCCCGGTGCTGAGCATGCGCAGCGTGCCGGTGCGGGTGAAGGTGGCGCTGGCCTTCTTCATCACCGTCGCGGCCCAGGCCTCGCTGCCGCCGATGCCGGTGATCGCGCTCGACAGCGCGCAGGCCTTCGAGGCCGTGGTCCAGCAGTTGGTGATCGGCCTGGCGCTCGGCTTCTCGGCGCGCATCGTCATGGCCGGCATCGAGTTCGCAGGCGAGATGATCGGCCTGCAGATGGGCCTGAACTTCGCGGCCTTCTTCGACCCGATCAGCGCCTCGCAATCCACTGCGGTGAGCCGCTTCTTCGGCACCAGTGCGGCCTGGCTGTTCGTCGTGATGAACGGCCACCTGCTGCTGACCGCCGCCGTGATCCAGAGCTTCCACGCCTTCCCGGTGGCCGCCCCCGAGGCCGCCCCGCTCGCCTTCCTGTCGAGCCTGCAACCCCAGCTCTGGGGTGCGGAGGTGTTCCGCCTCGGGCTGTGGATCGCGCTGCCGATCATCACGATGCTGCTGTTCATGAACCTCGTGCTGGGCCTGATCTCGCGCGTGGCCTCGCAGATCAACATCTTCGCGATCGGCTTCCCGATCACGCTCGGCGTCGGACTGGTCGGCATCACGCTGACCCTGCCCTTCATGGAGCAGCCGTTCACGATGGCGCTGGAGCGGATGCTGGCGCAGTTCCAGTAGAGCGGCACGGCGGCTCGAAGCGGTAGAACCGCACGACAGTCGCCGATCTTGTGCGAATCTGGTACGGCGATTGCATGGGGTCTAGGGTCAACCCTTAGTGTTGGCGAGCGGAGGTTCCCATGCGCGCCGTCCTGTTGTCCCTGCTTGTTTCCATTTCGGCACCAGCATGGTGCGAAGACGACATCCTCGCCGTCCTGCAGCGTTCGCAGCAGATGCAGCTCGACGCGCTGACCGAAGCCCAGGTCGACGATGCCGACCCTGCTGTGCAGGTGGTGCGCCGCAGCTTCCAGCGGGTGCTGGCCGCGGCGGACGTGCCGGGCGACGTCCGCCTGCTGGTCGTGCGGGGTCCGCTGCTCGCGGTGTGCCTGATGGGGCGCGTGGTCGCCGCGAACGTGTCGCTCGCCGACATGAGCGAGAGCGAGCGCAGCTTCGTGCTGGCCCACGAGCTCGGCCATGTGATGCATCGGCACTGGGCGCAGCTCGGGCAACTCTACAAGCGGCACATCCCCGGGGAGGTGGTGCAGGCGCACACCGACGCCATTGCCGGCGTGCTGGGCCGCGAGGCCTCGCAGCTGTCGCACGAGCACGAGTACGAGGCCGACGCCTTCGCGATGCGGCTGATCCGGCACCTGGGCGAGCCCGAGGACACGCCGCTGGTCCTGTTCCAGCACCTGCCGATGATCAAGGCCACCTCCACCCACCCAGGCACCCAGCAGCGCGTGGTGCACCTGCGCACCCTGCAGTAGGGCCGGACGGTCAGCGGCCCGGTTCGATGCCCGGGTATTGCGGCAGCGCGTCGTCGATCGTCCACCACGCCGCCTTCGACGCCACGTGGATGTGCGCGGCGGGCGGCTGGTCGAAGGGCTCGTCGAGGCTGCCCACGCGCAGCCGCAGCATCGCGGGCCGGTCGTCGCGGCGGCTATGGATCGGCGAACCGCAGTCGCCGCAGAAGCTGCGCCACTTGCCCGGCGAGGACTGAAAGCCGCGCAGCCGATCGGCACCGCGCACCAGCCGGAACGCTTCTGTGGCGACTGGGGCGACGGTGGCGAAGGCCGAGCCCTGCGCCTTGCGGCACTGTCCGCAATGGCAGAGCACGATCGGCCCGGGCGCCCGGTCGAGTTCGTAGCGCACCGCGCCGCACAGGCAACCGCCGCTCAGGCGCACACTGCGTTCGGCTTGCATCGGGGTTCAGGCGCCGGACGGCGCACAGCCCGCGGGCTTGAACACCCGCTCGGTCGAGGCCGGATGACGGGCCAGCGCCGCAGCCGGCCGGCGAGGGCGGGCCAACAGCTCGCCGCCGCAGTTGGGGCAGCGGCCCTGCAGCCGGGTGTCGGCGCAGTCGGCGCAGAAGGTGCATTCGAAGCTGCAGATCCGCGCGTCGGCCGCGTCGGGCGGCAGATCGGCATTGCAGCATTCGCAGTTGGGGCGCAGGCTCAGCATCGCGGCTCTCCCGGGGCGTTGCACAGAGGAATGACGACGGGTCAGGCAGGCCGCAGCCGAGCCTCACACCAGGCCGTTGCGGATGGCGTAGACCGTGAGTTCGGAGTTGTTCGTCAAGGCCAGCTTTTCCAGCACGCGGGCGCGGTAGACGCTGACGGTCTTGGGGCTCAGGGTCAGTTCGGCGGCGATGTCCGACAGCCGCTTGCCCGAGGCGATCAGCACCAGGGTCTGCAGCTCGCGGTCCGACAGCTTCTCGTGGGCGATCTCGGTGGTCGGCTGGCTCAGGCTCTCGGCCAGCATCTGCGCGATCTCGGGGGTGATGTACTTGCGGCCCTTGGCCACCATGCGCACCGCCTCGACGATGAGCTGGGTGTCGCTGCCCTTATTGACGTAGCCATAGGCGCCGGCGCGCAGCGCGCGGATCGCATACTGGTCCTCGGGGTACATCGACACCACCAGCACGCGCAGCGCCGAGCCTTCCTCCTTCAGCGCGTGCAGCACGTCGAGTCCGCTGCGGCCGGGCAGATTGATGTCGAGTACCAGCACGTCGCAGGGGGTGTCGCGCAGCAGGCTGCGCAGCTCGCCGTAGTCGCCCGCCTCGCCGACCACCTCGATGTCGGGTGCATCCGACAGGGTGTCGCGGATGCCGCGCCGGATCAGCGCGTGGTCGTCGCAGAGGATGACGCGGACGGTCATGGCCGCCATCCGCCTGCCGCCAGGCAGTCCGGGCGAATCTTGGAGGCCGTGAGGGAGGGTGGCTGCATGCTTCCACTCTACCGCGGCCGCAGCCCGTCGGGCCGGCCTGTCACCGCAGCATGTCCCAGGAGGTGGGGTCGTCCGGGTCGTCCTGCAGGGCATCGAACTCGCCAGCGCCGGTGTCCCCGCCGGCCTCGAGCGGCACCGACAGGATGATGGTGGTGCCGCCCGGTCCGCTGGACAGGTCGACCCAGCCGCCGACCTGAGCCGCGCGTTCACGCAATCCGCGGATGCCGAAGGAGCGCGCCTTGGCGAGGTCCTCCTGGATCAGGCCGCGGCCGTTGTCGCTGACCTCGAGCGACAGCACCCGGCCGGCGACCGTGAGGTC
This sequence comes from Methylibium sp. Root1272, assembly GCF_001425905.1. Taxonomy (GTDB): domain Bacteria; phylum Pseudomonadota; class Gammaproteobacteria; order Burkholderiales; family Burkholderiaceae_C; genus Methylibium. The sequence goes on from NZ_LMDY01000017.1 coordinate 165,970, forward strand.
GACTTCCACCCGGGTGGCGTAGGCGTGCTTGCTGATGTTGGTCAGGGCTTCCTGCGCGGTGCGGTAGGCGGCCAGCGGCACCCCCGCCGGCAGCGGCGGCAACTCGTCGCGGCTGGTGCGGAACACCGTCACCACGCCATTGCGCTTCTCGAAGCGCTGGGTCATCCACTGCAGCGCCGCGAGCAGGCCCTGCTCCAGGATGGCGGGGCGCAGGTTGTGCATGATGCGCTGGCTCGACTCGATCGCCAGCGTCACGGTCTCCAGCGCGCCCTGGACGCGCTGCACCACCGCCGGGTCGCGGGCGTGTCGCTCGATCCAGGCGAGGTCGAACTTCAGAGCGGTCAGCGAGCCGCCCACGTCGTCGTGGATCTCGCGGGCGATCGCGGTGCGCTCGGCCTCGATGTTCGCCTGCAGGTGCTGGGCCAGCTCGCGCAGGCGCTGTTCGCTCTGGCCCAGGGCCAGGTCGGCCTCCTGCTTGGCGCGCAGCGCCTCGGTGCCTTCGATCGCGTGCAGCATCGCCGGCACCAGCCGCGCCAGGTTCTCCTTCAGCAGATAGTCGTTGGCGCCGGTCAGCATGGCCTGCACCGCCACCTGCTCGCCGATCTCGCCCGAGACCAGGATGAAGGGCATCAAGAGCCGGCTGTCGCGCAGGATCTCCAGCGCGCGCAGGCCCGAAAAGCCGGGCAGGTTGTAGTCGCTGACCACCACGTCCCAGGGTTCGGCCAGGGCGGCCCGGTAGCCGGCCTCGGACTCGACGCGCAGCGCGTCGGGATCGATGCCGCCGCGCCGCAGGTGGGCCAGCATCAGTTCGTGATCGAGTTCCGAATCCTCCAGGTGCAGCACCCGCAGCCGCAACGGCGCGGAGGACAGGGGGGAGGGCAGGGTGGACAAGTCGGGTGCCGGCATGGGTGAAAGGGTCGAACTGGCCGTCGTTTGGCCCCGTGATCTTGACACCGCCGAACGGCGGGCTGGCGAAGAATTGTGCCAAGCCGCACCCGGCCGGAGGCAGCGCGCCCTGAGCGCGTGAGGACGGGCGCACGCCCGCAGCGTTCGCGCTGTGCCCACTTGCGAAGACAACGATGCCACAAGCCCAGACCTCCGCCGAGCCGGCGCTGCCGCTGCTGCTGGCCGCTGACCTGCAGGACCATCTGATGATGGCCAGCAACGATCTCGACCGCCTGCAACGACTGCTCGCCGACACCTGCGATGCGCTGATGCAGCGCTTCCATGGCGCCGTCGGCCAGCTGGACGGCGGCGACACGATCGACGCCGGCACCGTCCGCAACGTGCGCCACCTGCTCGGCGAGGCCGTCACGGCCCTGCAATTCCAGGACATGGCGTCCCAGCTGATCGCCCACACCCACCAGCGCCTGCGCAACTGCGCCGACCAGTTGGCGCGCGACGCGTTCGGCGCCGACGGCGATGGCGAGGCGGTGATCGCCCCGCCGCCGCTGCGTCCGAATCCCGTGACGCAGGACGAAATGGACGCCGGCACCGTCGAGCTGTTCTAGCGCGGCGTCGCCGCACTCAAGTAGTTCCTCCAGCAACCGATAAGTCACCGAGAAATCCGGAGAGCGCAATGCATTCAATCCTGGCCGTGGACGATTCCGCATCGATGCGGCAGATGGTGTCCTTCACCCTCAAGAGCGCTGGTTACGACGTCACCGAGGCCGTCGATGGCCAGGACGCCTACGACAAGGCCGCGCAACGCCAGTTCGATCTGGTGCTCACCGACCAGAACATGCCCCAGCTCGACGGCATCGGCCTGACCAAGAAGCTGCGCGAGCACCCGAGCTTCAAGGCCACGCCCATCCTGATCCTGACCACCGAGTCCAGCGACCAGATGAAGCAGGCCGGCCGCGCTGCCGGCGCGACCGGCTGGATGGTCAAGCCTTTCGATCCGGCCAAGTTGCTCGAAGTGATCAAGAAGGTCATTCGCTGAGCCCCGTCACGACGAGACACGAGGAATCGACATGGGCGACACGAACACGGCCAGCGCCAACCAGAGCGCCGGCATCGACCTGAGCCAGTTCTACCAGGTCTTCTTCGAGGAAGCCGGCGAGAACCTCGATCGCATGGAGCAGCAGCTGCTCGCGATCGACGTCGCCGCGGCCGACGACGAGGAACTCAACGCCATCTTCCGCTGCGCTCACTCCATCAAGGGGGGCGCGGCGACTTTCGGCTTCGCCGACGTGGCCGAGCTGACGCACCAGATGGAGACGCTGCTCGACAAGCTGCGTCGCCACGAGTTGCAGCCGACGGCGGCGATGGTCGACGTGCTGCTGCAGTCCGGCGACGCGCTGCGCTCGCAGCTGGCGCGTCACCAGGGCGCCGGCGGCGAGGTGCTCGACACCTCGGAACTGCTGGTCAGCATCCGCGCCTTCGTCGGTGGCCAGGCACCGGCCCCGACCGCCAAGGCGGCACCCGCGGCAGTTGCCGCACCGGTCGCCGCCGTGGCCGCGCAGGCACCCGCCGCTGCGCCCGTGCCCGTCGATGCGGCGGACGACGTGCCCGTCACGATGCAGGGCGACCGCATCCTCGAGCTGACGCTCGGGCCGCTGCAGAAGCCCGAGCTGGCCGACAGCATCATCGAGCTCTTCAAGGAGATCGAGGGCCTCGGCACCATCGATCCGATCGACGGCGGCATGCCGCAGGACGGCCTGCGGCGCTTCCGCGTCACCACGCCGAGCAGCGACGCCGACCTGCTCGACCTGTTCAGCTTCCACGTCTCGCGCGAGGAGGTGCAGCTGCGGCCCTGGAGCGGCGAGCGCGTCGCGCCCGGCTACGGCTTCTATCCCAACGCGCCCGGATCTCCGATGACCGAGGAAGACCCGGGTTTCGGCTTCTTCGACAACGCCCCGGGCGCCCCCGGTGCCTCGGCCCCGTCGGACACCGAGGCCGCAGCGCCGGCGGTGGTCGCCAGCGCGCCGAAGGCGGCCGCCAGGGCCGAAGGCAAGGCGCCGGCCGCCACGCTGGAGGCATCGTCGATCCGCGTGTCGGTCGAGAAGGTCGACCAGCTGATCAACCTGATGGGCGAGCTCGTCATCACCCAGGCCATGCTGGCGCAGAACAGCACCCATCTCGACCCCGTGCTCTACCAGAGCATGGTCTCGGGCCTGACCGCGCTGGACCGCAACACCCGCGACCTGCAGGAAGCGGTGATGTCGATCCGCATGATCCCGATGCAGACGGTGTTCAGCCGCTTCCCGCGCATGCTGCGCGACCTGGCCAGCAAGCTCGGCAAGCAGGTCGAGCTGGTGACGCAGGGCGAGGCGACCGAGCTGGACAAGAGCCTGGTCGAGAAGATCACCGACCCGCTGACCCACCTGGTGCGCAATTCCTGCGACCACGGCATCGAGATGCCCGACGAGCGCCGCGCCAAGGGCAAGCCCGAGGTCGGCACGATCACGCTGGCTGCGTCCCACCAGGGCGGCAGCATCGTCATCGAGGTGCGTGACGACGGCAAGGGCCTGTCGCGCGAGAAATTGCTGAAGAAGGCGCGCGAGCGCGGCCTGCATGCGCCCGACTCGCTGAGCGATGGCGAGGTGTGGGCGCTGATCTTCGAGCCCGGCTTCTCCACCGCCGAGGTCGTGACCGACGTGTCCGGTCGCGGTGTCGGCATGGACGTGGTCAAGAAGAACATCGCCTCGCTCGGCGGCACCGTCGAGATCGACTCCGCCGAGGGCTACGGCATGCGCGTCGCGGTGCGCCTGCCGCTCACGCTGGCCATCATGGACGGCATGAGCGTGGGCGTCGGCGACGAGGTCTACATCCTGCCGCTGTCCAGCGTGGTCGAGAGCTTCCAGGTCGGACAGAACGTCATCAAGACCGTCGGCGGGAGCGGTCGCGTGGTCGAGGTGCGCGAGGAGTACATGCCGGTGCTCGAGCTCGAGCAGCTGTTCCATGTGCCACGCTCGAACGACGAGCACGCCAGCGAGATCATGGTCGTGATCGAGGCCGAGGGCGGCCGCATCGCGCTGCTGGTGGACGAGCTGATCGGTCAGCAGCAGGTGGTGGTGAAGAACCTCGAGGCCAACTACCGCAAGGTCGACGACATCTCCGGCGCCACCATCATGGGTGACGGTCGCGTCGCGCTGATCCTCGACGTGGGTTCGCTGGTGCGCCGCTCGCGCCACTGAAGAAGCGTCGCCCTCGCCCGAACCGACTCCCGCTCTCCCGGAAAGACTGAAGAATGAAACTCGACCAACTGAAGATCGGCGCCCGACTCGGAGCGGGCTTCGGCACCGTGCTGTTGTTGCTGGTGCTGATCGTCATGCTCTCGTTCTCGCGGCTCGTGATGACCGAGCAGGGCTTCGACGGTGCGCTCGACGTGGAGCACCGCGTGGCGCGGGCCGACGAATGGAAGAGCCTGACCACGCTCAACGTCAGCCGCACGATCGCGATCGTGAAGTCGGGCGGCATGCCGCAGATGACGGCCTTCCTCACGCCGCAGATGAAGGACACCAGCGAGCAGATCACGCGCGTCCAGAAGGAGCTCGAGGCCGAGCTGAGCCATGAGCGCAGCAAGGCGCTGTTCGGCGACATCTCCGAGAAGCGCAAGGCCTACATCGGCCAGCGCGAAGCGGCGCTGGCGCTGCTGAAGGCCGGCGATGCCGCCGCGGTCGAGGCGCTGCTCGAGAAGAGCCTGCTGCCGGCCTCCAAGGTCTATCTGGCGGCGATCGAGGACTTCAGCAACTTCGAGCGCGAACTCGCCGTCCAGAGTGCCGCCGCCGTGAAGTCCGACGTGCAGCGCAGCAAGCTGATGCTGCTGGTGCTGGCCGGCGTGTCCATCTTTCTCGGCAGCCTGAGCGCCTGGGTCCTGACCCGTTCCGTGACGGCGCCGCTGCGCCGTGCCTCGGCCAGCACGCAGGCGATCGCCGCCGGCGACCTGTCGCAGCCGATCGACGCCGCCGGCCGTGACGAGGTCGCCGACCTGCAGCGCAGCCTGGGCAAGATGCAGAACTCGCTGCGCGAGATGGTGAGCGCCGTGCGCCTGAGCACCGACAGCATCACCACCGCCAGCAGCGAGATCGCCACCGGCAACCAGGACCTCAGCGCCCGTACCGAACAGACTGCGAGCAACCTGCAGGAAACCGCCAGCTCGATGGAGCAACTCACCGGCACGGTGAAGCAGACCGCCGAGTCCGCCCGCACCGCCAACCAGCTCGCTTCGTCGGCCCAGGCCACCGCGGCCAAGGGCGGCAAGGTGGTGTCGCAGGTCGTGTCGACGATGGAAGACATCAACGCGAGCAGCAAGAAGATCGCCGACATCATCGGCGTGATCGACGGCATCGCGTTCCAGACCAACATCCTGGCGCTCAATGCCGCGGTGGAAGCGGCGCGCGCCGGCGAACAGGGTCGCGGCTTCGCGGTCGTGGCCGGCGAGGTGCGCAACCTGGCGCAACGCAGCGCCCAGGCCGCCAAGGAGATCAAGGACCTGATCGGCGCGAGCGTCGAGCGGGTCGAGTCGGGCAGCAAGCTGGTGGCAGACGCCGGCCGCACGATGAGCGAGATCGTGGGCTCGGTGCAGCGCGTCTCCGACATCATCGGCGAGATCACCGCCGCCGCCGCCGAGCAGTCGGACGGCATCGGCCAGGTCAACACCGCGGTGACCAACCTCGACCAGATGACGCAGCAGAACGCCGCGCTGGTGGAAGAAAGCGCTGCCGCGGCCGAGAGCTTGAAGGACCAGGCGATCCGGCTGGCCGCGTCGGTCTCGGTGTTCCGCGTCGATGCGCACGGCGTGGTGTCGCGGCCGGCCGCCGTGACGCCGAGCCTGCCCGCGCCGAGCGCGCCGCGTGCGCCGGTCAAGGCCGCGCCAACGGCGCGAGTCGCCAAGGCCCCGCCCGTGCTGCGCGATTCCGTGACGTCGGCCAAGCCGGCCCCGGTCGTGGCCGCCGCAGCGGCGACCGCCGCGCCGGGCGACGACTGGGAAACCTTCTGATCCGAGCAAGGTTGCGTACGCCGGCCTTCAGTCTGCGCCGCAACCGCCGTAAACCATTCAGACATCCCGCTGCGCCGCGCCAACCGCACGTCCGCCGCGCTCCGACATCGCACCGAGAGGATCCACCATGGACATGATCGACGCCACCCAAGTGGCCCGCCACGAGGCCCAACGCCAGGCCAAGCGCGCCGGCGCTGCCGCCCAGCCGGGCCGCGAGTACCTCAGCTTCCGCCTCGGTGCCGAGGAGTACGGCATCGACATCCTGAAGGTGCAGGAGATCCGCAGCTACGAGCCGCCGACCCGCATCGCCAACGCCCCGAGCTTCCTGAAGGGCGTGATCAACCTGCGCGGCGTGATCGTGCCGGTGGTCGACCTGCGCGTGAAGTTCGGTTGCGATGCCCAGATCACGCCCATCACCGCCGTGATCGTGCTGGCCGTCAAGGGTCGCGTCATCGGTGCCGTGGTCGACTCGGTGAGCGACGTGCTGGACCTGCCCCACGAAGCCATCAAGCCGGCACCGTCGATGGGCGCGGTGGTCGACACCAGCCACCTGATCGGTATCGCCACGGTGGCCGAGCGCATGCTGATCCTGATGGACATCGAGTCGCTGATGACGAGCGCCGAGCTCGGCGTGATCGACACGGTGGGCTGACGGCAGCCCCGCGCAGCGGCCACGCTGCGCCTTCCACGCGAACGGCGCTCCTCGGGGCGCCGTTGGTCATTGGGGCGTCCGCGCGCGGTGCTGCGCGAGCCCGTGCGAAACGCGCGACACTCGCCGCAACGCGTCTGCGGGAGCCCTGCATGCCACTGCAAATCCTGACCCCCCACAGCAAGGACCTCGGCGGCGGCTTCACGGTGCGCCGCCTGCTGCCATCGGCCACCCGCCAGGCCGTCGGTCCCTTCGTATTCTTCGATCACTTCGGTCCGATCACCGCCGGCCCGGCCGACGACCACGATGTGCGGCCGCATCCGCACATCGGGCTGGCCACGGTGACTTACCTGTTCGAGGGCGCGATGCAGCATCACGACTCGACCGGCGTCTCGCAGCGCATCGAACCCGGCGCGGTCAACTGGATGACGGCCGGGCAGGGCATCGTCCATTCCGAGCGCACGCCCGAAGACCTGCGCACCGTCGCGCGCCGCAGCCATGGCCTGCAGTTGTGGGCCGCGCTGCCGGTGGAGCACGAGGAGACCGTGCCGCGCTTCGAGCACACCGCGGCCGCCCAACTGCCGCAACGCCAGGTCGGCGGCGCCGAGCTTCGGGTGCTGATCGGCCGCGCGCACGGGCTGGCGTCGCCGGTCGGCACGTTGTCGCCGACGCTCTATGTCGACTATGCGCTGGCGTCCGGCGCGGTGCTGGCGCTGCCGACTCCGGCCGAGGCCGAGGAGCGAGCGCTGTACGGCGTCGACGCGCCGTTCGAGGTGGAGATCGATGGCGCCGTCGAGCGCGTCGAGCCCTTCACGCTGGCGGTCCTGCCCGCCGGCAGCACCGCGACGCTGCGCGCGGCGGGCGGTGCGGCACGGGTGATGCTGGTCGGCGGCGCGCCGCTGGGGCCGCGCCACATCTGGTGGAACTTCGTGTCCTCTCGCAAGGAGCGCATCGCGCAGGCGGCCGCGGACTGGGAGGCCGACCGGATGGGCCGGGTGCCGGGCGAGACCGAGCGCATCCCGCTGCCGGCGCGTCGGCCGGCCTGATCAAGCCCCGCGGCTCAGAACCGGATGCTCGCGCCGCCCGCCTGACCGACCTTCAGCACGCACTCGATGCCTTCGACGATCACCGCGTTCATGCCGAAGCTGATCGCGCCGCCCACGCGCTCGTCGGCGCGGTAGCCGGCCAGCGTGTCGCCCGGTTCGTGGCCCGGCACGCCGGTGGCGGGGTCGACATTCGGGATCGGGCAGCGCGGGCAGGGCTTCACCAGCTTCAGGCGCACCGGACCCTCGGCGGTGTCGAAGGTGATCTCGTCGAGATGGTCCTCGCCGTGCGCGTCGAGCCCGGCGAGCACGAGGTTGGGCCGGAAGCGCTGCATCGTGACCGGGGGCTGGTCCCTGGCCGCCAGCCGCAGGTTCAGCGCCTCGAGCGAGGCCTCGGAGATCACCAGGATCGGAAAGCCGTCGCTGAAGGCGTTCTCGGCCTCGAGCGGGCCGGTCCAGGCACGGCTCGAGAGCCGTTTCTGTTCGGGGTCGAAGCGCACCAGGCGCAGCGGCTGGCGCAGGAAGTCGCTGAACCACTGCGCGGCGAGGTCGCCCATGTCATAGGCGGCGACCTCGTCGTCCCACACGCGCACCCGCGTTGCGGTCTCCACGGTGTCGAGCGCCAGGTGCAGCGCCAGCATGCCGGGCGCGCGCAGCACCAGTTCGCTGTGGCGCAGCTCGGTGCTCACCAGCGCCATGCGCGGCAGCTCGCGCTGGCTGAGGAACTCGCCGTCGGCGTCGACCACCATCCAGGCGCGGTCGAACTCGAAGCCGGTCTCGATCAGCAGCACCTCCGGCACGCTGACGCCCGCGCAGGACTTGACCGGGTGCACGTGCAGGCCGGCAATCGTCACATCGATATCACTCATCGCATCAGCGCCCGAACAGCTTCTTCAGCTCGTCCTTGGCCTTCTCCTTCGCCTTGTCCTTGGTCTGTTCCTTGGCGGACGGCGCCGAGGCGCCACTGGCGGCCGACGTCGGCGCGGCGCTGCCGCCCAGCAGGCCCCCCAGCAGCCCCTTGGCGCGGTCGCCCAGCGCGCCGCGCGCTGCTCCGCTCAGCAGCTCGGCGCTCACCGCCGACCACTGCACCTTGTAGTCGACCGCCTCGAACGGGCCGACCAGTTGCACCGGCACGGTCACGCCCTTCAGGAGCGCGAGATCGGCGCCGCCCTGGCCTTCGGTGGTGCCGGTGACGGTCGCCTTGGCGAGGTAGTCGACGCGGCCGCGGCCGATGTCCACCATTCCTTCGCCGCCGACACGCAGGAACGGGCTCTTGCCCGACAGGTCCTTGCTGCGCGCCACGCCGTCGGCGATGTCGAAGCTGGCGCTGATCTCGGAGAAGTCGGTCTTCTCCTCGTTGCTCGAAGTCTGCACGGCGTCCTTGTTCAGCGTCACCGCCGATCGCCACTGCCGCAGCGTCTTCGCGAGGTTGATGCCGCGCACCGCGCCATCGCGCAGCTGGAACGCGGCCTTGCCGTCGAGCGCCTGCTTCAGGCGCTGCACGCTGGCGCCCTGCGTCGTGACGTCGGCCGTCACGCGGCCCTTGCCTTCGAGCTTCTTGAACTGCGCCACATCGGTCAGCAGCGCGGCGATGTCGACGTCGGCCGCGTCGAGCTTCAAACCGATGCGCTGCGCATTCGGGTCGGCGGCCGCCTGGGCCGAGGCCTGCGCCGCGAAGCGCCCGCCCCAGGCCCGGCCGCTCAGGTCGCTGACCCGTAGCACGCCGCCGGCCAGCGTGGCCTCCAGCGCCGCATCGGCGACGCGGTAGGGTGGGTAGACCAGCGTGCCGGCGCGCAGGCTGAAGCGGCCGTCGAGCGTCTTCAGGCCGCTGAGGTCGATCGGGGTGTCGGCGCCGGGCTTGGCGCCGGGCGGCGCGGGCTTGCCGGTCGACGGCGCGACGAAGCGCGTCAGGTCCAGCGCCGCGAAGCGGGCCTGGGCATCGACATAGGGCACCGGCTTCGACAGGTCGGCGCGGCCGCTGGCGGTGAACTTCTGATCGTTGATCGCGCCGTCGAAGCGCCAGCTCGCGTCCTTGGCGCCGGCCTGCGCCTGGCCCTGCAACGCAAGGTTCACGGGCGGCAGCGCCGGGTCGGTGAAGGCGAGCTTCAGCGACAGCGCATCGAGCGCGGCGGCTAGTGGTTGCGGGACCAGCGTCAGGTCGCTGCGCACTTCGCCGGCCACGCTGCGGCCGGCGCCGCTGCCCTTCACGGCGAGCCGCAACCCCGGCACGCGGATGCGTTCGAAGCTGCCACTCGGCGCCTGCGATTCGAAGTCCATCTGCACCGTGCCGACCGCCGGCCCGCCCTGGAGCGAGGCGCTGCCCTTCAAGGCGCTGCCCTTGAGCGCGTCGCCCGCGACCTCGAGCTTCGGCCAGGCGAGCTGGGCGGCGATGCGGTCGTCGCCGCGGCGGCCAGCCAGCGTCACGTCGAGCGCGTCGAGTCGCAGTGAGCGCTTCGGCGGGTCGAAGCGCAGCGAGTCGAGCGCCACCGTGCTGTCCTTCAGCGCCACGCCCAGGCGTTCGCCCGACAGCGTGAGCCGGAGCTTGTCGGCCTGCAGGGCGCCGCTCGGGCCGTCGTAGGCCAGCGTGCCTGCGAGGCGGGCGTCGAGCTGCTTCACGTCGAAACCATCACCGCGCAGCGACAGCGCGAGGTCGCGCAGCGCCACGCTGGCGGGCGCGCCGGCCGGCAGGCTCAGCTTCAGCTGGCCGGTGAGTTCGACGTCGGCGTTCAGCTTCGGTTGTGCCAGCGCGGCCTGACCGACGAAGCGGATCGGCGACTCGGCGCCGTCGGCCAGTCGGCCGGTACTGAATTCCTTGACCACGAAGCGGCCGTCGAGACCCAGCGGCACGTCCTTCACCGTCGCCTGCAGGTCCTTGAATTCGATCGCGTTGATGTCGAACGCCAGCGCCTGGGAGGAGGCGTCGGCCGCCGGAGCGTCCTTCGCATCGGTGGCAGGGCTCAGCAGGTCGTCGATGTTGCGGCGGCCATCGGCGTCGCGGCGGTAGTTCACGCGCACGCCGCGCGCCGACACGCGGTCGACCGCCAGCCGCTGCTTCAGCAGCGGCATCACCTGCACCGCGAGCGTGGCCTCCTGCAGCGCCGCGAATTCGTCGGGGCGCTGGTGCTCGCTGAGCTTCACGTCGCGCAGCGTCACCTCGAGGCGGGGAAAGACCGACAGCCCGATCGGTCCGTCGATCGCCAGCGTGCGGGCCTTGTGCTCGCGCATCCAGTCGATCAGCAAGCCCTTGTAGCGATTGGGGTCGAAGCTTGCGACGAGGTAGGCCGCGGCGGCCGCGGCCAGGCCCAGCAGCACGGCCAGGGCGATCAGGGAGCGGCGGAGCCAGACGGGCATGGTGCGGGCTAGGGCCTGTTATCAAGCGGTCGGGGCATTGTGCCGCCGGCCCTGGCGCGGCGAGGGGGCTCCCTACAATGTGAATCGCAATGAAGCATTTCGACGTGAGCGTGCGGGGCCGCGGTGCGGTGGGGCAGGCCCTGGCCCTGTCGCTCGCACGTCTGGGGCTGCGCGTGGCGCTGTCCGGTGCACCCGCGCCCGAGGGCCCCGACGTGCGCACCTACGCACTCGGCGCGCGTGCGGTGGCCTTGCTGCAGCAGTTGCGGGTCTGGGACGTCCTGCGTGCGGCCACGCCGCCGGCCGCGACCCGCGTGCTCGACATGCAGGTGGCCGGCGATGCTGGCGGCACGCTGGCCTTCAGCGCGTGGCAGCAGTGCGTCGGCGAGCTGGCGTGGATCGTCGACGCCGCCGCGCTGGAGCGCGAGCTGGCGACCGCGCTGCGCTTCTCGCCGCACGTGGCCGTGCTCGACCAGGCGCCGCCGGCCGAGCTGATCGCGCTGTGCGAGGGCAAGGATTCGCGCGAGCGCGAGGCGCTCGGCGTCGAGGTCGAACGCCACGACTACGGCCAGCGCGCGATCGCCGCGCGGCTGGCCAGCGACCGGCCGCACCAGGGCATCGCCCGCCAGTGGTTCCGCGCGCCCGACGTGCTGGCGCTGCTGCCCTTCGACCTGCCGGACGAGGTGGGCGGCTACGGCCTGGTCTGGTCGCTGCCGGAGGCGCGCGCCTCCGAACTGCTGGCGCTGGACGACAGCGCCTTCGAGCAGGCGCTGAACGAGGCCAGCCAAGGCCAGGCGGGCCGGCTGCAGCTGCGCGGCGCCCGCGCGGCCTGGCCGCTGCGGCTGGCACGCGCGACGCGCTGGCACGGGCCCGGCTGGGTGCTGCTGGGCGACGCCGCCCACGTGGTGCATCCGCTGGCGGGCCAGGGGCTGAACCTGGGGCTGGCCGATGTCGACACGCTGTGCGCGGTGATCGCCGAACGCCAGCAGCGCGAGGCCTGGCGTTCGCTGGGCGACGAGCGCTTGCTGGTCCGCTATGCGCGCCGCCGCGCCGCACCCACCTGGGCGATGGGCCGCGTGACCGATGGCCTGCTGCAACTTTTTGCCCACGAGAGCGCCCCGATCAAGGAACTCCGCAACCGCGGCCTGACTCTCGTGAATCACTTGCCGGTGCTCAAGCGCTGGCTCACAGACCGCGCGTTGCGGGGCTGACGGGCCCGCTCGACCCGCTCGTACCGAGGATCACCATGAAGTTCAAGACAGCCGTGCTGGCGGCGGCCACCGCCGCGGCCATCGCCACCACCCTCGCGCTGACGGCCGTGGCCCAGGTGCCGCAGGAGGCGGCGATCCGCAAGGCGCTCGGCGAGCGGCTGAACAGCAGCGCGAAGATCGACGAGGTCAACAAGGCCCCGATCGCCGGCCTGTTCGAGGTGCGCATCGGCAACGACGTCTTCTACACCGATGCCGAAGGCGCCTACCTGATCCGCGGCGAGATCCTCGATCTGAAGACCAAGCGCAACCTCACCGAGGAGCGCGTCGCCAAGCTCAGCGCGATCGACTTCGGCTCGTTGCCGCTGAAGGACGCGGTGGTCTGGAAGACCGGCACCGGCGCGCGCAAGATCGCCGTCTTCGCCGACCCGAACTGCGGCTACTGCAAGCGCTTCGAGAAGGAGCTCTCGAACGTCAAGGACCTGACGGTCTACACCTTCCTGCTGCCCATCCTGGGTGGCGATTCGCCGGACAAGGCGAACGCGATCTGGTGTGCCAAGGACGCCTCGGCGGCGTGGCGCGCCTGGATGGTCGACAACGTGCAGCCGCCCAAGCTGCTGGGCGCCTGTGCGTCGCCGGTGGAACGCAACGTCGAGCTCAGCCGCAAGCACCGCGTCAACGGTACGCCGGCCATCGTGTTCGAGGACGGCACCCGCGTGCCGGGCATGCTGACGGCACCGCAACTCGAGAAGCAGCTCGCCGGCGTCGGCAAGTCCTGAGCCGGTCGCGCGGTGTGCCGCAGCGCGTGTGCGCGGCTGCGGCGACAATCCGTCCGCGCTCCGAACTTTCTCGATGGCCCCCGTGGGATCTGCCTCCTCCGCCGACGTCAACCTGCCTCCGCACCCGCTGGCGCTGCGCCTCGGCTATGCCGGCCTGATCCCCTTCGTGCTCGGCGCGCTGCTGACCTGGCTGGTGCGGCCGGATGCGCACCCCTACGTGACCGATGCGCTGGCCAAGTACGCGGCGCTGATCGTGTCCTTCCTCGGTGGCGTGCACTGGGGTCTGGGCCTGCGGCAGCGGGTACCCTCGCCGAGCCGGTTCGCCTGGGCCGTGCTGCCGATGCTGCTGGCCTGGATCGCCGTGGTGATGCCGCCCTATGCCGGCCTCGCGCTGCTCGGTGCGCTGCTGGTCGTCTGCTATGCGGTCGACCGCCGCATCTACCCGGCCCACGGGCTGGGGGCCTGGCTGGTGCTGCGCTTCCGGCTCAGCGCGGTCGCCAGCCTCAGCTGCTTCATCGCCGCGGCCGGCAGCTAGGCCACTTTCCGGACAAGACGTCTCGATGATCCGTTACCGCCTCGAGGTGGCCGATGCCCTGGCCCACCAGTTCCGCGTCACCCTCACCCTGGCCCAGCCGGCCGCCGAGCAGGCGCTGAGCTTGCCGGTGTGGATCCCCGGCAGCTACCTGGTGCGGGAGTTCGCCCGTCACCTGTCCCAGCTCGAGGCCCGGCAGGGCGATCGCGCGGTGCCTCTGGTGCAGGCCGACAAGGCCGGCTGGGTGGCGCACTGCCGCGGCCGCGCCGCGCTGGTGGTGAGCTACGTGGTCTACGCCTTCGACCCCTCGGTGCGCGCGGCCTATCTCGATGCCAGGCGCGGCTTTTTCAACGGCACTGGCATGTTCCTGCGTGTGCACGGCCGCGAGCACGAGCCGCACCGGCTGCGGATCGGCAAGCTGCCACGCGGCTGGCAGGTCGCGACGGCGCTGCCGGCGGTCGGCCGGGAGCACGAAGCGGCCGACTACGACGAGCTGGTCGACCACCCGGTGGAACTGGGCCGCTTCTGGCGCGGCAGCTTCAAGGCGGCGGGGGTGCCGCACGAGTTCATCGTGGCCGGTGCGCTGCCCAGCTTCGACGGCGAGCGCCTGCTGGCCGATACCCGGCGGATCTGCGAGGCGCAGATCGCCTTCTGGCATGGCGGCAAGAAGCCGCCGTTCAAGCGCTACGTCTTCCTGCTCAACGCGGTCGACGACGGCTATGGCGGCCTGGAGCACCGCGCCAGCACCGCGCTGATCGCCAACCGCCGCGACCTGCCGCGCAGCGGCATGAAGTCGGCGGGCGACGGCTACGTGACGTTGCTGGGCCTGATCAGCCACGAGTACTTCCACACGTGGAACGTCAAGCGGCTGCGGCCGCGCGACTTCGAGCGCTACGACTACACGCGCGAGAACTACACCGAGCTGCTGTGGTTCTTCGAGGGCTTCACGTCCTACTACGACGACCTGGTGCTGCGGCGTACCGGCCTGATCGACGAGGCGCGCTACCTCAAGCTGCTGGCCAAGACGGTCAACAACGTGCTCGGCACGCCGGGGCGCGCGGTGCAGAGCGTGGCCGAGGCCAGCTTCGACGCCTGGGTCAAGTACTACCGGCCCGACGAGAACACCGTCAACGCCACCGTCAGCTACTACACCAAGGGCTCGCTGGTCGCGCTGGCGCTCGACCTGACGCTGCGCAGCGAGGGCGCCGGCACGCTCGACGACGTGATGCGCGGCCTGTGGGCGCGCAGCGGCGGCGGGCCGATCGCCGAGACCGACATCGCCGCGGTGTTGGCCGAGGTCGGCGGCCGCTCGCTGGCGCGGGAACTGGCCGCCTGGGTGCACGGTACCGGCGAACTGCCGCTGCAGCCGCTGCTGGCGAAGTTCGGCGTGGCGTGGAGCGAAGAGCCGCCCGTGCTGGCGCAGCGGCTCGGCGCGCGGCTCAGCGACAGCGGCGGCCTGCTGAAGCTGCAGTCGGTCCTGCGTGGCGGCGCGGCCGAGCGCGCCGGGCTCGCGGCCGGCGACGAGCTGGTGGCAATCGACGGCTGGCGCCTCAAGCGCATCGACGACCTGAGCGCCCTGCAGGCCTGCGAGCGCCCGATGCCGCTGCTGGCGGCACGCGACCAGCGTCTGCTCGAACTGACGCTGCCGGCGGCGCGGGCCAGCGGCGCCGTGACGCTGGTCCAGCAAGCTCAGGCCGACGCCGTGGGCCGGGCGCGCCGCCACGCCTGGCTCGGCGGCGCCTGACCGCCCGGCCGTGAGGTCGGTACCGCAGCGTCCGCGCCGCTCGGTGCGGCGCGGCGTGTTCGTGCTGCTGGTTGGCCTCACGCTGCTGCTGCACCTGTGGCTGGCCGATCGCGTCGGTGCGCTGCTCGGCGAGAACTCGCAGGCCGCGGACAGACCGCCAAGGCTGCAAGCCGCCTTCGTTCGCGAACTGCAGCAGGAGGCCCCGCCGGTCGTTGCGCCGACACCGGCAGCGCCACCGCGGCGCCGGGCACCAGCCCCCGCGGCTGCGCCGGTGGCGATCCCGGCGTCGGCGCCGCAAGCCGAGCCGGTCGAGCCGATCGCCGAAGTGGCGTCAGCGCCGGCCTCCGCGCCCGAAGCGGCCGCGTCCGAGTCGACGCCTGCGCTGGCCGATGGCGCTGCGCCGGCGGCGGTCGGCGAAGCCGCGGCGAGCGCGCCCGGCAGCCCACCGCCGGGGGAACCCGCCTTCGCCTGGCCGGCGTCGACCCGCCTGAGCTACACGCTCACCGGTTACGTGCGCGGAGAGGTGCTCGGCACCGCACAGGTCGAGTGGCTGCGCGACGGCGATCGCTACCAGGTGCACCTGGATGTGGTGGTCGGGCCGGGCTTCGCACCGCTGATGCAGCGGCGCATGACGAGCGACGGCGAGATCACCCCGCAAGGCCTGGTGCCACGCCGCTACGACGAGCAGACTCAGGTGGCTTTCGGCCGCACGCGAACGGCCAGCCTGCGCTTCGACGCCGACGGCGTGACGCTCGCCAACGGCCAGCGCCATCCCGGCCTGCCGGCGCTGCAGGACACCGCCAGCCAGTTCGTGCAACTGACCTACCTGTTCACCACCGGTGCCGAGCGCCTGCATCCCGGTGGACGCATCGAGATGCCGCTGGCGCTGCCGCGGCGCGTGGATCGGTGGGTGTACGACGTGATCGGCGAGGAGGCGCTGGCCACCCCGTTCGGCCCGGTGCCGGCATGGCACCTGCGGCCGCAGCGGGAAGGCGACGCCAGTTCGCTCAGCATCGAGGCCTGGTTCGCTCCCAGCCTCCAGTACCTGCCGGTGCGCATCGTGATCCGACGCGGGGCCGATGAATTCATCGACCTGATGATCGAACGCCTGCCGCAGCAGGCGGCCGACGAGCCGATTGGCGGATCGGCGCTGCGCTGACCGGCGCGCGGGCCGCAGCGATCTGCCGGCCTCAGTGGCCGGTGGGCGCAAGGCCGACGTGCTGCTCGAACTCCTGGGCCTTCGCCTCGCCGAGCTGCTGCCGCACGACGTTGCCTGCCAGTGCCAGCGCGGCCTGCAACGCTTCGGGCGTCTTGGCCTTCTCGACGCGCAGGTTCATCGAATCGGCGTAGGGGCCAAGGTGGGAACTCATCCAGCGCACGGCGCGCTGCCGCGTCTCGCCGGGCGTCAGCACCACGGCGTTGACCGGGGGCCGGACTTCCTTGGCGGGCAGCACCACATGCACCGCGGTGACGGAGATCACTTCGATGTAGCCCTGCTCCAGCAACGCGTGCAGGATGTCGTCTGCCGGCGCAGGGATCAGCTTGCGCAGCTCGTCGTCCGAGCATTTGCCGTCGATGAGGATCAGCGCTTGTCTCAGACGCGGCGCCAACCGCTGGGCGCGGGTGGCGATCTCGGTGCGACCTTGTTCCGTCTTGCGGTAGATGGTGCTCATGCGTTCCTGCGGGCCTCGCAAGAATGTAAGCCTATCGTAAGTTGTCGTGGCCGTGGGCAGGCCCGGACGCCGGCAGCGAGACAACTGCGCAAGACAGCACGCCCCTGGCCGTTACAGTGGCGCCTACTGCGAAAGGACCCTCCGACATGGACTACCAGCATCTGCTGACCGAAGTGCGCGGCAGCGCCGCGCTGAAGACCGGCTGGATCACCCTGAACCGGCCCAAGGCGCTGAATGCGCTCAACGATGCGCTGATGGACGAACTGGGGCATGCGTTGCGGGCCTACGACGCCGACGACGCCATCGGCTGCGTGGTCATCACGGGCAGCGAGAAGGCCTTCGCGGCTGGCGCCGACATCGGCGGCATGGCCTCTCAGACTTACATGGACGCCTACAAGCGCGACTTCATCACCCGCAACTGGGAGGCGGTGCGCAGCGTGCGCAAGCCGGTGATCGCGGCGGTGGCCGGTTACGCGCTGGGCGGCGGCTGCGAGCTGGCGATGATGTGCGACCTGATCATCGCCGCGGACACGGCGCGCTTCGGGCAGCCGGAAATCAAGCTCGGCATCATTCCCGGCGCCGGCGGTACGCAGCGCCTGCCGCGCGCGGTGGGCAAGGCCAAGGCGATGGACCTGGTCCTGACGGCACGCATGATGGACGCTGCCGAGGCCGAGCGCGCCGGACTGGTGTCACGCGTGGTGCCGGCCGAGCGCCTGCTGGCGGAGGCCCAGGAGGCGGCCGATGCGATCGGCGCGATGGGCTTGCCGGCCATCCTGGTGGCCAAGGAGTGCGTGAACCGCGCCTACGAGTCGCCGCTGTCCGACGGCGTGTGGTTCGAGCGGCGCATGTTCCAGTCGCTGTTCGGCACCGAGGATCAGAAGGAAGGCATGGACGCGTTCGCGAACAAGCGCAAGCCGGTCTTCCGTCACCGCTGAGCTGCCGCGCGTTCGTCGTCCAGGATCTGTGCGAACTCTTCGTCGGTGAACAGCCGCGAGCGCGTGTGGAAGGCCTTGCCTTCCGGCCCTTCGAGCGAGAAGGTGCCGCCGCCGTGGCCGTCGAGCACGTCGATGATCAGCTGCGTGTGGCGCCAGTATTCGTACTGTGACTTGCTGATGTAGAACGGGCAGCCGCCGATGTCGCCGAGGTACACATCACCGGCGCCGATGGTGAGCTCGCCGGGCAGGTAGCAGTTGGCGGCGCTGTTGTCGCAGCACCCACCCGACTGGTGGAACATGAGCTCGCCATGTTTCTGCTTGAGCAGCTCGATGAGCTCGACCGTCGCGGGTGTGGCAATGACTTTTTCAACCATGTGGGTCACCCATTGAAAAAGGGGGTGGATGCCCACCCCCTCTGGTTTGCAGGCGCAGCGCCGGCTTCGCGATCAGAAGAAGCCGAGCTTGTTCTCGCTGTAGCTGACGAGAAGGTTCTTGGTCTGCTGGTAGTGGTCGAGCATGACCTTGTGGTTCTCGCGGCCGATGCCCGACTCCTTGTAGCCACCGAAGGCGGCGTGCGCGGGGTAGGCGTGGTAGCAGTTGGTCCACACGCGGCCCGCCTTGATGGCGCGGCCCATGCGGTAGGCCACGTTGCCGTTGCGGCTCCACACGCCGGCGCCCAGGCCGTACAGCGTGTCGTTGGCGATGGCGAGGGCTTCCGCTTCGTCCTTGAAGGTGGTCACGGCTAGCACCGGCCCGAAGATCTCTTCCTGGAAGATGCGCATCTTGTTGTGGCCCTTGAAGATCGTCGGCTGCACGTAGTAGCCGCCGTCGAGGTCGCCGCTCATCTGGGCCTGCTGGCCGCCGATCAGCACCTGCGCGCCTTCCTGCCTGCCCAGGTCGAGGTAGGACAGGATCTTGGTCAGCTGTTCCTTCGAGGCCTGCGCGCCGATCATCGTGTCGGTGTCTAGCGGGCTGCCCTGCTTGATCGCGGCCACGCGCTTGAGCGCACGCTCCATGAAGCTGTCGTAGATCGATTCGTGGATCAGGGCGCGCGACGGGCAGGTGCAGACCTCGCCCTGGTTGAACGCGAACAGCACCAGGCCTTCGATCGCCTTGTCGAGGAAGGCATCGTCCTTGTCCATCACGTCGGCGAAGAAGACGTTGGGGGACTTGCCGCCGAGTTCCAGCGTGGCCGGGATCAGGCTGTTGGCTGCGGCCTGCGCGATCACGCGGCCGGTGGAGGTGGAGCCGGTGAATGCGATCTTGGCGATGCGCTTGCTGGTGGCCAGCGGCATGCCGGCCTCGCGGCCGAAGCCGTTGACGATGTTGAGCACGCCCGGGGGCAGCAGGTCGGCGATCAGCTCAGCCAGCACCAGGATGCTCACGGGGGTCGATTCGGCCGGCTTCAGCACCACGCAATTGCCCGCGCCCAGGGCCGGCGCGAGCTTCCACGCGGCCATCAGGATCGGGAAGTTCCAGGGAATGATCTGGCCGACGACGCCGAGCGGCTCATGGAAGTGATAGGCCACCGTGGTCTCGTCGATCTCGCTGACGCCGCCTTCCTGGGCGCGCACGCAGCCGGCGAAGTAGCGGAAGTGGTCGGCGCTCAGCGGGATGTCGGCGTTGAGCGTTTCGCGCATCGGCTTGCCGTTGTCCACCGATTCCGCGTAGGCCAGCAGCTCCACGTTGGCGTCGATGCGGTCGGCGATCTTCAGCAGCACGTTGGCGCGCTCGGCCGCCGAGGTGCGGCCCCACTTGTCGGCGGCGGCGTGGGCGGCATCGAGCGCCAGCTCGATGTCCTCGGGGCCGGAGCGGGCCGCACGCGTGTAGGTCTTGCCGGTGATCGGCGTGATCACGTCGAAATACTGTCCCTTCACGGGCGCCACGAACTTGCCGCCGATGAAGTTGTCGTACTGGGCCTTGAAAGCGACCTTGGAATCGGACGAGCCGGGATTGGCGTAGCGCATGGGGTGTCTCCAAAGAAAGTGGGATGAGCGAGCCATCGGTCGGACCGCGCTGCATTTGCCGCGCGCCCGTTGCCTTGCCGTCTGACAGGGCAGGGTTCGTGCCACGCGGCACAGGGGGCCGCGCAACGACCGATCCATTGCAGTAATCGCGAAGAAGGATTGCTACCGGCTGCGCCATCCGAGGCGGCGGCGGCGTCACTTGCTACCTGGTGGAGCAACAGCGGAGCAGGCGCGCAGGCGGTCGACCTATGCGATCGACTGCATAGGGAGAGTCTGCGTCGACGCCACGCTGCGGCGCGCGCCGCTCGGTTCAGCCCTCGCGCCGCAGCGCGGGGAACAGGATCACGTCGCGGATGTTCGGCGAGTCGGTCAACAGCATCATCAGGCGGTCGATGCCGATGCCGCAGCCTCCGGTGGGCGGCAGGCCGTGCTCGAGCGCGCGGATGTAGTCGGCGTCGAAGTACATCGCCTCCTCGTCACCGGCGTCCTTGTTCGAGGCCTGGGCCGCGAAGCGGGCGGCCTGGTCCTCGGGGTCGTTGAGCTCCGAGAAGCCGTTGCCGAACTCGCGGCCGGTGATGAAGAGCTCGAAGCGCTCGGTGATGGCCGGGTCGCTGTCGGACGCGCGGGCCAGCGGCGACACCTCGACCGGGTAGTCGACGATGAAGGTCGGCTGCCACAGCTTCTCTTCGACCGCCGCCTCGAACAGGCCGAACTGCAGTTCGGCGAGCGACCGCTGCGCCGGTACCTTCTCGCCATGGGCCTCGAGCTTCGCGCGCAGCACGCCCGGGTCGACGGCCTCGGCCGCGCTCAGCCCGGCATGGGCGACCAGCGAGTCACGCACGCTCAGCCGCGCGAACGGCGCCTCCAGGTCGACCGCCTGTCCACCGTAGCTGAGCTGCGCCGTGCCCACCGCCTTGCGCGCGGCGTGGCGCAGGATCTGTTCGGTGAAGTCCATCAGGTCGTGATGGGTCCAGTAGGCCGCGTAGAACTCCATCATCGTGAACTCGGGGTTGTGCCGGACCGACACGCCCTCGTTGCGGAAGTTGCGGTTGATCTCGAACACCCGCTCGAAGCCGCCCACCACCAGGCGCTTCAGGTAGAGCTCGGGCGCGATGCGCAGGAACATCTGCTGGTCGAGCGCGTTGTGATGGGTCACGAAGGGCCTGGCGTTCGCGCCGCCGGGGATGGGGTGCAGCATCGGCGTCTCGACCTCGAGGAAGCCGTGCTCGACCATGAACTGCCGGATCGAGCTCACGGCCTTGCTGCGCGCACGGAAACGCTCGCGCGAGGCTTCGTCCATGATCAGGTCGACCTCGCGCTGGCGGTACTTGAGCTCCTGGTCGGCCATGCCGTGGAACTTGTCGGGCAGCGGCCGCAGGCTCTTGGTCAGCAGGCGGATCGCACTCACCTTGAGACTCAACTCGCCGGTGCGGGTCTTGAACAGCGTGCCCTCGGCGCCGAGGATGTCGCCCAGGTCCCAGTGCTTGAAGGCGGCCAGCGCCTCCGGCCCGACGGCGTCGGAGGTGACATAGAGCTGGATGCGGCCCGAGCCGTCCTGCACCGTCGCGAAGCAGGCCTTGCCCATCACGCGCTTGAGCATCATGCGCCCGGCGATGCGGGCCGGGATCGCCTGCGCCTCCAGCTCCTCGGCGGTCTTGCCCTCATGCAGGCGGTGCAGGTCGACGGCATGGTCGCCCGGCTTGAAATCATTGGGGAAGGCCGCGCCACCGGTGGCCTTGGCCTGCGCGCGCAGCGCCGCGAGCTTCTCGCGGCGTTCGGCGATCAGCTGGTTGTCGTCGGTGCCGGGCGCGGCGGCGTTCGGGGGCGTGGTGGTCATGAGTCGGTCCTGGGAGTGCCGGCACGCGGGCAGGGCGCACGCGGCAGGCAAGCGGCGGATTTTAGAGACTGGCTCCGTCCCGGCGGCCGGAACCCCGGGCCGGGGCCGGCGGAGGCAGCGTCGTCCCCGACAATCGGTCGCCGCCCTTCCTCGCTGCCGACCGCCCCGATGCCCCCACGCTCGCTCGCCCGTGGCGCCGCCCTGAACCTGGCGGCGCGCCTCGCCGCGGTGCTGCTCGGCCTGGCCATCCTGGTCACGGTGGCCCGGCTCGGGCCGGCGGTGCAAGGGGCGTTCGCGCTGTTCGTCGCGGTCGAGGCCGCGCTGCTGACGCTGTTCTCCGGGCTGGGCCTGCTGCTGGCGCGCGAGGTGTCGCACCGCGAGGCGCCGCCGGCACCGCTGCTCGCTGCGCTGCTGCGCGCGGCGCTGGGGCTGGGTCTGGCGGCTGCCGCGGGCTTGCTGGTCGTGTCGGCGTGGGCGGAGGCGGTGCCCTACCGCCACCTGTGGCTGCTCGCGCTGGCCGCGCCCTTCCTGTTGCTGGTGCCGACCGCCAGCGGCCTGTGGCTGGGCCAGGGGCGCATGGGCCCGCTCAACGTGCCGCAGGTGGCGGCGCCGGCCCTCGTGCTGGCGCTGCTGCTGGCCGCAGGGTCCGTGTGGCCGCCGGCGGGCACCGCGCCGACCGTGCTCGCGGTGCTGGCAGCCTGGGTGCTCGGCAAGGCACTGGTCGGCATCGGCACCGGATGGGCCGCACGGCACGATGCCGGCCCGGCCGCGCCGCAGCCCGGCGTGCTGCGCGATCGGTGGCGCTTCGTTGCGACGATCGGCGCGACCAACCTGGTGAGCCTGCTGAACTACCGCGCCACGCTGTTCCTGCTGGAGCGCCACGGCGGGCTTGCCGAGACGGGCGTCTACTCGGTGGCGGTGCAGGTGGCCGAGCTGCTGTGGCTGCTGTCGTCGGCCGTCACCGTGTCGGCCTACCACCGCATCGGCGCGCCCGACGCGCAGCAGGCCGCGTGGACCACCCTGCGCGCGGTGCAGGTGAACCTGCTCGCGACGCTGCTGGCGGCGCCGCTGCTGTACGCGGGCGCCGCGTTCGCGCTGCCGGCCGTGCTGGGTCCCGACTATGCCGGCGCGGTGTTGCCGCTGGCGCTGCTGCTGCCGGGCATCGCGGGCTACGCCGCGGCGTCCAGCCTGTCGGCCTATTACACCAACCACCGCGGCCGGCCGCAGTGGTCGGCCGGCATCGCCGGCCTGTCGCTCACGCTCACGCTGGCCATCGCGGCCTGGAGCATCCCGCGCCACGGGGCGGCGGGCGCGGCGCTCGCGACCTCGCTGGCCTACGGCGTGGCGATCGTGGTCGCGCTGGCGCTGTTTCTTCGCGATACCAAGTTGCCCTGGACGGCCTTGTTCGGCGGCCGGCGCGAGCCACAATCCGGGCCGGCATGAACGGCTTGACACGACCCCTGATCGGCCTCTGGCAGCGCCTCGTCGCGCCTCGCATGGTCTATGGCGTGCGCAGCGCCGACGGCAGCTGGCGGGCCCACAGCCGCATCGGCAGCCACACCCACGTGGAGGCCCGCGAACGGCTCGTGCTGGGCGACCACGTGTTCATCGGGCAGTTCAATTTCATCGACGCCTCGGGCGGCCTGCGCATCGACGAAGGCTGCCAGATCACGAACTTCGTCTCGGTGCTGACGCATTCCAGCCACCTGGCACTGCGCCTGGAGCGCGAGCATTACTGGGGCCACGCGGCGCCGGCCGGCGTGCAGCGCGCGCCGGTGGCGCTGGGTGCCTGGAGCTTCATCGGGCCGCACAGCGTGATCGCGCCCGGCAGCACGCTCGGCCGCGGCGTGCTGGTCAAGGCCGGCAGCTACGTGAGCGGCGACGTGCCGGCCTTCGCCGTCGTCGAGGGCCAGCCGGCGCGGGTGGTGGGCGACACGCGCGAGCTCGACCGGGCGTGGATCGAGCAGCACGAGGCCAGCTACGGAGAGCCGGCGCGGCTGGCCTACGAAGCCTGGGCGCGCGGGGAAGACGCGTGAGACCTTCAGTGGCGATCATCGCGGCGAGCGGGGTGTCGTCAATGCCGCGGGCCGCAGCGCCGGGCCGCCCCAAGCRAGGCCCGACCCTCRCGGAGGGTCGCTYGCCGTACGCTGCGAGCGGGGTGTCGTCAATGCCGCGGGCCGTAGCGCCGGGCCGCCCCAAGCAAGGCCCGACCCTCACGGAGGGTCGCTTGCCGTACGCKGCGAGCGGGGTGTCGTCATGAAACGCATCCTGTTCTTCGCCGACGCGAGCAACCTGCACACGCAGCGCTGGGTGCGCGAGATTGCCGACCGCGGCTTCGACTGCGTGGTGCTCACGCGCCGCCCGGCCGAGGTGCCGGGCGCCAGCGACGTGATCGCGGTGCGGCCCGGCGGCGACGGCGCGGGCTGGTTCCTCGCGCTGCCCGAGGTGCAGCGCCTCGCGCGCCGGCTGTCGCCGCAGTGGTTGCACGGTCACTACGTCACCTCCTATGGCTTGTGGGCGGCGGCCTGCTCGCTGGGCGCGCAGGTGCCGCGCGTGCTGACGGCCTGGGGCTCCGACATCCTGGTCACGCCGCGCGCACCGGGCCTGCGCGGCGGCGCGATGACGGCGCTGGTGGGCTGGTCGCTCAAGCGCGCGCGGCTCATCACCGCCGACTCGCAGGACATGCTGGCCGAGATCCGCCGCTACGGCGTCACGGCGCGCTGCGAGGAGGTGCTGTGGGGTGCCGACACCGACCGCTTCCGCCCCGGCAAGCCGGCCGCCGATTTCGAGATCACCAGCCTGCGCAGCTGGGAGGCCAACTACAACATCGACACCGTGCTGCGCGCCTTCGCGCGGCTGCGCGCGGTGCGTCCGCAGGCCAACGCCACGCTGCACCTGCTCGGCGGCGGGCCCGACGAGGCAGCGCTGAAGGCGCTGGCCGCCGAGCTGGCGCTGCCGGCGGAATCGGTGCGTTTCCTGGGGCGGGTGGGCGACGCGGCGATGATCGCAACGCTGCAGCGCTCGCGCGTGTCGCTCAGCGTGCCGAGCAGCGACGCGACCTCGGTCTCGCTGCTCGAGTCGATGGCCTGCGGCCTGCCGGTGGTGGCGAGCGACCTGCCCGCCAACCGGCAGTGGATCGCCGGCGACACCGATCTCATCGTCCCGGCGCGCGACCCGAGTGCGCTGGCCGCGGCCCTGCTGCGGCTGCATGACGAGCCCGATCTCGCTCGCGGTGAAGGCCAGCGCAACCGTGAGCTGGCGGTGCAGCGCGCGTCGCGCCGGGTGCAGATGGATCGCATGGCGGCGCTCTACGATTCGCTGCGGCTGAGGGCGCCGGCGCCGACCGCATGAACAGAAAGGCCTCTCGATGAACCAGCGTCGCATCAGCGTGATCGCCCCCTGCCGCAACGAGCGGGCACATGTGGTGGCCTTCTGCGACGCGGTGGCCGCGCAGGAGCTGCCGGAGGGCGTGGCGCTCGAGGTGCTGGTGGCCGACGGCATGAGCGACGACGGCACGCGCGACCTGCTGGCGCAGCGCTGTGCGGCCGACCCGCGCTTCGCGATGATCGACAACCCGCGGCGCATCGTCTCGAGCGGGCTGAACCGCTGCATCGAGCGCGCGCGTGGCGAGGTCATCGTCCGCATGGATCTCCACACCCGCTACGAAAGCGACTACATCGTCGAGTGCCTGGCCGCGCTGGATCGCACCGGCGCGGCGAATGTCGGCGGTCCGTGGCGCGCCGAAGGCGAGGGCGCCACCCAGGAGGCCGTCGCGGCGGCCTTCCAGTCGCGCTGGGTCACGGGCGGGGCGCGCTCGCGCGCGCTCGACCACGAAGGCCCGGTCGACACCGTCTACCTCGGCTGCTGGCCGCGAGCCACCTTCGACCGCTACGGCCTGTTCGACGAGGACCTGGTGCGCAACCAGGACGACGAGCACAACCTGCGTCTCACGCGCCGCGGCGCGGTGGTCTGGCAGAGCGCGCGCATCGTGTCGGCCTACCGCCCGCGCGAGACGCTGGGCCAGTTGTTCCGGCAGCAACTGCAATACGGCTACTGGAAGCCCTTCGTGATGCGCAAGCATGGGCAGGCGGCGGCGCTGCGCCAGCTGGCGCCGGGCGCCTTCGTCGCGGCGCTCGCCCTGTCGGCGCTGCTGGGTCTGGTGTGGCCGGCTGCCGGCCGAGGCGCCGTGCTGCTGGGCAACCTGTACGGCGTGTACGTGCTGGCCGTGTCGCTGGCCATCGCGCGTGACGAGGGCTACGAGCTGCTGTTGCGCCTGCCGCTGGTGATCGCGACCTACCACGCTGGCTACGGCCTCGGCACGCTGTGCGGTTGGTTCGACGTGCTGCGCGGCCGCTCGCCGTCGCCCGCCTTCGGCACGCTGACCCGATGAGCCCGCTGGTCGAGGACGACGACGAGGCCCGGGCTGTTGCCGAGCGTTATGCCCGCCGCGACCCACGGGCCGATGCGCGGCGCTATGGCCTGTTCGATGCCGCCGCGCTGCAGGCCCAGCAGGAGCGCCTGCGCGCGATGGTCGCGCTGTGGCGTGCGCACGGCTGGGCGGATCTGACGGGGCGCGACCTGCTCGAGGTCGGCTGCGGCGCCGGGGGCAACCTGCTCGACCTGCTGCGGCTGGGGGCCGAGCCGGGCCGGTTGGCGGGGATCGAGTTGCAGGCGGATCGGGTCGTCGCGGCCCGCGCCGTGCTGCCGAGCGCCGTGCGACTGATCGAGGGCGATGCCACGCGCGCCCACGTGGCGCCCGAGAGCCAGGACGCGGTGCTGCTGTTCACGGTGTTTTCCTCGCTGCTGGACGACGCGACCCGGCAACGGCTGGCTGCGACAATCTGGCGGTGGGTGCGGCCTGGTGGCGGGGTCCTGCACTACGACTTCGCGGTCGACAATCCGCGCAACGCCGACGTCCGGGGCGTGTCCACGGCGCAGGTTCGCGCGCTGTTTCCGCAGGCGCGCTGCACGGTGCGGCGGTTGACCCTGGCTCCGCCGCTGGCGCGCGCCGCCGCGCGGCTGCATGCCGGGCTGCCGGCCTGGACGAACGCCGTGCTGCCGCTGCTGCGCACCCACCGCATGGCATGGCTGGTCAAGGATCGATGAACTGGAGAGGGTGTTTGCGATGAAGATCACCGTGGTGGGTACCGGCTATGTCGGACTGGTCACCGGCGCGTGCCTGGCCGAAATGGGCAACCACGTGCTGTGCCTGGACCTCGATGCACGCAAGATCGAGATGCTCAATGCCGGCGGCATCCCGATCCACGAGCCGGGGCTGGAAGAGGTGGTCCAGCGCAACGCCGCGGCGAAGCGGCTGGAATTCACCACCGACGTCGATCGCGCGGTCGCGCACGGCACGCTGCAGTTCATCGCCGTCGGCACGCCGCCCGACGAGGACGGCTCGGCGGACCTGCAGTACGTGGTGGCGGCGGCACGCGCGATCGGCGAGCGCATGACCGACTACAAGGTCGTCATCGACAAGAGCACGGTGCCGGTCGGCACCGCCGACAAGGTGCGCGCGGCCATCGATGCAGCGCTGGCGGCGCGCGGCGTGAAGCTCGAGTTCGCTGTCGTCAGCAACCCCGAGTTCCTGAAGGAGGGCGCCGCGGTGGCCGACTTCATGCGCCCCGACCGCGTGGTGATCGGCGCCGACGACGAGCGCGCCATCCTGCTGATGCGTTCGCTCTACGCGCCCTACGTGCGCAACCGCGACCGCGTGCTCGTGATGGACCTGAAGAGCGCCGAGTTCACCAAGTACGCCGCGAACTCCATGCTCGCGACCCGCATCAGCTTCATGAACGAACTGTCGCGCGTTGCCGAGGCGGTGGGGGCCGACATCGAGCTGGTGCGCCAGGGCATCGGCAGCGACCCGCGTATCGGCACGCAGTTCCTCTACGCCGGCTGCGGCTACGGCGGATCGTGCTTCCCGAAGGACGTGAAGGCGCTGATCCGCTCGGCGAGCGAGGCGGGTCAGGAGCTCGAACTGCTGAGTGCCGTGGAGTCGGTCAACGAGCGCCAGAAGCAGGTGCTGGGTGACAAGATCGTCGCCCGTTTCGGCAGCGATCTGAGCGGCAAGCGCTTCGCGCTCTGGGGCCTGGCCTTCAAGCCCGGTACCGACGACATGCGCGAGGCGCCGAGCCGCGTGCTGATCGAGCGACTCACCGCGGCGGGGGCCCAGGTCACGGCCTATGACCCGGTGGCGATGGTGGAGGCCCGCCGTGCCATGCCCGGCCAAGCGGGACTGAGCTACGCCGACTCGGCGGTGGCCGCGCTGAAGGGGGCCGACGCGCTGGTGATCGTGACCGAGTGGAAGGAGTTCCGCAGTCCCGATTTCGATGCGATCCGGACCACGCTGCGCACGCCGCTGGTGTTCGACGGACGCAATCTGTTCGAGCCGGCGCTGATGAAGGAACTCGGCATCGAGTACCACGCGATCGGACGCCCGAATCCATGACGGCACCGCCCTTCCTGCCGTTCGCGTTGCCCGAGATCGGCGACGAGGAGATCGCCGAGGTCGTCGACACGCTGCGGTCGGGCTGGGTCACCACCGGACCGAAGGCGCGGCGCTTCGAGCAGGACTTCGCAGCCTTCCTGGGCGATCCGTCGCTGCAGGCCATCGCGGTCAATTCCGCCACCGCTGGCCTGCACCTCGCGCTCGAGGCGCTGGGCATCGGCCCGGGCGACGAGGTCATCACCACCACCCACACCTTCACCGCGACGGCGGAGGTGGTGCGCTACCTCGGTGCCGACGTGGTGCTGGTCGACATCGATCCGGCCACGCTGAACATCGACCCGGCCGCAGTCGAGACGGCGATCACGCCACGCACCAAGGCCATCATCCCGGTCCACTACGCCGGTCTGGCGGTGGACATGGACGCGATCCTCGCCATTGCGCGCCGGCACGGCCTGAAGGTGGTAGAGGACGCGGCGCACGCGCTGCCCACCACCTGCGGCGGCGCACTGGTCGGCACGCTGGCGAGCGACGCCACGGTGTTCAGCTTCTACGCCAACAAGACCATCACCACCGGCGAGGGGGGCATGGTCGTCACGCGCGACCCCGAGCTCGCGAAGCGCGTGAAGGTGATGCGCCTGCACGGCATCAGCCGCGACGCCTTCGACCGCTTCACGGCCCAAGCGCCGAGCTGGCACTACGAGATCGTCGCGCCGGGCTACAAGTACAACCTGACCGACATCGCCGCAGCGTTGGGCATCCACCAGCTCAAGCGAGCGCGCGGTTTCCAGCAGCGGCGCGCCGCGATCGCGCAGCGCTACCGCGCGGCGTACGCCGACCTGCCGGTGCAGCTGCCGCCCGAACCCGCCGCGGGCGACCTGCACGCCTGGCACCTCTACGTGCTGCGGCTGACCGACGACGCGCCGCTCGCGCGCGACCGCTTCATCGAGCGGCTGTTCGAGCTGGGCATCGGCGTCAGCGTGCACTACATCCCGCTGCACCTGCACCCGTACTGGCGCGAGCGCTACGGCCTGGATGCAGCGCAGTTTCCCCACAGCCAGCACGCCTACGAGCGCATGCTGAGCCTGCCGCTGTACACGAAGATGAGCGAGGCGGACATCGAGCGCGTGATCGCGGCCGTGCGGCAGCTGCTGCTGCGGGGCTGATCGCGCGCGGCGCCGGCATGGCCAAGCGACTGGTCGACCTGGTGTTCGCGGTGGGCGGCCTGCTGCTGCTGTCGCCGCTGTTGCTGCTGACCGCGCTGGCGATCCGGCTCGACACCCCCGGGCCGGTGTTCTTCCGCCAGGAGCGCGTGGGGCGCCTCGGCCGGCCGTTCCGCATCCACAAGTTCCGCACCATGGTGGCAGACGCGCCGCTGCGCGGCCCGGCGCTCACGGTGGGCGACGACGCCCGCATCACGCGCGTGGGCCGCTGGCTGCGCGAGCGCCGGCTCGACGAGCTGCCGCAGCTGATCGACGTGCTGTACGGCGACATGAGCGTCGTCGGCCCGCGGCCCGAGCTGCCGCGCTACGTGGCGCAGTACCCGGCGGCGCTGCGCGAGCGCGTGCTGGCGGTGCGGCCCGGCATCACCGATCCGGCCTCGCTGGCCCACCTGGACGAGAGTGCGCTGCTGGCCCAGGCCGCCGACCCCGAGCGCGAGTACGTCGAGGTGCTGTTGCCGCGCAAGCTGCAGTTGGCCGCCGACTACGCGGACCGCGCGTCGACCGCGTCCGACCTGTGCGTGCTGTGGCGCTCGGTGAAACTGCTGCTGGGAAGCGGAAAACGATAATCGCTGCCGTGCCGTCTTCCCGCCCTTCATGACCCCGACGCCTTCCGTGTGGCACTGGCTCGACGCTCGGCTGAGCCGCGTGCGCCCGCATCGCGAGCGGCTGGCGCTGCTGATCGACGCCGCGGTCATCGCCGTCTGCTGGCAGTTCACCTACCTGTTCCGGCTCGGCTTCGAGCGCTGGCTCAGTGCGCGGCCCGGCTACGACGGCTGGGTGTTGCTGGGCATCGTGGTTCTCTACGTGGCGGTGTTCCTGCTGCTGCGCGTGCCGCGCGGCATGTGGCGCTTCTCCGGCTTCGGCGAGATCAAGCGCCTGACGATCGCCTGCGTGCTGGCCGGCGGGCTGGCTGCCGGCGTGGTGATGTGGGCCGAGCTGCGCGCCATCCCGCGTGCGGTGCTGGCGCTGCACCCGATCGTCGCGTTGATGGGCCTGGCCAGCGTGCGCATCGCCTACCGCATGCTCTATGAACACCTGCGTGCCCGCATTTCCGGCAGCGCCCGCGAGACGCGCCGGGCGCTGGTGCTCGGCGCGGGCGACGCGGCGCGCCTGCTGCTGGCCGGCCTGCAGCACCAGGGCTGGGTGGTGGCGGGCCTGCTGGACGACCACCCGGCCAAGCAGCGCGCCCGCATCGGCGGCGTGCCGGTGATCGGCCCGCTGGCGAGCGTGGTCGAGCACGTGCGGCTGCTCGACATCAGCCACGTCATCATCGCCATGCCCTCGCTGCGCGGCTCGGCGCGCCGCCGCGTGATCGACCTGGCCGCCGAGACCGGCCTGCCGGTGCTCACCGTGCCCTCGGCCGAGGAGCTGCTGGAAGGCGCCGCCGTCAGCCGGGTGCGTGACATCGAGCCGGACGACCTGCTGGGCCGTGAGCCGGTGGTGCTGGACGAAGCCGGCATCTCGGAGTGCCTGAAGGGCAAGTGCGTGATGATCACCGGCGCCGGCGGCAGCATCGGCAGCGAGCTGTGCCGGCAGGTGGCGCGCTACGGGCCGTCGATGCTGGTGCTGTACGAGCTGAGCGAGTTCAACCTGTACACCATCGAGCAGGCGCTGAGCGACAGCTTCCCCGCGCTGCCGCTGGTGCGCCTGATCGGCGACGTGAAGAACGCCGCGCACCTGCGGCACGTGATGGCCCGCTGGCAGCCGCAGATCGTGTTCCATGCCGCGGCCTACAAGCACGTGCCGCTGATGGAGGAGCACAACGCCTGGGCGGCGCTGCAGAACAACACGCTGGGCACCTGGCAGGCGGCCAGCGAGGCGGCGCGAGCCGGCGCGGAACGCTTCGTGCTCATCAGCACCGACAAGGCAGTGAACCCGACCAACGTGATGGGTGCGACCAAGCGCGCCGCCGAGATGGTGATCTCTCACCTGGCCTCGCAGGGCCATGCGACGCGCTTCATGGCCGTGCGCTTCGGCAACGTGCTCGGCTCCAGCGGCAGCGTGATCCCCAAGTTCAAGGAGCAGATTGCCAAGGGCGGCCCGGTGACGGTGACCCACGCCGAGATCACGCGCTATTTCATGACCATCCCGGAGGCCGCGAGGCTGGTGGTGCAGGCGGCGGCGATCGGCGAGACCGGACAGGTGTACGTGCTGGACATGGGCGAGCCGGTGCGCATCGTCGACCTGGCGCGCGACCTGATCCGGCTGGCGGGCCAC
The DNA here is from genome assembly GCF_001425905.1 of Methylibium sp. Root1272. Lineage (GTDB taxonomy): Bacteria > Pseudomonadota > Gammaproteobacteria > Burkholderiales > Burkholderiaceae_C > Methylibium. The sequence continues at coordinate 197,520 of NZ_LMDY01000017.1, forward strand.
ACGGTCGACGAGATCGGCATCGTGTACAGCGGCCTGCGCGCCGGCGAGAAGCTCTACGAGGAACTGCTGGCCGACGCCGACCACACGCTGCCCACGCCGATCGCGCGGTTGCTGATCGCGCGCATCGAGGCCGACGTGTCGCGCGTGTCGGCGCTGGTCGACCGGGCGCTGCATCCGGAGAGCGCGACGGCCGACGAGGTGCGACGGCAGCTGATGTGCGCAGTGCCCGAGTACCAGGCTGTCGGCGACACCAGCGCGGCCGCTTCCTCGGGTGACGTGCTTTTTCCTGTTGACCCTCGCATAGAACGCTCGGCATGAATGTCGCCTATCTCGACCCTCCGTACAGCCGCTACTTCCACAAGCTGGCGGCGCGGTTGGCTCAGCCTTCGGGCGGCAGCGTCATTGCCCTGCTGTCCTGTCCGGCCTATCGCCTGTACGCGGGGGGCGACCGCGCCCAGGTCTGGGAGCCGGGCGCGCCGGCGCAGGAGCATGTCCTGCCGCAGGCCTTCGAGCGGGCGGGCTGGGCGCAGTCCGGCTCGCCAGAATTCGGGCGCGCCTTCTCTCACGCGGTCGAGTGGTTCAAGGAGCGCTTCGTTGCCGAACGCGTCGACATCTGCCTGGTGTTTTCCGATGCCCGGCCGTTCTCGCAGGCGGCGCACGTGGCGGCGCAGGCGCTGGGCGTCGTCTGCGTGTTCTTCGAGCGCGGCGCGTTCCGCTATCGCACGGCGAGCCTCAGCACGCAGGGGCTGAATGCGCGCTTCTGCCTGAGGCAGGCGCTGCAATCGCCCGTGCTCGAGGCGATCACGCCCTTCGAGTTGCCGCCGCGCCGTGCGGTCGAGCCCTGGCTGAAGCTGCGCTTCGTCGGCTTCATGGCGCTCAATGGGCTGCTCAGTTCGCTGCAGCCGCAACGCCGGCCGATGCAGCACAAGAGCTACCACTTCTTCAACTATCTGCGCATCGCCCTCAAGCAATTCGGCGCGGAGCATCCCGAACTGCCGCTGGCGCATGTCGCCGAGCCGCCGCCGATCGACGGCCCGGTGGTGGTGCTGCCACTCCAACTGCCGACGGACTCGCAGTTCGTCATGTATTCGCCCTTCAAGCACAACCAGGAGTTCATCGACTTCGTGGCCAGGCAGCTGCGGGCCGTGCTCCCCGAGGCGCAACTGCTGGTGAAGAAGCATCCGATGGACGTGCGCGATTACCGCATGCCGACCGGTGCACGGTGGATCGGCGGAAACCTGGCTCGCTTTCACGAGCGCCCCGTCGTGTTTGTCTGCCTCAACTCGAATGTGGGCTTCGAGGCGGCGATCCACGGCAAGCCTGTGCTGTGCTTTGCCGACAGCTTCTACACCGGCCATGCGAGCGTGACGAGGGTGAACCGCGAAGATTTTGCGCAGCAGCTCACCGCGGCAGCGGCGCGGCCCGACGACCCGGTGGCCGGGCGAGCACTCCGCACGGCCGTGCTGCGACACTGCCAGGCACCGGGCGACGTGTGGGCCTACAGCGCCGAGGACCTGGCACTGACGCGGGACATCGTGGCGACGCACTACGATGCGGCCCGGCTGTCCGGGGCTGCGCCGCCTGCCTGACGCGGCCCAGCCGCCCCTCAGCCGTCGAGGTCCGCCAGCGTCGCGGCCACTTCCGCGGGCAGCGGCCTGAAGAGGTCATCGCCCTGCAGCAGGTGCGCGAGGTGGCGCTCGGTCCAGGCCTGCTGGTAGGCGATCCGCGGCCCGGACCAGCCCTGCCGGTCGAAGCCGGCGTCGCCGGAGGTCGTCAGCGATCCCGCGCGCTGACCGAACAGCGACAGCGGCTTCGCGACGAGGCGGTGATGCCGCTCGCCCAGCAGCAGCCTGAGCCGCGCGACGTACTCGCTGTCGGCGCCGAAACGCAGATCGTCGAAGTAACCGACCCGGCGCAGCACGACCTCGCGCCGCACGAGCAGCGAGATCGGCGTCCAGCGTGTCAACGGCCACACGCGGGCTTCGCCGAACTGCCCGTCGTCGGCCAGCCGCACGCAACGGCCGGTCGTCGCATGAAGCTGCTCGTCGGCCAGCAGCGGGGCCAGGGCGTGATCGAGGCGCTGCGGGTGGGCGAAGTCGTCGGCGTCGTGAAAGGCCACGAAGCGGCCGCGCGCGGCGGCCAGGCCGAGGTTGCGCGCGAAGTAGGCGCCGCGGTTGTGCGGCAGCCGGATCACGCGGATCGCTGCGTGCTCACGGGCGAGCGCCTCGACGATCGCGGCGGTGCCATCGCGGCTGGCGTCATCGATCACCAGGATCTCATCGGGCCTTCGCGTCTGCCACAGCATCGACTCGATCGCGGCCCGGACGTGCACCGCGTTGTCGTAGGCGGGGATCACCACTGACAGCAGCGCGTCTCCGGCCGACGCGGCGGCTGCTGTTGACGCCGTGCCTGCCCGCGCGATCGGCGAGAGCTGGGTCACGCCCAGCGGCGCATCAGCCTGGCGCCATTGCAGCGGTGCGAGGCCGTGGCGCGCGAGGTAGCGGTTGAGGAGGGCCAGGCGCTGCCGTGCGTCTCCGGCCTGGTTGGCCGCCAGCAGCAGGTAGTCGGCGTGCATCTGCCACGGCCACGCACGGAGCCAGGCCGCAGCGGTGTCCGGCTCGCCGGCTCGCAGCGCGACGGCCGGCGCGCACGCCGGGCGCCGCGGCATCGCCTGCACCACTGCAAGCGCGGCCTGAGGTGAGCGTGAGGCCAGGATCGAAAGGCAGCGGTTCTGCACCGCCTGCGGCGCGCGCGCCAGCGCAGGCGCGGCGGCCGGATCGGCGGCGCAGCGGTCGAGCGCGCCGAAGTCGCCCTCCAGCCAGGCGAGCTGGATCGCTGCGGGCAGCGCCAGCAGAGCGGGCGACCGGTCCAGCAGCTGCCGTGCGCGCCGTACCAGGCCGAGTTCGATGCACAGCGCGAGCGCACCGTCTGGCGGCGCAGGGTCGTTGCTCAACAGGGTCGCCAGCCGCTGCAGCAGCGACGGCGTGCGTGCGGCGCGGCGTTCGAGCAGGCGGTGCTCCAAACGCTGCAGAGCCTGCAGCGGCGTCATCACGTCGCGGCGCTCCGGTGGCGGGCGGCGGCGATCCAGTCGATCAGCCGCTCGGCCTCGCAGCGCCGGCCGGTGTCGGGGTCGAGATAGCGCGGGTAGTCGACCAGCGCCGCATGCACCAGGCCGGCCATCGCGACCGGCCGCGGCATCACGCGCCGGGCCGGAGCGGGCAGGTCGTCGGTCGTCAGCCCCCAGCCGGCGTAGAAGGGCATGCCGAAGCTGCGGACCGGCTTGCCCCACAGCAGGGCCTCGAAGCCCATCTGCGACGTGACCGTGTAGACGGCCTGTGCCGGCTCCAGCAGCGATGGCGGGTGCGCGTCCGTGGCCAGCACGCTGATGCGTGACGCGGCCGCACCCAGCGACTCGAAGTGGCCGCGCTTGCGGCCGGCCACGACGTCGGGATGCACCTTCAGCAGCACCCGGTGCCGCGGGTGCTCGTCCAGTGCTGCCTCCAGCATCCGCTGGAAACTGCGTTCGTCGGCCAGGCCGCAGCGGATCGAGGCGTCGCCGCGGGTCTGGTCGACCACGAGCACATAGGGCTCGCCGGCGTGCGGCACGACGGCCTCCGGGGCATGGTTGTACTTGGACACACGGGCAGCGCGCCACTGCCGTGCCAGGGCCTCGCCGCGGGCCAGCTGTGCGGCGTCATGACCGGCCCGCACCAGCGCGTCCAGACCCGAAGGCACGGTGGCGTCGTAGTAGATGCCGACCGGGTCGAGCACGATCGACAGCGGTGGGTCGCGGTGCCCCAGGCCGACCGAGCGCAGAAAGCCGTCTTCGGCGTACCAGACGGGCACGTCGGCGGCCCAGGGCCAGCGGAGCGCGCGCGACGTACCGCGCTTGCGGCCCCAGGCCAGCAGGGCATCGACCTCTCGACCGAGCAGCGGCGGATGGATCACGCGGGCCTCCAGCAGGGGCTCCAGCGTCGTCATGCGGCGGCGCCACCAGCACAGGCCGTAGCGGTGCTCCGCGGACAGTGGATTCACGAAAGTACAGGCAAACCGGCTCGACCTACAGTAGGCGTCGGGTCGCTGTCGTCAGGACCAATCCACCGGTCTTGGCGTATGGTCGGTAGCAGCCGGTGGACAGCGGCCACCGTCACGCAGGCAATTCGAGCTGGGCAATCCACCATGAATACTCTTTCAGACATCTTGTGCGCGACTGGACGTCCAACCCTCGGCCGGCGTCGAGCTTGGTCCGATATTTTGGCGCTTAGTCGGGCGTTTGCAGCGGCCTGGACCCTGATGCTGGCGCTTCCGTTCGCGGCCGAGGCGCAGGGCATGGCGGTCTACATGGCGGCGGACGGCGCGGACGCCAATTCGGGTGCGAGCCCGGGGACTGCGGTGGCGTCTCTGGAGCGGGCCCTGCAGGTGGCGATCCGGCAGGCCGGAGCGGGTGGCACGGAGATCCTGGTGGCTCCGGGTACGTACCGAGGACAGCGCAATGTCCTGAGACTGAAGACCGAGCCACCGCCGATCGCAATCCGGGCCGTGGACTCCACGCAGCGGCCGATCTTCGATGGAGAGACGAACCAGGGCACGTGGTTGCGCGTTCTGGCGCAGACCCCCATGCGGCTGCCGCTCACGATCGAGGGCCTCGACGTGCGTCGGTACAGCACGGCGTTGTCGATCGAGGCGCCGTTCGAAGCAGGTGTCGGGCAGCAGCTCGCATCTGCTGTGAAGGTCTTGTCGAACCGCTTCGAGGGTATCGGCAGTCTTCAGGGGCCTCCGTCGACCGCGGCGCTGCGGTTCGTGGGGATCAGCGAGTCGATCGTCAAGGGGAACAGTTTCCTGCGGGTACGCAATGCCGGGGATTGCAGCCTTCTGCATCCGATCTACATGGCGCACGGGAGCAACCGGAACCGGATCGAGGGCAACAGCTTCGACGACAACTGCGGCGTCGCCATCAAGCTTCGCGATGCTTCGAACGAGAACCAGATCGTCGACAACGAGTTTCGCCGGCAAACGCTGCCGGCCGTCTTTCAGGACTGGTACTGCGATGCGACGAAGCGCAAGGACTGTGAACGAAAGGACGAGTGCCCGTCCTGGAGCAACCGGTTTGCCGGGAATCGACTGGACGGCAAACCGGTGACGCCGGTCGCGCTGGACATCCGGCACGGCGAACGCCCTTCCAACCAGTGCGAACTCCCTGCGGTGAGGGAGCGTGTCCTCATGCAGTCTCCGGCCACATCGACTCGCGCAACCTCCCGTGGGAGCCAGCCGCGATGAGTCGGCATCCCTACGCCGATCTTCCCGACAGGCATTTCTGGCGGCGTACGGTCAAGGCGTGGCGTTCCGAAGAGCCGATCTCCCTCGACACCCCGAAGTTCGAGATCACGCAGTCGACCCGAATCGCGACGCTGGGGAGTTGCTTCGCACAGCACATCGGCCGCGTCTTGCGCGAGCGGAACTACAGCTTCATCGATTACGAACCTGGGCCGTCATTGCTCCCCGTCGACCAGCAGGCTGCCTATGGTTACGGACTGTTCTCGGTCCGGTCGGGCAACGTCTATACGTCGAAGCAACTGCTGCAGTTGCTCCAGCGGGCGTTCGGTGAACATCACGCCGAGATGGTCTGGGAGACCGAAGGCCGGTTCTATGACGCCTACCGGCCCACGATCGAGCCCGGAGGGTTTGCCAGCTTGGATGAACTGATCGCCTTGCGGCGTTCGCATGAGCGTGCGCTCAAGAGGATGTTCCGCGAGTCCGAGGTTCTGGTGTTCACGATGGGGCTGACCGAACTGTGGCTAGATCAACGGGACGGCACTGCCTATCCTCTGTGCCCGGGGACGATCGCGGGGCATTTCGATGCTTCGGTTCACGGCTTCCGGAATCAAGGATTCTCGGAGGTCCTGGAAGACATGGAGTTGTTCATCGCCGGCGCTCGCCGGCGCAATCCGGATCTCCGCTTCTTGCTGACGGTGTCGCCTGTTCCTCTGGCGGCGACGGCCTCGCGCGATCATGTCGTCGTCGCGACCTCCTACTCCAAGAGCGTGCTTCGGGCCGTGGCAGGCGAACTGTGCCGACGACATGACCACGTCGACTACTTCCCGAGCTATGAACTCGTGACATCGGCCGGGGCTGCCGAGATATGCTTCGATGCGGACATGCGAAACGTCACGGCTCAAGGAGTGCAACGCGTCATGTCGAGCTTCGTGGCGACCTATCGGGGGCCGCAAGGAGAAGACGCGTACCCGACCTCGGCATCCGTCGAAGCCTGCGAGCAACGCGTCGATGAGGAAAACCGCATCGAACTGGCGACGCTTTGTGACGAAGCCACGCTGGATGCGGGGTCTGCTTCTTGAAGCAGGTGCTGATTCTCGGGGATTCCCACGTGGTCGCGCTCGGTCATGCGCTTGAGCGGAACCCTGGTTCGCAAGACCTTCCGGCGCTGGGTCGGGCCAGCGTCCGCAAGCTGTTCTCCTTCCCGACGACGTTGCGAGCCTTTCATCGACGCCGCGACAACGACGTGGTGTTGACCGACGCAGATGCGGCGCGTGAACTCGCCGAAGTGATCGGGGCCCAATCCATCTCAGGCGACGATGGACGGATCTTCGTTTTTTCGATCCCGTACACGACGACGATATTGCTGCGCAATCCCGTTTGGCGTCGATTCAGTCCCTGGGCCGTTTGCGAGCGGCCACGGCAACCACTGTCGGTGGCCGTGGTCGAGCAGATCGTCCTGCATCACTTCCGATACTCGATGCAGTTCCTGACCGACCTTTCGGAAACAGGTGTCCGTTGTTTCGCGCTGCATGCGCCGCCACCGCGGCGCGACGATCCGAAGTTCGGGAGATCGATCGAGGCGCGCGTTGGCGCGGTCCTGCATGCCACGGCGGTGCAAGTCGTTCAACGCGCGCTGCAGGCGCGCGGGGTCGAATCGATCGGTTCGATGTCGGGACTCGCAGCGAGCATTCTGTCCAACGATGGATTCCTGCCTCTGGAGTTTCATGCTGCCGATGCAAACGACTTCCACCACGCGAACGCGCGGTTCGGCCAGGAGATGCTGTCAGCGATCGACGCGAGAATCCGTCGGCTCGACGACTGATGCGGGGGCGTGGTCGCCGGGTCTTCAGATGCCGGTCTTGACCAGCGCGGCGTCGACGCGATTGACGATGCACTCGCTCTGATCGGTCGGCCGATGAGTCTCCAGGAAATGAGGCCACGCCCAGACGTGATCGTAGGTCACGTGCTCCCAGTAATAGCGGCAATCCGTCGAGGGTGTGTTCCAGAGATGTTGGCGGTACACCTTGAGCGGCAAGCGGTTCACGGTGCAATAGGCATCTTCGCGCTTCGTGAATCGGGCAACGACGTCGTCCGGGAAGAGATGATGCAAGTGCGGTACGCCACTGAATCGCGTCAGATGCGGACCGAAGGGCGCGTTCCAGGGAGGGCCGAACTGCGTGAAGAAGACGCCGCCATTGCGCAGCACTCGGGTGATCTCGTGAATCACGGCGCCGGGTTGCGGTAAGTGTTCAAGGACGTTGAAGCTCACAACGAGATCAACCGAGCCAGTGGGCAAGGGAATGCATTCCGCCGAGGCGCAGATGAATTGCTCCGAGTGTTCTGCATCCTGCAGGGATCGGGTTGCCGGAAATCGCCGATCATCGATGTCGAGGCCGACATAGCAATAGCTTTCACGTTGCTGGAGCCCGCGCAAGTTGTCGCCACGGCCACAGCCAATATCGAGAACCGTGTGAAATGATCCGCCGCTCACCTGTCCGGCGACCTGAATGGCCTTGTTCATCCGACGCTGTGACCGATGCGCGAGAGAGGCCTCGTCGTACTTCATGCCGCCACGAGCCGGTAACAGTGTGCTGAGTTGCTCGAGGGCCTTCAGATCCCGATTCCACGACAACACCGCAGCGACGTCGTCAGTCGAAGCAACGCTGATCGGATGATCTCGATGCAACTGATCAAGAATCCGAGAGGCGCTCTGCGATCTCGGATCGAACTTGGTGGGTAGCGGCTTCAATCGTCGTGTCCGATGAACTCGAGTTCCACGGTGGATCAGGGCGTGGGCAATCCATGCCCCGGCGTTTCAGTCAACATGGCCCAAGCCCAACCGCGACGCCGTGGGCGATGCAGCATGCTGACCTCTGCATCCGGGAAGACGGATTGGAGCCTGGGTGCATCGAAGCGCTGCAGGTGATACGAGGGCAGCGGCAGCGGCTCTTCGAACGGAACGCTCATCACCAGCTTGTTCTTCGTGACGCGTCGAAGTTCCTCGATGCCGCGCATCATCACCTCGGTGGGCACGTGCTCGAGGACCTCCATGCAGAAGACTACGTCGAAGTGGCGGTCGGGGAACTGCAGCTTGTCGACGCTCATGATGCGGAAGTCGAGCGCAGGCGTGAGCTGTAGAAACTTGCTGTACCGACGAATGTCGATGCCGACGACGCTGGTAAAACGCTCCAGCAGCGTCAGGTAATTGAGCATCGGGCCGGGTCCGACGCCGACCTCGAGGATCGATTGGGTTCCCGGTGGAATCAGCGACGCAGCGTACTGCAGCCGTCGCCAGTCGGCGTCGAGATACAAGCCCTTCTTGTCGTCACCGTACTTCTCTTGGTAATGACGCTCGTACTGCTCGCGGACGGCGAGCATCAGGGGATCGGCCAACGGGCCGAGGTCGATGTCGATCGGGCTCATGGGTGCTGCGCTTTGATGTCAGATGTAGGCGATATCGAGATTCAGGCCGTCCTGCAGGATGCGGGCCTTGCGGAGAAACTCATCGTCATCGATGTGCCAGGTGTGCTGCGCCGAATCTGCGTACCGCACGTGAACGAAATTGAAGGGGTCCGTGGAGAGTATGGGTACGGCGCGTTCCTGCAGTGCCTTCAGGAATGCTGTGTCGGTACCCTGGCGCACTCGTTCGAATCTCTGTTCGCCGGTTCGGCGACGGTCCCAGACCAGTGTGCCGCCGTGCACCAACTTCGTGTAGCGGTAGTGCTTCGATGGAAACCGTAGGGCCATCTGATTGGTTCGTTCGACAAAGCAGAAATAGGATCCCTTGCCAACGAGGCCGGCCTCGCTGTAGTTGAATGCAAGTGCGGCGTCGGCCAGGTAGTCGGGACCGTAGTGATCGTCGTCATCGATCTTGGCCAGCAGCGGCGTCGTCGAGCGATCGATCGCGAGATTGAGGCCGTCAGCCAAAACCGAGTCCTGTCCGGGCAGATGTAGCACGGTTGCCTCCAACCTTCGATCAAAGGCCGCCTTGACCTTTTCCAGATCGAAGCCGTCTCCGTGTGCGACAAAGATGAGCCGCACGCTCGGATGCGTCTGCGCATTCATCATGGATGCAATCTGGGCCAGGAACCCGGGTCGCTTGGAAACGCAGATGGCCGTGATGGTTTCCGGCGGAGAGGTCGAATCGCCTCGCAAACTGAGTGCCTTCGCGACCTCGGCGGCGCGATGTCGATAGGTGTGCTGGCCATGCACGAGCCTGACGCCTCGTGCACTGCGCCTCAACGACGTGAGTTCGTCCGAGAGCAGTTCTTCCAGCGTGCGAGACACCTGGTCGGTCGTTGTCACGACATCGACCACTTTCGCGAAGGGGCCCTCCAAAGCGGGCGAGGGCGAGGAGATCAGCGGGGTGCCGCTGGCCGCCAACTCGAACACGCGTCGAGCCACCATCGACGGCGATTCCTCGACGGAGTTGACGTTGATCATGACGCCGTAGCGCCGGTAGACCTGATCTGCGATGACGTCGTACGGTACTGCACCCCTTACGGCAGTACCAAAGCGCTCAGGGAACCGTTGTGCTGAATCGGCGGCATCCGCATACCGATCGAAAATGTCGAGAATGCCTCGCGCCATCGGCGCCGTCAGCAGGATGTCAAGCCACTTGGCGCGGGCAGGATATTTGATACCGTTCCAGCTACCGGCAAAGGCCACGCGCGCATTGCGATTCGCCTCCAGGATGGGATGATGCATCGCAGATTGCGCTGCAAACGGCAAGACATGAACGCGGTCATGCCCCAACTGAGTTCGGTAGCGCTGCACACAGTCTGCATCGGTCGTGAAGACATGATCGAACTGTCTGGCAACGTCGATGAAGACATCGAAATTTGCAGGATCCTCCTTGTTCCAGAAGGCCGTAGGGATGCCGCGAGACCGACAAAGGGCGAGCACGCCGCGCAGGTCGTCGCCCTGTGTGCCGGTGAACTTCGTCATGCAGTAGTTCCACGTCCCTCCATTTCCGCGCCAGGCCGACTCGGCGAAGAACAGGTCCCAAGCCCCTGAAGTCACTTGATCAGACCATCCACCGCGTCGGAGTGGGACGAGATCGAACTCCGGCGCGAAGCAATGCTCTGAAAACGGGTCGAGCAGGGACAAAACCCTCAGCCGCCCCGGTGGCGAGGCCTCCGCTGTCGTTGTGCTGCGGGGCCTCTCGGCGATGGGCGCTGCTGGCGATGAAACCTGCGGCAACTGGGTGCTGCGATTGATCTGCTCGAATACAACGCGAAAGACGTGTCGAGCGCTGTGGCGAACAACTGCGATGCGAACTGTTCGGCAGCCGTCAGGCAAGGCGATCTGCAAGTCGTGCAGCGTATCGATATCGACACCCAGCGGTCTTTGGTATCGACCGTCGACCGCTGGCGCTCGAGCGAAGTGGGTGTCGCTCAGCGTCAAGGTCTTTCCCGACGCATCGGTTCCCTCGAAAAGGAGCATGGCGCCATCCTCTGCACCACCTTCCGGCGCCTGCAGTCTCAGCCGAAGGCCAAGCGATGCCACTTCCGGTGTCGTATCGATTGCGAGCCATTGCGGTGCTGCCTTCGCCAGAAAGGACTGGGGTCGCCATGCTTGACGGGCGCCGAGATGCTGCCATGCTCCCGCTGCGGCCGCATCGGCGGTTCGCAGCAGCTGACGGTCGTGCCGGTGCTTCAGCCCTTCGCGTATCAGCAGCCACGGCAAGACAATCAATTTAGAGGGTTGGCGCCTGCAAGCAACGAGTACGCTCCCCAGCCTGTAGGCAAGCTGCTGTTGAATCTGCTGGCGTTGCAGATCCGACTGACGCGACAATTGATCTGCGCGAACGGCTTGCTTGATCACGGCGTGACCGAGATCGGTCAACTGATGCTGCTTCCGTTTGAGTGATGTGATGGTGGCAGCCGACGCAGACTTCTCGACGGAAGCAGCTAGCTCGGCTCTTGCTGTGCGCAATTTCTGCGAGTCGAACTTTCTCGAAAGTTCGGAGGCGAGTCGCCGCGCCTCGTCGAGTTCGAGGTCGGTGGCCGAGGCGCGTTGCTGCTGTGCGGCGAGTTGATCGGCAAGTTCCGCAGAAGTCGTCTGTTGGACCTCGATCCGTCGCATCAACTCGATGACTTGCTGCTCGCCGGCCAGAAGCGCTGCTGTCAAATCAGCAGTTCGCTGCTCGGCAGCCAGAAGCGCGGCCTTCGCTTGTGTCGCCTCAGCACGTACACGAAACAACTCCTGAGTGACGCGATAGGGGTTGCCATCACCGAATCGGCGACTGAAGTACGCCGCATTCACACGCCGCAGGAAGGGCGAATCCTCTAGCCACTCGTGCTGTTGCTCGTACACACGGAACAACCGGTAGCCGTGCGCTGTCAGTGCCGCGTCGATATCGCGAAAGTAGGTGTGTTGCCGGCTCTCCGGATTCATGCCTGCTTCGATGTAGATCACATCGGCAGCCTGCTCGCTGAGCAAGCGCTGCGCACCGCGGAGCACTTCGAGTTCGAAGCCTTCGACGTCGATCTTCAGCAGGGAAATGCGACGCTCGGTAATGACATCCAGCATTTCGTCGAGCGTGACGATCGGTCGTTCCACCGTCGTTGAATCGAACGAACTCGATGCGTCAGACGTACTCTTCGGCTCGTACGCAACGCGAGTCATGCTGCGTGCTTTCGTCAGCTTGACGACACCTCTCTCTGCTCCCAAAGCCACGTCATGGAGCGCCAGACGTCGACCCTTGAACATCCCTTTGGCGCGGCGCTCTAGAGTGGCGAAAGAGTCCGGGTTCGGTTCGAACAAATGGGCCTCGCCAACCTTGAGCGAGGACTCGATCAATTTTTCAAGCACCTCGCCTTCGAATGCGCCTACATCGACGTACGTCATGCTCCGCCCATAGAAGAACGGCTCGAGATCGCTGAAGAAGGCTGCGACAGAGTCTTGCGTCATGAGTGAAGCGCTCGGAATTTCGGATGTGCTGGTTGCATCACGGAGAAAGCCATCGCTCAGGCCAAAGTAAGTCCGCGGGTGTCTACGACGCGCTTGTGCGCGAGCTGAGCGAGGCTGAGCGTCCCAAACTGTCTGTGATCGACGAGCAGGACGACGACATCGCAGTGCTTGAGCGCCGTCTCTGCGGTCACCAGCTTGACACCGAGCCGCTGCAGTGCTTCGGGAGGCGCATCGATGTGCGGCTCGACCGCGACCACCGTTCCGGGATGACGTTCCGCGAGCACTTGCGCGATCTCCAGAGCGGGGCTCTCGCGGAGATCGTCGATATTGGCCTTGAACGCGAGGCCGAAGCACGCGATCCGGACATTGACCACATCGATGCCCTTTTCCGCGGCGATCGAAAGGGCTGCCTCACTGACCTGATCGATCACCCAGAGGGGCTTGTCATCGTTGACATGACGCGCAGTGCGAATCAGGCGCGCTTCAGCGGGGCTGCTGTGAACGATAAACCAAGGGTCTACAGCGATGCAGTGGCCGCCGACGCCGGGGCCGGGTTGGAGAACATTGACGCGCGGATGACGGTTCGCCAGCTTGATCAGTTCCCATACGTTGATGCCGAGCCTGTTGCAAATGATCGAAAGTTCATTGGCGAAGGCAATATTGACGTCCCGAAAAGAGTTCTCAGTCAGCTTGCACATCTCGGCAGTGCGCGCGTTCGTCACCAGCAGTTCGCCCTTGACGAAGGTACGGTAGAGCGCCACGGCTCGCTCCGAGCAGCGTGGGGTGAGTCCCCCGACGATGCGATCATTCTCGACCAGTTCGCGCACCACGTGGCCTGGCAGTACGCGCTCCGGGCAGTACGCAACATTGATGTCGACGTCGCCGGCGCCGTCGACCGGGAATCGAAGATCGGGGCGCGCGTCTGCGAGCCACTGAACCATCTGTTCGGTCGTTCCTACCGGGGAAGTCGACTCCAGGACCACGAGATTGCCCTTGCGTAGCACCGGCGCGATCGATTCGGCGGCAGACCTGACGTAGCTGACGTCAGGCTCGTGATCTCCCTTGAAAGGGGTCGGCACGGCGATCAGGAAGGCATCGGCAGCTTCCGGGTGCGTCGTCGCGCGCAACCATCCTTGAGTGACTGCGCTATGGACGATCATGTCCAGTTCCGGCTCGACGATATGGATGCGGCCCTGGTTGATTGTGTCGACGGCGTGGGCGTTGATGTCGACGCCGATCACCTTGGTGCGACGCGCGGCGAACATCGCGGCCGTCGGCAGTCCGATGTAGCCCAGCCCGATCATCGATACGGTTGTGAAGGTTTCGGGTGAGTTCATGGTGTTCGGCGGAAAGACGTCTCAGATGGGCTGCGAAGCGAGCATTTGTGCAATGCGCTCGCAGGCATGGCCGTCGCCGTAGGGGTTGTGAGCGAAGCTCATGCGCTCGTACTCAGTGCGATCGTCCAGAAGCAGCGAGACACCGTCGACGATGGATCGGGTGCACGTACCGACCAGGCGCACGGTGCCCGCCTCCACCGCTTCGGGGCGCTCGGTGGTGTCGCGCATCACGAGGACCGGTTTGCCGAGTGACGGTGCTTCTTCCTGGATACCGCCGGAGTCGGTGAGGATCACGGTGGCGCGGTTCATCAGGTAAACAAAGGGCAGGTAGTCCAGCGGCTCGATGAGATGCACGTTGCCAATGCCACTGAGCAGGCGCTGCACCGGTTCACGCACATTGGGATTCAGGTGCACGGGATAGACCAGTTGCAGGTCTTCGTACCTTCGGGCCAGCGAGGCCAAGGCCTCGCAAATGCGTTCGAAGCCGTCACCGAAATTTTCGCGGCGATGCCCGGTGATGAGGAGCATCCGGCCATCGTCTCGCAGAAACGAGAACTGTCTCGCAAACCCGCCCCCCAGCGATGGCGTGCTCTCCAGCTTGTGCTGCACGGTGAGCAGGGCGTCGATGACGGTGTTGCCGGTCACCACGATCCGGTCCGGCGCGACGTTCTCTCGCAGCAGGTTGTCGCGCGCCGCGGGGGTCGGAGCGAAGTGGAGGCGAGCTAAGCTGGCCGTGAGCTTGCGATTGGCTTCTTCCGGCCAGGGCGAGTAGAGGTTGCCGGTGCGCAATCCGGCCTCCACGTGACCGACCGGAATCCGCTGGTAGAACGCTGCCAGCGAGGCGGCGAAGGTGGTCGTGGTGTCACCATGGACCAGTACCATGTCTGGCCGCTCTGCCTCGTAGACCCGCCGTGTTGCCTGCAGTACCTCGCTCGTGATCGAGAAGAGATCCTGTCCGGGCCGCATGACGTTCAAGTCGTGGTGGGGCTCGATCTCGAACAACTCCAGCACCTGGTCGAGCATCTGCCGGTGCTGCGCGGTCACGCAAACACGGCTGTAGATGCCAGGCGTGGCCTCGAGCCGCTTCACCAGCGGCGCCATCTTGATGGCTTCGGGGCGGGTCCCGAAGACGGTCAGTATTCGTTTCATTCTTCTTGGGGATGCGGCAATCGGCGCCCGCCCATCATGGAGAGTGAGCGGTTCTGATCGCGGACGACAGCAAGCTACAGATCGAGTAACACCTTCGCCGCGATCGCAATCTGGTAGATGATCTGCGTAATGCCACGCGTCAACTCCACGCTCTTGGTCTCGATCTTCGGCAGCACCATGATCTCGTCGCCTGGCTGCAGTGCTGCACGCCTGCCCTCGGCAATGCTGCCGTCCTGGCGCAAGACGATGAGCTTGGCTTCGTCGGCGCCCTGGGTGTAGCCACCGGCGCGGTTGATGTAATCGGTGGCATTGGCCCGGCTGTCGTAGACCAGCGCGTTCGGAAACAACACCTCGCCGCTCACCAGCACCAGGTTGCTGCGTTCGGGCACGCGAATGATGTCGCCATCCTCGAGCAGGGTGTCGCCGGCCGCCGTTCCCTGCGCCAGGATCACCTGCCCGCGAGGCTCGATCTTGCGGGCCCGTTCGATGAACTCCAGGATCTGCTGACCCTCGCGGCCGCGGAGCGCGGCTTCCTCGCTGGTGGCCGAGCGTGCGGTGAGCGCATAGGTTTCCAGGCTGCGCAGCGAGGACTCCATGAGTTCCTTCTGCCGTGCCGCCACTGAGCGCCGGAACAACTGCAGCGCTTCGACCCGAGCCTGCGGCGCCGGTTTCAAGCGGGCGAGCGCATCCTTCAGGTGGGCGCCATAGGGCAGCACGAGCGTCCGTTCGCCGAGGTGCGCGCCATCGATGCGCACGAGGATCGTGCCGGGGTACTTGTCCGACGTGACGGTGACTTCATCGCCGTCATGGATGGTGATCCTTGAAGCTTCAGCCAGCGCATGGTATTCGCTGCGAAGCTCGGCGCCTACCTTGCGCACGATGCTCAAGTGCGTGGCGGCGGGGCGCGGGCGGGCCACCGCCAACAGCTCGCTGCCGCTGACCTGGGCCTGGCCGAACTCGAAGATGTAGGGGTTGAGCACTTCCCCGGCCACCTGCACGGTGTGTTTCCGTGGCGATGCGACGATGGTGTCGCCGTCTTGCAGTTGGAGCGGCGCAATCTGCCCGTCGAGCAGGAAGCGGTAGAGATTGACCTTGGCTCGCGGCTGCCCGCCGCGCAGCACGTCCACCTCGAGGTAGCTGCCGCGGTCGGGATCGATGCCGCCCGCACGGTCCAGGTAGGCGAGCACGGAGTCCGACGAAAGGCCGCTGTAGAGCCCCGGCGCCCTCACGAAGCCCGTGACGTAGATCTTGACGGGCTGGGCGGCTTCGAGGGTGGCATACAGGCCGACGTTGGAGCGGAAGGTGCGCTTGACCTGGGCCTCGATCTGCTTGTTCAGGTCGACATTGCGCACGCCGAGCACGCTGATCGGGCCGACGTTGGGGATGAACACGTTGCCCTGGGCGTCGACTGCTTGAGCGGCTTCATAGTTGAAGGCGCCCCACATACGGATGTGGATGCGGTCACCCACCGCGATCTGGTAGTCGGGGTTGAAGCCGGTGAAGGCCTGGCCACCGAAGCGGCCGGTGAAGATCTGCGAGCCGAAGACGATGGGCTTCAGTGCCGTGTAGGGATCCGGCGGCAAGGGCCCCCCTGGCGGCAGCGGCGCACTGGCCGGCGCAGACGCCGCCGCAGCCGGCTGCGCAGGACGTACGAAAGCAGGTATCTCGGTGAGCCCTCGCGGGCCCAGATTCAACGGATCGTTGAAGGTCTGCTGGGCGCGTGCGGGTCCGTGCATGCCCATGGTTGCCAGCACCAGAGCCAGCATGCCTGCCGCCCGCACGAGCGCAGCCCTCATCGACAGAGAGGCTGGACCGCTGTAGTTCATTGATTGATCTTTGTGCATGAGCGGTCTCAGTCAAGATGCTCGCGTATCGTTGCGATCACGAGCCGAACGATGCCGTAGAGCAGCAGGCTCACGACAAGCAGCGTCACCAGGTTGTAAATGCGTCGCGGGTAGATGGCCGTCTCGGGCAAGGAGGGCGGTTCGATGACGACCAGGCTCTTGATCTTGCGGGCGGCGTCGATCCGCGAGTTCTCCACCGATGCCAGCGCCACCTTGTAGGAGTCTTCGGCAAAGCCGGCCTGCAGGATCAGCTCCTGGAAGTCGGCCGCTAGTCGGTTCAGGCGCTCCCCGCTGCGCCCGGATGTGGCGCGAAGGCGCTCCACTTCGAGCTGCGCGCGCGCAGCGTCCAGTTGGCTGCGAAGCGCCTTGACCTGGTAGCTGTTGCTATTGAGGTAGGTCAGTGCGTTGCGCAGTTCGGTTTCCTGGCGCGCCAGCCCTGCTTGCAACTCTGCCGTGAGCGTGCCGCTGGCCTGTGCCTGCGCCACCGGATCCAGCAGCTTGTGCTTGGTCTGGAAGGCGAGCACATCGGCCTTGGCCTTCTGCAGCCGCATAGCAGCACGCTCGAGTTCCGTCTCGGAGAAACCCATCTGCTCACGCGCCATGCGCTGCGAGAAGGCATTCACGAAACGCTCACTGTCCTCCAGGATGGCTGCGTTCAGCTTCTGTGCAAACTCCGGTTTGAAGCCCTGCACGCGGACCGTGAGCAGTGAGGTCAGGTCGTCGAAGTGAACCTCAATGCGGTTGCGGTAGTAGTCGAGAAACTCTTCCTGGCTGTGACCCCCGTAAAGCCGGAACACCAGGTCTGCCTTCTCTGCCTCGTAGTGCGCCCGCAAACCCAACTGTGCGTCGAGCCGCTTCAACAGATCCAGCGAGTGGATGTACTGCTGCAGGTAAAGCGTTTCTTCGCGAGACGGCGGGTTGACACCGGCTAGCATCAGCGCGATCCCTGGAACGGGAGACTGCTCCTGGTTGGCTTGGCGTACCGTGATGATGGATTCGCTGACATAACGGTCGGCTGCGACTAAGCCGTAATACAGCGCCGCCAGCACCAAGGGCAACGCGATCAACAGCAGCTTCAGGCGTCGCGGATTGAGTGCCAACAATTGATTCATGCGGTGGCTTCAGTCTGGGTCGATGGATGGGCTTCGGGGGAAGGAGTAGCCGGAGCGGTGCTTGATACCAGAGCAGCAAGGCGAGCCGCTCGCGCGGCGCGCCTTGCTCTGGCAGCCCGACGGAGCGCAGCATTGTCGACCGGGCCCTGGTAGGCCAGGATGCCAGCCTCCACGTCCTCATAAAGGGTTGCGACGCCATCCTTGATCAGCACGACGACGTCACACCATTCGCGGATGTCCACCATGTTGTGCGACACGAGGATGAGCTTCGAACGCTCTAGTCGATTGCGAAACGCCACCTGGCACTTTGCGCGGAACTGTGCATCGCCGACGGCCATCACTTCATCAATCAAGTAATAGTCGAAGTCGAAGGCCATGCTCAGTCCGAAAGCTAGGCGTGAGCGCATGCCGGAGGAGTACGACTTGACCGGCAGGTCGAAGTACTCGCCGATCTCGGCAAAGGCCTCGACCTCGGCGATCTTCGACTGCATGGATTGGCCTACGGCACCGTAGACACGGCAGACGAAGCGCACGTTATCCCGGCCACTCAAGGTACCTTGCATGCCGCCGGCAAGACCCACGGGCCAGGAAACGTTGACGTCGCTGATCACGCTGCCCTGATCGGGTGCGTCGATGCCGCCGAGCAGTCGCATCAGCGTCGACTTGCCAGCGCCATTGGGGCCGATCAGGCCGATGCTGGCATCGTCTGGAAACCGAAAGCTCAGGTCGCGGAAGACATAGCGCCGTCCGTGCGGCGTCGGGTAGGACTTGGTGACGTGGCGCAGCTCGATCATCGGGATCACTCAACGGGACAGGAGCCGCCGACGGCGCACTCGGTACAGCGCCAGGCTCAGTGCCAGCGTCGCGAGGGCCAGCCCGGCCGGATAGGAAAGGTCGACCTGTTCGAGGACCCGATAGTTCTCGACGAAGTCCCCACGGTGAACTTCGACCAAGTGCAGTAGCGGGTTCCACAGCAGCCACGGCAGGAACTCGGCTGGTAGCGAATGCAAGGGAAAGATCACGCCGGACACGAAGTACAAGGGCATGAACACCAGGCGGACGAAGATCCGGAGCTGCGGCCAGTCATCGGTCAGCACGGCCAGCATCAGCCCCAGGCCGAAGCCGAAGACGATCAGCACCGTGCTCGCGACGGCGAGGTGCAGTGGGCGGTCCGGAAACCACTGAAAACCCGCCCAACCCAGTGCCACGAGGAACACGACGAATAGCACGCTGTAGATCAGCACCTCCATGCCGGCGCGCGCTGTCAGCACGTCGATCGGCTTTACCTGGCGGTAGCCGAACAGTCCACGGCTGCCGTCCAGTGCACTCATCAGCCGCAGTGTGAGATTGCGGAACATGAGGTACGGAATCAGGCCAGTCACCAGAAACAGTGGAAACGGCATGCCCGGCACGACGCGGTGGCGCAAGTACCCGAACAGCAGCATCAGGATCACGACATGGGCCAGCGGCTCGAAGAGCGTCCAGATCCCGCCCAGCCAGCGGCCACCGAAGCGCGCCTTCAGGTCGCGCTGGAGCAACGCGAACAGCACGGCGCGCTGGATCTGCCAGGGCGTGCGTTTGCCTGGCGCCGCAGAGGCCGTCAGCGCGGTATTCAAGAGCGCGACTCCTCGTCATTCAGTTCATGGCGCAAGGCGGCGATCGTCTTCTGCAACTGCTCGAACTCGGCTTCCTTGCGCGACAGAAAGCGCCGGGTCAGGCGAAGCTTTTCTCGCAGCCCGGCCGGCGTCAGCAGATAGGCATACGCCAGTTTGCGATCACTGCGCCTGAAGTTGCTCGCCTTGACCAGGCCGCGGTCCAACAAAGCGCGCAGCAGGTAGTGCGTTTTCCCCAGGCTCAGCCCGAGTGCCGCGGACAGTTCACGCTGGGAGAGCGCAGGTTGCCGCTCCAGGACGCGCAGGACTTGCAGGTGTGCCGCATCCGCATCAGGTGCGTTGACGGCAATGACGTGGGACATGCTGGGCTTGTTCACGGGGTGAACGTTGAGTGTAGCCGTGCACCAAAACCGGTCGACCCACACCACCGATGAGGTTTCGCCGGGGCCTGCGTGTCGGTCGCAGCCGCCGTCATTCCCGGTAGTCGTAGGCTTGGAAGCCTGCCCGCCGAACCAGATTGTCGCGTTGGGCTGCAGCGTAATCGGCCTCGACCATCTCCCGCACCAGTTCCGGCAACGTCGTGGTCGGTTGCCAGCCCAGCTTGGCCTTGGCCTTGCTGGGGTCGCCCAGCAGCGTCTCGACCTCCGTGGGCCGGAAGTAACGCGGATCGACCCGCACGATCACATCGCCGACCTTGCAATGCGCGCGTGCGCCGTCCACCGCCGTGACAGTGCCGATCTCCTGCTCGCCCTGGCCGGTGAAGGCGATCCGGATGCCGAGCTCGGCTGCGGCGAGCTCGACGAACTGTCTCACGCTGTACTGCACGCCGGTGGCGATGACAAAGTCCTCCGGCTGAGGCTGTTGCAGCATCAGCCACTGCATCTCGACGTAGTCGCGGGCGTGACCCCAGTCGCGCAGCGAACTCAGGTTGCCCAGGTACAGGCAATCCTGCAGCCCCAGGGCGATGCGGGCCACTGCTCGCGTGATCTTGCGGGTGACGAAGGTCTCGCCGCGCAGCGGGCTCTCGTGGTTGAACAGGATGCCGTTGCAGGCATACAGGCCGTAGGCCTCGCGGTAGTTCACGGTGATCCAGTAGGCGTACATCTTCGCCACGGCATACGGGCTGCGCGGGTAGAACGGCGTGGTTTCCTTCTGCGGGGTCTCCTGGACCAGCCCGTAGAGTTCGCTGGTGCTGGCCTGGTAGAAGCGCGTCTTCTTCTCGAGCCCGAGGATGCGGATCGCTTCCAGCAGACGCAGGGTGCCGATGCCGTCGGCGTTGGCGGTGTACTCCGGCGTCTCGAAGCTGACCGCCACGTGGCTCATGGCCGCGAGGTTGTAGATCTCGTCGGGCTGCACCTGCTGGATGATGCGGATGAGATTGGTGCTGTCCGTCAGGTCGCCGTAGTGCAGCGCGAAGCGCTGGTGGTCCACGTGAGGATCCTGGTACAGGTGGTCGATGCGGTCGGTGTTGAACAGGCTGGCGCGCCGCTTGATGCCATGCACCTCGTAGCCCTTGTCGAGCAGCAGCTCGGCCAGGTAGGCGCCGTCCTGACCCGTCACGCCGGTGATCAATGCAGTCTTCTTGTGGTCGTCGGCCATGTCGATCATCCCAGGGTTCATTCAGCGCGCGCGAACGGTGCCGCCGCGTAGGCGAGGCGGAGCCCCGCCTCGAGCGGAACCTTCGCGCGCCATCCAAGCGCCGCGAGGCGCGAGACATCCAGCAGCTTGCGCGGCGTGCCGTCGGGCTTGCTGCTGTCGAAGACGATGCGGCCCTCGAAGCCCACCACGTGCATCACCGTCTCGGCGAGTTCGCGGATGGTGAGGTCCGCTCCGCAGCCCACGTTGACGATCGGGCCGTCGTAGCCCAGTTCCATCAGGTGGACACAGGCGTCGGCCAGGTCGTCGACATACAGGAACTCGCGCCGCGGCGTCCCGCTGCCCCAGACCACGAGTTCGCTGTCGCCCCGCAGCCTGGCCTCGTGCGCCTTGCGCAGCAAGGCCGGCAGCACATGGCTGGTCGCCAGGTCGTAGTTGTCGTTGGGGCCGTACAGGTTGGTCGGCATCGCGCTGACGTACTGGCGACCGTACTGGCGGTTGTAGCTTTCGCACAGCTTGATGCCGGCGATCTTGGCGATCGCATACGGTTCGTTCGTCGCTTCGAGCGGGCCGGTCAGAAGATAGTCCTCGCGGATCGGCTGCGGGCAGTCGCGCGGATAGATGCAGCTCGAGCCGAGGAAGAGCAGTCGCTGCACGCCGGCGAGGTGGGCTCCGTGGATGAGGTTGGCTTCGATCAGGAGGTTCTCGTACAGGAAGTCGGCGCGGGACCGGTCGTTGGCGGCGATGCCGCCGACCTTGGCCGCAGCCACCACGCAGTGCTCGGGTCGGTGTTCTGCGAGGAACGCGTGGACGGCTCGCTGGTCGAGCAGGTTCAGTTGTTCGCGCGAGGCCGTCAGGACGCTGGTGTATCCCGCAGCCTGCAGTCGGCGCAGGAGCGCGGATCCCACCATGCCGCGGTGGCCGGCAACGAAGATGCGGGTGCTCTTGTTCATGAACCTGCTGCTGTAGGGTGTCTGGGGTCAGTCGAAGACCAGCGCTTCCGCGAGTGCGGGCGCTCGGGCGTCTCGGGCCGAAAGTGTAGGGGCGCTGCTCATCCGAGGCCACTCGATGCCGATGTCCGGATCGTTCCAGCGCACCGAGCCTTCGGTTCCAGGGGCGTAGTAGCTCGTCGTCTTGTACAAGACCTCGGCAGTCTCGCTGAGCGCAAGAAAGCCGTGCGCGAATCCCGGTGGGATCCAGATCTGCTGTGGCTTCTCGGCGTCCAGCTCGACGCCGAACCAGCGCCGGAAGTTCGGGCTGCTGCGGCGCACATCGACGACGACGTCGAATACCCGGCCAGCGATCACCCGCACCAGCTTGCCCTGGGCACACGGCGGCAACTGGTAATGCAGGCCGCGCAGCACCCCGCGCTGCGAGCGGGAGTGGACGTCCAGCACGAAGTTCGCGGCGTCACCCACTGTCGCTTCGAACACTCGCTGGTTGAAGCTTTCCACGACGAATCCGCGTGCGTCACGAACGACTTCGGCCTCGAGCAACAAGACCTCGGGCAAGGACGTGGGGCTCACTCTCATCAGTAGACCCTCTCCCGCAGCACGCGCAGCAGGTATTGGCCATAGCCGCTCCTCAGCATCGGAGAGGCCAGCGCCTCGAGTTGTTCGGCGCTGATCCAGCCTGCACGGAAAGCCACTTCCTCGGGACAGGCCACCTTCAGGCCCTGGCGCTTCTCGAGCGTGGCGATGAATTGGCCTGCATCGAGCAGGCTGTCGTGGGTGCCGGTGTCGAGCCAGGCGTAGCCTCGGCCCATGATTTCCACGTCGAGCCGGCCCTCGCGCAGGTAGTGCGTGTTGACGTCGGTGATCTCCAGCTCTCCGCGTGCGCTCGGCTTCAACCCGGCAACGATGTCGCAGACCTGCGCGTCGTAGAAGTACAGGCCGGTCACGGCGTAGCTGCTCTTTGGCGCGCGCGGCTTCTCCTCGATGCTGATCGCCCGGCGTTGTGCGTCGAACTCGACCACGCCGTAGCGCTCCGGATCCTGCACGTGATAGGCGAAGACGGTGGCTCCGGCGGGCCGCGATGTGGCACGGGCCAGCAGGGGCTGGAGGTCGTGGCCATGGAAGAGGTTGTCGCCGAGCACCAACGCACTCGGCGCGCCGTCGATGAAGTCGCGCCCGAGTACGAAGGCCTGCGCCAAGCCGTCCGGGCTGGGCTGCACGCAGTAGCTGATGGTCAGGCCCCAGCGCGCACCGTTGCCGAGCAGCGCCTCGAAGCAAGGTCGGTCCTGCGGGGTGCTGATGACGAGGATGTCGCGGATGCCCGCCAGCATCAGCGTGGTGAGGGGGTAGTACACCATCGGCTTGTCGTACACCGGCAGAAGCTGCTTGCTGACGGCCAGCGTTGCCGGGTGCAGCCGGGTGCCGGATCCGCCGGCGAGGATGATGCCTTTTCGTTGCATGGCGTTCTGCGGAGCGGTCAACGGGCTCCGTGCTCCAGCACTTCGATCAGCAGGCGCTCGACGCCCTCCTGCCAGGGCGGAAGACACAGACCGAAGCAGGCTTGCAGCTTGCGGGTGTCGAGGCGCGAGTTGAGCGGTCGCCGAGCGCGTGTCGGGAAGGCGCTGGTGGGGACCGGACGGATGGCGTCGGCCGCCACTTTCAGCGGATGACCTCGCGCGCGTGCCTGCTCGACGACGAAGCGGGCGTAGCCATGCCGACTGGCTTCGCCGCTGCCGGTCACATGGTAGGTGCCGGCGAGCGAGGGCTGCCGTTGAACCGACCGCAGGGCGTGCGCGGTGACGTCGGCCAGCAGGTCGGCGCCGGTGGGGGCCCCGATCTGGTCGTCGACGATCTCGAGGTGCTCGCGCTCGGCGGCCAGGTGCAGCAGGGTCTTCGCGAAATTGCTGCCATGCGCCGAATGAACCCAGCTGGTGCGCAGGATCAGGTGGTGGCAGCCGCTGGCGCGGATCGCCTGTTCTCCATCGAGCTTGGTCGCGCCGTAGACATTGAGCGGCGCGGTCGGCGCGCTTTCGTCACGCGGCGCGCTGCCGGAGCCGTCGAACACGTAGTCGGTGCTGAAGTGCACCAGCGTTGCACCCAACGTCGCCGCCTCGTGGGCCAGTGCCGCAGGCGCGATCACGTTGACGGCGTGTGCAAGTGCGGCTTCGCTTTCGGCCCGGTCGACGTCGGTGTAGGCCGCCGCGTTCACGATGATGTCGGGTCGCAGGGCGCGCACCGTTGCCTTCATCGCGTCGGGCTGGCTGAAGTCGGCCTTGAACGTCGTGCTGCTGTCGCGGTCGAGCGCGATCAGTTCGCCCAGGGGCGCCAGCGCGCGCTGAAGCTCCCAGCCCACCTGGCCGTTCTTGCCGAGCAACAAGATCCTCATGCGGGGCCGGCGGTTCGCGTCGCGTAGTTCTGCGCCACCCAGTCGCGGTAGCTGCCGCTTTGTACCTCGCGCACCCAGTCGGCATGTGTCAGGTACCACTCGACCGTCTTGCGAATGCCTGTCTCGAAGGTCTCGGCGGGCCGCCACCCCAATTCCCGTCCGATCTTGCGGGCGTCGATCGCATAGCGTCGGTCATGACCGGGGCGATCGGTGACGAAGCGGATCAGTCGGTCGTTAGAGCCGAGGGGATCCGGTCGCAACTCATCGAGCAGGTTGCACACGCACCGTACGGTGTCGATGTTGGCGCTTTCGTTCCACCCACCGATGTTGTAGACCTCGCCGACACGCCCGCGTTCGAGCACGGTGCGGATGGCGCTGCAGTGGTCGCCGACATACAGCCAGTCGCGGACCTGCAGACCGTCGCCATAGACCGGCAGCGCCTTGCCGGCGAGCGCGTTGACGATCGTCAGCGGGATCAGCTTCTCGGGGAATTGATAGGGCCCGTAGTTGTTCGAGCAGTTGGTCGTCACCACGGGCAGGTCGTACGTGCGATGCCAGGCGCGGGCGAGGTGATCGCTGGCGGCCTTGCTGGCCGCATAGGGACTGCTCGGATCGTAGCAATGTGTTTCGGTGAAGGCCGGTGCTTCGGGCTCGAGCGAGCCGAAGACTTCGTCGGTGCTCACGTGCAGAAAACGGAACGCTTCCCGTTCGGCAGCGGCCAGCCCGGACCAGTGAGCGCGCACAGCTTCCAGTAGCACGAATGTGCCTTCGACATTGCTGCGCAGGAAGGCCCCCGGGCCGTGGATCGAGCGGTCGACATGACTTTCCGCGGCGAGATGGACGATGGCCCGGGGCCGGTGTTCCGCCAGCAGTTGGTCGATCAGCGGCCGGTCGCAGATGTCGCCGCGCACGAAGACGTGACGGGTGTTGCCTTGCAACGAGGCGAGGTTGCGCAGGTTGCCGGAATACGAGAGGACGTCGAGATTGACGACCGGTTCGTCGGTCGAGGCGATCCAGTCGAGAACGAAGTTGCTGCCGATGAAACCGGCACCGCCGGTCACGAGGATCATTGGCGATCCGAGGCGACTCCGTCCGCTCTGCCGTAGGTGTCGGAGAAGCGCACGATGTCGTCCTCGCCCAGATAGCTGCCGGACTGCACTTCGATGATCTCGAGGGGAATCGAACCCGGGTTGGCTAGGCGGTGCACCTCGCCGAGCGGGATGTAGGTGCTCTGGTTCTCGGTCAGCAGCTTCTTGCTTTCGCCGCAGGTCACTTCCGCGGTGCCGGAGACGACGATCCAGTGTTCGGCGCGGTGGTGGTGCATCTGCAGGCTCAGCGTGGCGCCGGGCTTGACCAGGATGCGCTTGACCTGAAAACGACTGCCGGAGTCCACGCTGTCGTACCAGCCCCAGGGGCGGTGGACGCGCCGATGCAGCGTGCCCTCGCTGCGGCCGTCGCGCTGAAGCTGGGCGACGATCTGCTTGACCTGCTGGCTGCGCGACCGGTCGGTCACGAGCACCGCGTCCGGCGTCTCGACGATGATCACGTCGTCGAGACCGATCGCACCGACCAGCCGGCTCGTCGCGTGAACCAGCGTGTTGCGGCTGTCCTCGATCAACGCATCGCCATGCGATGCGTTGCCATGGGCGTCGCGGTCGCTGACCTGCCACACCGCGTCCCACGCTCCGAGGTCGCTCCAACCGGCGTCGAGCGGCACCATCTTCACGCTGAATCCGCTGGCCGCGTCGGCCGGGCAGGGCTCCATCACCGCGTAGTCGATCGATTCGCCGGGGATGGCGGCAAAGGCGGCCTTGTCGGGACGCACGAAGCTGGCGTCGGTGCTGCGGCCGGCCCACGCGGCCTCGGTGGCCTGGGCGATGTCGGGCCGGAAATGAGCCATTGCGGCGAGCCACACGGAGGCCCGCAACACGAACATGCCGCTGTTCCACGCGTAGCCGCCGTCGGCGAGGTAGCGCTCGGCGGTGGCCCGATCGGGCTTCTCGACGAAGGCCTTGACGCGCCGGACTGTGTCGGCGCCTTCGCTGTGGATGTAGCCGAAGCCGGTCTCCGGGCGGTCGGGCACGATGCCGAGCGTGACGAGGCTGCCGTCCGCCGCGGCGTCCACGGCCTGCCGAAGTGCACGCGTGAAGGCCGGGCCGTCGGTCACGGTCTGGTCGGCCGGGGTGACCACGAGGATGCTGTCGTCTCCGTGGGCCGCAAGACTCGCCAGTGCCGCCAGGGTGAGTGCGGGGGCCGTGTTGCGGCCGGTCGGCTCGAGCAGCAGCGTCGCCTGGGTGCTGCCGATCTCGCGCAACTGCTCCAGCAACATGAAGCGGTGCTCCTCGTTGCCGACCACCAGCGGCGATGCGACGGTCGTCTGCGCGTCGGCCAGGGCCGCGAGCCGCTGGCAGGCCTGCTGGAGCAGCGTCGACGTGCCGGACAGGGCCAGGAACTGCTTCGGGTAGAGCGCTCGGCTGAGCGGCCAGAGCCGCGTGCCGGAGCCGCCGGCGAGCACGACGGGCGTGATGTGATGCATGGTGGCAATGATGAGGAGGTACCGCGGTCTCACTATAGCGGTGCGCCTCGCGGCGTCCGGCCGACCGCGCTCGGTAAACTGCCTCGATGCTTCTGTTTCTCTGCGCGCTTGCCGTGTCGGCCATCCTGACCCTGCTGGTCGTCCGTTCGAATCGCACGCACGCCCGGTTCTCTGCCGATCCCGACCTGAGCGGCCCGCAGAAATTCCATGCGCGCTCCGTGCCGAGGGTGGGCGGGATCGGCATCGTCGGAGGACTGGTGTTCACGGCCGCCTTGCTGTGGTGGATGCGTGGCGGCGAACCCGCGCACTACGCCGTCTGGCTGCTGCTGTGCGGCGTGCCCGCCTTCGCAGCGGGCCTGGCCGAGGACGTGACCAAGCGCGTCTCGGCCGCCTGGCGGCTGCTTGCGACAGCGGCGGCGGCGCTGCTGGGTGTGCTGCTGCTCGGGGCGACGATCACGCGCACGGACCTGTGGGGGTTGGACTGGATCGCGTCCTACACGCTCGGCGCCGCCTTTCTTGCGATCTTCACCGTGACGGGCATCGCAAACGCCATCAACATCATCGACGGCTTCAACGGGCTGGCGTCGATGTGCGTGATGATGATGCTGCTGGCCATCACCTACGTGGCCAATCAGGTGGGAGACAGCACGATCGCGCTGCTGGCGCTGGCCGGTGCCGGGGCCGTGCTGGGCTTCTTCGTCTGGAACTACCCGGCCGGGCTGATCTTCCTGGGCGACGGCGGGGCCTATTTCCTGGGTTTCTATCTGTCCGAGCTCAGCATCCTGCTGCTGCATCGCAATCCGCAGGTCTCCCCGCTGTTCCCGCTGCTGATGGCCATCTACCCGGTGTTCGAGACGCTGTTCTCGATGTACCGGCGCCGGGTGGTCCGGGGGCGTGGCGTGGGCATCCCCGACGGCGTGCACCTGCACAGCCTGATCTACCGGCGCCTGCTGCGCTGGGCCGTGGGCAGCCGCGATGCGGCTGCGCTCACGCGCCGCAATTCGATGACCGCGCCCTATCTGTGGCTGCTGTGCATGCTGGCGGTGGCGCCCAGCGTGCTGTTCTGGGACAACTCGCAGATCCTGGGCATCTTCATCCTGTTGTTCGGTCTGTCCTATACCGTGTTGTACGGGATGATCGTGCGCTTCAAGGCCCCACGCTGGCTGGTCCTGAGACGCTGAAACGCGGCTGGCCGATAATGTCGGCCAATGCAAGACGATCTCACGATGGCGTCACCGGCCCTGCCGGCCGAGGCGCCGCCCGCCCGTTTCGACACGCTCGCGCTCGATCCGAAGCTGCTGCGCGCGGTGGCCGACTCCGGTTATCTGCTCATGACGCCGATCCAGGCCAAGGCGATCCCACTCGTGCTGGCCGGCCGCGACGTCATGGGCGCCGCGCAGACCGGCACCGGCAAGACGGCTGCCTTCTCGCTGCCGCTGCTGCAGAAGATGCTCAAGCACGAGAGCAGCAGCACCTCGCCGGCCCGCCACCCGGTGCGGGCCCTCGTGCTGGCTCCGACGCGTGAACTGGCGGACCAGGTCGCCAACAGCGTCAAGACTTACTCCAAGCACACGCAGCTGCGCGCTACGGTCGTGTTCGGCGGCATCGACATGAAGCCGCAGACGGCCGAGCTCAAGCGGGGCGTCGAGGTGCTGATCGCCACGCCGGGGCGGCTGCTCGACCACATCGAGGCCAAGAACTGCTCGCTCAGCCAGGTCGAGTACGTGGTGCTCGACGAGGCCGACCGCATGCTCGACATCGGTTTCCTGCCTGACCTGCAGCGCATCTTGAGCTACCTGCCCAAGACCCGGCAGACGCTCCTGTTCTCGGCCACCTTCTCGCCCGAGATCAAGAAGCTGGCCAACAGCTATCTGCAGGACCCGATCCTGGTCGAGACGGCGCGACCCAATGCCACCGCGTCGACGGTCGAGCAGCGGTTCTACCGCGTCGAGGACGACGACAAGCGCAACGCCGTGAAGCAGCTGCTGCGCACGCGTGCCATCACGCAGAGCATCGTCTTCGTCAATTCCAAGCTGGGCGCGGCGCGCCTGGCGCGCGCCTTCGAGCGTGACGGCCTGCGCACCCAGGCCCTGCACGGCGACAAGTCGCAGGACGAGCGCCTGAAGGCCCTGGCCTCATTCAAGGCCGGCGAGGTGGATCTGCTGGTGGCCACCGACGTGGCGGCGCGCGGCCTCGACATCGCCGACCTGCCGGCGGTGTTCAATTTCGACGTGCCCTTCAATGCCGAGGACTACGTGCACCGCATCGGCCGCACGGGCCGCGCCGGGGCCTCGGGTCTGGCGATCACGCTGGTGTCGCGCGACGACGCCCGGTTGGTGTCCGACATCGAGAAGCTGATCAAGAAGAAGCTCGACATCGAGGCGCTCGAGATCGAGGACGACCGTCCTCGCCGTGCGCCGCGGCGCGACGAGGGCGAGCGAGACAGCGCGCGCGAGGACGACGGACGCCGGAGCAGCGCCGCCCCCGCCGGTGATCGCCCGGCCCCGGCGCCCCGGCGCCACGCCCCGGCGGCACCATCCGACCCGTTCTTCAGCAAACCCTACGAAGCCCAGGCCGGCATCGAGCCGGTGTGGGAGAAGTCGGCCGCCCAGGCCTCGACGCCCACCGGCGGGCTGTCGCGCTACATCAAGGCCAAGAAACGCGTGGCATCCTTGCTGGGCGGCAAGTAAGGCGGCGATCAGCCGGCCAGCAGGGCGAACACGGCCGGCACGTCGGCCGGCAGCTCCACGGGGCGCTGACGCCACTGCGCCACCCTCGCGCTGCGGGTCCAGCCGCCCGACAGCGTCAGTCCGCAGCTCACGCTGAGCCAGGTTTCCGGCGCGAGCGCGCCGAGCAGCGCCCGCAGCAGCGCGCCATTGCGGTACGGCGTCTCGATCATCAGCTGCGTCTGGCCGAGGCGGCGCGACAGCGCTTCCAGCTCCTTCACGCGTTGTGCCTGTGCACTGGCCTCCTGCGGCACATAGCCGACGAAGGCGAAGCTCTGACCGTTCAGGCCGCTTGCGGCGAGTGCCAGCAGCAGCGAGTTCGGGCCGGGCAGGGGCTGCACGCTCACGTCGAGCGCATGGGCCGCCGCCACCAGCGCGGCGCCGGGGTCGGCGACGGCCGGCAGACCGGCTTCGCTGATCAGCCCGATGTCGTGACCGTCGAGCGCCGGTGCCAGCAGGGCACGCAGGTCGGCCGGCTCGGCCGCTTGGCGGCCCTTCGGCGGACGCGGCAGCTCACGGATCTCGAGCGCCTGCAGCGGCTGCGCCAGCGGCGTGATGGCGTCCACCCGCTTCAGGAAGGCGCGGGTCGACTTGGCGTTCTCGCACACCCAGTGCCGCAGCCGGGCCGCCGTGTCGATCACGCCTTGCGGCAACACCTGGCGCAGATCGGGCGGGGGCGCATCGCCGGCCAGCGTCCCGAGGTCCAGGGTGTTCGGGACCAGGATCAGCCGACCCTTCATCCGCGGCCCCACAACAGCACGTCGAGCCCGGCCTCACGCAGCAGCCGGGCGGTGGCGATCAGCGGCAGGCCGACCAGCGCGGTCGGGTCGTCGGACTCGATCGCGTCGAGCAGCGCGATCCCCAGGCCTTCCGACTTGGCGCTGCCGGCGCAGTCGTAGGGCTGCTCGGCGCGCAGGTAGGCCTCGATCTCGGCATCGCCCAGCGTCCTGAAGCGCACCGTCACCGGCACGCGCAGCAGGCGCTCGAAGCCGGTGGCCGGGCGCACCACCGCCAGCGCGGTCTGGAACACGACGGTGCGCCCGCTCATCGAGCGCAGTTGTTCGACGGCGCGTTCGTGATGGCCCGGCTTGCCGACCGGCGTGCCGTCGAGGTCGGCCACCTGGTCGGAGCCGATCACGACCGCGTCGGCATGGCGTGCCGCCACCTCGCGCGCCTTGGCGAGCGCCAGTCGTTCGGCCAGCGCGACAGGGGTTTCGCCGGCAAGCGGTGTCTCGTCGACGCGCGGTCCGTCCACCTCGAAGGGCACGCGCAGGCGCGCCAGCAGTTCGCGCCGGTAGCGCGAGGTCGATCCGAGGATCAGGCGAGGGGGCGGCAAGGCGGAGGGCATGGGCGCCATTGTCGGGGCGGCGCATAAACTCCGGGCGCGATGAAGCCGAGTGAACAGAACCCCTTGCGACTGAACGTCGCCAGCCTGGCGGCCGAGGGCGCCAGCTTGTCGGGCGCCTGGCCGTTGATGTCGCTGACGCGCCTGGCGGCGAGCGCCCATGCCGATGCACCGCCGGCCGCCGGCGACGAAGTCGGGTGGTCGGCCCGTGGCGAACAGCGCCAACGCGCCGGCAGCAGCCCGGAGATCTGGATGCATCTGCAGGCCCGGACCACGCTTCGGCTCCAGTGCCAACGGTGCCTGGCGCCGGTCGAGGTCCCGCTGCACTGCGACCGATGGTTCCGGTTCGTGGCGACCGAGAACGCCGCCGCGGCCCTCGATGCCGAAAGCGAGGACGACGTGCTCGAACTGACCCGTGCGCTGGACCTGCGTGAACTCGTCGAGGACGAGTTCCTGCTGTCGCTGCCGGTGGTGCCGCGGCACGAACGTTGTCCCGAGCCGCTGGTCGTTCCCGGCGACGTGCTGGCCGCTGAATCCATGGAGGAGCCCGCGAAGGAAAACCCGTTCGCCGTGCTCCAGGCACTCAAGACGCGCAAGGCCGGCCACTGACCCGGGCCGGCGTTCCGGGTATACTCGCGGGCTGTTTTATATTTCTGCCGGGATTGCCCGACATGAAAGCTGCCGGCGCATGGCGCTCCGGCATGGACCATCCGCCAAGGTGCTCCGGTCGATCCGGAGGTGCCACGGCAGCGCCCGGCGGCCCGACCGCCGGGCACGCAAGACCCAGGAGCCCCTCATGGCCGTTCAACAGAACAAGAAGTCCCCGTCGAAGCGCGGCATGCACCGCTCGCACAACGCCCTGAACACCCCGGGCCTGGCGATCGAGCCGACCACCGGTGAAACCCACCTGCGCCACCACATCAGCGCGACCGGTTTCTACCGCGGCCGCAAGGTGCTGAAGACCAAGGCGGATGCCTGAATCGGTGCGGCCCGGTGCCTCGTGCGGCCGGGCAGCGTCATCCAGCTTCGCAACGCGCCCGGCATGCCTGACTGAAGGCGGCCGGGCGTTGTCGTTGGTTCGGCGGCAACGTGCAGGCGCGGCCTCGCGCGTCGCTTGCCACCGTTCCGCGCAAGGCTTAGCGTGTCGCCTGTGATACGGCCAAGACCCGCTTCCGCCCCGTCGACACCATGAACGCCCCGCTCGCTTCTGCTGCCGAGGCTCGGTCTGCCACGGTGCGCCTGGCCGTCGACTGCATGGGCGGCGACCACGGCCCGTCGGTCACGCTGCCGGCCTGTCAGGCTTTCCTGGCGGCCCACCCCGGCGCCGAGCTGCTGCTCGTCGGGCGCCCCGAGGCGCTGGCCCCGGCGGCCAAGTGGGAGCGCTGCACCCTGGTGCCGGCGAGCGAGGTGGTCGAGATGGACGATCCCGTCGAGGTGGCGCTGCGGCGCAAGCGCGATTCGTCCTTGCGCGTTGCGATCAGCCAGGTCAAGCCGGTCGACGGCGTGGCGGCGGCGCAGGCCTGCGTCTCGGCGGGCAACACCGGGGCGCTGATGGCGGTGGCGCGCTACGTGCTCAAGACGCTCGACGGCATCGACCGTCCGGCGATCGCCACGGTGATGCCGAACCAGCTCGACGGCCACACCACCGTGCTGGACCTCGGCGCCAACGTCGACTGCACCGCCGAGCACCTGCTGCAGTTCGCGGTGATGGGTAGCGCGCTGGTGGCCGCGGTCGAGGGCAAGGCGAACCCGAGCGTCGGCCTGCTCAACATCGGCGAAGAGGCGATCAAGGGCAGCGAGACCATCAAGCGCGCCGGCGAACTGCTGCGCGCCGCCGCCGCCGGCGGCCAGCTCAACTTCGTCGGCAACGTCGAGGGCAACGACATCTTCACCGGCCGTACCGACATCGTCGTGTGCGACGGCTTCGTCGGCAACGTCGCGCTGAAGACGGCCGAAGGCCTGGCCTCGATGCTGTCGAGCTTCATCCGCCAGGAGTTCACCCGCACCTGGTACAGCAAGCTGGCGGCCCTGGTGGCGTTGCCGGTGCTCAGGCACTTCAAGAACCGGGTCGATCACCGCCGCTACAACGGCGCGGCGTTGCTCGGCCTGCGCGGGCTGGTGTTCAAGAGCCACGGTTCGGCCGATGCCTTTGCTTTCGAGCAGGCACTGAACCGGGCTTATGATGCCGCGCGAAACCGACTGCTCGATCGGGTCCACGACCGCATCAGCGCGACCCTCCAGGCCTTGCCGGCCGATGCGGGCGCGCCGGCCGGTCCGGTGCCCGAAGCCGCATGACCCAATCCGCCCCTTCCCTTCCTCGCTACGCGCGCATCACCGGCACCGGCAGCTACCTGCCGCCGCGTCGCCTGACCAACGACCAGCTCGCCGCCGAGCTGGCCCAGAGCGGCGTCGAGACTTCCGATGAATGGATCGTCGAGCGCACCGGTATCCGCGCGCGCCATTTCGCGGCCGCCGACGTGGCCTGCAGCGACCTGGCCGTCGAGGCGGCGCGCCATGCGCTCGAGGCCGCGGGTCGGCAGGCCGGCGAGATCGACCTGATCATCGTGGCGACGTCGACGCCGGACATGATCTTCCCGTCGACGGCGTGCATCGTTCAGCACAAGCTGGGTGCCGCAGGCTGCCCGGCCTTCGACCTGCAGGCGGTGTGCTCCGGCTTCGTGTACGCGCTCGCGGTGGCCGACTCGATGATCCGCACCGGTGCGGCGAACCGGGCGCTGGTGATCGGCTCCGAGGTGTTCTCCCGCATCCTCGATTTCAAGGATCGCACCACCTGCGTGCTGTTCGGTGACGGTGCCGGCGCCGTGGTGCTGGAAGCCAGCGACACGCCGGGCATCCTCGCCACCGAACTGCATGCCGACGGCAGCCACGTAGGCATCCTGTGCGTACCGGGCACGGTCGCCGGCGGCCACGTCACCGGCGATCCGCTGCTGAAGATGGACGGACAGGCAGTGTTCAAGCTCGCCGTCCGGGTGCTCGACGAAGCGGCGCGCGCGGTACTGGCCAAGGCCGGCCGCCAGGAGAGCGACGTCGACTGGCTGATTCCGCACCAGGCCAACATCCGCATCATGCAGGGCACGGCCAAGAAGCTGAAGCTGCCGCTGGAGAAGCTGGTCGTGACCGTCGACGAACATGGCAACACGTCGGCCGCCTCGGTGCCGCTGGCGCTGGACCACGCGGTGCGCCGCGGCCAGGTCAAGCCGGGCGACACGGTGATGCTCGAGGGCGTGGGTGGCGGCTTCACCTGGGGCGCGGTGCTGCTCGACCTGTGATCGCTGCCGGGCCTGCCCGGGCGCGAAGAAACAAGAAGATTGGGAAGTTCTCGATGTCCGCATTCGCATTTGTCTTTCCCGGCCAGGGCTCGCAGTCCGTCGGCATGCTCGATGCCTGGGGCGATCACCCGGTCGTGGGCGAGACCCTGGCCGAGGCTTCGCAGGCGCTCGGCGAGGACCTGGCCGCGCTGATCCGGTCGGGCCCGAAGGAGGCGCTGGACCTCACCGCCAACACCCAGCCGGTCATGTTGGCGGCCAGCATTGCCTGCTACCGCGCCTGGCTGGCCGAGACCGGCCGGCCGCCGGCGGTGGTGGCCGGCCACTCGCTCGGGGAGTACAGCGCGCTGGTCGCAGCCGGCGTGCTGAGCCTGGCCGACGCGGTGCCGCTGGTTCGCCTGCGGGCCCAGGCGATGCAGGACGCGGTGCCGGTCGGTGCCGGCGCCATGGCCGCCATCCTCGGGCTGGATGCCGAGGCGGTGCGCGCGGGATGCGCTGAGGCCGAGGCGGCGACCGGCGAGTCGGTGCAGGCGGCCAACTACAACGACCCGAAGCAGACCGTGATCTCCGGCAGCAAGCTCGCCGTCGACAAGGCCTGCGAGCTGCTGAAGGCCGCCGGCGCCAAGCGGGCGCTCCCGCTGGCGGTGTCGGCGCCGTTCCATTCGAGCCTGATGAAGCCTGCCGCCGAGCGCCTGCGTCAGCGTCTTGTCGCCGTGGCGCTGGCCGTACCGGCCATCCCGGTGCTGAACAACATCGACGTCGCCGTCGAGTCCGAGCCGGCGGCCATCCGCGACGCGCTCTACCGCCAGGCCTTCGGCCCGGTGCGCTGGGTGGAAACCGTGCAGGCGCTCAAGGCCCGCGGCGTGACCACCGTCGTGGAGTGTGGCCCGGGCAAGGTGCTGGCCGGTCTGGTGAAACGGGTCGATGCCGAACTGGCCGCGCTGAACATCTTCGATCCGTCCAGCCTGGCCGAGACGAAAGGAGCTCTGGCATGAGCGCGGACGCTTCGGTGACGACGCAGGTGGCCCTGGTGACGGGCGCGAGCCGCGGCATCGGCCGCGCGATCGCAACCACGCTGGCCGAGCACGGCTTCAAGGTCGTTGGCACGGCGACCAGCGAGTCCGGCGCGGTGGCGATCGGCACGGCGCTGGCCCCCCACGGCGGGCGCGGGCTGGTGCTGAACGTGAACGACGGCGCGGCGCTCGAGGCGGCGGTCGACGCCATCGTCAAGCAGGACGGCGGCCTGCACGTGCTGGTCAACAACGCCGGCATCACGCGCGACACGCTGTCGATGCGCATGAAGGACGACGATTGGGACGCGGTGCTCGATACCAACCTGAAGGCCGTGTTCCGCGCCAGCCGGGCGGTGATCCGGCCGATGATGAAGCAGCGCTACGGCCGCATCGTCAACATCACCTCGGTGGTGGGAGCGAGCGGCAATCCGGGCCAGGCCAACTACGCTGCGGCGAAGGCCGGCGTCGCCGGCATGACGCGCTCGCTGGCCCGTGAACTGGGCAGCCGGGGCATCACGGTCAACTGCGTGGCGCCGGGTTTCATCGCGACCGACATGACCGACGGACTGCCCGAGGCGCAGAAGGCCGCGCTGCTGGCGCAGATCCCGCTGGGGCGCCTGGGCGCGCCGGAGGAGATCGCCGATGCGGTGGCCTTCCTGGCATCGAGACAGGCCGGCTACATCACGGGCACCGAACTGCACGTCAACGGCGGCATGTTCATGAACTGAGTGTTGAACAGAGCGCGGTGCGACCCGTCGCCCCGGGGTCGCGCCGCTGCGCCGGAGCTGTCACGCCGGAGCAACTAGAATCACGGGCTGTTTTTGCAAACTCTCCTTGGAGGAGTCATGAGCGACATCGAAGCACGCGTCAAGAAGATCATCGCCGAGCAACTCGGCGTGGCCGAAGGCGAGGTCACCAATGAAAAAGCCTTCGTCGCCGATCTGGGCGCGGATTCGCTGGACACCGTGGAACTGGTGATGGCACTCGAGGACGAGTTCAGCATCGAGATCCCCGATGAAGAGGCGGAGAAGATCACGACCGTGCAGCTCGCGATCGACTACGCCAAGAGTCACGCCAAGGCCTGACGGCCTCGGTTTCCGTTTCCCTCGCTCCTTTCAGCGCATGAGCCGTCGTCGCGTCGTGGTGACCGGGCTCGGTCTCGTCACCCCCCTGGGCAACACGGTGGACGAGTCCTGGTCGCGGCTCGTGGCCGGCCAGTCCGGCATCGCCACCGTCACCAAGTTCGATGCCACCAAGCTGGCCTGCCATATCGCCGGCGAGGTGAAGGGTTTCCAGATCGAGGATTACATCCCCGCCAAGGAAGCTCGGCACATGGATACCTTCATCCACTACGGCCTCGCAGCGTCGCTGCAGGCCGTGAAGGATGCCGGGCTGCCCACGGGCGACGCGTTGAACGAGGAACAGGCCGAGCGCATCGGCTGCCTGGTCGGCTCGGGCATCGGCGGCCTGCCGATGATCGAGGAAACGCACGCGGAGTACGCGGCACGCGGGGCGCGGCGGATCTCGCCGTTCTTCGTGCCGGCCTCGATCATCAACATGATCTCGGGGCATCTGTCGATCCAGTGCGGCTTCACCGGGCCGAACCTCGCGATCGTCACCGCCTGCACCACCGGCCTGCATTGCATCGGCCAGTCGGCACGCATGATCGAGGCCGGCGATGCCGACGTGATGATTGCCGGCGGTGCCGAGT
Organism: Methylibium sp. Root1272; assembly: GCF_001425905.1. GTDB lineage: Bacteria > Pseudomonadota > Gammaproteobacteria > Burkholderiales > Burkholderiaceae_C > Methylibium. Next base: position 234,317 of record NZ_LMDY01000017.1, read on the forward strand.
CGACCGTGTCGCCGCTCGGTATCGGCGGCTTCGCCGCAGCGCGGGCATTGTCGACTCGCAACGACGACCCGGCCACCGCCTCGCGCCCCTGGGACCGCGACCGCGACGGCTTCGTGCTCGGCGAAGGGGCTGGCGTGATGGTGCTCGAGGAGTACGAACATGCCAAGGCCCGCGGCGCGCAAATCTATGCGGAACTGGCCGGCTTCGGCATGGGCGCGGACGCTTTCCACATGACGGCCCCCAACGTGGATGGCCCGAAGCGGGCGATGAAGGCTGCCTTGCGCAATGCGGGGATCAAGCCGGATCAGGTGCAGTACCTGAACGCGCACGGCACCTCGACGCCGCTGGGCGATCTGAACGAGAGCAACGCGATCAAGCTGGCCTTCGGCGATCATGCGAAGAATCTGGTGGTCAATTCGACCAAGTCGATGACCGGTCACCTGCTCGGCGGCGCGGGCGGCATCGAATCGGTGTTCACCGTGCTCGCGATCCGCGACCAAGTGTCGCCGCCGACGATCAACATCTTCAACCAGGATCCCGAGTGCGACCTGGACTACTGCGCGAACACTGCGCGCGAGATGAAGATCGAGCACGCCGTGAAGAACAACTTCGGTTTCGGCGGCACCAACGGCACGCTGGTGTTCAAGCGCGTCTGACGCGCGTGCCGGCCCTGAGCATTTCCCTGAACGATGCGTGCGGCTCCCGCCGTGGCGGTGACGGCGTGTCCGGGCCTGGCGCGAGCGATGCTGCGACTCCTGTCGGGGCTGGCCGTGGGCGTGACGGCGCTGTGGGCACTGCAGCGCGGCGACGGCCTCGCGGCGACCGTCACGGGCCTGGTCGTGGCCGGCGTGGCGTGGCTGCTGTGGCGAGATCGGCGGGCCTCCGCGCAGCATCTGAAATGGGACGGCGTCGACTGGTGTCTGGCCGAGCCTGCGGATGCGGCGCAACCGCGCGTCGGCAAGGTAGCGGTGGCGCTCGACCTGGATCGCTGGTTGCTGCTGCGCTTTCGGGCGGACGGCCTCGAGGTCCCGGCGCCCGGACCCTGCACACGATGGCTGGCGTTGCGGCGCCGCGAGCATCCGGCCGAATGGCATGCGCTGCGCTGTGCGCTCTACTCGCCCGCAGCGTCGTCCGGCGCGTCGGAAGGTCCTTGAGCCGTGGCTGAGCCGAACAGCCCCGACAGCGACGCCCTGCTGGTCGACCGAGTCAAGCAGGGCGACGTGCGCGCCTTCGAGATGCTGGTCGTCAAGTACCAGCGTCGCATCGAGCGGCTGATCGGGCGGATGGTGCGCGACGTCGATCTGGTCCAGGACATCGCCCAGGAGACCTTCATCCGGGCCTACCGGGCGATCCCGCAGTTCCGTGGAGAAAGCGCCTTCTACACCTGGCTGTATCGCATCGCGGTGAACACGGCCAAGAAGGCGCTCGGCGACCTGAAGCGCGACCTGCTCGTGACCGAATCGGCACGGGCCGGCCGGGACGAGGACGGCGATGAAACTTCCCGGGTCGAGAACGAACTAACCGACGGCGAGACGCCTGACGCCTTGCTGGCATCGAAACAGATCGCCAACGCGGTGAACTCCGCGATCGAGGATCTGTCCGAAGATCTGAGGCAGGCGATCACGCTGCGCGAGATCGAAGGCCTGAGCTACGAAGAGATCGCCGACGTGATGAATTGCCCGATCGGGACGGTGCGGTCGCGCATTTTCCGGGCGCGCGAGGCGATCGCCGAGCGTTTGCGGCCGATGCTGGAGCAGCGCTCCGGCGAGCGCTGGTGAGTGTGGATGAGCCCAGGGGCCAATGGAGTGTTCAGATGAGCAATGTCGAGAACCTGCAGGGGGCCGAAGCCCTTTCGGCCCTGGTTGACGGCGAAGCCGATGCCCGCGTGGCGGCGTCGCTCAGCGCGCGCTGGCGCGACGAGGCGGCCCTGCGTGAACGCTGGCACAGCTACCAGTTGATCGGTGACGTTCTGCGCTCCGAGGAGCTCAGTGGCCTGGGCCGCGATGCGGCATTCCTGCAGCGTCTGCGGACGCAGCTCGACCGGGAGCCGGTCGTGCTCGCGCCCCGGGCCGATCGGGTGGCCGAAGAGGCCGCAGCCGCTTTGCCCAGGCAGCGAGCCGCCGGCGCGGGGTTGCGCCGCTGGGCCACGCCGGCCGCGGTGGCGGCGGGTTTCCTGGCCGTGATCGGGTCGCTGGCCGTGACCCGCCTGCCCGGGCCGCAGGTGGACGCGCCGCAGCTGGCGCAGGCACCGGTGGTGCCGGCCGAGGCACCCCAGCGGGTCGTCCTGGCCGCGCCTGCCGATCAGGTCGAGCCGGCCAGCGGTGTGCTGATCCGCGATGCCCGCCTCGATCAGTACCTGGCCGCTCACAAGCAGTTCGGTGGCAGCTCGGCCTTGAGCGTGCCGTCGGGGTTCCTGCGCAGCGCGACCTACGACGGCGCCACGGCGGCTGCTCGCTGAACATGCTGCAGAACATCGTCGCGCGGGGGTGGCGCGCCATGCCGGCCGTCGTGCTGATGGCCGCGTTGTTGCCCACCGCGACCCGCGCTCAGCCCGGGGGCGATCCGCTGGTCGAGGCGCGCGATGCGCGCTACTGGCTGGCGCGCATCCATGAGGCGGCCGGGAAGCGCAACTTCCAGGGGACGTTCGTCGTGACGGCGGCCGGCTCGGTGGCGAGTTCGCGCATCGTGCACTTCTGCGACGGGCGCAATCAGTTCGAGCGCATCGAGTCGCTCGATGGTCAGCACCGTCAGGTCTATCGCCACAACGATCTCGTGCACAGCCTGTGGCCGCACAGCCGTGTCGCGGTGGTGGAAACGCGGCAGGCCGTGGGGCAATTCCCCCTGTTGCTGTCGGCTGGCGCCGACCGCATCGTGCCGTTCTACGACGTGAAGTCGCTGGGCGACGGGCGCGTGGCCGGGCACGAAGCCAACGTGCTGCTGCTTCAACCCAAGGACGGCTACCGCTTCGGCTACCGCCTGTGGGCCGAGCGCAGCTCCGGCCTCTTGCTGCGATCCGAGGTGTTCGACGAACGCGATGTGGTGCTGGAGACCTCGGCCTTTTCCGAGGTGTCCATCGGCGTGAAGCCTCGGCCGGAGTCGGTGCTGCAGCCGATGAAGCGGCTGGAAGGCTACCGCGTGGAGCGACCGACGCTGCAGGAAATCGACATCGGGCGAGAAGGGTGGTTGCTGAATTCGCTGCCGCCGGGCTTCCGGCATGTCAGCAGCGTCAAGCGCTTGATGGCGGTTTCCGGCGTGGAGCAGCCCCAGCCTGCCGTCGCGCAAGGCGAATTCCCGCTCGCGCCGCCTGCCGTGCTGCAAGCCATCTATTCCGACGGACTCACCTACGTCTCGGTGTTCATCGAGCCCTACATGCCACGCCTGCACCGCCGGGAGATGCTGATGTCGCTCGGCGCCACGCAGACCCTGGTGAAGCGCCGCGGCGAATGGTGGATTACCGTGATCGGTGATGTCCCCGTCGTGACCCTGCGCGCATTCGCAGCGGCCTTGGAACCCCGCTGACGGTTTCGCGATCTCACCCCGCCGGGCCCCGGGGTCCCGCGGCCATGGCTCCCTGATCGACTGTTGGTACGAGGTGATGATGCAAGAAGCAAGAACTGAGATGTCGCGCTCGCCATGGCGTGCGCGTTCCTGGGTCTGGGTGACGGCGATGAGCATCGCTGGCGCATCGACGCTGGGTGGCGTGCTGATGTCTCCGCATGCCAGCCATGCGCAGCCGGCCGTGGCGGCGGCACGTGGCCTGCCCGACTTCACCGACCTCGTCGAGCAGGTCGGTCCGGCGGTGGTGAACATCCGGACCACCGAGCGCGCCCGCGGTGGCCAGCGCGGCGGTGGTGGTGCCGGCCCGGAGATGGACGAGGAGATGCAGGAATTCTTCCGCCGCTTCTTCGGCGTGCCGCCGGGGCAGCTGCCCGGGCAGCGCCAGGATCCGCGTCGGCAGGCGCCCGATGAAGAGCAGCAGCGCGGTGTGGGCTCCGGGTTCATCTTCACCACCGACGGCTACGTGATGACCAATGCGCACGTGGTGGACGGGGCCGACGAGGTCTATGTCACGCTGACGGACAAGCGCGAGTTCAAGGCCAAGCTCATCGGCGCCGACAAGCGCACCGACGTGGCCGTGGTCAAGATCGAGGCCACGGGGCTGCCGTCGGTGAAGATCGGCGACGTCAGCAAGCTGAAGGTCGGCGAATGGGTCATGGCGATCGGCTCGCCCTTCGGTCTGGAGAACACGGTCACGGCCGGCATCGTCAGTGCCAAGGCGCGTGACACCGGCGAGTTCGTTCCCTTCATTCAGACCGATGTGGCCATCAATCCCGGCAACTCCGGCGGCCCGCTGATCAACCTGCGCGGCGAGGTGGTCGGCATCAACTCGCAGATTCTCAGCCGCTCGGGCGGCTTCATGGGCATCTCCTTCGCCATCCCGATGGACGAAGCCACGCGCGTAGCGGACCAGTTGCGTGCCGGTGGGCGCGTGGTGCGGGGCCGCATCGGCGTGCAGATCGGCGAGGTGACGAAGGACGTGGCCGAATCGCTGGGCCTTGGCAAGGCCGCCGGTGCCCTGGTGCGTTCGGTCGAGGCCGGTGGGCCGGCCGACAAGGCGGGTGTCGAGGCGGGCGACATCATCACGCGTTTCGACGGCAAGCCGGTGGAGAAATCGAGCGACCTGCCGCGCCTGGTGGGGGGAACCAAACCCGGCAGCAAGGCGAGCCTGCAGGTCTTCCGCCGCGGCAACTCGCGGGATCTCGGCGTGACCGTCGCCGAACTCGAGCCGGAGCCTGGCCGCCGGGCGGCGGTGCCGGAGAGCAAGCAGACGCCGACGCCGAGCGTCGTCACCGGAGCGCTGGGGCTGACGCTGGCGAACCTGAGCGAGGAGCAGAAGCGAGAGCTCAAGCTCCGTGGTGGCGTGCGCGTGGAGGCCACCGAAGGCGCGGCGGCGCGGGCGGGCTTGCGCGAAGGCGATGTGATCCTGTCGGTCGGCAATGTCGAGATCGTCGACGTGAAGCAGTTCGAGTCCGTGATCGCCAAGCTCGACAAGAGCAAGCCGATCAATGTGCTTTTCAGGCGGGGGGAGTGGGCGCAGTACGCACTGATCCGGACGGCCGCTCGCTAGAGCGAGCCGCGCGGCTGCGAGCCAGCGCCGTCAAGTCGTCGCCCTGACGCTCAGTCTGGTTTTCCGCCGGCTGGAAAAAGATTCTGCGAGTTGCGGGAGATGCGCAAGCATTCCGGAAGTGGGTGTGTGCACACACCCACTTCCGGAATCTTCGATTGACTCTCGAATCCGCTAGAATTCGTCCAGATTTCGGCGCTTTAAGCATCGCTCGGAACAATAGTCAGAATGCCAAAGATCGTCCACAGGACGCCCACAGGCGATTGTGGATAACATGTGTACTAATTTCTCTGTTGGCACGCTGCAACGACGCAAAACCGAGCAACGGCGCGGTTTCCCGCGCGGTTGATGTGGCTACAATGAAAGCCCAACGAAGCAGTTGCCAAACGTTTTTTGTTGGAAGGCGCGTCACCGGTTTGACGTGCCTTTTTTTTATGTGCGGCGCGATCGCCGTGCCTTCACACCGCTTCGCGACATGAGCACCCCACGCAACGGCAGCGCCGTCGCAGCTCCCGCTTGAAGCGCAGCGCAGTACGACGACGACAGGTCAGATGGACCACATCCGCAATTTCTCGATCATTGCCCACATCGATCACGGCAAGAGCACCCTGGCCGACCGGATCATCCAGCGCTGCGGTGGTCTGAGCGATCGAGAGATGGAAGCGCAGGTGCTGGACTCGATGGACATCGAGCGCGAGCGCGGCATCACGATCAAGGCGCAGACGGCGGCCTTGAACTACAAGGCGCGCGATGGGCAGGTCTACCAGCTCAACCTGATCGACACGCCGGGGCACGTGGACTTCAGCTACGAGGTCAGTCGTTCGCTGTCGGCCTGCGAGGGCGCTCTGTTGGTGGTCGATGCCTCCCAGGGCGTCGAGGCGCAGACGGTGGCCAACTGCTATACCGCGCTCGACCTGGGTGTCGAGGTGGTGCCGGTGCTCAACAAGATGGATCTGCCGCAGGCCGATCCTGAGAACGCCAAGTCCGAGATCGAGGACGTGATCGGCATCGACGCCGAGCATGCCATCCCTTGCTCCGCGAAAACCGGCGAAGGCATCGACGACATCCTCGAGGCGGTGATCACCCGCATGCCGGCTCCCCGTGGCCAACCTGACGGACCGCCGCGCGCGATGATCATCGACTCGTGGTTCGACAACTATGTGGGTGTCGTGATGCTGGTGCGCATGGTCGACGGCGTGCTCCGCAAAGGCGACCGCATCCGCATGATGGCCACCGACACCGTCTATCCGTTGGAGCAGTTGGGCGTCTTCGCGCCGAAGTCCGAGCCGCGCGAGCAACTGAAGGCGGGCGAGGTCGGCTTCCTGATCGCCGGCATCAAGGAGCTGCAGGCGGCCAAGGTCGGCGACACCCTCACGCTCGAGAAGAAGCTGCCCAACAACGCCGGGCCGGCCAGCGAGCCGCTGCCGGGCTTCAAGGAGATCCAGCCGCAGGTCTTCGCCGGGCTCTACCCCACCGAGGCCAGCGAGTACGACCAGCTGCGCGACGCGCTGGAGAAGCTCAAGCTCAACGACTCGTCGCTGCGCTACGAGCCCGAGGTGAGCCAGGCGCTCGGCTTCGGCTTCCGCTGCGGCTTCCTCGGCCTGCTGCACATGGAGATCGTGCAGGAGCGCCTGGAGCGCGAGTTCGACCAGGACCTGATCACCACCGCGCCCAGCGTCGTCTACCAGGTCCAGCTCGGTGGGCTGGCGGGCGAGGTGATCGAGGTCGAGAACCCGTCCAAGATGCCCGAGATCGGCAAGATCGCCGAGATCCGCGAGCCCATCGTCACCGTCCACCTGTACATGCCGCAGGACTACGTCGGCCCGGTGATGACGCTGGCCAACCTCAAGCGCGGCGTGCAGCTCAACATGGCCTATCACGGCCGCCAGGTCATGCTGACCTACGAGATGCCGCTCGCCGAGATCGTGCTGGACTTCTTCGACAAGCTGAAGTCGGTGTCGCGCGGCTACGCCTCGATGGACTACGAGTTCAAGGAATACCGCGCTGCCGACGTCGTGAAGGTCGATATCCTGATCAACGGCGACCGGGTCGATGCGCTGTCGATCATCGTGCACCGCAGCCAGAGCCAGTACCGGGGCCGTGCGGTGGTCGCCAAGATGCGCGAGATCATCTCGCGGCAGATGTACGACGTGGCCATCCAGGCGGCCATCGGCGCCAACATCATCGCGCGGGAGAACATCAAGGCATTGCGCAAGAACGTGCTGGCAAAATGCTACGGTGGCGATATCAGCCGCAAGCGCAAGCTGCTCGAAAAACAGAAGGCTGGCAAGAAACGCATGAAGCAGATCGGCTCCGTCGAGGTGCCGCAGGAAGCGTTCCTGGCCATCCTCCAAGTGGACGACTGAACACTTCATGAGTGCATTGACCGGGCTGCTCTACGGCGCCCTCGCGGTTTACCTGGGCGGTTGGTATCTCGGCTCCTGGAGCGGCAACTTCTCGCTGCTGCTCTTCATCCTGACGCTGGCGACCTTCGGCTACTGGCTGGCCGAGCGCCTGCACTTCCTGCCACGGCGCGTGGCAGCCGCCTCGGCGCTGGAGGCGCAGGATGCACAGCGGCGCAGCGAACTGCAGCGCCAGGGCATCCAGCAGGTCGATGGCAACGTGACAGTGGCGCGTGAGCGCGTGCTGGCCCAGCCGTGGTGGCTGGACTGGACCGCCGGACTGTTCCCGGTGATCCTGGCGGTCTTCCTGTTGCGGTCCTTCCTGTTCGAGCCGTTCAAGATCCCGTCCGGCTCGATGATCCCCACGCTGGCGATCGGCGATCTCATCCTCGTGAACAAGTTCCACTATGGGGTGAGGCTGCCGGTGATCAACAAGAAGATCCTCGCCAACAATGACCCCCAGCGTGGTGACGTGATGGTGTTTCGCTACCCGGTCGAGCCGGGCGTCGATTACATCAAGCGCGTGGTCGGTCTGCCGGGCGATGAAGTGGCCTACCTGAACAAGAAACTGTCGATCAACGGTCAGCCGGTGGAAACGCGGCCACTGCCGGAGTTCTACGACGAGGACTCGCTGCGCTACGCCCAGCAGGCCAGCGAGAAGCTCGGCGCCGTAGAGCACCGCATCCTGACGGACAAGGACCGCCCCGGCTTCGTGATCCCGATGCCGCAGTTCCAGAACTTCCGCGACAACTGCCGCTACAGCGCCGAAGGTGTGGTGTGCACGGTGCCGCCGGGTCACTATTTCATGATGGGCGACAACCGGGACAATTCTCAGGATTCGCGTTACTGGGGCTTCGTGCCGAACGAGAACATCGTCGGCAAGGCCTTCTTTGTCTGGATGAATTTCGGTAACCTCAAGCGGATCGGCTCCTTCCATTGAGCCAGCGCTTCACCAGGAGAACAACGATGGCCTTCGCAGCGTCGGCAACATCGGGTGCGGTCCGCGCACGCCCCGCCCAGAGAGGCGTCACCCTGATCGGGCTGCTGTTCTGGGCCATCATCATCGCCTGCGTCGCGCTGGTCGGTCTGAAGGTGCTGCCGACTATGAACGAGTACTTCACCATCCAGCGCGCGGTCAACAAGGTCGCCAAGGAGGGCGGAGGCACCGTGCCGGAGATCCGTTCGGCCTTCGACCGCCAGAAGGACATCGAGTACTCGATCTCCTCGATCAGCGGCAAGGACCTCGAGATCACGAAGGAAAACGAGAAGGTCGTGGTGAAGTTCGCCTACGACAAGGAGCTCGAACTGATCGAGCCGGTCTTCCTGCTCATCAAGTACCGGGGGCGCTCGCAGTGAGGCTGCGCCGCGCCGCCGCCGGTTGGCGTGCGGCGCGGTCGGCGACGCCGTGAACGACAGCCTTCTCGATGCGCTGCAGGCCCGCCTCGGGCACCGCTTCGCGCAAGCCGCCCTGCTCGACCGGGCGCTGACCCACAAGAGCTTCGGCGCCCATAACAACGAACGGCTCGAATTCCTAGGCGACGCGGTGCTCTCGGCCGCTATCTCGGGCCTGCTGTTCGAGCATTTCGGCCAGTCCGGCGAGGGCGACCTGACCCGGGTGCGTGCCCACCTGGTGCGCGAGGACATGCTGCACCGTCTCGCGCTGGATCTCGGCCTGCCGGCCCTGCTGCGCCTGAGCGAAGGCGAGGCGCGCAGCGGGGGGGGCCAGCGCCCCTCGATCCTGGCCGACGCGGTGGAGGCCTTGATCGCCGCGGTCTACCTCGACGGCGGCTTCGCGCCGGCGCGGGCTCTGGTCGAGCGCCTGTTCACGCCGCTGGTCGCCAGCACTGCGGCCGAGGCCTGGACGCGCGACCCCAAGACCGAACTGCAGGAATGGCTGCAGGCCCGTCGCCAGCCGGTGCCGGGGTATCGCATCGAATCGACGCGCGGACGCCAGCACGAGCAGATGTTCACCGTGGTCTGCAGCATCCCGTCGCGCTCGCTCGAGATCCGTGGTGAAGGCCGCTCGCGGCGCGCGGCCGAGCAGGAGGCCGCCCGCGCCGCGCTGGCTACACTGAAGTCCGACGAAACCGAGCGCCCATGAACGACAGCACCACCGCCGACCCTGCCGCAGGCGGAGACATGCCCGAGCAGCGCTGCGGCCTGGTGGCGATCGTCGGTCGGCCCAACGTCGGCAAGTCGACCCTGCTCAATGCGCTGGTCGGGCAGAAGGTCAGCATCACCTCGCGCAAGGCGCAGACCACGCGCCATCGCATCACCGGCATCCGCAGCGCCGGCGAGGCCCAGTTCGTGTTCGTCGACACGCCCGGCTTCCAGACCCGTCACACCGTCAAGGGCGCCGGCGCGCTCAACCGCAACCTGAACAAGACCGTCCAGTCGGTGATGAGCGACGTGGACGTGGTGCTGTTCGTCGTCGAGGCCGGCCGCTTCGGGCTCGACGACGCCAAGGTGCTGTCGCTGGTGCCGCCGGGCAAGCCGACGCTGCTGATCGCGAACAAGCTCGATCTGGTCCGCCGCCGCGCCGAGCTTGCGCCCTGGCTCAAGAGCATGCAGGAGCGCCATCCCTTCGCCGAGTTCGTTCCGCTGGCGGCCACCAGCGACGACGACGTGCGGCGTCTGCTGAAGATCGTCCAGCCCTACCTGCCGGAGCAGCCTTGGTTCTACGACGAGGAGGCGCTGACCGACCGCAGCGATCGCTTCCTCGCCAGCGAGATCATCCGCGAGAAGCTGTTCCGGCTGACCGGCGACGAACTGCCCTACACCTCGACCGTGGTGATCGATGAGTTCAAGGAAGAGGGCGCGCTGCGCCGCATCGCCGCCACCATCATCGTCGAGCGCGAGGCCCACAAGGGCATGGTGATCGGCGACAAGGGCGAGCGACTGAAGCGCATCGGCACCGACGCACGTGTCGAGCTCGAGCGCCTGATGGGCGGCAAGGTCTTCCTCGAGATCTGGGTCAAGGTCCGCTCCGGCTGGGCCGACGACGAGGCCCGCCTCAAGAGCTACGGCTACGAGTGAGCGCTGCCGCGTCGCGTGCCTCGGGCGCCACGCCGCAGGCCGCCCGCGGCGGTCGTCTCGTGGCTCCGGCGCTGCAGCCGGCCTATCTGCTGCACCGCTACGACTGGAGCGAGTCCAGCCTGATCCTCGATCTGTTCACCCGCGAGCAGGGCCGCGTGGCGGTGGCGGCGAAGGGGGCGAAGCGGCCCTATTCGCAATTGCGCGCGGTGCTGCTGCCGTTCCAGCGGCTCAACGTGGCCTACGGCGTGCGCCGCGCTCGTGAAGGAGAAGGCGAAGGCAGCGAGGTGCAGCCGCTGAAGACGGCCGAATGGGCCGGCGGCCCGGCGATGCTCGGCGGGGCGGCGCTGCTGACCGGCTTCTATCTCAACGAGCTGTTGATGAAGCTGCTGGCCCGACAGGATCCGCACCCGACGCTGTTCGACGCCTATGCGCACACGCTGCCGGCGCTGGGCGCTAGCGACGATGCGCGGGTCGAGGCGGCGCTGCGCGCCTTCGAACTGGTGCTGCTGCGCGAGATCGGCCTGTTGCCCGAGTTCGGCCGTGTCACGCTGACCCAGCAGCCGCTGGGCGGAGCCGTTCGGCATGCCTTGAAGGCCGAGTCCGGTCTGGTGGCCGCCGCGTCGGGCGAGCCGAGTCTGGCGCAGACCGACTGGCTGGCCCTGCAGGCCGCGCTCGACCTCAATGACCTGGCGGCGCTGCAGCGCGCCTGCCTGCCGGTGCTGGCCGACCTCAAGCCGATGCTGCGCAGCCTGCTTCACTATCATCTGGCCACGCCGGTGCTGCGCACACGGCAGTTGATGATGGACCTGCAGAACCTCGACCGCTGACGAGCTCACATTTCGATGAATCCGCTGATCGCCTCCGGCCTCCCTTCCCACGGCACGAGCACCGCGCTGTCGGTCAACCTGAACAAGGTCGCGCTGCTGCGCAACACCCGCACGCTCACGATACCGAGCGTCACGCACGCGGCTCGGCTCGCGATCGAGGCCGGGGCCCAGGGCATCACGGTGCACCCGCGGCCCGACCAGCGTCACATCCGCACCCACGACGTGCACGACCTGGCGGCGATGCTGAAGGCCCATCCGCACATCGAATACAACATCGAAGGCAATCCCTTCCACAACCTGATGGACCTGGTGCGCGAGCTGCGCCCGCACCAGGCCACCTTCGTGCCCGACAGCGTCGAGCAGTCCACCTCCGACCACGGCTGGAGCCTGCCCGAGGACAACGAGGCGCTGAGGCCTCTGATCGACGAGTGCCATGCGCTCGGCGTGCGCGTCAGCCTGTTCATGGACCCGCTGCCCGAGGCGATGGCCCAGGCCCGGCTCATCGGTGCCGATCGCGTCGAGCTGTACACCGAGGCCTACGCGCGCTCGCATGCCGAAGGCGCCGGCACGCCGCAGCACGCCGCGCTGCTGGCCTGCTACACCGCGGCCGCGGAGGCCGCGCTGGCCGTGGGCCTGGGGCTCAATGCCGGGCACGACCTGAACCGCGACAACCTGACCGCCTTTCTCCGGGCGGTGCCCGGTGTGCAGGAGGTGTCGATCGGCCACGCGCTGATCGCCGACGCGCTGGAGCTGGGACTGACCGAGACCGTGCGCGACTACCTGCGCTGCATCCATCGCGCCCACGCGTAGCTCCGGCATGATCTTCGGGATCGGCACCGACATCTGCGACATCCGCCGTCTGCGCGAGACCTACGCACGCCGCGGCGAGCGCTTCGCGGAGAAGGTGCTGGGCCCGCAGGAGATCGAGGTGTTCCGCTACCGCCTGGCCAAGGTGGAAGCGCGAGGCCTCAGCTACCTGGCCACGCGCTTCTCGGCCAAGGAGGCTTTCTCGAAGGCGATCGGCACGGGCATGCGCATGCCGATGACCTGGCGTGCCTGCGAGATCGTCAACGCGCGCAGCGGCAAGCCGGAGATCCGCCTGCACGGCGCGCTGGCCGCATGGTTCGAGGCTCAGGGCCTGCGCGCCCATGTCAGCGTCACTGACGAAACCGACTACGCGGCGAGCTTCGTCGTGGTCGAGACACAGGAAGCCTAGATGAACCACGCCCCCATCGTTCTCGACATCGCCGGCACCGCGCTCGACGCCGATGACCGCCGCCGGTTGCAGCACCCGCTGGTCGGCGGCCTGATCCTGTTCGCCCGCAACTGGCAGCACCGCGCCCAGCTGACCGCGCTCACCGCGGAGATCAAGGCGCTGCGCCCCGACGTGCTGGTCTGCGTCGACCACGAAGGCGGGCGCGTGCAGCGCTTCCGCAGCGACGGCTTCACCCATCTGCCGCCGATGCGCGCACTGGGCGAGCTGTGGCTGGATGACGGCAAGGCCGGCCCGGGCAGCGGTGCGATGCGCGCCACCGACGCCGCGACCGCCTGCGGCTACGTGCTGGCCGCCGAGTTGCGCGCCTGCGGCGTCGACTTCAGCTTCACGCCCGTGCTCGACCTCGACCACGGCCCGAGCGGCGTGATCGGCGACCGTGCCTTCCACCGCGATCCGCGCGTCGCCACGCTGCTGGCCAAGAGCCTGATGCACGGGCTGCTGCTGGCCGGTATGGCGAGTTGCGGCAAGCATTTCCCGGGGCACGGCTACGTGGCGGCCGATTCGCACACCGAGGTGCCGGTCGATCGCCGCACGCTGCGCCAGATCCTCGGCGACGACGCCCTGCCTTACGAGTGGCTCTCCACCTCGCTCGCCAGCGTGATGCCGGCGCACGTGATCTACCCGAAGGTCGACGCGCTGCCGGCCGGCTTCTCGCCGCGCTGGCTGCAGGACATCCTGCGCGGCCGACTCGGTTTCACCGGCGCGATCTTCAGCGACGATCTCAGCATGCAGGGCGCGACCGTGGCCGGCACGCCCACCGCGGCTGGCATCGCCGCGCTGAATGCCGGCTGCGACCTGGTGCTGCTGTGCAACCAGTCGCTCGACGGTGGCGCACCGCTCGACGCACTGATCGACGGGCTGGCGACGGCACTCGAGCGCGGCCGTTGGCACGCCAGCGCCGACAGCGAGGCGCGTCGCCTCGACCTGCTGCCGCAGACGGCGCCTTTGCCCTGGGACGAACTGATGCACCACGCGCCCTACCAGCGCGCGCTCGACCAGTTGCCTTGAGACGCCGGCGCGGCGCCGACACGGCCGCGCCATGAACAACGCCCCCGGGCCTTGCGGCACGGGGGCGTTGTCGTTGTCCCTGGCGGGGAGACTCAGCGGCCTTCGAAAGGCAGCTTGATCTGCGCGAGGTCCTTGCGTGTCTCCACCAGCACCAGCGGGCCGTCGTCGACCGCGACCACCGGCTTCGGCTCGCGCGGCACGTGCACCGGCTTCGGCGCATCGGCCATCGCCTGCTGCACCGCGCGCACCTTGTCGGCGTCGGAGTTCACCCACTGCAGGCCGGCGCCGGTGGCCACGGCGGCGAGGTCGTCGATCGGCAGCGCGTAGGGCGGCAGGGCGGCAGCAGCCGCAGGCGGCGCAGCGATGGCGACCGGTTCGACCGTGACCGGCGCGGGTGCCACCACCGGTGCAGCGACCGGCGCCAGGGCGGGCGGCGCGGCCACAGGGGCCTTGGACACCACGTCGGCCAGCGCCTGCAATGCGACTTCCGTGGGTTGCGGCGGCGTGGGCGCCGCGACGGCCGGCGCTGCCGCAGCCGTGGGCTCGGCCGTCGGGGCGGCTTCCCACCAGGGCTTGACGGTGGCTTCCGGTGCAGTCTCGGCCGCGCTGGCCAACACCGGAGCGTCATCGCCGCCTGCCTCGTCGCTCAGCGGCGCTGCTGCGGCCGGAGCGCTGTCGCCCTCGCCACGCTCGCGGCGACCGCGGCCACCCCGGCGACGGCGGCGCTGTTCGCCGCCTTCGCCGGTGACTTCGTCGTCCGGTGTGGCGTCGCCTTCGGCACGCGGAGACTGGGTGTCGTCGTCGGCGCTCGGCGCACCCTCGACGACGGCGGCATCGATCGAACCTTCGGGCGCGTCGCTGCGGGCCTCGTCGCGCTCACCGCGACCGCGACCACCGCGGCGGCGGCGGCGGCGTGCGCCTTCACCCCCCTCGGCGCCTTCGGTGGCGTCGGCGGCCGGGCCGGCGCTGGCGGCCAGGCCCTCGGCGGCGGCCAGCGGCAGCGTCAGGTCCTCGGCCGCCGAGGTGGATGCCGATTCCGGACGCGGGCCACGGCGCGGCGGGCGTTCGGCGCTCAGGCCGGCCGTTGTCTCGGCGGCAGCGCCTTCCGGGCGCTCGCTGCGGCGGCCTCGGCCGTCGCGTTGTTCGCCACCACCACCACCGCGGCGGTTGCGGTCCTCGCCCCGTTCACTGCGCTCGCCACGCTCACCACGGGCTTCGATGCGCTCGCCGCCCGGGCGGCCCTCGCCCCGCTCGCTGCGTTGGCCATCGCGTCCGCCCCGGCGACCGCGGCCCCCGTCACGGTTGCCATCGCGTCCGCCTTCGCGGCCCGGCTTCGCCGGTTGCACGGCAGGGGGTCTGACCACGGGTGCGGCGGCCGGCGACGCTTCGCCGCCGAACAGCTTCTTCAACCAGCCGAAGAATCCACCGCCGCCGGCGTCGCGACTGGCAGGCACCGGTGCCGCCACGACCGGCGGCGCGGCCACCGGGGCCTTGGCCACCGGTTCCGGCTTCGGCGCGGCCACCGGGGCGGGCAGATCGGGCAGCACGCCCTTGATCACCGGCTCCTGCTTGGCCTTGGCCTTCTCGCGCCGGGTGATGCCGACCTCGTCGTCCGGCTCCTCGATCATCGTGTAGCTGGCCTGCAGGTTCTCCAGCCGCGGGTCGTCGTGGCGCAGGCGCTCGAGCTTGTAGTTCGGCGTCTCGAGGTGCTTGTTCGGCACCAGCAGCACGGTGGTGCGCTGGCGCAGCTCGATCTTGGTGATCTCGGTGCGCTTCTCGTTGAGCAGGAAGGACGTGACTTCCACCGGCACCTGCACGTGCACGGCGGCGGTGTTCTCCTTCATCGACTCTTCCTGGATGATGCGCAGGATCTGCAGCGCGGAAGACTCGGTGTCGCGGATGTGGCCGGTGCCGTTGCAGCGCGGGCAGGTGATGTGGCTGCCTTCGCTGAGCGCCGGGCGCAGGCGCTGGCGGCTCAGTTCGAGCAGGCCGAACTTGCTGATCGAGCTGAACTGCACGCGCGCACGGTCGGTGCGCAGCGCGTCGCGCAGGCGGGTCTCGACCTCGCGGCGGTTCTTGCTCTCCTCCATGTCGATGAAGTCGACGACGATCAGGCCGCCCAGGTCGCGCAACCGCATCTGGCGCGCGATCTCGTCGGCGGCCTCGAGGTTGGTGCGCGTCGCGGTCTCCTCGATGTCGGAGCCGCGCGTCGAGCGCGCCGAGTTCACGTCGACCGAGACCAGCGCCTCGGTGTGGTCGATCACGATCGCGCCGCCCGAGGGCAGGTTCACGGTGCGCGAGAACGCGGTCTCGATCTGGTGCTCGATCTGGAAGCGGCTGAACAGCGGCGCGTCGTCCTTGTAGCGCTTGACCCGCGAGGCCGATTCCGGCATCACGTGGTTCATGAACTGCTGGGCCTGCTCGTAGATGTCGTCGGTGTCGATCAGGATCTCGCCGATGTCGGCGTGGAAGTAGTCGCGGATCGCACGGATCACCAGCGAGGACTCCTGGTAGATCAGGAAGGCTCCCTTGCCCGCCTTGGCCGCGCCGTCGATGGCGCTCCACAGCTTGAGCATGTAGTTCAGGTCCCACTGCAGCTCGGGGGCGCTGCGGCCGATGCCGGCGGTGCGGGCGATCAGGCTCATGCCCTTGGGGTACTCGAGCTGGTCGAGGTTCTCCTTGAGCTCCTCGCGGTCCTCGCCCTCGATGCGGCGCGACACGCCGCCGCCGCGCGGGTTGTTGGGCATCAGCACCAGGTAGCGGCCGGCCAGGCTCACGAAGGTGGTCAGCGCCGCGCCCTTGTTGCCGCGCTCCTCCTTCTCGACCTGCACCAGCAGCTCGGTGCCGTTGGAGATCACGTCCTGGATCTTCGCATCGCGGACGGTCACGCCTTCCTTGAAGAACTGCTTGGAGATCTCCTTGAACGGCAGGAAGCCGTGGCGGTCCTCGCCGTAGTCGACGAAGCAGGCCTCCAGC
Source organism: Methylibium sp. Root1272 (assembly GCF_001425905.1). Taxonomy (GTDB): domain Bacteria; phylum Pseudomonadota; class Gammaproteobacteria; order Burkholderiales; family Burkholderiaceae_C; genus Methylibium. The sequence goes on from NZ_LMDY01000017.1 coordinate 250,967, forward strand.
GATGGCTCGACGCGCGTGACGACGGCCTTGTAGATGTTGCCCTTGCGCTGTTCGCGCCCCTCGATCTCGGTCTCGAAGTCGAGCAGCTTCTGCCCGTCGACGATCGCCAGGCGCCGTTCTTCCGGTTGCGTGGCATTGATCAGCATGCGTTTCATGTGCGCTCCTCCGTGCGGGAGGCGTGGTTTGCCTGCCCGCACACGAATCCGACCGGTCCCGTCACCGGGCACGGCCTATCGATGCACGAAACAGCGTGGAGGAACCGGAAGGAATCGCCCTGGACTCGACCGCTCGCCACGCCCGTCAGGGCGCTGCGGCGCTCAAGCGTTGGCGCGTGCGCCCGCGTGGGTCAGGATGGGCCTGCCACGGACCGGGCCGTGGTGTGGCGCGCTCCTTCCGCACACGCGTGTGCCGACGCGCAGCGACGAGGCTGCGGGCGATCGGAGCGCGGAGGGGAGGGAGCGGGCCGAAGACATCCGGGACATCACGGGGGCGCGGGTTGCAGCTCGCCGGTGCCTGGGGCACCTCCGGTCTGCAACCGGAAAACCTTGTTTGTTGGTTCGTACTACGCTGGCTCTGCCGCCACCTCGCGCCGCCTGCCGCTCACCTTGGGAGCCGGCCCGGCCGCACGACGCGGCGTTGCATCACCGAATACCTGCCGCCGATCCGGCTGCAGGGCCCACGCCACGGCGAAGTGACCGCTAAACTCAAGCAAATCAATCACTTACGGCGCACACGTGGTGCAACGCATTATAGGAGGCAAAGCGGCCCCGGCGCGCAAGGCCTCGCGAGCCCCGGTGGCCCCCGCGCGCGCTGTCGCCAGCCCGGCGCCGCGGCCCGCACCGCCATCGCCGCCGGCCCCCGCCGTGCGGCACCTGACGGTCGGTGAGGACGGTGCCGGCCAGCGGCTCGACAACTACCTCGTCAAGACGCTCAAGGGCGTCCCGAAGACGCACGTCTACCGCATCATCCGCAGCGGCGAGGTGCGGGTGAACCGCGGCCGCGCGGCCGCCGACACCCGGCTCGCGGCCGGCGACGACCTGCGGCTGCCGCCGGTGCGGATGGCCACCCCGGCCGAGCGCGAGGCCGCGCCGCCGCGCGAGTTTCCGGTCGTCCACGAGGACGAGCACCTGCTGGTGATCGACAAGCCGGCCGGCGTGGCCGTGCACGGCGGCAGCGGCGTGAGCTTCGGCGTCATCGAGCAGCTGCGCAGGGCCCGGCCGCAGGCGAAGTTCCTGGAGCTGGTGCACCGCCTCGACCGCGAGACCTCCGGCCTGCTGCTGCTCGCCAAGAAGCGCAGCGCGCTCACGCGGCTGCAGGACCAGTTCCGCGCGCGCGAGACCGGCAAGACCTACGCCGCACTGGTGCCCGGGGCCTGGCCGGCCCGGCACAAGGTGATCGACGCGCCGCTGCACAAGTACCTCGACGGCGGCGGCGAGCGCCGGGTGCGCGTCACCGGCGCCGACGACGAGGACGGCCAGCGCTCGATCACGCTGGTGCAGGTGGCCGCCGCCTACGCCGGCTACACCCTGCTCGACGTGACCATCAAGACCGGCCGCACGCACCAGATCCGCGTGCACCTCGCGCACGCGGGGCACGCCATCGTCGGTGACGACAAGTACGGCGACTTCGCGCTGAACAAGGCCTTCGCCCGCGGCGAGGCCGTGCCGGCGGTGAAGTTCGACCGCATGTTCCTGCACGCGCGCCGCCTGCGCTTCGAGCACCCGGCGAGCGGCGAGACGATCGAGCTCGAGGCCCCCTTGCCGGCAGAATGCCGGCTCCTTCTGAATGCCTTGCCGCGCACCGCGGCCCCTCCGTCCTCTCCATGAGCGATTTCCGCCCCCGCCAGTTCGATCTCGTCGTGTTCGACTGGGACGGCACGCTGTACGACTCCACTGCGCTGATCGTCAAGTGCATCCAGGCCGCCGCTGCCGACCTCGGCACCGAGGTGCCGGGCGATACCCAGGCCGCCTACGTGATCGGCATGGGCCTGCAGGAGGCGCTGCAGCACGCCGTGCCCGGTCTGGCGCGCGAGCGCTACCCCGAGCTCGGGCTGCGCTACCGCCACCACTACTTCGCGCGCCAGCACGAACTGAGCCTGTTCGCGGGCGCGCTGGACATGCTGCACGCGCTGAAGGCGCGCCAGCACTGGCTGGGCGTCGCCACCGGCAAGTCGCGCCGCGGGCTCGACGAGGCGTTGCACACCGTGCAGCTCCAGGGCCTGTTCGACGCCACCCGCACCGCCGACGAGACCGCGTCCAAGCCGCATCCGCGCATGCTGCAGGAGCTGATGGCCGAGCTGGGCGTCGCGCCGGCCCGCACGCTGATGATCGGCGACACCACGCACGACCTGCAACTCGCCGCCAATGCCGGCACGGCCAGCGTCGCCGTCAGCTTCGGCGCGCACGAGCCGGCGGCCTTCGAGGCTTTCGCGCCGCGCTTCGTGGCCCATTCGACGGCCGAGCTCGATGGCTGGCTGCGCGCCCATGCCTGAACCCGCCGATGCCGGCGCGGGCGTGCCGCTGTGTGCCTCGACCGACCTGGTCGAGGGCGGCCGGGCCATCCTGTTCGACGTGCTCGAGTACGGCCAGCCGCTGCGCGCCTTCGTGCTGCGCTTCGACGGCCGGATCGTCGCCTACCTGAACCGCTGCGCCCATGTGCCGGTCGAGATGGACTGGCAGGAGGGCGAGTTCCTCGATGGTGACCGCCGCTACATCGTCTGCTCGATCCACGGCGCCACCTACGAGCCGTCCGACGGCTATTGCATCGCCGGGCCCTGCGGCGGCGCGCGCCTCAAGGCCGTTCGCGTCGCGGAACGCGACGGCCGGGTGAGTTGGTATCCTTCCCCGGACATCCGGCCCGCGTTCGGCGCCCCTTCCATTCCGAGCATTCCATGAGCAGTTTCGACGATCCCGCCGAGCCCACGCTGGGCCCCGCAACGCCCGCCCGTGCGGCGGCGGCCTCCACCCCCGCGCCGACCAGCATCGACGGTCGGGTGATCGAGGAGTTCGCGCGCGATTTCCTGAAGGAGCGGCGCAGCGAGCGCCGCTGGCGCGCCGTGCGCCGGCTCGCCTGGCTGCTGGTCTTCGCGGCGATCGCCTGGGCGCTGGTCGCGCAGCAGCGCAATGCCGCCGTGCCGAGCGGGCCGCACACCGCGCTGATCGAGATCCAGGGCGAGATCGCGGCGGATGCGCTGGCGAGCGCCGAGGGCATCAACGCCGCGCTGCGCACCGCCTTCGACGACGCCGGTGCCCAGGCCGTGGTGCTGCGCATCAACTCGCCCGGCGGCAGCCCGGTGCAGGCCGGCCTCATCACCGACGAGATCCGGCGCCTGAAGGGCCTGCATGCCGACAAGAAGGTCTACGCGGTGTGCGAGGAACTGTGCGCCTCGGCGGCCTACTACATCGCCGCGGTGGCCGACGAGATCTTCGTCGACAAGGCCTCCATCGTCGGCTCGATCGGCGTGCTGATGGACGGCTTCGGCTTCACCGGCACGATGGACAAGCTCGGCGTCGAGCGCCGCCTCATCACCGCCGGTGACAACAAGGGCCTGCTCGATCCCTTCTCGCCGCTGAGCGAGGCCCACAAGGCCTATGCACAGGCGATGGTGAACCAGATCCACCAGCAGTTCATCAAGGTGGTGAAGGACGGGCGCGGTGCCCGCCTGAAGGAAGTGCCCGAGACCTTCTCCGGCCTGTTCTGGAGCGGCGAGTCGGCGGTGCAGCAGGGTCTGGCCGACCGGCTCGGCAGCCTCGACTACGTGGCGCGCGAGGTGGTCAAGGCCGAAGAGGTGATCGACTACACGCCCAAGGAAAACGTGGCCGAGCGCCTGGCCAAACGCTTCGGCGCGGCGGTCGGTGCCGGTGCGGCGAAGGCGCTCGCGGGCCCGTCGTTGCGCTGACGGCTGGAATTGCCCGCCTGATCGGCGCTTCGACCGGCCGGCTATCTTTCAGAATCCTTCGTGGGCGGCTCTCGCCGCCGACCTCCGCGCAGCTGCGGACGAAGCATCGACGGAGAGCGCGTGGTGGGCCCCAGCAGGACGATAGACGACCCGATGGCAAGCGACGGTGCACCACCACCCCCGCGCGCACAGCCCGACCGGCCCGAGCGGTCGTTGGCGGCCTCGCTCGCGCTGATCGCGGTCCTGCATTTCGTGTTCGCCTACGGCGCGATCCACCTGTCGCGCCAGCCGGGCAGCGTCGCCACGCTCTGGTATGCCAACGCAGCGGCGGCCGTGGTGCTGCTGTCGCGCCGGCGCGCCGAGTGGCCGCTGCACCTGCTGGCCATGGCCGGCGCCAACGTCGCCGCCAACCTGCTCAGCGGGCACGCGCTCGGATTGAGCCTGTCCTTCCTGCTGCCCAACCTGGCGGAAGCCGGCCTGGCCGGCTGGCTGCTGCGCCGTGCCGGCCCGCCGGCGCGCTGCGTCCAGCACGTCGGATCGCTGTTGCGGGCACTGGGACTGGGTGCGGTCGTGCCCAGCCTGGTCGGCGCGACGCTGGGTGCGGCCGTGCTGTCGACGCAGTTCGAGGCGTCGTTCGGTACGCTGTGGTCGGCGTGGTTCGTCGGCACGGTCATCGGCGGGGTGACGGTGCTGCCGCTGGGCCTGCTGCTGCTGGCACGCGGCTGGCGAGCGGTGCTTGCGGCGCTGATGCCTCCCGCGGTGGCGTCCGCGGTGCTGATCTCGGTCGCGACCGCGGCGTCGGCGTCGGTGTTCTCGCACTTCCGCTACGTCTACGTGTCCGTCGCGCTGATGCTGGTGGCGGCCGTCGGTGGCTTTGCCGGCGCGGCCACCGGCGGCCTGCTGGCCTCGCTGTCGGTCGGCGTCGTCATCGCGCTCGGCCTGTTCCAGCCGGGGCCGGGCGAGGGCTGGCTGGAAACGGTGGCGTTCTACCTGCCGGTGGTGCTGACGCTGGTGCCGCCGCTGCTGCTGGCCGCCGCGCTGGAACGCAACCGCCAGCATGTCCAGGAGATCGAGGATCGCGAGGCGCAATTCCGCACACTGTACGAGCGCACGCCGGTGATGATGCATTCGGTCGACGTCGAGCGCCGGCTGGTCGCGGTCAACGACGCCTGGCTGGCGCGCCTGGGCTACGAGCGGGCCGAGGTCCTGGGTCGTCGCTCCACCGAGTTCCTGGCCCCCGAGTCGCGCCAGCGCGCCGAGGCCTCGGTGATCCCGCGCTTCATGCAGGACGGGGCCATCCGCGACATCGACTACCAGATGCTCACCAAGACCGGCGAGGTGGTCGATGTGCAGCTCTCCGCGATCTGGGAGACCGACGCCGAGGGCGGCCTGCTGCGCACGCTGGCGGTGCTGAAGGACGTGACCGAGCATCGTCGCGTGGCCGCGCAGCTGGCGGCCGAGCAGGAGCGCATCCAGGTCACGTTGCACTCGATCGGCGACGGCGTGGTGAGCACCGACCGTGACGGCCGCATCTCCTACCTGAACCCGGCCGCCGAGCAGATGGTCGGCCAGACGCTGGCGCAGGCTGCCGGCCGGCCCTTCGGCGAGGTGGTCCACCTGTACGACCAGGCCAGCGGCGCGCCGCTGCCGAGCCCGGTCGAGCAATGCCTGCAGGACCGCGAGGTCTATGGCGTGCGGGAAAGCGCGGTGCTGCGCCACCCCTCGGGCCGCGACTTCGGGGTGCAGCTGTCGGTGGCTCCGATCGCCGGGCGCGATGGCAGCCTGCTGGGCGCGGTGATGGTCTGCCAGGACGTCACCGAGGCCCGCGGCCTGGCGCAGAAGATGTCCTACCTGGCCCACCACGACGGCCTGACCGGCCTGCCCAACCGCGTGCTGTTCCAGGACCGCGTGCACCAGGCCTGCCAGTCCGGACGCCGGCATGGCCGGCGTTTCGCGGTGGTCTTCATGGACCTGGATCACTTCAAGCACGTCAACGATTCGCTGGGCCACGCGGTCGGCGACGAACTGCTGAAGGCGGTGGCGCAGCGGCTCACCGGCGCGCTGCGCGCCAGCGACACCATCTGCCGTCTCGGCGGCGACGAGTTCGTGGTGCTGCTGTCCGAACTCGACGATGTCGATGTCGATGGCGTGGCGGAGGTCGCCAAGAAGATCCTGCGGCAGGTGGCCCAGCCCTGCGTGCTGGGGGGCACCGAGGTCAACGTCGGCGCGAGCCTCGGCATCGCTCTGTTCCCCGGCGATGGCGACGACCCCGACACGCTGATGAAGCGCGCGGATGCAGCCATGTACCGGTCCAAGCGCGAGGGCCGCAACCGTTATCACTTCTTCTCGAAGGCCGTCGACGAGGCCGCCTCGGCGCGGCTGCAACTCGAGGCCGACATGCGCCGTGCGCTCGCCGCAGGCCAGTTCATCGTGCACTACCAGCCGGTGGTCGACGGCCGCACGCGCGATGCGGTCGCCGTCGAGGCGCTGGTGCGCTGGGACCGTGCGGGACTGGGCCTGCAGAGCCCGGCCGTCTTCATCCCGGTGGCCGAGGAGAGCGGCCTGATCGTCCCGCTGGGCCACTGGATCCTGCGTCAGGCCTGCGCGCAGTTGCGGGCCTGGTCGGGCACCGCGCTCGGCGGCATCTCGATCGCGGTCAACGTCTCGCCGGTGCAACTGGCCCAGGCCGACTTCGTCGACACCGTGGCCGAGGTGCTGCGGGCCAGCGGCGTCGACGGCAGCCGGATCGAGTTCGAGATCACCGAGTCCACGCTGATGCAGGACCCCGAGGCCACGCTGGAGATGCTGCGCCGCCTCAAGGCTCTGGGGGTGCGGATCGCGATCGACGATTTCGGCACCGGCTACTCCAGCCTCGGCCACCTCAAGCGTTTTCCGGTCGACACGCTGAAGATCGACCGCACCTTCGTCCGCGATCTCGAGACCGATGCCGACGACCGCGAGCTCGTCCGCGCCATCCTCGCCATGGCCCGCAGCCTGCGGCTGCACGTGGTGGCCGAGGGCGTCGAGACCGAGGCCCAGGCCGCGATCCTGGCCTCGATGGAGTGTCCGGCCTTCCAGGGTTTCCTGTTCGCCCGGCCGGCCGACGCCGCCGCGACGGCGGCGTGGCTGCAGGCCCGGGCCGCCACCATCGCGCTCTGAGAGGCGAGGAACCTCCTCAGGGCTGCGGCGGGATGCGCAGCACCTGGCCCGGGTAGATCTTGTCCGGATGCGTCAGCATCGGCTTGTTGGCCTCGAAGATCACCGGGTACTTGTTCGGCGTGCCGTAGTACTGCTTGGAGATCTTCGACAGGTTGTCGCCCTTCACCACGGTGTAGTACTGCGCTTCCGGGGTGGGATCGGCCACCGTCAGCTGGTCGTTGACCGCCACGACGTTCTCGACGTTGCCGCAGCACAGCAGCACCTTCTCCTTGGTGGCCTGATCGGGCGCCTGGCCCGAGACGGTGACGGTTGCGCTGGCGCCGTCGAAGCCGACGGCCAGGCCGTCGACGTTCAGGCCCTGCGCCTGGATGTAGCTCACGATGGCATCGCCGGCGGTCTTGTTCAGACGCTCCAGGTTCTCGGGGCTGGGGGCCTGCTTCGCGGCCTCCTGCGCTGCCTTGGCCTCGCCCTTGCCGAACAGCTTTTCTCCGGCTTCCTTGATGAAACTCATCAGGCCCATGGCGTCGTCCTTTCGTGGTGGATGGAACAGAGGGAATGCCGACTCTAATCCCACCGTGGGCCGGGGCCGATGACGAAGCCCGCCAGGTTAGGGAGATCGGCCCTCAGGCGGTGTTCAGCAGGCCGCGGCGCTCGATGAAGCCCACCACCTCGGCCAGACCCGCGCGCGTCTTCAGGTTGGTCATCACATAGGGCCGCGAGCTCGCGTAGGCCGGCCGCATGCGCCGCGTGTCGGCCTCCATCACCGCCAGGTCGGCGCCGACGTGCGGCGCGAGATCGGTCTTGTTGATGACGAACAGGTCGCTCTTCGTGATGCCGGGACCGCCCTTGCGCGGGATCTTCTCGCCGGCGGCGACGTCGATCACGTAGATCGTCAGGTCGCTGAGCTCGGGGCTGAAGGTGGCTGCGAGGTTGTCGCCGCCCGACTCGATGAACACGATGTCGGCGTCCGGGAACTTCGCCAGCATGCGGTCGACCGCCTCGAGATTGATCGACGCATCCTCGCGGATCGCCGTGTGCGGGCAGCCCCCGGTCTCGACGCCCATGATGCGATCGGGCTCGAGCGCGCCCGACACCGTGAGCAGGCGCTGGTCTTCCTTGGTGTAGATGTCGTTGGTCACGACCACCAGGTCCCAGCGCTCGCGCATGCTCTTGCACAGCATCTCGACCAACGTGGTCTTGCCGGAACCGACGGGGCCGCCGACGCCCACGCGCAGCGGCGGCAGCTTCTTGGTGCGGCGGGGGATCGAATGCAGGGACGTGCTCATGGCGGCGATGATGCACGAAGCGCGCCACCGGCCGCGCCGTGGCCCCGCTCGCTCACGAGCGGAACAGGCGTGAGTACTGCGTCTCGTGCCGGGCCGACAGCACCGCGAGCATCGGCATGAAGGCCATGCGCTCGCCGTCGCGCAGCGCGAGCGCCGCGTCCACGGTCTCAGGGATCGCCTCGACCAGCGCGCCGAGCATGCGCTGGCCCGCGCTCTGGCCCAGCGGCACCGCCTTGATCGCCGCCTGCACCATGTTCTCGGCCCAGCCGAAGGCACAGGCCAGGACCGCCTCGCGCACGCTGGCGGATGTGCCGGCGGCGGCCAGCGCGAAGGCGACCGGGTAGCTCGGCGCGGGCGGCAGCGCGAGCAGGCGCGCCAGGGCCGCCGCGTCGGTGCCCGGGCGCTGCTGTAGCCAGGCGCCGAGCGAGCGGCCCATCTGCTCGGTCTGCAGTCGCAGCTCCGCGCTCTCTCGGGTGGACAGCAGCCAGTCGTTGAGCTCGCGCACGCGCGGCGCATCGCCGCGCCGCCAGGCCGCAATGGCCTGGGCGACGACCGCCAGCTCGCCGCGGCCGAGGCCCAGCAGCAGTTGATCGAGCAGCCACGCCTGCGCCGACGCCTCGTTGTGGACCAGCCCGGCCTCGACCGCCGCTTCCAGACCCTCGGAATAGCTGAAGCCACCCACCGGCAAGGCCGGCGAGGCCAGCCACATCAGGGCCAGCAAGGTGGCGGCGCTGGTCGGCGCGGCCGGGCGACGCACGCGCGGCATCGTTCAGTGGTGATGGCCGTGATCGTGGTCGTGCCCGCAGCCGGGGCCGTGCACATGCGGGGCCGGTGCGGCCGCGCTGACGGCCACGCCGATCGGCCGGCCGCGCGTCGTCGCCGGCGCGGCGGGATGCGCGTGTCCGTGCGCGTGGTCGTGCCCGGCGTGCCCATGCCCATGGGCCGCCGGCTCGCCGTAGGCGCCGCTTTCGGGCTCGAAGGGTGCGAGTGCCTCGCCGACGATCAGGTGCATGGCCCTCAGCATGTCGGCGAGCACGTGGTCGGGCTCGAACTGCAGGCGGTCGGGCTGCAGCTCGAGCGGCACATGGCGGTTGCCGAGATGGTAGGCGGCGCGCAGCAGGTCGAAGGCCGAACCGTGCTCGCTGCAATGCGTCACCACCAGCACCGGCTGTTGCGCCGCGATCACGCGGATCAGCGAGCCGTCCTCGGCCACCAGCACGTCGCTGCCGCGCACCACGCTGCCGCGCGGCAGGAACACGCCGAGCGTGCGGCCCTGCGAATCGGTGGCGTCGAAGCGGCTCTTCTGGCGCACGTCCCAGTCGAGTTCCACCGTGGCGGCGCGCTTGAGCAGCGCGGGCGCGAGGCCTTCGCCGCGCGCGAGCAGTTTGTTGATGGTCAGCATGGCGGGAGTATGCCCCTCGCTGCGCGCCACCGTAGGCCACGGCCTACAGCCCGACCCGCCGCCGGCCGATGGTGGCGGCGGCCCCGCCGCGTCACGCTCGGAGTTCACGCTCGGCCCGCCGGGCCCCGCGTCGCCGAGACCCATGCCGTACCGATTCCCGCCCCTGCTGCGCCGCCTGGCGATCGTGTTCCTCGCGCTGGCGATCGTGCTGGCGATCGCGTGGGTCGTGCCCTGGAAGCTTAACCTGCTGCGTGGCTGGATCGGCGAGCGGGTGCAGGCGGCCACCGGCCGCACGCTGGTGATCGACGGCGATCTGTGGTGGCGCTTCGGCCGCCACGGGCGGCTCACGGTCGAGGGCCTGCGCTTCGGCAACCCGTCGTGGGCCGGGCGGGCCGAATTCCTGCAGGCGCGCCGCGTCGAGGTCGACGTGGCGCTGTGGCCGCTGCTCCACGGGCGCATCGTGCTGCCCCGCGTGCGGGCCGAGCAGCCCGACCTGTGGCTGGAGCGGGCGCCGGACGGCCGCCGCAGCTGGCGGCTGGACCGCGAGCAGAGCGACGCGAAGCGGACCCTGCACCTGGGCAGCGTGGCGCTGGACCGTGGCGTCGTCACCTATGCCGAGACCGCACGGCGCGCCGAGGTGCGGATCGCCGTGCAGACCACGATCGACGGCGGCGGGCGCCGGCGTCTGCAAGCCGAGGCCAGCGGCCGCTGGAACGACCTGCCGGTGAAGGCGCGTGCCGAAGGCGACGAGGTGCTGCAGCTGCGCAACGAGGACCAGCCGTACGCGTTCGAACTCGACGGTCGCATCGGCAGCACCTCGATCGTGGCGAGCGGCAGCGTGCTGCGGCCGCGCGAGCCCGAGCGCGCCGACCTGCAACTGAAGCTCGCGGGCAGCTCGCTCGGCGAATGGCACCGCATCGCCGGGGTCGGCCTGCCCGACACACCGCCCTACAAGACCGAAGGGCGGCTGCGCTTCGACGGCACGCGTTGGACCTACGAGGACTTCAAGGCCGTCGTCGGCCGCAGCGATCTCGGCGGCCGCATCGCGTTCGAGCGCCGCGCGCCGCGTCCGCTGCTGAGCGGCGAGCTGGTGTCGAGATCGCTCGACCTGGCCGACTTCGGGCCGGTGATCGGCAAGCCGCGCGGTGCCGCCCGCGCGGCGACGGCTGGCGGCCCGGCGAAATCGACGAAGAACACGACGAGGACAGCAACGCAGACGGCTGCCACCGCCGCGGCGACGCCGACCGTGCCCGCCGCGTCCGCCTCCGCGCCGGCGGACGGCCCGCGGCGCGTGCTGCCCCAGCAGCGCTTCGACGCCGACAAGTGGGGCACGCTCGACGCCGAGGTGCATTTCGTCGGCCAGGAGGTGCGCAACCTCGGCAGCTTCCCGATCGGGAAGCTCGACTTCCGCGTGAAGATGGACGACCGTCGCCTGACGCTCTCGCCGCTGCTGCTGCAGCTCGGCGGCGGCCGGCTCGACGGCGACCTGCGCATCGACGGCCGCGCGCAGCCGATGGCGGCGCAGCTCGACCTGAAGCTGCGCCGCCTGCAGCTCGACACGCTGCTGCCGCAGCTGCGCAGCACGAAGAGCGCACTGGGCGCGATCAATGGCCGTCTCGTGCTTGCCGGCCAGGGCCAGTCGTTCGCCCAGATGCTGGGCAGCGCCGACGGTGAGGCGCAGCTCGCGATGGGCCGCGGGCACGTCAGCAACCTGCTGCTCGAGTTGCTGGATCTCGATGCCTACGAGGCGCTGAGTTTCCTGGTGCGTGGCGACCGCGCCGTCGAGGTGCGCTGTGCGCTGGTCGATGTGGGCTTCCAGCGCGGGCAGATGAGCACGCGCGCCGCGGTGTTCGATACCGTGGACACGGTGATCGAGGCGCGCGGCCGGGCCGACTTCACGAACGAGCAGCTCGACCTGCGTGTCACCCCCACGGCCAAGGACCTGAGCCCGCTGAGCGCACGCGTGCCGTTCGACGTGAAGGGCCCGTTCGCGAAACCGCAGGTGTCGCCCGACAAGGCGCGGCTGTTCGCGCGCGGTGGTGGGGCGCTGCTGCTCGGACTGATCAATCCGCTCGCCGCGATCATCCCGCTGATCGAGACCGGCCCCGGCGAGGACCGCGACTGCGCCGCTCTGATGGCGCGCGCCACGCAGGAGGGCCTGCCGACCGTGGCACCGCCGGCGCCGGCGGTTCAGAAGAGGAAATAGCGCTGCGTCATCGGCAGGGCGGTGGCCGGCTCGCAGGTCAGCAGCTGGCCGTCGGCGCGCACCTGGTAGGTCTGGGCGTCGACCTCCATGCGCGGCAGGTAGGCGTTGTGCACCATGTCGCCCTTCTTGACGGTGCGGCACCGCTTCACCGCCGAGAGCTGCTTGCGCAGGCCGTACACGCTGCCCACCTCCGAGGCCAGCGCAGCCTGGCTCACGAAGCTGAGCGAGCCGCGCGCGAGCGCACCGCCGAAGGCGCCGAACATCGGCCGGTAGTGCACCGGCTGCGGCGTCGGGATGCTGGCGTTGGCGTCGCCCATCAGCGCCGACGCGATGAAGCCGCCCTTCATCACCAGCGAGGGCTTCACGCCGAAGAAGGCCGGCCGCCAGAACACCAGGTCGGCCCACTTGCCGACCTCGATGCTGCCGACCTCGTGGCTGATGCCGTGTGCGATGGCCGGGTTGATCGTGTACTTGGCCACGTAGCGCTTGGCACGCCCGTTGTCGTGGCGCTCCGGGTCACCGGGCAGCTTGCCGCGCTGCAGCTTCATCTTGTGCGCCGTCTGCCAGCAGCGCAGCACCACCTCGCCGACGCGGCCCATGGCCTGCGAGTCGGAGCTGAACATGCTGATCGCGCCCAGGTCGTGCAGGATGTCCTCGGCCGCGATCGTCTCGCGGCGGATGCGGCTCTCGGCGAAGGCCAGGTCCTCGGCGATCGCCGCGTCGAGGTGGTGGCAGACCATCAGCATGTCGACGTGCTCGTCGAGCGTGTTGACGGTGTAGGGCATCGTCGGGTTGGTCGAGCTCGGCAGGAAGTTCGGCTCGCCCACCACGCGCAGGATGTCGGGCGCGTGGCCGCCGCCGGCCCCCTCGGTGTGGAAGGCGCACAGCGTGCGGCCCTTCGTCGCCGCGACGGTGTTCTCGACGAAGCCCGACTCGTTCAGCGTGTCGCTGTGGATCGCCACCTGCACGTCGCCCTCGTCGGCCACCGACAGGCAGCAGTCGATCGCCGCCGGCGTGGTGCCCCAGTCCTCGTGCAGCTTCAGGCCGATCACGCCGGCCTCGACCTGCTGGCGCAGCGCCTCCGGCCGGCTCGCGTTGCCCTTGCCGAAGAAGCCCAGGTTCATCGGGAAGGCGTCGGCCGCCCGCAGCATGTTGGCGATGTTCTCCGGCCCCGGCGTGCAGGTGGTCGCGAAGGTGCCGGTGGCCGGCCCGGTGCCGCCGCCCAGCATGGTGGTCACGCCGCTGGACAGCGCCTCCTCGATCTGCTGCGGGCAGATGAAGTGGATGTGGCAGTCGATGCCGCCGGCGGTGACGATCATCCCCTCGCCGGCGATCACCTCGGTGCCCGGGCCGATGACGATGTCCACGCCCGGCTGCACGTCGGGGTTGCCGGCCTTGCCGATCGCGGCGATGCGCTGGCCGCGGATGCCGATGTCGGCCTTCACGATGCCCCAGTGGTCGAGGATCAGCGCATTGGTCACCACGCAGTCCACCGCGTCGTGCGGCCCGGGACCGTTGGGCCGCTGGCTCTGGCCCATGCCGTCGCGGATGACCTTGCCGCCGCCGAATTTCACTTCCTCGCCATAGCCGCCGGCACGCAGCGTGTAGTCGGCCTCCACCTCGATCAGCAGCTCGGTGTCGGCCAGCCGCACCCGATCGCCGACGGTCGGCCCGTACATCTCCGCGTAGGCGCGGCGCCCGATGGTGGCCATGTCAGAGGTTTCCTTGCACGAGGCCGCGGAAGCCGTAGACCTGGCGGTCGCCGGCGTAGTCGACCAGGTCGACCGTGCGCTGCTGGCCCGGCTCGAAGCGCACCGCGGTGCCGGAGGCGATGTTGAGTCGCATGCCGTGGGCCGCGGCGCGGTCGAATCGCAGCGCGCCGTTGGTCTCGGCGAAGTGGTAATGCGAGCCGACCTGGATCGGACGGTCGCCGCCGTTCTCCACCACCAGCGTCAGCGTGCGGCGGGCCGGATTCAGCGCGTGGTCCGGTCCATCTGCAGGCAACAGCTCTCCAGGCGTCATGTGAGCGGCCTCATGCAATGGGTTGGTGCACGGTCACCAATTTGGTGCCGTCGGGGAAGGTCGCCTCGACCTGGATGTCCGGGATCATCTCGGCCACGCCGTCCATCACGTCGGCCCGGGTCAGCACCTGCTGGCCCGCGCTCATCAGCTGGGCCACGCTGCGGCCGTCGCGGGCGCCTTCCATGATCGCGGCGCTGATCAGCGCCACCGCCTCCGGGTGGTTGAGCTTCAGGCCCCGGGCGCGGCGCCGTTCGGCCAGCAGCGCGGCGGTGAAGATCAGCAGCTTGTCTTTCTCGCGGGGCGTCAGGTCCATGGCGGGGCGCTGTGAGCAGGATGGATGCCATGTTAGGGCCAGTCAACGCCGGCGGAGGGCCGGCTGGTGCGGTTCTTGATCGGTGAGGTACAACCGTCCTGTCCATGCCGTCCCACCCCGTCGCCCTGCCGCCTGCCGCCGACACGCCGCCCGCCGCCCCGGTGCAGCGCGTGATCAAGTTGCGCCGCGACTACAACAGCTGGGTCGCCCGCGAGACGATGGAGGACTACGCGCTGCGTTTCACACCGCGCGCCTTCCGCAAGTGGTCGGCCTGGCGGGTGGCCAACACCGCCATCGGCGGCGCTGCGTCCTTCCTGGTGCTGGAGGCGGTGGGCGCCACGCTGCTGGTCCAGCACGGCTTCGTCAACGCGGTGCTGGCCATCCTGGTGACCGGGCTGGTGATCTTCCTGGCCGGCCTGCCGGTCAGCGTCTACGCGGCGCGCCACGGCGTCGACATGGACCTGCTGACGCGCGGTGCCGGCTTCGGCTACATCGGCTCCACGCTCACCTCGCTGATCTACGCCAGCTTCACCTTCATCTTCTTCGCGCTCGAGGCGGCCGTGATGGCCTATGCGCTGGAGCTGGCCTTCGACATCCCGCCGGCCTGGGGCTACCTGATCTGCGCGGTGGTCGTGATCCCGCTGGTGACCCACGGCGTCACCGCGATCAGCCGGCTGCAGGTCTGGACCCAGCCGCTGTGGCTGGCGATGCTGATCGCGCCCTATGTCTATGTGTTCGCCGAGAACCCGGGCGTCGTCGACGGACTGTTCGCCTACGGGGGGGAGAAGGGCGTGGTCGGGTTCTCGTGGCTGCACTTCGGCGCGGCCACCACGGTGGGCATCGCGCTCATCACGCAGATGGGCGAGCAGGCCGACTACCTGCGCTTCATGCCCGAGAAGCGCGCCGATCAGCGCGGCCGCTGGTGGCTGGGCGTGCTGGTCGGCGGGCCGGGCTGGGTGCTGCCGGGGGTGCTGAAGATGCTGGGCGGCACGCTGCTGGCATGGCTGGCCATCAGCCACATGGTGCCGCTGGACCGCGCGGTCGACCCCAACCAGATGTACCTCGCGGCCTACGAGCACGTGTTCCCGCACTACGGGTTGGCGGTGGCCGCGACCGCGCTGTTCGTGGTGATCTCGCAGATCAAGATCAACGTCACCAATGCCTACGCCGGCTCGCTGGCCTGGAGCAACTTCTTCGCGCGCCTCACCCACAGCCACCCGGGCCGCGTGGTGTGGATGGTGTTCAACACCGCGATCGCGCTGATGCTGATGGAGCTCAATGTCTTCCAGGCCATCGGCAGCGTGCTCGGGCTGTACAGCAATGTCGCGATCGCCTGGATGATGGCGGTGGTGGCCGACCTGGTGATCAACAAGCCGCTGGGCCTGAGCCCGCCCGGCATCGAGTTCCGCCGCGCCCACCTCTACGACGTCAACCCGGTCGGCGTGGGTGCGATGGGCATCGCCTCGCTGCTGTCGATCACCGCGCACATCGGCCTCTACGGTCCGATGGCGCAGGCCTGGTCGGCGGCCATCGCGATGGTCACGGCCTTCACCGCCGCGCCGCTGATCGCCTGGGCCACGAAGGGCCGCTACTACATCGCCCGCCAGCCCGAGCCGCTGGCGGCCGGCGACGACGGCCGCTACCCGCGCCTGAGCCGCTGCTGCATCTGCGAGCGCGAGTACGAGCGCGACGACATCGCCTCCTGCCCGGCCTACGGCGGCCCGATCTGCTCGCTGTGCTGCACGCTCGACGCGCGCTGCGGCGACCTGTGCAAGCCGCCCGAGGCCAAGCTCGCCGCGCAGTGGTCGGCCGCGCTGCGGCGCCTGCTGCCGCGCGCGGTGTGGCCCTACATCGACACCGGCCTGGGCCACTACCTGTTGCTGATGCTCACCGTGGTGCCGCTGCTCGGCGGCCTGTTCGCACTCCTTTATCACCAGGAGCTGCGCACGCTCGCTGCCAGCGGCGCGCCGCTCGCCCCGGCGGTGGCCGGCGCGCTGAAGCTCGGCTTCGTGAAGGCCTTCGCCGCGCTGCTGCTGATCGCCGGCACGGTGGCCTGGTGGCTGGTGCTCACGCACAAGAGCCGCGAGGTCGCGCAGGAGGAATCGAACCGCCAGACCGCCGCGTTGCGCACCGAGATCGAATCGCACCGCCGCACCGATGCGCAGTTGCAGGAGGCCAAGCTGCAGGCCGAACGCGCGATGCACCAGGCCGAGCAGGCCAACCGCGCGAAGAGCCGCTACATCACCGCCATCAGCCACGAGCTGCGCACGCCGCTCAACAGCATCCTGGGCTATGCGCAGTTGCTGGAGGAGGACGAGGCGATGCCGCCGCACCGCGCGCAGGCGGTGCGCGTGATCCGCCGCGGCGGCGACCACCTGGCGAGCCTGATCGAGGACACGCTGGACCTCGCGCGCATCGAGAGCGGCAAGCTCGCGCTCGAGGTGCGGCCGCTGCGGCTGTGCGAGGCGGTGCAGGAACTCGCGCGCATGTTCGAGCTGCAGGCGCGCGCCAAGGGCCTGGTGTTCCGCCACGAGATCGAGGGCCCGGAGGTGGTGCGCGCCGACGAGAAGCGGCTGCGCCAGATCCTCATCAACCTGCTGGGCAATGCCGTCAAGTTCACCGCGCAGGGCGAGGTGGTGTTCCGCATGCGCTACGCGCGCGAGATCGCGCATTTCGAGATCGAGGACTCGGGCCCCGGCATGACGCCCGACGAGCTGGCGCGCGTGTTCGAGCCCTTCGAGCGCGGCGGCGCGCTGGCCGGCGGCGGGCATGGCACCGGCACCGGCATCGGCCTCACCATCGCGAAGATGCTGACCGACCTGATGGGCGGCGAGATGACCGTGCGCAGCACGCCGGGCCGCGGCACCGCGTTCGCGATCCGCCTGTTCCTGCCGCAGGCCGCCGAGGCGACGGTGGCGCCCGCGGTGCGCGTGGCGCGCCGCATCGGCTACCTCGGCGCGCGCCGCAGCGTGCTGGTGGTCGACAACGAGGAGGCCGACCGCGGCCTGCTCGCCACCGTGCTGGAGCCGCTGGGCTTCACGGTGCGGCAGGCGGCCTCGGGCGAGGCGGCGCTGCGGCTGCTGCGCGCCGGGCCGCCGCCCGACGCCATCCTGATGGACCTGGCGATGCCGGGGCTGGACGGCTGGGCCACGATCCGCCAGTTGCGCGAGGAAGGCCTGTGCGAGGCGCCGGTGGCCATTGTCTCGGCCAATGCCTTCGATCGCGGGCTCGACAACGACGTCGGCGTCACGCCGGCCGACTTCTTCGTGAAGCCGGTGCGCGTGGCCGACCTGCTGCAGTGGCTGGGCCAGCGCCTGGCGCTCGAATGGATCGACGCGCCGCCACCGCGCCGCGCCGCGGCCTCGGGTCCGCCGGCGCCAGCCACGCCGGCCGGTCCGCCACCGGTCGCCGCGCTGGCGCGTCGCGCCGCGCTCGACGAGCTGGCGCGGCTGGGCTACCTGCGCGGGCTGCTGGGTGAGCTGAGCGCGATCGAGGCCGAGGACCCGGCCGCCGCGGCCTGGACCGGCCCGGTGCGCGAACTGGCCCAGCAGTTCCGCTTCGATGCCATCCGTGCGCTGCTGAACCCCCGAGACGAGGAACCCGAAGATGCTGCCGCGGCCGCCTGACTCTCCCGCCGACCCCGACGTGCTGCGCGGACCGGAGCGCATGCGCCTCGGCGAGAACAGCGACGTCGTGCTGATCGTCGACGACGTGCCCGACAACGTCGCGGTGCTGCACGACGCGCTCGACGAATCCGGCTACACGGTGCTGGTCGCCACCAGCGGCGAGGCCGCGCTGGAGCGCGCGGTGCACGCGCGGCCCGACGTGGTGCTGCTCGACGCGCTGATGCCCGGCATGGACGGCTTCGAGGTGGCGCGCCGGCTCAAGCGTGACGCCGCCACTGCGCACATCCCCATCGTCTTCATGACGGGGCTGGCCGAGACCGAGCACGTCGAGGCCGCCTTCGAGGCCGGCGGCGTGGACTACGTGACCAAGCCGATCCGCCCGCGCGAGGTCATCGCTCGCATCGCCGCCCACGTGCGCGGCGCGCGCCAGGCACGGCAGGCGCGCAGCGCGCTCGACGCCTTCGGCCACGCGGTGATCACCGTGCGCGCCAGCGACGGCCGCGTGCTGTGGCAGACGCCGCTGGCGCGCGAGCTGCTGCAGGCGCTGGACGCCACCCGCGAGGCCGGCACGCGCGGGCCCGTGCTCAGCGAGACCCTGCTCGACTGGATGCAGGCGCAGGCGGTGCTGGCGGCCACCGAGCAGACCGGCTACCCCATCGTGCTGGCGCGCGACGGCCGGCGCGTGAGCTTCGCGCTGCACGAGCCGACCGGCGAGGACGAATGGCTGCTGGTGCTGACGGAGTCGAACGATCGCGCCACCATCGAGGGCCTGGCCGTCGCGTTCCGGCTCACCGGCCGCGAGGCCGAGGTGTTGCACTGGGTGGCGCAGGGCAAGACCAACCGCGACATCGGCGACATCCTCGGCACCAGCCCGCGCACCGTGCACAAGCACCTGGAGCATGTGTTCGCCAAGCTCGGCGTCGAGACACGCACCTCCGCCGCGGCGATGGCGCTCGGCAAGCTCAAGCGCGGCGGCAGCTGAGGCGCGGCCGCCGCGCGTCAGCCCAGGTCGTCGTCGGAGAGCGACATGAACAGGCGTCCCGCCTGGGCCGCCAGCGTGAGCAGCCCGCATACCAGCACGACCGCGCTGCGCTGCGAGGGCCGCATGCCCGAGTCCCACCAGTAGCTGAAGCCGCCCGCCAGCGTGAACAGGCCGCCGAATGCGAGGAAGGCCATGAACAGCAGCCAACTCACCCACGGCGCCGGGCGCCAGAGCAGCAGGTGGGCCCAGGCCGCCAAGGCCACGAGCACGGCGATCGTCTTCATCGAGGCACCTCGCGAGGTGGGCAGCGGCTCACGGCATGCGGCCCCAGCGCAGCGCGTGCTCCCACTCGGGCCGGCCGCGCTCGCGCGCCAGCGCGGCCATCGCCGCATGGTCGTAGGGCACGGCGATCAGCTCGGCCGACCAGCGACCGTCGGCGCCGCGCTCGGCGATCGCATAGCGCGCGTCCGGTGCGCCGTTCTCCACCGCGTGAGGGAAGGGCCAGGCGTCGTCGTAGGCCGGCAGGCCCACGCTGCCGGGGTTGAGCAGCAGCTGGCCGCGCCGGCTGCGCAGCAGGCGCGGCGTGTGGGTGTGCCCGCAGCACACCAGCGCCGCACGCACCTCGCCCAGGCGCGCCTCCACCTCGTCGGCCGTCGCGGCGCGCAGTCCCTGCGGCGTCACGGTCTCGAAGAAGTAGGTGTCGTCGCGCGCTGGCGTGCCGTGGCACAGGAAGGCATCGTCGTCGGCCAGTGCGTGCCGGTGCGTCAACGTGCGCAGCCAGTCGAGTTCGGCGAGGCCGAGCATCGCGTGCGCGTAGGCATCCGAGGGCTCGCGCGGCAGCGCGCCGCCGCCGAGCACGTAGCGCTCGTGGTTGCCGGCCAGCTGCAGCCAGTCCTGCGCCATCAGGAAGCGCGCGGTCTCGCGCGGCAGCAGCGGCCCCGACAGGCTGTCGCCGAGGTTCACCGTGCGGTGCACTTTCCGGCGGCCGATGTCGGCCACCACCGCCTCGAGTGCGGCGAGGTTGCCGTGGATGTCGGAGACGAAGGCGATGCGCAGGGCCGGCATCGTCATGCGGCCGGCCCGGTCTGGCCGCGGCAGACGACGGCGAGCTTGTGGCCGTCGGGGTCGCGCACATAGGCCGCGTAGAAGTCGGCGTTGTACTGCGGGCGCAGGCCCGGTGCGCCTTCGGAGCGGCCGCCGTGCGCCAGCGCCGCCGCGTGGAAGGCATCGACCTCGGCCCAGCTGCGCGCCCGCAGCGCCACCATCGTGCCGTTGCCCACCGTGGCCGGCCGGCCGTCGAACGGTTCGCACAGCCACAGCGCGATCTCCTTCGCGCCGTGCTGCAGGTAGGTGCCCCAGCCGATCCAGCCGTCCCAGTCGGGCTCGTCGCTGGTGTCGCAGCGCTGCAGGCCCAGCGCGGCCATCGTCGCGTCGTAGAAGCGCGCGGCGCGGGGCAGATCAGCGCTGCCGAGGCAAACGTAGGTGAACATCGTGAGGCCCTACTTTCGGTGCCGCGACGTCCCGCGCGGACTCAGCTGCCGAGATCGGCCACCGAGTCGACCACCGCCGCGTACAGATCGCGCGTGGACGCCAGCGCGCCGTCGTGCACCTCGCGCGCCGTCAGCACCTTGCCGTTCGGCCCCTGCAGCGCGCGCGTCGCGGTGGCGCTGGCCACCACCGTCGGCGCGTAGCCGAGGTTGAAGCCGCCGTGCGCGGTGGAGTTGATGCACATGTGCGTCATGAAGCCGGCCAGCACGATCTGCTGGATGCCCAGCGCCTTGAGCCGTTCGTCGAGGTCGGTCTGCACGAAGGCGTTGGGGTAGTTCTTGGTGATGACCGGCTCGCCGGCGATCGGTGCCACCTCGGCCGAGATGGCGCCGATCTCGGCCCGCACGTCGTAGGGCGAGCCGGCCCCGGCGTCGTGCTGGATGTGGAAGATCGGCATCCTGCGCGCGCGGGCGATCTCCAGCAGCTTGCGCGCCTCGACCAGCGCCTCTTCCACGCCGGTCAGCTGCATCACGCCCTGCCGGTAGGTGTTCTGGCAGTCGATCATGATGAGCGCGGCCTCGCCCAGCGCGGCCGGACGGTGGCCGAGACCGACGAGCTCTCTCAGGGTGGTGGAAGCGGTGGTCATGCAGGTCTCCTCGTGATGCCTGGCGGTGGTGCCGGCGCGCGGCCATTACACCAAAGTCGCAATGTCCCGCGCCTCAGGGCGGATCGCGTGGGCTGCCGGCCTCGGCAGCGATCAATCCGGCACTCATCCCGCCGGCTCCGGCGGCGGCTCCGCCACCACCACCACCACCGCCACCCCCGCCGCGCGCATCGCCGCGGCCGCCGCCTTCGCCGTCGCCACGGCCGCTCCGCGGCATGCGGCCCGGGCCCGACGGCGGCAGCACCAGGCCGGCCGGGATCGGGTCCAGCCCGAGCTGGGCCCGCACGTCGGAGCGCAGCGCCTCGATCAGCGGCTGCCAGTCCACCGGCTCGCCGCGCCGCAGCCGCAGCGCGCATTGCGCCGCCAGCTCCACCTGCGCCAGCGAGCCGAACAGCACCAGGTCGGCCAGCGTCTCCTCGATCTGCGGGCCGTGCTCGTCGGCCGCGTGCGAGAACGAGCCGGCCAGCGAGCGGTAGGCCGCCATCAGCGACTTCAGCCGCTCCGTCTCCTGCCGGTTCTCGCGCTGGCGCCGCTGCTGCACGCGCTGCATCACGAACACGCGCACCGCCAGCAGCACCACGGCGAGCACCAGCGACGCGATCAGCGTCAGCGGCAGTGGGCCCAGGTCGGTCAGTCTCATCGCGGCACCCAGCCCCCGCACACCGGGAACACCTGGCCGACGAAGCAGTCGGCCGGCTCGCTGCACAGGTAGGCGGCGAACTCGGCATCCTCGCGGGCGCCGACCAGTCGGCCCAGCGGCACCTCGCGCTTCAGACGCTCCTGGAAGCGCGGGTCGGCCTGAACCTCGGGCGGAAAGTAGGTCGGGTTGTCGACAAAGTTCTGCGCGATCGCGTTCACCCGCACGCCGTGCGGCGCCACCTCGACGCCGACCGCCTGCACGTAGGCCAGCTGCGCACCGCGCGCCGCGCTGTAGGTCGAGCTGTTCCTCATGCCGCGCAGCGCCGCGGCACTCCCCATCAGGAGCACGCGGCCCGCGCGCCGCTCGATCATCTGCGGCAGCACCGCGCGCAGCAGCCGCGGCAGCGGGTCGACCAGGGCGCCGAACACCGCCGCCCACTCGGCCTCGGACGACGCCACGGCGCTGGTGCGCGGTGCCGGGATCGCGAGGTTGAGGATCAGCAGGTCCACCACGCCGGCCGCGGCCACCACCCGGGCCGGCGCGTCGGCGTCGACCAGCGGCGAGGTGTCGGCGATCACCTGTGCGCCGTGCGCGGCGAACACCTCGCACAGCGCCGGCCCCATGAAGTCATCGGCCTGGGTGATCAGCGCGCGCCGCCCGCTCAGGGTCGGAGTGTTTCCTGTCATGCGTCGGTCCTTTCGGTCACGGTGTCGGTCAGCGGCGCGGCTGGTGCATCACGCGCTGTGTCTCGGCCCACAGCGCCTGGCACTGGTGCTCGATCGGGCTCGAGGCCGCCGGCGCCACACCCTGCGCCTCGGCGGACTTCACGCGGCGAAGCTCACCCTGGTAGGCGGCGCTGCGGCGCGCCGCCGCAAGCTGGCGGCGCCGTGAGTCGTCGATCTGCAGCCGGCGCAGGCTCAGGTAGGCGTCGTCGCGGTGGCCGCGCATCGCGGGCAGGCGGGCCTCGCACTTTGCATAGCCAACGTCGAAACGCGCCATGGCCTGCGGGTCGAGTGCCATCGATTGCGCTTCGGCGAGCGGCGGTGCGGAAGCCGCCAGCGCGGCGCAGGCGAAAGCAAGAACCTGGGCGAAATGGAGCGGAGGCAGGGGAAGTCGCACGCGGGAGTCCTTTGCGAAGCGGGGAGGGTGGGCGGGCATCGACGGAAGTCTCGCGCGGCCCGGCTCATGCGCTGCTGCGCGCCAGCACCCGTACCACCATCGCGCGGCGGAGCCGGAAGCCCATGCGCTCGTAGACGCGGCAGGCGGCATGGTTGTCGTGCATCACGTGCAGGAACGGCTGCTCGCCGCGCGCGATCTGCTGCCGCAGCAGCCGTGCCATCAGGCGGTAGGCGAGGCCGCGGCCGCGGTCGTCGGGATGGGTGCACACGCCGCTGATTTCGCGGAAGCCGCCCGCGCCCATGCGCTCGCCGGCCATGGCGCGCAGCCGCTCGCCGTCGAGGCAGCCGTAGTACGCGCCGAGCTCAACGGTGCGCGGGCCGAACGGCCCCGGCTGCGTCAGCGCCACCAGCTCCATCATGCGCGGCACGTGCGCGGCGCCGAGCCGTTCGGTGCCGGGCGGCAGGGCGGGCTCGGGCGGCTCGTCGGCGGCGGCCGGCGGTGGCGGGCCGTCCCACACCATCTGGTGCATCGTGGTCTCGGCCTCGATGCACCAGCCGGCCGGCGCGGCCCCGGACCAGCCGGCGCAGTAGAAGTGCTCGCCCGGTGCGCAATGCGGCGCCAGCGCGGCGAAGTCGGGCCGCTGCAGGTCGGCGAAACCGAGGATCGGCGAGAAGCCCGGCGCATAGCGGCGCGCC
Source organism: Methylibium sp. Root1272 (assembly GCF_001425905.1). GTDB lineage: Bacteria > Pseudomonadota > Gammaproteobacteria > Burkholderiales > Burkholderiaceae_C > Methylibium. Next base: position 274,467 of record NZ_LMDY01000017.1, read on the forward strand.
GCGCCCGTGCCCGCGGCGAAGTGCGCCTGGGGCCCGGTCAGCGTGTGCCAGGTGATGTTGTCCAGCAAGGCCAGGCTCATCGGAAGCTCGATGCGGTGCGGGCCGTCAGCGCGCCGGCGGGCGCGCATAGCTCACCGTCAGCATCTCCCACTGGTGACCGTCGGGCTCGTTCCAGTAGACATTGCCCCACTGCGGATCGACCCGGAAGTCCACCGGGCCGTGCACCTGGCTGCGGTAGGGGATGCCCGCGGCCCGGATGCGCGCGAGGATGGCGTCGAACGCCGCCGGCCCGACCCGGAAACAGAAGTGGTAGACGGGGAAGGGCTCGTCGGTCTCCTGAAAATCGAGCGTCAGCCCGTCGTTCACGTACACCGGCGAGAACGGTCCGGCCGCGGCGCGCGCCTCCCAGGCCACGCCCAGCAGTTCGGCCAGGCGCTGCGCCGAGGCCACGGCGTGGCGCGTCGGCACGATGCTGTGATCCAGTTCGATGCTCATCGCGGCGAGGTCCGTTGCTTCGCGGTTGCGGCGGACGGAGGCCTCAGGCGAACAACCAGCGCCGCAGCAGCCGGGTGTAGCGCGGCATCACCACGTAGACCATCAGGCTGACCACGATGCCGGTCACCGCCAGCATCGTCAGCGGCGGATGGCCCGCCAGGCCCAGCGCGCGCAACACCGGCGCAACGAGCAGCGGCACCAGCAGCACCAGCGGGTAGATCGCCGACCACGTGACCAGCGCCTGCTTCCAGCGCACCGGCAGCTTCGCCCTCGCGCCGGCCGGCGTGAACCAGAAGTCCAGCCCGCTGCGGATGAAGAAGTCGTCGCCGCTCTCCAGCAGCGGCGCCACCGCCTCGATCAGGCGCTTGCGGTCGGCCGAGTCCATCCAGGCCTGCAGGTGATCGCAGGTGTCGAAGCGGATGATCACCGTGAACATTTCAGTGAGCCCGGGGATCGGGCGGATGACGTGCCAGTCCAGATGCCCCGGCGCGGCCTTGCTCAGCGGTGCGATCTCGGCCATCCAGTGCTCGTAGTCGGCCTGGCGGTCGTGGCGGACGCGGTGGCTGATGACGGCGGTGGCGCCGGCGTCGGCGTCGGCGGATCTGGCCACGGCATCGGGGCGGGTGGACGGGGTGTCGCGGTTCATGACGGGCGTGCGTGGCATCGATGGGTGGGGCAGGCGCTCAGGCCTTGGGCGCCAGCATGAACGCGAGCCCCAGCGCGGCCATGCTCGCACCGAGCGCCCAGCGCGTGGTGGGCGACTCGCGAGACAGCCTGGCGCGGGCGAGGCCCATGACCACCAGCCCCGCGATCAGCGGCGACAGACCCAGCAGCCATAACGACACCCCGCTGAAATGGAACTGCCGCAGCGGCTCCCGGGTGGGCAGCGCGATCCCGCCGCTGAACAGCACGACCACGCCCAGCCCGGCCAGCGCGGCGCCGAACAGGTAGGCGATCAACAGGGTGGGGCGGAGCATGGTGTCCATGATGCCGTCACGGCACGAAGCGCGGCGGCGGCGGCATCGGAAGCCCGTCGCCCGCCATCAGGTCCCGTGCCGCCGGCGCCGGACCTGGAAGGCGCCGACGCCCAGCAGCGCGACGGCCGGCCAGAAGGTGAAGAAGAACAGCAGCCCGGGCCCGATGGGGTTGGGTTTCGGGTCGGGCCACAGGCCCACCGCCGCGAGCAGCACGATGGCGAGCAGCGGGCCCCAGCCCAGCACGGCCAGCCAGAAACCGATGCGGAACCAGCGGTTGGCGAGGTAGTCGCGCATCGGTCGCTCGGGTCGGCTGTCAGCCGGGGATCTCCGGCTCCACCAGGGTGGCCAGCTGGGCGAGCGACTCCTGCCAGCCCAGGTAGCACATCTCGAGCGGAATGAGTTCGGGGATGCCCGCCTGGGCGATGCTCACGTCGGTGCCGCAGAGCACCGGTTTCAGCGACACGGTCACCTCCATGACGCCAGGCAGGTTCGCATCGTCGAACTTGTCGGTGTAGCGGATCCGCTCGTTCGGCACCAATTCCAGGTACTCACCGCCGAACGAGTGGCTGTTGCCCGATGTGAAGTTGCTGAACGACATGCGGAAGCTGCCGCCGGCGTGCGCCTCCAGGTGGTGGACCTTGCACGTGAAACCGTAGGGCGGCAGCCACTTGCTCAGGGCATCGGCATCGAGGAAGGCGCGGTAGACCTTCTCGGGCGGGGTGCGGAGAACGCGGTGAAGGCGGACGGTGCGGTCGGACATGGGGCTACCTCGTTGGCTGCGTTGGGGTGGATCGGGCGCAGAGGCAGGGAAGGATAAACAACAACGAGCCTCCGCGCCTCCGAACCCACGACGAACCGGGGCCCACCCGTTCGACGAGCCGCCGCCGGGGTTAACCCGGCTTCCGTCCGCGGCGGCGAAGCGGACGGTTGATGAAGGGCGAGGAGCGCGGCGACGGCAGACGCCGTGCGTCACGGGCGGAGGGTGGCGATCGTGGCCTGCATCAGCGCCACCACCTTGTAGGCCGTGGCCGTGCCGGCGTACGCCCGGACTTCCCCGGTGCACACGGTGAGCAGCTTCCCTGCGTTCTGAACCCTGCCGATGGCCAGGAAGCGCTCGCCGATCGCCGGCCGCATCAGGTTGATCTTGAACTCGGCCGTGACCACCTCGCATTCGGCCGGGGCCCGGGTCAGCGCCGCATAGCCGCAGGCGCTGTCGACGATGCTGGTGATGGCGCCGGCATGCACATAGCCGTGCTGCTGAGTCAGCTGCGGAGAGAAGGGCAGCTCGATGTGCACCTCGCCGTCGCCCACGAAGGCGAGCGTTGCGCCCAGCGTGGCCATCAGGCCCTGGGCATCGAAGCTGGTGGCGATTCGCTGCTGGAGATCGTTCATCGAAGTGCGTGTCGTCGCGGCCGTTGCAGGATGCCCGAGCTTGCCAGGGCGAGCAACGCCCAGCCCGCGCCGAGGAACGTGCCGAAGATGCCCGCCGCGTACAGGGCGACCCCGCCGTAGCCGCCCACGTTCGCGGGGTCGAGGAAGGGGTAGGGATACCAGCCGATCGCGGCGCCGCGCAGCAGAACGTAGACGAGGTAGACCGCGGGGAACACCAGCGCCAGCGCGAGATGCCAGGCCTTCGGCGGCGAGGCGGGTGCTTGCAGCCACACCCAGTCCACGACGATGGCCACCGGCATGACGTAGTGCAGGACGACATTGACCCACGGAAGCAGCGCGCCCAGGTCGACGTTGCGCAGCAGCGCCACGAACACGATGCCCACCACCGCCATGTTCACCGCCGAGACATACCGGGCCACGTCTTGCCGATCGCTGTGCTGCAACGGGCGGCGGAACGCGCCGAGCAGCAGCACGACCACCGCGAAGAGGTTCGAAAGATTGGTGAAGTAGCTGAAGAAGTTCAGCAGGCTGTACGACGCACCGACGTGCAGCATCAGTTGCCGGCCGATCGCGGCGAGCGCCAGGGCTGCGAGGATCGCGCGTGCGGCGGAGAGCAGGGTGGGCATCGTTCGATGAAGAGGGGCCGGCTACGCAGCGCTCAGCTCCGCCGTCAGACGGTCGAGGTTCTGCTCGTTCGAGGGCTCGACGATGTGGCGTACGCGCTCGGCCACCTGCGCATCGGTGAAGGCCTGCTCCCAGTTCACCAGGGTGCGGTCGTCGCCCCGTGCCTGCAGGCCGATGGACAGCACGAACTCCGGCGGCGAGACGTGCCGGATGCGCACCAGCGCTTCGGGAACGATCTCCACGAATTCGGACTCGTTCGGGTAGTTCGTGCCGTCCGGGCCGTGCATGGTGAAGACCCACCGGCCGCCCGGCACGAATTCGAAGGTCTGGAACGAATTGGTGAAGCCGGCCGGGCCCCACCAGCGCGCCAGGCGCTGCGGATCGCGGATCGCGCCGAAGACGGCCGCTGTGGGAAAGGGCAGTTCGCGGGACGTGCGGAAAGTGCTCATGGGCGTTCTCTTCGGCTCCGGCAGGGTTGAAGCGGCTGGCAGCCGGAGCATTCTGCACGCGGCGGCGAGGCCGCTTTCCGGGCTCAAACCGTGAGCGAGCCGCGGAACCCTCTGGACGCGTAGTACGACGGCGCGCCGTTGTGATACATGAAGACGGTGCCGTAGCGCCGATCGCAGAAGAGGGCTCCGCCGAGCGTCCGGATGTCGGGCGGCGTCAGCACCCAACTGGAGGTCTTGGTGTCGAACTCCCCGAGCTTCTGCAGTTCCCGGTACTGCGCCTCCGTGAGGAGGGTGATACCCATCGCGGCCGCCATGTCGATGGCGTTGTTCTCCGGCTTGTGTTCCTTGCGGGAGTCCAGGCCTTCGCGGTCGTAGCAGACGCTCCGGCGGCCTGGCGGACTCTCGGCGGCGCAATCGCAGAAGACGACGAAGCCGCCGCCACCGGGAGCGAGGCCGACGACATCCGGCTCGCCGCCTGACATTTCCATCTGATGGAGCGACCGCAGCCCTGCAGGGCTGGCTTGCAGCCTGGCCAGGACCTCGGCCCATGCCATGCCCGGGTGCCGATGCATGTGCTGCCCGAATCGAGCCTTCAGCGCATCGATCAGCGCTTCCCGTTCCTTGGTTCTCATGTTCGCGGCCAGGTTGCAGACCCCGATGCCGAGGCGTCATTCCCGGCGCGGCAACTTCCGGATGAAACGGTCGACATCTTCAACGAGTTGCTGGGCCACCCTCAGATACACGGACTTCATCTCCTGCTTGAGCGCAGCGGCTTGGTCGCGAAAACCGGAAAGCTCGCTGACCAGGAGCAAAGGGCTGTTGAAGTAACGCGGATCACCCTCCGGATCGTCGTGACCCACCTCGTAGTCAAATTCCGCGATCTCTCCGGCGGCGAACTTCGTATCGACCAGTCGAGCCGTGACGGACAGAGAGGGCGCATAGCCGATCTTCTTGACAGGGTAGTAGCCCGCACCGTGAATCTGAACGTCCAGGATCGCATCGACGTTGGTCGGCAGGTTGGTGAAGATGTCGTCCCGTATGGCCGCCCCGAGTTCGGGGCTGTCGAGGATTTCTGTGCCAGCTGTCAACTGACCGAAGAGCGGCTCGAGCACGGCGGAGAACGCTTCCCCAGCCGAGAAATCGAGCGCTGTCAGCGCTTGAGCAAGCTGCGATCGGTTCGCTGCCTTGTGAGCGACGATAACTTGGCCGATCGCCATGCCGAGAAGCGAGGGGGTCAGGGGCGGCGGGATCGACGAGTTCGGTGTCGCCGGGAGCTGAGCAGTCGAGAACGGGGCCGTGCTCCCGGTAGGCGACCACTCCTTGACACGAAGAATGCCTAACCGTTGGATCTCGACCGGCGGGCGCAGGGGTCTCGCCCTGCCGGCGCAACCGGGCAAGACGGTGGCTGCCAAGAGTGAGATCAGTACGCGTCGCTGCATGACGGGCCGTGCTTATTTTTCGAGGAAGCCCAGTGTGGCATCGCCGTTCACTTCAATCTTCTTCCCCACCGGCTGATTCGTCGATGAATCCTCGATCCAGATCGCCGAGTAGGTCTTCCCGAACTCGCCACGCACGACATACCGTCCATCGATCGCCGGCGTGAACTCGACGATGCCTTGCACCTGGTAGACCGTTCCAGTCAGTGCCAGGATGGGCGCGGCGTAGTGCGTTCGACCCTTGATCCCGATCCTGACGGGCCTTTCCGCCACCAGCGGTCGGCTCACGAAGGCAGGTGTCATCGCCATGCCCCGCCCCTGTTTGGCGCGAAAGCTTGCCTCGATGCTGTTGTCGATCTTGAGCCCGTCGAGCTCATCGGCCACAAAGAAGTCGGCCTTCGAGGGGCCATAGGCTTTTGCCGAGTCTTCAAGCAGCGCCTTGGGCCCGTCGTAGCCTTCGGGAACCGATGGCGAGTAAGTCGCACACCCGGCGACGGCGATGCCCAGTGCGATAGAGAAGAAGATGCGGAATCTCAAATGATCTCCAGAATGGGGTTGTCGAGAATGTCTGTGACCTGCCGGTCATGCGCAGACCTGAAGGACGACCGCCGTGCCACCTTCGACAAGCGCCGCCGCTTCAGCGACGGCCGGCACGGTGGCCGTAGCCCTTGACCGCAGCCCAGCCGAGTACCGCGAAAAGCACGAGAACAAGCCCTTGGGTGGCTGCAAATGCCGGGGCGGCAGGGGTCGGTGCAAGGACGGCCAGTGCCGGAATCTTCTGCAGCAGCTGAGCCAGAAGCACAAAGACGTTCAGATAGAGCGCCACGACGCTGAGCACCACGAAGGTTCGGCGCCAACCCCCCTCGAGATGCTTCCAGTACACCGCGGCCAGGGCGCCCAGCAGGACGACCAGCGACAACGCCCCCACGATGTGAGACGGCAGCAGTGCGACGAAGGGAAAGCCGAACCCGGTGATGCTCGTCAACAAGGTCGTCGCCAGGAACAGCCCCACCCAACGGGAGAAGCGGACGCCGGCAATCAAGCCCCCCACGACGACCAGGCCTGAAAAGATGCCGACCAGGCTGAGCAGCACGTGGACGAGCAGGTAGGTCTTGGGATCGAAGGGCATGTGAAGCTCCTGATTGAAGGAAAACTGGCAACGACAAGACTTGCGGCTACGTAGGCGCGACTCATGGGAGGTCCGATGCCACCAGGAGCGCCATCCACGGCGCCAACAGCAGAACGGGGGCCCAGAGCCAATGGATGCCCATGCTCGCCACCGGCGCGCCGGCCGGGGCGGCGGCGGGATCTGCGGCCTTCGCAAAGGCAAGGTAGACCAGCAGAACCAGGAACACCGGCCCCAGCATCAATGACACCAGGATGGCCAGGGAGGCCGTCAAGGTCGGGTATCCCAGGTCCCTTCCTCGCTTGACGGCCGAGACGGCGGCGCAGAGCAAGGACACCCCTGCCGCGACGAGGATCACGACCAGCGAACGCCCGGTGTTGCCCATGCCATGAGTGGACAGGTTCAGGCCCTGGATGAGGAGCGCCACCGCATTCAAGACGGGAAGCAGACCGAAGGCGACGAAGTGGCCGCGATGGTGCCGATGCATGTGGATGGCGACGCCTCAGGTTCGATCCAGACGGTCCGCGAAGGCAGGGCGCCTGGGCAGGAACGGAGGAAATGTACTACCCGCTAGGTCGGCTCGGGCCAAGCGCCGCGTCGGTGCTCGTTCGCTCGAGCGAGCGGCTACAACTTGCGGCTCGGCTCGCGGGGAAGTCCCTGCAAAGGGCTCGCCTGCATCTTTGAATGCGCTACTGGCGTCGCCTTGACGTGAAGGCAAGTTTGAACCAAAATGGTTCCGCTTTGGTTGGAGATGGATATGCCCACGACTTTGACGCTGAAGAACATTCCAGACGAGGTGTACGAGCGACTCAAGCTCTCGGCGGAGACGCATCGCCGCAGCATGAACAGCGAGGCGATCGTGTGCTTGGAAGCTGTGCTCTTGCCAGCCAAGGTGACGCTCGCCGAGCGTTTGGCCCGTGCGCGTGAGCTTCGGGCTGCGCTGCCGCAGGGCAAGTTTCGGGCGCGAGACATCGACGCCATGAAGCGAGAGGGTCGCTCATGATCGTGGTGGACTCCAATGTCTTGGCGTATCTGTACTTGCCAGGCGAATACACCGCCGATGCTGAGGCACTGCTTGAAAGTGACCCAGAGTGGGCAGCTCCCGTTCTTTGGCGGAGCGAATTTCGCAATGTTCTTGCTGGCTACATGAGACGGAAGACACTCACTTTCGATCAAGCCTACGCAGTTCAATGTGAAGCTGAGAACCTCTTGGCGGGTTCCGAGTTCGAGGTCGAATCACACGCCGTACTTGAATTGGTGCGCGACAGCGAGTGCTCGGCATACGACTGCGAATTCATTGCACTGGCGACGAAGCTCAATACGAAGCTGGTCACGATGGACAAGAAGGTATTGCGCGCGTTCCCCAAACGATCCGTGGCGCTCTCTGCGGGCTAACGACCCGGCTGGCCATCACCAAGGCCGAGCGCCTACCTGCGCACGATGCTGATCCTCGGAGCCAGGGCCGTGCTGGCTGCGGCGAAAAACAAGACGGACAACCTCAGCCGCTGGGCGCTCGCGCTCGAGGAGCGCCGAGGTTACTGGAAGGCGGTGGTGGCGACAGCGGCGCAGCACGCTCTGGTCGACTCCCAGGTTGTTCGCTATCTGCGTGACCACCGCGCCCGGCTGACTGCACAGCCTCCCGCCTCACGCATGAATTTGTCAGTGAAGCACCACTCGTGTTCCCCATGGCTCTCTCCTGTCTACATCAGGTCATCCGATGTGTCCGGTAAACCGGAGAAAGCCCATGCTGATGCATGTTCATGATCGACAACTGTTCGGGCTACACGGTTGAATGGAACGGGCCGATGCGTTGACCTTGGGCTAACCCGCGAGCTGCTTGCTCANTGCTGATGCATGTTCATGATCGACAACTGTTCGGGCTACACGGTTGAATGGAACGGGCCGATGCGTTGACCTTGGGCTAACCCGCGAGCTGCTTGCTCATAGGCGTATCGGGTTTGGCGCACCGACCACGAAACTCAGATTTCACCCTCTCTTGTGGTCTTCGGGAAGATACAAGGCAAGACGTTCACTTTCACGCTCACGCTCAGCATTTCAATCTCCGTAGGGTTCGAAGAACAGGCCGTACTCTTTGGTTAGTGCTGCCCCCAGCAATTTTGCAGCGCCTTCGCTGCTGGCAACGATGTCGCTTAGTGAAAGCAATGGATTCGAGCCGGAGTTCGGCAAGTGAATTACGTGCTCGACCACCAAGTGGCCACTGAACCCGTCCGCCATGACCCGAGAAAGCGAAACTGTCTCTCCGACGCGTGGAAGGTGCATGAACTCCAACGGTCCGGAAACCCTTCCAACCGCGGAGCTTTCTGTAAGCAATGAAGCGTCAATCTCGACCAGCATAGGTATCTGCCTAACGTT
>NZ_LMDY01000018.1 GCF_001425905.1 Methylibium sp. Root1272
CCCGCCGATCGCCAGCACCAGCGCGATCAGCATCTCGCCCGCCGATCGCCAGCACCAGCGCGATCAGCATCTCGTCCGGGCGCGGTGCGTCGGCGATCGCGATCTCCGCACCGTCCATGTCGTCGAAGTTCCAGATGCTGTTCTTGTTCGTCACCGGCATCACGATCAGCGAGCCCGGTCCGCCCATCTTCTTGGTGCCGGGGATGATGTCGTCGCCCTTGTGCACGGCCTTGCGCACCGGTGCGCCGAACTTCGGGTGCAGGATGGCCGCCGCATGCTCGATCTCGCCGTCCAGGCCCACGATGGCGCCCTTGCCGTAGGCTTGCACCTCGTCGGGTGCCACGCCCAGCGCCTGCACGCCGCGCCGGGCGATCAGGTCGCCCACTTCGGCGCCCAGGTCGTACAGCGGTGCCAGGTCTTCCACGTAGCGGCCGGCATACGGGTTCTTGATGACCGCGGCCACGGTGACCTTGCGCGCGGGCGGGCTGACGGCGCGGCCCATCTCGGTGTGGGTTTCCTCGAGCTGGATGACGATCTTGCGGACTTGAAGCAGGGACATGAGGACTCCTTGAGATTGAGACGATGACGAAGACCGTGAAGAACAGGCACACCGGCGGCGTGCGAAGGCCGCACCGGACATCGGGTGCGGGCCGCTGCCGGCCCGGCGGGGCTCAGTGCGGGGCAGCCTTGCCGAGCATGAGGAAGATGCTGCCGTAGTCGAGCCGGCCGGCGCCCGACTTGCTGAGCAGGTCGTAGAGGTTGCAGGCCATCGCGCCCAGCGGCACGGCGCTGTCGGTCTGGATCGCGCTCTCGACGGCCAGTCGCAGGTCCTTGCGCATCAGGTCCACGCCGAAGCCGCCCGCATAGCCGTTCGACGCCGGCGCCTTCTCCATCACGCCGGGGCAGGGGTTGCAGGTGGCGAGCACCCAGTTGTTGCCCGAACTCTTGGCGATCACCTCGGACAGCACCTTCGGGTCCATGCCGTTCGCGATGCCCAGGCGCAGTGCTTCGGCGGTGCCGATCATCTGCACGCCGAGCAGCATGTTGTTGCAGATCTTGACCGTCTGGCCGCTGCCGCTGACACCGGCGTGGTAGATCGCCTTGCCCATCTTCTGCAACAAGGGCGTGGCCGCGGCGAAAGCCTCGGGCGTGCCGCCGACCATGAAGGTCAGCGTGCCGGCGGTCGCGCCGCCGACACCGCCAGACACCGGCGCGTCCACCATCGCCACGCCGCGCTCGGCAGCGGCCTTCGCCAGCTGGCGCGCCTTCTCGGGTGCGATGGTCGACGAATCGATGAACACGGTGCCCGGCTGCGCGTGGGCCAGGAAGCCATCGTCGCCCAGGCACAGCGCGGCCACGTGGTCGCCGGTCGGCAGCATCGTGACCACCGCCTTCGCCTGCCGCACCGCGGCCTTCAGGTCGACGGCGGCCGTGCCACCGGCCGCCACCAGGTCGGCGACGGCGGCCGCGTCCAGGTCGTGCCCGGCGACGCTGTAGCCGCCGCGCACGAGGTTCTTGGCCATCGGCAGTCCCATGTTCCCGAGACCGACGAAAACGACATCGCAGTTCATCCTGGCGCCTTGTTGTGTTGCAGTGGAGAAAGACGCAGAGATCAGCCCTTGACCAGCGGGCAGGTCGTCGGGTCGGCCGGCTTGAAGGCCTGCTGCGCGGGGATGGTGGTGATCAGCTTCAGGTAGTCCCAGGCGCCCTTCGATTCGGCCGGCGTCTTGACCTGGTAGAGGAACATGTCGTGGATCACGCGACCGTCGGCGCGGATCGACGCGTTCTTCATCACCGGGTCCTTGATCGGGATCTCGCGCATGGTCTTGGCGACGGTCTTCCAGTCCGAGGTCTTGGCCGCGGCGCGGGCCTTCAGGAAGTGGTAGGTGCTGGAGTACACGCCGGCCTGCACCATCGTCGGCTTGTTGCCCTTGTGCAGCGCCTCGAAGCGCGATGCGAAGGCGCGGGTCTCGTTGTCGAAGTCCCAGTAGTAGCCGTCGGTGAAGGTCAGGCCCTGCGCGACCGGCAGGCCGAGCGCATGCACGTCGGTCAGGAACAGGTTCAGCGCGACCAGCCGTTGCGCGCCGGTGCCCACGCCGAAGTCACGCGCCTGCTTGACGGCCGTCACCGCGTCCTGGCCGCTGGCGGCCACCGCCACCACCTGCGACTTCGAGGTGCCGGCCTGGATCAGGAAGGACGACAGGTCGGCGGAGTTCAGCGGGAAGCGCACGGCGCCGACGACGCTGCCGCCGCCGTTCTTGATGACCGCGCTGGCATCGCGCTCGAGCGAGTGACCAAAGGCGTAGTCGACCGTCAGGAAGTACCAACTCTTGAGTCCCTGGCTGGTCAGCGCCGCCGCCGGGCCGACCGACTGCGAGTAGGTGTCGAACATCCAGTGGAAGCCGTTCTCGGTGCAGTCGGCATTGGTCAGCAGCGTGGTGGCGGGGCCGCTGTACATCGCGATCGCGCCCTTCTCCTTGATCAACTTCTGCACCGCCAGCGCGACCGACGAGTTGGTCAGGTCGACGATGGCCTCGACCTTCTCGCGGTCGATCCACTCACGGGCCTTGGACGAGCCGATGTCGGCCTTGTTCTGGTGGTCGGCGTAGACGATGTCGACCTTCAGGCCCTTGCACTCGGCCTTCAGGCAGTCGTCGACCGCCATCTTGGCGGCCACCAGCGAGCCCGGTCCGCCCATGCCCGAGTAGGGGCCGGACATGTCGGTCAGCACGCCGATCTTCACGGTGTCGGAAGCGGTCTGGGCATGAGCGGCGAGGCCGAGCATCGACGAGGCGATGGCGATCGACAGCCGGGCGGAAGTGCGTCTGCGCATGGTCTTTGTCTCCTGTGTGGCTCGTTGGTGAGCTTGTTTTCAGCGATTGTGGGTCTGCGAATCTGCAGCCACAATGCCAAGGAGCGCAGCATGTTTCTGCAAATTTGCAGAGTCTTCGAAGGAAACTTTTGCCATGCTCGACTGGGACAACCTGCGGATCTTCCTGGTGATGGCGCGCAGCAAGAGCCTGACCGACGCCGCCAAGAAGCTCGGCATCGACCACACCACGGTGCTGCGGCGGATGAAGCGCCTGGAGGCGCAGGTCGAGTCGCCGCTGTTCGAGCGCAACACGCTGGGCTACCTGCTCACGCCCCAGGGGCAGCGGCTGGTGGAGTACGTCGAGAAGATCGAGACCCGCGTGCACGAGCTGGCCGACGACCTGGGCGGCGTGAACCGCTCGCTCGCCGGCCCGGTGCGGCTGGGCGCGACCGAGGGCTTCGGCTCGACCATCCTCGCGCCGCAGCTGGCCAGCTTCTGCCGGCTGCACCCGGCCATCACGGTGGACATCCTCACGGTGCCGCGCTTCGTGAACCTGCCCAAGCGCGAGGCCGACCTGGCCGTCATCATCGAGCGGCCGCAGACCGGCAGCTACGTCGTCACCAAGCTGTCCGACTACCGGCTCAAGCTCTATGCGACGCCCGCCTACCTGGAGCGCAACGTGCCGATCCGGCAGCTGAAGGACCTGGACCAGCACGCCTTCATCACCTACCTCGAGGACCTGGTGCTGAGCGACGAGCTGCGCTACATGAACAGCATCGCGCCGAACGCGCCGCGCAAGATGCAGAGCAGCAGTGTGATCGCGCAGTACATGGCGGCGCGGCGCGGCCTCGCGCTGGCCATCCTGCCGTGCTTCCTGGCGCAGCAGAGCGACGACCTGGTGTCGGTGCTCGACGACGAGATCGACCTGGTCCGCAGTTTCTGGCTGGTCTCGCCGACCGAGCTGCGGCACACCGCGCGCGTGGCGGCGCTGTGGAACTACCTGCTCGACGTGGGCCAGCGCAACCACGCCTACCTGATGGGCACGACGACGCAGCAGGTGTTCGAGGGCGCCGCGGCCTAACTGCTACCGCCTGCGCTCAGCGCGCGAAGCGCGCCGTGGGCTGCACCCGCGGCAAGCTGCTCTTGCGCTGCATCAGATCGTCGCGCGCGAACAGTTCCGCGACCCAGTCGACGAACACACGCAGCTTGGCGCTGAGGTGGCGATTGGGCGGGTAGACCACGTGGATCGGCACCGGCTCCGAGCACCAGTCGACGAGCACCGGCTCGAGCTCGCCGCGGCTCATGTGGGTCTGCAGCATGAAGGTCGCGGCCTGCACGATGCCCAGCCCGGCCAGGCATGCCGCCACGTAGGCGTTGGAGTCGTTGACCGACAGCACGTAGCGGCCGGCCACCTCGATGCGCTCGCCGTCCTTGTGGAAGTCGAACGGGTACTGCCGACCGGTACGCGCCGAGAAGAAACCGATCACCGCGTGCGCGCCCGACTCGAGCTCGCGCGGGTGGCGCGGCATGCCGTGGCGCTTCAGGTAATCGGGCGACGCGGCGGCCAGGAACTGCAGTTCGCCGACGCGGCGTGCCACCAGCGACTGGTCGCTCAACTCGCCGCCACGCAGCACGCAGTCGACGTTCTCGCTCAGCAGGTCGACCGGGCGGTCGCTGACGCCGAGGTCGATCTGGATGTCGGGGTAGAGCGCGTGGAACTGCGGCAGCGCCGGGATCAGCACCAGCGTGCCGACCGACGCGCCCACGTCGATGCGCAACCGCCCACGCGGGCTGGTCTTGGCGCGCGACATGCTCGACTCGAGCTCGTCGATGTCGCCCAGCAGCCGGATCGCGCGGTCGTAGTAGGCCGCGCCGTCGGGCGTGACCGTCACGCGCCGTGTCGTGCGGTTCAACAGCTTGGTCTGCAACTGCGCCTCGAGCATCTGCACCAGCCGGGTCACGGTGGGCTTGGGCAATTGCAGCGAGTCGGCCGCCTTGGTGAAGTTGCCGGCCTCGACCACCCGCACGAAGGCCTGCATCGCAGAGAACTTGTCCATGAGCCTCGCCTCCCCGTGCTGGTGATGCCGCACCGATGCGGCGGCCGGATTATTGCGTTGGTGAAACAAAGCATGAGCAAAGCGGCTATTTATTGTTTCAACGACCGCCACTATCTTCTGCTGCATCGCAACACGCTCTATGCCGCTCCGGCGGCCCGAGGTCCTCATGTCCACCCTCCCTTCCCGGCCCGCCCCGCTCGCTCCGCCCCTCGGCGGCGCGGTCGCTTGGGCGGATCAGTGGATCCCGGTCGGCGACGGTGAGCCGCTGAAGGCCCGCGTCTACGGCAGCCGCCCGCGCGGCCGCTCGGCACCGCTGGTGCTGCATTTCCACGGGGGCGCCTTCGTCGCCGGCGGGCTGGACAGTGGCGCGGCAATCGCCGGCCTGCTGTCCGAGGCCGGTGCGGTGGTGGTGTCGCTGGACTATCCGCTGGCACCCGCCCAGCCCTTCCCCGCCGCCATCGAGGCCGGTCACGCCGCGCTCACCTGGATGCACCGCCACCGCAGCCGCCTGGCCGGCCAGAGCTCGACGGTCTGGGTCGCCGGTGAAGAGGCCGGTGGCAACCTGGCTGCGGCCGTGGCACTGATGGCGCGCGATCGGCGCAGCCCGCCGCTGGCCGGCCAGATCCTGATGTCGCCGATGCTCGACCCCTGCGTGGCCACCGCCTCGCTGCGCGATGCCGACGCCGGCCCGGTCGGTTGCCTGTGGGCCGACGGCTGGCACCAGTACCTGCCCGACGCGGCCGCCGCCGACCACCCGTATGCGGCACCGGCCTCGGCGATGCGGCTGACCGGCGTGCCGCGCACGCTGCTGATCACCGCGCAGGACGACCCGCTGCGCGACGAGGCGCAGGCCTACGCACGGCGGCTGCGCGACGCCGGCGTCGAGGTCGACGAAGCCTTCCTCGACCAGCCCACCGGCTGGCCCTGCGCCTGCAAGCAGCCCGCCAGCGCGAAGGCGGCCTGGGCGCCCGTGGTCCGCGGGCAGTTCCAGGCCTTCTTCCAGCGCGCCCACGCGCCCGTCTCCGTTCCAGTCTCCACGTCTTCCTCCATCCAGAACCACCGCTCCGGGAGCCCCTCATGAACCAGCCCTCTTCCTCGCCCCGCCCGCGCCGCCTGTGGGCCGCCGGCACCGCCCTCACTGCGCTGATCGCGGTGTCGGCCACCTTCTTCGGGCTCAACAGCCCCAATGCCGAGGCCAACCCGGCGCCGACCGCGCCCGCAGCGACGCCGGTCTCGGTGGCCACCGTGGTGCAGAGCCAGGTCGCGGCGTGGGACGAGTTCTCCGGCCGCCTCGAGGCGGTCGAGCGCGTCGACGTGCGCTCGCGCGTGGCCGGCGCGGTGCAGTCGGTGCACTTCCGCGAGGGCGCGCTGGTCAAGCAGGGCGAGCTGCTGATCACCATCGACCCGGCGCCCTATGCGGCCGACGTCGAGCGCGCCGAGGCCCAGGTGGTCGCCGCCCAGGCCCGCGTGGCCTACACCCGCAGCGAGCGCGACCGCGCCCAGCGCCTGTGGGACGAACGCGCCATCGCGCAGCGTGAGTACGACGAGCGCGTGAGCGGCCAGCTCGAGTCCGACGCCAGCCTGCGCGCCGCGCAGGCCGCGCTGCAGTCGGCGCGCCTGAACCTCGGCTACACGCAGGTGCGTGCGCCGGTGGCCGGCCGCGTGGGCCGGCTCGAGATCACCGTCGGCAACCTGGTGGCCGCCGGCCCCGGCGCGCCGGTGTTGACCACACTGGTGTCGGTGAGCCCGATCTACGCGAGCTTCGACGCCGACGAGCAGGTGGTGGCACGCGCGCTGAAGGACCTGCCGAGCGGGGCCAGTGCGCGCAGCCAGCTCGAGCGCATCCCGGTGCAGATGGGCACCGCCGCGAACAGCGACACGCCGCGGCTCGGCAAGCTGCAGCTGGTGGACAACCAGGTCGACGCGAAGAGCGGCACCGTGCGTGTGCGCGCCGTGTTCGACAACGCCGACGGCAGCCTGATGCCCGGCCAGTTCGCGCGGCTGCGCATGGGCCAGGCCCGCAACGGCAGTGCGCTGCTGGTCAACGAGCGCGCGGTCGGCACCGACCAGAGCAAGAAGTTCGTGATGGTGATCGGCGCCGACAACCGCGCCGAATACCGCGAGGTGCGGCTCGGCGCCCACGTCGACGGACTGCGCGTCGTGACCGAGGGCCTGAAGGTCGACGAGCGCATCGTCGTCAATGGCCTGCAGCGCATCCGCCCGGGCGCGCTGGTCGCGCCCAAGCCGGTGGCGATGGACGCCAAGCCCGAAGTGCAGGCACGCGGCGACGCGGCCCCGCAATCCTGATGACCTGACGCGACCGGGGGCCCGACCCCCGGCGTCTCCGTTGTATCCCCGAGGGAGGGAGCCATGAACCTGTCCAAGTTTTTCATCGACCGGCCGATCTTCGCCGGCGTGCTGTCGCTGCTGATGCTGATTGCCGGGCTGATCGCGCTGCGCGGCCTGCCGATCTCCGAGTACCCCGAGGTCGTGCCGCCCTCGGTGGTGGTGCGAGCGCAGTACCCGGGCGCGAACCCCAAGGTGATCGCCGAGACGGTGGCCACGCCGCTCGAGGAGGCCATCAACGGCGTCGAGGGCATGCTCTACATGGGCAGCCAGGCGACCACCGACGGGCTGATGACGCTGACCGTCACCTTCCGCCTCGGCACCGACCCCGACAAGGCCCAGCAGCTGGTGCAGAACCGCGTCTCGCAGGCCGAACCGCGGCTGCCGGAGGAGGTGCGCCGCCTCGGTATCACGACCGTGAAGAGCTCGCCCGACCTGACGATGGTGGTGCACCTGCTGTCGCCGAACGACCGCTATGACATGACCTACCTGCGCAACTACGCGGTGCTCAACGTCAAGGACCGGCTGGCGCGCATCGACGGCGTGGGACAGGTGCAGTTGTTCGGCTCGGGCGACTACTCCATGCGCGTGTGGCTCGACCCGCAGAAGGTGGCCGAGCGCGGCCTGTCGGCCAGCGACGTGGTGCGGGCGATCCGCGAGCAGAACGTGCAGGCGGCCGCCGGCGTGGTGGGCGCTTCGCCGGGCCTGCCGGGCGTGGACCTGCAGCTGTCGATCAATGCGCAGGGCCGGCTGCAGAACGAGGAGGAGTTCGGCGACATCATCGTCAAGACCGGCGCCGACGGCGCGGTCACGCGGCTGCGCGACCTGGGTCGCATCGAGCTCGGCGCGGCCGAGTACGCGCTGCGCTCGCTGCTCGACAACAAGTCGGCGGTGGCGGTGCCGATCTTCCAGGCGCCGGGCTCCAACGCCATCGAGATCTCGAACCACGTGCGCGAGACCATGGCCGAGCTCAAGAAGTACATGCCCGAGGGCGTGGACTACGAGATCGTCTATGACCCGACGCAGTTCGTGCGCGCCTCCATCGAATCGGTGATCCACACGCTGCTCGAGGCGGTGGCGCTGGTGGTGCTGGTGGTGATCCTGTTCCTGCAGACCTGGCGCGCGTCGATCATCCCGCTGCTGGCGGTGCCGGTGTCGGTGATCGGCACCTTCGCGGTGATGCACCTGTTCGGCTTCTCGATCAACGCGCTGAGCCTGTTCGGCCTGGTGCTGGCGATCGGCATCGTGGTCGACGACGCGATCGTGGTGGTGGAGAACGTGGAACGCAACATCGAGGCCGGCCTGTCGCCGCGCGACGCCACCTACCGCGCGATGCGCGAGGTCTCGGGGCCGATCATCGCGATCGCGCTGGTGCTGATCGCGGTGTTCGTGCCGCTGGCCTTCATCAGCGGACTCACCGGGCAGTTCTACCGCCAGTTCGCGCTGACGATCGCGATCTCCACGGTGATCTCGGCGATCAACTCGCTCACGCTGTCGCCGGCGCTCGCCGCGCTGCTGCTGAAGGGCCACGGCGCGCCGAAGGATGCGCTGACGCGCGGCATGGACCGCGTGTTCGGCCGCTTCTTCGCGCTGTTCAACCGCGCCTTCAAGCGCGGCGCCGAGGGCTACAGCGGCGGCGTGACGCGCGCGATCTCGCGCAAGGCCGTGATGGTCGGCGTGTACCTGGTGTTCCTGGCAGTGACCGTGGGCCTGTTCAAGGCCGTGCCCAGCGGCTTCGTGCCGGCTCAGGACAAGCAGTACCTGATCGGCTTCGCGCAGCTGCCCGACGGCGCCACGCTCGACCGCACAGAGGACGTGATCCGCCGCATGGGCGACATCGCCCTGAAGACGCCGGGCGTCGAGCACGCGGTGGCCTTCCCCGGCCTGTCGATCAACGGCTTCACCAACAGCTCCAACTCCGGCATCGTGTTCACGCCGCTGAAGCCCTTCGACGAGCGGCGCGACCCGAGCCTGAGCGGCGCGGCGATCGCGGCCGACCTGAACCGCCAGTTCTCGCAGATCGAGGACGCCTTCATCGTGATGTTCCCGCCCCCGCCGGTGCAGGGCCTGGGCACCACCGGCGGCTTCAAGCTGCAGCTCGAGGACCGCGGCTCGCTCGGCTATGCGGCGATGGACGGCGCGGTCAAGGCCTTCATGGCGAAGGCCCAGCAGGCGCCCGAGCTGGCAGGGCTGTTCTCGAGCTACCAGGTCAACGTGCCGCAGCTCTATGCCGACATCGACCGCACCAAGGCGCGCCAGCTCGGCGTCGCGGTGACCGACGTGTTCGACACGATGCAGATCTACCTCGGCTCGCTGTACGTCAACGACTTCAACAAGTTCGGCCGCACCTACACCGTGCGCGTGCAGGCCGACGCCTCGCACCGCGCACGCGCCGAGGACGTGGGCCTGCTGAAGGTGCGCTCGGCCTCCGGCGAGATGGTGCCGCTGTCGGCGCTGATGAAGGTGCAGCCGAGCTTCGGCCCGGAGCGCGCGATGCGCTACAACGGCTACCTGTCGGCCGACATCAACGGCGGCCCGGCCCCCGGTTACTCCTCGGGCCAGGCGCAGGACGCCGTGAACCGCATCGCCGCCGAGACGTTGCCAGCGGGCATCGGCTACGAGTGGACCGAACTGACCTACCAGGAGATCCTGGCCGGCAACTCGGCGATGTGGGTGTTCCCGCTGGCGATCCTGCTGGTGTTCCTGGTGCTCGCCGCGCAGTACGAGAGCCTGACGCTGCCGCTGTCGATCATCCTGATCGTGCCGATGGGCCTGCTCGCGGCGATGACCGGCGTGTGGCTCGACGGCGGCGACAACAACGTGTTCACGCAGATCGGGCTGATCGTGCTGGTGGGCCTGAGTGCGAAGAACGCGATCCTGATCGTCGAGTTCGCGCGCGAGCTGGAGTTCGCCGGCCGCACGCCGGTGCAGGCGGCGATCGAGGCCAGCCGACTGCGGCTGCGCCCGATCCTGATGACCTCGCTGGCCTTCGTGATGGGCGTGCTGCCGCTGGTGCTGTCGAGCGGCGCGGGTGCCGAGATGCGCCAGGCGATGGGCGTCGCGGTGTTCGCCGGGATGATCGGCGTGACCGCCTTCGGCCTCTTCCTCACGCCGGTGTTCTACGTGCTGCTGCGCCGCCTCGCCGGCAACCGGCCGCTGACGCAGCACGGCGAGGTGCCGCACGCCGAGGCCTTTGCCGGCACCCCCGGCACCGGCGGCGCGAACCTGAAGCCGCTGCCGGCCGCGCCGGTGGCCCACCACGACTGAAGCAGCGGACCGCTGCACTTCCCTCCTTCCGAGCAGAGAACGTCATGAAGCTTCTTTCTTCTTCGCCATCCCTCACCGGCCGCCTGCAACGGCTTCCGCGGGCCGTGCTGGCCCCGCTGTTCGCAGCCCTGGTGCTGGCCGGCTGCGCCACCGCGCCCGCCATCGATCCCGCGGCGCTGCCGGTCACACCGGTGACCTTCAAGGAAGGCGACGGCCGCTGGACCACCGCCGCCCCGGCCGACGCGCAGCCGCGCGGCACGTGGTGGAAGGCCTTCGCCGACCCCACGCTCGACGAGCTGGTGGAGCGCGCCGGCCAGGCCAACAACAGCATCCAGACCGCCGCGGCGCGGCTGGCGCAGGCGCGCGCGCTGGTGCGTGCCGCCGACGCCGACCGCGCGCCGCAGGTCGGTGTCGGTGCCGGCGTCACGCGCGGCACCGAGGCCGGCGCCGGCCCGCGCCCCGGCACGCTGATCAGCACCGGCGCCAACCTCGGCTACGAGGTCGACCTGTTCGGTCGCCTGGCCGGCGCGAGCCGCGCCGCCGCGCTGGACGCGCGGTCCCGCGAGGCGCTGCTGCAGAGCACCCGCCTGCTGGTGCAGGCCGACGTGGCGCAGACCTACCTGGCGCTGCGCGCCCTCGACGAGGAAAGCGCGCTGGTGCGCGACACCGTCACGGCCTACCGCGACACGCTGAGCCTGATCGAGCGGCGCTTCAACGCCGGCGACATCGCCGAGCTCGACGTGGCGCGGGTGCGCACCCAGGTGGCGTCGACCGAGTCGGAGGCGCTGGCGCTCGACCGCCGCCGTGCGGAGCTGGAGCATGCGCTCGCGGTGCTGGTCGGCGCGGCGGCGTCCGACTTCCACGTGGACATGGCGGACTGGCGCAGCGCGCTGCCGGTCATCCCGGCTGGCGTGCCGAGCACGCTGCTGGCGCGCCGCCCCGACGTGTCGGCCGCGCAGCAGGCGATGCTGGCCGCGCAGGCGCGCGTCGGTGTCGCGAAGGCGGCGTGGTTCCCGAACCTCGCGCTCACCGCCTCGGGTGGCTACGCATCGCCGGAGCTGGGCGACCTGTTCCAGTGGTCGGCGCGCTCCTGGGGCATCGGCGCGCTGCTGTCGCTGCCGCTGTTCGACGGCGGCCGGCGCGAGGCCGGCGTGCAGAACGCGAGCGCCGAGCTCGACGCCGCGCTGGCGGGCTACCGCGAGCAGGTGCTGGTGGCCTTCCGCGACGTCGAGGACCAGTTGTCGGCGCTGCGCTATCTGGCCGCGCAGGACAGCGCGCAGGCCCGCGCGGTCGCGGCCGCGAGCCGTGCGACGGTGCTGTCGAGCTCGCGCTACCGCAACGGCCTGGTGAGCCAGCTCGACCTGCTGGATGCGCAGCGCAGCGAACTCGCCAACCGCCGGCAGGCGCTGCAGGTGCGCTCGGCGCAGTACCAGGCGACGGTGGGCCTGGTGCGCGCGCTGGGCGGCGCGTGGGACGCGCCGGCCGGGGTGGTGGGTGCGGCGCCGGTGCAGGCCGCCATCGGCAGCTGAACGGCGAGGCGGGCCGCTCGCGGTCTCAGCGTTCGCCGGGCTGGGGCGTGTGCAGGTTCCTGAGCCAGCGCATCCGCTCGGCGTCGGGCGGTTTGGTCAGCAGGCTCACGACCACCGCCACCGCCAGCCCGAACGGCACCGCGAAGACGGCTGCCGCGACCGGATGGATGTCGAACCAGCGGGTCACCGCCGTCGGCGGGCCCAGTCCGAACAGCGCGCGGCCCATCTCGAAGTTGACCGCCATGTAGTAGACGCACAGGCCCAGGCCGGCCAGCATGCCGGAGGAGGCGCCGATGCCGTTGGCGCGCGGCCAGAAGATGCCCAGCGCCAGCGCCGGAAAGAAGGCCGCGGCCGCCAGCGAGAACGCCGCCGCGACCAGCGGCACCACCTGTGCGATGTGCAGCGACGCGACGTAGGCCGCCAGCAGCGCGACCAGCAGCACCACCATCTTCGCCATCAGCACGCGGCGCGCCGGGCTGATCTGCGGGTTGACCGACTGGTAGTAGACGTCGCGCGCCAGCGAATTGGAGATGGTGAGCAGCAGGCCGTCGGCGGTGGACAGCGCCGCGGCCAGGCCGCCGGCCGCGACGAGGTAGGTCACGACGCTCGGCAGCCCGCCGATCTCCGGGGCGGCCAGCACGATCATGTCGCTGCTCAACTTGAGCTCGCCGAACTGCAGCAGGCCGTCACCGTTGACGTCCTCCACCGACACCAGCGAGCCGCTCAACCGCGACCAGCGCAGCAGCCAGCCCGGCAGCTCGTTGAACGGCAGGCCCACCACGTGCGTCAGCACCTCGTGCTTCACGAACACCGCGAGCGCGGGTGCCATCAGGTAGAGCAACAGGATGAAGAACAGCGCCCAGCCCACCGAGCGCCGCGCGGCACGCACCGACGGCGTGGTGTAGCAGCGCATCAGCACGTGCGGCATCGCGGCGGTGCCGACCATCAGGCACAGCACCAGCGCGAGGAAGTTGCGCCGGGCCGAGCTCTCCGTCGCGTCGGCACCGCCAGGTGGCGCGTCCGTGCCGTCGGCGACGGTGCGCACCGGCCCGGCATGTGGCGGCAGCCCGCCGAGCGGTCGGGCCCGCGCGGCGGCCTCGTCGCGCGCCTTCACGTAGTGCTCGCGGGCGTCTTCCTCGTTGCGCGGCAGCGTGGCCTGCATCCGCCGCAGCTGCTGGATCTGGGCCAGCGGAGCGGCCTCGGCGCGCAGCTGCGCGATCTGCGCCGACAACTGGCGGTCGTCGTCCGCCATGCTGGCCCGCACGTCGCCGAGCTTGGCATCGGCCTGCGCCGCACGCTGCGCATAGCGCGCCATCACCTCGCGCTCGGCCGGATCGGCGACGATCTGGCGTTCGCGCTCGCTCACCTGCTGCAGCTGCGCCCCGTAGGCGAGCGGCGCGACCGGGTTGCCGGTCTGCTTGACCGACAGCCACACCGTCGGCACCAGGTAGGCCACGATCAGCACGATGTACTGCGCGACCTGCGTCCAGGTGACCGCCCGCATGCCGCCGAGGAAGGAGCACATCAGCACGCCACCGAGGCCGACGAACACGCCGATCTCGAAGCTGAAGCCGGCCAGGTGCGAGGTGACCAGGCCCACGCCGTAGATCTGCACCACCAGGTAGACGAAGGACACCAGCACCGCCGCTGCCGCGCCGACCAGGCGCGGCAGCGAGCCGCCGTAGCGGGCGCCCAGGAAATCCGGAATGGTGAACTGCCCGAAACGGCGCAGGTAGGGCGCCAGCAGCACCGCGACCAGGCAGTAGCCGCCGGTCCAGCCGAGGATGTAGGCGAGGCCGGCGAAGCCCTGCAGATAGAGCACGCCGGCGGTTCCGATGAACGAGGCGGCCGACATCCAGTCGGCCGCGGTGGCCATGCCGTTGTACATCGCCGGCACGCGCCGGCCGGCGGCGAAGTATTCGGTCTCGTCGGTGGTGCGGCACAGCAGGCCGATGACGGCATAGACGCCGATCGTCGCGATCAGGAAAGTGGCGCCCACCCAGCCGTGCCGGCCGCCGCCGCGATCGACCATGCCGACCAGCGCGATGAAGGCCAGCACGCCCAGCGCGAACAGACCGTAGATGCGGTGCAGGCGGCGCTCGAAGCCGCGGGCCGGATCAGCCAAGCGTGCGCTCCTGCGGTGGGGCCGGCTCCTCGCCGTGGTAGCGCGTGTCCAGCCGTTCCATCACCACCGCGTAGCCCACCACGAGGGCCAGGTAGACCAGCAACGCCCCCTGGGCCACGATCCAGTAGCCGAGCGGAAACCCGGCCACGGTGTCCGGCAGCTCCAGCGCCAGCCAGGGAAAGAGCACGGTGACGCCGATCCACAGCGCCACGAGCGCAGCCGTCAGGCGCAGCACGCGCCGCCAGTAGCCTGCCTGTTTCTGGGTCTCATCGCCCGCCGGGCCATCCATCGCGTCCACCCGCATCGCGCCGCGACCGGGCGCGCCGCCCGATTGTGATTCGCGTCGGCGGTCGTCGCACGCGGCTGAACCCTGGCCCGCGTTGCGCGCGCGGGTCAGCCGACCGGCACCCAGGCCGCCGCGCGGTCGGTGGACAGTGCGTGGCCCGTGTGGTGCGGCAACTCGATGCCGCGCGCCGCATCCTCGTGCGCGGTGGTGCGGATGAACGGTGCTTCGGAGGTGACCGCGCCGAAGATCGTGGCGAAGGCCACGTCGGCGGCGTCGCGCCCGGTCCCGAAGCGCACGAAGCCCATCGGTATCGCCGTGCCCGACGGGTCGAAGATGTACCAGCGGTCGCCGAGGAAGACCTCGACATAGGCATGGAAGTCGGGCGGGCCGAGCACCGGGTCGGCGCCGTAGTCGGTGCCGGTCGTGAAGCGCGCCGGGATGTTGACCGCGCGGCACAGCGCGATCATCAGGTGCGAGAAATCGCGGCAGATGCCGACCTGCTCGAGCAGCGTGTCGACCGCCGAGGTATTGGAGTTGGAGGTGTTCGACGTGAAGACCACGCGGCTCTTCACCCAGTCCTGGATCGCCTGCACGCGGCCATGGCCTTGCCAGAGCGCGCCGAACTCGCGGATCGCCAGCTTCACGAAACGGTCCGACTGGCAGTAGCGGCTGGGGTAGATGTAGCCGAGCACGTCGGGCGGCAACTGACGCACCGGCACCTCGCCCAGCGTCGCGGGATCGGCGGCGTGGTGCGTCAGGTCCACCGTCGCCGCATAGGCCAGCCGCAGTTCGCCGGGCAGCGCCCGCAGCCGCATGTAGCGGTTGCCGGACACCGGGTCGGTGTGCATCTGCGGCGTGATCGGCTGGCTCAGCTGCAGGCTTTCGCCCGAGATCACCTGGCTGCGGGTGTGCGCCGCGTGGATGTTGAAGATGAAGTCGGCACCGTGCTCGCCGACGTCGTAGCCCAAATCCACCTTGAGGTCGATGCGGATCACGGGCAAGGAGGCCCGGCCGCAAGGCGGCGGGGCGAAGGCGCTGTTCGGTGGTCGTGCATCGCACTAGTGTGCGCGCCGGGGCCGCCGGCGGACCGGGATATTTCTGCGCGGCTCAGGCCGCGGCGGCAGCGGCGTTGCGACGGGCGACCCAGTAGGTCGCGCCTTCGCTGCCGTAGCGTTCGGCGTGCGGCACGTCGTGATCCAGGTCGAAGCGGTCACCGGGGCGCAGGTGGCGGGTCTGCTCGCCCACCGTCAACCACATCTCGCCCTGGGTCACCAGGGCCTCGACCGCGAACGGGTGCGTGTGGGTGTCGAGCTCGACGAGCGGTTGCCAGGCGCGCTCGAGCACCTCGTCGTAGCCTTGCGCCAGCGCGGCCGCCTCGAACTCCGGGAATGTGACAGCGCTCATGAGCTTCTCCGCATGTCGGTTGCTACGAGTCCGGATTCTGCCTGCGGCGACGCGCCGGCGCCCAGGGTCTACCGAGGCTAGCGGAGCCCGCGGCGCACTCGCGCGCTCAGCCACTCGCTGAAGACCACGGTGGCCAGCACGCACAGCAGCAGCATCGCGACCTTCGGCCAGGCGAGCACGCCGAGCGCCGCGTCGAGTTTCATGCCGATCCCCCCGGCGCCGACCAGTCCGAGCACGGTCGACTCGCGGATGTTGATGTCCCAGCGGAAGATGCCGATGGCTGCCGCTGCCGGTGCCACCTGCGGGACGACCGCCCAGGCCATGACCTGGGCGCTGCCGGCCCCGGTCGCGGCGATCGCCTCCAGCGGGACGGGATCGATCTCCTCGATCGCCTCGTGCAGCAGCTTGCCGATGAAACCGATCGAGCGCAGCGCGATGGCGACGATGCCGGCCACCACGCCCGTTCCGAGCACCGCCACCAGCAGCAGGCCCCAGATCAGCGAGTTGATGGATCGGGAGGCCACGATGATCCCCAGCGCCGCGGGCCGCAGCAGGCGGCGGCTCGGCGTCGTGTTGCGGGCCGCGAGGAAGGCGATGGGCAGCGCCAGCACGCCGCCGAGCAGCGTGCCGAGCGTGGCGATGTTGAAGGTCTCCCACAGCGGCTGCCAGAGCTGCGCCATGTAGCCCCAGTCAGGCGGCAGCATGCGTGCGCCGATGTCCGCGGCCTGCGCCGGTGCATCCAGCACGAAGCTCCAGATGGTCTCCTGCGTCATCGCCTGAAACGCCGCGCAGACCCCGCACAGCCCGACGACCCACACGGCAAAGCCCAGCCATTCGGCGCGCGTGCTGCGTCGCCGCCAGCGGGCGGGTTCGGTCATCGCCGGGCGGGCCGTCGTCACAGAGCACGCCTCCGCAGCCAGCCCGACAGCAGTTCCGTGGCGGCAACCACGACGACGATCACGACGATCACGGCCGCCGCGGTCCGGTACTCGTAGCGGTCCATCGCGGTGTGCAGCGTGGTGCCGATGCCGCCGGCACCGACCACGCCGATCACCGCCGACTCGCGGAAGTTGATGTCGAGCCGGTAAAGCGACAACCCGACCAGGCGAGGCCGGATCTGCGAGAGCACCGCGAAGTCGAGTTGCTGCAGGAAGCCGGCGCCGGTGGCACGCAGGGCCTCGAGCGAGCCGTCCTCGATGTCCTCCACCCGCTCGGCCACCAGCTTCGCCATGAAGGAGACCGTGGCGAAGGTGAGCGTGAGGAAACCGGTGAAAGGCCCGAAGCCGAACAGCACCACCAGAAGGATCGCGACGATCACCTCGTTGAAGCTGCGCGACACCGCAATCACGCCACGGCACGGCAGGTAGATCCAGCGCGGGCTGAGATTGCGCGAGGCACCGACCGCGAGCGGCAACGAGAGCACGATGCCGACCGCCGTGGCGGTGATCGTCATCGTGAGGCTTTCGCGGAAACCGGCCAGCAAGTCGTCCTGGCGCGAAAGGAAGTCGGGCTGCCCGAATGCGGCGACGAAGCGGGCGCCGCGCGCCAGTCCTTCGGCCAGGCGCGCGGTGTCGACCTCCAGCGTGGCGAGTGCCAGCCCCAGGTAGAGCACGACGCAAGCCGCCAGCGCCCACCGGTGGCTACGCCGACGGATCAGCGGCGGCCTGCGCCACGCAAGGGCCGTCATTCCAACGCGACGTCGAGGGCCGACGCCACGCGTCGCGGGTCGGCCAGGGTGGGCTGCTGTGGCGCCGGTGGTTCGTCGTCGCGGCCGTAGATGCGGTCGAGTTCCGCCGCCGTCACCGCCGCGGCCGTGCCGTCGTACACCACCGACCCGGCACGCAGGCCGACGATGCGCGGCAGCAGTTCCGTCGCCAGCCGCACGTCATGGCTGCTGACGATCGCGGCGATGCCGTGCTCGCGGCACAGCTCGAGCAGCAGGCGCAGGGTCTCGCGCGAGCTTCTCGGATCGAGGCTCGCGGTGGGCTCGTCCACCAGCAGCAGCCGCGGCTGCTGGAGCAGCGCGCGGGCCAGCCCGACGCGCTGGCGCTGGCCGCCCGACAGCGCATCGGCCCGCTGGTTCTCCAGGCCCGCCAGGCCCAGCCGCGCCAGCAGCCGGTAGGCCTCGCCGATGTCCGCCGGCTTGAAGCGCCGGAACCAGCTGCGCCAGAAGCCCGTGCTGCCGAGCCGCCCCGACAGCACGTTCTCCATCACCGTGAGACGGTCGATCAGCGCGTGGTTCTGGAACACCATGCCGATCTGGCAGCGCACGTGCCGAAGCGCAGTACGCGACAGGCCTTGCAGCTCCTGCCCGCAGAACAGCACCCGGCCCGCGGTGGGCTCGACCAGGCGGTTCACGCAGCGGATCAGCGTCGACTTGCCCGCGCCGGACGGGCCGATCAGGCCGATCACCTCGCCGGCGCCGAGCCGCAGGCTCACGTCGACCAGTGCCGCCTCGGCGTTCGCATACCGCTTGTGCAGCCCGCACAGCTCCAGCAGCGCCGGCGCGCGCGCCGCGGCGCTAGCGGCAGGCATGGCTCACCCCCATGGCCTGGTCGATCTCGCGCACGATCCGCCAGGTATCCCGGTAGCTGACGGTCAGAAATTTCTCCAGCGGCGGATCGCTGCGCCCGAACTCGCCGGCCAGCGCGGACCCGCGCCAGTCGAACGAGAAGAAGGCCTGGCGCACCTTCGCCGCCAGCTCGGGCGTCAGGTTGTGCGCATGGCCGTAGGCGATGGTCGGGAACGATTCCGAGGTGTAGAGCACCACCGTCTGCCCCGGCTTCACGAGGCCGCGGCGCTCCATGCCGAGGCGCACGAAATCGGCGATCGCTGCGGCGGGGTAGTGGCCGTTGGCAACGCCGAGGATGGAGTTGTCGTGCTTGCCCGAGAACACCGGCTGGTAGTCACGCCCGGCCGTCATGTCGAACTTGTCGCGCAGCAGCAGCGATGCAGCCTTGAAGCCGGAATTGGAAGTCTCCGAAGTGAAGGCGATCTTCTTGCCGCGAATGTCGGCCAGCTTGCGGATGCCGCTGCCGGGATGGGTGATGAGTTCCATGGCGTAGCCGAAGCGGTCCTCGCGGGTGGCCATCACCGCGAACGGCACGAAGCCCGCGCAGTTGACCGCCAGCGGGATCGAGCCCGGGTTGAAGCCGGCCACGTGCAGGCGCCCGGCGCGCATGGCCTCGATCTGTGCGGCATTGCCCTGCACCTGGAAGAACTGCACGCGCTTGCCGGTCACGCGCCCGAGGTGCTGGATGAAGCCGTCCCAGACCTTGGCGTAGACGGCCGGGTCCTCGACCGGTGAGTAGGCGAACACCAGCGTCGGCGGGTCCACGCGTGCCGAGGGGTTCGCGGGCGCGTCGGCCACCAGGTCGCCGTCGGCGTCGACATAGCGCGCATCCATGGCGCTGCCGGTGAACGTCGCGAACGCCGCCATGACGGCGCACAGGAGCTGTTTCATATCCGTCCAGGAACTCCGCAGCTGCACGAGGCGCCGGATGCGGCGCGAGGCGCGCGGGCGCTTCGGTTCGATGCCCATCGAGGTCAGGAAAGCGTACCTGCGATCCGGCGACGAAACCATGCTTCGCCTTGCGGGTAAGCACCATGTTCGACCACACGGTGCAGCGCAGCATCGCCCGCGAGCGGCGCTATCGGGCGCGTGTCAGTTGCGCGTCGTAGATCCGCACATGGCTGACCAGCCCCATCTCGTCGGTCTTCCTGCCGGCCTCGAAACGCCCCGTCACGCGCACCGGCCCGTCGACGTATTCCACCGGCCTCGCGACGAAGATCGGCACGAAGCCAGCCCAGTCGAAGCTCACCGTGTGGAACGGGCACAGGAAGGACGGCTCCTTGATCAGCATGAAGTACATGCCGTCGCGCGGCAGGATGCCGTCCATGAAGCCGACGATCGTGACACGCCGGCCGGACAGCGCGAGCGCCTTCGCCGAGAGCTTCAGCTCCGGTCCGGCGCCGACCCCCTCCTGGAAGGTCGCGCCGACGTACAGGTCGGCGAAGCGCAGCGGCGCCGCATCGTCGACTGCCAGCGCGATGCCCGCGCAGGGCGCGCCGAGCGCCAGCATGCCGGCGCGAAGGACCTGGCGTCGGGTCGTCATGGCGCGTTCGACAGATGGGGCACGATGTCCTCCCGGCAGGTGAACCAGGCCGGGATTGCACCGGCCACCAGGCCCAGCAGCAGCGCCGCCCCCGGCGCCGCGAGTTCGCCCGGTGTGATGCCGGTCAGCTCGAGCGGGAAGCCCCGGCTGCCTTCGACATGCCAGGCGATCGCGGCGGCCGCGGCGCGGCCCAGCACGAAACCCAGCGCGGCGCCGGCACCCGCGATCAGCAGCGACTCGGCGATCAGCAGCCGTGCCAGCATCGCGCGCGACGCGCCCAGCGCACGCAGGGTGGCGATCTGGCGACGACGGTCGATGCCGGCCGCGGCCATCGACAGCATGACGGCGAAGAACGCGACCGCCGTCGCCAGCCAGGCCAGGCCGAGCACCACCTCCTCGCCGGCGCGCAGATACTGCAGCAACCGCGTGACCTCGCGCCCGGGAACGACCGCCTGCACGCGGGTATCGCGCGCCAGCGAGGCGGCGATGCGCGCCATGTCGCCATAGCTGCGCCCCTGCACCAGCAGCGCGGTGATCTCACCGCGCGGCGAGGCCTCCGCGGCCGGCGCGTGATCGCCCTCCTGTTCGTGCATCAGCCAACCGGTCTCGAGCGCCGTGAAGATCGCCCGATCGGCGGGGGAGCCCGTTGCAGGCAACACCGAGGTCACGTGGTACTGCCGGTCCGCATGATCTGTCGCCAGTTCGGCCGGTAGCTCGACGAGGCCATGGCTGGCGACGAAGCGGCTGCCGACGGCGAGGCCGGCCTGCCGGGCCGCCGTTGCACCCACCACGGCGTCGAAGGGTCGGGCAAGGCGGCCCGGGTCCGCGGCGGAGGGCCCGCGTCCCGACTCGTCGAGAAGCGCGAAATAGTCGACCGTGGTGCCGACGATCAGATGCCCGCGGTAGCTGTCGCCGAAGATGAACGGCACCAGCCGCGTCACGCCGGCGTCGGCCTGCAGTTGCCGGTACAGCGCGACCGGGATGTTGCCGGTCGGCGCGTCCATGAAGAACAGCGTCGACAGCACCGCCTGCACCGCACTGCCCTTGGCGGCGATCAGCAGCTGGTAGCCGCCGGCGCCGCGCTGCAGGCTCTCCCGGGTGGCGGCGGTCAGCGCCAGCGTGGCCGTCAGCAGCAGCACGCCGATGCCCACGCCCAGCGCGGTCAGCAGGTTGGAGGCCGGCCGCGACGCGACGTAGCGCCAGGCGAGCGCCCAGGTGTTCATGGTGGCGCCGGCACCACGCCGTTGAAGACCGACATCTGCAGCACGTGGTCGAGCCGGGCCAGCACCCGCGCATCGTGCGAGGCCAGCAGCAGCGCCGCGCCGGTTTCGGTGGCCACCTCGATCAGCAGTTCGAGCACCGCATCGCGCCGGCCGGCGTCAAGGTTGGCGGTCGGCTCGTCAGCCAGCAGCAGGGCCGGCTGGTTGGCCAGCGCGCGGGCAATGCCGACCCGCTGCTGCTCGCCGTGCGACAGCGCGGCGGGACGGTGGTGCAGGCGGTGACCGAGCCCGACGCGGCGCAGCAGCATCTCCCCTCGGCTGCGGCGCTGCGCGCGGGGCATCCGGTCCGCGAAGGCCATCGGCAGCAGCACGTTCTCGATCGCACTCAATGCCGGGATCAGGTTGAAGCTCTGGAACACGTAGCCGACGTGCCGCGCGCGGAAGCGGTCGCGCTCGTGCTGCGGCAGCAGCGAGACCGCGCTGCCGAGCACGCGCAGCTCGCCGGCGCTGGGTTGCAGCAGGCCGGCGCACAGGTGCAGCAGGGTCGTCTTGCCGCAGCCGCTCGGCCCGGCCAGCCCATAGATCGCACCGGCCGGGATGCACAGCGCGACGATGTCGAGTACGTCGACGGGCTCGCCGCCCTGCACGAAACTCCTGCGCAGACCGAAGGCCTCGACGGCCGCCACTCGGCCCGTCGGACCGACCGGCACAGCGACGGTCAACGCAGGGCTTCCGTCAGCACGCGCCCTTCGCAGCCGTTGGGCGGCCGCACGTTCAGGATGTGCGCCAGCGTGCGCCCCAGGTCCACGGTTTCGGAGTCGCCGAACTTGCCCGGCTTCACCCAGCTGCCGCCGTACATCGCCAGCGGCACGTTGGTGTCGTAGGCCCACGGCGAACCGTGGGTCGACGCATAGCCCTTGGGCTTGGCGAACAGATACCAGTTGGGCTTGTTCATCACGACGATGTCGCCGCTGATCTGCTGGTGCCAGGCCAGGAACACCTGCTTGGAGAGCTTGGTGTTGGGCAGTTGCCCGGTCTCGAGCTGGGTGCGCGTGTACACCGCCTCCACGCCGGGGTAGCTGCGCAGGAACTCCTGCGCAGCGTTTTCGACCGCCACCTTGTCGAGCTTGCGCGCGGCGACGAGGTCGTAGTCCACGTAGAGGTTCGGGTTCCACCAGGTGATGATGTACTTGCCGTCGCCGAACTTCGCCGACAACGCGGCGTTGACGTCGGCCACCATCTTCTCGGGGTCGATGCGGCCGGCGTCGAGCCGGCGGCTGCTGCTGAACTCGGGGATGTTCATGAAGCCATGGTCGGCCGACAGCGACACGACGACGTTGCGCAGCCCGACGCGACGGTCGAGAAAGTCGAACAGGTCAGCGAGCACGCGGTCGAGGCGCACCGTCTGGTCCTGCGACTGACGACTCTCGGGGCCGAACAGGTGGTTCACGTAGTCGTGGCTGGTCCAGCTGACGGCCAGGATGTCGGGCACGCCGGCCGGGTTCTGCCCCAGGTTCTCGCCCTCGACGGCAGCCTTGACGAAGTCGAGCGTCAGGTCGTCGCCGTAGGGCGTCCACAGCATCGCGTCGTAGTAGCTCTTGTTCGGCTGATCGGCGCCACCGCTGATGGCGTGCGGGAAGCGCGTGCCCAGGCCCTTGTAGTTGGTGGTCCAGGGGCGGTCG
Source organism: Methylibium sp. Root1272 (assembly GCF_001425905.1). Classification (GTDB taxonomy): domain Bacteria; phylum Pseudomonadota; class Gammaproteobacteria; order Burkholderiales; family Burkholderiaceae_C; genus Methylibium. Next base: position 22,844 of record NZ_LMDY01000018.1, read on the forward strand.
TCGGGGGCCGAGCGCGCGTAGGCTTCCTCGGGCAGCAGCATCGTCCACTGCTTGCCGAAGTAGCGGTCCTGCGGCTTGCCGGCATAGAACTTCTTCCACCAGTCCGGGTAGTCCTTCATGTAGTAGTCGGACGTGATGAAGCGGCCCGTCGTGGTGCTGTGCATGTAGGCCGTTCCGAGCTGCCCGGCCAGGCCGATCGCGCTGCGATCCTTGCCGGCGATCGCGATCGTCTTGGACCTGCCATTCGCGTACATCAGCTCGTCACCGACGGTGGTGACCTTCATGTTGAACGGGGAGGTGCCTGCGTGCTCCGGGGTTTCCTCGTCCAGGTACTTGTAGCGCGCGTCCTCGGTCGAGTACACGCGCTTGCGGCTCTTCCTGTCGATCCAGTCGTTGCCGACCACGCCGTGCTTGTAGGGATGCGCGCAGGACAGCAGCGTGGCATGCCCGACACCGGTGTAGGTGGTCGCATGGCTGTAGTGGTTGTTGCTGAACCAGGCCCCGTCGTCGAGCAGCAGCTTGAAGCCGCGCCGCGCGTAGAGGTCGTAGTACTTGACCAGTTGCTCCTGCGGGAAGCCGTCGACCACCATGAACACCACCAGCTTGGGCAAGGGCTTGCTGGCCGGTGCGTCGGCCGCGGTGGCCACGGGCCAGGACAGCGCCAACATGCTGGCTGCGGCCATGGCACGCAGCGCCGCGGATATCCCTGAAGGACCGGTCATGACTTGTCTCCTCGTTCTTTGGGCGACGGCATCGATACCGCGCAAATGAGTAAAGCTCAGTTTATATTTAATCTACGCTGAGCTTTATTCAACGTCAAGTGCGGTTTCCCTGCTGCCCTCTCCGGGCTGACCACCACGCCGTGGCGCAGGCGCCGCGGCTCAGTAGCGCTTGAGCGACAGCACCTGGTAGGTGCGGCGCACGATGTCCACCGCGCGGTCGTAGTCGGTCAGCGCGAGACAGGCGATCAGCACGTCGATGATGGCCAGCTGGGCCAGCCGGCTCGTCATCGCCTCGGTGGTGAAGTTGGTCTCGCGCGCCATGGTGAACAGCACCACGTCGGCGAAGGCCTGGATCGGCGACTTGCCGAAGTTGGTGATGCAGACGGTGCGCGCACCGGCCTCGCGCGCCAGCTTGGTGGCGGTGACCGTCTCGTGTGTGCTTCCGGAGTGCGAGACGGTCAGCACAGCGACATCCGGGCCGGTGAGCGCGGCGCTGACGGCCTGGATGTGCGGGTCGATCACCACCTTGACGTCGAGCCCGATGCGCAACATACGGTACTGCGCGTCCTCGGCAATGCAGGCCGCACTGCCGACGCCGTAGATCTCGATGCGCCGTGCCGACTTGATGAGCCGCACGGCCTTCTCCATCGCCTGCACGTCGAGGTTGGCCTGGGTGTCGCGCAAGGTCTGCACGTTGCTCTGGAAGATCTTGCGGATCACGACACCGGCATCGTCCTCGGGTTGCAGGTCCTCGTGGATCAGCTGCACCGGCCGCACGATCTCCTGGGCCAGCAGGATCTTCAGCTGCTGGAAGCCGGTGGCGCCGACGCGCTTGCAGAAGCCGACCACGCTGCCCTCGCTGGCGTTGGCCCGCTCGGCGACCTCGGTGACCGACATGTGAACCACGTCGGCGGAATGTTCGACGACGTAGTCCGCAATACGCTGCGCGGCCGCACCGAGGCTGGGGTAGAGGGTGTGGATGCGCGAGAGCACCGCGCTGGCCGTCAGCGTCTGCACGACCGGCGTCACCGTCTCCCGTCTCACCGGCTTCTTGTGGTTCACTCGCAGCTTCCCGTGGCTCGCCGCGCGGCGGGCAAGCACCCGCCGACGACCCTGCGAAGGATAGCGCCTGCCCCTTCAGACCTCCGCGAACCCCGCCCGCTGCGGATAGACATTGCGGAAGGGACGGATGTCGACACGGGCGTAGACGCCGCCGACCGTGAACGGCTCGTTCGCCAGCCAGTCCTCGACCGCGGCGCGGTCGGCGAACTCGGCGACGATCAGGCTGCCGGCCATCGCGCCGGCCTCGTCGAGCAACGGGCCGGCGATCGCCAGGCGGTCCGCGATCTGGTCGAGGTGGGCCCGGTGGGCCGGACGCAGCCGCTGGCGCAGCTCGAGGCTGGCGGGCTTGTCGATCATGTGCAGGGCAAAGAGCATGCGGACTCCGGAGTCGTGGAAGGGGAAGGCTCGATTCTGAGGCGACACGGCGCCACAATGTCCCGATGGTTGCGGCCGGCGCTCGAACGAACGCCTCGGCATCCACTTCATGCAGGAGACCCCCATGCCCACCGGCGCACTGGACCGATTCGTCCACGATCTTCAAACCTGCTGGACCGAGACCGCGGGCGCAGAGTCGCTGCTGCTGCCGCGCGTCGAGGCGCTGATGCGCGCGCTGGTGGCGCATGACGACTGGCTCGACCCCGCGATGGCCCAGCCGCACCCGCAGTACTACCAGCAGTACCTGCTGTACGCCGATCCGCAGGACCGCTATTCGGTGGTCAGCTTCGTCTGGGGCCCCGGCCAGCAGACGCCGATCCACGACCACACGGTGTGGGGCGTGATCGGCATGCTGCGCGGCGCCGAACGCGCCCAGGCCTACGCGCTGGCCGACGACGGCACGCCACGGCCGACCGGCGCCGAGGAACACCTGGCGCCGGGCGATGTGGCCAGCGTGTCGCCGCGCATCGGCGATGTGCACCGCGTGAGCAACGCCCACGACGACCGGGTGTCGATCAGCATCCACGCCTACGGCGGCAACATCGGCAAGATCCGCCGCCACGTGTTCCCGCCCGAGGGCGGCGCGGCCAAGGATTTCATCTCCGGCTACTCGAACCCGGTGCACGGCTGAGCGGCGCTCCACCGCGGGCCACCGTCAGCGCCCGCCGGCAGCGGGCTGACCGCCGCAGTGGCGGATGAAGTCCGCCGTCGTGCGGCCCGGGCGCTTGTCACGGCGCAGCACCATCGACAGGCGGCGCGTCGGCAGCGGCAGCCGCGTGCCCAGCGCCACCAGCTGTCCGTCGGCCAGCGACTGCGCGACCGCGTGGCGCGACAGGCAACCGAGCCAGCCGCCGGCGGCCACCACGTGCTTGATGGCCTCGGTGCTGCCGAGTTCGATGCCCACCTTCACCTGCGGCAGGTACTGCACCAGCCAGGCGTCGGCGACCTGGCGCGTGCCGGAACCCTGCTCGCGCAGCACCCAGGTGGCCTGCGCGAGCTGGCGCTGCGTGGCCACCCGCCCCGCGAGCGGATGATCCGGCGCGGCGACGATCACGAGCTCGTCGCTCAGCCACGGGTGCACGATGAGATCCGGGTGCGTCTGTGGCCCCTCGATGAAGCCGACGTCGGCATCGAACGCCGCCACCGCCTCCACCACCTCGCGCGTGTTGCCGATGCGCAGCTGCACCGGACTGGCCGGGTGCGTCAGCATCCAGCGCGACACCCGCTCGGGCAGCAGGTACTCGCCGATCGTGAAGCTCGCGGCCACGCGCAGCGGCGCCGCGTGCTCGCCGCTGAACAGACCTTCCAGCTCGGCGGCATCGTCGAGCAGGCTCTGCGCCCGCGGCAGCAGCGCACGACCGTTCTCGTTGAGCAGCAGGCGCCGGCCCACGCGATCGAAGAGCTGCACGCCGACCACCGCCTCCAGCTCGGCCAGCGCGGTGCTGGCCGCCGACTGCGATCGCGCCACGCGGTCGGCCGCGGCGCGCGTGCTGCCCTCACGCGCCGTGGCCACGAACACCTCGAGCTGACGCATCCCCAGGCGCAGCCGGGCGGGCGCGTGCGCCGCGGGCAGTTCGGCCGCCGCAGCGGCCCGAACCGGGCGATTCTTTCGATCTGATTTATCGATCATCGTGAGCAATATTCTCCGCTTTTTCCTTTGAGGACCGATCACTACCATCGATCGCAGCCTCCAGCCAACCCGGGACCGGACCGTGTTCAAGTTCCTCTCCAGCGATCCGATCCACGACCCGCTCGCACCGCCGCTGCCGGCCGCGCGCACCGAGGTCAAGTGCACCACCTGCTACATGTGCGCGTGCCGCTGCGGCATCCGCGTGCACCTGCGGCAGGGCGAGAACGGCCCGGAGGTGCGCTACATCGACGGCAACCCCGCGCACCCGATCAACCAGGGCGTGATCTGCGCGAAGGGCTCCTCGGGGATCATGAAGCAGGTCTCGCCGGCACGGCTCACGCAGCCGCTGTTGCGCAAGAAGGGCAGCGAACGCGGCGCCGGTGAGTTCGAGCCGATCAGCTGGGACCTCGCGTTCGAGATGCTGACCGAGCGGCTGCAGAAGATCCGCTCCACCGACCCGAAGAAGTTCGCGCTGTTCACCGGCCGCGACCAGATGCAGGCGCTCACCGGCCTGTTCGCGCGTCAGTTCGGCACGCCCAACTACGCGGCGCACGGCGGCTTCTGCTCGGTGAACATGGCTGCCGGCATGATCTACACGATCGGCGGCTCGTTCTGGGAGTTCGGCGGCCCCGACCTCGACCACGCCAGGCTGTTCGTGATGATCGGCACCGCCGAGGACCACCACAGCAACCCGATGAAGATCGCGCTGAGCAAGTTCAAGCGCGCGGGCGGACGCTTCATCTCGATCAACCCGGTGCGCACCGGCTACTCGGCGATCGCCGACGAGTGGATCCCGATCAAGCCGGGCACCGACGGTGCGCTGTTCATGGCGCTGCTGCACGAGCTGATCGCGTCGGACCTGGTCGATCGGCCCTTCCTGCAGCGCTACACCAACGCGCCGCAGCTGGTGGTGCTGGAGGACGGCGAGCGCGAGGGCCTGTTCGCCTTCGATCCGGCAGCGGGCCCGCCGGGCGACGGCCGCAACCCGCACAACAAGCTGGTGTGGGACCTCGCCAGCGGCAGCGTGAAGGCGGCCTACCCGGAGGGCATCGCCGAGGGCTGCGAGCCGGCGCTGGAAGGTCAATACCGGCTGGCGGACGGTACGCGCGTCGCACCTTCGTTCGAGCTGCTGCGCGAGCGCGTGGCCACCTGCACGCCGGAGTGGGCGTCGCAGATCACCGGCATCCCGGCCGAGCGCATCCGCAAGCTGGCGCGCGAGCTGGGCGAGACGGCACTGCAGCAGGCCTTCGAGCTGCCGATTCCCTGGACCGACGCCTGGGGCAAGCAGCACCCGACCACCAGCGCACGGCCGGTCGCCTTCCATGCGATGCGCGGCCTGGCGGCGCACTCCAACGGCTTCCAGACGGTGCGTGCGCTGGCGGTGCTGATGAGCGTGCTGGGCACGATCGATGCGCCCGGGGGCTTTCGCCACAAGGCGCCCTACCCGCGCCACATCGTGCCCAACTACCGGGCCTTCAACTCGCCGGAGATGATCCAGCCCAACACGCCGCTCAACGCGGCCCCGCTGGGTTTCCCGGCCAGCCCCGACGAGCTGGCGATCAACCCCGACGGCTCGCCGATCCGTATCGACCACGCGTTCTCGTGGGAGCACCCGCTCTCGGCGCACGGGCTGATGCACAACGTGATCAGCAACGCCACCAAGGGCGACCCCTACCGCATCGACACGCTGCTGATCTTCATGGCCAACATGGCCTGGAACTCGACCATGAACACCATGGCCGTGCGCGAGATGCTCAACGCCAAGGCCGACGACGGCGAGTTCAAGATCCCCTTCCTGGTGGTGTGCGACGCCTTCCAGAGCGAGATGGTGGCGTTCGCCGATCTGGTGCTGCCGGACACCACCTACCTCGAGCGCCATGACGTGATGAGCATGCTCGACCGGCCGATCTCGGAGTTCGACGGTCCGGTCGACTCGGTGCGCGTGCCGGTGCTGCCGCCGACCGGCCAGTGCAAGCCCTTCCAGGAGGTGCTGATCGAACTGGCCTCGCGGCTCAAGTTCCCGGCCTTCACCACCGCCGAGGGCGGTCGCAAGTTCACCGGCTACCCGGACTTCGTCGTCCGCTTCGAGCCGCAGCCCGGCATCGGCTTCCTGATGGGCTGGCGCGGCGAGAACGGCGAGAAGCACCTGCGCGGCGCGCCCAACCCGAAGCAGTGGGAGATGTACGAGAAGAACAACTGCGTCTTCCAGTACCACCTGCCCAAGGACATGCAGTACATGCGCAACTGGAACCGCGGCTACCTCGACTTCGCCAAGGAGCATGGCTGGCGACAGCGCAACGATCCGGTGCAGCTGGCGCTCTACTCCGACACGCTGCAGAGCTTTCGCCTCGCCGCGCTCGGCAAGACACCCGGCCGCCAGCCGCCCGAGCACCTGCGCGAACGCATCGCGACCTATTTCGATCCATTGCCGTTCTGGTATCCGCCGCTCGAGTACGCGGCCACCGACGAGGCCGCCTACCCGCTCAACGCGATCACGCAGCGGCCGATGGCGATGTACCACTCCTGGGATTCGCAGAACGCCTGGCTGCGCCAGATCCACAGCCACAACTACCTGCAGGTCAATCCGCTCACCGCGCAGGCCGCGGGCATCGCCGACGGCGGCTGGTGCTGGGTCGAAAGCCAGTGGGGCAAGGTGCGCTGCATGCTGCGCTACAGCGAGGCGGTGGAGCCCGGCACCGTGTGGACCTGGAACGCGATCGGCAAGGCCGACGGCGCCTGGCAACTCGCGCCCGGCGCCGACGAGTCGCGCAAGGGCTTCCTGCTCAACCATCTGATCTCCGAGGAACTGCCGCTGGCCGGCAGCCCGGACGGCGTGGCGCGCACGATCAGCAACTCCGATCCCATCACCGGGCAGGCCGGCTGGTACGACGTGCGGGTGCGCATCCGCCCGGCCGACCCCGAGGAGCCCGAGGAGACCTTCCCTCAGGTGAAGGCGACGCCGGCGCCACCGGGCGTGCGTGGCACGACGTCGCGGGTGCTGACCTATTTCGCAGGACGCAAGACATCATGATCCAGTGGCTGAAAGACCTGCTGAAGTCCGACCTCGTCGCCGAGGCCCCGGCCCGAAGGACCGAGGCGCCGTCGGCGCGCCGCGGCCACGGCGATGGCACCGAGCCGCCGGAAACGCTGGCCAAGCAACTGGCGCTGGTGATCGACCTCAACGTCTGCGTCGGCTGCCACGCCTGCGTCACCGCCTGCAAGCAATGGAACACCTCCGGCTCGGCCGGCCCGCTGGCCGACGAGAACGCCTACGCGGCCAGCCCGACCGGCACCTTCTTCAACCGCGTGCAGACCTACGAGGCCGGCGTCTTCCCCGGCACCGACACCATCCATTTCCCGAAGAGCTGCCTGCACTGCGAGGATCCGCCGTGCGTGCCGGTGTGCCCGACCGGCGCGAGCTACAAGCGCAAGGAAGACGGCATCGTGCTGGTCGACTACGACAAGTGCATCGGCTGCAAGTACTGCTCCTGGGCCTGCCCCTACGGCGCGCGCGAGCTCGACGAGGAACGGCAGGTGATGACCAAGTGCACGCTGTGCGTCGACCGCATCTACGACGAACTGCTGCCCAAGGCCGATCGCCGGCCCGCCTGCGTGATGGCCTGCCCGACCGGCGCTCGCCTGTTCGGTGACGTGAAGGACCCGGACTCCGATGTGTCCAAGGCGATCCGCGAACGCGGTGGCTACGCGCTGATGCCGGAGTGGGAAACGCAACCCGCCAACCAGTACCTGCCGCGCCGCATCACCGAGGTGGCCGGGCAGCGGCCCGACGGCGCGCCCGGACCCGCCGGCACGGCGCACTGAGCGGGGAGAGACGCATGCACCCCGCGTTCTCGATCGTCTTCTTCACCACGCTGGCCGGCATCGCGCAGGGTCTCGTGGTGGCGCTCGCCCTGGCGGTGCTGCTCGGCCCGGCGCCGTCGGTCGGCTTCCTGAGTGCGGCGCTGCTGCTGGCCGGCGTGCTGCTGCTGCTCGGCCTGGGCGCCTCCTTCCTGCACCTGGGCCGGCCCGAGCGGGCCTGGCGCGCGGCGCTGATGTGGCGCACCTCGTGGATGTCGCGCGAGGTCATCGTGTTGCCGGCCTTCATCGGCATCGTGGCGCTGTGGTGGCTGGCGCTGCAATGGGGCGTCGTCACGCCGTGGGCAGCGCTGCTGCCGGTGGCGGCGCTCGTCGGGGCCGCAGCGCTCTGGTACTGCACGGCGATGATCTACGCCTGCGTGCGCTTCATCCAGGAATGGGCCCACCCGCTGACGCTGGTGAACTACACCCTGATCGGCCTGTCGTCGGGGTTGGTGCTGGCCTGCGCGCTGGCCGCTGGCTACGGCGAGGCCGCACTGCTGGGCGCCGTGGCGCCCTGGGCGCTGATCGCGACGCTGGCCGCCTGGTTCACGCGCACGCTGGCGCTGCGCCGCAATGCCGCGCTGAAGCCGAAGTCGACGCTGCAGTCGGCCACCGGCATCCGCGCGCCGCAGCTGGTGCAGAAGTCGATGGGCATGTCGGCCGGCTCGTTCAACACGCGCGAGTTCTTCCACGGCGCGGGCCTCGCGGCGATGCGGCAGACCAAGCTCGCCTTCATCGTGCTCGGCTTCGCGCTGCCGTCGGTGCTGCTGGCCTGGGGGTTGCTCGGCGGCCCGGCGATCGTTTGGTGGCTGACGCTGCTGGTGCAGGCGCCGGGGCTGGTGGCCGAACGCTGGTTCTTCTTCGCCCAGGCGCGCCATCCGCAGAACCTGTACTACCAGCAGGTGTCGTGAGCCGCGGCTATTCGCCGGCCAGCACCTCCAGCCGCTGCGACCATTCTTCGTAGGAGCCGAGCAGGGTCCACTGGAAGTCGCACATGAAGTCGTAGCCGAGCTTGAACAGCGGCAGGCTGTGCGTCAGCGCGTCGATCTGCTCGACCGACTCGACCTCGACGATCGCGATCACTTCGTAGCGCCCCGGCACCTTCCAGACCTTCTGGATCACGCCGGCCGCGACGCCGGCGGCCACCGCCGCGGACTCCTGCTTCCAGGCGCCGAAGAATTCCTGGTTCGACATGCGGTCGGGCTTGCGAAGATGGGCGTGAAGCAGCACTTGCATGGATCTCCTCCGTATCGGTGAAGCGTCCACTTTAGGGTCGGCGCTGGCCGTCGATGCCCGCGGATTACCCTGCCAGCGCACCGGTCGACATCGACCCTCACTCCCTGGCACCATGCCGCGCGGAGACACCACGACGACAAACACGGGAGACGGCGATGCTGAGTTCAATGCAGAAGCAGTGGTTCGGGCATGGCGTGCTGATGATCCTGGCCACGCTGCTCGGCGGGGTCGGCCTCTGGATGTTCCTGGTCGGCGGCTTCGAGATCGTGCCCGGCTACATCCTCCATTTCCAGCTGCCGGGGTCGGCCGAGGGCTGGCGCCGTGCGCACGCCGGGCCGGCCCTGAACGGCCTGATGGTCATCGCGGTGGCGCTGGTCCTGCCGGCGCTGAACTTCCCCGAGAGGAAGGCCTCGTGGCTCGGCTGGCTGGTCGTCGCGGACGGCTGGGCCAACGTCGTCTTCTACTTCTTCAGCAACCTGTCGCCGAATCGCGGCCTGAGCTTCGGCCCCAACGTCTTCGGCGAGGGCAACGTGTACAGCGCCATCGCGCTGGCGCCGGCCTACCTGTTCGGCGTGATCGCCGTCGTCGTGCTGGCCATCATCGGCTGGGAGGGCATTCGGTCCGGGCGTTCAGCCGCGTGAGAGCGATCGCGTGGTGCCGGCTTTCGGAATCGAACCGAAGACCTTCCGCTTACAAGGCGGGTGCTCTACCAACTGAGCTAAGCCGGCGCGCGGTGAGGATTGTAGGAGCGTCGGTGCGCGACGACGCGGCAGCAGCAGCGCAGGCGGCGGCGCCTGCGTTGGTCACTACTTGACGCGCTTGAGCGAGGGGCGCCCGCCGCCGGGTGGCTCGGGCGGTGACTCGTCGTCCTCTGCCGAGGCGTGCGCCGCATCATCGCCGGGAGCCGGAGCCTCGGCCAGCCGGAGCCCGCGAGGTGCGGCACCGCCATCCGTCGCGCCGCTGCCCTCGACGAGCGGCGGCTCGCCGCCGGCCGGCGGCGCGGGAAACGCCATGCCCTGCCCGTTCTCGCGCGCATAGATGGCGATCACGTGATCGATCGGCACGACGATCTCGCGGGCAGTACCGCCGAAGCGCGCCTTGAAGCTGATGAAGTCGTTGCCGAGCTGCAGGCTGCTGGTGGCCTCGAAGCTGGCGTTCAGCACGATCTCGTTGTTCTTGACGTACTCGGCCGGCACCTGCACCGAGCCGTCCACGTACACCGCCAGGTAGGGCGTGTAGCCGTTGTCGGTGCACCAGTCGTGCAGCGCACGGATCAGGTAGGGGCGCGTCGAGGCGCCCTGCGTGTCCGGCGAGACGGGGATCGTCATCGTGGCGCTCCTGCGGCCCGACCTACTTGCGCATCACCTTCTCGGACGGCGTCAGCGCCTCGATGTAGGCCGGGCGCGAGAAGATGCGCTCGGCGTACTTCAGCAGCGGCAGTGCGTTCTTCGACAGGTCGATCGCGTAGTAGTCCAGGCGCCACAGCAGCGGCGCGATCGCGACGTCGAGCATCGAGAAGTCATCGCCGAGCATGTACTTGTTCTTCAGGAAGATCGGCGCGAGCTGCGTGAGCCGGTCGCGGATCTGGCTGCGCGCCTTCTCGAGCTGCTTGTCGGTCGCCTTGACGCCGCTGCGGCCTTCGAGCAGGTTCACGTGCGCGAACAGCTCCTTCTCGAAGTTGAACAGGAACAGCCGCACGCGCGCGCGCGCCACCGGGTCGCCCGGCATCAGCTGCGGGTGCGGGAAGCGCTCGTCGATGTACTCGTTGATGATGTGCGACTCGTACAGGATGAGGTCGCGTTCGACGAGGATGGGCACCTCGTTGTACGGGTTCATCAGCGCGATGTCTTCGGGTTTCGCGAACAGGTCGACGTCGCGGATCTCGAAATCCATGCCCTTCTCGAACAGCACGAAACGGCAGCGGTGGGAGTAGGGGTCGGTCGTTCCGGAGTAAAGCACCATCATGGCGGCGGGCTCCTAGGGTTCTTCGAGGGCCATCAGAAAAAACGCAAGCGGAGCGGATGCATGCATCCCGCTCCGCTCGCACCGTCACAGACCGACGGGCGCCTGATGCGCCCCGGCCTGCGGGTCACTTACTTCACATCTTTCCAGTAGGCCGCATTCAGCCGCCAGGCAATGATGGTGAACACGCCGAGGAACAGCAGCACCCAGACGCCGAGTCGCTTGCGCTGGCTCTGCGCCGGTTCGCCCATCCACTGCAGGTAGGCCACCAGGTCACCGACGGCTTCGTCGTAGGCCAGCGGGCTCAACGTGCCGGGGGTGAGTTGCTCGTAGCCGGCAAAGCGGTGCACCTTCTTGCTCTCGTTGTGCGGATCGGCTTCCTCGACGAACTTCGCGGCCCGCTGCCCTTGCAGCTCCCACAGCACGTGCGGCATGCCGACGCTCGGGAAGGCCATGTTGTTCCAGCCGGTCGCCTTGGTCTCGTCGCGGTAGTAGCTGCGCAGGTAGGTGTACAGGTAATCGGCGCCGGTCCCGGCCGCGCCGGCACGCGAGCGCGCGATCACGGTCAGGTCGGGCGGCACGCCGCCGAACCACTCCTTGGCGTGCTTGGCATCGAGCGCGACCTTCATCGTCTCGCCGACCTTGTCGGTCGCGAACAGCAGGTTGCCCTTGATCTGCGCTTCGCTCAGGCCGATCTCCTGCAGCCGGTTGTAGCGCATGTAGGCGGCCGAGTGGCAGTTCAGGCAGTAGTTGACGAACAGCTTGGCGCCGTGCTGCAGGGCCGCCACGTCGGTCATCTTGTTCTCGGGAAACTTGTCCCAGGCGATACCGCCTTCGGACGCGCGGGCCGTGCCGGCGAAGGCGCAGGCAGCCAGCAGCAGGGCGATCAGCTTCTTCATGTTTTCGGGCTCCTGCGGGCTCAGTGGGCGGCGAAGGTCACGCGATCGGGCACCGGCTTGAACGTGCCGAGCTGGCTCCACCACGGCATCAGCAGGAAGAAGCCGAAGTAGAACAGCGTGCCGATCTGCGATACCAGCGTGCCGATGTCGGTCGGGGCCTGGATGCCCAGGTAGCCGAGGACGAAGAAGAACAGCACGAACACGCCGTACACGATCTTGTGCCAGTCGGGGCGATAGCGGATCGACTTGACCGGGCTGTGGTCCAGCCACGGCAGGAAGAACAGGATCACGACCGCACCGCCCATCACGACCACGCCCCAGAACTTGGCATCGAAGGTCTTCAGCAGCACGATGGCCACTGCGGCCACGACCAGCACCGCGATCTTCGCGACGCCGCCGAACTTGCCCTTGACGATCGCCAGCGTGGCGCCCACGCCGGTCAGCACCGCCAGCACGTTGACCATCGTGTCGGTGGTCGCACGCAGCATCGAGTAGTACGGCGTGAAATACCAGACCGGGGCGATGTGCGCCGGAGTCTTCAGGGGATCGGCGGGAATGAAGTTGTTGTACTCGAGGAAGTAGCCGCCGAACTCCGGCGCGAAGAAGATGATCGCGCTGAAGATCATCAGGAACACGCTGACCCCCAGGATGTCGTGCACCGTGTAGTACGGATGGAAGGGGATACCGTCCATCGGCGTGCCGTTCGGCCACTTCTTCTGCTTGATCTCGACGCCGTCGGGGTTGTTCGAACCGACCTCGTGCAGCGCGATGATGTGCGCGACCACCAGGCCCAGCAGCACCAGCGGGACCGCAATGACGTGGAAGCTGAAGAAGCGATTCAGCGTGGCATCGCTCACCACGTAGTCGCCACGGATCAGCAGCGCCAGGTCAGGACCGACGAACGGGACGGCGGCGAACAGGTTGACGATCACCTGCGCACCCCAGTAGCTCATCTGGCCCCAGGGCAGCAGGTAGCCCATGAAGGCCTCGGCCATGAGGCACAGGAAGATCGCGCAGCCGAAGATCCACACCAGCTCGCGGGGCTTGCGGTAGCTGCCGTACATCAGCCCTCTGAACATGTGCAGATAGACCACGACGAAGAACGCCGAGGCTCCGGTGGAGTGCATGTAGCGCACCAGCCAGCCCCAGGGCACGTCGCGCATGATGTACTCGACCGACGCGAACGCGAGGTTGGCATCGGGCTTGTAGTGCATCACCAGGAAGATGCCGGTGACGATCTGGATCACCAGCACGAGCATCGCCAGCGAACCGAAGAAGTACCAGAAGTTGAAGTTCTTCGGGGCGTAGTACTCCGACAGGTGTTCCTTGTAGAGCTTGGTCGCCGGGAAGCGGTTGTCGACCCAGGTCATCAGCTTCTGGGCCACGGGCGCGTCGGCGGGAGCGGTCTTGAATTCGGCCATGGTGTCCTCGTGATGCTCAGGCCTTGGCCTCGCCGATCAGCAGCTTGCTATCGGTCAGGAAGGTGTAGGGGGGCACCTCGAGGTTGTCCGGCGCCGGCTTGTTCTTGAACACCCGCCCTGCCATGTCGAAGGTCGAGCCGTGGCAGGGGCACAGGAAGCCGCCCTGCCAGTCGTCCGGCAGCGAGGGCTGCGGGCCGGCCACCAGGCGGTCCGACGGCGAACAGCCCAGGTGTGAACAGATGCCGACGACCACCAGGATCTCCGGCTTGATCGAGCGCCATTCGTTGCGGGTGGTCTCCATCGGCGTGACCTCGGCCGGCTTGCGCTCGGACTTCGGGTCGGCCACCAGCGCATCGGTCTTCTTCAGCGATTCGAGCTGCTCCGGCGTGCGGCGCAGGATCCAGACCGGCTTGCCGCGCCACTCCACCGTCAACTTCTCGCCCGGTTTGAGGGCGCTGATGTCGGCCTCCACTGCTGCACCGGCCGCACGCGCGCGCTCCGACGGCTGGAAGGTGGAAACGAAGGGCACCGCGGTCGCGATGCCGCCGACGGCGCCGGCGCAGGACGAGGCGATCAGCCAGGTCCGCTTGCTGTGATCGACTTGCTGCTCACTCATGGAATTCCTTGGGCTAGCGCTTTGATTCTGGAACAACCATCGATTCTAATCGACAGCGCGCACCGCGCCGAGGCCGACGCGGCGCCAGCCATTGCAGCAAGCTGCGCGCCAGCTCGGCTTGACTTGCCGCAAAGCTCGGGAATACTCGCTCACGGTGGGCCCGGGCGCTCACGCCGACAAACCTTCAACATCCTCAGGGGCCGTGCATGTCATTCTTCAGTGAATTCAAGGAGTTTGCCGTCAAGGGCAACGTGATCGATCTCGCGGTCGGCGTGATCATCGGTGGCGCCTTCGGCAAGATCGTCGACTCGATCGTCGGCGACCTGATCATGCCGATCGTCAGCAAGCTGTTCGGCGGCCTCGACTTCTCGAACTACTACGTCGGACTGGCGGGGCAGGCGGCCGGACTGCCGCTCGCGGAGGCCAAGAAGGCCGGCGCGGTGTTCGCCTATGGCAACTTCATCACGGTGGCGCTGAACTTCGCGATCCTCGCCTTCATCATTTTCCTGATGATCAAGCAGATCAACCGACTGAAGAAGGACGAACCGGCCGCACCGCCTGCGCCCCCCGCCGAGGACATCGTGCTGCTGCGCGAGATCCGCGACGCCCTGAAGAAGTGACCCGCCTGCGGGCGCGATGCCGGTGCACCGGCCCGCCCGCCTCCTTGCCGACCCAGTGAACGCCGCACCCAACGTCCAGGCCGCCTTGAACGCGGCATGCCTGCGCATCCAGGCCACCGTCACGGCCACCGCCGAACGTCTGGTGGAGACGCTCGCGCTGCAATCCTCGTCTTTCGCGAGCATCACGACACGCCAGCTGATGGCGAGCACGCAGTTCGACCTGCGCCGCAAGCTGCCCGACTTCAACCTGGTCTTCAGCGCGGGTCTGCGCGACCGCGTTCTCGAGGCCGCCGAGCCGCGCAGTTCGACCCGCTCGCTGGCCACCACCTCCTGGGAGTCGCTCAGCCTGGTCGGCGACGACGAGGTGGACGAGCGTGTCTCGGCCGAGCGCCTGAGCACGCAGATCGTGCACGAGTGCGAGTGGGAGATGCGCGAGCTGGACGGCTACATGGCCGCCCTGCTGCACAACGGCGAGCCCGATCCCGATCGCAACCCGCTGCGCCCCGAGATCGTCGGCCGCGCACTGCGCCGCGCGATCCACGCGGTGAACGACGATCCGGCCTCGCACCGGCTGCTCGCCACCGAGTTCGGCCGCTCGCTGGCCACCGCGATGCGCGCCTGCTACGCCGGCATCATCGCCGACCTTCAGGCACGCGGCGTCAGCCCGATCGGCCTGGCGCTGAAGACGGTGCAGGGACCCGGCAACGACCTGCCGCGCGAGGCGCTGCGAGAGAGTTCCGGCTACCAGACTTCGGGTTTTCATGGCTCGGCCTTCCAGGCCTCGGCGCGCGACCTGGCCCAGGCCGAGCAGATGCTGCAGACGCTGTTCGGCATCGCCCTGCCCCAGGCGCTGCAAGCGGCCTCCGGGGCCGGCGGCCTGGGCCTGCCTTCCGGGTCGGGCGCACCGTCCGGTTACGGCGGTGGCCGATCGGGCGGCGGCAGCCACGGCGGCGGGCAGGGCACCTCCGGCAGCGGCTACGGTGGAGCGGGCAGCGGCTACGGTGCGCCCGGCAGCGGCTACGGTGGCTCGGGGCCGGGCCCGGGTGGCCGGTCGAACGGGTCGGGCGCCGCATCCGATCGTTCCTCGAGTCCGGCCTACAACAACGACGCGCAGATGCTCGACATCCTGCGCCGCCTGGTCGTCGTGAACGCCGCGGCTGGCGAGACCGCCGGACTCGGCACCGACTCGCGCGGCGGTCAGCCCGCCGGCAGTTCGCGCCCCGGACCTTTGTCCGGCGTCTCGGGGCCCTCCGGTATCACACCGCTGGCCGGCTTGATGGCGGTGAACGTGATCCGCCAGCACCGCGACGAGCTGATGCGGGCCTCGTCCGGCACGCTCGACCACATGGTGATCGACGTGGTCGGCGCGCTGTTCGACCAGGTGCTGTCGGACAGCAAGGTGCCGCCGCAGATGGCGCGCCAGATCGCACGGCTGCAGCTGCCGGTACTGCGCGCCGCCCTTAAGGACGTGGGATTCTTCAGCTCGCGGCGCCACCCGGTGCGGCGCTTCGTGAACCGCATCGCCTCGCTGGCCGCGGCCTACGAAGACCTCGACCAGGGCCCCGGCAAGGACTTCATCGAGCGCGTGCGCTCGCTGGTGCAGGAGATCGTCGAGGGCGACTTCGACCAGATGGATCTGTACGAGTCCAAGCTGCAGGCGATCGAGACGCTGGTCCAGGAACAGAGCGCCCGCGACGTCGGCACGCACGCGACGGCCGCCACGCTGCTCGACAACAAGGAAACGCAGCTGCGCATCCAGCAGCGCTACATGCGCGAGCTCAAGTCGCACCTGGAGCCGGTCGCCCTGCCCGGCTTCGTGCGCGACTTCCTCGCCCAGGTGTGGAGCCAGGTGCAGGTGCAGGCTGCCGGCCCGTTCGGTTCGCCCGAGCTGGCGCAGCGCGCCAACCGCGCAGCGCGCGAGCTGGCGCTCAGCGTGCAGCCCAAGGGCGAGCCGCAGCTGCGCAAGCACTTCCTGATGGCGCTGCCGCAGCTGATGAAGGACCTCAACGAGGGCCTGGAGCTGATCCGCTGGCCGGAGCCCGCCAAGAAGGACTTCTTCGGCAAGTTGCTGCCCGAGCACGCCGCCTCGCTGAAGACTGCGCCACCCACCGATTTCGAGCAGCGCCAGCTCAAGCACTACCTCGACCAGGTCGAGAAGGTCTCGATCCCCACGGCTGACGAGCTCGCGCCGAGCGCGCATGCCGAACTGCCGCCGCCGCAGGAACATGCCGCGCCGCTGACCTTCTCGGCCGAGGAGGCCGAGAAGATCGGCCTGGTCGACGAGAACGCAGTCGACTGGGACGGCCAGGTGGACATCGACCTCGGCGAGGGCGGTCCGTCCGCCGAGGCGGAGGCCGGTGAGGTCGATGTGGTGCTGGAGGCCCTGGCGCCCGAGCCTGCGGAGCCGACGCACGGCCCGCAGCTGATCCACCACCTGCAGACCGGCATCGCCTACCGCATGCATGTCGAGGGACGCTGGCAGCGCGTACGCCTGAACTGGATCAGCCCGGGCCGGGCCTTCTTCGTGTTCACGCACGGCAAGGCACACCAGAAGACGATCTCGATGACCTCGCGCATGCTCACCCGCATGTGCGACACCGAGCGCTTCCGCGCCTTCGAGCAGGCCGAGCTGATCGAGCGCGCGACGGCGCGTGCCCGCAAGCAGCTGGCACAGCTGGGCGCCGCCGCCCCGCGCAGCGCGGCGACCAGCAGCCGCCACTGAGCCCGCCAGCGCGTCAGCCGGCCGCGAGTCGGCGCGCCATCTCGCCGGCGGCGATCAGGCTGGACGGATCGGCCCGGCCGCTGCCGGCCAGATCGAACGCGGTGCCGTGGTCGGGACTGGTGCGCACGAAGGGCAGGCCCAGCGTCACGTTGACGCCGCGCTCGACGCCCAGGTACTTGACCGGAATCAGGCCCTGGTCGTGGTACATGGCCACGACGATGTCGAACTCGCCAGGGTGGTCGGACGTGTGGCGCGCGCGCATGAACACGGTGTCGGGCGCGAACGGGCCGCGCGCGTCGATGCCCTCGCGGCGCGCCGCCTCGACGGCCGGCGCGATGAGGCGCAGCTCCTCGTCGCCGAACAGGCCGCCCTCGCCCGCATGCGGATTGAGCCCCGCCACGGCGATGCGCGGGGCCACCTGGCCCCAGCGCTGCGCTGCGACGTGGGCGATGCGCAGCGTCTCGAGCACCGATGCGAGGCTCACCGCCTCGATCGCCCGGCGCAGCGAGACGTGGATGCTGACCAGCACGGTCTTGAGCTCGTCGTTCGCGAGCATCATGCGCACCGGCCCGGCGCCGGCCTCGGCCTGCAGCAGCTCGGTGTGACCCGGATAGGGCTCGCCGGCGGCGGCCAGCGACTCCTTGTGGATCGGCGCGGTGACGATCGCGGCCACCTCGCCGGCCTGCGCCAGCGCCACGGCGTGCCGGATGCAGGCGGCCGCGGCCACCCCCGCTATCGCGTCGATGCGGCCGAGAGGCAGCGCCGCCAACCCGGCCGGCAGCCCCGGCGGCACCAGCACCGGCAGGCAGCGCGGCGGCAGCGCGGCCACGTCGGCCGGGCGCTCGATCAGCGCCACCGGCAAGCCCGTGCGGTCCGGCGCCGACACGATGGCCGCGGCGCGCCGCAGCACGCCGACATCGCCGACCGCGAAACCGCCCGGCAACGCGCCGCGCAGGAAGGCCGACGCGATGATCTCCGGGCCGATGCCGCAGGCATCGCCCATCGTGATCGCCAGCGGCAGTCGCATGCGAGGGGGGCTCACGCCGGGTTGTCGATGTCGATGAACTCGTGCTCGAGGTCGAACAGCTGCGCCGCGTGGGCGCCGAGCGCGGGGGCACCGAAACGCTCGGTCGCGTGGTGGCCGCAGGCATAGAACGCCACGCCGGTCTCGCGCGCGATATGGGTCTGCGGCTCGGAGATCTCGCCGGTCAGGTAGGCATCGGCGCCAGCCGCGATCGCCGCCTCGAAGTAGCCCTGGGCACCGCCGGTGCACCAGGCGACGCGACGGATCGGCCGACCGTCGCCCTCGATCACCGTCGGCGCGCGGCCGAGCCGGAACTGCACCAGCGCCGACAGCGCCGCGCCGGTCAGCGGCTGCGGCGGCCGGCCGATGAAGCCGAGCTGCTGCTCGCCGAAGCGGGCCTCGCTGACGAACTTAAGCTTGGCGCCGAGCTGGGCGTTGTTGCCGTGCTCCGGATGGGCATCGAGCGGCAGGTGGTAGGCGAACAGGCTGATGTCATGGCCCAGCAGGGCCGCCACCCGCTTCTTCAGCCAGCCATTGAGCCGGCCGTCCTGTCCACGCCAGAACAGCCCGTGGTGCACCAGCACCGCATCGGCGCCGGCCGCTGCCGCGGCCTCGATAAAGGCCAGGCTCGCGGTGACGCCGGAAACGAGCTTGCGGATCTGCGGCTTGCCCTCGACCTGCAAACCGTTCGGCCCATAATCCTTGAACCGCTCGAGCTCGAGCAGCGTGGACAGGTAGTTTTCTAGCTCTTCACGGCTCGTCAATTCTTCTCTCCCATGCGCAAGACCTGGTTGATTTTCTCCCAAGCCGTGACGGTCGCACTGGCGATGTGGTTCGTCGTCGCCACGCTCAAGCCCGAATGGGTGCAGAACAGGCCGCTGTCGACCGCGGTGGGATCATCGTCCAACCCGGCTCCGCAGATCACGCTGGCACCCGCCGCGGCCGGCGGCAGCAGCTACGCTGCAGCGGCCAAGCGCGCGGCACCGGCGGTGGTGAGTGTCATCACCAGCAAGACGCCGACTGCGCGCGACCCGCGCGCCGCCGACCCCTGGTTCCGCTATTTCTTCGGCGACCCCGACTCGCAGGCGCAGAGCGGTGTGGGCTCGGGCGTCATCGTATCGCCCGATGGCTACGTGCTGACCAACAACCACGTGGTCGAGCGCATGGACGACATCGAGGTCGTGCTGTCCGACGGGCGGCGCACCAAGGCCGAGGTGATCGGCACCGATCCGGAAGCCGACCTCGCGGTGCTGCGCATCAAGCTGGACAAGCTGCCCTCGGTGAGCTTCGGCGATTCCGACGTGCTGCAGGTTGGCGACGTGGTGCTGGCGATCGGCAACCCCTTCGGCGTCGGCCAGACGGTCACCTCCGGCATCGTGTCGGCGCTCGGGCGCAACCAGCTCGGCATCAACACCTTCGAGAACTTCATCCAGACCGACGCGGCCATCAACCCCGGCAATTCCGGCGGGGCGCTGATCGATGCCGCCGGCAACCTGATGGGCATCAACACCGCGATCTACTCGCGTTCGGGCGGCAGCCTCGGCATCGGCTTCGCGATCCCGGTGTCCACGGCGCGCCAGGTGATGGAAGGTCTGATCAAGGACGGCCAGGTCACGCGCGGCTGGATCGGCGTCGAACCGCGCGACCTCACGCCCGAGATCGCCGAGACCTTCAACCTGAAGGTGTCGCAGGGCGTGCTGATCACCGGCGTGCTGCAGAACGGCCCGGCCAGCGAAGGCGGCCTGCGACCCGGCGACGTGGTGGTGAAGGTGGCCGACACGCCGGTCGGCAACACCTCTCAGCTTCTCAATGTCGTGGCCTCGCTCAAGCCGCGCACGACGGCCCGGCTGGTCGTGCAACGGGGCGACAGCGAGGTCACGCTCAAGGTCATCGTCGCGCAACGGCCGAAGGCGCCGCGGCAGCAGCGCGAGCAGTGACGCGGCGAGTGCGCGCCCACCGGGCGCGCCGCGGGTTCAGGCAGTGCTGTCCTCGGCCGCCGCATCGGGCGCCTGGGTGTGCTTGATGAACACCTGGGCGGCCCAGATGCCGATCTCGTAGAGGATGCACATCGGGATCGCGAGCGCGAGCTGCGAGATCACGTCGGGCGGCGTGACGACCGCCGCGATGATGAACGCGACCACGATGAAGTAGGCCCGGAAGCCCTTCAATTTCTCGATCGACACGATGCCCATGCGCGCCAGCACCACCACCACCACCGGCACCTCGAAAGCCGCGCCGAAGGCGATGAACATGCTCAGCACGAAGCCGAGATAGGCCTCGATGTCCGGCGCCGCGGTGATGCTCTTCGGCGCGAAGCTCTGGATGAACTTGAACACCTGCCCGAACACGAAGAAGTAGCAGAACGCCACGCCCAGCAGGAACAGCAACGTGCTCGACACCACCAGCGGCAGCACCAGCTTCTTCTCGTGCATGTAGAGGCCCGGGGCGACGAAGGCCCACACCTGGTACAGCACCACCGGCAGCGCGACCATGAAGGCCGCCATCAGCGTGATCTTCAGCGGCACCAGGAACGGCGAGATCACGTTGGTCGCGATCAGTGTCGTGCCCGCTGGCAGGTGCGCCACCAACGGTGCCGCCAGCAGGTCGTAGAGCATCGACGGGCCGGGCCAGAGCGCGAGCGCGCCGAAGCAGACGACGACCGCCAGCACTGCGCGGATCAGCCGGTCGCGCAGTTCGATCAGGTGGGCGACGAAAGGCTGCTCGCTGCCTTCGAGTTCGTCGCGGGATTCAGGGGCGCCCACGGACTACAGCGGGCGCGGCGGCCGGAAGCGCGCCACGCGGGCGGCGCCCGATTGCGCCTTGGCCCGCACGCCATGCCGCTGCTTGTACCACTGCGGCGTCGCACCCCGCTTGAGCCGCCAGTTCTTGCGCGGGTGCGTGTAGGCCGGCGGCGGCTCGCTCAAGGGCTCGCCGGCATGGTAGCTGTCGGTGGCACCGCCGCCGCTGCCGCCACTGCTGCTGCCGTCGGATGACGACAACGACTCCCAGGCCTGGTTCATCTCGCTGCTCGTCTTGTTCACTTCGCTGGACACCGACTGCTCCACGTTGCGGGCGGCATCCTCGAAGTCGGTCTTCATCTTCTTGAGCTCTTCGAGCTCGATCGAGCGATTGACCTCGGCCTTGACATCGGCAACGTAGCGCTGGGCCTTGCCCATCAGGTGGCCGACCGTGCGCGCCACCTTCGGCAGGCGCTCGGGACCGATCACGATCAGCGCCACCGCGCCGATCAGGGCGATCTTGTCGAAGCCGAAGTCGATCATGCGCGTGTCGCTCCGACCGCTCAGGACTTCTGCTTCGCCTCAACGTCGACCGTGTTCGAGTCGGCGCTCTTGTTCGCCGTGACCTGCTGCGTCGGATCAGCCGGCGCCGCGGTCGAGCCGTCGCGCACGCCGTCCTTGAAGCCCTTCACGGCCCCGCCGAGGTCGCTGCCCATGTTCTTGAGCTTCTTCGTGCCGAATACCAGCACCACGATCAACAGCACGATCAACCAGTGCCAAATGCTGAAGGAACCCATGTCGTTCTCCTGAAGACCCAGTAAGGGCAGCCCCGGATTTTAGGCCAGCCCTGCATGACAGACCCGCGAAGCGGGCCGAGGTTCACCCCTTGGCCCAGGGGCGGGGGCCGCCGATCACGTGCATGTGCAGGTGGTAGACCTCCTGCAGCCCGTCCTTGCCGGTGTTGATCAGCGTGCGAAATCCGTTGGTGACCCCCAGCTCACGCATCAGCTTCGGGGCCAGCGCCAGCATGCGGCCCATCAGCTCCTGGTCGCCGGGGCCGATGTCGGCCAGCGTCGCGATGTGGCGCTTGGGGATCACCAGCACGTGGACCGGCGCCCAGGGGTTGATGTCGTGGAAGGACAGCAGGTGCTCGTCCTCGTAGGCCTTGCGGGACGGGATCTGCCCCGCAATGATCTTGCAGAAGACGCAGTTCGGATCGTGGTCGCTCATGGGGGACAGGGCAGAAAGGGGTCAGGACGGCATCGGCTGGTTGCCGTTCAGGTTCAACCAGCCGCGCACGATGCGGTAGAGGAACCAGATCGAGATCAGCCCCCAGGCGATCCAGCCCGGGACGAAGAACAGCAGCCACAGCCACGAGGTGACGATGTACAGGCCGCCGGCCCACAGCACGCTGCGGATGCGCCAGCTGAAATGTGAGGCCTGCCAGGTGCCAGCGGCCTCGTCCTTCTTCACCATGTCGATGATGAAGGCCACGATCAGCAGCGCCACGCTGGCCTGCACGCCGGGCAACACCGCGCCGACGGCGACGACCAGGTGCAGCAGATAGCTGACGGTACCGACCGTCTTGAGCGAGCGCTCGCGCTCGTCGCTGTCGATCACGGTGTTCATGTGCCACGCTCCTTCGTCGACTCGGCCTCGCGGCCCTTGACCTTCCGCAATGCGAATTCCTCGAGGCCCGACTGCCCCTCGCGACGCTCGAGCTCGGCCAGCACCTGCGCCGGCGTGAGGCCGAAATGCGCCAGCGCCACCATCGCATGGAACCACAGGTCGGCCGCCTCGTTGACGATCTTCGGGCGGTCGCCGTCCTTGGCGGCCATCACGAACTCGGTGGCCTCCTCGCCGACCTTCTTCAGGATCGCGTCGGTGCCCTTGTGGAACAGGCGCGCGACGTAGCTCGCGTCGGGGTCGCCGCCGCGGCGCGACTCGATCACGGCCGCCAGGCGGGCCAGGGTGTCGTCGCCGCTCATTTGTAGCTCATTTGTAGATGTGCTCCGGATCCTTCAGCACCGGCTCGACCGCGTGCCAGGCGCCAGCCTCGTAGCGCTGGTAGAAGCAGCTGTGGCGCCCGGTGTGGCAGGCGATCGAGGGCTCGTGGCCGAGCTGCTCGACCTTCAGCAGCAGCACGTCGTTGTCGCAGTCCAGACGCATGTCGCGCACTTTCTGGGTATGACCGGACTCCTCGCCCTTGTGCCACAGCCGGCCGCGCGAGCGGCTCCAGTACACCGCCTCACCGAGTTCTGCCGTGCGCGCCAGCGCCTCGCGGTTCATCCACGCGAACATCAGCACGTCGCCGCTCGCGGCTTCCTGCGCGATCACCGGCAACAGGCCGTCGCGGTCCCAGCGAATATCGTCCAGCCAAGTCATGCGCAGCAGTTTAGCGACTCGCGATAGCTGCCGTCGCTCTACGGCATCGGCCCGCGCTGGAGAAACCCAGTGGACGCCGCGGGTCCGGCTCCGCCGGCCCGCCAGCGTCGCCCCCTCGAGGGGGAGCGGCGCAGCCGCAACGGGGGTGGGCCACACGCAACGGAGGTGGCTCACATCCTGACAGGGATGCCGTGCTCGGCCATCAGGGCCTTGGCCTGGCCGACGGTGAACGTGCCGTAGTGGAAGATGCTGGCGGCGAGCACCGCGTCGGCGCCGCCGATCTGGATGCCCTCGGCCAGGTGCTCCAGCGCACCGACGCCGCCGGAGGCGATCACCGGCACCGACACCGCGTCGCTGACCGCGCGCGTCAGCGGCAGGTTGAAGCCGATCTGCGTGCCGTCGCGGTCCATGCTGGTCAGCAGGATCTCGCCGGCGCCGAACTCGGCCATCTGCCGTGCCCAGGCCACCGCGTCGAGGCCGGTGTTCTGGCGCCCACCGTGGGTGTAGACCTCCCAGCCCTCGCCACCGACGCGCTGCTTGGCGTCGATCGCGACCACGATGCACTGCGCGCCGTACTTGTCGGACGCGTCGCGGATGACCTGAGGGTTCGCGACCGCCGCCGAGTTGAAGCTCACCTTGTCGGCCCCGGCGTTGAGCAGGCGACGCACGTCCTCGACGCTGCGCACGCCGCCGCCGACGGTGAGCGGGATGAAGACCTGCGAGGCCACCGCCTCGATGATGGGGAGGATGAGGTCCCGGCCGTCGCTGGTGGCGGTGATGTCGAGGAAGGTGAGTTCGTCGGCGCCCTGCTCGTTGTAACGGGCGGCGATCTCCACCGGGTCGCCGGCATCGCGCAGCTCGACGAAGTTGACGCCCTTGACGACGCGCCCGCCGGTGACGTCGAGACAGGGAATGATGCGCTTGGCGAGCATGCGGGGACGCCGGCGCCGCTCAGGCGTCGCCGTTCAGCGCGTCGGCCCGCGCCTGTGCCGCGGCGAAGTCGAGATCGCCGGTGTAGATCGCCCGGCCGCAGATCACGCCCTCGATGCCCTCGCCCTCGACCGCGCACAGGCGCTCGATGTCGGCGATGTTGCTGAGGCCGCCCGAGGCGATCACCGGGATGCTGAGCGCCTGCGCCAGCTTGACGGTGGCGTCGATGTTGATGCCGGTCAGCATGCCGTCGCGGCCGATGTCGGTGTAGATCACGCCCTCGACGCCGTAGTCCTCGAACTTCTTCGCCAGGTCCACCACCTCGTGGCCGGTCAGCTTGCTCCAGCCGTCGGTCGCGACCTTGCCGTCCTTGGCGTCGAGCCCGACGATGATGTGGCCGCCGAAGGCAGTGCAGGCGTCGCGCAGGAAGCCCGGGTTCTTGACCGCGGCGGTGCCGATGATCACGTAGGACAGACCGTCGTCGAGGTAACGCTCGATGGTGTCGAGGTCGCGGATGCCGCCACCCAGCTGGACCGGGATCTCGTCGCCCACTTCCTTCAGGATGGCCTTGATCGCCGGCTCGTTGACCGGCTTGCCGGCGAAGGCGCCGTTCAGGTCGACCAGGTGCAGGCGGCGCGCCCCGGCGTCGAGCCAGCGCCGGGCCATCGCGGCCGGATCCTCGCCGAAGGTGGTGGAGGCTTGCATGTCGCCTTGCTTCAGGCGCACGCAGCGACCGTCTTTCAGGTCGATGGCAGGGATCAGCAACATGGCTGTCAGGGGGTGGGGGAGGGTCAGGGGCACCAGCCGAGGAAGTTGCGGTACAGGGCCAGGCCGTGTGCAGCGCTCTTCTCGGGGTGGAACTGGGTGGCAAAAATATTATCGCGTGCCACCGCACTGGTAAAGCGCGCGCCATAGTCGGTTTCACCAACGCTGTGCGCCGGATCGGCCGGAACGGCATAGAAACTGTGCACGAAATAGAACCAGCTGGCGTCGGGCACGCCCGCCCACACCGGGTGCGGCCGCGCCTGCAGCACCTGGTTCCAGCCCATCTGCGGCACCTTGTAACGGCTGCCATCGGGCTGCAGCCGGCCTTCGAGCTGGAAGCGCCGCACCCTTCCGCGGATCAGCCCCAGGCCTGGCGTGTCCTGTTCTTCGCTGTGGTCGAGCAGCATCTGCATGCCGACGCACACCCCCATCAGCGGCTTGCTGGCCGCTGCCTCCAGCACCGCGGCCAACAGGCTGCCTGCATGCGCCTCGCGCAGTTCTCGCATGCAGTCGCGCATCGCGCCCTGGCCCGGCAGCACCACGCGTTCGGCGGCGCGCACCACGTCCGGCTCGGCGGTGACGACCACGTCGAAGCCGGTGCCGGCGGCCGCGTGCAGCACCGCCTGCGACACCGAGCGCAGGTTGCCCATGCCGTAGTCGACGACGGCGACGGTGCGGCTCATCTCAGACCTTCCACGGCTCAGGACGGGTGGCTCACAGGCTGCCTTTGGTCGACGGGATCACGCCGGCCATGCGCGGGTCACGCTCCAGCGCCATGCGCAGCGCCCGCGCGAAGGCCTTGAAGACCGTCTCGCACTGGTGGTGCGCGTTGTCGCCGTGCAGGTTGTCGATGTGCAGCGTGACGCCGGCATGGTTCACGAAGCCCTGGAAGAACTCGTAGACCAGCTGGGTGTCGAGCGCGCCGATCATGCCGGCCTTGAACGGCACGCGCATGTGCAGCCCGGGCCGGCCGGAGAAGTCGACCACCACGCGGCTCAGCGCCTCGTCGAGCGGCACGTAGGCATGGCCGTAGCGGCGGATCCCCGCCTTGTCGCCGACGGCCTTCGCGAAAGCCTGGCCGACCGTGATGCCGACGTCCTCGACGGTGTGGTGCCCGTCGATGTGCAGGTCGCCATCGGCCTCGATCTCCAGGTCGATCAGCCCGTGCCGCGCCAGCTGGTCGAGCATGTGGTCGAAGAAGCCGATGCCGGTGGCGAGCTTGGCCACGCCCGTGCCATCGAGGTCGATGCGCACGCGGATTTTCGTTTCGGCGGTATCCCGCCGAACTTCGGCAACTCGGTTGGATTCACTCATGACAGGATGCCTTTCAAGGCCGCGATCATCTGGTCGTTCTCTTCGGGCAGGCCGACGGTGAGGCGCAGGCAGTTTGCCAGCAGCGGGTGCAGGCCGGACACGTTCTTGACCAGCACGCCGCGCGCCTTCAGGCCCTCGAAGGCCGCCTTCGCGTCGGGCACCCGCACCAGCACCATGTTGGCCTCGCTCGGGAACGGCTTGGCGTGCGGCATCGCGCGCAGCGCACCCTGCAGCCGCGCGCGCTCGGCGCGCAGCACCGCGGCCTGGCGTGCGAACTCGTCCTCGTGCTCCAGCGCGAACAGCGCCGCCTCGCAGTTCAGCACGCTGACGTTGTAGGGCGGGCGCACCTTGTCGATCTCGGCCACCAGCGCGGCCGGGCCCATGAGGTAGCCCAGCCGCACGCCGGCCAGGCCGAACTTGCTGAGCGTGCGCATCAGCAGCACGTGGTCGTGGTGCGCCAGGCGGCCGATGTAGCTGCGGCTCGCGAACGGCTGGTAGGCCTCGTCGATCACCACCAGGCCGCCGTGCTCGCGCACCGCGTCGACGATGCGCTCGATCACCGCGTCGTCCCACAGGTTCGCGGTCGGGTTGTTCGGATAGGCCAGGTAGGTGATCGCCGGGCGGTGCTCGCGCACCGCGGCCAGCATCGCCTCGGCGTCGAGCTCGAAGTCGGCGGTCAGCGGCACGCCGACGAAGCGCAGCCCCTGCAGCCGGGCCGACATCTCGTACATCACGAAGCCCGGCAGCGGCGCCAGGACGGTGGCGCCCGGCACGTCGCAGGCCATGCTGAGCAGCGAGATCAGCTCGTCGGAGCCGTTGCCGAGCATCAGCGCACAGCCCGCGGGCAGGCCGGCGTGGCGGGCCAGCGCCGCGCGCAGCGCGTCGGTGCGGGTGCCGGGATAGCGGTTGATCGCCAGCGCGCCGAGCCGGCGGCCCAGCTCGGCCTGCAGCGCCTCGGGCAGGCGGTGCGGGTTCTCCATCGCGTCGAGCTTCACGAAACCGTCCGACGGCTGGATCGCGTAGGCGTGCATGTTCTGCACGTCCTGGCGGATGAAGCGCGCGAGGCGTGGCGCGAGCGGCCCGCCGCCGTTGTCGTCGCTGCTGCCGATGCTCATCGTGCCGCCCCCGGCTTCTTCGCCAGCCGCATCTCGGCCGCCTGCGCGTGCGCCTGCAGGCCCTCGCCATAGGCCAGCTCGGCGGCGATCACCCCCAGCGTCTGCGCGCCCTGCTCGCTGACCTCGATCAGGCTGCTGCGCTTCTGGAAGTCGTAGACGCCCAGCGGCGAGCTGAAGCGCGCGGTGCCCGAGGTCGGCAACACATGGTTCGGCCCGGCGCAGTAGTCGCCCAGCGATTCGCTGGTGTAGGCACCGAGGAAGATCGCGCCGGCGTGGCGCAGCAGCGGCTCCCAACGGTGCGGCTCGTTCGAGCTCACTTCCAGGTGCTCGGGCGCGATGCGGTTGCTGATCTCGCAGGCCTCCTCCATCGAGCGGGTGTGGATCAGCGCACCACGCCCTTCCAGCGAGGCGCGGATGATCGCGCCGCGCGGCATCGAAGGCAGCAGACGGTCGATCTGGCGCTGCACCTCGGCGATGTAGCCGGCATCGGGGCACAGCAGGATGCTCTGCGCCAGCTCGTCGTGCTCGGCCTGGCTGAACAGGTCCATCGCCACCCAGTCGGCCGGCGTGCTGCCGTCGGCCAGCACCAGGATCTCGCTGGGCCCGGCGATCATGTCGATGCCCACCGTGCCGAACACGCGCTTCTTCGCGCTCGCCACGTAGGCGTTGCCGGGCCCGGTGATCTTGTCGACCTGGGGCACCGTGGCCGTGCCGTAGGCGAGCGCGGCCACCGCCTGCGCACCGCCGATCGTGAAGGCACGCGTCACGCCCGCCACGTGCGCGGCGGCCAGCACCAGGGTGTTGCGCTCGCCCTTCGGCGTGGGCACCACCATCACGATCTCGGGCACGCCCGCCACGTGGGCCGGCACCGCGTTCATCAGCAGGCTAGACGGATAGGCCGCCTTGCCGCCCGGCACGTAGATGCCCACGCGGTCCAGCGGCGTGACCTTCTGGCCCAGCAGCGTGCCGTCCTCGTCGCGGTAGCTCCAGCTGCGGCCGCAGGCGTCGAGCTGGCGCTCGTGGTAGCTGCGGATGCGGCGCGCGGCCTGCTGCAGCGCGTCGCGCTGCGCCGGCGTGATGGCCTCGAACGCCGCGGCGAAGTCGGCCTGCGTCAGCTCGAGTTCGCTCATCGAGGCGACCGGCAACGCGTCGAAGCGCGCGGTGTACTCGAGGACCGCGGCGTCGCCGCGCTGCTGCACGTCGGCCAGGATCGCGGCGACGCGGCTCTCGATCGCATCGTCGGTCTCCGCCGACCAGTGCTGCACGGCCCGGAACGCCGCCTCGAAATCGGGCTGCGTGGTGGCCAGGTGGCGCAGGTTCACGCGGGCTGGGGCGCTCATGATCACTCCTGGGGAATGGCCGCCGCGAAGGCGTCGATCAGCGGACGGATCGCCTCGCGCTTGAGCTTCAGCGCGGCCTGGTTCACCACCAGGCGCGACGAGATGTCCATGATCCGCTCCACCTCGAGCAGGTGGTTGGCCTTGAGCGTGCTGCCGGTCGACACCAGGTCGACGATGGCATCGGCCAGGCCGGTCAGCGGCGCCAGCTCCATCGAGCCGTAGAGCTTGATCAGGTCGACGTGCACGCCCTTGTCGGCGAAGTGGTCGCGCGCGACGCTCACGTACTTGGTCGCGACGCGGATGCGCGAGCCCTGCTTCACTGCCGCCGCGTAGTCGAAGTCGGCCCGCACCGCCACGCTCATGCGGCACTTGGCGATGCGCAGGTCCAGCGGCTGGTAGAGGCCTTGGCCGCCATGCTCCAGCAGCACGTCGAGCCCGACCACGCCGAGGTCGGCGCCGCCGTGCTGCACGTAGGTGGGCACGTCGGTGGCGCGCACCAGCACCACGCGCACGTCGGGGCGGTTGGTCGGCAGGATGAGCTTGCGCGAGGTCTCGGGGTCCTCGGTGACCTCGATGCCCGCCGCCTTCAGCAGCGGCAGCGTCTCTTCGAAGATGCGGCCTTTCGACAGCGCGAGGGTGATGCTCATGGGGCCTCCCGCCGGTCCGCCCCAAGGCAGACTTTGCGCCCTCGGGGCGAAGCGAACGAAGTGCGCGTGGGGGCTGTCATTTCACTCTCTCGATGTCCGCGCCCAGGGCGCGCAGCTTGGTTTCCATCTGGTCGTAGCCGCGGTCCAGGTGGTAGATGCGATCGACCAGGGTCTCGCCGCTGGCCACCAGGCCGGCGATCACCAGGCTGGCGGACGCGCGCAGGTCGGTGGCCATCACCGTCGCGCCCGACAGCTGCGGCACGCCGGTGACGATGGCGGTGTGGCCGTCGACCTCGATCTTCGCGCCCAGGCGCACCATCTCGTCGACGTGCATGAAGCGGTTCTCGAAGATGGTCTCGGTGACGCGCGCGGTGCCGTCGGCGATGCAGTCGAGCGCCATGAACTGCGCCTGCATGTCGGTCGGGAAGGCCGGGTACTCGCTGGTGCGGAAGCCCACCGCCTTCAGCTTGCCGTCGGAGGCCACGCGGATCCAGTCGCTGCCGGCCTCGATGCGGACGCCGGCCTCGCGCAGCTTGTCGATCACCGCGTCCAGGTGGTCGGCGCGCGCGTGCTTCAGCAGCACCTCGCCGCCGGCTGCCGCGACGGCGCACAGGAAGGTCCCGGCCTCGATGCGGTCGGGCACCACCCGATGTCCGCCGCGCGGGGCGTGCAGTTGCGCCACGCCCTGGATGCGGATCTTGCTGCTGCCGTGGCCCTCGATCTTCGCGCCCATCGCGATCAGCATCTCGGCCAGGTCGGGGATCTCGGGCTCCTGCGCGGCGTTCTCGAGCACCGTCTCGCCATCGGCCAGCGTCGCGGCCATCAACAGGTTCTCGGTACCGGTGACGGTCACCATGTCGGTCGTGATGCGCGCGCCGCGCAGCCCGCCCGAGGCCCTGGGCGCCTTCGCGATGATGTAGCCGTGCTCGACGCTGATCTGCGCGCCCATCGCCTGCAGTCCCTTGATGTGCTGGTCCACTGGCCGCGAACCGATCGCGCAGCCGCCCGGCAGCGACACCGTGGCCTCGCCGAAGCGCGCCAGCAGCGGCCCCAGCACCAGGATCGACGCCCGCATGGTCTTCACGAGGTCGTAGGGCGCCTCGGGGCTGCTCACCGGACCGGCGTCGATGGTGACCTCGTCGGGACGGCTCTCGCTGCGTTCGGCGACGGCGCCCATGTTGCGCAGCAGCTTCAGCGTGGTCGACACGTCCTGCAGGCGCGGAACGTTCAACAGCTGCACCGGCTCGGCCGTCAGCAGGGCGGCGCACAGCTCCGGCAGCGCCGCGTTCTTGGCGCCCGAGATCGTGACCTCGCCGTGGAGACGGCGGCCGCCGCGAATGATGAGTTTGTCCATGGTGCGGTGCTCGTCACCGCCCTGCATCACGCGCTTGCACGGACCGCCCTCGCCACGAGGGAGCGCACAAGCCGCGCCACAGGGCGGCTTGTGGATCAGTGGTGGTGGGCAGCGGCGGTGCGGGCCGGGGAGCCCTGCACCGCGAATTCGGCCGGCGTCAGCGTCTTCATTGACAGCGCGTGGATTTGTTCGCGCATTCTATCGCCGAGCGCCGCGTAGACCCGCTGGTGGCGGCGGACGCGGCTCAGGCCGTCGAACTCGGCCGACACGATGGTGGCGAAGAAATGGCGGCCGTCGCCCTCCACCTGCAGGTGCTCGCAGGCGAGCCCTTGCGCGATGTAGCGCTGCACGTCGTCTGCGGTGGGATCGGCCATGACGCGAGTGTATCGGGCGTTCAGGACCGCAGCTTGTAGCCGGTCTTCAGCAGCCGCAGCGACACCGCCGAGACGGCCACCAGGCTGGCAGCGACCACCGCCAGGCTGATCCACGGACTCACGTCGCTGACGCCGAAGAAGCCGGCCCGGAAGCCGTCGATCATGTAGAAGAAGGGGTTCAGATGGCTCACCGCCTGCCAGAACGGCGGCAGCGAGTCGACCGAATAGAACACGCCGGACAGGAAGGTCATCGGCATCACGACGAAGTTCTGGAACGCCGCGATCTGGTCGAATTTCTCGGCCCACAGCCCGGCCACCAGGCCCAGCGCGCCCATCATCGCCGCCCCCAGCACCGCGAACACCAGTGCCCACCCCGGCGCGGCCAGGCCGGGTGGCGCGAACCACACGGTGACCGCCAGCACCCCGGCGCCCACCACCAGGCCGCGCACCACCGACGCGCCCACGTAGGCCGCGAACCAGGCCCAGTGCGACAGCGGCGTCACCAGCAGGAACACCAGGTTGCCCGTCACCTTGCTCTGGATCAGCGAGGAACTGCTGTTGGCGAAGGCGTTCTGCAGCACGCTCATCATCACCAGACCCGGGATCAGGAAGCTGGTGTAGCCGACACTGCCGTAGACCTTCACGTGCGCCTCGAGCGCGTGGCCGAAGATCAGCAGGTAGAGCACCGCCGTCAGCACCGGCGCCGCCACGGTCTGGAAACTGACCTTCCAGAACCGCAGCATCTCCTTGTAGAGCAGCGTGCGCGCGCCGGTCATGACTGCCCCTCGTCCGACGAGTACGTCGGCCGATCCCCCGCGGGGATGCGGGCCGGCTTGGGAGCGGCCCGGCGCTCGGCCCGCGGCGCACCGGTCATGCCGCCACCTTCTGCGGTTCGCCCTGCATGATCTCGAGGAACACGTCCTCCAGGTCGGCGCGGCCGATCTCCAGCTCCTCCACCCGGACCTGGGCGCTCCGCAGCATCGCGAGCAGCGTCTCGACCTCGGCCGCGTCGTGCGCGGTGAGCTGCACGATGCGGCCGGTCACACGTGCCTGCGCCGCCACCGCCGGCGGCAGCGTCTGGTCGGTCTTGAAGCGCAGCATGGTGCTCGCGGTGCCGGCCAGCAGGTTGGCGGTGCGGTCGAGCGCCACCACGCGGCCCTGCTTGAGCATCGCGATGCGGCCGCACAGCGCCTCGGCCTCTTCGAGGTAGTGCGTGGTCAGCAGCACCGTGTGCCCTTCGCGGTTGAGCCGCGCGATGAACTGCCACAGCGTCTGGCGCAGTTCCACGTCGACCCCGGCGGTCGGCTCGTCGAGCACGATCACCGGCGGCCGGTGCACCAGCGCCTGCGCCACCAGCACGCGGCGCTTCATGCCGCCCGACAGCTGGCGCATGTTGGCATCGGCCTTGTCGGCCAGGCCCAGGTGGTGCAGCAGCTCGTCGATCCAGGCATCGTTGGCCTGGCGGTCGACGCGCACGCCGAAGTAGCCGCTCTGGATGCGCAGCGTCTCGCGCACCGAGAAGAACGGGTCGAACACCAGCTCCTGCGGCACGATGCCCAGCGCGCGGCGCGCGGCCGCGTAGTCGTCCACCACGTCGTGGCCCTGCACCGTGACGCGCCCGCGGGTCGCACGGCTCAGGCCGGCCAGGATGCTGATCAGCGTGGTCTTGCCGGCACCGTTGGGGCCGAGCAGGCCGAAGAAGTCGCCCGGCTCGATGTCGAAACTCACGTCCTGCAACGCATGCAGATCGTTGCGCTGGCTGCCGCGCGGGGCAAGGTAGGTCTTGGAAACGGAGTCGAAACGAACGGCCGGCATGAAGGTCTCGGAGGACAGCCGGGGATTGTAGGCAGGCCTCGCCATCGGTGCTGGCCGCCTTGGTGGCGCGTGATCTTGATGCTAGATTGACCGCAAACCAGCCCTCTCGCCCCACCGCGAGACGACCGCGCCATGAGCCCACGGGTCCCGAAGAAAGCACCGCGCCGCACGGCCGAGCGCATCCTGGAGGTGACGCTGGAACTGTTCAACCGCTTCGGCGAGCCCAACGTCAGCACCACGCTGATCTCGGCCGAGCTCAACATCAGCCCGGGCAACCTCTACTACCACTACCCCGCCAAGGACGAGCTGATCAACAGCCTGTTCGACCGCTACGAGGCCGCGCTCACCGAGTTGCTGCGGGCGGCCGACAACGTGCGCAACGTCGAGGACGCCTGGCTGTTCTTCCACATGCTGTTCGAGCTGATCTGGCAGTACCGCTTTCTGTACCGCGACCTGAACGACCTGCTCAGCAAGAACCGGCGGCTCGAGACCCACTTCCAGTTCGTGCTGAAGAACAAGCAGCATGCGGTCAAGGCGGTGCTCGACGGCCTGAGCCGCGCGCAGGCGATGCGCATCGACGCGCGCGAGGCCGAGCCGGTGGCCACCTCGATGGTGGTGGTGCTGACCTACTGGCTCAGCTACGAGTACGTGCGCGACCCGCGCAAGGCATTGGAGCCCGAGAGCGCCGGCGCGGCGCTGCTGCGCGGCGCCCAGCACGTGCTCAGCCTGCTGATGCCCTACCTCGACCCGGGCCAGCGCGAGCACCTGCTGATGCTGGCCGGCAGCTACCAGCGCGACTGAACGAAAAGAACGACCGATTGCCCGGAACGACGCAGGAGACAAGCACTATGGCCAAGTGGACCGCCTTCCCTTACGACAACGCCGACTACGTGCACGACGCCGTGGCGCTGAAGAAGCACTGGGCCCGGCTGCACGCCGGCGACGCCGAGCCCTGGCCCAAGGACGCCGCGGTACAGGAGGCCTGGGCGCTGTTCCACGCCGGCGAGTTCAGGAAGGCGGTCGACGCCGGTTTGAAGGCCGGCGCGAATGGGGCAACAGCAGGCATCACCGCCGCCAACAAGGCCCAGGCGATCTACGCCAACTACCTGGAGAAGAGCGAGAAGGTCAAGCTCGACCTCTTCCTCGAACTCGCCGAGCGCGCCGAGGCCCAGGCGGCCGCCGAGCCGAAGAACGCCAATGCGCACTACCTGATGGCCTACGCGGTGGGCCGCTACGGCCAGAGCATCAGCGTCGCCAAGGCGCTTGCCCAGGGGCTGGGCAGCAAGGTGAAGAACGCGCTGGAGACCACCATCAAGCTGGCCCCGAAGCACGCCGATGCGCACATCGCGCTCGGCGCCTTCCACGCCGAGGTGATCGACAAGGTCGGCAAGCTGCTCGGCAGGACCCAGGGCGCCGACGCCGCGACCGGGCTGAAGATGTTCCAGGCCGCGCTGAAGCTCAATCCCGGCAGCGCGATCGCCATGGTGGAGTACGCCAACGGGCTGGTCATGCTGGAGGGCGACAAGCGCATGAAGGAGGCCGAGCAGCTCTACGCGCAGGCGGCCGCGTGCAAGCCGGCCGACGCGATGGAGCGCCTGGACGTGGAGATGGCGAAGGCCGAGTTGGACGACTGACGTGAGCGCCACGCCCCCTGCCCCCGCCGCCGCCTACGTGATCGGCCACATCGTCATCAGGGACCCCGACACCTGGGTGGCCTACCGGGACCAGGTGCCCGCGACGCTGCTGCCCTGGCAGGGCGAGATCCTGGTGCGTGGCCGGCGCGCGGTCGAGCTGAGCGGCCGCTCGCCTTTCACCGACACCGTCGTCATCCGCTTTCCGGACACGGCTTCGGTCGAGGGCTGGTACCACTCACCGGCCTACCAGGCGCTGATCCCGCTGCGCGAACAGGCGGCCGAGGTGGTGCTGGTGGGCTACGCGATGTAGCGCCAAGCGGGGCGGCGCCCGCGCCTTACTGCGCTGCGCGACGCAGCGTCTCGACGACCGGACGCGTCAGCACCTCGCGCAAGCCCCACCAGCCGGCCGCCAGCGCCAGCAGCGCACCGGCCGCACCGCCGGCCAGCGGCACCCACAGCGGCGCGCTCCAGGTGAACTCGA
Organism: Methylibium sp. Root1272; assembly: GCF_001425905.1. Classification (GTDB taxonomy): domain Bacteria; phylum Pseudomonadota; class Gammaproteobacteria; order Burkholderiales; family Burkholderiaceae_C; genus Methylibium. The sequence continues at coordinate 57,943 of NZ_LMDY01000018.1, forward strand.
AGGCATAGCGCGCCAGCGCCCAGCCGACCGCCAGCGCGGCTACCGAGGCCAGCACGCCGGCCAGCGCGCCCACCCCCAGCAGTTCGGCGCGCTGCACGCGCGCCAGCAGCTTGCCGCCGGCGCCCAGCGCCCGCATCACCGCGAACTCGCGGGCGCGCTGCTCGCGCGTCGCGGTGACCGCGGCGAACAACACCACCAGGCCGGTCGCCAGCGTGAAGCCGAACAGGAACTCGACCGCGCGGATCACCTGGTCGAGCACGCGCTGCACCTGGGCGATCGAGGCCGACACGTCCACATTGGTGATGTTCGGGAAGGCGCGCGACAGCGCGTTGTCGAAGCCCGGCGCGCCCGGCTGGGCCGGCGGCGCGCGGAAGGCGGCGATGTAGGTGGCCGGCAGTTCCTCGGGCAGGGTCGCGGTCGGGAACAGCACGAAGAAATTCACCCGCATCGAGCCCCAGTCGACCTTGCGCAGGCTGGTGATGCGGCCGTCCTGCTGCACGCCGGCGATGTCGAAGCGCAGCGTGTCGCCGAGCTTCACGCCCAGCGTCGCCGCCAGCCCTTCCTCGACGCTGATGGCGCCGGCCTCGTCGGCCGTCCAGCGGCCCGCGACGACCTGGTTGTGGCCCGGCAGGCGGGCGTCGTGGCTGAGATTGAACTCGCGCTCGACGAGGCGCTGTGCGCGGTCCTCGGCGTAGTCCTCGGGCTTGACCGGCTTGCCGTTCACTGCAACGAGGCGGCCGCGGATCATCGGGTACCAGTCGTAGGTCTTCACGCCGCCGTCGCGCAGCTGCTGCTGGAAGGCCTCGCCCTGCTCGGGCTGCACGTTGATGACGAAGCGGTTCGGCGCGTCGGGCGGCGTGGCCTGGCGCCAGCTGCTGATCAGGTCGGTGCGCAACAGCACCAGCAGCACCAGCGCCAGCAGGCCGACGCTGAGCGCGCTGACCTGCAGCACCGCGAAACCGGGCCGCGCCGCGACCTGGCGCGTCGCCAGCACCAGCCAGCGCGGTGCGCCGGCGGCCGACGACGGGACCGCGCGCCGCAGCGCCTGCACCGCCAGCCACGACAACAGCGCGAACACCGCGATCGCGACCGCGAAGCCGCCCACCGTGATGAGCCCGAGCTTCAGGTCCGAGGCCACCGCCAGCAGCAGCGCCGAGAAGCCGGCGAAGCCGGCCAGCAGCACGCCGACCGAGGCCGGCCGCAGTTCCCCCAGGTCGCGCCGGATCACCCGCAGCGGCGGCACCTGCGCGAGCTGCAGCACCGGCGGCAGACCGAAGCCGAGCAGCAGCGTGAGCCCGACGCCCAGGCCGAACAGCGCCGGCCACACGCTGGGCGCAGGCAGCGCCGAGTCGACCAGCCCGGCCAGCAAGGCGACGAACACGAAGTGCACCGCCAGGCCCAGCAGCACGCCGAGCCCGCTGGCGATCAACCCCACCGCCGCGAACTCCATCGTGTAGGCGCCGGCGATGCGGCGCTGCGGCTGGCCCAGCACGCGCAGCATCGCGCAGTCGTCGAGGTGGCGGCCGGCGAAGTCGCGCGCGGCGATGCCCACCGCCACGGCTGCCAGCAGCGCAGCCAGCAGCGCGACGAGGTTCAGGAACTTGGCGGCGCGGTCCAGCGTCTGGCGCATCTCCGGGCGGCCGCTGTCGAGCGACTCGATGCGCAGCCCGCGCCAGCCCTGCGCCTTGGCTTCGGCCTCGGCCCACGCCACGTAGCCGCGCACCGCCGCGTCGCCGCCCGGCCCCTGCCCGGCCAGCGCCAGCCGGTAGGTCACTCGGCTGGCCGGCTGCACCAGCCCTGTGGCCGGCAGGTCGGCGATGTTGAGCAGCGCGCGCGGCGCGAAGCTCATGAAGCCGGCCCCGCGATCGGGCTCGAGGGTGATGACCGCCGCGATCGTGAGGCTGGCGTCGCCGAGCAACAGCGGATCGCCGGGCTTCAGGTTCAGCGAGTCGAGGATGGCCGCATCGACCCACACGCTGCCGGGGGCCGGCACGCCGGCAGCGCGGCGCTCGGGTGCCCCCGGCGCATCGGCGATCTTCAGCTGGCCGCGCAGCGGATAGCCGTCGCTCGCCGCCTTCACGGCCACCAGGCGCGAGGCCCCGCCCTGCGCCTCCGGCGCACGGCCCATGCTGGGAAAGCTCACGGTGTTGGCCACCACCAGGCCATCGGCGCGGGCCCGATCGGTCAGCCCCGACGGTGCCGGCTGGTCGCTCGCGACGATGGCGTCACCGCCGAGCAGCGACCGCGCGTCGCGCGCCAGGCCCTGGTTCAGCCGGTCGGCGAAGAAGCCGACTGCGGTGAGCGCCGCAACCGCCAGCATCACCGCGACGATCAGCAGCCGCAGTTCGCCGGCGCGGAAGTCGCGCACGAGCTGCCGGCGTGCCAGGGTCCACAAGGTCGGCGGGGTCAGCGGGGTCGGGGCGGACGCGTTCATCGGAGAGGCAGGCAAGGAGCGGGGAGCGTATCGGCAAAAGATGCACGGTAGCGCAGCGCTCACGGCGAGCGCCGCGCGGGGCTTTGCGGCTGTTTGCCGCTTGGCTGATTGCTGATTGCTTGTTGGGTGCTATTTGCACGCACCGCGCGCTGCTGACCAGGCCGCCGGGTGAACGGCTCCGTTCGTGTCCCCCGCGTCCGGCCTTGCGGCCGACCGCTCCTCCTTTACCTCTCTTCGCCATTCACCCGACGCCCTGGTCGCACGCACTACCGTGACTTGCGAAGGTCTTCGAACCCCGGCGCAGCACGGTGTATCGAAGCGCCGTGACGGGCCGCTGTGTGGAGCGAAGTAGAGGAGGAGCGGTCAGCCCGAAGGCAGTCGCTCGTCGACCGGCCTTTCCCTTTCGCATCAGATCGCCGCGAAGTGCGCATCGAGAGCATCGCACCACCGCGCCTTCTGCGCCGCGCTCGCGAAGCTGGCCTCGAAGCTGTTGCGTGCCAGCTGGTAGGCCTGAGCGGCGCCCAGTGCCGGCAGCGCCTCGAAGGTCTCGGTGAAGTTCTGGTTCAGGTAGCCGCCGAAATAGGCCGGGTCGTCGGAGTTGACGGTGGCGCACAGGCCAGCGTCGAGCATCGCCGCGAGCGGATGCCGCGCCATCGTGTCGAACACGCGCAGCTTCACGTTCGACAACGGGCACACCGTCAGCGGTATGCGCTCGGCGGCCAGGCGCGCCACCAGCGCCGGGTCCTCGAGGCTGCGCACGCCGTGATCGATGCGTTCGACCTTCAGCACGTCGAGCGCACTCCACACATAGGCCGGCGGTCCCTCCTCGCCGGCATGGGCCACAAGGCGCAGCCCGAGCTCCCGGCAGCGCGCGAACACCCGCGCGAACTTCTCCGGCGGATGGCCGCGCTCGCTGCTGTCGAGGCCGACGCCGATGAAATGCTCGCGCCAGGGCAACGCCTGCTCCAGCGTCTGGAAGGCCGAGTCCTCGCTGAGGTGGCGCAGGAAGCACAGGATCAGTTCACTGCTCACACCCAGCTCCTGCTGCGCCTTTGCGCGAGCGCGAGTCAGGCCCCGGATCACCGTCTCGACAGGCACCCCGCGCTCGGTGTGCGTCTGCGGGTCGAAGAACAGCTCGGCGTGGACCACGCAGTCCGCGGCGGCACGACGGAAGTAGGCCATGGCCATGTCGAAGAAGTCCGCCTCCTCCAGCAGCACGCTCGCACCGGCATAGTAGATGTCGAGGAAGCTCTGCAGGTCGCTGAACGCATAGGCCGCGCGCAGCGCATCGACGCCGGCATAGGGCAAGGTGACGCCGTTGCGGCCGGCCAGCGCGAAGATCAGCTCCGGCTCCAGCGAGCCCTCGATGTGGATGTGGAGTTCGGCCTTCGGCATGCCGTGCAGCAACGCCGGCAGCGCCTCGCGCCCGACGCGGGCCGGGTCGAACGGTAGCGTGCGGGTCGGTCGATTCATCGTTAGGCTCCTTCACGATCGTCTGTCGGTTGCCCGAGCATGGCATGCGGCCGAGGCTGCCAAGCGACCCGCGCCCCTCAGCAGGTGCCGTAGGTGAAGCCTTGCGTCTGCAGGTAGCGGCGGTAGGCAGCGCTCAGACGATCGGCCGCGCAGTGGGCCTCGCCGCCGCTCAGCGGCAGCCGGCGCGGCCGCTGCGATTCGAGCACCGGCCGGTCCTGCGCGAAGATGCCGTGCTGGAACGCGCGCAGCGTCGCCTCGGGCGTGGCGGCATCGCCGGTGAACAACGTGAACCACACGCGGCTGCGTTCGGGTTCCAGCGGCACGACCCACAGCGCATAGGCCTCCTGCGTCGCCTGAGCGTCGTCGCCGACCTGCTTGACCAGCAAGGCGCTGCAGGGTGACAGCACCTGGTAGCGGTAGTCGACCCAGGCCCCGGCGGCCGATTGCGCACTGGCCTGCGGCTGCCACGCGCGGTAGTGCGGCACGCCGGGCGCACCGTCGGCACCGAGCACCACGTCATAGGCCGGCACCTCGGTGTGGCCGCGGTCGCCGAGCCAGCCCTCGTGCACGAAGGCGAAGTGCGAGGTGTCGAGAAAGTTCTCGACCACCCGCGGCGCCGAGGTCGCGACATCGTAGGGGCCGCAGACGACAGCGCGGCCCGGTACCGGGCCCGGGTCGGGCAGGCAGGCCGTGGCGTCGCCATCGGGCACGACCCACAGCAGGCCGTTCGCCTCGCGCAGCGGATGGGATCGCGCCGCATGGCCGGCCGCCGGCATGAAGTCGGGCAGCGCCGGGATGTGCAGGCAGCGCCCATCGCCGTCGAAGCGCCAGCCGTGGTACGGACACTCGAGCTGCGCCCGGCCGTCGACCACGCGCACCGCGCCGAGCGAGAGCCGCGTGCCGCGGTGCGGACAGCGGTCGGTGAAGGCGTGCGGCGTGCCGGTCTCGTCGCGCCACAGCACCAGATCCTCGTCGAACAGCGTGACCGGCAGCGGGCTGGCGCCCAGATCCTTCGCCGCGGCCACCGGATAGCACCAGCGCTGCTCGTCGTTCATCGCGCTCCCTTCTTCGTCATCGAAAGGCAGGACGCCGCCTGCGGCGCTGCGCAGGCGGCGTACCGGACCGCAGGGCCGCGCCGGGGGCGCGGCGACGCGAGTCGCCTACTTGGCCGACGGTATCTTGCCTTCGACGCCCTTCACGTAGAAGTCGATCTTGTCCTTCCAGGCCTGGTCGGCCGCCACGCCCTTGGCCAGCACCTCCTTGCCGTCGTTGGTGACGACCGGGCCGGTGAAGACCTCGAAGGTTCCGGCCTTCATGCCGGCCTTCGCCTCGTCGACCTTCTTCTTGGTGTCCTCGGGCACCACGTCGGCCACCTTGACCAGATCGTTCTGGCCTTCCTTGACGCCCCACACGGTGCGCTCGCTCTTCCAGGTCCCGTCCATCACGTCCTTGACGGCCTTCTTGTAGTAGCCGCCCCAATCGACGATGCAGCTCGCCAGGTGGGCCTTGGGCGCGAAGGCGCTCATGTCGCTGTCCCAGCCGAAGGCGTACTTGCCATTCTTCTCGGCGGTCTGCAGAACGGCCGAGGAATCGGTGTTCTGCAGCAGCACGTCGGCACCGCCGTTGATCAGCGACTGCGCGGCCTCGCCTTCCTTCGGCGGATCGAACCAGGTGCTCACCCACACCACCTTGGTCTTGATCTTCGGGTTCACGCTCTGCGCGCCCAGCGTGTAGGCGTTGATGTTGCGCAGCACCTCGGGGATCGGGAAGGAGCCGACGAAGCCGATCGTCCCGCTCTTGCTCATCGTGCCGGCGATGATGCCGGCCACATAGGCGTCCTCGTAGAACTTGGCGTCGTAGAGGCGCATGTTCGGCGCCATCTTGTAGCCAGTGGCGTGCTCGAACTTCACGTCCGGGAACTCGCCGGCCACCTTCAGCATCGGCTCCATGTAGCCGAACGAGGTGGCGAAGATGATCTTGTTGCCCTGGGCCGCCAGATCGCGGATCACGCGCTCGGCATCGGCCCCTTCGGGCACCTTCTCGACGATGGTGGTCTTGACCTTGTCGCCGAACTCCGCCTCGACGGCCTTGCGGCCCTGGTCGTGGGCGTAGGTCCAGCCGGCGTCGCCAACCGGACCGACGTAGACCCAGGCGGCCTTCAGCGGCTCCGCGGCCGGGGCGGCGGCAGGCGCCGTGGTCGGCGCGGGCGCGGCCGGCTCCTCCTTCTTGCCGCAGCCCATCAGCGCCGCGCTCGCCGCGAGGGACGACAGGGCCGCCAGTTTCAGCAGCGCGCGGCGCTGGCTCGGTAGGTTCATGTTGACTCCTGTGAGGCGAAGGATGAAGAAAGAAGAGAGGGCCCGGCCGGCCTGCCCGTCACGAACCGGGATGGAAAGGCTTGCCGAGCGAGGCGGGCATGTTGATGCGGATCCACAGCGGGTTGCGCGAGATGAGGGCGAGCACGACGATCGTGGCGATGTAGGGCAGCATCGACAGCAGCTGGCTCGACACCTCCACGCCCGCGCCCTGCAACGCGAACTGCAGCATCGTCACGCCGCCGAACAGATAGGCACCGAGCAAGACACGTGCCGGTCGCCAGGTGGCGAAGGTGGTGAGCGCCAGCGCGATCCAGCCGCGCCCGGCCACCAGACCCTCGACCCACAGCGGCGCGTACACCACCGACAGGAAGGCACCGGCCACGCCGCACAGCGCGCCGCCGGCCACCACCGCGGCGAAGCGGATCGAGCGCACCGGGTAGCCCAGCGCATGGGCGGACTCGGGCGACTCGCCGACCGCGCGCAGCACCAGCCCGGCGCGGCTGCGGTACAGGAACCAGCTCAGCCCGAGCACCGCGGCGATCGCCAGGTAGACCATCGGGTGCTGGCGGAACAGCGCCGGACCGAAGAAGGGGATGTCGGCCAGCAGCGGGATCTCGAACGGCGCGCGATCGGCCAGCTTCTTGCCCACCAGGTCGACGCCGACGAAGGCCGAGAAGCCCGCGCCGAACAGGCTCAGCGCCAGGCCGGTCGCGTACTGGTTGGTGTTGAGGCCGATCACGAGCAGCGCGAACAGCGCCGCCATCGCCATGCCGGCCAGCGCGCCGGCCGCGAAGGCCAGCGTGTCGCTGCCGGTGTACAGCGCCGCGGCGAAGCCGGCGATCGCGGCGACCAGCATCATCCCCTCGGCGCCGAGGTTCAGCACCCCGGCCTTCTCGTTCAGCAGCAGGCCCAGCCCGGCGATGGCCAGCGGCGTGCCCGAGGCCAGCGTCGCGGCGATCAGCAGCGCGACCTCGTTCATGGCGCCGACTCCTCGACCGAGCGGCCGCCGCGGGTCCGGCTCCGCCGGCCCGCCAGCGGCGCCCCCCCGGGGGGGAGCGGCGCAGCCGCAACGGGGGGGCTCCATTTCACGCGGTAGTGGATCAAGGTATCGCAGGCCAGCAGCAGGAACAGCAGCAGACCCTGGAACACGCCGGTCAGCGCGTTCGGCAGACCCAGGCGCGACTGGCCGAGTTCGCCGCCGATCAGCAGCATCGACAGCAGCACGCCGGAGAACACGATGCCCAGCGGATGCAGGCGGCCGACGAAGCAGACGATGATCGCGGTGAAGCCATAGCCGGTAGAGACATGCGGCGTGAGCTGGCGCAGCGGCCCGGCCGCCTCCATCGCACCGGCCAGGCCGGCCATGCCGCCCGACATCAGCAGCGCGGTCCACAGCGAGGCGCGCGCCGAAAAGCCGGCATAGCGCGCCGCCGCCGGCGCCAGCCCGCCGACCTGCAACTGGTAGCCGCGCCAGGAGCGGAACAGGAAGACCCAGAACAGCACCACCATCACCAGCGCCAGCACGAAGCCCCAGTGCAGCCGCGAGCCCGGCAGCAGGGTCGGCAGCCAGGTCGACGCGTCGAAGGTCTTCGTCTGCGGGAAGTTGAAGCCGCCCGGATCCTTCCAGGGCACGAACACCAGGTAGTTCAGCAGTTGCTGGGCCACGTAGACCAGCATCAGGCTGACCAGGATCTCGCTGGCGTTGAAGCGGTCGCGCAGCAGCGCGGTGACGGCCGCCCAGGCCATGCCGCCCACCACGCCGGCCAGCAGCACCAGCGGCGAGTACAGGCCCCGCACGCCGCTGACGCCCAGGTTGGTGAGCCACAGCGCGACGCCGCCGCCGGCGATGGCGCCGAGCAAGAACTGCCCTTCGGCGCCGATGTTCCAGACGTTCGAGCGGTAGCAGACCGCGAGGCCCAGCGCGCACAGGATCAGCGGCGTGGCCTTCAGCAGCACCTCCGATACCGAGCGCAGGCCGTTCAGCGGCTCGAGGAAGAAGATGCCCAGGCCCTTCAGCGGGTCCTTGCCGAGCGCGACGAACAGCAGGCTGGCCAGCAGCACGGTGAGCGCCAGCGCGATCAGCGGCGACGCCAGCGACATCGCCTGCGACGGCTGGGCCCGGGCCTCGAGCTTAAGCATGGCGCAGGTCCCCGGGGGCATCGGCCTTCGGCCACAGGCCGCTCATCCACTCGCCGATCAGCTCGACCGTGGTCCGCATCGTCGCGACGCTCGGGCTCAGGCGGCCCTGCGCGATGACCAGCAGGCGGTCGCTGATCTCGAACAGCTCGTCGAGCTCCTCGCTGACCACCAGCACCGCGCAGCCTTCGTCGCGCAGCTTCAGCAGCGCGCCGCGGATCTGTGCGGCCGCACCGACGTCGACGCCCCAGGTCGGCTGCGAGACGATCAGCAGCTTCGGCCGCGCGTCGATCTCGCGGCCGACGATGAACTTCTGCAGGTTGCCGCCCGACAGGCTCTTCGCGGCCGCCTTCGGCCCGCCAGCCTTGACATTGAAGGCGGCGATCAGCGCCGTGGCCAGGCGCTGCACCTGGGCCATGCGCAGCCAGCCACCGCGGCCCACCGCCTCGGTGCGCGTCAGCAGCGTGTTCGCGGCGAGCGACAGCGTCGGCACCGCGCCGCGCCCCAGCCGCTCCTCGGGCACGAAGTGCAGGCCCAGCGCGCGGCGGGCGCGCGGCGGCTGCCGGCCGATGTCCTGCCCGAACAGCTTCACCGCGCCGAGCGGCGCGCGCGGGTCTTCGCCCGACAGCGCGGCCATCAGCTCCTGCTGGCCATTGCCCGAGACGCCGGCCACACCGACGATCTCGCCGGCCTTCACCTCGAAGCCGATGTCCTTCAGGTCGGTGCCGAACGGCGACTGCTTCGCGAGTGTCAGGCCGCTCACCTGCAGTGCCACGTCGCCGAGGCGCGCCTGGATGTGCTGCAGCTTCGGCGGCTCGGCGCCGATCATCAGCCGCGACAGGTCGGCATTGCCGACGGTGCGCGGATCGACCTCGCCGGTGACCTTGCCGCCGCGCAGCACCGTGCAGTGGTGGCACAGCGCGCGGATCTCGTCGAGCTTGTGGCTGATGTAGAGGATGGAGCAGCCGCGCTCGGCCAGCTGGCGCAGCGTGACGAACAGCGTCTCGACGGCCTGCGGCGTCAGCACCGAGGTCGGCTCGTCGAGGATCAGCAGCTTGGGATCGGTGAGCAGCGCGCGCACGATCTCGACGCGCTGACGCTCGCCGACCGACAGTGAATGCACCGGCCGCTGCGGGTCGACCTCGAGCCCGTAGACCTTGGAGACCTCCACGATGCGCGCCGTCACCTCGGCCAGCGACAGGCTCTTGTCGAGGCCGAGCCACACGTTCTCGGCCGCCGTCAGGGTGTCGAACAGGCTGAAGTGCTGGTAGACCATGCTGATGCCGAGCTGGCGCGCCTGCGCCGGGCTCGCGATCTGCACCTGGCGGCCGTCCCAGATCATCTCGCCGGCGTCGGGCCGCACGGCGCCGTAGATGATCTTCATCAACGTGGACTTGCCCGCACCGTTCTCGCCCAGCACCGCATGGATCTGGCCCGGCGCCACGCGCAGGCTCACGCCGTCGTTGGCCTTGACGGCGGGGTACTGCTTGCTGATGCCGAGGAGTTCGAGACGGAGCATGGGCGGCAGACGGTCAGGGGCGAGCCGGGGGAGCGGCTCGCCCGCTGCAGATCAGAAGTGGTACTCGGCCCGGATCATCGGCGTGCGCGCGGTCGCACCGTCGCCGGCCCCCGGGGTCTCGGTCGGGTTGCCGAACTTGTTCTTCCAGTACTCGTAGGCGAGGCCCACCTTGAAGGTGCCCTTGGGGCCGCCGGCCAGCACGCCGACGTCGAGCATCAGCTTCATGTCGATGTGGGTCTCGGGCTTGGTCGGGCCGCCGAACTCGTTGGTGCCCTTGTCGCCGATGTAGAGCGCATAGCCCTCGAAGGCCAGCGGCAGGCTGCCGATCGGGATGCCCCACTCCGCCGCCAGTGCCGGATGGGTGTCGTAGGTGTAGCGGTCGGCGATGCCCTTGGGCGAGTTGCTTTCCTTGAAGGCCAGCAGCGAGAGGTTGGCGAAGCCCGGCACGTCGAACATCACCGTCGGGCCGAACACGAACATGCGCTTCTTCGACGCGTAGCCGTCGTTCTTGGTGTTCCAGTCGAAGCCGGCGGTGAAGCCGAAGCCGCGCACCGGGCCGACCTTGAGGTCCTTGCTCATGACCTTGCCGAAGTCGAGCAGGTGGCGGTAGACGATGTAGACCTCCTGCGCACCGGAGGCACCGGGCGTGCCGTCGCCCGGATCGTTGCGGTCCGACAGCAGCAGGTCGGCGTTGAAGAAGTTGACGCCGTACTTGTAGCCGCTCACATGCGTGAGGCCGACGATCGTCTTGGTGATGTCGTTGCGCGATCCGTCGGGGTTGTTGTTGTAGGGCTCGGCGAACTTGGTGCCGTAACGAACGCTGATCGCGGTGTCGCTCCAGTCGGCGGCGAAGCTGGTGCAGCTCAGCGCGGCAAGCGCGAGCGCCAGGGCGGTCTTGCAGGTCGGATTCATCATGGTCCTTCGGAGGAGTGGTGAGGCGTCGGACCGCAACTTCCGTACCAGAAGAAAAGGCCTCTCCAGCGGCCCGGATGCCACCAAAGGAGGCATCGCACTTTTGGTATACCAATTTGTGCACCATGTTGAATCCAACGACGAACCGGTTCGCCCACCGTCGATGCGGCCGGTGCTCGACGAGCCCGCGGACCCGCGTTCAGCCGCGCTCGTGGCGGCACGCACCGGCCACGTAGGTCGCGACCAGATTGCGCTCGTCGCCCAATGTCATCCAGGCGAACACGCGCTCGTGCAGCGCGGCCAGCGGCGACACGCCGGCACGGCCGCGGCGCGCCACCGCATCGCGGTGTGTCGCGACCGGACCGACCGCCCAGTCCCACACCGCCAGGTCGGCCAGCACGCCGTTGCCGAGGTGACCGATCTCGTGCGCCAGGCCCAGCGCCTCGGCAGCGCCGCGCGTCGCGGCATGCATCGCCTTCCAGGCGCTGAGCTTCACGCCGCGCAGCGCCTGCACCTTGTAGGCGTCGGCCAGCGTGCGCAGCATCGACAGGCTGGTGCCGCCCCCCACGTCGCTGGCCATCGACACGCGGTAGCCGGTGTCGACCGCGGCCTGCCAGTCGAACAGCCCGCTGCCGAGGAACAGGTTGCTGGACGGGCAGAAGGCGATCTGCGCGCCGGTGTCGCGCAGCAGCGCGCGGTCGGTGTCGTCGAGCCAGATGCCGTGCGCCAGCACCGCGCGCTCGTGCAGCAGGCCGTGGCGGTGGTAGACGTCGAGGTAGCTGCGCGCCTCGGGGAACAGCTCGGCGATCCAGCGCACCTCGTCGGTGTTCTCCGCCACGTGGGTCTGCATGTAGACGCCCGGGTGTTCGCGGCACAGCCGACCGGCCATCGCCAGTTGCTCGGGCGTGCTGGTGGCTGCGAAACGCACCGTCACCGCATAGGACAGGCGGCCGTTGCCATGCCAGCGCGCGATCAGCTCGGCGCAATCGCGCTCGGCCTGCAGCACGTCGTCGCGCAGGCCATCGGGCGCGTGGCGGTCCATCAGCACCTTGCCGGCGACGAGCCGCATGCCGCGCGAGCGGGCCGACGCGAACAGCGCCTCGGTCGCGACCTTGTGCACCGTGGGGAACACCACCGCCGACGTGGTGCCGTGCGCCAGCAGCGCATCGACGAAGCGCTCGGCGCCGCTGGCCGCCACCAGCGGATCGGCATAGCGCAGCTCGGCCGGGAAGGTGTAGGTGTTCAGCCACTCGAGCAGCGCGGTGCCGTAGCTCGCGATCACGTCGAGCTGCGGGCAGTGCACGTGGGTGTCGATGAAGCCCGGCGTGATCAGCCGCCCCGCGTGGTCCACGCGCTGCCAGCTCGCGTCGGGGCCACTGCCGGCGCGGGCCGGCTCGGCGCCGACGATGCGGCCGTCCTCGACCAGCAGCCAGTGGTCGGGCCGGTAGCGCACGCCGGCGGCGTCGCCGGGCGCTGCGAAGCCGGGATCGGCCTCGATGTCGAGCAGGTCGCCGAACAGGGCCAGCCGCTTGCTCATGTGGCGCTCCGGTGAGTGGATCAGTGGACGCCGGCGCGCGCGGCGGCAGCGCCGGGCTTCGGCAGGCCGCGCGCCACGTCTCGCATCACGCCGCGCAGCCAGCGGCCGGCGGCCGACTGGTGGCTGAGTTCGTGCCAGAGCTGGTAGTACACCAGCGCCGGGAATGCCACCGGGCAGCGCACGATGCGCAGTCCCGGCACCTGGCCGACGTAGCGGCTGCAGAACAGCCGGCCGGTCGTCAGCACCAGGCGCGAGCGCGCCACCATCTGCGGCCCCAGGCCGAAGTAGGGGCTGCGCACCACGATGTCGCGCGCCAGGCCCAGCGCGTCGAGGTGCTCGTCGATCACGCCGCGCGCGCCGGGATGCAGCGGCGTCGGCGCGATGTGCTCGCTGGCCAGGTAGCGCTCGGCGGTCCAGCCACGCGGGCTCTTCACCGCCGGGTGGTCCTCGGCGACCAGGCAGACGATCTCGTCGGACAGCAGGCGCCCGAGATGCAGTTCGGCCGGCGGCCGCAGCCAGTTGCCGATCACCAGGTCGACCTCGCCGCGCGCCAGGCCCTTGCGGTAGTCGAACTCGGCCGACAGCGGCAGCACCTCCACCCGCGTCCCAGGGGCTTCGGCGCGCAGCCGCGTCACGAGCTCGGGCAGGAACTGCGGATCGAGGTAGTCGCTCGCGGCGACGCGGAAGGTCGTCTCGCTGTGCGCCGGATCGAAGGCCAGCGCCTCGGCGCGCGAGCCGAACAGCCGCTCGGCGCTGCGCAGCAGCTCGGCGGCCGGCTCCAGCAGCTGCAGCGCCACCGCGGTCGGCGCCATCCCGGTGCCGGAGCGCACCAACAACGGGTCGCCGACCAGCGCACGCAGGCGCTTCAGCTGGGCGCTGACGGCCGGCTGGGTGGTGCGCAACCTGAGGGCGGCGCGCGACACGCTGCGTTCGGTGATCACGGTGTGGAGGACGCGGACGAGATGGAGCTCGATCTTGTCGAAAAGCGTGGGCTGGCTCATATCGTCATCTGCATACCGGTTATCGCTGGCATCGTATTCGCATGGGACCGGCCTGGAGTACCTTCGGAACGAAGCGCACCGTTCGTTCCGACGCGCCCTGCCCGCCCGCCGCCTCCAACGCCACGCAATGAGCCTGCCAGCCGTTCGCTTCTTCCACCGCGGCCGCGTCGTCGCCGTCGACGACGCGGCGCCGACGCGCAGCGTGCTGAACTGGCTGCGCGAGGACGCCCGCTGCACCGGCACCAAGGAAGGCTGCAACGAGGGCGACTGCGGCGCCTGCACGGTGGTGGTCGCCGAGCTGGCCGAGCACGCCGACGCGGTAGGCACGGCCTCGGCCCGCGCCACCGTGGTCGGCGGCCTGAGCCTGCGCACGGTGAACAGCTGCATCCAGTTCCTGCCCACGCTGCACGGCAAGGCGCTGCTGACGGTCGAGGACCTGCAGGCGATTGCCCAGGGTGCGGCCGTGGCGACGCCCGGCGACGCCACGCTGCACCCGGTCCAGCAGGCGCTGGTCGACTGCCACGGCTCGCAATGCGGCTTCTGCACGCCGGGCTTCACGATGTCGCTCGCGGCCTGCTACGAGCGGCACTGCGAGGCCGGCACGCAGCCGACGCGCGCCGACCTGGCCGACGAGCTGTCGGGCAACCTGTGCCGCTGCACCGGCTACCGCCCCATCCTCGACGCCGGCGAGCGCATGTTCATGCTGCCGCCGAAGCGGCTGGACACCGCGCCCATCGTCGCGGCGCTGCGCTCGCTGCAAGCGCAGCAGCCCGGCGATGACACCGCCGAACCCGCGGCCGGCTTCCACACCCCGCGCACGCTGGAGGCGCTGGCTGCGCTGGTCGAAGCGCGGCCGCAGGCACGGCTGCTGGCCGGTTCCACCGACATCGGGCTGTGGGTCAACAAGCAGTTCCGCGCGCTCGGCGAGATCGTCTACCTGGGCGATGTCGACGCGCTCAAGCGCATCGAGTGGCAGGGCGACACGCTGCGTATCGGTGCCGGCGCGCCGCTCGAGGACGCCTGGCGCGCGCTGGTCGGCGTCGCGCCGGCGCTCGCCGAGGTGTGGCGCCGCTTCGCGTCGCTGCCGGTGCGCAACGCCGGCACGATGGGCGGCAACGTCGCCAACGGCTCGCCGATCGGCGACAGCGCGCCGGTGCTGCTGGCGCTCGACGCCGTGCTGCTGCTGCGCCGTGGCGCGCAGCAGCGCCGCCTGCCGCTCGCCGACTTCTACGTCGACTACATGCTGAACCGGCTGGCACCCGGCGAGTTCATCGAGGCCATCGAGCTGCCGCGTCCGGCCGCGGCGACGCAGGTGCGGGCCTACAAGCTCAGCAAGCGCTTCGACTGCGACATCTCGGCGGTGTGCGCCGGCCTCGCCCTCACGCTCGATGGCGAGACGGTGGTGCAGGCGCGCTTCGCGTTCGGCGGCATGGCAGCGGTCGTCAAGCGGGCTGCGGCCACGGAGGCGGCCATCGTCGGGCAGCCCTGGACCGAGGCCACTGTACGGGCGGCGATGGCCGCGCTGGCCACCGACTACGCGCCGCTGACCGACATGCGGGCGTCGGCCGGCTACCGCCTGCGCGCATCGCAGAACCTGCTGATGCGGCTGTGGCTGGAGACGCGGCCGGTCGCGCCGCTGCCGATCACGCAGACCAACGTGTGGGCGGCCGCCTGAGTCGGACCGTACCGCTTCCATGAGCACCCTTTTGTTGTCTGATCCTGTCGTTCTTGGCGGGCGCGTGCGGGGTCATGGGCGGGCGAGCGTCATCGCTTAGCGGGGGTACCCGATGCGCGCTGCCACTCACCCGCCCACGACCCCGCCGAACGCGCGGTTCATTTCGACCATCACACCGATGCCTCCGCGGCGAGGTGGCGGGTGGGGTCGGCGTAGCGCATCGGGTACCCCCGCTAAGCGGAGCCGGCCCCACCCGCCACCTCGCCGCAGCGCGGCCACAGGAGCCTCGGCCATGAACAGGAGACTCCGGTGAACAAGCAGGCCGACGCCTTCCTCGTCGACAGCGACACCCAGCCCCTCTCGGCGCAGAACGCCCCCGAGGCCGGCCGCGCACGGCCGCACGAGTCGGCTCACCTGCACGTGGCCGGCGCGGCACCCTATATCGACGACCTGCCCGAACTGGCCGGTACGCTGCACGCGGCACTGGGTCTGTCGCCGGTGGCGCACGGCGTGCTGAAGGCGATCGACGTCGAGCGGCTGAAGGCCCTGCCCGGCGTGGTGGCGGTGCTGACCGCGGCCGACATCCCCGGCCCCAACGATTGCGGCCCGATCGTGCACGACGAGCCCATCCTCGCCGCCGGCCACGTCCACTACCTCGGCCAGCCGGTGTTCGCGGTGATCGCGACCGATCGCGAGCTGGCGCGCCGCGCCGCCGCCCAGGCGAAGGCGGTGCTCGAGATCGAACCGTTGCCGCCGGTGCTGAACGCGCTGGAGGCGCACGCGAAGCGGCAGTACGTGCTGCCCGACATGCACCTGGTGCGCGAGTCGGCGCCTGGCGCGCTGCGCGCCGCGCTCGCCGCCGCACCGCACCGCATGCAAGGCACGCTCAGCGTCGGCGGCCAGGAGCAGTTCTACCTGGAAGGCCAGATCTCCTATGCCTGCCCGACCGAGAACGCCGGGCTCAAGGTGCATTGCTCGACCCAGCACCCGAGCGAGATGCAGCACCTGGTCGCGCATGCACTGGGCTGGCGCTCGAACCAGGTGCAGGTGGAGTGCCGGCGCATGGGCGGCGGCTTCGGCGGCAAGGAGTCGCAGTCGGCGGTGTTCGCCTGCGTCGCCGCGGTGGCTGCAGCCCGGCTACAGCGGCCCGTGAAGCTGCGCGTGGACCGCGACGACGATTTCCTCGTCACCGGCCGGCGCCACGGCTTCGAGTACGCGTGGGAGGTCGGCTGCGACGAGGCCGGCCGCGTGCTGGCGGCCGAGGTGACGATGGTCTCGAACGCCGGCTGGAGCGCCGACCTGTCGGGCCCGGTGATGACGCGCGCGCTGTGCCACTTCGACAACGCCTACTGGCTGCCCGAGGTGGCGATGCACGGCCACAGCGCGCGCACCAACACCCAGAGCAACACCGCGTTCCGCGGCTTCGGCGGGCCGCAGGGCGCGATCGCGATCGAGGTCATCCTCGACTCGGTGGCGCGCCGGCTCGGCATCGACCCGCTGGCGGTGCGGCGCGCCAACTTCTACGGCACGACCTCGAACAACGTCACGCCCTACGGCCAGCAGGTCGACGACAACGTGATCGCGCCACTGGTCGACACGCTAGCCGAGAGCAGCGACTACGCAGCACGGCGCGCCGCCATCGCCGCCTACAACGCCACCAGCCCGGTGCTGAAGAAGGGCCTGGCGCTGACGCCGGTGAAGTTCGGCATCTCGTTCAATGTGGCGCATTTCAACCAGGCCGGCGCGCTGGTGCACATCTACACCGACGGCTCGGTGCTGGTGAACCACGGCGGCACCGAGATGGGCCAGGGCCTGAACACCAAGGTGGCGCAGGTGGTGGCGCACGAGCTCGGCATCGCCTTCGAGCGCGTGCGCGTGACCGCCACCGACACCCACAAGGTCGCCAACACCTCGGCCACCGCGGCGTCGACCGGCAGCGACCTGAACGGCAAGGCCGCGCAGGACGCGGCGCGGCAGTTGCGCGAGCGCCTCGCCGCGCTGGCCGCCGCGACGCACGGCGGCACGCCGGAGGCGGTGCGCTTCGCCGACGACCACGTGCTGGTCAACGGGCACAGCCTGCCGTTCGACCACCTGGTGGCGCAGGCCTACGCCGCGCGCGTGCAGTTGTGGAGCGACGGCTTCTACGCCACGCCGGGCCTGCACTGGGACCGCGAGACGCTGCAGGGTCGGCCGTTCTACTACTTCGCCTACGGCGCTGCGGTCGCCGAGGTGGTGATCGACACGCTGAGCGGCGAGTTCCGCCTGCTGCGCGCCGACCTGCTGCACGACGTGGGCCGCTCGCTGAACCCGGCGGTCGACATCGGCCAGGTCGAGGGTGCGTTCATCCAGGGCATGGGCTGGTTGACGATGGAAGAGCTGGTCTGGCACCCGAAGACCGGGCTGCTGATGACGCATGCCCCCAGCACCTACAAGATCCCGACCGCGAACGACTGCCCGCCGGTGTTCCGCACCGCGCTGTTCGAGAACAACGACAACGTGGAGGACAGCATCCACCGCAGCAAGGCCGTCGGCGAGCCGCCGCTGCTGCTGCCGTTCTCGGTGTTCCTGGCGATCCGCGACGCGGTCTCGGCGGTCGGCGGCCACCGCGTCGACCCGCCGCTGCGCGCGCCGGCCACGCCCGAGGCAGTGCTCGACGCGATCGACGCGCTGCGCGCAACGCGATGAGCCGCCGATGATCCTGCGCGCCCACGCCCTGCGCTGGCTCGATGACGCCCGCCCGGCGATCGTCGTCGAGGTGGCCGGCGCGCGCGGCTCGGTGCCTCGCGAGGCCGGCACCCGCATGCTGGTGGCCGCCGACGCGGTGTGCGGCACGATCGGCGGCGGCCACCTCGAGTGGCAGGCCATCGCACAGGCCCGCGCACGGCTGGCGCGCCGCACGACCCGCAGCGACGAAGCGCCGCAGGAGCAGACGCTGGCGCTCGGCCCTTCGCTCGGCCAGTGCTGCGGCGGCGAGGTCACGCTGCGCTATGCACCGCTCGACGCGGCAGCGCTGGCCGCCTGGCCCGAAGCACCGCCGCGCTTTCACCTTCAGCTCTACGGTGCCGGCCACGTGGGCCGCGCGATCGTGGCCTTGCTGGCCACGATCGACTGCCGCGTGCAGTGGATCGACGAGCGCGAAGCGGAGTT
Source organism: Methylibium sp. Root1272 (assembly GCF_001425905.1). Classification (GTDB taxonomy): domain Bacteria; phylum Pseudomonadota; class Gammaproteobacteria; order Burkholderiales; family Burkholderiaceae_C; genus Methylibium. Next base: position 76,092 of record NZ_LMDY01000018.1, read on the forward strand.
CGACGCCTTCGTCTCGCAGGCGCCGCTGCCGCCGCACGTGCAGGCCTTGTGCGTCGACGCGGTCGAGGCCGAGGTGGCCCATGCGCCGCCTGGCGCCTGCTACCTGGTTCTGACCCACGAGCACGACCTTGACCTGCGCATCACCGAGGCCATCCTGCGGCGCGGCGACTTCGCCTACTGCGGCCTGATCGGCTCCCGCACCAAGCGCGCGCGCTTCGTGAATCGCCTGGAGGAGCGCGGTGTGCCCGAAGCCGCGATCGCACGCCTGATCTGCCCCATCGGCGTGCCCGGCATCACCGGCAAGGAGCCCGCGGTGCTGGCAATCGCAGCGGTGGCGCAGTTGCTGCAAGCCACGGGATCTGCTGTTGGCTGAGCGCTGCTGACCGGGGCGTCGGGTGAACGACTCCGTTCGTGTCCCCCGGCGCCGGCCTCACGGCCGTCCCCTCCTCCTCTACCTCACTCCGCCATTCACCCGACGCCCCGGTCAGCACGCACCACCGTTGCGTGGGTGGGTCTTCAAACCCCCGCAGTCCACGGTGTATCGAAGCGCCGTGACGGGCCGCTGTGTGGAGTGAGGTAGAGGAGGAGGGGGCGGCCGGTCAGGCCGACGCCGGGGGACACGAACGCAACACAGCGGACCGGCGCGGCGCCCGCGCCGAAACTGGACTGCCTGCGCCAATGACCTACTCAAGACGCAGGAACCACCCCGCCCGGCGCGCCCCCTACTTCCTGCGCCGGCACCGGCTCCCCGTCCAGCACCTTGTGCGCGCGCTCGCGGTCGATGTCGCCTTCCCAGGCCGCCACCGCCACGGTCGCCACGCAGTTACCGATCAGGTTGCCGAGCGCACGCGCAATGCCCATGAACCAGTCGACGGACAGCACCAAAACCAGGCCGATGGCGGGAATCGCGGGGATGGCCTGCAGCGTGGCCGCCAGCACCACGATGGCCGAGCCGGGCACGCCGTGCGCGCCCTTGCTGGTGACCAGCGAGATCGCCAGGATGGTCAGCAGGTCGGTCATCGTGATCGGCGTGTTGGTGGCCTGCGCGATGAACACCGCGGCGAGCGTGATGTAGATCGAGAACGCGTCCAGGTTGAACGAGTAGCCGGTCGGGATCACCAGGCCGACCGTCGAGTCGCGGATGCCCATGTGGCGCAGCTTGGCCATGATCTGCGGCAACACGCTGTCGGAAGAGGTGGTGGCGAACACCACTGCCAGTTCCTCGCGCAGGTAGCGCAGCAGCTTCCAGAGGCTGAAGCCCGACCAGCGCATGATGCCGCCCAGCACCACCGCCACGAACACGAACACCGCCGCATAGAACAGCAGCACCAGCAGGCCCAGCTGCTTCAGCGAGCCGACGCCGTACTTGCCGACCGTGAAGGCGATCGCACCCAGCACGCCCAGCGGTGCCAGCTTGATGATCAGGCCCATGATCTTGAACAGCACCAGCGACAGTTCGTCGATCAGCCCGGTCACCGCGCGGCCCTTCTCGCCCACCATCGCCAGCGCGCAGCCGAACAGCACCGCGAACAGCAGCACCTGCAGCACGTCGCCGGTGGCGAAGGCGGCCACCACGGTGGTCGGGATCAGCTTCAGCAGGAACTCGACGGTGCCGCCGCCGGTGAGCTTGCTGGCGTTGTCGGCATAGGCGCTCATGGCCTTGGCGTCGAGCGTGGTCGGGTCGACGTTCATGCCGACGCCCGGCTGGAACAGGTAGGCGAGCGCCAGGCCCAGCGCCAGCGCGATCGCGGTGACCACCTCGAAGTACACCAGCGCCTTCACGCCCACGCGTCCGACCCGCTTCAGGTCGCCCGCGCCGGCGATGCCATGCACCACGACGCAGAACACCAGCACCGGAATGATCATCTTGATGAGCTTGATGAAGGCATCGCCCAGCGGCTTGAGCTTGACCGCCGTCTCGGGCCACAGCAGACCCAGCAACACGCCCAGCGCGAGGGCCAGCACCACCTGGCCGAACAGGGAACGCAAGAACTTGGGCATGGCAGGCTCCCGGGTAGCGAGCGGTGGGACCGCGAAGTGGCGCGCACTTCATGCAAGCTCGATGCCTGCAAGGCGGCGGGCCGCCGCCGAGCGGGCTGTCGCACCACGCGGGCTTTCCCTTATGCAACTACTACATCACTAACATATCATTGGTGTGCAAGAAGCAGAAAATGCCCTGCAAGACCGCCCGGTCCCGACGCGAGATCCGCGCTGGCCCGCCGCTCGACCCCCTCCGAGGAGACCCGAATGAAATTCAATCGACGTGAAGTGCTGGCCTACCTGGGCACCGGCGCGGCCGCCCTGGCGGCGCCGATGGCGGCGCGGGCCCAGAGCTGGCCGTCCAAGCCCATCAAGCTGGTGATCGGCTACAGCACCGGCGGCTCGACCGACGCCACCGCCCGCCTGGTGGGCCGCCAGCTCGAGCAGCGGCTCGGCCAGCCGATGGTGTTCGAGTACAAGCCGGGCGCCGGCGCCTCGATGGGGGCCGAGTTCGTGGCCAAGTCGGTGGCCGACGGCTACACGATCGGCCTGACCGACACCGGCCCGATGGCCGTGGTGCCGCACCTGCGCAAGCTGGCCTACGACCCGTTGAAGGACTTCACGCCGCTGTCCTACGTGTGCGCGACCGGCCTCGCGGTGCTGGTGCACCCCAGCGTGCCGGCCAACAACATCAAGGAACTGATCGCGCTGGCGAAGGCCGATCCCGAGAAGTACAACTACGCCAGCTCGGGCGTCGGTTCGGTGCACCACCTGGCCGGCGAGCTGTTCAAGTCGCAGGCCGGGGTGAAGATGGCGCACGTGCCCTACCGCGGCGCCGGCCCGGCGCTGACCGACCTGGTCGGCGGCCAGATCCCGGTGATGTTCGCCACCATCGGCCCGTCGCTGCAGATGATCGCGGCCGGCAAGGTCAAGGCGCTGGGCGTCACCTCGGCGAAGCGCTCGAAGGCGCTGCCCGATGTGCCCACTGTGGCCGAACAGGGCCTCGCCGGCTACGAGGCGGTGCTGTGGTTCTCGATGGTCGGCCCGGCCAACCTGCCCGCGCCGATCTCCGCGCGGCTGCAGAAGGAACTGCAGGCGTCGCTGGTCGACCCCGAACTGATCCGCGAACTGGAAAAGCTGGGCAACGACGACATCGGCCCCCGCACGCCGCAGGAGGTGTCCGCGCTGGTGAAATCGGAGATGGAGAAGTGGGGCCGTGTGATCAAGGATGCCCACATCACCGTCGACAGCTGAAGCCGGCTACGCTGGCGCCGTGGAGAGGGACGGATCGCGCGAAGGACGACGCTGAATGACGAAGAGCTGGAACCGCGGCGCCGAGCAGAAGCAGCAGCGCCTGGCCGCGGCCCGGGCGCAGGGGCTGGACAAGCTGGTGCCGGCCGATCGGGCGATCGACTTGCTGGAAGCGGTGCTGACGCCGGGCGACCGCCTGTGCGTCGAGGGCAACAACCAGAAGCACGCCGACTTCCTGTCGGCCTGCCTCGCCAAGGTGGACCCGGCGCGCGTGAACGGGCTGCACATCGTGCAGTCCAATCTCGCGCTGCCGCAGCACCTCGACGTGTTCGAGCGCGGCATCGCCGCCCGGCTGGATTTCTGCTACTCCGGTGAACAGGGCGTGCGCATGGCGCGGCTCATCAAGGAGGGCCGCATCGAGGTCGGCGCGATCCACACCTACCTCGAGCTCTACAGCCGCTACTTCGTCGACCTGACGCCGCAGGTGGCCTTCGTCGCCGCGCAGAGCGCCGACGCCCAGGGCAACCTCTACACCGGGCCGAACACCGAGGACACCCCGGCAGTGGTGGAAGGCACCGCGTTCAAGAACGGCATCGTGATCGCCCAGGTCAACGAGATCGTCGAGCGCGTGCCGCGCGTCGACGTGCCGGCCGACTGGGTGAGCTTCGTGGTGCCCTCGCCGAAGCCGCACTACATCGAGCCGATCTTCACGCGCGACCCGGCGCAGATCAGCGAGATCCAGGTGCTGATGGCGATGATGGTGATCAAGGGCCTGTACGCGCCCTACCAGATCAACCGGCTCAACCACGGCATCGGCTTCGACACCGCGGCGATCGAGCTGATCCTGCCGACCTATGCCGCGTCGCTGGGGCTGAAGGACAAGATCTGCAGCTACATGACGGTCAACCCCTGCCCGACGCTGATCCCGGCGATCGAGGCCGGCTTCGTCAAGGGCATCCACTGCGCCGGCTCCGAGCTCGGCATGGAGCGCTACATCGAGCAGCGCTCCGACGTGTTCTTCAACGGCCCCGATGGCACGATGCGTTCGAACCGCGTGTTCTGCCAGCTCGCAGGCCACTACGTCGACCTGTTCATCGGCTCGACGCTGCAGATCGACCTGGAAGGCAATTCGTCGACCGCCACGCTCAACCGCATCGCCGGCTTCGGCGGCGCGCCCAACTTCGGCTCCGAGTCGCGCGGGCGGCGCCACGCCAGCCCCGGCTGGCTGAAGGCCGGCGAGGAAAGCGCGGCCTCGCGCATGTCGTCCATGCCGCGCGGCCGCAAGCTGGTGGTGCAGCTGGTCGAGACCTTCCGCGAGAAGATGCAGCCGACCTTCGTCGACCGGCTCGACGCCTGGCAGCTGCAGCAGGACTTCGACCTCGATCTGCCGCCGGTGATGATCTACGGCGACGACGTGACCCACATCGTCACCGAGGAAGGCATCGCCCACCTGCACCGCTGCAACACGCTGGCCGAACGCGAGCAGGCGATCCGCGGCGTGGCCGGCTACACGCCGGTGGGGCTGGCGCGCGACCCGCTCGCGGTCGAGGCGCTGCGCCGCCAGGGCATCATCCAGCGGCCCGAGGACCTGGACATCGACCCGCGCCTGGCCACGCGCGACCTGCTGGCCGCGAAGTCGATCAAGGACCTGGTGCGCTGGTCCGGCGGGCTCTACGACCCGCCCAACCGCTTCCGCAACTGGTGAACGAGCGAGCCGCGCGATGGAACATCTGGAATACGAGTTCGGCCCCTTCGAGCCGCTGCCGGCCGGGCAGGCGCCCGCGCTGGCCGGCGTGGTGAGCTCCGGCAACATGGAGGCGCTGCTCGAACCGAAGGCGCTCGACGGCCGCCTGCGCTTCGTGATCGACACCTCGATCGAGGGCTACACCGACACCTGGCAGGCCGTGGCCGCGAACTTCGCCGCGCGCCACCGCATCGGCAACCTGCTGGTCACCGTGAACGATGCCGGCGCGACGCCGTCGGTGGTCGCCTTGCGCCTGGCGCAGGCGATGGAGGAGTTGCGCGGATGACGAACGATCCCATCGATCCGCCCGCCGCCGCTGCGGTGCCGACGCCCGACGCGGCGCGCAGCTTCTACGAGGCCACCGCGCGCCAGCGCGTGCGCGGGCTGTTCGACGCCGGCTCGGTGAGCGAATGGCTGCCGCCGTCGCAGCGCATCGTCAGCCCCCACCTCGAACAGCTCGGCCAGCCACGCGCGCTGGACGACGGCGTGATGATCGGCCGCGCCACGCTGGCCGGCCGGCCTGTGCTGTTCGCCGCCGAGGAGCCGGGCTTCATGGGCGGCTCCGTCGGCGAGGTGCATGGCGCCAAGCTCACCGGCCTGCTGGAGCGCGCCGCGCGCGACCGGCCGGCCGCCGTGGTGCTGCTGCTCGACACCGGCGGCGTGCGTCTGCACGAGGCCAACGCCGGGCTGATCGCGATCTCCGAGATCCAGCGCGCCGTGTTCTCCGCGCGCGCCGCCGGCGTGCCGGTGATCGTGGTCTCGGGGGGAGCCAACGGCTGCTACGGGGGGCTGGGCATCGTCGCGCGCTGCTGCGACCACATCGTGATGACCGAGGAAGGCCGGCTGTCGGTGTCGGGGCCGGAGGTGATCGAGTCGCAGAAGGGCGTGGAGGAGTTCGACGCCAAGGACCGCGCGCTGGTGTGGCGCACGATGGGCGGCAAGCACCGCTACCTGATCGGCGAAGCCGACGGCTTCGCGCGCGACACGATGGACGACCTGCGGCAGGCGGTCGCGGCTTTCTTCGACCGGCCGGTGCCGCTGACGCTCGAGGCGATGGAGCGCGAGCACGCGGCGCTGGGCCGCCGGCTCGAGCGCTTCGGCGCGTCGCCGGACGCGGTCGACATCTGGTCGGGCCTGGGCGTGGCCGAGCCGAGGCAGCTGCCGCTGCTCGACACCGCGGCCTTCACCGCCCTCGCCGACCGCGTGAAGGAGCGCAGCGATGCCTGATGCACGTGCCGACGTATTGACCCTGTGCGATGCCCTGTTCCCCGGCGGCCACGACGTGCGCACGGAGGGCCTGCTGGTCTGGGGCAGCGGCCACAGCGCCAACGGGCCGGTCGCGGTGATCGGCACCCGCGACCACGCGGCGATCGGCGTCGACCTCGCCTATGCGCTGGCCGGCCGGGTGCTGCAGGTGGTGCGCGAGCACCCCGGCCGGCCGATCCTGATGCTGGTCGACACCCAGGGCCAGCAGCTGTCGCGGCGCGACGAGCTGCTCGGCAACGGCGGCTACTTGGCGCACCTGGCCAAGTGCTTCGAGGTCGCGCGCCTGCGCGGCCACCTGCTGCTGAGCCTGGTGTACGGCGAGGCGGTGAGCGGCGGCTTCCTCGCGCTGGGCATGATCGCCGACCGCACCTATGCGCTGGCCGACGCGCAGATCCGCGTGATGGCGCTGCCGGCCATGGCGCGCATCACGCAGATCCCGATCGAGGAGCTGCAGGCACTCTGCCGCAGCTCGGCGATCTTCGGGCCCGGCGTCGACAACTACGCACGGCTCGGGGCGGTCGAGGCGGTGTGGCCGCAGGGCGCGCTCGCCGAGGGCCTGGCGCAGGCACTGAGCGTGCCGGCGGGCCCCGACCCGCGGGCTGCGCTCGGCCGCGAGCGCGGCGGCCGCACGCTCGCCCACGACGTGGTGCAGGCGGTGCTGACGGCGGCCTGAGCCGGGACTTGCGATGGAAGCCTCTCCGCTGAGCGCCAGGCCGTGGCGGCACCGGCGCGTGTGGCTCGCACCGGATCTCGGCGCGGCCGAGCTGGCCGGCCTCGGCGACGCGGCCGATGCACAGGCCGTGGTCGACTGGGCGCGGGCCGGTCGGCCCTTCATCGGCCGCACCACACTGCCCGGCGATGACCCGGGCCGCCTGCCGCTCGGGCTGGCGCTGCCGCCGCAGCCGCGCAAGCGCCGCCTGTCGTTCACCGTGGCACCGGCTGCCGTGCGCCTGGTCTCGGCGCCGCCGGCGCTGGGCGACGCGCTGGCCCACCTGCCGCCGCGCCTGCGCGAACCGGCCGCGCTGCTCGAGTCCCGCGCCTTCGCGCTCGGCCTGCCGGTCTATGTGTTCGGTTCGGCGTTCTGGCAGCAGGCCAGCGGGCTCGACTACCTGACCGAGCAATCCGACCTCGACCTGCTGGCCTGCCCACCCACCGCAGCCACCGCGCGCGACTGGTTGCAGGCGCTCGCCGAGGTGCAGGCCGACAGCGCCACCCGGCTCGACGGCGAGATCCAGCTGCCCGACGGTGCCGGCGTGGCCTGGCGCGAACTGGCGGCTGCGCCGGCGCAGCTGCTGCTGAAGTCCGACCACGGTCCTGCGCTGCGCGAACGGGCCGCGGTGTGGGCCGCCTGGGGTACCGTGTCGGCACCATGCTGAGCCTGCCGAATCAGCTCCCGTTCCCGCACGTCGAGCCGGCGTGCGGACACGCGCCGCGCGCCGTGCGCAACGCCGCGGTGCGGGCGCTGCTGGGCGAGCTGGTCACCTACCCCAAGCCCGGGCTCGTGAGCCTGTGCGACAGCGGCAGCCACCGCGACATGGACGCGGCGAGCTTCGTGCGCAGCAGCCTGGCACTGCGCCGCTATTTCGAGCAGGCCGCCGCGGCCGGTGCGCAGGGCGCGCGCTTCGCCACGCTGAACCGACTCGGTCGCGAGGCCGAGGCGCGCATGCTGCGCGCGACCGGCGGCATCAACACGCACCGTGGCGCGATCTTCAACCTCGGTCTGCTGGCGGCGGCGGCCGGCGAGTGCGCACCGCAGGATCGCGCCCCGCTCGGCCAGCGCGTGCGGCAGCTCTGGGGCGCCGACATCGCTGCGCACCGGCGCGACGGCAGCAGTCACGGCAGCCGCGTCACCGCCACGCACGGCGCCGGCGGCGCGCAGGCCGAGGCGGCGGCCGGCTTCCCGTCGGTCTACCGCATCGCGCTGCCGGCCTACCGCGACGCGCTGGCGCGCAGCGGCGCGGCCAACGCGGCGCGCGTGCAGGCCTTCTTCGCGCTGATGGCCGAACTGGCCGACACCAACCTGCTGCATCGCGGCGGAGCGGGCGGGCTCGCGTTCGCGCAGACGGCCGCGCGGCAGTTCCTCGACGCCGGCGGCGTGCACCGCAGCGGCTGGCAGTCGCACGCGGTGCGCGTGCACCGGCAGCTGGTCGAACGCTGGCTGAGCCCCGGCGGCAGCGCCGACCTGCTGGCGGCCTGCCTGTTCGTCGCCGCCCTCGAACCCACACGCTGAAGGCCCATCCGGGTGCGCGACTTCGCCATCGTCTGCCCCGGCCAGGGCACGCAGTCGCCCGACATGTTCGACCTGGTGGCTACGCACCCGCGCGGCCGCGCCGTACTGCAGGCCTTCGGCGCGGCGCTCGGCTGCGACCTCGTGGCCGAGGCGCAGGCCGGCATCGGCCTGAACGCGAATGCCTGGGCGCAGCCGGCGCTCGTCGCGCTGGCCCGCGCCAGCTGGGAGATCCTGGCGCCCGATCTGCCGGCGGCGCCGGCAGCCTTTGCCGGCTACAGCGTCGGTGAGGTGTCGGCCTGGAGTTGCGCCGGAGCCTGGGACGTCGCCACCTCGGCGCGGCTCGCGGCGACGCGCGCCGCGATGATGGACGAAGCCAGCCCGCCGGGCAGCGGCATGCTCGCGGTGCGCGGCCTGCCGCTGCGGGCGATTGTCGAGCAGGCCGACGCCGCGGGCCTGCACGTGGCCATCGTCAACGGCGACGACCATGCGGTGCTGGCCGGACCGACCGCCGCGCTCGACGCGGCCGAGACCGCGCTGGCGCCGCGCGGCGCGTGGCTGCGCCGACTCGAGGTGCATGTGCCCTCGCACACGCCGCTGCTGGCGGCCGCAGCCCACCGCTTCGCGGCCGTGATCGCCGACACGCCGGCGCAGGCGCCAGCCGCGCCGGTGCTGCGCGGCATCGACGGACGACGCTGCTTCGACGCCGCGGGAGGCCTGGCGGCGCTGGCCCGCGCGATCGCCGAGCCGGTGCGCTGGGCGGACTGCATGCGCGAGCTGTCCGAGAGCGGCGTGCGGGTGGTGCTGGAGCTCGGCCCCGGCCGCTCGCTGGCCAAGCTGCTGGCCGAGGCCCAGCCCGACATCGACGTCCGCTCGGTCACGGACTTCCGCTCCTGGCGCGGCGTGGTCGACTGGCTGCGCACGCGGCTCGACGCCTGAGGCGCCGGCCTCCGGGTCGCGGCGCGCGCCGCGCCCTCCCGCTGACCAGCGACGCGGCCCCGGTGAAACCCCGAGACCGGAGGACTTGACGAAGCCTTTGTCGGCAACTAATATGTCAGTACCATACCGACAATCGGAGACCCGCCATGATGACCGAACGTCAACGCAAGTTCCGCGAACAGTACAAGTCCAACATCAGTCCGCTCTACAACGGGCTGCTCCACGTCGCGGTGATGTTCGCCGCCGGCATCGGTGGCATCTGGTATTGCGCCACGCAGCTGCAGAACCCGACCTGGGAGTGGCTGATGGTCGCGCCGGTGTTCCTGTTCGGCAACTTCGTCGAGTGGGCGATGCACACCCACGTGATGCACCGTCGCATCGACGTGTTCGCACTGCGCGCCATCTACGAGCGCCACACCCGCGAACACCACCAGTACTTCACCGATAACGAGCCCACCATCGACACGACGCGCGAGTTCCGCATCGTGTTCTTCCCGTGGCGCGTGCTCACGGTGCTGGGCATCGGCGGCACGACGCTGGGCTTCCTGACCAGCCTGGTGTGGAACGCCAACGCGGGCTACATCGTCTTCATCACGATGGTGGCGATGTACCTGAACTACGAGATCTTCCACTACTGCTGCCACGTGCACGACAACTGGTTCGTGCGCAACATGCCCTTCATCAACACGATCCGGCGCCACCACACCGCGCACCACAACCAGGGGATCATGATGAAGTACAACATGAACCTGTCGTACCCGATCGCCGACTACCTGATGGGGACCAGCGACCTGCGGCGCGGGCTGCTCGGCCACCTGTTCAACGGCTACAGCAACGAGCACGTGAAGGAAGAGCTGCGGCCCATCATCGCGCGCTTCCGTACCTCCGACGTGCAGAACACCCGCGTCACGCTCGACGGACCGATCCTCGAGAACGACGAGCGGCGCGCGATGGCGCTGTAGGGCCGGCCCGACGCCTGGCTCTACACTGCGGCGGCGCGTCGATCGCGCCGCCCACGGCCACCTGCCGCCGAGCCGATCGATGCGGGTGCTGCGCCCCGGATCGCCTGGCGACCCCGGGGCGCGGTCACAGCGGCCGATCCGTAGAAGAGCAGCAAGATGCCAGCACGCCCCGCCCCGACGAAGACCGCGCCGCGCCGCGCGCCCCTACAACGCCCGCCACGGCGGCCCACCGAGCGGCCCGCGCCCGATCCGCTCACCGCATCGCCGACCGTCCGCCCCGAGACACTGACCGGGCAGGCCTACCGGAAAATCGAGGAGCTGATCGTCACGCTCGAGCTGCGCCCCGGTACCGCCATGTCGGAGGCCGAGCTGTCCCAGCGCCTCGGCATCGGCCGCACGCCGGTGCGCGAGGCCCTGCAGCGGCTCGCGCGCGAACACCTGGTGTCGATCCTGCCGCAGCGCGGCAACCTGGTGTCCGAGATCGACGTGCGCAAGCAGTTGCGACTGCTGGAGACACGCCGCGAGGTCGAACGGCTGATCGTGCGTTGCGCCGCACGCCGCGCGAGCGACGACGAACTCGCCGAGTTCACCGCGCTTGCCAAGGCCTTCGAGGCCGCCGCGATCAGCGGTGACGCCACCGCCTTCATGCGCGCCGACAAGTCCTTCAACGACCTGAGCCTGAAGGCTGCGCGCAACGAGTTCGCGGCCGGCGCGATGGGCCTGATGCACGGGCTGTCGCGACGCTTCTGGTTCCTGCACTACCGCCAGGCCGCCGACCTGCCGGCGATGGCCGCGCTGCACGGCCGCCTGGCCCGCGCGATCGTGGCGCGGGACGAGGCCGCAGCGGCCCACGCCCTCGACGCGCTGCTCGACAACCTCGAGGAATTCACCAAGGCGACGGTGTCGGTCGAGGTCTGAGCGGGCGGGCCGGGCCCGCCGTGCCTCACACGTGGCGGCGCTTCTCCACCAGTGTCATGAACTGCTCGTACTCGCGGTCGTCGACGCCGTAGCTGTGGTCGTCGTCCGGGAAGCGGCCGGTCTTCACCTCGTCGACATAGGCCTTCAGGCCCTGCACCGCGACCTCGGTGAGGTTGGCGTAGCGCTTGGTGAACTTGGGCTTGAAGTCGGTGAACACGCCCAGAAGGTCGTAGGACAGCAGGATCTGGCCGTCGCAGCCGGCGCCGGCGCCGATGCCGATGGTGGGGATCTCGAGCTGCTCCGAGATCACCTTCGCGATCTTCGCCGGCACCGCCTCGAACTCCAGCATGAAGCAGCCGGCGTCCTGGATCGCGAAGGCGTCCTCCAGGATCTTCATCGCCGCGTCGGCGGTGCGGCCCTGGATCCTGAAGCCGCCGAACATCGCGATGGTGTGCGGCGTGAGCCCGATGTGCGAGGCGGTCGGGATGCCCGAGTCGACCAGCGCCCTCAGGATGTGCGCCTGCGACTTGCCGCCCTGCGGCTTGACCGCGTCGCAGCCGCCGTCCTGCATGAAGCGTGTGGCGTTGACCAGCGCGCGGTCCACCGTGTTGTAGCTCTGGTAGGGCATGCAGCCGAGCGTGAAGGTGCGCGGCGCGCCGCGCCGCACCGCCTGCGCGTGCATCACCATCATGTCCATCGTCGCCGGCACGGTGTTCGTGTGGCCGTGCGCGACCATCGCCAGGCTGTCGCCGACGACGGCCACGTCGACGCCGGCCATCTCGGCCCACTTCGCCGAGGTGTAGTCGGGTACCGAGGTGTAGACCATCTTCTCGCCGCTCTTCTTCGAGTCGCGGATCTCGGTGATCGTGCGCTTCTTGCGCTCGATCGGGGCGGCGGCGTCGGCCATGGCGGTCTCCTTCGATCAATTGATATGTCACTAGCATATCAATGTTCCGCGGCACGCGGATACGGGGAAACGCCGCGCCGAGCCGGGGCCGGCCGCCCGGCCCTTCAGGAGCGGCCGGCGCTCTCGACGAGCTGCCGCGCCAGCCGGTTGTGCCGCCTCACCAGCGCGGGCAGGTCCACCGTCGTCAGGCGTCCGTCGCGCACCACCAGGCGTCCGTGGACCACCGTGTGGCGGGCGCGCGGCGGCTGGCAGAACAGCAGCGCGGCCAGCGGGTCGTGCAACGCGCCGGTCAGGCCCACGTCGTCGAGCGCGAAGATCGCCAGGTCGGCCGCCATGCCCGGCGCCAGCGCGCCGATGTCGTCGCGGTTCAGCACCTCGGCCCCACCCCGGGTGGCGAGCTCGAGCGCTTCGCGCGCCCCCATCGCCGACGGCCCGCGTTCCGGCCCGTGGGCCACGCGCTGCAGCAGCATCGCCATGCGGGCCTCGGCCAGCAGGTGGCCGCCGTCGTTCGACGCCGAGCCGTCGACGCCCAGGCCGACCGCCACGCCGGCGTCGCGCATCGCCCGCACCGGGGCGATGCCGGAGGCCAGCCGCATGTTCGAGCACGGGCAGTGCGCCACGCCGGTGCCGGTGCGGGCGAACAGGCCGATGCCCGGCCCGTCGAGCTTGACGCAGTGCGCGTGCCACACGTCGCGGCCGACCCAGCCCAGGTCCTCGGCGTACTCGGCCGGCGTCATGCCGAACTTCTGGCGCGAGTAGTCGATGTCCTTGTCGTTCTCGGCCAGGTGGGTATGCAGCGAGACACCGAAACTGCGCGCCAGCGCCGCCGACTCGCGCATCAGCGTGCGGCTCACCGAGAACGGCGAACAAGGCGCGACGACGATGCGCAGCATCGCGTGGCGCGCCGGGTCGTGCCAGCGCTCGATCAGCCGCTGCGTCTCCTTCAGGATCGCCGGCTCGGCCTCCACCACGCGGTCGGGTGGCAGGCCACCCTGGCTCTGGCCGACGCTCATCGAGCCGCGCGCGGCGTGGAAGCGCATGCCGATCTCCGTGGCCGCCTCGATGCTGTCGTCGAGCGTCACCCCGTTGGGATAGAGATAGAGGTGATCGCTGCTGGTCGTGCAGCCGGCCAGCAGCAGCTCGGCCATCGCAGTCTGCGTCGACACCTGCACCATCTCCGGCGTGAGCCCGGCCCAGATCGGGTAGAGCGTGCCCAGCCAGTCGAACAGTTCGCAGTCCTGCGCGATCACGCGCGTCAGCGACTGGTACATGTGGTGGTGGGTGTTGACCAGCCCGGGCACGACGATGTGGTCGCGGGCGTCGATCACCTCGTCGGCGGTGGCCGGCAGTTCGGCGGCCGGACCGACCGCCTCGATCACGTGGTCGCGGATGAACACGCTGCCGTCGGCGATCTCGCGCCGCTGCGCGTCCATCGTGACGACGAGGCGGGCGTTGTGGATCAGCAGGGTGGGCATGGTGGCGGCGCTTGGAGGGGTTGCGAGACGTTCATGCGTCGAGACGGGCGGCCGACGAGGGGTCGGACCACACCAGGCGCGCAGGGTCGGCGGCCGCCGCTGCGCGGCGGCTGCCCTGCGGTGCTCGGGTGCGTGGCCGCGTCGCGGAACTCACTGCGCTCACTGCGTTCGCTGCGCTCGGACAGCCGCGACGGATCGGAGGACGAAGCGCGCTGCGCGCGCGGCCAAGCACCCTGCGCGCCTCGGCGCCTCGCATGCGCGCCCGATGCGATCCGACCCCTCGTCGGCAGAGACGGGTGGGGCTGGCGGAGCACCACGAGCTTGACGGGTGCGGCAGGCGGTGTGCGCCGGGGGCGAGGTCGGGGGCGACGAGGCGCGCAGCGTCGGGGTGGGCGCGCGCAGCGCGCTTCGTTGACTGACCCGTCGCGGTTGTCCGAGCGCAGTGAGCGCAGCGAACGCAGCGAGTTCCGCGACGCCACCCCGACGCGAGCACCGCAGTGGCGTCGGCGCGCGGCGCCGACCGCCCCCACCCGAGCCCCCGGCGCACACCGCCTACCGCACCACACACCACCACCCAGAAAATCAATGCGCCTCGGCCAGCTTCGCCGCCTCGACCGCATCCGCCGCGCCGCCCTTGGCGCCATTGAAGAACAGGTTCAGCAGCACCGCGCTCAGCGCCGCCAGCAGGATGCCCGACTCCAGCAGCGGATGCAGGCTGTGGTGCATCTGCTGCGTCCAGCGCGGCGCCACCAGCGGCAGCATGCCGAAGCCGATGGAGATGGCGACGATGTAGAGGTTGTGGCGGTGGGTCTTGTAGTCCACCGCGGCGAGGATGCGGATGCCGGTGGCGGCCACCATGCCGAACATCACCAGCCCCGCGCCGCCCAGCACGAAGGTGGGCACCGACTCGACCAGCGCTGCCATCTTCGGCAGCAGGCCCAGCACGATCATGATCAGGCCCGCCGCCACGCACACGTAGCGGCTGCGCACGCCGGTCACGCCCACCAGGCCCACGTTCTGCGAGAAGCTGGTGTACGGGAAGGTGTTGAAGATGCCGCCGATCAGCGTGCCCAGCCCGTCGGTGCGCAACCCGGCCGTCAGTTCCTTCTGGTCGATCGGCTTGCCGGTGATGTCGGACAGCGCGAGGAACATGCCGGTCGACTCGATCATCACGACGATCATCACCAGCGTCATCGTCGCGATCAGCACCGGGTCGAACACCGGCGTGCCGAAGGCGAACGGCGTGACCACGTCGAACCAGTGCGCCTTGGCCACCTTGTCGAAGCCCATCTTGCCCATCGAGGCGGCCACCACGCAGCCCACCACGATGCCCAGCAGCACCGAGATGTTGGCGATGAAGCCGCGGCCGTACTTGGAGATCAGCAGGATCACCACCAGCACGAAGGCTGCGATCGCCATGTTGTCCAGTGCGCCGTAGGCCGGGTTGTCCTTCTGCGGCACCGGCCCGGGCAGCCTGGTGACGACCGGCACGGGGGCGGTGCCTGCGTTCGTGCCGGCATTGGCCGAGGCCGTGGCCGCGGCGGCCGCCTGCGTCGCGACACCCGCCGCCGGGGCCGAGCCGGCCGACAGCGCGGCCACCGCCGCATTGCCGGCCAGCGCCTCGGCCTTGGCCTGGTCGACCATCACCACCAGCCGCGGCACGTCGGTGAACTGGGCCAGGTGGGCCGGCCCGCCCATCGCCCAGCCGATGCCCACGCGCATCAGGCTGATGCCGATCACCGCGATGATGGTGCCGGTCACCACCGGCGGGAAGAAGCGCAACAGGCGGCCCATCACCGGCGCGATGAAGATGGCCAGCAGGCCCGCACCGATGATCGCGCCGAAGATGGCCCGCGCGGCCTCGGTGCCGCCCGGTCCGGCCATCGCCACCATCGGGCCCACCGCGGCGAAGGTCACGCCCATCATGACCGGCAGCTTGATGCCGAACCAGCGCGTCGCGCCGAGCGACTGGATCAGCGTGGCGATGCCGCAGCAGAACAGGTCGGCCGAGATCAGCAGCGCCACCTGCTCGGGGCTCAGCTTGAGCGCGCGGCCGACGATCAGCGGCACGGCCACCGCGCCGGCGTACATCACCAGCACGTGCTGCAGGCCCAGCGCCGTCAGCCGGCCTGCAGGCAGTTTCTCGTCGACCGGATGGACGGTGGGGGGGGTGCCCGAAGTCATGGCGTTCTCCTCGAATGCCCTCGGGCGCTTGCAAGGCGCGTACCCAGGCGGTGCCCGCTACCTGGGCGATGCCCCGGCCTCGTACCAGCGGCCCAGCAGCGCGCGCTCGGCGTCGGTCATCTGCGTGGCGTTGCTCATCGGCATCGCCTTCAGCACCACCGCCTGCTGGTAGATCTGCTGCGCGTGGCTGGCGATCAGCTCGGGCGTGTGGAGCTGGACGTTCTTGCTGACGACCTGGGCGTTGTGGCACATCGCGCAGCGCTCGCCGACCACCGCCTGCACCTGCGCGAAGCTCACCGGAACCGCCGCAGCCGCCTGCCCCACGACGGCGTCGGCCTTCGGCGGCGCGACCAGCAGCGCCACGCCGGCCAGGAGGGCGACGGCCGCGGCGGCGATCTCCCAGCGCGGCGGCGCCTTGTGCCGGAGCACGAAGAACAGCCGGATCAGTGCACCCGCCAGCATCATCAGCACCAGCACCAGCCAGTTGAGGTGGTGCTGCGTGACCATGCCGTAGTGGTTGGACAGCATCGCGATCAGCACCGGCATCGTGAAGTAGGTGTTGTGCACGCTGCGCTGCTTGCCGCGCTTGCCGTGGTTCGGGTCGACAGGCTGCTTCGCGCGCAGCGCCGCCACCACCTTGCGCTGGCCGGGGATGATGACCATCAGCACGTTGGCGCTCATCACCGTGGCCAGCATCGCGCCGGTCAGCAGGAAGGCGGCGCGCCCCGCGAACAGGTGGCAGGCGATCCAGGCCGCCACGCAGGTGTAGAGGAAGACACCGATGCCGACCTTCAGGTCACCGCCCACCGAGCCGTCGGGCCTGCGGCCGAACACGCGGCAGATGCCGTCGTAGACCACCCAGCCCAGCACCAGGTAGGCCAGCGCGCCGGCCACCGCGGCGCCGGGCGACCAGTCGAACACCGCCTTGTCGACCAGGAAGGACGAAGCGTTGACGAAGTACAGCACGCACAGCAGCGCGAAGCCCGACAGCCAGGTCACGTAGCTCTCCCAGTACGACCAGTGCAGCTTCTCGGGCAGGTTGGGCGGCGCCACCAGGTACTTGTTCGAGTGATAGAAGCCGCCGCCATGCACCGCCCAGGCCTCGCCGTCGACGCCCTTCATCTTCAGCTCCGGGTCCTCGGGCTTGTAGAGGCTGTCGTCGAGCAGCACGAAGTGCAGCGAGGCACCGATCCAGGCGACCGCGGTGACCACGTGCAGCCAGCGCAGCAGCAGGTTGGCCCAATCGAGCAGGTAGGCGTCCATCGTGGTTGTCGTCGTCGATCGCGCCGCTCAGCTGCCGCGGTAGGTGGAGTAGGCCCAGGGGCTGGCCAGCAAGGGCACGTGGTAGTGCAGCGCCGGGTCGGCCAGGCCGAACTCCAGCGGCACCTCGTCGAGGAAGGGCGGCTCCGGCAGCGCGACGCCGCGCGCGCGGAAGTAGTCGGCCACCGCGAAGACCAGGCGGTAGCGGCCCGGCTGCATCGCCGTGCCCTCCAGCAACGGTGCGTCGGCGCGGCCGTCGTCGTTGAGGCGCAGTTCGGCGAGGCACTCGGCGCCTTGCGGCGCCAGGCGCCACAGCGTCACCGCCATGCCGGCGGCGGGGCAGCCGTTCATCGTGTCGAGCACGTGGGTGGTGAGTCGTCCCATGGTCGTGGCGGCGGCGCTCCGGTGGTGGTCGCGGGATGGGGCGTGTCGTCCGTGTCGGCGGGCCGCATCACGCGGCGCCGCCGGCTCGAGCTGTGCACAAAAGTGTATACACTTTGCCGGTCGTCGCAAGCACCGTGCCATGGACCTGCCGGGCCGCGACGCCGCCGATACCGCACCGAAACGATGCCTCGCACCGCCGCCGCCCCGCTCCAGGCCCTGAAGCCCGCACCGTCGCGGCGCCGCCGTGCCGGCGCGGCGGCACGCGCCGCGCCGGAGGCCGACACCAGTGCCACGCAGCGCATCGTCGACGCGATCACCACCGCCATCGTCGAACGCCGGCTGATGCCGGGCACCAAGCTGGCCGAGCAGAAGATCGCCGACCTCTTCAAGGTCTCGCGCACCCTGGTGCGCCAGGCCCTCAACCAGCTGAGCCGCGACCGCCTGGTCACGCTCGAGCCGGCGCGCGGCGCCTTCGTCGCCCGGCCCGGCGTGCAGGAGGCGCGCCAGGTGTTCGAGGTGCGGCAGATGCTGGAGACCGCGATGGTGCGCAAGCTGTGCGCGACGATCACCGACACGCAGATCGCCGAGCTGCGCGCCCACCTGCGTGCCGAGCGCGAGGCCGTGCTGCGCACCGACGTGCCCGGCCGCACCCGGCTGCTGGCCGACTTCCACATGATCCTCGCCCGCATGGTCGGCAACGAGGTGCTGGCGCAGCTGCTGACCGACTTGCTGTCGCGCTCGTCGCTGATCTCGCTGATGTACCAGTCCTCGCACTCGGCCGAGCACTCGCAGGCCGAGCACGTGGCCCTCGTCGACGCGCTGGAACGGCGCGACGCCCGCGCCGCGGTGAAGCTGCTCGACGCCCACCTGCACAACGTCGAGCGCAACCTGCGCCTCAACCCGCGCGTCCACGACCTCGACGCCGCGCTGCGGCCGGCCGGGTGAGCGGACGGACTGCGCTCGTTTCTTGCAAGGCCCGCCGCCATGGACCCGATCCCTCCCTACCCCCGCGACCTGCGCGGCTACGGCCGCGACGTCCCGCACGCGCGCTGGCCCGGCGGCGCGAGGATCGCGGTGCAGTTCGTGCTGAACTACGAGGAAGGCGGCGAGAACAGCCCGCTGCACGGCGACCCGACCTCGGAGACCTTCCTGTCCGAGCTGATCACCGCCCAGGCCTACGAGAACCGCCACATGACGATGGAGTCGATGTACGAGTACGGCTCGCGCGTCGGCGTGTGGCGCATCCTGCGCGAGTTCGAGAAGCGTCGCCTGCCGCTCACGGTGTTCGGCGTCGGCATGGCGCTGCAGCGCTATCCGGAGCTGCTGGCCGCCTTCATGGAGAGCGGCTACGAGATCGCCAACCACGGCCTGCGCTGGATCCACTACCAGAACCTGCCCGAGGCCACCGAGCGGCGCCACATCGGCATCGGCACGCAGCTGCTGCGCGAGCTGACCGGCGGCGAGTGGCCGCTGGGCTGGTACACCGGGCGCGACAGCCCCAACACCCGCCGGCTCGTCGCCGACCAGGGCGGCTACGAGTACGACAGCGACTACTACGGCGACGACCTGCCGTTCTGGATGACGGTCACCAAGACCGACGGCAGCACGCAGCCGCACCTGGTGGTGCCCTACTCGCTCGACACCAACGACATGCGCTTCGTGCAGGCGCAGGGCTTCAACACCGGCGAGCACTTCTTCACCTACCTGCGCGACAGCTTCGACGCGCTCTACGCCGAAGGCGAGGACGCCCCCAAGATGATGTCGATCGGCATGCACTGCCGCCTGCTCGGCAAGCCTGGCCGCATCGCGTCGCTGCAACGCTTCCTCGACCACATCGAGGCGCACGACCGCGTCTGGGTGTGCCGGCGCATCGACATCGCGCGGCACTGGCAGGCCACCCACCCGTGGCAGACGCCATGAGCCCGACGAACGGCCGCCCGAAGGCGGGCGAGATCCCCTCGGGGGATCGAGAGCGGCGCGCCACCGCAAGCGAGGGGCAGACATGAACACCGACGGCAACGTGATCCCTCGGCCGCTGACGCTGGACTGGCTCAATGCCGCGGCGCCGGGCCCGGCGCTGGCCGCGCTCGACGGGCTCTACGAACACTCGCCCTGGATTGCCGCGGCGGCGCTGCAGCAGCGGCCGTTCGCGAGCCTCGCGCAGCTGAAGCATGCGCTGGTCGGCATCGTCCGCACGAGCGGCCGCGACGCCCAGCTCGCGCTGGTGCGCGCCCACCCCGAACTGGCCGGCAAGGCGGCGGTGGCCGGCGCGCTGACGGCCGAGTCGACCCACGAGCAGGCAGCAGCCGGCCTGAATCACTGCACGCCGGAGGAGTTCGCGCAGGTGCAGCGTCTCAACGCCGCCTACGGCGAGCGCTTCGGCTGGCCGTTCGTGATGGCGGTACGCGGCGCGCGCGGCACGGGCCTGCACCGACGGCAGATCATCGCCACCCTCGAACGCCGGCTGCAAGGCCACCCGGAGCTCGAGCTGGCCGAGTGCCTGCGCCAGATCGACCGCATCGCCGAGATCCGCCTGAACGACAAGTTCGGCATCACGCCGGTGCTGGGCGACCAGGTGTGGGACTGGGCCGAGCGACTGGCGGTGCACACCGACCCGGGCTACGGCGAACGCGGCGAACTCACCGTCACCTACCTGACCGAGGCGCACCGCGCCTGCGCGGCACAGCTGCAGGCCTGGATGCGTGACGACTGCGGCTTCGACGAGGTGCGCATCGATGCGGTGGGCAACGTGGTGGGCGTCTACCACGGTGGCCCGATCGACGACAAGCAGCGACCTCGCCGCCTGCTGACCGGCAGCCACTACGACACCGTGCGCAACGGCGGCAAGTACGACGGCCGGCTCGGCATCCTGGTGCCGATGGCCTGCGTGCGCGAACTGCACCGCGCCGGCCGGCGCCTGCCCTTCGGCCTGGAGGTGATCGGCTTCGCCGAAGAGGAAGGCCAGCGCTACAAGGCCACCTTCCTCGGCTCCGGCGCGGTGATCGGCCACTTCGACCCCACCTGGCTCGATCAGCAGGACGCCGACGGCGTGACGATGCGCGCCGCGATGCAGGCCGCCGGCCTGCCGGCGACGCTGGAGGCCATCGCGGCCGAGGCGCGCGACGTGGCGCGCTACCTCGGCTTCGTCGAGGTGCACATCGAGCAGGGGCCGGTGCTCAACGAGCTGGACCTGCCGCTGGGCGTGGTGAGCTCCATCAACGGCAGCCTGCGCTACCTCGGCGAGGTGAGCGGCGTCGCCAGCCACGCCGGCACCACGCCGATGAACCGCCGGCGCGACGCCGCCACCGCGGTCGCCGAGCTGGCGCTCTATGTCGAGCAGCGCGCCGCCGCGGCGCCGCACCTGGTCGGCACCGTCGGCATGCTGGAGGTGCCCAACGGTTCGATCAATGTCGTGCCGGGCCGCTGCCGCTTCAGCCTCGACATCCGCTCCACCACCAACGAGGTGCGCGATGCGATGGCGGCCGACGTGCGGGACCGGCTGGCCGCGATCTGCGAGCGCCGCGGCCTCGCCTACCACCTCGAGGAAACCGTGCGCGCCGCGGCCGCTCCCAGCGACGCGGCCTGGCAGCGCCGTTGGGAAGCCGCCGTCGCCGCCACCGGCCTGCCGGTGCACCATCTGCCCAGCGGCGCCGGCCACGACGCGATGAAGCTGCACGAGGTGATGCCGCAGGCCATGCTGTTCGTGCGCGGCGAGAACGCCGGCATCAGCCACAACCCGCTCGAATCCACCACGGCCGACGACATGCAGCTCGCGGTCGAGGCTTTCATGCACCTGCTCGGCACTCTGAGCCACGACACCCCATGAGCACCCCCCACGACCGACTCGACGCCTGGATCGACGCCCACTTCGACGAGCAGGTGACGCTGCTGCAGGAACTGGTGAAGGTGCCCACCGACTCCCCGCCCGGCAACAACGCGCCGCACGCCGAGCGCACCGCCGAGCTGCTGGCGGCCTTCGGCTTCGAGGCCGAGAAGCACCCGGTGCCAGCCGACGAGGTGCGCGCCTACGGCCTGCAGTCGCTCACCAACCTGATCGTGCGGCGCCGCTACGGCGCCGGCGGCCCGACGATCGCGCTGAACGCCCACGGCGACGTGGTGCCGCCCGGCGAGGGCTGGACCCATGATCCCTACGGTGGAGAGATTGCCGACGGCAAGCTCTACGGCCGCGCCGCCGCGGTCAGCAAGTGCGATTTCACGACCTACAGCTTCGCGGTGCGCGCGCTCGAATCGCTGGGCGCGCCGCTGAAGGGCGGTGTCGAGCTGCACTTCACCTACGACGAGGAGTTCGGCGGCGAGCTCGGCCCCGGCCGGCTGCTGGCCCAGGGCCTGACGAAGCCCGACCTGATGATGGCCGCCGGCTTCAGCTACCAGATCGTCACCGCGCACAACGGCTGCCTGCAGATGGAGGTCACGGTGCACGGCAGGATGGCCCACGCCGCGATCCCGCACACCGGCGTCGACGCACTGCAGGGTGGGGTGACGATCCTGAACGCGCTGTATGCGCAGAACGCCCTCTACAAGGGCATCTCGTCCAAGGTGCCGGGCATCACCCATCCCTATCTCAACGTCGGGATGATCGAGGGCGGCACCAACACCAACGTCGTGCCCGGCAAGGTGGTGTTCAAGCTCGACCGCCGGATGATCCCCGAGGAGAACCCCGAGCAGGTGGAGGCCGACATCCGCCGCGTGATCGCCGATGCCGCCGCGCAGACCGACGGCATCACCATCGACATCCGCCGCATGCTGATGTGCCGCGCGCTGACGCCGCTGCCCGGCAACGCACCGCTGGTGGCCGCGCTGGAGAAGCAGGCCTCGGCGGTGTTCGGCGAGCCGATCCGCACCACCGGCACGCCGCTCTACACCGACGTGCGGCTGTACTGCGAACACGGCATCCCGGCGGTGATCTACGGCGCCGGGCCGCGCACGGTGCTGGAGAGCAACGCCAAGCGCGCCGACGAGCACGTCGTGCTCGACGATCTGAGGCGGGCGACCAAGGTCGTCGCACGCACGCTGTACGACCTGCTGGGCTGAGATGCATGCGTTCAGCCACCCCGACCCCAGCGCCGCGCAGATCACCGCCGCGCTGCGCCGCGCCAACGCCGTCGCGCTGAGCGCGCTGGCGCTCGGCCGGCACCCCTTCGGCGCGCTGCTGCTCGCCCCCGATCACCGGACCGTGCTGGCCGAGCAGGGCAACATCGACACCGTGCAGCACGCCGAGTCCACGCTGGCGCGCGGCGCGGCCGGTCGGCATGCGCCGGACTTCCTGTGGGACTGCACGCTGGTCACCACCTTCGAGCCCTGCGCGATGTGCGCCGGCACCGCCTACTGGGCGAACATCGGCCGCATCGTCTACGGCGCCGGCGAGCAAGCCCTGCTCGCACTGACCGGCGACCATGCCGAGAACCCGACGCTGGCGCTGCCCTGCCGCGAGTTGTTCGCACGCGGCCAGAAGCCGGTGCGGGTGTTCGGGCCGGTCCCGGAACTCGAGGCCGAGCTGCTGGCCCCGCACCAAGGCTTCTGGGCCAGCCGCTGAACGGGGCGGCGCGGCCGCGCGCGGTCGGCATGGTTCCTGCTGCATCCCATCTGGTACACAAGACAGTGCACCAGCACACACCATGCACGCACCGAACCCGTTCACGCTGGAGGAGTGGCAGCAGGCCTACCGCGATGGCGCAACGCCCGGCACGCTGCTTCCCGAGCGGCTGCGCCAGCTCAAGAGCGGAGGCGACGATCCGGCGTGGATCCTGCTCGCCAGCGAGGCCGAGCTCGACGACCAGCTCGCTGCCCTGGCCACACGCGCCGCCGGCTGCGCGGACGAGGCCGCGCGCGCACAGGCCCTGCCGCTCTACGGCGTGCCGTTCGCGGTGAAGGACAACATCGACATCGCCGGCTTGCCGACCACCGCCGCCTGCCCGGCGTTCTCGCACACCGCCGAGCGCTCGGCGCGCGCGGTGCAGCGGCTCGTCGAGGCGGGCGCAGTGTGGCTGGGCAAGACCAACCTCGACCAGTTCGCCACCGGCCTGGTCGGCACCCGCTCGCCCTATGGCCGGCCGGCGAGCGTGTTCGCCGCCGACCGCGTGAGCGGCGGCTCCAGCTCCGGCTCGGCGGTGGTGGTCGCGCGCGGCGACGTGCCGCTCGCGCTGGGCACCGACACCGCCGGTTCGGGCCGCGTGCCGGCCGGCTTCAACAACATCGTCGGGCTCAAGCCCACGCCGGGCCGCGTGTCCACTGCCGGCGTGCTGCCGGCCTGCCGCTCGCTGGACTGCGTGTCGGTGTTCACGCACACCGTGCCGGCCGCGGCCACCGTGCTCGCGCTGATCGAGGGGCCGGACGCCGACGACGCCTACAGCGCCTTCGCGCCGGGGCCGGCCGGCTGGAACGGCCCGTTGCGCGTCGGCGTGCCGCGCGATGCGGTCTTCAGCGGCGACGCCGGCTATGCCGCGGCCTTCGAGCAGGCGCTCGGAGAGTTGCGCCGGCTCGGCCACAGTGCGGTGCCGATCGACTTCGCGCCGCTGCACCGGGTGGCCGACCTGCTGTATGCCGGCCCCTGGGTGGCCGAGCGCCATGCCGTGGTGCAGGCGCTGCTCGCGCGCGACCCGCAGGCGCTGGACCCGAGCGTGCGCCAGATCGTCGAGTCGGCCACGGCCTTCAGCGCCACCGACGCCTTCCGAGGCCAGTACCGGCTGCGGGCGGCGCAGCGCGACGCCGCCGCGCTGTGGCAGCAGGTCGACGTGCTGATGGTGCCCACCGCGCCGGGGCACCCGCGCTTCGACGAGGTCGACGCCGACCCGCTGGGCGCCAACGCCGGCCTGGGCACCTACACCAACTTCGTCAATCTGCTGGGCTGGTGCGCGCTGGCCGTGCCGGCCGGCTTCACCGCGACGGCGGCGCCCGGCGGACCGGCCGTCGGGCTGCCGTTCGGCATCACCTTCATCGCCCCGGCGAACGCCGATGCGGCGCTGGCCCGCTTCGGGGCGCAGTGGCAGCGCGCGATGGACCTGCCGCTCGGCGGCTCGCGCCGGCACCTCGAGGACCTGCCCGCGACTGCCGCGGGGCCGGCACCGGCCGCCGAGCCGACCCTGGCGCTGGCCGTGGTCGGCGCCCACCTGTCGGGCCTGCCGCTGAACGGCCAGCTCACCGAGCGCGGCGCGAGCCTGCTCGAGGCCACCACCACCGCGCCGCGCTACCGCCTGCACGCGCTGCCCGGCACCACGCCGCCGAAGCCGGGCCTGGTGCGCGCCGCCGGCGGCGACGACGGCCATGCGATCGCGGTCGAGGTCTGGGCGCTGCCGCAGCGCGCCGTCGGGTCCTTCCTCGCGTTGATCCCGCCGCCGCTGGGCCTGGGCTCGATCGAGCTGGCCGACGGCCGCTGGGTGCACGGCTTCCTGTGCGAATCGCATGCGCTGGCCGGCGCCCCCGATGTCAGCGCCTTCGGGGGCTGGCGCGCCTATGTGGCGTCGCTGCGCCGTGCCGCGGCCTAGGCTCGCCGCACCCGACCTCACCTGCCCAGATTTCCAGGAGACCGCCATGCTGCCCGCCGACACGATCGAGGCCTACGTCGACGCCGCCGCCGCGGCGCTGGCCTTGCCGCTCGCGCCCGAACACCGCGCCGGCGTGCTGCGCTACTTCGCGCTCGCGTCGCAGATGGCCGCACTGGTGAACGGCCTGCCGCTCGCGGTCGAGGACGAACCGGCGCCGCAGTTCGTGCCGCTATCGCCGCAGGACGCCGCATCGTGAGCGCCGACACGCTGCTCGCCGGCACCGCCACCGGCATCGCCGCCGCGGTGCAGCGCGGCGAGGTCAGTGCCAGCACGATGGTGCAGGCCAGCCTGGCGCGCATCACCGCCACCGACGCTCGCGTCAATGCCTTCACCGACCTCACCGCGCAGCGCGCCCTGGAGCGCGCCGCCGCGCTCGACGCGCGCCACGTGGCGGGCGACACCGCGGCGCTGCCGCTGCTGGGCGTGCCCTTCGCGGTGAAGAACCTGTTCGACGTGCAGGGCCTGGCCACGCTGGCCGGCTCGAAGATCGAGCGCGAGCACGCGCCGGCGCTGCGCGACGGGCCGCTGGTCGAGCGGCTCGAGGCGGCCGGTGCGGTGCTGGTGGGCGCGCTGAACATGGACGAGTACGCCTACGGCTTCACCACCGAGAACAGCCACGCCGGTGCCACCCACAACCCGCACGACCTGGCACGCAGCGCGGGCGGCTCCTCCGGCGGCTCGGGCGCCGCCATCGCCGCCGGCCAGGTGCCGCTGACGCTGGGCTCCGACACCAACGGCTCGATCCGCGTGCCGAGCTCGCTGTGCGGCGTGTTCGGCCTCAAGCCCACCTACGGACGGCTGCCGCGCCACGGCTCCTACCCCTTCGTCGCCAGCCTCGATCACCTCGGGCCCTTCGCGCGCTCGGTGTCCGACCTGGCGCTGAGCTACGACCTGCTGCAGGGCTGGGACGCCGCCGACCCGGGCTGCGTGCAGCGCCCCATCGAGCCGACTCACGCCACGCTGGCGCTGGGCGCGGACGGCCTGCGCATCGCGGTGCTCGGCGGCTACTTCCACGAGCATGCGCTGCCCGAGGCGCGCGCCGCGGTCGAGCGGGTCGCGGCGGCGCTCGGCGTCACGCGCCACGTCGAGTTGCCGGAGGTGGCGCGTGCCCGTGCCGCCGCCTTCCTGATCAGCAACGCCGAGGGCGCCACGCTGCACCTGGGCGACCTGCGCACGCGCGCCCACGACTTCGAGCCGCTGTCGCGCGACCGCTTCCTCGCCGGCGCATTGCTGCCGGCCGCCTGGGTGCTGCAGGCACAGCGCGTGCGGCGCTGGTTCGCGCAGCGCGCGGCCGAGCTGTTCGGCGAGGTCGACGTGCTGCTGGCGCCGGCCACGCCCTGCGTCGCGCCCCTGCTCGGCACCGAGTGGCTGGAGCTGAACGGCCAGCGGCTGCCGGCCCGACCCAGCCTGGGACTGCTGACGCAGCCGATCTCCTGCATCGGCCTGCCGGTGTGCGCGGTACCGGTGTGGGGCACGAACCCGGCGCTGCCGGGCCTGCCGATCGGCGTGCAGGTGATCGCCGCGCCCTGGCGCGAGGACCACGCGCTGCGCGTCGGCGCCGCGCTCGAGGCCGCTGGTGTGGTGCACTCGCCGGTCGCCACGCTCGACTGAACCCGAAGGAAGCCCGCCGATGACCGACGACTCCGACATCAACCGCCCCGAGGTACTGGCCGAGATGCAGGCGGTGTTCGCGCGCTACGAGGACGCGCTGGTCCACAACCGCGTCGACGTGCTCGACGCGCTGTTCTGGCCGAGCGCGCACACCGTGCGCTACGGCACGGCCGAGAACCTGGTCGGCATCGACGCGATCCGTGCCTTCCGGCGCGCCCGGCCGTCGCAGGGCCTGGCGCGCCGCCTCGCGCTCACCGTGATCACCACCTACGGGCAGGACTTCGCCACCGCGATGACCGAGTTCCATCGCGACGGCGACGCCCGCATCGGCCGCCAGAGCCAGACCTGGGTGCGCTTCGCCGACGGCGGCTGGCGCGTGGTGGCCGCGCACGTGAGCCTGATCGATGGCTGATGCTGCGCGGCGTGCCGTCTAGACTCGCGCGATGAGCACGCGTCCCGCCCGCCGTCCCGCAACCGCCGCCTCCCGCGCGCGCGCCACCGCCGCCGTAGCCCCGGCCACCACGCTGCCCGCCACCGCGGTGCGCAGCAACCTCGCCGAGCAGGCCTATGCCCGGCTCAAGGCCGAGATCCACGATTTCCTGCTGGTGCCCGGCGACCGCTTCTCCGAGGCGGAGATCGGCACCCGCCTCGGCGTCAGCCGCACCCCGGTGCGCGAGGCGCTGTTCCGGCTGCGCAACGAGGGTTTCCTGGAAGTCGAGTCCAAATCGGGCTGGTACGTGCGGCCGATCGACTTCGACAAGCTCGAGCAGCTCTACGACCTGCGCGTGCTGCTGGAGCTGGCCAGCGTGGCCAAGCTGTGCACGCGGGCCGACGACGCTCCCGAGCTCGATGCGCTGAAGAAGACCTGGCTGCTGCCGGTGGCGGAGCGCCTGAGCGACGGGCGCGAAGTCGGTGCACTCGACGAGCAGTTCCACGCCACGCTGGTGCGCGCCGCCGGCAACGCCGAGATCGCCCGCGTGCACTGGGACGTGACCGAGCGCATCCGCATCATCCGCCGGCTCGACTTCACGCGCGGCGACCGCATCGACGCCACCTACACCGAGCACGCCAAGATCCTGCGCGCGGTGATGCAGCGCAAGCTCGACCAGGCCCAGCTGCTGCTGCGCAGCCACGTCGAGCAGAGCAAGTCCGAGGTCCGCAAGATCACGCTCGCGATGCTCCAGCAGGCGCGCACCCAGCTCGCGCGCTGACGCCCGAGCCCGCCCGCTCACCGCCGCGCTGCCCCGGCGTCGTGGTCGGAGCGCGGGCATTCCGGCCGGCCCCTCGGTGCCGCCCGCGACCGGTACGGCGCAGGCACGGCATTTGCGTATTCCATCTTGTATACCAATACGTGCACCAAGACCGGCCACGCCGGTTGCGGATGCCCCGCCCCGCTGCTGCCCTGCCATCCACGTAGAGGAAGAGCCACCATGACGCAACACGATTTCCGGGCCTCCCGCCGCCGCGCGCTCGCGCAACTGTCGGCCGCCGGCCTGGCCACCGCCTCGCCGTGGGCGCTGCGCGCCGCGCAGGCCCAGACCAAGATGACCATCGGCGTGATCTACGTCGGCCCGAAGGACGACTTCGGCTACAACCAGGCGCAGGCCGCGGCCGCGGCCGAGGTCAAGAAGCTGCCCGGCATCAAGGTCGTCGAGGAGGAGAACGTTCCCGAGACCACCGCGGTGCAGAAGACCATGACCGGCATGATCGTGCAGGACGGCGCCAAGCTGCTGTTCCCTACCTCGTTCGGCTACTTCGACCCGCACATGCTGGCGCTCGCCGCCAAGTACCCCGACGTGCGCTTCTCGCACTGCGGCGGCATGTGGACCGAGGGCAAGCACCCCAAGAACACCGGCAGCTTCTTCGGCTACATCGACGAGTGCCAGTACCTCAACGGCGTGATCGCCGGCCACATGAGCAAGAGCAAGAAGCTCGGCTTCGTGGCGGCCAAGCCGATCCCGCAGGTGCTGCGCAACATCAACGCCTTCACGATGGGCGCGCGCTCGGTCGACCCCAAGATCACCTGCACGGTCATCTTCACCGGCGAGTGGTCGATGGCCGTCAAGGAGGCCGAGGCCACCAACAGCCTGGCCGACCAGGGCGCCGACGTGTTCACGATGCACGTCGACGGGCCGAAGGTCATCGTCGAAACCGCCGCCAAGCGCGGCAAGATGGTCTGCGGCTACCACGCCAGCCAGGCCAAACTGGCACCCAATGCCTACCTGACCGGCGCCGAGTGGAACTGGCTCACCGCCTACAAGACCATCATCGAGGCGGCGCAGGCCGGCAAGCCGCATCCGAACTTCCTGCGCGGCGGCCTGAAGGAGGGCTACGTGAAGATGTCCGCCTACGGACCGATGGTGCCGGAGGCCGCGAAGAAGGCGGCCGACGGCATCAAGGCCAAGATGGTGGCGGGCAGCTTCGACATCTTCGCCGGCGGCCTGAAGGACAACAAGGGCGCGGTGGTCATCCCGGCCGGCAAGGTGCTGAAGCAGACCGACCTCGAGCTCGAGAAGATGAACTACCTGGTCGAGGGTGTGGTCGGGTCGATCTGAGGTGGGCGTGGATCATGGGTGCTGATCGGCTCAGGTTCCTGCTCGTGGCAAGCAGCCGGAGCGCGGGCGGCCCGGCCGGGGAGCGCGAGGTCGGCGGCCGGCGCTTCGCGCCGACTGCCCTGCGGTGCTCGGCGTCGTGGCCAGGCCGCGGAACTCGCTCTGTTCGCTGCGCTCACGGCGCTCGGACAACCGCGGCCAGTCAGTCCACGAGGCGCGCCGTGCGCGCCGGCCACGCCCCCTGCGCGCCTCGGCGCCTCGCACGCGCCCCCCGGCCCGGCCACCCTCACTCCGGCCATCACGCTACGGATGCATTGCGTTCGTGCACCTCTGCGGTTGCGGCGCGGCAGGCGGTGGGCGCCGGGGCGGTGTCGGGGTGCGGCGAGGAGCACAGGGCCGAAGGCGGCGCGCGCAGCGCGCATCGTGATCCGATCCGTCGCGCTTGTCCGAGCGCCGTTCGCGCAGCGAACAGAGCGAGTTGCGCGACGCGCCTGCGGCACGCGCACCGCAGCGCAGTCGGCGCAGCGCGCCGACCGCACCCCATCACCGCCCCGGCGCCCACCGCCTGCCGCGCCTGCGCGCACCACTAGAACGCCACAGGAGTCGACCGCCATGCGCAGCACCGCCCTCGCAGACATCCTGCTGCCGATCGGCGCGCTGGCCGCCGCGCTGCTGCTGTTCGGCGTGTTCGTGTGGTTCGGCGGCACCGACCCGGTCGAGGTGTGGGTGCTGCTGTTCAAGGGCGCCTTCGGCGACTGGTTCTCGTGGCAGAACACGCTGCAGCGCGCCGCCCCGCTGATGCTCACCGCGCTGTGCGTCGCGCTGCCGGCGCGCGCCGGCCTGGTGATCATCGGCGGCGAGGGCGCACTGGTGCTCGGCGGCCTGGCCGCCGCGGCGCTGCCGTACGCGGTGCCGCTGCCGGGCAACGTGATCGGCACCGCGCTGGTCTGCGCGGCCGGCATGGCGGCCGGCGCGGCGTGGATCGCGCTGGCCGGCGCGCTGCGCCAGTACCGCGGCGTCAATGAGACCATCAGCAGCCTGCTGCTCGCCTACATCGCGATCGCGCTGTTCAAGCAGATCGTCGAGGGCCCGCTGCGCGACCCGAGCACGCTGAACAAGCCGTCGACGCGCGCGCTGGAGGAAGGCATCCGCATCGGCGGCATGTTCGGCTCCGACGTGCACTGGGGCCTGGTGCTGGGCCTGCTGGCCTGCGTAGCGCTGGGGCTGTGGCTGGCGCTCACCGCGCGCGGCTTCGCAGTGCGGGTGGTCGGCGGCAACCCGCGCACCGCCCAGTTGGTGGGCCTGCCGGCCAGCGGGCTGATCCTGATCGCCTGCGCCATCGGCGGTGCGTGCGCCGGGCTGGCCGGCGCGATCGAGGTGGCCGCGGTGCACACCAACGCCAACGCATCGATCATCGCCGGCTACGGCTACGCCGGCATCCTGGTGAGCTTCATCGCGCGCCACAACCCGATCGCCGTCATCCCGGTCGCCATCCTGTTCGGCGGCTTCGGCGCGGCCGGCAGCCTGCTGCAACGCCGGCTCGACCTGCCCGACGCCTCGGTCCAGGTGCTGCAGGGCATCGCCTTCGTGCTGATCCTCGCCAGCGAGGCGCTGCGCGGCATCGACTGGCGCGCGGCGGCAGTGAAGCTGCGACCGCCGTCGGGGCCGGTGACGCCGGTGCAGTTGAAAGTCGAACCCAAGGCAGCGTCATGAGCGACACCCTGATCGCCTTCTCCGCCGCCATCCTGGGAGGCGCCTTGCGCGTCGGCGTGCCCTTCCTGTTCGTGAGCCTCGGTGAGTGCCTGACCGAGAAGGCCGGCCGCATCAACCTCGGCCTCGAGGGCGTGCTGGTGCTGTCGGCGATGGCCGCCTTCGGCGGCGCCTACCTCAGCGGTTCGGTCTGGGTTGGCGTGCTGGTCGCCGCCGGCGCCGGCGCGCTGCTGGCGCTGCTGCACGGCCTGCTATGCACGCTGCCGCGCGTCAACGACGTGGCCACCGGCATCGCGCTGATGCTGCTCGGCACCGGGCTGGCCTTCTACCTCGGCAAGCCGCTGATCCAGCCGCAGGCGCCGCAGCTCACGCCCATCGCGCTGGGCGGCTGGAGCGAGTCGAGCGTGGTGCAGGCCGCGCTGCAGATCAACCCGCTGCTGCCGCTGGGCATCGTGCTCGCGGTCGTGCTGTGGCTGGGCTTCGCGCGCACCCGCTGGGGCCTGCTGGTGCGGCTGGCCGGCGACTCGGCCAATGCAACGCGTGCACTCGGCTACTCGGTCGGCGCGATCCGCATCGCCGCCACCGCCGCGGGCGGCGCGATCGCCGGGCTGGGCGGGGCGTCGCTGACGCTGTTCTATCCGGGCAGCTGGAACGAGGGCATCTCCTCGGGCCAGGGCCTGATCGCGGTGGCGCTGGTGATCTTCGCGCGCTGGAGCCCGCTGCGCTGCGTGGGCGCGGCGCTGCTGTTCGGCGGCGCGGGCGCCATCGGCCCGGCGCTGCAGTCGATCGGCATCAGCCAGGGCTACTACCTGTTCAGCGCCGTGCCCTACGTGCTGACGCTGGTGATCCTGGTGCTGAGCTGCCGGCCCGGCAGCGTGGCCCAGGGCAGCCCGGGCGAACTGTCGTCCGCGCGCTGAGAGCAGGAGCCTGCGATGCCCAACGAATCCTTCGTCAATGCCGAGCCCTACCCCTGGCCCTACGACGGCGACCTGCGCCCCGACAACACGGCGCTGATCGTCATCGACATGCAGACCGACTTCTGCGGCGTCGGCGGCTACGTCGACAAGATGGGCTACGACCTCGCGCTGACGCGCGCGCCCATCGAGCCGATCAAGACGCTGATGACCCGCCTGCGCACGCTGGGTTTCCACATCATCCACACCCGCGAGGGCCACCGCCCCGACCTCGCCGACCTGCCGGCCAACAAGCGCTGGCGCTCGCGCCGCGCCGGCACCGACGGCGTGGGCATCGGCGACGCCGGGCCCTGCGGGCGCATCCTGGTGCGCGGCGAGCCGGGCTGGGAGATCATCCCCGAGCTCGCGCCGCTGCCCGGCGAGCCGGTGATCGACAAGCCCGGCAAGGGCTCGTTCTACGCGACCGACCTCGACATGCTGCTGCGCGTGCGCGGCGTCCGCAACCTGCTGCTCGCCGGCATCACCACCGACGTGTGCGTGCACACCACCATGCGCGACGCCAACGACCGCGGCTACGAATGCCTGTTGCTGTCGGACTGCACCGCGGCCACCGACCCCGGCAACCACCGCGCGGCGCTGCACATGGTGAAGATGCAGGGCGGAGTGTTCGGGGCCGTCGCGTCTTCGGGGGCTGTGCTGGAGGCGCTGGCGTGATGGCCGCTTCGTGGACGCGTGCGGCAACTCCTGGGCAGGCAACAAGCCTCGCCGGCGAAGTCGGAGGGCCGGGTGGCCCCGACGGAGTGAATAGGAATTGGCTGAACGAAGTCGGGGCCACCCGGTCCTCCGACTTCGCTCGCTCCCACGAAGGAACAGCGCCATGACCGCCCCCCTCGACCCCAAGCCCCGCCTCGACGGCGCGCTGGCGCTCGACACCTTCGAGCTCACCAAGCGCTTCGGCAGCTTCACCGCACTCGACGGCGTGTCGATGCAGGTCGCCGCCGGTTCGGTGCACGCGCTGCTCGGCGAGAACGGTGCGGGCAAGAGCACGCTGGTCAAGTGCGTGGCCGGCTACCACCCGCCGGAGCAGGGCGCGGTGCTGATCGACGGGCGCGAGCAGGACATCGCCTCGCCCATCGTCGCGCGCACGCTCGGCATCGGCATGGTCTACCAGCACTTCACGCTCGCCCCCGGCATGACCGTGGCCGAGAACCTGCTGCTGGCCGGCGGCCGAACCCCGGCGCTGATCGACTGGGCCAAGGAGCGCAAGGCGCTGGCCGAGTTCCTGACCACCACGCCCTTCACGCTCGACCTCGACGCCACGCCGGCCCAGCTGGCGGCCGGCGAGAAGCAGAAGCTCGAGCTGCTGAAGCAGCTCTACCTGAAGCCGCGGCTGCTGATCCTCGACGAACCCACCTCGGTGCTCACGCCGCAGGAGGCCGACGAGGTGCTGGCCTTCGTGCGCGCGGTGGCGCGGCGCGGCGAGTGCACCGTGCTGATGATCACGCACAAGTTCCGCGAGGTGATGGCCTATGCCGACGGCGTGACGGTGCTGCGCCGGGGCCGCAAGGTGCACGGCGCGCAGGTCGCGCTGACCACGCCGGCCGAGCTGGCGCAGGCGATGATCGGCGAGACCGCCGGCGGCAGCGCGCGGGCGCCGGTGCACGACGAGCCGGTGGTGCGCAAGCCGGTCGCAGCCGACGCGCCGGTGGCGCTGCAGGTGCAGGGGCTCGATGCACTGGGCGACCGCGGCACGCTCGCGGTACACGGCCTGAGCCTGGCGGTGAAGGCCGGCGAGATCCTCGGCATCGCCGGCGTGTCCGGCAACGGCCAGCGCGAGCTGGTCGAAGCGCTGGTCGGCCAGCGCCCGCGGCTGGCCGGCACGGTGCGCGTGGCCGGCGTGCCCTACGGCGCCAAGCGCCACGAGAACCGTGTGCTGAAGCTGCGCGCGCTGCCCGAGGAGCCGCTGCGCAGCGCCAGCGTGGCCGAGCTCAGCGTGGCGCAGAACATGGCGCTGCGCGACTTCGACCAGCCGCCGCTGCAGCGCGGCTGGCTGCGCTTCGGTGCCTGGAAGGAACGCGCCCGCGCCTGGATCACCGAATACGGCATCAAGACGCGCGGCGAGAACGCGCCGATCGGTTCGCTGTCGGGCGGCAACGTGCAGCGCGCGGTGCTGGCACGCGAGCTGGCCGGTGACGTGAACGTGTTGATCGCCGCCAACCCGGTGTTCGGCCTCGATTTCGCGGCGGTGGCCGAGATCCACACGCGGCTGCTGCTTGTGCGCGAGCGCGGCGGCGCGGTGCTGCTGATCAGCGAGGACCTCGACGAGCTGATCGAGCTGGCCGACCGCATCGCGGTGATGAGCGAAGGCCGCATCGTGTTCGAGACGCCGGCCGCCGACGTCGACCGCCACACCATCGGCTCGCACATGGGCGGCGGTGCCGACCACGGGCACGCCCAGCCACTGCCGGAGGCCGCATGACGAGCACGACGACACCGCAGCAGGCCGTGAGCGTGCCGGCCACGCCGTTCGACTACCGGCTCGCCCCCGGCACGACCGCGCTGGTGGTGATCGACATGCAGCGCGACTTCATCGAGCCCGGCGGCTTCGGCGCCTCGCTCGGCAACGACGTGTCGCTGCTGGTGCCAGCCATCGCGCCGATCGCCGCGCTACTGGCCGCCTGGCGCGCGCGCGGCTGGCCGGTGGTGCACACCCGCGAGGCGCACAAGGCCGACCTGAGCGACTGCCCGCCGGCCAAGCGTCTGCGCGGCGAACCCACGCTGCGCATCGGCGACCCCGGCCCGATGGGCCGGCTGCTGATCAGCGGCGAACCCGGCACCGAGATCATCGCGGCGCTGGCGCCGCAGGCCGGCGAGATCGTGCTCGACAAGCCCGGCAAGGGCATGTTCTGGGCCACCGGGCTGCACGAGCGGCTGCAGTCTCTGGGCGTGAGCCACCTGGTGTTCACCGGCGTGACCACCGAGGTCTGCGTGCAGACCTCGATGCGCGAGGCCAACGACCGCGGCTACGACTGCCTGCTGGTGGAAGACGGCACCGAGAGCTACTTCCCGGCCTACAAGGCCGCGGTGCTGGAGATGATCGCGGCCCAGGGCGCAATCGTCGGCTGGCATGCGCCGAGTGCGGCGGTGCTGGCGGCGTTGCCGGAGCCTTGAGTCGTTCGTTCGTCGTGACTGGTTCGGTCGACAGACAGGGTGTCGGCCTACGTTGCTGAAGTTCGCAGTCTGCGATTCGGGGGCGGTCGGTGCGGCAAAGGCGGGCCCGGGCAAGCGGCGGCGCTTCGCCTCGGCGGTCGGCGCCGGGCGCCGACTTCCCTGCGATGCGCGGTCTCGTGGCTGCGTCGCGGAACTCACTCCGTTCGCTACGCTCGCTCCGTTCAAACAACCGCGACGAGTCAGACCACGATGCGCGCTGCGCGCGCGGCCACGAGCCCTGTGCTTCTCGGCGCCTCGGAGGCGCGCCGCCGCCTGCCCGAGCCCGCCTTCGCGGAGCCGTGGTGGTGGTCGACCCGCAGACCACGCGTGGTGGAGATCGCGACAGGCCACCGATGGTGGAGATCGCGACAGGCCACCGATGGTGGAGATCGCGGCAGGCCACCGATGGTGGTGGTCGCGGCAGGCGCTGCCCGCTGGGGGCGATGTCTGGGGCGACGAGAAGCACAGCGCCAGGGTCGGCGCGCGCCAGCGCGCTTCGTTGTCTGACTTGCCGCAGTTGTCTGAACGGAGCGACCGCAGGGCGCGCAGTGAGTTCTGCGGCACGACCCTGGCGCGAGCATCGCAGCGCAGTCGGCCTCCAAGGCCGACCGCCCCAGCCTGAGCCCCCAGCGGGCAGCGCCTGCCGCGACAACGCACGCACCGCGGCTCAGCGCCGGTGCCAGTAAGCCGCCGCCTGCGTGCGGCTGTCGAGCGCGAGCTTGGTCAGGATGTTGGCCACGTGGCGCTTGACAGTGTGCAGGCTGAGGTCCAGCGCGCGGGCGATGAGCTTGTTGCTCTGGCCCTCGGCCAGCAGCGCCAGCACCTCGCGCTCGCGGGCCGACAGCGGCTCGTCCGGCGGCACCGCGTCGGCAACGGAGGCGGCGGCAGCGGGCGCGCCCTCGACCTGCCAGGCCGCGAGGCGCCTGCGCAGCCGGGCCTGCGCCGCGGCCGGGCTGCGCAGGCGGGACGCCAGGGTCTGACACAGCGTCTTCAGCCGGCCGGGCGGCTCCAGCAGCAGGCCCAGGCCGTCTTCTTCAACGGCTTCGCGCAGCACCTCGTCCAGCGCCGCAGCCGCGGCGTCCAGCTCGCCCTGCCCGGCGCGGCAGACCGCCAGCGCGAAGCGCGCATCGCCCATGAAGGCCGGCAGCCGCCCGCCGCGTTGCAGCTCGACGGCGCGCTCCAGCAGCGCCCTTGCGGCCGCCAGCTCACCGCGCAGCAGCGCGTGCTGGCCCTGCACCAGCGCGGCACCGGTGTCCAGCACCGGCCATTCGCGCGCCGAGCGCGGCCGGGCCAGGTCGGGCAGCAGCGCGGCCAGGCCGTCGGCGTCCTCGGATCGCCAGTGGATGCGGGCCTGCACATGCGCATAGGTGCGCCGCCAGCCCTGGCTGAAGCCGGCGGTCATGCGGTCCGGCACCTGCGCGATGACGGACAGCGCCTCGCTGCCCTGGCCCTGCGCGGCCAGGTGCAGGCTGTGCAGGTGCAGCGCACCGATGCCCAGCATGATGTCGCCGGGCAACTGGCGCTGCCGCTGCAGCAGGTCCTGCAAGGCGTCGCGGGCCGGGCCGGGCTCGCCGTGCCAGAAGGCCAGCCAGGCGTCCAGCGCCGGCACCTGCACCTCGCCGCCCGGCTGCTCACTGCGGCACAGCCGGCGCAGCCGCTCCATCAAGGGCCGCGTGCCGGGCAGGCCGGTGAAGTGCCCGTAGCTCATGTCCACGATGTTCGGATAGCGCGCCTCCTGGGCCCGCGCCGCGTTGTCCGCCATCGCGCCCAGGCCGGCCAGCACGGCTGCGCCATCGCCCCGCGCGAGGCCGTTCCATGCCTGCAGCGAATCGAAGGCCACCTGCAGCGCCGGCGGCAGCTGCGCATCGGCCGCGTCGGCCAGCACGCCCTCGGCCCGCTCCAGCTCGCCCAGGGCGTTGTGACAGGCCCCCAGCATGCCCAGCGCCACGAGTCGGTCGCGCTGCCGATCCTGGCGTGCGAACGCGTCATGGCTGCGCTGAAATTCGTCGCGCGCGAGCACCCAGTCCCAGCGGGACCAGGCGCACAGGCCTCGCAGCAGGGCCGCGTCGGCCTGGAGTTCGCGCCAGTCGGGAGGCAGCTGCTCCAGCCAGCGCTCGAGACGGTGCGTGCCGCCCACGGCCAGCAGTCTGTCGGCCATCTGGCGCAGCGCGGCCAGAGCTTCGGACCAGCGGCCCGCGGCCAACCAGTGCGGCACGGCGCGCTCCGCGCGCGTCTCGGCAGCGGCAGCCAGGGCATGCAGCGCGGCGGCACGACCGGGCTCGCGCCGCTCCAGCTCGCTGCGCAGGAAATCGCGGAACAGGTCGTGGAAGCGCAGCACCGGCACGGTGTCGTCGAGCGCGCTCAGGAACAGCTGGCGCTCGAACAGGTCGTCGAGCACGGCCCGGGCATCGCCGCGGCCGGTGACGGCCTGGCACAACGTGGGGCTGAGCTCCGGCAGCACGCTGACGTACAGCACGAAGGGCTGCAGCGACGGCGGCAGCTCGGCCAGCACCTCCTGCGCGAAATAGTCGAACAGGTGGCGGTGGGCCGCCGGGCCGGTGAGTGCGGGCAGGCTGCCGGCCCCGGGGCGCGCGCTGCCCAGCAGGAGGTGCAGGCCGGCAACCCAGCCGTGGGTGCGCGCCAGCGCGGCCTGCAGCGCTTCTTCGGACGGGGCCTGCAGCCCACGCAGCCGGCACAGCGCCTGGGCTGCGACGAGATCGAACTGCAGGTCTTCGAAGCCCAGCTCCACCAGCTCGCCGCCGGCGCGCCAGCGCGCCAGCGACAGCGGCGGCGCGACGCGGCTGCCGATGAAGAGGCACAGCTCCGGCGGCGCACGGGCGATGAGCGTGTCGAGCAACTGCAGCGCCGCCGCATCGGTGACGTGGTGCAGGTCGTCCAGCACGAGGGCAATGCGCGCATTGGGCCGCCCGCCGAGGGCGTCGATCAGCAGGCCCAGCGCGGTGCGCGCGGCGGGGCTGGCGTCCTTCAGCTGGGCCAGTACCGTGGCGGGCGGCACGGCCCAGGGCAGCTCCAGCGCCGCGAGAGCGCCGATCAGCGCGGCGAACAGGCGGTTGGCGTCGTTGTCCTCGGCGTCGAGCGACACCCACACCACCTGGGCGCCGGGTGCGGCGGCCAGCGCGGCGGCCAATTGCACCAGCAGCGTGGTCTTGCCGAAGCCGGCCGGCGCCTGCACCAGCACCAGCCGGGCGTCTGCCGCCCGCTCCAGCGTGTGCGCCAGCAGCGCCGGGCGCGGCACGGCATCGCGCCGCGCCCGCGGGATGCGGTACTTGTTGCTGGCAGAGGGAGCGGTCAGGGCGGTGCGGGCGTCCATGGACAGCAGCGGCAGTGGCGGCGAAGGCAGCGGGAGGCAGCAGCCCGATTCTAGGAATGCGGGGCGCTGTTGCGGAACCAGGAGCCATGCCCGCACGGGGGCGCGCGATGGCTCCTCGGAGCGATGCCGGCGCGCCAGCGGATCGCAACACTGGCGTCTCCTTCACACCGCACGCCGGACCCCACCATGAGCACCACCTCGCTCCGCTTCGACATCTACGCGCCCATCCACAAGGCCCTGCGCCAGTTCATGACCGACACGCTGCTGCGCCTGGGCCGGATGGACCTGGACGACCCGCAGGACGTGGCCGCCGGCCTGGCCCAGCTCGACACGCTGCTGGAGGCCGCGAGCAGCCACCTGCAGCACGAGAACGACGTCATCCACCCGGCCATCGAGGCACGCCACAACGGCCTCAGCCACCGCGTCGCCACCGAACACCGGGAGCACCTGGACACCATCGCCACGCTGCGCGCGCACGCCGCCGCCCTGCGCGCCGCGCCCGAGGCCGCGGCGGCGCACCGGCTGTACCGTCAACTGGCCGCCTTCATCGCAGAGAACTTCGAGCACATGGACATGGAGGAGACCCGCCACAACCAGGCGCTGTGGGCGGCCTACAGCGATGCCGAGCTGCAGGCGATGGAGGGCCGCATCCTGGCCAGGATCGGCCCGCAGGAGATGAGCCTGTGGCTGCGCTGGCTGGTCCCGGCGCTCAACCCCACCGAACGCGCACAACTGATCGCCGGCATGCCCCCCGAGGCGCAGGCGCCGGTGCTGGACTCGGCCCGCGCGCTGCTGGACGACGTGGCGTGGGGGAAGCTCTGCAGGGCGCTGGGCCGCGCGGCGGTGCCGGGGCTGGTGGAGGCTTGAGCCTGAGTGGAGCCGAACAACCAGTGCAGGTCCAGCATGGCACCGCCGCTCAAGCCTTCACTTCGACCACCTGTTCGAAGCCACCGAAGATCATTCGCTTGCCGTCGAAGGGCATGGGCGGATTGCCGGGTGTGGATGGGTCCATGCGCGGGTCTTCCAGCATTTTCTTCATGGCGGCGTCGCGCGTGGCCTTGTCCGGCCATTCGACCCACGAAAACGCCACCGTCTCCTCGGCCGTAGCCTGGACCGCGCGGCGGAAATCGGTGACTTTGCCGTCGGGGACGTCGTCGCCCCAACTCTCGATCACACGGATCGCACCCAGCTCGATGAACAGCGCGTCGAAATGACGCGCGTGCTCAATGAACTTCTGCTTGTTGGCCGTGGGAACCGCGATCACGAAACCGTCGATATAGGACATGCCTGAACTCCTGGTGGGGGTGGACCGGTCGGCACACCCGCCTGAGCGCGCCTCGTGCCTTGACGACGAACGAAAGGAAGCTGATTCGACATGACTGCTCGGTGCGCGAGCGCTCGTCCTGTGGCGGCGATGGCTCGTTCGACTTCGAGCCTGACCGCAGCCAACTAACCAAGGGATAGGTGGATGGGCGCTTCGCAAGCCGCCAATAGCGCCTTCACCCAGTGCAAAGCGCGACAACATCCGAGGTTTCTCTCAGAGGTCGACATGGATCTCGGCAATCCTGAGGTCACGACCATTTACCGTTTCCCTTGCCAAGGCGCTCGGCGAGGGGACGGGCAGTCGCTTGATCAGGACCCGCTCACCGTGAGGAGTCGCCTCCATGAGCTGAAAGCGGCGCGGCGAATGTTGGCTGAACGGAATTGCAGCGGTGGAACGCAGGACCACGGTGTCTGTAGTGCCCGGCCATTGCGTGGGCGTGGCCGGCTCGAAATCGACCTGGCCATCCGCGTCTCGGATGACGAGCGAGCGACCGGAAGCGCCCCGCACCGAATACCTCCAGACGATCGCGCGGGCATCGAAGGCAATGAACCAGGCCAGCCCCGGCGGGTCGGCCGACGACCACCGGATGCGGACGAAGCCGACGAGTGCATTCGGGGCGTGCTGCGTGGTCGAGCGCAGTAGAGGTAGCGCCTCCCGTGCGGCCCGATCAGCCGCGGAGACGGTCGCGCTCATGTGCAGCCTGCGAGCGGTGTCGCCGTCGCTGTCGGCAGCAGGGGCCAGAGTGCTGTCGAACCACAGCGTGGAGTCCAAGTCCGCAACGTCGATGTCGGTGTACCCGAAGAATGCGGGGTCCGTCGCCGTGAGTTGAAACACCAGATCGGCAGCGGCGTCGCCGCCCGGGCCATCGGACCGGAAGGCAGACAGCCCTCTGTTGTCGACGCGGTACATCAGACCCAGCTCTGAAAACCGTGCTGGAGACGGCTCCACCAGTTGCCACGCGAGAGGCGCGGAGGCCCCGACGTCATCCAAGTAGGCGTGACGCACCTCCACGGAGAAGGCCCGTTGCCAGCGCTGCGGCGCATTACCGGTCACGTCGACCTCAACGCCAGGTAGAAATCCATGGGGATCAACTCTACGGCCCATCCGCCTTCTTCGCCCAGCATGGCGGCCGGGTGCATGGCGGCGATGCGCAGCGCCTCGTCATGGCTGTCCGCGTCGATGATGAACAGGCCACCGACCACTTCCTTCGATTCGGTGTAAGGCCCATCACTGATCTGCGTTTTGCCGCTGCGCGGGCGAAGCGTCCGCCACCCGTCCAGATCGCCGAGCGACGCGGAGACCAGCACCTTCCCCGTGGCGCGCATCTTCTCGTCCAATGCCGGGCATTGGCGAACCAGTTCCTTGACGTCGTCTGGCGCCATCGCGGCGAACTTTTCGGGAGTGAAGTAGGCAAGGCCGAGGTATTTCACGGGGCGTCCTCAGGGTGGGTGATGCACTCACGACGAAGTTGACGATCGGAAATCGACACCGTCCAGGAAGAATTTTCAGCGGGCCTCGTCACCGCGCGCCAAGGAACAAGAGCGGTCCATGACACCGCTCTCGCGGTTACCTGGCCGCTGGCG
Organism: Methylibium sp. Root1272; assembly: GCF_001425905.1. GTDB lineage: Bacteria > Pseudomonadota > Gammaproteobacteria > Burkholderiales > Burkholderiaceae_C > Methylibium. The sequence continues at coordinate 117,386 of NZ_LMDY01000018.1, forward strand.
GCTTCATCGCCTCGCCGCCCATCCCCATCCCGCCCTGGCCGCCGTGCATGCGGCACATCATGCCCATGTTGTCGTGCATGAGTTTCCTGTGCTCCTGCATCAGCGCGGCGCGTTCCTCCGGTGTCTTCGCGGCCATCATCTTGTCGTGCATGTCCTGCATCGACTTCATCATCATCGCGTCCATCTGCCCCGGCGTCGGCGCCGCGGCTCCGGGCGCGTGATGCGCGGCGTGGTCCTCCTCCTTGGGACCCGTGGCGCAGCCCGCCAGAACGAGTGCGAGTGAACCGCCGAGTACCGCCAGTGCGAGCTTCATGGGAATCTCCAAGATGTGCATGGCCCAGCATGGAGCCCCGTCGCCGGAAGGGGCTTGACGTGGCTCAAGCCCTCCCCCGGCACACCCCCTGCTCACCGCCGCCGAACGCTGCATGCAAAGCCGCTGAACGCCGCGCCGCAGGCGCGGTGATGCAATCGGGGCATGGACACTGCCCACACGCCCCTGCCCGCCCTGTTCGTCTCGCACGGCTCGCCGATGCTGGCCCTCGAGCCCGGCACGACCGGGCCGTTCTTCCAGCGCCTGGGCCGGGCGATCGACACGCACTTCGGCCGGCCCAAGGCCATCGTCGTCGTCTCGCCGCACACCGCCGCCCGCATGCCGCTGGTGCTGGGCAGCGCCGCGCACCACGCGGTGCACGACTTCGGCGGCTTTCCGCCCGCGCTCTACGAACTGCAGTACAGCCCGCCCGGCGCCCCCGCGCTCGGCGCGCGCGTGACCGATCTGCTGGCCGCGCGGGGCATCGCCGTGCAGCCCAGCGACGAGGCCGGCCTCGACCACGGTATCTGGTCGGTGCTGCGCTTCGCCTGGCCCGAGGCCGACGTGCCGGTGCTGCCGGTGGCGCTGGCGCCGCAGCAGCCGCCCGCCACGCAATGGGCGTTGGGCGAGGCGCTGGCGCCGCTGCTGGCCGAGGGCGTGCTGGTGCTCGGCAGCGGCAGCCTCACGCACAACCTGCGGCTGGTGTTCGGCAACCGCCGTGTCGACGCGACGGGCGCCGAGGACGGCGAAGAGATGGCCGAGAGCCGCGCCTTCCGCGACTGGGTTGCCGGCCGCAGCGCGGCGCGCGACCGCGACGCGTTGCTGGCGTACCGCGCCCAGGCGCCGCACGCGGCGCTAATGCACCCGACCGACGAGCACTGGCTGCCGCTCTACATCGCCGCCGGCGCCGGCGGGCTGGCGGCGCCCGGGCTGCGGCTGCACGACGCGGTGACCTATGGCTGCCTGGCGATGGATGCCTATGCCTTCGGGGCGGGTGCGCAGCCGCTGGCGGAGGCGTTGGCGGAGTGACATAAGCCCCCTCACCCTGCCCTCTCCCCCGTGCCGGGGGAGAGGGGGGTTTTCTACTCCCTCTCCCGCTCGCGGGAGAGGGCCGGGGTGAGGGTGACGCTCACCGCAGTGCCCCCGGCCGCAGCCTCAGCACCTCCAGCGGCGTCACCGGCGCCGCGTCGTTGCCCCACGCGCCTCGCACGTAGCTGACCACGGCGGCCGTGTCGGCCTCGTCGAGCACGTGCGCGAACGGCGGCATGCCGAACGGTCGCGGGTTGCCGGCGGTGGCCGGCAGGTAGCCGCCGCCGTGCACGATGCGCACCAGGTTCGCGGCCGAGTCCATGGTCACGGCGCGGTTGCCGGCCAGCGGCGGGTAGAGGCCCGCAGCGCCCTCACCGGCCGCGCCGTGGCATTGCGCGCAGTGCTGTTCGTAGAGCTTTGCGCCGCGCGAGTTGGGTTGCTCTGCAGCGGCCCCATCGGCGTGCGCCGCCGCACGCGAACGGCGTGCGCCGTGCTGCGGCAGCGACTGCAGGTACACCGCCATCGCGCGCAGGTCGGCCTCATCCAGGTGCTGGGTGCTGCGGGCCACCACCTCGGCCATCGGCCCCATCGCCGAGCCGCGGGCCGAGCGGCCGGTCTTCAGCAGGTCCACCACGTCCTGCGCCGACCACCCGGCCACGCCGGCTTCGTCGGCCGACAGCAGTGAGGGCGCGTACCAGTTCTGCACCGGGATCAGCCCGCCGCCGAGCTGCAGCCCCAGTTCGCTGGCACCCAGCGCATTGCGCTGGGTGTGGCAGGCGCTGCAGTGGCCCAGGCCGCGCACCAGGTAGGCGCCGCGGTTCCAGTCGGCCGGTCGATCCGCCACCGCCTCGAAGCGGGCCGGCTCGAAGTACAGCGCGCGCCAGACCGCCAGCGCGGCCTGCGTGTCGTACGGAAAACGCAGCGCGTGCGCGGGCCGCGCCTGCGCCACCGGCGGCAGGCTGCGCAGGTAGGCGAACAGCGCGTCGCTGTCCTCGCGCGTGACGAGGGTGTAGTCGGTGTAGGGGAAGGCCGGGTAGAGCAGGCGGCCGTCCATCGAGCGGCCGTGGTGCATGGCGCGCCAGAAGTGCGCGGCGCTCCAGCGGCCCAGCCCGGTGGCGTCGTCGGGTGTGAGGTTGGAGGAGAACACGGTGCCGAACGGCGTCTCCAGCCCGCGGCCGCCGGCATAGGCGGCACCGCCGCGCGCGGTGTGGCAGGTGGCGCAGTTGCCGGCGCGCGCGATGTAGGCGCCACGCTCCACCTGCTGAGGCGTCGCCACGAACGGCGCCGCGTCGGCCGGGATCGGCGACTCGCCACGGACGTTGAGGGCCCACACCGCGGCCCACAGCGCGGCGACGATCAGCACGAGACCGAGCGCCGCCCACAGCGCCAGCCTTGGAAGTGGCCACGTGTTCTTCATGCCGCGGCCCTCATGGCGTCACGCCGCCACAGGGCAGCGGCAGCTTCGCGGGCAGCGCGGCGGCCGGCTTGCCGCCGGCCGGCACCGGCTGCGACGACAGCCAGCTCGACAGCGCCGCGATGTCCTCCGGCGCGAGCTGCCGGGCGATGTCGGCCATGCAGTCGGGCGCGAGCGCATGGCGCTGGCCCGAGCGCCACTGGCCGAGCTGGCTGTTCAGGTAGTCGCGCGGCAGGCCCAGCAGGCCGGGGATCGCCGGTTGCACGCCGAGCATCGCCTCGCCGTGGCATTGCGTGCAGGCCGGAAGCCGGCGCGCCGCATCGCCCTCGCGCACCAGCACGCGGCCACGCTCCAGCAGCGCGGCCGGCGCATCGCGCGCCTGCGGCGGCGGGTACGGCAGGTCGAGCGCGGCGAAGTACTCGGCCATCTCGCGCAGGTAGTCGTCGGACAGCGTCTCGAGCAGCGCGCTCATCAGCGGGTAGTGGCGCCGCCCGTCGCGGAACGCGAGCAGCTGGTGATGCAGGTAGCCGGCGGGCTTGCCGGCGATGCGCGGGAAGTAGCCGAGGTTGGTGGCCTGGCCTTCCTTGCCGTGGCAGGTGGTGCAGGCCACGACACGTTGGGACAGCGTGTCTTCGGCCGGCCGGTGCGGCGCCGGTGGCGTGCCCTGCGCCACCGCGGCCGACGCGAGCCCCAGGCCCGCCAGCAGCGCGGCGAGCGCATGGCGCCAGCGCCCGTTCGCGTTCACGGTCATTCAGCTCAGCGATCGCACCGCCAGCCCGGCCAGCGAGACCAGGCCCACGACGAACAGCGCCGCCAGGCCGATCGCCACCAGCAGCAGCGGCACCGGCCGGGCGCGCTGCAGGTCGATCGCGTGGTCGGCGCGCTTGCGCACACCGAAGAAGCTCCACAGCACGATCTGGACATAGCGCAGCGCGTTCAACATGGTCGGACTCCGGCAGACATGCCAGCACTGTGCGCTTCGGCCCGGCGGTTTTGAAGACTCAGATCGAGGTAAAAAAACCAGATCAGTTTGATGGCTGTTCTGAAATTCACCCCATCCTGATCAGTACAGTCGGACGTTGCCTCCGCCGCCCGATGAAACGCTACGAACGCTATGCCGACGAGATCGCCCGGCTGATCGCCGACCGCTCGCTGCAGCCCGGCGATCGCCTGCCCTCGGTGCGCCAGGCCAGCGCGCACCGCGGCATCAGCCCGTCCACGGTGTTCCAGGCCTACTACCTGCTGGAGTCGCGCGGGCTCGCCGAGGCGCGGCCCCGCTCCGGCTACTACGTGGCGGCGCGGGCGCTGCCGGCGCCGGCCGAGCCGCGGCTGTCGCGGCCGCGGCGGCGCTCCAGCGGTGTCGAGGTCAGCGAGCTGGTGTTCGAGGTGCTGGGCTCGGTGAAGGACCGCGACGTGGTGCCGCTGGGCTCGGCTTTCCCGAGCCCGCAACTGTTCCCGATGGCGCAACTCGCGCGCGGGCTGGCGGCCGGGCTGAAGCGCCTGGACCCCTGGCGCACGGTGGAAGACCTGACGCCCGGCAGCGCCCGGCTGCGCGAGCAGATCGCGCTGCGCTACCGGCTCGACGGCCTGGAGGTCGACGCCGACGAGATCGTCATCACCAACGGCGCGCTGGAGGCGCTGAACCTCAGCCTGCAGGCGCTCACGCGGCCGGGCGACACGGTGATCGTCGAGTCGCCGACCTTCTACGCCGCGCTGCAGGCACTGGAGCAGCAGTCGCTGAAGGCGCTGGAAGTGGCGACCCATCCGCGCACCGGCATCGACCTCGCCGCGCTGGCGCAGGCCCTCGACCGCCACACGGTCAAGGCCTGCTGGCTGATGCCCAACTTCCAGAACCCGCTGGGCAGCCTGATGCCCGACGCGAACAAGCAGGCGCTGGTGGAGCTGCTGGCCGCGCGCGGCGTGCCGCTGATCGAGGACGACGTCTACGGCGAGCTGCACCACGGCACGCGCCGCCCGCCGCCCGCCAAGGCCTGGGACCGCGCGGGCGGCGTGCTGCACTGCGCCTCGTTCTCCAAGAGCCTGGCGCCGGGCTACCGCGTCGGCTGGGTGGCGGCCGGCCGGCACGCGCAGGCGATCGAGCGGCGCAAGCTGATGACCACGCTGTCGGCGGCGGTGCCGTCGCAGCTGGCGCTGTCGGAGTACCTCGACCGCGGCGGCTACGACCGCCACCTGCGCCGGCTGCGCCAGGCGCTCGCGCGCCAGCAGGCGCTGGCGTTGCGCACCATCGCCCGCCACTTCCCTGCCGGCACGCGCGTGGCCCGGCCCGAGGGCGGCTATTTCCTGTGGATCGAGCTGCCGGCGAGCGTCGACGCGCTGGCCCTGCACCGGCTGGCACTGGCGCAACGCATCAGCCTTGCGCCGGGCCAGCTGTTCTCGACCGACCGGCGCTTCCGCCACCACGTGCGCCTGAACCACGGCCACCCGGACGACCCGCGCTTCGAGGCGGCCTTGCAGACGGTGGGCCGGCTGGCCGGCGAGCTGGCCGCCACGGGCGCCGCCTGAGGCGAGGGCGGCCGGAACCCTGGCCCACCCGGCGGCTCGAAGCACTTCCCCCCTACTCCTCGCCTCCGACACCATGCTGCTCGCCCTCTGGATCCTGACCGCCTTCGGCATCGCTCTGTGGTCGCTGTGCGCCTGGGGACTGCACACGCTGCTGACCCTCGATCCCGCCTGGCTCGACGACGTGAACACCGCGGCCGCGCACCTGCCCTGGGGCGACTGGCTCGCCACCTGGCTGCCGGGATGGCAGGAGCTGCTGCGCGTGGGTATCGACCTGACGCAGGCCGGGCTCGCCTGGGTCGGCAGCGCCGCGCCGTGGATCGTGTGGGCGGTATGGGGCCTGGGCTGCATCGCCATGCTGGCCGTCGCCGGCCTGCTGAGCCTGCTGCTGAAGCTGGCGCTGCGGAAGACGGTGGCGCCGCCGGCCCGCACCGCCTGAGCCGCCTTCGTCGGCTCGAACTGGCCGGGTTTCGGCGGCCTTATCGACCGAGTCGGGGCGCCGGATCGCCGGCACCATGGCAGTGTGATGGGGCAGCGCCGTGCTGCGCCCGCCCGGCCCCCTGCTCTCGATCCCCTCGACACGACGCCATGAACCTGAAAGACATGAAGATCTCGACCCGGCTCACGCTGGGCTTTGCGGCGATGGCCGTGCTGATGAGCCTGCTGGGCGCGCTGGCCATCCTGAAGGTGACCGACATCCAGGGCGAGTTCGCCGACGTGATGGACGACCGCTACCCGAAGATCCAGACCGCCGGCGACATCCGCACGGTGAACAACGAGGTCTCGCTGGCGATCCGCAACCTGTTCGTGATGAGCGAGCCGGCCGACGTGAAGGCCCAGTTCGACGTGATCGCCAACAGCAGCAAGCGCACCAACGCGAACATCGACACGCTCAAGCGCAGCATCACCAGCGCGCAGGGCAAGGCCGCGCTCGACAAGCTGATGGCCGCCCGCGCCGACTACCGCGGACCGCGCGACAAGGTGCTCGAGCTGCTGCGCGCCGGCCAGGTCGACGAGGCCAAGCTCGTGCTCGTGCGCGAGGTGACGCCCAAGCAGGTGGCCTACATGACCAGCCTCGACGAGCTGATCCGGATCCAGGAAAACCTGATGACGGCCTCGGCCGACGAGGTCGGCCAGGCCGTCTCCAGCACCATCTCCAGCGTGGCCGCGCTGCTGGCCGCCGCCTTCGTGGTCGCCGGCGTGATGGCGCTGTGGATCATCCGCACGACGACCCGGCCGCTGGCCGAGGCGGCCTCGATCGCGCGCGCCGTCGCCGGCGGCGACCTGGCGATGGAGTTCGCCGCCGACGGCAAGAACGAGACCGGCGTGCTGCTGGGCGCGCTGCACGACATGAAGACCCGCCTCGCGGCGATCGTGGGCGAGGTGCGTCGCAACGCCGAGGGCGTGGCCACCGCCTCGGCGCAGATCGCCCAGGGCAACAACGACCTTTCCAGCCGCACCGAGGAACAGGCCAGCGCACTGGAAGAGACCGCGGCCTCGATGGAAGAACTGTCGAGCACCGTGAAGCAGAACGCCGACAACGCGCAGCAGGGCAACCAGCTCGCGCTGGGCGCCTCGACCGTGGCGGTCAAGGGCGGCGACGTGGTCGGCCAGGTGGTCGACACCATGAAGGGCATCAACGACAGCTCGAAGAAGATCGCCGACATCATCGGCGTGATCGACAGCATCGCGTTCCAGACCAACATCCTGGCGTTGAACGCTGCGGTGGAAGCGGCGCGCGCCGGCGAGCAGGGCCGCGGTTTCGCGGTGGTGGCCAGCGAGGTGCGCAATCTGGCGCAGCGCAGCGCCGATGCCGCCAAGGAGATCAAGAGCCTGATCAACGCCAGCGTCGAGCGCGTGGCGCAAGGCAGCGCACTGGTCGACCAGGCCGGCGCGACGATGAGCGAGGTGGTCTCGTCGATCCGCCGCGTGACCGACATCATGGGCGAGATCAGCTCGGCCAGCAAAGAGCAGAGCGCCGGTGTGGCGCAGGTGGGCGAGGCCGTCACGCAGATGGACCAGGCCACGCAGCAGAACGCCGCGCTGGTGGAGGAAAGCGCCGCCGCCGCCGAGAGCCTGAAGGCCCAGGCCCAGCAGCTGGTGCAGGCCGTGGCGGTGTTCAAGCTGGCGCACGACGCCTCCTCGGCCCCGGCTCACGGCTCGTCGAGCCGCGCGCCGCTGGCACTGCCGGCGCCGGCCCCGGCCAAGCCCCACAAGGCCGCCACCGCGCCGACGATCGAACGGCGTGGTCCGAACCGCGCCACCAACGTGGTGCGACCGGCCTTCCAAGCCAAGGCAGCGGCTCAGGCCACCGCGGCGCCGGCGGCCCGCAGCGGCACCGACGACTGGGAATCCTTCTAACCGTTCGCGCCCCGCGCGACGCGCCGGCAAAACGCTGATCGCGGGCACCCGCGCAGCGTTACAGTCGGCGCTTCGTCCTGTTCCCGGGGGCAGAGCGCCGCATGGATTCGGTCTTTCGACGTCGGGCAACGCAGGTCGCGCTGGGCATCGGCGCGACCTACATCGTCGCCGGCATCGCCTGGATCCTGCTGTCCGATGCGCTGGTGCTCACGGTCTCCAGCGACGTCGACTGGCTGACGTTCGCCCAGCGCTACAAGGGCATCGCCTTCGTGCTGCTGAGCGGTCTGCTGGTCGTCACGCTGGTGCGCGCCGGCAACCTGGCCCTGCTGAAGGCCCAGCAGCGCCTGCACATCGGCGAGGTGCGGGTGCAGGACCTGTTCCAGCACCACCCGAAGCCGATGTGGGCCTTCGACGAGGAGACGCTGCGCTTCATCGCGGTGAACCACGCCGCAGTCGCGCACTACGGCTATACGGAAGCCGAGTTCCTGGGCATGGTGGCCACCGACATGCGCCCGCCCGAGGACGTGCCGAAGATGATGAGCCTGCTGAGCGAGACGCTGCTGCCGCACCACGACGCCGGCATCGTGCGCCACCGCAAGAAGAACGGCGAGCTGTGCCATGTGCACGTGAGCCTGCACCGCATGCGCATCCGGCACCGCGACAGCGTGCTGGTGATCGCCGACGACGTGACCGACGAGGTCCGAACGCGCGACGCGCTCAAGCGCCAGGAGCTCCAGTTCCGCCAGCTGCACGACAGCCTGCAGGAAGCGCTGTGGATCGGCAAGGACGACGTGCGCGAGATGCTCTACGCCAGCCCGGCGTTCGTGACGATCTGCGGCCACCCGGCACGCTCACTGATGCAGGACCGCACGCTGTGGCTGTCGCTGGTGCACGCGGAGGACCGGCCGATCGTCGAGGAATCGCTGCTCAACCTGGTGGCCTTCGGCAGCGCGCAGTGCGAGTACCGCATCTGCCGTCCCGACGGCAGCGTGCGCTGGGTGGCCGACCGCAAGCGCCGCATCGTCGATGCGAGCGACGGCTCGCGGCTGGTGGGCGGCATCATCGAGGACATCACCGACGTCCGGGCGGCCGCGCAGGCCCTGCGCGACGCCAACGAGCAACTGGAGGAACGCGTGCAGGCCCGCACCGCCGCGCTGCAGTTCGCCAACGAGGAGCTCGACGCCTTCGCCCGCACGGCCGCCCACGACCTGAAGACACCGCTGAACGCCATCATCGGATTCATCGGCCTGCTGCGGGCGCGGCATGCGCCTGCGCTGGGCGCCGAGGGGGACCGGATGGCCAGCCACGTGGAGCGCTCGGCGCGCGGCATGAACCACCTGATCAACGACCTGCTGGCACTGTCGCAGGTGGCGACGCACCAATTGCAGCCGGTGCCCGTGGACCTGGGCGACATCGCTCGCGAGGTGGTGGCCGAGCTGCGGCAGTCCGAGCCTGGCCGCCAGGCCGAGGTGAAGATCCACGACGGGCTGCATGCGCAGGCCGACCCCGGCCTGGCGCGCTCGCTGCTGATGAACCTGATCGGCAACGCGTGGAAGTACTCGGGCAAGCGCACGCGCGCCGTGATCGAGGTGGGGCGCGTCGAATCGCCGGACGGCGCGGAGTTCTTCGTCCGCGACAACGGCGTCGGCTTCGACACGCGCCAGGCGGACAAGCTCTTCAAGCCCTTCCAGCGGCTGCACGAAGCGTCGGAGTTCAGCGGCACCGGCGTCGGACTGGCCACCTGCCAGCGCATCGTGCGCCGCCACGGCGGCCACATCCGCCTGAGCTCGCAGCCCGACGAGGGCACCACGGTGTTCTTCTCGCTCTCCAGCCGCGCCAAGGCCCGCTCGGCCGACGAGCCGCCGCGCGACTCGGGCTTCGCGTTGCTCGCCTGACCGGCCACCGGGAGCGCCGTCAGGCCTCAGGCCGTCGGCATGTCGTGTCGCTCCGCCAGGTGTTCGCGCTGCAGGGCGATCCGGAGCCTGCAGCGTGGCATGCCGACGACCAGTGGCTTCCCGGTACACGGCACGCGCTGAACGTCGCCCGGCGAAAGGATCGTGTCGGCGCGGCAACCTTCCCGCGTCAACCACGCCGTCCCGCTCAGGCACGCGACCCACAGGTCCGTCGACGAGTCGATGCGGTAGGGCTGGGCGAACGCGACCTCCACCACCAGGGCGCCAGGTCGGGACACGAGGCCCGGTCGACGCCAGAGGCGAGGCGCGGCGCCGACAGCGCGCTCCAGGCGTTCGTTCCACGCGATCAGGACGTGGCGAGAGCTCGACTTCATCATGCTGGCGCGGCCTCGAAAAGATGACCTGCTCATTGCAGCCCGCGCGGCAGCTTCGCTCAAACGACTTTTCTGCCGCACCGCATTCCGGCCGCGCCGGGTGAGCGCCTCGTGCGCGCTCGCGCCTTCAGGCCGCCATGAGCCTCGCGGCGCCGGAGACGCGGATCGAGCTGCCGGGCCGGGCCGGAATTTCAGCCCGCAGGCAGGAGCGCATGCCCATGTCCTCGCCCTGCACGACGTCGATCACGCCGCCGTGCGGCCACCCGATGTCGCGCAGGTAGCCCGCGAGGGCGGCCGTCGCGGCGCCCGTCGCGGGATCCTCGTAGACACCGCCGTACGCAAACGCATTGCGCGCGTGGAACAACTGCTTCGTCTGCGCATGCAGCAACAGGACCGTCACCAGGCCCTCGCGCTTCATCAGGGCACGACCGGCCTCCAGGTCGTACGCCATCGAGGCCAGCCCGGCGCGAGTCTTCAAGGCCAGCACCAGGTGGTCCGCGCCCGCGTGGATGCGGGCAGGCGGGAGGGCGAGATCGAGGTCATCGACCGCGTAGCCGAACAGCGCGAGGACGTCCGAGATCAGCTGCGGCGTGGCCGGCATGCTGCGCGTGGGCGGCGATTGCAGCGCCGCCCACACCGCATTCCCCTCGCTCCGTCGGCCCTCCACCGTGATGTCGGCCGCGTTGAGCGACAAGGCGAATGCCCCGTCGCCCTGGCTGAGCGCGAGTGCCGCCCCGAGCGCGATCGTCGCGTGGCCGCAGAACGGGACCTCGGCCTCCGGCGAGAAGTAGCGGACGCGCCAGCCGCGATCTGCCGGCACCGCGAACACGGTCTCCGAGAACCCGACCTCGGCGGCGATGCGCTGCATGTCGGCATCGCCGGGAAACGCATCGACCAGCACGACGCCCGCCGGATTGCCTCCGGCAGCGCCGTCGGAGAACGCGGCGATCTTCAGGACGTTCATGTCTTCACTCCTCGAAGAGGTCGGCGCGAGCGCGTCAATACGGATCACCGTTCTTGTACAGGAACTGCCACCGGCCGCCCTCGCCCAACTGCGCCACGAGATCGTCGTCCGGGTAGATCGCACTGTCGCCGGCAGTCCGGTCGCCCACCACCAGGAAGAGGCAATCGTGGTCGGCGCGATTGACCAGCCTGTGCGCGTCGCCGCTTCCCGCGCGGAATCCGGCGCACATGCCGGGCTGCAGCGGCGTCTCGCCCGCGTCGGTGACCAGCGTCGGCGAGCCCGCCACGATGTAGACGAACTCGTCCTGTCGGCTGTGCGCGTGCCGCAGCGCCGACACCGCGCCGGGCGCCAGCAGCGTCAGGTTGACGCCGAAATTCGACAGGCCGAAGACATCGCCGAGCGGACGGATGACACGCCCCGCCATGCGGGACGCGAAGGGCTCCGGATAGTTCGACGGCTTCGTCCGCGCCGCGGCCTGGAGCGCGTGGATCGCCACCGGCCTCTTGTCGTCTCTCATCGCGTTCTCCTACTCTGCATGGCGGTGGTTCGGCGCCAGGGTCCGGGGCTCGACGAGGCGGCGGACCAGGAACGCCAGGATCTCATCACGCGCAGCCAAGGTGGGCTGCCCTGCCTCGTCGATCAGGTGCGCGGTCAGCACGCTGTGAGGCGTGGGCACATGCTGCGCGAAGAACGGCGGGACTTGCGTGTTCGCGGCATGGTCCGGGAGCACCCGTGCCACGAACCGTTCGCCCAGCGCCGCGGCATAGGCCGCGAAGCGCTCGGCCCTGCAGAACCGGTCACCCTCGAAGCGGAAGGCGAGGACCGAGAGGTCCTCGCTGTCGAGCCGTTGGCGGACGGCCGCGATCTCGGCGGGCGAGATCTCGATGCCGCCCGGGTCGTCCAGCGGCAGCGACGGCTGAGACAGCACCGGCGCCAGCATCGCGGGCTCCAGCATCATCGACAGCGCGAAGTTGCCGGTCCAGCACATGCCGATGGCGCCGACCCCGAGCCCGCCGCACTCCTGGTGCGCCAGCCGGGCCAGCGACCTGAGCCAGTGGGTGACCGGGCTCGAACGGTGGCTCCCGTCGCGGCCGGCGAACGCCCGGAACTCCGCGCTCACACACGCCCGGCGGAACACGGCGGCCCCCTCGTCGGCACGGGCAACCGCGCCATCGCGGCCGAACAGCGACGGCATGTAGACGGTCAGCCCCGCGTCGCGCACCCAGCGGCCGAAACGCGCGACATGGGGGCTGATGCCTGGCATCTCGCTCATCACGATCACAGCCGGCCCGGTGCCGGCCACATGCACCACCCTGGCAACGCCGTCGAGCGTGATCTCGCGATGCGCGAAGTCCTCGAGCGCATCGTCTTCCTCCAGGCTGCGCTGGGTCATCGTGTGTTCTCCTTCTTGCGGTGCGCTCCAGGAGCCCGGCGAGTGGCGCGGGCGCTCAGAGCGTGCCTTGCTCCAGGCCGTGCAGGTAGTTGAACTCGGGAGCTTCGACACCGGCACGTCGCCGGATCTCCACCAGCCCCGGCGATTCGAAGAAGGCGCGGGCTTCCGCGAGCGATGTCCATCGCGAGAAGTGGACGACGCGGTTGGCATCGTGCTCGTCGCGCAGGAGCTGGTAGCTCAATTCACCGGCGCGCTTGCGCAGCGTGGCGGCCTCGTCGAAGACCTGCTTCCAGGCCGCGTAGTCGTGCACGGAGTGAATGATCAGCACATGGTCCATCGGGTCTCCTGGAAGTGGATCGGTGGGGGTGCGTCGCCGGTACGGTGCGGGATGCCTGGCGCCGATCTCATGCCGGCCCGCCGGTGTAGGGCGAGAAGCATCGGCCGAGGTCGGCCGCGCTCACGGCGGCCCGTGCGTAGGACGCGCTGCCGAGGTTCCGCAACTCGCTCGCCGCCCGCAGGAACTCGCCGAACGCGGCGCGCGCCAGCGATGCGCCGACGCTGACGCGTCGCACCCCGAGCTGCGCGAGCTCCGGCGCCCCCAGCACCAGGCAAGGATCGCCGAGCATCACGTTGACCGGCCGGTCCACGGAACGCACGACGGTCGCGATGTCCTGCTGGCGGATCAGGCCCGGCGCGAACAGCACATCGGCGCCGGCCTCCTGGTAGGCCTGCAGCCGCGCGATGGTGTCCGCCAGATCGGGTTGGCCGACACGGTAGTTTTCGGCCCTCGCCGTCAGCACGAACGGAAACGGCAGCGACCGCGCCGCTTCCGCCGCGGCGCGGATGCGCTCGGCGGCGAACTCGCGCGCGTAGAGCCGGTCACCGGGGCCGCTGCGCGCATCCTCGATGGAGCCGCCCACGACGCCCGCTTCGGCCGCCAGCCGGAGGGTCCGGGCCACGTCTTCGGGCGCGTCGCCGAAGCCGTTCTCGAGGTCCGCGGTGACCGGGAGGCAGGTGGCCGCGGCGATCTCGGCCAGGTGCGCCATGAGTGTGTCGCGCGGCACGAAGTTGTCGGGCACGCCGCGCGAGAAGGCGTAGCCGGCGCTGGTCGTCGCCAGGGCCTCGAAGCCCAGTTGCGCGAGCAGCCGCGCGCTGCCGACGTCCCACGGGTTCGGCACGATGAAGCCGTCGGCGCGGGCATGCAGGGCCCGGAATGCCAGCGCCCTTGAGCGCTGGGAGGGCGGCGACGGGTCGTGCTGCGGCGCCGGCGTCGGGCGTTTCATGCGGACGCCCTCGCCATCGCGGGCCGGCGGAGCTGCCGGTCGTCGATGGGCCAGTGCAGCGCCGCTGCGGCGACGCCCAAGGCCATCGCAACGAACCAGATCAGCTCGTAGGACCGGGTGGCCTCGAACAGATGGCTGCCCATCCACACGCCGAGGAAGGACCCCAGCTGATGGCCGAAGAAGACGAAGCCGAAGAGCGTGGTGATGTAGCGCACGCCGAACACCTGCGACACCAGCCCGTTGGTGAGCGGTGCCGTTCCCAGCCAGACGAAGCCCATCACCGCGGCGAACACGTACAGGCTGGTCGGCGTGAGCGGCAGCAGCACGAACAGCGCCATCGCCGCGGTGCGCAGCAGGTAGATGCCGGCCAGCAGCTTCTTCCTGCGGTGGCTCGCGCCCAGCAGGCCGCAGCCGTACGTGCCGAGCACGTTCGTCAGTGCGATGAGGGCGAGCGCCGTCACCGCGTGGGCGGGCCCCATGCCCCGGTCCAGCAGGTAGGCCGGCAGGTGCGTGGCGATGAACGCCAACTGGAAGCCGCAGGCGAGGAAGCCGAGGTTGAGCATCCAGAAGCCGGGGTGGCGGAAGGCCTCGCACAAGGCGGCGGAGAGCGGCATGTCCACCTCGGCCGCCGCCGACGTGTCGGGACGGCTGCGCAGCGGCAGCGCGCACGGGAGGACCAGCAGCATGACGACCGACAGCGCGAGCAGCGCCCCGCGCCAGCCCCAGGCGCTCAGGATCTGGTGCGCCGCCGGCACCATCGCGAACTGCGCGAACCCGCCGATCGCGCCCGACAGCCCGAGCGCCCAGCTCCTGAGCTCGGGCGCCACCTGCCTGCTGAGCGCCCCGTACACGACCCCGAAGGTGGTGCCCGACAGGCCGATCCCGATGCAGACGCCCGCGGCCCAGACGAAGCCGGCGGGCGTGTCCGCATGCACCATGAGGACCAGCCCGGCGGCATAGGCCGCCAGCCCCCCGACGACGACCCTGGCGGACCCGAACCGGTCGGCGACCATGCCGGTGAACGGCTGCGCGAGGCCCCAGGTCAGGTTCTGGATCGCCAGCGCCAGGCCGAAGGTCTCTCGTGACCAGTCCCGATCCATCGTGACGGGCAGCAGGAAGAGCCCCTGCACATGACGCACGCCCAGTGCGAGCCCCATGACGATCCCGCCCGCCAGCACCGGCAGCCAGGCCTGCTGCCAGCCGTGTGGCGGCGGCGTCTGGCGGCGGGCGGCGACCGCGGACGTCGATCGACGGGACGGGGCTGTTGTCACCTGGGGCCTCCGGTTGCGGTTGGGGCCGGCACGCACGCCGGTTCGAGGTTCGGATTACAGGACGGCGCCGCCTGTGCTTCAATCGATCATTCCGTCGCATCGCATACGCTCCAGGAATGTCACTCCCTCTCGTACGACTGCCATCGCTCGACCTGATCCGGGGCTTCGTCGCGGTGGGACGCCGCATGAGCATCACGCTCGCGTCGCAGGACCTGTGCCTCACGCAATCCGCCGTCAGCCGGCAGATCGGCGCGCTGGAAGAGCAGCTCGGCGTGAAGCTGCTGGTCCGCGGCTACCGCTCCATTGCCTTCACGGCCGAAGGCGAACGGCTGTTCCGCAGCGCGGACGGCGCGGTGCAGCAGATGCAGGACGTGATGGGCGAGATCCACACGACCGGCGTGCTCCGGCCGGTGATGCTGAGTGCGAGCATCGGCGTGACGGGCCTGTGGCTGCTGCCGCGGCTGAGCCGGTTCCAGAAACTTCATCCGGGCGTGGACCTGCGTGTGTCCGCGAACAACCGCGTGGCCGACCTGCGCAGCGACGACATCGACCTGGCCATCCGCTACACCACGCCGGCATTGGCGCCCGAAGGGGCGACCCGCCTGTTCGGCGAGACCGTCGCTCCGGTGGCGCACCCGTCCCTGGGCATCAAGTCCTTGCGGTCGGCCCAGGCGCTCGCGAAGGTCTCGCTGCTGGAGTTCGACAACCCGACGCATCCCTGGCTGCAATGGGGCGACTGGCTCGACGCGGCGGGCTGGTCCGATGTGCGGCACCAGGGCATGCTGCACTTCAACCAGTACGACCAGGTGATCCAGGCCGCGCTGGCCGCCCAGGGCGTGGCGCTGGGGCGCCTCGAGCTGATCCAGCCCTTGCTGGACGCCGGCCGGCTGGTGCTGCTGGCCCCGCCCACCCACCGTGCGGACATGGAACACGCCTACTGGCTCATCCTCGCCAACGAGCATCCGCGCGCCGACATCCGTCGCGTGGCGGAGTGGATAGAAAGCGAGGCGCGAACGTCCGCGGAGCCCGCTCACGCGACCCCGCAGACGGCGCCGAAGAAGCGCGCTCGCCGTGCCTGAGGCGCCGTCTTTTCTTTCCTCTTTTCCTGTTATGCAGGCCCCCGGACACAGTGGTCCAGGGCGTCGTCCAGGCGATCGTTGCCCCAGAACATGTCTTCGCCCACGAAGAACATGGGCGCCCCGAAGATCCCTCGCTGCGCAGCCATCTCCGTCTGCTGCCTCAGCCGCAGCTTGTTCTCTTCGGACTGCGCCTCGTCGATGATCTGCCGCGCCGGCAAGCCGAGCTGCGCGAGCACCTCCGTCACCACCTTGTTCGTATCGATCTCCCGGTCCTCGCCGAAGTTGATCGACATCACGCGCCGGCAGTAGGCGCCGATCCAGTCACGCTCGGCCCCCACGAGCGCCACACGCAACGGCAGCAGCGCCGAACGGGGGAAGGCCGAAGGCGGGGTCCACGCCAGGTCGTACTTGCGGCACTGGCGCGCCATGTCCTGCCAGACGTAGTCGCCCTTGGCCTTCTGCAGCACGAAGGGCGATGTCTTCCAGCCGAAGCTCCGAAAGATCGGCCCCAGCAGGAACGGCCTCCATCGGACCGGCACGCCCCGCCGGGCGGTGCACGCCTCGATGCGCATCACGCTCAGGTAGCTGTAGTTGCTGGCGAACTCGAACCAGAACTCGATCGGTGTGGCCTCCGCGTGCGGCGCACGCTCCTGCACGGCGCTCATCGCGCGTCTCCGTAGACCACGAGGCAGCGCAGTTCGATGCTCTCGCGCAGCGGCGCGTCAACGGGAATGTCGGGCAGGTCGAAGGCGGTGTGCGGCGTGAACCGGGCCACGCCGCTGACCCGGGAGTCGTACTGCTTGAACACCAGCGCTTCATGGCGATCCATCTGCGAGAAATAGGACCATCGATGCAGCGGCGAGTGCAAGGCGACGTAGATCTCGCCGGTGCGGCGCGGATACCGCACCTCGCTGACCACGAGGTCCGAGACCGTCAGCGTGCGGGCGTCGCACACCGCGAGCGGCGTGTCCAGCACCGGGCCCTTGATCGAGCGCCACACGTTGACGATGGCGTACCGCCCGACGCGGGCTGCCGCCTCGGGATCGTCGAGCACGAGCTGCAGCCGCTTGCGACCGGACGCCTCCGTGTAGTCGTTGTGGATGCGCCCGTTGGCCGCGGCCACGTCGTGAGCGCGTTGCCGGCCGAACGTGAGCGCGGCGCGATCGGGTTCGCGCCGGCGCACCAGATGGTCGAAGACATGGGCCCGCGTCGCGCCGGTGGCGGCCAGCGCCAGCTCGGCGGCTTCGGGGTAGTAGCGCGCCCGGACCGCTTCGGTATCGAGGAAGTCGGTGACGGACGTGGGCGCGTCCCACAGCGCGAAGCCCTCGCGATCGATGCACGGCGGCCTGTCGGCGAGGCGTGCGTCCCGGATCTCCATCTGCCGCGCCTCGTATTCGCAGTTCTCCCACGGGGTTCCCGGCGGCGGCTCGCAGGCGTAGCTCCAGGGACGCTCCGCGGTGGGCTGGAGGTAGTTCAGTCGCGCCAGGACATGCCTGCCTTTGCGATGCGATGGGCCTGGGGTTGCGCGCACGTGCTCGAGCGGATGGGTCAGCGTGTTCATGGGGGCTCCGGAGGTTCGTTCATCGAGCGAGCAGTCCCGGGGTCGAACGCCTGAGTCGAAACGCCGCGGGCGCTGCTGCGAGATCCATTGAACCCATCGCCATCGCCCGCCTCAAGCGACATCTCGGGCGCTTCGCATGCGCCGGACGCATGTCTGGAGGTCCGGTCCGTCGGCCAGGCCGAGGCCGACGCCACGCGGTCCAGGTGAGCGGCTAGAGTTGCGGCCAACCGCTCGCGCACCCCGCATCCCTCCCCCGATCCGCACGCATTCCATGGCCTGGCTCGGCAGCCTCGACCTGCACTACCGCCTCGATCCCGACGCCCCCGCGGCAGCGGCGCCCCGCACCATCGGCCGCGGCGTGCACAGCGGCCCGCTGCGGGTGCTGCAGAGCCTCTACCCCGAAGGCCCGGGCATCTGCCACCACGTGCTGGTGCATCCACCCGGCGGCATCGTGGGCGGCGACGAGCTGGCACTGACGGCACGCGTCGACACCGGCGCGCACGCCCTGCTCACCACCCCGGGCGCCACACGCTTCTACCGCAGCGGCGGCGACACCGCGCTGCAGACCCTGACCGCCCGGGTGTCCGACGGTGCACGGCTGGAATGGCTGCCGCTCGAGACCCTGGTGCACGACGGCGCGCGCGCGCGCAACGCGCTGCGCTTCGAGCTGGCGCCCGGTGCCGAGATGATCGGCTGGGACCTGCTGGCCCTGGGCCTGCCGGCGGCGGGCGAGCGCTACGCGAGCGGCTGCTTCGAGCAGAGCATCGAGGTGCGCAGCGCCGAACACCCGCTGCCCTGGCTGGAGCGCGGCGTGCTCGATTTCGACGACCCGCGCCATGCCCCCACCACGCGGCGCCTGCTGGCCAGCCCGCTGGGCTGGGCCGGCCACACGGTGCTGGCGACGCTGTGGTTCGCGAGCGGCACAGCGCTCGCGAACGCGCGGCGTGAGGCCCTGATCGACGCCGCGCGCACGCCCGACTCGGCCGCCGCAGAACCGGGCGCCGAGCCGCTGGGCGTGACCGCCCCGCACGACCACGTGGTCGTGCTGCGCATGCTGGGCGCGCGGGTGGAGCCGCTGATGCAGCGGCTCAGAGCGGTGAGAGGTCGATGGCGCCGGCTGGCGTGGGACTGCGCGGGGGCGGAGCCGAGGGTGTGGCGGACGTGAGGCCGCCGGCACCCAGGTCGAGCGGCGACAGTCCGCCGAGCCCGGAGGCCGGCAGGTCGTAGGCTGACAGCAGGGAATCGCGGAAGCGCGCCTCGCTGAAGCGCCGCTTCGCCGAGGCGCGTGCGGCCTCTCCGACCTCGGCACGCAGCACCGGCAGGTCGATCAGTTGCGCGATGCTGTGGAGGATCTCTTCCTCGTTGCGACACAGGAAGCCGGTCTCGCCGTGGCGAATGATGTCGCGGTGGTCGGGCGTGTCGATCGCGACGCAGGGCAGACCGACCGCCATCGCCTCGGCCAGGAACACCGGGAACCCGCGCGTCCGTCCCGGCGCCAGGTAGATCCAGCCTGCGGCCAGGCGCGACGCGAGGTCGGCGTCCAGTCGGACGTCGTGCACGCTGACATCGGCCGCGCTCAGGCGCACCAGCGAGTTCTGGTCGGTGCTGCCGATCCAGTTGAAGCTCAGGCGCAAGGCCTTGTCGCTCAGCAAGACCGCCAGCTGCGCGAACAGCTCGGCCGCACGCGGGTCGTGAATCCGACTGCCCGTGACGATCAGCGGGTGGGGCACCTCGTGGCGCTCGACCTCGAAGAAGGCCGCCGCCACCGGGCTCTCCACCACGTCGATCGACTGGGTCTCCGTCTGCGTGTGCAGCACCCGTGCCTCCTGGGCCAGGCTGGTGATGGCGCGCAGATCGCGCAGCGAGCCGATCACCGGTCGGAGCGACCACAGCATCAGGTCACCCACCCGTCGCAACGAGCCCAGCGACTTCGAGCCGTGCGGCGAGTAGTACATGGGCACGTCGAGTCCGACCGAGCGCGCCACGTAGGAGCCGATCAACGACGGCAGGAAGCCGTGCAGGTGCACCGCCCTCACGTCCTTCGCGCTCTGGACGACATCGCGCAGGGCCTGCATCGCGGCCTGCGCACGTTGAGCCACGCCGCCATGCGCCGGCACCAACACGAGGTCGATGCGGGCATGGAAGCGCGGAAGCTGGTAGCGATAGCGCAGGTCATCGACGATGAGCACGGTCTGCTCCAGCCCGGAGTCGGCGAGCGTCTCGGTCGCCGGGCCGAGGAAGCTGAAGATCTCGTCGGTCAGCGGGCCCACCAAATGCACCACGCGGCCCGTCGCGGGGCCGAGCGAGGTTCCAGCGCCTGGCATCGGGGCCCTCTCAGCTCGGTCGGGGATGCGATGACCCGCTGGCCGCCGGCCTACCCGTGCTGCGGGCTTCAGCGAGCACCACGCCGCGTGGCGACGACGGCGATCGTCTGGAACAGGATCCAGGCGTTCAGCCACAGCGATCGCCGCCCGACGTAGTAGCGGTCCATCGCGACCCGTTCCGCATACGACGTCTCGTTGCGACCGCTCACCTGCCACAGCCCGGTCATGCCCGGCCGCACGCTGAGGTAGTGCCAGCGCACGCGGCCGTAGCGCGTGAGTTCGGACACCGTGATGGGCCGGGGCCCGACCAGGCTCATCTCGCCGCGCAGCACATTGAAGAGCTGCGGCAGCTCATCGAGGCTGGTGCGCCGCAGGAAGTCGCCGACGGGCGTGACGCGCGGATCCTTCGTGAGCTTGTGATCACGCTCCCATTCGGCCCGGGCGTCCGCATCGTTGCGCAGCACGTCGGCGAGCATCTGCTCGGCATTGACGTACATGCTGCGGAACTTGAGGCAGCGGAACAGGCGGCCATCCCGGCCCACGCGATAGTGGCCGAAGAAGATCGGGGCCCCGTCACGGCGCCAGATGAGCCAGGACACCAGCAGCATCACCGGGCTCAAGAGCACCAGGATGATGAGCGCGAGCACCTGATTGAACACCGTGCTCACCGCATCGAGCGGCGAATGTCGAGGGCCGGTCCGGCCCTTGACTTGCAGAGCATTGAACACGTAGGACGCAGCAGTCATTCGATATCTCCCATCGACCGATTTTGCGGCAGTAATGCTGCAGTGCAAGATCCACGCCAAAAATGAAGTGGGAGTTACCTGCGATTACCGATTCACAGGCAATTCGGTCATTCGGGCTTCGCCGAACACCAATCTTGTAAGAACTTGTGGCGCCCCGAATCCCGAGCGCGGACCAGACTCGTTTTCATAGTGAACCGGCCCTGTCCGGTGGTCTGTTCGAAAGCGAACAGATGAATCTCCCGATATTGGATAGAGTGATATCGAGAAGTTCCGGAGTTCGAGTTGCGTCGTGTCGTTCAGCCGACGACGATGAGTCCCGAGAAACCCGAAAATCTACATGTTTTGACACACTGCAGCAATTGCGCAACACTGCATCGGTCGTCGTCGATCAAACTAGAGCTATAGCGCTCATATTGAAGCGCCGAGCCCTCAGGAGACTGCATGAATCTGAAGCGTTATCTCGTCGCGGCGCTGGCCGCCGTCGCGTTGCATGCCAACGCCTTCGTGGGCAACTACACCGAAGGGTCCTTCAGCTACAACTCGGGCAAGCAGTTCGTCGTGGCCGACGTCTTCAACTTCCAGTTGTCCGCCCCGTCGACGCTGCAGACCACGCTCGAGATCACCAAGAGCAGCGGCATCCTCGGCCTGGGCCTGTTCAACGCCAACGACAACAGCTACCTCGGCGGCCTGCTGTTCGGCGGCTCGAGCGGCACCACGGCCACGCAGAGCTTCGCCAATCTCTCGAGCGGCAACTATTACTACGGCGTGCTCGGCGGCTTCTTCCCGAAGGGCAGCTACAGCCTCCAGTCCGCCGCCACCGCCGTGCCGGAGCCGGCAGCCCTTGTGCTCGCGCTGATGGGCGTGGGTGGGCTGGCCGTCGCGGCCCGCCGCAAGCGCAAGTCGTCGAACGCGGTCGGCTGAGTTTTTCGAACTCCGGTGATGTGCCGATACGAGGCGCCCTCCGGGGCGCCTTTGTCTTTTTCGTTGCGCAATCGATCACCGGTGCTGCGGTCACTGCGCAGCGACACCAGATCCAGATACAGCCGCACACGGGTTTTGTGCTCGCTTTCGTCGTGATCGCGCACCAGTCTTGCTATGGTCAGGGTTATCCCGCCTCTTTCATTCGATGAAGCTTTCAAACCGATCCCCCAGCCACCGCGGCAACCGAGTTCGCCTCGTTGCTCTCGCGAGCTGTTGCCTCGTGGCGCTCGCTGCCTGCGGTGAGCGCCAGGACGCACGCAGCTCGCAGGTCGCTGCCCAGGTGGGCGCGGGCGAGGTCTCGATCCATCAGGTCAACCTGGTGCTGCAGCGGCAGGCCGACCTGCGCCCCGAGCAGGTCGAGGCCGCCAGCCGCACCGCCCTGGAGCGCCTGATCCAGATGGAACTCGCCGTGCAGAAGGCCAACGACGCCAAGATCGATCGCGACCCGCAAGTGGTGCAGGCGGTGGATTTCGCGCGCCGTGAGGTGCTGGCGCGCGCCTACATCGACCGCCTCGCCGATGCCGCCGCCAAGCCCACGCCTCAGGAGATCGACCGCTTCTACGACGAGCGCCCCGCCCTGTTCAAGACCCGACGCATCTACTCGGTGCAGGACATCGGCATCGCGGCCCCAGGAGACGCACTGGAGGCAGTGCGGGCACGACTTGTCGCGGCCAGGACGACGCCCGCCTTGCTGGCGGAGCTTGCCAACGCCGGGCTCCCCTACACGCTGACCTCGGCCACCCGGCCCGCGGAGGACTGGCCCCTGCCGCTGCTCGACAAGCTGGCGGGCATGAAGGAAGGTCAGGTCGAGTTCCTCGCGCAGCCACAGGGGCTGCGCATGCTGGTGCTGACGGCCGCCTCGCCGGCACCTCGCAGCCTGGAAGAGGCGCGCGCCAGCATCGAGCAGTTCCTAGTGAACGAACGCAAGCAACAGAAGGTGGACACCGAGCTGAAGGCCCTGCGCAGCACGGCGGAGGTCAAGTACCTCGGCAAGTTCGCCCAAGCTGCGCCAGCCGGTGAGGAGCCGGCCGTCGCCCCGCCCGCAGCGGCGGCATCGGCGTCGGCCCAGGCCGCCGCGCGTGCCGCGCTCGATGCCGAGGCGCGCAGCAAGGGCATCCAGGGCCTGCGCTGAACCTCTGGCCTCTTCGAACACGCTCACACCCATGACATTCAGCCAGTTCTTCACCATCGTCCGCGCCCGCTGGACCTCGGGCTTCCTTGTCCTCGCGGTCATCGTGGCCTGTGCGGTCGCGGTCAGCCTGCTGCTGCCGAAGCAGTACACGTCGACCGCCTCGGTGCTGATCGACGTGAAGCTACCCGACCTCGGCGGCAATACCGCGGCGGCCGGCGGCGTCGTGCCGCTGGGCTTCATGGCAACGCAGCTCGACGTGGTGCGCAGCGAGCGGGTGGCCTTGCGGGCGCTGCGCAGCCCTGGACTGAAACTCAACGAGAGCCTGGAGTTGCGTGCGCAATGGCAGGCCGCCACCGAGGGTCAGGGCGACTTCGAGGCCTGGCTGGCCGCGCTCATCCAGAAGAAGCTCGACATCCTGCCGTCGCGCGAATCCAACGTCATCACCTTGGCCTATTCGTCGCCGGACCCGCAGTTCTCCGCGGCCGTGGCCAATGCCTTCATGCAGGCCTACATCGACACCACGCTCGACCTGAAGGTCGAGCCGGCCAAGCAGTACAACTCCTTCTTCGATGACCGCGCCAAGCAGACACGCGACGCGCTGGAGCAGGCGCAGGCCAAGCTGTCGGCCTACCAGCAGGCCAAGGGCATCGTGGCGACCGACGAGCGGCTCGACGTCGAGAACGCACGGCTCAGCGAGCTGACCACGCAGATGGTCGTGCTGCAGGGCGCAGCCGCCGAATCGCGCGGCCGGCAGGACGAAGCGAACGGCAACAACGACCGCATGCAGGAGGTGCTGGCCAACCCGGTGGTGGGCGCGCTCACCGCGGACCTGTCGCGCCAGCAGGCCAGGCTGAACGAACTGAATGAGCGCCTGGGGGACAACCACCCGCAGGTGGTGGAACTGCGCGCCAACATCGAGGAACTTCGCAAGCGCGTGCAGGCCCAGACCAGCCGCGTGGCCGGCAGCCTGAACGCCAACAACAACGTGAACCAGGTCCGCCTGGCGCAACTCAATGCGGAGATCCAGCAGCAACGCAGCAAGCTGCTGCAGCTCAAGGGCCAGCGCGACGAGGCGGCCGTGCTCCTGCGCGACGTCGAGAATGCCCAGCGCAGCTACGACGCGGTGCTCACCCGGGTGAACCAGACCAGCATGGAAAGCCAGAACACGCAGACCAACGTCTCGGTGCTCAAGCAGGCCACGCCGCCGGCGTTCCCGTCGTCGCCGCGCCCGTTGCTGAACGTGGCGGTCGCCCTCGTCATGGGCTCGCTGCTGGGCATCGGGCTGATGCTGGCACGCGAACTGCTCGACCGACGCATGCGCACTGTCGACGACGTGGTCAGCGGCCTGCGCCAGCCCTTGCTGGTGGTATTGCCACGCGCCAGCCGCCAGAACGCCCGCGGCGGCTCAAACTTGCGGCTCGCCAAGGCGCGCGTGGTTCGTGGCCTCGCCGGCCCGGCACGATCATGAGACGCGAACCCCTCATCGCCCACCACCCGCTGCTCGAGCCGGCGGCGGCGACTGCCTCTGCCGATGAGCCCCCCGGTCTCGGCGCAGCGGAAGACATCGACACCCTGCGCGACCGCTCCATCGGCGACATCCTTCGCCAGGCCAGGCGACTGAGCGACGCGCAGATCGACAAGATCCTCGCCTACCAGCGCAAGCACGGGGTTCGCTTCGGCGAAGCCGCCGTCGCGCTGAAGCTGGCAAGCAACGACGACGTGTTGTGGGCGTTGTCGCAGCAGTTTCACTACCCCTATGCGCCCGACGGCAAGTCGGACTGCAACCCGGAACTGGTGGTCGCCGCCAACCCGTTCAGCGACCAGGCCGAGGCCTTCCGGGAGTTGCGTAGCCAACTGATGATGGGCGTGCTGAGCCTCACCGAGCCGCGGCGCGCGCTGGCCGTGGTGAGCCCCGACGTGGGCGACGGCAAGACCTTCGTGGCTGCCAACACGGCCGTCGCCTTCAGTCAGCTCGGCGGGCGCGTGCTGCTGGTGGACGCGGACATGCGCACGCCGCGCCAGCACAAGGTGTTCGGCATCGACAACAGCAACGGCCTGAGCGGCATCCTGTCCGGACGGTCGCGGCAGAACGTGATCCACCAGGTGCCCGACCTGCCGACGCTGTTCGTGCTGCCGGTCGGCGCGGTGCCCCCCAACCCGCTGGAACTGGTGCAGCGCCCCGCCTTCAGCCTGCTGATACACGAGCTGCTGTCGAAGTTCGACCACGTGGTGGTGGACACGCCGGCCTCGGTGCATGGCGCCGATGCGCGTGTGCTGGCCGCCAAATGTGGCGCTGCGCTGGCGATCGGCCGCAAGGGCCGCAGCCGCATGAAGAGCATGCAGACGCTGGTCAATGCCCTGGCCAAGGGCCCCGCCCAGCTGGCGGGCGTGATCGTCAACGAGCAGTAGGCGGCCCACACGCACGGGCCATGGTGATGGAAGCGCGACAAGGGACGGGAGGTGCCGCAGGCACAGGCGGCGGCATTCACGCGCCGGCTCGCGCAGGCGACGAGATTCGTCTCTCCGTCGTCATCCCGAACTACAACTATGCGCGCTTCGTTGGCGATGCGATCGACAGCGCCCTCGGGCTGGACTGGCCTCACGTGGAG
This sequence comes from Methylibium sp. Root1272, assembly GCF_001425905.1. Classification (GTDB taxonomy): domain Bacteria; phylum Pseudomonadota; class Gammaproteobacteria; order Burkholderiales; family Burkholderiaceae_C; genus Methylibium. Next base: position 142,650 of record NZ_LMDY01000018.1, read on the forward strand.
GTGATCGTCGTCGACGACGGCTCCACAGACGGCTCACGCGCGGTGATCGAGGCCTATGGACCGCGCATCACGGCCCTGTTCCAGCCCAACCAGGGCCAGGTGGGGGCGTGCAACACCGGCTTCGTCGCCTCGCACGGCAACGTGGTGATCTTCCTCGACTCGGACGACGTGCTCGACCCGAGCGTGGTGCGCGAGGCCGCCGCGGCGTGGCGGCCAGGCATCAGCAAGCTGCAGTTCCAGATGCGCAGCGTGGACGCCGACCTCGTGCCGCACGGTTCGTTCTTTCCTCAGTACCACCAGGTGCCGACGCCGGACGAAGTGCGACGTTGGGCGACGAGCACGGGCACCTACCCCACGCCGCCCGGCTCGGGCAATGTCTACAGCCGGGAGTTCCTGCAGAAGATATTCCCGCTCGACCATGCCGGCGGTCGGGCGAGCGACTCGTGCTGCATCGCTGCCGCACCCTTCCTCGGCGACGTGATCACCTTGCCCAAACCTCTGGTGTCCTACCGCATCCACGGCAAGAACGACGGCGCGTTCAGCGAACTCGATACGCGGCGCTTCGGCCGCGAGGTCGCTCGCGCCACACAGTTGTTCGGCTATGCGCAGCGCATCGCAGCGTCGGCGGGCCTGAGCGTCGCAGATGACGCCATACGCTACAGCCTCTCGTTGCTGCCCTACCGCGTCGCCTCGTTCCGACTCGACCCCACGGCGCATCCTCTGCCGCGCGACCATCGCGTGTCGCTGCTGGGTGACCTGTTCCACGGCTTGCGCCGACCGCAGGGCATGACGTGGCGAGCGCGCGCCGCCATCTCGATCTGGAGTGTCCTGGTGCTGTTCGCCCCGATGTGGCTCGCCAGTCGCATCGTGCTCTGGCGATTTGCGACCGGGACGCGACCTCAAGCGCTGGTCCGTTCGATGCGCGCACTGGGTATCGTGCGATGACGTGCGGCGCTGGAGACAGCGGCTGGCCCATCGAGGCCGAACCGGTGGCCGGTCATGAATAGGCAGAAGGCGATTCGATCGGCTCTCTGGAGCGCGACCGAACACGGAGGCGTTGCCGCGATCTCGTTCATCACGCTGATGGTCGCGGCGCGATTCATCAGTCCGCAGGATTTCGGCGTCTTTGCGGTTGCACTCGCAGTGACTGAACTGCTGGGGCTGGTTGTCACGATGTGGCTCCGCGACGCGCTTGTCCAGCACCCGCATCTGGAAGCCAGGCACCTGGACAGTGCGTGGACCGCCACCTTGTTCTGCAGCGTCATCGTCTTCGGGCTTTGCATTGCGATTGCGCCACTGTTCGAGTACTACGTACCGCACCCGCAAAGCCAAGCCATCTTCTTGCTCACGGCCCTTTCCATTCCGTTCAGCGGCTGGTCCGCAACACTCATTGCGGATCACCAAAGGCAGCTTGAGTTCAAGCTGCTCGCAGGCCGGTCGATCGTCTCGCGGCTCATGGGCTCGGGGGTGGCGCTCGTCATGGTGCTGAGCGGATACAACATCTGGTCCTTGGTGGCTCAGCACCTGATCACCAGCTTTGTGGCCTCCTTGATCCTGTGGTACGGAACCAAGACGAAACCTCGGCTCCGATTCAAGTTCAACGACATTTCGCCGTTCCTGCGCTTCGGACTGTTGAGCCTCGGCTCGGTCTTCATCGCGTTCGCCTCCAGACGGATCTTCATCGTCGTTTGTGGCGTCTCTTTGGGCGCACAGGCCTCGGGCTACCTGAACATGGCCTTCAAGGTGGTCGACATGCTGTGGAATATCGTGGCGACCGCAGCCGGCCAGGTCGCCTTTCCGGTGCTGTCGCGCTTGCAAGGCAATCCAGAGAAGCTCAGGCAGGCCTACCAGGAGGCCTCCGGACTGGCGTGTGCGGCGTTCTTTCCGATGTTCGTCGGTATCGCCGTGACCGCGCCCATCCTGATGCCCGTGCTTTTCGGACCGCAATGGGCAGACAGCGCCTATCTCGTCACGATACTCGCGCTGCTGACCATGCTTCAAGCACAGAAGACCGTCGGTGTCCCGATGCTGAAGGCCTCTGGTTTTCAGGGATCGATCACGATCGGTGCTGCATTCGAGCTGATTGCGCTGCTGTCGATGATCGCGCTGCTCGGTTGCTCCACGTTGAACGACGCGTTGGCGATCTGGGTCACGCGCGAGACGCTCGGTGTGGTGCTCGTCATCGCCATGCTGCATCGAAACATGAATATCCATCTCAGAAGCCAGCTGGTCGGCGCGCTGAAACCTGCAGTCGCCGTGGCCGTCATGGCAACCGCATTGCTGGGTTGGATGCAGATCGCTCCCATCGACTCCGTCAGCAAGACCAATCTCACGGTCCTCGCGATGCTCGGATGCCTTGTCTATGCCAGCGTCCTGCTGATGATCGATCACCGTCTCAGGGCTCGCCTCGCGTCATTGCTCTCCGCAGCGACAAGAACGCTGAAGGCACCATGAACCGGTGAAACCGAGTCCCATTTTTCGAACATGAGAAAGTTCCGCAATTGAGAATATTCAAAGTGCCGGGCGTGAAAGGCAATTTCGGCGATGAGTTGAACGACTGGCTTTGGAATCGCTTGGCTCCAGAGACATTCGCCGAGTCAAGCGACCCCACGCTGTTCTTGGGAATCGGCACGATCCTGAGCGCCAATCTCCCGGCAGCACCGCGCTACGTGGTGTTCGGCTCAGGCGTTGGCTACGGGCCGCCGCCCATCGACAGGTGCCGAGGCGATCGCTGGCAGGTCTATGGTGTGCGCGGCGAGTTGACTCAGCGTCTGCTCGACCTTCCAACCGACCGCGCAATGTCGGACCCCGCGATCCTGCTGGCCGCGTGCCCCGAACTCCGCAACGCCTCATCGACCCGGCGAGGCATCGCCTTCGTGCCCCACTGGAAATCGATGAACTACGGTTTCTGGAACGCCGTTTGTCAAGCGGCCGGCATTCGCCTGATCGACCCCTGCCAGGACGCGAAACAGGTCATTCGCCAGATCCAGGACGCCGAACTCGTCATCGCGGAATCCATGCATGCTGCCATCGTGGCCGACACATTCAGGGTGCCCTGGATTCCGGTTCTTCTCTCTCCTGAAGTGTCGGCATTCAAGTGGCGCGACTGGGCCAGTTCGTTGGCGCTTCCCTACGCTCCTGTTCAACTACCTGCGAGTTCCTTCATCGAAGCCACGCGAACCCATCTCGTTCGGTACGTCAATCCAGAAATAGGCCTCGAACCGGAACGCGCCGCGCTGCTGGACCCCGAGGCGTTGATCGAGTCCTACCTCCGAAGCAACGGCAACGATGACCGGACACCCGGGCAGGGCCTGGCACGATGGGGCGAGATCGTTCTCAAGCGCCTGTCCCGGGTCGAGCGTGGGCTGCGGCTCAGCCGGTCCGTGCGCATTGAACAGTGCGCGGCGTCTTTGCGTCGAGCGGCCTCCGGACCGAGCCACCTGAGCACCGATCGGTCGCATGCGGACGCACTTTCGTTGACGCAGGAGCGCCTGGCTCGCCTGTGTCGAGCCGAGTCTGCGCCGACCTGACCTCCCCGCGATCGCCAGCACCGTGCAGAAGAAGATCCTCAGCTTCATCGTTCCCGTGCGACACCCGGAGAATTCACCCGATTGGGGTCTTCTTTGCGTCAAGCTCGAACAAGCCGCGCGATCGATCGCCGGCCAAACGGACAGCCGCTGGTCGGCCGTGGTCGTCGTGAACCATGGTGCGACGGTTCCGGTCATGCCGCGCGGCATCGAGCTCGAACGCGTGGACTTCGCGCCGAACCCACTGTACGAACGCGGCACATCGAGCCTGGACGAGTTTCGAGAGGCTGTCCGCCTGGACAAGGGCAAACGGATTCTGGCGGGGCTGCTGGCCTGCGCACCTTCGGAATACGTGATGATCGTCGACGACGACGATCTGATCAGTTGCCGGCTCACCGAGTTCGCAGCCTCGCGTGCGGACAGCAATGGCTGGTTCTTCCAGCACGGCCATGTGTGGCAGGACGGCGGCCGCTGGACCTATGTTCACGACGACTTCTCGCGGTTCTGCGGGACCTCGCACATCATCAGACGCGGCCTTCTGGGTCTGCCAAGCTCGATCGAGACGGCCGAGCCCGACTACATCAAGCGGCGGCTCGGGAGTCATGTCTACATCAAGGAAGACCTCGAGCACCTGGGATTCGCACTCGACCCGCTGCCGTTTCCCGGCTCGATCTATCGCGTCGGTCATGCCGGGGCACACAGCGGATCGCCGGGCCTGATGCGCCAGTTGTTGTTCAGCCGCGATGCGCTGGCACATCCTCGGCGCACCTGTCGAAGGTTGCTGTCGATGCGGAAGATCGATGACAGGCTCCAGCGTGAGTTCTTCGGAACACCGTCCTCGAGTTAGCTGCTCCAGGACCGTACCGGTGGTTCGCTCTCGACGCGACCTGCAAGGTCCGCGCTCCGCGCATGCAGGTCTGCAAGTGCTCCTCCTGCCAGCGGCATGAAGCCGACCACGACCAGCGCAAGGTAGTTGTTCTCCGGCATCAGCAGGTGTCCCCCCATGATCAGCCAGGAAAAGAACAACGCGGCGCGAACCTGGATCGGTATACGCGGGCGGTTCAGCATCACCAGGAACATCGCCACGAAAGCGACGAAGCCCAGCACGCCGTACTCGAACAGCAGCTTGGCCCAGGTCGGATCGTGGAACTCGTAGGACGATGACGGCCCGAGTCGGTAGATGGTGCCGGGCCCATGGCCCAGCCAGAAGGTCCAGATGTCGCTCATCATCGTGTCGGCAATGACGCGGAACGGAGCGATGTACCGGATGTAAGCACTGCTGCGCTCGGAGCCGAACTCACCAATGCGCCCGAGAGTGAACGACAGGTTCAGCACATCACCCAGAAGCAGCACGGCAAGGCCCCCGATCAGGGCGACTGCGCCGAGGCGCAGCAGCGTTCTCAGGCCGAGGGGAAACAGCAGCCCGATGAACAGCGTCAGGATGCCGGTGCCCGAATAGGTGAGCAGCAGCGCCAGGCCGAAGATGGCGATGCGGACCATCCGCCGGTACAGCAAACCCTCGGCCAGCAGCGCCAGTGCCATCACGAACGAAAACAATGACGGCTCGCGGAAGAAGAAGCCGTTCGACTTGAACAGCGAGCCGACCGGAATGACCGTGTTGTAGCCGCTCGGCCCGCGCATCACGTAAGGGATGTACTCGGTGAAGTCGAACAACCACGGCGGTCGGACCACAAACTGCGCGAAGAACTGCGCGATGCCGGCCACAGCACAGAACAGCGCGACATTCAGGAAGGCACGCATCGCCCAGTCGGCATCGTTGCGCCCCTGCGGATCGGGCACCAGGACGAACACGAAAGGGAAGAACATGGCCGCCAGCAGGATCAGCGACGAGAAGGAGGACCGATCGATCTGCGCGAGATTGACGTTGGCCAGCATGCTGCCCGCGGCCAATGCAATGCACAGCACGTAGATGAACAGGCGGTCCATGGAGAAGCTCAAGCGCCCGGACGCGACGGCTATGCCCAGCACCGCATACATCGCCAGCAAGGTCACGTTGGCCGAGTAGCTGCCCAGATTGAGGCCGAAGCGCTGCAGCACGGTGGTCGACAGCAGCAGAAACACGATCGATGCCCGCAACAGCATGCCCCGGCTCATCAGCTGCGGTGCAGCACCGGGCTCGAGGGACGGACTGTCTACGGTCGCGGTGTTCATGGCTGGTGCGAAACGCGGGCGGGCTCAGCGCTGCCAGACGCGTATGTAGTCGATCTCCAGGTGCGCCGGCAGCGAATCGGCGTTCGGCGACCCCGGCCACTTGCCGCCCACCGCCAAATTGACCAGCACGTGTGCGGCTCCGCCATCCTGGCCATTGTTGTGCACCCAGAGGTAGTCGCGGTCGGTCACCAGCACGCCGTCCACGTAGTGGCGCACGCTGTCGGGCGTCCACTCGACCGAGAACACGTGGAACTGCTCGGCGAAGTCGGTGCCTGGCACGTAGGTCTTCTGCGCGTCGAGCTTGCTGACGCGCTGCTTGGCGTTCTTGGTGCCCACGCCGTGCAGGAAGTGGAAGCTGCGCCGGGTGCCGCCGTCACCGTTGTTCACGATCTCCACCACGTCGATCTCGGGCGGCCAGGTCTGGTCCTGCGGGTTGAGCCAGAACGCGGGCCAGGTGCCGCGGCCCGGCGGCGCCTTCATGCGGATCTCGTACACGCCGTACTGGCCGCTCCAGCGCGAGCGCAGCATGCCGCTCTCCACCTTGCCGGGCTTCAGTTCGCCGGGCGCCCGGGCCACCAGCGACAGGCCGGTGTCGGTGAAGACGTGGTTGTCGTTGTCGCGGTAGCGGCTCCACTCGTCGTTCACGTGGTCGAGCGTGCCGTTGGCGAAGATGTAGCGGGTGAAGAACTCCTTGCGCAATGCGGCGGCGTCGCGGATCAGCGTCTTGAAGTCCCAGTTCTTCACCAGCCTGTAGCCCGACTCGCGCACCGGCGCGACCGGCTGGCTGGGCACGCTGGCGGCCACGCTGCCACCCTGCGGCTGCGCGCACGCCGTCAGCAGGCCGGGCCCGCAGGCGACCGCAGCGGCCATCACGGCCAGGCGGGCGATGAGGTGGCGGCGGTTATTCATTGCGCTGGCGGCTGCGCCTGGACCTTGGGCGGCCGTGCGCCGGCGGAGCGGGCGTCGATGGCCTGCTGGTACAGGGCCCGCGTCGCGACACCGATGCCGGCCCAGGTGCTGCCGGGCGGCAGGGGGCGCGGCATGGAGCGATGAACCACTGCGTCGGCCAGCGCCGTCGCCAGCGCGCCGATGTCTTCCGGCGGCACCAGCGCGCCCTGCGTGCCGGGCTGCAGGTCTTCGGCGAAGATGCCGACGCGGCTGGCGATCATCCACTTGCCGAGCGACTTGACGAGGTAGTACACGCCGCTGGCGTCGATCTGGCGGTAGGGGAACACGAAGGCGTGGGCCTGAGCGAACAGGTCGGCCATCTCCTGCTCGGAGAGGCGCTGGGGGCGCAGCTCGAAGGCGTCACCGAGCGCCAGCTCCGCGATGCGCGCCTGCAGCGGCGCGAGATCCATGCGCGGCCGCCCGGCCACGATGAAGCGCGACTGGCGGCGCACGTCGGCGGGCAGGCGGGCCACGGCCTCGATCAGCACGTCGAGCCCCTTGTAGGGCTTGATCTCGCCGAACAGCACGAAGCTCCAGCGCGGGTCGTCGCGCCGCAGGCCGGCCGGCGACGGCGTGGCCTGCAGGCGCAGCGGGCCGTGCGGGATGACGGCCAGCTTGGCAGCGGACACGCCGCGCTTCACCAGCCGCTCGCGGCCGGCCTGCGTGTGCACGACCACGCGGTTGGCCAGCTTGACGGGCAGGTCGAACGCCAGGTTCTGCAGCAGCGACATGCGCTCGCCGTTGAAGGGCACCGTGTCGTGCACCGTCAGTACCACCGGGCAGCGCGTGCGGATGAACAGGATGGCCAGCGTGTCGAGCGGCGGCACCACCACCCACTGGAAATGCACGACCGCGGGGCGGCGCACCACCACGCGCCGGCACAGCTGCAGCAGGCCGACCGCGTGCGACAGGCCTTTGGCCAGCGCACGCAGCGCGCGCGGCAGGCCGGGGGCCTCGTCGATGACCTTGTAGAAGAAGGCGTCGACGTGGGCCTCGGGGAGCTCGGGGCGGTCGCCCTTGCGCGTGGGCCGCACGGCCCACGTGGGCTGCACGCCGGCCGCGAGCAGGCCTTCGGTGAGCGCCGCGTCGTAGGGCGCGGTGAACAGCGAGGGATCGACCAGCAGGGCGTTCAAGGGTGGGAGGCTCATCAGGCGGTGGTTCTCGATTCAGCGGGCCACAGGGGGGCGGCCAGGACGGGTTGCCAGGCCTGCTCGCGGCGGCTCAGCAGACCCGACAGGAAGCCGAGCGCCCAGGCCGTGTGCATGGTGGCGGCGGCCACGCCGGCCAGCAGTCCGCAGGCGGAGCGGTGCCGCACCGCCATCAGCAGCGACGTGAGCAGCAGCACGCCGACGTACAGCACCGGCCACGCCAGCAGCCCGGCGAACCAGGGGCTGACCGCAAACGCTGCCACCGTCAGCAGCAGGTGCGCAGGCACCGCGAGCTGCCGCAGGCGCAGCGAGCCCGGATGGCGGCGCGCGGTGCGCGAGCGCCCGGCGCCGTAGCGGAAGTACTGGCGCGCCAGCGCCGGCAGGCTGCTGCGCGGGTGGTAGCCGAGGCGGATGCCGGCGTCCAGGTAGATGCGGGCACCGAGGGCTCGTTGCCGGCAGTCGAGCTCGGCGTCCTCGTTGTGCGTGAAGCTCTCGTCGTAGCCGCCGGCGCGGCGAAACGTGTCCATGCGGAACGCGGCATGGTGGCCGTGGTCGACGAAGCCGCTGCGCTGCCCGCCGCGATGCGCCGATCCGCCGGTACCGACCGGCGAGTTGGACACCCAGGCCACGGCGCGCTCGAGGCAGCCGTGGCCGATGGAATCCATGGGCACCACCACCGCATCGGCGCCGGAGCCGGCCAGCGAATCGAGCAGGCGCTGGCAGAAGCCGGCGGGGTAGACGGCGTGCGCATCGCAGCGGATCAGCACGTCGGCCTCGCGGCCGAACTGCCGCGCCGCGAGATTGACCGCCGCGCTCTGGATGCGCGCCGGGTTGTGCAGCAACTGCACCGCGGGTTGCTGTGCCGCCACGGCCTTGACCTTCGCGACGGTGCCGTCGGTGCTGCCGCCGTCGACGACGACGATGCGCCAGCTCGCGGCGGCCGGCGGATCCGCCAGCAGCCCCGCAAGCAGGCCGTCGATGTGGGCCGCCTCGTTGAGCGTGGGGATCACGAGCAGCACCCGGGCGGGGCCGGACGACGATGGCGTTTCGGTGGACATGCGGACTACAACAGTAGAAGCGCACGCGCGTCGGGCGTCAGTGCGGCAGCGAACTCGGCCAGGAAACCTTCGACCTGCGGATAGGCAGCCGGCGCTTCGGCCGGATCGGCGATGACGCGAGAGGCGCGCACCAGCGCGCCGTCGCGCAGCCGGCCCTGCAGGCCCTCGGCGAGCAGGTGCAGGCGCGTGTCGACGGCGTTCTGGCTGTAGATGCTGCCCATGCGGATCCAGTAGCTCACGGCCTCGGTGTGGTGCACGCTGCGCGCCACCATGCGCATGCCATCGACCGGTGGCGTGCCTGCCGCCGCCACATCCAGCCGGGCCGGATCGAGCGACAGCACCTCGAAGCCGACCGCGGTGTAGCAGACCTCGGGCCGGTGGACCTTGACCTCCTGGCTCTGCTGCCGGGTGTAGGCCACGGCCAGCAGGATCTGCTCGCCGCGAGCGTTCTGGTAGGTGCGCAGCAAGGTCTGGTCGTAGGGCTGGCTGATGAGTCGCTCGCCGTCGCCATCGACGGCGAGGTCGACCTGCTCGTGCAGCGACGGCACCAGCTGCCACTCGCCGATGACCGAGGGCACAGCCACTTCGAGCCGCGGCAGCGGTTCTGCGCCGTTCGGCGCAGGCGGCAATCTCGGCGTGAGCATCCAGGCCGCCACGGCGGCCATCAGCATCAGCAGGAAGACCGCCAGGCTCGAGCGCCAGGGCAGACCCGGCCGCGGGCCTGCGGGCGCCGTTGTCGTGGCCGCACTCATCGCAGCACCTCGCGCCGGAAGCCGGGCAGCGCGGGAAGACGGCGCAGCAACGTGTCGGCCAGCACCGTCATGCACAGTGCGGCGGCGAACAGCACCATGCCCGAGAAGCCGTGGATGAAGCCTTGCCCCGCGGCGTCGCCGAAGTGGTAGGTGATCAGCACCAACACCACGACGCGCAGCACGTTGGAGGCGAACGAGATCGGCACGATCAGCACCGCGAGCAAGGCGTTGCGCAGCGCCGACGCGTGGCGCACCACGTTGAGGTAGAGCAGCCCGAAGGCCTCGAGCATGAACAGCGAGTTCAGGCCCGAGCAGGCATCGGCCACCTGCAGCTTGTACTGGCCGACCGTCAGCACCACGCCGGCACGGGCGATGGGGTAGCCGGCCGCGTGCAGCAGGTGCTCGACGACATAGGACACCGCGATCTTCAGCGGCTGGGTGATGGCGTCGACCACCGAGCCGGGCAAGGGAATCAGGAAGCAGAGGAAGAAGAAGGCAAACCCCATCCGCCGTGTGACCGCGGCGCCCAGCAGCAGCAGCGAACCGCCCAGCAGCACCGGCAGCAGCGAGGCCACCTCCAGCACCGGAAACGACTGCGACCGGCCGACCACATACACCAGCAGGCCCAGGACCAGCAGCGACCAGCCGGTGCGGGGGCGCAGATCGGCGGACGCGGCGGGTTGCGTCCGTGATGCACCCTCGGCCCTGAACTGGCGGAAGAACAACCACACGACGACACCCAGCACCACCGGTCCGTGCGAGTGCGTTCCGGTCTGCCACAGGCCTTGCGCCAGGCCGACGAAGGTGGGCACGTACAGCAACAGCAGGCCCAAGGCCAGCAGCGCCGGAGCGAGCCAGGCGCGTGCGATCAGCGAGCTCCGATCCGCCGGCGCAGCAAGGCCGCCGGACACCACCGCCAGGCGCTCGGCGCGCGTCATCCGGCCTCCGCGTTGCGAGCCGCGCCGAAGGATGGCGAGGCACGGCAAGCCGATGCGAACCAAGGTGTTCTCATCGTTCGAGTTTACGCACTTGTTGCGATGCAACAAATGTGACGAGCGTGACTGTGGGTTTCTTCCTGACCGCGCAGAAATCGGCCCTCTGAACGGCTGCGGCGCGTGTTTCAGGGGCGCGACGTCGAGGTGGCCGGCAGCGCCGACGCCGCGCCGGGTTCGGCACGCTTCGGGACCAGCGCCCGCTCGAACCGTGGTCTCAACCAGCGGGCCACGTGCCGATAGTGACGCTCGAACGCGAGGTAAAGCAGATAGGCCACCACGTGGGACAGCAGCACGCCGGAAAGGATCGACACCCAACGCGGTGCTGCATCGCGGGTCAGTTCCCACACGACGATCAGCACCGTGTTGTGGATGAGGTAGAGGCTGTAGCTGTAGGACGCGAAGAAGCGGCAAGCGCGCTCCAGCAGCGGCGGCACCGACCTCACATTGGCCAGACCGATCAGCACGCCGAAGACGACGATCGCGATCAGCGCCACCGTCTGCAGATCGTAGCCGTCGAAGCCGACTTTCGCTGCACGGCCGACCAGTCCCGCCGCGCCGAACGTCACCAGCCAGAACGCCATCCATCCGGTGCGTCGGTCGCCGCCCGACGTCAACCGAGCGAGTGCGCACCCGGCCACCGCGCCGAGCAGCCAGATCAGCGTCAGGGACTTTCCACCACCTGCGGCCGCGTTCCAGATGACGACGGGGAGACTCAACGCCACCAAGGGCCATAGGTAGCGGCGGCGAACGGGCTCGCGGCACAGCACGCAGAAGAAGAACAGGCCCACCGAGACGTAGATCCACAGCTCGATGGACACCGTCCAGAAGGGCTCCGCGGTGTTGTAGGGGCGGATACGCCACGGAATGTCGAAGCGCAGCATCTCGAGGAACTGGAATGCGCTGTGATCCTGGAGCATCAGCAGATTGCCCACGAACGGTCGCACGCCGGTGTTGATCTCCGGCGCGCCCCATTTGGTGGTGATGAACAGGACATTGGCCGCGGTAATGAGCAGCAGCGCCGGCACATAGGGCGTGATGATTCGCGCGACGCGATCGGCAAGAAAGCCCGGCAACCGCGGCCCGGGCCTCTTTTGCCAGTTCAGCATCGACTGCGTGATCAGGAAGCCCGACAGCAGGAAGAACAGCGACACCGCGATGCTGCCGCCGCCATACCGAATGCTGCCGTTGAAGTGGATCAGCACGATGTGCGAGACAACGACCAGATTCGCCGCGATCGCCCGCAAGGCGTCAAGGTAGGCGCTGGCTGCGCCGGACAAGGCCGGGACGGATGTCGCGCGGCGCTCGAGGGTGTTGGCGTTCATGGAGTCGTGCGGGGAACGACGGGGTGTGGACTCGGTCACGGCGTGGTCAGGGGCCTCAGCCCGTTTGAAGCATCGCGAGCACGGGCGCGAGGACGCTTCCCCATCTTGCGTAGCCTTCAGCGGAGAGGTGCAGACGATCCGGCGCCAAGTAGCGAAACTCGATCGAACCGTCGCGTCCGGTGAAGGCGTCGAACAGGTCGACGACCGCCACGCCGCGCTCGGGGGCCGCCATCGCCTTGATGCCCGCGTTGAGTTCTGCGAGCCTTGCCGGCTCGACGGGTGCCTGGGCGTGCGCGCGTGGTGGCAGCGTGCACAAGACGATCGGGACGCCGGCATTGCGCTGCCGCGCCATGCTCACCATCGCCGCGATGTTGGAGAGCGTGTCCGCCGGCCGCTGCTGTGCACTGAGGTCGTTGGTTCCGATCAGCAGAACGATCGCTTTCGGGTGGAGTTCGAGCACGTCCTGCTCGAAGCGGAACAGCAGCCCGCGACTGACGTCCCCGCCGATGCCACGATTGGCCGTCGGCACCGACGGGAAGTCCTTCTTCAACGAGGTCCAGCCCGCCGTCAACGAATCGCCGGCGAACACGACACTGCCCTGCTCCTGTTCCCGCCGAAGCCAGAACTCGCGCCGGTTATCCGTCATCCAACCGAAGACGCGCACGACTCCCCTGCCGGGCCATCGGGCTGCTTCGGTGGGATAGGGCCGGGGGCCAGGCGCAGTGGCCGCGGGCGCGCCGACGCCGCGGGACGCGTCGGCCGACTGCGCCGACACCGGAGGTTGAATGCACGCGACAACAACAACCAGCATCAGGCCGAGCCAAGGCCGCCGCCACCGAGAGAAAGCACCCGATGGCAGCGCGGCAGGACCGACCGGCGCAGCAGAAGCGATGAGTGGATTCATCGATGCAGTTTACGCATCTGCTGCACCGCACAAACGTGTCAACCGTGACTGTGCGTTTCTCCCGGCGACTACGACAACACGTTGATGCGCCAAGGTTTGCGGCGTCAGCCCGTGCCGCCGGCCTCGGCCCTCGCCTGCCTTCGCATCAACCGCTCCAGCGCCTGCGCCGGCGTCAGCCGGCCGTCGAGCACGGCCACCACGGCGGCGGTGATGGGCATGTCGACGCCCAGCGCCTGCGCGCGCGCCAGCACGGTGGCGGCGCTGTAGACGCCTTCTGCCACGTGGCCCAGCGCAGCCAGCACCTCGGGCAGCGAGCGGCCCTGGGCGAGCTGCAGGCCGACCTGGCGGTTGCGCGACAGGTCGCCGGTGGCGGTGAGCACCAGATCGCCCAGGCCGCTGAGGCCCATGAAGGTGTCGACGCGCGCGCCCAGGGCCGTGCCCAGGCGCGTGATCTCGGCCAGGCCACGGGTGACGAGCGCCGCGCGCGCGTTGAGGCCCAGGCCCATGCCGTCGGCAATGCCGGTGGCGATGGCGATGACGTTCTTGACCGCGCCGCCCACCTCCACGCCCACCGGGTCGGCCGAGGTGTAGAGGCGCAGCGATTCGCTGTGGAAGGCCTCGACGGCCTGGTTGCGCAACGCCTCGTCGGTGCTGGCGGCCACCAGCGCAGAGGGCTGACCGCGCGCCACCTCGAGCGCGAAGCTCGGGCCCGACAGCACGCCCACCCGGGCGGCCGGCGCCACTTCGCGCGCCACCTCGTGGCCGAGCGCGCCGGTGCCGGCCTCGAAGCCCTTGCACAGCCACCACAGGCCGGCGCCGCTGGCGGCGCAGCACGCCAGCATCTCGCGCAGGCCCGACATGGGGGTGGCGATGACGATCAGGCCGCCGTCCACCTGGGCGTGCGCGATCGCCGCGTTCAGGTCGGCCGTGAGGCGCAGCGCGGCGGGCAGCACCACGCCAGGCAGGTAGCGCTGGTTGTCACGGGTGGCCGCGATCTGCGTGGCCTGGGCCGCATCGCGCGCCCACAGCAGGGTGTCGTGGCGCGGCGCGATGCCGACGGAGAGCGCCGTGCCCCAGGCACCGGCGCCGAGGACCGTGATGCGCATGCGCAGGCCCGGTTCGCTGCGCGGATCAGGCGTTGGTGATGATCGGCGAGCCGCCGTTGCCGTTGCTCACCGCGCCTTGCTGCTGCGCGGCGGCCTGCTGCGCCTCGTACATGGCCTGGAAGTTCACCTCGGCCAGGTGCACCGGCGGGAAGCCGGCGCGGGTGATGATGTCGGCCACCGTGGCGCGCAGGTAGGGGTAGACGATGCCGGGGCAGGCGATGCCCAGCACCGGCTGGATCTGGCCGTCGGGCAGGTTGCGGATCTCGAAGATGCCGGCCTGCTTGGCTTCGCACAGGAACAGCGTCTTCTCGGCGACCTTGGTGGTGACCGTGGCGGTCACCGACACCTCGTAGATGCCATCGGCCACGGTTTCGGCATTGACGCCCAGGCTGATGTCGACCTGCGGCTGCGACTGCTCGAGCAGGATCTGCGGCGAATTGGGCTGCTCCAGCGACACGTCCTTGAGGTAGACGCGCTGGATCTGGAACACGGGGTTGGAGTCTTGCTCGGCCATGGTGGGCATCCGTCAGGGGCTGGGCCGGCTCGAACGCGCGGGGCCGTGGGGCGCATCGCGGGCTGGAGGGGCCGTAAACAAACAAACGGCCCGCCGTCGTCGACGTCGGCGGGCCCGTGGGCATGGAACCAGCGGATTATGTCGCAGCGGGGTGGCGCCGGCCGCGCCGCCGGACAGCCGTCCGTCAGGCCTGGGACTGCGGCTGCAGCAGCGGCATCAGGCCACCGCGCTGGTCGAGCGCGATGAGTTCGTCACAGCCACCCACGTGGGTATCGCCGATGAAGATCTGCGGCACGGTGCGCCGGCCGGTCGCCTGCATCATGGCGTCGCGCTGGACGGGATCGAGGTCGATGCGGATCTCCTCGATCTGCTCCACGCCGCGCTGCTTCAGCAGCGCCTTGGCCCGGATGCAGAACGGGCAGACCTGGGTGGTGAACATCTTGACGGTGGACGACGACATGGCGGGCAATCGGTGGAACGAGCCGCCAGTGTCACGGAATCGACACGACCTTGCCGGGCTGCGGGATTGATTTCCGCACCAATGCGCGGCATTTGGCGCTATCTGGGCGATAGGGGCTGGGGTGAGGGTTCAGCGCCGGCTCAGGCCGCCGACTTCTCCACCGGCAGTTGCGCCTCGCGCCACGCCGCCAGGCCGCCGATCACGGCGCTGGCCTTCTCGTAGCCGAGCTTGCGCAGCATGGCCACGGCGCGGCTGGCGCGCGCGCCGGTCGGGCAGATCACCAGCACCGGCAGGCTCTTGTTGGTGGGCAGGCCCTTGGCGCCGCTTTCCAGCCCGGCGAGCGGGATGTTGCGGGCGTTGCTGGCATGGCCGGCGGCGTACTCGGCCGGCTCGCTCACGTCGATCAGCACCGCCTTCTCGCGGTTGATCAGCATCACCGCCTCGGCGGTGGACACGCGGTTCGGGCCGCTGCCTCGCGCGATCAGCGGCCACACCAGGAAGCCGCCGGAGGCGAGCGCAGCGAGGACCAGATACCAGTTGTCGAGGAGAAACTTCACGGTGGGGGCGCGCGCGGCCGGCGCGGTCAGGGAGGCGGAAAGACAGCGATTCTAGAATCTGCGGCTACTCCCCTTGCTGCAGCGACCTGCCTCATGACCCAACTCGTGCTGATCCGACACGGCGAATCGACCTGGAACCTCGAGAACCGCTTCACCGGCTGGACCGACGTGGAGCTCACGCCCACCGGCGTGGCCCAGGCCCAGCAGGCCGGCCGGTTGCTGAAGCAGGCCGGCATCGACTTCGACACCGTCTACACCTCGGTGCTCAAGCGTGCGATCTGGACCGCCTGGCACTGCCTCGACGGCATGGACCGCACCTGGCTGCCGGTCATCAAGGACTGGCGCCTCAACGAGCGCCACTACGGCGGCCTGCAGGGTCTGAACAAGGCCGACATGGCCAAGCAGTTCGGCGACGAGCAGGTGCTGCTCTGGCGCCGCAGCTACGACGTGCCGCCGCCGCCGCTGGAAGCGAACGACCCGCGCAGCGAGCGCGGCGACGTGCGCTACGCGAAGCTCGCGCCTTCGCAGGTGCCGCTGACCGAGTGCCTGAAGGACACCGTGGCGCGCGTGCTGCCGCTCTGGTACGGCACGCTGGCGCCGGCCATCGCCGCCGGCCAGCGGCTGGTGATCGTGGCGCACGGCAACAGCATCCGCGCGCTGGTGAAGCACCTGAACAACATCTCCGACGCCGACATCGTGGGCGTCAACATCCCGAACGGCATCCCACTGGTCTACGACCTCGATGCCAACCTGAGGCCGACGTCGAAGTACTACCTCGGCGGGGCCGATGCCGCCGCGCAGGCGGCCTCGGTGTCGGCACTGCAGGCGGACGGCTGAGGCCGCGCCTCAGCCCACCAGGCCGTAGAGCCGCTCCGGCACCACGCGCAGGACGAGCTGCAGGTCGGTCGCCCGGCCGGCGATCTGGTAGCCCGGCTGGGCGGTGTCGCGCGGCGTGGTGCGCACCGTGGGCAGGCCGGCCCGGTCGGTGATGGCGGCCACCATCGGTGCATGGGCGCTGGGCCCGCGGCGCGTGACGACCGCCAGTTCGCCGGAGGCGAGCCGCACGAAGTCGCCCGGCGGGTAGATGCCGTATTCCTTGATCAGCGCAGCCGCCAGAGGGCTGCCGCCGCTTTGCTGGAACAGCTGCTTCGCGGCCTCCTGCATCGACAGCGGCACGCGGCCGGTGCGCAGGCTGATCTTGGCCAGAAACACGTCGGCCAGCCGCAGCGCGACGGCCGCTTCGCAGACCTCGCCCAGACCCTGCGGATAGCCGCCGCCGCCGGGCTGCTCGTGGTGCTCGAGCACGGTCTGCAGCCAGGCCTCGTCGCACACCCCGGCGGCGCGCAGGCGGTCCACCGCCTGTTGCGGGTGCGCGCGGATCTGCGCGAGCTGCGCGGTCGTCGGGCGCTCGCCTTGGACCGCGAGCGCGCCCTGCAGGTCGAGCGTGGCGACGTTCATCGTCAGCGCCGCCCGCACCAGCGTCTCCACACGCTCCTCGGCCCAGCCGGCGCGGCGCGCCATCAGCTGGCCCGCCAGCGCGGTGTGCAGCGCATGCGCCACGCCGTATTCCGCCAGGCGCCGCGGGTCCTGGCGGATCGAGCCGTAGATCGCCACATCGGGATCGCGGTCGACCAGCGCGATGAACTCGCCGACGAAGGCGTCGACGAGCGCCGGGAAGTCGTCGCCACGGCCCAGGCTGCGCAGCAGCTGGTCGAGCCGGCGGTTCATCTGCGCCCAGTGGTCGAACAGCGTGAGCTGGCGCTGCGGCTTCTGGCCCTGGGCCGCCTCCTGCAAGGCGCGCTGCCAGGCCTTGATCTCCTCGACGTCGGCGTAGGCGCCGCGATCGAGCAGCGCCTCGAGCTGGGCCTCGCTGGCGACGACCTGGCCGCAGGCCAGCAGCAGCTTGGCATCTTCGCTGCGCACGCCGAACGGCAAGGGCACGCCGACCTTGATGTGGTGCGCGACCAGTCTCAGCAGCTGCATGGCGACCCCTCCATGTTCGACCGCTCTCTGTGCCGTCGATGGCGGAGCGTGCCTGAACGCTAGGGCGCGAACGGCGGTGCGGCAATGCGGACATAGCCGCACTCCGAGCGTCACGTGGTCGGTGGCGTTTGCAGGGCGTCGTCGATCGCGGCACGCAGGCGCTCGGCGAGCGCGCGACGCTCGGCGTGCGCGCTCGCCAGCGGCACCAGGAACTGCACGTGCACCTGCAAGTCGTCGGCGCAGGCCACCCACCACAGGCTCTGCACCAGCGTGGTGTCGCCGACGTAGGCCACCGCCCGGCTGACCGCATCGAAGCGGTCGTGATAGCGCAGCGCGACCGGCTGCACCGGCGTGCCGGTGGCGATGGAGGCCTGCAGCAGGTTGGCGTGAAACGGCAGCAGCGTGTGGCCCTCGCCGGTGGTGCCTTCGGGGAACACCGCCACCGTATCGCCGGCCGTCAGTGCCTCGGCCATCTGGTGCACCACGCGCAGCGCGTCGCGCTTGCGCTCGCGCTCGAGGTAGAGGCTGTCGGCCGCTTCGGTCAGCCGGCTCAGCAGCGGCCAGTGCCTGACGTCGGCCTTGGACACGAAGCGGGCCTGCGGGCAGAACGCGTGGATCGCCACGATGTCCAGCCAGGAGATGTGGTTCGCCACCAGCAGCGCCCCGCCGGGCCAGGGCTCTCCGCTGCTGCGGTAGCCGACGCCCGCGACGCGTAGCATCCTGCCGGCCCACCAGCGCACGCGCTCGCGCCGCTCGGTGCGGCCCAGCGCCCGGAAGCTCGTCAGCACGATGGCCACGCCGTGCAACACGTGCAGCAGCACGCGCAGCAGCCGCCACGCGGCGCGGAGTCGGCGGCCCATCAGCAGAGCGCGAAGAGGACGCAGCGGCTCATGCCGCGTCGCGCGCCGCTTCGTGCGCCACGTGCCCGGCCACCAGCGTGGCGCGCACGCGACCCGGCAGCTCGAAGCCGCTGGTGTCGAAGGCGAACGGCGTGTGCTTGCCCTGACTGCGCAGCGCGGCCGGCGTGACCGTCCAGCGCGCGTCGGGGTCGAACACGCAGACATCGGCCACGCCGCCCTCCACCAGCCGGCCAGCGCTCGAGGCCAGCGAGCCCAGCGCGTCGCCCAGCACGCGCACCGGCTCGCAGCTCACGGTGGCCAGCGCGCGGTGCAGGCCGGCGCCGCTGTCCTCGCCCCACTTGAGCGCCAGGCTCAGCAGCAGTTCCAGGCCGGTGGCACCAGGTTCCGCCTCGGCGAACGGCAGGGTCTTGGCGTCCTCGTCGACCGGCGTGTGGTCGGACACCAGTGCGTCGATCGTGCCGTCGGCGAGCCCGGCGCGCAGCGCGTCGCGGTCGCGCTGCTGGCGCAGCGGCGGCACGAGGCGCATCGCCGGGTTGAAGTAGCCGATGTCGACATCGGTCAGGTGCAGCGAGTTGATGCTGACGTCGGCCGTGACCGGCAGCCCCTCGGCCTTGGCCGCCCGCAGCAGCGCCACGCCGGCCGCGCTGGACAGCCGGCACAGGTGCACGCGCGCGCCGCTGGAGCGCACCAGTTCGAACAGCGTGTGCAGCGCAATGGTCTCGGCCGCGACCGGCACGCCCGACAGACCCAGCCGCGTGGCGACCGCGCCGCTGGCCGCCACACCGCCGCCCAGCCACGGGTCGTTCGGGCGCAGCCACACCGTGTAGCCGAAGGTGGCCGCGTACTGCAGCGCGCGCGACAGCACCTGGGTGTCGCGCAGCACCGCATCGGCCTGCGAGAAGCCCACGCAGCCGGCCTCGGTGAGCTCGGCCATCTCGGTCAGCACCTCGCCGGCGAGGCCGCGCGTCAGGGCACCGAGCGGGAACAGCCGGCAGCGGCTGAGCTTGCGGGCGCGGAACTTGAGCATCTCCACCAGCCCGGGCTCGTCGAGCGTGGGGTCGGTGTCGGGCAGACAGACCAGGCTGGTCACGCCGCCGGCGGCCGCGGCCGCGAGCTCGCTCTCGAGCATGCCTTCGTGCTCGTGGCCGGGCTCGCGCAGGCGCGCCGCCAGGTCCACCAGGCCGGGCGCCACCACCATGCCCGCGGCATCGATCGTGCGGTCGGCGGCGAAGTCGGGCGCGACCTTGCCGATGGCGAGGATGCGCCCATTGGCGATGGCGATGTCGGCCGGCCCGTCGCGGCCCGAGGCGGGGTCGACCACGCGGCCGTTGCTGATCAGGATCTTCATGCGTTGTTCCCCGCGATCGTGCTCATGACCGCCATGCGCACCGCGATGCCGAAGGTCACCTGCGGCAGGATCACGCTCTGCCGGCCGTCGACCACCGCCGAGTCGATCTCGACGCCGCGGTTGATCGGGCCCGGGTGCATCACGATGGCGTCGGGCTTCGCCAGCGCGAGCTTCTCCTCGGTGAGGCCGAAGCTCTTGAAGTACTCGCCGGCGCTGGGCAGCAGCGCACCGCTCATGCGTTCGTTCTGGAGCCGCAGCATGATCACCACGTCGGCGTCGCGGATGCCCTCGCTCATGTCGTGGCAGACGCGCACGCCCATGTGCTTCAGGTCGGCCGGCACCAGGGTGCGCGGGCCGACCGCCCTCACCTCCGCCGCGCCCAGCGTGGTGAGCGCGTGGATGTCGGAACGCGCGACGCGCGAGTGCACGATGTCGCCGACGATCGCCACCACGAGGTTGCTGAAGTCCTTCTTGTAGTGGCGGATCGTGTACATGTCGAGCAGCCCCTGCGTGGGGTGCGCATGGCGGCCGTCGCCGGCATTGACCACGTGCACGTGGGGTGCCACGTGCTGGGCGATCAGGTAGGGCGCGCCGCTCTCGGCGTGGCGCACCACGAACATGTCGGCATGCATCGCCGACAGGTTGGCGATGGTGTCGAGCAGGCTCTCGCCCTTGGCGGTGGAGCTGCGCGCGATGTCGAGGTTGATGACGTCGGCGCTCAGGCGCTTGGCGGCGATCTCGAAGGTGGTGCGGGTGCGGGTGCTGTTCTCGAAGAACAGGTTGAACACGCTTTTTCCGCGCAGCAGCGGCACCTTCTTCACCTCGCGGTCGTTGACGCTCAGGAAGGTGCCCGCGGTGTCGAGGATCTGCGTCAGCACCGCCTTCGGCAGGCCTTCGATCGACAGCAGGTGGATCAGCTCGCCGTGGGCGTTGAGCTGCGGATTGCGCTTGTTCAGCATCAGGCGCTTTCGAGTTGGAGGGTGAAGCCGCCGGCCTCGTCACGCACCAGCGCCAACCGCTGGTGTCGCGGCACCACCACGCGGGCGGCCGACACGGCAGGCTCGATCGGCAGCTCGCGACCGCCGCGGTCGACCAGCACCGCCAGGCCGACACTGGCCGGCCGGCCGAAGTCGAACAGTTCGTTGATCACCGCACGCACCGTGCGGCCGGTGTAGAGCACGTCGTCGATCAGCAGGATGTGGCGGCCCTCGATCTCGAAAGGCAGCGCCGTGGCGTCGGTGGTGGCGCTCATGCCGCGCGAGCCGAAGTCGTCGCGGTGCAGCGCGCTCGAGATCACGCCGTGGCGACCGGCCAGTCCCAGGTCGCGCTGCAGCCGCTCGGCCAGCCAAGCGCCGCCGGACCAGATGCCCACCAGCACGGTGTCGGGCTTGAGCAGCGGCCGCACGCGGGTCAGCAGATCGGCGTAGAGCGCTTCCGCGTCGAGGTGCAGGGTCGTCATTCATGCTCCCGGAAATACTGTTCGAGCAGGATCGCCGCCGCGGCGGCATCGGCGTCGCGCGCACCGTCGGCCAGGGCCTCGGTGGTGGACCAGCGCTCGTCGACCTCGTGCACCGGCAACCGGAAGCGGCCGTGCAGCTGGCGGGCGAAACGCTGTGCGCGCCGGGTATTGTCGTGCGGCGCGCCGTCGGGGTGGAACGGCACGCCGACCACCAGCGCGGCGGGCTGCCATTCGGCGATCAGCCTGGCGATGGCGTCGAAGCGCGCGTCGCCCTCGGCGGCCACGGTGCGCAAGGGCTGCGCGCTGCGCGTCAGCGTGTTGCCGGCGGCCACCCCGGTGCGCTTGAGGCCGAAATCGAAAGCGAGCAGGGTCTGCAGGGGCTGCGGGGTGCCGGCCGGCTCAGGCATGGCCCGCTTCACTGCTCAGCATGCGCGGGTCGATGCCCAGCAGCGACAGCGCCTTGTCGTAGCGCTGCTCGATCGGCGTCTCGAAGATCACCTCGGGCTGCGCGTCGACGGTGATCCAGCCGTTGCGGGCGATCTCGTCCTCCAGCTGGCCGGCGCTCCAGCCGGCGTAGCCCAGCGTGACCAGCACGCGCTTCGGGCCGGCGCCGTTGGCCAGCGCCTCGAGCACGTCCTTGCTGGTGGTCATGGCCATGCCGCCGGGGATGCGCAGCGAGGAGGTGTAGGTGGCACCGTCGGCGTCGATGTCGGCCGCGTCGTCCTCGCCGCGCTCGTGCAGCACGAAGCCGCGCTCGGTCTGCACCGGCCCGCCGATGTAGACCGGCTGCTCGGCCAGCTCCTCGCGGTCGAGCGGCAGGTCGACCTTCTCGAACAGGCGGCCAAGCTTGATGTCGCTGGGCTTGTTGATCACCAGCCCGAGCGCGCCGCGCTCGGTGTGCTCGCACAGGTAGACCACCGAGCCGGCGAAGTTGTCGTCGGCCATGCCGGGCATGGCGATCAGGAACTGATTCGTCAGGTTGGTGGCGGAGTCCGAGGCCATGCGGCGATTGTAGTGACCGGGCACACTCCGGCGCATGGACAAGGCCCCGGTAAAAACACTCGACGCCGCGCTGGTGTGGTGCCGCCGGGACCTGCGCGCCCACGACCATGCCGCGCTCTACCACGCACTGCGCGCCGCGCGGCGGGTCTGGGTGGCGTTCGTGTTCGACACCGAGATCCTGGACCCGCTGCCGCGCACCGACCGCCGCGTCGAGTTCATCCGCGACAGCCTGGTCGACCTGGACGCACAGCTGCACACCCTGGGCCGCAGCCACGGCACCGAAGGCGTCGGGCTGATCGTGCGCCACGGCCGCGCGCGCGACGAGATCCCGCGCCTGGCCGCCGCACTGCATGTGCAGGCGGTCTACGCGAACACCGACTACGAGCCCGCCGCCGTCGCGCGCGATGCCCAGGTGCGCGGCGCGCTGGCCCAGACCGGCATCGCCTTCCACCCGGCCAAGGACCAGGTGGTGTTCGACACCGACGAGGTGCTGACCGCCGCCGGCACGCCCTATGGCGTGTTCACGCCCTACAAGAACGCCTGGCTGAAGAAGCTGGAATCCTTCTACCTGCAGGCCTACCCGGTGGCCCGACATGCCGGCGCGCTGGCGCCGCGCCCGGCGGGTGAGGCCGCCGGCGTGCCGTCGCTGGCCACGATCGGCTTCGAACCCACCAACCTGGCGGCGCTGAAACTCGCCCCCGGTACCGCCGGCGGCCGCGCGCTGCTGGAAGACTTCAGCGACGAACGCATCGATCGCTACGACCAGACGCGCGACTTCCCCGCCGTCAAGGGCCCCAGCTACCTGAGCGTGCACCTGCGTTTCGGCACCGTGTCGATCCGCGAGCTGGCGCGGCTGGCCTGGGACCGCGCGCGCGCCGGCTCGCGTGGCGCCGAGGTGTGGCTGTCGGAGCTGATCTGGCGCGACTTCTATCACCAGGTGCTGCACCACCATCCGCAGGTCGTCGACCGCAGCTTCAAGCCCGAGTACGACAAGATCAAGTGGGAGCACGGCAAGCACGCCGACGCGCTGTTCGCCGCCTGGTGCGAGGGTCGCACCGGTTATCCGCTGGTCGATGCGGCGATGCTGCAGATCAACCAGACCGGCTACATGCACAACCGCCTTCGCATGGTGGTGGCGAGCTTCCTGTGCAAGGACCTGGGCCTGGACTGGCGCCGCGGCGAGCGCTACTTCGCCGAGAAGCTGAACGACTACGACCTCGCCGCCAACAACGGCGGCTGGCAGTGGGCCAGCTCCAGCGGCTGCGACGCCCAGCCCTACTTCCGCATCTTCAATCCGGTGAGCCAGAGCCAGAAGTTCGACGCCCAGGGCAAGTTCATCCGCCGCTACCTGCCGCAGCTCGCCGCCCTGCCCGACGCCGCGCTGCACGCGCCGTGGGACGCCAAGCCGCTCGACCTGGTCGCCGCCGGCCTGGTGCTCGGGCGCGACTACCCGGAGCCCATCGTGCGCCACGAGCTGGCGCGCGAGCGCACGCTGGAGCGTTATGCGGTGGTGAAGGGCGCGCGATGAGACGGTGGCGGCGCGGGGCCACCGCGCGCCCGAGGTCCGTCAACGGGTTCCGAGGAACACCGTGCCGGCCGAACGATCGGCGCTCGTCAGGGCCACCACGAGTTGCTGCGCGGTGCCGATGATCGCGATCCCGCTGGCCGTCGAGTTCGCCAGGATGCAGGGCGCCGGGCCGAAGGCCACCGACACGGCGTAGAGGTTCTTGCCGCTGGGATGGGGCGCCACGTTCCCCGTGATGCTGCAGCCGCTCAGCGAGGCGGTGACGGCGCCACCGGCGCTTACCGTGACGCTGCCGCTGCTGCCGTCGAGGGAGTCTCCATTCCAGGTGCCGACAATCGTGCCCAGGCTCGCGGCGGCGTGGTAATCGAAATCGGAGGCCTCGGCCGGCGTCAGCGTCAGGCTGGTCACCGAGGCGCCGCTCGGACTGAACGTGCCGGACACGACGCCCGACACCGTCATCGAGCCCGAGAAGCCGGCCGTCCGGACCACGCCATTCCCGAAGTCGTACTGGCGCAGATCGCTCGCGCTCACCGTCGCACCAGCACGGCTCACGGTGCCCTGCGTCAGCGTGTCGATGTAGAGCACGCCACTCGACTCGAAGCCGCTGAGGCTCCAGAACGAGCGGTCCGGCAGGACCAGCGCCTGCCCGCTGGCACCGGTGCTGCTGGCCACGAGATAGCCGCCCTCCAGCGGCGTCGCGTCCGTGGCCGGGCCTTCGGTTGCGTCGTCGCCGCCCCCGCCTCCGCCACCGCAGCCGGCCAGACACACCGCGAGAGCCCATGTCAGACCCAGCGCCGAAACTCGATATCCCATTTGTCATCCTCCCCGGTTCTTGAATCGCCGGATTCTGTGGGCACCAAGGAAGGTTGAACGCGCTTGCCCCGCCTGCCGTACAGGGGGCTTGCGGCC
Organism: Methylibium sp. Root1272; assembly: GCF_001425905.1. Lineage (GTDB taxonomy): Bacteria > Pseudomonadota > Gammaproteobacteria > Burkholderiales > Burkholderiaceae_C > Methylibium. Next base: position 167,199 of record NZ_LMDY01000018.1, read on the forward strand.
ATGGAAGTTTTCGCTTACGGCAGCGGGGAGCTGCCGTGCCGGCGCAGCGCCGGCGTCAGAACAGCTCGATCTCGCCGACCTTGCCGCCCGCCTCGACCAGTGCACCGCGCTCGACCAGCTGGTCGTGGCACTGCAACTGGTTGCGGCCGTTCTGCTTGGCGTGGTAGACCGCCAGGTCGGCGCGCGAGAAGGCCGCGCTGGGGGTGTCGCCGGCGCGCAGTTCGGTCATGCCGATGCTGACGGTGACGCTGCCGACCTGCGGGAAGCGGAAGATCTCCATGCGGGCGCGGAAGCGCTCGAGGGCGAGCGAGGCGTGCACGCGCGAATCGGCACGCAGCACGATGACGAATTCCTCTCCGCCGAAGCGGTAGAGGCGGTCGCCGTGGCGGAAGGCACCGCGCAGGATGCGCGCCATCAGCAGCAGGACCTCGTCGCCGATCAGGTGGCCGAAGCGGTCGTTCACGCGCTTGAAGTGATCGACGTCGACCACGCCGATCCAGTAGCTCAGCGACTCGCGGGCGCGCCGCTCGGGCGACTGGTCGTCGGTCGGCGGCGGAAGGAACAGCGGTGCGGAGCGGGCACATTCGTGCAGGCACTTGCTGAACTGCTCGTCGAAGGTCTTGCGGTTCAGCAGGCCGGTCAGCGTGTCGCGCTCGCTGTAGTCGAGCAGGCCGACCTGGTTGCGGTAGATCTTCAGCACGGCATCGACGAAGCGCAGCTGCTCGGCGTCGAGCGGCTTCTCGGCGAGGACCTCGACCAGCCCGAAGCGCTCGGTGCCGATCCACAGCGGGAACACGTTCAGCAGCACCGGACGGCCGCGCGGGCCGGGGCGGCTGGTCGGCAGCGCCAGCAGCGGCTCGCCACCGGTCAGCGCGTCACGGTGCGGCGGCCAGTCGTCCAGCGAAGGCAAGGCCTCCAGCGGGGTCCACGGCGGGTCGCCCGCCACCGCCGGCGGCCCGTCGCGCGCGCAGGCCTGCAGCAGCAGCCGCGTGTCGCCGGCCTCGCCCACGCAGCGGTACAGGCTCAGGCTCAGCGGTCGCAGCCAGTCGGCCAGCATCGTCACCGCGGCTGCGTCGAGCAGGTCGCGGTCACGGTAGCCGGTGAGGCTGACGACGGATCCGAGCAGGTCTGTCATGGGCGTGTGGATTGGGCTCGATCGGCTATCGGTGCGCCCACTGCACGCTTGAGAACCCCCGCGCCGGGCGCGCGCAGTATGCACGCACCCAGGCCCCGGCCGCGCGGGGCGACGCGCTCAGATGGACATGCGCTGGCGCACGCCGTCGGCTTCCATGTCGGCGCCGCGGCCGCGCAGCACGATCTCGCCGCGCTCCATCACCAGGTACTGGTCGGCCAGTTCGGCGGCGAAGTCGTAGTACTGCTCGACCAGGATGATCGCCATGTCGCCGCGGTCGGCCAGCTTGCGGATCACGCGGCCGATGTCCTTGATGACGCTGGGCTGGATGCCCTCGGTCGGCTCGTCCAGGATCAGCAGCTTGGGGCCGGCCGCCAGCGCGCGCGCGATCGCGAGCTGCTGCTGCTGCCCGCCCGACAGATCACCGCCGCGCCGTCCGAGCATCTGCTTGAGCACCGGGAACAGCTCGTAGAGCTCGGCCGGGATCGGCGTGCTGCCGGGCTTGCTGGCCAGGCCCATGCGCAGGTTGTCCTCCACCGTAAGGCGGCCGAAGATCTCGCGGCCCTGCGGCACATAGCCGATGCCGCGGCGCACGCGCTCGTAGGGCGTGAGGCGCTGCACCTCGGTGCCGTCGAGCCTGATGCTGCCGGACTTGATGTTCACCAGACCGACCAAGCTCTTGAGCAGCGTGGTCTTGCCCACGCCGTTGCGGCCCAGCACGACCGTCACCTCGCCGGCCCTGGCCTCGAAGTCCAGCCCGCGCAGGATGTGCGAGCCGCCGTAGTACTGGTTGACGCTTTCGACCTTCAGCATGTCAGCGCCCCAAATAGACTTCGACCACCTTGTCGTTCGCCTGCACCTGCGCGAGCGACCCCTCGGCCAGCACGCTGCCTTCGTGCAGCACCGTCACCTTCTTGGCCGGGTCGTCGCGGGTGAGTTCGTCGATGAACTTCATGTCGTGCTCCACCACCACCAGCGAATGCGCGCCCTGCAGCGACACGAAGAGCTGCGCGGTGCGCTCGGTCTCCTCGTCGGTCATGCCGGCCACCGGCTCGTCGAGCAGCAGCAGCTTGGGGTCCTGCATCAGCAGCATGCCGATCTCCAGCCACTGCTTCTGGCCGTGCGACAGCAGCCCGGCCAGGCGCTGCGCCTCGCCCTTCAGGTGGATCAGCGTGAGGATCTCGCCGATGCGGTCGAGCTGCGCGCCCGACAGCCTGGCGAACACCGCTGCGCGCGGGCGACGGTCGGCCTTCAGCGCGAGCTCCAGGTTCTCGAACACCGAGAGCTGCTCGAACACGCTGGGCTTCTGGAACTTGCGGCCGATGCCGATGCTCGCCACCTGGCTCTCGCGCAGGCGCAGCAGGTCGATGGTGGAGCCGAAGAAGGCGCTGCCGGCGTCCGGCCGCGTCTTGCCGGTGATCACGTCCATCATCGTCGTCTTGCCGGCGCCGTTGGGGCCGATGATGCAGCGCAGCTCGCCGGCGGCGATGTTCAGCGACAGCTTGTTCAGCGCACGGAAGCCGTCGAAGCTGACGGTGATGTCTTCCAGGTACAGGATGCCGCCGTGCGCGGTGTCCAGCGCCCCCGGCTCGACCACGCGGCTGTAGCTCGCGGTCCGGCCACCCGACTTGCCGGCATCGGGCTTCGCGGCCGCGCGCTCGCGGGTGCCAACGCCGGCTTCCATCAGGTCGGGCGTCATGCGCGCTTCTCCTTGCCGCCGCGGCCCAGCAGCCGCTTCACGCCGCCGACGATGCCGTCCGGCAGGAACAGCGTGACCGCGATGAACAGCGCGCCCAGGAAGTAGAGCCAGAACTCGGGGAAGACCTGCGTGAACCAGCTCTTCGCGAAGTTGACGAAGAAGGCGCCGACGATCGGGCCGATCAGCGTGGCGCGGCCGCCCACCGCTGCCCAGATCGCGATCTCGATGCTGGCGGCCGGCGACATCTCGCCCGGGTTGATGATGCCGACCTGCGGCACGTACAGCGCGCCGGCGATGCCGCACATCACCGCCGACAGCGTCCAGATCGCGAGCTTGTAGTTCAGCGGCTCGTAGCCGCAGAACATGACGCGGTTCTCGGCGTCGCGGATGGCCTGCAGCACGCGGCCGAACTTGGTGTGGATGAGCCAGCGCGCCAGCAGGAAGAAGCCGATCAGCGTGAGCCCGGTCAACACGAACAGCACCATACGCGTGGACGGCTGCGCGATCGGGATGCTCAGGATGCGCTTGAAGTCGGTGAAGCCGTTGTTGCCGCCGAAGCCCGTCTCGTTGCGGAAGAACAGCAGCATCGCGGCGAAGGTGAGCGCCTGCGTGATGATGGAGAAGTACACGCCCTTGATGCGCGAGCGGAACGCGAAGAAGCCGAACACGAAGGCCAGCAGGCCCGGCACCGCGACGATCAGGAACAGCGTGGCCACGAAGGAGTCGCTGAAGCTCCAGTGCCAGGGCAGCTCCTTCCAGTCGAGGAAGACCATGAAGTCGGGCAGGTCCGACTGGTAGTTGCCGTCGCGGCCGATCTGGCGCATGAGGTACATGCCCATCGCGTAGCCGCCGAGCGCGAAGAACAGGCCGTGGCCCAGCGACAGGATGCCGGTGTAGCCCCAGATCAGGTCCATGGCCAGCGCGCAGATCGCGTAGCACATGATCTTGCCGATCAGCGCCACCGCGTAGTCGCTCAGGTGGAAGGCGCTGCCGGCCGGCACCACCAGGTTCAGCATCGGCACCAGCACGGTCACGGTGATCACCGCGGCCAGCAGCGCCGTCCAGGCCTTGCCTTGCAGCAGGCGGCTGCGCGGCGGCGCCACGGGCAGAGGCGGAGTCAGCACAGCGCTCATGCCTCTCTCCCCTTCAATGCGAACAGCCCCTGCGGCCGCTTCTGGATGAACACCACGATGATCACCAGCACGATGATCTTCGCCAGCACCGCGCCGGCCCAGCCTTCGAGGAACTTGTTGATCACGCCCAGCCCCAGCGCCGCGTACACGGTGCCGGCGAGCTGGCCCACGCCGCCCAGCACCACCACCATGAAGGAGTCGACGATGTAGCCCTGCCCCAGGTCGGGCCCCACGTTGCCGACCTGGCTGACCGCGCAGCCCGCCAGCCCGGCCACGCCGGCCCCGAGCGCGAACGCCAGCGTGTCGACGCGCGCGGTGTTGACGCCCATGCACGAGGCCATGGGCCGGTTCTGGGTGACGCTGCGCACGAACAGCCCCAGCCGCGTCTTCGCGATCAGGAAGGCGATGCCGCCCAGCACGATGGCCGCGAACACCACGATGGCGATGCGGTTCCACGGCAGCACCAGGTTGCTCATGATCTGCACGCCGCCCGACAGCCAGGCCGGGTTCTCGACCGGAACGTTCTGCGCGCCGAACAGCGAGCGCACGCTCTGCATCAGCACCAGGCTGATGCCCCAGGTGGCGAGCAGCGTCTCGAGCGGGCGGCCGTACAGGAAGCGGATGACGCCGCGCTCCAGCACCGCACCCACCGCCGCCGCGGCCAGGAAGGACAGCGGGATCGCGGCCACGATGTACCAGTCGAAGTGATTGGGCAGCCAGGCGCGGAAGGCGTTCTGCGTCAGGTAGGTGGCGTAGGCACCGATCATGATGAGCTCGCCGTGCGCCATGTTGATCACGCCCATCAGCCCGTAGGTGATGGCCAGGCCCAGCGCCGCGAGCAGCAGGATGGAGCCCAGGCTGATGCCGGTGAACACGACGCCGGCGCGCTCGCCCCAGGCCAGCATGGAGTTCACGCCGTCGAGCGAGGCCTGCAGCGCCGCGCGCACCGCGGGGTCGGGCTCGCCGCTTTCGGTGGCCGGCTTCAGGCGCTCTAGCAGCAGGCTGCGGGTGGCCGGCGTGGTGCTGCTGGCCAGGGCCTGCGCGGCCAGCAGGCGCTTGGCCGGGTCGGTGGAGGCGATCAGGCCCTTGGCGCGCAGCGTTTCCAGCTCGGACTTGATGGCGGGATCGACCTCCTTCGCCAGCGCCTGCTCGATGAGCGGCAGCTTAGCCTCGTCCATCGCCTCGCGCAGCGAGCCGATGGCGGCGCGGCGTTGCGACAGATCGCCGGTGATGAGCTGCAGCGCGGCCAGCGCGGCCTGCAGTTCGCCGCGCATGCGGTTGTTGTTGACCGCGTCTTCCGCGGTCTCGGGGGGCGTGGCCGGCTGGCCGCTGGCGGCGTCGACGGCCGAGCCGTCGGCCGCGACGATGTAGGCCTGCTTGTCGTCGACCTTCACCTCGCCGTCGAGCAGCGCCTGCACCAGCACCGGCACGCGCGGGTCGAGCGCGGCGATGGCCTGCTGCAGGGCGGCGACGCGGGCGTCGGTGTCACCCGCCGCGATGGCGAGTGCCTGCGCCGGAGTCATGGCGCGGGCGGGTGCCGCGGCCAGCAACAGCAACCCGGCAGCGCACAGACTCAGCAGGAAAGCACGCAAGGCATTCAATTCGTCGTCACCGTGGAGAGTAGAAAGCCATAAGAAGAGGCTGCGCGCCGGCAGGACCGGCGGCGACCGGGTGGACAGTCCGATCGCCGCCGGCCCGGCCGGCGCGCGCCAACATCGAGAGCCGGCTTGCTATTACTTCTTCTCGGGCACGTTCTTCTTGCCCTTGTTCTCGGCGATGTAGTCGCTCCACGGATCGGCGACCACCGGGCCCGGCGTCTTCCAGACCACGTTGAACTGGCCGTCGGCCTTGATCTCGCCGATGAACACCGGCTTGTGCAGGTGGTGGTTTTCCTTGTCCATGGTGCTGGTGAAGCCGCCCGGCGCCTTGACCGTCTGGCCCGCCATCGCGGCGATGACCTTGTCGGTGTCGGTGGACTTGGCCTTCTCGACCGCCTGCGCCCACATGTGGATGCCGATGTAGGTGGCTTCCATCGGGTCGTTGGTCAGCGGCTTGTCCTTGTGGCCGGCGATGCCCTTGGCCTTGGCGTAGTCGCTCCACTGCTTGATGAAGGCGGTGTTGGTCGGGTTCTTGATCGACATGAAGTAGTTCCACGCCGCCAGGTGGCCCACCAGCGGCTTGGTGTCGACGCCGCGGAGTTCTTCCTCACCCACCGAGAACGCCACCACCGGCACGTCGGTCGCCTTCAGGCCCTGGTTGCCCAGTTCCTTGTAGAAGGGCACGTTGGAGTCGCCGTTGATGGTGGACACCACCGCGGTCTTCTTGCCTTCGGACGAGAACTTCTTGATCTTGGCGATGATGGTCTGGTAATCGGAATGGCCGAAGGGGGTGTACTCCTCCATGATGTCGGCCTCGGCGACGCCCTTGCTCTTGAGGAAGGCGCGCAGGATCTTGTTGGTGGTGCGCGGGTACACGTAATCGGTGCCCAGCAGCACGAAGCGCTTGGCGCTGCCGCCGTCCTTGCTCATCAGGTATTCCACCGCGGGGATGGCCTGCTGGTTGGGCGCCGCACCGGTGTAGAACACGTTCTTCGACAGTTCTTCACCCTCGTACTGCACCGGGTAGAACAGCAGCGAGTTGGTTTCCTCGAACACCGGCAGCACCGACTTGCGGCTCACCGACGTCCAGCAGCCAAACACCACGGCCACCTTGTCCTGGCTGATCAGCTGCTTGGCCTTCTCTGCGAACAGCGGCCAGTTGGAGGCCGGGTCCACCACCACCGGCTCGAGCTTCTTGCCCAGCACGCCGCCCTTGGCGTTGATCTCGTCGATGGTCATGAGCACCGTGTCCTTGAGCACGGTTTCCGAGATGGCCATGGTGCCCGACAGCGAGTGCAGCACGCCGACCTTGATGGTGTCGGCCGCGAAGGCGCTGGGCACGAAGGCGCCGGCGGCGGCCAGCGCCACGGCGGAAAGCGAGGCCGCAAAGGCGCGGCGGGTGGTGTGGGACATGGGGTGTTTCCTCCTCGGGGGATCGGTTGGGTTCACGGACCGCTGCAGGTTAGGCAGAACCCCCGGGCGGCGGAATACGCAAGGTGGCGTAGAGACACCCGCCGGCGCCGGCAGACCGGAGCCACCGCCGGCTCAGAGCGCGTCAAGCGGGCTCAGCACCCCGCGGCCGCCGCGGTTGAGCACGTGGGTGTAGATCATGGTGGTCTTGACGTCGGCGTGGCCCAGCAGCTCCTGCACCGTGCGGATGTCGTAGCCGGCCTGCAGCATGTGGGTGGCGAAGGAATGGCGCAGCACATGCGGCGAGCACGGCTTGTCGATCCCGGCGCGGCGGGCCGCCAGCGACACCGCGCGCTGCAGCCCCTGCTCGGCCAGGTGGTGCCGGCGCTCCGTGCCGCCGCGCGGGTCGACCGACAGCGACCGCGACGGAAACACCCACTGCCAGCCCCAGGCGCGGGCCGCCCGCGGGAACTTGACCGCCAGCGCGTCGGGCAGCCAGACCGCGCCGCGCCCGGCGGCCAGGTCGCGCTCGTGCAGCGCGCGGGCCTGCGCGAGCTGGTTGCGCAGCGGCAGCAGCAGGTTCTCAGGCAGCACCGTCACGCGGTCCTTGCTGCCCTTGCCCTGGCGCACGATGAGTTCGCGGCGTTCGAACTCCACGTCCTTGACGCGCAGCCGCAGGCACTCCAACAACCGCAGGCCGCTGCCATAGAGCAGCGACGCGGCGAGCCAGTGCGCACCGTGGAGCTGCATCAGCAGTTCGCGCGCTTCACGCTGCGTCAGCACCACCGGCAGCCGGCGCGAGGCCTTGGCGGCCACCACCTCGGTGAGCCAGGGCAGATCGACCGCGCCCAGCACCTCCTTGTAGAGGAACAACAGAGCTGCCTTGGCCTGGTTCTGCGTGGCCGAGGACACTCCGCGCTCCACGGCCAGGTGGCTGAGAAAGGCTTCGATCTCCAACGCGCCCATGTCGCGCGGATGACGCTTGCCGTGGAACAGGATGTAGCGGCGCACCCACCCCACGTAGATGCGCTCCGTGCGCAAGGCGTAATGCCTGACGCGGATGCGCTCGCGGAGCTGGTCGAGCAGACGGGGCGGCGGCGCGAGCGACGTCGTCGACGGTTCGGCGGGCGTTACGGGTTCTGGATCGGGAACAGGCATCCAGGAAATTTAGGCCGGCTAAACGCCCGCGCCCATCGGCCAGAAAGGGGCCCTCTCCCGGGCGTCGTGCACGCCGTGACACCGACGCAGGGGTTGCGTTAGATCAACAGCGCCAGTACGGTCACGTATGTCTAAATCTAGTTAGCCATCACAAATGAACGCCCGAATCGTTGGCCGATACGCTTGGTACTCGCTGGCGTTGATGCTGCTGCTTGTTGCACTCTGGTGCTTGCTGTGGGTTGTGTCGTCTTCAAGCATGGCCTTCACCGACTGCGCGGGCCAGTACGATCTGTTCGCACAGAACCCGCGATGCAGGCAACCTCCTGTCGCAGGATTGCTCGCAATTGCGAGCCTGGGTGGCTCAGTAGTTGCCGTGCTTTTGGGCCGGCGCTTTCGTACGCTGGCTAACCCAACGCTCCAACCGACGGCCTCCGGCCGCGGCTGAGCTTGAACGTTAGACCGCACAACTCGTATGCTTCAGTACGTCACTTTAGGTACGGTACGCCCGCTTGGGTGGCTGGTCTTTGTCGGCTTCCTTGTCGCCGCCGGCTTTGCTTTCACTAGTGGCGCAAGGTGGCCGGCCCTGGGCTTCGTCGTTTTTTCATTGCTGGGCATCTACTTGCTTGTCGGCGCGTACGGGCGCTATGCCGTGGATGAAACCGCTGTGTACGCGGTTACTCCGATTGGTTGGCACTACCGCATGGCATGGTCCGAAGTGAAGCACGTCGAGTTTGGCACCGGAGGCACACTCGTCTTTCATGGAGACAACAAGCGGTTCGTCTTGCCTGCACCCTCCTTCTGGTCGGGTGAGCACAAACCCGCCACATACGCGCGCTTAGTTCAGCAGCTCGAGAACCGGAAGATCATCCCCGTTCCAAGCAATACCGCCGACTATCGGTGGAACAAGAATGTTCGGGTCACCCGTGCGGTCTAACCCTTCGCTCCACCTGACGTTCGCCAGCCGGCTACGCCGTCTGTCGCCCGCAGGTGAGCTCAAACGTTAGGCCTTTTCAGGAGTGAACATGGCAATGCCGCCCCTCGTGAAGTTGCTTGAAAGCTGGGACAGGCGCTTCGAGACCGAAGAACTGGATGAGTTTCGCGACCTCGTCGCAGCGTCCATCGGCCGACAACGCAAATCAATCGGGCACGATGAGGCGTCTTGCTCAGAGCTTCAGTTTGACGATGAGAACGACTTCCAGAACTACACAATGCACCTTGAAGATCGCTGGTACTTCACCAACGAAGTGCAACGCTTGGCCGACGAGCTAGCCATAGTGGCCCTGTTCAAGCAACTTGAACTGCACACAAAGCGAGTTGCGAAGAAGAGGTTCCCGTCTGTGAATGCAGAGCAGCTGTTCAACTTTGCGGCGCTCAAGAAGGCCATGCCATTCAAACTTGAGTCACTGCAATGTTTCGGCGCATTCGACGAGTTGCGCCTCATAAACAACGCCGTCAAGCATGAGGGCAAGGTTTCGAAGGAGCTTGCAAGCTCGTTTCCGTCCTGGAAGGTGGGCGAAGATTTGGCCGAACTGGGCGCTGTTTACACACGCCTTCAACCGGAGGTCACGCGTTATGTCCAAGCCTTCGTTGCCGCATGCTATGCACCTCTGCCGCCCAAGGCCTAACCATTCGGTCAAGCGGACGTGCCTACGGCACGCCGCTTACCTCAAACGTTAGAGCGCATGAATCTCGTTACTCGAGGCCTCCAAATTCAACTCCTGCCCGCCCGAGCCGCAGATGAGGAAGACTGGGTGCGTGTGCAAGTCATTCTTGCGGCGACCGGCTTCACTGGAAACTTTGAAGCGTGGCTTCAACTCGCTGACCTCGAACGATTCGAACAGGAACTCGGTGCTATGTACCTGGCTGTAGGAAAGTCCGTGACCGCAGAGCTATCGTCAGCCGAACCAGATGTTCTGGTCCACCTAGAAATGCAGCCACTTGGTGGCATCTTGGGCGAGTTCAGCTTCGAGAGCGAAAGGCCGGCCGGGGTCCCAACCGTTCTCAAAGGTGCGTTCGAAATCGATCAGAGCTTTCTTCCAGCTCTGCAGCAGAGCGTCAAAGCATTGGCAACTCAGCTCAAGGCGAAGAATGCGCCCTAACCCTTCCATCGAGGGGATGCCCAAAAGGCTGCGCCTTTTGTGCACCCCTCATGTCAAACGTTAGGCCTCAGAATCGGAGGAGTCGCATGTTCAGTTGGTTGAAGAAGTCGAAATCCCAGCCTCAAGGCCCTGCTGTGCCGCCACTTCGCTTCAAAGACGCAGCCGCAGCATTCGCATACGCATGCGAGTTCATGCAGAGCGAACTCGCAGCAGGGGCCGTGCTCCCCGCGCTCGTCTTGGACGCAAAGGCGGTCTGAGGAGAGGTCTCAGTTAAGCGCCAGCCTGACGGTACCCAAATGGTGATGCTGCGTGTCTGCTCCAAAGACAACGGCTTCATGGTCATGGCGGCCACCGCCAGCAGCCACGGCCCGGCGCTGCAGCCCGGCGACCTCGTTGCATGGCAAGCAGGCGCAATAGTTCCTGCGCTTGCATCCCAGTTCCCCGATCCACGGTCAATCTGGGGCGGGCTGGTCCTCGCCAAGCTCGCACCCGAGTACACAATGGGCAAAGGTTGGGCAATCGAACAGCCATTCGGGCGCGGCCACTGAGGCCTAACCATTCGGTCAAGCGGACGCCTAACGGCGCCGCTTACCTCAAACGTTAGCTGCCAGCAATGAACAACATTGGTTCGCCAGGTGGGATGCCGCGATCGGCTGCTCTGCTTATCGGCTGGGGAATGGCGTTCGTGTGCTTGTGCTTGGCTGCATATGAATGGGTACATCCCGGTGGGCTTACGCCTTCTGGCCGCACCGAGTCTCTGTTCCTTTGGGCCAAAGAGTCCTTTGGGCCCAGAGGTGTCGCATGGGTACATCTCGCGTTTGCAGGCATTGCGTCGCTATTTGCACTCGCTATCTATCTCTCATCGAGAAGTGCGTCCGATGACAGCTAACCCGTCGTTCAAGCGGACGTGCCTTCGGCACGCCGCTTACCTTGCACGTTAGACCGCACGGCCCTGTCACTATCATGCTCGTCTCACAGTTCTACGGCCGCCCGCTGAGGCACATCAATCACAAGCCTTGGCAGCTGGCGCTGCTGCCTCAGGAGCGCGTTCGCGGTGCCATTCGCGGCGCAGCAAATCGTGAGCGGCTACTGCATCCTTCGTCGACAAAGTCGGTGCAGCGCCGTATTCGGTTCCGCCTTCTTGCGGCCTACCGTCGCCGGTTCGGCCATGATCCGTTTGTGAGCGCTCTGTCCGTGCCAAGGTTCAAGGTGAATGCCACCCGTTTCTGGTTGCCATCCGGCTATGCGTGGTGGAAGGAACGGCTGCTCGGTCAGCTACCGCAGCGCCCGTACTAGCCAACAGTAGGAGCATCAAATGCGGTCTAACCACTTCATCGAGCGGACGGTCTCCGGCATGCTTCGCATGCCTCCAACCGCCGCTCATGTCGAACGTTAGGCAGATACCTATGCTGGTCGAGATTGACGCTTCATTGCTTACAGAAAGCTCCGCGGTTGGAAGGGTTTCCGGACCGTTGGAGTTCATGCACCTTCCACGCGTCGGAGAGACAGTG
>NZ_LMDY01000019.1 GCF_001425905.1 Methylibium sp. Root1272
GCTGCCGTCGGCGCAGGCGGTCAGGGCAATGACGGAGGCCGGCGAGGCCAGGCGCTGGCGGCTCCAGCTGCGCCCCGCATCGGCCGAGCTGACCAGCGCGCCGCTCGCGGTCCCCGCCACCAGGACCCGGCCGTTGCTCGACGCCGACTGGAAGGTGTCGGTCCTCAGTACCGGCTTCTGGCGCTCGGCCTTCACCGCACTGAAATCAGGCGCCTGCATGCACCCGCTCAGACCTTGCAGACCATAGAGCAGCAGCAATGTGCTCAGGCCTCGACAGATGGTGTTCATGGTGTGTCTCTCGTCTCTCTTGTTCTTCTGTTCGGGTCTCAGACGAAACGCATCGACACGCTGCCGAGATCCTGGAAGCGCACGTTGACCGCGTCGCCCGCCTCGACCGCGATCGCCTCGGTGACGCCGCCGGTCATGATGAAAGTGCCGGCCGGGATTTCCTGCCCGCGGGCGCCGAGATGGTTGGCCAGCATTGCCACCGCCGCGGCCGGATGGCCCAGCACTGCGGCACCGGCCGCCATCGCGACGACCTGGCCGTTCTTCTCGAGCACCACGCCCAGCGTGCGCAGGTCGAGCTCGGCCAGGTCGCGCATGCGCCCGCCGACGACGAAGCGCGAGGCCGAGGTGTTGTCGGCCACCACGCTCTTCAGGTCGAACTTGAAGTCGCGGTAGCGCGAGTCGATGATCTCGACCGCCGGCACCACGAAGTCCACCGCGGCGAGCACGGCGCCGACGTGGCAGCCCGGCCCCCGCAGCGGCGCCTTGGTGACGATGCAGATCTCGGCTTCGACCTTCGGGTGGATCAGCTCGGAGGTCTGGATCTCGCCGCCATCGGGCCGGCTCATGTAGTCGCTGACGAAGCCGAACACCGGGCTGGTCACGCCCATCTGCTTCATCTTCGCGAACGAGGTCAGGCCGGCCTTCAGGCCGACGGTCTTGTGGCCGCGCGACTCCTTGCGACGGCGGATCTCGTCCTGGATCGCGTAGGCATCGTCCCAGTCCATGCCGGGGAAGTCGTCGGTGATCTTGGTGACGTCGCGCGCCTGCAGTTCGGCCGTTTCCAGGTGCTCGGCGAGCTGGGCGATGGTCTTGGCATCGAGGTTCATGGAGTGTTCCCGCTCATTCGACGAATCGCACCGAGGCGCCGCCGAGGCCCCCGACGCTGCAATACAGGCTGTCGCCGGCCACCACCGGCACGAGCGGTGATTGCGAACCCGACAGGATCACGTCGCCGGCCTTCAGCGCGATGCCGAGGCGGCCCAGCGTGTTGGCCAGCCAGGCCACGGCATTGACCGGCGACCCCTGCACCGACGCTCCGGTCGAGGTGCTGACGATCTCGCCGTTCTTCTCGAGCACCATGCCGGCCAGCGCCAGGTCGAGGCGACGCGGGTCCTTGCGCACGCCGCCGAGCACCAGCACGCCGCAGGAGGCGTTGTCCGCCACGGTGTCCTGGATCTTGATCTTCCAGTCCTTGATGCGCGAGTCGACGATCTCGAAGCACGGCATCACGCAGTCGGTGGCGCGCAGCACGTCGGCCGCGGTGACGCCGGGGCCCACCAGGTCGCGCTTGAGCACGAAGGCCACCTCGGCCTCGGCCTTCGGCGCGATCAGCGTGCTCATGCGGATCGGCTCGCCCTCGTTGAAGGCCATGCTCGAGAGCAGATGGCCGAAGTCGGGCTGGTTGACCTTGAGCATGTCCATCACGACCTTGCTCGTCACGCCGATCTTCTTGCCGATCACGGTCTCGCCGGCGTCCAGCCGGCGCTGGATCATGCGCAGCTGGATCTGGTAGGCGTCGTCGATAGTGATCTCGGGTTCGCGCTCGGTCAGTGGCGCCACCGGCGTGCGATTCAGCAGCGCCTGGTAGAGCTCGTCGCCGTAGCCCTGGATGCGTTGGAGGTCCATGGTCTGGGGTCGGAAAGTGGGAATTCAGGCAGTGGCGCTGGCGCCGGCGGCGGCATCGGCTTCCGCGAGGAAGTCGCCGACCAGCCGGACGAAGCGCTCGGTGTGCTCGATCTGCGTCCAGTGGCCGCAGCGTCCGAACAGGTGCAGTTGGGCATCCGGGATCCACTGCGCCAGCGTCAGCGAGGTGCTCATCGGAATCACCTGGTCGTCGCGGCCGTGGATCACCAGCGTGGAATGCGGCAGCGCGCGGATCGCGGCCTCCGGGCTGGCGAGCGCGTCGACCCAGCGCTGGCGCGGCGCCGGGAACATGGCCCCGAACGACTCCTGGAAGCCGGGGCGGATGCTGGCCTCGTAGCGCAGCTTCGCGAGCTCGTCGTTGACGAGCCGGCGGTCATGCGCGAACACGTCCATGATGCCGCGCATGTTCTCGAACGACGGGGTGTAGCCCCACACCGCGTCAAGCCCCGGCGTGATCGGGAAGCGCACGCCGACGCTGCCCATCAGCACCAGGCGGCGCACGCGCTGCGGGTGGCGGATCGCCAGCGCGAGCGCGAGTGCACCGCCGAAGGAGTTGCCCACCAGATCGGCCTGCGCGATGTCGAGCGCATCGAGCAGGTCGACCGCCTGCTGCACCCAGGCGTCCATCGTGTAGACGCCCGCCTGGTCGGCCGGCTGAGGGCGGTCGGTGTAGCCGAACCCCAGCATGTCGGGCGCGACAACGCGGCGCTGCGTCGCCAGCCGCGGCAGCACCAGCCGCCAGTTGGCCCAGGCGCTGACACCGGGGCCGGAGCCGTGGACGAACAGCACCGGCGGTTGCCCGGGCGCCGACGTGCCCTGGTCATGCACATTGCTTTCGAAGGCGCCGGTGCGGACCTTCTTGCCGATCTCGGGATTCGCAGTGCTCATCGTCCGGCCCTCACAGCTTCACGCACACGTTGCGCAGCTCGGTGTAGAACTCGAGCGAGTGCACGCCGCCTTCGCGGCCGATGCCCGAGGCCTTGGCGCCGCCGAAGGCGGTGCGAAGGTCGCGCAGGAACCAGCTGTTGATCCAGCAGATGCCGACCTCGACCTGCCGGGCCACGCGGTGCGCAGTACCGAGGTTCTGGGTCCACACCGTGGTGGCGAGTCCGTAGTCGGTGGCATTGGCCAGCGCGATCGCCTCCTCTTCGGTGTCGAACGGCGTGATGTGGCAGCACGGGCCGAAGATCTCCTCGCGGATCACCGCGGCCGATTCAGGCAGGCCGGTCCAGATCGTCGGCTGCACCCAATGGCCTTCGGCCAGCACGCCGCTCATCTTAGGCACGCCGCCGCCGGTGACGACAGTGGCGCCCTCCTCCACCGCCTTGCGGTAGTAGCCCAGCACCTTGTCGCGGTGCTCGGCCGAGATCAGCGGCCCCAGGCCCACGCCGGGCTCTTCCGAGGGGCCGACCTTCAGCGCCTCGGCCTTGGCCTTCAGCGCCTGCACGAACTTCTCGAAGATCGGCCGCTGCACGTAGACGCGCTCGGTGCCCAGGCAGACCTGGCCGCAGTTCTCGAAGGCGCTGCGGGTGATGCCCGCCACCGCCTTGTCGAAGTCGGCATCGGCGAACACGATGCCGGCGTTCTTGCCGCCGAGCTCGAAGCTCACCGGCCGCACACCCTTGGCGGCCGCGGCCATGATGGCCTCGCCGGTGCGCGTCTCGCCGGTGAAGGTGATCGCATCGACGCCCGGGTGCTGCGTCAGGAAGGCACCAGCCGAGTCCGGACCGAAGCCGTGCACGACGTTGTAGACGCCCTTGGGGATGCCGACCTTCTGCATCACCTCGCCGAGCAGCGTGGCGGTGGCCGGCGTTTCCTCGGAGGGCTTGACGACCACCGTGTTGCCGCAGGCCAGCGCCGGGCCGACCTTCCAGGTCATCAGCAGCAGCGGCAGGTTCCACGGGCACACCACGCCGACCACGCCGACCGGCGTGCGCACCGCGTAGTTCAGCGCCTGGCCGCCGTCGGGCGTGGCCATTTCGAAGGTCTCGGCCGGCACGTTCTTGATGATGTCGGCGAACACCTTGAAGTTGGCCGCCCCGCGCGGAATGTCGATGTGCGAGGCCAGGCTCAGCGGCTTGCCGGTGTCGGCGATCTCGGCCGCCAGGAAGTCGTCGAAGCGGCGGTTGATCTCGTCGGCCACTGCATAGAGCAGCTCGACGCGCTTGAACACCGGCATGCGGCCCCACTCGCCCTTCAGCGCAGCGCGCGCCGCGGCCACCGCGGCATCGACCTCGGTGCGCCCGGCCTCGTGCACCAGGCCCAGCACGCGGTTGTCGACCGGCGCGCGGTTGGCGAAGGTCTTGTCGGTGGCGACGAACTCGCCGTCGATGAAGTTCAGGAACTGTTTCATGGTTGGTCTTGGATCACTGCGGAAATCATTGCGCCTGTTCGGCGAGCCCGATGGCGGCCAGCCCGGCCCGCGCACAGGCCGCGTCCTGCTCGGCCGAACCGCCCGACACGCCGAGCGCGCCGACGCGCTGCGCACCCTCGTAGGCCGGAACGCCACCGCCGAACACCACCAGTCGCGGTACCGCCGGCAGGCCGGCCTTCAGCGTTGCATCGCCTTCCAGCACCGGCCCCCAGCCCTCGGTCGGGAAGCCGAAGCTCGCCGCCGTGTAGGCCTTGTCGATCGCGATGCCACCCGAATGCAGGAAGGCGCCGTCCATGCGCAGGAAGGCCAGCAGCACGCCGCTCACGTCGACCGCCGCCGCGTTGACCCGGATGCCGAGGCCGCGCGCATGCGCGACCGCCGCCGCGACGGCGGCATGCGCCGCTTCGGACGAGAGGTTGCGCAAGGGAACGGTGGAAGATGTCATCTCGGTCAATCGATCATTCGGTCTGTCGGGTCGCCCGACGCTTCGGTTCGCCACGGCCCACTTCAGCAGACGCCGCGGGTCCGGCTTCGCCGGCCCGCCAGCGTCGCCCCCTTCGAGGGGGAGCGGCGCAGCCGCAACGGGGGTGGATCAAGTCACCACGCTCAGGAAGGCCTCGTTGAGCTTGCGGTCGTGATAGAAGATCGCGCGGCCCAGCTCGTCGTCGGTCCAGGTCAGCGTGGGGCGGTCCGGGTAGGCGATGTAGCCGCCGGAGAACACCTCGTTGCGGTTGCCGCTCGGGTCGAAGAAATAGATCGTCTCGCCGCGCGTGATGCCGTGGCGCGTCGGGCCGATGTCGAGCGAGACGCGCTTGCGCGTGATGATGTCGGCCGCCTTCAGCACCTCGCCCCAGTTGTCCAGAATGAAGGAGGCGTGGTGGAACTTGTTCTTCTCCGGATGGCGGATGAAGGCGATGTCGTGCGGCTTGTTGGAGCAGGTCATGAAGGCCGCGATCTGCAGCCGGTCCGGGCCGGCCACCACTTGCTCGGCCAGGCTGAAGCCCAGCACGTCGATGAAGAGCTTGACGGTGCCGTCGAGGTCGTCGCCGTACAGCAGGCAGTGGTCGAAGCGCGACGGCGACATGCCCTTGAGCCCGTCCGGGTAGATCTCGGGGTTCTCCAGCGGCATGCCGTTGCCGACCTTCTCCTTCTCGGCGAACAATTCGATCGAGTGCCCGGTCGCCACCGTGAAGCGGAAGCGCTCGCCGGTCTTGAGCATCTCGCCGGCCTCGATCCACTGCAGGTTGGTCGCCAGGCCGCTGGCCTTCACGTCGGCGGCCAGCTTCTTCAGCGTGGCCGGTGAGTCGACGCGGAAGCCCATGAAGTCCATGCCGGCCTCGTCGGCCTCGCGCAGCACCACGCTGTGGTGGTCGTGCTCGTCCCAGGCCTTGAAGTAGACGCGCCCCTGGGCGTCGCGGCCGGTCTCCCACAGGCCCATCACGTTGCCGTAGTGCTCGGTTGCCGCTTTCAGGTCGAGCACGCGCAGTTGCACGTGTCCGGGTCTCAGTACGCCAGTCATGGCCATGGTTGTCTCCTCTTGGGGGGTGGGTCGCGGTCAGGAAGTCGTCGATCGCTGCGCGGCACGCGCAGCGTCGAGGAAGGAACGGGCATGGCTGCGCTCGATGCAGCGCGCCATCTTCTCGACGGCGCACAGCCGCAGGTCGCTCTGCGGGTAGGCGCGGCAGGCCAGCACATAGCCGGCCGCCTGCTCGGCCACGCTGACGTGGGCGCGGCTCATCTTCTCGGTGCGCACGGTGCCGGTCTCGATGCGCACCTTGCAGACACCGCAGCCACCGCCGCGGCAGCCGACCGGGATGCCGCGGCGCGCCAGCGCCTCCATGCCTTCGAGCAGCGTGCGCGTATCGGCACAGCCATAGGCCTCGCCGGTGTTGTCGATGTGAACCTCGTAGTGCGACATGGCCTGCCTCAGACCTGCTCGCGCCGCGGTGCGCCGTTCATGCCTTGTCTCCTGACCGTGCGGCCGGTGCCACGTGTCTTTGCACGCGCTGCATCACGACCGAACGGTTGAAACGATAGGGTTCGCGTCCGATACTGTCCAATACTGCTTTTCGCAGAATCGATACCAATCCAGTATTGGCAAACCGACACGGAGCGCTCCGATGGAACTGAGACAGATGCGCGAATTCCTGGCGTTGGCCGAGGAACGGAACTTCCGCCGCGCCGCCGAGCGGCTGCACATGGCGCAACCGCCGCTGACCCGGCAGATCCGCGCGCTGGAGGAGGAACTGGGCACGGCGCTGTTCGTGCGCACGCCCAAGGGCGTGGAGCTGACCGAGGCCGGCCAGGTGCTGCTCGACGAGGTGCCCAACCTGCTGACGCTGGCCGGCCGCGCCAAGGAGCGCACCCAGCTCGCCGGCAAGGGCATGATCGGTCGCATCGACGTGGGCATCTTCGGCTCGGGCGTGCTCGACGTGATCCCGCGGCTGCTGGCGCGCTTCCACGCCGAGCGGCCGACGGTGGAGATCGAGCTGCACCACCTGAGCAAGGTGCAGCAGATCGAGGCGCTGCGCGACCGCCGCATCACGGTGGGCTTCAACCGCCTGTTCCCGCGCGAACCCGATCTGGTGATCGAGACCGTGCTGCGCGAGCGGCTGGTCGTCGGCCTCTACAAGAGCCACCGGCTGTGCGAGCAGCGCGAGATCACGGTGCGCGACATGGACGGCGAGCCGCTGATCCTCTACCCCAACTCGCCGCTGCCGGGCCTGGCCCAGCAGGTGGCCTCCGCGTTCCACCGCGAGGGCGCGCGCATGAACGTGGCGCAATCGGTGGAGGACGTGCTGACCTGCGTGGCGCTGGTGGCCGGCGGCTTTGGACTGTGCATTGCAACCGAGTCGACCGCGAGCCTGCAGCTGCCCGGGGTGGTGTACCGGCCGCTGAACTGCCGCTTCCTGAAGGACATCGAGCTCGCCTGCATCCACCGGCGCGACGATCCGTCGCCGATCCTCGCCACGTTCATCGATGTGGTGCGGGCGTTCTCCAGGGAATGGCAGGGCCGCTGAGCACATGGCGCCGACTCGCTCAGAGCTTTCTGAACAGCGGGCTGCGCGGCGCCGCGTTGGCGGCGTCGGCTGCGGTGAAGAATTTCTCGGTGTAGATGTCGCGCTCGAACAGGCGACCCTGCATCAGCGTGGCGATGCAGCCCTCGATCATCGGCGGCGGCCCGCACAAGTAGGCCGTGTGGCCGCGGAAGTCGCCGGCGAACCGCGCCTTCAGCGCCTCGTGCGCATAGCCGCGCGCGCCCGTCCAGGCCGAGTCCGGAGGCAGGTCCGACAACGCCGGCACGTAGTTGAAGTTCGGGTGTTTCTGCGCCAGCTGCTCGAACAGCTCGCGGAAGTAGAGCTCGCCCTCGTTGCGCGCGCCCTGCACCAGCGTGATCGGCAACGTGCTGCCTTCGGCCAGCAGATCGAGGATCATCGACTTGGGGCTCGACAGCCCGGAGCCTCCGGCCACGAAGATCAGCGGCAGTCCGGCCGACTTGCGCACGAAGAAGCGGCCGCTCGGCGCGGTGAAGTGCAGCGTCTGCCCGACCTGCAGCGTGTCGTGCAGCCAGCCGGTGGCGCGCCCCTCGGGCACGCGGCGGATGTGCAGTTCGACCAGGTCCTCGTTCGGCCCGTTGGCGATCGAGAACGCGCGCTCGCCGTCGACCCCGGGCACCTGCAGCATCACGTACTGGCCGGCCTGGAAGGACACCGGCCGGTCGGTCCTGAGCCACAGGCCGCGGATCGTGGGCGTGAGCATGCGCGCCTCGACCAACTCGGCCCGGTAGTCCTCCAGCGGCAGGAACTGGGCGTCGGGGTCCTCGTCGATGTCGGCCTCGACGACGATGTCGGTGCTGGCCGTCGCGCAGCAGGCGAGGATCTTGCCCTCGTCGCGCTCGAAGTCCATCAGCGCGAAGCTCGACGATTCGTTGTGCTCGCACTCGCCCTCGAGCACCTGGACCTTGCAGGTGCCGCACACGCCGTGGCCGCAGGCATGCGGCAGCCAGACGCCGGCGCGCAGGCAGGCATCCAGCACGGTCTGGCCGTCGCGCACCGCGACCGCCTGGCCCAACGGCTCGATCGTGATCTGAAAGCTCATGGGCGCCTCTCTCTCAGCTGCGCGAGCCCTGGATGCCGTGCAGCCCCGGCGTGCGGAAGCGGATCACCGACTTGTGCACCAGGCCGTTGTCCGCGAGCGACTTCTCCGGGTCGGGCTGGAAGGGCTCGCTGCCATGCGTCCAGACCGCCTTCGACCAGTCGACCTGGGCGAAGTCGGGGTGGCTGCCGTAGATGCCGGGCAGCACCTGCGACTGCAGCGCGCCGAACGGCATGGTGGCCGGCAGCGGCAGCGCCACCGGGGCGCAGAACAGCAGGTGCTCGTCCCAGCAGATGTAGAGCAGGCGGTTGCCGTGGAACTTGTCCTCGGTGTCCTCCACGGGGCCCGAGTAGCCGGGCTTCAGGGCGATGGTGGGCATGGCGGGCTCCTCAGGCGGCCTTGGGCTCGGCGGCAGGCGGCGTTAGGTCCTGGCCGGTCCAGCGTTCCCAGTTGTGGCGGTCGGGCGAGGTGTTGAAGTCGCCGCTGTCGGCGCCCGGCTTAATGTGGTAGTAGTCGAGCACCGCGGCCAAGGGGTTGAAGCCCGGCACCGTCGGGTCGGTGCCCTCGGGGAAGCAGTTGCCTTGGTAGATCTGGTGCACCGGCATCCAGGCCTGGACGTACTTCTCGGGCTCGTCCTTGAAGATGTCCATGCAGCCATCCGAGCAGCAGTGGTACTTCATGCCGTGGTACGAGGTCTCGCGCAGGCTGATGCGCGTCGGGTCCGACACCTCGGTGAATATGCACGGCACCTGGCACACCTGGCACAGCATCGGCAGCGTGTCGTTGCGCCACATCTTGCCGTGCTGCTTCTCGTAGGCAGCGAGCCATTCAAAACGCGGGCGGTAGACGGCGTCGAAGGTCGCCGGGTACTGCTGGCTCAGCCAGTCCAGTTCGTCGGACTGCGGCACCCAGGTGTTGAAGTCGGCGGCGTGGCCGTAGTTGTTGAAGGTGGCCCAGGCGATGTGCGACAGGTGGCCCTTCTCGGCCTGCGCGACCTCGTGGTACTTGGGCATGCGGATGCCGTAGCGGGCCAGGTCCTCGAACAGCGCGCCGCCGTTCTTCTCGAAGTACATCTCCCAGGCCTCGCTCCAGCTCATCACGCGCTTGGGCAGCATGTAGTCCATCATCATCGACACGAGCGTCAGCAGCCGGTAGCCGCGCCAGAACCACTTGTCGACCCACTTCTGGATGATCGGCACGTTGCCGGGGTCCTGCTCGAGCATGAACTTCACGACCTCGAGGCCCAGCGTCATGTGGCGCGACTCGTCGCTCTGCGCCGAGAAGCCGAAGGTCACCGTGGCCATGTCGCCGTTGAAGGCGGCGCCGCTCATGAAGGGCATGAACAGCAGGTTGGTCAGCACGTACTCGAAGGAGAACGAGATCGCGGTGACGAACTCGAACGGCCCCGCCGTCATCGCGTCCTCGAAGTAGGACTTGGGCACCGACAGGTACCAGATGCGGTCGTGCATGTACTGCGGGTCGTGCAGCCCGTCGAAGTACTTGTTGAAGTGGCTGATCGTGTGGATCTGCGTCTGCGCGTGGCGCAGCTCGTCGATCGACTGCATCTGCGCGGCCACCCGGGCACCGACGCCGCGGAACGAGCGGCCGGCCATCGCGTAGCCGCGGTGCGCGGCGTACTCGAGCGGCGACACGCCGGTCAGGAACAGCTTGAGGGTGTTCAGGTAGCGCGGGTCGCTGATGTTGAACTGGCCCTGGTTCTGCTGGAACGCGTCGATGATCGCGTAGAGCTTCTTCTCCTTCTCGCCCTGGAACTTCCAGTACGCGTCCATCGTCAGGCGGAACGGATCCTCCCACTTGTCCCAGTCGTGGATCTTGATGCCCTCGAACTTGTCGAACGGGAACACGTCGTCCATGGACTGGTAGGTGGTCTCCCACCCGAGGCCGCGCGTCATCATCGCGTAGCGTTCCTTGATGCCCAGGCGCTTGCCGGGCTTGGCGGCGGTTTGGCTCATGCGGATCTCCTGCTGCTGAGGGGGAATATTTCGGCGGGCGGGCGGCTCAACGGCGCGCGCCCCACTGGAGGGTGAACTCTTCGTCGGTCTCGTCGATGTTTCCGGACAGCGAGATCAGGCTGAGGTGCAGTTCCTGCACGTCCCAGCGCCGGCCGAGCCGTTCCTCGACCGACTCGCGGCGGATCACGAGACGCCCGGGCGCGTCGATCTTGACCATCGCCGGGTACTCCGAAACGGTCGCCTCGGGGTTGTCGGCGACGATGGCGTCGACGATGCCGCGCGAGATGTCATTGGTCTGAAAGGAGATGAACACGGGCTGTCGCGAGGCGCCTGCGGTGGGTGCGGTGGGGCTCATGGGGTGTCCTCGGTGGTCGGTTCTGGGGCGCGATCAGGCTGCGAGACGCAGGCGTGCGGCGCGGGCATCGAACTCGGCGCGCACGTCGGCAAGCGCTGCGGCGCCCTGTTCGCCGAGCGCCAGTGCTGCCAGTGGCCCGAGCGCGCGCAGCACCTCGTCGCGCCACATGGCGACCCACTCGGCCAGGCGGGCGGCGTTGGCGGGCGACTCCTCGGCCGCCGTCTTGACGGTGGCATCGACCCAGCGTGCGCTTTCCGCATACCAGTCGTTGATGAACTCGGTGAGCATCGCCAGCGCATTGCCGGTGCGCGGGCTGACCTCATCGACGTAGTGGCGGAAGATCAGCGGGTACAGCAGGCCGTCGAACACCAGGTTCTGCGCGACGAACAGCTCGAACCAGTCCTTCGTGACGAACAGGTTCTCCATCACGCGGCGTACGCCCTGCCAGGCGGGGTCCGACAGCCAGGCGATCTTGCCGGCGTCGAGCGAGCTGCCCTGGCTGCCGTCGAGCAGCAGGCCGATGCGCGAGAGCTGCTGCGCGATGCCCAGCCGGTCCATCGCCGCGTACGAGCAGGCCTGCGTGACGGCCGTGCCGTAGCCGTAGGCGCAGCAGTAGGTGTTGTTCATGTTGCTGCCCCACTCGTAGTGGCGCAGCGGCACCAGCACGCGGGTCAGCGAATCGCGCGCCGCGTCGTCGAGCAGGCCGAGCAGGTTGCGCTTCTCGGCGAACTCGAACTGCTTGTCCACGCCCTCCTGCTGCTTGGCGCGCGCCATCGTGTAGACGCCGTAGTAGAAGTGGCGCGGGTCCTTGAACGAGTACCAGTCCGCCATCACGATGCTGGAGCGGCGCACGTCGAACACGTGGTGCTCGGCGTCCCAGAGCGGGCGGTAGTGCCAGTTGGTCGTCGGCTGCATGTCCAGCGTCGCCTCCTGGTAGCGCGACGCGGGCTTGTCCGCGCCCAGTCGGCGCGCCACGTGCGCGAAGGTCTGGCGGATCGGATGGATGTCGGTGGTCTTGATGTCGACTTGCACGGCGTTGTCTCCTGTGGGCCTTCGTCTGTCTGGGCGATCGATCTCGATCAGTCGGTGATGCCGGGGGCGCCGAAGCGCCACTTCATGCGCTCGAAGTCCAGCCGCGCGCCCTCCTCGGCGCTCAGGTGGGTGACCTCGTGCGTCGCGCAGAACTCGCGGAACTGGTCGAACTGCATCACCAGCTCGACCGACAGCTCCGGGTCGCCGATCGCGAACTCGAATTCGACGAAGCGCTCGCCCAGCGTGCCGGTCACGCGCACGAAGCAGGGCTGTCCGGTCATCCGGGCCGCTGAATCCGTCGTCGACCGGACCGCCTTGGGGGGAGCGAGCTTCATTTGTTCAATCCATCACTTCGACCCCGGCGAACGGCCAGGGCGGACAGGTAAGGGCAACGGCCGTGCCACTCGCGCTAAGTGCTTGATTCAAAACACCTCGGTGCCGAGCTTGCGGCGAACCCAGGGTTGCCCCGGATACGGGCCTGATCAGTTGCTGCGGCGCAGCTTGATCATTTGATGAAGTGCCGGTGCAGCGCCGCTCTCGGCGCGAATGGCGCGCAAGAAAAAGCCGCCCGGCCGCCACGAGGCGACGGGGCGGCCCATGCCGCAGGCAGGCGGGGCGCGCTCAGCCGGTCGGCAGGCCTTCCTTCTTGAGCCGGTAGGCCAGCTGCGGACGGGTGATGCCGAGCAGGCGCGCGGCCTGCGACAGGTTGCCCTTGGCGCGCTGCATCGCCGCCTGCATCATGCGGCGCTCCAGCGACTCGAGGTCGATGTGGTGCTCGAAGGCCTCGTCGCACAGGCGGCCCAGGGCGTCGGGGGTGACCTCGGTCACGCGGCCCTTCGCATCGACCGTGCCCTCGCTCGCTCGCAGCGCCGGCTCGCCGAACAGGTGGCAGGCTTCGATCGGGCCGTTGGCCGGCGCCAGCAGCACGGCGCGCTCGACCACGTTCTCCAGTTCGCGGATGTTGCCGGGCCAGGCGTGGCTCAGCACCTGGCGCATCGCCTTGTCGGTCAGGCCGCGCAGCTTCTTGTTGTAGAGCTCACCGTACTTCTCCAGGAAGCGCTCGATCAGCGCCGGGATGTCGGTGGTGCGCTCGCGCAGCGGCGGGATGGTGATCGGGAAGGTGTTGAGCCGGTAGAACAGATCGCTGCGGAAACGGCCGGCCTGCATGGCCTGCTGCAGGTCGACGTTGGTGGCGGCGACGATGCGCACGTCGATCTTGGTGGCGTGCTCGGAGCCGAGCCGCTCGACCTCGGCGGTCTGCAGCGCGCGCAGCAGCTTCACCTGGGCCGCCAGCGGCAGGTCGCCCACCTCGTCGAGGAACAGCGTGCCGCCGCTGGCGCGCTCGAAGCGCCCGGCACGCGCCAGCTGCGCCCCGGTGTAGGCGCCCTTCTCCACGCCGAACAGCTCGGCCTCGATCAGCTCGTGCGGGATGGCGGCGCAATTGACCGCGATGAACGGGCCGCCGGCGCGCGGGCCGTTCTCGTGCAGCCAGCGCGCGAACATCTCCTTGCCCACGCCGGTCTCGCCCAGCAGCAGCACGGTGATCGCGCTGTCGGCCGCGCTGCGCAGCAGCTCGAAGGCGGCGCGGAAACCCGGCGACACGCCGATCAGCTTGCGGTCGTACTGGCGCCGCGCCTGCACCGCGCGCAGCTGCTCCAGGCCGATGCTGTAGTCGATCAGCTGCTGGCCGATCACCTGCGGGCGGAAGTAGCCGACGTACTGCTCGTCGCGCCAGGCCTCGGCCGGCTGGCCGATGATGCGGCAGCGGCTGTCGCCCTGGCTGCGGCACTCCATCTCCTTGAACACCACCAGCCGCCCCATGAAGGCGCTGGTGTAGCCCGAGGCGTAGCCGATCTGCGTCCAGCAGGCCGGCTCCTCGCCGAAACCGAAGTCGGCGATGTTGGCCTCGTCCTCCCAGGAGTTGGTCCACAGGAAGTCGCCGAAGAAGTGGCCGGTGGCGAGGTCCATTTCCAGCGCCACCTTCTCGACGCTGACCGCCCCCTCCAGCGCATGCAGCTGCGGCCCGAGCAGGAAGGCCTCCTCGTTGCTCTTGCCGCCGCCGCGCTGCTTGACCGCCAGCTCGCCATCGTGGCGGCCGGAGGCGAAGCCCATGCGCACCAGCAGGCCGCGGGCGCGCTCGACGCCCAGGGAGTCGAACAGTTCCTTGCGCAGCGCGGCCAGCGCGCGCGCGTGCAGCAGCAGCATGCGCTGCTCGTCGAGCCAGATGTGCCCGGATGCCGCACTGAATCTCAGCAGCGACAGAGGATCGCCCACGACAAATCTCCTGCAAGAGCGCGGCCGGGCCGCACGGGCGGGGCTCGAGCGGCCCCGTTGACTATCCCGGCCGGATTATCGGAGACGCGGCGACCGCGGGTCAGCGGGCAGACCCGCTCTTGCCTGACACGAGCGGCAGCACGTTGTCGTGCCCGGCGCCGCCGAAGGCCTGCTCGCGCAGCAGCGCCAGCTGGTCGCGCACTCGCGCGGCCTT
Source organism: Methylibium sp. Root1272 (assembly GCF_001425905.1). Lineage (GTDB taxonomy): Bacteria > Pseudomonadota > Gammaproteobacteria > Burkholderiales > Burkholderiaceae_C > Methylibium. The sequence goes on from NZ_LMDY01000019.1 coordinate 14,250, forward strand.
CTCGAACTCCAGGCTGCGCGCGTGCTCCAGCATCTGCTTCTCGAGCAGCTTGATGCGCCGGCCCAGGTCCTTCTCGCTCATCGACTCGATCTCGGCCGCCGCTTGCGCCGCCTTCAGGTCGTCGCCGCGGCTCTTCTCCGAGTACACACCGTCGATCAGATCCTTGACCTGCTTGTTGATGCTGCGCGGCGTGATGCCGTGCTCGGCGTTGAAGGCGACCTGGCGCTCGCGCCGGCGTTCGGTCTCGCCGATGGCGCGTTGCATCGAGTCGGTGATCCTGTCGGCGTAGAGGATGGCCTTGCCGTTGAGGTTGCGCGCCGCGCGGCCGATGGTCTGGATCAGCGAGCGCTCCGAGCGCAGGAAGCCCTCCTTGTCGGCGTCGAGGATGGCCACCAGCGACACCTCGGGGATGTCCAGGCCCTCGCGCAGCAGGTTGATGCCCACCAGCACATCGAAGCTGCCGAGCCGCAGGTCGCGCAGGATCTCGACGCGCTCCACGGTGTCGACGTCGGAGTGCAGGTAGCGCACCTTCACGCCGTTGTCGGCCAGGTAGTCGGTCAGCTGCTCGGCCATGCGCTTGGTGAGCGTGGTGATCAGCACGCGCTCGTTGACGTCGACGCGGTCGCGGATCTCCTGCAGCACGTCGTCGACCTGGCGGGTGGCCGGCCGCACCTCGACCACCGGGTCGACCAGCCCGGTGGGCCGCACCAGCTGCTCGACCACGTTGCCGGCGTGCTCCTTCTCGTAGGCCGCCGGCGTGGCGGAGACGAACACCACCTGGCGCATCTTGGTCTCGAACTCCTCGAACTTCAGCGGCCGGTTGTCCAGCGCACTCGGCAGCCGGAAGCCGTACTCGACCAGCGTGGTCTTGCGCGCGCGGTCGCCGTTGTACATGCCGCCGAGCTGTCCGATCAGCACGTGGGACTCGTCCAGGAACATCAGCGCGTCCTTCGGCAGGTAGTCGACCAGCGTCGACGGCGGCTCGCCCGGCGCCGAGCCCGCGAGGTGGCGCGAGTAGTTCTCGATGCCCTTGCAGTGACCGATCTCCTGCAGCATCTCGAGATCGAAGCGGGTGCGCTGCTCGATGCGCTGCGCCTCCACCAGCTTGCCGTCGGCCACGAACTCGGCGAGCCGGTTGCGCAGCTCCTCCTTGATGCCCTCGATCGCCGCGAGCACCTGCTCGCGCGGCGTGACGTAGTGGCTGGAGGGGTAGACCACGAAGCGCGGCACCTTCTGGCGGATCTGGCCGGTGAGCGGATCGAACAGCGAGAGCGCCTCGATCTCGTCGTCGAACAGCTCGATGCGGATCGCCAGCTCGGAGTGCTCGGCCGGGAAGATGTCGACCGTGTCGCCGCGCACGCGAAACGTGCCGCGCGCGAAGTCGGTCTCGTTGCGCTTGTACTGCATGCGGATCAGCTGCGCGATCAGGTCGCGCTGGCCGAGCTTGCCGCCGCTGCGCACGATCAGCCGCATCTGCGTGTAGTCCTCGGGCTTGCCGATGCCGTAGATCGCCGACACCGTGGCGACGATGATCACGTCGCGCCGCTCCAGCAGGCTCTTGGTGGCGGAGAGCCGCATCTGTTCGATGTGCTCGTTGATCGCGCTGTCCTTCTCGATGAACAGGTCGCGCTGCGGCACGTAGGCCTCTGGCTGGTAGTAGTCGTAGTAGCTGACGAAGTACTCGACCGCGTTCTTCGGGAAGAAATCGCGGAACTCGCTGTAGAGCTGCGCCGCCAGCGTCTTGTTCGGCGCGAACACGATCGCCGGGCGGCCCATCCGCGCGATCACGTTGGCCATCGTGAAGGTCTTGCCCGAGCCGGTGACGCCCAGCAGCGTCTGGAACACCTCGCCATCGTTGATGCCCTCCACCAGCTGCTCGATCGCGGTTGGCTGGTCGCCGGCCGGCGGATAGGGCTGGAACAGCTGGAAGGGAGAGTCCGCGAACGAGACGAACTCGCCCTCGGGCAGCGCGGCCGGGGCATCGGGCGTATCGGGCAGGACGTGGGCAAGCTCAGGCATCGTGTGCCCCTGTTCGGGTAGGGTGGGCGGCGTCGGGCCGGCTCAGCGCCGGGCCAATCCGCCAGCCTACAGCAAGCGCGATGCCGGGGGCGGCTGCGGGTCACCGCGCACGCAGCGGCGACGCGCCGTTCGCGTCGGCCCGCTCACTCCTGGGAGGGCATCGTCAGGGCGCCGTTCAAGGTCGAGGCCGGCCGGCCGGTACCGGCCTCGTAGAGCGTGGTGCCGGAGAACGAGAAGTCACGCTCGACCGCCGGGTTCGAGACGTCCCCGCCGACGCTCATCGACACGCCGCCGCAGCGCGTCCCACGGCACGACAGCGCACCCAGCGTCACGGCGTCGATCGTGCCGTCGGACCCCACGGCCACCACCAGCGCGCGCCCCTCCAGATCGCGGAAGACGAAGCGCATCGGGCCGTCGTCGGGCACCTCGAAGCCGGCTCCACCGAGAGCGCAGAAATCGATCACGGCGCCCCGGCGGTTCACGATGGTCACGCCACGACCGGCACACGCCAGCGCCGCGTCGTTGCGATCGGGCTGGGCGCTCAGGGTGGCCTTCAAACTCACCACGGGACGCGCCTCCCCCGCCGCGGTGCCGGCGGCGGGCGCGCTTCGCTTCGCGCCGGGCAGCGGCCGCCGCCACCGCTGGCCGGGCGGCAAGGCCTGCAGCCGGGTGTCGTCCAGGCTCAGGGCGCGCGCACCGTTGGCATCGGGAGCGGCGAGCGATGCGCCCTGGCAGGCCGTGTCGTCGCAGACGTACAGCCGCTCGGGCGACGTGCCGATCGCCGCCTGCCTGAGGCGCACCGAAATCACTTGCCCGCCCGCCGCGTCGACCGTCAGGTGCCAGTTCGACACGCCTTCGGCCTGCGCCACGTAGCTGCGCACGCTGCCGCTCTGGCGCGTGCGTGTCGCCGACAGGCAGCCGCGCTGCAGCAGACCGTCGGCACCGGTGATGTCGACGTGCTGATGCGGACAGGCAGGCAACACCACGGGCGACGCGGATGCCGGCGCAACCACCGCCTCGGCCGCGGCCGGTAGCGCGAGCGGGACCGGCTGCGGCAGCGCCGTCTCCACCCGCGCTGGGCGAACGGCATCGGTCGGTTGGCTCCAGCGGACCCACACCAGCCAGCCGGAAAACAGCAATGCGGACAGCATCACCGCGGCCAGCACCCAACCGCGACCATGGAGTTCGTCGTCGAGCCAACGGGGAAGGAAGATCATCGTTTGCGTCAGAACGGAGGCAGCACCGCGCTGCCGTTCAGCAGCGCCGCGGCGCCGCCGTGCAGTCCGTCGGTCACGGTGGTGCCGGAAAAGCTGAAACGGCGGCCGCTCTCGCTGGCCGGGTCGTCGCCCGGCTGCGTCGTGACGCCGGAACAGGCCAGGCCCTGGCACTCGAGGGCACCGATCTGCACGAAATCGACCACGCCGGTGGCGTCCACCCCGATCAGCAAGGTGTCGCCGGCCGCGCCACGCAGGCTGAAGATGCGGCGCTCGTGCTCCAGGCGGACCACGCCGCCGCCGCCGGAAGGGCACAGCGTGAGCACCGCGCCGCTGCGCTCGACGATGGAGATGCCGGGCTCGCTGCAGGCCAGGTCGGCATCCTGCTGGTCGCCAGGCGCCTTGAGGCTGGCGCTGAGGCTCATCGCCGCGCCATGCTCCGCCGCGAGCACCGCCTGGTTCACGACCAGCGTGCGCCCGCCGTGCGCGTCGCGCGGGCCGATCGAGAAGCCGGCGCACGTGTCTTCCCCGCAGCGGTAGTCGCCGCGACCGGGCGCCGACAGGTTGGCCGCCAGCACCCTTCCGTCCCCGCTGTCGATGCGCAGCGTCCAGTCGGAGACGCCTTGCGGCTCGAGCACGTAGCTGCGCAGGTCGCCGCTCTGCAGCATGCGGGTGGTCGCCACGCAGGCCCGTTGCACCTTGCCGTGCGCCGTCACGAGATCCAGTTGCTGGTAGGGGCAGGCCACGAGCGAAGGCTTCGTCGGAGTGGCCGTGCCACGCGCGTCGGCGCGAACGCCTGGCTGCATCGGCAGCACGACCGGCATCGCCCCGGCCGGGTTCAGCTGCGGCGCGGCAACCGCCGGCGCCGCCGCGCGCGGCGCCGGGTCTCGCCAGAGATTGGTGCCGACGGCCACCAGCAGCACCGCCAGCACCGGCAGCAGCAGGAGCAGCCACCCCAGATGGCGTGGCCGCTCGTCGAACCAGAGGGAGTTCTTGCTCATGTCAACATCGATGGCCGGATCACGGAAAACGTGAGTTCGCGAACTGCGGTGCCGGTTGGTCTCCCGGCACCGCGGTACTCGCTCCCCTCACCCGCCCCCGGCCTCAGGCCTCAGGGCTTGCAGACATAGCCGCTGGTGCTGATGCTGATGATGGGCTGTGACTCTTCGCCACCTTCACGTACCCGTGTCTTGAAGGTGATGTTGGCCGGCGCCGTCTCCACGCCGTTCGGGCAGGTCACGCGGTGGTAGACCCAGGCGCTGATCGGGTTGTTCTTCGAGTACGGCTCGCAACGCTCAGGATCACTGGCGTTGACGTCGGTGCGGAACGCGACCTTGGTGTTGTCGCGCGTGATGGCCTGGTTGAGCCCGCTGTTCGTGCGCCCGACGTACTCGACATACTTGGTCGACAGCCCGGTGTCGACGCTCGTGCCGCTCGTCCCCATGTAATAGCCGGCCTCGACGGTCGCAGCGGTGGGCACCGTGCGGAAGAAGTCGTTGATCTCGAAGGTGAGGTTCGGCGGGTTGGCGACCGTGGTGTTCAGGATCGCGCGGGTGGCGAACACGTACACCTTGGTGGCGTTGCAGGTGGTGGTGCCCGAACCGGCGCAGTAGACGCGGTCGTACAGCGTGCCCACGGTCTTGGCCGGACTGCCGGTCTGCAGCGTGTACGAGGTCGACGCGACCGGCGTCGACGCGTAGCCCGGCATCGCAGCGCTGCCCGGCAGGCCGGTGAACTTGCCGGTGGCGAGCGAGGCCGACTGCTGCTCGACCGGCAGTTGGTCGCCGGTCGGCGCCACACCGGTGTTGGTGCAGGTCGCCGGCGTCGGAGAGACGACCGTCTTCGGGTTGACGGTCTGCAGGATCGTGCCGGAGGTCGGCAGCGACACCCATTGGGCCTGGGCGGGAGCGGCGACGCCGAACGCGGCGGCGACCGCCGCCAGGGCGGTCAGGTGGGAATGAACTTTCATGAGGGTCTCCTGTGGGTTTGTCTAGGGTCCGCGACGTGTCAGTCGTCGTCCTCGTCTTCGGGCGCGCACGCTTCGCTGGTGCATACCGGCTGGTAGCCCAGCGCGTAGATGCTGTTCTGGTCGACGTCCTCGTTCTCGGAGTTCAGCAGGCGCAATGCGAAGTCCTGGAGGCTGTAGCCCTCGGGAGCGCGCGTCTTGGTCAGCAGCCACGGCGAATTCGGGCTGCTCGGCCCGCTCGCCTCGGCGGCATTGGCATCGATGCGGAAATCGACCCAAGCGTTGTTGCGCGGCGGCTTCGCGGTGTCGTACTCGTTCAGTCCCGAGAAGGTACGGCCGGCGGCCTTGAGCAGCTTGGTCGCCGCCGGGCTGCCGGCGAAATAGGCGACCTCGACGCCCTTGTCGGTGCGCACCTGGCGCAGCACGTCGTTGACGTTGAACGCGGCGCCCGTCTCGTCCCACTGGTTCGCGTTCATCTGCACGCGCACGCCGAAGATGAAGAGCTTCTTGTCGGTGCAATGCCGCCACACCTTCTCGAGCTGGGTGCCCACACTGACGCCGTTGATGATGATCGGCGCCGAGCGCGACGCCACCAGGTCGAATCCGCTCTCGCCCGGCAGGCTGGTGACCTTGCAGGTCGTCACGCCGCTCGAGTTCGTCGGGTTGCAGGTCTTCAACACGTTCGCACCGCTCGCGCTCAGCGTTTCGAACCCCGCGGCCTGCGCCGCACCCGCGCCGGCCAGTGCCAGGCCCATGCCCATCACCGTGGCGATACCACGCCGCCGCAGCGGCCATTTCGATTTCATGCTGGTCTCCTCTCTCCGTTGGAACGCTGCACCCGCCGGCCCTTCCGGCGGGTGGCACCCTCCCGCCTTGCGCGGGAAGCTCCTTGCTCTGTTGTCCGTTCTCGCCCGCATCCCACCGCGCGCTAGGGCGGCGGCGCGATGAAGCTGCCGTTCAAAGTCACCGTTCTGTTGCCCGGCAAGTCGGCGGGTTCGATCTCGTGCAGGACGGCGCCGTTGAAGGTCACGGTTCTTTCGCCGGCTCCGTTGGGCGCACCGACCACGACGTTGCTGCAATCGCTGGTGCAGAGGAAATTGCCTCCGCTGTAGGACATGCCGCTCGCGTCGATGCGGGTGACCACGCCACCGCGGATCTGCAGCAGGACTCTCGGATTCATTCCGATCGGCACGGAGCCGAACACGTCGATGTCGAGATCGCCGGCACCGGATTGGGTCGTGGTCTTGCTTCCCGGCGCCGGGCAGATGTCGGTCACCGTCTGGGCGCCGAAGCTGACCTGGCCAAAGAAGTGATCCGTCGTGCCCAGGCAGTCGTTGGGTTGCGGTGAGAACTCCGCCGGGTCGATGTACTCGATCGTCAGGAACGAACCCTGCAGCGTCGCCGCGTCGGTCAGCGTGGCCGGCGTGCCGTCGGCGTTCAGCGCCCGCAGTTGGACGCCGGTGAGCGTCAGGCTGCGCAGGGTGAGTTCGGGGCCGTAGTCGTAGTTGAGTTCCGGCGCACCGAGGACCGCGCCCGCGCATTCGGCGCCCACGCACTTGAAGATCACTGGCTGGCCGGTGCCCGGGTCGGTGTACGGCCGCAAGGCCGTGATGCTGAGCAGGTTGCCCTCCTCGAAGTACACGGACAGGGCGCCACCGAACGTGACGGCGGTTCGTGGCAGGCCGGCGTTGCCGCCGAACATGCCGCCGATGCCGAACGGATCGCTGGCGTCGATGCATTCGGCGGCCAGGCTGAAGTCCGGGTACACCAGCGCGTAGCGGTTGTTGTCGCACGGCAGCACCGGGATCGCCGGGCCGGGGGCCGGCAGCGTCAGGCTTCCGTTCAGCACCGCGCTGCCGATCCGCGCATCGGTGAAGGTGGCCGCCCGGCTGAGGTCGCCGGCCGGCGTGCCGAGCACGAGGCCGGTGCAGCCGGCCGCACTGCAGTCGTAGGCCACGCCTTCCGCGGTGACATAGCGTTCGGTGAGCAGGTCGTTGCCACGGAGACGCAGCGTCAGCGTGGCGCCGTTCGGGTCCGTGACCACGTAGGCCATCACCGTGGGATCGGCCGTCTCCGGCAGGCCGTTCTTCGTCGCCGTGCAGAAGCGGCTCGGCTGCCCACCGACGGTGACCGTGATCGACTCCGCCAGGCACAGGCGGGCCTGGGCGGCGAGCGTCTGCGACAGGTCCGTCAGCGTGATGCCGTCGGCGGTGAGCCTGGCGTTGAGCGCGACCATCGTGTCGTACATCGGGTCGCCGTCACGCGCCTCGAACACGGCCTGCGTGAAGCTCGCCGTGCCGGACTGCACCTCGACGCCCAGCACGTCCTGCAGGTAGGCGGTCACGGCGGTCTGCGCCTCTGCGATCCGCGCATCGGTGATGCGCGCGATGTTGGCCGTGGCGGAGCCGCTGTAGCTGTCGAATGCCGACGCCGGGTCGGCACCGAGCAGTTGCGCCACCAGCAAGGTGGTCAGGGCGGTGACGTTCGCACGCCCCGGCTCGGTGGCGACAGAAACGAGGAAGCTTCCATCGACCAGGGCATTGCGCAGCATGTACGGGGGGTCGAGGTCCGTCAGGCCGGTGCGGTGCTCGTTGGCCTGGCCGGCGCCGTAGTTGTCGCTGCTGCGGATGATCCCGCGGCTGCCCTTGGCCGAGACGACGATGCGTCCCTGGATCGGCGAACTGCCGGGCTCGTTGTTCTCGACCACGTAGCCCGGCGTCACGATGCCGGTCAACTCGGCACGCACCGGCGACGGTTGCCCGTCGACATCGCTGGTCGTGCCTCCCCCACCGCAAGCTGCCACCAACACGGCGACGGTGCAGGCGAGCACGCCGCAGCGCCCGCGGAGCACGCCGAGCAGAACATCGCTGGCACGCACGGCGCCCGCCTCAATCCGCGCCGAGCGCATAGGACAGCCCCAGGAAGATGCCGCGCGGTGCGCCGGGGCCGACGAAGGTCGACGGCTGCCACTCGGCCGAGTTGTAGTTCCAGCCGCTCGCGCCGATCGCGCCCACGGTCGACGGCGAGAACGGGTTGATGCCCAGGCTGCCCGCGGTCGCATAGCGGCGGTCGAACAGGTTGGTGACCTGGGCGACGACGGTGAATCCTCTGGAGACGACGACGCTGGTGTCGAGGTTGAAGACCGCGAAGCCCGGCACCGTGCCCTTCTGCCTGAAGGTGCGTCCGGGTCGGGTGGCCGTCTGGATGTAGCCGCCTTCGCTCTGGTCGCAGGCCCGGGTCTGCGCGTTCGTGGGGCAGTAGTACTGGCCGGTCTCCTGGTCCGTGGCGCCGGTGCGATGCAGGTTGTTCTCGTTGCCGCGCACATAGGACATCGAGCGCAGTTGCATGCCCAGGCCGACCTTCCACGACGGCGTGACGCGAAACCCGAGGTTCAGGTTGAAGGCATGGGCCGGGATGCCGGGCATGCGGGCCCCGGGCGACACGAGGATCTGCTGGTAGGTCCCGCGCCCGCCGTTCAGCGACGCGCCGGGCGACGGCAGCAGCTGGTAATCGCGATAGCCCAGATCGGCCTGCGTGCGCGAGTTCTGATCGAAATCGGCGCTGCTGTTGTGCGGGCTCGTCATGTAGAACGACGACTCGAAGGTGGCGTCGGTGTAGGAGTAGCCGGCCTTCACGTCGAGCAGGCCCACGCGGCCCTGCACGCCGAGCTCGAGGCCGCGGCGGCGCGTCTTGCCGATGGTGTCGAAGTAGCTGCGGCCCTGGCCGACGCCGACGTAATAGATGTCGTCCTTCAGGTCGGTGCGGTAGAGGCTGGCGTTCCACTCCCAGTTCGCGGAGAGCAGCCCACGTGCGCCGAGCTCGAACGAGGTGGAACGGATCTGCGGCAGGTAGGGGTCGCCGGACAGCGTGGTCGGCAGGTTGCACCCCGGCCCCAGCAGGCTGCGCGCGGTGGTGCCGATCACCACCGGCGGCTGCCCCGGCGGGCCCGGCAGCGTGACCGGCGTGGGGGTGTCGTCGAAGGCGCAGCCCAGTTCCACCACCGACGGCGTGCGGGACCCTCGGCTCACGTTGGCGAAGGTATTGAGACCCTGCACGGGCAGCCAGTTGAGGCCGATCGACGGATTGAAGGAGCGATAGCTGAACTTCTCGGCCGTCCGCGTCTGCGCGTTGTCGTAGTTCGCCGGCAGTTCGTGCAGGTCGACCTGGCCTTCGACGGTGCGCGTCAGCAGGTGGTTGTCGACCGTGGTGTGGTTGTAGCGCGCGGCGGTGGTGAGCGTGAGCTGCGGCGTCAGGGTCCAGGTGTCGCTGGCGTAGAGACTCTTCGTCGTCGAGGTGCCTTCGAAGTTGTTGCCCGGCACGTCGATCTGCGCGGCCAGGAAGTTCGGAATCTCGGCCGGCGAGGCGTAGACGCCGTGCGACGCGTCGATCAGCCCTAGCCGCTGGTACATGGTGTAGGTCGAGCGACTGCGGTCGATCGAGGCACCCACCATCACGCTGCGCGTCGGCAGGTTCCAGTTGAACTGCAGCGAGGCGCCGCGCGTGGTCTGGTCCAGCGCGGTATCCGTCAGCAGGCCGATCGGCGTGCCGGTGATCACGCCCGGCGTGTTGTAGTAGGCGCCGTTGCGCGGCTGCACACCGGCCGCCGGATTGTCCGGGTCGAAGTAGCCGCCCCGCAGACCGATCATGTCGTCGAAGCCTTCGTAGATGTCGCCGTTGAGGCCGCCGCGCTTGCTCTTGCGGGTGTAGATCTGGCCGGTGACGTTGAAGGTCTCGGAGACGTCGAACTGCCCGCCGAGCGCGAGCTGCAGCACCCGGTTGTCGGAGCGGTCGGGCGACGTGAACACGGTTTCGGCACGCTGCTCGAACAGCGCCAGCGGGATCAGGCCGTTGCCGATCAGCTCGTTGTTCGCGTACAGCGCGCTGGCGAACAGCGAGCCGCGATCGAGCCGCAGGTCGCTGCGACCGAACAGCTGGTTCACGCGCGACGGCGAGTTGTCGCGCCAGCCGTCCTCGCGAAAGCCGGTGTAGGCCAGGAAGCCGCCCAGCGTGTCGTCGTTGGCGCCGGCGCTCAGCTTGACCTGCTTGCGGCCCCAGGAGCCGGCCAGCAACTCGCCCTCGACGCCGGGCGCCGTGAAGCCGTTCTTGCTGCGCACCGAGATCGCCCCGCCCAGCGTGTTCAGCCCGAACAGCGGGTTCGAGCCCGGAAAGAGATCGAAGCGTTCGATCGCGTTGAGCGGGATCAGGTCCCAGTTCACCACGTCGCCGAACGGCTCGTTCACCCGCACCCCGTCGAAGAACACCGACAGCCCCTGCGGCGTGCCGATCTGCGGGCTGGCCGTGAACCCCCGGTAGTTCACGTCCATCTGGAAGGGGTTGCCGCTGTAGTCGTTGACGCTCACCCCCTGCAGCTGGGTGTTCATGTAGTCGCCGATGTTCAGCGCGCGCGACTCCTTGATCTGCTCCTTGGTCGCGCTCTGGATGTTCGCGGGAATCTGGTCCTTCGTCACCGCCAGGCCGGGCATCGGGCCGACGTCGGTCGCACGCTTGCCCGGCACCAGCACGGGGTTGAGCCGCACGGCCGCGGCCGGTGGCGCCGCCTCGGGCGCCGAGGCCGCGGCGTCGGGCGCCTGTTGGGCCAGTACGGACAGCGGCGCCGTCAGCGTCGCCAACGAAAGCACCGCTTGCGTCAGGGGCGTCAGGCGGTGTTCTCGGGCTCGGGATCGGGCACTCATGCAGTGGGTCTTCAGCGACGGAAACGGCTTGTGCGCGAGGGGCAGGAACAAGGGGCGTCGCATGCTAGGAGCGAGGTGCGCGCAGGCGATACGGGAGACGCTCCCGACTTGGCTCGGTGGAAATCCCGAGCGTCTTGCACCGCCTTTCGCGCAGGTTCGCGGGGCCTGTGCCAGTCCGGATCATTTGCTCCACGAGGGTTCGAACGGGCAGCGCCTAAAATCAAACGAGGGCCGCACTAACCCTGTGGAGGCCCCTGTCCCTCAAACTCCGCTGGAACTCTCCATGTCTTTGTTCGCATCCGTCGAGCTCGCACCGCGCGACCCGATCCTCGGCCTGAACGAGCAGTTCAATGCCGACCCGAACCCCGCCAAGGTCAACCTCGGTGTCGGCGTCTACTACGACGAGAACGGCAAGCTGCCGCTGCTGAAATGCGTGGCCGCGGCCGAGCACCAGATGCTCGAGGCGCCGAAGGCGCGCGGCTACCTGCCGATCGACGGCATCGCGGCCTACGACAAGGCGGTGCAGGGCCTGGTGTTCGGCGACGCCGCCACCGCCAGCGGTCGCATCGCCACCGTCCAGGGCCTGGGCGGCACCGGCGGCCTGAAGGTCGGCGCCGACTTCCTGAAGCGCCTGAACCCGAACGCGCAGGTGCTGATCAGCGACCCGAGCTGGGAGAACCACCGCGCGCTGTTCACCAACGCCGGCTTCACGGTCGGCAGCTATCCGTACTACGACGCCACGAAGCGCGGCATCGCGATCGACGGCCTGCTCGGCGCGCTGAACGGCGCCGCCGCCGGCACGATCGTCGTGCTGCATGCCTGCTGCCACAACCCGACCGGCTACGACCTCTCCGCGGCGCAGTGGGAGCAGGTGATCGCCGCGGTGAAGGCGCGTGGCCTCGTGCCCTTCCTCGACATGGCCTACCAGGGCTTCGGCTCGGGGCTGGCCGAGGACGGCGCGGTGGTGCAGCAGTTCCTGGCCTCGGGGCTGGACTTCTTCGTCTCCACCAGCTTCAGCAAGAGCTTCTCGCTGTACGGCGAGCGCGTCGGTGCGCTGAGCGTCGTGTGCGCGAGCAAGGAGGAAGCCTCGCGCGTGCTGAGCCAGCTGAAGATCGTGATCCGCACCAACTACTCCAACCCGCCGACGCACGGTGCCTCGGTCGTGGCCACCGTGCTCACCACCCCGGCGCTGCGCGCGCAGTGGGAGGAAGAACTCGCCGGCATGCGCCAGCGCATCAAGGCCATGCGCGTGGCGCTGGTCGAGAAGCTGCAGGCCGCCGGTGTGAAGGGCGACCTGAGCTACATCATCACTCAGCAGGGCATGTTCAGCTACTCCGGCCTGAACGCGGCGCAGATGCAGCGGCTGCGCGGCGAGTTCGGCATCTACGGCGTCGATTCGGGCCGCATCTGCGTGGCGGCGCTGAACCGGCACAACCTCGACGCGGTGGCCAAGGCGATTGCCGCGGTGATCTGAAGTCGCCGCTCCTGCGGCGCGTTCCGGCGCGCCGCCGACCGAAAGCCGCGGCCCGCCGCGGCTTTTTTGTGCCCCCCGCAAGCTCGTTTGCAATTCTTTTCAAGCCGGACAGCGCAACCGATGCACCGATCCGGGGTCTCATGCGTTAGATAGCAGACGCCGCCCCGCGGCCCGAGGTGACCACGTGATGCGCATGGACAAGACCCTGATCGCCCTCAGCCGCCGCCTGCTGGCCGGCCTGTGCGCAGGCCTGCTGGTGGCAGCGCCTGCCCTGGCAGAGACCGACCCGGCCGATCCGCCCGCTCGCGTGGGCAGCATCAGCGCGCTGCGCGGCCCGGTCGACAGCTCGCCCGAAGCGGGTGCGGCCTGGGACCCGGCCAAGCTCAATCAGCCGATCACCAGCGAGACCTCGCTGTGGGTGCCGCCCGGGAGCCAGGCCGAGGTACGCATCGGCAGCAGCTCGGTGCGCCTGGACGGCAACACCCAGGCCGTGTTCTCGCAGCTCGACGACCACGGCATCGCGATCGACGTGGCCCAGGGCACCGTGCGGGCCCGGGTGCGCAGCCTGGCCACCGGCGACAGCTTCAGCTTCTCGGCCGACGGCGTGCGTGCCGAGGCCCAGGCGCCCGGCGACTACCGCGTCGGCTACGACCCCGACCGCCGCGCCTACACCGTGCGCGCGCTGTCCGGACGGCTGCGCGTGGTGACGCCGAACAACACCTTCAACCTCGAGTCCGGCCAGGAGAGCCTGGTCGAGAACGGCGGCAGCGAACTGCAACTGCGCGCGATGGGCCAGCGCGACGACTTCGATGCCTGGGCCGAGGCACGCGACCGCGACCAGGATCGCCTGGCCTCCGCGCGCTACGTGTCGCCCGAGACCACCGGCATCGAGGCGCTTGACGAGCACGGCTACTGGACCACCGCGCCGGATTACGGCGCCATCTGGTACCCGCGCGGCCTGCCCTATGGCTGGGCACCCTATCGCTACGGTCACTGGGCCTACGTGCGGCCCTGGGGCTGGACCTGGGTCGACGATGCGCCCTGGGGCTTCGCACCCTTCCACTACGGCCGCTGGGCGCTGATCGGCGGCAGCTGGGGCTGGGTGCCGGGCCCGATCGTGCCGCGCCCGGTGTATGCGCCGGCACTGGTGGGCTACGTCGGCGCGCACTCGGGCAATGTCAGCCTGAGCATCGGCTTCGGCGGCGGCGCGCCGGTCGGCTGGTTCCCGCTCGGCCCGCGCGAGTACTACCACCCGCCCTACCGCTATTCACCGCGCTACGTGCAGCAGATCAACGTCATCAACGTCGTCAACCCGCCGCAGCGTCCTCACGACGATCGCCGCGCGACGCGACCGACGCCGGTCGAGCGGCCGTCCTACCGCTATGCGCAGCGCCCGGACGCGGTCACCGTGGTCAGCGAAGACAACTTCCGCAATGCCCGATCGATCGGCCGCGAGCGCCTCGACCTGACGCCCGGCCAGATGGCCCAGTTGCAGCCGGTCGCAGCCAGCCTCAATCTGCCGGGACGTCCGGGCGGCGCGGCACCAGGCCCGGCTGGCCGGCCCGGCGGCGCCGCAAGCGGCCTGCCGTCGGCGCTGCTGCCGGCACCGGGCCGCGCGCAGCGTCCGCAGGAGCCCCGGCGCGCGCCGGTCTACGGCACGCGAGACGACGCGCCGTCGATGGCCAATGCCCCAGGCGGCTCGGCGCAACGTCCATCGCCGATGGGCCAGGACCGTCGCCGTGACGAGGGCGAACCGCCGGCGGCGATGCCGATCCCGGGCCGCGGTGTCCCGGCGGCCGGGCCTCCGAATGTGCAGCGGACCCCGGTGGTCCCGCAACCGCGGCCGGCGATCGTGCCGGGTGAACGGACCGGTTCCGTGCAGGACGGACGCGATGCCGCCGACCGCCCGCGTTCGGCCCAGCGCGAAACCGGCCCACCGCGCGGTGACGACCGAGACGACCGCGGCCGCCGCAGCTACGTCGACCCCGGCAGTGCCGAGCGCGGTCCGCACGGCCAGCGCACTCCGCGACCCGATGCTGGGGGTGCGGCGCCCGCGCAGCCGGTGCCCCGACCGCAGCTCTCGCTGCCACAGGCCACCCCCTCTCCGCAGGCGATCCCGCGGCCGGTGCCGGTGCCCGCACCGCAGGCCCTTCCCCGTCCGCAGGTGGCGGTGCCCAATCCGCCGCCGCAACCCATGCCCCAGGCCCGCGAACCCCGCCAGCCCATCCAGCAACAACAGCAGCAACGCGGGCGCGAATCGGCGAACGAGCAGCGCGGCGCCGCGGGCGGCGAGCGCCGCGGCGGCGGCGGCGACGGAGGGCAGCGGGGCTGGAGCCAACGCGAACGCTAGGCATCGGCTGCTCCCGCACCCGAAACGATCGCAAAAGTGTCACGCTTTGGTGCAGCCCGGCCCCACCGAGCTGCGGGTTGGCCTCCATGCACCGGTCGGGCGCTTTCCTCCTACACTGCTGCAGCGCACCAACGGTGCACGTTTGCGGCCTGCCGAACGGCGACTGCTCGGTGGCATCCGCGGGCCGATCCATCCGCCTTCGGGGACTTGCATGCTCTATCAGCTCTATGAAACCCAGCGCGCGCTGCTCAGCCCGTTCTCCGAATTCGCCAGCGCCTCGTCCAAGCTCTACAGCCACCCGCTCTCGCCCTTCGCCCAGGGTCCCGGCGCGCAGCGCCTGTCGGCCGGTTTCGACCTGATCCACCGGCTGACCAAGGAATACGAGAAGCCCGAGTTCAACATCACCAGCATCCAGGTCGATGGCATCGACGTGGTGGTGCAGCAGAACGTCGCGATCGACAAGCCCTTCTGCAAGCTGCTGCGCTTCAAGCGCTACACCGACGAGGCCAAGCTGCTGACCAAGATGCGAGACCAGCCGAGCGTGCTGGTCGTGGCCCCGCTGTCCGGCCACCACTCGACGCTGCTGCGCGACACCGTGCGCACGCTGCTGAAGGACCACAAGGTCTACATCACCGACTGGGTCGATGCCCGCATGGTGCCGGCCGAGGCCGGCCTGTTCCACCTGGACGACTACGTGCACTACGTGCAGGAGTTCATCCGCCACATCGGCCCGACCGTCAACGTGATCTCGGTGTGCCAGCCCACGGTGCCGGTGCTGGCGGCGGTGTCGCTGCTGGCGAGCGCCGGCGAGAAGACGCCGCGCACGATGACGATGATGGGCGGCCCGATCGACGCCCGCAAGTCGCCGACCGCGGTGAACAACCTGGCGATGAACAAGAGCATCGAGTGGTTCGAGCACAACGTGATCTACCGCGTGCCGTCCAACTACCCCGGCGCAGGCCGCCTGGTCTACCCGGGCTTCCTGCAGCACAGCGGATTCGTCGCGATGAACCCGGACCGCCACATGACGGCGCACTACGACTACTTCCTCGACCTGGTGCGGGGCGACGACGACAGCGCCGACGCCCACCGCGAGTTCTACGACGAGTACAACGCCGTGCTCGACATGCCGGCCGACTACTACCTCGACACCATCAAGACCGTGTTCCAGGACTTCGCGCTGGTGAACGGCACTTGGCGGGTCTCGGGCGAGCTGGTGCGCCCGCAGGACATCAAGACGACCGCGCTGCTGACGGTCGAAGGCGAGCTCGACGACATCTCGGGTGCGGGCCAGACGGCCGCGGCGGTGGATCTGTGCGCCGGCATCCCCAAGCTGCGCAAGCGCCACTACGAGCTCAAGGGCGCCGGCCACTACGGCATCTTCGCCGGCCGCCGCTGGCGTGATTTCGCCTACCCCGAGATCCGCGACTTCATCGCGAAGCACCACAAGTGAACGCGCTCCAGCGCCCCGCCGACGCGCTTGACGCGCGGCAGGCGGCGCTGGCCGACGCGATCGACGCCGCGCTGCCGCAGACGCAGTGCACCCGCTGCGGCGAGCCCGACTGCCGGCGCTACGCACAAGCGGTGGCCACCGGACGGGCCGAGATCAACCAATGCCCGCCGGGCGGCGCCGAGGGCATCGTCCGGCTCGCAGCGCTGACCGGCCGCACGACGCTCCCTCTGAACCCCGCCAACGGCAGCGAGGGCCCGCGCCGGCTGGCGGTGATCGACGAGACCTGGTGCATCGGCTGCACGCTGTGCATCAAGGCCTGCCCGGTCGACTGCATCGTCGGCGCGGCCAAGCAGATGCACACCATCATCGAGCCGCAGTGCACCGGTTGCGAGCTGTGCATCCCCGTCTGCCCGGTCGACTGCATCTCGCTCGAGGACGCCACGCAGACCACCGGCTGGGCCGCCTGGTCGCCGGCCGAGGCCGACGCGGCCCGGGAACGCTATGCCGAGCGCAACCAACGCCGCGAGCGGGCGCGGCGCGAGCACGACGAGCGGCTCGCCGCGAAGGCCACGCACAAGCTGGCTCACCTGGACACCGAGACGAAGCCCGGCGACGCCGACGAGACCGCCCGCAAGCGCGCGGTCATCGCGGCCGCGATGGCGCGGGCGCGGCAGCAACGCTGATGCCCCCCGGCCGCGGCGTACTGCGGCCCGCGCCCTGCCAGAATCCGCGGCCATGAAGCCCGCCGACATCGAGACCTTCTTCGCCACCTTGAAGGCGGCCAATCCGCAGCCGGCGAGCGAGCTGGTCTACAGCTCGGTGTTCGAGTTGCTGGCCGCGGTGCTGCTGTCGGCGCAGGCCACCGACGTGAGCGTGAACAAGGCGACGCGGCGGCTGTTCGCGGTGGCGCCGTCGCCGCACAAGATGCTGGCACTCGGCGTCGACGGCGTCATCGAGCACATCAAGACCATCGGCCTGTTCCGCAGCAAGGCGAAACACCTGCTGGAGACCTGCCGCCTGCTGATCGAGCGGCACGGCGGCCAGGTGCCACGCTCGCGCGAGGCGCTGGAGGCCCTGCCCGGCGTCGGCCGCAAGACCGCCAACGTGGTGCTGAACGTGGCCTTCGGCGAACCGACGCTGGCGGTCGACACCCACATCTTCCGGATCGGCAACCGCACCGGCCTGGCACCGGGCAAGACGCCGCTGGCGGTGGAGCTGAAGCTGTTGAAGCGCGTGCCCGCCGCCTTTCTGGAAGACGCGCACCACTGGCTGATCCTGCACGGCCGCTACGTGTGCCAGGCACGCAAGCCGCGCTGCTGGGAGTGCGCGGTCGCCGCCGTGTGCGACTTCCGGCCCAAGACCGCGATGCCCTGATCGGCCCGCCGCCGCCGGCTATCCTCGCCGTAGCACCTGCCTCACTTCGCCTGGAGCCCCCGATGACCTTCTCCCCGCCCCTGCGGATCTGCATCGCCCTGCTGTGCCTGGCTGCCGCGACGACGCCCGGCCGGGCCGAAAGCTTCGCCTCGTCGGCGTCGAGCGCCGGCTCCGCCTCGTCGGGCAGCGTGTCCGACTCGCTGCACGGATCGAGCAACAGCTCCTCGCGCGACAAGGAGGTGGCCGAAGGCGACTACCGCGTGATCGAGGTGACCGAACTGGCCCAGCGCCCCGGCGTGCTGCGGCTGACGCTGCAGGCGGCTCGGCCGGGCGACGACGCGCGTGCGTTCTTCCTCGACGTGCCGCGCCAGACGCTCGCGCAGCATGGCGTGGACACCGGCGACGTGGTCAGCGCGCACCACCGACCCTACGGACTGGAATTCGCACGCGCACAGACGCGCGTGGCCTTCTTCCTGGTGCTGCGCGACGACTGGCAACGCGAACTGCCGCCGCACGCCGTCGCGCTTTGACGGCACGGTTGCGCGCGCTGGCGCTGGCCGCCGGCCTGTGCGCCGGTGCCGCGGCGCCCGGCCACGCCGCGGCGTCATCGTCGTCCGACGCCTCGCGCTTCTGTGACCGCCCGTCGCCGCTCACCGCCCAGCAGCAGGACCGGCTGCTGCGCTTCGCCGCCGTCGTGCGGCAGGAGCTCGAGGCCTCCGGCCGGACGGTGGCGCTGATCTCACGGTCGGGCCTGGATCTGAGCCGCTTCGACGTGCGCTACTCGCACGCCGGCATCAGTCTGCAAGCCAGCGAGAACGGGCCCTGGTCGGTGCGCCAGCTCTACTACGCCTGCGATGAATCGCGACCCCGGCTCTACGACCAAGGCATCGCCGGCTTCCTGTTCGGCACCGACGATCCCGCGACCGGCTACGTGTCCATCGTGCTGCCGCCGCCGGCCGAGGCGGCGGCGCTGGAACGTGCGGCCCTCGACAAGGCGCTCGCGCTGCGACTGCTGGCGGGCCGCTACAGCGCCAACGCACACCCCTATGGCCTGCGCTACCAGAACTGCAACCAGTGGGTGATGGAACTGCTGGCCACGGCCTGGGGTGCGCTGGACGGCAACGATCCCGGCGCACGCGCACGCGCGCAGGCCTGGCTCGCCGACCAGGGCTATGCGCCCGCGCCGCTGCAGGTCGGCTCGCAACTGCTGATGTTCGCGGCGCATTTCGTTCCCTGGGTGCACCTCGACGACCATCCCGTCGAGGACCGCTACGCGCTGCGATTCCACATCAGCATGCCGGCGTCGATCGAGGCCTTCGTGCACCGGCGGTTGCCGGGCGCCGAACGCATCGAGCTCTGCCACGACGAGCGCCAGGTGGTCATCCGTCGCGGTTGGCAACCCATCGGCTCGGCCTGCGAGCCCGGACCGGGCGACCGGGTGGTCGCGCTCGACTGACTGACGAGACAGGTTCCGTCCTACCATCCTGTCCGCAGACCGCAAGGAAGCCCCCTCGCCATGACCCGCGTCCGCCCCGGCAAGTTAGCGCACGTCCTCTACCGGACCCGCCGCTTCGAGGAGATGCTGGCGTGGTACCGGGTCGTGTTCGATGCCCGGGTCCAGCAGCAGAGTCCGGCGCTGGCCTTCCTGACCTACGACAACGAGCACCACCGCTTCGCGTTCGCCAACCTGGCACTGCTGCAGCCCGAGGGCAGCGAGACCGAGAAGGCCGGCCTGATCGGCGTCGACCACGTCGCCTACAGCTACGCCTCGCTGCACGACCTGTTCGAGAACTACGTGCAGCTCAAGTCGCTGGGCATCACGCCCTACTGGTGCATCCACCACGGCGTGACGGTGTCGATGTACTACGCCGACCCCGACGGCAACCAGATGGAGTTCCAGGTGGAGGCGTTCGCCTCGATGGAGGAAGCCAACGCGTTCATGCGCGGGCCGGTCTATGCCGCCAATCCGCTGGGCGTCGAGTTCGACCCGGACGACTGGCTCGCGCGGCTGGCGGCCGGCACGCCGGCGTCGGACCTGCTCGTGCGACGCGTGCACGAGCCGATGTCACCGATCCGAGGGACGGTGGAGCGCCAGGGCCTGTAGACGCTACAGGACCACCCGGCGTCCGTAGCCCGGCGCCTTCGGCCAAGCGGAGGCCGTCGGACCGGGCGCCTCGCCGAGCCCCTGCCAGACGGCGGCGGAGAGCCAGCCGCCGTGCGTGACCAGCAGCACCGCGGGCGCCTGTGCGCGCACCGCCTGCACCCTCGCGAGCAGCGCCCGCACGGTCTCGCCACCGCCCGGCGCATGGCCGGCGAGGTCCGCCGACCAGGCCTCGATCTCGGCAGCGTCGATCGCCTCCCAGCGGCGCCCGTCCCAGCGGCCGAAGTCCAGCTCGACCAACCGGGCATCGACGAAATGCTGGAAGCCGAAGCGTCGCAGCCAGCGACCCACGTCGCGGCAACGCGCCAGCGGCGAGGTCGCGACCGCGCGTGGCAGACCCTCGCGGCGCGCGATCGCGCGGATGCGGTGCGCCAGCCGCTTGGCCTTGCGACGATCGACCGGCAGGTCGCTGCGGGCGCCGATGCAGCGGCCCGCGGCGCCTTTCGGCGCCGGGTGGCGCCAGGCGTGCATCACCGGCGCCGGACGCGCAGCATCGACGCTCATCGGCCCAGCATCGCCAACAGGGCCAGGTAGACCGCCAGCTCGCTGAGCTGCTGCGACGCGCCCAGCGTGTCGCCGGTCACGCCGCCCAGCCGAACGCGGAACCAGCGCGCACAGGCCAGCCCGGTCACCGCGGCGGCGACCAGCGCCGCCGCCCAGGCCTGCGGCGACGGCAGCGCGAACGAGTCGCTGCCGTGGCGCGCCGTTGCGAACAGGGCGATCAGCGCCAGCGGCCACGCGCACGCGACCGCCCAGCTGCCGACCGACACCTGCTGCGCCAGCGGCTTGGCCTTGGCGTGCGCCGGGTCGCCGGCATACGGCAGCCAGCAGTTCAGGCTCACCGCGACCGCGCGCGACAGCGTGTGCGCGACGCACAGCGCCGCGAGCACCCAGCCCAGCGGCAACGAGGCCAGCACCAGCGCCTTCAGCCCCAGCATCACGACGATGCCGATCGCGCCGTAGGCACCGATGCGCGAGTCCTTCATGATCTCCAGCGCGCGGGCCCGCTCGGCGCTGCCGCCGAGTCCGTCGCAGGTGTCGGCGAAGCCGTCCTCGTGGAAGGCGCCGGTCAGCAGGATCGTCGCCGCCATCGACAGTCCCACGGCCACCGGCATCGGCCACAGCATCGCCGCCATGGCGAGCACCAGCGCCGCCACCGCGCCGACGAAGGCGCCGACCAGCGGGAAGTAGCGCGCACTCTGGTTCAGCCACGTCGCGTCCCAGCCCATCCACGCCGCGAGCCGGCCGGTGATCGGCACGCGGGTGAAGAACTGCAAGGCCAGCAGCAGCAGGCGCAGTTCGTGGGCGAGGTGATGCTTGATGGGGTTCATGCGGTCGCGGCGCTCGCATCGCGCCCGCTGATCCCGGCGCTGTCGAACGAGGCCATGCCGTCGAGCAGCGCCACCGCGCTGACCACCAGCGGCCAGGCCAGCGCCGCGCCCGAGCCTTCGCCGAGCCGCAGGTCCAGCGCCAGCAGCGGCCGCGCACCCAGGTGCGCCAGCGCGAGGGCGTGGCCGGCCTCGTCGGAGCAATGGGCGAACACGCAGGCGTCCAGCACCGCGGGCTGCAGCGCGTGCGCGACCAGCAGCGCCGCGGTGACGATGAAACCGTCGACGACGATCAGCCGCCGCTCGTGCGCGGCCTGCAGCATCGCGCCGGCCAGCGCGGCGATCTCGAAACCGCCGAACGCCGCCAGAGCCTCGAGCGGCGTGCGGGCGCCGGCGTGGCGCTGCGCCACCTGCGCCAGCACCGCGAGCTTGCGTGCCAGGCCGGCATCGTCGAGCCCGGTGCCACGGCCCACGCAGGCGGCCAGCGGCGCGCCGGTGAAGCGCGCCGTCAGCAGAGCCGCGGCCGAGGTGTTTCCGATGCCCATCTCTCCCAGCACCAGCGCGTTGCCGGGCACCGCACGCACGACCTCGCGGCCGAGTTCGAGCGCCTGCACGCACTGCGCCCCGCTCATCGCCGGGCCTTGCGACGCATCGGCGGTGCCGCCCGGCGCGACCGGCCGCACGATCAAGCCCGGCCTTGCCGCACGCGTGCCGCGCACGCCGGCGTCCACCACCGTCAGCGGCAGGCCGTGCAGGCGCGCGAGCACGCTGATCGCAGCGCCGCCGGCGAGAAAGTTCTCGACCATCTGCGCGGTCACATCGCTCGGGTAGGCCGACACGCCGCGCGCTGCCAGGCCGTGGTCGGCCGCGAACACCAGCACCTGCGGCGCATCCAGCCGCGGGTCGACCCGGCCCTGCAACAGGCCCGTCTTCAGCATCAGCGCCTCCAGCTGGCCCAGCGCGCCGAGCGGCTTGGTCAGGTGGTCGATGCGCCGCTGCAGGCTGGCGGCCAGCACGGCGTCGGCCCGCGGCGCGATGGGGGGTGGCGTCCAATGCATCTCAATCCTTCCGGGGTTCGGGCTCGGCCAGCAGCCGCATCAACGCGCCCGGCTCGAAATGCCGGTCGATGAAATCGGCGAGCCCGTCGAACACGGCCTCGAGGCCGCGCACGCGCGCGCCGAACAGCGCGCGCAGCACCTCGGTGGATTCGAACAGGCCGTGCGCGTAGAGGCCCAGCACGCTGCCCTGTTGCCAACCAATGGCCTCGCCCTCGGCATTGCACAGCGCCACCGTCGCAGCCGGCAGCGCCGGGTGCTGCACGCTGCGGCCATGCCGGATCTCGTAGCCGCCGAAGTGCACGTCGCGCAGCATGCTCCATTCGTCGCTCACGCCGCCGAAACAGGCCTCGGTGCGGCGCAGCAGCTTGTCGGGCTCGAAGGCGGTGACCAGCGGCAGCAGGCCGAGCCCCGGTGCGTTGCCCTCGCCGTGCTCGCCTTCCACGCCGTGCGGGTCGACCAGCGCCTCGCCCAGCATCTGCAGGCCGCCACACAGGCCCAGCACGGGTCGGCGCGCGGCGGCGTGCCGGGCCAGCACCGCATCGATGCCCTGCTCGCGCAGCCAGGCCAGGTCGCTGCTGGTGTGCTTGGAGCCGGGCAGCACGATCCAGTCGGCGCCCGCCAGCTCGGCCGCGCTGCGCGCCCAGCGCAGCTGCACGCCGCGCAACTGGCGCAGCGGCTGGAACTCGTCGAGGTTGCTGATGCGCGGGTAGGCGACGACGGCGATGCGCAGGCTGGCCGCCGCCTCGCCGTCGCCGCGCTGCCAGGGCAGGCCCTCGTCGTGCAGGCCGTCCTCTTCGGGCAGGCCGTGGCCACGCCACAGCGGCAGCACCGCGAGCGTCGGCACGCCGGTCAGCGCCATCAGCTGCTGTGGGCCCGGTTCGAGCAACCGCGCGTCACCGCGAAAGCGGTTCAGCACATAGCAGCGCAGCAGCGCGCGTTCTTCGGCCGGCAGCAGCTGGTGGGTGCCGTAGAGGTGGGCGAACGCGCCACCGCGGTCGATGTCGCTGACCAGCAGGCAGGCCGCCTGCGCAGCCTGCGCGGTGCGCATGTTGACGTAGTCGCTGGCATGCAGGTTGATCTCGGCCGGCGAACCCGCACCCTCGATCACCACCACGTCGTTCTCCGCCATCAGCGACTGCAGTGCGTCCTGTGCGAACGGCCACAGCCGCTCGCTGCGCTCGCGCCACGGCACGGCCGCCAGGTCGGCGCGCACCTCGCCGAGCACGACCACCTGGCTGGCGGTGTCGTTCTCGGGCTTGAGCAGCACCGGGTTCATGCGCACGTCCGGCGACTGCCGGGCGGCCAGCGCCTGGAAGTACTGCGCGCTGCCGATCTCGCCGAGCCGACCGTCGACCCCCGGTACGACACGCGCGTTGTTGCTCATGTTCTGCGCCTTGAAGGGCGCGACCTTCAGGCCCTGGCGCGCGTACCAGCGGCACAGCGCCGTCGCCAGCCAGCTCTTGCCCGCCCCGCTGGTGGTGCCGAGCACCATGACGGCGCGCGCTGTCATCGCCGGCCCTCGCCCGCCAGCGCCTGCGGCACGACGAGCTCTCGCCACAGCGCCGCCAGGGCCTGCTGGGCAGCCAGCGGCTGCACGCTCAGACGCACGGCCCCCGGCCGGCCCAGCGAGGCCGCGTCGCGCAGCTTCAGACCGCGCTCGCGCAGGCGTGGCAGCAGCTGCGCGGGCGGCGGCAGCGCGTCGGGCCAGCGGGCCACGAAGAACGGCGTGTCGCTCGGCTCGCAGGCCCAGCCGAGCGCGGTGCAACCGGCCAGTTGCGCCGCCTTCCAGTGCCGCAGCGTCGCGAGGCTGTCGCGCACCCACTGCTGCGTCTCGTGCTGCGTCCACGCGTCGAGCATCGCCACCGCGTGCGCACCGAGCACCCATGACGGCGCGAGCGCCTCCACGCGAGAGCGCAGCGCGTCGTCGTGGAGCGCAGCCTCGGGCGCCACCGCATAGGCACCGCGCACGCCGGTCAGGCCCAGCGCCTTGTTCGGCGACCACAGCGTCCAGGCATCGGCCTGCAGCGGCGGCGCCTCGCCGTGCAGGCGCAGCGGCGCGTAGGCGCAGTCCACCACCCGCAGCACCCCCGGCAGACCTTCGGGCAGCGGCGACGAGCGCCCCTCCGGACTGCCCGGCTCGGTGTGCCAGATCAGGGCCGCGTGGTGCGGCGATGCCGCCATCGGAAGGCCGGCGGCGCGCGCCGCTGCTGCGTAATCGCCATAGCCCGGCCGCGGCGCGTACACCGCGGCACCGGGGGCCTGCTGCGCCACAGACAGACTGAGCCGCACGATGAACTCGCTGGCGCTGCCGGCCAGCACGATGCGCTGCGATGCCACGCCGTGCAGCGCGGCCAACGCCTCGCGCAGTGCCTCGTAGCCGGGGTCGGGATAGCGCGTGGCATCGGCCACCTGCACCGCACGCCAGGCCGCGGGCGCGGGGCCGCAGGCGTTCGCGTTGGTCGAGAAATCCCAGCGCGGCACGCCCAGCGCGTCGGGTCCGCCGTGCAGTGTGCTCATGAACGCCCGGCCCACGAGAGTGTGGCCAGCGCCATCGCGACCCACGCGGCGACCGTCGCGTGGCGCAGGCCCTGCGCGAGCCGGTCCGCATCCGGCGACGGCGCCCGCTCGTTGAGCGCATACACGTCTGGCTTGCGCAGGCGCACGCCGAGCCGCAGCGCCATCGCTGCCATCGGCCAGCCGCCGTTGGGTGATGGCGTGCGGGCCGCCTCCATGCGCAGTGCCGGCCATGATGAGACAGGGCACAGCAGCAGCGCGGTCAGGCGTGCCGGCAGCCACGACAACAGGTCGTCGGCGCGCGCCGCCCACTTGCCTGCCCATTCCCAGCGGCCGCGGTAGCCCCACATCGCGTCGAGCGTGTTGGCCAGCCGGTAGATCACGGCGCCGGGCAGCCCGAACAGCGCGAACCAGAACAGCGGCGCGACCACCGAATCGTTCAGGTTCTCGGCCAGCGTCTCGATCGCGGATTCGCGCACCGTATCGGCATCGAAGTGACGGGTGTCGCGGCTCACCAGCCGAGCCACTTGCGCGCGGCCGGCGTCGATGCCGAGCGCCAGGCTCCGTTCGACGGCAGCCACATCGTCGCGCAGCATGCGCCACGCGAACATCGGCTTCAGCGCCAGCGCGAGCAGCGGCACCGCCAGCCAGGCAGGTGTCGCCGACAGCCCCGATTGCAGCGCCGCGCCGGCGAGCCCCAGCCCGGCAGCCAGCAGCAGCCACACCGAGGCCCCGCCAGCGAAGGCCGGCGCCGGCGGCCGGGCCACGAGCCAGCGGCCGACCGGCGCCAGCGCACGGCCCATCCAGGCCACCGGGTGCCAGGCGTTGCGCGGTTCGCCGAAGACAGCGTCGAGCGCCCAGGCGAGCGGCAGCGCCAGCGCGAGGCAGGGCGCGGCCGGCGCAGCGAACAGCGATGCGATCGACACCGGCACGGAAGCGTCTGCGTCCATCAAGACTCCTGCTCCGTCGGCAGGTGAGGCACGGTGATGTAGCGCTGCACGCCCCCGGCGCCCGGCAGCGGCTCGACGCGCAGCGCGCCGTCGAACACGTCGACCAGCGCGCCGTGCAGCGCCGGATCGTCGTGCGATCCCTCGGCGCGCAGCCGCCCGGCCTGCAGCACCACCAGCCGGTCGGCCTGCAGTGCCAGCGGCAGGTCGTGCAGCACGCTGACCACCGTGTGGCTGCGCGCCAGCCGGCGCAGCAGGCGCACCAGCGCCACCTGGTGCGGCGGGTCGAGGTGGGTGGTTGGCTCGTCGAGCAGCAGCACCGGCGCACGCACCGCCAGCGCTCGCGCCAGCAGCACGCGCTGGCGTTCGCCGCCCGACAGCTCGTGCAGGCGGGCGTGCTGCCAGGCACTGCATTCGGTGGCGGCCATGGCCTCGTCGACGATCGCCTCGTCGGCCGGCCCCGCCAGCGCGAACAGGCCGAGCTGCGGCAGGCGGCCGAGCTGCACCGTCTCGCGCGCCGTGAGGTCGCCGCTGGTATCGCCCTGCTGCGCCAGCCAGGCGATGCGCTGCGCACGCTCGCGCGCCGGCCATTCGGCCAGACGCCGGTCCTGCAGCCACACGTTGCCGCGCGCGGGCGTCAACAGCCCGGCCAGCGTGCGCAGCAGTGTGGACTTGCCGGCGCCGTTGGGGCCGACGATGGCGGTCCAGCCCGGCGTCAGACGCAGCGACAGGTCGTGCAGCACCGGGTGAGCGCCCAGCGCGACCCGCAGGCCATCGGCGCGCAGGACCATGCCCTGCTCACCATCGCCCTGCGCGACGCGCGCCGTCATGCCACCCCCCGGCGGTGCAGCAGCCACAGCAGGTAGCCGCCGCCCAGCACCGCGGTCAGCACGCCGACCGGCAACTCCTGCGGCGCGATCAGGCTACGCGCCAGCACGTCGGCCGCGAGCAGCAGGCTGCCGCCGGCGGCGGCGCTGGCCACCAGCGTGAAGCTCTGCGTCGCCGGCACGAAACGCCGCACCAGGTGCGGCGACACCAGTCCGACGAAGGCCACCAGCCCGGCCTGCGACACCGCGAGCCCGGTCGCCAGTGCCAGCACCGTCACCAGCACCATGCGCAGCTTCGGCAGCGCGAGGCCCAGGCTCACGGCGCTGTCGACACCGAGCGTCAGCGCGTCGAGTACGCGTGCCAGCCGCCACGCCAGCGGCAGCGTCAGCGCCAGGCCGACGGCCAGCAATCCGACGCTGGTCCAGCCCAGGAAACCGGTGCTGCCGAGCATGAAGGCCTGCTTGCCGCGCAGCGCGTCGGGCGCCACCATCGTGGCCAGATCGCCGAACGCACCGAGCACCACGCCCACCACCACACCGGCCAGCAGCAGCCGCACCGTGTGCTGGGCACCGCGCGACAGCAGCAGGGTCAGCAGCACGCCGCCCAGCGCGCCGGCGAAGGCGGCCAGCACGAGGCCGGCGCGCGCCAGCAGGTCGGCCGCCGCGAGGCTGACGCCGTGTCCGGCGAGCGCGCTGCCGGCCAGCACCAGCACCACGCACAGCGAGGCGCCGGAGGCCGAGCCGAGCAGGTACGGGTCGGCCAGCGGGTTGCGGAACAGGCCTTGCGCCACCGCGCCGGCCAGGCCGAGCAACGCGCCGACCAGCCAGGCACCGAGCGTGCGCGGCGCGCGGATCTCGCCGACGATCAGGCCGGCATCCGGGCCCCACAGCGACGCGACCGACCAGCCTTCGCTGCCGGCCATCAGGCCGGCGACGAACAGCAGCGTGCTCAACACCGCCAGCCCGACGGCGAGCTGGCGGCGACGCGAAGCGAGTTCGGCGTGCGTCATCGGCTTCCCGCGCCCGGATTGGCACTCGCCGCCGACGCCGGCAACGCGGCCAGGCAGTCGGCCAGCAACAACGCAGCTTCACCCATGCGCGGGCCGGGGCGCACCAGCACGTCGTAGGGCGCGCTCGCGAAGCCGCAGGTCTGCCGCCGCTGCAGCGCCTGCAGCGAGGCCCAGCCCGGACGCCCCGGCATCTCGGCCAGGTTGCGCTGCAGCGCCATCACGATGTCGGGCTGCGCGCGCAGCACGTACTCGGGGTTGAGGCGCGGAAACGGCCCCAGGGCCGGCGACACGATGTTGCCCAGGCCGAGCCGCAGCAAGGTCTCGCCGATGAAGGAGCCGCTGCCCGCGGCGTACGGCGTGGCATCGACCTCGAAATAGACGCGCCGACCGCGCAGCGCGGCCGGCACCCGCGCGGCGGCGGCGGCGAGCTGCTGCTCGATGGTCGACCACAGCGGCCCGGCCGCGGCGGGCGTGCCGAGCAGTTGCGCCACGGCGTGCAGCGCGCGCTGCACGCCGGCATGGTCGCGCGCCTCCAGCACCATCAACTTGAGGCCCAGAGCCTCCAGCCGCTCGATCACGCGGTCGGAGGTCGCGAGCAGCACCACGTCGGGCTTGAGCGCGACGATGGCCTCGATCTGGGCGTCCTCGAGTCCGCCCAACTTGGGCAGCGCGCCGACGCCGGCCGGCCAGTTGGAGAAGCGGTCGGTGCCGACCACCCGTGCGCAGCCACCGAGCGCGCACACGCTCTCGGTCAGCGAAGGCAGCAGGGTCACGATGCGCTGCGGCGGTGCGGCCAGCGTGAGCGTGGCGCCGCGGTCGTCGCGCAGCACGATCGGCGCTGCCGCCGCGGCGGTGTGCAGCCCGAAGGCGAACAGCAGCGAGAGGCCGCAGCACCTCCGTATCGCCGACCAGCTCATCGCGCCGCCCGCTTGACCGGCACTTCGATGCCGGCGACCAACAGCGTGACCCGCGCGCACTGGGCTGCCACTGACTGATGCAGGCGGCCGAGGTCGTCGACGAAGCGACGCGCCTCGGCCCCCAGCGGCGACAGCCCGAGGCCGATCTCGTTGGACACCAGCACCACCGGGCCGCGCGCCGACTGCAGCGCGTCGCACAGGCCGCCGACGTGCCGGTCGAGTTCGGCATCGGCGACGGCCTCGCCGTGCAGCGGCATGCGCAGGTTGGTGAGCCACAGGCTCAGGCAATCGACCAGCACCATCCGACCCGGCTCGCTGTGGCGCCGCACGGCGGCGGCCAGTTCGCGCGGCACCTCGTCGGTCTCGAGGCCGGGCCCGCGCGCGGCGCGGTCGTGCCGGTGGCGCGCGATGCGCGAGTGCATCTCGTCGTCGCCCGCCAGCGCAGTGGCCAGCAGCACGGCCGAGCGGCCGGGCAGTGCCAGCCAGTCGGCCGCGCGCGACTCGGCGCAGCGCGACTTGCCGCTGCGCTGGCCGCCGAGGATCAACTCGCCGGTCCCGCTGCCCGCCGGATGACTGCTGCGCTCGCCCATGCCCCTCCCGTCAGAAGCTGACCTTGACCGACGCCGCGACGGTGCGCCCCGCCTCCGGATAGATCGAGGTCGTCTCGCCGCCGGCTGTGCACCCGAAGGCCTGCGTGTAGTACTTGCGGTCCGTCAAGTTGACCACGCCGAGCGCGAACTCCGCCTGGGTCCACCGATAGGCGTAGCGCAGGTCGGCGGTGGTGCGACCGGGGATGCTGCAGACGTTGGCGAAGTCCGGGCTCTGCGAGGACACGTAGTTCACGATCGCGTCGAGCTTGTGCGCCGGCGCGGGCGTCCAGTCGGCCCGCAGCGACAGCGTGCGCTCGGGCGTCAGCGGCACGTCCTGGCCGTCGTACGGTCCCGCGGTGAAGCGGGCCCGCCGCAGGGCGCCGTTGACGCGCAGGTTCACCGCCTCGGTCAGCGCCTGGGCCAGTTCGAGCTCGAGGCCCTGGCGGCGCGTCGGGTCGAAGTTGACGTTGGCGCCGAACGGTCCGAACGGTCCGACACCGTTCGGGTCGTAGCCGATCTCGTTCTTCAGGGAGCTGCGGTAGGCGCGCAGCTCGGCGCTGCTGCCGGCGGCGCGCCAGCGCACGCCGAGCTCGACGTCGCGCGAGGTCTGCGGCTGCAACGGCACGGTCGGGTTGGTGAAGCTGAACTCGTCGACATTGGCGAGGCGAAAGCTGCGGCCGACGCGGCCGTAGACCGCGCTGTTCTCGGACAGCGGCTGCAACACGCCCAGTTCCCAGGCACGCTGACGGTCGTCGATGCGATCCACCGAGCTGCTGACATCCTTCTCGATGCGCTCGGTGCGCACGCCGGCGCTGAAACGGGTGCCCCCGCTCAGCGTGAGATCGTCCTTCAGATAGAAGCCCGTCGAGGACTGTTCGGCCACCGAGCCGAACGCGCCCAGCACGGTGCGTTCCCACTCGCTGCGGTCGACGCCGAACACGACGGCGTTGACGACCGACGCGAACTGCGTGCGGTTGCGCACCCGCAACGAATAGCTCTTCGCGTCGACGTCGTAGTCGTACGCGAAGGCGCCATTGCGGCTGCGCAGTTCCTTGTCGCGCCAGCCGGCATCGAGGCCGAGCTGCCAGTCACCGCCGAGATCGGCCTCGGCGAACACGCCGCTGCGCGTGTTGCGGATGTCGGCATGGTCGTTCGGCGTGTTCGTCTGGCTCGGGTCCGCGGCGTACTGCGCCGCGGTCAGCGAGCCCGGCAGCCCGGTGTCGAGGTCGTCGTAGGCA
The DNA here is from genome assembly GCF_001425905.1 of Methylibium sp. Root1272. Classification (GTDB taxonomy): domain Bacteria; phylum Pseudomonadota; class Gammaproteobacteria; order Burkholderiales; family Burkholderiaceae_C; genus Methylibium. The sequence continues at coordinate 44,383 of NZ_LMDY01000019.1, forward strand.
TGCCGCACGCCGACACGCAGCCAGTCGTTGCGCCACTGGCCGGTGAGCGAAGCGCCTTCCACCTCCGAACGGAAGTTGTCGCGGTGGTTGTCCGTCGTGCGGCGGTTGGCCGCCGCGTCGAGCGAGAAGCCGCCGGCCTCGAGCGTGGCGTCGGCGCGCAGGTCGCGCAGGTGGTCGCTGCCGGCGGCCGCGTATACGCTGGCCTGGTTGCTGCGGCTGGCGCCGCGCCCCGCCTTGGTCGTGATGACGATGACCCCGCCGGTGGCGCCCTCACCGTACAGCACCGTACCGCTGCCGCGCAGCACCTCGATGCGCTCGACGGAGTTGATCGGGATGCCGGCCAGCCGCGTGCCGCCGAGGTCGCCCTCGTTGATGCGGATGCCGTCGAGGATCACGACCTGGTTGTTGTCGGACGTGGTGCCGAAGCCTCGCAGATCGAGCGCGTAGTCGCCGCCGCCGTAGAGGTCGAGCCGTCCGGGGACGCCGAGCAGCTTCATCACGGCCTCGTTCACCGTGGACACGCCGGAGTCGGCGATGTCCTTGGCGGTGAGCACGCTGACGCCGAACGGCAGCGTCGCAGCGTCCTCGCTGAAGCGGCTGGCCGTGACCAGTACCGGCGGCAGCTTGCCGGCCTCGATGGCGGGCGCGGATTGCGCGCTCGCGATACCGCTGGCGAAGCCCAGCAGCGACAGCATCAACAACGGCGCATGCGGCAGCGTCCCGAGGCGAGCAGGAGTGCGAGGCGCGGAGGCCTCGATGGAAGTGGCAATCATGGAATGACCAACGATGAAATCGTGCGCGCCAGCTTCCCCGCGGGCGCCCACCTCATGACGCGCCGCTTGCGCAGCACGCCTCCCGTTGGCCGGTATCCGGGCTGGCGGAACGACCCTCGCGACCTTCCCAGAGCCGAAGACTCCAGTGGCATGTGCGCAAGAGCGGAAGCGTGAACGCAGGAGGCGTTCTGGCTTCGTCCGCTGACCGTTGCGGGGGCAGCGCAGGCTGAAGAGGCACCCGGTGGGTCCCCCTCCTCTGCTTCCCGTTTAACTGCACCGGCGTGAACGCCGGCACGAGCACCAACAGCGCGCAGTGTAAGCGTGACCCGAGCCTCCCCCTACAATCGTTGCGTGCAGTGAGGAGAGGCATGGCGACGATCGAAGAACTGGCCGAGCGCGTGGAGCGGCTGCTGCTGCGGCACCAGGAACTGCAGCGCACGCACGCCCTGACGCTGGAACAGCTGGCCGGCGTCAACGCCGAACGCGACTCGCTGCGCTCGCGCCTGGCCGCCGCCCGCCAGCGCGTGGAGGCGCTGCTGGACCGCCTGCCGGCCGGCGATCCGGCCGCCCCGGCCGGCCAAGAGACCGGAAAGACCGCCGAATGAAGCAGCTCGAAGTCACCATCATGGGCCAGAGCTACATCCTCGGCTGCCCCGACGGCGGCGAGCGGGCCCTGCTCGAGGCAGTGGGCAACGTGGACCAGGAGATGTGCGCGATCCGCGACGCCGGCAAGGTGCGCGCCCGCGAGCGCATCGCGGTGCTCGCCGCGCTCAACCTCGCCTACCAGCTGGCCGAGCGGCCGCTGGTGACCGCCGCACCGGCGCGGAGCGCCAAGGACGCCGCGGCGGACCCTGCGCACGGCGTCGATGTCGGCGCGCTGATCGCGCGCATCGACGAGACCCTCGGGCGCGACGGTCAATTGCTCTGAGGCGCCGAGGCGTCAGCGTCGACGGCGTACACTGATCTCGTCCGTCGCGTTCGCGGGAGTTTTATATTTCCTTGAACCGATGCTCATATGAGCCCGGGCTTGGAACATTGCGAAGCGGGCGTGATCGTCTCGCGTCAGATGAACCCGAAGCTTCGTTGACCTCGCCCACCTGAACTCCCCTGGGTTCAGGAATGCGACTCCCGGCTCGCGGCGGACACCTTTCCCCCCTTTTGTTCTTCACCCGCGACCCGCTGCCGCCATGGCGTACTGGCTGATGAAGTCCGAGCCGGACGAGTGTTCGATCGACGATCTGGCGCGCGCGCCGCGCCAGACGCTGCCGTGGACCGGCGTGCGCAACTACCAGGCGCGCAATTTCATGCGCGACGACTTCCGGCCCGGCGACGGCGTGCTGTTCTATCACTCGTCGTGCCCGCAGCCGGGCATCGCCGGGCTCGCCGAAGTGGCATCGACCGCACAGACCGACGCCACCCAGTTCGACCCCGCCAGCCCGTACCACGACCCGGCCTCGAAGCCCGAGGCGCCGCGCTGGTTCGGCGTCGACGTGAAGCTGGTGCGCAAGACGCCGCTGCTGACGCTGGCCGAGATGCGCGCCGCGCCCTCGCTCGCGACGATGCGCGTGCTGCAGCGAGGCAACCGCCTCTCGATCACGCCGGTCACGCCCGCCGAGTGGCGCGCCGTGCTCGCGCTGCTGCCGCCGGCCTGATGCTGCTGGCCTGGCCGCTGGTCGTCGAGCTGTTGCTGCTGGGGGCCGGTGCCGGCTTCCTGGCCGGGATGCTGGGCGTCGGCGGCGGCATGGTGCTGGTGCCCTTCATCACGTTGTTGCTGACGCTGAAGGGCTTTCCGTCCGAGCTGATCGTGAAGGTGGCGATCGCCACCTCGCTCGCGACGATCTGTTTCACCTCGCTGTCCTCGGTGCGCGCCCACCATGCGCGCGGTGCGGTGCGCTGGGACATCGTGCGCCGCCTCGCGCCGGGCATCGTGCTGGGGTCGCTGCTGGGGGCGCAGATCGCGAAGGCCCTGCCGTCGGCGCTGCTCGCCGGGCTGTTCGCGCTGTTCGTCGGCTTCTCGGCGACACAGATGCTGCGCGGCGGCAAGCCCAAGCCGACGCGGCAGTTGCCGACGGCGCCCGGCCTGTTCGGCATCGGCAGCGGCATCGGCGCGGTGTCGGCGCTGGTCGGCGCCGGCGGGGCCTTCATGTCGGTGCCCTTCATGACCTGGTGCAACGTGCCGATCCACAACGCGGTGGCGACCTCGGCCGCGCTCGGCGTGCCGATCGCGCTGGCCGGCACCGCCGGCTACCTGATCGCCGGCTGGAACCTGCACGGCCTGCCACCCGGCACGCTCGGCTTCCTCTACCTGCCGGCGCTGCTGGTGGTGTCGACCGCCAGCGTGATGACGGCCCCGCTCGGCGCGCGCGCCGCGCACGCGCTCGATGTGCAGCAGTTGCGGCGCGTGTTCGCGTTGCTGCTCTACGCCATCGCCGGCTACATGTTCTGGCGCGCCCTGCAGGGCTGAGCCCGCGTTCGGGCGCGTGCCCTGCGGTCAGCCGACCGCGGCCCCGCCGAATGCGATGCTGGCCAGCGCCACGTGGTTGCCGCCGCGCTGCATGGCCTGCGCCAGCGCGGTCTCGGCGGCCTGCAGCAGGCCCGCCTGCGTCTGCGCGGTGTGCGGGAAGCTCGCGAGCCCCATCGACACGGTGAACCGCAGCGCCGCGCCGCCCTTGGGCACGAGCTGCGTCGCGCACTGGCGGCGCATCCCTTCCATGCGGGCGTGGGCCGTGGCCAGGCCCATGCCCGACAGCAGCAGCGCGAAGCGCTCGCCCTCGAGCCGGCACGGCGCATCCATCGCGCGAGTGTTGCTGCGCAGCAGCCGTCCCATCGCCTCGAAGACGCGCTCGCGACCCGCTTCGTCATGGGGCGGGCTGCCGGCGGGCGGTGCGTCGACGTGGATGTAGACCACGGCGAATTCGCGGTGCTCGCGCAGCGACAGGTCGATCTCGCGGCGCAACTGGTCGTCGAACTGCTCGCGCCGGCCGATGCTGCGCACCGGCTCGCCCGGCGCGTTGCGATTCTCGGCATCGCTGCGCAGCAGTTCATTGGCGCGCTGCTGCTCCTCGAGCTGGTGCAGTGCCTGCTGCAGCTGGCCGGACAGGCGGGTGCGCTCGCTGCGTTCGACCCAGACGCCCAGCAGCGCCCCACCACCGAGCGGCACGCGCGCACCGAGGAACTCGCGGCGCTCGCCGCCGAACTCGAGGCTGTGTTCGCTGACGCTGGTGCCGGGCCGGGCCAGCGCAGCCTGGTCGGCGGCGCGCAGCGCGCCGGCGGTCGGCGCGGTGAGCAACTCGGCATCGGTCCGGCCGCAGGCCTCGGCCGGCACGCCGAGTGCCGCCACCGCCGCCGCATTGAGGTGTGTGTAGCGCCCCGCGGCGTCCTTCGTGTAGACGGGCAGACCGAGCTGCTCGAGCGCCTCGGTGAGGGCCGACGCGGTGGCGGAGGACTCGAAGGGAACGCTCATGGTGCTCGAACCATGATAGCCCTGCACCACCGGCGCGTCCCCCCAGCTTGAGGGTGTCGAACCCCCTAGAGCCGGTCGACGCGACGCCTCAGCCGATCAGCGTCTGCATGCTGTGCTCGATCTGCCCGGTGAGCTGGTCGAAGCGCTCGAGCAGCGCGTCGCTCGCCTCGGCCAGTTGCTGCCGGCCGGCCGGCGTGCCGGCGGCGTCGATGCCGGCGCGCATCCGCGGCCAGGCCTGCGCCGCTGCGGCCAGCGTGGCGCGGATCTCGGGGGTCGACAGCGGCGCGGCCTGCAGGGCGGCCAGCGCCTGCTCGGCCTCGAGCGCGGTGCGCTCGGCCGCCTCGCGTGCCAGCGCGGCCATCGGGCCGGGCAGCAGCGTGGAGAGCAGCACCTCCTTGGCCAGCCTCTGGCTCAGCATGCGCTGCCGGCCCGCGAGGTTGATCACGTGCAGGCGCGGCATGCCGCTGGCCTGCTCGAGCGCGGCGGTCAGCGTTTCGGCAGACTGCAGCAACGCCTCGGCCAGCGCATCGAGCTTGAGCAGGCGCCCGGCCTGCGGTGCGTCGCCGAGCATCGCGTGCATCGGCTGCCAGGCGGCCAGCACGCCGTCCAGCAGGTCGCCGAAGGTCGGCTTGGACAGCAGGCGCCCGAGCTGGGCCAGGTTGGCCTGCAGGCGCTCGACCGCCTGCGATTGCAGAACCTGCGCTGCGCCGGCCTCCGCCTCACCGTCGGCGATCTGCAGCGCATAGAGCTTGACCAAGCGCTGCGACAGCATGCGCAACTGGCCGGAGCGGTTGACTCCGGCCGCGTCCTGCGCGGCATCGATCAGCTGCTGGGCCGCCTGACCGACGCGCAGCTGCTGCTGCATCGCGCTCTGGCGCAGCAGCCTGAAGGCCTCTTCCTCCGGGACCTGGCGCGCCAGCATCAGGATGCCCTTGGCCCGGTCCACGAGCTTGCGTTCCTCGTAGCGGTGCCCGAGATCCTCGAGCGCGTCGCGCAGCCCGCGCTCATGGCGGAAGCGTGCCTGCACCAGCTGCAGCAACGGCCGCAGCCGCGCCGCGGCGTAGCCCTGCACCACCCAGCCCTGCACGCCGCACTGCAGGGCTCGCTCCATGGCCTCGACGCCGGCGTCGCCACTGAACACCAGCACCGGCACGGCCTGGGTCGTGCGCAGGATGTCCAGGGCACGGAACAGCGGCTCGCCCGGGTGCGAGGACCAGACCACCAGCACGTCCGGTCCCTGCCGAAGTGCCTCCTGCACCAGCTTGTCGCACGGGCAGGCACCAAGCACGTGAATGCCGGCCGCGCGCAGGTCGGCCGCCAGCGACGGCGCACCGTGATCGGGGTCGAGGACGAGGAGGACGGAGGTCACGCGACGACGGGGCCTTTTCAGTGGAGAGGACGCGCTTCGCGGCCTGCAGGGGCGCCAGTATGGAGCAGCCGGCGTGCCGTCCGGCGTTCCGCCTGGCACGATTGCTGCTCTGCACAACGCGGGCGCAGCGACGCGCCCGGATCGGCGCTCCGCACGCCCGGTCCTGTGCACACCGACGTGCCCAGCTTCGTGCCTTCGTCACTCGCCTTCCGAGGCCGAGCGACCGTTCTCCCTGGAGAAGCACCATGAGCTCGCCGTCGTCGGCCGCCTTCATCGCGGCGCCCCGCCTCCCCCACTCGAACCGCTGCCGCGCGTGAGCGCAGGCACGTCACGCCATGGCTGATTTCAAGACCTTCGTGCGCTCGGGCCACTGGCCCACCCTGCTCGCGTCCTTCCTCTACTTCGACTTCTGCTTCGCGATCTGGGTGCTGAACGGCGCGATGGCGCCCTTCATCAGCGAAAGCTTCCAGCTCAGCGCGGCCCAGAAGGGCTTCATGGTGTCGGTGCCGATCCTGGCGGGCGCGCTGATGCGCTTCCCGCTCGGCGTGCTGTCGCAGTACATCGGCCGCAAGAACGCGGCGATGGTCGAGATGGCCCTGATCGTCGCCGCGCTGGGCTTCGGCTACGGCTACGTCGACAGCTACGACGGCGTGCTCGCGATGGGCGTGCTGCTCGGCATCGCCGGCGCGAGCTTCGGCGTCGCGCTGTCGCTGGGCTCGGGCTGGTTCCCGCCGCAGCACAAGGGGCTGGCGATGGGCATCGCCGGCGCCGGCAACTCGGGCACGGTGCTCGCGGTGCTGTTCGCGCCGCCGCTGGCGGCCCAGTTCGGCTGGTCCACCGTCTACGGCCTGGCCGCCTGCACCATGCTGCTGCCGATGCTGGTGATGTGGTTCGCCGCCAAGGAGCCGCCGGACCGCGAGCACCAGACGCTGCGCGAGCATGTCGCCTGCCTGTTCGAGAAGGACGGCTGGGCCTTCAGCCTGATCTACGTCATCACCTTCGGCGGCTTCATCGGGCTGGCCAGCTTCCTGCCGACCTACTTCTACGACCAGTTCCACGTCACCAAGATCGAGGCGGGCCAGTTGACGATGCTGGCCACGCTGATGGGCTCGGCGGTGCGCGTGCTGGGCGGCTACATCTCCGACCGCATCGGCGGCATCAACACGCTCAGCGGCGTGCTGATGATCGTGATCGTGACGCTGGTGATGTGCGGCTTCGCCGGCGGCTCGGTGGCGGTCACCACCCTGCTCTTCATGCTGTGCTTCGCGGCGCTCGGCGCCGGCAACGGCGCACTGTTCCAGCTGGTGCCGCTGCGCTGGCCGATGACCACCGCGGTGGCCGGCTCGATGATCGGCGAGGTCGGTGCGCTCGGCGGCGGCTTCCTGCCCAATGCGATGGGACAATCCAAGCAGCTGGCCGGCACCTACCTGTGGGGCTTCGTCGCCTTCGCGGTGCTGGCGCTCGTCATGCTGGTGATGCTGCGGCGCGTGCAGATCCGCTGGACCCGCACCTGGGCCGAGAAGGGCGGGCGCGCCCGCGCCACGGCGGCGTCGTCACCGACCGACTACGGCGCGGCGGGCCGGGCCGCGCGGCCCTGATCTCCGGCGCAGCCCCATGAGCCTCCCCCGCCCCGACACCGCTGTGCGCCGGGCCGCTTCAGCGCGGCAGGAACAGCAGCCACACGACGAGCAGCGCGTTGAACAGCAGCGAGATCGCGAAGGCGATCTTCCACAGCGCGCTCGGGTCGCGGGCGACGAGCGGCGTCGCCGGCGGCGCAGCGAGCGGGCGGGACGCGCCGCGCTCCAGTGCCAGCACGAACTCCTCGGCCGTCTCGAAGCGTTGCCGGCGGTCGCGCGCCACGGCCTTCAGAACCACGTGGTCCAGCCAGATCGGCAGCTCGGGCCGCAGCCGCGAGGGCGCGACGGGGTCGCGCCGGTAGCGCGCGATCTGGAAGGGCTCGATCTCGCCGTACGGCAGCCGGCCGCTCAGCCAGCGGTAGAGCGTGACGCCCAGCGCGTAGAGGTCGCTCGCCGCGTCGGCGCCGGCATGCCCCTCTTCCCATTGTTCGGGGTTCATGTAGCTGGGCGTGCCGGCATGCAGGCTGCGCACCGAATCGGGCTCGCGGCCGGAGATCGCCACGCCCAGGTCGAGCAGGCGCCACTGGCCGTCGTCGCCCAGGTGCAGGTTGGCGGGCTTGACGTCGCGATGCACCACGCGCTGGCGGTGCAGGCGACCCAGCGCGCGCGCCGCGGCGAGCACGCCCTCGACCACCTCGCCCACCGTGAAGCGTTGGCCGGCCCCCAGCATCTGCTCGAGCGTGCTGCCGCCGTGCCAGTCGAACACCGCGTAGAAGGCGCTCGGGTCGCGCGGCTCGCGCACCCGCACGAAGCCCTGCCCGTCGCGCTCCGTGACGGTGCGACCCAGCCAGGCCTCGTGCGCGAGCATCGCGCGCTCCTCCGGATCGCCGGCGCGCGACTCGTGCAGCGTCTTGATCGCCACCAGCTCGCGCGTCGCCGTATCGCGCGCCTGCACCAGCCGGTGCACGCCGGTGTCGGCCACCAGCGCGGTGATCACGTAGCCGTCGAGCGTGTCGCCCACCTTCAGGCGGGGCGGCATCGGCAGCTGGCGCCCCAGCAGCAGGGCGTCGTCCAGGCTGCCGGCATCGAGCCCGCGCACGCGGACGACCAGCGCCGTGGCGTTGTCGCGGCCGCCCGCGGCGAGCGCGGCCTCGACCAGCCGCTCGCTCGCCTGCTGCGCCGTCGCAGCGGCGGCCAGCAGCTCGCGCATCGCGGAACGCTTGAGCACCTGGTGCACGCCGTCGCTGCTGAGCAGCAGCGTGTCGCCGACCTGCAGCTCGCCCTGGTGGAAGTCGATGCGCAGGCTGTCGTCGAGCCCGACCGCGCGCGTGAGCTGGCTGCGCAGGTCCGGGTGGTCGAAGGCGTGGTCGTGGGTGAGCTGGGTGCACTCGCCGCCACGCAGCAGCCAGGCCCGCGTGTCGCCGACATGGGCGACGGTCCAGGTGTGCCCGCGCAGCACCACCGTGGTCAGCGTGGTCAGGCCCGACGCATCGCCACTGCGGCGGCGGTTGTGGTCGACCAGCCAGGCATTGTGGGCGCCCATCAGGCGGTCCAGTGCGACGGTGGTCTCCCAGGTCGCCGGCACGGCATGGAAGTCGTTGACCAGGGAGATCACCGCCGTCTGCGCCGCCACCAGGCCGTGGCCACCGGCCGACACGCCGTCGGCAATGGCCGCGATCAGGCCGCGGCCGGCCTCGTGCGGCGCCGCGCGCAGCGCCGCGGCGAAGTCCTCGTTGCGCTCGCGCGGGCCCTTGTGGCTGGCATGGCCGATGTCGACGTCGAAACTCATGAAAGGCGGGCGTCCTGGTTCCCCCGGCGCTGCGGTGCGCCGCGGCTGGGGCGCGCCGATTCTGCCGCCGAACGCCGCGCACACCGCGCCGCTGGCACCCCGATTGCTAAACCTCAGCTGTGGTCGAAGGAGATCCGCGCATGAAGAAGATGAAACTCGTGATGGTGGGCAACGGCATGGCCGGTGTCCGCACCCTGGAAGAGCTGCTGAAGATCTCGCCCGATCTCTACGACATCACCGTGTTCGGCGCCGAGCCGCACCCGAACTACAACCGCATCCTGCTGAGCCCGGTGCTGGCGGGAGAGCAGACGGTCGACGAGATCATCCTCAACCCGCTCGACTGGTACGCCGAACACGGCATCACGCTGCACCTGGGCAAGAAGGTCACCGAGATCGACCGCGTGAAGCGCGTCGTGCGGGCCTCCGACGGCACCGAAGCCGAATACGACCGCCTGCTGGTCGCGACCGGCTCCAACCCCTTCATCCTGCCGGTCCCGGGCAAGGACCTGCAGGGCGTGATCGCCTACCGCGACATCGCCGACACCAACACGATGATCGAGACCGCCACCAAGTACCGGCATGCTGTGGTGATCGGCGGCGGCCTGCTGGGCCTGGAGGCCGCCAACGGCCTGATGCTGCGCGGCATGCAGGTCACCGTGGTGCACATCATGCCGTGGCTGATGGAGCGCCAGCTCGACGACGTGGCGGGCAAGCTGCTGCAGAAATCGCTGGAGGATCGTGGCCTGAAGTTCCTGATCGGCGCGCAGACCGAGCAATTGATCGGCGACAAGGACGGCCGTGTGATGGCCGTGCGCTTCAAGGACGGCAAGGAGATCCCCGCCGACCTGGTGGTGATGGCCGCCGGCATCCGCCCCAACACCGAGCTCGCCGAGAAGGCCGGCCTGCACTGCAACCGCGGCATCGTCGTGACCGACACCCTGCAGACGGTGACCGACCCGCGCATCTACTCGGTCGGCGAATGCGCCGCGCACCGCGGCATCGCCTACGGGCTGGTCGCGCCGCTGTTCGAGCAGGGCAAGGTGTGCGCGACGCACCTGGCGCAGTTCGGCATCGGCCGCTACACCGGCAGCCTGACCAGCACCAAGCTCAAGGTCACCGGCATCGACCTGTTCTCGGCCGGCGAGTTCATGGGCGGCACCGACACCGAGGAGATCGTGATGAGCGATCCCTTCGGCGGCGTCTACAAGAAGCTGGTCATCAAGGACGACAAGCTGGTCGGCGCCTGCCTGTACGGCGACACCGTCGACGGCTCCTGGTACTTCAAGCTGCTGCGCGAGGGCCGCAGCGTCGCCGACATCCGCGACAAGCTGATGTTCGGCGAGTCCAACATCGGCGACACCGGGCACGAGGGCCACAGCAAGGCCGCCGCGATGGCCGACAGCGACGAGGTCTGCGGCTGCAACGGCGTCAACAAGGGCACGATCTGCAAGGCCATCAAGGAGAAGGGCCTGTTCACGCTCGAAGAGGTGAAGAAGCACACCAAGGCCAGTGCGAGCTGCGGTTCCTGCACCGGCCTGGTCGAGCAGTTGCTGATGTTCACCGCCGGCGGCGACTACTCGGCCGCCCCCACCAAGAAGGCGATGTGCGGCTGCACCGACTACAGCCACGCCGAGGTGCGCGAGACCATCCGCACCGTGCCGTCCGACGGCAGCAAGCTGCTGACGGTCGACGGCGTCTATCGCGCCTTGAACTGGCGCACCCCGAACGGCTGCTCGAGCTGCCGGCCGGCCGTCAACTACTACCTGATCAGCACCTGGCCGAAGGAGGCCCGCGACGATCCGCAGTCGCGTTTCATCAACGAACGCAGCCACGCCAACATCCAGAAGGACGGCACCTACTCGGTGATCCCGCGCATGTGGGGCGGCGAGACCACGGCCTCCGAGCTGCGCCGCCTCGCGGATGCCGTGGACAAGTACAAGATCCCGACCGTCAAGGTGACCGGCGGCCAGCGCATCGACCTGCTGGGCGTGAAGAAGGAAGACCTGCCCGCGGTGTGGAAGGACATCGGCATGCCCAGCGGCCATGCCTACGCGAAGGCGCTGCGCACGGTGAAGACCTGCGTGGGCAGCGAGTGGTGCCGCTTCGGCACCCAGGACAGCACGCAGATGGGCAAGGACCTGGAGCGTGCGATGTGGCGCATGTATGCGCCGCACAAGGTGAAGTTCGCGGTGTCGGGTTGCCCGCGCAACTGCGCCGAGGCCGGCATCAAGGACGTCGGCATCATCGGCGTCGATTCCGGCTGGGAGATGTACGTGGCCGGCAACGGCGGCATCAAGACCGAGGTGGCGCACTTCTTCGTCAAGCTCAAGACGCCCGAGGAAGTGCTCGAGTACACCGGTGCCTTCTGCCAGCTCTACCGCGAGGAAGGCTGGTATCTCGAGCGCACGGTGCACTACGTGAACCGGGTCGGGCTCGACTACGTGAAGAAGAAGATCCTCGACGACGCCGAGGGCCGCAAGGCGCTGTGGGAGCGGCTGCAGTTCGCGCTCGACGGCGAACCCGATCCGTGGTTCGAGTTCGACAAGGCCGAGGTCGACAAACGCCAGTTCGACGCGCTGAACGCCTGAGCCCGAAGGAGACCGATGATGAGTGACTGGAAGACGATCTGCCGTGTCGAAGACATCCCGGTGCTGGGCGCGCGCCGCGTGCTGCGCGCCAACGCCGTGGCCGTGGCGGTGTTCCGCAACGGCGAGGACAAGGTGTTCGCGCTGCTCGACCGCTGCCCGCACAAGGGCGGTCCGCTGAGCCAGGGTATCGTGTTCGGCGAGAGCGTGGCCTGCCCGCTGCACAACTGGACGATCGGCCTCGCCGACGGTTGCGCCAAGGCGCCAGACGAAGGCTGCACGACGCCGTTCGCCTGCAAGGTCGAGGCTGGCGAGGTGTTCCTCGATGCCGCGGAACTGGCGAGCAAGGCACTCGACGCCGTCGCGCCGGTGGCCGGCCCCTGCGCCAAGGCCGCAGCCTGACAACGCGAGACGAAAGACGGCACGCCCGAGCCATGCGCGAAACCCGCTCCACCTGCCCCTACTGTGGCGTCGGCTGCGGCGTGATCATCGAGTCGCAGGGCGCGCAGATCACCGGCGTGCGCGGCGATCCGGAGCACCCGGCGAACTTCGGCCGCCTGTGCACCAAGGGCAGCACGCTGCACCTCACCGCCTCGGCGGCCATCACGCAGCAGACGCGCCTGCTGCGTCCGCTGCGGCGCGCCGCGCGCGGCCAGGCTGCCCAGCCGGTGGGCTGGGAGGCGGCGCTCGACGAGGCTGCCGAGCGCTTCGCGGCGGTGATCGCGCAGCACGGGCCGGACGCGGTGGGCTTCTACCTGTCGGGCCAGTTGCTGACCGAGGACTACTACGTCTTCAACAAGATCGCCAAGGGCCTGATCGGCACCAACAACGTCGACACCAATTCGCGCCTGTGCATGAGCAGCGCGGTGGCCGGCTACAAGGCCACGCTCGGCGCCGACGCGCCGCCGGCCTGCTACGACGACCTGAAGCACGCCAACACGATCTTCATCGCGGGCAGCAACACCGCCTGGGCCCACCCCATCCTGTTCCGTCGGCTCGAGGACGCGCGCGCCGCCAACCCGGCGATGAAACTGATCGTCGCCGACCCGCGCCGCACCGAGACCGCCGAGGTCGCCGACCTCCACCTGCCGCTGCTGCCCGGCACCGACGTGGCGCTGTTCCACGGGCTGCTGCACCTGTTGATGTGGGAGGGCCTGACCGATACCGCCTACATCGCCGCGCACACCAGCGGTTTCGAGGCGCTGCGCGACCGGGTGCGCGAGTTCACGCCCAAGCACGTGGCCCAGGTCTGCGGGCTCGACGAAGCGGCGATCGTGCAGGCGGCGCGCTGGTTCGGCCAGAACACGCCCACGCTGAGCCTGTACTGCCAGGGCCTCAACCAGAGCAGCAGCGGCACCGACAAGAACGCCGCGCTGATCAACCTGCACCTCGCCACCGGACAGATCGGCAAGCCCGGCGCGGGCCCGTTCTCGCTGACTGGCCAGCCCAATGCGATGGGTGGCCGCGAGGTCGGCGGCCTGGCCAACCTGCTGAGCGCGCACCGCGACCTCGCCAATCCGCAGCACCGCGACGAGGTCGCCGCGCTGTGGGGCGTGCCGGACGTGCCCGCCGTGCCGGGCAAGAGCGCGGTCGAGATGTTCCAGGCCGCCGCCGACGGCGAGATCAAGGCGCTGTGGATCAGCTGCACCAACCCCGCGCAGTCGATGCCCGACCAGACGACGGTGCGCCGCGCCCTCGAACGCTGCGAGTTCGTCGTGCTGCAGGAGGCCTTCGCCACCACCGCCACCGCGGCCTACGCCGACCTGCTGCTGCCGGCCACGACCTGGGGCGAGAAGGACGGCACCGTCACCAACAGCGAGCGTCGCATCAGCCGCGTGCGCCCCGCCGTGTCGGCGCCCGGAGAGACACGCCACGACTGGGCCGCCGCGGTCGACTTCGCGCGCCGGCTCGAGGGCCGGTTGCCGCGCCGTGCCGCGGACGGCGGCAAGCTGTTCCCGTACGCGAGCCCTGAGTCGGTGTGGAACGAGCACCGCGAGAGCACGCGCGGACGCGACCTCGACATCACCGGCCTCAGCTACGCCCGCCTCGACCAGGGCCCGCAGCTGTGGCCCTGCCCGGAGGGCCAGGGCGAAGGCCGCGCCCGGCTCTACGAGGACGGCGTGTTCGCCACCGACGACGGCCGCGCCCGCTTCGCGGCAATGGCCTATCGGCCGGTGGCGGAGCCGCGCGACGCGCGCTACCCGGTCTCGCTGACCACCGGCCGGCTGCGCGACCACTGGCACGGCATGAGCCGCACCGGCACGCTGGGTCGGCTGTTCGGTCACGTCGCCGAACCCGGTGTCGAGATCCATCCGCAGGAACTGGCACGCCGGGGCTGGGAAGAAGGCGCGCTGGTGCACGTGACCTCGCGGCGCGGCTCGATGATGCTGCCGGTGCGCGCCAGCGAATCGGTCGCGCCGGCGCAGGCCTTCGTGGCGATGCACTGGGGCGAGGAGTTCGTCTCCGGCCTCTCGCCGTCGGGCGTGCGGCTGGCCGGCATCAACGCGCTCATGCCCAGCGCCTACTGTCCGCAATCGAAGCAACCCGAACTCAAGCACGCCGCGGTCAAGCTGCTGAAGGCCGAGATGCCCTGGCAGCTGCTGGCCGCCGCCTGGCTGCCCGAGGACCAGGCTCTGCTGGCGCAACAACGGTTGCGCGAGCTGATGCCCTCGTTCGCCTACGCGCACTGCGTGCCCTTCGGGCGCGAGCCGCACGCGCGCGGTGTGGTGGGCGTGCTGTTCCGCGCCGCGGCCGAGGAGCCGGCGAGCGACGAGCTGATGACGCAGATCGAGAGCCTGCTCGGCGTGGCCGGTCCACAGGCGCTGCGCTATGCCGACTCCAAGCGCGGCCAGCGCCGCGCGATGCGGCTGGTGGCCGGCGGCGGCGGCAACGCGCGGCTCGACGCCTTCGTGCTGGGCGGCGACATCCGCGCCGAGGCCTGGGTCAAGGCGCTGCTGACCGACGAGTTGCCGGCACAGGCCTACGGCCGCGCGCTGCTGCGGCCGGGCGCCCAACCGCCGGTGGCGGTGGTGGCGCGAGGCAAGCAGGTGTGCTCCTGCTTCAACGTCACCGAGCCCGAGATCCTGGACGCCCTGACGCGCTGCAGCGGAACCCCGGAGGCTCGGCTCGATCAACTGCAGGGCACGCTGAAGTGCGGCACGAACTGCGGCTCCTGCATCCCGGCCCTGCGCACCCTCGTTCGCGGTTCGGTGCAGGCCGCCTGACGCACACCAGGGGAGTGCGCATTCGACGAGTGTGGGCTAGCCTTCGTTTGCAAGCCGTTGCACCTGCGACGGCACAGACGGCCGGCTTGGCCTGAGTCTTGCGGAACACGGATCACGATGGGCATCGCGCACTACCTCAAAGAAATCGGCCGCGGCAAGGAAGGCGCACGTTCGCTGACCGAGGCCCAGGCCTACGACCTGATGAACCAGGTGCTCGACCGCGAGGTGAGCGAGGCCGAGCGCGGCGCGTTCGCGATCGCGATGCGCATCAAGGGTGAGAGCACCGAGGAGCTGGCCGGCTTCACCGCCTGTGCGGCCGAGCGCAGCCTCGTGCTGGAGGCGGATGCCGCGCCGGTGCTGCTGCCCTCGTACAACGGCGCGCGCAAGCTGCCCAACCTCACGCCGCTGCTGGCGCTGCTGCTGGCGCAGGAAGGCGTGCCGGTGCTGGTGCACGGACCGCTGCACGACCCGGCGCGCGTCACGACCTACGAACTGTTTGAGAGCCTGGGGTTGCCGATCGCCCGCGACGCCGCCGGCGTGCACGATGCCTGGGCACGCCACGAGCCGGTGTTCGTGCCCACCGCGGTGCTGTGCCCGGCGCTGGTGCCGCTGCTCGAACTGCGCTGGGTGCTCGGCCTGCGCAACCCGGCGCACACCGTGGCCAAGCTGCTCACACCGCGCGGCAGCGCCTGCCTGCGCATCGTCAACTACACGCATCCCGAGTACGCGGCTGCGCACACGCGCTTCCTGCAGCACACCGGCGCACACGCCTTGCTGATGCGCGGCACGGAGGGCGAGCCGGTGGCCGACGCGCGCCGCTTGCCGCGGCTCGACGTCTTCATCGCCGGCACGCCACGGCCCGAACTCGGCCGGGCCGCGGTCGAGGGCGTGCTGGCCGAGCTGCCGCTGCTGCCGCGCAGCAGCGATGCGGCGACGACGGCGGTCTACATCCAGGCGGTGGTCAGTGGCGAGAAGCCGGTGCCCGGCCCCATCGTCGAGCAGGTCGAGGTGCTGGTCCGCGCGCACGCCACGATGCGACAACACGAGGAAAGAGCCCATGAGCGCTCGGCCTGAACTTCCTGTGCCGACTGTCTGGCTCGTCGGCGCCGGCCCCGGCGACCCGGAGCTGCTGACCTTGAAGGCGGTGCGCGCGATCCGCGCCGCCACGGTGCTGCTGGTCGACGACCTGGTCGGCGACGCGGTGCTGCGCTACGCACGACGCTCGGCACGCATCGTCCACGTCGGCAAGCGCGGCGGCTGCCGCAGCACGCCGCAGGCCTTCATCGAGCAGTTGATGCTGCGAGAGGCGCTGGCCGGCGAGCGCGTGGTGCGGCTCAAGGGTGGCGACCCGTTCATCTTCGGCCGCGGCGGTGAGGAAGCCGCCTCGCTGCGCGCGCACGGCGTGCACGTCGAGGTGGTCAACGGCATCACCGCCGGCCTCGCCGCGGCCACCTCGATCGGCGCGCCGCTGACGCACCGCGACCACGCCCACGGCGTGATGCTCGTGACCGGCCACGCCAAGGACGAGTCCACCACCCTGGACTGGCGTGTGCTCGGCGCCGCGGCCGCGCAGGGCCTCACGCTGGTGATCTACATGGGCGTGAGCCAGGCGGCGCGCCTGCAGTCGGGCCTGCTCGAAGCCCTGCCGGCCGGCACGCCGCTCGCCATCGTGCAGCACGCGAGCACCGCACGGCAGCGCAGCGCGTTCACCACGCTGGGGGGACTGCTGGACACGCTGGCGCACGAAGGCCTCGGCAGCCCGGCGGTGCTGATCGTCGGAGACGTGTTGCGCGGGTTGGAGCAGATCGCTTCGCCGGCGGTCGCGCAGGCGGCCTGAGCGCACCAGACCGGGTCAGGGACCGGCCGGCGCCACCCGCAGCAGTTGCACGCCCGGTCGGTTGCCGACCAGCGTGATCGCGTCGAAGGCTCGGCGGGCCGGGTCTTCGCCCAGATCGAAGCCGGTCTGCCGACGCCAGCCGCCGGTGATCTGCACGACGCGCTCGCGCACCGGGCGCAGCGACGTGCCCGGGCCGTAGACCTCGTCGATCACGTGCAGGAAGCCGGCGCGCACGCTGGGGCCGTCGGCGTGCTCCGCCCACACCACGCAGCGGCCGTCGTCGGCGACCGCCAGTTGCAGCAGCGCCTCGCGGCCGGGCGCTGCATAGACCTGGCCGCTCGCCCCGCCCAGCAGGCTGCTGCGCTGCGCGTCATCGGTCTGCAGCGGTGCCAACCCCGCGGCCAGCGCCAGGTCCACCCGCGCGCCGGCATCGCTGCTGGCCACGGCGCAGGTGCGGCCGTAGAGCTCCACCGCTTCCCGCGCCAGGGTCTGTGCGTCGACGACCGGCCCCTGCACCACCGCATCGGTGCGTGCCGATCCCGGCGGCGCCACGAACTCCGGGCCGCTGCTCGACTGCGCCGCGGCCGACAAACCCACGACGATCCCCAGCAGCCCCACCCAGCCGCGACGGCCCGCGCACAGCGGCAGCAGCAGATTCATGCGGCCGGGGCGCCTTGCGGCTCAGGCCCGTTCGCCGACCCAGCCGGCCACCGAGGCCAGTGCCGCGCCCAGCTTGGCCGGCTCGGTGCCGCCGGCCATCGCGAGATCAGGCTTGCCGCCGCCCTTGCCGCCGACCTGCTGCGCGACGAAGTTGACCAGCTCGCCGGCCTTGATCGTGCCCATGCGGTCGGCCGTCACGCCGGCGGCAATCTGCACCTTGCCGCCCTCCACGGCCGCCAGCACGATGGCGGCGCTCTTGAGCTTGTTCTTCAGCTGGTCCATCGTGTCGCGCAGGGTCTTCGCGTCGGCACCCTCCAGCTGCGCCGCCAGCACCTTCAGGCCCTTCACGTCGACCGCTTGCGCCAGCAGCCCGTCGCCCTGCGACGAGGCCAGCTTGCCCTTCAGCGCGGCGAGTTCCTTCTCGAGCGCGCGCACCTGGTCCAGCACCGCGGCGATACGCCCCGGCACCTCGGCGGGCGCCGCCTTCAGCGTGCCGGCGATGCCGTTGACCGTGCCTTCGAGCGACTGCAGGTAGGCCAGCGCGTTGTCGCCGGTGATCGCCTCGACACGGCGGATGCCGGCCGCGACGCCGCTCTCGGCGACGATCTTGAACAGCCCGATGTCGCCGGTGCGCTGCACGTGGGTGCCGCCGCACAGCTCGCGGCTCGTGCCGATGTCGAGCACGCGCACCTCGTCGCCGTACTTCTCGCCGAACAGCATCATCGCGCCGGACTTCTGCGCTTCCTCGATCGGTAGCACTCGCGCCTGAGTCGCGGCATTGGCCAGAATCTCGGCATTGACCTTGGCCTCCACCTCACGGACCTGCGCCTCGCTCATCGGCGCGTTGTGCGCGAAATCGAAGCGGGTGCGCTCGGCGTTGACCAGCGAGCCCTTCTGCTGCACGTGCGTGCCCAGCACCTCGCGCAGCGCCTTGTGCATCAGGTGGGTCACGCTGTGGTTGCGCACGGTCCTGGCGCGCTGCTCGGCATCAACCCGCGCATTCAGCACGTCGCCCACCTTGATCTCGCCCTCGACCACGCGGCCGTGGTGGCCGAAGACGTCGGCCTGGATCTTCTGCGTGTCCTCCACGATCACGCGGCTCGTGCCGTTGCGCAGCTCGCCGCTGTCGCCGACCTGGCCGCCGCTCTCGGCGTAGAAGGGCGTGTGGTCGAGCACGATCACCGCGTCGTCGCCGGCCTTCGCGCTCGCGACCGCCGAGCCGTCGACGTAGACCGCGGTAACCCGGGCGCCCTCGTGCACCAGGTGTTCGTAGCCGTGGAAGGTGGTGGCCGCGCCGGCGTACTCGAGGCCGGCGGCCATCTTGAACTTGCCGGCCGCGCGCGCCTGCTCGCGCTGGCGCTTCATCGCCGCGTCGAAGCCGGCGTTGTCGACCGTCACGCCGCGCTCGCGGCACACGTCGGCCGTCAGGTCGAGCGGGAAACCGTAGGTGTCGTGCAGCTTGAAGGCGGTTTCACCGTCGATGGTCTTCGAGCCGCCGGCCAGGGCCGTCTCGAGGATCTCCATGCCGTTGGCGATGGTCTGGAAGAAGCGCTCCTCCTCCTGCTTCAGCACCTCGGTCACGCGCGCCTCGGCGCGGGCCAGCTCGGGGTAGGCCTCGCCCATCTGGCGCACCAGCTCGGCCACCAGCGTGTGGAAGAAGGGCTTGCGGGCGCCGAGCTTGTAGCCATGGCGGATGCCACGGCGGGCGATGCGACGCAGCACGTAGCCGCGGCCCTCGTTGCCGGGGATCACGCCGTCGACGATGGTGAACGAGCAGGCACGGATGTGGTCGGCGATGACCTTCAGCGACGGCGAGTCCTTGTCGCAGTCGCCTGCGCCGCCCACGTCGACCGCCTTCTTGGCCGCCGCCAGCAGCGCGACGAACAGGTCGATCTCGTAGTTGGAGTGCACGTGCTGCAGCACGGCGGTGATGCGCTCCAGGCCCATGCCGGTGTCGACGCTCGGCTTGGGCAGCTTGTGCATCACGCCCGCCTCGTCGCGGTTGAACTGCATGAACACGTTGTTCCAGATCTCGATGTAGCGGTCGCCGTCCTCGTCGGGCGAGCCCGGCGGGCCGCCGGGGATCTCGGGGCCGTGGTCGTAGAAGATCTCGGTGCACGGACCGCAGGGCCCCGTGTCGCCCATCATCCAGAAGTTGTCGGAGGCGTAGCGCGCGCCCTTGTTGTCGCCGATGCGCACGATGCGCTCGGCCGGCACGCCCACCTGCCGGTTCCAGATCTCGTAGGCCTCGTCGTCCTCGGCATAGACGGTGACCCAGAGCTTGTCCTTGGGCAGCTTGTAGACCTCGGTCAGCAGCTCCCAGGCGTAGGCGATCGCCTCCTTCTTGAAGTAGTCGCCGAAGCTGAAGTTGCCCAGCATCTCGAAGAAGGTGTGGTGGCGCGCGGTGTAGCCCACGTTCTCCAGGTCGTTGTGCTTGCCGCCGGCGCGGATGCACTTCTGCGCCGTGGTGGCGCGCGAATACGCCCGCTTGTCGAAGCCCAGGAACACATCCTTGAACTGGTTCATCCCCGCGTTGGTGAACAGCAGCGTCGGGTCGTCGCCGGGCACCACCGGGCTCGAGGCCACGATCTGGTGACCCTTGGACTCGAAGAACTTCAGGAAGGTGGAGCGGATCTCGGAGGCTTTCATGCGGGGGCTCGGTCGGGTCGGCGGGCGGTGCGCGGCGGCGGTCCGCGACGCGCGAATGCTGGCGCAAGTGCTTGATTCAACAAACTTTTTCATTATAGGTTTGCAACCCTCACGGCCTGCGTGGAACAGGGTCGGCGCGTATCATCGAAATCCGGTTCCGGAGACACCGCATGGACATGAAGAATTCGCCGCTGGCCACCCTGGCCGACCCCACCCTGCTGAAGACCGCCGCGCTGATCGACGGCACGTGGGTCGACCGTGGCGAGCGCTTCGCCGTCACCGACCCGGCCACCGGGCTCGAGCTGGCGCAGGTGGCCAACCTGGGCGCTGCCGATGCCGAAGCCGCCCTCGCCGCGGCCGCCCGCGCCTGGCCCGCCTGGCGCGCCAAGACCGCCAAGGAGCGCGCCGCCGTCCTGATGAAGTGGTACCAGCTGCTGCTGCAGCACGCCGACGACCTGGCCCGCATCATGACCGCCGAGCAGGGCAAGCCGCTGGCCGAGGCCAAGGGCGAGGTCGGCTACGGCGCGAGCTTCATCGAGTGGTTCGCCGAGGAGGCCAAGCGCGTCTACGGCGAGACGGTGCCGACCACCGACAACAACAAGCGCTACCTCGTCCTCAAGCAGGCGATGGGCGTGTGCGCGGCGATCACGCCGTGGAACTTCCCGATCGCGATGATCACCCGCAAGGTCGCGCCGGCGCTGGCCGCCGGCTGCCCGGTGGTCATCAAGCCGGCGGAGCAGACGCCGCTGTCGGCGCTGGCCGTCGCCGAGCTCGCCCAGCGCGCCGGCATGCCGGCCGGCGTGCTGAACGTGCTGACGGCCGACGCCGAGCGCTCGGTGCTGATCGGCAACGTGCTGTGCGCCAGCGACACGGTGCGCCACCTGAGCTTCACCGGCTCCACCGAGGTGGGCCGCATCCTGATGAAGCAGTGCGCGCCGACCCTCAAGAAGCTTTCGCTCGAGCTCGGCGGCAATGCGCCCTTCATCGTGTTCGACGACGCCGACCTCGACAGCGCGGTCGAGGGCGCGATGATCAGCAAGTACCGCAACGCCGGCCAGACCTGCGTGTGCGCCAACCGGCTCTACGTGCAGGCCGGCGTCTACGACGCCTTCGTCGAGAAGCTCGCCGTGAAGGTGAAGGCCATCAAGGTCGGCAACGGCTTCGAGGGTGGCGTGACGCAGGGGCCGCTGATCGATGCGGCGGCGCTGGAGAAGGTGGAGTCCCACGTGGCCGACGCGCTGGCCAAGGGCGCGAAACTGCTGACCGGCGGCCAGCGCATCGGCGAGCGCTTCTATGCGCCCACGGTGCTGGCCAACGCGACGAGCGAGATGCGTTGCGCCCGCGAGGAAACCTTCGGGCCGGTGGCGCCGGTGTTCCGCTTCGAGACCGAGGCCGAAGTGGTGGCGCTCGCCAACGACACCGAGTTCGGCCTGGCCAGCTACTTCTACAGCCGCGACGTCGGCCGCATCTTCCGCGTCGGCGAGGCTTTGGAGTACGGCATGGTCGGCATCAACACCGGCCTGATCTCGACCGCCGAGGTGCCGTTCGGCGGCGTCAAGCAGTCGGGTCTGGGCCGAGAGGGCTCGCACCACGGCATCGACGACTACGTGGAGATCAAGTACCTCTGCCTGGGCGACATCCAGAAGTGACACGCCGAGAACGACCATCATGGAGCTGCGCCACTGGGTCCTCGTCGTCTTCCTCGCCTCGGCATTCTTCATCCACTTCCGCGGCAAGGTGCGTTTCCCGCTGAAGCGGGCACTCGACTTCACCATCGTGCTGGCGCCGGTGAACGCGCTGATGTACCTGTTCTCGCGCGTGCCGGCCAAGGCCTACCTCGACCCGCAGCAGTTTCCGGAACTGGCACCCCTGCAGGCGAACTGGCAGACCATCCGCGACGAGGCGCTGAAGCTCAACGACGAGGGCCAGATCCGCGCCGCCGCGAGCTATAACGACATCGGCTTCAACTCCTTCTTCCGCACCGGCTGGAAGCGCTTCTACCTCACCTGGTACGGCAAGGATCTGAGCAGCGCCAACGCGCTGTGCCCGCAGACGGTCGCGCTGCTGAAGAGCATCCCCAGCATCAAGGCGGCGATGTTCGCGTCGCTGCCGCCCGGGGCCACGCTGGTGCGGCACCGCGACCCGTATGCCGGCTCGCTGCGCTACCACCTGGGCCTGACCACGCCCAACGACCCCGGTTGCTTCATCGAGGTGGACGGCCAGCGCTACCACTGGAAGGACGGCGAGGTGGTGATGTTCGACGAGACCTTCATCCACCACGCCGCCAACGAGACCCAGCAGCAGCGCGTGGTGCTGTTCTGCGACGTGGAGCGGCCGCTGCACACGGCGCCGGTGCGCTGGTTCAACCGCTTCTTCGCGACCCACGTGATGGCCGCCGCGTCGTCGCAGAACGAGACCGGCGACGAGCCGGTGGGCGCCATCAACCGCTTCTTCGCGTTCGCCTACCAGTTGCGCCTGAAGGCCAAGGCCTTGAAGTCCAGCCACCGGCAGGTTTACTACGCCGGCAAGTGGCTGCTGATCGTCGGCCTGCTGTGGCTGCTGTTCTACTGAAGCAGAAGAACAGACGGCCGCCGCGGCGACAGCCGCACTAAGACTCGTCGTTGGCGGCGGTCGCCGGCCCGCCCCGCTCCACACGGTTCGAGAACCCCTCTCGTCCCAGCGGCACGGCCCCAGCGGCAGCGGCGAAGGCCTGGCGCAGCAAGGTCTGCGCATCCTTGCCATGCTCCGGGTAGCGCCCGATGCCGGCGCTCGCGGCCACCGCGATCTCCTGGCCACCCACCCGCACCGGCCGGCCCAGGCTGCGCACCAGCTTGGCGGCCACGCGATCGGCGGCCAGCGGCGTGTCGATCCAGGCCAGCAGCGCCGCGAAGGCATCCGCCCCCACCGACGCCACTACGTCGCTGGCGCGCAGCGCCGCACGCAGGCGGACCGCGAGCTTGCGCCGCAACGCACCGGCCGCCGCGACACCGAGCGTGGCCTCGGCGGTCGTCAAGCCTTCGATGCGGATCACCAGCAAGGCCATCGGAGCGGGCTCGCGCTCGCGCAGCGCCAGCAGGTGGTTCACATGCTCCAGCAACTGCATCTGGTTGGGCAGCCCCGTGGCCAGGTCGGTGGCGTAGGCCTTGCGGGCCGCGCGCTCGATGCGCTGGCGGGCGATGGCCAGGTGCACCGCCAGCGCGAGCCGCTCGGCGGTGGCCTCCGCCTGCGGCAGCACATCCTGCACGCCGCGCTCGACCAGCCGCTGCACCAGCGGCGCCCCCGGTGCGCCCGTCACCAGCAGCACAGCCGCTTCGGCACAGGCCTGCGACAGCGCCGGCCAGACCGGCAGTCGCTCCGCCGACGCCGCATCGGTCAGTTCGATCAGCACGGCGTCGTAGCTTGCGTCTCGCAGCCGGACGGCCGCCTCATTCAGCGAGTCGCAGCGCTCGATGGCGAACGGCCCCCAGGTCGATGCGGCCAGCCCGTCGGGCACCGGTCCCACCACGAGCAGGCGGATCTCAGCAGCGTTCATGCGCGGCGGTCCCAGACGCAACAGAGGCCACCGCGGTGGCCTCGAGCAAAGCTGGAGCGGGTGAAGGGAATCGAACCCTCGTATGAAGCTTGGGAAGCTGCCGTTCTACCATTGAACTACACCCGCAATACGCACCGATTCTAGCGCGGCAGGCGCCTACGCCGAGGCCTAGGAACGGCGCGCGCGGCGGCGCGCCGGTACGCGCGCGACGGGCAGCGCCGCCGGGCCGCTCAGGGTCGTGAGCCAGTCGACGAAGGCGCGCGTGCGGGCCGGCAGGTTGCGCTGGCTCGCATACACGGCGTTGATCGGTGTGGGCGGCGGCCGGATGCCGGCCAGCACTTCGACTGCCTCGCCGCGGTCGATGGCGTCGGCCGCCATGTAGTCCGGCACCTGCGCCACGCCCAGCCCGGCCCGCACGGCCACGACCATCGCCTCGCCTTCGTCCAGCATCATGTGCACGCGCGGCCGCAACTGGACCGCACGGCCGTCGCAGCGGAACATCCAGGGCCGCTCGCGGCCGGTGGTCGGCCAGCGAAAGCTCAGGCAGCGGTGCCGCGCCAGGTCGCCCAGCGTCGCCAGCGCCGCGCTGTCCTTCAGGTAGGCCGGCGAGGCGATCGTCACGACCTGCTGCGTCCACAGCGGTCGCGCGACGAGGCTCGAATCGACGAGCGTGCCGATGCGCACCGCCACGTCGACGCGCTCGTCGACGAGCGCCACCTGGCGATCCGACAGGTCCAGTTCGAGCGTCACGTCGGGCCGTGCCGCGAGGAACTGCGACAGACGTGGCACGACGAACAGCTTGCCCAGCGTCGACGGGACGCTCACCCGCAGACGCCCGCTCGGCGCGGCGCCGCGGTCGGACATCAGGCTGCGCGCCGCGTCGAAGTCGTCGAGCAACCGACGGCAATGCTCGAAGAACACCGCGCCGTCGTCGGTGAGCGACACCTGACGCGTGGTCCGGTGCAGCAGCCGCAGGCCGAGCTGCGCCTCGAGCCGCGCGACGCTCTTGCTGACGCCCGACGGCGTCACGTCGAGCAGGCGCGCGGCCTGCGCGAAGCTGCGCGACTCGGCGGTGCGGACGAAGGCCAGGATGCCGGTGAGCTGGTCCATGGACGGAACGCCGCTCGGACGCTCGATTGATGACAGTTCGTCTGCAGTCTAGTGCCAGCCCCTGGACTTATCAACGCGACGGCGGCTGCCCACACTGCAGGCATCGCCCCCTGCTCCAAGGAGATTGCCATGAACGCCGTCGTTTCCCACCCCGCCACGCTTCCCGAACTGCTGCCCGGCATACGGCACCGCACGCTCGCGGGCCCCGACGACGGCCTGTCGAGCCTGGAGGTCTGGTCGCAGTCGATCGCGGGACACGGCGCCACGCCGCCGCACCAGCACGATTGCGAGGAGGTGGTCCTGATCCTGGCGGGCCGGGGCCTGCTGGCGATGAACGGCACCGACATGCCTTTCCAGGCCGGCGACACGCTCATCATCCCGCGTGGTGTGGCGCACCAGATCCTCAACGACGGCAAGCACGAGCTGCGGCTGTTCGCCGCGCTCGGCATGGCGCCGGTGCGGGCGGCGTTCCCGGACGGGACGCCGATCGCACTGCCGTGGCAGCAGCCCACCGCCACCGCAGCGGCGTGCGTTCAGCCGCCGGTCCGGGCCACCGCGGCGCGCGCCAGCGTCTCCGACGCCCGCTCGCCGAACTGACGCCGGTAGTCACCGGCGAAGGCGCTCAGGTTCCAGAAGCCCCAGTGGGCGGCGGCGCGCTGCACCGTCAGGCCGGGTGCGGCCTCGCGCAGCAGGCGACGCACGCCGTTCAAACGCACGCTGCGCAGGTAGGCGAGCGGGTTGACGCCCACCTCGTCCTCGAAGGCGTATTGCAGCGTGCGGCGGCTCACGTGCAGCGCCACGCACAGCTCGGGCACGCTGGGCGCGCGATCGGGAGAGGCCTCGATACGTTCTCGTACCTGGGCCACCAGGCGCCGCCGCGCGCTGGCATTGCCGCGCTCGCGCCGCCCTGGCCCACGCGTGGCCAGCAGGCCGGCCACGACGTCCAGCATCGCGGTGCGCAGGTCGGATTCCACGCCCGCGGCCGCCAGCACCAGGATGGCGCGTGCGTGCACCAGCGCGGCATGGCGCTGGACCGGATCGACGGCCCACCACGCCGCCCCGGCCTCCGGCGGCAGCGCCAGCTCGGGGGCGTGCAGCGCGAGCGCCTCGCGCGAGACGACGAAGCCGACGATGTCGTGCCCCGGCGGACTCACCAGCTCGAAGCTGCCGTCGCCGCCGCTGGCCATGATGCAGTCCGTGCCCACCTGGCGACCATCGAGGCGCGAGCCGTCGTCGGCGGCCGTGATACCGCACCACACCGCGCCCTTCCACACCTCACAGCGCTGGCGCAACTGGTGGCTGGTGCGCTCGCGGAACAGCTGCACACCGTCGCTCACGGCCTCGTCGAGCCGGCCGGTGAAGCCGCCGCCGCCGAGCTGGTCGTACTCCTGGCGCCAGCCGCTCAGGTGCGAAGCGTGTTCGTCGACGTCGGCCGACACCATGGAGCGGGCGTGCCAGGCGGCGTCCTGCGGCGGTGCAGGACGCACTCCGTTCGTGCCAGGGGGGTTCGCCAACATTGCCGATTTCCGCTAACGCTCCGGTCGACGCGCGCCTACGCTCATGCAAACACCGCGCCATCAGCGGGGACTTTCACATCATCCGGAGGGATTACGCATGAGTACAAGTACGGGACCGGGACTCAACAAGTCCCTCTCGACCCTGCAGCTGTGGGGCATCGCGGTCGGCCTGGTGATCTCGGGCGAGTATTTCGGCTGGAGCTACGGCTGGGCCGGCGCCGGCACGCTGGGTTTCCTGGTGACGGCGGGCTTCATCGCGCTGATGTACACCACCTTCATCTTCAGTTTCACGGAGCTGACGACCTCGATCCCGCACGCGGGCGGGCCGTTCGAATACGGCCGCCGAGCCTTCGGCCCGACCGGCGGCTACATCGCCGGCTACGCGACGCTGGTCGAGTTCGTGTTCGCACCGCCGGCCATCTCGCTGGCGATCGGCTCCTACCTTGCGGTGCAGTTCCCGGGGCTGGATCCGAAGACGGCGGCTGTGGGCGCCTACCTGATCTTCATGACGCTCAACATCCTGGGCGTGCAGATCGCGGCCACCTTCGAGCTGGCGGTCACGCTGATCGCGATCTTCGAACTGCTGGTCTTCATGGGCGTCGTGGCACCGGGCTTCTCGATGGCCAACTTCGTCAAGGGTGGCTGGTCGGGTCAGGACAGCTTCAGCATCGGCTCGATCCCGGGCATCTTCGCCGCGATCCCCTTCGCGATCTGGTTCTTCCTCGCCATCGAGGGCGTGGCGATGGCCGCCGAGGAAGCCAAGGACCCGAAGCGCTCGATCCCGATCGCCTACATCGGCGGCATCATCACCCTGCTGCTGCTGGCCACCGGCGTGATGATCTTCGCCGGCGGCGTCGGCGACTGGACCACGCTGGCCAACATCAACGACCCGCTGCCGCAGGCGATGAAGGCGATCGTCGGCGAATCCAGCGGCTGGCTGCACATGCTGGTGTGGCTGGGCCTGTTCGGGCTGGTGGCTTCGTTCCACGGGATCATCCTCGGCTACTCGCGGCAGATCTATGCGCTGTCCCGTGCGGGCTACCTGCCAGCGGTGCTGGGCCGTGTGCACCCGCGCTTCCACACGCCGCACCTTGCGGTGATCGCCGGCGGGGTGGTGGGCATCCTCGCGATCTTCAGCGACGAGATCATCAAGATCGGCGGCCAGACGCTGACCGCCAACATCGTGACGATGAGCGTGTTCGGCGCGATCGTGATGTACATCGTCAGCATGGCCAGCCTGTTCAAGCTGCGCCGCAGCGAGCCGAACCTGGCGCGGCCCTTCCGCGCGCCCATGTTCCCGATCTTCCCGGCCTTCGCGCTGGCGGCGGCCGTCGTGTGCCTGGCCACGATGGTGTATTTCAACCCCCTGGTCGCGATGCTGTTCGTCGGGCTGGGCGTGGTCGGCTACGGCTACTTCCTGCTGACCCACAAGCGCCGCGAACAGGCGCTCGCTGCGGCATGATCGAGGCATGGCCTACGCGCACTCCATCGGCCCGCGGCGCTACACCTTCGACGACCTGCGCACGTTGATGGCCCGGGCTTCGCCCGCGCGCTCCGGTGACGAACTCGCCGGGGTCGCGGCGCGCAGCAGCGAGGAGCGCGCCGCGGCGCAGATCGCGCTGGCGTCGCTGCCGCTCAAGACCTTCCTGAACGACGCGCTGGTGCCCTACGAGGACGACGAGGTCACCCGCCTCATCCTCGACGGGCACGACGCCGTCGCCTTCGCCCCGCTCGCCCACCTCACGGTGGGCGACCTTCGCGACTGGCTGCTGTCCGACGCGGTGGACGGCGACACGCTGCGCGCCGCGGCCCCCGGCCTGACGCCGGAGATGACCGCGGCGGTCAGCAAGATCATGCGCAACCAGGACCTGATCCTGGTCGCGCGCAAGTGCCGCGTGCGCACGCGCTTTCGCGACACCATCGGCCTCGCCGGCCGGCTGTCCACGCGGCTGCAGCCCAACCACCCGACCGACGACGCCGCCGGCATCGCTGCCAGCACGCTCGACGGCCTGCTCTACGGCAGCGGGGACGCGGTGATCGGCATCAACCCGGCCACCGACAACGTAGCCCAGGTGACACGGCTGCTGCAGATGCTGGACGCGGTGATCCAGCGCTACGAGATCCCCACGCAGAGCTGCGTGCTGACCCACGTGACCAACACGCTGCAGTGCATCGAGCGCGGCGCGCCGGTGGACCTGGTGTTCCAGTCGATCGGCGGCACCGAGGCCACCAATCGCAGCTTCGGCATCGACCTGGCGCTGCTCGGCGAGGCGCGCGCGGCGGCGCTCTCGCTGCAGCGCGGTGCGCTGTTCGACGACGACGGCCAGCGCGGCAGCAACGTCATGTACTTCGAGACCGGCCAGGGCAGCGCGCTGTCGGCCCAGGCTCACCACGGCTGCGACCAGCAGACCATCGAGGCCCGCGCCTACGCGGTGGCGCGGCATTTCGAGCCGCTGCTGGTGAACAGCGTGGTCGGCTTCATCGGCCCGGAGTACCTGTACGACGGCAAGCAGATCATCCGCGCCGGCCTGGAGGACCACTTCTGCGCCAAGCTGCTGGGCCTGCCGATGGGTTGCGACATCTGCTACACCAACCACGCCGAGGCCGACCAGAACGACATGGACGTGCTGCTCACGCTGCTGGGCGTGGCCGGCTGCAGCTTCATCATGGGCATTCCGGGCTCGGACGACGTGATGCTGAACTACCAGACCACCTCCTTCCACGACGCGCTCTACGCGCGCCGCGTGCTGGGCTTGCGGCCAGCGCCGGAGTTCGAGCGCTGGCTGGAGGCCATGCACATCACGCAGCCCGGTGCGCCCGACCGGCTGCTCGAATCGATGCCGCCCGCCTTCGATCGCCTGCTGTCGAACCAACCCACATGAACAGTCCAGTGATCGCCAACCCCTGGAGCGTGCTGCGCCGCCACACGCCGGCGCGCATCGGGCTGGGCCGCAGCGGCATCAGCCAGCCCACTGCGCCGCAGCTCGACTTCCAGCTCGCACACGCCCAGGCGCGCGATGCGGTGCACCGGCCGCTGGACCATGCAGCGGTCGATGCCGCGGTCCGCGCGCTGGGCCTGCCCACGCTGGCGCTGCACAGCGCCGCCGCCGACCGCCATGTCTACCTGCAGCGGCCCGATCTGGGACGACGGCTCGACGAGGCCTCGATTGCGCAACTGTCCGCACTCGCCGACGGTGACGCGCGCGCCGAACTCGCCGTGGTGGTGGCCGACGGCCTGTCGGCGCTGGCCATCGAGCGCCACGCCGCGCCCTTCATCGCCGAGCTGAAGCGCGTGCTGGCACGTGACTGGCGCTGGGCACCAGTGGCGATCGTTCGGCAGGCGCGTGTGGCCATCGGCGACCCGATCGGCGCGGCGCTCGGCGCGCGGCTCGTCGTGGTGCTGATCGGCGAGCGGCCCGGGCTCAGTTCGCCGGACAGCATGGGGGTCTACGTCACCTGGGGGCCGCGGGCCGGTCGCGTGGACGCGGAGCGCAATTGCATTTCGAACGTGCGGCCCGAGGGCCTGCCGCTGCCGGTGGCCGCCGGCCGCCTGGCCTGGCTGCTGGGCGAGGCACGCTCACGTCAGCTCACCGGCGTGGAACTGAAGGACGACAGCGTGACGGCCCTCGAGACGGTCGGGGCGGCCGGCAGTTTCCTGCTGGCGCCGCCCTGAGCCGCCCTCGGACCGGCACGCCGGTCAGGTCGTCGATGTTCGACGCGCTTACTTCACGGTGGCCGGCAGGTTGTCCAGACCGGCACGGTAGACGCCGGAGATGACCTTCTTGGCATCGTCGTCCGACGTGCCTTCCTTGGCCTTGAAGGTCGACGACCACGTCACCGTCGAGCCGCCCTTGGACTTCGCGACCTTCAGCGTCGAGACATAGCCGGTGACCGGCAACGGCGAATCGGTGATGCGGTACTTGTAGCTCATCGACGAATCGCTGTGCGACAGCAGTTCCTCGGTGATCTTGGCGCCGTCCTTGGTGGTCAGCACGCGCACGGTGCCCTTGGTGTTGCCCTTGCCCTTGGTGATCTCGGTGCCGCCGATCGCCGGGTGCCAGTTCTGCCAGCTGTCGAAGTCCTTGATGGCGGCGTAGGTCTTGGCCGGCGTCGCGGCGACATCGACCTTTTCCGTGACCGAGAGCGTCTTGCCGGCGGCCAGGGCGCCCCCGGTGGCGAAGGCGAACGCGAGAAGGATGCCGAACGAGCGATGGCCTGTTGCTGTCATGTTGTCTCCAATGTTCTGATGGACGGGATTGCGAACGCCGCGCGGCGCTGCCAATCGATGCGCGCGGAACCCGAAGCGATGCTATGCGCGGCAAGCCCGTCCGGGCCCGTGCCGCGTTCGGGCAACTTGCCCGCGCTGCACCGGGCGTCGGCGCCGTGTCAGCCGCCCAACGTGTGATCCACGGTCCCGTACTGTCGCCTGGGCGACACGTGTGCACCGTCAGCGGTCGCGCTCGCGGCCGCTGGCCGTCTGGGCGTCGAGGCCGCGGGCCGGTGACTCGGCCACCTGCGGCAAGTCGTCGTCATGCTCGATCAGTTCCTCGACGATCAGGCGCCCGTACTTCTGCGCCCGCTCGGCATTGAAGCGCCGAACCAGCGCAGCGACTTGCCGGGCCTCGTCGTCGCCGGGCGCGTGCACCACCAGCCAGTGATAGCCCTGCTCGGCCAGCGCACGGTGCGCCTTCACCAGGTTGAGTTCCTGCCCGAGCGAGGCCAGCGGGCTGGCGTCTGCAAGCTGCGCGTCGATCTGCGCGATCATCGCGGCCGGCGTGTAGCTCATCACCGTGTCGGGCCCGTAAAAGCCGGCCTCGGCCAGCGCGGCCTGCGCGAACCGCATGTCGGCGTCGGTCGGGAACGAGATCACCACGTGACCGACCGGTTTGAACACGCCATAGGCTTCGGGGACATCGTGCTTGCTCATCTGCGACTCCTGCTGAGTTTGCAGACATCGTCGCCCCGCTGACGCCACCGGGGGATCAGCGAAGCGCGCCCCTTCGTGTCGGCCCAGGCCTACAGCCGCCGGCTCGCCTTCACCGGCTCAGCGCGGTCCCGCCAAAGGCTGAGATGTCGAGCTCGCCCTTGGCCTCGAAGCGCAGCGCCGCTCCCACCGGCCCGCCGAGCTTGCCGCGCAGGCGATAGTCGAGCCGGCGCACGTCGCGCGACGGCAGACCCAGCATCTGGCGGATCGCGTTCATCGCCGAGACGGTGGCCGGCACGCCGATCACCGCCTCGCCGAAGCGCGGCACGCTGCCGGCCGCGTCGCTGACGCCGCTGGCG
Source organism: Methylibium sp. Root1272 (assembly GCF_001425905.1). GTDB lineage: Bacteria > Pseudomonadota > Gammaproteobacteria > Burkholderiales > Burkholderiaceae_C > Methylibium. Next base: position 75,751 of record NZ_LMDY01000019.1, read on the forward strand.
AACGGCTGGCCCATCAGGTCGAGCTCCATCGAGATGCCGCGGTAGTCGATCGCGCCTTCGTTCGGGTTCTGGACGCGCAGCTTCACGAGGAAGCGCAGTTCCAGCCCCTCCCCGGGCAGCGCCTCGATGCCGGCGACCGACACCCGCGGTGGGTCGCTGCCGGACAGGCTCGCACACGCGGTGGCTGCGAGCGCAGGGACGACGAGAACGAGTTGGCGGCGGCTGGACATCGTGCGCCATCATGCGCCACCCGGCCCGGTAGAGTTGGCGCTGGCCGTACCGTCGCGTCCGCTTTCCTGCTGCCCCTCTTCCTTCATGCTGACCACGCTCCCGTTCCTGGTGTGCATCGGCGCCGGCCTGATCGGCGGCGTGTTCTTCGCGTTCTCCGCCTTCGTGATGAAGGCGCTGGCGCAATTGCCCGCGGAGCACGGCATTGCGGCCATGCAGCGCATCAACGTGGTCGTGCTCAACCCCGGTTTCCTGGGCCTCTTCATCGGCACGACGGTGCTGGCCGCCATCTGCATCGTCGCCGGCTTCTTTCCGTGGGGAACGACGCGCTCCGCGCTGCTGCTGGGGGCGGGCCTCTGCTACGTGGTCGGGTGCTTCGGCGTCACCGCCGGCTTCAATGTGCCGCGCAACGAGCGGCTCGCACGGATGGACAGCGAGTCGGCGGAGGCCGCGGCGTACTGGCCGCGCTACGTCCGAGAGTGGCTGCTGTGGAATCACGTGCGCACGGTGGCTTGCCTGGTGTCCGCCGCCTGCGCCGCCGCAGCCCTGGCCGGTTGAGCACGCGACATCAGGACACCGGGAGTTCGACCGCGATGGACCAGCGCATCGTCGGCTTTCATCGGGACGACGAAGGGCACTGGGTCGCCGAGCTCGAATGCGGGCACAACCAGCATGTGCGCCACGACCCGCCGTGGACGAACCGACCCTGGACCACCACCGCCGAGGGCCGCGAAGGCGCGCTCGGCAAGCACCTGGCCTGCAGGAAGTGCGACCAGAACGCGCCGCGAGACTGGTTCAGTTGAGTCGGCACGAACGGACTCCACGCCGAAACGACAAAGCCCCGTGAAACGGGGCGCTGCGGGGGATTCAGAGCGGTCTTGCGATGCTCTGAAAGCGATCCTTGGCAGCGCCGCGAGTCGCCAGTGAACCGTCTCGGCCGGCTAAGCGGCGATAACGGGGAACTTGTGGTGCCGTATCAGGGAACGAGCCGGTCGGTCCGAAGCGATTCCGCTCGAAGCGTGTACACCGCGTCGGCCGGATGGCTGTGGCCGCCATCCACCCTATCAGCGTCCAACGCGTCCCTCGACCGCTTTGTGGCCAACTGCCCCCTCGTCGTTCATCGCGCTCCACTCATCTGAAAGCGCAGCCTAGACGGCCGGTCCGCGCGCGTGTTGCTCCAGTGTGGGCCGAAACGGCGTACAGCGTCTCCTTGTGCTCGGTGAGGTACTTGCCAAGCGCCTTCAGTCGCTCAGCTCGCGGTTGGAAGTCGAGCGCAAGCAGTGCTGGCACGCCTGCACGGCGAGCCACCGCCCAGCGATGAAACTTTGTAGGGCCGGCATCATGGCGATTGATTCCTCGTCAACGAGATGTCATGCGCGCTCGATCGCGAGTGCGATGCCCTGGCCGACGCCGATGCACATGGTGGCCAAGGCACGCCGCCCTCCAGTGCGCTCGAGCTGACGCAGGGCGGTCAGCGCGAGGCGCGCACCCGAGGCGCCGAGCGGGTGTCCGATCGCAATGGCGCCTCCGTTCGGATTGACGTGCTCGGCGTCGTCGGGAAGGCCCAAGCGTCGCAGCACCGCCAAGCCCTGGGCTGCGAACGCTTCGTTCAGCTCGATCGCCTGGAACTCGCCTATGGAGAGCCCCAGTCGGTGCATCAGCTTTTCGCTCGCTGGCGCGGGGCCGATACCCATGATCCGTGGTGGTACGCCTGCCACGGCCGAGCCCAGAACGCGAGCACGTGGCTTGAGCCCATAGCGTTTGACTGCGTCGTCCGAAGCCAGCAACAGTGCGCAGGCACCATCGTTCACGCCTGAGGCGTTCCCGGCCGTGACGCTGCCGTCTGGGCGGACAACCCCCTTGAGCCTCGAAAGCTGCTCCATCGAAGTGTCGGGACGAGGGTGCTCGTCCACTGTCACCGTGATCGATTCGCCTTTCTTCGACGGAATGACGACTGGGACGATCTCGCCCTGGAAGAACCCTTGTTCCCGGGCTGCCTTCCAACGCTGCTGAGAACGTAGCGCGAGCAGATCCTGGTCAACACGAGAGACACCGAAGTCGACGGCCACGTTCTCCGCTGTCTCCGGCATCGAGTCGATGCCAAAGTCACTTCGCATCCTCGGATTGACGAAGCGCCAGCCTAGGGTCGTGTCCTCGATCTTGGAACTGCGCGAGAAGGCTGACTCTGCCTTGGGCATGACGAAAGGTGCTCGCGTCATGCTTTCGACGCCCCCTGCAATCATCAGCTCTGCTTCGCCAGCCGCGATCGTCCTTGCAGCCATCGCCACGGCGTCCAGGCCTGAGCCGCACAGACGATTCAGCGTGACACCAGGGACATCCATGGGCAAGCCGCCCAGCAAGGCCACCATGCGAGCGACGTTGCGGTTGTCTTCGCCGGCCTGATTCGCGCAGCCGTACAGCACATCATCGACGGCAGCCCAATCGACACCGCGGTTGCGCTCCACCAGGGCACGGATGGGAACAGCCCCCAGATCGTCGGCGCGCACCGCAGCCAGAGACCCACCGTATCGACCGAATGGCGTTCGAATGCCATCGATGATCCATGCGTTTCCAGTCAAAGCCATGTGTTCCCCGAATGTTCAATCAATCACTGCAATTGGCGCCGGCCGCTCAGTCCGGACCGCCGGCAGCCCGCCGAGAAAGAGGTCGGCCACGATCGGCGCCAGCGCGGCATGGTCGAGCGGGCCTTCGGGCTTCACCCAGGTGAACATCCAGTTCACCATGCCGAACAGCAGCATCGTCAGCGGCTTGGCCATCGCGGCCTCCTTCAGGTCCGGTCGCAACGCCACCACCGCCGCAGCGAACGACGCCACCACCTGCCGCTCCTTGCCGAGGATGCGTTCGCGATCGCCCTCTTCCAGGAACTTCACGTCCTCGGTGAGCACGCGGTGCGCGTCCTGCGCCCCGGCGTACTCGCGCACCAGGCGGGCGATCAGCTCGCGCAGCCGCGGCTCGGGCGCCAGCGTCGCGTCGGCGTCCACCTCTTCGACCAGCCCCTGCAGCCGCGAGACATGTCCTTCGGCGATGCTGACGAGCAGCGCGTACTTGTCGCGGTAGTAGTGGTACAGCGTGGCCTTCGAGACCCCGCAGGCCTCGGCCACCTGGTTCATCGTGGTGGCCGGGTAGCCACGCCGCGCGAACAGGCGCGCCGCGTGCTCCAGGATCAGGTCGAGCTGGTCTGCATATCCGGGCAGGCGGCCACGGGCCATGGGCGTCCTCGTCTCAGCGTTCGTCGAAGGAGAGCACCACGCGGTCGGTCAGCGGGTGCGCCTGACAGGTCAGAACGAAGCCCGCGGCCACCTCCTTCTTGTCCAGTGCGAAGTTTCGCTCCATACGGACCTGACCCTCGATCACCTTGGCCCGGCAGGTGCCGCAGACGCCGGACGTGCAGGAGAACGGCACTTCGAGCCCGGCCGCCGAGGCCGCGTCGAGCAGACTGGGCTGTCCCTTGGTGAACGAGATCTCGCGCCGCAGGCCGTCGCGGACGATCGTGACCTTGGCCTGTTCGGCGTCGCCGGGCCGGGCCTCGTGGACCACCGCATCCGCCGTGCCGCCGGCCGGCAGCGCGACGCCGAAGCGTTCGATGTGGATGCGGTCCTCCGGCACGCCGGCCGTCCGCAGCGCCGCCTCGGCCTCGTCGTTCATCTGGAACGGGCCGCAGATGTAGGCGTGGGCAATGCCGGCAGCCGGCACCAGGACGGACAGGAACTCGCCGATCTTGTCGCGGTTCATCACGCCGCGGTTCAGCGGCGCGTCGGTGTGCTCGTCGGAGAACACATGGTGCAGCACCAGCCGCGTCAGGTAGCGGTTCTTCAGGTCCTCGAGTTCCTCCTTGAACATCGTCGAGTTCAGCAGGCGGTTGCCATAGATCAACGTGAAGCGGCTGCCCGGCTCGCGCGCCAGCACCGTCTTCATGATCGACAGGATGGGCGTGATGCCACTGCCGCCCGCGATGCCGAGATGATGGCGCCGCGATGCAGGCTCCAGCGGCACGAAGAAGCGGCCCTGTGGCGCCATGACCTGGACCACGTCGTCCGTGCGCAGGTGCTCGTTGATCCAGTTCGAGAACACGCCGCCGCGCACCTTGCGCACGCCCACGCGCAGCTGGCCGTCGTCGACGCCGGCGCAGATGGAGTAGGAGCGGCGCAGGTCCTGCCCGTCGATCTCCTTGCGCAGCGTGAGGTACTGGCCCTGCGTGAAGCCGAACACCTCGCGCAGCGCGGGCGGCACGTCGAACGTCACCACGACGGCCTCGGCCGTGTCGGGCTCGATGGCGCGCACGCGCAGCGGATGGAAGAGAAGGCTCATGGGGCGGTGCGCTCAGAGCGGCTTGAAGTGCTCGAACGGCTCGCGGCAGCTCAGGCAGCGGTACAGCGCCTTGCAGGCGGTCGACCCGAAGGCCGACAGGCGCTCGGTCTGGCGACTGCCGCAGCGCGGGCAGGCCAAGGGCGCCGGTGTGCCGCGGCCGAAGAAGCGGATCGGTGTCGCACCGTCCGGTCGGACGGTCGGCCCCGGCGGCGCGATGCCGTAGGCGGCCAGCTTGCGGCGGCCGGCCTCGCTGATCCAGTCGGTGGTCCAGGCCGGCGCGCGCTGCAGCGTCACGCGGGCCGGTCCCAGGCCAACCGCTTCGATCGCGGCCCGCACCTGCTGCTCGATCACCTCGGTGGCCGGACAGCCCGAGTAGGTGGGCGTCAGCACGATCTCCAGGCCCGCGCCATCGGCGCGGACCGCGCGAACGATGCCGAGATCGCAGACCGACAGCGCCGGCACCTCGGGATCGAGCACCTCGCCCAGTGCCGCCCACGCCCGCGCGCAACGCACGGCATCCTCACGATCGACCGCCTCGCGCACCGTCATCACCGCGTTCACCACACGCCCCCCGGGAACGTCCGCTGCAGCTGCTGCATCTCGGCGAGCAGGTAGCCCATGTGTTCGCTGTGCACGCCGCGGCTGCCGGTGCTCGTGTAGCCGCCGGTCGCGGGCAGTGCCAGGCCGGCCTCGGCGAACACGGCGGCCATCTCCGCCAGCCAGGGCTCGCGCAGGTCGGCGCGGCGCGGGCCGAGCCCGGCCTGGTGGGCGTGTTCGTCGACGGCGTCGGACTCGAACAGCTCGGGGGTGTAGCGCCAGGCCTGTGCCAGCGCCACCTCGATGCGGCGGCGCGATTCGTCGGTGCCGTCGGCGAGCCGCACCACCCAGTCGATCGCGTGCTGCTGGTGGTAGCGCACTTCCTTGACCGCCTTGCCGGCGATCGCGGCCACCTCGGCATCGCCGGAATCGCACAACCGCTCCCACAGCAGCCGCGCCCAGCCGGCGACGAACAGGTTGCGCAGCACCGTGAACGCGAAGTCGCCGCGCGGCAACTCGACCAGCGTGAGGTTGAAGTAGTCGCGCTCGTCGCGCAGGAAGGCGAGCTGGTCCTCGTCGTGGCCGCGGCCCTCGAGCTCGCCGGCGCGCGTGAGCAGCGCACGCGACTGGCCGACCAGGTCGAGCGCCATGTTGGTCAGCGCGATGTCCTCCTCGAGGATGGGCGCATGGCCGCACCACTCGCCGAGGCGCTGCGCCAGGACCAGCGTCGTGTCGGCGATGCGCAGCAGGTACTGCACCGCGGGATCGCGCCGGAGTTCGATGGATTGCGTCATGCCGGCCTCACCTCACATGTGATCGACCGACTTCGGCAGCGCGTAGAAGGTCGGGTGGCGGTAGACCTTGTCCTCCATCGGATCGAAATAGGCACCCTTCTCGGCCGGGTCGCTGGCGGTGATCTGGTCCGAGCGCACCACCCAGAGGCTGGTCCCTTCCTGGCGGCGCGTGTAGACATCGCGCGCGAGCTGGATCGCCATCTTCGCGTCGGTGGCGTGCAGGCTGCCGCAGTGCTTGTGGTCCAGGCCGGCCTTGCTGCGCACGAAGACCTCCCACAGCGGCCATTCGGTGTCGGTGCTCATGCGGCCTCCTTCTTCAGTGCCTGCTTGCGCGCATGCGCCAGCGCGGCCTCGCGCACCCAGGCGCCCTCCTCCCAGGCCTGCACGCGGGCGGCGAGGCGCTCGCGATTGCAGGGCCCGTCGCCGGCCAGCACGCGCTTGAACTCGCTCCAGTCGATCGGCCCATGGTCCCAGTGCTCGCGCTCGGCGTTCCACTGCAGCGCCGGATCGGGCAGCGTGACGCCCAGCACCCGGGCCTGCTCCACCGCGGCGTCGATGAACTTCTGCCGCAGCTCGTCGTTGCTGACGCGCTTGATGCCCCAGCGCATCGACTGCGCCGAGTTCGGCGACTGGTCGTCCGGCGGGCCGAACATCATGATCGACGGCCACCACCAGCGGTTCACCGCGTCCTGCACCATCGCCCGCTGCGCGTCGCTGCCCTGCTGCATCATCGTCAGCAGGGCCTCGTAGCCCTGGCGTTGGTGGAAGCTCTCCTCGCGGCAGATGCGCACCATCGCCCGCGCATAGGGCGCGTACGAGCAACGGCAGATCGGCACCTGGTTCATGATCGCCGCGCCGTCGACCAGCCAGCCGATCGTGCCCATGTCGGCCCAGGTCAGTGTGGGGTAGTTGAAGATCGAGCTGTACTTGGCCTGGCCGCTGTGCAGCGCATCGAGCAGCTGGTCGCGCGACGTGCCCAGCGTCTCGGCCGCGGCATAGAGGTAGAGGCCGTGGCCGCCCTCGTCCTGCACCTTGGCCAGCAGGATCGCCTTGCGCTTGAGCGTGGGCGCGCGGCCGATCCAGTTGCCCTCGGGCAGCATGCCGACGATCTCGGAGTGCGCGTGCTGGCTGATCTGGCGAACCAGCGTGCGGCGGTAATGCTCGGGCATCCAGTCCTTGGCCTCGATGAACTCGCCGGCGTCGATGCGCTCGTCGAAGCGCTGCTGGAGCTGCGCCTCCTCGACCGAGCGGACCGCCGGGCGCTCGTCCTTCGGCGCGCTGTCCATGGCTTGCGTGTACATGGTGCGGGTTCCTTACTTGGGTCGCTTGTCGATCACGCGGCGGGCCTTGCCGACCAGCGTGCGTTCGATCGAGTCCGGCAGGCCGACGCTGACCGCCGTGTTCACGCCGATCAGCGTCTTGATGCGCTGCTGCAGCCGCGCACCGAGGGCGCCGCGGTCGACCCCGGCATGCGCCGGCTGCACCTCGCAGCGCACCTCCACCTCGTCGAGCAGGCCCTCGCGCGTGACCACCAGCTGGTACTGCCCCGACAGCTGGCCTTCCTGCAGCACCAGCTCCTCGATCTGCGTCGGGAACAGGTTGACGCCGCGGATGATCAGCATGTCGTCGCTGCGGCCGACGATCTTGCTCATGCGGCGGAACGACCGTGCCGTCGGTGGCAGCAGCCGCGTCAGGTCGCGCGTGCGGTAGCGGATGATGGGCAGCGCCTCCTTGGTCAGCGAGGTGAAGACCAGTTCGCCCTCGGCGCCATCGGGCAGCACTTCGCCGGTCTCGGGGTCGATGATCTCCGGGTAGAAGTGGTCTTCCCAGATCACCGGGCCGTCCTTGGATTCGATGCACTCGTTGGCGACGCCCGGGCCCATGACCTCGGACAGTCCGTAGATGTCGACCGCGTCGAGGCCGGCCCGGCCCTCGATCTCCTGGCGCATCGCCTCGGTCCAGGGTTCGGCACCGAAGATGCCGACCTTCAGCGAGCTCTCGCGCGGGTCCAGGCCCTGGCGCACGAACTCCTCGATGATCACCTGCATGTAGCTGGGCGTGACCATGATGATGTCGGGCCTGAAGTCGCACAGCAGCTGCACCTGCTTCTCGGTCTGGCCGCCCGACATCGGGATGACGGTGCAGCCGACCCGCTCGGCGCCGTAGTGCGCACCGAGTCCGCCGGTGAACAGCCCGTAGCCGTAGGACACGTGGACGAGATCGCCCGGGCGCCCCCCGGAGGCGCGGATCGAGCGCGCCACCAGCTCGGCCCAGGTGTCGATGTCCTTCAGCGTGTAGCCCACCACCGTCGGCTTGCCGGTGGTGCCGGACGACGCATGGATGCGGGCCACCTGTTCGCGCGGCACCGCGAACATGCCGAACGGGTAGTTGTCGCGCAGGTCCTTCTTGACGGTGAACGGAAACCTGGAGAGGTCGCCGAGCTGCTTCAGGTCGTCGGGATGCACGCCCTGGGCGTCGAAAGCGCGCCGGTAGTGCGGCACCCGGTCGTAGGCGTGGCGCAAGGTCGCGCGCAGGCGCTGCAGCTGCAGCGCCGAGATCTCGTCGCGGCTGGCGGTCTCGATCGCCTCGAGGTCGCCGGGGGCGGGGCGTTTCACGGGCATGACGGTCTCCTCGTTCAGCGGCCGGCGGACGCCACCGCGGGCTTCCCGAGCATTGCATAGGAGCGGCCGCGGAACACCGCGACGCGTTCGCCGCGCTGGTTGCCGACGGTCGTGTCGTAGACCCCCGTACGACCGGCGCGCGACACCTCGGTGCAGCGCGCCTCCAGCACGTCGCCGCGCTGTGCCGGGGCAATGAAGTCGATCGAGAAGCCCGAGGCCACGGTCAGTTCGTTGCCGGCGTTGCAGGCGAAGGCGAAGGCAGAGTCGGCCAGCGTCGCGATGAGGCCGCCGTGGCACATGCCGTGGCCGTTGAGCATGTCCTCGCGCACGCGCATCGTCAGCACGGCGCGGCCCGGACCGATCTCCGTGACCTGCATGCCCAGGGCCTGCGAGGCGCGGTCGCCGGCCCACAGGCCGTCGCGCACCTGTTCGGCGAGGCGCTGCGCGGAAGACGGTTCAGTCATGGCGATGGGCTCCGGGCGGAAGGGAAAGGCGTGGTGCGGCCGACGGCATCACGCTCAGCGGTCGGTGAAGCGCGGCGCACGCTTGCCGATGAAGGCGCTCACGCCCTCGAGGTAGTCGCTCGCATGGCCCTGCTCGCGCTGCAGCCGCTGCTCCTGCTGCAGCGCGGCGTCGAAATCCAGCGTCTGCGCGGCGTCGATCGCGTGGCGCGTGGCGACCAGCGCCCGCGTCGGCATCGCGCTCAGGCGCTCGGCCAGCGCCTGGGTCTCGGCCGGCAGCGCGTCATCGTCGACGCACTGCCAGATCAGGCCGAGCCGCTCGGCCTCGGCGGCCGGCAGCTTGTCGCCCAGCAGCGCCAGGCCGAGCGCCTTGGCACGGCCTGCCAGGCGCGGCAGCAGCCAGGTGCCGCCGGTATCCGGGATCAGGCCGATCTTCGTGAAGGCCTGGATCAGCACGGCCGAGCGCGCCGCCAGAACAAGGTCGCAGTTCAGCGCCAGGTTGGCACCGGCGCCGGCCGCAACACCATTGACCGCGGCCACCACCGGCACCGGCATCGAGCGCAGGCGCAGCGCCAGCGGGCGGTACCAGCGCTCGATCACGGCGCCCAGGTCCTTGCTTTCGCCACCTGCCGGATCGACCGCGACGGCCGGGTCGGCGAGATCCTGGCCCGCACAGAAGGCGCGGCCGGCCCCGGTCAGAACGACGCAGCGCACGCCGGCGTCGCCGGCCGCCGCGTCCAGCTCGCCCCGCAGGCGCTCGTGCATCTCGCCGGTGAAGCTGTTCAGGGCGGCCGGTCGGTTGAGCGTCAGCGTCCGGACGCTGCCTGTCTGCGCGACGAGAACGGTGGGATCTGGCATGAGGCTTAAGTGGATAGAACGTCAGCCAACCACGGAAATCTATGATTGACCGACCAGTCGGTAGACTATAGATTTCGATCTGCCTTGGCGCAAATCAATCGAATTAGAGTTAACCCTTAGGCCAAAAGATGTCGCTTCTAGACAAGCACCGAACCTTGTTGGCCGAGGCCGTCAGCGCCCTCAGCACCCGCTCCTTTTGGTCTCCGTTTCCGGAGATTCCCTCTTCGCGGACTTACGTCGATACGGCTCAGACCGAAGGTCAAGTCGCTGTGGAAGCGCTTTTCCAGTCTGACTACCCACTTGACCAGCCCGGCGACACGCGTCGAGTCGCAACGGAGCAGTCGCCTTACAGGATCTCGATGGGCATTCGCTATCCGGTGTGCGATGCAGAGGCCTTGCTCAAGGCCGCTGGCGAGGCAGAGCCGAGCTGGCAGGTCGCCGGGCTGGAAGGATGTTCTACGACCCCAAGCAGCGCCACGGAACTGCCGGAGAGACTTCGCCGGCGGAGTTCGAGCGACACCATTCCCAACGGCTCAAAAGCGGCTAGGGAATTCGAGGCGATTCAGACCGTCCCTAGCCCGGTCGTCAGGTCGCGCGCAAAAGGTTCCCCACTTGTTTGGAGACCGCACTTAGATCGGAAGTCGGGGGCCTCGGCGAACGTCTCCTGCCGGCAATTGCGAACGCATCGCACGCCAAACTTCGGCCAGTCGACGAATCGCTTCATTGCTCGTCTCTGTCGGCAGGGTGAAGGGCAGGCGCACAAAGCGCTCGAATGCGTCGTCTATTCCAAACCTTGGGCCCGCCGAGAGAAGGACTCCTGCATGGCCTGCCGCGCTGACAAAGCGCGATGAGGTTCGCTCTTGAAGATCGACCCAAAGGCTGAGTCCGCCGAGCGCCTTCGTCGGACGCCATTCCGGAATGTGGTTGCCCAGCTGAGAAATCATTTCGTCGCGCGCGGTGCGAAGCACATGTCGGCGATGCGCAACCACCTCGTGCAACCGGGGGAAAAGTGAGGCGACGATCAGCTGCTCGAGGATCGGACTCGACATGTCGAGCGGAGGTCGAAGCCCCGCCACCTTGCGAATGACGGCGGCCGGGGCGCGCAGCCACCCGACACGTATTCCACCCCAAAAGATCTTGCTCGCCGATCCAATCGTCACGATGGGCGTCGCTTCGTCGGCGCTGTACACGCCGGTCGGTTCCGGTGCGTCGTATTCGATGCCGAGTTCAACAAGTGTCTCGTCGATGATCAGTGGCGTCCGCGTGCGATGTGCCGCAAGGACAAGCTGCTTGCGGTCCGCAGCGGACATGCAGCGGCCGGTCGGGTTGTGAAAGTCCGGAACGAAATAGCCAAGTTGCGCTCCGGAATCTCGCATGGTGGACGCGATCTGGTCGAGGTCCCACTCCCCTTCGCTGAAGGGCACCGGAACCGGACGGGCTCCCCGCTGACGGATGGCGTCGATGGCATTGGGGTAAGTCGGGTGCTCAATGATGACCTTGGACCCGTGGTCCGCGAAAGCCATGATGGCGAGGCTGAGCGCCTGTTGGGCGCCACTCGTGATCAACACCTGCTCTGAGTTGGTGGGAAGGCCTCGTGCCGAGAACCGTGCGGCGACGATCTCCCTCAGCTTGGGCAACCCGAGCAGGTTGTAGCCGTGTCCGCGCAGGTGAATTGACAGCTGACTGGTGGCCTCGGCCATCGCGGAATGGAACACCTCCACGGGCGCGCTGAGAGCGGCATGCGAAAGATCCAACTCACTTCTTGCCGCGCCTGGAAGCCAAGGCGCGGTCGCTTCGGAGTCCACGTCCTCAGGCAATGCAATCCATGTCCCGGAGCCTTGTTGGCTTTGCAGGAATCCGCACTGCCTCAAAAGGTCGTACGCGGCAGCTACGGTGGTTCTGCTGATGGCCAGCTCCGCCGCCAGCGAGCGTTCGCTGGGTAAGCGCGTCATCACGGGAAGTCGGCCGTCCAGGACCATCAGCCGTGTTTGCTCCGCGAGCGTCGAGGCGAGGTTCCCGCTGATCCCTTGGCGCCATCGGCCTAGATGCCTGGCAAAGCTTTGGCTGCTCACGCGGCGATCGATCTGCATGCGTTTGATCCACTATTCGGTGATTGGCCATTTCTGCCGCCGCCATCTAGATCCAATATAGCGGAACTGAGCGGCTGCATTCAATCCACTTTGGTTAAAGTGGATCGTTTAGACGCTCATCCACGATCCGCCGATTGGTGCAATGGAGAGCGTATGAATCAGCTTGCTGCGGTCGAAGGTTCTGGCCTGCATCGTGTGCTCGTTCTTCACGGATGGGCGCTCGACAGCGGGGTATGGCTGGCGAGCCGCGCTTTGACCGACCAGGCGCAGTTCTGCTACGCGTATTTCGATTTCCCAGGCTATGGGGTGAACCGAGGCCAAGCGCCGGCTGCGAGCTTGGACGATATGGCCGCGGCCGCGCTGGCGGCGGCCGATAGTCTCGGGTGGAGTTCGTTCTCCGTCGTGGGTCATTCGATGGGCGGCGCCACGGCCATGCGGGTCGCGACGATGGCGCCCCAACGAGTCAGCTCGGTGGTCGCGGTCACCCCAGCGTCGCCCGGAGGGACGCCACTCGACGCAGATGCCTATGCCCACTTCCAAAACGCATGGGCCGACCCGGCGACACGCATCGTCAAGGCGCTCTCGCCGGGCATTGCACCGGTCGACCTGCGCAACCTTTCAGCGCGCAACCGCGCCACGATGAGCCAAGCCGTCTGGGACGCGTACCTCGCGAACTGGACCGCTGCCAGTTTTCTGACCGAGTTGAAGAACTACGACGGCCCCGTCGAGTTGCTGTACGGAGAAGACGACCCGTTCGTCACCTCGGCTTACCTGTCCTCAACGATCGCCGCGCTGCCCCGGCACAACTTGCGCTGCATCACCAAGGCCGGTCATTACCCCATGGTCGAGCAGCCCGCTGCGACCGTCGGCTTGTGGGAAGTGGCGCTGGCCACGTCAGCACGCTGACCTTCACTGACTCAAGGAGACATTGCAAATGCCAGTTGATGCACACGCACAAGGACTGCTGGACGCCCTCAAGGCACAGGGTCTCAAGTCGTTCGAACAGATGACCATCACCGAGGCGCGCGGGGCGATCGAGACGTTCGTGGGCCTGCAGGCTCCTCGCGAGGAGGTGAAGCAAGTCCACGACCTAACGGTGAAGGGGCCTGCTGGTGAGCTCCAGTACCGGGTCTTCGTTCCCGCTGCCCCGACTCCTATGCCCGTTATCGTGTACTTCCACGGAGGCGGTTGGGTCGGCGGGAGTCTCGCGGTGGTGGACGAGCCCTGCCGCGCGATCGCGAACCGTTGTGGCGCCGTGGTCATTGCTGCGAGCTACCGACTCTCACCGGAAGCCCGGTTCCCCGCGGCGACGGAAGACGCATACGCCGCAGTCCAATGGGCCAGCGCCAACGCCGCGACCTACGGCGGTGATGCGAACCGTCTGGGCGTCATGGGCGACAGCGCCGGCGCCAATCTCGCGGCGGTCGTGTCAATGATGGCGCGTGATCGCAAGGGGCCGGCAATCAAGGCTCAGATCCTGACCTATCCCGTTATCCAGCGTGACGGCGACTTTGCGTCCCGCAAAGCCAACGGAGAGGGGTATCTGCTGACGTCGGCGGGCGTCGCTTGGTTCTGGAAGCAGTACCTGGCGAGCGATGCGGACGCGGTCAACCCGTACGCATCGCCCATCATGGCCAAAGATCTGACCGGCCTGCCCCCCGCGCTGGTCTTGACAGCCGAATTCGATCCCGCCCGCGACGAAGGGGAGGCCTACGGCAAGGCGCTGGCTAAGGCGGGGGTTCCTGTGACGGTCCGCAGGTTCGACGGCCTGATCCACGGCGTCTTCTGGATGTCCGGCGCGGTTCCGCGTGGCGCCGAACTGCAGCAAGCAATCGTGCAGTTCGTTTCCAAGCAGATTAACTAGCCCACGCACCAACAGGCCTCCCCCATGAACACCTATGCCGTTCTCTGGACCTACACCGCCGATGCCGAGCAAATCGCTCGCCACAGAGACAGTCACATGCAATACATCAAACGTCTGGCAGCGGAGGGAGCCATTGTTGAAGGGGGAGGCTGGCGTGACGGCTCGGGCGCATTGATCGTCTTCCGCGCCAGTGATCGCGAACAACTCAAGGGCTACCTGGATGCGGATCCATTCACGACCGAAGGCGTGATCGTCGCCACTCAAATCCACGAATGGGCCGCAGCGATCGGGCCGATCGCCCGGATCTGACCGGGCATGGATGCCCCACTTCCCAACGCGCCCCTGAGATCACCTCATGCAGAGCTTCTTTCAGCTCTCAGATCCGACTCTCCTTTGCGAGGAAGTCTGATTGATGGCGGCTGGGTCGGTTAGTAAGGACGCCGCTTGCAATGAGCGGATGTGCGCAGTTTCGCCTCGTTGGTGAGGTGTCGTGAATCAGGGGCGATGTCCAATCGCGGCGCTCACCAGAAGGCGCTTCGATGGTCAGGACAGCAGCCTACTGAGAATGGCCATCGGGCCTGCAGGCCGCGCCACGCGGGGCTCACGCGAAAAAAAGCCCGCGTCGTGCGCGGGCTTGGACTACCTGGCGGAGTCGGAGGGATTCGAACCCTCGATGCAAGTTTTAGCTCACATACTCCCTTAGCAGGGGAGCACCTTCGGCCTCTCGGTCACGACTCCAGCACGGGAACGATTATGCCGCAGGCGAGGCGGCCGGCGCGTCGAGGTCGAAGGCCTTGTGCAGCGCGCGCACCGCGAGCTCCATGTACTTCTCGTCGATCACGACGCTGGTCTTGATCTCGGAGGTGGAGATCATCTGGATGTTGATGCCCTCCTCCGACAGCACGCGGAACATGCGGCTGGCCACGCCCACGTGACTGCGCATGCCGATGCCGACGATGCTGACCTTGCAGATCTTCGGGTCGCCCAGCACCTGCGCCGCGTTGATGACCGGCTGCACCGTGCCCTTCAGCAACTCCATCGTGCGCGCGTAGTCGTTGCGGTGAACGGTGAAGGAGAAGTCGGTCTTGCCGTCGTGCGAGACGTTCTGGATGATCACGTCGATGTCGATGTTGGCCTCGGCCACCGGGCCGAGGATCTGGAACGCGATGCCGGGCTTGTCGGGCACGCCCATCACGGTGATCTTCGCCTCGTCGCGGTTGAAGGCGATGCCCGACACGACAGCTTGTTCCATGTTCTCGTCTTCCTCAAAGGTGATCAGGGTGCCGGACTTCGCTTCCTCGTCGAGCGGGATGTCCCAGGGCGTGAAGCTCGACAGCACGCGCAGCGGCACGCGGTACTTGCCGGCGAACTCGACCGAGCGGATCTGCAGCACCTTGGAGCCCAGGCTGGCCATCTCCAGCATTTCCTCGAAGCTGATCGCCGACAGGCGCCGGGCCTCGGGCACGACGCGCGGGTCGGTGGTGTAGACGCCGTCGACGTCGGTGTAGATCAGGCACTCGGCGGCCTTCATCGCCGCCGCCACCGCCACCGCCGACGTGTCCGAGCCGCCACGGCCCAGGGTCGTGATGTGGCCCTCGCCGTCGATGCCCTGGAAGCCGGTGATCACGACCACCTTGCCGGCGGCCAGGTCGGCTCTCACGCGCACGTCGTCGATGCTCTCGATGCGAGCCTTGGTGTAGGCGCTGTCAGTGCGCACAGGCACCTGCCAGCCGGTGTAGCTGACGGACTCCACACCCTCGGCCTGCAAGGCAATGGCCAGCAGGCCGACCGACACCTGCTCGCCGGTGGCGGCGATCATGTCGAGCTCACGCGCCAGCTGTGGCGTGTGCGATGCCGGCGAAAGTTCTTTCGCGAGGCCCAGCAGGCGGTTGGTCTCGCCGCTCATCGCCGAGGGCACGACCACCATCTGGTGGCCGGCGCGCGCCCATTTGGCGACGCGCTTGGCGACGTTGCGGATGCGCTCGGTCGAGCCCATCGACGTGCCGCCGTATTTGTGAACGATCAGTGCCATGAGAAAAGCCGCGGCGGGAAAGTCGGTTGGGCGGAGTGCCCGGCGCCGCGAGCCCAATATTTTAGCCGGCCGGCGCGGCGCCCCCGCTCAACGCGGACCTCTCAGTCCGGCGGCAGCGGCTCCCAGCGCAGCGCCAGCTGCGGCTCGCCGGGCGCCGCCAGCACTCGGGCGTCGATGCCCAGGCCGGGCACGAACAGCAATCGTCCATTGCCCCCATACAGCAGCGGGCCGCCACGCGCCCAGGCCGGTACGGCGGCCGCCTGGTACTGCTTCTTGAGGCTGCGCGCCGGTCGGCCGGCGGCGCCTTGGAACTGTTCGCCGCCTCGGCGCGGCTGCAGGCTCAGCGCCGCCAGCAGCGCCGTCGGCACACCGCCGGCGCGCACCTGCTCGGCCACCAGCACGCCGCCCCAACCGGGCAAGCGGTAGCGGCCGCCGCGGCGCAGCACGAGCGTGCTCTCGCGCTCCACGGGATCCGCTGGAGAGGACGGCGCGGCCACGAAACGCAGTTCGCCCCGGTAACGCCGCAGCTCGCCACCCTTCACCGGCCAGCGGGCCGGCGCGCCGGCGGGTAGTTCGGCCATCAACCGCTCCAGCTCGGCCGCGGTCACCGCCCCGGCGCCGGCCTGCCTCAGCCACAGCCGGAGCACTTGCACCGCGCGGTGCGGCCCCAGCCGCTGCCAGGCCGCGAGACTGAGTACGCCGCCATCGGCGCAGCCCGCCAGGTCCAGCGCCGCCAGATCGGCCACGCAGGCCGCGGCTTGCTGTGCCCAGCGCGCGGCGTCGGCCAGCGTGCCCTCGGCCTGGGGAAACGCCGCCTGCAGCGCCGGCCAGACCTGCAGCCGCAGGCGGTTGCGCGCGAAGCGCGGGTCGTCGTTGCTGTCGTCGTCGATGTGGCGCAGCCGGTGCCGGCGCACATAGGCCTGGACCGCGACGCGCGAGTGGCCAAGCCAGGGTCGGGCCCAGGTGATGCCGTCGCGTTCGATCGAGGCCGGCATGCCGGCCAGCCCGGCCACGCCGGCGCCGCGCAGCGCCTGCAGCAGCAGGGTCTCGGCCTGGTCGCGCTGGTGATGGGCCAGCAGCACGAGCGCCACGCCCTGCTCGACGGCCAGCGTGCGCAGCGCCGCGTAGCGGGCCGTGCGCGCGACGGCCTCGAGGCTGTCGCCCGGCCGGCAGGCGAGCTGCACGCGCACCGAGTGGAAGGCGACGGGCAGTCCGCGCCGCGCCCAGCGACGGCACTGCGCTTCGCAGTGCGCGAGCCAGGCGTCGGCATGGGCGCTCAGGCCGTGGTGCACGTGCAGCGCATGGACCGCAAGGCCGGTCTCGCGGGCCGCGACCAGCGTGGCGTGCAGCAGCGCGGTGGAGTCGCGCCCGCCGCTGTAGGCGACGGCCAGGCCGCGGGGCGGCTCAGCGCTCCTTGGTGTCGTTGTAGCGGCCGTAGCTCTTGAGCCGCTCATAGCGCTGGTTCAGCAGCTCGCGGGGCTTCAGGTCGGCGACCTGGCGCAGCGCGTCGTTGAGCGCACGCTTAAGGTAGACCGCCATCTGTGCCGGGTCGCGGTGGGCGCCGCCGACCGGCTCGTTGACGATCTTGTCGATCAGGCCCAGCGCCTTGAGCCGGTGGGCAGTGATGCCCATCGCCTCGGCGGCGTCGGCCGCGCGCTCGGCGGTCTTCCAGAGGATGGAGGCGCAGCCTTCCGGCGAGATCACCGAGTAGACCGAATACTGCAGCATCAGCACCTGGTCACCCACGCCGATGGCGAGCGCACCGCCGGAGCCGCCCTCACCGATGATGGTGGTGATGATCGGCACCTCGAGCTGCGCCATCGCGAAGATGTTGTGGCCGATGGCCTCGGACTGGCCGCGCTCCTCGGCGCCGATGCCGGGGTAGGCGCCCGGCGTGTCGACGAAGGTGAACACCGGCAGGCCGAACTTCTGCGCCAGCGTCATCAGGCGCAGCGCCTTGCGGTAGCCCTCGGGCCGGCTCATGCCGAAGTTGCGCAGCGCGCGCTCCTTGGTGTCACGCCCCTTCTGGTGGCCCAGCAACATGCAGGCCTGGCCGTTGAAGCGCGCCAGGCCGCCGACGATGCTCTGGTCGTCGGCAAAGGCACGGTCGCCGTGCAGTTCCTGGAAGTCGGTGAACACGTGGTTCACGTAGTCGAGCGTGTACGGCCGCTGCGGGTGGCGCGCGATCTGCGTCACCTGCCAGGGCGTCAGGCTCGAGTAGATGTCCTTGGTGAGCTGCAGGCTCTTCTTGGACAGGCGGTCGATCTCCTCGGAGATGTCGACCGCCGACTCGCTCTGCACGTAACGCAGCTCGTCGATCTTGGTTTCGAGGTCGGCGATCGGCTGCTCGAACTCGAGGAAATGTTTCTTGCTCATCCCAAACGATCCTTTCTCGGGAAAGGTGGATGCATTGTCGCGGAATTCGCGGCCGCCTCAGTACGCCACGCGCGGGTCCAGGCTGCGCCACAGGTACCAGGTGGCCACCGAACGGTACGGCGCCCACGCGTCGCCCACTTCACGGGCCTCGTTGCGCGACACCGGCTCACCGCTGAAGTAATGCAGGCTGATGCCCTTGAGCAGGCCGAGGTCGTCGAGCGGCAGCACGTTGGGGCGCATCAGGTGGAAGATCAGGAACATCTCGGCCGTCCAGCGGCCAATGCCGCGAATGGCGACCAGTTCGTCGATGATGGACTCGTCGTCCATCGAGGTCCAGTTGCGCACGTGCACCGTGCCGCCATCGAAGTGCCCGGCCAGATCCCGCAGGTACTCGATCTTGCGCGCCGA
The DNA here is from genome assembly GCF_001425905.1 of Methylibium sp. Root1272. Taxonomy (GTDB): domain Bacteria; phylum Pseudomonadota; class Gammaproteobacteria; order Burkholderiales; family Burkholderiaceae_C; genus Methylibium. Next base: position 94,349 of record NZ_LMDY01000019.1, read on the forward strand.
CAGGCCGGCCCCGCGCAGCGCGACGCCGTCGGCGGCCAGCACGCCTGCCGGCCGCACATGCACCGCGGAGCCCCCCTCGAACAGCGCCGCGAAGCGCTCCCACACCGCCTGCGCCGCAGGCACCGAGATCTGCTGGCCGACGATGGAGCGTGCCAGCGTGGTGAAGGCATCGCCGCGGCTTTCCAGACGGGCCTCGCCGAGCTTGGGAATCAGCTTGCGCATCACGCGATCGCGCTTGGCGAGGTGCTTGCACGCCTCGTCCCAGTAATCGGGCGTGACGAAGCCGGGGCCGCGGGGCGACATGGTGCGCGAGGCTCGTTGATCGGGTGAAGGCTCAGGCCTTGACCCAGGTGGTTCCGGCGGGCGTGTCCTTGAGGACGATGCCCTGCGCCGCCAAGGCGTCGCGGATGCGGTCGGACTCGGCGAAGTCGCGTGCGGCCTTGGCCGCCGCCCGCGCCGCGATCTGGGCCTCGATGTGGCCGGTGTCGACGCCGCTGCCGCCCTGCAGGTACTGAGCGGCTTCCTGCTGCAGCAGGCCCAGCGTGCCGGCCAGCGAACGCAGCAGGCCGGCGCTGTGCGCCGAGCGGCTGCGGTTCACCTCGCCGGCCAGGTCGAACAGCACCGACACGGCGATCGGCGTGTTGAAGTCGTCGTCCATCGCCGCCTTGAAGCGCGCGGCATGCGGGTCGGTCCAGTCGATCTCTGTCGGCGCGGCCGCCGTGCCCTGCAGCGCGGTGTAGAGCCGGCGCAGGCCGCCGCGGGCATCGTCGAGCCCGGCATCGCTGAAGTTGAACGGGCTGCGGTAGTGCACCCGCAGCATGAAGAAGCGGATCGTCTCGCCGTCGTAGCTCTTGAGCACGTCGCGGATGGTGAAGAAGTTGCCCAGCGACTTGGACATCTTCTCGTTGTCGACGTTGAGGAAGCCGTTGTGCATCCAGACGTTGACGAAGCTGCGGCCGCTGCCCAGGTGGAAGGCGCCGTCGCTCTGGGCGATCTCGTTCTCGTGGTGCGGGAACTGCAGGTCCATGCCGCCGCCGTGGATGTCGAAGCGCTCGCCGAGCAGCGCATGCGCCATCGCCGAGCACTCGATGTGCCAGCCCGGCCGGCCGGCACCGAACGGCGCGTCGTACTTCGCGTCGGCCGGCTCTTCGGGCTTGGCCGACTTCCACAGCACGAAGTCCAGCGGGTCGTCCTTGCCCTCGAGCACCGCCACGCGCTCGCCGGCGCGCAGCGCATCGATCGACTTGCCCGACAGCCGACCGTAGCCGGGGAACTTGCGCACCGAATAGTTCACGTCGCCGCCCGGCACTCGGTAGGCGAGCCCGTTGCGCTCCAGCATCTCGATCAGGCCGACCATCGCGCCGACGTACTCGGTCGCGCGCGGCTCGTGCGTCGGCGGCTCGATGCCGAGCGCACCGATGTCCTGGTGCATCGCCGCGGTCATCTCGTCGGTCAGCTGGCGGATCGGGATGCCGCGCTCGAGCGCGCGCCTGATGATCTTGTCGTCGATGTCGGTGATGTTGCGCACGTAGGTGACGCGCAGCCCGGAGACCCGCAACCAGCGCTGCACCACGTCGAACGCCATCATCATGCGCGCATGTCCGACGTGGCAGAGGTCGTAGATCGTCATGCCGCACACGTACATGCGCACGTGGCCGGGTTCGATCGGCGAGAACGCCTCGGTCGAGCGAGTGAGGGTGTTGTGGATGCGCAGGCTCATCGGGACGGATCGATCGGGTCTGTCACGGACAGGCCTCAAGCCGACGATCGAAGCGCCGCAGTATAGCGATCACCCCCCTGTCCGCGACGGGGCTTCCGATCGGTGGAGAATACGGCCCGGAGCGGGTGGCGAACCCGCCTTTTGCATTCAGGAGACCCCCGATGATTTCCAGAACCTGGGCCGCCTTGGCGCTGGCTGCTGTCGTGATCGCCGCGCCGCTGTCCGCGACGGCACAGAAGGTGCGGTTCGCCACGAGCGAAGGCGACATCGTGCTGCAGCTCGACCCCGCCAAGGCCCCGAAGACCGTCGACAACTTCGTCGCCTACGTGAAGGGCGGTCACTACGACGGCACGATCTTCCACCGCGTGATCGACGGCTTCATGATCCAGGGCGGCGGCTTCGACAAGGACATGAAGGAGAAGAAGACCGGGGCGCCGATCGCACTCGAGAACCGCAGCGGCCTGCGCAACGAGCGCGGCAGCATCGCGATGGCGCGCACGATGGACCCGAACTCCGCCACCGCGCAGTTCTTCGTCAACCTGTCCAACAACGCATTCCTCGACCCGGCGAACTCGCGCGACGGCAATGGCTACGCGGTGTTCGGCAAGGTTGTCGAGGGCATGGACGTGGTCGACCGCATCAAGGGCGTGCCCACCACCACCAAGGGCCCCCACCAGAACGTGCCGGCGACGCCGGTGCTCATCAAGAAAGCCACGCTGGAGCCATGACATGACCAAGACCATCGAACTGCACACCAACCATGGCGTGATCCGCGCCGAGCTCGACGACGCCAAGGCCCCTGCCACCGTCGCCAACTTCCTGAGCTACGTGAAGGCCGGCCACTACGACGGCACGGTGTTCCACCGCGTCATCAAGGGCTTCATGGTCCAGGGCGGCGGCTTCGAGCCGGGCCTGAAGCAGAAGCCCACCCAGGCCCCGATCGCCAACGAGGCGAACAACGGGCTGAAGAACGACAAGTACACGCTGGCGATGGCGCGCACCAATGCGCCGCACTCCGCGTCGTCGCAGTTTTTCATCAACGCCACCGACAACGACTTCCTCAACTTCAAGTCGGAAAGCCCGCAGGGCTGGGGCTATGCGGTGTTCGGCAAGGTGGTGGCCGGTACCGAGGTGGTCGATGCGATCGAACGCGTGAAGACCGGCCGCCAGGGTGGCTACGACGACGTGCCGCTCGAGGACGTGGTGATCACGCGCGCGAACGAAGTCGCCTGAGGCGCACGGAGCCGATGACCGTGTCGCCGGCCGCAACGCCCCGGGGCGCCGGCGCGTCGCCATCGCTGCCACAGTTCTGGGAGTTCGAGGCGCCCGCCGACTGGCGGGCGATCGACTTCATCTCCGACCTGCACCTGCAGGCGAGCCATCCGCGCACCTTCGAGGCGTTCTCGCAGCACCTGCTCCACACAGCCGCCGATGCGGTGTTCATCCTCGGCGACCTGTTCGAGGTGTGGATCGGCGACGACGCGCGGCACGAAGGCTTCGAGCAACAGGTCGTCGAGGTGCTGAAGGAGGCGGCCGCGCGGCGCAGCGTGTCCTTCATGGCCGGCAACCGCGATTTCCTGGTCGGTGCCGAATTGCTGAAGGAGTGCGGCGTGACGGCCTTGCCCGACCCGACGGTGCTGCGGGCCTTCGGCGAGCGGGTGTTGCTGACCCACGGCGATGCGCTGTGCCTGGAAGACGTGGAGTACCAGCGCTTCCGCGCGGTCGTGCGCACCGAACAGGCCCGTGAGGACTTCCTGGCGCGGCCGCTGGCCGAGCGCCGTGCGCTGGCCGCCCAGATCCGCGCGGTCAGCATGCAGCAACAGCAGCGCGACGGCCGGCCGGAGACCTGGGCCGACCTCGACACCGGCGCCACCGTGCAATGGATGCACGAAGCCGGCACGCCGCTGCTGGTGCACGGCCACACCCATCGTCCGGCCACGCAGGAACTGGCCCCCGGCTTCACCCGCCACGTGCTGACCGACTGGGAGCTCGACGAGGCCCCCGCGCGGGCGGCTCGCGCCGGCGTGCTGCGCCTGAGCACCCGCGGCCTGCAGCGGCTGGCCCCCGCCGCTCCTCCGGCCGCGCACGCCGCGCCGTGATCGCGCGCTGGTGGCGCCGTCGGCGCGAGGCTCGCACGCTGCGCACGCGGGCGGTGCCGTCGGCGTTGTGGCAGTTGACGCTGCAGCGCTACCCCTTCCTCGCCGCGCTCGACGACGCCGGGCGTGAACGTCTGCAGGCCCTGGTCAGCCTGTTCCTGGCGGACAAGGAGTTCACCGCGGTCGGCGGCCTGGAGCTCAGCGACGAGATCGCCGTCTCGATCGCCGCGCAGGCCTGCCTGCCGGTGCTGGAGCTCGGTCTGGCCGCCTATGACGGCTTCGTCGGCATCGTGGTGCATCCCGACGAGGTGGTGGCGCAGCGCGAACATGTGGACGAGCACGGCATCCTGCACCGCTACGAAGAGGTGCTCACCGGCGAGGCGATGGAAGGCGGGCCGGTGATGCTGTCCTGGCACGACGTGGCCGAGGCCGGCGTGACCGCGGAGCGCGGCTACAACGTCGTGATCCATGAGTTCGTGCACGTGCTGGACATGGCCGACGGCCTGGCTGCCGACGGCGTGCCCGTGCTGCCCGGTCGCGCGGCGCGCGTGCACTGGCTGCAGGTGCTGGAGTCAGCCTACCAGCGGCTGTGCCGCGAGCTCGACGCCGGCCGCGAGCCCTTCCTCGACCCGTATGGCGCGGAAGCCATCGAGGAATTCTTTCCGGTGGCGGCCGAGGCCTTCTTCGTCGCGCCGCACGCGCTGCGCGACGAGCAGCCCGCGCTGTACGAGCTGTTCCGCGACTACTTCCGACAAGATCCCGCCGCCCGCCTGGCGCCTCAGCCCGGGGCCTGAAAGCACAACGGGGAGCCGAAGCTCCCCGCTGTCTGCACGCCGCTGCCGGCCGGGCCGGATCAGTCGGCCGTGGCCGGCTCCGATTTCGGCTTGTCGCTCTTCTTCCACGGCGTGATATCGAGCACCGGCTGGCCTTCGGCGTCGATGTCGACCGACAGGCGTCCGCCATCGACCAGCTGGCCGAACAGCAATTCGTCGGCCAAGGCGCGCCGGATCGTGTCCTGGATTAACCGCTGCATCGGCCGCGCGCCCATCAGCGGGTCGAAGCCCTTCTTCGCCAGGTGCTTGCGCAGGGCGTCGGAGAAGGTCACGTCGACCTTCTTCTCGGCCAGCTGGCTCTCGAGCTGCAGCAGGAACTTGTCGACCACCCGCAGGATGATCTCCTCGTCGAGCGCGCGGAAGCTGACGATCGCGTCGAGCCGGTTGCGAAACTCCGGCGTGAACAGGCGCTTGATGTCGGCCATCTCGTCGCCCGCCTCGCGGGCGTTCGTGAAGCCGATCGTCGACTTGTTCATCGTCTCGGCGCCCGCGTTCGTGGTCATGATGATGATCACGTTGCGGAAGTCGGCCTTGCGCCCGTTGTTGTCGGTCAGCGTGCCGTGGTCCATGACCTGCAGCAGCACGTTGAAGACGTCGGGGTGGGCCTTCTCGATCTCGTCGAGCAGCAGCACGCAATGCGGCTTCTTGGTGACCGCCTCGGTCAGCAGCCCGCCCTGGTCGAAGCCGACATAGCCCGGCGGCGCGCCGATGAGGCGGCTCACCGTGTGGCGCTCCATGTACTCGGACATGTCGAACCGCACCAGCTCGATGCCGAGGATGAAGGCCAGTTGCTTCGCCGCCTCGGTCTTGCCGACGCCGGTGGGACCGCTGAACAGGAAGGAGCCGATCGGCTTGTCCGGCTTGCCCAGGCCCGAGCGCGCCATCTTGATGGCCGACGCCAGCGCGTCGAGCGCCGGGTCCTGACCGAACACCACGCTCTTCAGGTCGCGGTCCAGGTTCTTCAGCTTGCCGCGGTCGTCGTTGCTGACGCTCTGCGGCGGGATGCGCGCGATCTTCGCGACGATCTCCTCGACCTCGGCGCGGTTGATGGTCTTCTTCTGCTTGCTCTTGGGCAGGATGCGCTGGGCCGCACCGGCCTCGTCGATCACGTCGATCGCCTTGTCGGGCAGGTGACGGTCGTTGATGAACTTGGCCGACAGCTCTGCCGCGGCCTGCAGGGCACCGAGCGCGTACTTCACGCTGTGATGTTCCTCGAAGCGCGACTTCAGGCCCTTGAGGATCTCGATCGTCTGTTCCACCGACGGCTCGACCACGTCGACCTTCTGGAAGCGCCGCGACAGCGCCGCGTCCTTCTCGAAGATGCCGCGGTACTCGGTGAAGGTGGTCGCGCCGATGCACTTGAGCTGGCCCGACCCGAGCGCGGGCTTCAGCAGGTTGCTGGCGTCGAGCGTGCCGCCCGAGGCCGCGCCGGCGCCGATCAGGGTGTGGATCTCGTCGATGAACAGCACGGCATGCGGCTGCTCCTTCAGGGCCTTCAGCACGCCCTTCAGGCGCTGCTCGAAATCGCCGCGGTACTTGGTGCCGGCCAGCAGCGCGCCCATGTCCAGCGAGTAGACGGTCGCGTCGGCCAGGATCTCGGGCACCTCGTTCTGCGTGATGCGCCACGCCAGGCCCTCGGCGATCGCCGTCTTGCCGACACCGGCCTCGCCGACCAGCAGCGGGTTGTTCTTGCGCCGGCGGCACAGCACCTGGATCACGCGCTCGACCTCGTGCTCGCGGCCGATCAGCGGATCGATCTTGCCGTCGCGCGCCAGCTGGTTGAGGTTCTGGGTGAACTGGTCCAGCGGCGAGCCCTTGCCTTCGCCGGCCTCTTCCTTCTCGCCTTCGCCGCTGCCGCCCTCGGCGCCCTTGGAGGGCTCGGGCGGCTCGGACTTCTTGATGCCGTGGGCGATGAAGTTCACCACGTCCAGCCGCGTGACCCCCTGCTGATGCAGGTAGTACACCGCGTGCGAGTCCTTCTCGCCGAAGATCGCCACCAGCACATTGGCACCGGTCACTTCCTTCTTGCCCGAGCCGGTGGACTGCACGTGCATGATCGCGCGCTGGATCACACGCTGGAACCCCAGCGTGGGCTGGGTGTCGACCTCGTCGGTGCCCCCCACCGTCGGCGTGTTCTCCTTGATGAACTGCGTCAGGCTCTTGCGCAGGTCATCGAGGCTTGCGGAGCAGGCGCGCAGCACCTCGGCCGCGGACGGGTTGTCGAGCAGCGCCAGAAGCAGGTGCTCGACCGTGATGAATTCGTGGCGCTGCTGACGCGCTTCGACGAACGCCATGTGCAGGCTGACTTCCAGTTCTTGCGCAATCATGCGGCCTCCATAGTGCATTGCAACGGGTGTCCCGACCGCTTGGCCGCGGCGAGCACCGACTCGACCTTGGTCGAGGCGACATCTTTCGTGTAGACGCCGCACACGCCCCGACCCTCGTGGTGGATTTTGAGCATGATTTGCGTCGCCGTCTCGATATCCCGCTGGAAGAACTCCTGCAGGACCATCACGACGAACTCCATCGGCGTGTAATCGTCGTTGAGCAGCACCACCTGGTACATCCGGGGCGGCTCGACGCGGGCCGACTGCCGTTCGACCACGACCGCGCCCTGCCCGTCGTCCGGCTTGGTGGCCGGGCGTTTCGGGGGCGCGGGCGGGACGGTGTCGTCAGGCATGGAAATGATTCTATCGACAGCTTGGAAGCGACTTCCATGCCGGTCAATATGACACCACTGGGCCCGAACTCAAGGCCCCGGCCGGTCGATCCCGTTCGTCCGTCACGACGGACGCCGGCTTGACAGGCCCCGTCCGCCCTGCCCAGAATCGATCGTCGAGGGGTTGGAGAACATCCATGGTCAACGGCACGGTCAAGTGGTTCAACGATGCCAAGGGCTTTGGCTTCATCGAACCTGAAGGCGGCGGGGAGGACGTGTTCGCTCATTTCTCGGCCATCGCGATGGAGGGCTTTCGCACGCTGAAGCAAGGCGCCCGCGTCAGCTTCGATCTGGTGGACGGGCCCAAGGGCAAGCTGGCCCAGAACATCGCCCCGCTGGAGAGCCGCACCGACGCGGCTTCGGCCTCGGCGGCCGTCCGGCCCTCCGCCGGCGACCGGGAACTGGCGGCCGGACACTGAACCCACGCGCGCCGCCCAGGCGCAGCGATGTGCACTGGAATGCGGCAACGACGGGCCTCCAGCCATTGGGCCTGCCCCGGCCCGAGCCAGCGGCGCACCGGATTCATGCAGTGCCGAGGCGCTTCCTCAGCGGGACCGCCCCCCGGCCTCGTCCGGCATGGGACGGGCCAGTTGCACGTCGGCAAACAGATCGCCCGGCAGCGTGTCCAGCGGCGACTCCGACACGTCGAGCCCCTGGCGCAAGTCGAACGACGACGCCAGCCAGCCCGCGCCCTCGGTGTCCGCGGGCGCCGCGGGAACGGCCGGCATCACGCACGTCAGGTCGGGCGGTGGCAGTGCACGTTTCTTGGGAGACTTGAAGAATGCCATGGCTCTCTCTGCGGGGTGGCACGCGAAACGCGCGGGCCGACTGCGGATTCGATCATTGCAAATGCCGGGCCCGCGGCCTCCCCCGTCGCTGAGGGGTCGCCACCGTCCGATCTCCGGATGGTGCGCAGGACGACACGGCAGGCCGTCCCCAGCGAGCGGTGGAGCGTGAAAGGACCGAGTCAGCGGCTCGGCGCGTAATGGTGCGCGTGAAGCCCGCACACACCGCGCCCGAAGATCCGGCGACCGACACACCGCCACCCCGGCACGCGTCCGGCATGGGGAGGGCGGCTCCGGGCGCTACGGACGTCGAGCAACGACGCCGGGCCTGGGAGCAACGGCGATTGGATCTGGACCAATTCTCGAACGAGAACTACGCGCCCGAGGCTTGACCCGTCCTGGCGCCCGCATGGGCAGATCCTGGGCGCCGGCAGGCTAGCCGCACAGCCGCCTCGCGTCGTTTGCGGTGCAGTCGATGGCCTGGATGAAGGCGTCGACATCGACGCGCTGCGTGACATTGAACAGGGTTTCGCTGCCGAAGGCATTGAGCGCGCCCAGCAAGCGGTCACCGATGGCGATCGAACCGCCGCCCAGCCACTTCATCACGGTGAACTCTCCGGTGTCATGCACTTCCACAGCGGCCACGCTGCCGTTCCGAGAGAGGGCGCGAATGGTGCCGGTCAGGAGCACTGCGTCCATCGCCATCTCACCGCTACGGTCAGTGCAGGCACTCGACGGTGGCCACAAGCCGCGCGGGGGTCACGAGCTTTCACTCCCCTCGGCGGGACGGAGGCGTCATGTCCAGCACTGCAGGGACCGTTTCGTCGGTGCTCACCAGCCCGGCGTGGATCGCCCGCAGCGCCGCGAGGTTGTCCACGTGGGGAAGCACCGTGTCGGCACCGCAGACCGGGCAGGCCGCCGTGGTGTCCTCGTGCAGCCAAAGCACGATGTCGGCCGGCCGGAAGATGCCCAGACACGAGAAGCAGCCGGCGACTCGCGCGCGCATCAACTCCTCGCGGTTGTTGAAGGACTCGTAGCCGGTATCCATGATGATCGCCACATTACAACGCCTGAGCCACGGTCGGCAATCCGTCCGTTACCGGCACTGCTGAGGCCTGGACGACACCCTGCCCGCGCCTAACGCCGACGTTTCGACGCGTCCAGCGCGGTGGCGAGTTGCTCCTGCAACTCGCCTGGCAAGGTGTCGAAGGGATGCTCGATCACGGTGAGGCCGCTGCGGAGCTCGATGGTCGAGTTCAGCCATGCCTGGTCGGACGTCGCAGGCTCGTCGATGTCGAAATCGATCGGCGCCACCGGCGTCTGCCTCGGCACGCCCAGTCGGGACTTGCGGGGGCGGAGCCTGAACCAGGCCATCGGACCGTCGAGTCCTGCTTCAGTTGAAGAAGAAATAGATGATCACCAGCACGATGGCCGGCACGCCCAGAATCCAGCCCAGAAAGTACTTGCCCATGGTGATGCTCCGTTGACCTGACGAGGAGCCCCATGCTCGAACATTCCGGACGCGTCATGACGAGGACGCCGCCGCACGCTCACGTAGGACAAGCGCCCGGCGCTCGAGGAGCCATGCCGCTGGTGTGCTCGGGCCGACACCCTCGGTGCCGGATCCCCTGCAATAGGTGGCGAAGCGTCGGGCCAACACCTCTCGTGACCTTTGCACGACACGGGCGCAGCCTGCTGCGCTTCAATCGCACGCATGGGAACTCAAGACCGCGACGGATACCTTGAAGCGCTGCAGGGCCGCGAAGACTACGTCGACCGCGCCGGGTTCCGGACGGTGGCCGCCGAAGTCGATCGGCTGGAGCACGCGATGGCGCCGTGGCCGATCTGGGTACGGTCTCTGGCCCAGATCGCCTTCTTGCTAGCTGCCTTCGTGCTCTTCGCCCGCGCACCGCGCTAAGCGGCGCGGTGCGCGACTCTGGGTTGATGTGGGCCTGTTTCAGGCCCTCGATCCGCGATCACGACGAAGTCGCTGTCACCGTCGTACTGCGCGCTTGTTCTTGCTGAAGCTGGTACAGCGCCGCGAGGTCCTGCATCGAGATCGTGGCAATCGTGTTCTGGTCATCGTCGAGCACCTCGTAGAGCACGCCGTCGTTGCCCCTGATGCTGAACAGGATGACGACGTCCTGGTCGCCGCCTCCCTCGCGGTGCGGCGCCGGATTGGCTGGGCTCGAGGTGTAGCTCCCCACCGGCCGGACTTCCTTGAGCCGGCCGTCGGGCTCATACAGCCGATGTTCACCCTGGATCACGAAGGTGTTGTTGAGCGCCATGTGCCGGTGCAGCGCGATCTTCTGGTTCGCTGCGAACTTGAACAGCACGTCGGCCGTCAGGCGCGCCTCGTCGATGTTCAGGATGGAATAGGCCAGGTGCTGAAAACCGCCGAGCGTGTTCCAGCGGGTGTTGCGATCATCGAACTGGTAGGCAGCCATGTCGTCCTCGTTGAATGAAGTGCGGGCGCGATGCGTGGACTCGACGTTCCGGGTCAGCCCGCTGATCGCCGAGTCCTCCGGTTGAGCACGTCGATGATGGGGACACGCCTGCGCTTCCGGAATAGGCATTCGGCCCGGATCGGCGCGGGCAACTTGCCCGGCCGGGCCGTAAGACGACAAGAAGCCCCAGGCATATCCATGCGCTGGGGCTGTCGGGTCGCGGGCCGGCGGACTGCCGGCAACTCCATCACATGTGGTCGATCATCACCTGCCCGAAGCCCGAGCAGCTGACCTGCGTGGCGCCGTCCAGCAGGCGCGCGAAGTCGTAGGTGACCTTCTTCGAGAGGATGGACTTCTCCATCGACGAGATGACGAGATCGGCCGCCTCGGTCCAGCCCATGTGGCGCAGCATCATCTCGGCCGACAGGATCTCGGAGCCCGGGTTCACGTAGTCCTTGCCGGCGTACTTGGGCGCGGTGCCGTGGGTGGCCTCGAACATCGCGATCGAGTCCGACAGATTAGCGCCCGGGGCGATGCCGATGCCGCCCACCTGGGCCGCCAGCGCGTCGGACACGTAGTCGCCGTTCAGGTTGAGCGTGGCGATCACCGAGTACTCGGCCGGGCGCAGCAGGATCTGCTGCAGGAAGGCGTCGGCGATCGAGTCCTTGACGGTGATGTCCTTGCCGGTCTTCGGGTTCTTGAACTTGCACCACGGGCCGCCGTCGATCGGCTGCGCGCCGAACTCCTTCTGCGCCAGGCCATAGGCCCAGTCGCGGAAGCCGCCCTCGGTGAACTTCATGATGTTGCCCTTGTGCACGATGGTCACGCTGGGCTTGTCGTTGTCGATCGCGTACTGGATGGCCTTGCGCACCAGGCGCTCGGTGCCCTCGCGCGACACCGGCTTGATGCCGATGCCCGAAGTATTGGGAAAGCGGATCTTCTTGACGCCGAACTCGTCCTGCAGGATCTTGATGAGCTTCTTGGCCTTCTCGCTCTCTGCTTCGAACTCGATGCCGGCGTAGATGTCTTCCGAGTTCTCGCGGAAGATCACCATGTTGGTCTTGTGCGGCTCCTTGACCGGGCTCGGCACGCCTTCGAAGTACTGGATCGGGCGCAGGCAGACGTAGAGGTCGAGTTCCTGGCGCAGCGCCACGTTGAGCGAGCGGATGCCGCCGCCCACCGGCGTGGTCAGCGGGCCCTTGATCGACACCACGTACTCCTTCAGCACCTGCAGCGTCTCCTCGGGAAGCCAGACGTCGGGACCATAGACCTTGGTCGACTTCTCGCCGGCGTAGATCTCCATCCAGTGGATCTTGCGCTTGCCGCCGTAGCTCTTCTCGACCGCCGCGTCGACCACCTTGATCATCACCGGCGTGATGTCGAAGCCGGTACCGTCGCCCTCGATGAAAGGGATGATGGGCTGATCGGGCACGTTGAGCGAGTAATCGGCATTGACGGTGATCTTTTGGCCGTCGGCAGGCACCTTGATGTGCTGGTACATGGACTTGCGTCTCCGCTGGGTAAGGGGTCGAAAGGAACAGAGGGGGTAACTTCGATTCTAGGCGAGCCATCGTGCAGCGCAGCGAACGATCGGGACCTTCCCGCGGCCGCCATCGACCCGGTGCACTAGACGACCCCGCACCACGGCCCGGACGGCCCGGTCAGCTGCTGCCAGATCGCCCACCCGCCGGCCGTCACCAGCACGGCGCCGGCCCACCTCGCCGCGCCGGCGCCCCGTCCCAGGCGCCCGAGCACGCCGCGACCGAGCAGCAAGGCCAGCCCACCGCCCAGCGCGAAGGCGAGCATGACCGCCGCGCCCGCCATCGGCCCGTCGGCCAGCGCCGCAACGACCAGCGCCGAATAGAGCAGGCCGCAAGGCCAGGCCGCCCACAGCAGACCGGCGGTGCCGGCCCAGGCCCAGCCGCGCCGCCGACCCATGGCCGGGAGCGGCCCGAGCATCGGCACGGCTGCGCCGGGACCGGCGCCGGTCCCCAGCACGATGCGGGGCAGGCGCCCGGTAACCAGCAGCCACAGGCCGAACACCACCACGGCCACCTGCAGCAGGGTCCACAGCGGCCGCAGCCAGGTGGTGGCCTGGGCCAGTTCGGTCATCCATCCGGCCCCGGTGGCCACCAGCGCCCCCGCCAGACCGTAGGACAGCAGGCGCCCCAGATGCAGGGCGGCGGCGGCCCGCGCGGGCCGTGCGCCGCCGCAGGATCGCTCGATCGCCGCACAGGGCGCGGCGCACATCGCTGCGCAATGCGGGCTGCCCGCCAGCCCGATCGCCAGACCGGCCGCCACCAGCGAGAGGCTCATGCGGTGTCCGCGCTCAGATCAGCCGCGAGTAGCGTTCGCGGTCGCGGTCGGCCTGCAGGTGGCGATCGAACACCATGGCCACCGCGCGCACGAAGTACCAGCCCAGCGGCGTGAGCTGGATCGCGTCGTCGTCGATCTCGATCAGCCCCTGCCCGGCCAGCGGCTCCAGCCGCCGCAGCTCGGCCTCGAAGTAGCGGCGGAAATCGAGCAGGTGGGCCAGCTCGATCGATTCGAACACCACCCGCCCCTGGCACATCAGCGCCATGATCACCGCGCGGCGCACCACGTCGTCGCGCGTCAGCACCAGGCCCCGCACCACCGGCAGCTCGCCGGAGCGGAGCGCGTCCTGGTACTCCGGCAGCGTCTTCGCGTTCTGGCTGTACGACGCGCCGACGCGGCCGATGGCCGAGACGCCCAGGCCGATCAGGTCGCAGTCGGGCTGGGTGCTGTAGCCCTGGAAATTGCGGTGCAGCCGGCCCTGTCGCTTGGCCGCCGCCAGCGCGTCGCCGGGCAACGCGAAGTGGTCCATGCCGATGTAGTCGTAGCCGTGCGCCAGGAAGCCGGCGATTGCGTTCGACAGCATCGTCACGCGCTGCGCCGTTCTCGGCAGGTCCGCCGCGTGGATGCGCCGCTGCGGCTTGAAGCGCTGCGGCAGGTGCGCATAGCCGTAGAGCGCCACGCGGTCCGGCCGCAGCCGCGCCACCTGCTCCACCGTCCGGGCCAGCGAGGCCGGCGTCTGCTTGGGCAGGCCGTGGATCAGGTCGACGTTGATCGAATCGAAGCCCAGTGCGCGCGCGCTGGCGATCAGCGCCTCCACCTGTTCGGCCGGCTGCACGCGATGCACCGCGTGCTGCACCGCGGGGTCGAAGTCCTGCACGCCGAAGCTCAGGCGGTTGAATCCCAGGGCCTTCAGGTGCCGCAGCCGCGCCGCGTTGACGGTGCGCGGGTCGACTTCGATCGAGCATTCGGCCTGCGGCTGCAGATCGAAGGCGCCGCGCAGCAGCGCCATCAGCTGCGACAGCTCGGCATCGTCCAGGAAGGTCGGCGTGCCGCCGCCGAAATGCAGCTGGCTGACGCGCTGGCGGCTGCCGATCACGTCCTGGTGCAGCGCCACCTCGCGGCCCAGCCACTCAAGGTACTCGGTTCCGCGCCGGTGCTGGCGCGTGATCACCTTGTTGCAGGCGCAGTAGTAGCAGACCGACTCACAGAACGGGATGTGGACGTAGAGCGACAGCGGCGTGCCGCCCCCCACCGCGCCCGCCGCCGGGGCGCCGCTGCGGCGCTGGTCCAGGGCCTGCCGGTACTGCGCTGGGCCGAAAGCTTCCACGAAGCGGTCGGCGGTCGGGTACGAGGTGTAGCGCGGCCCCCCGGCGTCCAGGCGACTCAGGAGTTCCTCGCTCGGCGCAGCCGGTTCCAGCATGTCGGTCAGGGTCGGAGGGGGCATGTCCGGACTGTGCCGAGGGGCCTTCACGGGGCTCTTGATCTGGGTCAAGGCCGGCTGCCGGCGGCCCCCGACAATCCGCACACAGCTTGAGGACGATCATGCAACTTGCCCCTCACGACACCGTCGCCGACACACTTGCTCCTCCTCAGGCGGCGCACAAGACCATAATGAAACGCATGGAGCGCGAACCGATCCGCATCGAGGCCCTCAAGGTCGCCTGTTCCAGCTGCAACCTGCGCGAACTCTGCCTGCCCGTGGGTCTGTCGGACGAGGATCTCGACCACCTCGACCAGCTGGTCGGCAGCCGCCGCCCGGTAAAACGCGGCGACACGCTGTTCCATGCCGGCGATCGCTTCGAGTCGCTCTACGCGGTGCGCACCGGCTTCTTCAAGACCTGCGTGTCGGCCGACGACGGCCGCGATCAGGTGACCGGCTTCCAAATGGCCGGCGAACTGTTGGGCCTGGACGGCATCAGCACCGACCGCCATGCCTGCGACGCGGTGGCGCTGGAGGACTCGCAGGTCTGCCAGATCCCCTATTCGCAGCTGGAGAAGCTGTCGCGCGAATCCATACCGCTGCAGCACCAGTTCCACAAGATCATGAGCCGCGAGATCGTGCGCGACCACGGCGTGATGCTGCTGCTCGGCAGCATGCGGGCCGAAGAGCGGCTGGCCGCCTTCCTTCTCAACCTGACGCAGCGACTGCAGGCGCGCGGCTTCTCGGCTTCGTCGCTGGTGCTGCGCATGACGCGCGAGGAGATCGGCAGCTACCTCGGCCTCAAGCTCGAGACCGTCAGCCGCACGTTCTCGAAGTTCCAGGACGACGGCCTGCTCGAGGTGAAGCAGCGCGACATCCGCGTCCTCGACGAATCCGGTCTGCGCCGGCTCGTCAACGGCCCGGCCTGCTGAAGACTCGCCGCACTGCCTCGCCCGGCGACTCAGGGCCAGCGGCGCGGTTCGGTATTTGCCGGCTCCGGCGTCGCCAGCAGCAGCGTCAGCATCGACGCCAGCGCACACACGATCCAGAACGCGAAGAAGGCCAGCGTGTAGACGCCGGCCGGCGACACCGTCGCCAGCGCGCGACCGACCCAGCCGCTCAAGTCCGCCGGATCGGCAGCGCTGAACACCAGGATCTCCAGCACCCCGGCCATCAGGAACGACGGCCAGGCGATCCACAACGTGCGTTGTCTCATCGTCGCCATTTCGGGTCGGTACGCGCCACGTTCAGCGCTCGGGTCGCGGCGTGGCCGCGTGATTGCGCGCCTGCACGGCCGGCGTGTCGCTGCCCAGCGGCTCGCTGCTTCGACTGAGCACCGGATCGCTGCCGCGCACGGCGATCACCGCGGTCGCGATCGCGGCCACCACCACCGCGAGCGGACCGCCCAGCACCAGCCAGAGCATGGGCTCGCGCCACCAGGGCAGCGGTCGGTCGGGTGCGGGCATCGCGCTCGGGGTCTTGTCGCTCGGGGCCATGGGCATCTCCGGTGAGGCGTGCGCGCTCATCGCGGCACGACGAAAGTGGATTTCTCGGTCACGCTGGCCGCCGACTGCACGCCATCGGCCTCGCGGGTGATCTCGAAGCGCAGCGGGTGAGCGCCCGGGCCGAGTGCCGCGGCGGTCTGCGGCGGCACCTGCACCGCGACCGGCACCCAGCGCGATTCGGCCGGGGCCAGCAGCACCTCGCCACGCACCTGCGCCTGTGCGCCGGCAATGCCGCTGACCACCACCCGGTAACGCTGCGCCGACTCGGTGGCGTTCATGACCTGCAGTCGGTAGACGTTCTCGATGCGGCCTTCGTCCACCAGCCGCGCCAGCGTGCCGCGGTCGCGCACCACGTCGACGCGCAGCGGGCTGCGCAGCGCGAGGCTGGTGACGAAGCCGCCCGAGATCAGCAGCAGGATCACGCCGTAGACCAGCACCCGCGGGCGGAACACGCGCGGCCAGTCCAGCGCGCTCCGGCCGGAAGCGAGGCCGTTCTGGGTGGCATAGCGGATCAGGCCGCGTGGATACGCCATCTTGTCCATCACGCCGTTGCACACGTCGATGCAGGCCGCGCAGCCGATGCACTCGTACTGCAGCCCCTCGCGGATGTCGATGCCGGTCGGGCAGACCTGCACGCACAGCGTGCAGTCGATGCAATCGCCCTTGCCCTGCGCGGTCAGCGCGTCATGCGCCAGGCTGCGCGGGCGCGAGCCCCGCGGTTCACCGCGCGCGGGGTCGTAGCTGATCACCAGCGTGTCGCGATCGAACATCGCACTCTGGAACCGCGCATAGGGGCACATGTACTTGCACACCTGCTCGCGCATGAAGCCGGCGTTGCCGTAGGTCGCGAAGCCGTAGAACAGCACCCAGAACGCTTCCCACGGGCCTGGCCCTGCCGCGCCTGCACCCGCGCCGGCCAGGCCCACCAGGCTCAGGGCCTCGCTGCCCAGTTCCCGGATCGGCGTGAAGTAGCCGACGAAGCTGAAGCCGGTCCACAGGCCGATCGCCAGCCACACCGCGTGCTTGGCCGACCGGCGAGCCAGCTTCGCGGCGCCCCAGGGCGCAGCGTCGAGCTTCAGGCGCGCCTGGCGGTCGCCCTCGATGTGGTGCTCGACCCACATGAAGATCTCGGTGTAGACCGTCTGCGGGCAGGCGTAGCCGCACCACAGGCGGCCGGCCACCGCGGTGAACAGGAACAGCCCGTAGGCCGACAGGATGAGCAGGCCGGTGAGGTAGATGAAGTCCTGCGGGTAGAGCACCAGGTCGAAGATGTAGAAACGCCGCGCGCCCAGATCGAACAGCACTGCCGGGCGGCCGTTCCATGGCAACCAGGGCAGCCCATAGAACACGAGCTGTGTCGCCCACACCAGCGCCCAGCGCCAGGCGGCGAACCAGCCGTGCACCGAGCGCGCGTGGATCGTCGCCTGCTTGGCGTACAGCGAGACCATCTCGCCGGTGTCGTCGGACACCGGTTCGATCGGGATCACGCGTGACGCCGATCGGCTCATCGGCAGCTCGCGTCGGGTCTGCAGCGCGTCATTTCGCCGCAGCCGTCATGGCCCCGCTGTTCGAGAGCCCCCACACGTAGGCGGAGAGCACCTGGATCTGCGCGTCGCTCAGCCGCCCGGCGTGCGCCGGCATCACGTTGGTCTTGCCCTCGGTGATCATCCGGACCACGGCCTCCTCGCCCCAGCCGTGCAGCCAGATCCGGTCGCCGAGGTTGGGCGCGCCGAGCGCCGGATTGCCCTTGCCGGTCGGACCGTGACAGGCCGCGCAGGCAGTGAACTTGGTGCGTCCGATCTGCGCGGCGATGCTGTCGTGCGCGCTGCCCGACAGGCTCAGCACGTAGTGGGCGACGTTGCGCACGTCGTCGGCACTGCCGACCGCCGCCGCCATCGGCGGCATCATGCCCTGGCGTCCCTGGGCGATCGATTGCGCGATCTGCTCGGGCGAACCGCCATGCAGCCAGTCGGCGTCGGTCAGGTTCGGGAAGCCCTTGCTGCCGCGTGCGTCGGAGCCGTGGCACTGCGCGCAGTTGTTGATGAACAGCCGCTCGCCCAGCGCTCGCGCCTGCGGGTCGCGTGCCAGATCGGCGGCCGACATCGAGGTGAAGCGCGCGTAGAGCGGCTCGACCTGGGCGCGGCCAAGCGCCATCTCCTCCTCGTATTCCGTCTGCGATGTCCACCGCAGCTGCCCGGGGTGCGTGCCCAGGCCCGGGTAGAGCACCAGGTAGAGCGCACCGAACAGCACCGTGAGCACGAACAGGCCCATCCACCACAGCGGCAGCGGGTTGTTGAGTTCGCGCAGGTCCTCGTCCCACACGTGGCCGGTGGTGTTGTCGCCGGCCATCACCTTGCGCCGGCTGGCGATGAACAGCAGCACCAGGCACGCCACCAGGCCGGCGATCGTGACGATGGCGATGAACAGCGGCCAGCCGACCGCGACGAAATCACTCATGACGGTCCCCCAGCAGGGATCCCGCCTCGTCGGCCGCGAACGGCAGGCGGGCGGCTTCGTCGAAGCTCTCGCGGCGTCGGCGTGACATCGTCCAGGCGACGATGCCGACGAAGACCAGGAAGGACAGCAGCGTCACGGCCGCCCGCAGTTCGTTCAGGCTCATTTCGCGTATCTCCTTTTTACTTCACCGCGGTGCCGAGCGACTGGAGGTAGGCCACCAGCGCGTCGAGCTCGGTCTTGCCCTTCACGTCGTCACCAGCCTTGGCGACCTCGGCATCGCTGTAGGGCGCGCCCAGCGTGCGCAGCGCTCCGAGCTTGGTGGGCATCACGGCGGCATCGACCACGGCCGTCGCGAGCCAGGGGTAGGCCGGCATGTTCGACTCGGGCACCAGGTCGCGCGGGTTCTCGAGGTGCAGGCGGTGCCATTCGTCGCTGTAGCGACCGCCGACGCGGTGCAGGTCGGGTCCGGTGCGCTTGCTGCCCCACTGGAACGGCCGGTCGTAGACGAACTCGCCGGCCATCGAGTAGTGCCCGTAGCGCAGCGTCTCGGCACGGAACGGGCGGATCATCTGCGAATGGCAGTTGTAGCAACCCTCGCGCACGTAGATGTCGCGCCCCGCCACCTGCAGCGCGGTGTAGGGCTTGAGGCCGGGCACCGGCTCGGTGGTGCTGCGCTGGAAGAACAGCGGCACGATCTCGACCAGGCCGCCGACGGCCACCACCACCAGGATCAGCACGATCATCAGCCAGTTGGTGGTCTCGATGCGCTCGTGGCCACGGGCCGGCGTCGCGTTGTGTTCGTTGCTCATGTCATCGGGTCCTTGGCAGGGTTCAGGCGCGCGCCAGCGCGGTGGGCACCGGCACGTGCGCGCGGCGGCCCGCCTTCACGGTCATCACGACGTTCCACGCCATCAGCAGCATCCCGCTCAGGTAGAGCAGTCCGCCCACCAGGCGCACCAGGTAGAACGGGAAGGTCGCCTTCACGCTCTCGACGAAGCTGTAGACCAGCGTGCCGTCGGGGTTGATCGCACGCCACATCAGGCCCTGCATCACGCCGGCGATCCACATCGCGGCGATGTAGAGCACGACGCCGATGGTCGCGATCCAGAAGTGCAGCTCGATCGCCCGCACGCTGTACATCGCCTTGCGGCCGAACATGCGCGGGATCAGGTAGTACAGCGAGCCCATCGAGATGAAGCCCACCCAGCCTAGAGCTCCACTGTGCACGTGGCCGACGGTCCAGTCGGTGTAGTGCGAGAGCGCGTTGACGGTCTTGATCGACATCATCGGCCCCTCGAAGGTCGACATGCCGTAGAACGACAGCGAGACGATCAGGAACTTGAGGATCGGGTCGTCGCGCAGCTTGTGCCAGGCCCCGCTGAGGGTCATGATCCCATTGATCATCCCGCCCCAGCTCGGCGCCAGCAGCACCAGCGAGAACACCATGCCCACGCTCTGCGCCCAGTCGGGCAACGCGGTGTAGTGCAGGTGGTGGGGCCCCGCCCACATGTAGGTGAAGATCAGCGCCCAGAAGTGCACGATCGACAGCCGGTAGCTGTACACCGGCCGCTCGGCCTGCTTCGGGATGTAGTAGTACATCATCCCGAGGAAGCCCGCCGTGAGGAAGAAGCCCACCGCGTTGTGGCCGTACCACCACTGCACCATCGCGTCCTGCACGCCGGCGTAGGCCGAGTAGCTCTTGGTCAGGCTCACCGGCAGTGCGGCGCTGTTGACCAGGTGCAGCAGCGCCACCGTCAGGATGAAGGCACCGAAGAACCAGTTGGCCACGTAGATGTGGCGCACCTTGCGGATGCCGATCGTGCCGAAGAACACCACCGCGTAGGCCACCCACACCAGCGTGATCAGGATGTCGATCGGCCACTCGAGCTCGGCGTACTCCTTGCCGCTGGTCATGCCCAGCGGCAGCGTGATCGCCGCCAGCGCGATCACCGCCTGCCAGCCCCAGAAGGTGAACTGCGCGAGCGCCGGCGCGAACAGCCGGACCTGACAGGTGCGCTGCACGACGTGGAAGGAGGTGGCCATCAGCGCACAGCCGCCGAACGCGAAGATCACCGCGTTGGTGTGCAGCGGCCGCAGCCGCCCGTAGCTCAGCCAGGGGATGCCGAAGTTGAGCTCCGGCCACGTCAGCTGCGCTGCGATCAGCACGCCCACCGCCATGCCGACCACGCCCCACAACACGGCCGCCAGCGCGAACTGCGTGACCACACGATCCTCGTAGACCGGCGCTGCACCCTGGGCCGCCATTGCGTTCATCGCACTCTCCTCGCATCCTGTCGATGACAGGGAGTGTCCGAACCGAAACCCGAATGCGGCTTGACGCCGGTCAAGCTTCGATCGATGCGTTCGCCATCGAACCCGCGGCCGTGGCGGGCGCGCCGCAGGCGCCGGGTTCCTCGAGCACGCGGGCGGCCTCGCGCTCGAGGTCGTCGAACTGGCCGTGGTGCACCGCCCAGGCGAACACGCCGAGCACCACGAGCGCGAGCAGCACCGACAGCGGCAGCAGCAAGTAGAGGCTGTCCATCCGGTCCGCCGTTCCTTCTTCTTTCTTCTCAGCGCGCGAGGCGCAGCGCGTTGCCGACCACGACGAGCGAACTCAGCGCCATGCCCAGCCCCGCGGCCCACGGCGGCAGCCAGCCCAACAAGGCCAGCGGCACGCACACCGCGTTGTAGGCCACGGCCCAGGCCAGGTTCTGCCGGACGATGCCGGCGCAGCGCCGGGCGACCGTCCGCGCTTGGGCGATCTCGCCGAGCCGGCTGCCCAGCACCACGATGTCGGCGCGCTGCTGCGCGAGCGCAGCGCCGTGGCCGAGTGCGATGGACACGTCGGCCTGGGCCAGCACCGGGCCGTCGTTCAGGCCATCACCCACCATCAGCACGCGGTGGCCCTGGCGCTGCAGCGCGCGCAGGCTGGCCAGCTTGTCCTGCGGCGTGGCGTCGTGCTGCGCACTCCCGAGGCCCAGGCGCTGCGCCACCGCCTGCACGGCCCCTGCGCGGTCGCCCGAGAGCAGGCGCAGCCCGATGCCCTGCTCCCGCAGCGACTGCAGCAGGCTGGCCGCATCCGGGCGCAGCGCCTCGTCGAACTCGAAGCGCGCGTGCGGCGGGGCCGCCGTCCCGTCCTGCGGCGCCAGCCACACCGCCGGCCGCGCGAGATCGGTGGGCGGCACGGCGCCGACCCAGGCCGCCGAGCCGAGCCGCCAGCGCCGGCCGTCGGCATCGAGCGCCTCGAGGCCCTGCCCGGCCTGCTCACGCACGCCGTGCCAGGGCCAGGACGGGGTGTTTGCGGAGGGCGTCGCGCGCACCAGCGCCTGTGAGAGGGGATGCCGGGAGTGGGCGGCCAGCGCCGCCGCACGCACCTGCCACGCCGGGCGGTCGACACCGTCCGGACAGGCCACCTGCGCGAGCGCCAGGCGGTCCTCGGTCAGCGTGCCGGTCTTGTCGAAGCAGGCGACGTCGATCTGGGCCAGCGTCTCGAGCGCATCGAGGCGCTGCACCAGCACGCCACGACGCGCCAGCGCGCCGGTGGCCGCGATCAATGCCGACGGCGCGGCCAGCGACAGCGCGCACGGGCAGGTCACGATCAGGATGGACACCGCCACCCAGACGGCCCGCGACGGATCGATGTTCATCCAGGCGCCGAAGGCCACGGCCGCCAGCAGCAGCACGCCGCCGACGAAGGGCGCGGCGATGCGATCGGCCCAGCGCACCGTCGCCGGCCGCTCGGTCAGCGCGCGCTGCATCAGCGCGACGATCTGCTGGTGGCGCGTGCCGCCGCCGGTCTGCGTGATCCGCATCAGCACCGGTACGCCGAGGTTCAGGCTGCCGGCGATCACCGCGTCGCCGACGCCGCGTGTCTGCGGGCGCGCCTCGCCGGTCAGCAGCGATTCATCGGCCTGGGTACGGCCTTCGATCAGGCAGCCATCGGCCGGAAAGGCCTGCCCCGCCGCGACGCGGACCCGATCGCCGATCGCCAGCCGCGCCACCGGCACCCAGGCCACGCTGCCGTCTGCGGCGAGGCGCTCGACGCTGTCGGGCAGACGGCGCAGCAGGGCGTCGAGCGAGCGTGTGCTGCGCTCGCGCGAACGCGCCTCCAGCCAGCGGCCAGCCAGCAGGAAGCAGACGAACATCGTCAAGGAGTCGAAGTAGACCTCGTGGCCGAACAGCCCACCGGGGTCGAAACTCGCGCCGCTGCTGGCGACGAAGGTGACCGCGATGCCGAGAGCCACCGGCACGTCCATGCCGATGCGCCCCTGGCGCAGCGATTGCCAGGCGCCGCCGAAGAAGGGCCGCGCCGAGAACAGCAGCACCGGCAACGTCAGCACCCAGGCCGACCAGCGCAGCAGTGCGGCCAGGTCGGGCGCGATGTCGCCCGACGCCGCGAAGTAGCCTGGCGCCGCGGCCATCATCACCTGCATCATGCAGAAGGCCGCGACGAACAACCGCCACAGCGCCTGGCGCGACTCGGCCTGGCGGGCCCGCAGGGCGTCATCGGCGTCGGCCAGATAGGCCTGGTAGCCGGCCCGCTGCACGGCGTCGATCAGGACGGACGCGCGGGTGCGGGCGGGGTCCCAGTCGACCTCGGCGCGCTCGGACGCACCGTTGACGCGCGCTGCATGCACGCCATCGAGCCGCTCCAGTGCTGCTTCGATGAGCCCGGCGCAGGCCGCGCAATGCAAGCCTTGCAAGACCAGCCGCGTGCGCGCCTCGCGCCGGCCGTCGCTGCCGGTTTGCCAGGTGGTGCAGGCGGCCAGCGCCGCGTCGTCGTCGAGCGCGACGCGCTGCCGCCCCGACAGTTCGATCGGCGGGGCAAGCGCAGGGGTGGCAAGCGTCAGGCTGGTGGCAGGCATGGGGCGTCGTCGGGACCCGGCAGGCGTCAGCTTGCGGTCGGCTGCGCAAGGCCCCGTGCGTTAATCTAGGACTGAACTCCGCCTGCCGAACTGATGCAGATCAAGCCCGCACGACTCCACCGCCTCCGTCTCGTCGTTCCCGCGCTGCTTTCGCTGCTGGCGGCAACCGCGCCCGCGCAATCGGGCCCGCAGAAGCTGCCGTCGGTGCGCCTCAATGCGGGCATCCACAACATCCAGGCCGAGGTGGCTCGTACGCCCGAGCAGCGCGCCATCGGCCTGATGAACCGGCCGACGATGCCCACCAACGACGGCATGCTGTTCGTCTTCGACGAGGCCGCGACACAGTGCTTCTGGATGAAGAACACGCTGCTGCCGCTGTCGATCGCCTACCTGGCCGACGACGGCACGATCACGCAGATCGTCGACATGCCGCCGCAGACGCTGGATTCGAAGTGCTCGACGCAGCCGGTGCGGCTGGTGCTCGAGATGAACCAGGGCTGGTTCGCCAAGCGCGGGCTCAAGCCGGGCAGCCGGCTCAGCGGCGCCGCCTTCAAGCCCTGAACGCTTGCGGCATGAAAAAGGCCGGCACGCGGCCGGCCCGGGTGTTCGCGAAAGCGTCGCTCAGGCGAAGTTCTTCGCCGCGAAGTCCCAGTTCACGAGCGAGCCGAGGAAGGTCTCGACGAACTTCGGGCGCGCATTGCGGAAGTCGATGTAGTAGGCGTGTTCCCACACGTCGACCGTCAGCAGCGCCTTGTCGGCGGTGGTCAGCGGCGTGGCGGCGTTGCTGGTGTTGACGATGTCCACCGAGCCGTCGGCCTTCTTCACGAGCCAGGTCCAGCCGGAGCCGAAGTTGCCCACGGCACTCTTGGCGAAGGCTTCCTTGAAGGCCGCCAGGCTGCCCCACTTGGCGTTGATGGCAGTCGCCAGCGCGCCGCTCGGCTCGCCGCCGCCCTGCGGCTTCATGCTGTTCCAGAAGAAGGTGTGGTTCCAGATCTGGGCGGCGTTGTTGAACACGCCGCCGCTGGACTTCTTGACGATCTCTTCCAGGCTCAGCGACTCGAACTCGGTGCCCTTGATCAGGTTGTTGAGGTTGGTCACATAGGCTTGGTGGTGCTTGCCGTAGTGGAACTCGAAGGTCTCCTTCGAGAGGTGCGGCGCGAGGGCGTCCATCGCATACGGCAGCGGCGGCAGGGTGTGTTCCATGAGGTCTGTCCTTCCTTGGTCTTGAGCCTGGGGGATGAGACAGCCATTGTAGGCAGCGCCTGTCGGCTCGCCGGCCGCGCGGGCGATGCCTGCGTCAGGTGGGGGGCTTGTCGGGCTCGATGCCGATCACCTGCGCCTCGATGCGTCCGTCGGCCAGCCGCGCCTGCACGGCCTGACCCGGCTGCAACCCGGCCACCGAGGTGAGCGCGCGGCCCTCGGCGTCACCGAGCCACGCATAACCGCGCGACAGCACGCGCTGCGGGTCGAGCGCACCCAGTCGGGCCGCCAGCACGTCGAGCCGCTGGACGGCGCGCAGCCGCAGTTGCCGCGCCGCCTGCATCCAGCGCGAGGCCAGCACCGCCTGGCGCTGCTGCTGGCGCTCAAGGTGGCGGTGGACCGCGGTGTGCTGCCGTTGCGCCAGCAGCGCCAGCCGCTCGCGGTGGGGCGCCAGCGCCTGGGCCGGCCGCGCGAGCCGCAGCGCAGTCCGGTCGAGCCGCTGGGCCTGGCCGTCGAGCCGCAATGCCACGCCGCGCCGGGCGCGCCGCGCCAGGTCGTGCAGCAC
Organism: Methylibium sp. Root1272; assembly: GCF_001425905.1. Classification (GTDB taxonomy): domain Bacteria; phylum Pseudomonadota; class Gammaproteobacteria; order Burkholderiales; family Burkholderiaceae_C; genus Methylibium. Next base: position 119,277 of record NZ_LMDY01000019.1, read on the forward strand.
CGCCAGCGCCTCCTCGCGCGGCATGGCGGCCAGTTCGGCCGCCGCAGTGGGTGTCGGCGCGCGCAGGTCGGCGGCGAAGTCGACCAGGCTCACGTCGGTTTCATGGCCGATGCCGGCGATCACCGGAATGCGGCTGGCTGCAACAGCGCGCACCACCACGGCCTCGTTGAAGGCCCACAGGTCTTCCAGCGAACCGCCGCCTCGCGCGACGATCAGCGTGTCGGCCCGGCCGTGCCGGCCGGCGGCCTCGATCGCCGCGGCCAGCGCGGCCGGGGCCTCTGCGCCCTGCACCGGGCTCGGGTAGACGATCACGCGCACCTGCGGCGCTCGGCGCTGCAGGGCGGTCAGCACATCGTGCAGCGCCGCCGCCGCGAGCGATGTGACCACGCCGATGCAGGCCGGATGGCGGACGATCGTTCGTTTGCGCGCCGCGTCGAACAGGCCCTCGGCCTCGAGCTGGGCCTTGAGCCGCAGGAAGCGCTCGTAGAGGGCGCCGGCGCCGGCGCGCTGCATCGATTCGACGACGAACTGCAGCTCACCGCGCGGCTCGTAGACCGCAAGGCGGCCGCGCAACTCGACGAGATGCCCCTCCTCGGGCATGAAATCGAGCAGGCTCGCCGCGCGGCGGAACATCGCGCAGCGCAGCGCGGCCGTGCCCTCGGCATCCTTCAGCGTGAAGTAGCAATGGCCGCTGGCGGCTCGGGTGTAGCCCGACAGCTCGCCGCGGACGGCGACGGACGCGAAGCGCGCCGTCAGCGCGTCGGCGACCGCATGCACCAGCGCCGCGACCTCCCAGACCCGGGGCCCGGCGGCACGGCCTGCGCCTTCGTCCGTCGGCAGCACACCGCGCCCCGCGTGGCGGTCAGCCGAGGTCATTGCAAGAGGCTCGACCCGCTCCGAACCCCCTCGATATGCGGGGCCGGAACTCCACAGCCGCGCCAAATAAGGCCGCGCACCGCACTGACCCCGTCATGAGCCTGTCAAAGTTGTGCAAGCCGTTGATTCTCAAGCGTTTTTTTGTGCTCATTGTTTGAGCAATCTGTTCGCGGCCTTGACTGGCGGGCGTTTGGGGCGGGGGGCGAGGCGGTTGCCCACAAAGTTATCCACAACAACGGTGGACGATTGCGGTGGTGAGCTCGAGGGCACTGTCACGGCGGGCACCGCCAGGGCCGGGCCATAATCGCCGCGACTCGAATCAGGAGAACCTCGTTGTTTTCGATCATACAAGCCGCGGGCTGGCCGATCTGGCCGCTGATCCTGTGTTCCATCGTTGCGCTGGCGCTCGTGATCGAGCGATTCAGCAGCCTGCGCAGCGTCCGCGTCGTGCCGCAGCGGCTGCTCGATGAAGTCATCTCGGTCACCAGCAAGAGCCTGCCGGCCCCCGAGGTGGTGAACAAGCTGTCGGCCAACTCGGTGCTGGGCAGCGTGCTGGCCAGCGGCCTGCGCGCGGTGATCGCCGACCCACGCATCACGGAGGACGGTCTGCGCATCGCCTTCGAGACCGCCGGACGCGCCGCCGTGCACCGGCTCGAGCGCTACCTGAACACGCTGGGCACCATCGCCTCGGCGGCGCCGCTGCTCGGGCTGTTCGGCACGGTGGTCGGCATGATCGAGATCTTCGGTTCCCAGGCTCCGGCGACCACCGCCGGCGTCGGCGGCAACCCGGAGCAGCTGGCGCACGGCATCTCGATCGCGCTCTACAACACCGCCTTCGGGCTGGTGGTGGCCATCCCGTCGCTGATGTTCTACCGCTACTTCCGCGGGCGGATCGACGAGTACACGATCGATCTCGAGCAGGCCAGCGAACGCATCATGCCGCACCTGCTGCGCTTCACCTCGCGCCAGAGCTGAGCGGCAGCACCGGGCCCGACGACCATGGCGATGAACTTCCGCCACCGCCGCAGCGAGGAACCGGAGATCAACCTGATCCCGTTCATCGACGTGCTGCTGGTGATCCTGATCTTCCTGATGCTCTCGACCACGTACTCCAAGTTCACCGAGCTGAAGGTGAACCTGCCGGTGGCCGATTCGGAGCGCGCCCGTGACTACCCGAAGGAGATCATCGTCGGCGTCGCGAGCGACGGCCGCTACACGGTCAACCGCGACGCGGTCGCGGGTCGTGACCTCGCCACGCTGACGGCCGCCCTGGCCGCCGCCGCCGCGGGCCAGAACGACCGCGTGGTGATCGTCTCCGCCGACGCGAGCGCGGCCCACCAGAGCGTGATCAACGTGCTGGATGCGGCCCGCCGTGCCGGCCTGCAACAGCTGACCTTCGCGACCCAGGGCAGCCGCAACGGCGCCGACGCCGAGCCGCGTTGAATGCGGACCCGCCCCGCGAGCCGCGGCGCGCACGGCTCGAAACCTTCCTGACCCACCACTGGCTGCGCCGCGGGCCGGTCGCCTGCGCGCTGTGGCCGCTGGCCGCGCTGTACGGCGCGGCCGTGGCGCTGCGCAACCACCGCTACCGGCGGGACCCCGGTCGCAGCGTGCGGGTCGACCGGCCCGTCGTGGTGATCGGCAACCGCATTGCCGGCGGCGCCGGCAAGACGCCCACGGTGATCGCCGTGCTGGAACACCTGCGCCGGCAGGGTTGGCGTCCCGGCGTGGTGTCGAGGGGACATGGCCGCGCGGACGACAGCGTGCGGGCCGTCACCGTCGACACGCCCGCCGACGTGGTGGGGGATGAGCCCTTGCTGATCCATCTGCGCAGCGGCGCGCCGGTGATGGTCGGCCGTGACCGGGTGGCGGCCGCCCGCGCGTTGCTGCAGCGCTGGCCGGATGTCGACGTGGTCGTGGCCGACGACGGCCTGCAGCATCGGCGCCTGGCGCGCGATGTCGAGGTGGTCGTGTTCGATGCCCGAGGGGCCGGCAACGGCTGGCTGCTGCCGGCCGGACCGCTGCGGGAGCCGATCGACACACCGGCCGGCGCCGGGACCGCGCTGGTGCTCTACAACGCCGACCGGCCCAGCACGCCGCTGCCCGGCTACGCGACGCGGCGCACGCTGACCGGCGCCGTGGCGCTCGCCGCGTGGTGGCAGGGCGCGTCGGCCGCCGCCGCCGCCCTCGACTCGCTGCGCGGCCGGCCCGTGCTCGCCTGTGCCGGCATCGCGCAGCCGCGGCGCTTCTTCGAGCAGCTGCGCAGCGCCGGCCTCATCGTGCAGGAGCGGCCCTTGCCAGACCACGCCGCGTTCGACGCCCTGCCCTGGCCGGCCGAGACCCGCGACGTGATCGTGACCGAGAAGGACGCCGTCAAGCTCCCGGTCGACCGTGTGCGGCGCGAACGACCCGGCACGCGGGTCTGGGTCGCGCCGCTAGACTTCTCTCCCGAGCCGGCGTTCTTCGCCGCACTCGACGCCGCATTGGCACCCCTGTCACCGCGCCGCGAAGGATGAGCATGGACACCCGATTGATGGACCTGCTGGTGTGCCCGATCTGCAAGGGCCCGCTGACACACAACCACGCCAGCCACGAATTGAATTGCGCCGCGGACCGGCTGGCGTTCCCGATCCGCGACGGCATCCCGGTGATGCTCGAGTCGGAGGCGCGCGCGTTCGACGAGTCCCCGTCGCAAGCCGCGCCCTTGTCGGAATGAGCTTCACGGTGCTGATCCCGGCACGGCTCGGCTCGAGCCGCCTGCCGGACAAGCCGCTGGCCGACATCGCCGGCCTGCCGATGGTGGTGCATGTGGCCCGGCGGGCCCTGGCCAGCAGCGCGGGCGCGGTCGTGGTGGCGGCCGACGATGCGCGCACCGTCGACGCCTGTGCACGGCACGGCGTGCATGCGCTGCTGACGCGCCGCGACCACGCGACCGGCAGCGACCGCCTGGCCGAGGCCTGCGACCTGCTCGGACTGCCGGATGCCGAGATCGTCGTCAACGTGCAGGGCGACGAGCCGCTGATCGAGCCGGCGCTGATCGACGCCTGCGCGCGGCTGCTGGCCGAGCGCCCCGAGTGCGTGATGGGCACCGCCGCGCACGCGATCGACAGCATGACCGAGTTCGAGAACCCGAATGTCGTGAAGGTGGTGTGCGATGCGCACGGCCGCGCGCTGACCTTCTCGAGGGCGCCAATCCCCTGGTGGCGCGACGGCTACGCCGCCGGCCTGCACCAGGCGGCCGCGCTGAGCGATCCACCGCCGCTGCGGCACATCGGCCTGTATGCCTACCGAGCCGGCTTCCTGCGCCGCTACCCGACGCTGCCGCCGAGCCCGATCGAGGCGATCGAGTCGCTTGAACAGCTGCGCGTGCTCTGGCACGGCGAGCGCATCGCGGTGCACGTGAGTCCGCTGCGTCCCGGACCCGGCGTCGACACGCCCGAGGACCTGGCGCGCGTGCGCGCTCTGCTCGTCAACCAGGCGCAAGAACGGCCGCGCGAGTCAGGCTGACGAAAGGCTGCGTGGTATTCTCATTTGGTCACCGAGGGAGCTCATCCGTCGGAGTCGAACCCCTGCGAGACAAGCCGCGTGCCGCCCCGGGCGTCATCGTGCGCGAACCGACAAGAAACCACGAGGACCCGCGATGAAACTGATCCTGTTGGGCGCACCCGGCGCTGGCAAGGGCACGCAAGCCACCTTCATCTGCCAGAAGTTCGGAATCCCGCAGATCTCGACCGGCGACATGCTGCGCGCAGCCGTCAAGGCCGGTACGCCGTTGGGCCTGGAGGCGAAGAAGGTGATGGACAGCGGCGGCCTCGTCAGCGACGACATCATCATCGGCCTCGTCAAGGAACGCATCACGCAGCCGGACTGCGCCAAGGGCTTCCTGTTCGACGGTTTCCCGCGCACGATTCCGCAGGCTGACGCGATGAAGGCCGCCGGTGTGAAGCTCGACCTCGTGCTCGAGATCGACGTGCCCGACGAGGCCATCATCGAACGCATGAGCGGTCGCCGGGTGCACGTGGCCTCGGGCCGCACCTACCACGTCAAGTTCAACCCGCCCAAGGTGGCCGGCGTCGACGACGTGACCGGAGAGCCGCTGATCCAGCGCGACGACGACAAGGAAGCTACCGTGCTCAAGCGCCTGCAGGTCTACCAGAGCCAGACCCGGCCGCTGGTCGACTACTACGCCGCCTGGGCCGCCACCGGCGACGCGGCAGCCCCGAAGTACCGCAAGATCGCCGGCACCGGCAGCGTTGACGAGATCACGACGCGGGCACTGGCGGCCCTGGCCTGAGGCCGGCCGACGGGCGGCTCGCGGCTCTTTCCTCTTTTTCCTTCTTGCACCGGGGCCGCAGCAGCGGCCCTTTTTCTTTCCTTCCTCCACCCACTCACCACCGGAGCTCCGCATGGACATCGCAGGCAAGGTCTACATCGTCACCGGCGGCGCCTCGGGCCTGGGTGAAGGCACCGCGCGCATGCTGGCCCGCGAAGGCGGCACCGTCGTGGTGGCCGACCTGCAGGCCGAGGCCGGCGAGGCGGTGGCGCGCGACATCGGCGGCGCCTTCGTCAAGTGCGACGTCGCCAGCGAGGCCGACGGCCAGGCGGTCGTCGCGAAGGCCGTCTCGCTGGGCAAGCTGATGGGGCTGGTGAACTGCGCCGGCATCGCGCCGGCCGTCAAGACGGTGGGCAAGGATGGCGCCCACCCGCTGGCGGTGTTCTCCAAGGTGATCACGGTCAACCTGGTCGGCACGTTCAACATGATCCGGCTCGCCGCCGAGGCGATGAGCCGCAACGCCCCCGAAGCCACCGGCGAACGCGGTGTGCTCATCTCGACCGCCTCGGTGGCGGCCTACGACGGCCAGATCGGCCAGGCCGCGTACGCCGCCAGCAAAGGCGGCGTGGTCGGCATGACGCTGCCGATCGCGCGCGACCTGGCCCGCAGCGGCATCCGCAACATGACGATCGCGCCGGGCATCTTCGGCACGCCGATGCTGTTCTCGATGCCGCAGGACGTGCAGGACGCGCTGGCCGCCGGCGTGCCCTTCCCGTCGCGCCTGGGCACCCCCGCCGACTACGCGAAGCTGGTGCAGCAGATCCTCACCAACGAGATGCTCAACGGCGAGGTGATCCGCCTGGATGGCGCCATCCGCCTCGCGCCGCGTTGATGAAGTCCGGTGGTCCCGCGGTGGCCCTGCGGTCTTAGACTGAGTCTGTGATCCCGCCCGCCTTCATCCAGGACCTGCTGGCCCGCACCGACGTGGTCGAGGTGGTCGGGCGGCACGTGCAGTTGAAGAAGGCCGGCGGCACCCTCAAGGGACTGTGCCCGTTCCACGGAGAGAAGTCGCCCAGCTTCACGGTCAGCCCGACGCGCCAGACCTACCACTGCTTCGGCTGCGGCGTGCACGGCAACGCGATCGGTTTCCTGATGGAACAGGCCGGCCTCGGCTTCATGGATGCCGTGCGCGACCTCGCGCAGCAGGCCGGCATGACGGTGCCCGAGGACGACAGCTCGCCCGAGGAGCGCGAGCGCGCCAGGGCGATGAAGGAGCGTCAGGCCACGCTGAGCGAGGTGCTGGCGAAGGCCGGCGAGCACTGGCGCAAGCAGCTCAAGGTCAGCCCGCGCGCGGTGAACTACCTCAAGGGCCGCGGGCTGACGGGCGAGATCGCGGCACGCTTCGGCATGGGCTACGCCCCCGAAGGCTGGCGCGGCCTCGCCAGCGTGTTCCCGCGCTACGACGACCCGCTGCTCGCCGAATCGGGACTCGTGATCGTGCAGGGCGACGACGGCCCGGACCAGAAGCGCTACGACCGCTTTCGCGATCGCATCATGTTCCCGATCCGCTCGGTGCAGGGCGAGGTGATCGGCTTCGGCGGCCGGGTGCTCGACGTCGGCGAGCCGAAGTACCTCAACTCGCCGGAGACGCCGGTGTTCGTCAAGGGCCGCGAGCTCTATGGCCTGCACGAAGCCCGCCAGGCGCTGCGCGAGCGCGGCTACGCACTGGTGGTCGAGGGCTACATGGACGTGGTGGCCCTCGCGCAGCTCGGCTTCCCGAACGCGGTGGCGACGCTGGGCACCGCGTGCACCGCGGAGCACGTGCAGAAACTGCTGCGATTTACCGACCGCATCGTCTTCAGCTTCGACGGTGACGCGGCCGGCCGCCGTGCCGCCGGTCGCGCGCTGGAGGCGGCCCTGCCGCACGCCGGCGACACGCGCAGCGTCAAGTTCCTGTTCCTGCCGGCCGAGCACGACCCCGACTCGTTCGTGCGCGAGCACGGCGCTGCCGCCTTCGAGGCCTGCGTCGAGCAGGCGGTGCCACTGTCGCGCCAACTGCTCGAGGCGGCCCGCGAAGGCTGCGATCTCGACAGTGCCGAAGGCCGTGCCCGCATGCTCGCCAACGCCAAGCCGCTCTGGTCGGCGCTGCCGGACGGCGCGCTGCGGCGCCAGCTGCTCGGCGAGCTCGCGCGGGCCGGAGCCCTCGAGTCCTCGGAGCTGCAGGCGCTGTGGGGCGGCCCGGCGCTGCCCCGGCGCGAGGCCGCGCGCCCGCCGCCGCGATCCAATCGGCGGGCGCTGCGTGCGGCGACCAGCTCGCTCGACCGCGGGGCTTGGCTGCTGGTGCAGCGCTGCGACCTGTGGGATCGGCTCGACGTGGCGACCCACGAGCTGTTGTGCGAGGTGCTCGATCCCCACGGCAGCTTCTTCCGGTGGCTCGATCGCCGCTACCACGAGGAAGGCCCGCTGTCGCCGCAGACCCTGCTCGCCGAGATGCAGGCGGGCGGCGAGGGTGCGGGGCTGGCGGACCTGGCCCAGCGCATCGGCGCGCTGCACGAGGTCGAGGTCGGCGAACACGCCGAAGCCGAGTTGCGCGTCGTGGCGGACCGCGTGCGCCTGGATGCACTGGAGCGCGATCTGGAAAGCCTCACCGCTGCCGAACCGCTCACCGCGGACATGCTGGACACGATCCGCCGCACCCGCCAGAGCGCCGACGAGATCAAGCGCCGCCTCGCCCGCGGCCAGACCACGGCGAGTTCCTGATCCTGCGGCCTTTGACGCCCGGCCGGGAATCGCCGATAATGATCGGCTAGTCGTATGCGGCAAGAGTGAGCGCAGCACCTCCGGGCCCCGGCCACCCTCGACAAGGGTTACCAACAGGCCATCCTCCCCCGCCAGGGCTGCACCTTCCGGACACTCACGCGAGCTTGCCCGCCAACGCCGAAGACCCGACGGCCGCCTCCGGCCCGAAGGCTGCCCGACCTGTGTTTGCACGGTGCCTTTCGAGGCCGTCCAATGCCGGGCCGGAGCACGGCGCATGGCTTCAGGCACCCGAGACACCCATCCTCCAAGGAATCGCATGACCGCGAAGAAGAGCGCTCCCGCCCCTGCGAGCAAGCCGGCCAAGGCCGCCGCGCCGGCGCCCGCCGCCAAGGCTTCGGCCAAGGCGGGCAGCAAGGCCGAGACCGACCCGAAGAAGGCCAAGGCGGCTGCCGCCCCGGCCAAGCCCGCCGGCAAGATGGCCAAGGCCGCCGCGGCCCCGGAGCCGGCCAAGGGCAAGCCGGGCCGCAAGCCGACCGCCAAGCAGGCGATGCCGGTGATCGACGAGGACCTGGGCGACATCGAAGCCGACATCGAAGGCGAAGCCAGCGTCGAGGACACCGGTGGCGACAAGCCCAAGGCCAAGCCGCTGCGCATGAAGGTGTCGCGCGCCAAGGAGCGCGCGCTGATGCGCGAGTTCGGGCTCGACGAGACGGCGCTGACCGAGGACGAGGTCGCCAAGCGCCGCCAGGAGCTCAAGACCCTCATCAAGATGGGCAAGACCCGGGGTTTCCTGACGCATCAGGAGATCAACGACCACCTGCCCGAAAAGCTGATCGAGGCCGAGATCCTCGAGGCCATCGTGTCGATGCTCAACGACATGGGCATCGCCGTCTACGAGCAGGCGCCGGATGCGGCCACGCTGCTGATCGCCGGCGGCTCGACGGCCACATCGACCGATGAGGAAGCCGAGGAAGAGGCCGAGGCCGCGCTGTCGACCGTCGATTCCGAGTTCGGCCGCACCACCGACCCGGTGCGCATGTACATGCGCGAGATGGGTACGGTCGAGTTGCTGACGCGTGAGGGCGAGATCGAGATCGCCAAGCGCATCGAGGGTGGGCTGCAGGCGATGATGCTGGCGATCAGCGAGTCGCCCACCACGATCGCCGAGATCCTGGTGCTGGCCGACAAGATCCGCGCCGGCGAGATGCAGATCTCGGAGGCCGTCGACGGCTTCGTCTCGAACGAGGAGGCCGACGATTACGTGGCCGAGGAAGACTTCGACGAATTCGACGAGGAAGACGACGACGACGGCAACGGCGGCTCGAAGGCGCTGACCAAGAAGCTCGAGGAGCTGAAGACGCAGGCGCTGGTGCGCTTCGACGAACTGCGCACGCACTTCGACCGCATGCGCAAGGCCTACGAGAAGGAAGGCTACAAGTCGCCGGCGTACAACCGTGCGCAGATGGGCGTGAGCTCCGAGATCATGAGCCTGCGCTTCACGGTCAAGACCATCGAGCGGCTGTGCCAGATCCTGCGCTCGCAGGTCGACGACATCCGCCGCTACGAGCGCGAACTGCGCAAGATCGTGGTCGACAAGTGCGGCATGCCGCAGGACCACTTCATCAAGACCTTCCCGCCGAACTCGCTGAACCTGAAGTGGGCCGAGAAGGAGATCGCGGCCAACAAGTCCTACAGCGCGGTGATGGCGCGCAATCTGCCGCCGATCCAGGACCTGCAGCAGAAGCTGATCGACCTGCAGAGCCGTGCGGTGGTGCCGATCGACGACCTCAAGCTCATCAACAAGAAGATGAACCAGGGCGAGAAGGCCTCGCGCGACGCGAAGAAGGAAATGATCGAGGCCAACCTGCGCCTGGTGATCTCGATCGCGAAGAAGTACACCAACCGCGGCCTGCAGTTCCTCGACCTGATCCAGGAAGGCAACATCGGCCTGATGAAGGCCGTCGACAAGTTCGAATACCGCCGCGGCTACAAGTTCTCGACCTACGCCACTTGGTGGATTCGCCAGGCCATCACGCGCTCGATCGCCGACCAGGCGCGCACCATCCGCATCCCGGTGCACATGATCGAGACGATCAACAAGATGAACCGCCTGTCGCGCCAGCACCTGCAGGAGTTCGGCTTCGAGCCGGACGCCCCGACGCTGGCCGAGAAGATGGAGATGCCCGAGGACAAGATCCGCAAGATCATGAAGATCGCCAAGGAGCCGATCTCCATGGAGACGCCGATCGGCGACGACGACGACTCGCACCTGGGCGACTTCATCGAAGACACCAACAACACGGCGCCGATCGAGGCGGCGATGCAGGCCGGCCTGCGCGACGTGGTGAAGGACATCCTCGACTCGCTGACCCCGCGCGAGGCCAAGGTGCTGCGCATGCGCTTCGGCATCGAGATGTCGACCGACCACACGCTCGAAGAAGTGGGCAAGCAGTTCGACGTGACGCGCGAGCGCATCCGCCAGATCGAGGCCAAGGCGATCCGCAAGCTCAAGCACCCGAGCCGTTCCGACAAGCTGAGGACGTACCTGGACAATCTCTGAGCACGGCCCTGCCCGCCCGAAGCCCGGCCTTGCGCCGGGCTTTTTTGTGGCCGTCTTGTTGGGGATGGAGGCGTCATGCCACGCGGGATAAACTTTGCGTGACATATCTCACGCCGGCTTGATGACCTCATTGCTCCAACGCACCGTTCTGTTTGCCGACCTGCGCGGCAGCACCGGCCTGTTCGAGAAGCTCGGCAACGCCGAGGCGGCCTCGGTCGTGACGCAGAGCGTTGCCTTGATGGCTCAGATCGTCGGCAGCTGCGGCGGCCAGGTCGTCAAGACGCTGGGCGACGGACTGATGGCGGTGTTCGAGCAGCCGCAGGGTGGCATCGAGGCTGCCGACGAAATGCACGAGTCGCTGGACCGCATCGTCGCCGGCGCTCCGCAGAGCGGTGCGCGCCGGCAGGCGCTGAAGCTGCAGGTCGCGATGGCGCACGGCGAGGTGGTGGAACTCAACGGCGACTGCTTCGGCGACGCCGTGAACGTGGCAGCCCGCCTGCTCGACAGCGCCGGCGACAACGAGACGCTCACCACCCAGCAGGTCCTCGACGGGCTGGAAGCCGAGCACCGCAGTCGCTTCCGCTCGCTCAGCAAGCTGCAGTTGCGGGGCCGCCAGGAGCCGGTGCAGGTCTACCGGCTCGATGCGCGGCGCTTCGGCGAGACCGTGGCCACGCTGTTCGAGGGCTCGGCGCCGATGCTGGCGCCGGATGGCATCCGCCTGGCCTGGCTGGACGTCACCCGGGTGTTCGCCGGCGTCGACCTGCCCGCCGTGCTGGGCCGCAGCCCGCAGGCCACCTACTGCATCGACGACACGCGCGTCTCGCGCTCGCACGCCCGTGTGGAATGGCACGGCGGCACCTTCCAGGTCAGCGACCTCAGCTACAACGGCACCTACGTCCGCTTCGCCGGGCGCGATGAGGTGATCGCGCTGCGCCGCGGCAGCTGCACGCTGCACGGCCGCGGCGTGATCTGCCTCGGCGCCTCGCCGACCGACCCGACGGCCCCGACCGTCAACTTCGACGTGCTGAGCTTCCAGGACACCGAGCCGCGCTCGACCGACTGAGCCCCGTCAGACGCCCAGTCGGTCGGCGAGCGCGAGCAGATCGGGCCCCTGCCAGCAGCGTGCCCCGAGGGCCGCGTTGTCGTCTAGTCCGCGCTCGCCGTCGCGGCGCACCCAGGCGGCCTGCAAGCCCGCGTCGAGCGCGCCGTGCACGTCGAGCCTCAGGTCGTCGCCGACGTGCAGCACCTCGTTTGGCGCGCAGCCCAGGCGTTCGCAGGCTGCCGCGAAGATGCGAGGATCGGGCTTGCCGACACCGAATTCGCGCGCCGCGAGGCTCCCTCGGAACCAGGGCTGCAGCCCGATCTGCACGAGATCGGCATTGCCGTTGCTCAGCGCGAACAGCGGCCAGCGCGCGGCCAGCCGCCGCAGTGCCGGCAGCGCGTCGGCATAGAGATCGACGCGCTGCCGCTCGGCGAGAAAGACCGAGAACGCGGCGTCGAGCAAGGATTCCGCTTCGCCCGCTGCGACCAACAGGCGCCGGATGCTTTCGCGCCGCAGGGCGCTGAGATCGTGTGCCCAGTCGGGTCGCTCGCGCGCCACCGCCTCGCGGTCGGCCCGCATCGCGGCCAGGTCGAACCGCTCGGTGACGCGCGGCGCGTGCCGCTGCAGCCAGGCCTGCAAGGCGGATTCGGCGCGCGCGATGGTCGGCCAGATCGGCCACAGCGTGTCGTCCAGATCCAGCGTCAGTGCGCGGAACTTGTCAATGTCCAGATTCATTGCAGATCGTCCCTGGCCGCAGTGTGACCGAAGCACGACGCCCCGATGCCGGCCGCGGTCGGCGCCGCCTCCGGGCATGGCGCTCCGCTACATTACGTTGCCCTTCCACCCGGTGACCGACCGCTGAATGAAATCGGCCCCAGCGCCCGCCGACGATGCCGAGCGCCTGCGCGTCCTGCATGAACTGCGCGTCCTCGACACCGAGGTGGACCCCGCTTTCGCGGCGATCGCGCGGCTTGCTCAGCAACACAGCGGCTGGTCCGTCGGCGCCATCAGCCTGGTCGCCGCCGACCGCCAGTGGTTCCCCGCAGCGGTCGGCCTCGAGGTTCGCGAGACGCCACGCAAGCTCGCGTTCTGCGCGCACACCATCCTCGGGGACGATGCGATGGAGGTCGTCGATGCGCTGCAGGACGAGCGCTTTGCGGACAACCCGCTCGTCGTCGGCGCACCGCACATTCGCGCCTATGCCGCGATGCCCGTGCAGGTCGACGGCCAACGGATCGGCACCGTTTGTGCGATCGACGCACGGCCCGGGCGGCTGACCCCCGATGCCTTGGCCACGTTGCGCGACCTGGCGACGTTGGCCGGTGCCCTGCTGCAGGCACGGTTGCTCGAACAGCGCTCTCGCCTGCAGGAAAGCCGCGTGCGTGCCGCCAGCCGCGCCGGCAGCGACTGGCTCTGGGAGACCGACGAGCACGGCACGATCAGCTGGGTGTCGGACAGCGTGGAGGCCCACACCGGCCACCCGCCGAGCCATGAGGTGGGCCGGTTCGGCCAGGGCATGCACCGACCGCGCGAGGACGAGCACCGCGCATCCTGGGAGGCTCTGGTGGCTGCCCGAGCGCAGCGGCGGCCCTTTCGCAACGCCGTCGCCGACCGCGACGCGGCCCACGGCACGATCACGATCTCCACCAGCGGCGACCCGGTGTTCGACGCCGCGGGACAGTTCCAGGGCTATCGCGGCGCCGCGCGCAACATCACCGAGGAGCTGAACCGGCGCACCCAGGAGCAGCGCACCCAGGCGCTGCTGCAGGCGGCCATCGAAGGCGTCGCCGCCGGCGTGATGGTCAGCGACCCCAGTGGCCGCATCGTGCTGAGCAACACCGCCTGGCGCACCGGCATGCAGCGCTTCCTGCCCGAATGGCCGTCCCACTGGCCCGATCTCGTTCAGGCACTGCTGCGCGCCGGCGCCTACCCTGACGCCATCGGTCGCGAGGCCGAGTTCGCCGCATGGCGGCTCGGACTCACGACCGCCGAAGGTCGCCAGCACGAACTGCGCTTCGGCGAGCAGCACGTGCTGGTGACCGACCAGTTGCTGGCCGACGGCAGCGTCATCCACCTGTCGATCGACATCACGCGGCGGCGCCGCACCGAGCTCGAACTCGCCGAACAGCAGGCCCGGCTCGGCGCCGTGCTGCGTTCGCTGCCGGATCTGTGGTTCGTGATCGATGCCGAAGGCCGCCACGTCGAGTGCAGCGACGAGCGGCACCCGAGCCTGCTGCGGCCTTTCGAGGAGTTGCGCGGCAAACGCTTTGCCGAGGTCGTTCCCGAACCGCTGGCCAGCCTGGCCATGCGCGCCATCGCCGAGGCGCTGCGCAGCGGCGAAGTGCAACGGATCGAGTACGAATTGCCGACGCTGGACGGCCGGGTCCGCAACTTCGAGGCCCGCATCTCGCCGATGGGCGGTGACCGTGTGCTCTACCTGACGAGAGACCTGACCGAATTGCGCCACCTGGAGCGCAATGTGCACCTGATGCAGCGCGCACTGGAGGCCGAGGCCGCCCTGCCGATGGTGGTGGCCGACGCCACCCAGCCCGATCTGCCGCTGATCTACGCCAACACCGCCTTCGAACGCCTGAGCGGCCTGCCGCTCGACCAGATGATCGGCCGCAACTGTCGCTTCCTGCAGGCCGGCGATCGCGACCAGCCCGGGCTGGCCCTGCTGCGCGAGGCACTCGCCGCCGAACGCGCCTGCACCGTCACGCTGCGCAACCGGCGCGCCGACGGCACGTCTTTCATCAACGAGCTGCACGTGGCGCCGGTGCGCGACGCGCTGGGCCGCGTGACCCATTACATCGGCGTGCAGCACGACGTGACGGAGCGCAGCCGCGCCGAGCGGCAGCTCGCGCTCAGCGAGACGCTCTACCGCTCGGTGGCGGCGTCGATCACCGACGGGCTGCTGGTCATCGGGCCGGACCGCCGGATCGTCACCGCGAACCCGTCCGCCTGCGCCCTGCTGGGAGCCCGCGCGACGACCCTGGCAGGTCAGCGCCTCGGGCGCCTGGGCTATCAGCTGCTGGAGGAAGATGGCCGCCTGGTCGAGCGAGACCGGCACCCGGTGCGGGAGGTGCTCCGCAGCGGCCGGAGCGCGCTCGATCGCGTGCACCGGTTGCGGCGACCGGACGGCAGCGAGCGCCTGGTGCGCCTGAACGTGCAACCGCTGCGCGCCCATCCCGACGACAGCCAGCTCTCCTGCGTGGTGACCTTCCGCGACATCACCGCGCAGCGCGGCGCGGAGGCCGAACTGGCCCAGGCCGAGGCGCGCTGGAAGTTCGCCCTCGAAGGCGCCGGCGACGGTATCTGGGACTACGACGAGGACACGCAGCGGGTCTTCTTCTCGCCGCGCTGGAAGGCCATGCTCGGCTACCGCGACGACGAGATCGGCACCTCGACGCGCGAATGGTCGCGCCGCATCCACCTCGAGGATCGACCGGGCGTGATCGACGCCCTTCGGCGCTACCGCGCCGGCGAGATCAGCGAATACCGCACCGAGCACCGCCTGCGCCACAAGGACGGCCACTGGATCTGGGTCTACGAGCGCGGCAAGATCGTCGAGCGCCGGCCCGACGGCAGCCCGCGGCGCATCGTCGGCACGCACACCGATGTCACGCGCCAGAAGATGGCCGAGCAGGCGATGCGCGACAAGGCCGCCGCTGAACTGGCGAGCCAGGCCAAGAGCGCATTCCTCTCGCGGATGAGCCACGAGATGCGCACTCCGCTGAATGCCGTGATCGGTTTTGCGCAGTTGCTGCGCAAGGACGACGCGACCGGCAGCGCGCGCGTCGCCCAGTTCGGCGACCACATCCTGCAGGCGGGCGAGCACCTGCTGGCGCTGGTGAACGATGTGCTCGACCTGCAGCAGGTCGAGGAGGGACGGCTGTCGATCCGGCTCGAATCGCTGCCGCTGCGTGAAGCGGTCGACGCGGCGCTCGAGTTGATCCGTCCCCAGGCGGCGCAGCGCCGCGTGACGGTGCTCAACCGCATCGAACCGGACCTGGCGGTGCTGGCCGATCCGCAACGCTTGCGGCAGGTGCTGCTGAACCTGCTGTCCAACGGCGTCAAGTACAACCGGGAAGGCGGCGATCTGCACTGCTCGGCGGTGCTCGACGGCGCGACCCGGTGCTGCACGCTGCTGATCGAAGACCAAGGCTTCGGTCTGGAGGCCATCGATCTCGCCCGGCTGTTCCAACCCTTCGAGCGGCTGGGCCGCGAGACCTCGGGGATCGAGGGCACCGGACTGGGGCTGTTCATCGCGCGGCGGATGACCGAGGAGATGGGCGGCCGCCTGTCGTTGAACAGTCGCCCGGGGCACGGTGCGCAGGCACGGCTGGAGTTGCCGCTGCCGCCGCCCGCCACGCCGGCCGGCGACGGGGACATGGCGACGAGCACGGCTTCGCCTCCCGCGGCGGATGGCCGCACCACCACCGCCCTGCCGCTGCGCATGCTCTACGTCGAGGACAACCGCATCAACGCCATCCTGTTCGAAGAAGCGATCAAGCTGCGCGGCGGGATCGACCTGCGAATCGCCGAGGACGGCCCGGAAGCGCTGACAATGGCCGACGAATGGCAACCCGACGTGCTGGTCCTCGATGCCCACCTGCCCAGCACCACGGGCTATGACGTGCTGGCCGAGTTGCGTCGCCGGCCGGACTTCGAGCACACGCCGGCCTTCATGTGCTCCGCTGACACGATGCCGCAGGATCTGCAACGCGCGACCGACGCCGGATTCGCCGGTTACTGGACCAAACCGATCGACATCGACCGCGTGATGAACGACCTCGACGCCCTGCGCCTCGCCGCCCGCTGATGAAGCACGCCCCCGAACCCGCGCACCGCCACGGCGGAGCCGAACGCTGCGCGATCCTGCTCGTCAACCTGGGCACACCGGACGAACCGAGCGCGCCCGCGTTGCGCCGCTACCTCGCCGAATTCCTGAGCGACCCGCGCGTTGTCGAGATCCCGCGCGCGGTGTGGCTGCCCATCCTGCACGGCATCGTCCTGCGGGTGCGTCCCGCCAAGTCGGCCGCCAAGTACGCCAGCATCTGGACGGCCGAGGGCTCGCCGCTGAAGGTCTGGACCGAGAAGCAGGCCAAGCTGCTGACCGGCTACCTCGGCGAGCGCGGGCACCCGGTGCTGGTGCGCGCGGCGATGCGCTATGGCCAGCCCTCGGTGGCGAGCCAGCTCGACGCACTGAAGGCCGACGGAGCGACGCGCATCCTCGTGTTGCCGCTGTACCCGCAGTACGCCGCCGCCACCACCGCCAGCGTGTTCGACGCCGTCTATGCCTGGGCCGCTCGCACCCGGCGCGTGCCGGAGCTGCGCTTCGTCAATCACTACCATGACGACCCGGGCTACATCCTCGCGCTCGGTCGCTGCATCGAGGATCACTGGATGCGCAACGGCCGGGCCGAGCGGCTGGTGCTCAGCTTCCACGGCGTACCGGAGCGCACGCTGCGCCTCGGCGATCCGTATCACTGCGAGTGCCAGAAGACAGCGCGGCTGCTGACCGAGCGACTCGGACTGCGGCCCGGCCAGGTGCTGGTGACCTTCCAGAGCCGCTTCGGCAAGGCCAAGTGGCTGGAGCCCTACACCGAGCCGACGCTGGTGCAGCTGGCGCAGCAGGGTATCAAGCGCGTGGACGTGGCCTGCCCCGGCTTCACGTCGGACTGCCTGGAAACGCTGGAAGAGATTGCACAGGAAGCCCGCGATGCCTACCTGCATGCCGGCGGCGAGGAGTTCCACTACATCCCCTGCCTGAACGACCGGCACGAGTGGATCGCCGCACTCAGCGACATCGCGATCCGCCACCTGCAAGGCTGGCCGACCCAGGCGGTGCCGGACCCGGCGGCCCTGCAGGCCCAGGCCGAACGCGCGAGGCAGCTGGGGGCCCCGGCATGAGCGCAGCCGGACCCGGGGTGCGCCTCGACAAGTGGTTGTGGGCGGCGCGCTTCTACAAGACACGCAGCCTGGCCGCCGAGGAGATCGGCAAGCACCGCATCGAGGTCAACGGCCTGCCCGCCAAGCCGTCGCGCGAACTCCGGGTCGGTGACGAACTGCTGCTGCGCCAGAGTGGCGGCCTGTCGCGCACGGTGATCGTGCGCGGGGTGTCGAGCGTGCGCGGCCCGGCACCGCAAGCCCAGGCCCTTTACGAAGAGACCGCGGCGAGCGTCGCGCAGCGTGAAGCGCGCGCCGCGCAGCAGCGCATCGCGCCCGAGCCGGCCCTCAGCATCGATCAGGGTCGCCCCACCAAGCGCGACCGGCGCCAGCTCGCCGACTGGGACCGCTGGAGCGCCGCGCTGGACAAGTAGCGCGATCGGCGGGCCGCCGACCGCGGCGACGCCCCGCCGCACCGGTCGGAGCCGGGGCTCGCCACAGATCAAAATGCCCCTCTTGAAAATACGGGCTCCGGCCCAAGTTGCTGTCCGACCCCGCAGAAGCTCACGCTGAAAATGGAAAAACCTGAAGAAAATCAAGCACCTGGCGCAATCGAACCGTCCTTTTCCGCGGACACGCCGGACTTGAGCAACGCCGCCGCCGCATCGACGCCCGAGCAGCGCCTGGCCGATCTGGAAGCCAAGCATTCCGAGATGGCCGACGCCTACCTGCGCGCCAAGGCCGAGGCCGAGAACACGCGTCGCCGCGCCGAAGAGGAAATGAGCAAGGCCCGCAAGTTCGCGGTCGAAGGCTTCGCCGACAGCCTGTTGCCCGTGAAGGACAGCCTGGAAGCCGCACTCGCGATCGAGAACGCCACCGTCGAGCAACTGCGCGAGGGCACGCACGCCACGCTGCGCCAGCTGTCCACCGCGCTGGAGCGCAACAAGGTGATCGAGATTTCGCCGCCGGCCGGCACCAAGTTCGATCCCCACCAGCACCAGGCGATCACGATGGTGCCGGTCGAGCAGGAGGCCAACACCGTGGTGGCCGTGCTGCAGAAGGGCTACCTGATCGCCGACCGCGTGCTGCGCCCGGCGCTCGTCACCGTCGCGGCGCCGAAATAACACCGCGCCACCTTGAATCAGCGGAAGTTATCCACAGCTTCCCAGCAACAGATTTCAGTTTGAAGGAGTTTTGACCATGGCCAAGATCATCGGCATCGACCTGGGGACCACCAACTCGTGCGTCGCCATCATGGAAGGCAACACCACCAAGGTGATCGAGAACAGCGAGGGTGCGCGCACCACGCCCTCGATCATTGCCTACCAGGAAGACGGCGAGGTGCTCGTCGGCGCGTCGGCCAAGCGCCAGGCCGTCACCAACCCGCGCAACACGCTGTACGCGGTGAAGCGGCTGATCGGCCGCAAGTTCACCGAGAAGGAAGTGCAGAAGGACATCGACCTGATGCCCTACACCATCGCCGCCGCCGACAACGGCGACGCCTGGGTCGAAGTGCGCGGCAACCGGCTCGCACCGCCGCAGGTGAGCGCCGAGGTGCTGCGCAAGATGAAGAAGACCGCCGAGGACTACCTGGGCGAGACGGTCACCGAGGCCGTGATCACGGTGCCCGCCTACTTCAACGACGCACAGCGCCAGGCCACCAAGGACGCCGGCCGCATCGCCGGTCTGGACGTCAAGCGCATCATCAACGAGCCGACCGCGGCCGCGCTGGCCTTCGGCCTGGACAAGCACAACGACGGCAAGGGCGGCGACCGCAAGATCGCCGTCTATGACCTCGGCGGCGGCACCTTCGACATCTCGATCATCGAGATCGCCGACGTCGACGGCGAGATGCAGTTCGAGGTGCTGTCGACGAACGGCGACACCTTCCTCGGCGGTGAGGACTTCGACCAGCGCGTCATCGACTACATCATCGCCGAGTTCAAGAAGGAGCAAGGCGTCGACCTGAGCAAGGACGTGCTCGCGCTGCAGCGGCTGAAGGAAGCCGCGGAGAAGGCGAAGATCGAACTGTCCAACAGCACGCAGACCGACATCAACCTGCCCTACGTGACCGCCGACGCCAGCGGCCCGAAGCATCTGAACATCAAGCTCACGCGCGCCAAGCTCGAGGCGCTGGTCGAGGAGCTGATCGAACGCACGATCGCGCCCTGCCGCACCGCCATCAAGGACGCCGGCGTCTCGACCAGCCAGATCAACGACGTGATCCTGGTCGGCGGCATGACCCGCATGCCCAAGGTGCAGGAGAAGGTGAAGGAGTTCTTCGGCCAGGAGCCGCGCAAGGACGTGAACCCCGACGAGGCGGTGGCCGTCGGTGCCGCGATCCAGGGCCAGGTGCTGGCCGGCGACCGCAAGGACGTGCTGCTGCTCGACGTGACCCCGCTGTCGCTCGGCATCGAGACACTGGGCGGCGTGATGACGAAGATGATCACGAAGAACACCACGATCCCGACCAAGTTCGCGCAGACCTTCAGCACGGCCGACGACAACCAGCCGGCGGTGACGATCAAGGTGTTCCAGGGCGAGCGCGAGCTGGCCTCGGGCAACAAGATGCTGGGCGAGTTCAACCTCGAGGGCATCGCGCCGTCGCCGCGCGGCATGCCGCAGATCGAGGTGAGCTTCGACATCGACGCCAACGGCATCCTGCACGTCGGCGCCAAGGACAAGGGCACCGGCAAGGAAAACAAGATCACCATCAAGGCGAACTCCGGCCTCAGCGAGGAAGAGATCCAGAAGATGGTGAAGGACGCCGAGCTCAATGCGGCCGAGGACAAGAAGAAGCTCGAGCTCGTACAGGCCCGCAACCAGGCCGATGCCATGGTGCACAGCGTGAAGAAGAGTCTCGCCGAGCATGGCGACAAGCTCGACGCCAGCGAGAAGGAAAAGATCGAGTCCGCGTTGAAGGACACCGAGACCGCGCTCAAGGGCGAGGACAAGGCCGAGATCGAAGCCAAGACCGAGGCACTGATGACCGCGAGCCAGAAGCTCGGCGAGAAGGTCTATGCCGACATGCAGGCGGCCCAGGCTGCGGCCGGGGCGGCAGCGGGCGGCGGCGAAGCGCCGGCGGCCGAGGCGACCGCGTCGAAGCCGGCCGATGACAACGTCGTCGATGCCGAGTTCAAGGAAGTCAAGGACCAGAAGTAAGACGAGCCCACCCCGGTGAGCCTCCCCCGTGAGCCGTCATCGGCGCACGGGGGCTTTGCACATTAAGAAGGCAGCCCTCATGGCGAAGCGTGACTACTACGAGACCCTCGGCGTCGCCAAGAACGCCAGCGAAGAAGACATCAAGAAGGCCTACCGCAAGCTGGCCATGAAGCACCACCCCGATCGCAACCAGGGCGACGGGGCCAAGAAGGCCGAGGAGAGCTTCAAGGAGGCCAAGGAAGCCTACGAGATGCTGTCCGACGGCCAGAAGCGAGCGGCCTACGACCAGTATGGCCACGCCGGCGTCGATCCGAACATGGGGGGCCGCGGCGCGGGCGGTCCCGAGGCCTACGGTGGCTTCGCCGAGGCCTTCGGCGACATCTTCGGCGACATCTTCGGCCAGAACGGTCAACGCCGCGGCCCGGGCGGCCAGCAGGTCTACCGCGGCAATGATCTCAGCTACGCGATGGAGATCACGCTCGAGGAAGCGGCGCGCGGCAAGGACACGCAGATCCGCATCCCGAGTTGGGACAGCTGCAGCACCTGCGACGGCACCGGCGCCAAGCCCGGCACCAGCGCGAAGACCTGTCCCACCTGCAGCGGCTCCGGCCAGGTGCATCTGCGCCAGGGCTTCTTCAGCATCCAGCAGACCTGTCCGAGCTGCCACGGCACCGGCAAGATCATTCCCGAGCCCTGCACGGCCTGCAACGGCGCTGGCCGCATCAAGAGCAACAAGACGCTGGAGGTCAAGATCCCGGCCGGGATCAACGAGGGCATGCGCATCCGTTCGGCCGGCAACGGCGAGCCCGGCACGAACGGCGGCCCGGCCGGCGACCTGTACATCGAGATCCGCATCAAGGCGCACGACATCTTCGAGCGCGACGGCGACGACCTGCATTGCACGATCCCGATCGGCATCGCGACGGCGACACTGGGTGGTGCGATCGAGGTCCCGACGCTGGGCGGCAAGGCCGAGATCGAGTTGCCCGAAGGCACGCAACACGGCAAGACTTTCCGGTTGCGCGGCAAGGGCATCAAGGGCGTGCGCTCCAGCTACCCGGGCGACCTGTACTGCCACGTGGCGGTCGAGACTCCGATCAAGCTGACGGAACACCAACGCAAGCTGTTGAAGGAACTTGACGAGAGCCTGAAGAAGGGCGGCGAGCGCCACTCGCCGAATGCCAAGAGCTGGACCGATCGGGTCAAGGACCTGTTCAAGTGACCAAGAGCGGTCGGGCATCCCCCGGCCGCCGCCCGGTGCCGCAGCCTTAAGGCCGCGCTAATGCGGCGCCGGCACAGTCTGCCGGATGCTGTTGCCCCATTCGCTGCCCCGGGTCCCCTTCCTCCTCCGCCAGCGCAACGCCCCCGACACCGAGACCCACGCTGCGCCCCTCCGCAGTCCGCTCGCTCTGGCCTGGCTGGTCTCCTTGTGGATCGCCGGCCCGGCCAACTGGCCGCTCTGGAAGGCCTTTGCGGATCTGCCCGACGTCACTGGCACGCGCGGTCTGCTGTTCGGCATCGGCTTCGGGCTGATGGTCGCCGCGGCGATGGCCGCGTTGCTGAGCCTGCTGGCCTGGCGATCGACCTTCAAGCCGGTCCTCACGGTGGTGCTGCTGACGGCGGCGGTCAGCGCCCATTTCATGGGCAGCTACGGCGTGGTCATCGACCCCACGATGGTCCTCAACGTGCTGGGCACCGACGTGCGCGAGACGCGCGACCTGCTGAGTCTGCGCCTGCTGGAAACGCTGCTGCTGCTGGCCGCGCTGCCGCTGTGGTGGCTGTGGCGCCAGCCGGTCGACTACCGCCGCTGGCCGACGCGGGCGCTCCGCAATGCATTGAGCCTGATCGGCGCGCTGGCGGCGCTGGCGGCGCTGACGCTGCTGTGCTTCCAGGACCTGTCGGGGACGATGCGCAACCACAAGGAACTGCGCTACCTCGTCAACCCGCTCAACGGCTTCTATTCGGTCGGCCGCGTCGCCTATGCCAAGCAGGCCAAGCCCGCCGGGCCGCCGCTGCCGATCGGCCTCGATGCACGTCCGCTGGCGCCGCTGGCCGGCCAGCGCACGCCGCTGCTGCTGCTGGTGGTGGGCGAGACCGCTCGCGCCGATCACTTCGCGCTGAACGGCTACCCCCGCGACACCGATCCGGAACTGCGCACGCTCGACGTGCTCAGCTTCCGCAATGTCACGTCCTGTGGCACCAACACCGCGGCGTCCCTGCCCTGCATGGTGTCGCACCTCGGCCGCACAGCCCACGACGCACGGACGCACGACTACGAGAACCTGCTCGACCTGCTGCAGCGCGCCGGTCTCGCGGTGCTGTGGATCGAGAACCAGGCGGGCTGCAAGGAGGTGTGCGATCGCGTGCCGCATACCCGCCCCGAACTGCCGGCGCCCGGCGCGACAGCCCCCGATGCCCGCCTGTGCCCGCACGGCGAATGCCTCGACGAGGCGATGCTGCACGGACTCGATGCAAGGCTCGCGGCGCTGCCGGCGGCGCAGCGCGCGCGCGGCGTGGTGCTGGTGATCCACCAGATGGGCAGCCATGGGCCGGCGTACTCGCAACGCTCACCGGCCGATCGCAAGCGCTTCACGCCCGAGTGCACGAGCACCGTGCTGCAGCAGTGCGACCACCAGCAGCTCGTCAATGCCTACGACAACTCGATCGCCTACACCGACCACGTGCTGGCTCAATCGGTGGGCTGGCTCAAGCAGCAGACCGCCGCCTACGACCCGGCGATGCTCTACCTGTCGGACCACGGCGAGTCGCTGGGCGAGAACAACCTCTACCTGCACGGCCTGCCCTATGCGATCGCGCCTCGCGAGCAGAAGCAGGTGCCGCTGATCGCCTGGCTGCCACCGCAGCGGCTGCAGGCCGACCGCCTCGACCTGTCCTGCCTGCGCGGCCACCTCGACACCGCCTTGAGCCACGACAACCTGTTCCACACCGTGCTGGGTCTGGCGCGGGTGCGGGCCGGCGAGTACCGGCCCGCGCTCGACGCGCTGGCCCCCTGCCGTGCCGCGTCCTGACGCCGCGCGCCTGTCGAGCGCCCAACGCGACCTGTTGCTCGCACTGGCCGGACTCGGCCTGCTGATGCTGTGGGACAGCAGCGGTCTCGATCTGGTCCTGCTGCGGCAGGTCGGCGATGCAGACGGCTTCGCCTGGCGCACCCATTGGCTGACCGCGGGGCTGCTGCACCAGGGCGGGCGCTGGCTCAGCGTGGCGCTGTTCGTGCTCACGGTTGCGATCACGCTGCGCCCTTTCGGCCCCTGGCGGTGCGTCACACTGCGCGAACGCCTGTGGGGTCTGGGCATCACGATCGTCTGCCTGGTGCTGATCCCGCTGCTCAAGCGCCACAGCCTGACCAGCTGCCCGTGGGAACTGCAGGAGTTCGGCGGTGTCGCGCACTACGTCTCGCACTGGCGCTTCGGCGTCGGCGACGGCGGCCCGGGCCATTGCTTCCCGTCCGGCCACGCCTCCGGCGCGTTCTCCTTCCTCGCGCTGGCGGTCATGCTGCGGACGCGACGCCCTGCCGTGGCGCGCGCCCTGCTGATCGCACTGTGCGGGCTCGGCATCGTGTTCGGCCTCGCCCAGATGATGCGCGGCGCGCATTACCTGAGCCACACGCTCTACACCGCATGGCTGTGCGCCAGCCTGACCTCGCTGTCGTGGCAGGCCCTGCAGCAACCGGCATCGCGAGCGCGGCCGCTGACGCACCGCCGGCCGGCGGACTGAGCCGGGGCACCTTCAGCCCATCGCCCGGGTCACGAAGCGATAGCCGACGCCGGTCTCCGTCAGCAGGTACTCCGGTCGCGCCGGGTCGGCCTCCAGCTTGCGCCGCAACTGGCTCATGTAGATGCGCAGGTAGTGGCTGTGCTCCACCGCATTCGGTCCCCAGACCTCGCGCAGCAACTGCCGGTGCGTCAACACCTTGCCGGCGTTGGCGATCAGCAGCGTGAGCAACCGGTACTCGATCGGCGTCAGGTGCACCGGTTCGCCGTCGCGCGCCACGACGCGTGACGCGAGATCGACGTCGACCGCGCCGAAGCGCACGTGCGCCGTCCCGGCGTCGGAGACGCCCTGCGCGCGCCGCTGCGCCACTCGCACGCGCGCCAGCAATTCGCCGACGCCGAAGGGCTTGGTCAGGTAGTCGTCAGCACCGGCATCGAGCGCCGCGATCTTGTCGGCCTCGTCGGCGCGTGCCGACAGCACGATCACCGGCACCTGGGACCAGGCCCGCAGGTCGTGCAGGTAGCCGACCCCGTCGCCGTCGGGCATGCCGAGGTCAAGCACGATCAGATCGGGCCGCCGCGTACCGGCCTCGACCAACCCCTGCCGGAGCGTCGTCGCATCGAACACCAGCCAGCCCTCGCCCTCCAGCGCGATGCGCACGAAGCGGCGGATCTGCGGCTCGTCCTCGACGATGATCGCGGTGGGCATGGGATCGCTCATGGTGCAGCGCCGTCGAGTGCGGTGCCCCCCGTCACGGCCTCGGGCTGCGGCAGCGCCGGCGGCGTGCCGAGCGGCAGGCTGAAGCCGAAGCTCGCGCCCGGCCGCTCGGGCGGGCCGTCGCCGCGCCCGGCGCGAATGCGACCACCGTGCGCCTCGACGATCGCGCGGCAGATCGCGAGGCCCAGCCCCACGCCGGCGGTTGCCGACTCGCGCTCGCCCCGCACGAACTTCTCGAACAGCGCCTCCTCCCGGCCGGCAGGCAGGCCGGGGCCACGATCGCTCACGCTGACGACCAGCTCGTCGCCCTGCACCCGGGCGGTGATCGTCACCGCGCTGACGGAGGGCGTGTACTTGGCGGCGTTCTCCAGCAGGTTGCACAGCACGCGCTCGATCAGCGCCGCATCGAAGCACACCAGCGGCAGGCCGTCCGGCAGTTCGGTCCGCACCGGGTGGCGCGCCAAGGCCGGGCCGAGCGAGCGCAGCGCGCTGCCCACCACCTCCTCGATCGGCTGCCACTGCCGGTCGAGCTGCACCGTGCCGCTCTGCAGCCGCGCCATGTCGAGCAGCTTGCCGACCATCGCGTTCAGGCGCCGGGCTTCCGCCCCGAGGGACCGTGCCATCTCCTGCGCCTCGCCCTGCGTGCCGTCGACCAGCGTGTCGGCCAGGCCGTAGAGCGCCGCCAGCGGCGTGCGCAGGTCGTGCGACAGCGCCGACAGCAGCGAGTTGCGCAAGCGCTCCGACTCGATCTGCACCGTCGCCTGCTGCGCCACCTCGACGTAATGCACGCGCTCCAGCGCGATCGCCACCAGCACCGCGAAGGTCTCGAGCTGGCGGCGCTGCTCCGGGACCAGCAGCAGCCGCGGCTGCGCGGGCTGCAGCGCCAGCACGCCGCGCGTGCGCATCGGTGCCTTCAGCGGCAGGTAGAGCCAGGCGGTGCCGGGCAAGGTGTCGGTGCCCAGCCCGGCCGCTTCGCCATGGTCCAGCACCCACCGGGCCGTGCCGAGGTCGAGTCCGGGCGCATCGGCGCCGCTGCGCGGCCACTGCAGGTCGCCCGCGTCGTCCTGCAGGAAGGTGCGTGCCCGGCCGCGGAACTCGCGTTCGATCGCCAGTTCGGCCGCGTGGACGACCTGGTCGGTCAGCAGCTCACCCGACAGGTCACGGGCCAGCTCGAACAGCGCCCGCGAGCGCGCCTCGCGGTGCGTCGCGACGCTCGCCTGGTAGCGCAGGCCGGCGGTGAGCTGGCCGGTGAGCAGCCCGACCACCAGCATCACCGTGAAGGTCAGCAGGTACTGCAGGTCGGACACCGCGAACGACAGCTGCGGCGCGACGAAGAAGAAGTCGAAGGCGGCGACGTTCAGGAAGGCCGCCAGCGCCGCCGGGCCGCGGCCGAAGCGCAGCGCCACACCCACCACCGCGAGCAGGAACAGCATCACGATGTTGGCGAGCTCGAACACCGGCTGCAAGGGCAGCGCCACCAGCGTGGTCAGGGCGCAGGCCGCCGCCGCCCAGAGGTAGCCTCGGGGCCGGCCGGGCGCGGCGTGGCCTTCGCCCTGGTGCTCGCGCGGCACCGGCACGGCGTGTCGCTGGCCTTCGCCGACTTCGATCAGATCCACGTCGGGCGCCAGCCGCGCCAGCCGCTGAGAGAAGGTGTCGCGCCGCCACCAGGGGCGTTCGCGGTTGTGGCCCATCAGCAGCTTCGAGAGGTTGTGCTCGCGCGCATGCGTGGCCAGCGCGGTCGCCACGTCCTGCGCCGACAGCACGGCAGTGTCCGCCCCCAGCTCGCCGGCGAGCTTCACGGTCCGCAGGATGCGTTCGCGCTGCGCCGCCGGCAGCCGCTGCAGCGCCGGGGTCTCGACGTAGACCGCGTGCCACGCCACCGCGAGCTGCTGCGCCAGGCGCGCGGCGCTGCGCACCACGTGGTCGGAATCGTCGCGCGGCCCGATGCAGCACAGCAGCGCGGCCTCGGTCTTCCACACCGGCGCGATGGCCCGGTCGATGCGGTAGGCCTGCACGTCGTCCTCGACGCGGTCGGCGGTGCGGCGCAGCGCCAGCTCGCGCAGCGCCATCAGGTTGCCCTTGCGGAAGAAATGTCCTGCCGCGCGCTCGGCCTGCGCCGTCAGGTAGACCTTGCCGGCCTTGAGCCGCTCGATCAGCTCGTCGGCCGGCGTGTCCACCAGCACCACCTCGTCGGCGCGGTCGAAGAAGGTGTCGGGCAACGTCTCGTGCACGCGGATGCCGGTGATGCCGCCCACCACGTCGTTCAGGCTTTCCAGGTGCTGCACGTTCAGCGTGGTGTAGACGTCGATGCCCGCGTCGAGCAGCTCCTCCACGTCCTGCCAGCGCTTCGGGTGGCGCGAGCCCGCGACGTTGGAATGCGCCAGCTCGTCGACCAGCAGCAGCGCGGGCCGGCGCGCCAGCGCGGCGTCGAGGTCGAACTCCGGCAACGTGCGGTCGCGGTGGTGCACGGCCGCCGGCGGCAGCAGTTCCAGGCCTTGCAGCAGCGCCTGCGTCTCGGCGCGGCCATGCGTCTCCACCACCCCGGCCAGCACGCCGACGCCCTCGTCGCGCAGCTTGCGCGCCGCCTGGAGCATCGCGCAGGTCTTGCCGACGCCGGCCGACGCACCGAAGTAGATGCGCAGCCTGCCGCGAGCGGCCCGCGCTTCGTCGTCGCGCAGTTGTGCCAGCAGTTGGTCGGGATCGGGCCGCGACTCGGTCATACGGCGCTCACGCCGTCACACCGTCATGCCGCCCCGCCAGCAGACGCCGCGGATCCGGCTTCGCCGATCCGCCAGCGTCGCCCCCTCGAGGGGGAGCGGCGCAGCCGCAACGGGGGTGGTCGACCTCACAGCCAGCCCGAGCGCCGGAAGCGCCACCACACGAAGCCGCAGGTCGAGGCGATCAATCCCAGCGCCAGCGGATAACCCCACTTCCATTTCAGCTCGGGCATCCAGTCGAAGTTCATGCCCCAGATGCCGGCGAAGGCGGTGGCCACCGCGAAGATGCCGGCCCAGGCCGCCAGGCGCTTGGTGACCTCGCTCTCCTCGATCGCCACCATCGACAGGTTGACGTGGATCGCGGTGCCCACCGTGTCGCGGATCGACTCGATGGAGGCGTTGATGCGCGTCAGGTGGTCCACCACGTCGCGGAAGTACTCCTGCGTGCCGGCGCACATCTGCGGCACCCGGCCGCCGTGCAGCTTGGCTGCCGCCTCCAGCAGCGGCGCGACCGCATGCTTGAGCACCATCACGCGGCGCTTCAGGTCGTAGAGCCGCTCGATGTTGGTCCGCGCCGTGCCCTTGACGAAGATCTGCTCCTCGATGGTCTCGAGCTCGGACTCGAGCGTGTCGATGATGGGGAAGTAGCGGTCGACCACGGCGTCCATCAGCGCGTACAGCACGAAGCCGGAACCGCGCTTGAGCAGGTGCGGCTCGCGCTCGCAGCGATCTCGCACGCCGAGGAAACCCTGCGTGCTGCGGTTGCGCACCGACAGCACGTAGTTGGGACCGACGAATACGTCGACCTCGCCGACGTTCAGGTCCTGGCCCACCGACTCGACCAGATGCAGCACGGCGAACATCGAGTTGCCGTACTCCTCGATCTTGGGACGCTGGTGGCCGTGCTGGGCATCCTCGACCGCGAGCTCGTGCAGGCCGAACTCCTGGCGCATCTCTTCCAGCTCCTCGGTGCTGGCGTCCTGCATCGCGACCCAGACGAAGCAGCCGGGCCGCGAGATGTAGTCGCTGATCTGTTCGACGGGCAGGTCCGCGAGCTTGCTGCCGTCCTGGTAGGCCACGCAATTGATGAGCATGGGCGATTGTGCTTCGCGCGCGGTGGCCTCGGAAGCCTCAGCGTTGTTGGGCATCCAGTGTCAGGTTCAGCGCCAGCACGTTGACGCGCGGCTCGCCGAGGAAGCCGAGCCACCGGCCCTGGGCATGCCGATCGATCAGTGCCAGCACGTCCGCTTCGCTCAGGCCGCGCGCCCGGGCCACCCGAGCGGCCTGGTAACGGGCACCGGCCAGACTGATCTCCGGGTCGAGCCCGCTCGCCGAGGCGGTGACCAGATCGACCGGGATCGGCGAGGTGTTGCCGGGATCCGCCGCTCGGAGCGCCGCGACGCGGGCTTCGACGGCCTGCAGCAGCGCCGGATTCGACGGCCCCAGGTTCGATCCCCCGGAGGCCTGGGCATTGTTCGGCATCGACGCGGTGGCCGAAGGACGGCTCCAGACGTACCGCGGCTCGGCGAAATGCTGGCCGATCAGCGCCGAGCCGATGGGCCGGCCGTCACGGAACAGCAGGCTGCCGGCCGCCTGCGCCGGGAACAGCGCCTGGCCGAGGCCGGTCACGAGCAGCGGATAGGCGACGCCGGTCAGCAGCGTCAGCGCCAGGAACAGCACCAGCGAGGCGCGCAGCGTGGTTTTCATATCGCATGTCTCCGTGTCAGACCCAGTGCGCCGCGCTCAGCAGCAGGTCGATCGCCTTGATGCCGATGAAGGGCACCGCCAGTCCGCCCAGGCCGTAGACCAGCACGTTGCGACGCAGCAGCGCGGCCGCGCCGATGGCGCGGTAGGCCACGCCCTTCAGCGCGAGCGGGATCAGGAACACGATCACCACGGCGTTGAAGATCACCGCCGAGAGGATGGCCGACGACGGGCTCGCGAGATGCATCACGTCGAGCGCCTGCAGCTGCGGGTAGGTGCCGGCGAAGGCGGCCGGGATGATGGCGAAGTACTTCGCCACGTCGTTGGCGATCGAGAAGGTGGTCAGCGAGCCGCGCGTCATCAGCAGTTGCTTGCCGGTCTCGACGATCTCCAGCAGCTTGGTCGGGTTCGAGTCGAGGTCGACCATGTTGCCGGCCTCCTTTGCGGCCTGCGTGCCGGTGTTCATCGCCACCGCCACGTCGGCCTGGGCCAGCGCCGGCGCGTCGTTGGTGCCGTCGCCGGTCATCGCGACCAGGCGCCCTTCGGCCTGGAACTCGCGGATCAGCTTCAGCTTGGCCTCGGGCGTGGCCTCGGCGAGGAAGTCGTCGACGCCGGCCTCGGCCGCGATCGCCGCCGCGGTGAGCCGGTTGTCGCCGGTGATCATCACCGTGCGGATGCCCATGCGGCGCAGTTCGGCGAAGCGCTCCTTGATGCCGCCCTTGACGATGTCCTTCAGTTCCACGACGCCGAGCACGCGCGCGCCCTGCCCGTCGGACTGCGCCACCAGCAGCGGCGTGCTGCCGCGGCGCGCCACCTCGTCGGCGATGCGCTGCGCCTCGACGGGGAAGTGACCGTGCTGCGCCTCGACCCACTGGCGGATCGCTTCGCCCGAACCCTTGCGCAGTTGCCGTGTCTCGCCATCGATGGTGCAGTCGACGCCGCTCATCCGCGTCTGCGCGCTGAAGGGCACGAAGCTCGCACCCAGGGCCGCGAGCTCGCGCTCGCGCAGGCGGAACCTCTGCTTGGCCAGCACCACGATGCTGCGGCCCTCGGGGGTTTCGTCGGCGAGCGATGCGAGTTGGGCCGCGTCGGCCAGCACCGGCTCGCTCACACCCGGCGCCGCGAGGAAGGCGGCGGCCTGCCGGTTGCCGAGCGTGATGGTGCCGGTCTTGTCCATCAGCAGCACGTCGACGTCGCCGGCCGCCTCGACCGCACGGCCCGAGGTGGCGATCACGTTGGCCTGCATCATGCGGCTCATGCCGGCCACGCCGATGGCCGACAGCAGCGCGCCGATCGTCGTCGGGATCAGGCACACCAGCAGCGCGACCAGCGCGGTGATCGTGACCGCCGTGCCCTGCTGCGCCGTCTCGACGGCGAAGATCGACATCGGCAGCAGCGTCACCACGACCACCAGGAACACCAGGGTCAGCGTGACCAGCAGGATGTTCAGCGCGATCTCGTTCGGCGTCTTCTGGCGTTTCGCGCCCTCCACCATCGAGATCATGCGGTCGAGAAAGGCCTCGCCCGGGTTCACCGCGATGCGCACCACCAGCCAGTCCGACAGCACCCGCGTGCCGCCGGTCACCGACGCGAAATCGCCACCGGACTCGCGGATCACCGGCGCCGATTCGCCGGTGATCGCGCTCTCGTCGACCGAGGCCGCCCCCTCGATCACCTCGCCGTCGAGCGGGATGGTGTCGCCGGCCTCCACCAGCACGACAGCGCCCCGGCGCAGCTCGTCGGCCGGCATCGGGTGCCAGGACGAACCATGGCGCGGCTGCTCGAGCTTCTTCGCGATCCCCTTGCGCTTCATGCCGCGCAGCGAGGCGGCCTGGGCCTTGCTGCGGCCCTCGGCCAGCGCCTCGGCGAAGTTGGCGAACAGCACGGTGAACCACAGCCCCGTGGCCACCGCGAGGATGAAGGCCGGCGGCGCTTCGCCGGTGCCCATCAGCGCCTGGATGCCGAGCCCGGTGGTCAGCAGGCTGCCGACGTAGACGCCCAGCATCACCGGGTTGCGCCACTGCAGGCGCGGGTCGAGCTTGCCGAACGCCGCGCCGATGGCCGGCCGCAGCAGCACGGGGTCGAGGAGCGCGAGGGAGGTCCTGTCGTTGTTCATGGGGTTCTCCGCCCGCTCAGCGCGCCGCGGCCTGCATCAGGTGCTCGACCACCGGACCGAGGGCCAGTGCCGGGATGTAGTTCAGCAGCCCGACCAGCAGCACCGTGCCGATCAGCAGCGCGACGAAAAGAGGCCCGTGCGTCGGCAGCGTGCCGGCCGTGACCGGCAGGCGCTTCTTGGCCGCCAGGCTGCCGGCGATCGCCAGCACCGGCACGATCACGCCGAAGCGCCCGCACCACATCGCCACCGCGAGCAGCAGGTTGTAGAACGGCGTGTTGGCCGACAGGCCGGCGAAGGCGCTGCCGTTGTTGTTGGCCGCCGAGCTGAGCGCGTAGAGGATCTCTGTGTAGCCGTGCGGCCCCGGATTGCCCGGGCCCGCCGCGCCGGCCGGGGAGGTGAGCGCGACGGCGGTTCCCAGCAGCACCAGCAGCGGCGTGACGAGGATGACGACGGCCGTCATCTTCATCTCGTAGGGCTCGATCTTCTTGCCCAGGTACTCCGGCGTGCGACCAATCATCAGCCCGGCGATGAAGACCGTGAGGATGGCGAACACCAGCATCCCGTACAGGCCGGATCCGACACCCCCGAACACCACCTCGCCGAGTTGCATCAGCATCAGCGGCACCGCGCCGCCGAGTGGCGTGAACGAGTCGTGCATCGCGTTCACCGCGCCGCAGGAGGCCGCGGTGGTGACGGCCGCGAACAGCGCCGAGGCGGCAACGCCGAAGCGCGCTTCCTTGCCTTCCATGTTGCCGCCGGGCTGCAGCGCACCTTCCGTCGCATCGATGCCCAGCGCGGCAAGCTGCGGGTTGCCCTGCTGCTCCAGGCTCGTGACGGCCACGACCGCGAGCACGAAGATCAGCGTCATCGCCGCCAGCAGTGCGCCACCCTGGCGCGAGTCGCCGACCATGCGACCGAACGCGAACACCAGACCGGCCGGGACCAGGAAGATCGCCAGCATCTGCGCGAAGTTCGACAACGGTGTCGGGTTCTCGTACGGATGCGCCGAGTTGGCGTTGAAGAAGCCGCCGCCATTGGTACCGATCATCTTGATCGCCTCCTGCGACGCCACCGGGCCCATCGCCAGCGTCTGCGGGGCGATCGCCGCGCCCTCCAGCGTGGTCACGTCCTGGTCGGGCTGGAAGTTCTGGATCACGCCCTGGCTCACCAGGAACACCGCGAACACCAGCGACAGCGGCAGCAGCACATAGGCAGTGATGCGCGTCACATCGACCCAGAAATTGCCGATGGCCGACGACGAGCGCGCGGCAAAGCCGCGGATCAATGCGAAGGCCACCGCGATGCCGGTCGCGGCCGACAGGAAGTTCTGCACCCCGAGCGCGAGCATCTGCGTCAGATGACTCATCGTCGCTTCGCCGGCGTAGCCCTGCCAGTTGGTGTTGCTGACAAAGCTGACCGCGGTGTTGAACGACGAGTCGGCGCCGACCCCCGGCAGGCGCTGAGGGTTCAGCGGCAGCCCGCCCTGCAGCCGCTGCAGTGCATAGACCGCCAGCGTGCCCAGCGCATTGAAGGCGAGCAACGCGAGCGCATAGGCCTTCCAGCCCATGCCGGCTACAGCGTCGATGCCGGCCGCGCGGTACAGCGCGGACTCGGTACGGCCCAGCGGCGCCAGCGCCCGCGGCAGGTGCCCTTCTGCCACGGCCGCGAGCCAGCGGCCCAGCGGCCAGGCCAGCAGCATCAGCAGCGCGAGGAAGACCGCGAGCTGGATCCAGGCTTGCGCACTCATCAGTAGTCCTCGGCCTTCAGCAGGGCATGCAGCAGGTAGACCAGCAGGCCGGCGGCGACTGCACCGCCGAGCAGGTAGAGGCCGCTCACGGCCGGGCTCCCAGCGATTCGCAGACCCGCACCAGCCCCGCGATCGCCATGACGAACAGGGCCCAAAGCCCCAGCATCACGACGTCCATGCGCACCTCTCGGCAACGGTGTTTTCCATGCACGAGATGCTAGGAAGCGCCGCCTCAGGACGGCATACAAAGCCGCGCCGGGCGCATCAAGAAAGCGTAAAGACGGCGGCGCGGGCGGCGCCAGATCGCGCGGCGCAGGTGTCAGAACAGCGTCTGCTGCGCCGGGTCGCCGAGCGGAGGGCGGAAGCGGCTCGTGTCGAGCACCAGGCGCTCGTGCGCCAGGCCCTGCCGCGCCTCGGCCTTGCGAACGCGCTGGCGGATCAGGTCGGCCCACGGCCCGGCGCCCTTCATGCGGGTGGCGAAGTCGGCGTCGTAGTCCTTGCCGCCGCGCATCTCCTGCACGCGGGCCATCACGCGCGCCGCACGCTCCGGCAGGTGCTGCTCCAACCACTGGCGGAACAGCGGCGCCACCTCCCAGGGCAGGCGCAGCACCGTGTAATGGATGGATTTCGCCCCCGCCAGCGCGGCCGCCTCGACGATGCGCTCGATCTCGGGCTCGTTGACGAAGGGGATGATGGGCGCCACGTTCACGCCCACCGGCACGCCAGCCTCGGCGAGCCGCTGCACGGCCCGCAGGCGGCGCTGCGGTGACGCGGCCCGCGGCTCGAGCCGGCGCGACAGGCCACTATCGAGCGTGGTGATGCTGATGAACACCATCGCCTGCCGGCGGCGCGCGGCCGGCGCGATGAGATCGAGATCACGTTCGACGCCGGCCGACTTGGTGACGATGCTGAACGGGTGCTCGCAGGCGGTCAGCACCTCCAGCACCGCGCGGGTGAGGCGCAGCCGCCGCTCGATGGGCTGATAGGCATCGGTAACCGAGCCGATGTTGATGGCGCTGGGCCGGTAGCCCGGCCGCCCCAGCTCGGCACGCAGGCGCTCGGCGGCATTGACCTTGGCGACCAGCCGCGTCTCGAAGTCCAGGCCGGGCGACAGGTTCAGGTAGCTGTGGGTGGGCCGCGCATAGCAGTAGCTGCAACCGTGCTCGCAGCCCCGGTAGGGGTTGATCGACAGGTCGAAGGGGATGTCCGGCGAGTCGTTCGCACTGAGGAGGGTCTTGACACGCTCCTCGCTGACCTGGGTCACCGGCGGGGGTCGCCCGCCGTCATCGTCGGCAGTCGGCGATTCCCAGCCATCGTCGACGGCCTCGCGCTGGTCACGCTCATAGCGGTGGGCGATGCGCACCGGGGTGCCGCGGCCCTTGATCGGGTCGGCCAGGGGCGCGGGGCGGATCGTGGCCATGAGGGCCACAGGATACTGTATTTATATCCAGTCTTTATGGAGCTCAGGCCAGAGCGCGCGCCTTCACCCCACTGGGGAGGTCGAGCATCGTCGCGGTCCGCGCCTCGAACTCCGCTACCGGCAGGGCCGGCGCGAACAGGAAGCCCTGGATCTCGTCGCAGCCGGCGCGTTGCAGGAAATCGCGCTGCGCCACCGTCTCCACACCCTCGGCGATCACGCGCAGCCGCAGCGCACGCGCCACCTGGATCACCGCCTGCGCGATGCCGGCATCGCTCTCGTCACCCGGCAGGCCCTTGATGAAGCTGCGGTCGATCTTGAGCTTCTTGATCGGAAAGCGCTTCAGGTAGCCGAGGCTCGAATAGCCGGTGCCGAAGTCGTCGATCGCGAGCTGCACGCCGAGCCGGTCGAGCGCACGCAGGCGCTGCAGGGCCTCGTCGGCGTCGCGGATCAGGATCGACTCGGTCAGCTCGAGCTCGAGCCAGGGCGCCGGGAGCTTGGCCTCGGCCAGCACCGTCGCCACGCGGTCGACGAAGTCGGCCTGCTGGAACTGCAGCGCCGACACGTTCACCGACACCACCATCGAGCGGCCCTGCGCACGCCACAGCGCGGCCTGGCGCACCGCCTCGCGCAGCACCCAGTCACCCAGCGCGACGATGAAGCCGCTCTCCTCCGCGACCGGAATGAACTCGCCCGGCGAGACGTCGCCGAGGTCGGGATCTCGCCAGCGCAGCAACGCCTCGGCACCGACCACCGCGCCCGAGGCGATGTCGATCTGCGGCTGGTAGTGCAGCCGGAAGTCGCCGCGCTCCAGCGCCAGGCGCATGGAGTGGTCCAGCTTCATGCGCGCCAGCAGGTCGACGTTCATCTGCGGCTGGTAGAAGCGGAAGCCGGCACGCCCGCGCTCCTTCACGCGGTACATCGCGGCGTCGGCGTTCTTGATCAGGTCGTCCATCGACTCGCCGTCGTTCGGGTACATCGCGATGCCGATGCTCGCGGTGACGCTGAAGCTCATGCCCTCGAGCGTGAACGGTTGCCCCAGCACCTCGAGCACGCGCCGCGCAATGGCCT
The DNA here is from genome assembly GCF_001425905.1 of Methylibium sp. Root1272. Lineage (GTDB taxonomy): Bacteria > Pseudomonadota > Gammaproteobacteria > Burkholderiales > Burkholderiaceae_C > Methylibium. The sequence continues at coordinate 155,060 of NZ_LMDY01000019.1, forward strand.
CGGCACCGCGCGCATCGGTCTGGTTCAGCAGCATCACGAACTCGTCGCCACCGAGCCGCGCCACGGTGTCGATCTGGCGCAGGCAGGTCTTCAGCCGCTCGGCCACCTCGACGAGCACACGGTCGCCGAACACGTGACCGAGCGAGTCGTTGATCTGCTTGAAGCGGTCGAGGTCGAGGAACAGCAGCGCGAACGGCGCCTGGTGGCGGTGCGACATCGCCAGCGCGAAATCCAGGCGCTCGGCCAGCATCACGCGGTTGGGCAGGCCCGTCAGCGCGTCGGTGAAGGCCAGCTCCTCGATGCGCTTCTGCGCCGCCACGGTCTCGGTCAGGTCCTTGAAGAAGCCGACGTGGCGCACGCCGGTCTCGCCCGGGTCTGCGGCATTCGCGGCCAGCCGCACCAGCGACACCTGCCCCGGCAGCGTGCTGCCGTCGGCGCGGCGGTGCCACAGCTCACCCTCCCACACGCCGCGGCGCGCGAGCTGCTCGCGCACCGGCTCGAACCAGGCGATGTCGGCGTCGTCGGCGCCGGGCGGGTGCAGCAGGGCCTCGGTGCGCAGGCCGACGAGTTGCTCGCGGCCGAGCCCGGTGACGCGCTCGCAGCTGGCATTGACGGCAGCGATGCGGTGTTCGCCGTCGGTCACGAAGATCGCGTCGAGGCTCGATTCGAACACCTGGGCGGCGAGCTGCAGGCGCGCGGCGCTGGCCAGTTGCTCGGTGATGTCGCGGAACGAGCAGACCCGGCCGATCGGCTGGCCGCGGCCGTACTGCGGCAGCACCACGCGCTCCAGCACGCGCCCGGAGCGCAGGCGCAGCACGTCGCTGGCCCGCAGCAGCGGGTCACGGTCCAGTTCGTCCAGCCGCTCGACGAACACCTGTTCGTCGACGACCTGGCGGCGCATCCATTCGAGGATCTGGCTGTCGTCGCGCTGCGTCAGCAGCTCGACCGGCATGTCCCACAGCTGCGCGAACAGCTGGTTGCAGCCACGGATCGCGCCGTGCAGGTCGGTGACGAGGATGCCCTCGGCGGTCGACTCGAGCGTGGCGCGCAGTTCGGCCACCAGCTTCTCGAGTTCGTCCTCGGCCTGGCGCTGGGCGCTCTGGTCGCGCAGCCCGAGCACGTAGATCGCCTGCCCCGGCCGCATCCAGATGCGGTTGACGCGCCGCTCGACCGGGATCATGCGGCCGTCGGCATGGCGCACGAAGCTGTCCGAGTGGATCTGCGGGCCTTCGGCCGTGCCGACCCCAGCCGCCATGTCCTCCCAGAAGCACTCGTCCTCGGGGGTGGCCGACAGCTCGATCACCGGCCGACCGACCAGCGCCGACAGCGGCTGGCCGAACAGGGCGGCCGCGGCCTCGTTGGCCGCGACGACGTGCAGGGTCAGCGGCTCGACCAGGCAGACGGCCTCGAGCAGGCTGCCGATCAGCGGTTCCCACACGGGCGGCGGCGTCGTCATGCGGCTCCCCGGGCGTCGAGCGCGCCGGTCTCGCGGGCGCGCTCGAAGAAATAGCAGACGCGCGGCCGCGGCGACAGGTAGTCGAGCGTGGCCCGCGGCAGGTGTTGCGGCTTCAGGCTGCGGCGGATGCCGAGCGTCGGCGTGGTCTCGAGGTTCAGCGGTACGGCTTCGTTGCGCGGCTGCTTGGGCTCGTGCACCAGCACGCAGGGCTTGAGCGGCCGGGCCGAGTTGACCGAGACCACCATGCCGTAGCGGTCGTCGGTCAGCTGCACCACCGAGCCGGGCGGGTACACGCCCATCATCTTGACGAAGGCGCCGAACACCGCGCTGTCGAACTTGGCCTTCATCTGTCCGTACATCAGCGCCAGCGCCTCGTGCGGCGTCAGCGCCTGGGCCGGCGTCGCCGGGTTGCACAGGTTGTCGTAGCGATTCACCAGCGCGACGATCTTGGCCGCGGCGCTCATCCGGTCGGCGCCGAGCTTGAGCGGAAAGCCGGTGCCGTCGGCGTATTCGTGATGCTGTGCGAGCACCAACAGCGCACCGGGCGCCAGCGTCATCTTGCGGCCGAGCGTCACGCCGTGCGAGACGTGCTCCTGGTAGAACTGCCGCTCGTGGCTGGACACGCTGGGCGACAGCGGGTCGAGCCAGCGCACGCGATCGGGCAGCTCGATCTTGCCGATGTCGTGCAGCATCGCGCCGGTGCCCAGATCGAACATCTCGGACTTGCTGAGCTCCATCTGCTTGCCCAGCAGCAAGGAGATCACGGTGACGTTGATCGCATGCATCGAGCCACGGTCGCCCGCGCCTTCGTTGAGCAGGCGGATCGCCATTTCCTGCGCGCCGAGCACCTTGTCGAGAAAACCGTTGACCTGCGCCTCGGTCTGTTCGCGTGCGGCTTGCGGCTGGCTGCTCGCCAGTTCGAAGCTGCGCCTCAGCACGCGCCCGGCTTCGCTGTAGTGGCGCTCGGCCTGGGCCGCACACGCCTGCTCCGCCAGCAGGGCCTCGCGGCGCAGGCGGCGCTCGACTGCTTCGGGCGTTTCCACCGGCGCGACGGGCACCGCGGCGGCATCGGCAGCCGCAGCCGCCGGCGCCTCGACGCCAGCCGCCTCGGCACTCAGCACGCCCTCGCCGACCAGGCTCTGCAGCGTCGTGCTGTCGCTGCGCTGCGGCGAGATGCGCACCCGTTGCAGGCCCAGCCCGAGCAGCGTCTCGAGTTGCTGCTCGGTCGAGATGCGGAAGTTGTTGAGCGGGAACGGGTGCTCCATCCACCCCAGGTCGAGGTGAACGTGCAGTCCGATCCGCAGCTTCCGAACGTCGATGGTGGGGCTGTCGTGCATGAGGTTCTGGCCGGGGAATGGCCCCGGCGTGCCCTTTTTTCGGCACTTGCCGGCCTTCCTTGAGCGGCGCAAACCCGGCACCGCTAAAGTGCCGGGCTCGAACTCCTGCCGAGGCCCCCATGTCGCTGACCGTCTGGTTGACCTTTTTCCTGGCCGCCTGGGCCATCAGCATCTCGCCCGGCGCCGGCGCCGTGGCGGCCATGAGCGCCGGTGCGCGCTACGGTTTCGTGCGCGGCTACTGCATGACCTTCGGGCTGGTGCTGGGCATCCTGACCCAGGTGCTCGCGGTCGGCCTGGGCCTGGGCGCGCTGATCGCCACCTCGGCCACGGCCTTCGCAGTGATCAAGTGGCTGGGCGTCGCCTACCTGCTGTGGCTGGGCGTGCAGCAATGGCGCGCCCCGGCGGTGCCGCTGGTGCAGGCGACAACCGAGGCCACCGTTCCGCGCATCGGCACGCTCGTGCTGCGAGGCTGGATGGTGAACGCCGTGAACCCGAAGGGCACCGTGTTCCTGCTGGCCGTGGTGCCGCAGTTCCTGGACCTGGCCGCGCCGCTGGCGCCGCAGTACCTGGTGATCGCCGCGACGCTGGGCTTCACCGACCTGGTGGTGATGGCGGTCTACACCGCACTGGCCGCCCGGGTGCTGCGCGCGCTGCAGACGCCGCGGCAGATCCGCTGGATCAACCGCGTGTTCGGCAGCCTGTTCATCGCGGCCGGCGCGCTGCTGGCGAGCTTCCGGCGCGGCGCCTGAGGCCCGCGGCGGCAGCCGCCCGCGCCGGCCTCACCTGCCGAGCAGTTCCCGGATGGCCTGCAGGGCCGAGGGGTCCTCGATGGTGGTCAGGTCCCCGGGGTCGCGGCCCTCGGCCACCGCCTGCAGCGCCCGGCGCAGCAGCTTGCCCGAGCGGGTCTTGGGCAGCACCGTCACGAAGTGCACCCGCGCCGGCCGCGCCACCGCCCCGAGTTGCTGGTCCACCGTCTTCATGATGTCGCCCTCGAGCTTCAGCCGCGCCGCCGGCTCGTCCAGCCCCCGCGCGTCCTTGGGCACCACGAAGGCGACGGCCACCTGGCCCTTGAGTTGATCGGCCACGCCGACCACCGCGACCTCGGCCACGTTGGCGTGGCTGGAGACGCTTTCCTCGATCTCTCGGGTGCCCAGGCGGTGGCCGGCGACGTTGATGACGTCGTC